>NZ_CP150288.1:4800000-7586178 GCF_045040695.1 Paenibacillus sp. FSL K6-0108 | reverse complement strand
AGACTGTCACTCCTTTTACATGTTCCAAGTGTGGCTTAAGCCATGATGCAGTGTCGAAATACGAGATATATTGTTGAATTTATCCCCAAACCCCCGCAGGTCGAAAACAAAAAAAGAATGAACAACGGAAAATTGTTCACAACTTTATCCACAGGCTGTTGATAATATTATGGGTCAGATCACATATTCACATCCAAAAGTAATACAATCATAGCAAAAGAAGCCCGGCATTTCAATGTATCGCGTGATTTTATCCACAAATTCAATAACTTGTGTATAATTTTTAATCACAACACAATATATTGTTTATAAATTGTTTAACTTTCGACAAGATGACCCAAAAACCCAAATTATTTTATACACAGGTTTTTCGTCAAATGATGCTGAATTGTGTGTAAAAGTATTCTCTGTTTGTGAATAACCTCTCTGTGGATAACCGTAAAGTGAAAATGGTCGTTTTGGGGATTTACAGGAGAGTGGCTCTTCATGCCTGTTTACTTTTCGGTCTGCTTACCGATGAAAGAAATTGAGGAAACGGAAAGATCAAAATAAAGGGAGATCAGGGGGAGGCTTAAATGTATGGAAGGAGCCTTTATTGATGTGTATGAATCAAAGGCAAAATATATTCCTAGAAAGAGGTAGGCTGGCATGGGCTCAAAAATTGGGGATGGAGGTATCCCTATTGCGCAGTAGTTTTGAGTATGCCAAAAAGAGGTTGATCCTTAACACCGGAATGGTGATCAAAGAGAACAACCTCTTTTTGGTGGTTATAAAAGGATGAGTTACTCGATATGAGCGGAAAATTTACGTTGGAATTCCGCGATATCTGCATATTCTTCTTCCAACTTTCGCGAAATGCGAATAAAGATAGGCAGCAGCTCCTGATAGATCGACGCATGTTCTTTGATTGGGGTATGTTTGTGCGTTGTACCTACCATAGATGAAACAGCATGAAGCGATTCAACTCGCCCTGTAGCATAAAGACCGAGCACAACGGCCCCCAGACAGGAACTTTCGAAGCTCTCGGGCACAATGACTTCCTGGTTGAATATATCGGACATCATCTGACGCCAGAGTGGGGAACGAGCGAACCCACCCGTTGCCTGAATGGAGGTGGGTTGTCCGATCTGTTCTTCCATGGCCAGCAGTACCGTATATAGGTTGAAAATAACCCCCTCCAAAACGGAACGGATCATATGCTCTTTCTGGTGATGAAGGGTCAAGCCAAAGAAGGAACCTCGGGCATTCGGATTCCATAAAGGCGCGCGTTCCCCAGAAAGGTATGGATGGAATAGAAGTCCTTCCGAACCGGGGCTGACGCGTTCCGCAATTTTGGTGAGTACATCATAGGAATTGATGCCGAGCCGTTTGGCTGTTTCCACTTCCGAAGCGGCAAATTCGTCCCGTACCCAGCGGAAAAGCATGCCACCGTTATTCACAGGCCCGCCAATGACCCAAAGATCCTCAGTTAGGGCATAACAGAATGTTCTACCCTTCGGATCAGTCACGGGACGATCAACGACAGTACGAATAGCACCACTGGTGCCGATCGTTGCTGCAACAACGCCAGGCTCAATGGCGTTCACGCCCAAATTGGACAAGACCCCGTCACTTGCACCGATGACAAAGGGCGTGGAGGGGGAGAGGGCCATTTTTTCAGCCAACGCTCGATCCATTCCCTCTATAATATGTGTGGTCGGGACGAGCTTCGATAGATGCTCAGGTGTAATGCCTGCAACCTCAAGGGCTTCGGCATCCCAATCCAGTTGCTCCAGATTGAGCAGGCCGGTACAGGAGGCGATGGAGTGATCTACGACATATTGATCGAACAGACGGAAGAACAAATATTCTTTAATAGAAATAAATTTGGCCGTACGTTGAAAAAGTCCAGGTTCGTCATGGCGGAGCCACATTAATTTGGTCAGTGGCGACATGGGATGAATCGGTGTACCTGTACGTAAATAGATACGATGTCCCAGTCCATTCTCTCGCAGCTGTGAAGCCCAGGCAGCACTCCGGTTGTCGGCCCAAGTGATGCAGCGGGTGAGTGGGGTCCCATCTTGTCCCATCGCAATGACACTGTGCATGGCAGAGCTGCAGGACACAAACATAATTTGTTCCGCAGCTACGCCGCTCTGATCCATCACGTCGCGTACGGAGCGAAGGGCAGCTTGCACAATTTGCTCCGGATCCTGCTCAGCGATATCCGGAGCTGGGGTGTATAACGGATATTCCTGAGTCGACGTGCTTATAACTTCCCCCTGTTCCGTAAATAGTACGGATTTGGTACTGGTTGTACCGATATCGATCCCAATCATGTAGTTGTTCATTTTGTACGAACCTTCTTTCTTTTGAACCCGTAAAGTTAAAGCTTGAATGATTTGAATTTATTTTCTTTTCTTCTATATAGATATTTAATTTATACGACTGTACTTAGCAGCAAAATAAAAATCAATCCAACGACAGATAGTAGTGTTTCCATAACGGTCCACGTCTTCAGCGTCTGTGAGACGCTCATATTGAAAAATTCTTTGATCATCCAGAAACCTGCGTCGTTCACGTGGGAGAGAACAAGTGAACCTGCACCGGTAGCGAGTACGACCAGCTCAATGTTGGCACCTGGTGTTAGTGCAAGCACCGGAGCGACAATACCAGCAGCTGTCGTCATTGCTACAGTCGCTGAACCGGTAGCAACCCGAATGAGTGCAGCGACAAGCCAGGCGAACAGAATCACGTTAATATTGGCATGTGTAGCGACCTCAGCAATAGCATTACCTACACCGCTGTTGATCAACACCTGCTTGAACGCACCGCCACCGCCAATAATGAGAATGATGGTCGCCGTAGGCGCCAGACATTCACTGGTAAAGCGGGAGATGTCATGTTTGTTGAACCCGCGTGAGAATCCGAGTGAAAAGAGGGCGAACACGACGGAGATCAGCAGGGCTATAATTTCATGGCCGATAAATTCACAGAAAACGGTAAAACCGCTTGTGGCGTCAGGATCTACGATATTGGCGATAGAGCCAATGAGCATCAAAATGACCGGCAGTAAAATGGTAAACAGGGTTATTCCGAAACCCGGCAAGTTGTTACTTTTTTTCGTAGCGAATTGTTCAGCCAGCTCTGCAGGTGGTTCGGTATGTATTCTTTTACCGATAAATTTACCGAACAGAGGTCCAGCGATAATAGCCGTAGGGGTACCTACAATAAGGGAGTACAAGATCGTTTTACCCAAATCGGCACTGAACGCTTCGATGGCAATCATGGGAGCCGGGTGAGGTGGGACGAGACCATGTACAGTAGAGAGACCTGCCAAAATCGGAATACCGATCTGCAGCAGTGACATATTGGTTTTACGCGCAACGGTGAAAATGATCGGAATTAGCAAAATAACACCGACTTCAAAGAAGACAGGAATACCGACGATAAAACCAACAATCATCATCGCCCAGTGCACACGCTTCACACCGAAACGATCCACCAGCGTGGTAGCAATACGCTCGGCTCCGCCGGATTCAGCCATCATCTTACCGAGCATGGTGCCCAGACCGATAACGATGGCGATTGTTCCAAGTGTTCCACCAAGTCCTCCCGTAATGGAGGAAATGACATCTGCAGGCTTCATACCTGCAAGTAAACCAAGCATTAGTGCAGACAACAAAAGGGTAATGAAAGGATTCCATTTATATTTGGAGATCAACACGATCAGGAAGACAATCGCAATTAATGTCCAGACCAATAGCGTTGCATTATGGGATAACCCAAAAAGAGTGCTCATGAGGTATGCTCCTTTTTTATGTTATATAACGCTTACAACTAATCATGATCAGGCCGAGGGGAGTTGCTTTACATTTCATGCAGCTCAGGATGCCTAAATCCGTCTAAATCCCCTATTTAATATGCCCCAAAAAATTGAAACAAATCGCATTTTGTATACTTGTCGACAAGTTAAAGGACAATCATTCACAATGGACATGATTGCGATCCCTTGCACAAATATTCCATAAAGTGATGAGTGGAATATCACTCCTATGTCATTAGGAATCAAAGCTTTCGTGCAATGTCTTGCCTGAATCCTGGAAATACGTGCGGACTCCAGATTGGATGCGTGTTTTATCACCTGATTCAAGTGCCTCTACCAGCAAACGGTGTTTGCCGATTACAGCGCTTACTTTCTTCTCGCCCTGAATAAAGACTCTGCGGGTGGTGAGCAGCATGACCGTCATGACAACATAACGAATGCTTCTCCATAGATGCAAGATACGCGAGTGCTGGGCGGCTTCAATAATAGTCTCATGAAAAGTGAGATCCTGATATGCAAATTCAACTGCATCTTGATGGCGGCCAGCCAAGTCCATTTTGTCTATCACATTGCTTAACTGGGTAATCAATTGCTCTGGGACATCCCCCGCAAGTCGCTGCTGCACAAAACTTTCAATCAGAAAACGCACATCGTACAATTCCTCGACATCTTTAATTTTCAACCCAATGACAACGACACCCATGCGCTCCAGACGAATAAGTCCTTCATTCGACAATGTTCTTAACGCTTCACGTACAGGTGACCGGCTGCTGTCAAAATCAGCGGCAATTCGATTTTCTGACAAAACTTCGCCAGGACGAAGGGTTCCACTAATGATCCGCAGTCTTAATTCGCAGGCAATGGCTTCCCCGCGGGATGCTCCCTGAAGCCAGGATGAAGGAAACAGCATAATGGCTAACGCTCCTATTATAAGTAATCAATTCAATACTGATCATAGCACAACTATTTTGCCGAATGATCGCTTTAGACTAATCCTTATAACGAAAATAAATGGCAGCATGCTTTTGTGCACGAGCTGAATCGAGGAACGTCATACTGCTTCAAATGGATTTTTCAAAGAGCTGAAGGAATAATGGGCTTCCTTTAAATAAGCCTAGATTTGTAGTTCATTCCGCATAAGTATACTTGTATACAAGATGTGATTTTTTAATCCTACACCTTTCTCGAATACTTGTAAACCATAAGAATAAAGCGGATACATTAAAATTAAAATATGTCACTTCAAAGGTTAGAATACATGGGCCACCTAATGGATAGCAGCACCAATGGATTTCTAAAACGTAGGAATATTAACCGAAAGCAGGGCTAGTGAGACAGTTAGATCGACTTTAAATATTCTTTATCCACATGTGAATAACTTGAAAAGACAATGAAAGATTTGGATTAAGGGGTTAAAGGGGTGTGGATAACCGTAAAAGCCTAATTTTGTTGAACGGATCGGAAATTGGGGATAACTTTTAGAGTCCTAAATGCTGCTTAATGAAGGTTATAAACAGGGGGCGCATCCATGGTCGTTTAGACGGGGTGGAGTAGACATTAAAAGGCGAAAAGAGGTAAGAGGGTTGTAGTTGACATTTCTAGGTGATCGTGGTTAAATGTATAAAGGTGTTTTCTGTGAAGATGAAAATGATTCATCACATAAGTATTTCCTTGTAAGGAGGTGCAATACATTGAGACCTACATTCAAACCGAACGTTAGCAAACGTAAAAAAGTTCATGGTTTCCGGAAAAGAATGAGCACGAGCAACGGACGTAAAGTTCTGGCTGCACGTCGCCTGAAAGGCCGTAAAGTCCTGAGTGCTTAATGCATGTGAAGACCACCGAGGTGGTCTTTTTTTTCTTAAATTGGTCATTTCAGACTGGATGCTGCTACAGGTCAGGTCTGAATTGGCTGAGCAAAAGCATAATTAGTACATGTATGTTCAATGAATGAGATGTCCGTTTTTTCGAAAACGTTCCTTATATAAGGATGAATGTTTGCTCAGTTGAAATGACTGATCAACAATCATCCCAAATGAAGTTGCCACCAAGGCAGTTTATCGTTATTCAAGAAAGCCTATACTAAATCAGTAATAAGGCTTTCGTCAATAACGTTGGTGGGAAACAGCAAGGAGAAGCGCCGTGTATAAAAGACTGCGTTTACGAAACCGGGCGGACTTTAGCCGCGTATACCGGTATGGGAAATCGTTTGCCAATCATCAGTTCGTGGTGTATGGCTGTCGTCGTAAAGATACAGAACAATTCCGAGTAGGTGTATCCTGCAGTAAGAAAATCGGAAACGCTGTCGTACGCAACCGGATGAGACGCATGATTAAGGAAATTGTACGCCATCATGAGAAAGAGATTGTCACGCAGATGGATCTGATCTTTATCGTCAGAAAAGGTGCATTGGACATGTCCTACAAGGAGATGGAAAAAAGCCTGCTGCATGCGATGCGCAAGGGTTCTCTTTTGAAGTCGGGCAAGCGGTAAGCATCGGTTTATTTGTCCTCCTAATTATGGTATGATTTACGGTGGAATGGAATGGTTAAGAGAGGGGTTATGAAGTGTCGCGATTGAAGACATCAAAGGGGAAGTGGATTCTCCTCATTGCAGTCATTGCAATGGTCACTGTACTCGCCGGATGTACTCCACAAGGATCCGGGGTTACTACGGAAGATCTGAGGACTAGTGATTCTTTTTGGCAAGCCAATGTTATCTATTGGTTCTCACTGGCGCTCGATACATTTGCCAACTGGTTTAACGGTGAATATGGACTGGCCGTCCTTGTGATGGTGTTAATTGTACGGACGTTAATCTTGCCGCTGACAATGAAGCAGGTTCGCAGTTCCAAAGCGATGCAAGCTATTCAGCCGCAGTTGAAAGAAATTCAAGCCAAGTATAAAGATACACCTGAGAAAGTTCAGCAAGAAACAATGAAGTTGTTTCAGGAGAACAAAGTTAATCCGATGGCGGGTTGTCTACCACTTCTGATTCAGATGCCGATTTACATCGCACTTTATAACTCCATTTACGGAAACTCGAGTCTGAGAACACATGATTTCTTGTGGCTTCAACTCGGAGCGCCGGATCACCTGTTTATTTTGCCAGTGCTGGCTGCCATCACGACATTCGTTCAAACATGGATGATGATGCGCATGAACCCTGCACAGCAGGTTGGACCGATGCAGTTCATGCTGTGGGTGTATCCGATATTGATCTTCGTTATGTCGTACCAGTTCCCGGCTGCATTGCCACTATACTGGTTCTACAGTAATATCTACACGATCGTGCAAAACTATTTCCTTTACCGGAATAATGATAAAGTCGTGGCTGAGGTCAACGTGAAGCAGACCAGCTCTTCCAAAAATGGAAATGGAGCTAAACGCAAAAACGGTGGCAAGGCAACTGTCTCTGGAAAAGGTTCGAAAGGGGCCAAAAAATCGAAATGACCAAAGTCATTGCGTCAGGAAAAACCGTTGAAGATGCTGTAAACCAAGGATTGGCTGAGCTTGGCGTAAGCCGGGACAAGGTCGAGATACAAGTGTTAGAGCAGCCGTCAAAAGGATTCCTGGGTTTGATCGGGGTTAAGGCCGCTAAAGTGGAAGTGAAACTTCTGCCTGTGCCTGAACCTGTTCCACAGCCGATCAAGCCGGCCGCACATATTCCTCAGGTTGAAGCAACAGCTGAGGGTGTGGCTGCTAAAAATCCCTATGAGGAATCGGCTGCTTTCTTAAAAGAAGTGGCAGCAGGTATGGGACTGGATGTTGAAGTGCATATCAAAAAACAGCGTGACGGACACATTTTCAATATCGCCGGTGAAGACCTGGGCATGATTATTGGTAGACGTGGACAGACGCTGGATGCCCTTCAATATTTAACGAACATTGTAGCAAATCGTTATTCGGAAAGCTTTGTTCGCATCGTACTTGATGCAGAGAATTTCCGTCAACGTCGACGCAAGACGCTGGAGGATCTGGCTGAGCGTTTAGCTGGACAGGCCATTCGCACCGGCAAGGAAGTTGTACTGGAGCCAATGCCGCCACTTGAACGTAAAGTCATTCATGCGAAATTGCAAAACCACTCGCAGATTAAGACATACAGCAAGGGCGAGGAGCCCAATCGGCGCGTAGTCATTACGACGAAATAACACGAAATTGAAGACGCAATGGCTTCCTGCCCGGTGCAGAAGCCATTGCTTTTTTCGTACAGAAGTACTTTTCCCAATCGGAAGAGCGACCGCAAAAATGCATTATCGAGATATGTATGATGCGGAAAGATGTGTTGTGGTGCAACTGGACAATTGAACTATATATTGAAATTAATATGAGCGTCCGGAGGGGCGCAATTTTAAAATAGAGCAAGGAGAGATAACGATGATTAGTGATACGATTACAGCGATATCAACAGCTGTTGGAGAAGCGGGTATCGCTGTAATCCGGGTGAGCGGCCCGGATGCGGTGTCGGAGACGGAGAAGATTTTTCGCAGCAAAACCCCACTAACACAGGCAGCATCCCACACGGTCCATTACGGTCATATTATAGATCCGGGGACTGGCGAGAAGATTGAGGAAGTCTTGGTGACGGTGATGCGGGCGCCACGTTCCTTCACAACAGAGGATGTCGTGGAGATTAGCGCCCATGGCGGAGTAGTGTCGGTTAAACGCGTAATGGATCTGTTGTTGCAGCTGGATATTCGTCTCGCTGAACCCGGCGAGTTCACGAAGCGTGCCTTTCTCAATGGACGGATTGATCTTTCCCAAGCAGAAGGCGTAATGGATCTCATTCGTTCCAAATCTGATCGTGCTTTCTCTGTTGCACTCAAGCAGGTGGAGGGCAAATTGTCATCCAAGCTGCGCGATCTCAGATACACGCTGGTGGAGACGCTTGCTCACATCGAAGTTAATATCGATTATCCTGAGCATGATGTAGAGTCACTAACATCTGAATTTATTAAAGAAAAATCCAGTCAGGTCATGACTGAAATCGATAAATTGCTTGTAACAGCAGAGCAAGGCAAGATACTGCGTGAAGGAATTACAACCGCTATCGTAGGCCGGCCAAACGTAGGGAAGTCTTCATTACTTAATACGTTGGCTCAGGACAATCGCGCAATTGTAACGGACATCCCGGGGACAACGCGTGACGTCATTGAAGAGTTTGTTACAATTAATAATATACCGCTCAAGCTGCTCGATACGGCAGGTATTCGGGAAACGATGGATGTCGTGGAGAAGATTGGAGTGGAGCGTTCTCGCTCTGCTGTGAATGAGGCGGATCTGTTATTGATGGTTATCAATGCTGCCGAGCCACTGCATCAGGACGAAATTGAATTATTGGAACAAATACGCGGTAGACAATCAATTATTATTATGAATAAAATGGACTTAGCGCCGCAGGTGGACCGCGAAGTGCTGCTTCGTTACATCCCTGAGGAACGGCTTGTGCCGATGTCAGTAAAAGATGATCTGGGAGTGGACCGATTGGAAGATGCCATCTCGACGTTGTTCTTTAGCGGAAAGCTGGAGTCGGCAGACCTGACGTATGTCAGCAACGTGCGTCATATCGCTTTGCTCAAAAAAGCGAAGCAATCGCTCATTGATGCCTATGAAGCGGCAGAGCAGCTGATTCCCATTGATATGATCCAGATTGATGTTCGTCTGGCATGGGAGCAGCTGGGTGAAATCGTGGGGGATACAGCTCATGATGCGTTGATTGATCAAATTTTCTCTCAATTCTGCCTCGGAAAATAACACCTGATAAACATACTGGTGCTGAAAAGTAGTATGATTATAAAGTCCATCTGTGGATGGTCAAAGAATCCGCGAATATGTCTGAAGTAACTATAGACTTGATGGCTTAATATAGATCGAAATGCTATCCGTGGAGTGCGGAGCGTGTTTCGTCATTTTTACAGAAAATAGATCGTTTGCATGAATTTAGGTGTGCGGCGGCAAAAAGGAGGTAAACTGGAATGGCTTTTGATGGCGGTAGTTATGATGTAATCGTCGTTGGGGCAGGACATGCCGGTGTAGAATCGGCACTGGCTGCAGCCCGTATGGGTTCGAAAACACTGATGATTACCATCAATCTGGATATGGTGGCCTTCATGCCTTGTAACCCATCTATTGGGGGACCGGCAAAAGGACATGTGGTACGTGAGATTGATGCACTTGGTGGAGAGATGGGACGGAACATCGATAAGACCTTTATTCAGATGCGAATGCTCAACACAGGTAAAGGACCGG
Organism: Paenibacillus sp. FSL K6-0108; assembly: GCF_045040695.1. Taxonomy (NCBI): domain Bacteria; kingdom Bacillati; phylum Bacillota; class Bacilli; order Caryophanales; family Paenibacillaceae; genus Paenibacillus; species Paenibacillus sp. FSL K6-0108. The sequence continues at coordinate 7,576,125 of NZ_CP150288.1, read as the reverse complement.
CTGTTCATGCGCTTCGTGCTCAGGCGGATAAATTCTCTTACCAGCATACGATGAAAGAAACGATGGAGAATGAACGCAACCTGACGATGCGTCAGGGTATGGTGGATCGTCTGATCGTTGAAGACGGACAGTGCGTAGGTGTAGTTACTCAGACAGGTACTGAGTATCGGGCCAAAGCCGTTGTTTTGACAACGGGTACGTATCTGCGCGGTAAAGTAATTATGGGTGAGTTGATGTACGAGAGTGGTCCGAATAATCAGCAACCTTCACTTAAGTTATCCGAACACTTGCGTGAGCTTGGTTTCGATCTGGTTCGTTTTAAAACAGGTACACCACCGCGTGTGCATAAGGATACGATTGATTTTAGCAAAACGGAAATTCAGCCAGGTGACGACGAGCCTAAGTTCTTTTCTTATGAAACGGAATCTTCCGATAATGAGCAGCTGCCTTGCTGGTTGACGTATACGTCTGTGGAGACACACCAGATTATTAACGATAATCTTCACCGTGCGCCTATGTTCTCAGGTGTTATTGAAGGGACCGGACCACGTTATTGTCCATCAATCGAGGATAAAATTGTGCGTTTCAGCGACAAGCCGAAGCATCAGATTTTCCTGGAGCCAGAGGGCAAAAACACATCGGAATACTATGTACAGGGTCTGTCCACCAGTCTTCCTGAGGATGTTCAATTGGCGGTGCTTCGCTCCATTCCTGGTATGGAAAAAGTAGAAATGATGCGTAACGGCTACGCTATTGAATATGATGCCATGGTGCCTACACAGTTGTGGCCTTCACTGGAAACGAAACGTCTGCCAGGTCTGTTCACAGCAGGGCAGATTAACGGTACCTCGGGGTATGAAGAAGCGGCAGGACAAGGCGTAATGGCTGGTATCAATGCTGCACGTAAAGTACAGGGTAAAGAACCTGTCGTACTTGATCGCTCCCAAGGGTACATTGGGGTATTGATTGATGATCTCGTCACCAAAGGTACGAATGAGCCTTACCGTCTGCTGACCTCCCGTGCAGAATACCGTTTGTTGCTTCGTCATGATAATGCCGATATGCGTTTGACGGAAATTGGTCATGATATTGGATTGATCACCGAAGAACGTTACGCCAAATTCCTGGACAAAAAGGCAAAGGTAGAACAGGAAGTGGCACGTCTGAAAGCAGCAAAAGTACGCCCTGTCGAAGTGAATCCGAAACTGGAAGAAATCGGTTCTACACCGATTCAGGATGGAAGCACACTTCTGACATTGATGCGTCGCCCAGAGATCGGGTATGACTGGATTGAGCAGATCTCACCGTCCGAAGTTGAATTGACTGCTGACATGAAAGAGCAAGTGGAAATCCAAATTAAATATGCGGGTTATATTGAGAAACAATTGATCCACGTGGAACGTTTGCAAAAAATGGAGAAAAAGAAAATTCCGGACACGATTATCTATGATGAAATTCATGGACTTGCTATGGAAGCAAAGCAGAAGCTCGCTACGATTCGTCCAATCTCGATCGGACAGGCATCCCGTATTGCCGGGGTTACTCCTGCAGATATCTCCATACTGCTGGTTTACCTGGAGCACTATAACCGTGTAACCGCAGCAAGGGGACAATAATGGACGATATTCAACAGCAGCTACAACGGCGTCTGAAGAAACATGGACTGGAGCTGGATGAACGCCAGCTGGAGCAATTCGAGTTGTATTTTCAGGAGCTGGTGGCCTGGAATGAAAAAATGAATCTAACCGGGATTACCGAACGTGAACAAGTATATACCAAGCATTTCTATGATTCGGTGTCGCTGGCGTTTTATACCGATATGTCGAAAGTAAACAAACTTGCAGACATCGGTTCAGGAGCGGGATTCCCAGGACTACCTCTTAAGATTTGTTTCCCGCATATCAAGCTGACCATCATTGATTCGCTGAATAAACGCATTGGCTTTCTTCAGCATGTTGTGGACACGCTCGGCTTAACGGATGTGGAATTGATTCACGGGCGTGCAGAGGAGCTTGGACGTAAAGAAGGATATCGGGACAGCTACGACCTTGTAACTGCGCGTGCAGTTGCGAAACTGGCGGTGCTTAACGAATTCTGTCTGCCATTTGTTCGCAAAAGTGGATTATTCGCTGCAATGAAGGGCGGAGACCCGCGCGAAGAAATGAAGGAGGCTGAATTCAGCTTTAACCAGTTGAAAGGACGGGTAAAAGCAGTTCATCCGTTCCAACTGCCCGTTGAAGAATCGGCACGTCATATCATTCTGATTCAGAAGTTTGATAAGACCCCATTTAAATATCCACGTAAACCAGGAACACCATTAAAAACACCTTTAGTATAGTTCTTGTGCAACATCGTATGTACTAAAAGGTAAAAGAGTCATTCTTCGTTGATTTAATGAAGAACATAGAATAAGAGTTAAGAGGATGTTTCACGTGAAACATCCTCTTTTTGTTTTTAAGTTTATTAACGAGGTATAGATCGCATCTACATTCGGATTACATTGAAAAGAGGAAAATACGGAATCAAACATGTAGTGTTGCCACCGAGGTTGTCTTTTGAAAATCTAGTTCTACGTGGTGGCAACGTGTACACATCATAGCTACTATGAGCAGATCCTGTCTTCAGAGATCCTTCATATTTCATTGTGTTCTAGCAGTCATATGGCTAATATTTATGAAGAAAAAGCAGGAAAATTAGAAGAGTTTAAAGAATAGGTAAACATAGGATTATGGAAGAAAAGATGATAGAATAGAAGTATCCGATCCTGAGTTACAGAGATCATAGATTATATGTATAGATAGATTTTTGAGCATATTTGTATAGGTTACGGAAAACGTCATGAAAGGCAAAACTTATTCGAAAAACGACAGTATTGGAAAGGTCGCATATCGAATAAGAAGCACCTGCAACCCAGCGGGAGCTATTACGAAACTAGGTGGTAATATACGGAATGAAAGAACAATTTTCGAAGTTGTTTGGTTTGGCGGAGCGCAATAACGGAGATGAGATTAAACAAATTCCGGTCAATGAAATTGTGAGCAGCCCATATCAACCCCGTACTATTTTTGATGATGATAAAATTGATGAGTTGTTGCAGACGATCAAGACACATGGAGTAATACAACCGATTGTCGTCCGCGTACGAAATGGATCATATGAGATTATCGCCGGGGAGCGTCGCTGGCGTGCGGTTCGAAAACTTGGCTTGGATCATATTCCGGCCATTGTACGTGAATTCAACGACTCTCAGGCGGCGTCCATTGCATTGATCGAGAACCTGCAGCGTGAGGGACTCACTTCGATTGAAGAGGCTGTTGCTTATCAGAAATTGATTGACCTGCACCAACTTACACAGGAAAGTCTTGCGCAGCGATTAGGCAAAAGCCAATCGACGATCGCCAACAAAATCCGGTTGTTACAGCTACCGGAAGGAATTAAGATAGCGCTGATGGAACGTAAGATTTCGGAGCGTCATGCCAGAGCGCTGCTTTCATTGGATACGGAAGAGCTGCAGATGAAATTGCTCGGCGAGATTATTGATAAAGAGTTGAATGTAAAACAAACCGAAGCAAGGGTTGCCTTTTATAAGGAAGCTTCCAAAATCAAAAAGTCCAAACGCATCTCATTTACCAAAGATGTCAGACTCGCACTTAATACAATTCGTCAATCCATTGATATGGTATCTGGTTCTGGTATGGATATCAAAACAAAAGAAGCAGATCATGAAGATCATTATGAGATCGTCATTCATATTCCTAAACGCAAATAGTTGAAGCTTAAGGCGGCAATGGGGCCGCTTTTTCTGTCTATAAAGTTGAGAGTAGGATGAACAGCGTAGAATAGCACCATGAAGAAACGGTAGTTGATGTTTGTGCGAATGATAGCCCCTGCTTTTTGTTAACTGTAGCTCACAACCTACAAGAAAAGACTCCTATTTTATTTGAGGTGAAGTAATTGTCTAAGATTATGGCCGTAGCAAATCAAAAGGGCGGTGTGGGGAAAACGACGACATCTGTTAACTTGGGTGCAGGGCTGGCTTCACTCGGGAAAAGGGTCCTGCTTGTCGATATTGACCCCCAAGGGAATACAACCAGTGGAGTCGGGATCAACAAAGCAGATGTGGCCAATTGTATATATGATGTCATCATTAATGAAGTTCCCCCTCAGGAAGCGATTGTGGAGACTCAGATTGAAGGCCTTCATATCATACCTGCAACGATTCAGCTTGCCGGAGCCGAGATTGAACTGGTATCCACGATATCACGGGAAGTTCGCCTGAAAAAATCACTCGCCATGGTGAAAAAAAACTATGATTACATACTGATCGATTGCCCACCCTCCCTTGGCATGTTGACGATCAATTCGTTGACAGCTTCCGATTCGGTGATCATCCCGATTCAGTGTGAGTATTATGCGCTCGAAGGGTTGAGCCAATTGCTCAACACCGTTCGTTTGGTGCAGAAGCATCTGAATACATCCCTGCAGATTGAAGGGGTATTGCTGACGATGTTTGACGCACGGACGAATCTGGGCATTCAAGTGATTGAAGAAGTGAAGAAGTATTTTCAACAAAAGGTGTATCAGACCATTATTCCGCGCAATGTGCGGCTTAGTGAGGCACCCTCTCATGGTCAGTCTATCATTACGTATGATCCTCGATCCCGAGGGGCTGAAGTTTATTTAGAGCTCGCAAAGGAAGTGATTTCTTATGAGTAAGCGGCTTGGAAAAGGCCTTGATGCCCTCATTCCTTCGCTTTCAATTAATGACGATGATAAAGTCGTAGAAATCCCGATTAGTCAACTGCGGGCAAACCCTTACCAACCTCGTAAAGTGTTTGATGAGGATGCGATACACGAACTAGCTGAATCGATCCGTCAGCATGGTGTCATACAACCTATTATTGTACGTCCTGTTTTGAGAGGTTATGAGATTATTGCCGGCGAACGGCGTTTCAGAGCTTCTCAATATTGTGGTAATGCTACTGTGCCAGCCGTAGTTCGTACTTTCAGTGATCAGCAGGTTATGGAGATTGCTTTAATCGAGAACCTGCAGCGGGAGAATCTGAATGCGATGGAGGTTGCAGTTGCTTATCAGGGACTGATGGACCAATTCGGATTAACTCAAGAAGAGCTCTCTGTAAAAGTGGGCAAATCACGTTCTCACATCGCTAACTTCCTGCGTTTGTTATCATTGCCGGAAGAAGTGAAGGATCATGTTTCACGTGGAACATTGTCAATGGGACACGCACGTGCTATCGTCGGTGTTAAAGATGAGAGCCTGGTAAAGCAGCTTGCAAAACAAACCATTGACCAGCAATGGAGTGTACGTGAACTGGAAGAGGCTGTTCAGCAGTTGGATCGTTCCAAAATAGGTGAAGCGAAAGCCAAATCCAAGTTGAAGAAAAAGGATCCATTTATTGATACATTGGAAGAATCCTTACGTGAACGGTTCAAAACTACGGTGAAAATTAAGCATAACAAAGATAAAGGGAAAATTGAGCTCAACTACTACAGCAAACAAGATCTGGAGCGACTGTTGGAACTGTTGCAATAATAGTCATGATTCCACGATCGATGAACAACATGCGGGGCTTTTTCATGTGATGACATATCGCCTCTGTATTATGGAGAACCGATATGTCATTGTTTGTTTATAGGGATCTACTCAAACAAGAACGATCAATTAAGGGTAGAGGTGGTCATGAAGTGAAGGAAGTTATCTATCTGGATCATGCAGCGACATCTTGGCCCAAGCCACCTGCTGTCGGGGAAGCTATGATGAAAGCTCTGGATGTTGCAGGGGCCAACCCAGGCAGAGGCAGTCATCGGATGGCTGTACAGGCGAGCCGAGTTTTATTTGGTGCCAGAAAAGCGTTATCCACTCTATTAGGTGTACGTAATGCGAATGATATCGCTTTCGGTTCTAATACCACAGAAGCTTTAAATCTAGCTATTCAAGGGTGGTTAAGAGAAGGCGATCATGTCATTGCTACAATGGCTGAACATAATTCAGTAAGACGGCCCCTGGAGTACATGCGCAGATCTCGTAATGTAGAGGTTGATTATGTTCCTGTTAACGCTGCCGGACAGATCGATCTGGCCCAATTCGCACGGTTGTTTCGATCCAATACCAGATTAATTGTCTGCACGCATAGTTCGAACCTGCTGGGGAGTATTCTGCCCATTGGTGAAATTGCGCTGATGTGTCAAAAACATCAGGCGACTTTGCTTGTTGACGCTGCCCAAAGTGCTGGGATTATACCTGTGGATGTGAAGCAGTTTGGCATCGGTATGCTTGCCTTTCCAGGGCATAAAGGACTGCTGGGGCCGCAGGGAACGGGTGGGCTGTACATCGCTCCTGAGCTGGATGTACAACCTTTGCTTCACGGAGGAACAGGAAGCCAATCCGAGGCGATTGAGCAGCCGCTTGTTCGACCCGATCGCTATGAGGCAGGTACGCCGAATACCGTGGGTATAGCAGGTCTGGCAGCTGGAGTGCAGCATGTGCTTGAGCTTACACCTGAGTTCATATATAAACAGGAGTGGAATTTGACTCAGCATATGATGGATGGGTTATCATCAGTAAAGGGAATTCGAATGCTTGGTCCTGAGATTGGACAACCGCGTACTGGATTGTTATCCTTTACTGTTGAGGGATATGATTCGGCTCAGCTCGCTTTCCAATTAGACCGGAATTATGGCATTGCTGTGCGTGCAGGTTTCCATTGCACACCTCTTGCCCATGAGTCGGCAGGTACAACGGCAAGTGGGGCTGTCAGAGCGAGCGTAGGATATAATACATCAAGGGAAGATGTCGACGCGCTGATCGAAGCAGTTATCGAATTAACAGCATCAAAATTGGTATGAATCAGCTCGAATAAAACATGAATTTCAATCGCTTGAATAAGCAAAATGTTAAAGAGGCAAAAGGTCAAAACGAGTGATTAACCGTATAGGTTATCTGGTGAATAATAGGAGTAAGCTAGAGGGTTATAGTAGAACGTTGGATGCTTACTTGGCTCAGTGGATCGATGATGTGGAGTATGTTTGAAGCTACAAACGTTAACCTGAACAAACCAACAGAGGGGTAGTTGCACTACATGGCTGAATTAAATGAGCTGATTCTGGAACAGCTGATATGGATTATTGGCGGCATGGCATTACTTTTGGTGATTTTACTTATCATAAGTATTGCTCAAGGCGCAAAGCTACGGAAGTTTAAACGGAAGTATGAGGCCATGATGGCTGGCAGTGGAGTGGAAGATCTGGAGTCGCTGTTAATCAATCTGAAAATTCAGATGGACAGCATTGAGGATGAGCATACACTGCAAACGAATCAGTTACAGGTTGTGATGCAGAAGCTGACCCGTATTCAGGGTAAAGTGGGTGTGAAAAGGTATAACGCCTACGGAGAAAATGGGAGTGACCTGAGCTTCTCAATGGCGATGGTTAACGATAGCCAGGATGGTATGGTGCTTACCGGCATTTATAATCGTGATGGTTCCTATGTATACGCCAAACCTCTTAAAGGGGGAGAGTCCACATATACACTTTCCCCTGAGGAAAAAGAAGCCATTACTCTGGCACAGCAAGCAGAGTAGAACGGGTATGCCATTCGCGAATGGCGGAGTAGAGACTGCTGGATATTATCTCGGACATGCGCATGACGAGACTGAGACGTGTGTTCTGTAAAACAAAGTATTCCATAAAGCCGCCGACGTTAACGATACCTGTAAGATGGATATCGCCGACCGGCGGTAATTCTTTATTTACACCCGCTCCTGGCTTGAGTGGTCCATTCACGACCTGGATACATCCAACACTTGAAGACTGTCCCAGACAGGCGTCAATGCCGATCACATAAGGGTTGTGATGTGTGGCGTGTATTTTGTGAAGGGTGTCCTGCAGGTTCATTGCGTGTACAGGTTCGTCCAATGTGCCATAGAGATGGAATAGAGGGCTGTCCCACTTGGCAAGCGATGAGCCGACGAGCGGGCCAAGGCAGTCCCCGGTAGAGCGATCTGTACCGATACAGACGACAACTACATTTTGCAAAGAGTGGGCTTTATAGAGATGAAACATTAAACGATGAATGATGGCTGAGTGAATGCCTGGATCTGTATGTGGGATTTTCAGGCTGGCCATGTCTTGAGATGAGAAGGAATGCGAAATGGGATTCATAGGATCTATCCTTTCCCTTGGAATAGTAGTAACAGTATATGGAAGGATAGAACGTTTTATACTTCGTGGGGACAAGCTTTTTCAAAGGGCCGAATGTATCGCGAAAGGAGCCGGACATGGACGAGTGGCTAGATGATTGGATGCTGATTGCTTTTGATTCCACCCAGCAGGCGCTTAGGGCAGAAATGCTGCTGGAGTTTGCCGAGATTGAAATCGACTTATTTCCCACCCCGAAAGAGATCACAGCGGGCTGTGCTCTTTGTATTCAGTTTCCCAAAGAAGATCTGGAGAGAGTGAAGCAGATCATTCGTAACGAATTTGTGGAGATCCGTGGCCTCTATTTCAAAACCGCTGACAGCTATGATAACATACCCATGTAGAGGAGGTTTGATCTATGTTGCCATTTATGTTTGCTTCAGGAGAAGAGGGACCAGCGGAGACTGCCGTAAAAAGTGCTATAAGCTGGACTGATAAATTATGGAATAAAGTCGCGGATGCGGACATGTGGTTTAATATTCTGTTCAGCTCAATCCGAATCGTTATTATTTTCATTATTACGCGTATAGTGATCAAGATTGTATCACGTATTATAGACCGCACGATGGCACGTAAGCAGGAAGGCAAGATTCGCGTCAATCCTCGTCGCTTTATCACGGTGGGAGAGTTGATGAAAAATGCGACCTCCATAACATGTAATTTCATTATGATTCTGTTACTGTTATCTGAGATCAATGTGAAAGTCGGGCCATTGTTAGCAAGTGCGGGAGTACTTGGACTGGCTATCGGTTTTGGGGCTCAAGGATTGGTCAAGGATGTTATTACCGGTTTCTTCATTATATTGGAGGATCAATTCGCAGTAGGCGATGTGATTCAAACAGGTACCTATAAAGGAACGGTTGAGGTCATTGGCCTGAGAACGACCAAGCTGGTTAGCTGGCAGGGTGAGGTGCACATCATTCCAAATGGTACGATTGCAAGTGTAACCAATTTTTCGATGTCCAATTCCCTTGCGGTCGTGGATATTCCAATGAAGGGTGAACAAACCCTGGATGAGTCTGTGCACTTGGTGAAACGGGCGTTGGTTGGAATTGAGGATCGCGATCTGAATATCATTAAAGTACCTGACGTGCTTGGTATCCAGTCGATGTCTACCTCGGAATACGTGGTCCGCATTGTGGCTGAGTGCCTGCCGAACTCCAGAGCCTCTGTAGAGCGGCAAATTCAGAGTGATGTGAAGAAAACACTGGAGTACCACGAGAGGAGCAACCAGGCAGCATTAGAGCAAGCAGCAGCTCAGGAGAAGGATGAGGGGGATGGCATAGGTGGAGCGTAAAAGTTTCCAGCTTGGGGACATTGTGCAGATGAAGAAGCAGCATCCATGTGGCAGCAATGAGATGGAGATTATTCGGATGGGCATGGATATTCGCATTAAGTGTGTAGGGTGTAAACACAGTGTATTAATTCCCAGAGCGAAATTCGAGAAAAACATGAAGAAGGTACTTCGTTCGGCAGAGGATTCAGCTGAATCCTAATGGAATAACGCGGTAATGTTTACTCTTTGCCCACTCTATAATAACGTTTACATGCGAGCATAGCTCAGGTATTGCGTTCTGTAAATGGTCATGATATAATCATTATTGCTGCGGAAAGGTACCCAAGAGGCCCAAGGGGGCTGACTCGAAATCAGCTAGGCGTGTCACAGCGTGCGTGGGTTCGAATCCCACCCTTTCCGCCACTAATCAATTTCTGTTTAGTGAAAATTATAAATTACTCAATGTGAGTTGAGTTGTATACATGTTAAAGACCTTCCTAATTGGAAGGTCTTTTTGTTAATTTTTTATAATTCATGTCAAAAAACAAAGAGCCCCTAAGGGCTCTTCATTCGGCGGTGCATTCGGTTTGTTAGGAAACAATCGGTCGTAACGATCAGAAACCTGGCGTACGTACTGCTTATCGCAATACTCGTGCTTCAGACAAAGGCCTTACACACAACCATCTTGCTTCTTAAATTACGTGATGAATCTCCAACAGTAAATGTTCGGCTTCGTTGTCCAACGGAACCACACCTCTCTCGTGCACCGCCTGATTGTATTATGTGCATTAGTACGTTTTATATACAGCGGTGTGAAAAAAAACATTTGCGATTAGTGGACACGGGCTTTGGTAAGCTTCTTCCACTTGCGATTCTGATTGCTTGTTTCAGGGAAAGCTTCGCCCTTTTGGAGGGTTACCCGTTTCGGATTGTTAATCTCCGTATGAAAGCTCTTCTCACCAATTTCGGTGTACTCACCATCGTTTGGAGCTTTGTCTCCTGGTTCAAACTCGGTTTTTTCACCCATGATAAAACCTCCTTGGCATAATGGATTCCAATGTTGCTTCTGTAGTGTGCTCCATTGGAGTTATGATCATGTGTAATGAAAAGAGGGAACGTTTGCTTGCATTGAGACTTCATATTTGTTATATTAATATAGTTCGAGTTTGTGCTCGTTCCTTGCTCTCAACCTAGATTGAGGGCCAGAGTCCATAAGGAGGTGAAAATTATGCGCAAATATGAAGTGATGTACATTATTCGTCCTGATGTTGAGCAAGAAGTTGTTCAAGCTACAGTCGATAAATTCCAAGGCATCATCTCCAACGGCGGTGGTGAAGTTACAGCTCACGACGTTATGGGTAAACGCCGTCTTGCGTATGAGATCAAGAAATTCCGTGATGGTGTTTATGTATTGGTACACTTCACTGCTGAACCAGCAGTAGTTACTGAACTTGAGCGTCTCATGAAGATTTCTGACGAAGTAATTCGTTATCTCATTACAAACGACGTTAAGTCTGCTTAAGACGACAACTCGTGATCAACGCACCAATACGCTCTGAAGGAGGGGATTACATTGTTGAACCGTGTCATTCTGATCGGCCGGTTAACCCGGGATCCTGAGTTGCGCTATACTCCAGCTGGAGTAGCAGTAACGCAATTTACTTTGGCAGTGGACAGACCGTTTACAAGCCAAGGGGGAGAACGGGAAGCGGATTTCATTCCGGTCGTAACCTGGAGACAGCTTGCTGAGACTTGTGCAAACTATTTGCGCAAAGGACGCCTAGCTGCAGTCGAAGGACGCATTCAAGTACGGAATTACGAGAATAACGAAGGAAAACGTGTATACGTGACCGAAGTCATTGCCGATAACGTCCGTTTCTTGGAGTCAGCTAACCGTGATAATAACGGTGGCGGCGGTGGGCAACCAATGCGTGAAGAGCCTTCTTACGGAGGCGGCGGGCGCGCGAACAATAACAATAATTCGCGTAGCAACAATCAGGATCCTTTTTCCGATGACGGAAAACCGATTGATATATCGGATGATGATTTGCCATTTTAACGTGAACCGACACTCTTAGAGTGATTGGCTAAACGATAGGAAAGGACTGAAAAGCATGAGCTTCAAGCAAAGAGAAGGCGGAGACAACGATAAAAGACCGGCTCGCCGTGGCGGCCGTAACAAACGTCGTAAAGTGTGCTTCTTCACAGCTAACAAAATTACTCACATCGATTATAAAGATACGGACTTGCTTCGTAAATTTATCAGCGAGCGCGGAAAAATTTTGCCACGCCGTGTAACAGGTACTAGCGCTAAATATCAACGCATGCTGACGATTGCCATCAAACGCTCCCGTCAAATCGCATTGTTGCCATACACAACTGAGTAGTCTTACTCAGCATGGATACAAAGCAGTCGGCTTATAGCCGGCTGCTTTTTTGCATCTGAAAATAATTAAGGTGGTTATCTCCTGGTAATTGGATTTCGTAAGAGCTGCGACGATGGAAGCAATTCAGGCGTAAATGATTTATAATAGAATCTATTATATTACTGATATCAGGTAGCGTGAGTATGAACGAATATAGATTCCACCATCAGGAGAGAGCATGAACACATCCAAACGTAAAGTTAAACAGAGACGCAAGAGTAGTCTGCGATTTTGGATCGTAGCTACATTTTTGCTTTCCATTATATATGTGTGGTTACAGCAAAAAGGAGATTCCTATGATATATGGCCACGAACCAACGTACAAGAAGCACTGCCGATCACAGGACTCCATCCGGTAGTCGCGGAAAGCGAGAAGTTGTTGGTTCGAAAGGCAGCCAGGAGAGGGATCGAAATCGTGATTACACATGATTTTCGCAGCATTGAGGAACAAGATGCGCTCTATAATCAAGGACGCTCTATTGCCGGAAATATTGTAACCAACGCCAAAGGGGGAGAGTCCTATCACAACTATGGTTTGGCTATTGATTTTGCGTTGCGGACTCCTGAAGGAGATGTAGTATGGGATATGGAACGTGATGTTAACGGCAATGGAAAGGCAGATTGGCTGGAAGTTGTAGAGCTTGCCAAAGAACTAGGGTTCACATGGGGAGGAGATTGGGCTAACTTTCCGGATTATCCTCACTTGCAGATGGACTTTGGATTAAGCATCAATGATTTGAAGCGTGGGAAAAGACCTCCGGACACACAGTAAAAAGGATATTATATATACACATATATGTATAAATATTAGAAAAGCCTTGCATTTTGCAGGGCTTTTTTCTTTCTTTTGTAAAATAAATGATAAAAGATGACAATTTGGTCTTTACATAAGCGATTAAATGAAACTATACTATAATAACTAGAATTTCAACTTCAATATCTAAACTACACCTCTAAAAGCACATAATTTGGATGGAAACCAATTTCACTTCCAAATGAAGTAAGACCTCCACAATTCCCTCATACCTAACATAATAATTTGTTTTATCTAGATTTCTAACATTTAACTACACAACTCGTGTAATAATAATGTCATGTATTTAGGTAATTGGTATTTTTAAGATTCAGACTCTACCATAAAAAGTAACCAAACGGCTCCAAATTCCTTGATTTATTCCCTTTAAAGTATAACTAATACCCAAAACTGTGATATAAAAAACATTTATACCATAAATCTCAAATTAAGCATTGACGTCATCTAAATTTACACGTATGATTACATTAATTATTTTGCGTTATAATCCCGCTAGGAATTGTCAGCATTAATTGACCATCGGTCTAAATCAATCATTCCTAGATAGTTTACATCAAGATTTCACAGCATGAGCCAATATGCGTAATTATTCATGGATATTTATATCCAGATAATTTATTAGAAGTGAGAAATCAGAAAACTTTCGAGGGGGATTTTCATGAAGAAGAGATTTTCTTTAATGCTGGTCATCATGCTAATGTTGGTAACTGTACTGGCAGCATGTTCTGGTGGAGAGAGCGCTGAACCAACTCCAGAAGGCACACCGAAAACAGAAACGCAGACTAACAATCCAACTCCAGAAGGTTCGACTCCGGAAGATTCGACTCAAAACGATGGTCTTTTTGAAGCAACTGACATGTCGCTGAATCCATCAACTGCTACAAACCGTAAAGACACATTAGTTGTAGGTACCACCTCACCTAAAGGGGTCTTTAACCCTTTATTTCAAGATTCAGCATACGATGATATGATCAATTTGCTGGTTTTCGACAGTTTTGAAACCATTAATGGAGACGGAACATACTCCCCATATCTTGCTGACAGCATAGATGTGAGTGACGATGGCCTGAAGTACACGTTTAAACTGAAACCAGGTGTAACTTATTCTGACGGGACTCCTGCAACAGTTAAAGATTTCTACTTCGCTTTGAAAGTGCTTCATGACAAAAGCTATGATGGATCTTCTGATCCACTGTCCTATTCAATTAAAGGTGGACAAGAGTATTATGATGGAAAATCAAATGAAATATCCGGTGTGAAAATCATTGATGATAACACAGTGGAGGTTGAGGTTACTGAAGTTACTGCCCTAACCAAAGATTTTTTGGGTGGCATAGCTTTCCTTCCAGAACATTACTATGGTAAGGACTATAAACAAGGTAACGTAGAGACGGTTAAAGCTCTGAATGATAAACCACTGGGTACGGGGCAATATATTTTGACCTCTTTCAAACCAGGTCAAGAAGTAACAATGGTGGCCAATGAGAATTATTTTGCTGGTGCCCCAAAAATCAAAAATGTCATCTTCAAGTCCACTACAGACGAGACTAAACTGGCTATGCTCGAAACTGGTGAAATCGATATGGATATGGTCACTGTAGATGAAGATAACGTAGAGGCTTTGCAAGCACTCGGGTTCCTGGATATCAATATCTTCCCTACTAATGGATATGGCTACATTGGTATGAACCATGAAAAAGAAAAATTTAAAGATCCTAAAGTAAGACAAGCCCTTGTATATGGTTTGAATCGTGCCGAGATTGTAGAAGCCGTTTATGGTAAATTCGCAGATGTTATCAACGTTCCTCAATCGAAGCAATCCTGGGCTTATACAGATGAAGGTATCGAGAAATATGAATTCGATATCGAAAAAGCAAAATCTCTGCTGGATGAAGCTGGATGGACTGTAGGAAGCGACGGTATTCGTGAGAAAAACGGAGAGAAATTCAAAATTGACTTTTCAGGTACATCCGATAACCCTGTTGTAGATGCAATCCTGCCAATTATGACAGCAAACTATAAAGAGCTGGGAATTGATATTGTAGCGGAAACGCTCGATTTTAACGCGATCCTCGACAAGACGGATAAAGGCGACTTCGATATGTACTTCATGGCTTGGGGCTTAACGCCTGATCCAGATTCCACAGTGTATCTGACCAAAGGAGCACAAAATCGAATTAAATATTCCAACAAGGCTTATGATGATCTGATGAAACAAGGTAAACGCGAACTTGATATCGAAAAACGTAAAGAAATCTATGCCAAAGCCTATCAAGAATTAAACAAAGATATTGCTGATATCTTGATGTATCAAAGAAGAGATGGTTGGGCAATCAACGGTCGTGTGAACGGTTTGGATATTACTCCTTATAAAAAGTTTGTAGTAGATCTGTACAAAGCAGAACTGGAACAATAAGAATATCAACATGAAATCGATAAAGCTCAGCTCTCGCCAGAGCTGAGCTTATCCACTTCTGACCCAGGAGGAATATTATGAAGCAGTACATTATCCGGCGGCTGCTGCAAATGATTCCGACAATGCTCGGAATTACAATCATTGTCTTCGCGATTACAACATTGGTTCCAGGTGATTATATTACGGCTCAGCAAAACCCGAGTATGACAGCAGAAAAGGCTGCGCAGTTAAGAGAAATTTACGGACTAGATAAGGGTCCTGTAGAGAGATACTTTATTTGGGTGGGTAACATGCTTACCGGTAATATGGGCGATTCGTTACAACACAAACGTGCGGTCACGGACGTTATCGGAGATTATGTTTGGAGTTCGTTTATCATCGCTTTTCTGAGCTTGATTTTCTCATGGATCATAGCAATCTTTACCGGCGTATTTTCAGCTAAATTTCAATACTCGTTTTTCGATAAAATAGTCACCATGGCTGTATTTTTATGTATGTCTCTTCCATCCTTTTTTATAGGATTGGTTCTAATCAAGTTCCTTGCAATTGATCTCAAGTTAATGCCTGTTGGAGGGATGACTACGGCTGGTCAAACAGGATCTACATGGAACATCATTATGGACATCGGTTATCATGCTATTTTGCCGGTACTGGTTTTAACGATGTTAAGTACAGGAAGCCTTACTCGCTATTTCAGAACGAGTATGCTTGAGGTTATCCGTCAGGATTATATTCGTACAGCCCGTGCAAAAGGATTAAAGGAAAGAACAGTTATTTTTAAACATGCACTTCGCAATGCCATGCTTCCTGCCATCACTCTTATGGGATTTGAATTGCCGGCTCTGTTCGGTGGAGCTATTATCCTTGAGAAAATCTTTGTATGGCCAGGCGTAGGACAGGTCTATCTGGAGTCCATAACGATGCGTGATTATCCGTTTATGCTGGGATTCACTATATTTATGGCTGCGCTGACCCTTCTAGGTACGCTGTTGTCAGATGTTCTCTATGGGGTAGCAGATCCCAGAATTAGATTGAAGTAGGAGGAGATATCATTGTCACTTGAGGCTGCACCACTAAAATCGAAAGCACAGGTTCCTGTCCGGCAGCCCGATTCTCCTTGGCGGATTGCAATACGACGCTTTTCCCGGAATCGGCTTGCATTGGCAGGACTTTTAATACTTGTAATGATGGTTCTCATTTGTTGCTTCGGACCTTGGATTTCTCCGTTTAGCATAAACGATTATAAAGTAATAGACAAAAACCAATCACCGAGCAGCACGCACTGGTTGGGAACAGACAAGTTGGGTCGGGATGTGTTGCTGCGCGTAATGTTGGCTGGCCGGATCTCGATTATGGTCGGAGTGGTCGCTACGTTTATTTCAGTTGTTTTAGGCGCCACACTCGGAGCCTTGGCGGGGTTTTATAGAAAATTTATTGATTCATTTATCATGCGTATTGCTGAGATCTTTATGTCGATTCCTACGCTGCCTCTTCTAATCATTTTAGGGGCGTTGTTGTCTGATTTGAAGGTACCTCCACAGGACCGGATTTATTTTTTGATGCTGATTATGGGTATTCTGTCGTGGCCCGGCCTATCAAGGCTGGTTCGTGGACAGATTCTAACGCTTCGGGAGCAAGAGTTTATGCAGGCTACTGAGGCACTAGGATTACGCGATCGTCGTAAAATATTTAGACATTTACTTCCGAATACTGTTCCAATTATTATTGTATCCGCTACGCTGGGTGTGGCTTCCGCGATTTTGGCTGAATCTGCGCTAAGTTATTTGGGACTTGGGGTAGTTCCACCAACCCCATCCTGGGGGAATATGATTTCTGAGGCGAACGGTATTATCGAATTCCGTAAAAGACCATGGCTCTGGATTCCTCCGGGAATATGCATATTAATAACGGTTGTAGCGATTAACTTGATTGGTGACGGACTGCGTGATGCGCTTGATCCAAAAATGAAGAAGTAGGAGATGCGATATGGCAAAAAACTTAGTTGAATTCCGCAATCTCAAAACGCATTTTCATACATCTGCTGGAGTCGTGAAAGCCGTCGATGACGTGAGTTTCAATATCCGTGAAGGAGAGACTCTCTGTGTTGTGGGTGAATCAGGTTGCGGAAAAAGTGTTACAGCGATGTCTCTGATGCGCCTCGTGGATACCCCTCCTGCAGGCGGGGAAATATTGTTTGAAGGCAAGGATCTTTTGAAGCTCAGTAAAGGTGATATGAGCCAAATCCGTGGCAATGATATATCTGTAATTTTCCAGGAACCGATGTCTTCTCTAAATCCGGTACTGACGATTGGAGAGCAAATTACCGAGCCCATATTGCTCCATACACTGTTGAGCCGTAAGGAAGCAAAGGCGCGCGCTATCGAGTTAATTACAATGGTGGGAATTCCTCGCCCTGAGAAAATATATGATTCTTATCCGCATGAACTCAGTGGTGGCATGAGGCAACGGATTATGATTGCAATTGCACTGAGCTGCAATCCTAAGCTCTTGATTGCTGATGAGCCGACAACTGCATTGGATGTTACGATTCAGGCTCAGATTCTGGACTTGATGCGTGACATCAAGGATAAAATAAATACGTCCATTATGCTAATTACTCATGATCTAGGAGTCGTTGCAGAAATGGCCGATTATGTGGTTGTCATGTATGCAGGTAAAGTGATTGAAGAGGCTTCGGTTTACGAGCTGTTCAAGTCACCCAAGCATCCATACACGCAAGGCTTGTTAAAAGCCAAGCCGGTGATCAATCAGAAGCAGGACAGACTGTATTCCATCCCGGGTCAGGTTCCTAATCCTATTGAATTGGGACAGAATTGCCACTTCCACGACAGATGTGAGTTTTGTATGAATGTATGTCGTGAGAAGGAACCACCTCTACATACTGACGCTACTGGCCATAAAGTTGCTTGCTGGTTGTATGAGGAGGAGGCGAAATAATATGGCTGAGGCATTGATCGAGATACAAAATCTAAAAAAATACTTTCCAATCACTGGCGGAGTATTCAAACGGGTAGTTGGAAACGTAAGAGCCGTAGATGACGTCTCTTTTCAAATTAATAAAGGTGAATCTTTCGGACTTGTAGGCGAGTCCGGTTGCGGTAAAAGTACGATTGGTCGTACAATCCTCCGTTTGTTGGATAAGACGGATGGCAAGGTTGTGTTTAAGGGTGAGGACATACATGCATTGGATAAAACGAAGCTTCGTTCCCTTCGACCTAAAATGCAGATTGTATTCCAGGACCCATTTAGTTCGCTTAATCCAAGAATCAAGGTAGGCGAAGCCATTGGTGAGGCTCTTATTGACCATGGCCTGTGCAGCCGGAGTGAAGTGAAAGACAGAGTCATTGAGACACTAAAAATTTGCGGGCTTGCAGCCTATCATTATGATCGTTATCCACATGAATTTTCCGGCGGACAACGACAGCGTATCGGTATTGCTCGGGCATTGATTATGAATCCTGATTTTATCGTAGCGGACGAACCTGTATCCGCCTTGGATGTATCTATTCAAGCTCAAATTATCAATCTATTGAGTGATCTGCAACAGGAGAAGCAGCTTACCTATCTTTTCATTTCCCACGACCTTAGTGTGGTGGAGCATTTGTGTGATCGTATCGGGGTCATGTATCTTGGTTCCATGGTAGAGATGGCAAGCAAGGAAGAAATGTTCCGCAATCCGCTTCATCCATATACCAAGGCTCT
Organism: Paenibacillus sp. FSL K6-0108; assembly: GCF_045040695.1. Lineage (NCBI taxonomy): Bacteria > Bacillati > Bacillota > Bacilli > Caryophanales > Paenibacillaceae > Paenibacillus > Paenibacillus sp. FSL K6-0108. Next base: position 7,557,253 of record NZ_CP150288.1, on the reverse strand, counting down.
GCTGTCTGCAGTTCCTATACCAGATCCAACGTTGCGTCGTGAGCGAATTGTCTTGAAAGGGGATATTCCAAGTCCAGCCAATCCGCCTTCCGGCTGCAAGTTCCATACGCGCTGTCCATTGGCTACTGATATTTGCAAGCAACAGATACCAGAATATCGTGATGTCGGAGATCAACATTTTGTAGCTTGTCACCTAGTCTAATAAGTAAAGAGTCAAAGATGGGCATGTCCAGCGTAAGGAATTGGGGTTCTGAACGAGTTGGAAAGCCTTCCTAAAAAAAGCACAAGTGATTGGCAATATTGCCGTCTCTTGTGCTTTTTTTGTATTTTAAAACAAAAAAAGGATTTTATATAAAAGTCAATGATAACTTTCATAGATGAATTTACATAATAAGTATAAAGTGAAATAAGAAATAAATATTTTCATATTCATCCAGGAGAGGAGGTGAAAATATATGAAGTCCCTTATTGATTTGATATGGAATGACGAGGTTGAAGATGATGAACTGGATGATATGGTTAACGCTTTTATGACTAATACATGCATTGCACCCAATTGTGGAGGCTCCGGCCATGATCCTTCTATGGTAAATGCACAATTCTGTAGTATCAGGAACCCTTAAGAATAATATGTTTAGTTCTCTTTATCAGGCTTTGAAATTAAACTTGCGTCTTTTCAAAAACCCAGGTTCGATTTCAAAGCCTAAGAAATACAAACTAGATACTTCTAGAATGAGAAGATATAACCGGATTGTGTCAAAAAGGGGAATGATTAATGAATATTTATGGAAACTTAATAGTGAATACTTCGAGTAACTATCCTCCATTCCTTCTAAATCTCTCTTCTTTTAGAAGGAGGATTTTGAAGAAGACTGAATTGAGAATTCTGCTAGGGATGATAGAAAAAAAACAAAACTATGCCAACTTTACAGAAGAAGAAAAGGAACTACACGCAAAACTGATTAATGAGAGACAATTTCTTGAAAATGAAGAGTTAAGAAAAATAGAAAAGTTACTATATGAAAGATATAAAGAGGAATTATCTATTACTCGTGAAGATTTTAGATTCTCGATCCAACTGACCCATGCATGTAATATGAACTGTTACTATTGTTTTGAGGAAGATTATAGGAGTCATACATTTATGAACGAGGATCAGGTTGATGCAATTCAAGAATTCTATTACATCGCCTCTTATGAATCTGGTGTGGTAGCAAGAACTCCGTATATAAGAATTACTGGTGGAGAGCCATTACTAAACAAGAAAACTGTTAGAATAATAAATTATATCGCCAGTAAATGGCCACTTTCAAAATTGATATTATACACAAATGGAGTGAACGTACTTAAGTATTATGACCTGTTACCTTTTTCCCAAATCAAAGAGTTTTGTATATCTTTAGATGGGATCAAAGACGTTCATTTAGAAAGAAGATACAGTAATAAGAAGGTTAAAGATAGTATCTATGATGATATTATTAATGGTATCAAAAAATTGCTTACTAATGGTCAAAATATACAGATAAAAGTGACAATAGACAAAACCAACTATATATTTGTTTCAGATTTGCTGAATTATTTACAGATTCAACAAATATTAAATAGTCCTAATTGCACCTATAATATTAATGTTGTTAATGATTTTCAAAATCCATTGGATATAAATGAACAATATAATAGTTCAGATGATATTGCTAAAATAAAGAGTTATTTCGCGGATGATCTCGGTATGCATAATATGAACTTTTATCATTGTTTTTCTTGTTTATCTAGGATCTTAGAAAGAGACCATAACTCTAGGATGTTACCTAATTTTAATCGTTGTGATACTAGATTTCTTTCAAACTACTTTTTCTCGCCTAATGGTTCTGTCTACTTATGTGATTGTTTGGATGTTCAGAAAGGTATTGTCGGTACGTACTATCCAGAAGTATCTTTTAATGGTGAGAAAGTATTAGCACTGGCTAATCGCAATGTGTTTGAAGATGAGGAGTGTAAGGAATGTATTTATAAATTCGTCTGTTTAGGCGGATGTCCTATGATTGCTGAAATGAAGGGTGTTAAAAAGTATTGTGGAGGGTTCAAAGACAGCGGATTAATAGATCAGTTTTCCTTTCTATATTTAGGAGATAAAAAGAGTAACGCCTAAAAACTTTGAGGGGGATTAGAGAATGATAGTAATAGAAAACTTGGTTAGTGTAAGATTAAATCCTCAAGAGATATTACTTGTGAACACATTAAATGGGTTATTGGATGTGGTTGATAACAAAAGTATGAATACCATTGAGAGATGGAAGGAAGAGGGGATTGTTAATTGTCTAAATCACGACGAAGATACCCTGTTTAAACAAATGAGCAAAAGGGGGTACATAGTCAAGAACAAAACTATAGAAAGTTCAATCAGAGAAACTCTGATGGACCAACTTTTGGATCAAAATAAAAACGAAAAAGAAAAGTTAAAAGAAATAGCTCTGGTTTTATCCTATAATTGTAATTTTTCCTGTCCGTATTGCTATGAGGCGCTCGAAGAAAGTGGGAGTAAGAAGATAATAACGGAGGATATGGTAGATAAAGCAATCTCATTATCAGGGGGGCACTTAGAACACATAACCCTTTTTGGTGGAGAACCTTTATTAATTAGTAATAGGAAAATAATTAACTATATAACAAGTAACTATAACAAATATAGCTACTCAGTGATAACAAACGGATACTACCTTGATGAGTATATCGATATATTCAAGAAAATAGATGTAAAACAAGTGCAAGTCACCATTGATGGAACAGAGGCAACTCATGATCTTAGTAGATGCTTGAAAAATGGAAAAGGTACTTATACTAAAATCATGAAAGGGGTAACAAGCTATCTGGAAAACGGTATACCTATAAAGATCAGAATGAATATGAGTGAAGAAAACTATGTTGATTGTATCAACCACAGAGATATCTTATTGGAGCAGTACAAGGAGTTCACCGATATTCTATCTTTTGAAATGGCAACCATATTCGATACGTCTGGAGAAAAACGTTCAAAAATAAATCAGGAACTAATGCAGAATGACCTGAAAAATACAGTCTTTAAGAAGAAAGAATCCATTAATCAATATCTCAGCTCCTCGCTTCCTATAACCAAGTTTTTTACTTTAAACAAGCCCATTAAACCTATAATTACACCTTGCAGAGCCCATACAAATAGTCGATTTTATGATTCAGAAGGAAATATTTATTCTTGTATTCTTTCGGTAGGGAAAGAAAGGTTTTCAATTGGAAAGTATTATCCGAAAGTTGAAACGAAGCAAAATTCTATTATCAATAGAAATGTAAGTAATATTGAACAATGCAGTCAATGTAAATATGCGTTAATATGTGGGGGCGGTTGTCCTTTGATATTTAATGATGATAATTTGATGTTGCCAAATTGCAGCTACTGCATGGATGAATTATATGAGCAAATACCCAATATTTATAACACCAAACATCAAAAAGTAATAAATAACATCTAAATTCGAAGAGGGGATACCGAAGACATGAATGCATTAATTATTGCTGATTTGGAGGGCATAAGTGGCGTTCAATCTTTAGATGAAATTGAAAATTGTAGAAGATTTTTTTCGGATGAAATTAATGTATACATTGAATGTTTGAATAAAAAGGGGATTAACAAGATTACTGTTTGTGATGCTCATAGTAATGGGGACTACCTTAGTGAAGAGGTACTTGTCGGGAAAGTTGAATTGGTATCCAAAGTAACGAATGTTTCATTTGATCAAAAATATGATTTTGCCATTTTGGCTGGATTTCACGGGAAAAGTAGAAGTGACGGTTTATATCCGCACACATTACGTCCAGATATAAAAAATATATGGTTAAATAACAAAGCTATAGGAGAAGTTGAATTATATTGTAGGTGGTTGGGAAGCAAAGGCATCCCCGTCATTTTAGTCACCGGTGACACGCAAGCTATTCTTGAGGCTAATGAATATAATATATACCGTCAGGTTTGTTGTGTTAAAAGTGTACGTGGTGAAGTGCAGGATCATTTCAGTGTTTTGTATAGTAAAATACAAAAAAATATAGAAGCTGCTCTTCAATTAGATTTCCAATATTGTATTTCAAAAGATTCTGAAAAAATAGAGGTAGAATTATTGTTCTCAGAAGTCGCCGATTTAGTGAGTGGTCATATGGCCGATACCAACAGTATTACCTTTAAAAGTTGCAATGAATTCGTCAATCAATTGGATAGATTTTTTAGCTTAGTTAATAGTGCTACTGAAGATTTAATAAAAACTAACATTGCATTTATAAAAGAATTGAGAAAGCAGACAGGACATATTCCTAAAGATAAGATTACAGATCCTAAAACACTTAATATTCTCAATAGTAACCCTATAATGATTACCGGGAACGACAGAAGCTACCTAATAAAAGAGATTAAAAAAATTAGTTCAGAATACGTTGAGGAATAGGCATGGATTTACTTAGATACGGCTTATACTATATCAAGAAAAGAAAATTCCTATGTCTAAGCTATGTTTTGTTAGGTATTCTGGTGACCGTTTTAGTTGTTATGTTGACTTATATAACAGGAACTTTAGTAGATCTTTTGTCAAGTTCAGAAAGTTTGCATCGCATTATGCAAATTATATTTTTACTTACATTCACAAATATAATCATCATTGTGATTAACTATATAACAGGAATTATTTATTCGAGAATGCAAGTTGATATTGCATATAATATCAGTTGCGATGTGGTTCAACATATTCATAAAGCAGAAATCAAACGATTAAATAATATGAATTCTGCCTATTTGAATCAAAGAATAAGTCAAGATGCAGGCTCTGTGATCAAATTTACTCTCCAAACGATAACACTAAGCTTGAAAAATGGGATAACCATTACATTGTGTCTAGTTATTCTATTTAAGCTTTCAATTATGATTGCTATTGTTGTACTTGTTTCTTTAATGATATATGTCTTCCTCTACACTTCTCTTAGAAAAGTTATATTTCTCTACTCCAATGAGATTAAAGAGAAACAAAGCATATATTTTGGACAAATGAATGAGCAACTACATTTATCCTGGTTCGTTAAAGTTCACTCACTTCATGATTTTTTCAAAAATAGACTCCGAAATGCTTATACAATGTTTCAAGATAGCTTTATGAGATATCAAAAGTTCTCTCAGTTTTTTCTTTCTTTAGATAAATTGGTAATGGGGATAGCACAAATTGTTGTGTACTATATATGTGTTATAGAAATTTTTAACGGGAATATTGCTTTAGGGTCATTTGTAATTATTGCAGGCTATTTTAAACAGTTGATGAATGCAATAAGTTATTATTTTAATTTAGGAAGAGATTATCAGGAATCACTAGTTTCGTACCAAAGAATCAATGAGTTAATGAAGTGGGATATAGAGCAAATCGGAGAGAATGAAATACAAACTGTAGAGAGTATAAAGTTTGAAAATTTCGGATTTTCATATAATGAAAACGCTTTGCTTGGAGAGATTCAGTTGGAATTTCACAAAGGAAAGTTGTACTCATTCTCTGGAAGGAATGGTGTGGGTAAAACTACACTTATCCTCTCTCTAATGGGTTTGTTCACTAAAGAGATGGAAGGTAATATTTATATAAATAACTTGCCTATTGAGCAAATCGATATGGTTACCTTAAGAAAAAAGATATTTGGATATTCAGACCAGGCATCTACAGTTATATATGATTCAATAAAAAATAATCTTGAGTTAAATAATGAGTCAAATAATAAATTGAAAGAAATAGTGGAGATTCTTGGACTAAATCATTATATAAACAATAGCCCTGCTGGGTTAGATTCCATTATTAATGAGCAGAGTAAAAATATATCTGGTGGAGAAAAGCAGAAAATTAGTATTGCTCGAGCATTGCTTAAAGATTCTCAAGTGTTAATTTTGGATGAGCCGACGTCAGCTATGGATTTGCAATCTATATCGAGGTTACTTAATTATTTGCACAAGCTTAAATTAGATAAAATCATAATTTTAGTGTCGCATGACTCAAATGTATTGAAGGAATGTGACGTGAATTATACGTTAACTTAGTCTTTTGTCTTTATGTACGAGTAAGGAATGGTGGATTTATTCGGATTTTATATCCTGAGTATTTATAAGATGCTGACTAAACCCGCTTTCTACATGGAAAGTGGGTATTTGGCTTTAAATATTGTAGTGTACATCCCCACGTACGAAGATAAGTTTTTAGGAAAAATAAGGGTATACAGAATAAGCTCAGCATGATAATCTAATTATGCAGATCGTCAATCTATAAAAACAGATTGTTAGTGCGATTACTTTTGAAGAGGAGGTAACATGAATGAGCGGCGATGAATCTTTTAACATTTCCATTGAGCAAGCGAAGCTGCTGGGACATTCGCTTCGAGTGCGAATTATTAAACAGTTGCTACATACTCCAAGGACGGCAAAACAAGTAGCGGATATGCTCGGAGAATCAGGGGGGAATGTCCATTACCATATGATGAAATTGTACGATGGTGGACTGATTAAGATGGTGGAGGAAAAGAAAGTTGGGGGAGTTACTGAAAAATACTACCTTTCCCGCTCTAAATGGTTTAATACGATAGGATCTGGAACTGTCGATCCCGTGTTGGCTGATGAGTTTGACTCGAGTGATGTAACTACATTGATCCTTCGTTTGGATCTTACCAACGATCAAAAGGATGAATTACATGAAGAATTTAAACAGCTGCTTGAGAGGTGGGTGGATAAAACGTCAATGCATATGACGGATAATGTTTTAACAATAAGTCAGGAGTTTAGCGTAGGAATCCAGATCAAGTCAACAAAGGAGAAAAAGGATACTGGTGACAATACGGGGGTGTAACAATGAGTATGCTTCGTAACCGTAATTTTTTACTTATGTTTCTTGGGAGAGTGGTCACGAATATCGGAGATTCCCTTTACGCCGTAGCAGCGATGTGGCTGGTCTCTGAATTGGGAGGATCTACTTTTTATACAGGAGTAGCCGGGTTTCTTACGATAATCCCCAGATTTATTCAATTTTTTTCAGGCCCTATAATCGATCGGGTTAATATCCGCTCACTTCTAATCTATACACAGTTAATACAGGCGGTATTGCTCTTATTAATTCCCATTGCACACTACATGGGTTTCCTAAATGTGGGGCTTGTTCTTATCGTCTCTCCCATTCTCTCCACGTTCAACATGTTTGTCTATCCGGCCCAGATGTCCTCCTTACCACAATTTGTTGAGGATCGAAATCTCTCCAAGGCTAATTCCATGTTCACCTTTGCCAATCAAGGCATTGAAACAGGCTGCAACGCTCTTGCAGGAATACTATTGGTAACCATTGGGGCAACTTCTATCTATCTTCTTGATTCGGTTATGTTCATGATGAGTACGCTCCTCTTTGCTATGATCAAAGTCTCTAGGGTACAGCACCTTAAGTCAAGTGGAGAGGGACCTAACAATCTAATAGAACTTGTCAAGAAATATGGTTCTGAACTTACAGAAGGGATTCAAATCTTATTTAACAAAACAGTTTCACGACTTCTTTTTGGAATAATCCTGATTAATTTGGTGGGCGGTGCAACATTTGTCGTTTTGCCGCAATTCAGTAAGGGATATGGAGGTGCAGAGATATATGGCTTATTGCTAATGGCCCAAGCGTTGGGAAGTTTATTAGGAGCGTTGTCGGCACCATATCTTAGGTTAGAATCAATAGGAATGGGGAAAATTTATGCCTTAGCTTTCATGCTTAGTGGTTTGCTGTGGACGCTCTCTGTTTTTTGCCCCTATCCGTGGTTGATGATAATCGTATACGGATTAGCTTGGTTTCCTGGTGGTGTAACCAACATTTTGATTAATACTTATCTGCAAAAGGGTATACCTACGAATCTGCTAGGAAGAGTTTTTTCAGCTGCCTATAGCTTGAGTGGAATTGCTATGCCTATTGGTTCCTTAATAGGTGGAATTGTGGGTCAGATGGTGGATGGAAAGGAGGTTATCGGATGGAGTGGTTTTGTAGTTATACTGGTCGGAATCTATTGGATGTTGGACTATAAAACACGCTCGCTTCCGAATGCTCAGAGTGTAACTGACAAAGCATTTATATCTTAATTACTGATACACAGGAAAACTGTTAGGGTAACTCACTTGTTGTCTATATTGAGCTTTTAGTTGGAAAATAGGAGATAGAATACTGCGATATTTAAAGTTATACCCTTAGAAATATTCCTTAAAAACATGGATTCCGTACACTCTGGCATGGGGGTATGGGGTCCATGTTTTTTTGGTAACAAAAAAATAAAAAAAATTTAACTTTTTTTATAAAAATTGCAGACAAAATGCCTCTTCACTTCGTCTATATCTGTAAGAGGTGATTTTCTGATGAAAAGATGGTGGATACGGGCAGGAATGCTGCTGGCTCTACTGGTCATTATATATTTAGGTGTGAAACCGGACATGCTGGTGGGCAAACCGGGAATTAAAGCTGAATCGGCGGTATTAATGGATATGAGCACGGAACAGATTTTAATCAACTTTAATGGTTCTGAAGAGATTGCCTCTGGGGGAATCAGTAAATTGATGACAGAGCTGTTGGTTATGGAGGCCGTAATCAACGGAGAGTTACGTTGGGATGACCCTGTTACGATCAGCGCATATGCAAGTTCAGTGGGTGGCAGCCACCTGGGTCTGAAACAAGGGGAGCAATTCACTGTGCAGGAGCTGTTCCAGATTATAGCCGTCTATTCCGCGAATGACGCGGCTATTGCTCTGGCTGAACATATTAGTGGGACAGAGCAGACTTTTGCACAAAAGATGAATCAGAAGGCTACAGAAATCGGACTGTCTGACAAAACGGTGTTTACCAATTCAACCGGTTTAAGTGTGAAGCTGCTTGGTCCGAATCGTCCCAAGGAAATACAAGGGCAGACCGTAATGACTGCTGTAGATGCGTGTAGGCTTGCACGTTATCTGTTAAATGATTACCCTGAAATATTAAGAGTTTCCAGCCAAATGCAGGTATCGATGCACCAGAAAGGTATGTATATGAGCAACACCAATTGGATGCTGTCCTCTATTGGCGGACCCTATGCTTACGATGGCAACGATGGATTGAAGACCGGATATGATGAGGATTCCGGCTATCACTTCGTTGGGACAGCTGAGCGAAATGGCAAACGACTGATCTCTGTTGTACTGGGTTCGGATAGTCGTGAGGGACGCTTTGTTGAGACACGCAAGCTGTTCAATTATGGATTTTCCGGTTCAAAATAAGGGGATAATTGAAATTTACATGACATGTTATTCATTGAAAGCTCTGCAATCAAACTTCGAGGTTGTCAACGCTGTTAACCTTTGGTGAATCATGGTAAAATGATTTACGTATAATTCCAATTTATGATGTAATTCACTTTAAAGGGGGAACTAGTTTGAACGCAATGAGTAAAAAGGTATATGCTCTCACGCTTAGCATGGCGATGTCCATCGCTCTGATTCAACCAGCAGTCCAGGCAGCAGAAGCGGTGAAGCCTACGGCGACAGTCGCTGAATCCATTGCTTCGAAGGCAACACAGACCCTACAGCAACTGGGATACATAGATGGCACAACAGATGGAATGAGAGAATCACAAACGCCAATTACTCGTGCTCAGGCGGCAATCATCCTACAGCGTGTACTTAAACTGGATGCTCCAGCGGCTCTTACAGGTTTCGCAGATGTGTTGGCTAAGGATGAAGCTGCTCCTGCCATTTACGCGCTGAAGCAAAGTGGTCTTATTCAAGGACAAGCCAAAGGATATGCACCAGATGCACCTCTCACAAGAGCACAGATGGCATCGTTGTTTACTCGGGCATTTGAACTGAAGGATAATGGCATTCAGGTTGTATACAGTGATATGTCGCAGATTCCGAAGGTACATACGGAGGATGCCATTCGTCTGAAGCAGCATTTTATTATCGAAGGCAGCGCCTTTAACGCCAAAAATGCGGTGACCCATGGTGAGTTTGCTGATGCGCTGTACCTCGCTCTTGGTCTTGATGTGCAGTCAGAAGGTCTCACACCACTGGAAGACTTCTTCAAACAGCCGGCTCAAGCAGGATTCCAAATGTCTCCGGATGGTAAACATCTGGCTTACATGGAGCCTTGGAACAACCGAATGAATATTGTGGTGAAGGAAAATGGTCAGGACAAGTCGGTACGTATCACAAGTGAGACTGAACGCAGTATAGCGGGATTTGTATGGGCGACGAAGGATAAGCTGTTGTATGTAAAGGATGAAGCAGGGGATGAAAACTACCACATTTATGTAACAGATATCGATGGGAAGAACAGCAAGGATCTGACACCATATCCGAATACAAGAGCGATCTTGGTAGACTCGCTGGAGAATATTCCGGATGAAATTCTGGTAGGTCTGAACAAACGTGATCCACGGATCTTTGACGTGTACCGGATTAACATCAAGACCGGTGAGGCTGTACTTGCTGCAGAGAACCCGGGCAATATTACGGGATGGCTCACGGACCATGAGGGTAAAATCCGTGTGGCCATATCGAGTGATGGTAATGTCTCTTCGTTGATGTATCGTGAATCGGAAGATAAACCATTTGAGAATTTGATGACCACCAAGCTTGGAGAAACATTTGCGCCGGTGATGTTCACGTATGATAACAAAAGCATCTATGCTGTATCCAATCTGGAGCGGGATAAAACTGCGATTGTCGAATACAGCCCAAGCAGCAAAAAAGTAACGAAAACCATCTATGAAAACAAGGATGTGGATGTATCCAGTTTCGTTCCTTCTAAAGAAAAAGGCACAATCCTCGCAGCTGTCTATGAGACGGACAAGGTTAACTATGAATACTTCGACAATGATTTCAAAAAATTGATGCAGGATATTCAGGCGAAAGTTCCGGGTAAAGAAGTAAGCATTTCAAACATAAGTGAAGAAGGTCAGGTTCTGTTCGTTGCGTATAGCGATAAAACGATGGGTACGTATTACTTCTACGATTCCAAGTCTGGTAAGCTCGATAAATTAGCTGACGCGGCACCTTGGATTGATGAGAGCAAAATGTCGGATGTAAAACCCATCACGTACAAGTCACGTGACGGCCTAACGCTTCATGGTTATCTGACGCTTCCAAAAGGAACTGAGGCTTCCCAATTGCCGCTGGTTGTTGTTCCTCATGGTGGACCTTGGGCCAGGGACTCGTGGGGTTTCAATCCTGAAATTCAATTTCTTGCAAGCCGTGGTTATGCCGTACTACAGGTAAATTTCCGCGGTTCTACTGGATACGGCAAGGAATTCCTGGATGCCGGCAACAAAGAGTGGGGTAAAGCGATGCAGGACGATCTCACAGACGGTGTAAATTGGCTGGTTGAAGAGGGAACGGTTGATGCGAAGCGTGTAGCCATCTATGGTGGATCTTATGGTGGTTATGCTGCTCTGGCGGGGTTGGCTTTCACACCGGATGTTTATGCCGCAGGCATTAGCTATGTAGGGCCATCCAACCTGTTCACACTGCTAGAGTCACTGCCGCCTTACTGGGAGTCGGAGCGCAATATGTTCTATGAGCGGATGGGTGATCCGGAGAAAGACAAGGAGTTGCTGACAGCAGCCTCACCACTTTTCCATATTGATCAGATGAAAGCGCCATTGTTCGTAGTTCAGGGCGCCAATGATCCACGTGTCAAACAGGCGGAGTCCGATCAGATTGTGGAGGCATTGCGCAAGCGCGGTGTGGATGTGCCTTATATGTTAAAAGCAAATGAGGGGCACGGCTTTGCCAATGTTGAAAATCAACTGGATCTGTATCGTGCCATTGAAAAATTCCTGAATCGTCACCTGATGCAGAAATAAGAAATAGTTTATTCAAACAAGAAGACCGTCACACGGGTTTTATTTAACCTGTGGGACGGTTTATTTTGTAGAGAAGGAGGTTGAATGAACGTGGTGATTTGGTGTCCAAAATGGCATCCAAGCATATTAACAAATTGACATATACAATCATTTTGTTTTAAAATGACCAGTGAGTCATTTTTATTCGATTCGGTTTAATATATATGTATCATTACAGCCTGACGCTGCTGGATTGCAATCTGATTGGGGAGGAAACATGTGATGCAAAAACAAATGAAGTGGCCGCTTATCCTATTCGCTATCGGGGTGTTTATGGCTGCGCTGGATAACGGGATTATTACATCATCCCTGACGACTTTAAATGCGTCGTTTGGCGTGTCGCCGACGTGGGGAGCATGGACAATTACGCTCTATACGCTCGGTCTTGCGGTTAGTGTGCCGATTGCGGGTAAGCTTTCCGACCGTTATGGACGCAAGAAGCTGTTTCTGATAGAAGTGGCTTTATTCGGAATCGGGTCTTTACTCGTTGCGTTAAGCACATCGTTTATCTTCTTCCTGATTGCTCGTGTCATCCAGGCGTTGGGTGGTGGCGGGATTTTTATCATTGCGAGCTCTTACGTATTAAGCAAGTTCCCAGCGGAGCGTCAGGGCACAGCCTTGGGCCTTCTGGGAGGTATGAACGGGGTTGCGGCGATTCTTGGGCCGAATATCGGTGCTTTTATCCTCGACATTACGGGGAATTGGCATTGGTTATTCTTGATTAATGTACCAATCGCCATTTTGTTATTTATTGCAGGCATCCGTTATATTCATGAAGAACAGGAGCTGAGCCGTAAAGCAGTGGACTGGAGTGGTATTGCGGTCCTGACGCTGGGTGTGCTCAGTCTGATGTACAGCTTCAGCAATCTGGATGGCGTAAATATGCTGCAAAGTCTCGGTTCACCGATGTTCTATGGCTTCTTCCTGGCAGGTGTGGTCATTCTGGTCCTCTTTTACTTTCTTGAAAAAAGGCTGGAAGGATCACATCGTGAACCTGTTGTATCTACACAGCTTCTGGGCATTGCGTCCTTTCGTTGGACGCTGCTGATTGCCTTTTTCTCAGGAGCCATTCTGGCATCTGTGATCTTCATTCCAGGCTTTGTTGAGCAATACCTCGGGGTATCCAACACAGCCTCCGGCTACTGGTTTACACCGCTTGCTCTGGCTTCAGGAATTGGTGCGGGTGGTGGCGGTTATCTGGTAGACCGCAAAGGGCCAATCTGGACGTTATCTGTAGCGGGATTGCTATCGGCCATCGGCTTCCTGCTCTTCCCGCTCTGGGTAGAGCATATCTGGCAATTCGTAATTGCGAGTGTACTCGTGGGGATCGGCTTCGGTATGATGCTTGGAGCTCCAGTGAACGTACTGGTTACTGAGCAAGCAGGTGAGAACAACAAGGGCATTGCGGTAGCGACCAGTTCCTTGTTCCGTCAGATGGCTATGGCTATCGCGCCAACCATTTTTGCCGGTTTCCTGGCTCGCTCCTTCTCCAACCTGGGATCTAATATCCAGCAAGGTTTCGCAGATCAGGGCATTCAGGTGCCGCCCGAAGCGCTCCAACAATATGCGTCTGGCGGCGGTGCGGCTTCAGGGAGCGATATTTCCAGCTTAACCGAAGGATTGTCCCAAATTCCTGATCCGGGCATTCGAGATGTACTGCTGCAGGCTTTACATCAGACAACCGGCGAGGGGTATAGCGGGCTGTTCTGGTCTGCAGTTATTTTCAGTGTGCTCACGCTGGTCGCTGCGCTTATTACAGGACGCCAGCGTTATAAAGAGAAGAGGAATAGGGTGGAGACAGTCTCAACAAATTGAATGGATGGACATTCCACATCAAGAGAACAGTGCACCTTTTGCCAGTAAAAAAAGGAGTGCTGTTCTTTTCAATTTAACCGTATTGTAACTTTTCATCATCCAGCAATGATTACAATAGAACGAGCGTGAGCGGTGTTTTCCTTTCAGATAAAGAAAACTTCTGAGAACACCGTGTCACAAGCCATTACGCACGTTTAATGGTAAGTATATGAGTTGGACGAATAATGAACACTGTACCGTTGCGGGGTCAGGATAATTAAAATTCAACTTATATAGTAGTAGTATCGAATTTCATTTTGACAGTGAAGAAGGAATCGATGGATGACAAGCAGAACTAAAGATAAGAAAAAGAAAAGAAGAAAAGGTCTATATATAACGCTCGTATCGCTCGTTGTTTTGTTAATCGGGGGCTATTTGTTTCGTCAGCAGCTTGCAGTAGCGGCCTTCGATCTGTTTCTCGCTGGTTCGGTTGAAGATCAGTTGTCCCGTTCTTATGTTCCTCAGGAGGGCAACAATACGCCTGACCCAACGGTATATCGAAAAGAACCGTTCTCAGTGTTGCTGCTTGGCTCGGACAAACGTGCCTATGAGAAAACGCGTGGGCGCTCAGACACGGTCATTTATGCCGTTGTTCGTCCGAAAGAATCCCGCGTACTCTTGGTATCCATCCCTCGTGACACCTATGTGCAGATTGTGGGACGTGATGCCAACAAGGATGGCGAGGATGATTATGACAAGCTCGCGCATGCCTACGCTTTTGGTGGGGAGAATATGTCTATTAACACGGTGGAGAAATTCCTCGATGCGGATGTAGGTTACTATGCAACGATTAACTTTGACGGGATCAAAAAAGTGGTTGATGCACTTGGTGGCGTGAAGCTGCCGATTGATGAGGACATTGTGAACAAGAATCCTGAACATGTACAGTTCACAATAGAAGGCGGTAAGCCGATCTATGATGGGCAGGAAGCACTTTACTATGTAAGATACCGTGAGGATAGCGATTTTAATCGCACCAAGCGGCAGCAGATTTTCCTGAATGCCATGGCGAATGAGATGCTTAATTTGAACGCCATCAGCAAAATCCCGGAATTGATTCAGATTATGGGAGAAAGCTTCCAGACCGATATGCAGCCTTCCTTCATTATTGATCTGGCCAAGCAGGTAATGACTCAGGAAAAACCGCAGATCTCAAGCTTCACTATTTTGGGCGAAGGGATGCGGAAAAACGGAATTTATTATGGCAAGGCAGATGAGAAAGATGTCCAATATGCCAAAGAGCTGATTAGCAACTGGATGGATGAGTCGACCCCAGCCGGTGAAGTGATGATTCCTGACCGGCAGAAGATCGAGTAACCAATTCCATACAGAAGTTATGTTTTAGACACAACGATCAGCAGTGCGTTTATTGGCGGGCTGCTGTTTTTTTTCTTTGTAGAAAGAATCATGTCCTTTTGGAACATCTTTCGTTCTAATGCGTATTATGTAAGTTGAATGTAATAAGGTGACTGATGAATTCACAAGGAGGATACGTAAGGGTATGAACATTGCATTTTTTTTGCTGCCCAAACAAGAGGTTACGTGTGTAACGTCGGATTCTACTCTACGGCAAACGTTGGAACGGATGGAGTATCATCGGTTCACGGCGGTACCCATTTTGAATAAGGAAGGCAAATATATTGGTACGGTAACCGAAGGTGACCTGTTGTGGTATATGAAGAACTCTGAGGGGAAGATTTCATTTGAAAACGCTTCAAAATTCCTGCTCAAAGACGTACCACTTCGCCTGGATATCAAGCCGGTATCCATTGAAGCCAACATGGAGGATTTGATCAATCTGGCCAAAGTGCAGAACTTTGTACCGGTCGTTGATGATATGGAGCGCTTCATCGGAATCGTAAGACGGAGCCAGATTATTGAATATTGCGAGGGTATTGTAGCCAAGGAATCCATGAAGGTGAAATAAGTTGAGGGCCAATTTCGATATCATTACAGCATTGTGGATAAACACAGCCGTTCGGTATCATGTTAAACTAAAGAAGAGCTGAACAAAAAGCGAACTTACATGAATTTAGCACTAGATAAAATACGAATTCGTTATACGGGGTCCCCGCAAAGAACCTGAGATGAGTTTCGGAGACTTCTCCGCTTGTTGGGTAATTTTGCGGCCCCCCTTTTTATGCTATAATGGAGAATAAAGCTTTTTCGGGGAGAGTGACTTTCGCCAATATGCCTAAAGAACTGGATGTAGCCAAACGCGCTAAAGTGATTGAATGGCTGAAAACCGAAGTGCTTGATCAGGTATCCCGATTATTTAAAGCGTTATGGGAAGGCAGTACAACCCGAATCGGGGACAGTCTCGCCAGTTTGATGATGAGTAGTTACATATTGGGCCGCAGGCTCGGTATTCCTTTCAAGGATCTGGATGCACTGCTTATTGAGAAATTGAAAAAGCATAAACAGGAAGGTCACCAGCTAGAAGACTGGTACCAGGATATTTCCGCGCTAGAAGATCACATGCGTAAGAGGTGAATTTGTTGAAATTTAGCTTTAAATCAGCTGTCTGGAGCGTAGTTTATCTGCTCTTGCTACTTTCGCTGTTAACTCCTTTATCGGTTTTGGCTATATTTTTCATGATGATACCAGGAGTTATTTTGTTTACATCACTACCAGTAAAATCATTTATATGGCATCTCGTCCCGGTGGCGATTATTTTGGCCGTGTTTAGCCCGATTTATTTGTTATTACTGCTTCTATTCACGCTGCCTGCCATCGTCATGGGCAACGCATATAAGAAAAAGAAATCGGCCTTGTTTGCACTGATGGCGGGAAGTGGAGCCATGCTGGCCGAGTATCTGCTGCTCTTGTTAATTGGAAGTGTAATCTTCCAATTTGATTTGTCGAGTTATATTGATGATGTGGTCAGGCTGACAATTGAACCTCTGACGAATACATCAAGTCAGATGGTAAATGGATTTGTATGGACACCTGAAATGACTCAGGATGTTGCTAGGCAGACACAGCTCATGATTCCGTTCGCTTTGGTGGTGACATCCATGGTGATGGCGCTTATTACACACGTGATCGCACGTCCTATCCTGAATGTGATGGGTGTATCCGTATCGAAGCTGCCGCCTGCACGTGAATGGCGCATGCCTCGTGCCCTGATCTGGTATTACTTCCTGGCATTGCTCTTTGAGGTCATCTCCAGGCAGAGCGATGGGACATACTGGACCATGATTGCCATGAACTTGTCGCCTCTAATCAATTTGGGCTTCATGATTCAAGCTATCGGCTTCTTCTTCTTTCTCTCACATACAAAGAAATGGAATCCGGTTGTACCGTATTTGCTGGCGGCAGCAGTCTTCTTCATCGGGCCGCTGCGGATTATCGGAATTATCGATCTGGCGTTCCCGCTTCGCGAGGCAATATCGAAACCAAAACGATAGGGTGATGAGTCATGCCTAAATTTCTGAAGAAACGCTGGCACGGCTACTATACCGTATGGGCGTTCATACTGCTGCTTCTGCTTGTTATGTTCGTGACCATCTACAACTGGACGCTTGGTTTAATTAGTCTGATATTAGCTTCGGCGCTGGGTATCGTCATGATTAAGGCGGAGCTAGCGTTCCGTCGTGAGCTTAACGACTACATTAATGGCCTGTCCATTCGGATTAAGCGAATGGAGGGGGAAGCGGTCAGCATGCTCCCGTTCGGTATTGTGCTGTACAGCGAAGATCGTACTGTTGAGTGGCATAATCGCTTCATCGCGGACATGTTCCAAGAGAAGACAATGGTAGGCAGTCCACTGCAAAATTTATTTCCCAAACTTCCTCAACCTAAGGAGAAAAAGGATGGGTCCAAGGAGTCGTCCAAGGAACTGCATGACGAATTTCAGTTGGATGATCGATACTATGGAGTTATCCATAATCCGCAGGAGCGATACGTATATGTGTACGAGATTACGGAGCTAGCCATTCTGCGTGACAAATATGAGAACGAACGCATTGCACTGGGTATTTTGGTTCTAGATAATCTGGATGAAGCTGCCCAGGGTATGGATGACCAGCAAAGAACTGCACTGATTGCACGTGTGACGAGTGAGATTACATCATGGGCAAAGCGGTATGAGGTATATCTGCGCCGCCTATCCTCCGATCGTTATCTCATGATGTTGAATCATAAGTCTTTGCAGGAACTTGAGCAAAGCCGATTTGTTATTCTCGATGAAGTCCGGGAGATGACCGCTGATCTTAAGGTACCGATGACACTAAGTGTTGGATTGGCATTCGGTTCGGATACCATTAGCGAGATGGGTGAACTGGCTCAGTCCAGTCTGGATATGGCACTTGGCCGTGGTGGTGACCAGGCTGCCGTAAAATCTGGACAGCGATTGTCCTTTTACGGTGGAAAGTCCAACGCGGTGGAGAAACGTACACGGGTAAGAGCCCGAGTTATTGCACATGCGCTGCGTGACCTGATGCAGGAGAGCGACCGGGTGATTATTATGGGTCACAAAATGCCCGATATGGATGCGATTGGCGCGTCCATTGGAGTATGGAAAGCGGCGAGTCTGTACAATGTGGAGGCACGAATTGTACTGGATGGACCCAATCCTTCCATTGAACGCATGATGGAACAGGTGAATAAGGATGAAAAGCTGTCCAAAGCCTTTGTATTACCGGAGCAGGCTACCCAGATGATGACGGAGCATACACTGCTCGTTGTGGTTGATACGCATAAGGCGTCCATGACCATGGAGCCGAAGCTGGTTCAATCCGCTACGCGTGTTGTGGTTGTGGATCACCACCGCCGGGGTGAAGAATTCATTAACGATGCAGTACTGATCTATCTGGAACCATATGCTTCCTCGGCAGCAGAACTGGTGACCGAGCTTCTTCAGTATATTCATGACAAGGTACAATTCACTCCGCTGGAAGCAACGGCGTTATTAGCGGGGATTACAGTGGATACGAAGCATTTTGCACTCCATACGGGATCGAGAACATTTGAAGCGGCAGGCTTCTTGCGTCGTAGTGGCGCAGACACGATTATGATCCAGCGGCTGATGAAGGAAGATCTGTCAGAATATATTGCTAAGGCAGAAATCATAAAGCATGCTAAAATGGTATACGGGAACATTGCGCTGGCAGTCACGGACCCAGGCAGCAAGATTCCACAGATGATGATCGCCCAAGTGGCGGACACATTGTTAAATATGACTGACGTGGTCGCTTCATTTGTTATTAGTGAACGTCCGGATGGACTGATTGGCATCAGCGCAAGATCGCTGGGGCGCATGAATGTTCAGGTGGTCATGGAACGACTGGGCGGTGGCGGACATTTGACGAATGCTGCCGTGCAGCTTGAAGGAACGCTTGGAGAGGCGGAAAAACGGCTGACGAACGTACTGGCTGAAATCGAAAAGGAAGAGGGTTTGTTCGAATGAAAGTCATTTTTATAAAAGATATGAAGGGTCAAGGTAAAAAAGGACAAGTGAAGGAAGTGTCTGAAGGATACGCACAGAACTTTCTTCTGCCACGGGGAATCGCACGTCCAGCAACAGATGGTAACATGAAAACATTGGACAACCAGAAGGCAGCGGAAGATAGACGTAAGCAGGAAGAGAAAGCAGAAGCGGAAGCTCTGGCTAAGAAGCTGGAAGCTGAAGTGACCGAACTGAAAGCAAAATCCGGCGAAGGCGGCCGTCTGTTCGGTGCAATCACGACCAAACAAATCGCAGAAGCTCTGGCAGCGAAAGGTCTGAAAGTCGACAAACGCAAAATTGAACTGGACGAGCCTATTCGCACACTCGGCGTAACGCAAGTTACCGTCAAGGTTCACCCTGAAGTGAAGGCTACCTTGAAGGTACAGGTAACGGAGGAGTAAGATGGGCGGCGAAATGTTATTCGACCGGATTCCCCCACAGAACCTGGAAGCCGAACAGGCGGTGCTGGGTGCAATCCTGTTGCAGGGCGAAGCCCTGATTACAGCGATGGAACGGGTGCAAACCGAGGATTTCTATGATAAGCCCCATCAATTAATTTTTGAAGCAATGATCCAGCTTGGCGAGGGAAATCAACCGATTGACCTCGTGACACTGACTTCCCTACTGAAGGATAAAGGCGAGCTCGAGGACATCGGTGGCGTCAGTTATTTGGCCAAGCTGGCTCATGGTGTTCCAACTGCTGCGAACGTGGATTATTACGCTCAGATTATCGAAGAGAAATCGATGCTGCGACGCTTGATTCGTACGGCTACGCAGATCGTTAGTGAAGGGTATACGGGCGGCGAGGATGTCGCAGCCATGCTTGGTGAAGCTGAGCGGCGCATTCTGGAAATTTCCAACCGCCGATCCAGTAGTGGTTTTATTGCCATTCAGGATGTACTCATGGAAGTATTCGATAAAGTCGAAACGCTGCATCAGAACCGGGGGAATACAACGGGCATTCCATCTGGGTTCATCGATTTGGACAAGATGACAGCCGGGTTCCAGCGTAGTGACTTGATCATTGTAGCGGCACGTCCATCTGTAGGTAAAACGGCCTTCGCTTTGAATATCGCTCAGAATGTAGGCATTCGGGCACAAGAAACGGTAGCCATTTTCAGTCTGGAGATGTCCGCTGCACAGCTCGTACAACGGATGATCTGTGCGGAAGCCAATCTGGACGCCGGAGTTCTTCGTACAGGGGAATTCAAAGGGGACGAAGACTGGCAGAAGCTGACGATGGGCATTGCGGCCTTGAACGAAGCAAACATCTACATTGATGATACACCAGGGATCACTGTAGCGGATATTCGTGCGAAATGCCGCCGTCTCAAGAAGGAGAAAGGTCTCGGCATGATTCTGATTGACTACCTCCAATTGATTAGTGGACGTGGTAAAGCCGGCGAGAACCGTCAACAAGAGGTATCCGAGATTTCACGTACACTGAAACAGATTGGCCGGGAATTGGAAGTTCCGGTCATTGCCTTGTCTCAGCTGAGTCGGGGTGTAGAGCAGCGTCAGGACAAACGTCCGATGATGAGTGACTTGCGGGAATCGGGTTCGATCGAGCAAGATGCCGACATCGTTGCGTTCCTGTACCGGGATGACTACTATAACCAGGAGACCGAGAAGAAAAACATTATCGAGATTATTATCGCAAAACAGCGTAATGGTCCGGTAGGTACAGTGGAACTGGTCTTTCTGAAAAACTTTAATAAATTCGTTAACTACGAACGGGCACATAATGATGCCTTTGCCATGTAGGGGGCAGACACACTCTGCTTGATTGGGAAGTGAAATCGTCTGTCCCTGATATCAACCGTTAGATCATATGAACTCATAAATACGTTGTGAATACGACATATAGCGTTTGATTTAAATGCGTAGCGTATAACCGGGGTTAGCCGTCAAGCAAGATTTGACTGGCTTCGCCGGTTTTTTGCGTCGAAATATGGAGTCAATTCCGAACATTACAGTTGGACTATATCTAATTGTTCGCCATTTGATTTGACTTTGAAAAAAGGGACTGGTACACTAGTACTGCTGCGTTAAAGCAGCGAAAACCTTCCCTTGGATGTAAACCGAGGGGGATTTTCACTGTCCGTTAGCACGCTTCTCCGCGGTAATTTCACTTCAAATTCCTGCCGAGATAGAGGACGGACAGACCAATACAAAGGTGCGCAAGGCACCCACGGAGGTATGTACTATGTCAACGGTAGTTGTAGTGGGAACGCAATGGGGAGACGAAGGTAAAGGCAAGATTACGGATTATTTGGCGGAATCCGCAGATGTGGTTGCTCGTTACCAAGGCGGTAACAATGCAGGACACACGATTCTGATCGATAACAAAAAATATAAATTGACGATGATCCCATCGGGTATCTTCTACACAGATAAAGCATGTGTAATTGGTAACGGGATGGTTATCAACCCGAAGGCACTCATTGAAGAAATTAACTATATTCACGACAATGACTTTACGACCAAAAACCTGTCCATCAGCGAACGCGCACACATCATCTTGCCATATCACATGGTATTGGATGCATTGGAAGAAGAGAGCAAAGGCCCGAACAAAATCGGTACAACAGGCAAGGGAATTGGCCCATGTTACATGGACAAATCAGCCCGTATCGGTATTCGTATGGTTGATCTGCTTGATGCGGAAGAGTTCGAACTGAAACTGCGTCATTTGGTAAAAGAAAAAAACCGTGTAATCGAGCAAGTCTATGGCGGCGAGCCTGTAGATGTTGAAGAAATTCTGAAAGATTACCTGGGATATGCGGAAATCCTGCGTCCTTACGTACGTGATACATCCGTTGTGCTCAACGAATACATCGATGAGAACAAAAAAGTATTATTTGAAGGCGCACAAGGCGTTATGTTGGATCTTGACCAAGGAACGTATCCTTTTGTTACTTCATCCAACCCGTCTGCAGGCGGCGTATGTATCGGTTCCGGTGTTGGCCCAGCTCGAATTCAGCAGGTTATCGGTGTGGCTAAAGCCTATACAACACGTGTAGGAGATGGTCCTTTCCCGACAGAGCTGCATGATGCAGTTGGTGATCAAATTCGTGAGACCGGACATGAGTACGGTACTGTAACGGGACGTCCGCGTCGTGTCGGCTGGTTCGACAGTGTTGTGGTTCGTCACGCTCGTCGTGTCAGCGGAATTACGGGTCTGTCCCTGAACTCCCTGGATGTAATGACGGGTCTGGAAACGGTGAAAATCTGCACAGGATACAAATTCCGCGGCGAGGTTATCACTCACTATCCGGCAAGCCTGAAAATGCTGGCAGAATGTGAAGCGGTATACGAAGAGCTCCCAGGTTGGGGCGAAGATATCACTACGGCGAAGAAGCTGGAAGATCTGCCTGTGAACACACAGAACTATGTGAAACGTGTTTCCGAACTGACAGGTATTCCAATTGCTATCTTCTCTGTAGGCCGTAACCGTGAGCAAACAAATCAGGTTCTTCCTATCTATGAATAAGCAGCTGGGTTAACCCTGCAATACTAAGTTAAACCTTCATCCAAATGGTAAGCCTATACAGGTATCATAGAGCCCCAGTTATCGCTTAAATAGCGATGGCTGGGGTTTTTCGCACGCCACCCTGATATAATCCCCGAATTTCCGTCAATACTGGTTAACAGTAGACTCATAGATCCTGAACATCGATTGAGGTATGGGGTCGGAAAACGGAGGGAGAGAACGGAAATGAAGCTGCTTCAATGGTTCATCAAAGTATTGCTTACCGTGTTGCTGGTCAGTTCACTGACCCTGCTGACAACCGGATTAATCGTTCAGTCATATGTAAAATCGCTGCTGGCGAGTTTTAATATTCAGTGGGAAGGCCAGCCAATGGGGTTAACGGCCATGTTTCAGGGTGCATTGGGAGGTAAGTCCGGTGAGGAGAAGAAGCCGGGAACGGGCACGACAGATCAGCCGGCAGGAGCAGAAGAGGAACATGTCCCAGAAGATGCAATATCTGTCATGGGTAATGGAACAGAGAATGGAGAAACAGGCGCGAATACAGGCAACAACCCTGAGCGAGATACGGGATCAGACGAGGGCCAAGTAGCAGGCTCAGGAACGGATTCCTCTGCTACAGGGTCCGGTTCAGGAGGGAGCGTTGGCACAGGGACAGACGCCGACACAAGTGCGGGTAACGACTCAGGGACAACAGTTGGAAATGGTACAGAATCAGGTAACGGAACAGGTGCAAATTCCAATGGTACGGCTTCTTCAGGTAATGATGAGATTGTCGTATCACCGGATGACATTACAGGTAAGAAGGACAAGCTGCCGTTAGAGGAAAAAGAAAAGATTTTCAGTCTGCTGATGAACAAGCTGCCTCAGAAAGAAATGCAGCAGATCTCAAGCGCCATGGAAGGCGGCCTGACTGAACAGGAGCTTCGCGATATTGAGCAGGTAATTTCCAAGTATTTAACCAGCGAAGAATACGACAACCTAATGGAGGTCCTTCAGGCGGGGTAAACTCTGTTTATGCAGGCTAAGGAAAGGAAAAAAATGGTAGAATACAATCCGGCCATCTCGAGGCATCCTATAGTATGACTTTCATGAATCCCTCACCAGACATAATCTGGCGAGGGATTTCAGTTTGTATTTTTATGAAAAGTAAAACACATTTCGGTGGGTCTTAGAACCTAGTCTTAAAAGGTGATCAAAAGTACATAGTATACCTGAAGTAGAGGCGTAATGGAGAAGAATTTCGTTATGCCATCTTATGGATAATACAGGAAAACCAAGCGTGGCGCGGCTTTGCGCTATGATGTGTACAGTTGAAATGAGTGTAAAACCTGTGTTAAAGTATACGGGTGTGATAAAAGGTTAAAATTTTGACATTTTTACAAGCACAGCTAAAGTCCTGATTTGCGGACACCCGAATACAAATATCGACAAGCATGGGACAGACACAATGGGTGATGTCTTGACAGAAATGCGAACTAAGAAGTGCTGAAAAGGAGAGAATCATGAAAGGTTTCAGAGGCATACGCCAACCGGGCAAGAACCGGGAACACGAACAATCCGGGCAACACCGGACGGCCGAAGACAAAAACAACATGAGCATGTCCAACTTCAGTGGTAACAAAAAGCGCGTGCTGGCCTCGCGCAAATGGATCATTACAGCAGCATGCGGTTTGTTCATCGCTGCATCGATCGGATTCGCAGGCAAACAATACGTTGCTGCAAACACCGTCCCATATTATAAAGTGATGGTCAAAGGAAAAGAGATTGGCACCATCACGAATGAGGCGCAATTACAGAAATTATTTGCAGATAAAACCGAGGAATTCCAAAATAAATATCCAGATGCGGAAATGGTGCTGAACACAGACGGCATCACGACCGAAACCATTAAAGCATACAAACCCGTAGTGAACAGCGATGAGACGTTGGACAAGCTCGGAGACATGCTCACCGCTTATGCCAAGGGTGTAGAGCTCAAGGTAGATGGTGAAGTAATCGGCATTGTGAAGGATCAGGCAACAGCTGATGCGATTCTGGAACAAGTGCAGAACAAATACATATCGGCATCGGCTGTGCGCAGCTCGCTCAAGACGAAGTCGGTATCGGCAAACTCATTGAAGAAAGCCGAGGGGCCGAGTACTACACTGAAATCTGTAGGCATCAAGGAAGATGTGGCGACAGATGTGGTGAAGGCTGATCCAAACAAAATATGGGATGTGTCCGAGGCGGTTAAAGCTTTAACCGTTGGTAAAGACGCGCCTGTAACCTATGTGGTGCGTGAAGGAGATACGATCTCTTCCATTGCTGCGAAATACGAAATTACGCAAAGCGAGATTCGCAAACATAACCCGGGCATCAAAGAAACGTCGCTGCAAATCGGAGACGAGCTTACACTGACGGTGCCAAAACCAGCCGTTACGGTTAAATCGGTAGAGCAGGTGGTTGAACAGATTGAGATTAAACCGCAGGTGGAAGTACGCAAAAGTGCTGAGCTCAAAGCAGGCACAACCAAAGTGGTGCGTCCAGGTCAAAGCGGTCTGAAAAGCATGCAGTATCGGATAACGAAAGAAAATGGTGAAGTCGTTCAGGAGGAATGGCTTGGCCAGGAAGTCATCAAGGCAGCGGTTACTGAAGTGGTCCTGAGTGGAACCAAAGTGGTTGGTGAAGGTACAGGTGAATTTGCTTGGCCGGTATCGAACGCTACGATGAGCAGCAGCTTTGGACAACGCTGGGGTCGCCAGCACAAAGGTGTTGATCTTGTAGGAAACAGGGACGTGAAAGCGTCTGATGAAGGCGTGATTACTTTTGCAGGACAGAAGAGTGGTTATGGCAATGTGATTATTATTAACCACCGTAATGGATACGAAACACTTTATGGGCACTTGAACAGCATCGGTGTTAAGGTTGGTCAAGTCGTTGAAAAAGGTGAGAGCATCGGCGTCATGGGTAACACGGGCCGTTCGACCGGAACGCATCTGCATTTCGAGATTATCAAGAACGGAACGGTGGAAAATCCGTTGACATACTTGAACTAGTTATATCGCAATCGAGGGGCAAGGTTGGCAGTTGATGCTGGCCTTGTTTTTTGCTGCTGTAAAAATTTTTCAGTTTGGGCTGTACATTGGCCCTGATCGGGATGTGACGGTGCTTCAGGTATGTTAAACTATAGACTATAGGCAACACGACATATGATATAGACTATATTCAATGAAATCGTAGGAAACACAATTTATATAAGTTGAATAAGAGAGATAGACCGCTCAGGCGGATCAAGCAAGATATAGGGGTGAAGACAGCCGATGCAGGGGAAGATTTTGGTGGTGGACGATGAACAGCCCATTGCGGACATTCTGAAGTTTAATTTGGAAAAAGAGGGGTACGAGGTCATCTGCGCATTTGATGGCATTCGTGCGGTTGAATTGGCGTTATCCGAGAAGCCAGATCTGATGCTGCTGGACCTGATGCTGCCAGGTAAGGATGGTATGGATGTGTGCCGCGAGGTGCGTGCCCATCTGGAGATGCCAATCATTATGCTGACCGCAAAGGATGGCGAGATCGACAAGGTGCTCGGTCTGGAGCTGGGTGCGGATGATTACGTGACAAAGCCTTTCAGTACGCGTGAGCTGCTTGCCCGGGTAAAAGCACAGATGCGCAGACGTCAAAAGCCTGCCATCACGGCTGAAGCGCCAGAAGACGAAGAGAAACAGGTCATGCGTTTATTTGATCTGGCGTTTGATATGGACATGTATACAGCTTACAAAGGCGGCGAACCGCTGGATCTGACCCACCGTGAGTATGAACTTCTCTATTATATGGCGAAGCATTCTGGCAAGGTCATGACACGTGAACATCTGCTGCAGGCGGTATGGGGATATGAATATTTCGGGGATGTGCGTACCGTGGATGTTACGATTCGTCGTCTGCGTGAGAAGATTGAGGAGAACCCGAGCAAACCGGAAACGATTCTGACTCGCCGCGGGCTGGGTTATCTCGTGCGCAGTCCCAAAAGCGTGGGGATATAATGGGGCGTTTCTCGCGATTTTCGTTCTTTCGAACGATTCAGGCGAAATTGATTATTATCTATGTACTGCTGATTCTGATTGCAATGCAATTGATCGGCGTTTATTTTGTCAGTGCGATGAAGAACTCGCTGACCAGCAACTTCACGGAGGATTTGCAGGCACGGGCTGAAATGCTGTCTGTGCTTGTAGGGGAGACGATGGCTGGTGGAGAAGCTGAGGCTGGCGAGGACAAAACGGAAAATCTGCGAGAATTGGTAAACAATCTGTTTAACATTAACGGCGCCGAGATTCAGGTGCTGGATGCCAGCGGCAAAGTGCTGACCACCTCGTTAAGTTCCCATTCGGACTATGTTGGGCGCAAAAACACCCAGACTGTTGTCAGCCGTGCGCTGCAAGGCATTCGGGACAATGAGGAATATATCGTGGACGAGGATAATGTCCGCAAAAAAGTCGTTGCCAAGCCGGTGCTGTCCGGCGGCAAGATTATCGGCGCGGTCTACATCGCCGCTTCAATGAATGAGTTATATGCCACAATGGAGGGCATTAACAAGATTTTTATCTCTGGCATTTTGATCGCCTTGGTATTAACCGCAGTGCTTGGTGTCATTCTGTCACATACGATTACACAGCCCATCAAGGAAGTCACACGAAGGGCGACGGCGGTCGCGGAAGGCAACTTCGACCAGCAGACCCCTGTATTCGGAACGGATGAGATTGGACAGCTCAGTCGGGCGTTCAACTATATGACTAGCAGATTGCGGGATGCACTCTCCCAGAATGAAGAGGAGAAGGAGAAGCTCACGTCCATTCTCACCAATATGAGCGATGGCGTGGTCGCAACAGACGAATATGGCAAAGTCATTCTGGTGAACCGCCGTGCCAGCAGCATTCTGGGCATGCGTCCGGCGGACATTGAAGGAAGGCACTTTGCCGTATTGCTGGGCATCGATCCGGAAGATGCAGAAGCGTTAGCCAGTGGCTTTACAGGTTCGACACTGCTCCAGATTGCGCCTGCGGGACAAGAAGATCCCGTTGTCATCCGCATGACATTTACACCGGTTCATCGTCGTGAGCTGGGCATTACAGGTACGATCGCTGTGCTTCAGGACGTTACGGAGCAGGAAGAACTGGAAGCGTCACGGCGTGAATTCGTGGCAAATGTCTCTCATGAGCTGCGTACACCGCTGACTACCATTAAGAGCTACGCAGAAGCGCTGGATGATGGTGCTCTTGAAGATCCGCAGCTTGCTGGACGATTCGTTGGAGTAATCCAGAATGAGACAGAGCGCATGATTCGCTTAGTTACGGATTTGCTGCATCTGTCCAGGCTCGATTCCAAGGAAGCGATGCTGCGCAAACAGCCCACCGACATCATGGAGATGTTGGAAGAAGTGTCCGACCGTTTTTCGTTCCAGATGCATCAGAAGGATATTCAACCTGTGCTTTCTGTAGAGAACGGGATTCCAGCGGTTCCGCTGGATCGCGATCAAATCGACCAGGTGCTTGATAATGTTGTGTCCAATGCTCTGAAATACACGCTCGAAGGCGGCACAATTACTATTGCAGCCAGGCGCAATGATGATCATACTCTTGCTATATCGGTGACCGATACGGGCATGGGGATTCCACAGCGGGATCTGGATCGCATTTTTGAACGATTTTACCGCGTAGACAAGGCCCGTTCCCGCAGCATGGGCGGTACAGGGCTTGGATTGTCCATTGCCCGGGAAATTGTGAAGGCTCATGATGGTCATATCTCACTGGAGTCCGAGGTGGACGTGGGGACGACGGTAACGTTCACGCTTCCGATGCGTGAGGAAGGAGGTGAGCACCTTGAAAGAGCGGATTAAATCTTTGGTGCTTGCTTCCCTCGTCGTTGCCAGTTTGGTACAAAGCTACTTCCTGATCTATCGTTTGCCCGGTGGGGGCGACTCGATCGTGACTTCAGAGACGAACTATGTAAAGACCGAGAATATGGGCCAGGAGCGTAATATTGAAGATTTAATTTTTCCTGATCAGATGGTTATTCATCTGGGAGCGGACAAACATACGGTATTTTATCCGGGCAATACGTTCTATCAGCTGATCTATTCACGGTTGCAGGGCCGTACGTTTGATGATTTTCAGCGTCGGAGCGTGCAGTCTGTCAACTGGGATCAGATTCGTAAGGAGAACCCCGGCTTTGAGCTGTCGTTCAAGGAAGGCATACCTGTTGCGTTATTACAGCGCGTGATGCGACTAGGGACAGACTCTCTCTTTCAGGGGGAGACGATTAATCGGATCTCGATCTATACGGCCAAAAATGAAACCAAGGCACACGCGCTATTCTTCAGCGCCAAAGGTGATGTGGTCTACGAGGCAACGCAGGCGGATCTGACGGTACAGGATGTGCAGCAGCATGTCGACTTCGGCAGCAGCTGGACACCTTATATGCTGATGGACGGTGGATATTATATCCCGGCAGAAGAACTGGAGACGATCGAGGCTGATGTGCCCACAGGCCAGTTCACTGTCGAGCAAATGCAGCGCAGCCTGTTCTTTGATCCAAGCATGACCCGAAACATCCGGGAAAAGGATGGATCGGAAATCTATACGGACAGCAAACGAAGTCTGCAAGTGAAGCAAGAGCAGCGCTGGATTAGCTACACCGATCCGGCGGCACCGCCAGCGGGACAGATTGATGCAGCGAAGGACGCGCTGTCCGCAGTTGATTTTGTCAATCAGCATGGCGGCTGGAAAGGTCGATCACGCATGATGCTGGATACTACCGATACAAAGACGAAGCTTCAGTTCCAGCAATATTACAGCAGCTTTCCGATTATGGACTCGATGCAGTTCCGGTTCGGAACGATCAGCATGGAAATGCAGCAGGAGACAGTGTCCAGCTATGAACGTTCGCTCGAATATCTGAACGAAGGCGCGGAGACGAAGAAATCGGTCACCCTGCCCGGTGGGGACAAGCTGAAGGCGCTCATCCAGAAGGTGGCGGGTACCAACCGCAAGGTCGTAGACGTGTATCCGGCGTACCGTCCATCCAGCATTGAGGACGGGCTGAAGCTGATTCCGGTATGGGTCATTCGCTTCGGAGACGGTGAGGAAACCACCGTTTCTTGATGGGTTGTAAAATATGAAGTCATTTGATATCCGGACGAGGTTTAAGATCACACGTTAACGGAGGGGGCAGGAAAAACCTGAAGAAGCGAAGCGCTCGCCTTTATCTCCGGATTTCTCCCTTAGGAAAAGGGAATCAAGAAATCTGGGGATAACAGCGATCGGAAGGTTGTTCTGACCACGGAGTGGTAAGTGTGATAGTAGTCGTATTTATCAAATGAAGGAGGTGAATGTTTTGGATTGGGGACGGGCGAAAAATGTATTGATCTATGCCTTCCTGCTGCTCAATCTGGTGCTGGGTTACCAGATCTGGATGGATGCGCGGGAGACGGCCGGAGCCAATCTGGACTTCACCTCGCTGGCGGATAATACACAGCAGGCGATGGAGGAGAAGGGCATTCAGGTGCTGGCTCCTATTCCGAATGAAACGCCAAAGCTGCCGAAGCTTTCGTATGAGTTCATCGAAGATAACAAGGCAGGTATTGAGGTTGAACTGGAAAAGCATGTGGACAGCAAGTTGATCTTCTCGCAAAGCGAGCTGGAGGATGCACTGCAGGACGAGATTCCCCAGATCGGTACGTATCGGTTGGATCAGTTGATGGCAGAGGATGGGGCTTTTGTGCTTCACCCGTTGGTGGATGGCAAATGGCCGCTCTTCAATGTTAGTCTGGAGCTATTCTACAGCGACCAGAAAATTACGGGGTACCGTCAGACTCCGGTGCGGATTACGACAGCGGAGGAGAGCGATCAGCAGGTGCTTCCGGCGTCGAAGGCGCTGGGTACGCTGATCGAGAACTTTTTGCCCAATGATGCGATTGTCAAAGATATTCAGTTGGGCTATTATGGCCAGTTGTTCAATTCAGATATGCAGGTGGCGATGCCGGCATGGCGGTTCGTGCTGGAAAGTGGCGAAGTGTTGTACGTGCAGGGCATCAGCGGGGATGTATTCAGTCCCAAGACAGACAAACCAGGGGAGTAATGCGTTATGGGGATATATTTTACCGTGTTATCCAGCGGTTCGACAGGGAATGCCACGGTTATACAGCATGGGGGCACGTCCCTCATGATCGATGCGGGTCTTAGTGCGAAGCGGCTGGAGGCATTGTTCCTGGAACGGGAGATTTCGGGAACGGAACTGGACGGGATTCTGGTGACACATGAACATTCCGATCACATTAAAGGACTAGGCGCGATGTCTCGGAAATATAATTTACCAATCTATGCAAATACGAGTACGTGGGCGGCACTGGAGAAGTCCGTTGGGGCGATTCCAGAGGAGAACCGGAGGGTATTTGAGACCGGTGAAAAGCATGATTTTGGCTCCCTGCGTGTGGAATCCTTCGGGATCTCCCATGATGCGGCGGAACCGGTAGGGTACACATTCGATGATGGCAGTGAGAAGTTGTCCGTGGCGACGGATCTCGGATATATGAGCGACAAGGTTCGCGATGCAATCTCGGATTCGGATGTACTTGTGCTGGAGGCGAACCATGATGTCGAATTGCTGCGTATGGGACGGTATCCATGGAACACCAAGCGCCGCATTCTGAGCGACATTGGGCATTTGTCGAACGAAGCGGCGGGAGCTGCGCTCAGTGAACTGATGAACGGACGCATCAAGCGCACGTATCTGGCACATTTAAGCCGGGATCATAATATGATGGATTTGGCCAAAATGAGCGTGCGTGATGCGATGGAGAGCCGTGGATGTTTTTATCGGGATCATGAGTTCAAGCTCTGTGATACGTATTATGATCGGCCTACGCCATGGGATAGGGTGGGTGAGCCATAAAGCTGTCGAGTTCGGCGGCTTTACGCTCCACTTCTTCGCGGGTCAGAATGCCTTTGTCGACGAGCAGTTCAATTATGGTGCTTAGGGCAAGAGTGTTGCGGTAATGCTCTTCCTTGAGATCGGCCAGCTTGGCCGCCATATGGACTTCATCCATGGCCGTAAGTGTACGCGTGCGATCCATCATGTGAATCCTCCTTCTATGAAGCTTCGAATTGTCTTTTACTATTATTGTAGTCAGGCTGGGTGGAAAACATTCCTCTTTTTGCCGCTATAATTACACGTAAGGGAAGTGTATGCTGAACCAGGGGCTGCTTTTTGTTATAAAAAGACGGAAAAGTTCGCGGGAATAGGGAAAATTGCGCTTAGCGAACCGGATTTTGTGGTGATAGATACTATAGACCTTTTTTGGTTAAGCACGTTATAGCGGAAATTTCCGTTAATCTTCGTAATTATGCAACTTTTTAAGATTTGGCGTGTTTAGTATATAGGGAGCTTTATAGTAGAGGCTGATTTGTGTGCAAAAAGGCATGTCGTAGAATGCGAGAGCATTTCTGATAGAGTCACAGGCAGAATGGGATGCCCGTTCTGTTGTACATAGACGCTTCATTCCGAGTTAGCGGGGATGGCAGCGATATGAAAAACGATTTTTTATAACATGCAAGAAAGCATGGAAGAATGAGTTGGTATTTACGGTACACGCGTAACGGAGGACACAGGAACGAAGCTGGAGAAGCGAAGCGTTCGCTTGAAAGCTTTCTGAAAGAAAGCTGCTTCGGAAGGATACGCTATCACCGGATTTCACCCTGTGAAAAGGGATCGAGGAAATCCGGGGATAACAGCGATCGGAAGCTCGGCTGTGGCCGGAGTGGGGTAACGTAAGGACAAAGTCGTTGGCCATGCGAAAACAATTAGGCGGCAGTCAGGTCTTGATGCGTGACAACGAAGGGGAGAGGATCACGATGGGATTGTTTGGAGACGATTTTTATTCAACCAAAGTATCAAGACGCGCCGAACCTGAACAGAAAGGTAAACTTCAGATCATTCGCCCTGGAGGCAGGGGCAGGGGACGGGACCGCTGGCAGAATCCACGCAAGTCACGCTCGGGCTTTAGCTCCACGGTCAAGGTAGCGGTGATCAGTTCAGTAATTAGCTCCATCGTGACCGTCACGCTGTTCAGCTTTATCGTGCAGCCCGCCGCATTACCTCTGGCGAACGCTGCAGGGAACGGCGGAGGCGGTACACCGACAGCGCAGGCGGCTGATCCGTATGACCGCATTATTCAGGCAGCGGCGAAGGTTCGCCCTTCCGTGGTGAGCATTGTGAATCATAAAACGGGCAGCAGCCTGTCGATGGAAGATTCCGCGCTGGGGTCAGGGGTCATTTTCAAGAAGGAAGATGGCAAAGCCTACATCATGACCAATCATCACGTCGTGGAAGGTGCGAGTGATCTGGAGATTGTTACGGTGGACGGTGAAACGCATAAGGCGAAGCTGGTGGGCAAAGACCGGGTCAGTGACATTGCGGTATTGTCCGTGCAGGATGAGAAGGGCATCGGTCCAGCCGCAGAGCTTGGCGATTCCAGTAAACTCCAGCGCGGCCAAACGGTGCTGGCGATCGGGAATCCACTCGGTCTGGGCGGCACGCTGACGTCAGGCATTGTCAGTTATACAGATCGCATACTTCCAGTGTCCATTAATCAGGATGGTGTGTACGACTGGGAACAAAACGTGATCCAGACGGATGCGGCGATTAACGAAGGCAACAGCGGCGGTGCGCTGGCTGATCTGAACGGCAAATTGGTCGGCATCAACACGATGAAAATCTCGGATACAGGCGTTGAAGGTCTGGGCTTTGCGATTCCGATGAACGAAGTGATGAAAACGGTCGATTCCCTGCTGCTGAACGGCAAAGTGTCTCGTCCATATCTGGGTGTATATACTGTTGATCTGAGCAATCCGTATGCCCCACTGGATGACGAGCAGCGTAAAGACCTGAAGCTGCCATCCCACGTGGACAGCGGTGTGGTTGTGCTGGAGGCGTCTGGTCCGGCATCCGAAGCGGGCATGAAGCTGAATGATGTCATTACGGAATTTGATGGGCAAAAAATTACCTCTACGCTTGATCTGCGGAAATATCTGTACGATAAGAAGAAGATCGGCGATACGATTGAAATCACCTTTTACCGGGACGGCAACGCCGAGAAGGTGTCGGTGAAGCTGACAGACAAACCGGAGTAAGGCAGGTTTAACGGAGCGTATACGGTTACGTGGCTTGAAATGGCAATGCTAGAAGAGTGATCAGATCAACTGACCACTCTTTTTTAGTTGTTGGTTCAGTATTATATGTAATGTTTGTTTATATAAGGTGGAGTGGCTCGGAATAAGAGGCAATGAACTGGCACTTACCACTGATCGACTATGGGTGGACGTATTCATTCGACAGTAAATGAGTGTATTAACCATTTTTATGTTTCCATGATCAGTTAGACCCGGAGCCAAAGGAGCAGATACATAAGACTTGGGCTGTGGTAAACTGTTGTCAATATGTTCGGACGGTCGCTGATGCAAATAACATCCGTTTGTCGATCTGATTTTTTATTTCAGAATGGGAGGGGTATTTTTAATGAAAGGATTGAGGAAAAAAATGCTTGGGGGAACGAGTGTAGCACTGTCGCTGTTTGTGCTGTCTGCCTGTGGATCTGAGGTAGCTACACTAGGAGCATCTGTTGATACAAGTGCTTTGCAGGAGAAGATTGCTGGCCTGGAGAAGAAACTGGTGGAACAGGGAGCCAAGAGTATTGAGCAGGAACAAAAGATCGCAGAGCTTGAGACCAAGTTGAGTGAGCTGAGTACGACTGTGATCGCGGCATATGAGACTGGTAGTCCAACTTCTGCAGCCTCGGGCAACAATGGATCGGCCGGGAAAGGTGACGGAATTCTGATTACATTTGCCCAATACGAGAAGCTTGAAGTTGGCATGTCGGTAGAAGATGTCATCGAGATCCTTGGCGGCGAAGGTGAAGCGCTGAGCGAAGCAGAAAATATGGTGGTCTACAACTATAAGGGCACCGGGGGTTCGGGAGCCAATGCAGTAATCGCATTCCAAGGCGGCAAGCTGCTGACGAAGGCGCAGTCGGGGCTGGAGTAAGAATGATGATGGATATCCGTTGAAGATGGATTAAAATAGGATGGATTCGAACGGGTGAATTCCAGATGTGCGGTAAGTTGATTAGTTGTGAATGATCGGAATAGATTATGGAAACTAGAGAAGTGTTACTTTGGGATGCCAGGGGCGTCGAGAAGTGACGCCTTTTTGGTGTTGTTTTTGCCGAAATGAGAAGAATGGTGGAAGTTGGACACGATAAATGGGGGCTAGGGGTTTCTTTTCCGCGGCAGGTGTGATAGAACAGAGAAGTGGCTATCCTGTATGGATAAGCGGTTGTGAATCGGGAGCATAGCTGGATACAGAAAGGATGCTTGAACGGATGTACGTTGTATGCAAAGAACACGTGGACATCGCCATCGACATGTTTGTTGATGAGTATGAGGACGCTCCGGATATTGTTGATCTGAAGGAGACGGAATTTGCCGATTGGGACCCGCCTGCGAAGTGCGCCGAGTGCGAACAGCACGCGGAGTTTCTCGTCGTTTAGCGTACTGTAGGAATTGACGGCTGGAAGCGCGATTAGATCGGTGCTTCTGGCAGGCTTCCATCCGGTATGAACATCACAGCAAGAAGCAAAGGAGAGCGTGATGAACGCTCTTCTTTGCATTTGTTGGGGATTGGTGTGGTTGTTAGACAGCGTGGAGTTGGGCTTGGATCGTAGGGGCTAATGTGGAATTAGGCGAGAGTAGGAGTTAAAGTTAGGTAGGTGCCAAGTTCCGAGATGGGAGCGAGCTAGATTGTAGCAACGGTGCAAGGTGCAGGTAATCGAAGCCTAGGCATGGGAGAAAAGTGACGTTGGGTAACATTGATGTGGGTAGGGACGTGGATGTGGACGAGCCTAGTAGCTCTAATGAACCTGATACTTCTTATTTGGCGCAAATACCGTCTAGTTGAAATTTAACGAATCGTAGACACGTTATATTACTGAAAAGGCCTCGAAAGAGGTGGGAAACGCTCGTTTTGACTGTGATAGCGTGTTTCAGATTCGTTAGATTTTAAATGAGCCGAAATGGGGCTGAATAAGGTGTGTGGGGTTCGTTAGAATTTGGAGAAATGTGTAGTATAGGTATAATACGTTGGGATGAACGATGCGTTGAAGCATCTTGCTTATAGATTATTTTGCAAGACAATTAGGAGGAATAAATTTTCATGTTGATTCAGATTATTGGCGTAGGCAAATTGAAGGAAAAATATTTGACGCTGGGCATCCAGGAATATGCCAAGCGGCTCGCCCCGTACATCAAGTTTCAGATGATCGAGGTCGCAGACGAAAAGGCGCCCGACACCCTGAGCGAAGCCGAGGTGCGGGCGGTGAAGGAGCGCGAGGGTGAACGCATCCTCGCGCATGTGAAGAGCGAGGCGCATGTCGTTGCGCTCGCGTTGGATGGCCAGCTCTGGAGTTCCGAGGAGCTGGCAACAGAGATCGACAAGCTCGGCACGTATGGGACGAGCCATGTCGTGTTTGTCATCGGAGGAAGCCACGGGCTCTCCGATGAGGTGCTGCGCCGCGCGAAGCAGCGCTTGAGCTTCGGGCGCATGACTCTGCCGCACCAGCTTATGCGGCTGGTGCTGGTAGAGCAGATTTATCGCGCGGTGAAGATCAATCGGGGTGAACCGTACCATAAATGATTTGCGAAAAATAGCCTTAATGGGATCCTATGAGACCTTTAGTTTCAGATGCTTTTTAGTTCTTTATGATAACCAGATATTTTCGATGTTGTGAGACGGATGATCCTCCAAGGCCTCTCTTGCTACTTACTGCGCATAGGAATACCGAGCGAGCGCCAATTTGTCCTGCGTTAAAAATGGTTGAGCGAAGCTTTAGCTCCGTGTTGCCTTGATTCCTTATAACCATCTTACCATCAGGGCCGTAAAATCAACCGTCCGACGGGGTGTACTTGCCCACGTCCGGATCAAATGCGGCTCCGCTCGCCAGGTCCAGCTCCACGTGAGTGGTTCCGCGTTCGTCGGTCAGCACGATCATTCGCGACCCGACGACGGGAACGCGGTCGGTGCTGGTTCGCATGTGTGCTGAGACGACACGAGGAGCACCGTCAACGATATAATTTACCTCAACCGTGAACATCGGAAAATTAAAGTGCCAACTGTTAGTAAAATTCACGGCGGTCAACGTCCCGGTGCATGACGTACCCTCCACGCGGAGTCGCTCGATGTTCGCCTGGCGCCGCCGGGCGTGGGTGATAGAGCCGGGCAACCGCAGGAGTGTGATAGCGGCCCAGAGGGCGAAGGTAGCTCCGACAACGGCGCCGAGCTCTTTCGGGATCGTCGGCGACGTCGCTATTGCCTCGAGATCGAAAGTTCGCGATGGATTGCTTGTTAGCGTCCAGAGCAGGAGGGCTCCCGCGATTACGGTGAGTCCTCCTGTGACTCCTAGCGTCCCGAACAGACCAGCTATCCTGGTCTGTCCAAACTGCTCGACCGTACTTGAGTACACTCCGCTTGTCGCACCGATCGAGATGAAGAGCAGCACCACGGCGACGCTCACAGTGACCGGATGACCGAGGAATATGCTGATCGCTGGTGTCGGTGCTAGGCCGAGCAGGGCACCGAACGGCACGGAGCCTGTTAGTGCCCACAGTATAGCGGATGCGAGTAACCACGGCAGCAGTGGAGCCACTCGTCCTATGCGACGTCCCGGCTGAAGCGTAGTCATCCGTCCGTTCCTGTCCGTGGTGGAGAACAATGGCAGCATCACAATGTGCTCTTGCTGCCCGTGCTTTTGCTGACCCTCCACAGCATCCCTCATCGACATCGCCCTCCCGAGGAAGATACTCGTACCCTGAGCGGCGGAGGGGGATTCCCCGCGACTCGGCCGGGACGCTCAACTATAAAATGGAGGAGTTTCTCCCCTTTTTTTTCCTCGTTATTGAACGTTTTTTTGTAGGTGTTATGATATCCTAGGTGCCGTAGTAGAAAGTTCAACTTCCTGTTATCTTTGTACTCAGCCATACATAACTTCACCCCCAATAGTTCATATCTATATTTTACCACTATAAGGTTGT
Source organism: Paenibacillus sp. FSL K6-0108 (assembly GCF_045040695.1). Classification (NCBI taxonomy): domain Bacteria; kingdom Bacillati; phylum Bacillota; class Bacilli; order Caryophanales; family Paenibacillaceae; genus Paenibacillus; species Paenibacillus sp. FSL K6-0108. Next base: position 7,519,419 of record NZ_CP150288.1, on the reverse strand, counting down.
CTGCTGTAAATACCTTTAAGTCGACATACATTTCAATATGGCGTGAGCAACTAATAGGTACGATGGTTGAACGGAACCAGCAGATCACCGAGCAGCAGCAGTTCCTTTCTTATTTTTCGCCGATAGCCCCGTTAAGCTGAAACGTATCATAAGTAAGACGAAACGGCGATTACGGATTTCATATCATCCTTCCGCTTGTCTATGCTGCGCTTGGCATCGCTTTCTGGGGCTACGTTGAAAAGCCGCAGACTCTAGGTGCCAAAAAGGATTATAATAAATACTTAGAAATTTGTATCTAAACATAGCATTCATGTTGAAAGGAGAATATAGATGACGGTAAGGTTTAGCTTGAGTATTACGGATGGAGATTTCATCGACAACATAGAAGTTCCAATTTATAAAGTGTATCGCAAGGGTACCTCTTTTCAACTGATCATTTAAATCGCAACCCTGCTCGTAATGAACACAAAAGAATTGCTGGTTATCGATGAATCGGGGATAACACCAGAGAGCATGTTTAAAAGTGTTACAGAATTTTGTGAAAAAGATTATCCCTTATTTATTGGATAGGAAAAATGAGTCGTTATTTTGATTTGGAGAGTACTATGATGCAGAGAAAGATAAGATGGTGGACATTGATGATATTGAGATTTCCTGTTTAATAGGCAAGGGCAGCCATCTTACAAGAAGAAGAGAATAAGTAATATAGGATCTACAGAGATAGTTACTGAGGAATATGAATCAATAGATTTTTTAAATAGGATAATTGTGGCTTAAATATGATGTGGAAACGTGGAAGATTTCCTTGCGCGGCCTAAAGGTACCTCATTAAGTTTCTTGGAGGAGAGTTGTAGAATGCCTTTGGACAATAAAACAAAAGTTTTAGTTGAGCGGACAGACAGTATACTTTATTATGCCGAATCTGACCTATCGAAAGATCATGGGGCAGGCTGGATCGGTGGAAATGCACCTGACTTTTTTGATGATCAAGATGACCTCATCCATGAAGGTAACCAGAAATATGTTTTTTACTTGACCCTTGTCCATCCCTTTAAACCGGAGAGCATGATTTCGATCTTCATCCCTGAAGACTATGAGGAGTATTTGGTGAACAATATGTATCCTAATTGCTCGATTAAGGTGATTGAGCATCCCATTTCAACTGAAAGCACTAAAGAGATGTTTACTAATCCAGGCCTTATAAAACACATCATTTCAGATGGGGCACTAAGCAATGACAAGAAATCGATAGACCAGTCATTTTTGATCAAAGTAGGTGGAAACCCGAGACTTATTCAAAATGAAGACTATTATTTTACGAAACTTAGGGAGGAGTCATTTTCCTTCTTATTCCAGGTAGATGAAGATGGTTACCCCGAAACGTTGGTTCAACATGATTACAACTATCCTTTTGGTTTTGGATCGCTTTATATCTTCGCCATAATAGGAGCGACCGAGATCCAACACCCTGTAGCAGGCTTTTGGCAATTCTCTTGATTCGCTCTATAGATGTTACGATGAACCGTATCATAAATAACGGTAAGTTATTAGCGAGGATAGTAGAGACGGATATGGACACGGCAAACTGTTGTATATCAGTTACTTCAAAAATTTATTCAGGTTGAGTCAAAAACACTGACCGTAACTGTCAGTGTTTTTTTTGTATGCTTGTCGAGTGTTAGTCAATAATGGACTGGAGGAACAAAAAATGTTTACAAAAATTGAAGACTTTGCTGCGGAATGGACTAGTGAGGCGGAATTAACTGCTACCGTACTGGATGCACTTACGGATGATTCTCTTGGACAGGAGGTTATCGAAGGCCGACGAATGCTTGGACAAATCGCTTGGCATCTGGTTCGATCGCTGCACTTCATGACAACTTTGGGACTCACGTTCGAAGCTCCCTCCAGAGGCGAAGAAGCTCCGGATTCTGCTGCATTTATAGCTTCGGAGTATCGGCAGATCAGCAAGAATTTGCTAAACGCGGTTCGAACGCAGTGGAATGACGAATCTTTGCGCGAGTCGGTCATGATTCACGAGGAAGCTTGGCTGAACGGAAGTTCCCTTCGTTATACGATCATGCACCAAGCGCATCATCGCGGACAGATGACCGTTCTCATGCGCCAGGCCGGACTTCGAACGCCTAATGTTTACGGTCCGACTTACGATGCTTGGGTCGAGAAAGGGATAGCGCCTTTAATCTAAGTTTCTTTACAATGAAATAAATAGAAGCGATAGGCTATATGCTTTTCAAGATAACGGTCTAGGGAGTGAAGAACGGTTTGTCAAAAGCGGATAATATGCTGTCCATACTATGGTTGCTTCGTTCGGGAAAGCGGGTGACGGCGCAACAGCTTGCGGACGATTTGGAGATTCATGTTCGCACCGTATACCGATGCATTGACTCACTGTGCGCGAGCGGAGCCCCGATTATTGCCGATTCCGGTCCGAACGGCGGTTACCGACTTCTCGGTGAATTTGTCGATTCTCCGCTGCTCTTCGATTCCGAAGAGCAGAAGGCGCTCGTACATGCATCCGTCTTCGCACGGGAAGCGGGTTATCCGTTCACGGATGCGCTTTCTCGAGCGGTCGATAAGCTGAAGCGATACACGAATGAAGAGCAACTTGAGTGGATTAATAGACATAGCAGCGGGCTTGCCGTCATCCAGACACCCACGGACGCGAGAGAACTTGAATTGCTCAGACGGTTAGAGGAAGCCGTAGCCCGAGGAGAGTCGCTGAACATGGACTATGCCAAAGGACCGCAGCTTACTCCAAGCCATCGAGTCCTCGACCCCTACGGCATCGTGCATTGGAAAGGGATATGGTACGTTGCAGGGTTTTGCCGGTTGCGGCAAGAGATCCGAAGCTTCCGAGTGGATCGCATCGTCCGTTTGGAGGCGGCGGATACCCGCTTCGAACGTCCAGCTGCCTTTTCCGCGAGGGATTTCCTCTTGCATTCTTTACTTCCGGATTCGCTCGAAGCCGAGACGCTAGTCATCGTAAGGCTTCAGGGACACGAACACGCGCTTAACGAGCTATGCAAGCATTGGCTGTTTGGTCATGCGCTGATCGAACGCAGGCAGCCCGGCGAAGCTCTGTTTAAGCTAGGAGAACTGTCGCTGAAAACATATGTTCCGTACTTTCTTCTTCCGTACGGGAAGTCTCTCGAGATACTTGAGCCGCAAATACTAATAGATCGAATGGCTGAGGTCAGCCTCGAAATGTTTAAACACTACGAAGCGATGCAAATAAAATCAGAGGATAAGAAGGGATGAAGAGTGGATATGAACAAATTTGCGATGTACGGGAAATTGACGGCCAGCCCCGGGAAACGGGATGAACTCGCTTTATTATTGCTGGAAGCTTCGCGTAGCTTGAAGGATATGTTGGGCTGTGAGCTCTATATTATCAATGAATCCGTAGATGACCCCGATACGATCTGGGTCACTGAGCTGTGGAGCGATGCAGAGGCTCATGCCGACTCTCTCAAGAACGAAGAAGTGCTGGCCGTCATTCAACGCGCACGTCCTTTAATCGAAGGCGTAGAACCGGTTCGACTCCGTCCCGTTGGCGGCAAGGGGTTAGACGTATAAAGAGGCCAAATTCAGCCCCAAAACTTGCCGTTACAGACAGCCCGGTGAACGTATCATAAGTAGGGCGAAAATCAATTTATAGAAGTCAGAAGCCACTTCTGATATTTCGCGGTCATTAGCCGAGGTGGACCCCGAGCACATGTGCGGCTGCAGGCGACCCGACGCCTCCTTCCTATTATCTGGCCAGTCAGAATTCTGATTGGCTTTTTTTCTGTTCACTCTAAGATTACGGTAACCGTGGGAATAGGGGCTCTTAGGGTGCACGCGCAAAAAAAAACGGATCTCCGGTTATTAACGTAATTATCGTTATGATATTGACAATAATTAGCTGCAGGCGGAGCGGAATTTATAGGTGTTCATTACGCCACAAATAGAGATGCGGCTCTGAAGGTTGTTGAGGATATTAAAGCTTTGGGCGCAAAAGCGGTAGCTCTGGAAGCAGAACTAAACACGGGTATTGCCGGTGTTAACAAGCTTTGGTCCGCTTTTGAAGAGGCTGTTCGTTCAGAAATGGGCTCTGTGCAGTTGGATATCCTGATCAATAACGCAGGGATTGCACCGGAAATTCCTTTTGAAGAAACGTCAGCAGAAACGTTTGAAGCTGTCATTAATGTGAACCTTAAAGCTCCATATTTCCTTACTCAGGCAGCTTCCAAGGGGGCTATTGAGACACTTACCTTGGCCTTGGCTCCACATTTCGCATCGAAGCGGATTACGGTTAATGCGGTAAGGCCGGGAGTTACGGCTACGGATATGAACAAGGATTGGCTCGCTGACCCTGAAATTTATGCTGGAGCATCTTCAATGTCTGCTTTCGGAAGAATTGGTACCACTAAGGACGTTGCAGATATCGTTGTATTTCTATCCTCTGAGGAAGCGCGATGGATCACGGGGCAGTTCGTTGATGCTACCGGTGGATCCCGGCTTTAAGAACAGCAAGAGGATCTGGAGCAGGCCGATGCGCCAGGACACTGGAAAACCGTCAGGGAAACCCCTGACGGTTTTTGGCTTCTGCGAGTATTTATTTCGGCTTGCCAAGGAAAATGCACCGTGCCTCCTTCAGGCAGATTGAGAATGGCCATCGAGCCGTTAATCGTGCAGTCCAGTGTTGTGCCATACGGATAGAATGACTTAGGAAACAAGCAGGCAAAGTGCTATGCCGATTCACAATATGGTTCCCGTCCAGACTGTGCGAGAGCTTGTGGGAGCGAAATGGAATCACAATTGCCATTCTTACTCTTTTGGTCACGACGTCTGATTTGATGGGCCCTGCGAAGAAGGAAGCGGAGCAGGTTCGTGTCGAGTACTGGCATGGGGGAGTTATTGAGCAAAAGTTGAAAGTCGATACGGTGAACCATACCATAAGTGGGGCGAAAAATATGGTAAACGGCAGCAAAGGCTCCTTTATCAACAATGAAATATATTCTTATAAACTTCGGCAATTTCATTGGATATCAATCTATTTCCACAGCCGTAATCCAATAAACACATCGGCAAATGCCGAAGGCAACAGATCCAAGAGCCAAAACAGGGTGCATCTCGTGAGAGATGCTTTTTTTCGTTCCTAATTACAGCAAGATGTGGAAAGTCGAGCGAAACCCGTTATGTTATTTTATTTGCAGAAAAGGAATGATCAAATTCGAGCAAAGAAAGGAGCAGACAGAATGAGAAGCGAGCCGCGATCTTACAGAGCAGAATCGGTAGGGAGTTTTTTGATAGGCGCATAGATATGATAGGTCGAATCCAGATGGTGGACATCATCAAAGGCTTGAATGAGTTCAATATCGGTTTCTGCTGTTTCCTGCTTGGAAATCTTTAGAAATCTGGCATAGTCGTTTTCCAGTACATCCCCAATGTCAAGTATTTCACCACAATAGTTGAACCTTGCACAAAAAATCTGTGGCACATCAACCGTGAAAAAATAAGGTTTATCAATTTCAATGCTGCTTGGGATCCCAAACAGTACCTTAAACCGAGTTGAATCGGGTTGACAGTTTGAATAAATGACATAACAGGGACCATCTATGGTTTCATCAATATGACTCAACAGCATTTCTGAATGTGCGCGAATCTTCTCCTTGTAATCATCATTGGCTAAATCCACTTCAAAAGCGATCCCACTGATTCGGGTCTCCTTGAATTCGGTCAGTGTGAAATCCGTGACGATATCACCGTTAATGTTTTTTATAGGTCTCTTCACCACTGTAGGTATGGTGACAGGAGAGATGGTTGTAAGTCCTGTTTTTAAAGAACTTGGAGCTACGCCGTATTGTCGTTTGAAAGCACGAGTGAATGAGGCTTGTGTACCGAAGCCCAGCTGATAGGCAATATCGGTTAGAGAGCTGTTTTTGTTTTGAATAAAGGTTAAAGATGCATTCAATCTTCTGGATAGAATGTATTGGTTTAACGAACAGCTCATCATAGCGGAAAACAGCCGATGAAAATAGTATTTAGACATGTTGAAGGTATTGGCGACGGATTCTACGGTTAAGGACTGTTGTAAATGGTCCTCGATATGGATCAAAGCACGTTCAATGACTTCGTTATGGTCCATAATTACTCCTTGTGTCAAGTTTTGTGGCAAGTATACCATACGTCCATCAGCAAATAAATTTATTGTCTTAGGAGGAAAAATAGATGACGCGAGACCGAAGGAATGCAAGGATACTGGGGATTTTTTATATCCTTGCTGCAGTGACGTCAATCATAGCGGTTGTTTTGTATGGGCCGGTTCTGTCAGAACAATGGCAGATGGCCGTGGCAAATGGATCGGAAACAAAGGTCTTAATCGGTGTATTAAATGATCTCTTACTTATGGTAACGGCTGTTGGTACAGCAGCCATGCTGTTTCCCTACGTTCGGCATTGGAATGAGCATCTTGCACTAGGGTATCTTTGTTTCCGGTTTATGGAAGCTGTTTTTATTGCGATTGGTCTCGTAAGTATATTGGGTTTGTTACAACTTAGTTCACATTATGAACCAACCAACTTAGCAAGTAAAACCAATTTTGAACCCATAGGGCTGTTGATGCAGTCGATTTATCGCTGGACGGCTATGTTGGGTCCAAATCTCATGTTGGGCATAAATACGAGTCTGTATAGTTATTTGCTTTATCGAACAGGCTATGTGCCTAAACCGTTAGCGATTTTCGGAATGATTACAGCGGTTATGGTATTTTTAGCAGGTTTGCTGCAAATGTTTGGGATCATCGGACCCTATTCGGCGGTAAAAGGATTGATGGCGCTTCCTGTGGGCGTTTACGAGATGAGCTTGGCAGTCTGGTTAATTGTGAAGGGATTTCATGGGGAGAACCTTGCTAAATTGAGAGCAAAAACAGCTTCTTCGTCTATAGTAAAATAATCAAAAGTTCTTTGATCGAGAGATTAAGAGGTGATGATGATTCAACTCATAAATTTTAGGGAATAGGGATGAAATTTTGTGCTTCCGGGCAAGTTAGGGAATAACATCGAGGGGAGTGCTGTATGATGGCAAGAAGAAGGAGAAAATATGCGGTGCCAGGGGTTGAACAGGGAATGCAGGCGTTCAAAGCAGATGTAATGAAGCGCGAAGGATATACCGTAAATCCGAATCGACCAGACGATGTAAAATATGAAGTGGCGAAAGAGCTTGGTGTACCTCTGTACCCAGGAAATAATGGTCAACTGACAACGGAATCAGCAGGCCAAGTCGGCGGCAAAATTGGTGGTTCCATGGTTAGGGAATTGATCCGTCTCGCTCAGGAGCAAATAGCGTACAGGGAGTAATCCTGAACTGAAACCTTCGGAAGTTTTTTAACTGGGAAATAGAAGAGATTCGGGTAGTTATGAACCGGTTAAAATTAACCCTTGCCACATCAGTTGATGCGGCTAATGCTGGTGGAGCAGATTTATCGTGCAGTGAAGATCAATCGGAATGAGCCGTACCATAAGCCGAAAAATTATGGGAATAAATGCATTTGAGGACGTAAACCAAGGAAACAATCAGCCATTTTTTCTTCATAATCGGTTCTAAGCGCCGATTTTAATTCCGTGGAACAATTGAAAAAAAACGGCCGCTGTTCGCATCGTTTGCGACAGGGCCGTTTTTCGTTTTTCATACGCTAGCTTCAAATTGCTATTCTTGCCAAACACTCATAGGGTCCCATGGCTTGATCTGATTGCCATATTTTCCGGCCAAAAAAGCTTTCATGTCTTCCAGCTTAGCAGGCACCTCGTTCCAAGTTGGAAGGGGTGATAACCCTCGTTTGCTTTTCAATAGGATATCCACTGTAACATACAAGCGTTCTGGCTGAATCCAATGAAGGAAGCGGGAAATATCAATTTGCTTGGTCAGGGACAAGGAATCAATTTCGTCATTGTAATGCTTGTTGAACTCGCTGATCAGGTTCAGGAGGTAGTCCCTCTGCTCCTTTACGAAGTCCAGGCCGCAGATGGCGCCATGTCCTGGAACAACGATTTCGGGTTTAATTTCATCAATAATGCGATCAAGCACTTTAACCCAATTGAGGGTTCCCTCTTCGCTGTATGCCGTACAACCGTTAAACACGACATCGCCGGCGAACAGCACTTTTTCTTTTGGCATCCACAGCAGCAAGTCACTGTCGGAATGGGCCGGAGCTACGTTGTAAATCATGACTTCCGTATCGTCAAGACGGATGCTGATATCGTCCTTTATCTCAATATTCGGGTGTACCCATTCTACGCCTTCCAGGTCGAATCCTTCAAATTCTGCTGCAAAAAACCGCTCGCCCGAAGTCGATTCCAGAGAATCCTTTCCTCTTCTGATGACGTTGTCCATCCAGGTGATATTTTCGGTGAGACGCTCTCTGGATGCTTCCTTGTGCATAATAATGCAAGCATCTTCAAACACTTTGTTACCCCAGGCATGGTCGCTGTTATAGTGCGAGTTCACCACATATGCGGGAGAGCCGCCGTTGCTTACTTCCTTAAAAGCCTCCCGCATTTCCCGCGCATGGAACAAATCGAAAAACGTGTCATACACCAGCCCTTCACCCTTGTTGATGAACCCGGCATTGGCCCAACTGATGCCGCGATACGGCGAAATACCGGCAAAGACGCCATCTGCGACTTCAAAAAATTTAACGCGAGGTTTTTGGATAATACGTCCATACTTCATGAAAATTCTCCTTTGCGTATATGTTTTTGGGATAAGGCATACTGAATATGTCTTGATTATAGAGAATGGAAAATATAAATGCAAGCGAGTACTTGCATGCATTTACTCTATGCTCTATGATTGTAACAGAACAACATCACACTACATGGATGGAGGCGCTGCAACATGAAGCTAGTAACCTTTCAAACCAAGACATCCCAGGTACCTTTGTTTGGGCTTGTAATTAACGAGAACTTTGTCGTGTCTTTTGCTGCAATTATGAAAAAGCAGGGAACATTCTCTGACAGTCTTGAAAGTATGGACAGCTATCTTCATGATTTGCCGGCAAGTTATGATGCCGCTAAGGAATTGATGCAATATGCTGTCGAACAGTCGCATCAATTCAATGAAAATGAAATCTGCCCGATTGCAGCGGTAAAACTGCTGCCGCCGGTTCCGAATCCGGCTGCGCTTATCGATTTCGGGCTGACGCCAAGACATCTGAGAAATGCTGGCGTAAATCTGCTGCAAAGAGAATATACAGGGCCGGAAAGAGAAGAGCTTAAACAAAAAATCGCCGAAAAATTCCAGCAAGATCCGAATAAAGTGAATTTCAGTTATTACAAGTGTAATCATAATGCTTTAATTGGCGATGGGGATACGATTCATTGGCCATCATACTCTTCATATCTGGATATCGAGCCGGAACTGGCCTTTGTAACAGGGAAGGGGAATTGCATCGCAGGTTATGTTATTTTTAACGACAGTACTGTCCGTGATGTGCAGTGGCCGGATTTCCAGGCGTTGACCGGACCTACGCGCTGCAAAGATTTTGATCGCAGCAAAGGAATAGGACCATTTCTGGTTACGCCGGATGAAATCGACAACCCGCTGGCACTAGATGTGGATGTACACATCGGGGAGAGACTGCACTGGAAGGGAAGCACTTCCGAGTATTCTGCACACCCTGGGAAAGTGATGGAGGAGGTTCTCAAAGTTTTCACGCCGCTCCCGGGCACGATTATAGGTATGGGGACGATACCAGATTGCTGCGCAATCGAGACCGAACAATGGTTGTTGCCCTCTGACCGAATCCAGATTACATTTGATAAATTAGGCACGCTCACGCAATTTGTGCCTGAACATGTCAAGATTACGGAACCAAGCCGCTGGGAAAAAAGAAGCGATTTTCCTTAAATAAACGTTGAACCCCGACCCTGCTGCATATGCAACACTTGTAGTAGAATAGGTTTAACATATGCAAAAGGAGAAATACAATGAATACTTCAGACAGAATCATTGAAGCCGCGACACAGCTCATCAAAAAGAAGGGCTATCGGGGAGTAAGCACCAAAGCCATTGCAACGGAAGCTAAAGTCAATGAATCTACGATTTTTCGGCAATTTGGAAGCAAGCAAGGCATATTGGAAGCCATCGTTGAAAGACATGCAGATATCCCGCAATTTGAGAAGCTGTTAAAAGAGGACGCGACCGATAATCCGGAAGTCGATCTGCTGAATGTAAGCCAGCAGTACCGTATGTTTTTCCATAAAAATGCGGACATCATTTTGATTGGCATCCGTGACAAAGGAATGCTTCCCGAATTGGACAGAGTGCTGGCCGATCCGCCAGTGAAGCTGCACTCCTTGCTGGTTGAATATTTTGAACGCCTGCAGAAGAAAAAAGTTATAGCTAGACAGGATGAGCGTCTTACCGCTATGTCTTTTCTCTCGATGTGTTACGGATTTCAGATGAGTGAGCTGATTCACCGGCAATATCAGTCCCAACTCGTCACCGAGGAAGAGTTCTACAAGCACAGTGTCTCATTGTTTGTTAAAGGAATTTTGTCTCAGTCATAAGCTTTGTTGATTTATTTAAATATGCCGAAGACTGCTTGCGCGGCTCTGACTCTAGAACAATTGAAAGAAGATGCAAGGACTGCTTTTGCTCGACTACCTTCACCATTCGTTTCACTTGAATCTTACTAGGAGGCTGCAACATGACGGCAGAGCGCTACGCACGAGGTTGGAACAAACTAATGGAAGTAGGCGGGGGCGGAGGAGAAGCAGAACGTGTAATCGAATCACTGAAAGATATTGCTCCTGACGTTGCTAACTACATTATCGAGTTTGCATTTGGCGATATTTATTCCAGAGAAGGACTGGATCCAAAACAGCGGCAACTGTTGACGATTGCTTCCCTGACAACCCAAGGTGGAGTCGAGTCAGAACTTCATGCCCATATTCACGGGGCTCTTAATGTTGGTCTCTCTACGAATGAAGTCGTTGAAGCGATTACCCATTGCATATCCTATACAGGTTTCCCACGCGTACTCAACGCTATTTCTGTAGCAAAGCGTGTGTTTGAGGAACGAAATGTGAAAGTAGAGACATCACAAGAACAGGAATGACAAACCTGACGATGATTTGATCTTGTTGATGGAATACTTGGCAAAGAAGTCTTTGGGTAACTTATAACTCAATAATGAAAATGCTGCCGAGTGGTAGCCCTTTGTTCAACTGACGGGACACGATAGTTGAATCACCAACATCTAGGCCGCTGATTACTTCAACGGCCTTTTGGGTATGTTGCGAAAGCTTAATAGTCGCTTCCAATCTGCTCCAAGCAGGATATGCATTGACCGTATACAACCGCACTCCAGAAAAAGCGGAGCCGCTCGTGGCCCAAGGTGCGCTGCAGGCGGTCCGTCCAGCTGACACCGTGACAACCGGTGGCATCGTCGTCACCTTGGTTTGGGACGATGAAGCATTGGAAGACGTCGTCAAAAGCGAAGATTTCCTGGAACGCCTTGGCATAGGCGGTATTCATGTATCAATGAGTACGGTGTCGCCGGATACGGGCAGGAAGCTGGCGGATCTGCACGGGCGGCATGGCTCCGTCTATGTTGAGGCGCCTATCTTTGGACGGCCGGAGGCAGCCGCTGCCAGGCAATTGTGGATTCCAATAGCGGGTCCCAAGGAAGCAAAGGAGCGGGTCCGGCCGATGCTGGATGCTATGGGAGCTAAGGGGATTTTTGACTTTGGCGAGGAAGCCGGTTCGGCTGTAATCATCAAACTGATCGGTAACTTCCTTATTGTCTCCGCCGCACGCTCAATGGAAGAAGCACTAGGAATAGCTGAGCGCAGCGGTGTTGATCCCACTGCGGCGGTTAATATGCTTACGAGCACACTGTTTACCGCCCCAATCTATCAAAGCTACGGCAAAATGATTGCCGAGAAGTCATCCATATCCGAAAGTAAAATTCCGCAGAAAGATGTCGGCCTCTTGCTGTCGGCGGCGCAAAATGCACAAGTTCCAGCCCCGCTTTCCAGCCTGCTGCTTGATATGCTAGAGAACAGAGATCGAAGCAGACCCTAAGGCTACGGTCGATGTTATTCGTACTCTTGTATAACCGGTCGGCCTGGTTGCGGTTATAAGTGACATTCGGCTCTGAATTCAATACGCTCAAAGGATAGGCGGCCCCAGGGCCGCATTTCGTCGATAGCCCCTACTCCGAAATGCAGTAGTAAATACCTTATATTCTGTTAATGCATCATTAAATTAGAACTCCATCGATCTTCCGCCAAAATCCGTTTGAATAGCACCCGGTTCAATTCGTTTTACTTTGATGTTTTGTGATGCTAATTCATAAGATACCGACTCAGAAAAACCCTCCACCGCGAATTTGGATGAATGATACAGGGATATCGTAGGAAAAGTTACTTTTCCACCCATAGAAGGGATTATCAGCAGACTTTCTTGAGTGGATCTAAAGTGTGGCATCATGGCCTTAGTCATTCGGATTTGACCAAAAACGTTCACTTCAAACTGTCTTCTAATCTGCTCTTCCGTAATTGCTTCTATAAGACCCATTGTTCCATACGTTGTGTTCTTGTTCTATATATTTCTGGGCAATTTCTATAATGTCTGGTCTTTTGGCTATTGTTAAAAGCTATGACTAGCCATGCTTTTTTCATATAGCAAGCATTCCTTTTGACCATGCTATACTCATTAGACCAAAAAGTTAGAAGGAGAAATAGTTATGATACCATTTCGTAATGATCATGTAGGTAGCTTTCTACGTCCTGCAAATTTAAGTCAGGCACGTGAACAATATAAATCAGGCAACATCACATATGAGGAATTAAGAGCTGTGGAAGATCAAGAGATTATTCGAATTATTGAAAAGCAAAAGGAAAATGGCGTATTGGCAGTTACGGATGGTGAATTCCGCAGAAGCTGGTGGCATTTTGATTTTCTGGGTGGCTTGGATGGCGTAGAGCTGTATGAGCAAATTGATGGACCGAAATTCCATAATATGCAAACGCGTAAGGGCGGGATTCGTGTTGTTGGTAAAGTTGATTTCTCGAGTCATCCCTTTGTTGAGGATTTTGAGTTTTTGAAAAAGCATGCAGGTGACGCAGTGGCGAAACAGACCATTCCAAGTCCCAACATGCTTCTATATCGATTGGAAAATGGCGCCAATATCTATACGGACCGGGAGCAATTCCTTCAGGATACGATTGCGGCGTATCAAAAAGCCATTCAAGCTTTCTATGATGCGGGATGTCGATACCTGCAATTAGATGATACAGCATGGGCAGACCTATTCTCAGAAGCTGGTCACGATAAGCTGCGTGCTAAAGGTCTGGAACCAGCGGATGAGTTGAAAACGATGCAGCGAATGATTAACGAAACTTTGGCTCATAAACCGGCAGATTTAGTTGTGACGATGCATATTTGTCGTGGTAATTATAAATCGAACTATTTCTCAACAGGTGGTTACGAGTACGCTTCTGAAGTTATTTTTGGAGGCTTAAACGTAGATGGATTATTTTTAGAATTCGATGATGAGCGCTCAGGTGGTTTTGAGCCATTAAAGTATGTGAATCGAAAAGATTTGAAAATCGTGCTTGGTTTACTCACATCGAAAACAGGCGAGTTAGAGGATAAAGAACACATTAAAGCTCGGATTGCAGAGGCGGCAACCTATGTACCACTTGAGCAACTTTGTTTGAGCCCCCAATGTGGTTTTTCGTCTACAGAAGAAGGCAATATTTTAACGGAAGAACAACAATGGCGTAAACTTCGTTATGTGAAGGAACTTGCTGAAGAAGTTTGGAATTAATCCATCTAAATAACGGAGGGGATGTAGAATGACGATACAAGCAGACCAAGAGACAATTATAGTTGAAGCGTTCATTAATGGTCAAAATATAAAATCCCTTTCGCAGTTAGCAAAAGAGAACCCGACAAACCCAACTGAGATCGTAGGCTATTTCCCTGTCACTACGAAAGAACAAGCGGTTGAAGCGATTGAAGCGGCGGCAGGGGCTTTTAAAACATGGAAGCAGACCTCCATTGATGAACGCATTATGATGATGCGCAAGGCGATCGAGAAGATTAGGGCAGCTGAGAATGAAATTGTGCATTTGCTGTCTAGAGAGCATGGCAAGCCGCTGTATGATGCACACGGTGAGATTTATGTTTCGTTAATGTGGATGGAGTTTGCTTGTAATGAAGCCAAATCGGCTCTACAGGAAGAGATCAAAGAGCATGAGAATGGTAAAACGATTCTTTCCTATGATCCAATGGGTGTGGTGGCAGCAATTAGTCCATGGAATTACCCCATTGCTTTATCTACGATTAAGATTGCTCCTGCCTTACTTGCAGGCAACACGATTGTGCTTAAACCAAGCCCATTTGCGCCACTGGCGGCAGCGAAGGTGGCAGAGATTATTGCGAGTGAGTTCCCGGCTGGTGTAATCAATGTCGTTCATGGTGATGCGGATGTGGGCGTTGAACTGACCACGAATCCTCATGTTACGAAGATCGCCTTTACAGGTGGGACTGCGACCGCTAAGTATATTATCAAAGCAGCTTCGGAAACGATTAAGGATATGACGCTTGAGCTTGGTGGTAATGATGCGGCGATCTTCTTGGAAAGCTTTGATGTTCATGATGAGCGAGCGATGCGCCGGATTGTCATTTCTAATTTCTTAACAACAGGACAGATCTGTATGATCGCCAAACGTGTGTATGTACACCGTTCTATTTATGATGAGTTTGTGGAAAAATATATAGAAGCGGCAAATCGCTGGATTCGAATTGGCGATCCTTTTGATTCAAATACGACGATAGGTCCGGTGAATAACCTGAAGCAGAAGAATTACGTGCTTGGTTTGGTGGAAGATGCGCAAAAGCGCGGGGCTAAGGTCATCCCTCTCGGGCAAATTCTGGATCAGAAGCTGTTTGACCAAGGTTACTTCTTACAACCAACGCTTGTTTTGGGTTGCGATGTTCATGATCCGATTGTGGTAGAGGAACAGTTTGGTCCTACGGTTCCGATTCTGCCATTTGACGATGAAGAGCAGGTTATTCATCTACACAATGAAAGCATATATGGATTGACGAGTTCTGTGTGGGGGAAAGAAGAGGATGCCATCTCCGTCGCAAGTCAACTCGAAGCTGGAACGACAATGATCAATACCGCTGCTGTGCAGGGTCTCGATGTTCGGTTCCCTTTCGGTGGCTTCAAGCAATCCGGTATTGGACGTGAATACGGCGCGGAAGGGATCCGCACGTATACCGAAAAACATGTCATCAACGTTCCGAAGACACTGGATCTTCCTTATATACCAGAATAAATTTTATATCACATCACTGTGTATCGTACAGAGAATGTACATGTGAAATGGAATGTAGCCTATAACTTTGCTCTGATGGAAATATCAAAATAATAAGAAATAAAGAAGCCACTCCATTTTTTGGAGTGGCTTCGTGTTCAGCTAATATACGGTGAACAACGACTATCTTCTGCCTAGTGTCTCCCAAATTCCATGGAGCCAAGAGTCGAACTCAGCATCTTTGTCGCCTTCGTAAGTATCATAGAGATCCAGACGTGTCTTTTGCAGTTTTTCCTTAAACTCCTCAAATGTATGACCTTCAGGAAGGCTTTTTTTGATCCGTAGCAAAATTTTGTTAGTACCTTTAAACAGCTCACCTTTGTTTTTGGCAGGCATTTGTACATCTTCATCCAACTGTTTCAGCTTGAGATATGCGGCTTCGCGTACTTGAAACACTTGATCATTTTTCAAAACATGCTGCAGCAACTTAATGGTAGGGGCTGTATCCCAGTTCCCCAATTCGTTCACCGCATTCAGTCTGTCTCTCCAGCTTGACGTCCGGTTGGCCGCTCGTTTGAGCTCTTCAAAGTTCTCCGGTAGTTCGTTAACTGCTCCAATATCCTGGTTGTTCGTCAAAATTCAATCTCCTTAATCATCGCCATCTCGGCAGAATGATGAATGTTATTTATGTGATCACTATTATAGCACGAACCTGACTAAACTACTGCTATGAAGCCGATGGGTTAGCCCAAAAATCACATACACCGATTCATGATTTTGTATTTAATTACGCATAAAGATGTACCAACCTATCTAATCTCCGTGACAATCATTTTTCCTTAATGAAGCCTACCATATACACCCAACCAATAAGTCCACATAAGACAAAACCAAACGCATGCAGAGATCCATAGATGGGAATAAAATCGAGTATGGTTAAGGAGTACATATTTTTCAGTAACGGATAGAAGATGGAAATGACAACCACCGCGTAAAAGGATAGGCAAGAAAGGCCTAAGAAGAAAGCTGCCTTAATATCCAAGGCGTTTTTTCTCAAGTAAGTAAGGAGATAAGCGGTGTAAACCACAATATTACATGCGAACAAAGTGACACCGACGTATTCAATCGGCTTGGAGAAAATCATACCAATAGCAATCAAAAAGGATATTCGGTAGAATATGGGACTATAATGAAAACAATAGAAATGGATGGAAAAACGGCGTATGGTGATATCTATAGAAAATAAATATAGAAGGAATAATGATATGCTTTAACTACTGATAGGTGCAATTTTCAAGCCTTGTAAGCTGATATTAAACGAATCGGATAGGGTTACACGCTAGTAAACGATCGGAAAACAAAAAAAGAGCCGCGCATCATGCGGCTCTTTATCTTTTAGCGCCCGCCCGTATTCGAAGCCCAGACAGGAATCCAACTGTTCGGATAATTGTTATTGGTCAGCGTTGTGTTATAGAGAACTAAATTCCCATCACTTTGCATGACCAGGGTGTCCCCCGTTGTGTTAGCTGGTAAGCTGCCCCCATGATGGCCTGGAATCCATGAGGTGGTGTTGGGAGACCAAGCAGCTACCTGTACAGAAGTATCAATCACCAAAACTTTATCCCATCCCCAACCGGTGTAATATTCGAATTTACCTGTAGCCGGGTTGAAACCATAACGATAACCATATTGGTAAACATCTTGATATTTCATGCCATATTTATACATAACAGGTTTCCCGTATTGTGGTTCGAATGTAAACGAAAGAGCCCCACTGTTACTGGTCCCGCTGCTCCAAAGAGAAGAACCGTTCTGATAGATAACGAAGTTCCCGTCATTCTGCCAAATGGCTGAGAACCTGCCATCTTGGGAGGTGAGATAGTCCCCCTTCGCCATGCTTTGGCCGATTGTGAGCTTATCTCCAAGATAGCCGGCAGAAGCTGTCGTGGGTACGGCAAATGCAAGAATCAACAAGCAAGCCATAAGAATTCGAATCGTTTTTGGGAAAAGTCGTTTGTTCATTGGACACGCTCCTATTTTTTTATATGGGTAGGAAAGATGGGAACTAAGATCTAAAATGCTGCTAACGGTCACCTCCTTTAATAGAAAGCATGAAAATTTTTGATACTATTATGTAATGGGATGTGTGCTTTTAGGAGATGGAAGCGAGTATTACTTGTGCTTTGATAGAGGAATCGCAGCATCGGTGAGATTTAATACTTTTTTTTCCATTATAGCTATCAGAAAATATAAAATCCATATTTATCTACATGGAATTTTGAATCTATCACTCAAATCCAATGCGTCATAACTTCTCGTCTGCATCTTCTCTAGTAATCTTCCGAAATTTTTACACTCATTTGATATATTCTACGACTTTTATGAATTGAACTATGGTAAAATATTTCAGGATCTATAATTGGAGAGGGGTTTTGTTAATTCATGTATTGGAAAAAAGTTCTGGGCCAAAGCACAATTCGTGTGGCAACTGCTGCACTATTACTCACCCAACTATTGGGCGCAGCGGGTTCTGTCTCTGCCGCAGGCAAAGATGTAGAAGTACACTTGATTGGTATCAATGACTTCCATGGTCAGTTAGATACTACATCAATCGTTAGTGATAAAAAGGCAGGAACGGCTCCGATTCTAGCAACCTACTTAAAAGAAGCTCAAGCAAAATATGAACATTCCCTACTCTTCCATAATGGCGACTCTGTGGGTGCATCTGCTCCAGTCTCATCTCTCGATCGTGACGAGCCTACCATGGAATGGATGAATATGATGGGCTTCGATGTAGCATCTCTGGGCAATCATGAATTTGACCAAGGTATCGCTGCTTTGAAGGCACAAATCTTCGGTGGTCTTGATCCAAAAGAAGGAAAAGTAACTCATGCGGGTGCAAAATTTGATTACGTCAATGCAAACGTCATTGAAACTGCCACTGGCAAAACATTGATTAAACCCTATGTTATTAAAGAAGTGGGCGGAGTCAAAATTGGATTCATCGGGTTAGTGACGAAATCCACACCTGCAAAAGTATCCCCATCTGGGACAGCTGGCGTGCGTTTCCTAAGTGCAGAAGAAGAAGTTGAAGCCGTTAATAAATATGCAAAAGAGTTGCAAGATCAAGGTGTAGAAACGATCATCGTTTTGGCGCATGATCCAGCATCAACCAAAGAAGGCGTAACCACTGGAGAAGCGGCTGATTTGGCAAAAGCTTTGCCAACAGATTCCCCTGTTGACGTTATCGTCGCAGGTGACAATCATGCCTTGGCTAACGGTGAAGTGAATGGAAAATTGATCGTTCAAGCGTTCTCTTATGGTACGGCATTTGAAGATATTAAATTGATGATTGACCCTGCTACCGGGGATGTAACGGAGAAATCAGCTACCGTTACAACGACTTTCCAAGAGGGTGTAAAAGAAGACCCTGAATCTTTAGCTATTATTAAAAAATCTTTAGACAAGCATCCTGAGCTGACGAAGCCTGTAGGTACAACGGATGGTTCTGTTACTCGTACAGATGCTTATAATAACGAAGCCGCTCTGGGGAACCTCATTGCAGATGCAATGCGCCAAGCAGACTTTGGTGATAAAGCAAGCGAAGCAGACTTTGCATTTATGAATCCAGGTGGTATTCGTGCGGACCTGCCGCAAGGCGATGTAACCTTTGCTGATCTTGCTAAAATCCAACCTTTTGGCAATACTCTAGTGAAACTGGAGTTGACTGGTGAACAAATTAAAACGTTGTTGCAGCAGCAATGGGGAACCAATGCTGACGGTACACCTAACACAAAAACACTGCAAATCTCTGGCTTGAAATATACTGCAGATTTCAATAAGCCAGTTGCAGAACGTGTGACTAGTCTTAGTCTTGAAGATGGCACACCTATTGATCCTGCAAAAACATATACGGCTGTAGTTAACAACTTTATGGCTGCAGGTGGAGATAACTATAAAGTGCTAGTGGATGCCAAATCATCCTTGGCAGGTCCTATCGATTTGGATGTATTCTACCAATACATCGTAGATACGTATAAAGGCGGCGCTATTCAAGCTGCAACGGAAGGACGTATCACGAATCTGGCTGCATCTACAGAGCCAACAGAAACACCTGCAATAACGGAATTCATTTCCCGTGCTGAATTTGTTACTGCTTTGGTAGAACTGTTGAAACTGAACGAAGTAACTTCAGCACCTGCATTCAAGGATGTTGCTGCTAACGCTGCATATGCAGATGCAATCGCTGAAGCGACACATGCTGGATTTATTCAAGGCTACGGTGGTAACTTCAATCCTGATCGTGATATCACTCGTGAAGAAGCGGCTACTATTCTTGCTAAATTGTTGAAAGATCAAGCTTCTGATAAAGATGCTGCTACGATCATTGCAGGTTATGAAGATGGCAAAACCGTTTCTACTTACGCGGTGAAATCTATGGCAAAACTGATTGACAAAGGTATTCTTAGTGCAGCAGACAAAAACTCACTTCAACCTAAACAAGGGCTTTCTACTAACGATGCCAAAGCTTTAATTCAAAAAGCTGTTGCAGCGAAAGCTTCATAATGTAGAACTTATTCAAACTTTATATTAAAACAAAAAACACATCTTATTGGGTAAATAAGCTTTCCAGGAGAATGCTTATCCCAATTTAGGATGTGTTTTTTCATATTTACATGACCTATAACTGATCTCAGATTGGTGGCACCTTGTTTTGGGCAGGTATAGTTGATAATGGTAATGGTTGGTTATGCCAGCCCCTCATTCATTTCTTTTTCTCCAATTCCGCCTTTAATCGTGCATTCTCTTCCAACAGCTTTTGGACGTCCGGGACATCCTTAGCGGAAACCCAACCATGCAAATCGTCTCTTGCTGCATACCCCGGCAATTGATCACGAAGTACCATTTTAATGTGCCGTACATCTTCAACATAATAGATAGGGATTTGTTCCATGACGGTTTGCTTAAACTCTTGAAACTCCTGATAGTACTCAATTGCTGCGAAGTCATATGGCTTTTGTCTTAATGCTTCATCTGTGACAACAAAAGCAAATCTAGGTTTGCCCGCTTCTCCGGCATACTCATACTCCCAATGGGTATAGCTCTTGGATTCATCTTCAGGAAGTGTTAAACCATAGAATCCTCCGAGAATCAGGACATATACATCGGACTCGTCGATCCATCTCTTCCTAATTTTCATTGGACTTTCCTTGAAAAATTGCTCGATTCCCGCAGGGATATGACCAGCTTGAAGTACGGCTTCAACAGCGGTATGTCTTTCCTCAATAAGATCGTAGTAAGTAGACGATATGTAAATTTGTAGTTTTTTTCTCATAGGCCCACCCCATTTAAAGAATGAATATAATTAGAATCTATCACTCTCTCACTTTATTTGTCAAAATTGACTGGGGTTTCATGCGGCAATGTTTCCCCTATGTGGAGAAACTGAATACGGGTCAAGCACGTTTGGCGGGGATATTTTTGATATTCGCCCAGTCGCCCTTTCCGCGAATGCATATGATGATTATGCCTACTCATCGAAAGGAGCGATCATATATGGGATTTTTTCCAATGCCGGGACCTGGCGGAGGGTTTCCAGGCGGACCAGGTGGACCAGTAGGGCCGGGGGGTCCGGGTTTTCCAGGGGGTGCACCGGGAGGTGTTCAAGCGCCGACGGCTCCTCCACCGCAGTTCGTACCGCAAATGCAGACCGCCGTTCCATTTGCTATTGACCCCGGCGGGATCAGACGCTGCATGTTCCGCAACACTTACATTTGGCTGAACAACGGCGAGCAATTTTGGTTCTTCCCGGTATTTGTCGGGCGTAATTCTGTTGCAGGGTTCAGATGGTTCGGTTTCTTCTGGGGATACTTCGGTATTGATTTGAATCGGATTAGCTCGTTCACGTGCTTTTAAGACAGAGAGCGAAAGAGAACAGCCTGGGGCTGTTCTCTTTGTTGTGTACTGCATCCCTGGCAAATTACTTATCTTTTACTTATGAAATAGTCGTATGAGTGTTGATATTTCTTCTATGGTTTCTTGTTGTCCATTTTTGATCCATGTCATCCAAATTTCAAAAACACCGGCACTCATAAAATGAATCCAATAATTTCGTTTTGCACCTGTCCAGTTTGGAAAGGGAATGAGCTCATCATAAAATTGAGTTATGTTGTTCTTGAAGATTTGATAAATTAACCCTGTGTAATCACTCTCAATAGACATTTTAATATCATTGGAGATGACCAGAAAAAAGTTGGTTAGATCTGTTATTTTTTGTTCGTTACTCTTTTTGTGCGCAATTTTATTGAATATATCTGCAAATTTAGGCTCGTAGTACTCTATTAATACTTGTTCAAGATTTTCATAATTTCTATAGAATGCCATTCGACTGACACCGGCTTTTTTAACGAGTTCTGAAATGGTTAGCTCCGAAATTTTTTTTGTTTTTAGCAGCTCCAGCAATGCAATCGTTATCCATTCTCTTGTGTCTTTTTTTATAATTTGTGCGTGATCCGTTGCTGCCATTACATTTCCTCCAATCTGTCACATATGCTTGTTTCTTGCTTGCTATTGATAATGCCTGATCTTATTATAGGATAAAACATGTTACAAGTGTAACGTCAACTGAAGGGAGTATTTACGATGGCAGACCCTAACAAACCTTTAGTGCTGGTGACCGGAGGTTCAGGATTTATCGCTGTTCATATAATCGTGAAATTACTGGAGAAGAAGTATCGTGTGCGGGCAACTCTTCGTACAATGAGCAGACAAGATGAAGTAAAAGCCATGATAATATCGGGCGGGGTGACACATATTGAGAATTTGTCATTTGTTCAAACGGATTTAACTTCTGATAATAACTGGGATAGTGCGGTTGAAGGAGCGGATTATGTCATTCATGTGGCATCCCCAACACCCAATAAAATATATAAAGATGAACATGAAATGATTGGGCCGGCACGTGAGGGTGTGTTACGAGTGTTGAGAGCAGCACGTGATGCAGGGGTCAAACGCGTTGTCCTAACTTCTGCTTTCGGAGCAATCGGTGTGGGACATAAGCATCACACAGGGCCATACACCGAAGAAGATTGGTCCAATACAGACGCAAAAATTCATCCCTATCAAAAATCCAAGACACTCGCTGAAAAAACTGCCTGGGAATTTATACGAAAGGAAGGGAATGGTTTAGAATTAGCGACGGTAAATCCTGTTGGTGTGATGGGGCCAATTCTAGGTAATGATTATTCTCATTCAAATGATATCGTTCGCCAGATGTTAGAGGGCAAGCTAAAGTCTGTCCCCAAGATTTATTCTGATTATGTGGATGTTCGAGATGTTGCAGAGCTGCATATCTTGGCAATGGTTCGTCCCGAAGCAAGTGGAGAGCGATTTATAGCTTCTAGTGCAGAAAATCTCTCAACGTTGGAAATTGCAAATATTTTACGAGAAAATTTAGGGGAAGATGCCATAAACGTTCCAAAGGGAGAGCTCCCCAATAGTATCGTTCGTGTTGCGGCGATTTTCAATCCTAAATTAAGAATGATTGCAACACTCTTGGGAAAAGATATGTCAACGAGTAATCAAAAAGCCAAACGTATACTTGGTTGGACACCGCGTTCAGCAGAAGAAGCCATCATAGCAACGGGTAAAAGCATGATGATAGTCATCAAAGGACAGATGAAGTAACAAAAATTAAACAGGTTGACTTTGCAAATAAAGAAAAGAAACAACACGTAGTGAGATATTCACTCGTGTTGTTTCGTTGTTAGATGGAGTTTACGTTCAGCAAAATTCTTCTCCGACCATGTCTTACTTCGCTTTTCTCCAGCTCGAAAACGTGTTTGAGCATGAAGTGAGGATCGAGCTTAATATCGAGGCAATAAAAGTAGATTAGTATCCTTCACAGCTTCTTATGCATTCACTCGCCATAACACTATGGCGAGTGTTTTGTTGCGTATAACACGGACCTTTTTCGCTGGTATAAAGGTGGTCATGAGGATAACAACAGATATCTGTTCTACGCCTCGGACAGGGACCAGCAGGTCACGAACTATTACATGCAATATATCGGGAAGTATTTCCTGTATGCTCCACATGTGGACGGGATCGTGTTGTTCTACGAGGATAATATGGATAATCTCCTGAGCGGCTACGATTATCTGGTCGTCGTGGAGACGGATCGTAACGCAAAGTGGTTGCTGAAGAAGCACTATGGCATTGACATGCAGGAAGGTATCTACAAAATTACCCGATCCGGGGAACAGATCATTCTAACGCTAACTTAAGTGAGATCATTTCAGTGGACTTTGATTCGGTTTATGGCTCATGTATAATTGTAACAAGCCTGGAAATGAAGGGACTGAACTATGCGCAGATATCAATATTTTAAACCTAACTATTAAATCTAATGGGAGGAAAAAGTATTGATTACAGAGTTACACACAGAACGTTTACATTTGAGAAAAATGAAGGTATCGGATTCTCCAAGCTTGTTTACGGTATGGTCTGATCCGGATGTTACTAAATTTATGAATGTTAGTTGTTTTACTGACGTAGAGCAAGCAAAAGAAATGATCCATCTGCTGGATGATCTTTCTCGGGATCGTAAGGCTATTCGTTTCTCCATAATTAAAAAAGAGTCCAACGAAATTATAGGTTCATGCGGTTATAATTTTTTGGATTTTGACAACTTAAAAGCTGAAATTGGATATGACCTTGCTAAATCATCTTGGGGAAGAGGTTATGCTTCAGAGGCGGTCTCTTGTTTGGTGGATCACGGATTCTCATCTTTAAAATTGAACCGAGTCGAAGCCAAGGTTGATCCCGAAAATGTGAATTCTATAAAGCTCTTACAAAAGCTCTGCTTCACATTTGAAGGAACACTTAGAGAATATGAACGTGTGGACGGGAAGTTTAACGATCTCCATATGTATTCAAGGTTAGTATCCGATTGATCTGATGTTCTTATTGGCATAAGAAAGAGATACATGAGTTTTATATGAGAATGTATTCAAAGAGGCCGTTCCAAGTTGGAGTGGTCTCTTTGTTACATGCAGCGATATTGATTTGGTCGCATGTCGCTCGCAGGCCAGTTATTCAATTAGACTTTTCGTTGCGTTATACCATCTGTGAGGCTACTCGTCAACTTGGTTGTTTCAACCTGCTATCAGTTTCGCTACGTTGGAAAGCGCCGGAGCGATATAACCTGTACGCTTACCCGGTCGGAGACGTTGAGAACTCTTGAGAAAAGCCCCCTGGATAGGCTATCTTACATAAGATTGATGTCCTGAAAGAAAGCATACTGAACAAGTTGAAGAGCTGTGCATCTCGAAAGAGGTGCTTTTTTTCGTTACAGCAAGAATTTTATCGGCTTTTTGTTTCGTATGGAGAGTTCCAACCAACTGAACGGATGGGGTTGCATAACGGACGGTTTCGAAGGCTGCTTCGTGCCTTGTCGTGATGGGACTGGATGGCATCCCGACCCGCATGTAATGGTGGGAATCGGGCTTCATGCTTCTTATGGTCACATGGTTGTTCAGATTTTGTATAGACCCCGGCTATATAATGGAGAAATACGCTTGGGCTAATTGGCGTATTTTTCCAATTGGAGTATGTAAATGGTGAAGGTAATCGAAGGAGAGTATGATCAAAGCCCTGTATGCCCACGGTACTTACCCGCCATCTGGAACTCCGCAAGATTTCGATGATGTAAGGGCCGCTGGGATCAAGCAAATAGCATATGTCTATTCGCTTGATTGTTATATTGGGTAGATGATCTTGCTATCGCCAAAAATTTCGGAAAAGGAGGAGATTTTGTATTGAAACGAAAACGCAGTGTGGTTAAAGCTGTGCTATCTTTCTGCCTAGCAGTTTTGCTTGTCTTGCAGACGGTGATGTTCTCTGTTCCTGCATATGCGGAGAGCGTGCCGGACGATTACGTGACGGCAGCAAGTGAAGCCGACTCGCCGAGTGCGGACGAACCGTCGTCGGTACCTGAGGCGGTGTACGATGCGCCGAACAATTTCGTAGTGATGGCAGCAGTCCCGACGGACAAAACGGCGGTGTTCATGGAAGCTAATTCAACCTTTCCGCTGAAGGTGACACAGGGAACTGACATTGCCCCAGGCGGTACGATTCAGGGCCGGCAGGCATTTACTCTCAAATCGGAAGGTCTCAAGGTACCAGTGAATGGTGACGACCCGAATCCGACTAATGCAGATCCCGGAAAATACATTCAAAAGGGTGACTGGATTGAGCTGAAAAGAGAAGACTACTTCAAGGAAGTGGTGCTGCCGACAGCTACCAAAACCTTGATGGCAACAACTGACTATGGTTTGAAACAGCTGGGCACCGCCTATTTCGCCCCGGACAGCATCAAGATTGTATTTAATGGCGATGATTCGTTTTTCAATGGTATTGGGGTAGCAGTTACCTTCGGCTTTGATACCACTGCCAATTCAGATTTGAATGGCATAGAATACGGCGATACAAAGCCTATCTCGATTTTCGGGGGAGCGTATGAGCTAAAGAACCCGGATGTTACGCCGGATTATAGTATCACGTTGGCTTCGCCAGGAATGATCAGGTGGGATCAGTATGGTTATCGCGGAATTCAACCCGCACAATTTGTTGAGGGAGCGATTGCTTGGGAGTCAACCGTGTCTTCATTCGATCAGTTTGATAAAACCATCAAATTGCCGCTAGACGGGAAGACATTTTACACGAATCCATCAACTTATAATACCGGCTCCTTTGGAAATGCCCGCGGTATTTATAAGGAGGATTCATTCAAAGTAAATGGTCAGAATGTAACTCCAGACATTGGGGCAGACGGATCGCTGTCCTACACTTTCCCACAGGGAACAGGTGTAGAACCAAAGGTTGAATACAAAACATGGATTCCAAAGGAAGCCTATTATTACGAGTACCGGAATCCACCAGGCAATCTTGGTCGCAGCTATCGGGATATGCAGGGCACAGTGGAACTGAGAGAGGACAGTAAATCCCTGAAATTGGCGGGTCAGGAAATCTCTTTTGCTCCCGACTGGATTCAAGCCAGCGCCTCGTATGACAATCCTAATGAAACAATCACATGGAAAGTCACTGTTAACCCGTATAACAAAAAAGGGTTAAAGAACTTTACCATCACCAATGTGTTACCTGCTGGGCTTGATTTATTATCAGCTGAATGGCAGACATGGGAGGATGGCGTAGCATCTGAGGTAAAACCAATTACACCGGATGCGAACAGCGTTTATTCCTTTGGGGATATTAACGGTAAAGTGGAACTGGTGATTAAGAGTAAGGTAACAAGCGGCTCCAACTTCAGAATCGACCCGCGTGCCAACTGGAATTTGGACACATCGGGCGGTATTCAGAACAATGATGTGGCAACTGGTTTAAGACCTGCCGCAGTGACCGACGAGGCAATCATGACGATCGGTGCGCATACTTTTACAAAAAGCGGATCTGTTTCAACGGAGGATTTCAACCTCGGCGCTATCACATGGACTGTCAATCTGACGCCACAGTATGCCCTGCCAAATGCGGTGGTATACGACGTGCTGGTGCATGGCGGGGATTTGAATGTTTTGAACAACGCTGTGGATGAAACGGGCGAGGTTAGTGCAGAAACCATTGCGAAAATCAAGACAAATGTTAATACTGCTCAGCTTTGGAAGCAGTATGATCCAGGAACCTTGAAGGGCGTAACGAATGCGAGCAGCTTGACTATGAAGGCTATTCCTTTGACGGTGAACGGAGAAGTCGTGGCAGATTTGATCAAGGTGACGGGATACACCGACCAAGCTGCATCCTTCAGATTCCGTGCACTTGAGACCAACCCGGATGTCCTCTTCAGACAGGATGTCAACACAGAGAAATCACGCTGGAATCGGGCGTTGCTCTTTGACGGAGAAGCCGTAAAAGCGGCGGATAATTGGATAAACCTTCATGTGCGTATGCTGAACAAGGATATGCTCTTTGCTTCGAAGCCATTGAAAGCAGATGGTACATTTGAAAATGTTAATCCAAATAACGTAAGTAGCTACATTAGAAACGACAACAATGAAGCGTGGACGATTTCTGGCTATGACAGGACAACCAAGACTGTTACATTCCGCTTAGGGGTGAATATGCCAGGATACAACACAGAAGAGATGGCTAAGGACGGTGGCAGCCGGGTAGTCAGCAATATCAAGCTGGTAGACACGCTGCCAGAAGGTTGGGAATTCGTTCCGTTTTCTGAGAGCAAAGATTTTGAGCTTTGGAAAGGCTTTTCAGACAACGGAGGAGGTACCGAATATGGTGTTAGAAACGACGCCAAAACAATGATTGACCCAGGCACTGATGCCCATGTGGTAAGCTTCTCCCATAGTGGAAACGTGGGAACGTTCACCTTCTCAAAATTGGAAAGTCCTTATGTCATTTTGGTCAAGGCGAGACCTTCCAATGAAGCTCTGGGGAAATATTTGGAGGAATACACGACCAACGGCACAGACAAGCAGGTGCTGTATAACAAAGCCGACCTTCATATGACATGGGGCGGAGTGGAGAAGATCCTCTCCGAACAACGCAAGATTATTGTACCTATTCAGACCCTGGGCAAGTCGGTAACGAAGCCAGTTCCAGGAGTGCTGGAATGGACGGTGAACTATACCCCGCCGTTTAACATGAAGCAGGGCGTTTACCTGCAGGATACCCTAGGTGCAGGCATGAATCTACGTTATGAAGAAAACGGAAAGCTTGTGCTGACAGCGCCTAGTATGGCAATCTATCCTGCTAAACTGACTGCCAGCGGAGCTATGGAACGAGAGGGTGCGGCACTGGATCTTAGCGATCCGAATGCTGAAGTTCAGGTAGAAGCTGCACCAGGCGCAGGAGGCACCACCGTTCTAAAATTCAAAATGAACGACCCTAACAAGTTTTACCAGTTTGTGTACCAAACAGAGGTTGATCCGTCTAAAGCGAAAGCCGGAGACAAACTGGGCAACGAGGTAAAGCTGAAGGGCGATGACAATTTGAAGTCTGTCAGTGCCAGAAGCGAAAGCACGCTGGACAATTCAGACGTAGCCGGCAGTTCAAGCTCCAATGCCCTGCTGCCTCTGAAAAAGGTAGATCCCAATGGCAATCCGCTAAAAGGCGTAGAGTTTACGCTCTATAAGAAGGATAGCGGAACTCAAATCGCCAAAGGAACAACCGATAGCGGAGGAAAACTTAATCTGCTATTCCCAGATCCAGGCTATTATGAGCTGAAGGAAACGTATATTGACACAAATACTTGGCTGCCTACTACAAGAGTTTATCAAGTATATGTAGGGAATACGCCCGGGAAGCCCATCTGGGTAGACGGCGTGAAAGTAACCTCTGACAATCCGCTGGTCGTGCCTACGCCGGCCCAAGGAAAACTGACCATTACCAATAAGGTGGAAGGAAACGGCAGCGATCCGGACAAAAAGTTTGAGTACACTGTGACTTTCACTGGTGAAGGCAAGGATGGAGAGTACACCTTTAAGAAGCCGGATAATACGTTTGGCGCGATTAAGAGCGGAGACAAGATTATCCTCAAGCACGGGCAATCTGTGACGCTCCCGACATTGCCCGCGGGTCTGGTTTATACCGTAACGGAGGCCGATTATACGACCGTTGACGGTTATACGACCATGCCGGAGACGAGAGAGCTGTCAGGCGAAATCGTGGATAAAGGCGACCACAAAGCAGATTTTGTCAACAAGCGATACGTTTACAATCTGACCGTCAGCAATACCGTAAACGGGGATGGCGCAGAACCGAACAAGCCATTCAAGTACACGGTGACCTTTGACGGTGCAGGAAAGGGTCAAACTTACAATTACGAGCATTCAGACGGCACGACGGGCACGGTCACATCCGGCGCCTCTTTCGAGCTCAAGCATGGTGAGACCTTTAAAATTAAGGATCTTCCCGACAATTTGAAGTATGATATCACCCAGAACGATTACAAGAACGATGGCTACGCGAGCACTCCTACACTGTCTGAAGAGGGAGTCATGGCGGGCGCCGATCGCAAGGCGGACTTTATTAATAAACGGACCGTCGGCAAGCTGACCGTCAGCAATACAGTCATGGGCAATGGTGGCGACAAGACGAAGGCGTTCGAGTACACCGTCCTCTTTGAGGATGCAGGCAAGGATGGAAGCTACGCTTACGAAAAGTCGGATGGTAGCAAAGGTACGATCAAGTCCGGCGAATCCTTCACACTCAAGGATGGAGAGACACTGGATATTTTGGGTCTGCCTAAGGATCTGAAATACACAGTTACCCAGAAAGACTACACAACCGATGAATACATGACTAATCCTCAGGAACGGTACCATACCGGAGTCATGGAAGGCACTGATGAAGATGCCCCGTTCACGAACATACGAGTCTTGAAGGGCGGCCTGCTCATTAGCAACACGGTTAAAGGTAAAGACGACGACAAGACAAAGCTGTTCAAGTACAAGGTCACCTTCACAGGCGAGGGATCGGAAGAATCCTACGCCTATGAGAAGTCGGACGGCACCAAGGGCATGATTAAGAGCGGAGAAACCTTCGAACTTACAGATGACCAGACGCTCGTTGTACAAGGACTTCCGACGTATCTCGAGTACAAGGTGACCCAGAACGATTATTCGGAAGACGGCTATGTGACCGATCCTGAAAGTTTCATTCACACAGGCACCATTCCGGAGAAGAAAGCGGCCGAAGCACACTTTGTCAATACCCGACCGTATCTGGAAGGCGTGCTGCGTGACAACAACACCGGCGAAGTCATTCCGAATGCGGACATCATCGTGACGAACAAGAAGACTAACGAACAGCAAACGATTCGGACGAATGAGAAGGGTGAATATTTTGTCCCAGCAGCAGCGGATACCGACTATACGATAACGTATACGAAGTTGTATCATGTAGGCGGGAAGGATGTCCCTGTCGAGTTCACGCAAAAAGCAACTGTGGATGGCAGCGTGACGGACGAGACCGTTCCGGCAGACATTACGGCGGTAGGGATCGTTCTGTTTAAGCAGTTGAATGGAACAAAAGAGCTGTTCAACGAATCATTTACCAGCCAGATGTATATCTATTTGAGAGACAAGGACGGCAATTATATCGGGGGGAACGACAATCCCAAGGCATTTCCGATGGCTTCGAATGGCACCTTCTCCATAGAAGACGAAGGGCTAAGCGAGCAGCAGTACACCATGGAAGTTCGCTATCAAACTGAGACTGGTGAGGAACTGCTCTTCAACGTGACGAAGCTGAACGTGAAAGCTGACGGAGAGTTGAATATTTCCGAGGCATTGGTCGACCCTTACGGTACGGTATATGATGAAACGACAGGAAATGCCACCACTGGCAAGAAAATTGAAGGAGCCACAGTTACCCTGTATTATGCGGATACGCAGCGAAATAGAGATAAAGGCCGCACTCCGAATACGAAAGTAACGCTTCCTCCGGTTCCGAATTTTGCGCCGCACGACAACAAGAGTCCGGAGCAGAATAGCGACGCAAATGGCTTCTATGCGTATATGGTGTTTCCTGAAGCGGATTACTATCTGATCGTAACGAAAGATGGATACGAGACGTACAAGAGTGACACGATTTCTGTCGATTTTGACATTGTCAGAAAAGACGTGCCAATGAAGCCGATAAACACCGGCGGTGTACCGGGCCCTGTTAACCCTGGACCAGGTCCGGTGGATCCGGGCCCTGTCAACCCTGGACCAGGTCCGGTGAATCCGGGCCCTGTTAACCCTGGACCAGGTCCGGTGAACCCAGGCCCTGTCAGCCCTGCACCGGAGCCGGTGAATCCAGGCCCTGTCAACCCTGCACCGGAGCCGGTGAATCCAGGTCCTGTTAACCCTACTCCAGAGCCGGTGAACCCAGGCCCTGTTAGCCCTGCACCAGAGCCGGTGAATCCAGGCCCTGTCAGCCCTGTTCCTGACCAACCGGGCAATTCCGAGCCTGGCAACGTCAACAATGGGACTAACAACATCGACAACGTGACGGATAACAATGACAACGGAGTTGGTAATGTCAGCGACTTAGCCGATAAGGGTGCGGGCAATGGAAATAACGAGCTGGACGATGCTCCGCAAACCGGAGACAACAGCGTATCGCCAATCCTCTATATGGTTTTGGCGCTGATGTCCTTGGTAACGATTGGGTTCTGTCTACTCGGCAACAAGAGGAAAAAGCACATCCAGTGACCGGAAAGGCGGTAAGAAAATGAGCAAAACTAAAAAATTTCTTATCGCCGTTTCCTCCCTTGTGTTGGTATTTTCCCTCGTTAATATGGCAAGAACCTTTCTGGGGGATTATGCCGAGAAACAGAAAATCGAAGAACTGACAAAGGTTTGGGAGGAAGGGTCAGACAAAGGCGGAGGGGATGCATTCCCCTCCCTTTTGTTCAATAAGGCGAATGAGCCGGTCATGCTTCCCGAATTTCGAGAGCTTTACGAGAGGAACTCGGACATCGCCGGCTGGCTGAAGATTGACGGCACCCGAATTGAGTACCCGGTCATGCAAAATCCACAGGATGCGGAGTACTATCTCAATCATGATTTCGATAAAAAGGAAAACAAAGGCGGCCTCCCCTTTTTGGACGAGCATAGTCGGGCCAGCGGTTCGGACATTTTGCTGATTCATGGACACCACATGAAGAGCGGCTGGATGTTTAAAGATTTAATGAAGTACAAGAGCGAAAGCTTTTATAAAGAGCATGCTACGTTCCAGTTCAGCACGCTTTACGAGAAGGAAGAGTATGAGATTGTTGCCGTTATTCTGTCAGAAGTTTATCGCAAATCGGACGACGTTTTTAAATACTACCAGATTGAGAATGTAAGTACGCCCGCCGAATTCGATTCTTATGTTCAGAACATCAAAAAACTCGCGCTGTATGACACGGGCGTAACAGCCCAACATGGCGACAAGCTTATTGTATTGTCCACGTGCGAGTACTCGACCGAAAATGGTCGGTTAGCAGTGATCGCCCGAAAGCGTTAATGACGATGGTTGAAACACGAAATCAATCTGCTTCATATCGCGTTCTCCCCTTGGAGGACGCGATTTTTTTTGCCTCCAAAACGCTGTGGGTTATATCCTTGTCCTTACGATGCCCCTCTCGAAGAATAAAACGACGGTAACCGAGCAGATTGAAGGTCTTAACTTTGAAATGTATTATGGAACGGCAGAACATACAATTGAGGAGATTTGGATCCCGGCGAAGAAGAAATAACCTTTTTTCTCCATATATTTCTCATAGGGAGTTACCATTACAGAGAACGCAATAACATTGTGGACTTACATTTCTTGAACAAGATAATTGAGACTACATATCCAAAGTGATTTTGAAAAGTGGCTACGGAAATAGATTTTACAAAAGTCAATCGATATATATGGGGAGTCAATCCGAGAACAAAGTTTTGCAAGAAATCACCCTAAATCATCATGCGCCAAACCATTCCTCTAAAATTAAGGAGAAAATTTCCGATAAAGGTAGTGTGCCCTTTTGGGGAGTACCTCGATAAAGCATTTCTAATGGACTGTATAAAGCGGAAAACGGCATCATGCAATTTAAACTTGGATAGTTAATGAAGAATTCTCTCGGGAATCTTTCAATCTACTATAAATTTTGTCTTTTGGAGGTAGTTTATGAAGAAGAAGCTCACTGCACTATCCGTTTATCTCCTCACAGCATTGTTGGTGTTTTCCACTGTTGCCTATGCGGCTGCAGAGAACAACGGCCGCGATCAGGGCAAGTTGTTCCAATACTCCACGATCAATGCGGTTATGCAGGGCCAGTATGACGGCGAAATGACCTTGAAAGAACTCAATACGCATGGAGATATGGGGCTGGGAACGCTTAATGGTCTCGACGGCGAATTGATTCAATTGGACAACAAGTTCTATCAAGTTAACAGCAAAGGTCAAGTGAAAGAGTTGAAGGGGAATGTGAAAACTCCTTTTGCAGTCACCACTAAATTTGATTCAGAAAAGACAGTGACTCTATCCAACGTAAAAGACTTTCAAGATTTCTCCGAAAAGCTCAAGACAAAATTCGACAACAAGAATTACTTCTATGCGATCAAAATACATGGTAAATTCGACTCTATTAAAAATAGGTCCGTCCCGAAGCAGACGCGTCCTTATCCACCTCTGACGGAGGTTACCCCGCATCAAACCGTCTTCGAGGAGAAGAATGTGGAAGGTACCATTATCGGTTTCTATACTCCGAATTATGCTTCAACCATTCAAGTTCCGGGGTTCCATATGCATTTTCTTTCGGATGATAAGACGAAAGGCGGTCATATCCTCGACGTGAAGTTTGACAGCGCAAAAGTTGAAATCCAACAGCTGTCTGAGTTCGACCTAGTGCTTCCTGACACGGCAGATTTTGCAAATGCAGATCTCACGAAAACGACTGTTGAAGATATCGAAGAAGCTGAAAGAGGCAAATAAGGCGTAGATTGTAGAGATTTTGTAAAGTTCCTTTTGTTATGATCACATTTGTCGAAAGAAAGTGAATTGTATCGAGATATGGGGGACGAGTACGAAAGCGGAATAAAATAAGAACGATCGTTGTACTCCAGCGAGTGCAGAGGCGCTTGAGTAGATGTAATAGACAAATTTCCCAAGAAGAGAGGAGAACCTGCTATACAGAAGAAATCTGCAAATATAGAATTTCTATATGCTTTCGTTAGCAGGTAAACAATATATGAAATTAAAAAATCGAAGAATGCTATCTGCTCTATTGGCAATCGTTATGGTATTGACGATGCTGCCTTTTTATCCGTCAGAAGTAAAAGCTGCGGCAACACCAACTCTTGATCTTGGTGATCCTATTAGTGTAACCGAAACAACCTATCAGCTATCAAATGCTACGTTTGGAAGCACGGGTGTCGTGAATGCAGCGGGTGGATACTTTACCGTAGAGGTAAATAATGGTTCTATTGCTGTTGTAACTCCTCCGAGTGGTATTACCGAGTTGACTAATGGCATAACAATCAGTGGCATTGTTACTGACCAATCTACACCTACAAGTAGAGTATTCAATTTTTCAAGTAGTAATACGTATGAAGACATTCAAGATGTTATTCAAAATATGACATTTACACAAGTTCCGGGGCAAACCCAAAGGGTCACAGTAAATGTAACCCCAGGGGTACCATTGGCCGATGGGAAAACATCGGTTCGTACCTACAATGGACGCCATTTTGCCTATGTGCAAAGATTGAGCACCATGACTTTTAAAGATGCTGTGACGATTGCAACGAACAATAACGGACATCTTGTAGAGCCAGCACCAGCTAATCCTGGAGAAATGTTTGCGATTGCCAGTATGTTTAAAGAGTTTAAAAACCCCTTTTCGGGAAACTGGAACTTTTTATCCTTTATAGGCGCCACTAAAACTTACACACCTAATTGGGACACTTCTATTGGTACCGTGACAAGGTATGTATCAACGGGTTGGCAAACAGGTCTTGAGTCAACGACTAATTATGTGTCTAATGGAGATTACGACCATCTTACACTTCTGCTAGACACGAGTAATAATAAAGTAGGTTACTTAGCCGTAAATAATACACACGGTGGCAGCAGCGCATGGAAAGATCCGGGAGTTATTGTCGAGTATAATTCCGGTGTCATTACCAACATCACTGCCACCAAAGATATACAAGCGAACGAAGTTGTGGCTCCGGCAGCACCGGTAGAAGTTAGCAAAACAGCAACAAGCATTACGTTGCAAGCCATCACGGGTCAGGAATACAGCATAGACGGCGGCGTGACTTGGCAGGATAGCCCGACGTTCAGCGGATTGACGCCGGATACGGACTATACAATTGTAACCCGTGTGAAAGCGACAGCGACGAAGCCAGCGTCTGCTATCAGCACAGGAACATCCATTCGTACAGCGACTAAGTACGCAGATTTGGACGGTTTGACGCTGTCGAGCGGCACGTTAAGCCCGGCGTTTTCGACAGACACGACAAACTATGCAACAAGCGTGTCGAACGGTGTGAGTGACACGACAGTAACGGCTACAGTATATGATTCTAATTATGCTACAGTGACGGCGAGCGTGTACGATAGCGAAGGCACATTGGTAAAAGGTCCGATTACGTTGACGAGTGGCGTCGCTTCCGAATCGCTTCCGCTTAGCGTAGGCATCAACAAGATCAAGGTGGTTGTGACGGCGCAGGACGGCACGACGCAAACGTACATCATAACGGTTACGCGTGCCCCTCGTGATGACTCCGGCACGCCCGGAAGTCAGACACCAACACCTGTACCAACAACGTCTTCACCAACAACACCAGCACCTGCTCCGGCTTCAGGCGTGAAAACAACTGTGAACAATGAAGAGGGCAGCTTTGCTACGGGCAGAACGGCAAACAACGTTACGACCGTTGAGATTGATCAAGATAAACTATCGGATTATCTCTCCAAAGGCAACGGACAGCAATTGAATGTGCGTGTGCCTGGCGACGGTGAAGTCAAGGTTGTGGGTCTGACCGCAGCAACACTGAAGCAGTTGTCCGATACCGGCTCCACGCTGAACATCGAGAACCTGCTTGCTATTTATCCGGTTCCAAGTAAACAACTGGATCTGGGTTCGATCACCAAACAATGGAACGGCGCGTCGCTTGGCGAAATTGCAGTCGATATGGATATCAAGAGATCGTCTGACGCATTGAAAGATGCAGCAAAGGATCAGGCGACCAAAGGCGGCTACGATCTGCTGGTTAACCCGGTCGATCTATCGATCAACTTCACGTACAAAGGCCAATCTGTTAAACCGGATCAACTGACGGGCTACGCGCCTCGCTATATCGCATTGCCTGAAGGCATTGATCCGAACAAAATTACGACTGGCGTCATTGTTAATCCGGACGGTACCGTGTTCCATGTGCCGACAGTTGTAACGAAAATCAACAACCGTTACTTTGCACTGATCAACGACCTGCGCAGCCAGGGCAGCTACTCAGTCATCTGGAATCCGCAAAACTTTGATGATGTGAAGAGCCACTGGGCACAAGCGAGTGTCAATAATATTGCAGCCAGACTGCAGCTTGAAGGTACAGGCAACAATACCTTCTCCCCGAATCGCAGTATCGACCGTTCGGAATTTGCCACGATTGTGGCAAGCGGACTTGGCTTAATGCGCCAAGGTGTAACCAACACGCCGTATAGCGACGTAGCACCGTCGAGTTGGTACCATGATGCTGTAGCGATTACCAGCCAATATGACATTATCAAAGGATTTGCAGATGGTGGTTTCCACGGTAGCGAACGGATTACAAGAGAGCAAGGCATCGCCATGATCGCCCGTTCCCTTCATCTCATTCAGTCGCAAAAGGCGCTGAGCGAAGTGGAAATCAGTCAGATTCTGGCTTCTTACAGCGATACAGACCAAATCTCCGGATATGCCCGGGAGTCGGTAGCCCAGTTGATTAAGGCTGGCATCCTGCAAGGGACCGGAGGACAGCAGTTGAACCCGAAAGCGGCGATGACGCGTGCGGAAACAGCTGTTATGGTTGAAAGACTGTTGAAAGTTACAAAATTGATCGACTAGTATTAACGATTAGGAGGGGGCTGACAGCCCCCTCCTTTTTGCGTCTCACAATACTGGCTGTTACTTCCCTTTTTCTTCCTAATTGATTGCCGGGATATTTGCCAAGCTCCGTACAAACACGGTTTTATTCCGTGCGTACGCCATCGTTCTGGCTTTGTATTTAGGCGTGCTGCTAGCTATCATCTGTTTTCCGCAGCACTTCAGCAACTCCCAAGAAAACGCCAAACTAAACCAGCAGTTAAGGATGGAGTTTCACTGATGCATTGCACGACGTTAGATGAGGTTAAACGAGAAATTAAAGCATAGATTAAAAAGGATGACCCCTGTAGAGTACAGAGATCACCTTCTTCAAGCCATGTAGGTCTTTTTTTAGAAATGTCCTTTACATAGGGTACAGTTTATATTTGGAGTGGCCTTTATGTTACTATACAGCGCTGTTCAATAGGAGCACGTGGCTCGTATGCGATTTATTCAATGAGATCTTTCGTTGCGTTATACATGCTTTCTGCGTATTTGTCGACTTCATCTCGGGACATCCGTAAGCGAGCAACAGAAGTGCCGTACCCAATTTCTTGATGACCCTCTTGTAATCCTTCGAAAATTCCATCTGCAAAATCATCCAATGGTTCTCCATGCGTATGCAGTCCTGCTCCACCAAGGTCGGTACTTACTGCCGGAGGAGCAACTTCAATGACCTCTACAGATGTATCCGAAAGCTGGTGTCTCAGACTGATTGTAAAGGAGTGAAGGGCCGCCTTGGTTGCTGAATAGATCGGAGCAATGGCAAACGGCGTGAAGGCCAACCCGGAAGTGACGTTAATTATCGTCGCCTCTTCTTTGGTTGCAAAATAAGGAGCGAATAGCATGGATAGATGAAATGGAGCTTCAATATTCGTAGTAATTTCTTTATTGAAATAACTCCAATCGTTCTTCGCATCCGTTGTCAGCATATTAAAACGTTGTTGGATACCGGCATTGTTGACTAACACATTCACTTCCGGATAGTTCGTGGTTACCCAATCAAACAGTGCTGCACGCTCGGATTCCATATTCAGATCATTCACATACGTAATAAGGCCAGGGTGTGTTTCTTTCGCATGTTGAAGTACATCCGCACGTCGCCCAGTAACAATGACTGTATTTCCGGCGCTTAAGAAGCGCTCTGCAAATGCTAATCCGATCCCAGAACCTCCGCCTGTAATGAGTACTGTATTTCCTGAAAGTTTCATTATATGATCTCTCCTTCTAGTCCTCGTCTTGGTTACTTTCCTGTATCTGATGGGTGTAACGTGTGATTTTGAATTCAATTCCCTTTAGGGATTCCTGCATGATCAAAATCTCATCCAGTACAGCCTGCTTGTGTTTTTGCATCATTTCAAGCCTGGCCTCGAGCGTACGATTGCCTTCTACGATCCAATCTATATATTGCTTAATTTGACTAATGGGCATATGCGTGTTTTTTAAACAAACAAGGGTTTCCAATAGTGCCATCTGGTTTTCTGAAAATAACCGCCTCCCAGCATCATCCCGTTCGATTAAAGGCAGAAGCCCTTTTTTTTCATAATAACGTAATGTTGAGTCTGGAATATTCAATTGGGCTGAAGCTTCGCTAATAGAAAAATACTTCATGTTGGAGACCTCCAAATGGGTGCTAACTCTGTCGACAGGAATAGCATACGACTTAAACCATGGTTTAAGTCAATGAGGTAAATAATATATATTTGTATGTAATTAGCTTGTTGGGCTGTATGCGAGTAGACCTATGGCGGGTTTATGTTGCCGGGAATTAATTATTTCAAATTTTGATATTCTGCCGCTAGTTAAATGAGATACAATGCTATATACATACCGAAGGTGTCGACATTAATTTAAAGTGGTGAGTGGATGAAAGAACTGTACAGCAAGGTGAACCGACAGACATATTATATTTCCATGTTAACAATCATCACTCTTATGGTATCTGGATTAATAATATCGACGACAGAATTAAACGGGATCACATTGGGATATGTTATTCATTTTTCGTGTGTGGCTTTTCTATCCGTTTGTCTGTTGATCTATCCAAAGCATGAGAACTATGTGTTCAGAAAGATCATTAT
Organism: Paenibacillus sp. FSL K6-0108; assembly: GCF_045040695.1. Lineage (NCBI taxonomy): Bacteria > Bacillati > Bacillota > Bacilli > Caryophanales > Paenibacillaceae > Paenibacillus > Paenibacillus sp. FSL K6-0108. The sequence goes on along the minus strand of NZ_CP150288.1, from coordinate 7,480,387 downwards.
CCTATTTGGTTTTGCTTATTTCTATACCCTGTTTTTCTTATACCCGGAGACCTGGACTACATACATTCTGATTTGTCTGATTCCTTCACTTGCCATTCTGTTTTTTGATTTAAAACTGTTTTATTTCTCCATCATTCTGAATGGATTTTTAATTTCAGCTACCTTTGGCTACATCATCCTGATTGATCAAGGTAATATATATTCGTATTTACATCATGACATCCTAGGGAACCTCATTAATATTATAGCGAGTCAGGTATTATTATTTCTTATTTTCCATTTATCCTTTAATCGTATGAAAAAGCAGCAGCTCTATCATGAGCAATTACAACAATCGGAGCGTTTAAAGATGATAGCCCATTTGACAGCAGCGGTTGCACATGAGATTAGAAACCCAGTCACCGTTGTTCGAGGTTTTTTGCAGTTATACAGAGAAGATCCTGCATTTGATGATTCAATTAAAAACAAGTTCAAATTAATGATGGACGAGTTAAATACCGTTGAACAGATTACCTCACAGTTTCTAACCCTTTCCAAGCCTAATCAGGATCAGAAGCCGGAAAAAGTCAATGTGAAGGATACTCTTCAGAGTGTCACAGGTTTGCTCCGTTCCTATGCGATGTTATCTGATAATCAGCTGAATATCGAGGCAGAGGAGAATTGCTTCATTTTTATTAATCCAATCGAATTTAAGCAGCTGCTGATGAATTTAATTAAAAACGCTTTGGAAGCATCAAATATGGGTAAGCCCGTCACTGTGATTGCCAAGAGAAATCAACATTGTATCGAGATCAAAATCATGGATGAAGGGAGCGGAATGTCGGAAGATGAGGTGAAGTCGCTCGGTACACCGTTCTATTCATTAAAAAGTAATGGAACCGGTCTAGGATTAATGGTCTGTTTTAATATTGTAGAGAAATATGACGGGGAAATTCATTATGAGAGTATGAAAGGTGTAGGAACAACCGCTACGATTCGATTCTTGGCTACGGATGGGAAGTGAAGGATATACAAAGGGCAAGTTAGCGTCAGTCGTGACAACGAGCTAGCTTGCCCTTTTAAGGTTAAGCTACAACCGGATCGGATACTCGGTGACCTTGAAATAATTGACATAATATCCCTGAATTAATATATGACCGTCACTGAGAATCAATTCTGGGCATATACAGCATTCTTATCTTGATTCTCAGTGACATGCTGATCAATCATTTTGGTAAACATGTCCTTTATTGAATGGATTTCGTCATTGCCAAGGTTCGCATAAATGCTTCTATATTGTCTGTCAGAAAATCGCTATTTTCTAACCCAGCATGGGCAATCACGTTTTTAATATCTTGGAAAAACTCAGACAAGCTGGAAGTAGAGGCTTTTTCGAATCTGTTCTCCACAGCGATATTCCCTTTCGATTTGGCTACGTCCTCTTTGTATTCCTTCAACCAGTCCTGATTAGTCGATACATTTTTGGCGAAACTCTGCAGGATGCTGTTCCAGTCTTTTCCGTTCACAATTGCATCCTGGAGCTTGTCCAGCGTTTTCGGTTCAAATTTCTTCATCATATAATTTAGATCGATATAATCATCTGGAGCCCCAACAGGTCTCTGAGGAGGAGTCTCGTAATGGATTTCTTTCGTCTCAGGATCTACCGTTTTGGTTGTGGAGATGGCGGCGATTTGACGAATCGTATTCATGAATTCCGTCGCTTGATCCCCTTTCATATAGTTATCCGCGATATACTTTGCTTGAGTGAGACCTAATTCCAGCAATGCTGATCTGTCTTCTTCCCCGGTTACATTAGTGATGAGATTGGATTGAATGATGCCATAGACAGCTTCCCTCACTTCCGAGGGTTGATCTGTGAGCAGGCGATTCAATGAATCGTTAATTTGAACGGTTCCAAAATATGTAGCGGCATGATTAACAATATCGGATGCTGCTAACTGCCTGGAAGCTGGACTGATCTCCACTGTGTCGTTGTTATGTGACAGTTCGGGTATCGTGCCTGTGACCAAAGATGGCTTATCCGTGCGTTGTTTCGATTGAATGTAGGCATTGAGGTCAAACTGAGTCGTACTTTGAACTTTCATAATTAACCCCCCTATTCGTTTGATGTATTCCAGTAATTCACTTCTCTTCATACTATCGGAATATTATTCCATATTTTTAATATGATTGGACAAAAAAAAGGCAACGGGTCGTTTATTCATAAACGCCCATTGCCCTGTTTGGATTCATTCAGCCACCGTAAATACTGTAGGCAAAGTGATACACAATATCCGTATCATTTGCACTCGGACGACTCGTTACCTTCGCCAGTACACCACAAATATCATAGTAGTGAGTGAAGCTTATAGCTCCCGGCAAGTATTGACTTATGCTCCCGGTTGAAGGAGGCAGGGATAACGTAGCAGTGAATTGGCCACTGCTGTCTGTCATAACCTTTGCACTCCGATATCTGTTATTGCTGCCTTCGGACCAATAATCATTCTCCCAAATGACTTCTACCTCCGCATTGGCCACCGCATAGTTATCTGAAGTGGCGGCAACACCAGTCACCGTAAAACTGGTTCCGGTTATCCGATAGTAGCGTCCATAGGCATAGGTCGGGTAGTCATTCGGACCGCCATTGGAATTATAACCTGTGATCACGACTTTATCCGCTCTTAATACTGGCTGGAGGTGTAATGAGTAGTTGTTATCGGAATAGTTGTTTGTTGTAAACACCCGCAAATAATATGTGCCTGTGCCTAGGGATACATTACCGTTGGTGGAGGGCATTAATGCCATTCTATTATTGCTCAATGCACCATACAATTCCGCCTTATAGCCATTGCCTACAGAGGCTTGATCCAGATCGATATGCATGGCGTCGTAATTTCTGCTCTCGGGAACGGTGATCTTATACCAATCCTGATCGACCTCCGAATTAATGGAGCGGCTTGAAAGAGTAGATCCACCTGTTGCTACTGTGAACGGATAGGCATGAAGCGCATTCTCATCCGTCTCGTACGCATCATAGGTTGAGCTGGTAGAGACGGTTAGAGTGAAGGGTTCATTGATACTGCCTCCAACTGCGCCGTAGGCTTCAATTAAGTAGGCTTTGGAACTGGCTGTGCTATTTTTCGTACCCACATGTTCAGACAAGGTTCTTGATCCATTCCCATAGTTATTCAGATACGTTCCATAAATTGAATAATCAATTGGAGTGGGGTTCAAATTGCCAGTAGACATGTCAAATTCGTAGAGATAGAGATCGTAATCCAGTTGAGCTGATGCAGGATTATCCATTTGTACTTGCAGTATGCTCCCAGGTTGTACATATATAGGGTATAAAAAGCTGGATGTACCTTCTTGTTGGATGTAACCCGTGTATGTATTAGTCTCTGCTGTGGCTGTAGCGATAACCGATTGTGGAGCCGAGATGAGTCCCTTTTGTAATTCTGAAGAAGTGGTAGCTGAATCCAAATTTACAGATGGCTTTACCCGGTGCTTCTTTAGTTTGGATGAATCCAACTCAGAAGTATCCTTGGAGAGTTCCGATATCATTTCCCCACTTGGCTGCAGTACCTGTTCTGCGACATGGGCATCAGGGTGAACTCCCGATTCGACCATGTCATCGTCTGCAAACGCTTGAAAGCCGAAGGCAAAACTGAGAAATAGATTCATGACGACAACCATAGAAAGCGTCTTTTTCAAGTCCAAAATCTCCTCTCGAATATATAAAATTTTGCTACAATTGTATAATATACCAGTTTAGGTGGTTTGTTAAGTGGTTATTATGTGATGTTTTGAAGTTTTTTTGAACAAAAATCTCTATATTGCTTGTCACCTGTGCTACTGATGATAGAACGACAGGATCTCATGGACAAAGTTGTAGAAAGGAAGTACCATCGTAAAAGATGTACTTTTCTGGGAATTTCATATAAACATATGACACATAATCTAAGATGCTTAAAGGAGACTGAAATGCCTACTCAATTCGTAAAAAATATGATTGTATTTTGTTTGGTTCTCATATTATTACCGGCAACAACGATGTCGGCTGCACCTGTTATTAAAGATGTGGCCCTGGCAAAAGTTATTCGGACAACATTGAAGATATCATCTAAAAAAGAAGTAAAGACGAGCGATCTGAAGAAATTAAAATCGTTATATGCCGAGGATACCAAAAACAAGATTTCCAATTTGCAAGGACTTGAACATGCCGTTAACCTGGTGGATCTAATTATGCCCGGACAAAAAATAAAAAATATTACATCGCTCAGCAAGTTAAAAAAACTAGAGTTCTTAGTTCTTGAAGGGAATCAGATCTCAGATCTATCCCCACTCTCTGGGTTAAGTAATCTAGAAAGTCTCTTGATTAGTGGTAATCAAATTAAAAATCTAACACCATTGAAAAATTTACATAAGTTGACCAGTTTGCTTGCCAGCGGCAATCAGGTGGCAGACCTAGGCCCTCTTCAAAAGTTGAATGTAGAATGGATTATTATGAATAATAATAAAATTCAGGATTTGACACCATTAAAGAACCATCCGACATTGGAGTATCTTTATGTGGAGGACAACCTCATTCAGGATATTGCAGTACTTGAGACCATCCCCCATTTAATAGAGGTATCGTTGGCTGGCAATCCATTGAATGAACAGGCTCAGCAGGTTGTGGAAAATCTGGAGAAGAAAGGTGTCATTGTGAGTTTGGAAAAAGAAGATGAGAAATAAACCGGAATAATGCGAATTCCCCTATGGCAAGTAAACCTCGGTTATAGTAACCGGGGTTCTTTGGCGTGTACCCTACTGGTTTATAGCAGTATAAGCTATTGGCTGCAAACTTCATGCCGTGTTGAACGGGAGTGGGGGGTTTGCTATAATTCACACAGGACGCAACGAAGAAGGGAGCCCGGTACGATGAAAAAGGCCAAACATACTTGTCCTTCCAATAGCAAGGCATTCGGCCTGGCATTGCAGGCCCTTGTGTTCATGTCAGATAGTCCTAACCGCTATCCAAGCACCAATATCGCTGACCATTTATGCTCAGAAGCTACCTTGATACGCCGAATATTGGCCAAACTTGCTCAAGAGAATATTCTGGAGGTTCGTGAAGGACGCGACGGAGGTTATCGCATGAAGCAGCCGCCGGAATCGGTGACACTGGCCGATATATATCTGTCGCTTCAGACTGAGGCATCGCTGTGCGAGGGAATGCTGGAGTCTACAGGCGATCACTCCTTTGGTTTGCAGATGCATGATATGTTCAACGATATAACGGAAGAAATCAATCATAGCGTGTTGGAAATTCTGCGAAAGTACACTATAGCCGACATGGCCAACAGGATGACTCCGATCATGGAGAATTGACAACAAACCTATCCACATATATACTGTGCTTATATTAGCACAGTTAAGTGGTGTTTTTTTACCTTTAACTGTGCACAATATAACATAGTATAAATTATGGGAGGCAAAACGGGATGGAGAGCGTAAAACAAGAGCAAAGCTTTATGGAAGTGGTAAAGGAAAGACGTTCTGTACGGCATTACGATCCTGCATTCAGCATTTCAGAGCAGGAATTGAAGGATATTCTGACTGAAGCAGCCCTTGCTCCATCTGGCGCGAATATGCAGCCATGGAAATTCATTGTCTTTAATGACCAGGCTCTAAAAGAACAATTACTTCCCATTGCGAACAATCAGCAGCAGGTGGTAGATGCTTCGGCCGTTATCGCAGTGTTGGGGGATTTGGAATACATCAAACAGGTTGATTCCGTTTATGATGCTTCTGTAGAAGCAGGTTATATGACTAAGGAAATTAAGGATTCGTTGGTAACCAACATGAAGGGAATGCTGGAAAGCATGGATCCTCAATATATCAAGGACGGCGTCATGTTTGACTGTGGTCTGTTATCGATGCAGTTCATGCTTGCCGCCAAGGCGCGTGGTTATGATACCGTTCCAATGGCTGGGTACGATAAAAATAAATTCATTGAAGCGTTCGATATTCCCGATCGTTATGTTCCAACCATTCTCATTTCCATCGGCAAAGCCTCGCAGCCGGGCCATCCGACGACTCGACTGCCGATTGATGAGCTGACGTTCTGGAATGGTATCACCAAATAATTCTCCATTGGGAAAGTCACGCTTAACGGTGTGCCGGGTTCCCTTTAGGAGTTAAAAAGCATAAGCAAAATATCAAGGCTGCCATTACGGCAGCCTTTTCATATCTCAGCCTATTCCAATTCAATTTTTTTGACTGTCTCACCCTCAACCAGCACGGGCTGGTAATAGGTGTTGGTGGGCAGATCCTTTTTGCCTTGCAGTTTCTTGATGACCCAATCTGCTGCGTCACGGCCCATTTGCTCTTGGGGATGAGTTAACGTCGTGAGTTTGATGTTGGCATTCTTGGCGATGTATGAATTGTCCTGGCCGATAATGGATAGCTCGTCGGGAATGGAAATCCCCAGCTTTCTACATGCGTGTACGACTTCCAGCCCCACTTCATCGTTGTAACAGACAAGAGATGTCAGTGCATCTCTGTTTTCATCCAGGAACACTTCCAGATTGGTGGAGAGGTCCGGCTTCGATGCCGTATCGAACGAAAGCACCTGCTCGGGATGAAATCGCAACTTGGCTTCGCCCAGCGCTTTAATATATCCCTTCATCCGATACTTCCCTTGTAAATCATCCATTTTTGCGATAATGCCGATCTGGCTATGTCCTTTAGCGATTAGTTCGCGAGTAGCGAGATAGCTGGACTGTACGTCATCGAGACAAAAGAAAGGCACCTCAAGCTCTTCATAAAAGGCATTAATCATCGTAAACGGTACATCCTGCTCCTTAAAGGAAAGGTAGTACGCAATGTTGGGATTGTAAAGATTACTCTTGGTCGGTTCAACGATCAGGCCATCCACACCGTAGGACAGCATCATCTCGAGCGCCTTTTTCTCTTGTTCAACGTCGTTATTGGTGCTGGCTAACAGCAACGAATAATTGTCTTCATTCAACCGGCTCTCAATGCCGCGGATGATGGAGGGGAAGATGTAATCAGAGATGTACGTCGTGATGACGCCAATTGTTTTTTTCATCGTGTTCCCGCCGGTTCTGGATCGATACAGATTGCTTACATAGGTGCCGGAACCCTTCTCACTTCTCAAAAATCCCTCGTTCGACAGCTCCAAAATGGCCTTCCGTACCGTCTGGCGGCTCACGTTGTAGCTGTCCTGCAGTGCGGATTCGGTAGGGATTTGTTCGCCTACGCTATAGGTTCCGGATAGAATATTGCTTTTGATATCGTCAATGATGACCTGATACTTTGGCTTCACACAGTCCACTTCTTTCATCGTTACTTATCTATATAAAAAACATCGTCATATTCATAGTTGTACGTACATATTTTATCATGATTCGAATCGAATGGCTATGGAACAGCCTGTTTTGCAAAATGAACCGTACAATTTCCGTCATAAAATAGAGATGTGTACCTTACAACATAACCTATTTAGTATGGAGTTTAGCCTACTTGGACTTTATGGCATAACTAATGTAAGTATAACTATTATATATTATTGACAAATGTACGTACAAAAAATATACTAAGGCTGTCAGAAAGGGAAAGCGCATTCTTTTCAATGAACCGAACTATGAACTCCATTTAATCATCTTTAAGCCAATTATATTTTCAACTTTTACCTACTGTGATCAGAGAGGGGACTACGTGATCATGAGTCATGTGGATATGAAAGAAGCGATTACCAAGGGAGCCACTTCACTAGGCATCGAATTTGGATCAACGCGGATCAAGGCGGTATTGATTGACGAACGTTTTGAGACCATCGCGTCTGGCAGTTATGAATGGGAAAACCTTCTGAAAGACGGCTATTGGACGTACAACCAAGGGGATATTATCACAGGTCTTCAGACCGCGTATCGTGAAATGAAGCAGGATGTCGAGCAAAAATACGGAATTACGCTGCAGAAGGTAGGCTCCATCGGATTCTCTGCCATGATGCATGGATATATCGCATTGGATAACGAGGGAGAACTGCTGGTACCGTTCCGGACGTGGCGTAATGCGACCACAGGGGCGGCTGCAAGGGAGCTGACGGATCTTCTGCAGTTCAACATCCCGGAACGTTGGAGCATCGCTCACTTGTACCAAGCGATCTTGAACGAAGAGGCGCATGTGCCTCGCATCGATCATCTTACAACCTTGGCTGGTTACATACATTTGCTGCTGACGGGCAATAAAGCCATCGGAATCGGCGATGCTTCGGGCATTTTCCCTATCGATGAGTCTACGCATAATTATCACCCGTCCATGATCAAGCAGTTCGATGAACTGATCGCAAGCAAAGGTTATCCGTGGAAGGTCGAGGACCTTCTTCCCAAGGTCTATCTCGCAGGTGAGAACGCTGGCGAGTTGACCGAAGCAGGGGCCAAGCTGCTTGATCCTTCGAATGATTTGCAGTCAGGCATTCCGCTTTGTCCGCCGGAAGGTGATGCCGGAACAGGGATGGTAGCAACGAATAGCGTGAGAAAACGCACGGGCAACATCTCCGTCGGCACGTCCGTGTTTGCAATGATTGTATTGGAAAAAGAATTGTCCAAAGTGTATCCCGAGATCGATATGGTTACGACGCCGGACGGCAGTCCAGTAGGCATGGTGCATGCCAACAACTGCTCCAGCGACATCAACGCATGGCTTGGATTGTTCCGTGAATTTTCCGAGGCGATGGGATATGAAGTGGATACCGGCAAATTGTTCAGCGTGATGTTCAATAAGGCGTTGGAAGCTGACCCGGATGGCGGCGGTTTGCTGAGTTACGGTTATTACTCGGGTGAGAACATTACGGGCATCGATAAGGGCCGTCCATTGTTCGTCCGCTCTCCGGAAAGCAACTTCAATCTGGCGAACTTCATGCGTACGCATCTGTTCACGGCTTTTGGTGCGCTCAAGCTCGGCATGGACATTTTGACGAAGAACGAGCATGTGGCGATTGACAGCATTTTGGCTCATGGTGGTCTGTTCAAGACCCCTGTTGTCGGACAGCGGATCGTAGCCGCTGCGATGAACGTACCGGTGTCAGTGATGTCTACAGCGGGTGAAGGCGGAGCATGGGGTATGGCGCTTCTGGCCTCGTACATGATCAACAAGAATCAGCAGGAGAGCCTGGATGTATTCCTGGAACAGAAGGTCTTCAGTGATGTCCAGGGTGAGGAAGTTGCGCCGGATGCATCGGATGTCAAAGGGTTTGAAGCATTTGTCGAACGTTATCAGAAGGGTCTCGCGATTGAGCAGGCGGCGGTAGATCATCTGGTAGAGGTTGTTCAAAAAGACCGCTTTTGATTACGAAGGATGCCTAGTGGCATCATCAACATCGAATATGGAATTTAGCCGAAATGTCTGTTGCTCACGTAGCTCTATCTACGCTCCGCTACTCCATTTCTAGCTTCATCCCATCTTCTTGGTACTGAAAACCGACTTTTTGAACACGCACTAGTTAGAGAACGGGAGGGAATAACATGTTAGAACAGCTGAAAGAAGAGGTTTATGAGGCGAATCTGGAGCTGCCGAAGCACGGACTCGTGAAGTTCACATGGGGTAATGTCAGCGCAATGGATCGGGAAAGTGGCTTGTTTGTCATCAAACCGAGCGGTGTCAGCTATGACAAAATGAAACCAAGCGACATGGTTGTGGTTGATCTGGACGGTAATGTGGTGGAGGGCGAAATGAGACCTTCCTCTGATACCGCAACACATGCCGTACTATATAAGCATTACTCGGAGATTGGTGGCATCGTGCACACACACTCCACGTGGGCAACCATCTGGGCGCAAGCTGGTCTGGACGTACCCGTGATGGGGACGACTCATGCAGATACGTTCTATGGTGCCGTACCTTGTGCCCGTTTCTTGAACCAGGGTGAGATCGATCGGGGCTACGAAGCGGAGACGGGACGTGTCATTATTGAAACGTTTGAGCAGCGTGGGATTGATGTGATGGCGGTTCCGGCAGTTCTGCTTCATGGTCATGCACCGTTCACGTGGGGCAAAGACGCCAAGTCAGCGGTGGTGAACAGCGTCGTGCTGGAGGAAGTATGCAAAATGAATCTGTATGCGCGGCAACTGAATAACTTTGCAAAAGAACTGCCGCAAGGCATTTTGGATAAACATTATCTGCGGAAACACGGGAAAGACGCGTACTACGGACAAAAATGATATGAGCAGGAAAACAGCGAATTGAAGATTGTTCTGGTTACTGAGTGATCTATATTAGGATTTAAGATTTACACGATAACGGAGAGTGCAGAACCAATCTGGAGAAGCGGAGCGTTCGCCTTTATCAACGGATTTCCTCCTTTGTAAAGAGATAAAAGAAATCCGGGGATAACCAGCGATCGGAAGACGGTACTGCAATCGGAGTGGCAAGTGTAAACCCATTTGTTTAACTATAAAACTGAAAAGAGGATGATTACATGTCAGCAACAGCAGCTAAGCAGTTTTGGTTTGTCGTAGGTTCGCAGCATTTGTACGGGGAAGAAGCGCTGGGTGAGGTTAAAGCCAACGCACAGAAAATCACGGATGCCCTCAATGCAAGCGGCGTTCTGCCATACCCGCTCGTATTGCAGGATTTGGCGGTAAGCGCAGATAAAATCACGAGCATTATGAAAGAAGTGAACTACCGTGACGAAGTGGCGGGCGTGATCACCTGGATGCATACGTTCTCGCCTGCGAAAATGTGGATTCGGGGTACGAAATTGCTGCAAAAACCGCTGCTTCATCTCGCAACACAATTCAATGAAAGCATTCCTTGGGCGACCATCGACATGGACTTCATGAACCTGAACCAAGCCGCTCACGGTGACCGCGAATATGGTTTCATCAACGCCCGCCTGAGAAAACAAAATAAAATCGTTGTTGGCTACTGGGAGCGTCCAGAAGTGCAGCAGCAGGTTGCAGATTGGATGGACGTAGCGGTAGCTTATAACGAAAGCTTCAACATCAAGGTGGCTCGTTTTGGCGACAACATGCGCAACGTAGGTGTGACCGAAGGGGATAAAGTGGAAGCACAGATCCAATTCGGATGGACAGTCGATTATTTCGGTATTGGCGACCTCGTGCAATACGTGAATGCCGTAACGGAGCAAGAAATCGATGATTTGATCGCTCAGTATGCAGAGCTGTACGAATTCGATTATGGCACGAACAGCAAAGAAGCTTGGGAAGCTAGCGTACGTGTACAAGCAAGTTATGAAATTGCGATCAAACGTTTCCTGGACGAAGGTGGATACACTGCCTTCACCACCAACTTCGAAGATCTGCATGGCATGAAGCAGCTTCCGGGTCTGGCGGTTCAACGCCTGATGGCTCAAGGGTACGGCTTCGCTGGTGAGGGTGACTGGAAAACGGCTGCACTCGATCGCCTGCTCAAAGTTATGGCTCATAACGAAAACACGGGTTTCATGGAGGATTACACGTACGAGATGGCGACTGGTCAAGAAGCTATCCTTCAATCCCACATGCTTGAAGTAGACCCGACACTCGCCAGCAATAAACCGAAAATCATCGTGTCCCCACTGGGTATTGGCGATCGTGAAGATCCTGCACGTCTCGTATTTGATGGCAAAGCAGGAGAAGGTGTTGTGGTTTCCATGGCAGACTTTGGAACGCATTACAAACTGTTGATCAATGAAGTATCTGCATTCGAGCCAACGGTCCCAGCGCCTAAGTTGCCAGTAGCCCGTGTACTTTGGAACGTGAAGCCCAACTTCCAAGATGGAGTCAGAGCCTGGATCGAGAATGGCGGCGGTCACCATACCGTAGTTTCTTTGAACCTGACTACTGATCAAATCGTGACCTATGCGAAATTGGTGAACCTGGAATACGTTGTGATTAAATAGTTTTGAATTTCATGGACTCATTCATGAACTCATAAAAATTCTTTCTTTAGGGCCGGGGGGGTTCCCCGGCCATTTTTGTCTTGCTGTGAGACGCTGGGTTTGTGACCTGAAATGGGGCACCAAAGCTAAAATCCTTCTTATTACAAGTACCCGCCGATCATCGTGAAGATCTAAAACAGGAGCTCTTATGTCAAAATGATTGAGGTAATACAAACTTTTGGTACTAGTGAATTGAAATAAAATTCGGAGAGTGGTTGTAATATCCGAGGCTCATTTCTCTTTATATCATGAGATGCCGGTGATCCACAAAATAACTTAACTTAATGGAGGTAATATTTATGGCAATTGGTGATGCACTAACTTCAAGAGATCAGCTTTACGGACGCGATAGTGTCGATTTGTTGGCAAGAACACTGTACGGAGAAACGGAAAATGATTCTGAGTCCCGTATTGGTGTTGCATGGGTTGTTATCAACCGCAAAAATGATACAGGAGAATTTAAAAGTAAGAACACCATTGAAGAAGTCGTACTTCATAAAAATGCATTCTCTTGTTTTTGGGATAGTAACTTGGCTAAATGTCTTGCTCCTAATACATCAAGTCAGGTTTGGAAAAACTGTGTTTCCGTGGCTCAAAATGTCGCTACACTTACAAACCCAATTGGTGACAAATTGTTTTATACCCAGGTCGATCTTTTCAACGCAAGTTCCAAAACTGAAAATGGGAAACTCTTATATAAAATGAGTGGTACATGGGTAATTGTCACTTCTAAAATCCTAAAAGGTCAACACATGTTTTTCAACTATACCAATCAGTAATATCAACAAAAAAAGCTTGCCCAAAAACTTTTTTGGGACAAGCTTTTTTTCTATTTCTCAATAGGTACAACTTCAATTTGATCCGCGACAAATTCCTTCTTGGCACTGTCATATTTATAAGTGACATTGAAATCACAAACATATGCGGTAGACCCGGGTACTGCTGCCCCAAGATTTAATTTTATACGTTGATTCTCCAATGAATAAATATAGACGCCACCAAAACCAAGACTATCTTTCTTTTGATTAGGCACTGGATCAGACTCATAATTGAAGCTATATTCTTTTCCTTGTGCTTTAACCGAAATTGCTAGTGTATCGTCATCCTTTTTAGTAACATGGGTTTCAATCTGATCAGCAACAATCTCCTCATAGCTTTGTACTTTAATTTCGGATAGATCCTCGGCGCTAACGACATGAATATCATAATTGTTTAAACCTGTTCCTCGCCCAGTCTGGATAATAATTACAGCCTCTTCTTTTCCATCGCCTGTAACATCCGTATAAAATACCTGCGGGGCAGTTCCAGTATCACCAGGGACATTCCAAGAAAAGTCTTTTTTATTACCGTTAATGTCCAGTGTTACCCCGTCGGTTTGTTTATAAAATTTTACTTTTTCATCCTCTGAAGATCCCAGCAATTTTTCATCCGTACCGTGCACTGGCTGTGTTGTTACTTGTTTACTGGGAGATTCACCCGAACCTTGCGGAAGCGCTGTGGGCTTATCTGATCCACATCCTGAAAGCAAAACGACACTCAACACCATCAATACACCAAGCTCTTTTTTCAACCCTATAATCTCCTTTCGTCTACCTAGCAGAAATTATATCAGAGCAAATAAACATATGAGTGACACAGAATTAACATTATTTATGATTTAAGTTAAATTTATGTTATATAATCGCAGACATTAAACTTGGTATCACAGGATAACGATAGTACCGTCGACTACGCTCTATTTTGCTATAATAGCCCAAAGGAGGTTATACATTAATCATGCATACCCAAGAAAGTTTACTTCACCAACTCCACCAGCTGGGCATCGACGGCCAGGGAACGCTGCTCATGCACTCCTCCATGAAAAGTATGGGCGAAGTCGAAGGTGGCGCGGATACGGTGTTGGATGCATTGACCGAGTATATGAAGGACGGACTGCTGGTGTTGCCAACGCATACATGGTCCACAATCAATGCCGACAATCCGATGTTCCACGTGGAATCCTCGCCCTGCTGCGTCGGTGTTCTGCCCGAACTTTTTCGCAAACGGCCGGGTGTGGTCCGTTCATGGCACCCTACACACTCGGTAGCAGCCCTTGGACGAGATGCAGAAGCGTTCACGAAGGATGATCATCTTTTCGATACACCTTGTGCGAGAGGCTCGGCCTGGGGGAAGCTGCTTGATCGGAAGGCCACCATCCTGTTGGTCGGCGTTGATTTGAAACGGAACACGTTTATCCATGGCATCGAAGAATGGGTGGACATCCCGGGCAGATTAACCGAGGGGCATGAGATGTTACGTACGGTTTTACCCGATGGAACTGAGATTTCGGTGCCTTCCCGCAGACATTGCGGATTGTCGTGGTCGGAGCATTTTTGGAAAGTGGATGACGTTCTTGAACGTAAAGGCGCAATGCGCAAAGGGCAGCTTGGTGATGCAGTTGTCAGAGTGTGTGATGCGGCCTTGTTGACGGAAGTGATCACAGGCATGCTCCAAGATAATCCAGATATGTTCTCAGATAATTTGCCTTTGGCTGCTGTACACGAATGAGAAGAGGGCCGTCCGGTAACGGAGGGCTCTACATACGTCCCACTTTGCCTTTTTACGACAGCTAACAAGGTCTTCTTCCCTCCCGGTTTGCATCCAAACGTTCAAATTCATTCACAAAAATGCAAAAATAGCGCAAAATTCAATCAGAGGTTGGTTGGATTGCCATTGTATGGCTACTCACCCCATTAGCGGTGTGATAAGATGTGGTTAATTTAACCTATAGCAGTAATGAAGAGATACCTTTTAAACGTTTTTTGGAAGGTTCATTTAACAATTAAGGAGTATGCTAATCCATTGACATTATAGTTGTCGCATGCAAAAAGGAGAAGATTCGTGAGCCCATTAGTATGGTATGATCTCTTTCTATTCGTCCTATTGTTCGGTGTGTATGTATATGTTTTTGCTACAGTTAGAATTACGAACTTACATAAGGTTTACTTTTTGTTTCATGGGTTGATGATGCTGTGGCCATTCTGTCAATTTGCGAGTACGCTCACGGATGATCCCGGCTTGCAGCTGTTCTATGTTACGTTATCGTTTGTCGCCGTTTCCTTGCTTGGGAGTGGATGGCTGCTGCTTACGATCTTCATTACGGGTGAGGCGGAACGATTAGGCCCAAAAAGATCCTTCTTGCTGTTCATCCCTGCGGTTATTGGAGCCGTTGGTGTGATCCTGAACCCGTGGAGCTGGTTTGTAACTCCGTTGGAAGGCGGTTATGTCGAGCGGGCATATGGACCTTGGTTCTGGGTTGTCATGGCTATACTCGTGAGTTACTTTGTAACGTCCCTCTTTATTTTATTCCGGGCACTTTATTCTTCGCGAACGTCTTCCATGATTAAAAATCAGGTGAAAGTTACGCTATGGGGCATATTTGTGCTGGCTGTTTTTGCAACAATCGACGCTCTGCTTAATGTGGTTCTACGAGCATATTTACCGTTCATCATTCCCGGACTGACTTCAGTAGGGATTTTCGTGTCCGACCTTTTTTTCGTGTATGTCATTAAAAGGTACAATGTGTTCGATCTGGTTTCCATCGCCCATGAGGATGTGATCAATACCATTCCTTACGGCATCCTTGTACTGGATGAGAATGAGATGATTATTGAATTGAACAAAGCCTCCCGATCCTTCATGGATCTGCATGTGGGGGATTCTTTTGATATGGAGGCATTTCTGGGTTCGGTTCGTGTAGAAGGCAGCCGCCAGAAATTTCTGGAAGAGTATAAGCAAAAAGACAATATCTTGTCTCAAATTGAGGTGATCATGGGGCGGGATGGCAACCGCCATTATATCCTCAAAGCGTCTCCCATTGTTGATGCGGCTCGCGTGCCCATGGGTCATATCCTTACGTTTCAGGATGTTTCTCAAGAACGCTTCTATGTCAAAGAAATGAATCGGCAGAACGAGACGCTTCAGGAGCGTAATCATGCCCTAGATCGCATTCGTCTGGAGTTGTCTGAGGCCAATCGCAAGCTGGAAGAACTCGCCCTGACGGACAGTCTAACCAACTGTTATAACCGCCGTTATCTAACCGAACACCTGAATCACGAGGTCATCACCAATATTCAATATAAAACGCCATTTTCACTCATACTGCTGGATATTGATTACTTCAAAGCGATCAATGATCGCTACGGACATGTCATCGGGGATGAAGTGCTGCATCGCACGGCTCAGGCCGTCAAAGAATCCATTCGGAGTACCGATATTCTAACGCGATATGGCGGGGAGGAATTCATGATCTACCTTCCACACACGGAGCGCGAGTTAGCCCAACAAATAGCGGAACGTGTGAGATTAGCGGTGGAGACGAACCTCATTGTGGTGGATCACGAGATCGAACAGGTGTCCATTACGATTAGCATAGGAATTCTGTCTATTGAGGATTTTGAAGTTGATCATGTACCGGAGAATCCAGAGGGGTATTTGACTCAACTGTTCGCTGCAGTGGATAAGGCGCTGTATCAGGCGAAGCAGAATGGGCGTAATCGGATTGAGTTTGCGGCGTTTGAGCGGGGAGTTGTTTGAAAAGGGAAATAAAAAAAGAGTGGGGGTGTTACTCCACTCTTTTTGGTGTTAGCCCATGATTCTGTTGTAGATATATTTTAATCGGAATTTTTATGTGATTTTTCGATAGCAATTAAAACTTCTTTGCTAATTTTAGTCAATGAAACGATTTCATCTGTACTTTTGCCGCTTATTAAAGTTATATGTTCATCCAAGGCTCTTTTGTACTCAGACTCTTCTTTGAATTTAAAGATTTCTTCAGCAGTGACCTGCAATCCATTAATTATTTTCTCAAGAGTCTCCAAAGAAATGTTACGATCTCCCCGTTCAACGCCACCAATATAGCTGTAATGAAGACCTGCTGCTTCCGCCAGTTGTTCTTGAGTCCAACCCTTTGCCTTTCTTAACTCGCGTATCCGATTTCCGACACTTTCTGGTAAATTCATGTGATCACCTCCACTTAAGGTTAGAAGAGGTTAATGAATCGTTACAGACTAACAAATGTAAAGTGTTTCGTGAATTAAAAGTACTTATAAGTACAATTTAGATTGACCACCTTTTGATTTATCTATACAATTATATATAAATGGATAATTAAGGGGGCTCACCTTTGCGAAAATCTATTCTAAAATCACTCAAACCAGACATCATTGTTGAAATGTTGGATATGGCTGTGGCTTTTGATAATTGGAATAAGGTGATGGAGAGGGCGGACATGTTGTATCAATGTGTGCAGTGCATTCATGAAGAGCGACAGGAGCACCGTACCAAGGGATTACCTTTACCATACATCCATACTGAGCGGCCCTTGATCTACTATTACGGGTTCAGTCACCTAATGCGGGGTATGGCTCACCAGAAGATGGGACAGGTAGATCAGGCGAGGGCGTGTATCGATCAATATGCAGAACTGGAGTGGGTGGAGGATCTGGATGAGGTAGATATACAGGTGGTGCAGGAATTCAGGCATAAGGCACGGGTGAATCGGTATGCGCTTGAGATTGAAGCCGGGCAGGTGGAACTGCTGCAGGAGTTTGTGAACTTTTTGCTTGAGCATCCGGAGGAATGGTTGGTAGGTCTGAAAGTGATTACGGAAGCAGCAGTGCGGCATAGGTGGCAGATTGATCGAGTTTTACATGTGTTCGAGGATCAGATACAGGGCGATGGCAGAGAAATAGATTCTTCAAACAACGATGATATGTACCATTACTATTATCAGCGGGCTTTGTATGAACAGTGGATGGGAAGACCACAGGAGGCCGTGGAGTTCATTTTGCAGGCGATCAGGTTAGCGGATAAGCTAGGGGTGGATCGGTATTTTATAAGGTGCATAGCATTGTTGGAATCATTGCGGGAAGAGGCGACAGGGAAGCAGATTGGACGGTATCGGGTGATGCTGGAGGAAATGAAGTAGGAAAGGTATTTACTTAAACTGGTAGGATATGCCTTGAAGTGGGTATATGCATATAGGACCATAGCACCGATGAGGAGCACAGCTTGTGTTTTTACCATGGTGAAATCAGGATGTTAGCCGGATAGTTTACATATTACACTTCTGCTAACATAGGATAATCCTATTTCGAATGAGCGGAGAAACGTATGAGTACAATCAAAGTTACCCCTGAACAACTACATCACGTATCGAATCAGGTGGATCAAGCCAGACAGCAGTTGGAGAGTATACGAAATGATCTGACGAGACAGATCATGTTCGTTCAGATGATGTGGATGGGCGCGACGCAGGAGCGATTTTACTATGAGTTCGAGCAGTCACGACCTATACTGGATAAAGCGCTGGAGAGTATGGTGAATACATCCAAGGAATTGAAGGATATCGCCAAACGTTTCCAGGATGCAGATGCTCAGAAGGGAAGTCTGGGTGGTGCGTTTGGAGCAGTCGGTGCCGCAGCTATGATGACCAAATCATCAGGTGATTCAAATTCGGGTGATAAGGGCTATCGGATGGCGCAAGTCAATATGTTTGGTAAATTGGTATGGATGCCTGTCAACGAGAATGGTGATGCGGATCAGGCTGCCCTTCAGGCTTATGAGAAGGATCGGGGAGATCTAAATTTCAATCGTATGCAAGCTGTGAACGTTGAACCGCCTGGGGAAGATATTTTTGCGTTACAGATCAAGGCGTTTGAGATGGGGATTCATCCTACGACAGGAGAGCCTGTTTCAGATAAATATGCTCAGATGATGGTTGCGTCTCTGAAATTCAGTCAGATTTTCATGGGGATTCAGATGGTTCGTGGGAGTATGCCGGGCGGCAAAGGGCCTTATCGATTGCCATCTTCTAATCCTGCTGTGGCGAAGATTAAGCAGCATATTGAAGCTGCGAAGGCTAAGAAAGGTAAAGCACAAGGTAGAGTTCTAGGGGAAAATAAAAAACCTAGAATCAGTGAGGGGAATATTCGGACAGAACCTTCCTTAACAAAAGGTGCTTCTCCTGAGGGTAATTATGCTGTGGGGAAGGATAGAGGCTGGACTAAACAGAATGAGTCAGCAAATATCTTCGCTAAAGAGGGCTATCATATTAAAATGCTTGATGAAATTGATGGAGGAAATGGGTATGGCATTAAGGAAGGAAGTAATCCTGACTTCCTAATTGAAGGGAAAGTATTTGACCACTATGCACCTATTAATACTAAAAGCGCCAATGGAATAGCTGAAGAGATTAAACGTAAGACTAAAGATCAAGCAGATAGAGTTATCTTGAATTTAGATGGATTCACAGATGCAAAAGTAGCAGAAGTGAGTCAAAAAATCTTGGGGAAAACTAACCCGAACGGAGATTTAAGACGGCTACAGGAATTATTTATTATTAAAGATGGGAAAATAGATCTACTCTTCTGGAGGGAATAGTATGGATTTAGCATTGTACCTATTTTATAAAAAAGACACGAAAAAATTAGCTGAATTATTGTTGAGTTCTCTAAAAGATTTTTCTCAGGAGACTCATATGAAATCGAGGGACGATTATTACACGATAACCAATCCTAACTTCTCATTTATCGTACAAGACGATGATGAATTAGTGAGTTTTACGAGAGAAGAGTTGAATTTAAATATTAATTATTGTATCAATATTTCCGTTTTCTCACACTCACCTGAAGAGGGATTACAAGTCATATTCCAAGCGATTAATACTCTAACAGACAGATTAGATGAGGATATTGCATTGACAGATAGCGAATCTGGAGTGATCTTTCTGCGGTCTGACGGTCAACTTGTCATTAACTCGCATTGCAGAGAGAACCCTGATATCTATGATTGGCCTTATGATTTACTTGATGGGAACTTTATTGAGAAGGATATGGCAGGATTGATTTGAGAAAATTGTCGGGTTAAGTTACCAAAATCTCTGAAATTGTAGATGGGATAAAGAGGGATTCCCTAGTTTCACTCTGATAGTACAATGATACGGAGATTTTAAGAGCGTTGCGTGGTGGGTAGAATGTTCTAAAAATGGAGGTCTCTCTAAATGATCGAAGAGTCTAGAGAAGTAATACGAAAAAGAGCGGCTCTTCATATGAACGATCCAGTAATCGAGCAATACAGAGATGAACTAATTAATATACTAAACCAAAATGAAGATGAGACGATTCAATTCCTCAAGAACTGTAGTAAGGACGAACTAATTTGGGTTAGTGAGGTGTTTGAAGAAATAGCTTATAATCTCCAAAGTACAGAATATATCAACACCCTCAAGGAATGTGATAAAAAATACCCTGAATTAAAATTAACGAATATTATCAAGACGGCCATTTCTTACATGGATTAATCTTGTAGTAGAAGAAATATTGGAGGATTTCGGACAAAGTGATTGGGATCATTTAACCATTGAGGTGTTTAATAAGCCACACGACTGGACATACTATTAAACGATAACGCAGTTGCTAGGACTGCGTTATTTAGTCGTTACCATGTACGTAACTCTTAGGAGTGAGAGTATGGATTTTGATATCGTAGAGATAAAGGGCTACTATGACACGGAAATAATTAATTATGACTTTACTAATCTAAAAGATTGGGGCATAAGTGAAGAGAATGCTCATTTTTTAATCGACATAGGAGTCCCAGAACAATATGATGATTTTTCCTTTTATGAATCTGGAGCTTTCCAAGTGAAAGTTATTGAAGGAGAGGAATATATTCAGATTGGTCAATTCGCAAGTTATGGTATGCGTGACTCGTATGGTCTCTATCTAAAACAAGGGAGCGATATGTTTTTCACAACATCATCATTGGATAAGTCCAACGTATATATGCTCAATAAGAATTTGAGAACCTTCTTTTTGTTTCATCTAATTAGAAGTGAACTGGCAACTAAAATGAGACTGGAAGGTACATATACCTCAGATAAGTATGCCAGAGCACTTCGTGTTTATTTTGAGAAGATTGATCCGATAGCAATGACGAAGGTTACTGGTCACATTTGCTGGAAGACTACGAAACAGGGTTGTAACTTTTCGAGAAACCTTGCATGGTTCTACCTGTAAACAATCTCGGATAGCAAAGGAAATGCCTACTAATACAGCACTCATATGTAACAAAAAACATGAAGAATCCGCTCTCATTCGAGAGTCGGATTTTTTCTCGTTTCAACACCAACACAACTCTTGTCAAAACGTAATCATTACGATATGATAATACTCATTGTTTAGATCATAATGATTACGATTAAGAGAGAGGGGCATTACCTTGAATAAAAAGACGCCACTGCTAGCGCTGGTCTCCTTGGCCTTAAGCGCTGGACTGTTGAGCGCCTGCGGATCATCTGAATCCAGTCCCGCTGCGCAACCATCCACCGATAATAAAAATGTTCACTTCCTATATAACTTTTCCACCAGTTCGCTAGATCCGCATGTGGATTCTAGTTATGTGCCGCTGCGCGCGGGCATTACGGAGACGTTGGTTCGTCTCGATGAAGAGAATCTGACGGTTGCCCCATGGCTGGCTGAGAGCTGGGAGAGTGAGGACGGGCAGCACTGGACGATCGACCTGCGAGATGATGTGACCTTCCAGAACGGCAAGCCAATGACAGGTGAATCCGTTAAGGCATCCCTTGAGCGGGCACTGGAAGAGAATGTAGCGATCCAGAACGCGCTGAAGATCGATACAATTGAAGCCGAGGGCGACAAGCTGGAGATTATCACAACTCAGCCGTTCCCGGAATTCGCTTCGGAACTGGTGAACCCCAACACGGCGATTATCGACGTGAGTGAGCCGGATATTGTGAACAAGCCTATTGGTACGGGCCCGTTCAAGCTGACCTCTTTTACCCCAGGCAGCAAGCTGGAACTGGATCGCTATGATGAATACTGGGACGGCGCATCGCCACTGGATTCCATCACGTTTTCATTCAATGAAGATGCCAATGCCCGCACACTAGCGCTCAAATCTGGACAGGTTGATATCGTATACCGCCCAGAAGTCGAGAGCCTTGAATCGCTCAAAGCGATAGACGGCATGACGGTTGAGTCCACGTCGACGTTCCGCGTGCATCAGCTAACGATGAACATGCAGCGGGAGAGTATGAAGGACCTCAATGTCCGTCGTGCGCTGGACGCACTGATTGATCGTCAGGGTATCGTGGACACGATCCTGCTCGGCTATGGGGAACCGGCCATCGGACCGTTCCTGCCGTCACTGCCTTTCGCACCAACCTATACGGATACAGCAACGGAATCCGGAGCTGATGTCGCTGTAAAATATCTCAACGAAGCAGGGTACACGCAGCAAAACGGCGTGATGACCAAGGATGGCAAACCATTGCAACTGACGCTGCTGACCTATTCAGCTCGTGCCGATCTGCCACTGATCGCCCAAGTCTTCCAGTCTGATGCGAAGAAGATTGGTATCGACGTCCAGATTCGCCAGATTGACACACCGGAAGATTATATGGCGTCTAATCGCGACTGGGATATTGCAACTTATAGTAACTTGACGGCCCCGCGTGGCGATGCTGGATATTACTTGAATGCGACGTACCATCCGAAGGGTGCTCTTAACTTCAGTGGATCGGAAGATCCGGAGCTGACCAAGATCATCGACGAACTGAATCTCACAGTTGCCCCGGAGAAGCGCGCAGAGCTTGCCGAGAAGGCAGCCAACTATGTGCATGACAACGTGCTGAATTCATTCGTGCTGCATCCAGGTACGATCGTTGCCTACAACGGCAAGAAGATCAAGAACTGGGTTACCACCCGCAGTGAATATTACATGATTACCAATAAGCTGGATGTGATGTAATGTTTCGCATTTTGCTTCGGAAATTCCTTGAGGTATTTATTTTTCTGTTGTTCATTATGTTTGTGAGTTTCCTGTTCATTCGTCTTGCTCCTGGTGATCCGGTACTGACGATCCTGAACGTGGACGAACTGTCTGTTAGTCAGGAGCAGGTCGAAGCTGTACGCGAGGAGATGGGCTTCAACGATTCGCTTCCTGTCCAGTTCGGCAACTGGTTGCTCGATTTCGTTCGGCTCGACTTCGGCGTATCGTATTCGACAGGGCAGCCCGTGATGCAGACCCTGATGCGTGCGCTGCCAGCTACGGCTGAACTGACGATTGGCGCGCTGCTGGTCATGCTTGTGATAGCGATCCCGCTCGGCTCGCTATCAGCGCTCCATCGCGGAAGTTGGATTGACCGGGGCAGCCGGATGCTCTCCATTGTGGGTGCGGCGGTGCCGAGCTTCTGGCTGGGGTTGATCCTGATCGACATGTTCGGCGTACGCTTCGGTAATCTGCCGACCATGGGCCGGGATGGATTCATCTCGCTTATTCTGCCATCTCTGACGCTGGGACTTGCCATCTCCAGCGTCTATGTGCGTCTTTTGCGCTCCAGCCTGCTAGATTCTCTAAGTCAGGAGTTCGTTCGGTCCGCCCGCGCAAGAGGGTTATCCGAAGGTCGGATCTTCATGCTTCACGCGTTTCGGCACAGTCTGCCGCCTGTCATTACGGTATTCGGTGTCAGTCTTGGCAGCCTGATTGGCGGAGTTGTCGTGATTGAAGTGTTGTTCGCTTATCCGGGCATCGGCAAGCTCGTCGTGGACGCTATCCGCCAGCGTGATTATCCACTGATCCAGGGTTACATTCTCATCATGGCTATCGTGGTATTCCTCGTGAATACGACGGTTGATCTGTCGTACCGTTATTTGAATCCCGAAATGAAACTGAAGGAAAAGGAGGCCCACCGTTGAAATCCATGCCCCTGCCCATTCCAACTACAAAATCTAAAAAACATAGCTGGCAGGCGATTATTGGTTTGTTATTTGCCCTGCTGGTCATCGCGGCCTCCTTATATGCCTTTTTATACTTAAAACATGACCACACCTTAACCGATCTGCGCGGACGATTGCAGGGCGCTAGTGCTCTCCATCCGTTCGGTACGGACCACCTGGGCCGCGATGTACTGACACGTCTGCTGCTTGGCGGCGGCCAAACGCTGGGTTATAGCCTGCTGGCACTTGGTGCTGCACTGTTAATCGGCATTCCGTTTGGCTTGATCGCGGGTTACAAACGTGGCTGGGTCGATAAGCTGTTCATGCGGATTGCCGACGCCTTTCTTGCTTTCCCTGATACCATCGTCGCCATTGTGCTCAGTGGTCTTCTCGGCGCGGGAATCGGCAATTTGGTGTTGGCGATCGTGATCGTGAAGTGGGTTAGTTATGCGCGTCTCGTTCGGAGTACGGTTTTATCGGAGTCCCAAAAGGATTATATTCGCATCGCCCGCACCAACGGACTATCGGACGGTCGTATCATGAGAAAACATCTGCTTCCGCATATCGCAGGCCATGTACTCGTGCTGGCCAGTCTAGATCTGGGCAAAATTATCCTGCTCATCTCATCATTGTCCTACATTGGCCTTGGCGCACAGCCGCCAACACCTGAATGGGGTGCGATGCTGAACGACTCACGGCCCTACTTCCAGTCTCGGCCGGAGCTGATGATCTATCCGGGTCTCGCTATTGTCTCGGTAGTCCTGCTTGCCAACATGCTGGGCGACTATCTGCGAGATCGGTTTGATGTGAAGAAGGAGGTGCAGCCATGATTCTCTCCATTGAGGAACTGAGCATCTCCAGTCGGGATCGTACTATTGTAGATCAAGTCTCTCTGGCTATTCGCGAAGGCGAATTCATGGCCTTGGTTGGACAGAGCGGTAGCGGCAAAAGCTTGCTCTCGCAAGCCATTGGTCGCCTATTGCCACCCAACCTGCATGCGTCGGGACGAGTGATGTTTGAAGGCAGCAACCTGCTCGAACGAAGTCCAAAGGAGATGCGCTCCCTGAGGGGAAGCCGTATCTCATATATTTTCCAAGACTATCAGGGAGCGTTTACGCCATTTCGCAGCATTGGCGGACACTTTGATGAATACCAGAAGGTACATGGGGAAAAGTCTTCTGCCCTCCGCAAGAAACGGGCTGAGGAAGCACTGGAATCCGTTGGCCTTGGTGCGGAATTGCTGCGCCGCTATCCGTTCCAATTGAGTGGTGGACAGCTTCAGCGGGCTTCGATTGCCACATCGCTGATGCTGTCTCCTCGTCTGCTAATCGCAGACGAGGCAACGACGGCGCTGGACAGTGTATCCGGGCATCGCGTGTTGGAGTTGCTGGCGAGTAAGCAAGCGGAGACGGGCTGTGCCATTCTGTTTATCACGCATGACTGGCGGCATGTACGTCGCTATGCCAGCCGCTTGGCAGTCATGAAGGAAGGACAGATCGTCGAATCTGGCGGGAAGCATCGCATTCTCGACCATCCCCAGCATGAATATACACGCCAGCTGATCGAGGCGGCTCCCGTCCTGAGCCGCTCGCTGAATTCGGGATTGAAGGAGGCGGGAACGGAATGAAGACGACCGGAAATGAGGAACGCCATGGACTTGTGCAGTCCGAAGAATCCGGTGTGCCCGTGCTTCACGTGGAACATCTCAGCCGAACGTATGCAGGTGCAGACCGACCGGCTGTGAATGATATTTCCTTCACCCTGAACCGCGGCGAATGTCTTGGCCTGGTTGGCGAGAGCGGCTGTGGCAAGAGTACGCTCGCCCGCTGTCTGCTGAGAATCGAAGATGCAGATACAGGCTCGATTACACTGGGCGGACAGGATATCGCGCGGCTGAGCGGCCGAAGGTTGCGACCTCATCGGCGGAAGGTTCAGATTGTATTCCAGAACCCGATGGCTGCCCTGAATCCGAAGCTCAAGATTGCCGACTCGCTAATCGATCCGTACGAACAACTTGGACGGAACGCCGAGCTGTCCCACTTTACCTACACGTCGAAGGATGCTTACGTCCAAAAGCTGCTTGAAGCTGTCGAGCTGCCAAGCGATTTGGCTGGAAGATATCCGCACGAGTTAAGTGGTGGACAGCGTCAGCGCGTCACGATCGCGCGTGCCATTGGGATTGAACCAGACGTTGTCGTTCTGGATGAACCGACGGCCAGCCTGGACGTAATCTCACAAGGTGCAGTTTTGCAGTTACTCACCGATCTGCGGACATCGCTTGGTCTGTCATACGTGTTCATCTCGCATGATCTGGCTGCGGTACATCGTATGAGCCAGCGCATCATCGTCATGCGGGAAGGTCGGATCGTTGACCGCTTTGGCGCAGATGCGTTGTTCGCTGAAGAACGCCATCCGTATACGAAGGAACTGATTTCGATCTTCTGAGTACTCCCGGAAACGCCGCCGTGGGTGGTAAGGGTCACTCTTAAATGTAAAGCCGCCTTGCGAAGCGATTCCAAAGCGGCTTTTGGTGCATCCATTTGATCACCCAAGTTCCACTAGAACCGGGCTCCTTTCTTTTTAATGAACAAATTAATCTTTCAGCCCTATAACCGGGTTATCTATCTGACATAAACTAGCGTATACTGATGGAATAGCAAATATCTTCAAATTGCATATTTAAATTAACCCATATTATTGATACACTAGATCAAGGTTATATCATTCAGAGAAGGGGCGGGCCTGTTCAAGAATGGGGCTTGCTGCAATGCCAAATCGATAACGCTTACATCCTTTTGGCAAATATAGGATATAAGGACGGTAGACATGAGCCAGGGACAAACGAGTACAGATGTTATCTTGATTGGTGCCGGAATTATGAGTGCAACTTTGGGAACTTTGCTTAAACAATTGGCACCAGACTGGAATATTAAGGTTTTTGAGAAGCTCGCCAGTGCGGGGGAGGAAAGCTCCAACGAATGGAATAATGCCGGAACCGGGCATTCAGCATTGTGCGAACTTAACTATACCGTTGAACGACCAGACGGATCCGTAGATATTAGCAAAGCGATTAAGGTGAATGAGCATTTTCAAATCTCAAGGCAATTTTGGTCCTATCTCGTCAAAAGCAATCTGATTCGTAATCCGCGGGACTTCATAATGCCGCTCCCTCATTTGAGCTATGTACATGGAGAGCAGAATGTCCTGTTTCTAAAAAGACGCTTTGAAGCGTTATCGAAGCATCCGTTATTTGTTGGGATGGAATTCTCGGATGATAAGAAAAAACTGGCGGAATGGATTCCGCTGATGATGAAAAACCGCACGGGCAATGAACCGATTGCAGCCACCAAAATTGACTCCGGTACGGACGTTAACTTTGGTGCTTTAACGCGTATGCTAATGGAACACTTAAAGAGCCAAAACGTGGATATCCACTACCAACATAGCGTGAAAAATATGAAACGCACAAGCAATGGATCTTGGGAATTAGCCGTGAAAAATCTGAAGAGCGGAACCGTCGAACGGCACACCGCGCAATTTGTTTTCATCGGTGCGGGTGGCGGCAGCTTGCATTTGCTGCAAAAATCCGGCATTCCTGAAGGTAAACATATCGGCGGTTTCCCGGTTAGCGGCATCTTCATGGTGTGCAAAAATCCGAAAGTTGTGGAACAGCATCATGCCAAAGTATATGGAAAAGCTTCGGTGGGTGCTCCGCCAATGTCTGTTCCGCATTTGGATACCCGATTTATTGAGAATCAGAAGTCTTTGCTATTCGGACCGTTTGCCGGGTTCTCGCCAAAATTCTTAAAGACAGGCTCCAATGCCGATCTGATCACGTCCGTGAAGCTGCACAACTTGCTCACGATGCTCGCGGCAGGCGTCAAAGAAATTTCACTAACCAAATACCTGATCCAACAACTCATGTTATCCAAAGAACAACGCATGGCCGAATTGCGTGACTTTGTTCCGGATGCCAAGAGCGAGGATTGGGATATGGTGCTGGCGGGCCAGCGTGTACAGGTGATTAAGGATACAGCTCAAGGCGGCAAAGGAACGCTTCAGTTCGGCACGGAGGTCGTCACTGCGGCGGATGGGTCGATTGCGGCATTACTTGGAGCTTCACCGGGTGCATCGACTGCTGTTCACGTGATGTTGGAAATCCTCCAGAAGTGTTTCCCGCAGCATATGAACGCCTGGGAACCAAAGATCAAGGAAATGGTTCCTTCGTATGGCGAATCACTGGTTGACAATCTTAGTCTTCTAAACCAAGTACATGCTTCAACCGCTCGGGTGCTTGGGCTGACGGCTGAGAAATCAGTTGTTCGGATGTAACGAGCTGTATATAACCTGTTTACCATAACGTGTGACAAAGAGCTAAGCCGGTATAAAAACCGTGCTTAGCTCTTTTGTTCATTATGAGTGTCTAAAAAAGCCCCCAGAAGTGGTTCAAACATAGTAGTGGTGTTAAGGTCAGATGGTAGCCTTGGTCCCTGTACGATTAGCGGGGATAACGAAGGAAGCTATAGTACCCTTACCGGGTGTGCTTGTTATGGCCAAGCCTTGCCCGTAAATCTGAGTAAGCCGGCGATGCGTATTGGTTAATCCAATGCCTCCGGACCCTCGGGGCTTCTTCTTAGGCCATTCGAGTGCGCTCTCGATCTGATCTTGATCCATTCCCACGCCGTCATCCTGTACCTCTATAATAGCTCGATCATCTTGTTCAATAATCCGGATCTGTACGGTTCCGCCCGTGCGCTTGCTAAGAACACCGTGTCTCACCGCATTCTCGATAAGCGGCTGAATGGTTAACGGAGGAATGGATAAGCTCAGGTTCTGAGGGATATCCCAGAGCACTTCCAGTCTATCTGGGAAGCGTTCTTTCTCAATGTACACATAGGTCTGTGCGAGATCGATCTCATGAGCAATATCCACCGTTTTCTCTGCGTTAAGGAAATGGAAGCTGGTCTGCAGGTAATGAATGAAGGCATCCCCTAACTTCTGCATTCTCTCGGTATCCAAGTCACTGAGTGCCATGATGGAATTCAGCGTATTGAATAGAAAATGGGGTTGGATCTGCGCCTGCAAATAGGCAGCTTCCATCCGCAGTCTTTCATCGATGGACTGTTTCAGGACGGCCAGTGATCGGATGCGATGTCTCATCTCAATTGCGTCGACGGGTTTGGCGATATAATCGGTTGCTCCTGCCAGGAATCCCGCATAGATATCCGATGGTTCACTACGGGCCGTGAGCAACAGTATTGGAAGCTCTGAAACGGAAAATCGCTCTCGTACTTTCTGAGTCAACTCGTATCCGGACATCTGGGGCATCATGACATCGGCAATAAGCAGGTCCCACGGCCTGGAATCCAGTAATTGAAGGGCTTCACGTGCTGAAGCCGCTGTTTGAATCTGGTAAGGCTCGCTCGAAAGCATGGATATAAGTACTCGCAGGTTCACAGGGTCATCATCCACGGCGAGAATATGGGCAACAACCGGTTCCTGAGAAGTGGGTTGTTGCTCTGCAACTGCGACTTCCTCGAAGCTATGACGATCCCAGCGCTGCTCAGTCTGTTCAGGCAGTGATGCAGTATCTCCCAATGGGAGTGAGACTTGAAAGGTCGAGCCTTGCCCGGGGACAGATTGGACCGTTAGATGGCCGCCATGGAGTTCAGTGAGCTGCTTGCATATACTTAATCCCAGGCCGATCCCTCCACTCAATCGAGCCTGCGGGGTACCTTGTTCATATGCATCGAATATGCGTTTTTGCATCTCCTCGCTGATCCCAACACCGGAATCGGATACCTGAATCACGAGGCACTCCCCCCGCTTGCGTACAGAAACGGTTATGGTGCCTTCTTCGGTAAATTTCAGAGCATTATGCAGCAGATTGTAGAGGATCTGAACCAGTCTTCTCTCATCAGCCTGAACAAGGGGGAGCGATTCAGGGATATCCACGTTCATTTGGATAGGTCTGCCCTCTGCCATAAATCTGAACATTCCAATAACGCCAGGGATGACGGATGCAAGGGACAATGGTTTTTTCTGAAGGTTAATACGTTTTTCCTTTAAGCGAATCACGTCAAGCAGGTCGTCAACCAGTTGGGACATTCGTCTGCCAATCGTAATTAACAGTTTCATCTCTTCTGTATGCGGCTCTCCTGATCCACGCCGTTCACGTACCGCGATGCTCTCGGCAATGTTAATGATGCCATGCAAAGGTGTACGCAACTCATGTGCCGTATTGACAAGAAACTGATCCTTCTGCCGATCTTCCTCTTTGAGCTGTTCGTACAGCTTCTCGATCTCACTGGAATTACGAAAGTACTTTTTGAACCAATAGGTCGAGAAGCCAAATATGGCCGCGATGACATCAATTGGATAATACACATTGGTAATCTCATTATGTGAGTTTACGAATCCCCACAGCACACTGGAGAAACTACCGGTTGCTGCGAATAGCAAGAAGCTGGCATCACTTTGTTTTCTAACCGCCATTCTGAAGAACAGGTACACAGACCAGGAAACAGCGAACAGATAAAGGAAATCTGAGACGCCGGACTCAAGGACTTGGTAAATCCGGTTCACTGGTGCGATCAGCAGAAATACAAAGTAGACACCGAGGGTACTGGCATAGACCCGGAAAAGTCTGCGACCTCGCAAACTGTGTGAGAAACTTCTGGCCATGAGAAGCATGAAGAATGAAAACAAGGGATAGGATATCGCTTTGGCCTTGACCATCCAAGAGAAGTTGAGCGGAATCCAGTTTAATAAAAGACTATCATGATCGGAGGCAACCGTGAGTGCTGCTGCCAGGGTTAACAGGGAAAACGTGAGCAGCGCACGTTGTTTACGATTAAAAAAGAACATTACACAAGCATACAAGCTATGCAGCAGCAGTATGGCAAAGGTAATTTTCTGTAAATCGATTGAAATTCCCCGTTCGCTTGCGATTGCCTCTGGAGAACCGAAGTACAGGGAGCGTGTAATCCCCCCGCTAGTAGGATCATCAAAATTGGCTGTTTGCACAAGAAGATCAATCTCCTTGGCCCCATTAAGGGCATAGGACGTAGTAAACGCAGTCCTTTCTGGGCGATAGGCCTCGGCATGGGTCGCGGGATGACCGAATTCGGCTACGATGGTACCGTTGATTTCTACAATGGATGAAGCCTGGATTTTCTGTGCCCAGAGGCTGACTTCCTCAACCGATGGGTCCAGAAGAATGCGAATACGGTACGTTCCATACCCGAATGATGATGAAAATGGTGGTAACGCACTGCGCCAATCTCCAGGTACTTGAATCCATCTCGAAGGCTGGTTTACTACTTTTGCTTCACGATTAGAGATTAAGGCATTAGGGTAAAATTGCCACTCGCCATCAAGAGATATTGGTGAGGCGTTAGCAAGATCCCATCCTCGAAGATCAAGCACACCCTGAGCCGGTGCAGGATGTTCGGGTATGGAGAAAGACTCGGACCATATCCAGCGGAATCCGATTAAGAAGGTAAGGAATAGAATGGACAGCACGACATATCGGGGTATCTTTTTATAGGTTATTGGTTTCATGGCAAAAACTAGTTTTCGACATCATACGCCATATTCCTGCACGTTGGATCAAAATGAAGAACATTTTATTCAAGGCCGGAACATAGACCTTTTATCTAATTGATAGCGTTTCAACACTTGGAATTATGGTAAAATTACTGTTTAGAGGAAGACCAGTGAGCCGGAGGAGTTGAGATTTATGAGAATGATTTTGGTAGATGATGAATACCTCGCTCTGAGCAGGTTAAACAAACTTCTGCTGGAGCGAGAGGATTGCGAAGTCATTGGCTCTTTTCTGGCGGCAGAAGAGGCCATGGATCATATCGAACGTCATCAGCCGGAAATCGTCTTCATGGATGTTCACATGCCGGGGATGAACGGGATCCAGGCAACTGAACGCATTCATGAGGTTTCTCCTGGAACAGAGGTTATATTTACGACAGCATATAACGAACATGCACTAACGGCTTACGGGCTTGAAGTGCTGGACTATATCATGAAGCCCGTTACACGGGACCGTTTGGGAAAAACGATGAAGATGTATCAACGCCGAACCATGCCAGCGAGTCCGAACTCCGTAGAAGAGCCGTCCATGTTGATCCGATGTATGGGAATGCTTCAGTTGCAGCTTCATCCAAACGAGGCCCCGATACACCTGAAATTCAGAACAACCAAAATTAGAGAATTATTTGCCTATTTGCTTCACCATCGGAACAAGTCGATCAAGCGGGATTCATTACTTGAATTGTTATGGCCAGAGCTGGATGAGAAGAGGGGCATTTCCAATCTTCACAGCGGTATCCATCGCTTGCGTAGCATGATGAACGAATTCATGGGCGAGAACAAGATATCCATTCGCTATCAACAGTTTGGATACATACTGGAAACGGGCGATTTCCGAATTGACGCGGAAGAATGGGAAAGCCGTCTTAATCAATTGTCTGTATTATCCTCCTCTACAGTTGCCGAACATCGCAAGGTCTCAGATCAATATGAGGGCAGATATTTTGGCGAGGACGACTACGCATGGGCTGAGCTTGAGCGCCAGCGCTTGCATACGTTATGGCTTAACCATGCTATGCAGCTCGCCCAATATTACATTGGGATGGGGCTGGATACGGAGGCACTGACGGTATATCACCGAATACAGCAATTTGATCCGATCTTGGAGGAGGTCGGCCTGTCTTTAATGAAAACATATGACCGATTAGGCAATAAAGATCCAGTAGTTACCCAATATAATCAGTTGGCTGCTGCGTTGCGACAGGAGGCCGGTATAAATCCTGGCTTGGAAGTTGAGTTGTGGTATCAGCAGTGGAAAAAATCAAATCTTTAATATAAATGGACAGCCCTGCAGCCTCACCTGTGAGGCTGTTTTTTCTTTTGCTGCGGGTAATCAGTTGCTTGGTAAGAGTTTGGTAAGAGGCTTTGTGTAGAATAAGCATGATGTGTGGTGTGATGCCACAACCGAGTACAAGGTAAATTGTAAGGCCATAAAAATGTAGATAAGGAGGTACATTCATTAAACAAAAATGGATCAATTCAACAGGGATAAATTTCACCAGAAGTTTATTCCATTCGAACAATAAGATGAATAGTAAACAAAAGGAGAGGTGTTCAGTCATTGAGAATAATTAAAGCAATGTTGATATCGATAATGGCACTTGTGATTGTGACCACATCTGCGTTCTCGCCAGTGCCTATTGCTATGGCAGCAGATGGTGTGTTTTATGTATCATCGATCGGTAGTGACGATCAAGAGGGAACGGAGGAGGCACCATTTGCCACCTTGAATAAAGCTCTCACTGAAATTACAGGTTCAGGAACCATCGTTCTTCTGAGCGATCTTACCTTAAATGAGATGTGGACGGTTGCTGCTTCAGGAAAAACAGTGACCATCACGTCTGCCGAAGGCAACAGGTATTCTATTCTTCGAGGTGAGGCGTTTACGAGTGGAGATCTGATCCGGGTGTCTAGCGGTAATATTACGTTTGAGAAAGTGGACATAGACGGCAATCATGTTGACACCAATGCGGCAATCTATGGTATGCGGGTAACAGGTGGCAAAGTCATATTTAAAAATGCCGAGGTTCGAAATCATTATGTCAAAGCAGGAGGTTCAAGTACGGCAAGTGTCATCTCAGCACTTGGCGGAACGGTCGTCATTCAGGATGACAGCCGGATTTATCACAACCGGATTACGGGAACAGTGGCAAACAATCCTCCTTCCCTCCTTGGTGCAGGCAGCGGAGGCGTTGTCGAGATTCAAGATGGAACCATTACAGAAAATGAAATTTTCGCAAATGGTAATGGTGTTATCGTTGGTGTTGGGTCTTCTGGAAAACCCAAGTTCATCATGACAGGCGGGCAAATTACGGGAAATATTTTATCGGGTAACGGAGTGGATGAGAATGGGCAAACCATCGGTAATGTTGCTGTATACATGCGCGGTAGCGCTGCCGATGCTCGGTTCGACTTTGGTGGCACAGCCTTTGTATACGATAACCTGAATACCAAGGGAGAACAGCGTAATGTGTACTTGAAAAATACGTCAGCCATGGGCAGTGCATACCTGACATTGGTTAGCGCTTTGCAGACGGGTGCAAAGGTTGGTGTGTACGCTAATATTATGCCTGATGACGAGCAGAATCCAGTTGTTGATATTGCGATTGGTGGGAGCGGTTATACTGCTCAGCAAGCTGATCAATCCTATTTTGTCTCCGATATCAATACGACAGCGGCGATTGCATATGACAGTGATGCAAATAAAGTTATTTTGACATATCGCTTGCCAGTCCATTTGGAACTGAATTCTCCTGCGGATCTTTCTACTGTGGGTACAAAACCTACGTTGATCGGTTCCGTTACAGCTGGGGCTACGGTAACGATTACCATAGTGGATAAATCTGACTCGTCCAAAAATGTAGTTGGAGAAGCTACTGTTGGGCCCGATGGGGCATGGGAATTTACACCCTCTTCTGCATTGCCTCCTGGAGATTATACATTGAAGGTGACTGCAACGAACAATGGGATCTCGGCTCAACCGATACGCAAGGATATTATTGTGGTAGATAAGTCGGCACTACAAGGCAAGTATGATGAAATTACAGGTGAGAATCTGGAAGAGTCATTATATACGCCTGAGAGCTGGACTGCACTACATGGTGCCATGAACGAAGCAGAACAAGTGTTGAATGATGAGAATGCAACACAAGCGCAGGTGGACAAGGCGTTACAGGATCTGACGAGTGCCCGGACAGGACTCAATCTGGTGAATGGTGCAGGCACAGCTGGTCCAGGCGGAGTGGGTAATCCTGTACTCTGGCTGCTGCCAGATGAGCAAATGGGAATTGCCAGCGGTGAGAAGGTGAGTGTCTGGAAAGATCGCAGCAGCAAAGGAAATAACGCAACGCAAGAGGCGGCAGATAATCAACCGATCTATTGGGATGATGCAAATCATAATATCAATTTCAATCCGGTATTGGCATTTGATGGGTCGAAAAGTTATATGAATCTGATTGTAAGCAAGCTTCCGCAAGGCAAGAGTCCAAGATCGATCGTTACCGTGAGCAAAACCAATAGAGTTGAAGGTATTGATTATATCATTTCGTGGGGCAAGAGTGACTCTAGTGCTTATTCTGGTATGGGAATGCTTCATAATGAAACAAGAGGTGGCTTGACAACCTTCAACAGCGACAGCAGTCAAACGTTGTACACCCCTCTAGGGTTCCTGGGCACCACGTTCCCGAACGAGCAATTTCTCACTTGGACAGGTGGAATCACAGGAACTAACCAAGCCAGATTGTACAGTAAAATGAAACAGGTGCAGGAGCTGACTGGCTGGGGAAAAGATAATGCCAAGTCATGGGATACGGGGAATGCGGATGGTGCCGTAGTCGGCAAGCTTATCCCGGCAACGAAAAAGGATGGCTATTGGCAGGGGACGATCGAAGAAATTATTGTATATGATCGTACGCTGACAGATGAAGAACGTCAAAAAGTCAGTACCTATTTAGCCATTAAATACGGTTACACGATGGATCAGACCGTACCGAATTCATATGTCGATTCAAACAAGAATACAATCTGGAATTCAGAGTTGAACGCAGCATATACCCATCGTATTACGAGCATCGGTCGAGATGATCAGAGCGGTTTGATACAAAAACAAGCCAAAGCACAGGAGCAGGGCTCCATATTGACGATGGCTTTGGGCGACCGTGTCGAAAATACAAACTCTGCGAATAAAAATGATGTGGCGAATAATTCTTCTTTCTTTATATTCGGTGATAATGGAGCAGATGCCGAATATAAAACATCAATTACGAAAGAGGAAGAGAAACTGCTTCGAATGGAGCGGCTTTACAAAGTACAAAAATCAAATTGGAATGAAGCGCAGATTACGCTTCAATTAGATACGACAGGAGACGGGACCCAGCAGCCTCGATACTTGGTCATTAGCAATGATGAGCAATTTGATGCTCAAGATTCGTTCCATCTCATTGAGAATGGGCAAGTTACGCTTAACACCTCAAATTTCGATTCCAATTCGTATTTCACCTTTGCAGCTGCTGCTAATCCGCTGACGACTCCGGACGTCACACTGACCGGAGATGAGTTGAATTGGGAAGCGGTAGAACATGCAGATCAATATGAAGTAACGATTAAACTGGAAGACGGCTCGAAGCGCACAGTACCAGTGGAAGGCACATCACTTAACCTTTCTCTGTTGGAACCATCACTGGCGCCTGGCAGCTACACGGTGACCGTAACGGCGAAGACGAACAATCCAGCTTATTCAAATTCAGAAGCGTCGGCGCCTAAAAATTATGTCGTTGTTGACAAAGCGAATTTGCAAGCTGAAGCCGATGAGATTAACGGCAAGATCGAGACAGGAGAACTGGATAAAGAGGAGTACACGCCAGCTAGCTGGGCAGCGCTCGATGAAGCGCTGAACGAAGCAGAGCGGGTACTGAATGATACAGCAGCAACACAAGCACAGGTGGACAAGGCATTACAGGATCTGACGAGTGCAAGAAGTGCATTAACCAAACTTACTCCTGATCCTGGTGTAGATAAAACGGGTTTGCAGAACAAGTATGATGGCATCCAAGAAGAGCACTTGGATGAATCTGCATACACGCCAGCTAGCTGGACAGCACTTGATGAAGCGCTGAATGAAGCAGAGCGGGTACTGAATGATACAACGGCTACACAAGCACAGGTGGACAAAGCATTACAGGATCTGACGAATGCTCGCACAGGGCTCACCCTGGTGAATGATGAAGAAGATACGTCTGTGCTGCAGACGCTGGTTCCATCTACAGGAAGTCTGTCTCCGGCCTTTGATTCTGCAAAAGATACGTACAGCATCACTGTGCCAAACAGTGTATATCAATTGCAGTTGACACCGACCGCACTAGATCCCCATGCGAAAATTGAGATTTCGGTAGGGGATGGTGAATGGACAGAGGTATCCAGTGGTGCTGCCAGCCACAATCTCCCACTTCAAGTAGGCGGAAATACAATCGTTGTGAAGGTTACAGATTCATTTGGACATGTAACGAAATATAGAATCAACGCAACAAGAATGCCTGCTTCAGACAGCAATAACGGAGGCAACAGCGGAGGTAACAGTGGAAGCACACCAGTGCCAACCCCACCGGTATCTATACCTGCGCCAGTACCAACGCCGACCCCGGCACCTCCGAAAGATAATTTGGAAACAACCCGGGATGGCAGTTATGAGCCGTTTGCGGCTTCCAAGTCATCTGATTCCAAGCAAACATTAGTTCAAGTTGATCCTGCCAAGCTGAATGCTGCGATGTTGCAAGGTACAGGACAACAGTTCGCCATTCATTCGCCAAATGATGGTGATATGAAGGTGGGTGGTTTGACGCTGGAAACTCTGAAGCAATTGACAGATCAAGGTTCCAAGCTTAACATCAGTAATCCGCTGGCGATCTATCCGGTACCCGGAGGCAAATTGGACATGAATGCTGTATCCAGGCAGCTGGGCAGCGCTCCAATGAACGATATTGCTGTACATGTCGATATTGCACGTTCTTCGGAGGCATTGATCAGCAGCGCAAGAAACAAGGCTGCAGCTGAAGGTTATGAGCTTTTGGTCAATCCGGTGGATCTGGATCTGACATTCACGAAAGATGGACAAACGGTTAGATCAGGACAACTTAATGGATATGCGCCAAAATATATTGCACTTCCGGAAGGCATTGATCCTAATCGCATAACTACAGGTGTCATCGTCAACTCGGACGGCAGCGTTTATCATGTACCCACTGTCGTGACGAAGATTGACAGCCGTTACTATGCATTAATCAATGATTTACGCAGCAGCGGTTCCTATTCCGTAATCTGGAACCCGCAGGACTTTGAAGATGCCAGGTCTCATTGGGGTAAAACGGATGTGAACAACATCGCTGCCCGATTGGATCTGAAAGGCAACGGAGATAATACGTTCTCACCAAACCGTCAGGTGACCCGCTCTGAATTTGCCGAGATTGTAGTGCTCGGTCTGGGCTTGATGCGCCAGGATGGACCAAACAATATGTTTCCTGACATCAGCGATTCAGCATGGTTCCGCTCTGCGGTAGCCCTTGCGAATGAATTCGGCATTGTTCGCGGTTATAACGACGGTAACTTCTACGGAAATCAGGAAATTACTCGTGAACAGGGATTTGCGATGATCGCTCGGGCCTATCGTCTGATTGAACCAGGAGCGGCAATGAGCCAAGAACAGATCAATTCTGAACTGGAACGTTACAGTGATGCAGCTAATGTGTCGACTTGGGCTCAAGAGGACGTGGCGCAAATGATTCAAGCCGGAATTATTCAAGGTAATGGACCAGAGGTTCTAAGTCCTAAGACAACAATGACACGTGCCGAGGTTACGGCATTGATCGCAAGAATGCTGAAAGTAACCAACCTGATCGATAAGTAAAATGATTCAATAGGGAAAAGCCTTTGCTGATATTTGGGGTCAGCAAAGGCTTTTTGTTGTTCCTTTTTTTTTGAATGAAAACAGATTGTAGGTTATTACAGACAAAACCTTCTTGTTTCCTCGTCAAAGAACTCCATGACATTGGGATAATCTGTGATATTAATAGTGCTCTGCCTCATGATCTTCTGAATAAAGATGGCATCCGTGAACATTTTATTAATGACGATTCCGCACCATTCTGGCGTGTCTCTGAAATCATCCACCAATGCATGAATTTCATCAAAATTAAAATACAGAATATACGAAACATAGTTTTGGAGCAGCAGTGTGAAGCAATGATCGCGATAGGGGCTGATGCGGGGTTCAGCTAGAAAGTTCCTCATGATATCAAACAGCAAAGTCTTATTTTCCGCGTAGATCTGCAGCATCTGATCCACGTCATTGATCAATCCCAACACTGCTTCTAACCCTTCTTCCGAAGGCATGCTCAGTTTGGTGGATTTACCCTCGATGATTCGCAGCAGCTCAAGTGTAAGATTTTTACAGGTTTGTATTTCATGTGGAGTGATGAGGATCTGCTCCCTGTACGAATCTAGCCTTTCACTGTAGTAGTCGTGAAACGTCGAGAAGTAGTGTTCCAGCTTGATATTGGTTTTGGTATGTATAAGGTCCTGCCCGCTAAACGAACAGGCGTAAAGGGTTTCCTCATTGACCGGATGCGTATAAAGGTAAAAAAAGAAGAAAAAGTCTCTCAACTCGCGCTTCTGTTCATCCTTTAAGCTGGACAGTCCATTCAATTGGGCAAGCTGAAAGAAGCTATAGTTCTTCATAAAATCATTCATCGCGCTGTAGGAATTATGTGTGTGAATGGACATCGTGGTATTCAGGGTAAAGAGCAGATAATACAGGACCTGTTCGTCGTATACATCCAATTGGTTGAAAACATCAGCGAGGACGGGCTTCCCCATTGGTTTGCTGCCATAGTATGGGTCTTCTGGACGGAGCTCGCTCATCCAGTTCGTAAAGGTTTCTTCAGAATGACCGGAAAGGAATAAGCCTGCGCTATCGTCTTCATATAAGCCATATTCAAAAGGCTCGGAATGGACAGGTGTTAGCCCTCTTTTCCACTTTATATTGTGATACTCGTTATATAGGGTTTGAAGTTTTGCCTTCATCTTCTTATCCATCCTTTAATCGTGTTTAGATTCCTTAACGTCGGTTGTTGACCTCTCTTCTCAATATTCGACGCTTATCAGAGCATTCCCCCTAATTTAACCAGTCGTAATACTTTCGCCCTGTTGGGAGATCGTGGAATCTGAGATGATGGGTTCATCAAAGGTTCGGGTCACAAGCTTCGAACCTTTGGCCTTCAGGCTATGGCGATCCTTCCTTCTAACTTCATTGGCGAACTTAGGGTCGCCGCTTTCCTGAAGATCTCAATTCAGAGAGGAGGCGTCCAGGCTATCATATTCCTTCCTTCTACATCAGACCAAGCTATTAGGGATATGGCTTTCCTGGACTCTTTTATCATGAACAATACTATCTATTTGCGTAGAGCGAACAAACTTATGATCGAGCAAGAACAAGGGGAGAAACAGCTGCCGAAGGTTTATTTGGCGACTGCCCTCAAAAATATAGAAACGCTGGGGTACACCTTCTCGGATGAGTTGATGCAAGCCGTGCGAACGTTATCCAAGGAACCATTTGAAGCATTGGTGGCCCAGGTTGTGGCTGATCTGAGAATCATGGTCGGCGCGCATGTGGACTACAAACCGATGTACCCTGGTTTTCCGACGCAGGTGATGGAGGAAGATGAGGTGGAGCTTTACCTGAACGCCATCCTTCATTATCTGACCTTGGTATATCCGCAGCATGAGCCCGTGGAAAGAGGGCCTCTGCTGGATAAAGTAAACCTGAAAATCATTGGGCTCGGAAGTAAGACAGACTTCCAGACACTCATCAGCCAACTAATTGAAGCCAAGGGCTCCATCTCAGAGACAGACAAAGCCGATATCGATATGGTGCTGGAACATGCGGAACCGGATGAAGTGGATGCGCTGCTGCCAGCCGAGATTCCGTTCAAGGAAAATGTGGGGTTCGTGGTGGCTTCATTATTGAAGCACGAACAGGCCAATATGGACCGAATCGGTCTGTATTTCAGAACGGCAACGGATGTGCTTCGTATGGCTGTGGCTTGGTCGGACGGCGATGTCAGCCTGGCTCTGGCTTCGCCTTTCCGTAAATTCAAGCGGCGTGAGAGACGCCTGCTGCTGGGTCTTCTGGAGCAGTGCGGTTCAATTACGGAAGACATGCTCCGTTATAAGGATCGCTGGATTCGTCTGGGTGAAATTCTGCATCCATCTGAATATAAGCTGCGCTACCCGCGATGCGAGGAAGCTTTTGATATTTTGCGTAATAACAAGCCGTTTACGACCTTTAACGGAACTGTGGAGCTTGCCTTCCAATACCAGAATGTGTGGAGTTTGATTGAGCTGTTGAAGCAGCGCCCTGGTGAATTTGCGAGAAGACTGGATCACCTGCTGCGCTCTACCACAGAAAAG
This sequence comes from Paenibacillus sp. FSL K6-0108, assembly GCF_045040695.1. Lineage (NCBI taxonomy): Bacteria > Bacillati > Bacillota > Bacilli > Caryophanales > Paenibacillaceae > Paenibacillus > Paenibacillus sp. FSL K6-0108. Next base: position 7,439,614 of record NZ_CP150288.1, on the reverse strand, counting down.
GAATATGTATTGCTGGCGTTCGGAGAAATTCTGGAGCACGTATCGACCCCGGTATTGTTGCAGGTGAAGCAGCATTTTGCCCGGCGTCATGAACCGCAGGATCTGCGTGTATTTTTTCCGAAAGGCAATGTAGCGAAGGCTTTCGCCATTCCGAATCAGCTTCCAGAGATGGACGATGACACTTGTCGTGATGTCGTGCAAATGTGTGAACAAGCGCTGGTGCAGCGTTTCGCTGCCCTTCCTTCGCTTGGGAAGACGTATGTCGATCCGCGGCTCCGTGATTATCTGGTTCCCTTTTCCCAAAGATCGGCGAGCAAAGCCCTTCATACGATTGTTCGGGGAAGCCGAGTACCGATGGCAGAGGGAGATACGATTCGTTTCTTCAACTGGTGGAAGGAAGGGGCCGTGAACGGTCAAGCAACGGGGCGCGTAGATATTGATCTGTCTGCGGTGATGTACGATGAGAACTGGAACTATGTGGAGCATATCTCCTATACGAATCTGCGTTCGTCCAAATACCGGGCCGCTCACAGCGGGGATATCGTAACAGCGCCTCATGGTGCGAGCGAGTTCATTGACCTGCATATTCCGTCGATTGTTGATTATGGCGGACGTTATGTGGTGGCGAGTCTGCTTTCCTTCACGAGTCATCCATATTGCGATTTGCCAGAGTGTTTTGTAGGCTGGATGATGCGGAAGAAGCCGGGTTCCGGCGAGATCTTCGAGCCGTCCACGGTGGCGAACAAGATTGATATCACGGCAGATACGCAGATCGCGATTCCCGTCATTATGGATTTGGTGGAGCGTACGGTCATCTGGACGGATCTGGCGCTGACCAGACACCCGGATTATTACAATAATGTCGAAGGTAATCAAAAAGGGATGGTCCTGATGGGCAAAGCCCTGACAACATTGCGTAAACCGGATCTCTACGACTTGTTCATGCTCCATGCCACGGCCCGTGGTGAACTGGTGGATACGGTGGATCAGGCCGATACGATCTATTCGGTGGAGCAAGGAATTACCCCGTTTGATATCGAGGAGATTATGGCCGAGTATTTGGCTTGAGTCTATCACATATGAATACCGGGATCGAGAACAGAGAAGAGCAGCGAAATGCTGCTCTTTTTTTGAAATCCAACCTGCCGTCTACAGAATCATCGATCTGTAATTGCTAAATAAGATTATCGGGTTGGCATATAAATTTTCTTGGGTTTCTCACTTTCAGCACTTTAACATTTCTTGTTAAAAGCTCTTTATCGCTTACGATCCACGTATGATCTTTGGAGTTCCTCCTGCGAATCGCAAGGAAATGGGATGAACCGCCTGAATAAATTTTATAGCCCTTTGCCAGGCTGTCCGAACAAAACGTAACGCATTCTCCTCGATTTTGGTCGGGAAAGCCAACCTCGCTTACTACATGTCGTTTTACGAGCAGGGTCGCTCCTTGAACCAGGGGAACATATTGATTCGCCTTGGTAGGGTAACGTAGCAGAAGGAGTTTTTTGCTGCTCAAGTACATGTAGTGGGCTCGTTTCCCTACAATATCTGCTCTGGTCTTTAACAGGGTATGCACGCTATCTGTCAAATAGAGAGGAGCATAATAATCATCGTCATCAAACTTAGCGATGAGATTGAAATTAGATAATGAAGCTCCATAATTTAGGCAATGTCCAAGCGATACTTGTTCCGGCAGAGAAACTATTCTTACATTTCTGTATTGTTTTGCCGCCTGGATATATTCGGTCACACGCAGATTATTATTATTTAATATGATGATAAGCTCTTTCATCTTGTAATTCTGTCTGCTGTAGTTACGAAAAAGGTTGCCCATGCACTGTCGCCGTTTGGTACAAACAATGATAGAAACTCCATTCAAATCACGGGAACGGTCTGGGTTCACCATTATAATAAGCCCTTTGGCTTTTTCTGCACATATTTCTTGTAATTCGTAACAGAAGGTATTTTTCGGCTCTGAGAGATCAGTTCTTTATCGCTAATGATCCATGTATGGTTGGATGAGTTTCTCCTGCGAATCGCGACAAAATTATTTTTTCCAGCAGAATAAACGCGGTATCCTTTACGTTTGCTTCTAATGCAAAAAAGATCATCCTCACCGACGCTTTGATTTGGGAAAGACACTTTGTTTATCACCTTGCGTTTAAAAACTAGCGTTGCGCCAGGGATTAGAGTCACAGGTCGATGTTCATCTTGTGGAAAACGAAGAATAAACGTCTTTGACCCACGTAAATACATATAATGAGACCGCTTGCCAATGACATCGGCTTTGGTTCTTTGAAAGGTCAGCAAACTTTCCGTCAAATAATAGGGAGCGTAGTAATCATCATCATCAAACTTGGCAATATAGTTGTATCTCGTTTTCTTGATCGCGTAGTTAAGACAGGCACCTAGGGAGGTACGTTCCGGAAGACGATATACGTGTACGTTTGGGAACTTTTTCGCTAGACTGAGATAAGGCTTGAGGGGGATGTTATTGTTGTTGATAATAATGATAAGTTCTTTCTTGACGTGGATCTGTCGGCTATAGTTCTTAAATAGGTTTCTTATATAACTTTGGCGTTTCGTGCAGGCAATAATAGAAACTCCCTGCTTTTTGATAGAGCTTTTTGGCATGACTCCCATGTGGACCGCTCCCCTTATCCGTTATGATCAAAACTATCTCTCTACAAAATATGTGGAAGGCAAATAAGAGGAACGGCATATTTACAAAATGGAGAATTCGCACATAAGGCTGTCTTCGTCTAATAGTGGTGAAATAGAAGACCCCATTTTACAATTGGTGGTGAGAGAATGGAACGATTAAAGAACAGTGGTTTTTATAAGCTGAAATTTTTCATTACGCCTGAAGAGTTCAAAAGCCTGCTAGCCCTTTTCGAGCAGAAACAGGTTCAATTGATCAGACCCAACCATGCGCAGACCATGTATGATTTTGATCAGGTATATCAGGCGTATAGCCGATTTTATCAATCTTACACTGCTAGGGAAGAAGAGAACAGAGAGGAGAGCCCTCCTCATTTCGTATATTCGATCTTGAGTATGTTGGATCAGGGGAAGTCTGGATTTTTCTTGAAAAACGAAGGCATTAGCTTTCCGTATTTTGGACAATGGGCGGAGGATGAATTGCCGTCTATCTTGGTGTCTTTTCCCAAAGGGCTCGCAATTCATAAGGAGGATGAGAAAGGTAAGTATTATATATACGAGGATATTCGGGAGCATCAGCCGTTAACGTATGGGTTATATCATGAAGTGGCAAATGAAATTAAAAAAATAACCAAATTGCTGCGGTTTTCCGTACCTACACCAGAAGGTTTACACGAGCAAAAGACCTCTGTTCGGATTAGCAAGGAAGCTGCCGAAGATATGAGGCGCTCATGGATTTTTAATACATACTCGCTTGTTATGAACACAAAGTAGGTTGGAGAACAAATCAGAGTAGAAGTCAATTTCACTTGAAGCGGTGATTGTCTTTTTTTTAATTGCTGCTCTCTTCGGGCGGAAAATTAAAGAGCAACATTTCAAAAATGGCTCCGTGATATAACTATTCTTGAAATTAGGATAGAGGAGATGAGCATATGAACCGCTTGAAAGGTAAAATGGCTTTAGTCACTGGGGCAAGCCGGGGGATCGGCAGAAGTATCGCGCTTCGATTGGCTCAGGAGGGCGCTTATGTGGTAGTCCATTATGGAAACAGACAGGATGATGCGGCAGCAGTTGTTCGCCAGATTGAGCAAGATGGGGGCAACGCCTGCATGATTGGTGCTAACCTAAGAACGATGGACGGTATTCATCATTTATTGGCTGAGTTGGATGAGACTATCCGGAATCAGACAGGGGCCAGTGGATTCGATATTCTGGTGAATAATGCGGGGATCGGGCAGATCGTTGGGATTGAAGAGACGACAGAAGCATCCTACGAAGAGGTCATGAATCTTAATGTAAAAGCACCACTTTTTGTGACGCAGCAGGCTCTGTCGCGAATTAATGATGGGGGTCGTATCATTAATATATCGTCCTTTGTGACCAGGGTTGCTTCTCCGGGAGTGTTTACATACAGCATGTCCAAAGGAGCGATTGATACGTTTACGCTGCTTCTCGCCAAGCAACTAGGGAGTCGAAATATTACGGTGAACGCCATCCAGCCGGGAATTATTAATACCGAGATGAATGCTGGAACGTTACAGGATACAGAGGGACAAAAATATGCGGCTGGCCTTTCCGCCTTTGGCCGATGGGGTGAGCCAGAGGATATTGCAGATATTGCTGCATTTCTGGCCTCGCCGGACAGTCGCTGGGTCACGGGACAACTGCTTGATGCAAGCGGTGGGTCGCATCTATAACTGGCGGATAAGCCTCCTTAAATGAGCCTGAATGAGCTTTGGCAAGATGTACGTTATTGGATGAATAATAGGGGCGCTTACCTATCCGGTGGCGCTCTTATTTTTTAACATTTAATGTATTTTTTTGGTGGGGGTGAATTTGAGTGTTGGGCTGACGGTTTAAAAGTGGATGTGTACCGATAAATAAAAAGAGGGAGCTAGTTGAATATGAAAAAAATAATATTTAGTTTATTATTGGTAACCTTATTGTTGTTTTCGTTCAACGCAAGTGTATTTGCTTATGACAATGTAAATGATGGGTTGGAGCAAGAAAAAACGAACTAGTATTACTCCTAACGATCAAGAATGGAAAGAATTATCAAATAAGCAAGAGATGTTAGATGCAACTCGGATTCCAAGTGATGTATTGGAAAAAATGACTACCGAAAAGGTAGTTAATGCAGTACTGGATTATCCTTTGGTGATAAATATCTATGCATATGATACGTATGAGGCCGGGCTAAAGGCATTAGCTCAGGACTCAGATGCATTTAAAGAATTACTTAACCGTCCTGATGGTGGCAATGAACTATTAAAAAAATTACAAGTTAACAAGACTTTAAGTAGTGAATCTTCATTAGAGGATTTGACAGTAAGCGTTTTACTAACTGATACCACAATTTGGGACTCTGTATCAAATAAAAAACTGGCGAGAGATTTGGTCCTTACTGCAACCAACAGCACTGTAAAAACACCAAAAGGTACAAGCGTGCCAGTGATCATCCGAGGTGAAGAGCTAACTCTTACTCAAAAAACACAATTAAATAATTCTTACATTAATTCTTATCCAAGTGCTACATTCGTATCTACTTCAACAAGTAATTATAATTGTCATTCATACGCGTGGTACTCTGATTCAACAAGTAACACTTACTGGATGAACGATCCAAGTTCATATATGACAGATGGAAGTTATTCGAGTTTTACCAATTTGGAGTTGAATGATCTGCTTTGATTTAAATCAAGGCAAGCAAAATGATATAATTTTTACAACGAATAAGAGAGGGAGGCAAAATCAATGAATGATGAACTCTTGGAACGGCTAGAAGCTTGGCATGAAGAAGATGAATATGAAGAGATTATAGATGCGATTACAGAGGTTCCAGAGGAGGAGCGGGATTACACTCTGGTTAACCACCTGGGTAGAGCGTTGAATAATATGGAGCGTTACCAGGAGGCAGTGGAGCAATTCCTGTCGGTTGAAGAAGAGGGACAAAATGACCCGCTTTGGCATTACCGCATTGGTCTGGCGTATTATTATTTGGAGCAATATGAGAACGCGCGTGTAGCGTTCGAAGCAGCGGATCGGTTAGATCCGGGAGATGAGGATACACAGGAGTTCCTGGAATGGATTCGGATTAAAACAGCAGAAGAGCTCACAGAAGCAGCGGTAGAGGAGCCCGTGGATACAGTCCACTCGGCGACTGAAATCACCATCGAAGCAGCACCTGGGATCCGCCCCGAATCGACGAGCTTTTGGAATGACAGTCCCGCGTACGTCGATCAATATGTGTTGTCCCCGCCTACCGATGAGCAAATTGAAGCAGTGGAAGAGCAGCTGGTGTTCAAGCTGCCGACATTCTATATAAACATGATGAAACTACATAATGGTGGTGTGCCCCACTATCGCTATTTTCCGGTTAGTCAGGCGGAGAGTGATGAGAAGATTCATATTGAAATTCGGAATATTCTGGGTGTTGGACGGGACAAGGCCCATTCATTGTGTGGAGCAGCGGGCAGTCGAGTGATTATTGAGCAGGGGGGTTACCCCGAAATTGGTGTCATTCTGTGTGAGTGCCCTTCCGATTCAGAGGTCGTGATGCTGGATTATCGTGAATCCGGCAATGCCGGTGAGCCTGAGGTTGTTCATGTGAATAAAGCAGAAGGCTACAAGATCACTTGGCTTGCGCCCAATGTTGAGACCTTTATTCAAGGCCTGGTGAATGAGGGAAATCAACCTGCAAACCTTGAGGGTTCATTGTAAAGAAGCTTATAGTTCCTGCTATATAAAATATTGAAGAAGCTGAATCCGTAACAAAGGATGCAGCTTTTTTAGTGTATACTTCTCACTCCATGTGGAAGCTCCACTATAGGTATCCAAAATAAGGATAGGGCCGTACGCATTGCAGAAAGATAATTCCTCTGTTATTATTTAGACATCTAATATTTAGTTATCTAAATAATAGTGTTGTTTATTTTCGGTTTCTTTATGAAAGGAGTTTGAGAACGATGTTAAGAATGAAAGACAAAGTAGTCTTTGTAACTGGAGGCGCTTCTGGAATAGGATTGTCCGCAGCCCAATTGATGGCGAAAGAAGGAGCTAAAGTCGTTATTGCTGATTTTAATCTCGATGGAGCCAAGGAAGCGGCAGCGAACATTCAAGCTCAAGGCGGAGATGCTGTGGGTGTTTTTGTAGATGCAGGAGACGAATTTTCGATTAAGGAAGCTGTGGAATTTACGGTGCAACAATATGGTAAGCTCACGAGTCTGTTCAACAATGTTGGCCTGACCAACCTGAAGAAGGATTTGGACGTGGTTAACGTAGATCTGGACGAGTGGGATCGGCTGATGAACGTGAATCTGAAAAGCGTTCTGCTTGGCTGTAGGTTCGCTATCCCTCATATGATTCAAGCAGGTGAAGGTTCCATCATTAATACAGCTTCCATGGCTGGCTTTGCGGGAGATGCGGTTCGGGTTGCCTACGGCGCCTCAAAAGCAGGGGTCGTGAATCTGACGAGGTATATTGCCACCCAATATGGCAAGCATAACATTCGCTGCAATGCTGTTGCACCTGGATTGATTCTGACCCCGGCAGCCCAGAATAATATGCCTCCGGATGTATTGGATATGTTCGCAAAATATAACGCACTGCCTTATCACGGGGAGCCCGATGATATCGGTTATACCGTTCTGTTCCTGGCCTCAGACGAGTCCAAATTCATTACCGGACAGACCCTCCAGGTTGAGGGAGGCCATTATATTGCCAACCCAACCGTTCCGGATTTTGAACAGTTTATGAAATCACACAATACGCCTGGCAACTAAAGCAGCGTCGTATAAATAAATTACATGAGGAGTGTTTCAAATGGGAAGATTAGATAATAAAGTAGCTATTATTACTGGTGGAGCTTCAGGCATTGGTGAAGGCATGGTGGATCTTTTTGCAAAGGAAGGTGCCATCGTTATTGCCGCAGACATAAATGAAGAAGCATTGGAGAAAGCAAGCCAGAAAGAGAATGTATACGGAATGAAGCTGAATGTTTCCTCGGATGAAGACTGGGAGATATTAGCGAAAGTAGTGAACGAACGTTTTGGCAAAATTGATATTCTCGTCAACAATGCGGGCATTTCTTCCGAAAAACCGTTTGAGGAAATCAATGAACAGGAATGGCAGAAAATGCTCTCCATTAATGGCTTTGGCCCATTTGCTGGCATGAAACATGTAGCTCCTTATATGGCAGCACAAAAGAAAGGTTCCATCGTTAATATCTCTTCCTACACTGCTCTGATCGGACAAGGCTTTAACCACTATTCAGCATCCAAAGGCGCGGTACGCGCATTATCCAAAGCGGCGGCAACAACCTTTGGTCGTCAAGGTGTTCGGGTGAATGCACTTTTCCCTGGAATCATCGAAACACCAATGACTCAAGCCTTGAACACATCGAAGGAATTGCTTGACCGACTCATTCAGGCGACGCCCTTGCAACGTTTGGGTCAGGCTATAGATATTGCCAACGCTGCATTGTTCCTGGCTTCGGATGATTCTTCGTACATTACAGGATCTGAGCTGGTTATCGATGGTGGATACTCAGCCCAATAGCGTGTAAAATGATGACAGCCCTTAAGTAGAATGAGGGCTGTTGTTTATTTTTACGAGGAGGATCACATGGAAGAACAAAATATTTTTGAGCTTATACACAACATGGATAATTTCACCAATAAATTAATTATACAGTGGAACAAATCGTTTAATGAGGACCTCGGCGTCTCTCATGTGCTTGTACTCAGTCATCTCAATCAAAATGGAAAAAGCCGCCCTTCGGATATTGCCAAACTATTGGGCCTGACTCCGCCCACGCTCAGCTATTTAGCGGACAAGCTGGTAGCCAAGGAATTAGCCGTCAGGATCGTAGATGCAGCTGACCGCCGCATTATATATTTGAACATTACCGACAAGGGGGCCGAAGTCCTCGAAAGAGCAATCATGGAAGGGCAGAAACTGCGTAAAAATTTATTCCAGAAATTGAACGAAGAGGATCGGGCACAATTAGTAAACATTTTTCAGAAAATGAATAGGGAAGATTGAGCAATAGACTGGAAGGGAGACAGAAGGTGATATGGAGGAACCGCTCAAAGTATATAACACCGCAGTTGAAGCTTTTCTTGAAGTGATCGGGGGAAAGTGGAAGCCCGTTATTCTATTCCATCTTACCTTTGGCAAGAAACGTAATGGTGAGCTGATGAAGCTGATCCCTGCAATCACCCAGAAAGTGTTGACTCAGCAACTTGGTGAACTTATGAAGGCGGGGGTCATTGTCCGTATTTCCCATCACCAGGTCCCGCCTAAAGTGGAGTATGAATTAACAGAGTATGGGTGGAGCCTTAAAGAGATTCTTCATCTGATGTGTAGGTGGGGCGATATACACGTGGAGAATGTTTATGGTGATCGAGGAAAAATTCTGTTTAAGCCGCCAACTACTACGGACCGTTGAGGAACTGATATAAGCCGATTCTGGAATTCACGAATCGGCTTATTATGCATTTTATTTACTTTACGGAAGGATCTTGCGCTCACGTAGATTTCTGAAAATATCCATAAACATAGCCTCAGTGTCAATGAATTCATGAAATCCGAAGCGGCGAGCTTTGGAACCATCTGCGAAGAAGTCATAATCCCACGAGAAGACAAAGTCACCAAATACCCAGGAAGAGACATCATCATAAGGGGTGTTTACCAAACCATACTTTTCAATCATGGATTTCCAAAGATCTTCTTTATCTGCCATAACGGTTGCAAGCGAGAGAGGCAGGGGTGGTGCCGTTTCCAATTCGAAAAATGCAGCGATTCTGGGCCAAAGTTCATTCCAGCGAAACAGATCGCCGTTGGTGATATTAAACGCCTGATTGGCACAGCGAGGTTCGGTTGCTGCCCATACGGTTGCATGAGCCAGCAATGTGGCATCCGTCATTTCAAGAAGCGAATGATACGCTCCTGGTTTCCCAGGGAATCGAAGTGGCAAGCCAAGCTCCTTGGAGATAGACGCATAAACGCCAATAACCATGGCAAGGTTCATTGGATTACCCAGGGCAAATCCACATACAACGGACGGGCGCAGGGCTGACCAGGTCCAGCTACTTCCGGGTTGCCGATTCTCGAGAAACTTTTGCTGATCGACATTGAATTCAGGGGGCATATGATGTGCATCTGTTTCTTTGGCAGGTGTTTTGAATGGACCCAGATGTGCACCGTACACTTTATAACCTTGCATTAGGCTAATATGTTGGAGATTTGGAGCGATCGGTTCGATGGTATTCACCACATTGACGAGCATGGCCAAGTTGGGCTGTACCAATTCGGCCCAGGTTGGGCGATCCTGATACGCGGCGTAGAAAATATGCGTAACAGTCGTTAAATGACTCAGTTTGTCTTGTGTGTCTGCTTCGTTCAGTAAATCAGCTGATATATAACGTAACTTGGGGGCATCTTCTCCTCCGCGGCGAGATACACCAATGACATTCCATTGGGGAAGTGTCATCAGATAATCAATAAGGTTTCTTCCAATGACACCTCCAGCACCGATGACAAGCGCGGTGTAACGGGTAACCAATTGTTCAGTTTTCAATGGACATGCTCCTCTCTTCTTCTGTTCATATTGTGAGTCAGAAAAAGAAGGATGAGAAGTACGCACCTCAAAGTCATATACGTACTTTGAAGTAATATATGAGCCTGGAGCAGGATATGAGCGGTATAATCTGCACTTTAATGGATGTTACTTGCCTATAACCACAAGAAGCTGTAAAAGGAACAATCGTCCTTTCACAGCTTAGATGTGTCTGTATTTTCGTCCAATGGATCTGATGTAAATAGGGTTACGCCAGGGAACCCGCCTCCTGGTGGTGGCCATGCGCCGTAGAAACGACGAAGCAGAACAATTTCGCCCAGATGGTACGAGTTATGGGATGCGATATTGCGCAGAAGTCCTGCTTTGGTTTCCCCGGGGAAATAGAGTAGTGGATCATCTAATTGTGCTGTTTCTGCAATGGCTACGGCTTGATCAACCCCATCCAAGAATGCCTGAATATCTGCCTTCCACGTGGCTTCGTCCTGTGGACCTTTCTCTTCAGGCCAGCTCTCACTCACGTTAGCAGGGAGCTGTGGCTTGCGTCCTTCCAAGTGTTCGAGCATGAATTGCTGCCAGTAATGCATGTGCTTCACCAACTGATAGATCGTATATGGCATAGCATCGTGCGTACGAGCAGCAAGTGTGACATCAATATCGGGTAGAGCACGAGCGATGCGGATATGACCGCGTTCGCCCACCAATGATTTGACAAGGGCTTGCCCAAAGCTATGATTCGCATCTGACATATGGAACCCTCCTTTCTTCCAGACCGGATCTGTTCTGTTAACCTGTCTTCTGTTAAGTATTATACAATTAAATTGCTATAAATTAAAAATAGCAAGAATCTAAATACTTAAAATTCCTATGATATAATAGTGAAAATAAATCTCAAGACCTCAGGGTCGAGGAGGAAGCTCCTGTGAAAGTGATATTGGTTGACGACGAACGTCTAGCGTTGATAGGCCTTAGAAAATCACTAGAAAAAGAAGTAAGCGGCATCAAAATTATTGCTACATATATGAATCCAACAGAGGCTATGGCAGGTATTGTGGAGCATCGACCGGATGTTGTATTTCTGGATATTCATATGCCGGAGATGGATGGTATGGATCTGGGAAGACAGATTCAGGCAGCAACACCGGGCATCGAAATTATATTTGTGACCAGTTATGACCAATATGCGGTGCATGCCTTCGAGCTGCAGGCCTTGGACTATGTGATGAAGCCCATACAGAAAGATCGATTGAAGCAGACGGTGAGCCGAGTCCGGGAGAAACTGAGCGTTACACGCGAGCAGCGGTCAAAGGATACGGACGTACCTTTAATTTGCTGTTTTAATCAGATTCAGTTTAAGCTTCCAGGCAAGGATATCCAGGTTGCCAAATGGCGCACAAGCAAGGCGCAGGAGCTATTTGCATATTTACTTCACCACCGGAATCAGACGATTCATCGCAGTGTTTTGCTAGAGATGCTGTGGCCTGAATTGGGAGAGGACAAGACGGTGCATCAGCTTTATACCGCAATGTATCATGTCCGCCAAACCCTGAAAGCATGCAACATGGATATGATCACCATTCAGAGTGGACACTTGGAAGCCGGCTATCGACTCGAATTGGGTGAAGCTCAGTTGGATAGTGAGCAGTGGGAACAAGAGATCAGGCAATGGAATGTCGTGGACGCCAGTACCATTGATGCCTATGAGCAAGCGCTTCATCAATACAAGGGCACGTATCTTGGCAATTACGAATACATGTGGGCTGAACCTGAACGGGAAAGATTACGCTACCTGTGGCTGTATCATATGAGACAACTAAGTCTGTATTACCAGCAGCAGGGGCTAGGGGAGAAAGTGATTGAGAGCACGCAGCGTATCCAGCACATGCTTCCTGATGAGGAAGAGAGTTATTTTGTTCTAATGAAATTGTATGATGAAATGAACAACGATCTCGGTGTGGAGGAGCAGTATCGTCTCTTAACCACCAGAATGGAGCACGATTTGGAGATACCGATCAGTGAAAACATTAGCGCATGGTATCAGGACTGGAAGCTCGGTTTAACCAAAGTCATGAAAACATAAATAATGAAATCACTTCAAACGAAACCTGTGAATCGTTACAGATATATGATCATCATGCTAATCATTGTTGGAGTATTGATTGGCATGCGCTCGGCATGGTCGACGTTTTTCCATACGGCTGATGAGCACCGCGTCGTTAATGGAGTGCTTGACTTAAGGGGCGTGGATCTGGATCGCTCTCCGGTCATGTACTTGAATGGGGAATGGGAACTCTACCCGGATAAGTTGCTAACCCAGAAAGAGATTGCGAAGAGGGATGGCAGTGCAAAGACTGTTCATGTCCCAGGAGACTGGGGGAGTGCACAGAATCAGGAACAAGAGAGTTCGTACGGTTACGGAACATATCGATTGCGTATTTTGACAGATCCGCTTCAGACGCCTGTCACCTTCTGGTTTAAGGGAATCCGAAGTTCATCCGAGATTGAGATGAATGGATACAACGACGGGGGTATGGGTGAGGTCTCCGCGGATAGCAGTACATATATACCCAGAAGTACTTCATACACAGCGACCTACGATCAGGAAGGAACAACCTCCATTGAATTATTGATCCGTGTAGCCAATTACGACAGCCCGTATTTGGGCGGGATTAGCAAGCCCGTTCGCTTTGGCTCACAGGCAGCTGTTGATTTTTCGCGGTGGTACTCCATTGGTTTTCAGATGGTCACCTTTCTGATTTTGCTCCTTCACGGCATGTATGCCTGTATTCTCTACGCATTTAATCCGCAGGAACGCGCCTTGCTGGTTGCGGCCATGTTAACTTTATCTGTTGGCGTCACAGTTATGATGGGTCATGATAATATTTTGATGTTATGGCTTCCGATTAATTATACCTGGGGCTTTAAAATTCGATTAATCTTATTGTTGTTGCAAAATATATGTATCCTTCTGTTATTCCAGAGATTAACGGTGGTTCATATACGAAAGGCATGGCTTCAGTCGCATGTTGTTATTACTTTAATCTATACCGCAGTGATTGTGGTGGTGCCCATTCATATTACCTTTGCCATGATCCATTACCACGTCATTAACGTATTCTTTCTTCTATCATTAATCTGGTATCTATACTTCGTAGGAACAATGATCTTCAGGAAACAGGGGGATCGGGATATTGTGTTTCTGCTGCTTACCGCAGGAGGCATTACATCCAACCTGTTATGGAGTGTGGCCGAAACTGCCAGAGATGTGACGACAGTGTACTATCCAATCGATATCATTTTTGCGATTACCGGCTTCTCAGCCTATTGGTTCAAGAAGTACTTCAGGAATGTCCGAGAGAATATGAGACTGAATACAGAATTGCAGAAGAGTGACAAAATTAAAGATCAATTCCTGGCTAATACATCCCATGAACTGCGGACTCCGCTGCACGGAATCATTAACATCGCTCACAACGTGGTCACCCGAGAGAAAAGCAGGTTGGATGAACGGAGCCAGGAGGATATGGAACTGCTCATCACGATCGGTCGACGAATGTCCCATCTGCTTGGGGATCTGCTGGATGTAGTCCGGCTGAAGGAGCATCGAATTGTGCTGCGTCAGGTCCCCCTTTCAATACAGTCAGTGGTACCTGGTATTATCGCTATGCTGCAATTCATGGCAGAACGGAAACCGGTCCGCCTTCATATGGAGATTCCAGAATCATTCCCTCTGGTCATGGCTGATGAAGAAAGACTTGTGCAGATTTTGTATAATCTGCTGCATAACGCGCTCAAACATACGGAGGAAGGGACGATCTCCGTAAGCGCCGAAATTCGTGAAGGACATGCCCTGATCCATGTGACGGATACGGGCATTGGCATGGATGAGGATACCAGGATGAGGATATTCCTTCCATATGAACAAGGGTCTTATGGAATAAGTGATGGACAAGGCATCGGGCTTGGACTGAATATCTGCAAACAGCTCGTAGAACTGCACGGCGGGGCACTAACGGTTCACTCGGAAATCGGAAAGGGCTCGGTATTCAGCTTCGATCTGCCGCTCGCGCATGAAACCCGTCAGGCTCAGTCGCAGCTCCCCCTGATCTGGGAACAGGCGATGGAGATGATGGAAGATGCATCTAGTGGTTTCCTGCTACCCCGCTCCGGTATGGGCGAGGTAGAATCTTCGGCGACAGCGGAGATGGCCCCGTTGTTAAAAGAGGGGAAAGCCGCCATTCTGGCTGTGGATGATGATCCGGTGAATCTGGATGTGCTGGTCAGTATTCTTTCGACCGAACCCTACACGATAACTACGGCCTGTTCAGGCCAAGAAGCGATGGAATTGCTGGGCACACGTCAGTGGGATCTGCTCATTACAGATGTGATGATGCCTAATATGTCCGGCTATGAATTAACCCAGAAGGTGCGGGAACAATTCTCCATGTCGGAGCTTCCCGTACTGCTGTTGACTGCTCGAAGTCAGCCGCCTGATATCTACACGGGTTTCGCGTCGGGCGCGAATGATTATGTCACGAAGCCTGTCGATGCGTTGGAGCTGAAATATCGGATACGTGCATTGACCGTATTAAATCAGTCCATCCAAGAGCGCCTGCGCATGGAGGCCGCCTATTTGCAGGCTCAGATTCAGCCCCACTTCCTGTTCAATACGCTGAATTCGCTTATGGTCTTAAGTGATATTGATACAGAGCATATGCGGAAACTTGGTGAAGCTTTTTCATCCTATTTACGGATCAGCTTCAACTATCTCAATACAGGAGAACTGGTGAAATTATCACACGAGCTGGAACTCGTGGAGGCATATCTTTTTATTGAGAAAACGCGATTTGAAGATCGCTTGTCGGTGGTATTGAACGTAGAGCCGGATCTTTCGTTGCTTCTCCCGCCGCTATCGATCCAGCCTTTGATTGAAAATGCCGTAAGACATGGGCTATTAAGCCGAAATGTGGGCGGGACGGTATGCCTGTCCATCACTCGCCATGAGGGTTATACTCGTATTGAGGTGAAGGATAATGGCAAAGGCATGGAACCGGAGAAGGTTGCAGAGCTGTCACATGCTACGCTGGGTGGAAAAGGCGGAATAGGCATTGTGAATACGAACCGCAGATTGCTGCAACGGTATGGTCAGGGGTTATCTATTGTAAGTGAGCCAGGTGAGGGAACAATGGTGTCATTTGATATTCCGGATGAGATATAAGGAAATGGCCGCAGAAGTGAAGACTTCCGGCCTTTTTGTTTTGCTTGCGCGTTGATTCCCTAATTTTTATTATTTTCTAATGCTTCTTACATATGTTAGTATATTTAACATTAGAAGCGCAGGTTTCGGTATTGGCGCTAAACGTTGCTATAGTGGGTGAAGAGATCGATGCGCAATTGGGTCAAAAATGAGAATGTGCAGATGACGGCTATTGCCTTTGCCACAGCGGTAGGTGCGCAATTCAAGATTAATCCGTTCCGGGAAGATTATTTCCGAATCGGGTTGGGGGTCAGCATCCTTTTATTTTTGCTGATGATTATGCCGCATCTGTCTTATGTGAAGACGGGGATTTTAGCGGGGATTGCGAACTTCATTTTTCAATCAGCTGATTTACTGAATCATGTGAATTCGATCTCGATCATCGAAAGCATGCAGGATAATCTGGGCGCGGGAATATATTATGTTGTGTTCACCTATGGCCTCAGCAAATTCAAGAACAGATTCCATGAGATACCGCCTCTTCTGCTCGGTGGATTAATTACATGCATTGATTTTTCCTCCAATCTCGTTGAGCTGTTCATCCGCGGCGTGTTGAGCGGGACCAATATCTTTTATATGAAGGAATGGTTGTATCTGCTTGTGGTGGGCGGTCTGCGAAGTTACTTTGTGATTGGGCTCTACAACAGTTTTGCGGTGAGGCAGATGCGACTGCTGCATGCTGAGCAGGAGAAGCGGATGGAGCAGATGCTGAGTGTCAACTCCGGTCTGTACGGTGAAGTCTTCTATCTGAAAAAAGCTATGAACACGATTGAAGGCATTGCCGTAGACAGCTACGACCTTTATCGGGATCTTAGAGAGCAGGACTTGAACCAATATAGCCAACGGACGCTCGGCATCGCCCAACAGATTCATGAGGTCAAAAAGGACTCCCAACGTATCCTTGCAGGTCTGTTGAAATTGTATGATAGCGAAAAATCAGTGAATATGAGCCTTTCAGAGGTACTGAACTTTGCGACCAAAGGTAATCGGAAATATAGCCAAATGCTGAACAAGAAGATTGAGTTCTACATTGAGCAGCAGTATGACTGTGACTCGCCTTACTATATTCCTCTCTTGACTGTCATGAATAATCTGATCGCCAATGCCGTGGAAGCCATTGAGAACGACGGAACGATTCGGATTGGCGTTTTGGAAGAAGGGGCAGATGTGCAATTTGTGGTTATCGACTCTGGAAAAGGTGTACCCGAGGCGAAGCGAGATATCATCTTCGAACCAGGTTATACGACCAAGTTCAATGAAGTAGGCATTGCGGCAACCGGAATTGGGCTGTCCCATGTACGTGATATCGTTCAGTCCCTGGAAGGACGAATCGGTGTGGAATCGGCTCCGCAAGGCGATAAGGGCTCCGCATTTGTCGTATCCATTCCGAAAGCGAATCTGGTCAATGGGGACGGTGCGGACCAAATGGTTCAAATGGATAAATAAATACACTCAAAAAGTCGTTGCTATTCATTAGGAAACTGCGAGATATTATAAAGAGAAAGGCTCGAGAAAGGAGAAATGAAATGAATATAACCATTGACCAACAGGGCAGCTCCAAGGTTGCCATTATCGAAAGCAACGACATCGTTATTAACAATGTGCAGGATGCACTGGATCTAATGGCCTCCGTGAAATACACGGATGACGCACATAAAATCCTGATTAATAAATCCAACCTCACCGAAGATTTCTTCGAACTGAAGACCAAGCTTGCGGGTGATATATTGCAGAAATACGTGAATTATCAGGTGAAACTTGCCATAGTCGGGGATTTTGACGGATACAACAGCAAAAGTCTCAGAGACTTCATCTATGAGTGCAACCATGGCAAGCATGTTTTCTTTTTGAAAACAAAAGAGGAAGCGCTTCAGGCATTGCATACGCTATGATTGCTGATCTGAAACAAACGCCAACTGGAAACGTGGCCCGTTTCGAACGTCACTGGAAGCATGCTGCAGAGGATGTATGGTCTTATTTAACGGAAAACGAAAAGCTTGCAAAGTGGTTCTCCGAACTCGAAGTAACAGATCTTCGGGAAGGTGGAAGCCTTAAGTTTAATATGCCGGATGGTACGTTCCTGGTTCTTCAAATCCTGGACTTTGTGCCGCATTCCGTTCTCGAATATACTTGGGCAGAAGACCGGGTTCGGTTTGAGCTATATCCGGAGCCGAATGGGTGTCGTCTGCTGCTGCTTGAAACCATCCATCACATCACAAGCCATACACCTAAGGATCTAGCTGGGTGGCATGTCTGCCTGAACGTCATTGAGGCATTACTGGATGGTCGTACCTTGGAATCTCGTGAAGAAGAATGGAAAATCTGGTACGAGAAGTACCAGAAGCATGTAGACCATTTTCTTAGAATCTAGTCAGATGATACTGCCCTCTGGGGCAATAATCATGCGGGAGGAAATACATCGTGAAGACTAATGAGAAATTACAGACGTACGCGTTGTCTGATGTCAGCCATCTCAAAGTACATGGCAGAACGACAGGACAACGGTCACCCTTAACCTTGTTTTGGACCGGAAGTGCGATTGAAATTAATGTAAAGGGCTCCGAGCTGTGGGTGGAGATTGAGTCCGATTATGACCTGTATGAACCTTGGATCAGTATTCTGATTAACGGTGTACCGGTGAGCAGACAGATGTTAACGGCGGGAAGGTATTGGATCTGCATATTCCGAGGCATGAACGAGAATGTGGTGAAAAATGTACGCATCGTCAAAGACGTACAGGCCATGAATGGAGACCCAGGCTGTTCATTGCAGATTTATGCGTTTAAATCGGATGGTGTCTTCCTGCCTGTAGAGGAAAAACCTTACAAGATTGAATTTATCGGTGACAGTATTACATCTGGAGAAGGTGCGATTGGGGCCAAAGAAGAAGAGGATTGGATTCCGATGTGGTTCAGTGCCATACATAATTATACGGCAATGACAGCAGAAGCGTTGAATGCAGAATACCGCGTTATCTCACAGAGCGGCTGGGGTGTGCTGACGAGTTGGGATAACAATCCGAATGCGAACATCCCTGATTATTACGAACAAGTCTGTGGATTGGTGACCGGAGATAAAAATAAAGCACTCGGCGCAGGGGACAAGCATGATTTCAACTCCTGGCAGCCGGATATCGTAGTGGTTAATCTGGGGAGCAATGATGGGGGCGCCTTTCAGACACCTGAATGGAAGGACCCCGTTACCGGAAAGGTGTACAAGCAACGTTTGAATGAAGACGGCACTTATCATGAAGAGGATCTGGTTTCCTTCGAGAAAGCCGTAAGCCAGTTCCTGACCAAACTTCGAAAAAATAATCCAGAGGCGCATCTCGTATGGGCATACGGCATGCTTGGATTCCCGATGATGCCAGCGATCTATCGTGCTGTTGACGCTTATACGAAACAGGCTGGCGATATGAAAGTCTCGGTAATACAGCTTCCAGATACGACCGAGAAGACGGTGGGCGCCAGAAGCCATCCGGGTGAGTTATCTCATCGAATGTCTGCTGATGCGTTAGCGGAGTATCTAAAGGGAATTTTAAATTAATAGGTTATGTTTAAAAATGAGCCAAGCCAGACCATTCTTGAACAAGAGAGGTCTGGCTTTAGATGGTTAGGCCTTCGACATCCGAAAGGGATGTGTTAATTACGCTACGGTTTTACTTCCCTATTACCTGGTAACGGATCGAAATGATCTGCCCCAGCGTCTGCGTATGAATCATTCTGAAATGGGTGGGTACCGTTCCAGTTGGGAATAAGGGGATTCCTTCGCCAAGGATTTTCGGAATAATGGCAATCTCAACCTCATCGAGCAGTTGTTGTTGCAGAACAGCTTGGACCACCTGGCCTCCGCCTACAATCCAAATGTCACCGCTGGAGTCCTGCTTCAAGCGAGGAATCAGGTTCTCCACAGCTTCGTTCGTAAATTGTACGTGCGGCGCAGGGGCTTGTTTGGAACGGGAAAGTACATACGTCGGGCGATCCGCATAGGGGAAATCCTCTGACAGCTTGAGCACCTCTTCATACGTAAGACGTCCCATGACCACCGTTCCAATGGTTGAATAAAACTCGCCATACCCGTTATCGCCACCATCGCCTTCCACATCGAACAGCCAATCCACTGTACCATCCGGTCTTGCAATGTACCCATCCAAGCTCATCGCAATGTACAGTACTGTTTTATTATTTGACATCATTCATCGCTCCTTTCTAAACTTTATGATACACTCCAACTATGACAAATGTTGACGTAGTTAGGTGGATGAATATGAATAATCGAAAACTCGCATTGATGCGGATCATGGATTCGAGAAAGAAATTTACGGCTCGTGAATTGGCGGAGTGTTTTCAGGTGTCGATCCGTACGATCCAGCGAGATCTGAATGATCTGCAGGAGCTGGGCTTTCCTTTGTATACGGAGGTTGGAGTGAACGGGGGTTACCGAGTACTTCCTAATCGAATTTTGCCACCTCTTCAACTCACACAGCATGAGGCTTTGGGGTTGTTTATGATGATTGAATATTTGGAGAACGTCCCGGATTTTCCGTATGGATCGATTCGTGAGCATCTCGCCGAGGAATATTATTCAACTTTGCCTCAGGATGTACAGGATCTGATTACACGGATGAGGCAGCACATTACGTTCCTTCAACATCATGCTGTACAGGCCGAGGCATTAACAACCGAGATATTAGGCGCAGCAGTAGATAAAAGAGAGATTGAATTTATATATCATTCCCGGCAGGGAGATAAAAAGGTACAGGTCTTCCCCGTCGGCATCTATTACGATCACGGGTATTGGTATATGCCGGCTCGGAGGAAGGATCGAGTGCTGTTGTATCGGGTGGATCGCATGCAGGAGCTGGTTATGCTGGATTCCATCGACGAGTCGGTTCCTAGTTTACAAGAGTGGTTGAACTTGAAGGAAGAGAGAGAAAGCATAGAAGTCGTGCTGCAATTCACGGATTTTGGGGCGAGACTGGCAGGGTCAGATGTACTGTTCAAGTCGGTTGAAGGTAATGAATGGCGAGGACTGGTTCCGCCTGAAGAGTTTCCTTTTACAGCGCGGAAGCTGCTCTCCTATGGGCCTGAAGTGAAGGTGATTGAGCCGCTGGAGCTGCAACAACAAGTGAGAGAGATGCTGGAACGGAGTTTGAATCAGTACAATACGTTGTAAAAGGATATTGCGTTCTCATATGGAACATATATATAAGAGTACCATGAAAACAGCTTATAATAGGATTTACTGAATGGGGGGCTACCATGATTCAATTCATAAGAAGTTTCACGATCCGCTCTATGCAGAGTCCATGCGATGAACAACGGCGGTTGTTTGTATAGAGCTTGAAATTCATTTCCGCCACACCCGTATAATGCGTATAACAAGTGTTCATCGGTTGACTCTGCTGCCTTAAAGATTTTAACTTTTAAGGAGTGGAGCAAATATGAAATATATTAATGCAGACACGATCCTTCCAGAATCATTATTGAAGGAAATCCAGCGCCATATTCCTGGTGGATTGGTGTATATCCCCAAACCGAAGGAAGCCCATCGAAAATGGGGCGAGAGTTCGGGCAGTCGGATAATGTTGAAGCAAAGGAATGATGAGATTCGCCAGCTATTCGCTGCGGGCATGTCCATCGACCAACTCATAGAACAATTTTGTTTATCCATCGACAGTATCAAGAAAATTGTGTATTCCAAAAAGTGATCTAAGGGTAGAGCTGCATTCGAGAAATCGAATGTGGCTTTTTGTGCAGGGATTAGTTTAAATGGTTTGCTGCCTATATTGTGCAGAAGAAGACCAATACAATGAGATTATAGAACTGTTACTAATAAAACATTACGTCAGCTATGGAGAAGGAGGGGAGCCAATATGAGAATTGACGTACAATTAACGCATAACACTGAGGCATATATCATCAAAAACATGTATCCTCTTTACCTTCATGATTTATCCGGACATTATGGTCTGAGAGCAGAACACACTCCGAATCAACATGGGATTTTCGAAATGGGTGATGATTACAAAACATTGCAAGATCAATATGATGTCCAGAACATATGGTGGGAAAAACCGAATGTTCTCTATGCATTTTTAATTAGAGTAGATGGTGTACCAGCAGGTTTTGTATTTGTAGCTACTCCGCCTCATTGTTCGGCAGACACGGATTTCTTTGTACATGAATTCTTTCTGATGCAGCCATTCAGAGGTGTGGGAATTGCAGAGTATGCTGCAAAAGAGGTATTCCGGAGATATCGGGGACGATGGGAGTTGTTCACGAATCCTTCGGAGAAAAATAAAGTAGGTCAACACTTTTGGCGAAAAACTGTATCGAACTATACCCAGGGAAACTATGTGGAGCTTCAGAACCAGACGCATGATGGAGAAAAGTTGATCTTCAGATTTTCAAATCGGTAGTCGTTTTACATAATATAGTTTGATCATATAAGGGGCCTAAGGAGTAATCCGGTAGGCTCTTTTTGTGCTCCTCAGTTCCATGTTCTATGCGTTTACCCCGTAACGCTCGCAAGCTTTATCCACTCGGAATATGATGTAGCATGCTCTCAAATTTTCATCATTCTTCTCTTATTCTCCTCGATTTGATGGCTTCTTCGGACTTTGTTGATTCTAAACTGATCTAAGGAAATTGAAAGTAGGGGGCGGATGTGATGGAGTGGTTAGCCTTTTTGAAGCAATACATCCAGGGTCCCCGATGGATTGGCGCGATTGCCTCCAGCTCAAAATATCTAGCAGCGAAAATGGTGGAAGACATCGAATTTGACCGTGCATCATGCATCGTGGAGTATGGGCCGGGCACGGGTGTGTTTACGGAAATGCTGCTTGCGAACATACAGCAGGGGACTATCCTGATTTTGATTGAAAACAATGCACGTTTCTGCCATTTGCTGCGTAAAAAATACGGTCATCTTCCGAATGTACACATCATTCATGATTCTGCCGTGCATGTGGATCAGTATTTGCGGCAATACGGAGTGAACAAGGCCGATTACATTGTATCCGGGCTTCCGTTTGCCAGCTTGCCTACGGATGTGTCACTGGACATTTTGGGTAAATCAAGGCAATATTTGAAACAAGATGGCAGGTTCATTACTTTTCAGTACACGTTAATTAAACGGGGATTGCTCAAGCAATTTTTCGGAAACGTAAGCATCACAAGGGTGTACCTTAACCTGCCGCCTGCTTATGTATTCAGCTGTAGTCGATAACAAGAACGCACAGGATGGAGGATGATTTTGCGTAAATTAAATTATTTCATCGGAACAGTTACTCTGATGTCTGTCGTAATGATGGGGTGTAACGAGTCCCAAAAAAACGAAAGTATTCAAGAGCCAGCTCCATCTTCAAATAGTCAGTTGAGTATATTGACGAATCAAAAGGCATCTGCCCAGGAAGAGCAGCAAGCTCTTGAAATGACCTTGGAATATAAAACGGTGGAGTTTGCAGTTGATAACAAGGAGGGTGAAGAATTATTAACCGTAGAAAAGATGCTAGCCAAAAAAGAGATATTGAAGCCCTTCCTGACGGAACGGAATCTTGAAAGAAGTAGTATAGGGTTGCCATTCCAGGTGGCAGACAGAGAAGATGCGTCACTGCATGCTGAAGATATAAAAGCGAAGATTAAAGAAAGTAAAAACGATTGGATGCTCGTGGAGTACACGCTACATTTGGTATTTACGAATGATGATGGAGAAGAAACGAAGACCATTCCGTTAGAAGGGGAGATTACCTTTTTACAGGAACAAGGGGGATGGCGCATTCAGGACGACACATACAATATGAAGGCATTCATGGATATCGTCAATAAGCTATGAAAATTCATTTAGAGTCTGTGTGTCCGGTAATGTTGGACTACGAAAGAGGCCACTCCTTCAGTCATAAATCTGAAGAGGCGGTCTCTATCCCGAAAATAGATCGCTTAGTGCTCATTCCCAATGGCTAAAAATCGCTTCGCCCCAACGTGGCGTCACCCTTCACCGTTGCGCTGCTGGAGGCACTGATGGGATCCATCTGCAACACATAATCGTAATGCCGGATGTAATATCCGGGCTGGCTGTACGATTGGAGCGATACTCTGGAGCTGTCTGCCCAGCCGGGGCTGCTCAGGAAAGTGGCATCTCCTTTATAGGTGGCGGTATCCGTGTACGCCTCAAGTACGATTTTGTTGCTGGTGTTGCAATTCAGGAAGTAGCCCGGAAAATTGATGGATTCCAGTGAGATGCCTGTAGAGCTGGCCAAGCCAGGTACAACACGGAATTGTGAATCCAGTACAGGTGAGACGTTGGTGTCGATCCGTGCCGTGAAATTGGAATGACGGATGTACCGATCCGGATAATTGAAGGAACTGAAACGGCTGTAATTCGTCGCATCAGGTGTGGCTGGGCCTAACATTTTGACCTCATGCAGGGTTGGGGTATACCAGTTACCCGGATTGTTCCACAGGACAGCGTTGACCATATTGATCCGTACATAGCGGGCGGTAAAATGAACAGTGTCGGTCGTAAACCCATAGGTGGTATTGCTGGTTCGATCCAGCGTGGAGTAGTTGACACCATCGTTGCTGATCTCAATTTTGTACTTATAATAGCCTTCCGATCCTTTATACATAAACCAGGAGATATCGATCTCCGTGATGGTCTTCGGTGCACCGAAATCGACCTGCCACCAGGCTGGCCAAGTATTGGACGACGCTGCCCAAGAAGTCTGATAGTTGCCGTCATTAACATTGGATGCAGTTGAGCCAGAGGCTGTGGAGATGGCGGTAGCTGTTTTGCCTTGGGCGTGATTAACAAGAGAAGGTGGCGTTACCGTGCCTGTTACAGCATCGATATTCCACTCTTTGTACCATTCCAGTGAGGCGGTTCCGTTTGAATCATTCAAGGTTAAAGGAAGCCAAATATGTTTATGTTCACCAAGATTGAGTGGATTCCAGCGGTCGCCCATATAAATATAGGATGTGGTGTTGCTGCCTGTAATGGTGGCAATATCATGGATCTGGGAGCCGAAGGCCGATGGATTGCCATAAGGTGTAAGAGCGGACCATGTGCCTGTCATGGACGATGCGGTGGCATACGCGCCCTGATTTGGATACCAGCCAGCAGCCTGAGAGGTGAAGAGGTAGTAGCGATTGCCCTTTTTCACAACGGCAGGAGCTTCACGATAGGCGTTCTCGAATTGCCAACCCACAAAGGATTCCACACCGGTATAGCTGGCGTTCATTTTGAAAATAGCCATGGTATCATTGGCCCCGCCATTCTTGCGGGATGCTGTGATCAGATAACCTGTACCGTCTGTATCTACAAAAACAGTCATGTCGCGTGACTCGTAATCCAAAGGCCGAAAACTTCCCTCATACGTGAATTTACCGTTTGGTGTGCTGCTCGTTGCTACCGCGACCCGTCCCAGATTGTAATCTGTACCGTTCTCGTAATGTGCCCATAGCACATACTGCTTTGTGGCGGCGTTGTAGATGACTTTGGGACGTTCGATTTTGCTGGAGGCCAGCTCGGTGGCTGAATCCTTGGTCAGAATGGCATTGCTGAACGTCCAATTCTTCAGATCGGTTGAAGTATAGACATTAACGCTGTCAAACTTGCCACCGACCGCATGCTCGCCGTACCAATAATACGTGCTGCCGACTTTCAGAATGTTTCCGCTATTGGCCTGAATGGGGTTGCCTGCGGTATCCAGCCAATCGGAGCCGTTAGTGATGGTCACGCTTGCCGCACTGGTCCGTTCGGGATGAATGCCAAACATGGTTAGCGTGAGCGCGAAGACCAGAAACCAGACTGCTTTCCTGTTGCCCAATACACACACCTCCTAATATCGGTCCTTTATGAAGCACTTACATATTTAGTGTAATTAAAATGAATTTCTGTACAAGTGAACAATGTGTACCCTGATGAACAAATGGAACTTTGTCTGGAATATAGCGGCGATAGCAAGGAAGCTACCTGCATTATGCGTGGCTTTTGGCATCTTTGGCTTTTGACTTGGATATGTAGCATCCCATTAAAAACAAAACAGACCGGAAGTCTAAAGACTCACCAGTCTGTTTGCTGCGAATTCTATTCGGATTTGTTGATGTCGCACATCTTATTTTTTTCCTTTACGAACCTTGAGCTGCATGCGTTTGATCGTTGTATTCTGCATAATCTCAAGCACGAGTGGGCCTTTGCCATTCAAAATTTCCACATCGGTTACATTGTCCAGAATAGTAATAATCCCGATGTCGTCTGCAGTGACGCCTTCAATCTTGGCGATGGTGCCCACAAAGTCTACCGCACGGAGTTTCTTTTTCTTGCCTCCGTTGAAGTTCAGCTTCATGATCTGCTGGTTCAACTGTTCACGCTTGTCTTTTTTGCGTTCAGGCACGATCTTCAAACGCTTCTCGAACTCTTCCCGGCGTCGGTCTACAGCATCCTCGGAAGGCGCTTTAACGACAGGGATTTCAAATCCGATATACGATTCGATCTCTGCCAGACGTCTGCCATCCTTCGGGGTAACCAAAGTAAAGGCTTTACCTGTTTTCCCGGCGCGGCCCGTACGACCTGTACGGTGCACATATCCTTCTTTTTCCAAAGGAATATCGTAGTTGATGACGTGGGTAATATTCGTGATATCAATCCCGCGCGCGGCTACATCCGTTGCAATCAGATAACGAAATTGTCCTCTTCGGAATGCATTCATCACTTCGATGCGCTCATCTTGTTCCATGCCTCCGTGGATGCGATCAACTGGATAATCGAGGTCTGCCATGACCCGGAACAACTTATCTACATTCTCTTGTGTCCGGCAGAACACGATACAGCTATCTGGATTTTCAACAATAAACAGGTCCTGAAGCAGCGCCGTTTTGTTCACCTCTGGCACGTGAATCACGGCATGTTCAATCGTGGCTGTTGTAAGACCACTTGCCTTGATCTCAATCTCGACCGGATTGTTCATGTATTTGCGTGACAGCTTGGCTACATCTTCAGGGAACGTCGCGGAAAATAGCATCGTCACTCGCTCACTAGGCAGTGCTTGAATAATGGATTGCACCGTCTCGATGAAGCCCATGTTCAGCATCTCATCGGCCTCGTCAATGACAAGGTATGAGATCCGATCCAGCGGCAGGGTGCCGCGTTCGATATGGTCCAGTACCCGTCCAGGTGTGCCCACAGCGACATGCGTTCTTTGTTTTAACTCAGCTTTTTGGATATGAAAAGGGGACTGACCGTATAGTGCGGTTGCTTTAATACGCTTAAAGCGTCCGATATTGGTAATATCTTCGTTCACTTGCAAAGCCAGCTCGCGGGTTGGCGTGAGTATCAAAGCCTGGGGTTTATTTTCGTTCCAATCTACCAGCTCACAGACTGGAATACCGTAGGCGGCTGTTTTTCCGCTGCCTGTTTGGGATTTAACCACAAGATCTTTATTTTCAAGGGCTACCGGAATAACTTTGGTTTGAACCTCCGTTGGGGTTTCATAGCCCAGGCTATCCAGCGCTTTTACGATTTCTTCGCCAAGTCCATAATCTTTAAATTGTTGCTTACTCATCGTTAACCTCTTTTACGTTAGTTTTGAATACAGGAGCGTCTGGAATCGAATTATCCATATGCTTATATACAAGCATTGCACCGTACATTTATCGTATACCTCTTTATTATACTCTATATAGAGGTGCGCTAACGGAGTAATTGCTGTGAGCAACTCGATTACTGACACTTTTCGGGGCTATGGTCTGTCGCTGTTCTTCTATGAAAGCCATCACTTCTGAAAAAGAAGGTGTATCAAAATAGTTCCACGTGAAACGAAATGTATCGGTTGCTTTGTCTTTTGTTAATGAATAATCATCCTCAAGGCTGTGGTCTGCGGGGGAGAAGATTTGGCGATAGACGGACCTGTCCACACTTCAGCCCTGCGTCCAACCAATGTTGCATCCAAAGGGGCAGTGACGGTTTCACCATTAATGATAAGTTCGGCATTCGTATGAAGTGAAATCAAGATGGGTCCAGATTTATTACCGTTATCTTCTTCATTATCGATGAGGACCTGTCCCTTTTCTTCAACAAAATTCGTGATCACTCCGCTAACAGGAGCTTTCCTCTCCTCCTTTTCTGCTGATTCTTCTGAACATCCTAGCGTTAACAGAAGCAAAATGAGCGGCATTAGGGATAATTTTCGCACAATGGACATTCGTTGATCACCTCATTCTTTGTAATGGTTCTATACATATGACGGTTCTTAAGCCACCAAGGTTCCTGCACATCGCTGAAAAAATAACAGAAAAACCGCCATTTATGCTGGAACCGGAAAATGGAATATGTTAACATATGGTTAACTTACGGAACGGAGGGATACGTGTGGCAAATTTTATCCGACTGAGATAGTATGGCGAAACTTTTGTTTGCGCTTGCTGTATTTCTGCCTGTGTGCAGCTCATCGGGATCGGTTTGCCTATTTACACGTATGCCGCTAGTCATTAAAGAAACACTCGTTTAGAGTGGTTCTTTGGTGTACTACTATTTTATTGCGAGCATTCAGGTATACCCAATATCCGAAATAGACTGCACAGGCATGGATGTCTGTGTTTTTTATTTTATTGAGGAAAAGGGGAGATCCTGAAATGACTAAATCGAACGTGAATGAGCAGTTGGAATTTCAAAAAAAACTAACATCTTTAGCTGCACAGAACGGGCTTCATATTGCTGAGGAATCCGTGATAATCAATGAGTCCGGTATGGACTTTCGTGTAGCGTTTGCCGCCGATGAACAGGGACAACAGTGGATACTGCGCCAGCCACGACGCGAGGATGTATGGGAGCGGGCTGTAAATGAGCGCAAGGTGCTGGAGGTTGTAAAAAGGCATCTGCCGATAGAGGTACCGGAGTGGCGGATCTTTACGCCGGAGCTGATCGCTTATCCTTTACTTGTTGGAGAACCGATCGCCGTAGTTGATCCGGCAGGGGGAGGGTACACATGGCGATTTCCACAGGAAAGCTTATCCGATGATTTCTTCGATTCGCTCGCTGCTGCACTTGCCGCTTTGCATAACATTGATCCTGATGAGGCGGTAAAGTGCGGAGTGCGAAGCAAGACGCCTACAGAATCTCGTAAAGCTTTTGCAGCCAATATTGAGGAGATTAAACAAAGCTTCGAGGTGCCAGATCAACTGGCCATGCGGTGGGAAGCGTGGCTGACAACGGACAGCTACTGGCCTGAACACTCAACGTTCAATCACGGTGATCTGCATCCACCGCATATCATCGTGAGCGATGATATGCGGGTGACCGGGCTGATTGATTGGACTGAGGCGGAGATTGCCGACCCGGGCAAGGATTTTGTCATCTATTATGCGCTCTTCAAAGAGGAAGGGTTGCGGGATTTGCTCCATCGCTATGAGAAAGCGGGGGGAAGGGTATGGCCGCGGATGCTGGAGCATATTCGGGAGCAATGGGCGGCATATCCGGCAATTGTTGCGCAGTTTGCATTAATCACTGGGGAAGAATCCAATATGGAAATGGCGAAAGGCATGCTTGCGAGCTGGGACGTTAAGCGGGATTAATATAAGGTGAGAAAACACTAGGGAGGAGAAGGGTGCGTGACACAACTTCGTGTAGTGTGTTGGTTGTTTGTAATCACGTTAACAGTCGGTCTATTGGGTTGCTCGGCCCCTTTTTCTAACTCAGATGATGATGAATCAGATGTTTTAGATGTTCTCTCCCAAGATCGGTTACAGGAACTGAGGGAGGAGTACCCATTATCGCCGCAGTCTCTTGTGACTCCATGGATGAAAAAAGTGACCTTTAGAGAGATCATGGACTTCTCAGATGCAGTTATTGTGGCAGAGGTTGTGAGCGTCCTGCCGAATTTCAGCATGGTGGTAACCACTGAACCAGATACACCTGAACGCACAATGACAGAAAAGCAGGAGACTACGGGAATGACTCCCTACGAAGCTGAGTTCGTCTCTTACAAAGTAAAGGTGCACGAAGTGATTACAGGAGCAGATGTAGCCAAGGAAACATTTCTGTTCTATAACGCAGTGTTTGCGGCGCTTGAGCCTAAACTTATGCCTGGTCAGAGACTAGTTACAGCGGTCAAAAAGGGGGTAGAGTCCGAGCGACGTGGAGGTTATTCCTTCTCACGTTATGGCACGTACTATATCGTCGATGGGGATTATGTCCTTTCTGCCTATGAGGGGTTGTCCAACGAGGCGCTTGAATTCACCAAACAAACGAATGGAATTAAGCTGCAACAGTTTGTGAGAAAGGTTCGAAGTTTGGCGCAGGAGTAGATAAACACGTACGTATTACTCTAAAATCCAAAAAAAGTAAAGACCTCTTCCACATGCATTGTGGAGGAGGTCTTTCTTATGAATAGATGAATTACCTAGAGTCGTAAACGGACAATCTATTTCAGCATACTTACATATTTTCCGTAGACATAAGCTATGCGACCATCCAGTTTTACTTTGACCCAACCATACTTATCAATACTGATCACCTCAAGGACGGTGCCTTTCGGTACGGCAGTAACTACTTTAGCTTTGGATGAAGCGCTGGAGCGCACGTTCAGGTAGGCTGCAGTAACCTTGGCTTGTTTGCCTTTAACGACTGTACCTGGTTTACTTGCACCTGGTGATGTCGATGGTTTGCCGGGTTTCGATGTGTCAGGTGTCGGCTTAGGTACCGTTGGTGTTGTAGGCTTCTCAGGTGTAGTCGTCTCTTCTTCGCCACTGCCAGTGGACGCCTTGCGAGCTTTATTCAGCTCCTGATAGAACTCACCTTTGGTTTTCACGCCAGAGAATTTCGCAATACTTATGTTCGCTTTGGCGGCAAGAGCAGTCATCTCTTCTTCAGTCACCGCATCCAAAATGTTAATGGACGCAATATTGGTATACTTGCCATCTTCCGTTGTCGGAACAGACATGATGCCATCATTAATCAACTCTACGACATCTGCACGTGCAGGTGCTGTCAGATCCACACCGGTGATTTTCCAGTTGTGCTGGATTTTCGGTTCGTAGACGCCTTTCATCACGTCTTTCAGATAAGCAATGGACAGATTACGGATCGTACCTTGAATCTCGCCAAATGCTGAAGCATCCTTGGACGACCACAATTGCTTGAATTTACGCCCTTCCAGTGCGCCGCCTTTGGCAATCAGGGCTTCCATCCGGTAGGCATTCATACCGAGCTTCAGTGTATCGTCTTCTTTGACCACTGTGCCATTGCTGTATTTAAGGTTCGTAATCCGACTGCCGTAAGGCTTGGTCAGGTCAATCTCGTACGTTACTCCACCGAAGAAATCATCGGTGCTGTACTTGGAAGCACGTCGTTTTGGATCAAAACTGATCGTCACATCGCCAGGACGTGTGGAGTTGAAATAACCCGCAGACCATTCCATGTAATCCTTCAGATCACGTCCGGTCACTTCATATACCGTTACTTCACCAAAGGTATATTGGTAGTTAAACGCAATATCCTTTTTCTTGATCGGTCCGACATCCAGCTTGGCCTTATCGTTATCGATCTGGTGCGCAACTACGTCGGCATCGCTATAGTGCAGCATGACTTCGGTGAAAAAGTCAGACAAAGGTGTTTCCTGAATCTGCACAGCAGGGATACCCTTAATCTCATCGGCAGGAACCAGGTTCGTCCCTTTCAGTTCAGCCACTTCAATGTTGGCATCGGCACGAGCGAACTCGTGGAACGGATGCAGTGTATCTTCCAGTCCGGGATCGGACACTTCATAAGAGCCATCAGCGGCTTTTACAGCGAGTGCTTGTGCTTCCTTGCTTTTCAGTACAACCTTGTTGCCTTCTTTGGCAAATGTGAGGTCAATCCGTGAAATGTGTGAACCATATTTGTTCGGTTCGGAGATCAATACGCCGTTAACCGTTTGGGATTCAATCAGCGTATGCATGTGTCCGGCAAAAATGGCAGCCAGCTCCGGGTTGGCATTGGCGATATCCGTAACCCCGGTGCCCGGGTTCCCGTTCTCGTTATCCAGTCCCATATGCATAAGTCCAACCATGACGTCCACTTTGCCTTTCAGCTCGGCGATGGCCTTCTTGGTCTCTTCCACCGGGTCTTTGACAATGATGCCGTCCAGGTGATCCGTACCTTTCTCGAACTCGGTAATCATAGGTGTGTTCATTCCGATGACGCCAACCTTGATGCCGTCTTTCTCAATGATCGTATAGGCAGGCATGTAGCGGTCGCCATTTTCTTTGAAAATGTTACCTACCAAGGGTTGTCCCTTGAACTGTGAGGAAATCTTCTCTAATACGTCCAATCCAAAGTTAAATTCATGATTTCCCATGACCCATGCGTCATATTTCATTTCGTTCATTGCGACCATCATGGGAGATTGAGGTTGATCGTTGAACAGTTCAGCCGAGTTGTCCTGAATCATGTCCCCTGCATCCAGCAGGATTGTATTCGGATTCTCAGCACGCACTTTTTTTACAATCGTGTACAGCTGAGTCATGCTTCCTGTTGGATTCGGACCGTCCAGAGCATAGTCCCACGGCATAAATCGGCCATGAATATCCGATGTTCCCAGCAACGTAATCTTGGTTTCCTTGTCTGCTTCAGCAGCCTGGGCCGGTGTGGAAGCAAAGGGGGCGAAGAGGATGGAGGCACATAGGAGGAATGATAAGGGCCATCCGGTGAATCGTTTCAATGAAAATTTGCGCATGTTGTAATCTCCCTTGTTATCTAGTGTTATGTAAAGATATGTGTCATTGGAGTTAATACTAGATAAACATTTGGTAAATGTAAACCACAAAATGACAAATAAAAAAGACCGCTTATACGGTCTCAATTGAACTATGACTACGGGATGTGAAAAGTTTGATTTTGACAACGATGGACACCAAAGCAAGCAAACCAAAGATGATTCCGCTCCAGATAACCTGATGAATTCCAAGTTGGGCAATGAACCAGCCGCCAATGGAAGTACCGAAGGTGATTCCCAGATTAGAGAAAGAGACAAAGAGACTGTTTCCGAACTCCGGTGCTTCCCGAGACTCCGTTGTTAGCCAAGTTTGACTGACAATCAGACCACCAGAGTGAATGGCACCCCAGACGAACACCATGATAATCATCGGGGTGAAGTAGGAGCCTGCATAATAAACGAGTGAATAAACTGCCATGTATAGCACTGGGAAAAGGAGAACGGTCCTCGGAATATTTCGATGCAGAAGCTGTCCAAACACCAAATTCCCGGCAATCATAATGACGCCAAAGACCAAGAGCATTACACTAATCCAGGAACCGCCCATATGAGTGACTTGCCCAAGATATTCGGCGAAATAACTGTACACGGAGAACATGGCTGCAAAAATAAAAACGACGGTGGCAATGTTCAACCACAGCGCAGGTTTACGCAAAATACCGATCTGTTTGCCATAAGACATCTTCTCTTGCACAGGCATCGAAGGCAGCCAAATCCGTATACCGACGAAAGCGATCATACTGACTACTGCACCGAACCAGAACGCAGTCTCCAGTGAGAAGCGATTCGCAAGATAGGAAGTTAGGGGTACGCCGAATGCAAAGCCAGCGGTGATACCGGTAAACACTTTGGCAACCGCCTGACTGCTTTTTTCCGGTGGGACCAGTTTGGCACCCGTGACGAGAGCAACAGAGAAGAAGACGGGATGAAAGATGGCCGGGATAATCCGAAAGATGAACATCATGTCGAATCGGGTTGTGTAGGCATAGACTACGTTGGAAATGGCAAACAACAGCACAGCCGTTAACAATATGGTTTTACGATTGATACCGGATACGAGTAAAGTCAGGAAAGGGCCGGACACGGCAACGACCAGAGCGAAAATACTTACAAGCCATCCAGCCTGTGCAGCGGTGATGTTGAATTTCTGCGTAATCAGGGGCAGGACACCTATAATGCCTACTTCTGTAGTGATGATGGCGAATACACCCAATGCCAGAATGAGGATGAGCAGCGGGTTAACCTGTTGTGATTTCGATTTCATGTTAAAGTGTAGACCTCCAAATTAATTTATATATATAGAAAAATAGATATACTAAGCTAAAAAATACCTCCTTGCCTTTCTGTGAAATTATGGCCGATATGATAAGTTCTCAGAATTACATTATATCTATATTTATAGATTTGTAAATATAATAAAGTGAATTGCCTTTGGTTAAGTCATATCATGCTAGTGCCCAACATCTATACTTTTTGAGGGACAAGCTATACTTTTTACATGGATAATTACAAATTTATCCAGTAAAATGAAATTGCAAGCGCTTACTTTGTATTGCGTACTATACATTTAAAGGAGGAAGATCATGTTTAAGTCCAAGTCCAAATGGTTCAAAACGGTGAGTTCGCTCGCTTTAGTGGGTGTACTTGCTGCATCAGTAGCCGTTGGTAGTGTGAGTGCCGGTCTGGCAAAAGGTAGCAAATTTCTAGGAAATATCATCGCAAGCAGTGTACCTTCCAACTTTAATACCTACTGGAATCAGGTGACTCCTGAGAATTCAACCAAATGGGATGCGGTTGAGGGTACACGCAACGTCATGAACTGGTCTCAGGCAGACATGGCATACAATCATGCCGTCAATAATGGATTTCCTTTCAAGTTCCATACGTTGGTGTGGGGAAATCAGCAGCCTGGATGGATAAATAGTCTTTCGGCTGCAGATCAGAAAGCTGAAGTAACACAGTGGATCCAGGCCGCAGGCCAGCGTTATCCCAAAGCGGCTTTTGTCGATGTGGTTAATGAACCGCTGCATGCCAAACCGTCCTATCGCAATGCCATCGGAGGGGACGGAGCGACAGGGTGGGATTGGGTCATCTGGTCTTTCCAACAAGCGAGACAAGCCTTTCCAAACGCCAAATTGCTGATCAACGAATACGGCATCATCGGTGATCCGGCTAAAGCGGATCAATATATACAGATTATCAATATTCTGAAAAGCAGAGGTCTGGTTGATGGCATTGGTATTCAGGCCCATTACTTTAACATGGATAACGTCTCCGTAAGCACAATGAATGCGGTATTGAATAAGCTGGCTGCGACCGGTCTGCCGGTTTATGTGTCCGAGCTGGACATGACGGGCGATGACAATACCCAATTACAACGTTATCAACAGAAATTCCCTGTACTATGGCAGCATTCCGCTGTTAAAGGCGTAACCCTGTGGGGCTACAACCAGAATCAAACCTGGGTATCTGGTTCTCACTTGGTGAACAGCAACGGAACAGAGCGTCCAGCGCTCCAATGGTTGAGAAACTACCTTGCGAACAATCCGTAAGCTGTTATAATCACTCTCATCTGTTATCACTTGTATCCCCAAAAATAGCGCCTGTTCCGCAGATTAGGTAGCGGAGCAGTGCGCTATTTCTTTCTCATCATGTCCTGTCTAGGATTGAGAAATGACAATACTGTTGAAGGAATCAGCCTCCAGCTTGAACTGGAGTGTCTGTCCTTCATATGCCAGGTTCAGGTCACGGCTGTCCTTGAACGGATTGTTGATGACAATGACGAGGCTATTGTCCGGGTTGCGGAAAGCCACCGTTTTGCCGCTCCAGGCTCCAGACAGACCCACTCTTCGTGCACCAGGAACAACATGATGAGCAAAATGCTTCATCACATAATACTCGGGGTTCTGAATGACATCATGGGTATCCGGGTCTACCGTTATCATGGAGTTCTGCTCCCATCCCCATGTGCTGCGGCCTTTAGGCTCCAGAACCATGTTCCAGTAAATATACGCATTCACTCCATTACTGAAATAGTGCTGGTACAGATTATATACATACTTGGCGTAGTTCCACGAGTTGTTGCCATCACCGCATTCATTCTCGGTCTGCATGTAACGAAGCTCCGGGTAGCTTGCCGCTGTACGTTGAATGGCATTTTTGCCTGCCCACTGATAACCAACTCCCTTGATATAGGCGTACGCTTTGGGATCACTAAGCACCAGTCCGGCGTATTCGTCGAAATCATTTGTTTTCTTCTTGATCAATTCTTCCCATGGATCAGGTGCGTTGATCGTTCCCAGCCAGATTTCCGTATCCAGACCATGCTTGTCAAAAGCAGGACCCAGGTAGTCGGCGATAAACTCGCGCAGCTGCTCCCCGGTCCACATGCAGGAAGGGAATTTCTGATCCGCGATGACTTCGTTCTGTACATGGACCTGATGGATGGTAATGCCAGCGTCCTGGTAAGCTTGTACGAATTTGACGAAATACAGCGCATAAGCTTCCAGGATCTCCTTCTCCCAGCGCAGCGTTCCATAGTTATAGGCTCTTGGTGACTTCATCCAGGTAGGCGGGCTCCACGGGGAGGCGAAGAATTGCAGATTCGGATTATAGGTCAGGGCCTCTTTGATGTATGGAATCAGATATTTGAAATCACGTTCGATTGAAAAATGTTCCATGGCCACATCGCCGTCCACCTCATTGTGACTGTACCATTGCTCTGCATAATCACTCGCGCCAATAGGCAGGCGACAGATGTTGAATTTATGTTCACCTTCCGGGTGAAAGAGGGAATGAAATACGTCATGACGCTGCTCCTCATTCAAGTGGGACAGGGCAATATAACCAAGCTCGTTAAAGCAGCCCCCAAATCCTTCTACTAGCTGATGCTGTTCACCTGTGAGCTTTAAGTTAGCGTTTTCATTTATAGATGTATAAGAGATCTCTTTCCACGCATGATCTGGTGTAGTGGAATAACCGTGTATTGTCAGGGACATTGGAATTTCCTCCTCGCATGAATCTCAGGTATGATGTACAGTCAGTATATCAAGTCCCATTGCAAAAGAAGATACGCTGAACCGCGTAAAATTTGCCCTAATCCAAGGTGGTGAGAATCCATGATCATTCCTGAACCATACCGTTCCTATCTGTCTCCGGAGAGTCGGTGGTTACCTGCGACGGACTGGAACGTCAAGCTGTTTGGTGCTCACATGCAGAAGGTGAAGCGGGGCTGGCAAGTGCCAATGGAATCGCATTTGGCCTTTGAGTTGATATTGATTCTGGAAGGGTCGCAGACGACCATACTGGAGAATATCCGCTATGATCTCCACGCAGGAGATATATTGCTTATCCCGCCTGGATGCAAACATACCAATGAATGCAATCAGGAGCAGGGGTTGACCTATTTTATTGCCCATTTCAATGTAGATGAGGTTCTGTTTCGCCAGGAGATGAGCAGACATGTGCAGCTGTTGTTCCCATGTGGGAGCGAGGATAATCAGCGATTAACGGAAGTCATGATGAGATGGGTGGATCTGCTTCAGCACAAAGGAGAATATACAACATCAGATCTGTTCCGTATGCAGGCGGGTTTGTTGGAGATTATGGCGATATTGGCAGAGCAAAGCTCCTCCCGTTCCCAAGAAGCCGTATCGCCTACGGTGGCGCACTATGCAACACTGATAGCCGAGGCAATCAAAAGCCGATTCAATGCCGGGAATATCCAGCGGGAAGGGCTGGGGGATAAGGAGATTCGGATTGAAGAGATTGCGGCTTCGCTGCAAATCAGCCCTGGATATGCACTGGAGACATTTCAGAAAGTATACGGCATCTCTCCGCGCAGATATTTGTCTGAACTGAAGCTCCATGAGGCCAAGCAGCTGATACACCAGCCTGCTCTTAACCTCACTCGGGTAGCCACCATGCTTGGATATTCCAGTCTTGCGCATTTCAGTCGGCAGTTCAGGCGATGGACTGGCATGAGTCCCAGTGAATACAGACAGACCCTGGGGCGCATCCGTTTTTTCGATTAAACAATCGCTATTACGCCAATCACATTCCTGCCAGCTCGTATCCAGTTTAATGCTCATCAAAAATCCCCGCTGATGTTCAGACGGGGACTTATGCCTTGCTTAATTAATTTGTACATTCTCGTCCTGCGCTTTGTTTTCGAAGATCAGAATCGTTTTGCTGCTTCCGATATACCCAACCGTTGTATTGAATTGCTCCGAAATAAAACGTACCGGGACAAACGCCTTTCCACCCTTCATCAACAGGGGAGCGTCGTTCATCGCAAGGGCATCATCTACAATCACCTGTTTATTGCCCACAGTCCACCGAATCACTGTACCATTCTGCGTTATCTGAACTTCCTGTGTGTCTGGATTCCAATTCACGCTGGCATTCAATTGCTCAGAGACAAAGCGGAGCGGTACATAGGTCCGTCCTTCATCGATAAAAGGAGCGGCTTCCAGTGCATAAGTCTGATCACCCACATAGGCGGTTGTTGAACCTTCAATTAATCGTTGGAATTTGCCTTGCGGGGTGCGTTTCTGTTCCCGTACATTCATTTGATTTAGCAGGCGCATCGTATCACTGCCGCTTGCGACATCCAGATAATTATTTTGCACCGTGAGTCCGGCAGGTTCCGGCTCGGAGATCGAAGTCTGCGTACGAGAGGATATGGAAGTAGAAGCCGAAATATCCGTTATGGTATTTGTATGGGTTGAGCTGTTTCTTGTAAAAGTAAACCCGGCAATCGGTGTCAGATCCCACACCCGATTGTTGGACAATTTCAGCACTTCCAGCTTGGACAGCTGATGTAACGGCTCCAGATCATAGATCTGATTGGACTCCGCATTCAGTTCTTTCAACCCTAACAGGTCTTCCAAGGGTGCCAGATGCTGAACCTGATTCCCGGAGAAGTCTAGCGCCTGCAGGCGTGTCATATGCTCCAAGGGCATCAGATCCGAGATCTCGTTACCTGCCACATTCAGCTTCTGAAGTGTATTTGGCAGATCAGCCAGTACATCCAGAGTGTGAACGTGGTTGTTGGCCACATTGAGCTGTTTCAGTTTTTGTTTATCCGCCAGTGGTGTCAGGTCCGTTATCGCATTGTTCGAGATTTCAAGCCATTGAAGATCATCTGCATCAGCCAGTGCGGATAGACTGGTAATCTGGTTACCGCTGGCGTGAAACGTATGTAATCGGGTGAATCCACGTACAACTTCTATGGAAGAAATGGAATTGTTGCTGATGTACAACCGTCCCAGGTCTTTCAAATCAGCCAGTGCATCAATCGATGTAATGTAATTATTGCGAACGTCAACCTCGCGAAGCTGAGTCAGATGCTCCAGCGGTGTAAGATCGTCAATCTCATTGCCATATAAACGGAGGTGAGTCAAATTCTTGGCATATTCCAGACCGGCCAGGCTTTGAATGCCTGCATTGCTCAGATCCACCACGTGCAGCTGCTCCAGATCGGATGAGGTTAGAGGGGAATCTATCGGTTTGTTCAGGATCAGCTTCAGTCCGTTCTCCAGTGCAGGGTCTTCGATGATTCCTTCGCCCAAGTCCGCGGTAGTATAGGCCATCGCTTGACCAGCCGCCCCAAGACTCAGGATGAATACTAAAAATAGTAGAGTCATTCTTCTCATTGCATGAATTCCCTCCGATTCCGATTTTGAGATTATAAAATACTCCGAACAGATTGATTTCTTTCGATGATATATAAGGTAAATACAAGATTTACACGATAACAGTGATTCGGAAGGTTGTTCTGCCATCGGAGTAGTAAGTGTAAATGGATCAGTTTATCTTATGCAGGCACGAATAAAAACACATCTATAGTTATTAACCCATCAAAGGGCAAAAGGAACAAGAATTTCATAACATACAGAACATCTACTTCTATTCTATATGATATAAACCTAACACTGCACTCTTCCATCCATATTTTTCAAAAATAATTGTACAACTCCCCCAGATCCTATTCAACTTCATAGCAGAGAGGGTATAGATGAAGTAAAGATGCCATTTGGAGGAGAAGATGCGGGTATGCGCCAAGCCATGATCATTAGCAATCCATCGTCGGGTAAAGAAGAGGCTCAGCAGTATGTATCCCAGGTTCAAGAAATTCTTGAATCACAGCAGTATGAAGTGGTGGTTAATGAGACGGCCGGTGAGGGCGACGCGACCAACTACTGTCTGAGTGCCTGCCAAGACGGTTGTGATCTCGTCATTTCGATCGGAGGGGATGGGACGCTGCATGAAACGATTAACGGCATGGTGGGTCAGGATCATCGTCCCAGACTGGGTGTGGTACCGCTGGGTACGGTAAATGATTTTGCGCGAGCGCTGAGAATCTCGCTTGACCCGGAGGAAGCCATTAGGCAACTGAAATCGGAGCAGATCCATAAGGTAGACCTCGGTAAAATCAATGATCGTCTATTTGCCAACGTGGTGGCAGCTGGTTCGTTGGCGGAGGCGCTTTTCTCGGTGTCGTCGGAAGAAAAGTCGAAGCTGGGTTCATTCGCTTATTTGAAAGAAGGATTGAAAGACCTCATGAACACACCCGCCAAGCAACTTACAATTGAATATGACGGGCAGTCTTGGGAGGGGGAGTCTCCTCTTTTTCTCGCGGCGCTGACCAATTCGGTTGGAGGTTTTGAGAAATTGTCCCCGGATGCAGCGGTAGATGATGGGTTAATTCATTGTTTTGTCATCCGTAGCATGAACGTCTTCAATACGCTTACACTCGGAACTTCCCTGCTGTTTGGCAATCTGAAGAACCATAAGGATGTTGATTATTTTACGGCAAAAGAAGTTCATGTCCGTTCCACGGATGCAATCCGTACGAATGTGGATGGAGAAGAAGGGCCTTCCCTGCCCATTCGAATCCGTGTATTGCCTCAGTATATTGAAGTGATCGTCCCGGAAGAAGTATAAGTGGATGAACGTTGCAGAAAAAACCTCCATTATTCCATATAACAATTCTAAAATTCCATTGAAACCGATTGCAGTTCTGTGTCACAATCATAGACGGAAGACAAGTATATACTAGATGGCAATCATTATGGCATGAATGTACGATACTATTCGAATATGGAGGGAATCATCTTGAGAACAATTAAACTTGGCAGCAGCGCACTCGAAGTACCGGTTGTAGCCGTTGGCTGCATGAGAATTAATTCATTAAGCAGCAAAGAAGCTGAACATTTTGTTCATTCCGCCATGGAAGCAGGCGCCAACTTCTTCGATCATGCTGATATTTATGGCAGCGGAGCGTGTGAGGAGATTTTTGCAGAGGCTGTGCAGATGAATCCTCAGGTTCGTGAAAATATGATTCTTCAATCCAAGTGCGGTATTCGCAAAGGCATGTTTGATTTCTCAAAGGAGCATATCTTGAATTCGGTGGATGGCATTCTGCAACGCTTGAAAACCGATTACCTGGATGTTCTGTTGCTTCATCGCCCGGATACATTGGTTGAACCGGAAGAAGTGGCTGAAGCCTTTGACCAACTGGAACGCGAAGGCAAAGTGCGTCACTTCGGGGTGTCCAACCAGAATCCGAACCAGATCGAGCTGTTGAAAAAATACGTGAAACAGCCACTGGTGGCCAACCAGCTGCAGATGAGTATTACCAATACCACGATGATTGACAGTGGCATCAATGTGAACATGGAAAATGATGCTGCGGTTAACCGTGATGGCGGTATTCTTGATTATTGTCGCCTGCACGATATCACGATTCAACCCTGGTCCCCGTTCCAATACGGATTCTTCGAAGGTGTATTCTTGGGTAACGATAAGTTCCCGGAACTGAATGCGAAGATCGACGAGATTGCTGCAAAATATGAAGTGAGCAACACAACCATTGCCATTGCTTGGTTGCTGCGTCACCCGGCGCACATGCAGCCTGTGACAGGCACAATGAATCTCCAGCGTTTGCAGGATTGCATCAAAGCCGGCGAGGTTCACCTTACACGTCAAGAGTGGTACGAAATTTATCGTGCAGCTGGAAATGTCCTGCCTTAAAGTAAGAATAATATATAGCATATCCGTGCTGCGGTATTGCATAAAAACACGAGCGTTTATCCCGCTCGTGTTTTTATTTTGTGTTGTATTTGATGCTTATTCGTTCCCGGTATAAAATAGGAGTAGGACCTCTATTTTAACAAAAGGATTTTTTTGTAATTTATACAAATTAGTTGAATTTATCTTATTGACCCTTGCTTAATAATTACATATAATTACTTTTGCATACCGTTAATCCTGTTTATGGTTTTTTATTTTGGAGGGTGGTGTTAGTTTGGAGCCGACAACCACGATACGCGATCATTTAGAGAATTATCTGAAGCGTGAGCAGATGTCCATTAGTCTTTTTTCAGAAACGTCAGGCATTAACTCGGGTACGCTGAGCAATATCCTGAACAAAAACCGTCCGATTGCGATGCAGCAACTGGATCGAATCACTTCAGCTATGAGACTGGAAGAAGGTCACTTCTATGAATTGTACATAGATGAGTGTTTTGTCCATGCTGCCCCTGACTGGCGAAGACTGGGACCATTCCTTCATCGATGTGCAGAATTGGATAAATTGAATTGTATTGAAGATGTTATCCGATTGATGATGGATAATCTTTCTTATATTCCTTTGTTATTTGATCTGGCTGAAGAATTTTACCATGCGGGTAAATTCAAACCGGCCGTTCTACTATATGAAACGATAGCCGAAAGTGAGAAAATGCAGCACTCTGAGAGGCTTGCACTATGTCAGTATCGACTATTCAGATTGGGGCTTAGCAATGATCAGCAGCGAAATCTGATCATCGCGGCTCAATTCGAGTACTATGTGGATCGACTTGACGAACGTTACCAGCTGGATGCTCTCAACGAACTGATTAATGCCTTTGCATCCCTTCACAGGTGGAGCAAAGTTCAGGAGCTCTCTGATAAGCTTAAAGTGAAAGCAACTATTCATTATGAGCTGAATGGCAGGAGGAAACAGGAAGAAACGAAACGTCCGATTATTTTCTATATCATGTATGCCTATTTGGCATCTGGAAGTGCCAGCTTTCATCTGAATAACTATGAAATTGCATTGAAGTATGTGTCATTATATTCGGATTATAGTTGGGTGAGAGAGCCTGATGCCGATGAAATGATTGTGATTAATCAATTTCAGGAATGGGCTGAGGGTAACCGCTATATATATAAATTGATGGCCGGACAGTTTGATGTTTTGCTTGAGTATCTGAAATACATCTCAACCAAGGAAAATGAGATATTTCCGGCATTATGTGATATTGTAACTGCTGCAAATCGCTATGATATGAACATTGATTATGTACTGAAGCAATACGAATCCTACTTCACTTATCAAGAACAAAGCAACCGAATTGGGAAAGTCAGCAAACAGGTGACGGACGATCGTTATGTTCGTCTGCTGGCAGGGTTAGGGACCTATTATCTTAAGAAGGATGAATTTTTCAAGGGATTAAATTTTGTTCTTGATAGTTTAAGGTTTTCTCTTGAAATTAGTGATGGACGAGGTATGCTTAGAGGTGTCGGGCTATTTGAGCAATATAGGGATTATGCGTCTGACACAGCTATACAGCAGTACAAAATTTTGATTAGTGAGGTGCAGAAACTCAATGAAGAGAAAGCTGGCTTTGCTGATAGTTACATGTAGTATAGTGGTGAGCATCGTTACTCCTGTTATTGGACCTGTTCCTACTGAGGAAGTTCCAAACCCATCCATTTACCGAACTAATGACCACGGTTTAGGGACATAAGCCTAAGCCAAGGGACGCTTCTGAATATTCATTCAGAGGCGTCTTTTTTGCGTCTCATGGAAGAATAAGTATGTCGTACCCCTTGCGGCCTATCGATTGGCATAATAAACTAAAATATGACAAAAAGGAGGGGGTACTATGGATTGCCTGGAGTTAATGTCACAGATCGAAGAAGCCAGACAACAGCTTCACCGCTTGCAGTCGGAATACGGCAGTCTGCTTCATCCTGAAGTCATCCGGCAATCTGTAGTTCTGGACGGTCTTATTAATCAATACAATCGAGCCAAAACGAAAAAGTTGCTCAATTAGTGGTTCGCCTATTTACATATTGGTTTCCGTGTACTATAGTTAGTTACATGAGTAACTAACCGACTAACTAATTAACGATGAATGAAAGTTGGAATCGCATGAAATCGAATTTGGATGAATCTCAGCCCATTTTTCATCAGATATCCATGATGATCATGGATGACATTGTAGACGGCAGATTGAAGGTGGAGGAACAGGTTCCTTCAACCAATGAGCTCTCTCGCTTTTACAATATTAATCCAGCCACGGCACGCAAAGGACTTCAAACGCTTGTGGACAAAGGTATCATTTACAAACAGCGGGGTGTTGGCATGTTTGTTGCGAAAGGAGCCAGGGAAGCATTGCTTGTGGAACGAAAACAGCATTTCTACGAAGAATATATCAAGCCTTTACTTGAAGAGGCGAGACGGATTCATATGAATGAGGACATGATTATTGATTTGATCCGAGGCAAGCAGGATAAGGAGAGTGAATTATGATTCAGATCGAGCAAGTAACCTACGGCTATCAACAGACGCCCGTGCTGAACAACGTGACTCTGCATGAGAGTGAGCCGATCATTAGTGCAATGTGGGGAAGAAATGGTGCCGGCAAAACAACCCTGATGAGTCTGCTCGCAGGCCATAACCGTCCTGACACTGGAACCATCCAAGTGATGGGCCAGGATCCATACAACAACTTGGCTGCGCAGGAGAATCTGTGTTATATCCAGGAGAATCATCCCCTGGGTAGAAATTGGACGATCAACGACATGGTTCGATTCGGTCAATACTTCCATCCTCAATGGGATCAGACCTTTGCAGAACAATTAATCGATAGGTTCGAATTACCAGTCAAGAAGAAGATCGTCAAATTCTCAAAAGGGATGAAGACTGCCGCCCAGATGATATTGGGTCTTGCCAGTAATGCCAGGGTAACGATTCTGGATGAGCCCACCAATGGACTCGATGCCGAGAAACGCAAATATTTCTACAATGCTTTACTGGAGACTTATGAAGATAACCCGCGTCTGATTCTGATATCAAGCCACCATATAGAGGAGATTCAGCCTTTATGTGAGTCCCTCATCGTTCTGCAAGCGGGAAAAGTGTTACTTAATCAGCCTATGGAAGAGATGCGTGAAAAAGGAGTTCTTCTAACAGGGGGAATTGATGAAATTAACCGTGTCACAGCTGACGTGGAGGTTATAGAATCTTCCCAGATGGGATCGACCATGAGAGTGATGATTGATGAGCCATACTCTAAAGTGTGGAAAGACATTGCTCATGCACAGGGGCTTTCCATTGAGAAGGCGGCATTACAAGATTATTTGATTAGCAGGACCCGTAATCAAGAGGGGGTTAAGCGATGAACGCGACAAAAGGTACGAACCGGCTGATTCTGGATGATATGCGCTGGTATTTAATGATATTTTCATCGATTACACTCATGCTTACAGTCGTCTACCTGGCCATTGGATTTATCTTTGATGTGACGTATACGACGCAATTATTTGGTCCAATGTACGGAG
Source organism: Paenibacillus sp. FSL K6-0108 (assembly GCF_045040695.1). Classification (NCBI taxonomy): domain Bacteria; kingdom Bacillati; phylum Bacillota; class Bacilli; order Caryophanales; family Paenibacillaceae; genus Paenibacillus; species Paenibacillus sp. FSL K6-0108. Next base: position 7,394,755 of record NZ_CP150288.1, on the reverse strand, counting down.
GGATTTGTGCTTTTGCCGTCGCGGGGATCATAACATTGTTTCCGGTTGCGATAGGTATGGGCAGTACACGAATACAGTTTATGAAATCCTTTTATATCATTTCGATATGGATGGTCGTGGGGACGATTACCATACTGAATATCATTTATTTCCTTATGCATCTTCTCCATAAATATGGAACGCTTGGCGTAACCTTTTATCAACCAGGCATGCTGTATTCAAGTGAATATCATTTTTTTTCTTACCTGTGGTTTGATCTGATGATTGGTTTTCTCGTGCTGGGACTGTCCATCTTTTCAACCGTCTGTTGGATCAGATTGGGGATGCGCAATTTTTTCGTCCTGTTCTTCGGGGTTAGCTTAATCGTCACGCTGGTAATTGTTCTATCCGATCTGAGTATGTGGGTACAGTGGTTTACGAATGTTAATCTCTTCGCATTGGTCACCGCACTGGGGGCCATTGGAGGTGCTTTGCTTCTGAGCACATACCCGATGATGAAGAATGCGCCGCTTACAATGAAAGGCAGAAAAGACTGATATGAGATGGGTTTTAATGAAGGAAATCCGGGCTGATTATCCGGTGTAATCAAAAAAACACGAGTGTGTACATACGCGCCTCGTGTTTTTTTGTATGAGTTAAGATTGAGCTTGTGGTCTGAATCCTTCTTCTTTGAGATACTCGCCAGCTTCGCTGCGAGATTCAAAAGCCATATCCAGATGAACACCGGAGTACACGTACCACATGTCATCTTCATATTTTAAAGTAAGTGTATGCCCATCCTCATCGATCCATGTTCCGCCGCCAGTAGAGGTTGTAGCTAAAGTAGGAGCCGTTTTGGCTTGTTCTGGTTCTTTTGATTCTACTGCGTTGGGATTGGTTGACATTGCTCTAATCGTTTCATCTAACAAAGTGCGTAGATCTGCTTCGGAGTAATCACGAATATTGACGAATCCTTTATCATCAGTCTCATAGTTGGGCAGCAGCCCTGCATAGATATAACCGTTACCGTTAGGGTGAATATGGAGAGCAACAATCTTCTTATCATACGCACTTTCTTCGTAGTGGAAATTGACACGGCCGAGAGAAACATCTTTGCGTTGCAGTTGGGGATACGATTCCAGCACTTCAAGCTTTTGTTCAACGTTAAGCATATTTTCCTCCTGTTAATGTTGGGTAGTGGTGATTATAACATACATAGGTGAAAAGATAAGCATCAAAAAACAGGCGCAGTCTAGCACCTGTTTGAGGATTCACATCATAGATGATCGCTTATAATAGTAGCATTAATTGAATATCGTGAGAAAGTACACCTTCCTTTGATGAAATATAAGAAGTGCGCCTTTCTGTTAATTTCCAGACAGAATACTTTGCCCCAGATCCTTCAAATATTCCATGGCTTGCAGATAAGGATATGGCCCATAGCTTACGCGTGCCACACCCAGCTCGGCAAGTTGTTGCGGTGAAGGCTCACGGGATGTAACCACGTTGACCGGAAGCGACGAACGCTCACACAATTCCTGAATCAGTTGCGGATTCTGTAAGCCTGGAACGAAAAGTCCGCTGGCTCCTGCTTCTGCATATGCATTGGAACGAATCAGCGCTTCTTCCAGGAGAGCATCGTTATGTCGTTCAGGTGTATTTTGCAAAAAGATATCTGTGCGGGCGTTAATGAACAGTTGAACGCCTGCCTGATCCGCAGCTTTCCGGGCAGCCGAAAGTCTCAGACATTGCTCCTCCACATCGTACAGTCCTGCGCCATCCGGAAGTTGATCCTCGATATTGATTCCCACGGCACCGTGATGGATCACTTGGCTCACATTTTCCTTCACTTCTGACGCAAACCTGCCATACCCTCCCTCAATATCGATCGTTACAGGCAAGTCCACGCTCGCTGTAATCCGGGCCAGATTGTCCAGTACCAGCTGAAATGGCATTGCTTCGCCATCTTGTTCACCGTGGGCAGCAGCTACTGACCAGCTTCCAGTAGCGATTGCTGTTGCTCCAGCAGATTGAATGGCGAGTGCGCTCCCTGCATCCCAGACATTGACCAGAACCAATGGCTTCCCTTTCACATGGGATTGGTGGAATGACTTCGCCTTTTCCTGTAGAGTACTCATAATACTTATCTCCTCCGTTACATAGCTGTAATCCTTCATACCACTTGCCGTTCTTTTCTTTTGTTTTCTCTTGAGTTACTCAGCTATCACCCTGCTTTTCGTGAGTTAAAAGCCAGTTTTTGCGTGTTATGCCTCCTCCGTATCCACCCAGTTCACCACTGGCATTGATCACACGGTGACATGGAATAATAATGGCCAGCTGATTGGCTCCGTTGGCCTGTGCTACCGCTCGACATGCTGTGGGTTTACCCAGTGCATTCGCAATGTCCTGATATGACCTCGTCTCCCCTGGTGGGATCGCAATCAACTGCTCCCATACACTTTTCTGGAATGGTGTTCCTAACCAGAACAACGGGGTGTGGAATCCATTTAACGTGCCTTCAAAGTACTGCGCAAGTTCCCGTTCGATTGAACGAATCGGCTCTGTTACTCCAGGAACAATGGCTGACTTTGTCCGTTTGCGCAACCGTTCTACTTCACGCTCCAGACCTCTGCGATCCACGAATTCGAGCAGATATAATGCTTTCTCATCGGCTACAGCCATCATGGGTCCAAGACGTGTATCGATCCAGGACGCCTTCAATACATGTTCTTCATCTACTTGTGTAGGCGCTGCGCCCATGATTCGCGAGAAGGCATCCCGGAACCCGCTGCCGGACTCGTAACCGGTGGACAGCTGGGCATCAATGACCGTGCGACCGGAACGAATGTTTTTCAGGGCCAGTCCCATGCGGCGAGCGCGGGCATACTCGACAAAGGTCATCCCAAAACGCTTCTTGAACTGACGTCTGGCGGTGGATTCGTCGATGGATAATGCTTTGAAATCCTGGCCTTTCCAACGTTTCTCCGGATTTTTCTCCACCGCTTCCACCAATTTGCGTACCACATCAGATACCTGATTAGGATGAGATAACGGACGGCAGCGCTGGCAAGGACGATACGAAGCAAGCAATGCCTGCTGCGCCGTCGCATAGAATTCACAGTTTTCGAATTTTGGTTTTCTCGCGGGGCATGTAGGCCGGCAGAATACACCCGTGGTCTTGACCCCGACATAGAATAGACCTTCGTACTCCGAATCCTTAGCCACAAGAGCCTGGTAGTATTGTTCTTTGAGTTCAGCAGAAATCATTGGGCGCACGTCCTTATATCAGTAGAGTTTGTCCTTGTGGATATTATAAAAAAACGATGCACAGGGCATCGCCGAAAATCAGGCATGAATATTTTTTTTGAACATGCAGCATGCTAATTGGGTTAGTATGTTCTATTAGCACAGAACGTAATACATAACCTTCATTCATTTAATCAGTAATTTTTTTGAGCTCAAAAATAGTTGCCTCTGATAACAAGAGAAGCCTATCGTTATTAACTGCTAAAAAGCTTAAACCTACAGGTATGGACATTTTTGTAGAAGGGTTACTTATATCTATAGCCTTTACTTCATCATTTATATTTAAGTCTGGGATATCTATTTTATATAATCTATAAAAAGAGTCAGAGTTATAGCATGTCGTTGTAATCTCATATATTGGTTTTTTCATTTCATATTGATACTTACTATAGTTTTTAAGTCCTTTTGAAGAAAAAAAGTCTTTTTGGGTTATAATTTCATCTCCAATAAATTTTTGCCCGCTGGGATACTCAGAAGCATCATTATATGAATTTGCAAATCCTAAAAGTTTCTCAACTTTCCAAGTTCCATAGAAATACTCTTCAGTTTCACTATCCAAACTTATACGATCTACAGTACAATCGGATGTGTTTTCTGGAATAAAAGACTCTTCCGTTTCAGGTGTAGGCTCACTTGAAGCGTTTGAAGTTGAAGTCGTTTCAACAATTCCACAAGCCGATGATAGCATCAGCATTATCATAATACAGGCTAATAATGTTTTTTCATATCTCACACTAAAATCTCCTATTCCATCATTTTTATATCACCATGTGCTAAAAGCTACTTCCATTTCCTTTATCAGCGATGCCTCAGTATTTTTTTTCGGTTGAGTTGTTGCCTGTTTACTGGGGCCCCCTCGCCATTCTATCTACCTAGCAGAAATTATATCAGAGCAATTGAAGCGGTGAATGACATGAAATTAACATTATTTATGAATAAGGTTAAATTTATGTTATTTAAATCACAATTAGAAATTCCAATAAAGCCCAGAACGGAGTCGTCAGCTTCACCAGCCGTTAATTCAAAATGAAGAAGGTTTCGGAGCGCTATGTATGTTTTGTACCTGATTTAAATTAAGTTTAAAGGGAACAATCGATGAAATAATCGAGCTATCTTATAACCCGTTTACATAATATGGAGCTTAATGTGAGACGATATGGTGTAGTAATTACTATAAGAAGGTGCTAATTGGAAAGTTCTCTTTCGATGAATGCATCATGCTTGTTACTTTAGATAAAATGGAGGGAGTTCCAATGATGAATAATAATAAAAATAAATCTATACTCTGGGTGTCTGCTCTATGTATTCTGCTGTTGACCAGCGCATGTGGGGCAAAAAACAACAATGAATCCGTACAGGAGCACGCCTATCCACAATCGAAGCAGCCCATAGAGGAAGCTGGAAAGAGTTCCGTTCCCAATGCTGAGGCGAAGAATAACAATAATGAGGCGAACGAAAGTAAGAGTGAAGGGAAACCTTCGGCCCAATCGGAATCCTCCGATGATGCGGAAGGACAGGTCGTGATCGTGATTGACCAGACGGATAAGCCGTCCGAGGGTAATAGCTTTGATTTTGCGATCAAACAAATTCCTGAGGGCTACGCTTTATCCGAGATGCGCTGGATGTCCAACATGGTAACGATTGTGAATTCCTACAAGGAAGCAATCGAGCATGGCGCAAATGGAAAAGAAGGATTTTACATCAGTGGTGACGGGCAATTCTCCGGGTTTATTTATTCGGATGATATGAAGGGTGAACGGGGCAAAGCGACGTTTGTGTTTACCAATGAAGAGGGGAAGGAAGTCACCTCGGAAAAGGAAATTAAATTAAAATAATCAGGCGGCGAATTATTGCTGTGTGCCACTTCTTCTTCTGTTGCTTCCAATTAGAATGGAACCGGCGCACTGTGCTTGCGCTTCGATTCTTCCCCTAAATATGTAAAGCAGCCTTCAAGGCTGCTTTTTGGTGATGGAGGAATTTGCACCACATGCTCTTCGATCATGCGGCGTCCAACTTGGTGTCTGTAACCGATACTCCGTCTACATAAAGTCGAAGAAATAACGCACTACGTGGAACATGACCGGAGAGGTGTATGTCAGGCTGTCGACCCGGCTCAGATAGCTTTTTTTCAATGCATCGAACTTATTGTCATCCCCAATTAACAAGTCCCGCTTCAGAACAGATACCGTCAGACTTCCGAAGAAACCGGCCAGAGCGATTAACACACCGATGAAAAGCGCGAAACGTGCATCAAACGGAGTCAGGTAAGGATGAATAAAATAAGAAACAACAGTGGTGACAACGAATGCACAGGCGAACCCTTCCCATGTCAAAAAAGGATTGGCCGTGGGCACCACTTTGCGTTTGCCCAGATAGAGCGAGGCCAGATAATGCACCACATCATTCAACTGGGTTAACACGACCAGGAACAGGACCAGCTTAGAGCCATATTCCGGTGTTGCGAACGGGAAGTAGGCCAGATGACTAAGTCCAAATACCATCAGCATGAGTCCCCATTGCGTCGAGCTGACACTTCGCAGGAAACCAACCGTGCCCTTATTAATCAGACGTGGCAGGGGCAGCACCAGGAAGACGTACAGGGGAATAAACACGATAAACATCCCATACCAGCCAATATAGATCCAGTAGAACTGCACCGGAATCGCCAGATACGCCCATAGAAACAGCCTTCGATCCGCTTTGCGGGTACTGCGGATCATGGAAAAGTACTCTTTTAACGCAAAAAAGGTGAGTACCATAAGAGAGATCAGGGAGACAATTGGATTGAATAGAGTGGCAAGGCAGAAGATGACCAGCATGCCCCACCAGGTTTTGATTTTGTTGCCAATGCCCGAATAATCCTTGTCCGGCTGTAGCTTAGTAATGATTTTGTAGACGATATGTATGACTAGCAAAGCAATAAAAATCAGTGTTAAGGTAAAGAGTGAACTGCTCAAGTACAATCACCTGCTTATCCAGAAGTAAGATTCCAATATAGGGTACCTATGCTATTATGAAGGAATAGTGCCAACTTGATAAGGGGAAATTTCGTTATGACAGAACCATGCTCCATCTATATCCTGCTTACGAATACGGGAACGTTGTTTACCAAAGTCATTCAAAGTTACACCAGAGCACCGTACAATCATGCCTCCATCTCATTTGACCGGGAATTATCCGAGCTATACAGCTTTGGTCGCAAGCATCCGAGCAATCCGCTGAACGGCGGGTTCGTGAAGGAAGATATTCAGACAGGTACATACAGCAAATATCCAAATACCACTTGTGTCATTTATGAGCTTCAGGTGACGGAGCGTGAGGTGGAAAAAATGAAACGGGTGCTGCATATTTTCATCCGCAGCCGCCAGAAATATATGTACAATCTGCTTGGTGTGATTGGCATTACGTTGAAGGAGCCGGTGGAGTTCAGCAACTCCTATTTTTGCTCGCAATTTGTTGCCGAGATTCTGCAGCGCTCAGGCATCAAGCTGTGGAACAAGCTGCCTGCGCTGGTGACCCCGGATGATTTTCGCCAGAGTGAGCAACTGCAGCTGGTGTATGAAGGGAAGTTAAGTGCCTATAAGCCAGGAAACGAAGAACAGAAAGAAGAGTAAAAGTGAGAGGTGTCCGAGACCTCTCTTGGCTCTGGTTCGGGTTCTAAGGAATAAAACCATCAGCAGCTTGTCGCCACGGATTTCCGGGCAACAGGCTGTTCTGTTTGTATAGTTAGATCGATGGTTCGTTAGCACCTTGCTAATTTGGCTCATCATGCTGACCGACCGTGCGGCCAAGCCTACTAAAGCGATAAGTCCTTTCAATACAATCACTTATTCATCATTGTGCATATGCACAATCAATTTCGTCTGATCATCAATATTTATTTGGCTCACCAGCAACTATAATGAAAGCGTGTTAAACAAGTGCATGGGGGGCAGGACAATGGAACCTTTAACTATTAGCTGGATCGGCGCACTAGCAGGGCTTGCGATAGCAATCATACTTATTCTGAAGAAGCTGAATCCGGTCTATTCTTTATTTCTGGGCGCGATTGTAGGCGCTTTAATTGGCGGGGCCAATCTGGAAGAGACCGTAAATATACTGGTGAACGGCACACAAAGTGTCATGGGTACCGTACTCCGAGTACTGGCTGCCGGGATACTGGCTGGTGTCATGATGGAGTCGGGGGCGGCAGAGACGATTGCTCAGGCATCGTGCGAAAATTTGGCGGCAGCAAGGCCATTCTGGCATTGGCTCTGGCAACGATGATTATTACAGCCGTTGGGGTATTTATTCCCGTAGCCGTCCTGATCGTAGCGCCAATTGCGCTGTCTGTCGGCAACAAGATGGGCATATCCAAGCTGGCTCTGTTGCTAGCTTTATCGGGTGGAGGCAAGGCGGGGAATATTATCTCCCCAAATCCCAATACAATTGCTGCGGCGCGAGGGTTCGATCTGGATCTTAGCAATGTCATGCTGGCAGGCGTGATTCCAGCCGTCTGCGGATTAATGGTAACCGTTATCGTAGCTTCAATGCTTAAAAACAAGGGTGTGATGGTATCTGACCAGGAAGCGGAGCAGGGTGAGGTGGACACGTCACAGTATCCATCGTTGAAAAAGGCCATTGTTGCACCTTTAGTTGCGATCATCCTGTTGATGATTAATCCAATTGGCTCCATTACGGGCATTGCAGCGCTGTCCACATTCAAAGTGGATGCGATGTACATTCTCCCGATTGCAGGAATCATCGGTATGCTGGCCATGGGCCAGGGCAAGAACATTGTGAAATACACGACTTCCGGGTTAAACAAAATGACAGCGACTGTACTTATTCTGGTTGGTGCCGGGGGCATTGCGAGGCTTATCTCTGCATCCGATCTGTCCGGTCAGGTTGTTGGACTTATTGAAGCGTCCGGGATATCCGGCACCTTCCTGGCACCGATTGCGGGTATTTTGATGGCTGCAGCGACGGCTTCCACCTCGACAGGCGTTATACTTGCCACCGGTTCATTCGGTGATGCGATTCTGAACATGGGAACCGCTCCGCTCGCAGCGGCGGTCATGGTGCACACGGGTGCGACAGTTATCGATTCCCTGCCACAGGGCAATTACTTCCACGTCTCGGCTGACAGCATGAAGATGACTATCAAGCAGCGGATGGGCGTTATTCCTTATGAAGCGATCGTGGGTGGGACGATGGCGATTGTAGCGACGTTAATCTACGGATTTATTCTTTAATAACACGGATGGGGTGGGAGAAGATGAGAGAGACGACATTTGTACTGGCACCGGATTCATTTAAAGAGAGCATGACAGCAAAAGAAGTATGTGTGGCCATGGAAAAAGGATTGCGTAAAATCTACCCAGCTGCGAACTATATTCATGTACCGATGGCTGACGGAGGCGAAGGCACTGTACAGTCACTGGTGGATGCTTCTGGCGGCGCGATTCACCAGAGAGAGGTAAGCGGGCCACTCGGGCAGCCTGTACAGGCGCAATATGGCATTCTAGGCGATGGGTTAACGGCAGCGATTGAGATGGCATCGGCGAGTGGCATTCATCTGGTGACCAAGGAAACCCGGAACCCGCTTCACACGACAACCTATGGAACGGGAGAGCTGATTCGGGCCTGTCTGGATCAGGGCATTCGCAAAATCATTATCGGAATTGGCGGCAGTGCGACTAACGATGGCGGTACAGGTATGGCCGAAGCGCTTGGTGCGAAGTTCCTGGATGCAGACGGCGAGCCAATTGCACGTGGAGGCGGGGCACTTAATCAGTTGGCGCATATCGATGTGACCGATCTGGATGAACGATTGCAGGGCGTTGAGATCATTGTGGCCTGTGATGTAACGAATCCGTTATGCGGGGAGCATGGTGCTTCAAGAGTATTCGGGCCGCAGAAGGGGGCTACACCGGAGATGGCGCAGGTACTTGATGCGAATCTGTCTCATTATGCGGAAGTCGTGAAGCAGCAGCTGCACAAGGATATACGTGATGTGCCGGGTGCAGGTGCAGCAGGTGGTTTGGGCGCAGGGCTTTTGATATTTACACAGGCTGTGTTGCGCAAAGGCATTGAAATTGTCATTGAATACACAGGATTGCGTGACAAGCTGGTACATGCGGATGTGGTGTTTACGGGCGAAGGCGGCATTGATTTTCAAACGAAATTTGGCAAGACGCCTTACGGTGTGGCACGTGCAGCCAAGGAAGCGGGCAAGCCGGTTATCGCCATCGCGGGTTACGTTGGTGAAGGGATAGATACGTTGTACACGGAAGGGATTGATGCAGTGTTCGGTATTGTGCCGGGTGCGGCCGATCTGGAACGACTTCTGCACGAAGGCCCGGAGAATGTGGAGCGTACAACTGAGAATATTGCGAGAGTTCTGAAACTGGGGCTGATTTCTTAACATTCTGTGATGTAGTAATGAGGTGGAGCGGAGAGAGACTGTACGGTGCGTGTCCGCATGATAGGGGCGTTCCGGTGCAGTCTCTTTATGTTCGGCGATCTACTTATAAGACGCGAGTAGTCCGTGGGTAAGTTCAATGAGCTCCAGCCAATTATGCGGGTCCTTGCCGGTCAGCGTCTGAATCCGTTTGAGCCGATATTGCAGTGTATTGCGATGAATGTTGAGATCCTCTGCAGTCGTGGACATGCTGCCATTGTGATGAATGAAGCTGCGAAGTGTGTCCAGCAGATCGGCTGTGTCCTCCAGCTTGATGACGACGTTGTTATGGCGTGCCAGGTTGGCCGTGCTGAAGCGTACCAGAAATTGCACATCATCATAACGGACCAACGGTGCAGCCGGCCGAAGCGCGAGTAAGATGTTCATTGCAGATCTCGCTTGTTCGTAACATACGGCAATGCTGGTTTCCCGTCTGCTTACAGAAATAAAAGCTTGGGGTGTTTCCTGATGTACAGATTGGACTATGGAATCCACGTCCGAATCGCTCTGGATCAGAATAATCTGTGCGAGACCATCGTCCTCAATGGAAAAAGAGGGGAATTGCAGTAATACTCTACTTGTTTCCGGACTAAACTCAGATGCTTCATCGGGAAGGCGAATGTAGAGAACAACCGCTGGCAGGTGCAGATCGATACGGTATTGTGCTGCTTCCCTCCTGATCTTCTGCGAATAGGAACCGGAGTGGGCAAGCAGCCGTTCCAGAAAGGCTTTTTTCCGAGAAGCTTTATGGGCCAGACTTTCCAATTGATTGCGCTGTTCGATCAGGAGAGCTACGGTTGTGCGCACAATGTTGCAGAACGGACGGACTTCATCCGGATGCCCGGATATGCCGATAACACCCACATGCTGATGATTAATGCTGATCGGTTCATTGGTGCCCATCTTCTCAAGTCTGCCATCTTGCCATACTTCGACTCGGTTTCCGGTGGTAAGGGCACGGACTGCTCCCTGGTGAATCGTGCCGACGCGTTCCTTCTGTCCACTTCCAATGATAATGCCCTGCTCATTCATAATGTTGATGTTGTAAGGGATGTCCTGCATCATTTTATCGACAATATCCTGTGCCTGTTTTTCCGAAAGCTGCAACATTACATGTCCTCCCTCTCCCGCTGTCCCATCAAGGTGCAAGTGTTTTGTCTAATAGGTATGGTCAGCCTTGCTTATTCATTGTGCATCTGAACGAAAGTATAGCTGACGTGCCTGTCTTAAACAAGTTTGTTTCCTAAAGGGTGGAGGGATACCGAATCATTTATTTGATCTTCTTGCTAAGTCATGGGGTTTCTCTTATTTATGTGCTTACCCGGTTCATGTCTCCGCAGTATTTAACTGCTTGGTTCCGTTCAAGTATTCCAGATGCGCCTTGCCCCAGCCACACATGCCATCCAAAAGCGTGCCAATCGTCTGCCCGTGTTCGGACAGGCTGTACTCGACCTTCGGTGGAACATCGCCATAGAGGGTACGCACAATAATCTGGTCCTGTTCCAGCTCGCGCAGTTGTTTCGTTAATGTCCCCTGCGCTACATCGGGAATCATGCGTCTTAGTTCACCAAACCGTTTGGTGCCTTCCTTCAATAAAATGAACAGGATAAGCGGTTTCCATTTTCCATTAATGGCTTCCAACGTAACGAGTACACCTTGTAACCGTGGTTCCTGTAAATCCATAGTATTCACCTCGTTTTATATAGCTATATGTAATTCTATCATACCTGATTTTCTCGCATTCCGCTTGTTTCGCTGTGTGAATTGGGCAGGAATAATTGTGCCATCTGGTGCCAATAGTACGAATTTTCGTACCTGGTACGATTCAATTGCGTACTGTTCAGCTCCCCTCATTTCAATAATAATGAACAAAACGCTGGTACAACGAAAATCTGGCGATACGAGAGGGAGATGCAGAATGAGTCCATTTACATTGGAGAATAAACGTGTCGTGATTATCGGAGGAAGCTCGGGGATTGGACTTGCAACAGCCGTACAGGCTGCTGAGGCGGGGGCGCAGGTGGTTATCGCAGGACGTTCTGAAGCCAGGCTGGAGGAGGTCAGGGAACAGATTGCCCATGTTGCAGGCAAAGGCAAGACGGGAGCCGTATCTATCGAGGTTTATGTGCTGGACAATCAGGATGAACAGCAAATCGATTATTTTTTCAAACAGGTTGGGGCATTCGATCATCTGTTCACCCCTGGAGCTGAATATACCCGTGGTCCGATAACTTCAGATCGGGAGACGGCAGAAAGCTGCTTCAAGGGCAAATTCTGGCCTCAGTATTTTGCCGCCAAATATGCGGCTCCGTATCTATCGGTTTCGGGTTCGATCACGCTGATGTCTGGCGGATTCAGCCAGCGCCCGCTGAATGGTGGTGCTTCCTACGCTGCGTGTAACGGAGCGATTGAAAGTCTGGGCAAAGCACTCGCGGTTGAACTGGCTCCAGTCCGAGTGAATGTCGTATCCCCGGGGACAATCTGGCGAGAGGGGCAGGAGGGCACACCGCGTGGTGAGCATTTCAAAGACTACGAGAAGCTCTCGATTTTGAAGCGTGTTGGAGATAATGAGGAGATTGCGCATACGGTTACGTATTTGATGACGAATACATTTACGACGGGAAGTACGTTGTTTGTGGATGGCGGATACACGATGATTTGATGTTGTTTACCTGTGGTCTCTATAATTACTCGAAGAAGTAAAAATGATGAATAATGACGAAAAATATTTGAAATCCGGCCTGTTTTTCACCTACAGGCCGGATTTTTTTCCGTTTATTGGAGTGAATGTTCAGAATCCGTTCAGAGTTGCGTACTACAATATGCCTATATTTCGACAAGCGAGATAAGGGAGGAAAGCGTATATGCAATATAGAAAAATAATGAGCATGCTGCTTACTTTGGTGTTGGTAGCTCCATGGTTGGCAGCACCAGCAGGAAAGGTAAATGCAGAAGCATCGTATCTAGCACCAGGAAATAATGGTCTAATAACGATAAAGTATGTAAACGAGAACTCAATCGAATTGCAATGGAAGTATGCAGAATCCGGATCTTCTACCCCACCTGATGTAAATTATCAGGTTTACATATCCAATGATTCTGATCTTAAAAATATGGAAGAAATCAGCGTAACATCAGGTCATCCCTACGACGATGACTGGATTAATGGCTCAGCTTCTCTTCCAGATGGTACATTTACGAAAATAATCACAAATTTAATAGAAGGCGATACGTACTATTTCAATGTCGTTGTTAAAGATCGAAATCTGGAAGCTGCGTATCAAATGCAATCAATCGAATTCACTGTGCAGCTGAGTGAACTGGATCAGTACAACGAACTCAAAAAAAATGCAGACCGAGGCAACAGCAATGACTTTATCCAAGATGTTATTTTGTTGCTTCGTAATAAGCAATTCATTGGTACGCCTGATTTTGAATCTTTGCCTGTAGAAGATCAGGAGGCTATTGCAAAATACTTATTAGATATTGAGGCGCCAACAAGCAAAGGATACGAGAACAAGGAGCAAGTTGAGTTCTTTGTGCAATTAGCTCTGAAAGCACTTGAAGTGACTCGCCAAATCGGTGGACCGAATGCAGTAGCTGCACTTAATGACCTGTATAGTAAGCAAGCAGAAAGAATAAATCATTTTGATTATCCGAGTGCTGAAGATAATTTCTATCCACTCATTGCTGCATATCGCTCTGCCTCCGAGGTAGATAAACGCACAACTGCTTATGTATACGAACTTAAACTTAAAACACAATCTTCCATTTCACGTGTCTTGAGATATATAGACACAGTTGTGGAAGAAACACCTTTCATTAATCGTGCAAATACAACTGAGGAAATGTTAACCTCACTGAATAAATTTCAAAAAATTTATGAGAACTCTCTGACTTATAACGAAGCGAATCCAGGAACTCCGATAACCAGCTTCGCTTTGAATACAAGCAAAATGGATAACTTGACACCAGAAGAGCAGGAACAGTTGGCTGATCATATGCTGACTGAAAGACCGATTGGTGGATATGCAAGTTTTGAAGCCATTCAGAGCGCGTTTAATCAATTTTTCCCTGGCAATGAAGCTGATGCATTGGCTGCTGTAAATACTGCTAGGGTCGACAAAAATATAGACGCTATGCGTCTGGCTATGGAGAACCAGGAATTAGGTATTGATTTCCCCAATGAATATGGTTCTTTATCTAAGCAGGTCAAAGATTATGTGGCTGGGTTCCTGATTGATAATATCAAGAAGAACTATGAAAGTAAGGAACAGGTTCAATATATGATTGAGCTTGCTGTACAAGCTCAGTTGATCTGGGAGCAGAGAGGGTTGCGCGTACTTCAGGACAAGCTGGACCAATTTGCACAGAAACTGTCTGAAGGACCCGATCATTTTAAAGACCCTGAGACAGATATGCTTCGTCAGGTTGGAAATCATCATCTACAATTAAGCGAAGTAAACAAACCAATTTTCGCTTTTAAGTACCTGCATTTATTGGGATTGGAACGCATTGCAAAACAGGCTCAAGTAGAGATTGCAGATCCGCGCTTTCTGCTGGCACTGCTATCAATGCCTTTCGAACCTATCGAGAATGCCACGACTATAGATCAGATGAATCAATGGCTTGAGACAACCATGAATGAACAGTTTAATGGACACAATTTCTTTGACCAATACAAATTCAATCTTACAGGTGAACTTGATCTGTCCAAAAGAGCTGAACTCAGCACGGAAGGCAAGAAAGAACTGGCCGAATGGGTGCTTAATGAACAAGACCGCTACGAGGATGTTGGGAATCTACAATATGTGATCAACCGATTCTTTACGGCCCCGAATGTAACGGGAAATGACATCAACAACACCATAATTGGCTTGGATGACACGATGGAGATCTCTCTTAACGGCAAACTGACCTGGATTGATGTTGCCTCTATGCAGAAATTTGATTTTAGCGGTGACAAAACGGTTTGGGTTCGTTACAAAGCCATCAGTGACTTATTGCCAGGACGCGCGGTGAAGATTGTCTTCACGGCAAATGGCGATAGCAATAACGGAAATGGTTCAACACCAATCACGGGTGGGAGTACAGGTAGTGGATCATCAGCAACTACACCTGTAACAACTACACCGACGACCAAGCAGGAACAAATCGTCGTGGACGTGAACGGAGCTAACGGCACCAACCTGACCAAAACGCCAATTACACGTACAACCGAGGCCGACGGCACGATCAAGGACCTCGTGAAAATGTCTGAGGCGATTGCCAAGGAATCGGTGGAAAAAGCGAAGCAATTAAACATGAACACGGCACGCATTGTTATCCCTGACGCCAAAGATGCTGTGTCCGAGACACGCATTGAACTGCCAAAAGCAGCGGTGAAACAGCTGAATGATGGTGGGCTTAACCTTGAGATTTCCACAGAGAACGCTATTATCTCGGTTCCAACGAAGTCGATTGCCGGATTCGACCAGGATCTGTACTTCCGCGTTGTTCCGTTGAAGAAGGAATCCGAGCGTAAAGAAGTGGAAGAGCGTGCGAAGAAAGAGCAGTTGATCCAACAGATTACTCCAAATTCAAACGTGAAAGTACTGGCTCGTCCAGTTGAGATTGAAACGAATATGCAAAGCCATGAAGTAACACTGACATTGCCGCTGCGTGACAGTCTGCCAACTGATCCTGCTGCACGCCAGCAAGCTTTGGACAACCTGGCTGTGTACATTGAACACAGTGACGGTACGAAAGAGTTGATTCAAGGCAAACGGGTGAATCTCAGCGATTCCAGTGAAGGCATCGAGTTTACAGTTAACAAATTCAGCACGTTCACGCTCGTTGTGGTGGATGGACTGAAAACTTCCCAAGGCTCGCACAGCCCGTATATCAACGGATTTGGTACGGATTTCCGTCCGGATGCATTCGTAACCCGTGCGCAAATGGCAGCAATGCTGGTTCGTAATCTCACTGATGAAGTGGGAACCGCATCTGCGAACGTTGTAAACTACGACGATGTATCTGCAACTCATTGGGCAGCAAGCGATATTGAAAAAGCGCAATCCGCAGGCATCATGAACGGTATGAACGCCACTCAATTTGCACCGGAAGGTTCGATTACCCGTGCACAAATGGCAACCATTGCATACCGCTGGATACAGCAGCAAAGCGCTGATGAGACAGGCAGCACATCACAAGCAGCAGATGGTGCTCGATTCACAGATGTGTCCGCCGACCTTTGGGCTTCCGATGCAATTGCCTATGTGCAATCCGCTGGTCTGATGACCGGATACAACGATGGTACGTTTAAACCGGACAGCAAACTGACTCGTGCTGAAGCCGTGAAAGTATTAAATGTACTATTCAAACGGACTCCGGCAATAGGCGTAACTACGCCATCTTTTACAGACGTACCTGCAACACACTGGGCATATGCAGACATTGAGGCTGCGGCACAGAAATAAAAATCAGCATATATAACTTAAAAAGGGGTGTCCCAAACCATGTAAACATGGAGGGACGCCCCTTTACTCGTCTAAAGCCTGAACAGGTCTTGTGGATACATCATCGCTTTATACATTGACCAAATATTCGTTATATCTTCTATGAATCCTTTCGGGAACAGAGAGACCAATTTCAGCTAGTTTTGCTTGTATAGTTTCAAAGAATTTTAAACAATCTTGTTTTTTGTTTTGTTCAATTAAGAATTCCAATAATAAAAACATATATTGCTCATTGAATTCATCCAATTGTAGCATCATTTGTAAACAATTGAATTTTAATAAGGAATTAACTGAGTTTGTGCTAGTGACATATTGTTCAAGTACATGCAGTACACCCTGCTTTAACCGGAGTCTTATTTGAACAGCCCATAAGTAATCTTCCTCCACTAAATAATCTCCCTCATAGCAATTAATTAACTGTTGAATAGATTTTTCATCATGTTTTTCCCGTTCGAGCAATTGAATGAGCTCCTCATAATCACTTTCAATTTCAGCATTTAGTTGGTAGTGATTATTCACTAATTGAATCGGGTCTTGTATTCCCTTTTCTTTTAAAAGCTTTCTCAATTGATAAATGGAGGTATGTAAATTACTTGAGGCCTTTTCAAAGTCCAAATTTATCCATAACTCTTCTGAGATGATGGCGTTTGACATTGGTCTTTTTTGATTAAATAATAAAAATAAAAAAAGTTCGCGTACTTTCCTTGTACGCCATTTTACTACCTCTTGCTGAGGATCAAGCAGATAAAAACTGCCTAAAGTATGAGCGTAAAACAGGCTTTTTTTATTCATAGGGGGCACCTTAACTTGTAATTGCGATTTTTTCTGTGCTTTTGTTAGCGCTTTAATCAAGCGCTTTTCATGTACAGGCTTTAATAAATAATCGGTAGCCTCTACTTCAAAAGCATCCACTGCAAATTGCGAATGTGCTGTCACAAAAATGATTTGTAAGGAGGGGTGTTTTTGTAACATTTGTCTAGCTATTTGCATACCGTGCACATCGATCATTTCGATATCCAGAAATACAAGTTCAATGGCCTCTTTCTCCAGAAAACCAAGGGCATCTACTGCATTTGTAAATGTCCCTTGGATAGAAACCTGGAATTGCGTTAGCCGTTTAATCATAATACTTAATACATCGATTGCCATTTTTTCATCATCAACAATAATTATGTTCATGCTCCACCACCCTCTGGTAATAAAACGACAATAGTTGTTCCCTTTCCTTCCTCGCTGTATAAACGTAAACTTGCATTTTTCATTAATTTGAATTTTTTTAATGGATTCATAAAGCCAATACGTGTGCTTTCTTCATTAATCAGCTTTTGAAGTTTTTCCTCAGGAATACCTACACCATTATCATAGATTTTAATTCGGGCAAATTGACCTTCCCGCTGAATACTTACCTCAATAGTACCGCCACCTTGTTTCTTAGAGATACCGTGGAGAACAGCATTTTCAACTAATGGCTGAATGGAAAGTGCTGGAATCATTAATTGAATGGATTCATCAATATCATATTTAATATTTAAACGGTCACCATAACGCATCTTTTCAATATATAAGTATGCTTCGACAAGCTCCATCTCTTCTTCAATAGAGACAAAGCTATTTCGGTAATGGACATTAAGTTTGGCACGGAAATAGGTTGCCAAGCAGTAAAGTGCTTCACGCGTGTTGTCCATATCCGTATAGCTTAAACCAATAATTGTATTAAGCGTGTTATAAACAAAATGCGGTGTGACCTGTGAATACAAATAATTCAGTTCTACTTCAATTGCATCAATTGAAGATTGACGAATGGCTAACAGAGATTCAATACGAATAAATAGTTTATCCATTAAAATAGGTTTTTGTAAGTAATCATTTGCACCAACTTGTAAAGATAACACTAAATCAGAATGCTTCATGATTGCTGTTAAGATAATAATCGGTAGTTCCAACATATCATATTGTTTTCGTACTTGCTTACACAGCTCATAACCTGACATTCCATTCATCGTTAAATCGATTAACATACAATCTACCTGATTCGTCTTAATATAGTCTACTGCATCGAAACCATTATCTACTGCAATTACAGTATATCCCTTAAGTCGTAACGCCTCGGCTAAAACTTGTATATTGACATGGTTATCGTCCACCACAAGTATCTTTTTATTATTTCCTTTATACATGAGTGGCAATTGAAGCTGTAATTCTTTGGTTCTATGCCCGGTAGATGATTGCTCAATGCTCATATGCTCTCCATTAGCAAGTGGCATTGTAAATGTAAATGTAGTACCTTCTCCTACCGTACTTGTAACATAAATCTCGCCTGTTAACTTTTCGACAATGTTTTTAGTGATACTTAATCCCAAACCGAGCCCTTCTTTTTTATGATTATTTCCTTGATAAAAGGCATCAAAGATACGGTCTATATCTGGTGCCGGAATACCACAGCCTGTATCTCTTACCTGGATGACCATCTGATGTTGATGGACATAGGCTGTCACAATGATTTCTCCAACTTCTGTATATTTAATGGCATTGTGCAGCAAGTTGTATAGAACCTGCTTAAAACGTAATTCGTCTGTGTACATATTCGGTAAATTCGAACCAACCTCTGCATCAATACTTACTAGGTGATTCATTGGCATCACACTACGAATTTCTAACACAACTTCCGTAATAACAGAGGGTGAAACACTAGAAGGGGCAACCCTTACTTCTCCTGTCATTTGATTCGAAGAGAACAACAAATCCTCTACTAAATGTCCTAAACGCTGAGTCACACTATGAATTAAAATGACTTGCTCCTGTTGAGCCCGTTTTAGAGGGCCTTGAGCTCCTTCCATTAAGGACTTTGATAAATTTAAAATACCGTTAAGGGGTGTCCGTAATTCATGAGAAGTTTTCAGTAAAAATATATCCTTCATTTGATTATGTGTGAGCAATTCCTCTGATAAGGCCTGGATTTTTAAAATAGTCTGGTTTGCACGGGAATTTAATAACGAAGCAAATCCGAATAATATTAGTAAAAATAATGCGAATTCTGTGTAATCTATGGGAACGCCCATTATAAAGTTAAAAGTCAGTAAAATGGTATAACAACTAATAGCCGAAATCACGATTAGAACATAACGAACGCCTTCAAGGTGATGTAACATTACTTTAATAAGAGTCCATAGATTATAGAATATGACTGGAGCCGTAACACAGATATATGCCATTTTTCTAAGGAACAACTCCAAATCTGAAGAAGCTCTGTGATTTTGGGTAATTGGGTTATAAATACCATAAAAAATAATTACAACCCCAAGTAAAATCATAAACATATATATCGTTTTTCTTTTTTGTACTTGCGGGTACATTGAATTAATAAACAGCGTTAAAGTTAGTAGCGCTATCGGAATAATACTGAGCTGTAGACGCAATTGATTGAAGGGGGAGATATCGGGAAATAACAGGAAAAACACTTTTTGGTTAATAAATGACATATACAATCCCAATGAAATGGTAAAAAGACCAAAAAATAATTCTTCTTTGCGTTTACGATTCTGTAAAAATGTAAAGATATAAATGATTCCGAATAACACATGCCCAATAGATACTAATGCGTCTAAAAATACTTTCCAACGATATTGGTGCTGGATAACTTCCATCGTACCAAATTCAATAGGATAGACAATACCAGCCTGTGGGGAATTATAGTTGGTTACATGGATAACAATATTCAGTTCTTTATTTTCGCTACGAGCAAATACTGTATATTTATCATCATTCTCGGACCCATATTCACTTAAAACTGTGCTTGTCTTCCCCTTTGCGCCTACCTCTACATCATTTATAAACACACGATTCGCTTGACGAATAGTCCGTATAAACAAACCGTAGAATCCCTCCGTTGGTACATGTACCTTGACATAATAGGTCCCAACTGAAATTCCCTCTTTGTTGGGCTCTACATACTCTCTCCAGTTAAATGGCACATCAAGTGTGATTCGTTTATTCTGATCGTTATTGATCTGTTCCAAAGAAGGAATTAAAACATTTGGATAAAAGTACCAATTACCTTCCAGCTTAACCGGTCTTTGTAATTGCTCAGTGGATATCTTTACCGTTCCATCATGTACAATTTTGGAATGGTTACTGATAATATAATGCCAATTGCCAAGTGAAAAGACACTAACAAACAGCATGATAATACTCAAAATGATTAGGATATTCCTTTTCACTATCATGCCTCCATATACGAGTGAATTCTTATGTATGTTTACATCATAGGGTTAATGTTTTTTTCAATCAACTCCTTTTGGAATGTTATCATACTGCGCTTGAACAAAATCTGAACAACGGATCAGGGTTCTAAAACATGTATTCATATCAAAAACACCCAGTCAAGGTTAAGATCCTAGGCTGGGTGTTTCCTTTAGTTACATTTCTAAGATACAGATATTACTTTTGCAGCACTTACACCTATCGGATGGTTAATTCCACCACATCTTCTTCCTTAGTATTATGGGCAGCATCTTCTAGGTTATTAACCTTTACAGTTACTGTACCAGCCTCTGTAATATCAGCTTGTAATGTTACTGTCAACTTCTTCTTATCTTCTGACCAAACTCCCGATTCCGTATTGAATTCTTGGTCACCAATAAATAATTGACTGAAAGTTACGGGTTCACTAAATGTCAGCTCAACACTTTCACCCTTAGTAGCTTTTCCATCGCCATTACTGTCCATTAATGTTGCTAAATTGATTGTTGGAGCTTTATTTTCCTTAATTGTTACTTGGAAATTTTTCGTTTTCGTAATTCCGTTTTGCGTAAGTGTTGCTGTTAATGTCACCACATCATCTGCATCATCATTGCTGCTTCTATTAACCGTACCGTCAGCATGGACTGTTGCACCATCAACGGTATCAGCAGTCCATGCAACTGAAACGCCATCTAGATCCGTTGGTAAATTTAAAGCCTCCGTTACCTCCTGCAAGGTCGGATTACTGGCTTTAATTAAGTTTTCATCGATTTTTGCCCGTGCCTCATCAAGTACTGCCAAGTCATCAGGATTATGCTCGTACGCATCTTTAGTTTTTCCAGCACCAGCAGCATCTAAATCAAATATAGTAGTATCTGAAATATTTAAATTTGCATAGTTGACGTTATTTCCAATCCCAAATCCATTGGCGGCTGGAGCCGTGATAACAATTTCACTAGCACCACTCGTTGTTAAACTAGAGCCCTCTCCCAGGTAAATTCCATATACGGTACCAGGGAAAGTACTTGTTTTCACATTTATTGTACTATCAGTGATATTTACAGTAGCACCTTTGGAAGTCTGAATACCATTGGCACCTCCGTTTGCACCATTTGATGAGATTATAGAATTAATAATGTCTATTGAAGCACCTTCTACATCAGCTCGTACTCCAATTGCATAATAAGAACTATTGTCAGAATTCGTAAAATGAACTGAAATAGTTGTATCTTTTATTTCTAGTTTTGCATTAGCATTTTTTAATAGAATCCCTGAAGCTCCATAACCACCACCTGCTGGAAAATCCACCGTTACATGATCAAGTATAACGTCCGCAGATCCGCTAATATAAACTGGTCCACGTTCTCCGTCCTGTGCTGTTCCTAAATAGCTACCTTTAACTGTTAGATTTTTCAATAAAACTTTACTTGGAGTTGCTGTGACCGCCACTCCAGCCGTAAATTCCAATTTATTCTGACCGTCAATAATAATGGGGTTAGCTAGGTCTACTTTAGGAACTGAGATAGGATCTGTTACGGAATCATCCACTGTAATTGTTTTTACCAAACCATTTTTCACATAGTTATGATTAACACTATTCACTACTTCTGTACTGTCTTTTACACGTAAAACAGTCGAAGTGGTAACCTTAAGAGTTTCCCCGTCTGCAAAAGCGACTTTTTGCGAATTACCGCTTTTTGTAACAGTTACAGACTTGAGTGAAAATGAACCTGATGCGATGGAACCTTGAGCGAGATCTTCATCTGTGTATGAGATTTCCAAGCCTTCAACTGGGTCCCCATTCTGTGAGAAAGTCATTGAATTTTGTATTTTCCCAGCTGCTTCACTGACAACTGCGCCATTCTCCCAAATGAAGTCGCCTGTTAAGTTGTTTTGAACAATTTCATAAGCAAATGGAACATGCTGTAATTTGACCGAATTGGTTATACTTTGACCACCATTTGCATCTTTTACTGAGCCTTCCACTAGGGCAATATCAGAGCCAACTTTAAAAACATTAGCGCTAGAAGTGTCTCCACCAATTGTCATTGTCAGGCTTGTTCCATCTTCAGACCAAACAGCCTTGATTGGATATTGATCAGTACCCACCCCAAATACAAAATCTTTCCCAAAAAGATGCTCATCAATACTGTGATCCTCTGTGTTCCCGCTATATCGAACGGGTTCACTAAATTTGAATGTAATTGTATCTCCTGGTGAAGAATCTCCGTCTTTATCGATATCATTTAAAATGGCACTCACGAGGTAAGGCTTTTTCGATTCTAACACTGTAGTTTCGATGGAAGCCTCTTTGATTGCATTTCCATTCGTTGCTGTAACCTTTAACAAAAGTTTATCATTCTCATTATCCGCATCATCTTGCATTACGTTTCCTGTTGAAAGATCAATGCTTGCGTTATGGTCGCCCACTTTTGTAGCTGAATCCCATTTAAAGCTTGTACCATTCGGTCCCACTGTAACTAAATCAAGTGAAGTAGATACCTGCTCTAAGCTTGGGTTTTCTTTTTTAATAAGTGAAGGGAGCAATGCCGTATCGACTACCAGCTTTAATTCATCCTCTGTTAACGGCTCCCCTTTTTCAGCAATCGCTTTTTTCACTGCTGTTGTTACATCTGTGATATTTTCTGGAGTAACACCTTGAATATCAATACCTTCCAATAGTTTTACTAAATCATCTGCACCCGGTGCTGGTGTTGCATTGATTTTATCTTGCACTACCTCAACAGGGCGTTTAATCGTATGTGTCATTTTACCGTTGGCATCTACTGTTACGATAATTTGTGCTTCTTTTAAGGAAGGTGCATCTTCTTTAATCGATATAGTAGCTGTACCAGGACCTTTTGATGTGACGATGATTTCTCCATCTTTTAAGGTAGCTGTTGCGACATTTGCATTACTTGATGTAACTGTTGTACCAATCATGCCTACAGCAAGTGGATCTTTGTTGTCTGTATCTTCAATATTATTGGCTTTCAGAGTTTGGGAAACAAACGGGTTCGTTGTGCCCCCATTATTTCCACCGTCTGTTGATCCGCCACCATTAGACCCACCACCATTGGATCCACCTCCACTCGAAGGTGCTGTCGGTGTTGTTGGAGTTATCGGGGGGGTAGAGTGTTCTACCTGCGCGGTGTTCGTCACATTTTTAATTGCTGAAGATATACCTCCCGGGTATTTTACAGCTTCTTCAGGCTTAATATTTTCTGGCTTAATCAAAGTATCAATTGTAGTGTCTTTTGGGACAATCAGTTGACTTCCATATTGTTTCGTTTCTACTGTTGATAGTTGGGCTTTATTTTCAAGCGTTACTTTTATTGGTGTGACAATGGTTAAATCACTTGTTTCAAGCTGTCCTTTTACGACTACATCCTGGTTCCCAATAAAATCGATTGAATTGATTTTACCTGCAATTTCGATATCAGATACATTGTTACCAACCTTAATCGATGGTGTAGCATTATTCGTCAAAATTTTAGTGTTGTCACGGTTTACATCAATTTCATCTACTGTTGTGTTGGTAAGTTTAATAACTGATTCTTGCTCACGTTTTGCATCCCCTTCAATAATTAAGCGGCCGTTTAACGCAAGCTCATTAAATTCAATTTGCTTTTGGTCACCTTTTTTAACCGTAATATCACCAGTAATATTAGCATTTGCCAGCTTAATATAATCGCCTGCAATGGTTATATTGGCTTCGACAGTACCTCCTGCCAAATCTAATGTTAGCGGGTTATCCACCGTTCCTCCATTAGTCAATTCCAGGTTGCGAATACCGATGATTTTTGTGCCAATTTTGATAAAGTCTAAATTTGCCTCATTCAACGCCGCTAAATTTTTTGAATGAAGTAATGGCTGGAGCTCTTTTTTGATGTAAAATACCTGACCACCCATAGTCATTTTATTGCCGCTTATTTCAGAAATAATTTTCTCATCTGGTTGGCGGTTATCACGATAATCTGTTGTTTTTTCGGATCTTATTGTAAATGCTGCCATATCTCCGCGAGTTAGTGTCGAAATTCCACCGTATTTTAGGGCGGATTGTCCGGTTGTAATACCTAGATCATATAAGGTTTGAATATATGGAGCAGCCCAATTATTTTTTAATTGTGTATCCGTAAATGGTAAATTAATTTCTTTGGCGGGTTCTAGACCATAGCCATTGACAATAATTTTTGCCATTTGATTTCGTGTAATAGGTGAGTTCGGTTTAAATGTCCCATCCTGAAAGCCATCGATAACACCTGCTTCTTTTAATGCTTCTATGTACGGGTATGCCCAGTCACTCGTTGAAACATCCTTAAACGTAGGATTAAAAGATTTGGTAACATTTAATCCTAGATTAAGTGCCAGAATTTTTGAGGCTTCTGCTCGTGTTAACAATCCTCCTGGTTTGAATGAACCATCTTTATAACCACTAACAAAACCACGCTCAAATAATTCATTCACATATTCATAATAATCCGAAGCAACTTTGATATCTGTAAAGGTTTCCCCATTCTCACTCGCTTTTATATAATCCGGTGCCACAACGGTAAGTGCGCTTGTTGCAATCGTTGTAGCAAGTGCTATTTTGAAAAATTTGTCATATAATACGGTGTTTTTATTCATCCTACTACTTCCTCCTCGTGATTTAATTTCAGTTTGATAGATATGTCCTTAATTTAACGAAGTGCATCTGAACAAAATCTGAACAAAATTAAGACGCGATGGCGGATGGAGGCAGAGAATCGGTGCATCGCTTGTGGATGCTTCCTGGGAGGAGGGGCGTTCATAAAGAAGTGAGAGGTACCCTTGGTTAGTCCATTACCGGACTGTATGGCATTCTTGGTGACGGCACAACAGGGGCGATCGAGATGGCACGTATACATTTTGATCTAACGAAACACCTGAGAATCCACGAGTGGTAACAGAGAAGAGGCCATCCCTGGGGTTGGCCTTTTGCTGGTTTTTTTGTAAGAAGCTCGTTTCATTAAGATCGTTATACTGGAGATCTCTTCGCAACGCTGTATTAATCACTTTCATGTGGAGCGTCTTTGTAAAAAGCACCATCCCGCAGTTGGTCTACAAATCCCTGCAACCACTCATAATACTGCTCGGCATGCTGAAGTTTATGCAAATCCCGCAAAGCGTCTTCCCGTTCCTCCGGTGGAGTTGTTCTGGCAAGAATAATCTCTGATAACTCCGGAATGACCTCGCGAAGACTTTCTTGCATCACATCAATCTCCCGTTGGAGCTTGGCTCCGAAGAAATTCTGAAACGTAGTGAAAAAGTTGGTTTCGGCCAAATAAAGATCCTGGCGTTCCCGCTTTTCCTCCAATT
This sequence comes from Paenibacillus sp. FSL K6-0108, assembly GCF_045040695.1. NCBI lineage: Bacteria > Bacillati > Bacillota > Bacilli > Caryophanales > Paenibacillaceae > Paenibacillus > Paenibacillus sp. FSL K6-0108. Next base: position 7,368,952 of record NZ_CP150288.1, on the reverse strand, counting down.
TATAGATCATCTGAGATTCGGTAAGCGAACGTACAGCATAACTCATATTGCTTTTGCTCATGTTCATGGACGTTTTCATCTCTTCGAGTGTCATAGGTCGATCTTCAAAATACATAATGCCATACAGTTGACCAAATGAGTGATTGACTCCGTACAGATCCATCGTATTGGCAATTGCGCCAATAACTTTCTCCCTCAGCTCAGGCCGATAGGACAACGAAGAATGGTTCTGGTCCTCGGCAGCTTCTTTTCCCACAATCTCACCTCTAGTATATGGATGGGATTCCCTGTTTTCATTTCATATTTTACATGACTCTCCGTTATTTTAACATAATCCGGAATTACATTTTTCAAATGTATTATACAATTATTTTTGTACGGAAGTAAAAAACAAATAGATTTAAGGGGATTATGCATCATCGTAAAATAAAATTTGAACAATGAGGAGTGTATGAATTGCGTGTAAAACTATGGAGGGAAACAGAAGCGGTTCTGTTCACTCTTCCTGCCCTTATTCCCTTACTTATTTTCTGGCTGGGGCCCTTGGGATACATTGTTTATCTGAGTTTTACAGATTGGGACTTCATGAGTCCTGACAAACTATTCGTTGGTTTAGATAACTACAGCTATCTGCTCACCAATTCTGAATTTTATCGTTCATTAAAAGTTACATTGTTGTTCGGTCTTGGAAGTGTAGTGCCCACCATTGTTGGGGGATTGGCTCTGGCGATGCTCATGAACAGCAAGATTAAGTCCTCTGGACTGTTCAGGACGCTACTGTTCTCTCCTTGGGTGACCCCGACTGTTGCGGTTTCCATTGCGTGGTCCTGGATTTTCGAACCCGAAGTGGGACTGGCTAACCTCTTGCTTGGTTGGGTCGGCGTATCCCCCATCGGCTGGCTGAGAGATGCAAACTGGGCACTGGTGGCTGTTCTCATCGTCACGCTGTGGAAATCGATCGGCTGGTCCATGGTATTTTACCTGGTCGCATTGCGTAATCTGCCATCCGATTTGCTTGAAGCCGCATCGATTGATGGGGCAGGCAGCTGGGACAAGTTCCGGAGTATTACACTGCCGTTGATCTCGCCAACCACGTTCTTCCTGTCCATTATCCTGACGATTCAGTCGCTTCAGGCCTATGACCAAATCAACGTGATGACCCAAGGGGGACCGGCTGGATCAACAAGAACGTTGCTCTATATGTATTACCAGTCTGCATTTGAATCCTTCAATGTCGGCGAAGCTTCTTCCATCGCTGTTGTTATTATTCTGATCTGCGTTCTGCTGTCAGGGGTATCCTTCCTGCTTGGCCGACGCCTGGTGCACTACTGATGAACATGACCGCTTTAAGTAAACAAACCAGAAAAGATAATAGCCGTGAGGAAGTGCAGAAAGGGAAGGTCCCTCGTACAGGAAAAGGATTTGCCACTGCACTTCGCTATCTGCTGCTTGCTCTGATCAGTCTGACGATGGCATTTCCGTTCTACTGGATGGTTATCAGCGGCTTTAAGACCAATGACGAGATCTGGCAGTTCCCACCAACCTTCTGGCCCGAAACGTTCCGCTGGAACAATTATGTGGATGCGTGGCAGTCGGCTCCATTTGCCCGATACATTCTGAACAGTACAGGGGTAGCGGCAGCGATTTGCCTAATTCAGGTCATTAACTCCAGCATGATGGCCTACGCGCTCACCCATATGCGTTTTCGCATGAAGGGCGTGCTCACTGGACTGATTCTGGTGGGTTACATGATTCCAAGTACCGCCGTTTATCTGCCCAGTTATTTGGTGCTCAGTGAGCTCAAATTACTGGACTCCTATACCGGACTGATCGTGTCCAACTGTGTCAGTGTGTTCTCCATCTTCCTGATTCGTCAGGCATTCATGCAGGTGTCTCACGAACTGGTGGAAGCCGGACAATTGGATGGCGCGTCGCACTTCCGCATTCTGTGGACCATTATGACGCCGCTTGTTCGATCGTCGTTTGCCGTGATGGTGTTGATAACATTCATCGACCAGTACAACAACTATTTCTGGCCGATGCTCATTACCAAAGACCCGAATCTGCAATTGGTATCCGCAGGTCTGCGCAGCTTTTTTGTGGAAGGTGGGGCCTACGGTCTCGCATGGCCGCAGATCATGGCCGCCAGTGCCTTTACCATCGCACCGCTGCTCATTCTCTTCTTGTTTACGCAGAAGACGATTATGCAGAGTGTGAACATTACTGCCGGCGTGAACAAGAACTAATTTTCACAACATATTTATATAGGAGGAATCAATATGAAGTTGGGTCAAGCAAGCATGAAATGGCGAAACAAATTAAAGCTCAGGTGGAGAGGGGGCATGTCGCTGGTACTAGCTGCGAGTTTTGCCCTGATCACCGCGTGTGGTTCCTCAGCTGATAGCGGCACAGGCACTGGTTCAGATGCAGCTGCTGCGAATGGAGCTGATTCTGCATCAAGTAATCCGGTAGAGATTGAGTTCTGGTATGGTCTTGGTGGTAACCTGGGAGATAACATGAAGAAGACGATTGATGCCTTCAATGCATCCCAGAGCGAAGTCGTTGTGAAAGGGATTGTACAAGCCGATTACACGGAGACCGAACAGAAGCTTCAAGCAGCTATTGCCTCGAAAAAAGTACCTGCCGCTGTACTAAGCTCCAACATCGACTGGGCGCGCAAAGGATACTATGCACCCCTGGATGAGCTGATCGCTGCCGATCAGAGCTTTAACAAGGAAGATTATGTACAGACCTTCCTGGAACAGGGGAAAGTAGACGGCAAGCAGTATTTCTTACCAATGTACGGAACAACGCAGATCATGTATTACCGTATGGATGCGCTGAAAGAGAATAATATCGATCCTGCCACTCTGACGACGTGGGAGGCACTTGCTGAAGCGGCAGCGAAGATGAGCAAGCAGGAGAATGGCAAGACAACCTTCTACGGCTGGGAGCCGATGTGGGGTAGCGATAACATGATCGATGCCGTGCTGGGTAAAGGCGGGAAGATTCTGAGTGATGATGGTAAGACCGTAACGATTGATTCACCGGAATGGATAGAGACGTGGGAGTTGTTCCGCAAGTGGATTAATGAAGACAAGACCATGGGGATTCATTTTGGCGGCCAAGGCTGGGAGTACTGGTACAAAACGATTGATGATGTCATGAAAAATAAAGCGGCTGGATACACCGGTTCCAGCGGTGACCAGGGAGATCTGGATTTCAGTATCGTTGCAGCCATGGAACAACCAGGCTGGGAAGGTGTAGGCCAAGGCAAACCTGTAGCGAGTGCAATTATGGCAGGTATCCCGGCTGAAGCAAGTCCAGAACAGCAGCAAGCAGCCTATAAGTGGCTGACGTATTTTTCGGAAACAGCCAACACAGCATCTTGGTCCATGAACACAGGTTACATTGCAGTTCGTCAATCCGCTCAGGAAGATCCTGCATTCAAAACATTCAGTGAAGAGAACCCGCAAATCAAGGTTCCACTTCAGCAGGCTTCCCATGCTTCGGCTCCGTTCCAAGATCCGACCGGAGGCAAAATTAATGATGCACTGAAGGCTGCAGCAGATCAGGTACAGATTAATAACATTCCAGCTGCACAAGCACTGAAAGAGGCCAAGGAAAAGGCCCAAAAAGAACTGGATCGAGTGAAATAACAAGGGAAACAAACTTAACTTGGAGGAGCGGTGCAGTCATGTACCGCTTTTCTTACCTTAGTAATTCAGCAGACAAGGAGCGTAACCGATGTCCGAACTAACGCTTGGGGGCCTGTCTACCCCAATTGAGGCTATTTTGTTTGACAAGGATGGGACTTTGCTTGATTTTACAGCGATGTGGGGCTTCTGGACCGATTGCGTAATGGAGAACTTCCGGGAGGAGCTTGCTGCCCGCGGCCTTGAGTTCAATGCAGCAGAGATTCCTCATATCTGGGGAACATTCCATGATGAGCAAGGACGGATGAACGGCTATGATGTACGAGGACCCCTTGCCATGGGAACGATGGAGGAGGTCTACGCCGTATTAACTTGGCATGGTTATCGTGCAGGATTGAGCTGGGCGGAAGCGAAAATTATCGTGAGGGAATGTCTGCTGCAGGCAGAATATGCAATGAATAAAGAACGCCCTGCTCAGCCACTCCCAGGCGTCCTTGCCTTTCTTGAACAGTGTCGCAGCAAGGGACTGAAACTGGGCGTCGTCACAGCGGATGAGACAGAAAATGCCCTCAGTCATCTGAAGTGGATGGGCATTGAATCCTTTTTCTCCGTAGTTGTAGGAACAGATCAGGTTGGAAGGGGAAAGCCGTTTCCTGACATGTTGCTGCTGGCATGTGAGCGTCTGGGTGTACCTACTGCAAGAGTTGTCGTGATCGGCGATACGGACGGCGATATGGAGATGGCTCGTGCTGCAGGGGCTGCCTGGAGGATTGCTGTCGGGGAGCCTGCTCATATCAAGCTTGCGGATCTTACGGTCCGTTCATTTGAAGAATTGCTGGAAGTCGAGGTTAACCGATGACGGGTCATTCGTATACCGGATGGATATTGCTTGCCTTGGCGATTGGATTGGAGCTGAGCGGTACGATTCTAATGAGGGTCTCGGATGGTTTTACCCGCTTGTGGCCGTCCATTCTTATGTTCGTTTGTTATGGAGCGAGCTTTACCCTGTTGAATTTTGCTGTGAAGTATATGCCGCTTGGAGTTGCTTATGCAATCTGGTCGGGCGTAGGCATTACATTGATTGGGATCGTGGGACATTATTTTCTGGGAGAACGTCTGAAGACGATGTCAATTGTCTGGATGGGCTTCATTCTGATTGGCATAATTGGACTGAAATGGAGTGATTCCTGATGGAAAATAAAAATAAATACGTACAGCCGATAGTCAGCTTTCAGGTCATTACGGACACACATGTAAGAGAGCAGGCAGATCATATCCATAACCGTCATTTGGAGAAAGCGCTGGAAGACATCGCAACGTATAGCCATGGAAGCAGCGGAATTATGCATGTGGGCGATGTTACTGATCGTGGACTGCAGCAAGAATACCAGGAGTTGCAGCGGATATTGGAGGCTCAAGGTGATTCACTGCCTTCAATCCTTTACACTGTAGGCAATCATGATATTGGGGCCATGGTATGGGGAGATCCACCGCTGAACTTGACTACAATGACCGGGCAAGAGGTGGGTGAGGTGCTGGGGCATTCAACGGATATGGGCCAAGTCGAGGCTGAAGATATCGAGAAACCCAAGGAATCCATTACGATTGATGCATTGTGGCAGAAAAGGTTGAACGATTTTACAGCAATTACAGGTATGAACGGGTCGTACCACGACCACTGGATCAACGGTTATCATTATATCTTCTTGGGTACGGAGCAGCCTCATCCGAAAGATTGCGATATGTCTGCCGAACAACTGCAATGGCTTGAAGCGAAGCTATCCGAGCAGGCCGCTGCAGACCAACCCATTTTTGTTTTTCTCCATCAACCGCTGATGGATACAGTCGCGGGTTCCATGAAGGAACAGGGTTGGTATGGCGTGAATCAGGATGCAGCATTAAAGGATGTTCTAAGTCGTTATCCGCAGGCAATTCTCTTCTCCGGGCACACCCATTGGCAATTGCAGGCTCAGCGTACCATGTACGAAGGAGGGGAGCAGATGCCAACGATGTTTAATGCCTCCTCCGTAGCTTATCTCTGGACAGATGAGGATGAGCATCTGGATGGAAGTGAGAGTTTACATGTAGATGTGTACCATGACCGCGTCGTTGTTAAGGGGCGTGATCATGTAACGGGCAGCTGGATTGAAGGCGCGAAATATACGGTTCATTATCCGGTAAAAGTAAAGGGTAGTAATTAATTCATACATCGGGTAATGTATCGAAGATATATAGGGAGCAAAGCGCAACGTCCTCCCTTCTTTTCAGCGCAGGATGTTTTATGTAAGGCAAAATAGTAGACTTCGCTCGTTAATTGCAGCGGAGTCTTTATTATGGCTGTAAAAGTTCCACGTGAAACGTAGCAGTGACGGGTAAAATTGGACAAACTTGTAAATGGGGCTCGCGGAGATCTATACTCAAATTAGTGGAAACGCGCCTGCCAATTACGTACGAAAGGGCGTAGAAGCAATGCAAGATTATTCTTCGTATACGTTATTTCATAAACATTGAGACAGAATTTCGTCAGCTCAAAGTTACATTCGGATTCGAGCAACACCAGTCGTAAGCTGGAACTATCGATCAGTAGAGAGGATGTATGTGTGCATGAGGGAACTTCAAGTTGAAACAAGATATGGCACGGTTCAAGGAGAGCTTCTGCATGGAGTGAATGTATGGAAAGGCATTCCCTATGCCAAACCACCCGTGGGTGAATTGCGCTTTCAGGCTCCGGTTCCACCCGAGATTTGGAATGGAATCAGAGAGGCGAAGCAATTCGGCCCTGAAAATATACAGCCAAGAAATCCTCAAACCGAGGCCATATCCGGACAGCCTCCGGTGGAATCGGAAGACAGTCTTTACCTGAATATCTGGGCACCTGAAAAGGAAACCGATAATCCACTTCCCGTGATGGTATGGATTCATGGTGGATCATTCGTGTCAGGTGCTGGCAGCCAACCTATGTACGATGGAACACAACTCGTCCTCCGGGGAGATGTTATCGTTGTGACGATCAACTACCGCTTGGGACCGCTAGGATTTCTGCACCTGGCTCCGTTTGGAGAGGGTTTTGCATCCAATGTGGGTTTACTGGATCAGATTGCTGCGCTGCAATGGGTACAGGACAACATCGAGGCTTTTGGCGGTGATTCGGATAACGTCACTGTATTCGGAGAATCTGCGGGCAGCATGAGTATTGCAGCGTTGATGGCGATGCCAGCAGCCAAAGGATTGTTCCACCGTGCCATTATGCAAAGTGGAGCTTCGCAGGTCATGCCAGCAGAGCAGGCTTCAGCCATTCGTGATGGCATGCTGAAGGTTCTGGGTGTAACACCAGATGACCTGCATATCCTCAAAACCATTCCAGTGGAGCAAATCATCGCTGCTGGCGAGACGGTCAAACAACAAAGCGGTGCAGGCATGGCCCTGTTGTTCCAGCCCGTACTGGATGGAGTTACACTTCCGAAGTCGCCTCTTCAGGCAGTAGAAGAGGGCGCAGCACAGGATATCCCTGTACTGATCGGAACCACTCTGCATGAAGGCTCATTGTTCATTCAGCCTCAGGTGCCTTACTCGGAAGAGATCAACATGGTGAAAGCTGTTGATTTTATGACACCTGATCTGGAGAATCGGGCTGCCATTGCGGACAGTTATCCGAAGACCGCAGATGGTCAAGCCCAGGTGATGACGGATCTGTTCTTCTGGCGCTCGGCTGTGCAATATGCGGCTGCTCAGCAGAAACATGCACCTGTATGGATGTATCGGTTTGACTGGGTCATGCCGGAGCATCCACTGCTGCATAAATCAATCCATAGCATCGATATCTTCTTTGCTTTTAATACGTTACCTGTATTGAAGTTTATGAATGCCGAACCGGATGCTGCCGCAGCAAAACTGGCAGGTAAGGTGCAGGATGCATGGATTTCGTTTGCCAAGCAGGGCAAGCCTGAGACGGCGGGAGTAAATTGGCCAACCTACAAAGATGATCGGGCCACGCTGATTTTCAATCATGAAGTGGAGTTGATTCATGACCCAGAAGCATCCAAACGCGAGCTTCTGGGGCTATAGAACTGATCCCATCTGTACTTCATCTCAACATATTAAAAGGTGTGCTTCGTCAACCAATGACGAGGCACACCTTTTGTTATGATGGATCGAACCTGCCGACTGTAATGGCAAACGCTATGGTACTGTTTTTCACCTGAACCTATGTGCTGTGAGTGGAATGAGTCCAAAATCTACTTTCGGGATGCTTGTGTCTTGGATACATCATCACAGTAAAAGGCTCGATTGCCCCGGGAGAACAGCACCAGTATGACATGAACGAACAATACCAGGAGAATCAGCACATGCAAACCAACAATGCCGATAGAGAGCCATATTTTATAGGGCTCGAGCATCGCATTTTTGTTTAGCAAAGCATAATCGTTTATGATTCGAGCAATGGTCACAAACAGCCAAGGGACGTAAAGCGCCAGCAACCTTTTGAACAGGGATGCGCTGGAAGGCTCGCCAGTCGCCCGGTTAACATATCTAAACCGCATGAGAGCGGACCCCGGAGTCTTGCCATCTCGTAATGATGGAATAAAGAAAAATACAAACAGCATGGCGATCATCGTATTTAGCGTACTGACGATTACATTTGTATTACTCCAATTGAATATGGACATCAGATTGGACAGGAATACAACAACTACACCGTCAATGATAAGCGCCAGCAATTGAGGCACAGGATAGACCTTGTTTTGTTCCAGAATCTGCTCGCTCTTCGCCTGAATACTGGCACGAGACGGAAATAAGGCAAGCAGGATGGGCGCTGCGAAAAATCCAAGTACCGTTCCTGAAGTATTCAGAAACAGGTCATCCACGTCAAACAGCCGGTACGGGCAATCATAATAACCGTAGAAGCCGGTGATCTGGGTAATCTCAAAGAACAGGGATAAGCCGAATCCGCTTAACAAAGCCTGATTCCAGTACGATCTTTTTTGCCAAAAATAACGAATATACACGCCAAGTGGCATGAGAAGCATTATGTTGAACAGAACCTGCAGAAAAGCTCTGCCCTGGATCATTCCCATATAGCTGGCGGGTTGAGACCAGATGATTGGCGTTTCTTTCATAATATCTTTTACAAAGGTGAACGGAACAAGGTTGTAATATACGGTATCCGCTGCTTGCTGTGCACATGTATTACGAGTTGTCGGGAAAGGAAGAATAACCAGACAATATGCAGCCAGCAAGTAGAAAATAAATGAAAAGCTGACGCCAAACCGTGACCAGCTAAAATATCCATCTTTCCGATATCCGTAGATTAACCAAGGCACCAGCAGAAACATGGCAATAAGGACAAAAATAAAGAAAGCCGTTTGGACAGGAAAAACATAGGGTGACATAAGCAGAAACTCCTTTTATAGGATGAATATCAGCATTTCGTGTGAGACACGACTTTGAAAATAGTATTTCGTTGCGATGCTCCATCATTTTTCTTCTAGAGCTTCAGTATAAGGAATCTTCCTTAAATCAGGGGGCGGGGCAATCTTAAATTTAGTTTAAAATCAATTAATCACCGTGGTCTATGTGGAACAATGGACTGCATTCCCGTATACTTGCGAGGAAGCCACAAAATGAATGGAGAGTTTAATACATATGTCTAATTTGCCTAACTGCCCCAAATGTAATTCCGAATACACGTACGAGGACGGTAATTTGTTGGTATGTCCAGAGTGTGCGCACGAATGGGCGCCAGCGTCTGAACAAGAGAGTGCTGAAGAAACGAAAGTCGTACGTGATTCGAATGGTAATGTCCTGAATGATGGCGATACCGTTACGGTCATTAAAGATCTGAAGGTGAAAGGCAGCTCGCTGGTGGTTAAGCAGGGGACCAAAGTCAAAAACATCCGTCTGATTGACGGTGACCATGACATCGACTGCAAAATCGACAGTCTGGGCGCGATGAAGCTGAAGTCCGAGTTTGTGAAAAAAATCTAGCAATCTCTTTTAGGTAGGCTGGATTGCCATGTTACTGGCCTTGTTTTAAGCCATAAGGAACGTTCATTTCCTGCAATGCTGTGGAAGTGAAGGTTCTTTTTTGTTGTGTGGAGAAAGGGTAAGAATGAACCTTTGAAGGATCGGCTTTGTCTATAGATTTGAAAAGGCTGATGCAGAGAGAGGAGGTAAAGCTTTTGAACGAAAAGGAATTGTTTGAAATGTACAACAAGGATGTGTACCGAACCTGTTATTACATGCTCCACCATGCTCAGGATGCAGAAGATGTATGCCACGATGTCTTTATTACGGTGTTTCGTCAGGATTGGCAGAAGGTTGAGTACATGAAGACATGGCTGATGAGAATTACGGTGAATCATTGTCTTAACTTTCTGAAGAAGGAGCGCACAGCCAAGCAGCGGGAGAAAAAGCAGTTTATTCTCACTCCTCAACGAACCGCTGATCCGGTTGATACGTTGATCGAGCATGTGGAGGAGTCCGAGGTCTGGGCACAATGGGTTCATGAGCTGCCTGAGAAGATACGTTCAGCGATTCTGCTGCGTTATATGAATGAATTGAGTTTATCCGAAGCTGCAGAGATTCTGGAAGTACCACTGGGTACGGTGAAGTCAAGAGTTTATAAGGGAATTCGATTGCTTAGGAAAAAATGGGATCAAGCCAGAAAGCAACATCAGAAAGGGGAAATGTATAGTGAAGCATACGGAAAATCTGTTGTCTCGTCATCTGAAAAATGATGCAGATATTCGCTATCCCGATTTCGATGCCATGTGGGATCAGATAGGGCAGGATCAGGAGCGTTGCCCTGAACTTCATGTATCAGAGAATAAAGCATATGTGCCACAGCACTTCAAATGGAAAAAGACTGCACTGATCGGAACCGCTGCAGTTATTCTCATGGCGACGCCGGTATATGCAGCAGTCCACTATAATTGGGGTGATCTTTTAAATCACCGCAGTGGTATCCAGAATGCCATGCAAAAGGAGCTTGGACAGAAACTGAATCAGTCCGTGACAGTAAAAGGGGTAACATTAACGCTGGATACAGCCTTTTCCGATGATAATCGCACAGTTATTTTGTATTCGCTGGACCCTGGTAAGTATAAAGGTGATACCGTAAGATTCCCTTCTATTGGCCTGCGGGACGAGAGCGGCAAGCTGATCGAAGGCAGGTACTATCATGTTTTTGATCAGACCGATGGCAAGTTTAAAGGGTACTTTGAGACGGAGTGGACACCATCAGAAAAAGAAGCAAATGTTGACTTCACTGTAGGTGGAATCCAAGTGTTAGTTCCGGAAGAAAAGGAAATTACCCTAGATCCTTTACAGCCACAATCACAGGTGTTCCATATCAACAAGGATGGTTTGGGTGAACTTGTAGTGAGCGCATTCAACGAGAAGGAAAATAAGATGATGTTGTCTACATCATTAACCTTTGATCAGCCGGAGGTTCGTGACTATGCCTTTCCTTATTTAAAGATATACGATCAGAAAGGACAGATGGTAGAGGAGAATGCACCGAGTATAAACGGTAAGCCTGGAGAACATGGTGAATATATATCAGAACAGTTCTATAACCTGGAGACGTTGAAGCAACAAGCATCATCGTATGTACTGGCTTACAGTAAAGAAGATAGCAAAATGGATCAATCGCTGGATATCGGTATTCGTCTGGATAAAACAGAGATGCTTAGTGGTACGAGTAAAAGAGTGCTAAATATCCCTCTGGAGGAGCAGTCGGATGGAGTGATCGTTAAGGAAGCGATCATTACACCTACCCAAATCAGGGTGACCCTTGCCCATAATGAACTGTTCTTGCAACTACCCTATTTGAGATACACACTTGATGTGAATGGCGCCAAGCTAGATGGAGGAGTATGGCTGTCAGAGGATTCGAAGCATGAACAGGAACTACGTTTTGAAGTGAGCGCTGGTCTGGAAATCAATCCAGATACACCAATGACTCTTTATGCCCAACATAAAGTCAATTATTTTGAGGGTGAATTTGAGCCAGTTACGTTATCCGCGATTAGTGAGAAACCACAGTACCTTGATTCAAATCTGGGCGGTTCTATAATCCATTGGACATACTACCGCAAGGACGGTGATTTGTACGTGGAGAGATATAGTGATGATCTGCATTTTGGGGGAATTAATCAGACCTATACGATTCAAAAGGGAAAACGAAGTTATGGTACTTCGGCCAAAACTCAATTTGCCGGTGACGGAAAAAACCTGGGCATTGATCGCTATGAGAAGTACTCATCGGATACGGCAATCGTATATCCGTGGATGTACAGCACAGAAGAACCGGAGCGTGAAGTAGCTGTGCAGCTGGAAGAGAAAAAGAAGTAGAACTGCTTGATGTAATTGAGATGAGAAAAGTCCAGTAACTTATTTGAAATGCATTGACAGGAAATATTTAGAAGTACTATACTGGATAAAATTTAACAGTCAAATGCAATGATCAGGAGTAATAAGGTTTAAGGTTTGATCCAGAGAACTGCCGATTTGGTGCAAGGCAGTCCAACCTATCCCCAACTCACCTGTGAGCAGCAGAATCGAACCGTAGTTACGTGAGTATCGTCATTGCTCAGCGCACAAAGGGCTGGATGTTGAAAATGATGCTATACGCTGACTTCATGTAGATCCTGACGGTTAACCTCCGTCATCAGGTCCTGAGATGTTATGGCAGGGTAGGTTGGAGCATGATGTATCCAATCCTGTTCATGGATCAAGAAGAGTGGTACCGCGAAGGTCAGACCTGTCGCCTCTTAGTTGAGGCGGCAGGTTTTTGTTTTTTATATGGCCTTAATGTTGAGAAAAGGCAGGTGCAGAATCATGGAAAGATCACGTGTGATTGAGTATTATTCCAGATTTGACGAGTGGGGAAGGCTGGATCGAGAACCGCTGGAGTTTATCATTAACATGCATTATATCCGAGAGTCACTTCCGGCAGCCGGACTTGTGCTGGACAATGGCGCAGGACCCGGAAAATATGCGCTGGAGCTTGCCCAACTCGGATACCGTGTCACGCTCTCAGACCTGACCCCTGCATCTGTTGATATGGCCCGGCAGAAGGCAAAGGAATTGGATTTAACACAGCAGTTTGACGGATTCCATGTATTGGATGCGACCCATCTGAACGGCATTGCAGATGAGACGTATGATGCGTCTCTGATGCTGGGGCCGTTGTATCATTTGCAGGCGGAAGAAGAGCGAGTGGCTGCGGTGCGGGAGCTGCATCGGGTCACCAAGCGTGGGGGAACTGTGTTTGTAGCGATGCAGAGCCGCATGCGAATGGGCATTACCTCTTTGCAATTCCCGCAGCAATGGAAACCGCATGACCACATGGAAGCTATTCGTTCTTTTGGGGAAAAGGGGACATTCGATCATCTGGATCAAGGACGGTTTACGGGGGCGTACTATTTCAACATTCAGGATATTAACCCGTTTATGGAGCAGCACGGATTCGAAACGGTAAACCTGATTGGATCGTCCAGTCTGAGAGCTATGCTCACAGAAGAGCAGCAGCAATATTGGAAAGAACGCGGAGAATACGAAGAGTTAATCCAGTACATGATTGAGGCGGCCAAAGACCCGTCGATATTGGGAATCTCGTCTCATCTGCTGTACATTGGAAAAAAGAAATAATCATGAAATCATTGGATTCTGAGAAGAATATTGCACAAAAGTGTCCTCTGGAAACAGAGGGCACTTGTATTTTTCCTCAAAATAGTTCAATATTAAGATAAATAACAAAAGGTGATCTACTTACAATAGGTTAGATGAACGACGGATCGCTTCATAACAGGGAGGAATAGACAATGGAAATCGGAATCAGTACATTTGTGGAGACGAACCCGGATGTAAAAACAGGAGAACTTATAAGTCATGCACAGCGTATTCGCGACGTTGTTGAAGAGATTGTTTTGGCAGATCAGGTGGGGCTGGATGTGTATGGCGTTGGAGAACATCATCGCGCTGACTATGCCGCTTCATCACCAGCTGTCATTCTGGCCGCTGCAGCTTCACAGACCAAAAATATCCGCCTGACCAGTGCAGTTACGGTGCTGTCATCGGATGATCCAGTACGGGTATTTCAGGATTTTGCAACACTCGACGGCATTTCGAACGGACGTGCGGAGATTATGGCAGGGCGGGGATCATTCATCGAATCGTTCCCATTGTTCGGCTATGATCTGAACGACTACGATGAGCTATTTGACGAGAAATTGGATTTGCTGCTCAAGCTGCGTGATTCAGAAAAAGTAACGTGGGAAGGCAAACACCGCCCTTCCTTTAACAATCTGGGCATTTACCCGCGCCCGGTACAGGAAAAACTGCCAGTATGGATCGGCAGTGGCGGTAACCAGGAATCGGTTGTCCGCGCAGGTCTGCTTGGATTACCGCTTGTACTCGCCATTATTGGTGGTCGTCCTGTTCAATTTGCACCACTGGTGGAACTGTACAAGAAAGCAGCCGCACACGCGGGACATGATGCTTCCAAGCTGACTGTGGCTTCTCACTCTCATGGGTTCATCGCGGATACAACCGATGAAGCGGTGGAGAAATTTTTCCCGCCAGCTCAAGCGGTTATGAACATACTGGGCCGGGAACGTGGCTGGGGACACTATAGCCGTGCAACCTTTGACGCTGCACGTAGTCTGGAAGGCGCATTGTATGTGGGTGATGTGGATACCGTTGCTCAGAAGATTATCTACCTGCGCAAAGAAGTGGGTATTACACGCTTCATGCTGCACACTCCCCTCGGCACGATGCCGCATGAGGATGTAATGAGAGCCATTGAGTTACTCGGTAAAGAGGTAGCGCCGAAAGTTCGTGCTGAAATCTCGCGTTGGGAAGCTGAGAACGAAACCGCACGTTAATTGGTAATGGTATCCCTTATAGATCTAATTAATAAAAGGAGCATGTCCTTCATCCAAGCGATGAAGTGCCTGCTCCTTTTTTCGTTTCCTTTCCTTATCAATTCATGGCTTAGCCATTGGAAGATACCCCAACAAGGGAGAGGATGACCATGGACAACGTATGATCATATAGCCTTTTGGCGGCTTCTTCACTCTCAATATGGCCTCCCAGGTACAGATGGACGACACCATGCAGAGGGGCCCAGATCATACGGACTGCAAGCAGGAGATCGTTCTCCTTAAGCATTCCCTGCTCTATTGCGGCCGCAACCAGGGACGTAATTTGTTTGAGAGCAGTTGCTGTTCCTTGCAGACTCTCTGCATCTGGTTTGAATTCTGCAAATGAACCGCCAAACATCAGCTGATAGAAGCTGGATTGTGTAATTCCAAAATCCCAGTAGGCATAAGCGAGTTCACGAAGATAATTCTCGAATGATGCTTGCTGAGGCACGGCTTCAAACGATTGGGACAGGAGGGTACACCCCTCCATGTATAGGTATTTGGCTAACCCTTCTTTCTTGCCGAAGAGGTTATATATGATTTTGGTAGAGCACTCCATTCGTTCTGCCACGCGCCGAACCGTGACGGCTTCGGGACCGTGCTCTTGCAGCAAGGATGCGGCGGCCTGCACAATATTTTGGCGCAGGTTTTCGGAGTGCTGGAGTCTGGCTTCCTGAAAGGTAGTGACCGTGTGAGCGGATTCTTTGGAACCCGAATTGTGATCTTTCATCTATCTCATCCTCATACATCCATATTGTTGTTTAACGGAAACCGTGTTTCTTATCGTCATTCTACTGTTTTACGCTGGAAATCGTCAAATGATCAAAAGAAGTTGACAGTAAGAAGACAAGAGAGTACGATGATTTCATTAGGAAACACTGTTTCCAATAAAAAACGATCGTTCGAAAAGGGTGGATGAGATATGAAACAGGTTCAAAATCATTGGGTACTCATTACGGGGGCTTCTTCAGGAATTGGACAGACTTTTGCATTGGAGATGGCGTCAAAAGGCAAACATGTGGTCTTGGTGGCTCGATCGGAGTCCAAATTGCGTCAACTGGCAGAACGGATTGAGCGAACCTATCAAGTGAAGACGGAAGTAATTGTGGCGGATCTATCCCAAGCGGATGCACCAAAACATGTTTATGAGGAATGTATGAATCGGGGCATACAGGTCAATGTATTAATCAACAATGCGGGATTTGCCACGCATGGAATGTTTGAGCAGGTAGATGGTGCACGGCAGCAGGAAGAGATCATGCTGAATGTACTTGCAGTCATGAACATGACCCATCTTTTCCTGCCAGGCATGCTGCAAAAGCGGAGCGGTACCATCATTAACGTTTCATCAACGGCTGCTTTTCAACCTGATCCATACATGGCTGTATATGGGGCTACGAAATCTTTCGTCCTTTCTTTTACAGAGGCGTTGTATGAAGAGAACCGAAAACGGGGCGTACAGTTTCTGGCCCTGTGTCCCGGTGCAACGGAGACCTCATTCTTTGATGTCGTCAATGCCGAAGAGGCCTCGGTAGGCAAACGGGATACGCCAGAGCATGTTGTGGAAGTAGCGATGAAGGCGTTGGCGTCAGGCAAGCCGTATGCTGTGCCAGGGGCCTCCAATTACTGGACGGCCCAGTTGGCCCGCCTTATGCCGCGCAGACAAATGCTGCGCATTGTAGGGGGGATGCTTCGGCCTCGGTCAAAGAACGGCAAGCCGCAAAAGGCACAGGCTTAACGTACCAAACGAAAAAGCCGCTGCCAGCGAAATTGCTCACTGGCAGCAGCTATATTTGAATGATCTTCAATACTCCATAAGCCATACTGCATCCCGCAGCCCCCAAAGCAATCACCTGCGATCTCAGTCCCAAACCTCCGAAGTCAAACACTTTGGGTAGCAGCCAGTAGAGGCTGAGAATCGTCCAAATCGCCTGTAATCCCCCTGCAAGCAGCATCAGTCCTCCTGGAACTTCACCTACGGAAAATCCCAACGTGCCAGGGAAAGTAATTAGATTAATCCATCTCGTAGGAATACATTCTAACTCTCACACCATCAGTATTTAATTCTGTACTTCTCCAATCACCTGATTTCCGTTCTTAATCAGCGTGTAGCGAATGACCTCACCACTCCAGAAGTGAAATGTCAGCTCGATCTGTCCGTCGTTCAGTTCTTTGAGCCAATTGGGCTGTAGCTTAATTTCATTGGTCTCATAAGAAGGAGCAAATGTGGTCAAGATTTCCTTATATGGTGTCCAGTCCTGTGGCGCTGTGTTCCCACCGGATGTATACACAGCCTCCATCGTAGCAAGCTGATCACCTTGAAACTGGGTGGGAATGGAGAAGGTGTCTACCGTACCTGTTGCCCCGCCCAACTTGGGCTCCGTAGACACAATTACATTCCATTTCCATTCTGCGCCCCGATTGAACTTCGCTGTAAGTATCCCATGGTTCCCAAGTTTCTGAGTTGAGCGGATCATCCGGGATAACGCGGCGGATTTGACGGTTAACGCGTTGCCGCTGAGCGAATAATCCGTGCCAGCTTTCAGCATCTCCTCACCCGCATACAGGGCAACCAGCTTGTTTCCGTTTAACTTGATCGTCAATGGTGTGTCTCCCACAGGCGAACCTTGTCTGAAATAGAGCAGATCGCTTTCTCCTGTGGCAGAACGTCCTGTCCAGGACGCTTGGATCATCTGAAATAAATCGGTGTCAGCCCACTGAAATGTTTGTCGATTCAGATGCTGACCGTTGTCCCATAACATGGACGCAATCTTTTTTTCTTTTAGCTGATGACCGATGAATTCAAAATATTTCAGCTTCTCTCCCTGTTCGATGACATCGGTATGTTTGTCAAAGCCGAGCAGGCCGTATTCGCCCACAATAACCGGAATACCTTGAACAACCAGCGTGTTGTACACATTATTGAACGTGCTGGCCGCATCATTTTTTGTATCCGTATCGAAGGTGGTATGTCCTGCAATGTTAACGCTGAACGGCCAATATCCGTAATAATGCACCGTAGCAATCAGGTTGTGATCCTTCAGCCCGGCTATCGTCTGATGTAAACTATCCAGTCTCACCTGTGTTGGCGAACCTTCCAGCGTAGGCAGGACCAACAGGCGCTCGCCGTTATTTCCACCTGTTTCCCGTACCAACTTAACAAATGCAGTGTTCAATTCATGCAAAAGCTCCAGCTGCCGCGCCTCATCAATATTGCTGCCTGAGCCCATGTCTCCGGCATTCGTAGCCCCCCGATTAAAGCGTGGTTCGTTAACACTTTCAAACATAAGCTTACGTGGTTCATCTTTGAACTGCTTGGCAATCTGGGTCCATACTGCTTTATAACGGGAGAGCACCTGATCATGGTCCGTCTCCAGTTGGCTGATCCAGAGATAGGAATCATGGTGAACGTTCACGACGACATAGAGGTTGGCGTTCAGCGCCCATCGGACAACCTCCTGAACACGCGCCATGTATGCCGGATCGACCGTGTAATCAGGTGCGGCCCCGATATGTCCATCCCAAGTGACGGGAATGCGAATGCTCCGATATCCCTGGGCAGCGATCTGCTGTATCAGTTCACGGGTAACTCGCGGATTGCCCCAATTCGTTTCATCGGGTCCAACGGTATCCAGAGAATTCCCCAGGTTCCATCCAGGCTGCATTCCGTCGACATAGGTCTGAAGCGGACCAAAAGCCGTCGTTTCATGCTGTCTGGCAAGTTCAGACTTGGCAGCAGATGCGGGTAAAGGAAGCAGAATCAACAGACATAAGGTGATGCAAACAAGCTTCAGGACGAATTGGTAGCTAGGTGGGTTCATGAGGACTCCTTTGGATGGGTATACATCGTTAATCTCGTGTGTGAAGCTTGATGTAATGCATTATATCAAAATGAACATCCACATGAATCAAGTATTTCCACCCATGTCACAGTCCCTATGCGTTCTCCGACTCGTACTTCTCCCGATGTTTCTGCTTCATTCTCACATAATCCGGGTCCGTTTTGGCGATCTCCCATTGAGCTTTGAAAATGGCTGCCGCCTCAGCCTTTACCTTATCGTTCTGATAAGGCAGGATGGAGCCGTCCTCCTTCGAATATTTGCGTCCACCTTTATGATTCGTATACCGCCTTGCCCGCGTATAGCCCATTTGCAGAAACTTGCGCGCCATATCCATACCGACAAAGTCATCCTTTTTCTTATACTCCAAAAATAGTTCGTAGATCTTCTGCGAGGATTCTGTCGCAATTTCAGGTGTTTTGAACCGCCAGTGCGGTAGAATTTCGCTTTTGTAGGGCTCAACCATTAATACCCCTTGTTCTCCCCGGCCAACGGTATACAGTTCAGGCTGCTTGCGCAGATCAAGCTCCTCGTAATTGAGGCTGTAATCAAACTTTTTCATGGATGCTGTTCCTCCTTGAACGTTTTATTCCTTTCCACCTCTTTACCCCGATTCTTGTACAACCCGCACGGTTAATGGGAAAGAAGAGAAGAAACATGACATAGGAGGGATAAGTGTATGGGCATGTCCGGCAGATATGTTGTTGTCACTAATGAATTGATTGAATCCATTAAGTCAGGCGAAGTCAGTGTACATGATTGTTCGGTCGATCTGGATATTGATAAAATGTGGCAGATGGTTCAGTTTACATTGACTGGTGAAATGGTATACGGGGAGTTTCCCCTGGGGTATGTGGTCCCTATGGCAGGTGAACAATATATAGGTAATTATTCAGATATGGATCTGTTTCTCCTGAACAATGAACAGGTGCTCGAGGCGTATATGGCGTTAGAACAATTGCCACCTGAGGAGTTGAAGAAACGATTTAGCCTGGAACAAATGGTGGCTGAGGGCGTATATCCTGTCATGGATGATTGGGATCCAGAAGAGACGTTCAAGGAAATCGTTCAGACACTGGATGATATTCAGGCTTTATATCAGGCAACGGCTGCAAGCGGGAACGGCATTATATTTTATATTTTCTAAATTCTAAATTCTAAGAAACTACCTTCGTCTGTTTAGTTCGCCATCATTCCGGTTATTGATAGAACAAGGCACAGCCTGTGCCTGAAATCCGGTAGAAGAGAGGGAATACGATATGACACAAGACCAGAATGAAGAGAACAAAGCCATTCAAGACGACGAGCCGGATCAATTTGAAACCCCTGCACGTACCGATGGTAAAGAATCGGAAGAAGATACTCAGGCAGAGAGTGCGGAAAAAGACTAAACTCAACGGTCTATGATTTGACCTAGGCATATTGTTGTTGAAGCCAATTACACCAAATTTTAAATATACGTCATACCCGAGGTCGGACCATTGTTCGGCCTTTTTTTGCTATTTAGTGATCAATCAGGTTTACAACAATTACCTATAACCCTCATAATAGAAGTGAACCATATTTTTCCTAAGGGGGAGATCGTATCAAAAATCACAAGCTAATGAAGTGGATTGCCGTACCACTCGTTTTGATGATGGTTGCGCTTACGGGATGTCAGGCCGTAGGTGGCGTAGATATTGGCAAAGCCGTTGTCAACAGTACAACCGTCAAGTCCGGTGAATCCAAACAGTCCATGCATATAAAAATTGAACCTACAGCAAACCTCGTCGATGAGGATGCGCTTCAAATGATTGAACTCATTAATTCCGTTTCATTGGATATTGAAGATGCCAAAGTGAAGGACTCCAACACGGCGTCTGTCAAAGGTACACTGAGTATGCAAGGAAAGAAATTACCTTTCCATCTGTCGATGGATAAATCGGAAATGGTCATTGATGTAGACGGAGCGCAAAAGCCTCTATACATATCTTTGCAGGATGACACACTTCCTATGCTAGATACGAAGGCGTTGGAGAAGCAGATCGAGGAGCTTTCCCCGAAATTGCTGACCTTTGCGCTGAAGCATTTGTCCAACCCGAAAAATATTTCCGTAACCCCGGTACAGGAATCGGTTAATGGTGAATCGCTGAGTCTCTCCAAACTGCATGTGGAGATCAGTGGAGAAGAACTTCTTGCCATGGTTAAACCGTTTCTGACAAGTGTTGCTCAGGATGAGCAAGGACTCAAGGATCTGATTGGAGATCTGTATGATGTGTTCTACCCTCTCCTCGTTACATTCAACACGGTTGATACTGGCGACGGCAGTGCCCTTCCTTCTACGATTAGCGAATCACGGGATGCCGAAGTTGCTTCATTGTATGAAATGATTAAGGGCGGTCTTGACGAGATTCTTGCCAATTACGACAAGGAATTAGCCAACTTGTTGACCGAAACACCTGAATTGAAGACGGTGTTCGGAACTGAGACCAATCTCAAATTGGACTTTTATCTGGACAGCGCACTGAATATCCGTAAACAGAATTATGATTTCAAAGTAGCGTTACCTGCTTCTGAAGATCTGCCGATCAAATCGGTATCTGTATATGGTGACAGCGAACTTTGGAATATTGGCGGACCAGTAACTGTGGATGCCGTGGACAAAACGGCTGGTGCAATTGATCTCATGCAGGAAGATATCACGCCAGGTCAGATGTTGCGCAATTTTGATTCCAATTCACTGGTGTATCAGCTGTTGAAAGATGAAGCGGGAATCACCCGTAAATATGTCATGTTGTATCCGGACGACGAATCCTATGGCGCAGTCACTGTTAAAAATACAACATTTGTTCCTCTTCGTTATCTGTCCGAGGAATTGGATGCTGAAGTGA
This sequence comes from Paenibacillus sp. FSL K6-0108, assembly GCF_045040695.1. Taxonomy (NCBI): domain Bacteria; kingdom Bacillati; phylum Bacillota; class Bacilli; order Caryophanales; family Paenibacillaceae; genus Paenibacillus; species Paenibacillus sp. FSL K6-0108. The sequence goes on along the minus strand of NZ_CP150288.1, from coordinate 7,347,659 downwards.
AATGGACCAAAGGATCGGATAAAATCGTCGTTATTGACGATATCACCGGCGATGAGATTGTCCTGACTGTGGGTTCCAAAAAGGCAACCGTTGCAGGCAAGGAAGTAACGATGGTCGAACCTGCTTATGTGGGCAAAAACGGAAAAACTTACGTCCCGCTGCGCTTTATGGCAGAATCTCTTGGGGCATCTGTAGATAAGGAAAAAGAAACAGGATGGATTTTCATCGACCGGCCATAAGTAAGATTTGTATGTGAGTCTTAGGTTGAGAGGGGATTTCAGAGTATGCCAGATTTCTCGTAATGATCATGAAAGAACACAATGAAAAAATTCCGTTAGACCATTAACGGGATACGTGTGTCCTTTTTGAACCATTACGAGGAGCTTCGGCGTTTCTGAAATGATGAAACGAATCGGGGAGTGCCTCTATTGGAGGTGCTCCTCTTTGTCGTGTCATCGCAAATAAATCCCCCAGAGGTGTTATATATGAAAAGTCAATTGATCATCCAATCCAGTTCGATTACATTACGTCCACTAACGCTGGAAGACCAGAACGCGCTGTATGCATTGACCCGACAACCTGAAATCACGGATATTCTTCCTGAATGGAGGATGACAGAGGAACAGCTGCATGGTTTTCTGCAATTTGTGGTTGGCAGTTACGAGCAGTTCGACCCGAATGATGTACGAGTCATGCTGGCTGTTGTACACAACAAAAATCAGCAAATCATTGGCTGGTGTGGTGTGTTTCCCAATGACATGCTGGATAGTGATGATCGTGAAGTGGCTTACGCCATTTCACGGGATTATCGGAATAAAGGGTATGTCACAGAAGCAGTGAATGCCTTAACGACATACTTGTTCGAAAATACTCTGTTGGACCGAATCGTAGGTATTGTGAAGCCGTTTAACCTGCCTTCACGCAAGGTGCTTGAACATGCTGGATTTCGTTATGTCTCTCGCAGAAAACTTTCGGACCAGACAGATTACGATTACTTTGAGCGACATAAAGTACAACCGGCACCAGCATCTTCACCGGGGCTGCAATCTCAAGTTCAGCTTCGTCGTGCACGCCAAGAGGATGCTGAAGTGCTTACGGAGATATGCACCAGAGCCTTTGATCATTCGATTCGGATCTGGGCTAAAAGAGGCACGGTTCTGGACAGCAACATCTGTCCACCCGGTTATTCGTCTGTTCGCATGCACAGTTACGTGATCCGTGAATGGGACTATTACGTTATAGAATGGGATGGATGTGCCATTGGTGGAGTCAGTGTCAATGTATTGGGAAGCAGGCATGCGAGATTGGATAAAATATTTATTGATCCCGTTTGTCATGGTCGTGGGATAGGATCTCAGGTCATCAGGCTTGTTGAGGCAGAATTTCCCGAAATTGGGGTATGGAAGCTGGAGACCTCAGGAAGACAGAGGGATAATCATCATTTTTATGAGAAAATGGGTTATGTCTGTTTCTATGCGTCTGAAGATGAATATGGATATGAGAAAATCATAACAATAGAGCCTGTAATCCAGCTCCCATCCGAGGAATTATCCAATGTTAAGGGTGAGTCGGTTAATGAATTTTATCAAAGTGATCTGGATTCAGTTCGCTTCAGCACCAGCAATCTTCAGAATATCCGGATGACCGATTGCAACCTGAGTGGGGGTAAATTCACCAATCTGAATATGACCGGCATATTACTGGCCGATTTACGTTTAACAGATAGCAAGGTTGAATTCTGTGCTTTGAATGGTGTTCATTTTCAGGATACACATCTGGGCCAAGACAGAGTACCCATGCGTTGGGAACATTGTGATCTCAAGGGCAGTCATTTCAATGACTGTGATCTATCCGACGTACAATTGGAACAGTGTCAGGTGACAGGAATGAAAATCAATGGAGTGGCTATAGAGGAGTTACTTGCTGCGTATGAGTCCATGAAGGCCAAAATCTGATTATACTTGTAGAGTAATATGAAAAGCCCGTTTCCGGCTTTGTGCTGGAAATGGGCCTTTTGTTGTTACTTTATAAAGAATGGTGAATTCAACTCGGCATTCGCCAAGATGTCATCAGAGTCAGCTATGCTGCAAAGCCTTCGGCTTTTTGCTAAATCCGGTGCTGCCCGCTGTAAATCCCATCTGCTGGTAGAATTCATGCGCTGCTTCACGATCTGGGCGATTGCCGCTGTTCAGCGATAAGGAATCTACGCCATGTGTGGCTGCCCATTGCTCTGCTTCCATAATAAGCTGACGGCCGATGCCTGAGCTTCTGAACTTTTCATGCACGATAAGAGCCATGATGCGGCAGTGTCTTCCGTTTTTTTCATAGAGGTAAGATGTTTGGAGTCCAATCAATCCAACAACACGGCCACGGACTTCGGCAACCAACGTTGCAAAGTTTGGATCGGCAGCAATGTGTGAATAACGCTCTTTCATCTCGGCATACGTGGTTGGGTAACCGAGCTGATCCATAAGAATGACCATATCCTGCAGATCTTCGGTGGAACTGTTACGAATCGTTATATTTAGACTCATGATCGAGTCGCCTCCTTTTGACGTTCTTTTAACGAGAGATCAATGATGGAATCCAGCAAACCGGCAAAGGAAATACCAGCAGCGGCTGCGCTTTTGGGCAAAAGGCTGTTCCGGGTAAGTCCCGGCAGCGTATTCACCTCAAGTACATAGGGCATGCCGTCCCGAATCATCATGTCCACACGGGCATAGACACTGCATTTTAGCACACGGTAACAGGTTAATGCGGCAGCTTCTACACGTTTATGCAGATCCGCAGGCAAATGGACGACCTGCTCCTCAGCGCCGCCGTCATTATATTTGGAGGTGTAATCGAAAAAATCAGCATTTGAACGAATCGAGATAACAGGGAGCATCTGACCATCCAGAATGGCGCAGGTAATCTCCTCGCCCTCAATATATTGCTCGATCATGACGACTTCGTCCCAGACGAGTGCTGCTTCTACAGCCGCATGAAGAGCCGAGGGTTCCTGCACCACTTGCGTACCGATGCTGGAACCGCCTGAATTGGGCTTTACCACTACGGGATACGTTAACTGCTGCACAGCGACTGATGATAATTCATCCAGACTGCTTACCTGAAGCCACTCGCCAGTAGGTACACCTGCATGCTGGATAAGCCGTTTGGACATATCTTTGTCCATGCATACGCTGCTTGCGAGGATACCACAGCCTGTATAAGGAACGCCAAGCGACTCTAACGTACCCTGAATTGTGCCATCCTCACCGTATTTACCGTGCAGAGCGAGCAGCGCCACATCCAATCCTGCGGCTTTGTCGACGAGATCCCGTTTGCTGCTGATCTCTACCGGTATGACCTCATACTTCTGTCGATCCAGATGGTTGATCATCTCCTGTCCGGTGAGCAGGGAAACGTCCCGCTCCGAAGAAGTACCACCCATTATCACGCCAACTTTCATTGTTTAATCCTCCTCATCTCATTTGAGCAACCGTCTCGCCAATGATGCGAATGCCTTTGCGAATGTTCTCATCGCTGACTCGTGAGAAGCCCAAACGCATTGTGTTTTGTCCCTGGCCCGGTTCAAGATAAAAGGTATCCCCTGGCATGAAGGTAACGCCTTTTGCCTTGCAAGCCGCGAGCAACTCTCTCGTGTGGTATTCCGGCGGGAATTGCACGAACAGGTGAAGACCGCCTTCACCCGACACCCGGCACATCGGCAGATACTGCCGCAAAGAACGGACGACCAGCTCATATTTTCGTTTATATTCCGTGCGGGCCCGCTTCAGATATTTCTCGAAATTGCCGTTGCTCAGGTACTGATAGAGCAGCGATTGATCCAGCGTCGAGGTATGAATGGTGCGCGCCCGTTTCATGCTTTCCAGATAATCAATCAGAGCAGCATCCGCAATGATCCAGCCTACGCGCAGTCCCGGAAATAATACCTTGGAGAAGCTGCCCAGGTATACGAGTCCGTTTCCTTTGCCCACACTGGCAATCAGAGGGGAGACGTGGGAACCGGAATAACGCAATTCCTCGTTAAAGCCGTCTTCAATGATCGGCACCTGGTATTGGTTCATCAACCGAATGATCTCTGCCCGTTTGGCAGGTGTTGTGACGATCCCGGTTGGATTATGGTAGGAGGGCACGAGATAGGCCAGATCATACGGGTTTGCTGCAAGTTCCCGTTCCAGCTGCTGCAGATTCAGACCATCTGATTCCATATCGACACCGGTAAGATGGAACTGATGAAGCCTCAGATTTTTAACAGCGGTATGATGTGTCGGATTTTCACACAGGGCCCTGCCGCTTTGTTTGCGAAGTGCGCCCAGTACCAGATCAAAGCCTTCCGTAAATCCGTTGGTGATCAGAATATCCTTGCCGCTCAGATCGACACCCTTATTTTCCATATAACGCAGCAAATATTTCATAAGAGGCCTGTAGCCTTGCGCATATCCGTAATTCAGCAGCACTTCACCTTCAAGCGACATCCGGTCGAGAAAGGCTCTTTTTACGTTGTGCATGTCGAACAGCTTCTCATCAGGCGCAATGCTGGTAAATGAAATTTCACCGCGCTCCGAGCCGGACCCGTGCTTCATCAGATCATGCTGCTCTGCCTGTATTGCGTACTCGCTGACACGTTCGTTCCAGTCCAGCTGCCACCCGGAGGTTTCCTCAGGTGCATCGATGGTGGAACTTACGTAATTGCCTTTGCCTTTGACCGCGTAGATCAGGCCTTCCTCCTCAAGTTCAGCATAGGCCAGCAGAATCGTGCTGCGGCTTACTTTCATGAGTGTGCTGAGTTCGCGGGTGGAAGGGAGCTTTTGTTTGGCTTGCAGGCCGCCTTTGAGCATCAATCGCTTCATATAATCTTTGACTTGTATATATACAGGGCGGTCCTCCGTCAATTGCAGATCGGAATACATCCCATCACTCCCTTATTTGCTATCTTGCCATATTATAACCCCAGCAGAAAGAACCACGATACCTCTGTTTCCCTGCGGGTGTGGTTGACTGTTTGCGCAAATGTAAAAAAGCCCTAGCATCATGCCGGGCTGGGGTGAAACGTGATCCATCTTGTATAGTGCTGCTGCTATAACTTTCTAGGTTGGCGTTGCATGACTAGTCTTTCTAGGATCGATAGCTATCTGTCCTTCTACGTGTGTCTATTTACTCTCGTACGGCTATAATTGCAGGCTTTCTAGGTGAACCCATTTCTACAGTAACTTCAATTAAATCTAGGATCTTTCTACGTTTGCTTGCTGCAAGGGTCGAATAGATGATGAATCGTAAAGCTGTAAGGCTAGGTTCTTGCTCTTGCTAACTGTACTCTTGTTCGTGCGCGCGTAACAGAATTCAGTATGAAAAAGATGATCAATCATAGGGTACAATAGACGGAAGTAGATATAAAGACATATGTCTTAGTGCCCAAATTCTTCCTCATACCCCTATAGTACCACTTTGAATCAGGGAAGTTAACCTTTTTTTTGAAATATTTGTCGTAATAGTTGAAAAAAGATTGAATCTTGCTTCTTATTAATGAAATGGTTTCCCTTTATAATATATGATAGGATGTAAACCTATAGATAATGAGGAAGTGAACCTATTGATTCATATTACTGTGCCAACACCAGATGTCACCATCACGAAGCAGGCTGATCCACAGCTTAGCCACATTTATGGATTCACCGATTTCCACCTGATTACGCGGGAAAAAGGCGGTATCTTCATGTTTTACAATGCCGCTGGTGAGTTGTTATTTGTCGGGAAAGCACGGAAATTAAGACCGCGCATCAAGAAGCATTTTGAAGATACTGTATCACCAATGAAGGAACACCGCGAGGAAGTAACCACCATCGAAGTGTGCGTTATTGAAGATCCGGTGGATCGCGAAATTTACGAGACCTATATCATCAACACGATGCGTGCGAAATACAATGTAGATAAAGTGCTGTACAAATAAGTTTTTCGAATTATGCCCCAAGAGCGTTAAGAAGGGGAAGCAAGTGATGAAAAATGCTGAATAGAGTGTAGAGCAGAATTCGCAACGCTTGGGACATATAGCCTATGTCTTGCGTCAACAGACAAGGATGTGATCTGCGGATTGCATCCCAAGTCTGCTTAGAAGCATTAGAATTTTTATTTTTCCAATATGCAATTTAATATGTAGTTCGTAGAAATGGAAATGTAGAACCTAGAGATGGTAGTAGTACAGGATACCCAAATACATAAGAAGAGGTGATTGTTTTGATCGGACGTAGCGGTAACCCAACACTCAAAGATAGTACATTTGAAAACTCCAGCGGGTATGGAGATGATCGGTATCAAACTAGCATGACCATTAACGGCACGGTAAACAAAGCGTTTATTACGCTTGTAATCCTGCTGGGTAGTGCATTTGCAGCATGGATGATGTTTTTCAATGGGCAGGAAGTGCTTCCTCTTGCATACGGCGGGTTAATCATCGGTTTTATTCTGGCACTGATTATTTCATTTAAACCTGTGGCGGCGCCTTATCTTGTACCAATCTATGCCGTAGCAGAAGGGCTGTTCCTTGGTGCGCTCTCGGCTACGTATGAATCGTTGTACAACGGCATCACATTGCAAGCTGCTTTGCTGACCATGGCCGTCTTTATTGCGCTGTTGATGGCATACAAGACCAGACTGATCAAAGCTACGGAGAACTTCAAGCTGGGGGTTGTAGCCGCAACTGGTGGCATCATGATTATGTACCTTCTCAGTTTTGTGCTTGGTTTCTTTGGGATTACGATTCCTTATCTGCATGATAACAGCCTGATCGGAATCGGTATTTCTGTCGTCATCGTCATTGTGGCCGCGTTGAATCTGGTACTTGATTTTGATTTTATTGAAAGAGGCGCCGACAACGGTGCTCCGAAATATATGGAGTGGTACGGTGCATTTGGATTAATGGTTACGCTGGTATGGCTGTACATTGAAATTATTCGTCTTCTTGGCAAACTGCGGAGCCGTGATTAATTTACTTTAACTCTTTTCAAATCTCATAATGTCATTCGTGATCCAAAGCTAACTCGTGTCCAAAACACGGAGTTAGCTTTTTTGCTGTTTACTGGACAGTCTTAACATCGAACGGAGTACATTCTTCCATATATGGATTGACCGGATGGAAAACAATGTGATATTTTAATTGATAATGATTATCATTTTCGATAATCTGACATAACATCAAGTTCATCAAGTATATATTGCACTGTACTTTTGATATCAAACCGATCAAGCAGATCGAAAGGAGTGGCCTCATGTTACTGGAAAATGATTCGCAGACCCCTGCGCACTTGCCCGTTGCCGGCCGCAGTCCCAAGACGGATCTTGCCAAGGTAAAAGTATATATGGACGAGCACTATGACGAACCATTGTCTATTGCGGATCTCGCCCACAAAGCCAATATTAGCGCAAAATATTTCGTGGATCTGTTCAAGAAAACATATGGACAGAGTGCAATGGAATATCTGACTGATCTTCGCATCAATCGCGCCAAGAGATATTTGAAAGAAACAGGGTACAAGCTTCGTGAAATCGCGCTGAGAGTAGGCTATAGCGATGAGTATTATTTTAGCCGCAAATTTAAAAAGGAAGTGGGCGTATCTCCTTCGGACTATGCCAAAAATGCGAGAAAACGCATCGCCACCTGCTCCTCCAGCATCATTGGACAGCTGCTGGCGCTTAATGTCATGCCTGTCGCTGCGCCGATTGACCCCAAATGGACCGCTTATTATTATAACGCGCATCGGACAGAGATTCAGTCACACTTGAGACTGACAGACCCGTATACCAGCTTGAGATTTGAAGCCAACGTGGAGCGTTTGGTTCATATCCGGCCGGACGCTATTGTCGGTACGGATCAAATCAGTGACCAGGATCAGGCCAAACTGGCTGAGATTGCACCTTGTTGTTTTGTACCGAAGTATCACTTGGATTGGCGTGCGCAGTTACGCATGATTGCTGCTTTTCTAGAACGGGAAGAACAGGCAGAGCAGTGGATTGGTGTATACAATCAGCGAGTCGAGAAGGCACGGGATTCCGTAAAACAGAAAGTGGGCCGAGAGAAGGTCATCGTTGTCCGAGTGTATGGGCAGCACCTTTATTTGTATTTAAATCCGGGTATTGAAGAGGTGTTGTACAACAATGGTTTACAACTGGAGACGTTCCCCGATGTTCAGGCCAATACACGGTTAACATTGGAACAACTGGCTGCGCTAAATCCAGACCGGATTCTCGTTATGGTGTGTCCTGAGGCCGCATCGCGTGCATACTGGCTCAGTTTGCAACACTCGCCAGTATGGCGTCAGCTTAAGGCAGTAAGGCAATACCAGATTCATCTGATTACAGGTGATCCCTGGTTTGACTACTCTGCCGTAGGTGTGATGCGCATGCTGGATGAAGCGCTGCTGATTTTCACGGGATATTGTCCAAATGTATATCTGGATAACGTCCATGGTGATTCCCGGGCTACATGACATATAATCCATCTATCTAAATGAGAATGTTTATCAAGGGGGATATGTCATGTTTCAACAGAAAAAAGGTAACGGACACGGTTCCGTTCGTCCATTTCGTAGCGCCGGATTCTCGGCCTTGCTTGTACTGGTATTGATTACGGGTCTGCTGTCTGCCTGTGGATCCAAATCGGAAAATGCGGGAGAAGCACAGAAAGAGCAGCCAACAACGGAGGCTTCGACCACGGCCTCATCAGGGACTGCTGTAACCGAAGAGAACACGGAAGACACCAAAGGAGAACGAACTGTCAAAGACGATCTGGGACATGATGTTATCGTTCCTGAGCATACAGAGCGTGTTTTTGCGCCGTATCTGGAAGATTCTCTGCTGACGCTGGGTGTCAAACCGGTAGCTCAGTGGGCGAGTGGTAAGCAAGGCCATGTTTACCTTCAGGACCAACTGAGCGGGATACCTACACTCGATTTCTCCAGTGGGCTGCCTTCCCCAGAAGCGTTGATGGCGTACAATCCGGATTTCATTATTCTACACACGGCCCAATATGCCGAGAACGGAGTATATGAAAGTTACTCCAAAATTGCACCAACCTACGTATTTACGAATGCTTCGGGTGATGTCGAGAAGTCTTTGCAGGTAATTGGTGATCTGCTGGGCAAAACGGCTGAGGCTGAAAAAGCCATTGAAACGTATCATGCGAAGGTAGATGATGCTAAGGCCAAGCTCGCCAAAGTTACCGAAGGCAAGAAAGCAGCGATCATTCGTTTTGCACCTCGCGGGATCAGCATGATGGGTGGTAACTACTTTAGTGGTTACGTGGTATATCAGCAATTGGGACTTGGCAAGCCTGCACTGGTGCAAACAGAGAACAGCGCAACGGTATCAACCGAGGTGTTGCCTGAGATTGATGCGGACTTTATTTTCACGGTGGAACAGGGTCCGGGCAGCATGAAAGAAATGACGGATACCAAAGTATGGAACAGCATGCCAGCCGTTAAAGCTGGACATGTATACGCAGTGGAGCCAGCTCCGTGGCTGGGCGGCGGATTGATTGCTTATGGTCATGTCATTGACGACACGCTGAAGGCGTTGACGCAATAAGAGACAATCCATTGATGTATTGATCACAATATGAGAACGTAGCTCCCCACGGGGTACCAGAAACCGGACAAATTCCAGCGTTTCAGGTATTTCGTGAGGGAGTTTTTTTAATTTTTACGAGTAACCAGATTGGTTACAAAAATGTGGAAATATGGAGATAATCAAAATCATTTCTGGATATCGTCCATGGGACAGCCGGATTTACTCTCTTATAATTGGTAATGAGAATCAATCTCATAAAAATCATCTGTAGTTCAGTATTCAACTTATATACGCAGAACAACGAGGAGGAACCATCCGTAATGACGTTTCAGCCCAATCAACCCGCATCTGGCACCCTTGAACATATCGCACGCAGTACCGTACAGATTCCACGTGCCGAACAATGGACCATGAAATCACGCAACGGCAATCATGCCTATCAGATCATGGTATTCCAACCGGCAGAAGCACCACCGCCCTCGGGATATCCGGTGATCTATTTGCTGGATGCCAACTCGGTGTTTGGCACGATGGTGGAAGCCGTTCGTGTACAGGGCCGCAGACCGGAGAAGACCGGAGCACTACCGGCCATTGTTGTTGGCATCGGGTATCCAACGGCGAGCCCTTTTTCGCCGCACCGATACTATGACTTTACACCGCAGGCTACAACGGAATATACACAGAATTCGGATGGAACCCCTTTACCGAAACAGGGTGGTGCTGATGAGTTCTTGCAGTTTATTGAAGAAGAGCTGAAGCTGGATATGGAACAGCAATTCCGGATTGACCGGAGCAGACAAGCTATTTTTGGTCATTCCCTTGGTGGATTGTTCGTGCTGCATACGTTGTTCAAGAAACCGGCAGCCTTTCGCTATTACATTGCGGGCAGCCCTTCGCTTCACTGGAATCAGAACGTCATGCAGGCGGAGGAACAGGAGTTTGTCGCACGGCTGGAGCAGCATCCCGTGAACGTCAACGTGTTGATTGGCATGGGAGAAGAGGAGAAGACGCATCCTGCGCGCAACAACGATAAGGCGTCAAGTCTTACAGAACGGTTATCCGCGCTGAAGCAGCCGGGTCTGGACATTCAATATACCGAGTTCGAAGAGGAAAATCATGTCTCGGTATTGCCGTTTCTAATCAGTCGTACGATGCGTTTTGCCTGCAGCCCGGAGTACTAGGGGGAAAGCGGTTGGCGGCATTTCTCCACCAGAGGTATGTGTAGGGCAAAATGGCGATAGACAGGCGTACTGAAATGATGCGGGCAGGATTTACGGATGATCCAATCGGGTTTGGCAGGCTAACATATCGTTTCAACGGAAAAGGAGCAGTAATGCAAGGGAGGAACCGAAGTGAGTTATACAGGAATTCATGGAAAAGTCGCCGTGGTCACCGGTGCTGCACAAGGCATTGGTGAAGCTGTGGCGAGATTGCTTGCCGATCAGGGCGCTATTGTTGCCGCTGTCGACATACGAGAGGATCAGTTGAATCAACTGGTCACCGATCTGCATAGTCAGGGTCATCAGGCAGCAGCCTGTCCTATGGATATATCTAACCGTCAATCCGTTGAAGATGCAATCCAGCATATTGAGGAGACATTAGGTCCGATTGGCATTCTGGTGAACGCAGCGGGAGTACTACACACAGGGGCTTTGAGTGAGCTCCGAGATGAAGAATGGACAAGAACGTTCGACGTGAATACACATGGTGTGTTTTACATGTCACGTGCTGTGGTGCAATACATGGCCGAACGTCAATCAGGGGCGATTGTTACTGTCGGTTCAAATTCTTCTGGCGTGCCCCGGATGCATATGTCTGCCTACGTAGCTTCCAAAGCGGCTTCCACCATGTTCACCAAATGCCTGGCGCTTGAATATGCCTCAAGCCATATCCGCTGCAACATTGTATCTCCAGGTTCGACGGATACCGATATGCAGCGTGCATTGTGGGCGGATGAGCAGGGAGCACAGGCCGTTATCGCGGGTTCCCTCCAAGCATACCGACTGGGCATACCACTGAACAGGCTGGCGTTGCCATCGGATATAGCGGATAGTGTGCTTTTTTTGGTATCGGATCAAGCAAGACATATTACAATGCATAACTTGTGTGTGGACGGAGGCGCCACGCTAGGGGCCTGAATCAAGATAAGGAGATGATAATCATGTCAAAAGCGGGTACGGTTGCTGCAGCTTCCGCCTTACACCTTCTGGAACAGTACCGGGAAGGGGCGTCCTTTTTCTGGTCTTCACCGCAACATGCCCTGTTAGCTCAAGGGGAACAGATTCGATGGTCTGCCATGGAGGTATCGGAAGGAAATACACCCGATTCCATGGGCATGGTTAGTGTTACCGAACAAAAGCGTGGTGAAGCAACGAAGTTTTTCATGAACCGGATGGAACAGCTGATGGAGAAGGCGAGACGCTTGGGCCAAACGAAACCGATTGTGGTCGGCGCTATACCGTTTGATCCGATACATTCTTCTGCGGAGCTATTTGTACCGGAAACGGTACAATGGGCTGAACCCTTATCCCCGGACTCCAGAGCATTGGTGGAAAAACGTCCAGCCGCAATGGGTTGTGAGGTACGTGAGGAACCTGCCGGAGCCATATTTCAGCAAAGTGTAAACAACGTTTTGCTGGATCTGAATCAAGGCGATCTCCACAAAGTTGTGTTATCCCGTACACTGCATGTGACTTCACAGACAGTGGTGGACACGCATCAGTTACTCCGTAATTTGTTCAGGGATAACACACACGGATATACGTTTGCCGTACCAATGACGAATACTTCTCAGTCAAAAAGTGACATAACAACGAATAAACGCGCTAATGTGGAGGCGGATAAAGAAACCCATCGGACGTATATCGGGGCGAGTCCCGAATTACTGGTTACCAGGAAAGGGTCCAAAGTGAAAGCCAATCCACTCGCTGGTTCTGCTGCCCGGAGTGAAGATCCGGCTGTGGACCGTTGCCGTGCAGAAGCGCTGCTGGCTTCCGCCAAAGATCGCCATGAACATGCCGTAGTCATTGAAGCTGTCGCGGAAGCACTGCGTCCGCTGTGCAAGCAGCTATCCGTCCCGGCAGAACCTTCCTTGATCCAGACACGAACCATGTGGCACTTATCTACAGAAATTCACGGGGAGCTTGCTGATGTAAACACATCATCCCTGGAACTTGCCTTTGCTCTTCATCCTACACCCGCAATCTGTGGAACGCCTGTACAGGCCGCTCGGGAAGCCATCCGTGAACAGGAACCGTTTGAACGGGGATTATTCACCGGCATGGTGGGGTGGTGTGACAGTGACGGAGACGGCGAGTGGGCTGTAACGATCCGGTGTGCGGAAGTGGAGGGCAAGACACTTAAATTGTTCGCTGGAGCGGGGATTGTAGCAGGTTCTACAGCAGAAGCGGAGCTGGCAGAGACCTCAGCGAAATTCGGAACCATGCTGCTCGCCATGGGTTTGGATTCATCTGTGTCCAGTATGAAGGAGGAATGAATGATGCTGTCAGGATTTCAGGCCTGGCCTGAGGAAGTTGCCGAACGTTATCGTCAGGAAGGCTGCTGGGAAGGAATTACGTTTGGAGAAATGCTCCGCCAGCGCGCAGAACTATATGGCAATCGGGAAGCCGTTATCAGCGGTGAACAACAATTAACCTATGCGGAGCTGAACGACCGGGTGGAACGTCTGGCCGCTGGCTTATATGCCAAAGGAATACGACAGCATGATCGAATTATTATCCAGCTTCCCAATATTACGGCGTTTATCGAGGTGTGCTTTGCCTTATTCCGCATTGGTGCACTGCCTGTATATGCACTTCCCTTACATCGGAAGAGTGAGATTACGTATTTTGCCCGTTTCTCTGAGGCCGTAGCATACGTGATTCCAGATCAGGATGGAGGGTATGATTACCGCACGCTGGCAGAAGAGGTTCAGGCAGAGGTTCGGGGACTTCGGCATGTATTCGTGGCGGGAGAAGCGGGGCGGTTTACGGCTTTGGAGGATGTTTATACAGCACCAGTCACACTGCCGGCTGAGCCCGTTTCTTCTGATGTTGCTTTTCTACAGTTGTCTGGTGGAAGTACCGGGCTGTCCAAAATGATTCCCCGCACCCATGATGACTACATCTACAGTTTGCGGAGAAGTGTGGAGGTCTGCGGTCTTACCCCAGAGAGTGTCTACCTGGCCGTTCTGCCTATAGCACATAACTATCCCATGAGCTCACCCGGCTTTCTGGGGACGCTGTATGCGGGTGGAACCATTGTACTGTCACGCGGGTCCAGCCCGGATGAAGCTTTTCCACTCATTAAGCGTCATAAGGTGACCATAACGGCTCTTGTACCACCCCTTGCGCTCATATGGTTGAATGCGGCGGCTACCCGGGGGATTAAACTTCCCTCACTTGAGGTGCTTCAGGTTGGTGGAGCCAAATTCAGCGCGGAGGTGGCTGCACGTGTCCAACCCATCCTGGGCTGTACCTTACAGCAAGTGTTCGGCATGGCGGAGGGGCTGGTGAACTACACTCGTCTAGATGATCCGCTGCATGTCATCGTTAACACTCAGGGCAAGCCGATGTCTCCGTATGACGAAGTGCGGATTGTGGATGACGAGGACATGGATGTGGAACAGGGTCAATCGGGACATTTATTGACACGAGGGCCTTACACGATTCGTGGTTATTACAAGGCAGAAGAGCATAATGCCAGATCGTTTACTACCGACGGTTTCTACCGAACGGGAGATATTGCGAGTCTTACCGCTGATGGATATCTCGTTGTGCAAGGACGGGCGAAGGATCAGATTAATCGTGGCGGCGATAAAGTGGCAGCCGAGGAAGTGGAAAATCATCTGCTGGCCCATCCTGCCGTACATGATGCGGCATTGGTATCTATGCCCGATGAATATTTGGGCGAGCGTTCCTGTGCATTTATCGTACCGAGCGGTGAAGCTCCGTCAGCTGCCGAAGTGAAGTCCTTTCTGCGGAACCGGGGTCTGGCGAGTTATAAAATACCGGATCGGATTGAGTATGTGCAGTCTTTTCCCAAAACTCAAGTTGGCAAAGTAAGCAAAAAAGCGTTGCGTGAGATGATTACGGCTAAACAGCCCATATCCTGATTCTGAATTCGAATAGATAGCATGACAGCGCAGTGATAAACATGATGGTGATCAATAAAGCTGAAAAGAGGGATATTCATGGCACTTCCAAAGATTCAACCCTATGCAATGCCTGTAGAATCGGAGCTTCCCGTCAACAAGGTAAAGTGGACACCGGATGCGAAGCGCTCTGTACTCCTGATTCATGATATGCAGCAATATTTTATGAACGCCTTTACCGCAGGCCAGTCGCCCGTGGTGGAGCTAATCGATCATATTTCACAACTTCGTTCGAAGTGTCATGAGCTTGGTATTCCGGTGGTCTACTCTGCACAACCGGGCGGACAGACTCCGGAGCAGCGCGGGTTACAGCTGGACTTTTGGGGTGCAGGAATTGATGGAGGACCTGTGCAAAAAGAAATTATTGAAGCACTCGCACCCGCTCCGCAAGATACGTTCATGACCAAATGGCGCTACAGCGCCTTCCAGAAGACAGAGCTGTTTGAACTAATGCAGCGGGATAGTCGCGATCAACTGATCGTCTGCGGCATTTATGCTCATATCGGATGCCTGATGACCTCCTGCGAAGCCTTTATGCGTGACATTCAGGCGTTCCTTGTTGCGGATGCAGTAGCTGATTTTTCGGCGGAAAAACATCGAATGGCCTTGACCTACGCAGCAGAACGGTGTGCGGTAACACTGACAACTGGGCGTTTGCTTGAATTGCTACATAATTCTGCCGCTGACGGAAATAAAGGAGAATTGAAGTCCGAGGCAGGTCGGCAAGAGAGGAAAGATGAACAAGGTAAGAAAGGTGAGAAAGGGGATCGATCCTATGCTACCCGCGCTCACGTGGCTGTTTCAGAGGCTGAGCAGCAAACGGCATCCGCAGCAGAGAGAATCCAGGACGGAAGTCATGGCGTTGAACAAGTGACGTTGGAGGCATTAAGGAATCAGGTCGGAGAGATGCTCCAGGAGCAGCCTGCCGACATTGGAGAGCATGATGATCTGATTCAGATGTGGGGACTGGATTCCATTCGTATTATGAGTCTGGCTGAGCGCTTTCGTGTGGAAGGAGCGGGGGTAACGTTCGTGGATCTGGCGGAGCTGCCTACATTGGCTGCATGGGCAGCATTGCTGGATAAGGCCAAAGATAAAGTGCTTCCGAACGGAGACTACTTTTGAGCGGGTCCGTGCATACGTCGCACAGTCGGAACACGGCTTGGCCTCTGTCCTCTGCACAGTCCGGCATCTGGTTCGCTCAGCAGTTGAATCTGGACAATCCGATGTACAACACCGCCGAGTATGTGGTCATCCAGGGTAGCGTAGACGCAAGACGATTCGAGGAAAGTGTGCGGCAGACCGTTTCGGAAGCAGAGTCGCTGAATATGGTTTATGGTGAAAATGAACAAGGCCCATGGCAGTCTTTGAACAGCAACGCAGATCATTGGACATTTCATGTCATCGACTTGAGGGAGGAACCGGAGCCCCACACAGCAGCACTAGCTTGGATGAAAAAGGATCTTGCCAATCCCGTCAATCTGGCGACAGGTCCACTTTTCACGGAGGCATTGTTCCAGGTGAGCCATGATTGTTATTACTGGTACCAGCGCATCCATCATATTGCGATTGATGGATACGGCGTTTCGCTGATTACCCGCAGGGTGGCGAGCCTATACTCCGCAAGTGTAAAAGGAGAAGCTGTAGATCAAGTGCAGCAGGGGGCGTCGTTTGGCTCGTTGACGGCCGTTCTTCAGGAAGACGAGGCCTATCTTGGCTCGGTGGACAAAGAGCAGGATCGTCAGTTCTGGATGGATCGATATGCCGATGAACCGGATGTTGTCAGTCTGGGGGAACGGGCTCCACGAACCTCTACCTACTTCCTGAGACAGAGTGGTCTGCTTACACAGCTGCAGCGCGAGCAAATGCAGGCGACAGCGACAAAGTTCGGAGTGACTTGGCCGGATTTGTTTGTAGCGGCAACGGCCATTTACGTACACCGCATGACAGGGGCGACCGATATTGTGCTGGCTCTGCCCGTGATGTGCCGATTGGGATCAACATCCCTGCGGGTTCCGGGTATGGTCATGAACGTGCTTCCGCTGCGTCTCCACGTGGAGTCGGCCATGACCGTGTCAGAGTTGCTGAAACAAGTGGTGCAGGAGATTCGGGCGGTACGCAAGCATCAACGCTATCGGCACCAGGATCTACGGCGTGATCTGAAGCTGCTTGGAGAGAATCGTCGCCTGTTCGGCCCCAT
Organism: Paenibacillus sp. FSL K6-0108; assembly: GCF_045040695.1. Lineage (NCBI taxonomy): Bacteria > Bacillati > Bacillota > Bacilli > Caryophanales > Paenibacillaceae > Paenibacillus > Paenibacillus sp. FSL K6-0108. The sequence goes on along the minus strand of NZ_CP150288.1, from coordinate 7,330,743 downwards.
GATTAATGTCATGCCATTCCACCATGAATTAAACTTTGCGGGGCAGCGCGGCATGATTCACAACCTGTCCACGGGCCCGGTAGACGATCTGTCCATTCATGTGGTGGATCAGGGGCATGGTCATGGGCTGAGTATTGATTTTGATGCGAATCCGTCTATCTACAATGATTCTGAACTGCTGAACCATCAGCTTCGATATATGCAGCTGCTGAACCTGGTGATGCAGGAAGGCATGGAGACGGAAACGGTGGGACGACTGGAATTGCTGCTCCCTGCCGAACGTGAGCAAGTATTGGTCACATGGAATGAAACGGGAGGGCTGACAGTCGAGACCAATTCAGCAGCACGGTTTGAACAGCAAGTCCGCCGCACCCCTTCTGCAACGGCGCTGACATTCGAAGGGGCCTCCCTGACGTATGCGGAGCTGAATGAACGGGCGAATCAGTTGGCTCATGAATTGATACAACGATATCAGGCAGGACCGGAACAGCGGGTGGCCATTGCTCTGCCTCGTTCGCTCGAAGTGGTCATTGCCATTGTGGCTGTTCATAAAACGGGGGCCGCTTATCTGCCGCTTGATCCTGACTATCCCGAAGAGCGTCTGATCTACATGTTGGAGGATGCCAAGCCTGCTTGTGTGGTGACGGGGATGGACCATGTTTCCAGTCTGCCGACAACATCCAGTGTACCGATGTTGGTCATGGATGAACCGAATACTGCTACGGCAGTGAGTCGCCGGCCTGGAAGTAATCCCGAAGGTGATGATCTGACAAGTACAGCTTCTCTGCTCAATCCTTCGTATATTATCTACACTTCAGGTTCTACCGGTAAGCCCAAGGGCGTAGCCGTAACCCATCTGGGGCTGGCGAATCTGCTTGAGGATATGAAGACGAGACTACAGGTTGGTCCGCAGGACCACTGGCTGTCGGTGACCACGATTGCTTTTGACATATCTGTACTGGAAGTATTTCTGCCGCTTACGACGGGTGCCCGGCTGGATATAGCACACAAAGAGACGATTCTTGATCCGGTAGCTCTGGCTGGGAAGATGAGGGAGTTGGGGACCACCATCATGCAGGCTACGCCTACGTTATGGCAGTCTTTGGTGACAAGCCGGCCAGGGCGATTCGATGGACTAACCGTGATTACTGGAGGAGAGGCGCTGACGGAGGAACTGAAGCTTTCTTTGCAGGAACTGGGGTGTCACGTCAATAACCAGTACGGACCGACCGAGACAACCATTTATTCCACGGCTGCCTCGTTCGACACAGGGGTGATGGGGAAACCGTCGATTGGTGGTCCGGTTCGCAACACACAGCTATATGTGCTGGATCAAGGCTTGAAGCCAGTACCTTCGGGTGTAGCAGGGGAACTGTATATCGCTGGGGAAGGGCTTGCGCGCGGGTATTTGGGCAGGCCTGATCTGACCGCAGAACGCTTTGTAGCCAATCCCTTCGGTCAGCCAGGCAGTCGGATGTACCGTACAGGAGATTTGGCGAAATGGCTGCCGGATGGTTCTATCGATTATTTGGGTCGTGCAGATCATCAGATCAAAATTAGAGGCTTCCGGATAGAACTGGGCGAGATTGAATCGATAATCTCCAGGTATCCTGGCGTAGCTCAGGTCACGGTCATAGCTCGTGAGGACCAACCGGGGAACCAACGACTGGCAGCGTATGTAGTGGCTGAGTCTGAACCCGAGAATCGTATGGATCTGGCAGAACTAAGAGCTTACGTGGCGGATGCATTGCCGGATTACATGGTGCCTTCTGCATTCACACTACTGCCTGAGATGCCGCTGACACCGAATAAGAAGATCGATCGCAAACGGCTTCCTGTGCCTGCTTTGCTGTCAAATGCCAATGGACGGGAAGCGCGCACGCCACAAGAAGAAATTCTGTGCAGTCTGTTCGCTGAGATTCTTGGTGTTGGTCGTGTGGGCATTGACGATGATTTCTTTGAACTGGGTGGGCACTCCCTGCTGGCTGGACGAATTACAGCACGTATCCGTGATGTATTCGGTGCAGATCTGACCATTGGCAGTGTATTTGAAGCTCCAACCGCAGCAGGTCTAGCCAAACGATTGGATCAGGCGAAATCGGTGAGACCTGTTATTCAGCCTGTTTCACGTCAGGGGGAGCTTCCGCTCTCCTTTGCCCAGCGGAGATTGTGGTTCATGTATTGTCTGGAAGGCGCCAATCCGACGTATAACATTCCGCTGGTTTCCCGGTTGGCCGGGAAGCTGGATACGAATGCTCTGGAGAACGCCCTGCAGGATCTTGTAGACCGTCATGAGACATTACGAACGTTGTATCCGCCTGAAATGGGTTCTGCGAGCCAGCATATTCTGAATGCATCTGACGTCAAAGTGACTTTGAATATAACTGCTGCTGCGGAACGGGAGCTTCCCGAGCTTCTGACAAAAGCGTCACGCTACAGCTTCCAGCTCTCCACTGAACCGGGTATCCGTGCCGAGTTGTTCAGAATCGGCGCGGATGAGCATGTTCTGCTGTTGCTGCTCCATCATATTGCCGGGGATGGATGGTCATTGTCGCCGCTGATCCGCGATCTGTCGGAGGCATATGTGTCACGCTTGCGGGGTTCTTCCCCTGCCTGGGCGCCGCTGCGCATTCAATATGCCGACTATGCGGTGTGGCAGGAGAAATTGCTAGGGGATGAGAACCAGCAGGACAGTCTGATTGCAAGACAGATGGAATTCTGGACCAACCAGCTGGCCCATTTACCAGAGCAGGTTACGTTCCCTACGGATTACGCCCGTCCAGTCATGTCCAATTATCGCGGTGGATCGGTACCTTTTACGATCAGTCAACGTTTGCATGAGCAACTGATGGTCATCGCACGAGAGAATAAAGTCAGCCTGTTCATGGTGCTGCACTCGGCACTGTCCTTGCTGCTTACCCGAATGGGGGCAGGAACGGATATTGCTATTGGAACACCGATTGCCGGACGGAGCGATGATGCGCTGGATGAAGTGGTAGGCATGTTCATTAACACCCTTGTCCTGCGTACCGACGCTTCAGGCGACCCAACGTTCCGTGAGCTGCTGGCCCGTGTGCGGGAGGTTGATCTGGCTGCATATGAACATCAGGATCTGCCCTTTGAACGATTGGTTGAAGTGTTGAATCCGCCTCGATCCCGTTCCAAACATCCACTCTTCCAAGTAATGCTTGTGCTGCAAAACACACCGGATATCCGTCTTGATCTGCCGGGTGTTATGGCGGAAACCCGTATACATGGGGTGGGTTCATCCAAATTTGATTTGACACTCGAGCTGACAGAGCAGCGTGAGCCTAACGGGTCTCCAGGCGGAATTGAAGGTGTACTGGAGTATAGTGCGGATCTCTTCCGGGAATCTACTGCAGGCGAACTTGTGGTCCGATTGATGCAGGTGCTTGAGGATGCCGTGCAGCAGACGGATGAACGGATCAGCAGATTTCATGTCGTGACTCCAACAGAGCAGGCGCAACTTGAAAAAGAATGGTCCTTTATGCGGAGTGAAGATGCTCAACTGACCATAGCTGAGCGCTTTGAAATACAAGCAGCAGCTCATCCGGAAGCGACTGCCATGACCTGTGAGGGTATCACCTTAAATTATAAGGAACTGAATGCAAGAGCCAATCAGCTTGCCCGATTACTGATCACTCAAGGCGTAGGACCGGAACAAATGGTAGCGCTGGCCTTGCCTCGTTCCGTTGAAATGGTTGTGGGCATTCTCGCTGTGCTCAAAGCAGGAGCCGCTTATCTTCCGCTCGACCCCAATTATCCGTCAGACCGCTTGACACATATGCTGACAGATGCAGCACCGAAAGTCATGGTAACGAGTACAGAGGTATACACCTTGCTTCCGCAGGCGGCGGAAATTCAGTGTATTAATATGGACGATTCGCATATCCTGGATCAATTAGGGATGCTGGATGATCGAAACCCTGCGGATAGCGAACGCAATGGACGTGTAACACCTCTGAGCCCGGCTTACATGATCTACACCTCGGGTTCGACAGGCAAGCCCAAGGGGGTCGTTATTCCGCATGCCAATGTCATCCGTTTGTTGGATGCTACGCAGCACTGGTTCCATTTTGACGCGAGTGATGTGTGGACCTTGTTCCACTCCTATGCATTTGACTTCTCCGTCTGGGAAATCTGGGGACCGCTGCTGCATGGAGGGAGATTAGTCGTTGTTCCTCATGAGATCAGCCGTTCACCAGGAGCGTTCCTGCAGTTGCTTGCAGAGCAAAAGGTGACCGTATTGAACCAGACGCCATCCGCATTCTATCAACTTATGCAGGCTGACCGGGAAAATCCGGTCTGGGGACAGCAGCTTGCACTCCGTTATGTCATTTTTGGAGGCGAGGCACTGGAGCTTGGACGCTTGGATGACTGGTATGAACGCCATGCGGATGATGCGCCAAAACTCATCAATATGTATGGCATCACCGAGACGACGGTTCACGTCAGCTACAAGGAACTGCATGCAGGCAGTTCTACGGAAGGTGCAAGCAGCTGGATTGGATGCGCCATACCGGATCTTCGGGTATACGTGCTGGATGATCAACTGGCGCCTGTACCGACAGGCGTAACCGGAGAGATGTATGTAGCCGGAGCAGGGCTGGCCCGTGGTTATTGGAATCGACCTGATCTTACAGCCGAGCGATTCGTTGCTGATCCATACGGTCCCGCAGGTACTCGCATGTACCGGACAGGGGATTTGGCGAAGCGTCTGCATGATGGCTCGCTCGATTATTTGGGCCGGGCGGATCAGCAGGTGAAAATACGGGGATTCCGTATTGAGCTTGGCGAGATTGAAGCGGTGCTGGCAAGGCACGCAAGCGTGGCCCAGGCTGCTGTAATTGTCCGTGAAGACCAGCCGGGGGATAAACGTCTGGTAGCTTATATCGTTCCGTCTTCGGATACAGGGACGGTACCGGAAGCGCCAGTCATGCGTCGTCATGCGTCCGCCAGTCTTCCGGATTATATGGTTCCATCTGCGGTTGTAACGATGGGGAGCTTGCCACTTACACCGAATGGCAAGCTCGATCGCAAGGCACTACCGGCACCGGAAATGCAATTAACGACAGGTGGCAGAGCGCCTCGCAACCCGCAGGAGGAGATCCTCTGTGATTTGTTTGCCGAAGTATTGGGCATGCGGAGTGTGAGTATCGACGACAGTTTCTTTGAGCTGGGTGGCCATTCGCTGCTGGCTGTTCGCTTGATGAGTCGCATCCGTGAGGCTATGGGCCGGGAGCCGGGCATCGGCATTTTGTTCGAAACAGCCACTGTAGCGGGACTGGCCGAGCGGCTCGAGATGGATTCGGATTCGGGGAAAAGCTCGCTTCAAGTGTTACTGCCGCTCAGAACGCATGGGGAGCATCTGCCTATATTCTGTGTCCATCCCGCAGGAGGACTTAGCTGGTGTTACGCCGGGCTGATGAAACATCTGGGCATGGAGTATCCACTCTATGGGTTACAGGCTAGAGGAATTGCTGAGTACGAGGAACTTCCGTCTACACTGGAAGATATGACAGCAGACTACATCCGCCATATCCGCTCGGTACAGCCTGAGGGACCTTACCGTCTGCTGGGCTGGTCTCTCGGAGGCAACGTTGCGCAGGCCATGGGGGTGCAGCTGCAGTCCGAAGGCGAAAAAGTGGAGTTTCTCGCTATGCTTGATGCGTATCCGAGCCACTATCTGCCGATTCGCGGAGAACCGGATGAGGAAGAAGCCTTAACCGCATTGCTTGCACTGGGTGGTTATGATCCGGACAGCATTGGGGATGGCCCGTTGGATATGGCAACAGCTATGCGCATATTGCGCAGTGAGGGCAGTGCGCTGGCAAGTTTGGATGAAGCGACGATCATGAAACTGCGGAAGACCTATGAAAATTCCGTACGGATCTTGGGAGCCTACAAGCCATCCCGATTCGAGGGGGATCTGATCTTCTTCCGTTCCACCATTATTCCAGACTGGTTCGACCCGATTGAACCGGAAATGTGGAATGCGTACATTGGAGGCCAATTGGAACGTCATGATATCGCTTGCCGCCACAAGGACCTTTGCCAGCCTGGGCCTCTGGAGGAAATCTGCCGAACACTCGCCGCTAAGTTGGAGGAACTGAACAAGCGCGAAATTCAACATAAATAGGAGGATAAGGCGATGAGCAACCCATTTGAATATGAAGACAGCAATTATCTGGTGTTAATCAATGAGGAGGGGCAATACTCCCTCTGGCCAGCATCCCTTGAAGTGCCCGCAGGTTGGACCGTGATGCTTGGCAAGGCCAAGCGCCGGGTATGTCTCGATTACATCGCCGAGCAATGGACAGATCTGAAACCGCTGAGTCTCTGTGATGAAATCGGCATGCCTGGAGCCGTTCATGAGGCTAGCAGATGAAATTCGGTCTGAATCCCAAGGTCATCGTGAGCATGGTCTACGTATTGGCGATGTTTATGGTGGCCATGGATGGAACGGTCTTGAACGTAGCATTACGAACCATTAGTGAGGAGCTGGGGATTCCCCCGGCTGCTTCGGGTACCTTGAATGTGGGGTATTTGGTGTGTTTGGCTGTATTCCTGCCTGTCGCTGGGTGGCTTGGTGATCGATGGGGCACGAAACGGGTTTTCCTGTCGGCACTGGCACTATTTACGGTATCTTCTGCACTGTGTGCGACGGCCGATCAATTAAGTACGCTGACGTTCTTTCGCATTTTGCAGGGTGCAGGGGGTGGTCTGCTTACTCCAGTAGGGATGGCGATGCTGTTTCGAACCTTTCCTCCCCAGGAACGGGCCAAGGTATCCCGAATGCTCATCCTGCCCATCGCGCTGGCCCCGGCTTTGGGGCCGATTGTGAGCGGATTGATTGTGGACCAGCTCTCCTGGCGATGGATCTTCTATGTGAATCTGCCCGTCGGCATTCCAGCGGTAATCTTCGGAATGCTGTATCTAAAGGAACACAAAGAACAGGGAGCCGGTCGACTGGATGTATCAGGCTGGTTATTATCTGCCCCAGGACTCGCTCTGACGATGTACGCGCTTAGTCAGGGTCCACTGCGAGGATGGACTTCCCCTCTTATTATTGGAGCCGGTATTACAGGAATCATCCTGCTCACGCTGCTCGTGGTGGTTGAATTGCGCGCGAAGCAGCCTTTGCTTGATCTGCGTTTGCTGAAAGACCGTTTATTCCGCTATTCGGGTCTGGTATCCGTATGCGGAGCAGCCGGCCTGCTGGGCATGTTGTATGTATTTCCGTTAATGTATCAAAACGTACTAAACGCCTCTGCGCTGGAGACAGGGCTGACCACATTCCCGGAAGCTCTGGGACTTATGATTGCTTCCCAGCTTGTGCCCTGGACATTTCCGTGGCTGGGCCCGCGTAAGCTGATATCCATAGGTTTGATCTGCACGGCTGTGATCTTCATTACGCTTAGTCAGATTACAGTGGAAACGAATCCGTGGTTCATTCGTTCCTTATTGTTCGGCGTGGGGATCTTTCTGGGGCAGACGGTAGGCGCGGTGCAGATTGCCTCATTTGCCCAAATCCCGCCTCCTTCCATGGGACGGGCCTCCACCTGGTTCACGGTGCAGAATCGGCTGGGTTCTGCGATCGGAATGGCATTATTGTCTGCCGTTCTGGCTGGCGTGGGCACAACGACGGTGACTGCGGCTGGAACGGTGGAGCCGAATATGCTGGCGTACCGTCTGGCTTTGTTGGGAGCCGCTGCGTTCTTGTTGATTGGTCTATGCTTCGCCCTGAAAATCAGCGACGCTGACGCGGCTGCAACGATACGCAAATCCAGCGGTCAGGGACTTTTTCGAAGTAAAGAGAAATCTCCATCCTTGACGCAGGAATCACAATAATTCCAAGCATGTTCAAAAACCCTGGCGGGCTTGCCAGGGTTTTTAACATGAATTGATATTTGAAGAGAGGGTTCGCTCGTAATTCGTTTGTAACCCCTCCTTCATAATAATGCCTGATACAACTCTTCAATTGTGATGACGTCCGGCTGAGTAGGTAAAGCTTCTCCTGCAGAACAAGCGGCTAACATATGCCCATGATCCAGTCGCAGGCTGAGGAATGGATACGCGGCTGCTTCTGACGAGTGCCAGTGCCCATCAGCATTGCGGATCATGGAAAATGAATCTAGCGGCATGGACAGGCCCATGCCGACGGCCTTGATGTAGCTTTCCTTCAGCGTCCATAGACGATAAAAGGTCTCCAGCTGCATCTCGTCGGGCTCCGCAGCGAGAAATTGGCTCTCCGTAAGAGAGAAGAAGCGCTCCGCAATCTTCATATCGATGGGCGCTATTTTTTCCACATCTACACCCAGATCAGCGTCACAGCCAGAGATTAAAGCAATCCAATCGCCGGAGTGCGAGACATTAAATTGAACATCTGCATGCTGGCTGAGTGCAGGTTTGCCGTATTTGTTACGAGTAAAGGAAAGTTCTTCTGGCCTTAGGCCAGTCAACTTGCTCAGCGTCACACGGGTCAACACTTCACCCAGAACAGAGCGATAGGCATCCGCCTGATGTACAAAACGTGAAGCTTGTGCTCGCCTTTCCTCAGATACGTGCGACAGAAAAAGGTTCCAGTATGATCCCGGCAATTCTGCCGGCACTTGAAGAACTTGAATTGTTATCATCATTATCACCTGACGATGTATTCGGCATGGATTGCACACTTTCCTTTATATTCATCGGTTTCTCGGGTCTCCCGTGCCGATTCATACCTGCTGTGTTCTTTTCCATTCTTCATGTGCTGCTTGTATCCGGCCCCACAATTCTTTGCGTTCCAGTTCCGTGTAATTCACCAACGGTTCGTGGAATTTCTCAGCCAATACGTCTTTCCACTCGGTGTAGGTTTGAATCTCCATTTTGCGAATGCCTTCACGATCATGCGTCCGGAGCATACATCCACGCAGTTCGTTGCTCTGGAGAGCATCTCTCTGACGGAGCAAAAATGCGTTATGCCAAGGCGAATCAGCTGACTCGCTGTAGAATTCATGCTTGGGAATGAACTCTTCCAGGCTGGTAAGCGCTTCGGGAGCGAAATCGACACCCTCACTTGGCCCGTTGGGCTCATATTCAAGTCTCCATCCGCCAGGAGCAACTGATGAAGGCATTAGTGCATAGGTAAATGGCGCCGCTCCGTAGGTTCCATAACGTAGAGGGATCGGTTCAAAGGGCATGCCGCCCAGACCAACATCCACAATCCATCGTTCCACATCCGGGTATACATCTGGCAAAGAGACCGACAGGCCGAGATGGAACGAGTTCACACGTGGCTGCTCCCCATGTGGCTGAACTCCGGCACGATGCCAATGCACCGTATATCCCAGAGAGCGAAGCAGGACGCTGAACGCGCCATTCAGATGAAAACAGTATCCGCTCCGGCCTTGCAAGATAAGCTGGACCGATTCTTGAAGATCGATGCCCGCAGGCTGACCTGCAAAAATATCGACCGTTTGCCAGGATAGATGCTGCACATGTGCCTGCTGGATTTCGGATAGGAATTCCAGTGTGGGTTCCTTGATATCTTGAATGCCTATCCGTTTCAGGTAGGCCTGTATTTCAGATGGAGTCAATGTAACATTCATCCAGATCACCTCGAGTCATGTAGTGGGTGTGTTATAAACTGCTGCCCTGAATTCATTGTAAAAGTGAACGGATGAAATGAATACACAGATTTGCTTTAATTGTACCGGTACAGTCTATGGATACACATACACATCTTTCCATGAATGGGAGCCTTATTTCTTTTTCTTGGTATGTTAACCGTTTGGAGTGGATATAGGTTAGAATATAGATAGAAAGCAGGATTAGGAGATGGAAAAAATGGCTAATGATGAAGTGATTTTGACACAGGAAGGCTTGGAAAAGCTGGAGGACGAACTGAGGGAATTAAAGACGGTGAAGCGTAAGGAACTGGCGGCGCGTCTGAAACTCGCGATCAGTTACGGTGACCTGAAGGAAAATAGTGAGTATCATTCAGCCAAAGATGATCAGGCTTTTATGGAAACCCGCATTTTGATTCTGGAGAAAATGCTGACCAAAGCAAGAGTCATCACTTCTGACAATATCGACTCGAACAAAGTAAGCATTGGCTCAACCATTCTGCTGAATGATATTGAATTCGCCGAGAAGATTGAATACATGCTGGTTGGTCCGGCCGAGGCGGATGTTGCAGATAATAAAATATCGTACGAAAGCCCGCTTGGCAAAGAACTGATGGGCAAAGAAGTAGGCAGTGTCATTCATGTCAATGCGCCGATGGGCATTATCAAATATGAGTTGCTTGAAATTAAAATTTAATGGGAATAAAGGTGTTTTGGCAACCATGGAAATGGGTGCTGGAACACCTCTTTTTTATTCTTTCAAAATAATATTCAGCTCCGTTTTTTTCGTCCATCCAGAACTTCACGGGTCATGGCATATACAACCCAGAGCAGGATCACGATGTGGATCATCGCAATGGAAATACCTATGTTATACATCAAATCATTGCTCAGTCCTGAACCGTGCATGCTGATGCTCGCTCTATGTCCTCCGCCAAAGTTACCAGCCCCATCACCGATGCGCGATTGTCCTTCCTCGGCTCCAAAGTCGCCACCAGAACCCGTGCTCATAATCATGGCAATATTTACGTAGGTCGTCAGGGAGAAGGCGATTGCTGCGTACATCCATTTACGTTCAAAGAACGGAATCAGAATCAAGAATAACAAAGCAGGTATGCTGTAGCGCTCATGAATTTCCGTTGGCAGCATAAAGAAGGTGAGATTCACCGCTGCCCCTGCAATGAGCAGAGATGAGATTCGAATTTCCTTAATCAGCATTAGATAGGTTGCTACTCCAATCACGGCAATGGCAAGCAGCAGCAGACCAAACATTTTATACGTCACTATGCCAAACAACACCGTAGCATCACTGGTTCCCGGATCACCAAGCAGGTGATACCAGATATTCATGGCGTTCAGCGAAAGCTGCGGGTACATATTAACGGCGCTTCCGTAGGCGTTGGTCATCATGGTGCCGAGGGTTCCGTTTGCTGCAAAATAGAGAAGCACAGGCAGAATAGCCATCAGTAATCCTGCTACAAATAGAAGCGTGGCCCGATATTGCCTGTGATCAAGCTGGCGTAGTAATACAATACCGATGACCGGAGCAATGACGATCGCCTGAAACTTTGCCAGCAGGGCAACGGAGAACAATACACCTGCCAATAGAGGATTACTTAGCAGCAGAACGGTTGACAGCACCATTAATGTACTGTGCAGGATGTCGATTTGTCCCCACATGGCACTGTCTACCAGCAGACCGGGATTGAAGGCTAGAACTGCAAGCAGTATCAGACGTGCACCAGAGCTCAATTGTTTGAATGAGGGGATCAAGACAGCCATAGATAGTAAATCGAAGGCGATAGGCAGTATTTTCATGGACAGATGGCCAGCTGAGGCGGTTACGCCAAATCCATCGAGTATCCAGCGGTACAAACCCAGTATGAAGATAAATAAGGGAGGATAGTTCTGATCTTTTCCATACAGGTATGATTCACGAACGCCGTATTGGTGGACGGCATTCATCCAATCGACGAACAGGGACTGATCTCCGATATAACCCCTGAATTGTGTTCCAAGGTACAAACGCAGCAAAAGACCGCCAGTAAAAATTAGAGCAGCATACAGCCAGAAATGCCTGTTCCAACGGGTGTTTGGAACTCTGTAGCTCAGTGTGTTCATCCTTCTCCTCCTCAGCATGGGCGATTGAGATTGATGCAAGTATAGGTGATCAAGCTGAAAAAGGGATGAATTTTTGGGCAGACGTCGCCCCTGCAGAAGCTTAAAGTTTGCTGAAAACCAGTGAAGGGAAAGTTGAGTTTGCGGCCATCTACGGAATTTCCAAATTACAGGCCAGGGTTGGCGTAGACTTTTTTATCACATACTGCATATTAGGAGGTTCAGTGGACTACATATCACATGCTGTTTGCTTTGTTAAGCGAAGAAGGCAAGGGCAGCGTATTTAAAATGAACATTCCTGTAAATAAATAACATTTCGATTAATTTCGATTTTCGAATGACCTGAGGGGATGACTGTTATATAATAACGGAAAATCTTAGAACAGATGGAGTAGATATAATGAATTTCAGTAAGTCCAATAATTCAAATTTGAATCAAGACGGACCGGGCAAAGGTGAACGCTTCTCACAGGCCGGATTCATTCTGGCTGCCATTGGTAGTTCAGTGGGCCTCGGCAACATGTGGAAGTTTCCTTATATTACAGGAGAGAACGGGGGCGCTGCGTTTTTCCTGCTCTTTATCGTCTGTCTCCTGTTGATTGGTCTACCCGTGTTGCTGGCTGAGCTTGCAATTGGTCGCAGCGGCAGAGGCAGCGCGGCAACAGCCTTTATCAAGGCAGGCGGGCAAAAAGGGTGGCTTGCGGCTGGTTTGCTGCAAGTATTGACGCCATTTATCATTCTTTCCTTTTATGTCATCATTGCAGGATGGACGCTGCAATATGCAGTGACATCATTCAGCGGTACGCTGTATAACAATCCGGATTATGCTGGGCAATTTGGTGACTTTGTAGGCGGTTATATGCCGATTGTGTGGCAGCTGATTTCAGTTCTGATTACAGGCTGGATCGTAGCCAAAGGGGTATCAAACGGAATTGAGAAGTTTAACAAAGTGCTGATTCCGGCGATGCTGGTTCTGCTCATTATCCTGATGGTTCGTGCAGTGACTTTGCCAGGAGCTGGTGCGGGCGTTTCCTTCTTCCTGAATCCGGACTTCTCGCAGCTTACGACCGAATCTGCGCTGGTTGCGCTTGGACATGCCTTCTTCTCCCTATCGCTGGGTATGGGTATTCTCGTGACATACGGTTCATATGTTGATAAAAATCAATCACTCGGTGCAGCAACCGTTGCTGTCGGTGCGGGTGACCTGATCTATGCGTTCATTGCAGGTCTGATCATATTCCCAACGACCTTTTCCTTCGGAATTGCACCCGATCAGGGTCCGTCGCTGATCTTTATAGCTCTTCCGGCAGCCTTCTCGGCTATGCCGCTGGGCTTTGTGTTTGGCGGGTTGTTCTTCGTGCTTCTGGCGATTGCTGCATTAACGTCGGCGGTATCCTTGCTGGAAGTTCCGGTGAAATATTTCATGGAGAGATTGTCCTGGGGCCGAAGCCGCGCGGTATGGACCATTTCACTTGCTGTTTTCATCGTTGGGCTTCCTTCGGTATTGTCGCTTGGCTTGTTCCCTGAATGGACCATTGGCTCGAAGAGTGTGTTCGACTGGATGGACTTTGTAGCGTCCAACATTTTACTTCCGATTGGTGGATTGCTGGTTACTATTTTTGCCGGATACTTCTGGAAAAAGGCTGCCGAAGCATCCGGCCTGCGTGCAGGCTGGTTCCGTGTATGGCTGTTCATGCTGCGTTATGTAGCGCCAATTCTGGTGCTTCTGGTTCTGCTGCATACCTCCGGTATTATTCACTTCTAAATGGATGGGAATGGAAGTGGAGAAGTAAGTTGCTGTGCAGATTTGCCATTGATAAAACCTCTTGGAAGAAATGCAAAAGCCCTTGTGTTCCCTCGTCAATTTTGGGACAATACAGAGTAGAGGTTTTTTCGATAGACCGATGAGCCATATGCTTTTTGCGAAAAGAGGACAATAACATGATTAAATCATCCATATATGGATTAACATTAGAGCAACTACGTGACTGGCTGCCAGAGCACGGACAGAAGAAATCCCGTGCCTCCCGTATCTGGGAATGGTTATATCAGGAGCGTGTGAACGATTTTGCTGAGATGACGGACGTGCGCCAAGAATGTCTGGATGTCATCTCCGAGCATTTCACGATGAACTCACTGAGTGAACATGTGAAGCAGGAATCGGCTGACGGTACGGTCAAATTTCTGCTCCGCATGCAGGACGGCAATCTGATTGAAACAGTTTTAATGCGCCAAAAATATGGTCTCACTGTCTGTGTAACCACTCAAGTGGGATGTAACATTGGCTGCAGCTTCTGCGCGAGCGGGCTGATCAAGAAGAGCCGCGATCTGTCCGGTGGTGAGATTGTGGAACAGATTATGCATGTACAACAGTATCTTGATGCAGATGGTCAGGGCGAGCGGGTAACTAACGTAGTCGTGATGGGAATTGGCGAGCCGTTTGACAATTTCCAGAACATGACTGACTTCATCGAAGTGATCAAGCATCGTAAAGGACTCGCGCTTGCAGCCAAACGGATCACTGTATCCACGAGTGGGCTGCCTGACAAGATCAAAGAATTTGCAGACAGCAATCTGCAGGTTAATCTGGCGATCTCCCTGCACGCACCAAATAACGAACTGCGGACACAGATCATGAAGATCAACCGGGCCTTCCCGATTGAACAATTGATGGACGCGGTGGATTATTACCTGGCTACGACGAACAAGCGTATTATGTTTGAGTATATTTTGCTTCGGGACGTTAACGATCAGCGTGAACATGCGGCCGAACTGGCTGAACTGTTGTCCAGCCGCAAGAGTATGGTCAGTATCAACCTGATTCCGTATAATCCGGTGGATGAGCACAGTCAGTATCAACGGAGTACGGAAGAGTCTATTCTGGGCTTCTATGATACATTGAAAAAGAACAACATTAACGCTACTGTACGCATGGAACATGGTACCGATATCGATGCAGCCTGCGGACAATTGCGCAGTAAACAGATGAAAAATAACGCCGCTGAATCTCAGCCAGGCCGTTTGGCTTTGGGATAAGGATGCAAGAGCCAACGCTCGGTTAGCGTATGGCTTCTGCGTGTGGCGAAACTCCTGCAACTCGCGTCGCCCATCCGCGTATGGGGTGGCGCGAGTTTTTTTGATTTCGGACAGGTCAAAGTACCGAGGTACCCGCTCGTTAGCAGTACACATTTGCTAGACATCTTTCCAATGTGGCGCTAGGCGCTACATTTAACGAACACACCGCACCTTATTGTGGCAAATTACACGAATTAGAAATTCTAACGAATGTCAGCCACGTTATTGCAGTAAAAGCCGCATAAGAAGGTGCATTTTAGGCTGTTAGAGAGAAAATAAGGTGTGCGCGATCCGTTACATTTCCAAATGGGATGAATCTCCCTATATATCGCTTGCTGGGTTCCTTAGAACTCAAAAGAGCATCCCCAAGTCGTGGTTTCCTGACCTTTGAGGATGCTCTTTGCTTTTTTCAAAATTATTTCAGTTTCTTGGTCATCAGCAGATGGGGGATGCCGTCTTCCATAAATACGTCCGAGGCTGCCGTGTATCCAAGACGTTCGTAGAACCCGGAGGCTTGTACCTGTGCATGCAGCTTGGCCTTCTCGAGCCCTTGAGCGAGTGCCATCTGCTCCAGCTTATCGATCAGTACACGACCAAGTCCGTGTTTTCGGTAATCAAGCATCACGCAGATTCGCTCCAATTTGGCAACATTCTCAACTACACGCAGTCTGGAAGAAGCAGCAGGGACTCCGTCTACGTAGAGAAGAATATGCTTTGCTTCTGTATCCAGAGCATCATAGGCATCGAATTCATCCTCAGACGGTACGCCTTGCTCTTCAACAAAAATGGCGGTACGAATGGCGAAGCAGGCGTCGAGCAATTCCTGGTTAGTAGCATCAACAATAGTTGTATTCATTGAATGGTTCTCCTTTGGTCAATAGTAATTCTATTCTGACATGGTAAACTGGTAGATAGCATGAACGTATACCTGTTCCATATGTTATCATGGTTAAAATTTAAACGGATTTCAATTCAGTTATATCATCAATTATGTTGCGAATGCAACAATTATATTGGGAGAGTGAATACATTGACTGAAAAAAAAGAAGTATTACGTGAAATCGGCATGATTGCCCGCTGTTTGGACTCAATCAGCAACGTTGAATTCCAACATCTAAACTTGTCACGTGGACAGTATTTGTATCTTTATCGGATCTGCGAGAATCCCGGCATTATTCCCAACCAGCTCGCCGAATTAATTAAAGTTGATCGTACAACGGCGGCCAGAGCCATCAGCAAACTGGAATCGGACGGATTTGTCGTCAAACAGTCGGCAATGGGTAATAAAAAGAATAAGCTGTTATATCCGACGGATGCTGGTCTTGAAGCCTGGGAATTCATTCGCAGGGAGGGTGTCCATTCCGATCAGGTGACGCTGGATGGTTTGACGGAAGAGGAGATTGAGACAGCTGTTAATCTGCTGCGCCGTATGCGCCACAATATCGAGGTGGATTGGAAATTCGTCAAAAAGGGCGGCCGCCGGCCATATATGGATCATTCTGAATGAAACATACCTCTACCCTTGATCCTTACATTCCAGAACTTAGCCAGCCCTCTCTCAAGGAGAAGAGTAGTGATTCGAAAGTTGAAACAACGCGGGAGGACAGCATGCAGATTATGAATCGGAAAAGACGGGTATGGCTGGTCATACTGGTAGTGGGCATTGCAGCAGCATGGATTATTTTCATAAAGGAGCGATTTGTCATGAATGATCCATCTCCAACAGTCTCTTTTGTCCAGAATCATATGACCAACCCCAATGGAACACTGGCAACGTATCTCCAGGATGCTCCGTCAGAAGATGAAGATATCGTGGCAGGCCGAGAGGCGTTGTCTGAATCTCTTGGTCTGTGGATGCAATACGCTGTCGCCAAGAACGATCAGGTGTTATTTGAGCAGGCTTATGATCAGTTAACGACCTATTTTCTGATGCCACAAAACTACATTGCCTGGAAACTGGACGCGAACGGGGCATCACATGTGACTACCAATGCGCTTGGTGATGATTTTCGAATTGTCGATGCTTTATTGAAGGCAGCAGATCAATGGGGACAGAGTCGGGAAGAGAAGCTGACCATAGCGTCGGAGATTGTTCGTACCCTGACACAATCCGTTCAGAACAAGGGATATTATGTTGATTTTCACGATTTCGCCCATGGAAACACCCCCGATACGGCTACATTAAGCCTGGTTTATGTTGACCTGCGGGCTCTCCAGGCGATGGAACAGCATGAGATGCTGGAGCCTGGAACCTATGCTAAATACGAATCACTGCTGAAAGGCATGCCGAATGACGGCTTGTTTTATCCTAAAACCTTTAATGTCGAAACGAAAAAATATACATATGATGACACGATCAACCTGATTGACCAGTTGATTGTGGCTAATCATCTTACGGTAATCGGCCGGAAACCGGACAAGCTCATTACCTTTCTGAAAAAAGAATTCAATACCCGTCATCGGTTGCCGGGTCAATATAAACGCTCGGAGCGAACCCCTGCGGTATCCTACGAATCTCCATCCGTTTATGGACTCGCTATCCTGCTCGCTGTTCAATCGGGTGATCCAAAATGGGCCCAGCAGCTGTATAACCATATGATCACCCTGCGTAATCTAGATAAAGCTTATCCAGGAGGGTATGTATTTGATGGGAATACACATATGTTTGACAATCTGTTTCCTCTGCTTGGCGAGACAGAATTAAATAAGTTCCTTGAAAAGTATTAATTCTGTAATTTTATATGGGGATGAATGTGATAGTATATATCTGTCTAATTGTGTCATGATTTGGCGGAATGCCTGGGAGCATCACCAAAATCTGCTGGAGAGAAGGAAATTATGAGGAATAAAGCACCTATTCAACGTATTGCATGGGGATATGCCAGTTTGATCGGATTAGCCGTGATCCAGCAACTCGTTGTCTATCTTAAAATTTATATGAATCAGAGCTATACGGCACTTGATGTTGTGTTCAGCATCGTGTCGCTCGGAGCGCTGGTTCTTGGTTTTGTGATACCTGTCGGAGTATCTGTCGTCGCCGGATTTGTATATCTGGTCTCTTATTTTGTATGGCTTGTTACCTACGCGGATGTGAATGTGCTTACGTTCTCATGGTGGTTGCTGATCCCGGCCAATGTAGCTGTAGCCGCCTTTATTAAGGCCAGTCTCGTGCGCAACGCGCGTGTCATGGAACGTCTGCAGGAATTGCAGGATCGTAATCCGGAGATTGATCTGGACACAACCCTGGGCAACAAGGAAGCACTTGCCGATACGGTCATCAAGCAAAGCAATCTCGCCAGACGTTATTCGGAGCAATATGGGTTCAGTATGGCCATGTTCAAGATTGAATTCTTGCCGCTGGTGCTGGAATCACTTGGTTCCGTACGATATGCGCAGTTTCTGCTCGAGTTGTCGAATACCATCCAAAAACAAATCAGATATGAGGATTATAAGTTTTTTGTGGACCGGGGACGGTTTGTGATCATTTGCCCGATGACCGATGTGGAGTATTTGCCAGTCCTTACAGAGCGGATCAAAAAAGCGATGATGGACCTGCAGATGATTGATAAAAAGGGAAATGAACTACAGACGGTTATTCGATCCGGTGCACTGGTATTCCAGAAGGAGCAATTCGGCAAGTATGAGGATATTGATGCTGTAATTGCCGCACTGGAACGGAACACAGAGACAGATCTCATTGGAGAATACATCTAGATGCAGTGGGAGGGAGGCGTAGCCCTGTGAATTATTTAACCTGGTTTGTTCCGCTGTGTATTGTGGTCAGCATTTTCTTTATCGTTACGATCCTTATCTTAACCGTTGCGACGCTGCGTTTTCGAGGGAAAATCAACAGGAAATACGATCGGAGGAAGTTGAATGGCTGATTTCCTGCTGCTGATGTCCATCCTCAGTATTTGGATATCGGTTACCGAATCGATTGTCATTATGGCCGGAGCTATTCGATTCATTAATAAACAAGAAAAAAAAGGGATTCATATTCCAGAGAGTATGGATCATTACCCAACGGTAACCGTCATGGTGCCTGCGCATAATGAAGGGGTAGTCATCGTTTCTACAGTGGAGCACATACTGCGTCTGAATTACCCTGAGCATAAAGTACAAGTCATTGTTATTGCAGATAATTGTACCGATGATACAGCAGAGCGCCTGAAGGAGCTCAAGGCCAAGACGAGTTATGCAGAACGGGATTTTACGATTCTAGAGCGTACTGGTACAGGTGGTAAGTCTGGAGCATTGAATGACGGTCTCGAACTTGCTTGGGGCGAATGGATATGTATATATGATGCTGATGCAGCACCTGAGCGAAATGCATTAATGTTCCTCACGCAAAAAGCGCTGGAAAACCCTGAGAAGCATGGTGCTGTGTTTGGACGCAACAAGGCTCGCAACCGCGGTCAGAATTTCCTCTCGCGTTGTATCAATCTGGAGCTAGTAACGGTTCAGCGTGTCCACCATACAGGCTTATGGGAGTTATTCAAACTTGGTACGATTCCCGGTACGAACTATATTATCAAGGCAGCTTTAATCCGTGAGATTGGTGGCTGGGACCCTGATGCGATTACAGAAGATACGGCGGTATCGTTTGATATTCTTACCCGTGGTCAGCTTATTGCATTAGCACCACAAGCAGAGGCCTATCAACAGGAGCCGGAGCAACTCCGGGTATACATGAAACAGCGACAGCGCTGGTCCAAGGGGAATTATCAGGTTGTTATCGATAATGTGAAGCATCTTTTTGACCGCACAAGTTGGAGAATTAAACTGCATGTTCTGTATTATGCAGCAAGTTATTTCTGGTTTATGATCGCAATTATCGTATCAGATATTATTTTTGTCTCGAATCTTGTATACCAGGTTATTGCATTATTTAATCCTAATGTCATTTCTCCCTTCCAGTTCTCTGGGGATGTATATGTGTATCTTGTTATTGCATGGGCACTCATGTATTACATTTACGTGCTCCAGATTAATCTTGCGCTCTCGGCAGATATTGGTCAGAGTAATACACAGAACTTTATTGTGGCCTGCCTTTCCTATTTCACGTATGCCCAGTTGTTTCTGGTCATCTCCGTTAAGGCATTTATTTCTCTCATTGGGGATAAACTGTTTCGCAGAGAAACAAAATGGTACAAAACACAGCGCTTTGGCTGAGCAAGCTACTTGACCAACCACGAGCCAGGCGGTTCTGCAAAGCAGAGCCGCCTGTTCTTATAATGCCAGAGAGGTTAAATTTCGTTACATTCGATCCCTGATAGGGGAAGGACTCATTCTTTAACTGAATTCACAGAAATAGGTGCTATACTTCTCAGCAACAGGGATGAACCATTCATCGTAAAGGGGAAGGGACAGTGATCATGAACAAGTCAGCCGTGAAGAAGAGGGGTTATATTCCTCAAAAAGACCGCAAATGGATAGGGTTCAGTCTGGTGCTGACCGTAGTTATTTTGGCTTACGGTCTGTGGAGTTTAATTCATCTGTATAACAGTACAACAAACTGGAACGACCATCACATCAGCGAGGCGTATAAGGTTTATGGCTCTCAAGCCCGAATCTTGCTGTTTGTTGTGCTGGCATATTACGTGATCCTGTTTGTGATAAAACGAAAGTGGCTTGACGCCTGGGCGGGAATCAGGAAGCTGGCTGTAAAGCTGCTGGGTATAGCCCGGCGAGTACACGTCCCGGTTGCCATGGTTGCGATGGGTTTGATTGCGCTTCATGTGGTCGGAGCCTTTTTGTTCGATTTTAAGCTGGACTTTAACCATATTACGGGTTTGCTCGCTGGGATTGCTCTGCTTCCTGTTCCGATTGCTGGGTTTTTCCGTTACAAGAAGCTGGATCGGCAGTGGCATCTGAGATCGGGTCTCGCTTTTGCTGTATTGTTCCTGATCCATGCTTTTCTATAAAAAAGGAAGTACAGTGCGGCGCCAAGATAGCGCTCGCTGTACTTTTTTGGTTTCAGGTCTACTGAGGTTGAATCAGGCAAGGGTTCCAACTATAGCCTCCAAAGATGTATAATCTTCCAGGCTGAATAGGAGAGCTGAACTTCATCACAGTAATGGAGGGTTGCGCAATGAGCGAACGGGGATCGGATTTTTACGAGGATGAAGCTAATTTCGAGAAGTATATGGAACGCCGGCAATGGCAGGAGAATGCCAACGATACACTGGAAAAGCCTGTAATGCTGGAGTTGATCGGAGACGTTGGGGGCAAGAGCATATTGGATCTCGGCTGTGGGGATGCGAGGTTCGGAGCAGAACTGCTGGGCCTGGCCACCATGGTGGTAGTTATACCGGAGTCGAAGGTTCATTGAATATGATTCTGGCTGCCAATGAATCGATAAAGGGCCAGAACGCACAGATTGAGCAAGCGTATATGGAAGACTGGAGCTACCCCGCGGATACCTATGATCTGGTCATCTCCAGACTGGCGATTCATTATATTGAGGATGTGGATAGCCTGTTCCGCAAGGTATACCACACGTTAAAAGAAAATGGAACATTCATATTTTCGGTAGAACATCCTGTGATCACGTCAACATTGCAGCCATCAGGGGTCCGAACTAACTGGGTCGTCGATCAATATTTTGTGGAGGGATTTCGAGAGCAGCAATGGCTTGGAGGCACGGTGAAAAAAATGCATCGCTCCATCGAAGCCTATTACATGGCATTGCAAAAGGCAGGATTTCAAGTACAGCATCTGCGGGAGTCGGCGCCTCAGCGTCAGCATTTTGTGAACGAGGAGACGTATCTGCGCAGACAGCGCATTCCGTTGTTTTTATTCCTGTCTGCCCGGAAATCATACACAGAAAACTGTGGATAATTCATTATATAGTATAACAGCCCAAAAACCTGTCCACATGTGGATAAGATTTTTGGGCTGTTTCGACTGTTCGGATTGTGAATAGATAAATTGAACTAAAGAATATTTACACTTACCACTCCGATGACAGAACAACCTTCCGATCGCTGTTATCCCCAGATTTATTGAATCCCTTATTTAAAGGGGAAAATCCGGGGATAAAGGCGAGGTGTATGCTTCCGATGCAGCTTTCTTTCAGAAAGCTTTTAGCTCCGCTTCTTCAGGTTATTTCTGTCCTCTCCGTTATCGTGTAAATGTTTAGTTCAATTCAATTTATATAGATATAGAAAATTATTTTCCCGATGCTCTGACATAGACACGTTCTCCATGCCGATCCACATCCACAGGTGATTCAAAAAAGTTACTCAATACGTCTCTGTTCATCAACTCGCTGGTTAATCCGCTGTTCACGATCTCACCCCGACGGAGCAAGAGGCTGTGACTAAATACAGGCAATATTTCCTCGGTATGATGAGTTACGTAGATGAGCGAAGGGGTGTCCGGCTTCTGCGTCAGCTCACTGATGCTTTCCAGCAGCCGCTCTCTGGAGAACAGATCGAGGCCATTACAGGGCTCGTCCAGAATCAGTACACGCGGGTTAGCCATCAGGGCTCTGGCAATGAGCAGCTTCTGTTTCTCCCCCTGGGAACAGGTACGATACTCGCGATCCCACAGATGCTGACAGCCGAGGGTACGCATCAGTTCCTTTGCCTGGTCCAGATCCTCGTCTGACATTTTATCGTACAGCCCGATGGTGGCGTGTTTGCCACTGATTACGACATACTGTGTGCGGTCGGTACCATACAATTTTTCCTGAAGGGAGGAGCTGACCCAGCCGATTGACTTCCGCAGTTCGCGCAAATCCACATCCCCGTAACGGTGTCCAAGCACGGATATCGTACCTTCTGTTGGCCAGAGATATCCGGTGATCATGTTCAAGAGTGTGGTTTTGCCGGAACCATTCAGGCCAAGCAGTGCCCAGTGTTCGCCTTCGTTTACACGCCAGCTGACATCGTTCAGCAGGGTGATCGGTCCCCTTTGCCAGGTAACATGCTGTACATCAATGATCATGGATTATTCCTTCCTTCTGTTTAGCCTCTGTCTTCATGATTCTTATTGTAGTCACAAAACGACTGACGTTTCAATGCATATTAGGCGTTTCTTGGCCGATCCCGACGCAGGAATACAGCACACACCCCGAGCAGCGGCAAAAAGGAACATAGCTTGATGACGAATGAAATACTGGTCACATCAATCAGGGAACCGAGCACAACCGACCCAAGTCCTGCCATGCCAAATGACAGACCGAAGAACAATCCCGATACCGTCCCGATGTGACGCGGCAGCAATTCCTGTGCGTAGACAATGATGACACTGAAGCCGGACATCAGAATTAAACCGATCATGCCGCACAATATCATGGATAAGACCGGTCCCGCATAAGGGAGCAGTAGTGAAAACGGTGCAGTACCTGCAATGGAGAACCAGATCATCGGTTTACGTCCATAACGGTCAGCCAGCGGGCCGCCGATCAAGGTTCCAACCATACCCGCAAATTGCAGAACAAACAGGCAGATCTGGGCCTGCGAAAGAGGCAGGTTATACGTATCGGCGTAATAAAAAGCATAGTATCCGGTCATACCGGCAATATACACGAATTTGGAAAACAGCAGCAGGATGAGGATACCCATTGTAAAAGCGATAAATCCCCGACTTACAGGCTGGGCAGCAGGCTGCACGGTGCCATTAGCCTGTACAGGCTGCTGCTGACGGCTGTGATCGTCAGCCAATTTGTCTCTGTACCAGCGGCTAACCGAAGACTGGATAATGATTCCGATCAGGGCAAAGGCCATTAGCCACAGAAAGCTAAGCTGTCCATGCGGAAGCAGGATAAAGGCAACCAGCAGCGGGGCGAGGGCCTGACCTGTATTGCCACCGACCTGGAAGATGGACTGAGCCATTCCGCGTCCGCGACCAGCCGCCAGATGGGCGACACGTGAGGATTCAGGATGGAGAATGGAGGAACCTATGCCAATCAATGCTGCGGAGACAAGCAGCATCCATAATTCCGAAGACAAGGCAAAGCCGAGAACACCGATCAGGGAGAATAACATGCCGCCAGGCAGCAGGATCGGCATCGGTTTGCGATCAGACATATAACCGACCAGCGGCTGTAGGACTGATGCGGTAATATTCAATGTGAAGGCAATCCAGCCCATCTGGGCGAAACTGAGCTGCATCGTTTGCTGGAACAGCGGAAAAGCAGACGGAACCACGGTCTGCATCGCATCATTCAGCAGATGGGCGAAGCTAACCCCGGCAAGTGCCCAATTGGCGGAGTGATTGATTTGCATTTTGCTTACAGCGGCTTGAACCACGGGAGATCACCTCGAATTATTTTTTTCCATGATAAAAGATACAAACAGATATTGTCTTTGTGAAAAGTGCTTGGAAAGTGAGCACGATTTGCTATAATGTCAGCAGGTGAGGAAACGATGGAATTAAACATAATGCTGAATGGATTGGAATTGTGGAAGGCTTCTGGCGGATTCGCCAATGAACCCCATGTACATGATGACTGGTATCAGGTAACGCTGCCTGTAAGAGGCGAGTGTCATCTGGTGCAGGAACAACAAGCTTATCCTTTGCAAGCAGGGCTGGGGATTATTGCGCATCCCCGGATGGAGCACTTTTTCGAGATTGGATCGGACTCCGCGGTTATCGTGATCAAGTTTCGTAATCCGCCAGTTGGCGGCCTGGAGAATTCAGATCGACTAGGGACGCAGACTGAATTTCGGACCACACAAACTTTCGATCCGGCTGAGATCAGCAGACTGTTTCGAGGATGGAACGCCGTTTTGTTGGATGATGCGCCGGAACCATTACAGATACAGGAAACGGAGCTTGCGGTGGAGACATATCTTGGACGGATACTGTCTGGTCAACAGAATGGGAGTAAACCGACACTGGCAGCCACAGGAATGGGTGGGATAGGAAGTGCGGACGCGACCCTGGTTAACGAGCAGCTCCAGAATCTGCTTCAGCGTACAAGCAGCCGCGGTGCACTCATTGATCCCCATATGCTGCGAGTGCTGGAGTATATACACAGTGACTATACAAGTCCAATGGATATTGAATCCATGGCGGCCGTTGCACACCAGAGCAGATATCATTTTATGCGTTCCTTCAAGGCACTGACAGGTTCAACGCCGTATCAGTACGTGCTGAATTTGCGTGTGGAGGAAGCCAAACGACGACTGCGCCATACAACAGATTCTGTGACCACCATCAGCTTTGGGCTGGGGTTCTCCAATGTCAGTCAGTTCTACAGGGCATTCCAGCGCGTGACGGGTGTAACACCGATGGAGTATCGGAACCAGATGTAGAATCCGAAGAGGTTGAAGAACGGGTACACGTTTCAAAAGTAAAACAATCCTGCGCTGCGCCAGAACGCTGGCGAGGGCAGTACATGAGCCGGGCAGAACGGGAGCAATACGTTCATGGCCCTTTTTTCGTGCCTTTTTTGCCCGCTAACAATTCTCCCTGACCCTCAAAACAATGCAGATATCTTTGCAGACAAACACTGATTTTTGTTGTTGCCAAATTCAATCGACTTTGCTAAGATGGGAAAAATAGTTTATGTAAGCGTATACATTTAAAGAAAAATTACAACGTTGTAATTATGATTTTGTGTTTACATCTACGTATTCAATTGTTTCTTATTTGTCTCAATATTCTATCCATAAATGAAATTGATGGAATTTTTATGTAATCAGATCTCACCGGATTTTGCATGGAGTGGCATGTCCATGTTCAAAAATTCAAACGTTGTAATTTTGATTTAAGGGGAGTGCTATGAAATGAAAAGTCGCATGTCCACGCTGCTCAGCTTGATCAAACGAGATAAGTATTTGCTGCTGATGTTCTCACCCATTTTTCTGTATTATGTCATCTTCATGTATGTTCCCATGCCGGGCATGCTGCTGGCCTTCCGCAATTTCATGCCCGGGCAGGGAATGTTCAGTGGTGAATGGGTGGGCCTAAGGTGGTTTGATCAGTTCGTGAACTCCATTTACTTCTGGAGGCTGCTGCGCAACACGTTTTTACTTGCCTTTCTGCCACTCCTGTTCGGCTTCTCCATTCCCATTCTGTTCGCCGTCTGTATTGTGGAGATCAAGAATCAGGCGTTCAAACGGTTCGCCCAGACTGTCACCTACCTTCCGCATTTCATCTCCACCGTCGTGGTCGCGGGCATGATCATTAACTTCCTGTCACCCACGGACGGGATCGTGAACACCCTGATTGCCAAGCTCGGTATGGATAAAGTCAACTTCATGATGGATGCCGGATGGTTCCGAACGATATTCACCAGCTCCGATATTTGGCAGAGCTTTGGGTTCAGCTCCATCATCTACATTGCAGCCATTATGGGCATTGACCCCGAAATGTACGATTCCGGCAAAATCGACGGCGTCAACAAATTCCAGGAGCTATGGCACCTGACACTTCCCAGTATCAAACCAACGATCGTCATCCTGCTGCTCCTGTCGCTTGGCGGCATTATGAGCGTAGGCTTCGAGAAAGTATATCTGCTCTATAACGGTGCTACCTATGAGACCGCAGACGTGTTATCCACCTACGTGTACCGGATGGGGATTGAAGGACAGAACTACGGATTCGCGACAGCGGTTGGCCTGTTCAATTCCATCATCACTTTTGTGCTTGTATTCGCGGCTAATACGATGACCCGGCGTCTGACCAAGATGTCACTCTGGTAAGACCATATCCCGACCCAAAGGAGACCTGTATGCAAAAATCGAGAAGTGACCGGTTATTCTACGGATTTGTCTACCTGCTGACCATATTGGCAGTTGTCGTTACGTTATATCCTTTTTTGTACGTCATCAGCGTATCATTCAGCTCGGTTGATGCAATCGACAAACAAAAGGTCGCGTTGTGGCCGGTAGGATTCACCTTGTCCGGGTACAAGATGGTGCTGCAGTACCGAGAGCTGTGGGTGTCCTTCTATAACACCCTGTGGTACACCGTTATAGGCACACTGCTGAATATTGTAGCTACGTGCCTCGCTGCATTTCCGTTATCCAGACAACAATTTTTCCTGCGTAGAAAGCTGAACTTTTTCATCGCCTTCACCATGTATTTCTCGGGCGGACTCATCCCGGTCTACATGCTGATTACGTCACTGGGGCTATATAACACCCGCTGGGTCATGGTGCTGCCCGTCCTGGTCATTACATTCAACGTTATGATCTGCCGCTCAGCCTTCGAGGGTATTCCGAATGAAATCTTCGAAAGTGCAAGCATAGACGGAGCGAACGAACTGACAATGCTATATCGGCTGGCGGTACCCATCATCAAGCCAACGCTGGCCGTGCTGACGTTGTATTACGCTGTGTTCCACTGGAACAACTTCTTCTCAGCCCTGCTCTATCTGGGCAAGCAGGATATGCAGCCCTTGCAGATGTTCCTGCGCAGGGTGCTGATCATGGCATCACCGGAGGTCATGCAAAAAATGGGTGGCACGATGACCACGGGCGCGCTCGCGGTGTCCACCCTTCAGGTTCGGTATGTGTCGATTGTGGTCAGCATTCTGCCCATCGTTACAATCTACCCTTTTATCCAGCGGTACTTCGTCAAGGGGATTACCCTCGGAGCCGTGAAAGGATAGCCTTATTGATCACCATGCTTTACCCAAGGTTGTTCATAACAAGGAGGAATAACGGATGATAATCAGAGGGGCCGGAAGAAAAAGTGTTCTCGCGGTGATTCTTGCTATCAGTCTCGCCGGATGCAGCAGCAGTACAGGAGCAGGAGGCGACAAGGGAAGTGCTTCACCAAGCTCGGAGCCAGCGTTCAACTACACAGGAGCAGGTCCGGTAACTGACCAGAAAGATGCCAAGCTATCGATTCTCGGGACCAACGCCTGGACGACCAACGTGGATCTCTCTACTGCCGAGATTGTGAAGAAAATTGAGAGCAATGCCGGGGTAACGGTCGATTGGGATCTCATTCCGCCGCAGAACTACGCGGATGCGGTGAACCCAAGGCTTGCGGCCGGAACGGGATTGCCGGATATTGTTTATCTGCCCGATCAGGATCAGCTCATGAAATACATTAACAGTGGTCTGTTTATTCCGCTGAATGACCTGGTGGAGAAGTATGGTGTGAATCTCAAAAAAATATACGACAAATCCCCATCCGTCAAAGCCAGTTTAACGACGCCAGATGGTAAAATGTATTATGTTCCGCAGCAAACGCTTACGAAAAACTACATGCCAGTGTTCATGGTGAATGAACGCTGGTTGAAGAAGCTGGGACTGAACGAACCTACAACACTGGATGAGTTCACAGCGATGCTGCGCAAATTCAAGACAGACGACCCGAACGGTAACGGCAAAGCGGATGAAATACCGTTGTCCATGGAATCCAAGTTTGTGCCGATGGCATTTGGTCCTGCTTTTGGCCTTGATCTGTCCAATCAGTTCTATGCGGATGACCAGGGTAAGGTGCATTTCAGCTATTATGAGCCTGCCTACAAGGAATATCTGACATACCTGAATGGGCTGTACAAAGAAGGCCTGCTCGGGGTGGACTACGCCAGTACCACAAGTGATCAGGTGACCTCCCGCATCTCGCAGGATGTAACCGGAGCTACGTTTAATTTTAGCTGGTACATGTCGATGGTCTACAGCCCGCTGTTCAAGGATTATGATCCGGCGGAGCCCATCTTCAAAGGCATTCTGCCACTGAAAGGACCGCATGGCGACCAGTTCTATATTGGACGTACACCGGTGAGCGGAATTTTTGGAATCTCCAAGGACAGCCAAAATCCGGAGCTCGCTTTCCGCTTCCTGGATTATGCGGTGAGTGAGGAAGCGCAGACGTATTATACGTGGGGAATCAAGGATGATACGTATACCGAAGAGAATGGCGTGAAGACATTTACGGACAAAGGTAAGGACAATGACTATATCCAGAAACTCGGCATTGGTCCCGTGAATCTGCCAAACATTCAGTCTACGGATTCGGCGGATTCCGTTGTGGCCGAATGGCATGCCAAGCTCGACAAGGAATTGGAGCCTTACATCCACGAGCCGTTCCCATTTGTATATGCTCTGCCGGATGAAGCGAGTGTAGAGAGCATGTCCATGCCGGATATTACGACGTATGTGGAAGAGATGAACTTCAAATTTATAAGCGGAGATACCAGTCTGGATCAGTTTGACAGCTATATGGAGACTTTGAAGAAAATGAACATTGAGCAGGTTATTGCCGGCAGACAGGCGCAATACGACCGGTATAAGGCTGCGCAGCAATAAGCTTCCCAAGAGTTGAGAGGTGTGGATTGATTTTGATAACCATTAAGGACATCGCCAAACTGGCTGGAGTGAGCTACAGTACGGTATCCAAGGCGCTCAACGGTGATCCCCGCATCAAACCGGCGACGCGTCAGAAGGTGCTTGCGGTGGCGGAGAAGCATCAATATCGAAAAAATATTATGGCTCAGCAGCTTTCCACCGGCAGAAGCAACATTATCGGTTTTGTTCTTGATGAACTGAGCAATCCGTTGTTCTCGAATATATCGGGCAATCTGCACACAGAGTTGAAGAAGCGGGGATACCAGATGATATTGGTCGTCGCCGATGATGGGCTGGATGTCTTTAGCCAGCTGCGTGTGGATGGATGTATTCTGTGGGATTATGCGCTGGACAATCGGGATGCCTTCTGGAAAAAGTTTGCGACACTCAATATGCCATGTTTTGTGCTTGGTACAGATGAAGCCCCGAATTCCCCTTACATCAAGATTGACCGGAAAGAGGGCATATACAAAGCGGTTGAGCATCTGAAATCACTGGGACATCACCGGATTGGTTTCATTGGCAACTCCCAAAATATCAAGCTTGAAGGGTATCGGGAAGCGTTGCAGCGCACAGGACTTGAATTTGACCACCGCCATGTGCTGCCTGCACATTCCTCCTGGGAGGATGGTTATTTTGCCATTCGGCAGTACACGTTTGAATCGGATTCGCCAACGGCTTTTATTGGCTTGAACAACCTGGTAACACGAGGTGCACTGCGGGCTTTGCTGGAAGCAGGCTACAATGTGCCGAATGATATTTCGTTAATCGGTTACGATGATCTGCCAGATATGCAGTATGCCGAGGTGGCATTGACTACGATCGGCCCACCGCTGGACGAACTTGCAGCACAGGCAGCAGAGTTGATCGTATCGCTCATTCGTGATGAGCAGGTGGATTATCCGGTCGTCATTCAGCCGAAGTTGAATCATCGCCATTCGACGGCAATTTGCCGGCAGCGAGTGTCTGAGCACCAATGATCGTTAATGATCGGCTGAGTACAACCAACATTTAAGGTCCAAGGAGGGTTCTTTTATGCAGGTACAAACGCAATTATCCTGGTCGGAGCGAATCGCGGAAACGATCGTTCAGCAATGTGATGATAAGGGCTATCATGTGTTTCCTTCGGAACGTTGGGCATATGTTCAGGGGATGACGCTAATGGCAATGGCCCGCACCGGCAAGCAATATGGCAGGGACGAGTATGTGTCTTTTATGAAAAGACATATGGACCTGTATGTTCAGGAGGACGGTTCCATCGGAACGTATTCCCTTGAAGAGTACAACCTGGATCAGATCAATCAGGGCAAGAACCTGTTCGAACTGCTGGATACCGCCGGGGATCAGCGATATGCTGAAGCCGCGCATCTGCTCGCAGTCCAGCTCGCAGGACAGCCCCGAACGTCGGAAGGTGGATTCTGGCACAAAAAAATCTATCCGTTCCAGATGTGGCTGGATGGATTGTATATGTCGTCTCCATTCCTGGCGCAATATGCCAGGACGTTCGATCGGCCTGATCTGTGGGATGAAGTGGCTCATCAGATTTTGCTAATCGAACGCAAGACGCGTGATCCGCGCACAGGTCTGCTCTATCATGGCTGGGATGAATCGAAGGAGCAGATCTGGGCCGACTCCGTAACCGGATGTTCCGCACATTTCTGGAGCCGGGCGATGGGCTGGTATGCGATGGCGATCGTGGATAGTCTGGAGCACTTCCCGATTCATCATCCGAAACGGGGAACAATCATTGGTATCTTTGAGCGCATGTGTCACGCCTTGGTACGGGTACAGGAGCAGGAGAGCGGACTTTGGTTCCAGGTGCTGGATCAGGGATTCCGCAAGGGCAATTATCTGGAAGCTTCCGGTTCAAGCATGTTTGTGTACGCCATGGCGAAGGGTGTTCGCTTGCGTTACCTGGAGCCTCATTTCAGGCAGGCCGCAGAGAAGGGGTGGCAAGGACTGACATCCCGTTTGGTGAAGGAAACGGAGGAAGGCGTGCAGCTGAACGCGATCTGTCATGGGGCAGGGCTCAGTCTGGATCGGGATGGCTCATACAGTTATTATGTCGGCGAGCAGATTGTGAGTGACTCGTTCATGGGCATGGCACCACTCTTGCTGGCTGCGCTGGAAATGGAGCGATTGCCATGAACAACCCTATGTCACAAGACGCTGAGCTGAATCTGGGCAAGAATGCATATCTGGTTGCTGCGGACGGAAGCGGCGATTTTCCCACGATTCAGGCTGCCATTGATGCGATTCCGGCCGACTGCACTGAAAAGTATATGATTCGTATAAAGCCAGGCACCTATGTTGAAAAACTGCACATCGAGAAACCGATGGTTCACCTCGTTGGTTCGGGAGCTGATCAGACGATCATCACGTATGGTGATTATGCGCTCAAGAAATTCCCGAACGGGGAGTTATATCATACCTTTCATTCGTATACGGCGTTTATCGGAGCCGATGATTTTACAGCAGAGGGGCTTTCCTTTGAGAACTCAGCTGGACCCGGTCGTGAGGTCGGCCAGGCGTTGGCTGTATACGTGGATGGGGATCGGGCAGCTTTCCGACATTGCAGATTTATAGGACACCAGGATACGATCTTTACCGGACCGCTGCCCGAGCAGCCGATGGACCGGAGCTTCTTTGGGGGGCCGCGTGACGGGGCCGAGCGGCGGAAGCTGCGCCAATATTATGAGCACTGTTACATTGAGGGCGATGTCGATTTTATTTTTGGCTCGGCTACGGCGGTGTTTCAGGGGTGTGAGATCTTTGCAAAAAATCGGTTGAGCGATGTTGCTGCCTCGGAAGGCGAGGTGAACGGCTGGATTACGGCGGCCTCTACACCAGAGGATGCACGTTACGGCTATGTGTTTATCGATTGTGACCTGACCAGCAATGCCCCCGCTCAGTCCGTATATCTGGGCAGACCGTGGCGTAATCATGCCAAAGTCTGCTTCCTGAACTGCTGGATGGGGGCGCATGTGAAACAGGAGGGCTGGCATAATTGGAACAAGACCGATGCGGAAGCAACGGTTGTGTACGCCGAATATAACAGTGCCGGACCTGGGGCTGAAATTGCAATGGGGCGGGTCCCATGGGCGAGAACACTCAATGACCAGGAAGTGGCTAATTATACGGTGTCTGTTATTTTATCCGGCGAGGATGGGTGGCAGCCTTTCGAAGGTATGCTGTCATTTGAACGGGTCTCCTCGAATTTAAAACAAACCTGGTAATTCATCCGTTAATTAATAAGCTGAAAATAAATAAAGGCTGTCTATCAAGTCTCTTAGTGGCTTGGTAGATGGCCTTTTTTGTGCGGTATATTACATTTTTCGCCCCCCATAGAAATAATTTATCCCTTATCTCAATTGCGTTTTACTGATTAAATACAGGGTGAGGATCTGTAAATTCCCTGTAAAATTTGGATGATGTCTGCAAAAAGAGAAAACGAGAGGGAAGGTCCATTTTGATAAGGGAAGGGAGTGAAGCGGCACTCATCGCCAGACGGCTTTATAAGCTCTAAGATCGCGGATCACATGTAAGTGCACCAGTGAAGCATTGTTTGCAAGGTGAACATAACCTTAGTACAGGAGGGATTTTGCTTGAATCAAGCTATTCGATTCCGCCCAGTCATCACATTCGCTTTGGCATTTCTTTTGATTATTACGTGGTTTGCACCAAGAGCAGACGCCGCTGCCCAGTGGCAGGCAGGTACCGCCTACAAAAAAGGAGATCTAGTCACCTATTTAAATAAAGATTATGAGTGTATTCAGCCCCATACAGCTTTGACCGGATGGGAGCCCTCAAATGTGCCCGCATTATGGAAATACGTTGGAGAGGGTACTGGAGGGGGCAATCCAACTCCGGATACGACACCACCTTCCGTTCCATCAGGTCTAACCTCATCCTCCGTCACGAATACATCGGTCAATCTTACCTGGAACGCATCCACGGACAATGTGGGCGTAACCGGATATGAAGTGTACCGGAACGGTACTCTCGCGGCGAACACTTCAACAACTACGGCTGTAGTAACAGGACTGACAGCCGGCACCACATATGTGTTTACAGTTAAAGCAAAAGATGCGGCAGGCAATCTGTCCGCTGCAAGTACCCCTCTCAGCGTTACAACTTCCACTGGATCTTCGAATCCTGGGCCAAGCGGCAGCAAATGGCTGATCG
The DNA here is from genome assembly GCF_045040695.1 of Paenibacillus sp. FSL K6-0108. Lineage (NCBI taxonomy): Bacteria > Bacillati > Bacillota > Bacilli > Caryophanales > Paenibacillaceae > Paenibacillus > Paenibacillus sp. FSL K6-0108. Next base: position 7,297,478 of record NZ_CP150288.1, on the reverse strand, counting down.
GCTACTGGCACAACTTTGACAATGGCTCTACCAATATTAAACTGCGCAACGTGTCAACAGCCTATGACGTTATTAATGTCTCCTTTGCTGAGCCGATTTCACCCGGCAGTGGAACACTCGCTTTTACTCCGTATAACGCTACGGTAGAAGAGTTCAAGTCGGACATTGCATACCTCCAGAGTCAAGGGAAAAAGGTGCTAATTTCCATGGGAGGAGCCAATGGCACGATAGAGCTCACGGATGCGACCAAGAGACAACAGTTCGAGGATTCCCTAAAATCTATTATTTCGACTTATGGATTTGATGGCCTCGACATCGATCTGGAAGGAAGCTCCCTGTCTTTAAATGCGGGGGATAGCGACTTCCGTAGTCCAACGACGCCGAAGATTGTTAACCTGATTAACGGCGTGAAAGCGCTTAAATCACACTTCGGTGCCAATTTTGTCCTGACGGCTGCACCGGAAACGGCTTATGTACAGGGTGGATATCTGAACTATGGGGGTCCTTGGGGGGCGTATCTTCCAGTGATTCATGCCTTGCGCAATGACCTGACCTTGCTGCATGTGCAGCACTATAACACCGGTTCGATGGTCGGATTGGACGGCCGCTCTTACGCTCAAGGGACAGCCGATTTCCATGTCGCGATGGCCGAAATGCTGCTTCAAGGGTTTAACGTAGGCGGAAGCTCGGGTCCATTCTTTAGTCCTCTCCGCCCGGACCAGATCGCAATTGGCGTACCAGCTTCCCAGCAGGCTGCTGGAGGCGGCTATACGGCACCAGCCGAGCTGCAGAAGGCATTGAACTATCTGATCAAAGGAGTATCATACGGCGGTTCTTATACCTTGCGCCAGCCTGCGGGCTATGCCGGTCTCAAGGGCATTATGACCTGGTCAATCAACTGGGACGCGTATACAAATAACCAGTTCTCGAACGCACATCGTCCATTCCTGAATGGACTTAGCACGCAAAAGACAGAGGAGGTTGTGTATTAAATGATCCATTTAAATAAACACACTGCTTTTAAGAAGACGGCAAAGTTTTTCCTTGGTCTGTCCCTGCTCTTATCCGTCATCGTTCCTTCTTTTGCGCTCCAACCTGCCACGGCCGAAGCAGCAGATTCTTATAAAATCGTTGGTTACTATCCGTCCTGGGCTGCGTACGGCAGAAACTATAATGTAGCTGACATCGACCCGACCAAAGTGACACATATCAACTATGCTTTTGCTGATATTTGCTGGAATGGCATTCATGGAAATCCGGACCCCTCGGGTCCCAATCCTGTAACCTGGACCTGCCAGAATGAAAAAAGCCAAACAATCAATGTACCGAATGGTACGATTGTGCTCGGCGATCCATGGATCGATACCGGCAAGACATTTGCAGGCGATACGTGGGATCAGCCCATCGCAGGCAATATCAATCAGCTTAACAAGCTGAAACTAACCAATCCTAACCTGAAGACTATTATCTCCGTCGGAGGATGGACGTGGTCCAACCGTTTCTCTGATGTAGCCGCCACGGCTGCAACCCGAGAGGTCTTTGCGAATTCCGCCGTCGATTTCCTGCGGAAGTACAATTTTGATGGAGTGGATCTGGACTGGGAGTACCCGGTATCAGGCGGACTTGATGGTAACAGCAAACGTCCTGAAGATAAGCAAAACTATACCCTTCTCCTAAGCAAAATCCGTGAAAAGCTGGATGCAGCAGGAGCAGTGGATGGCAAGAAGTATCTGCTTACGATTGCCAGCGGTGCATCTGCGACTTATGCTGCCAATACGGAGCTTGCCAAAATTGCTGCCATCGTCGACTGGATTAACATTATGACATACGATTTTAACGGGGCTTGGCAAAAGATCAGCGCACATAATGCGCCATTGAACTATGATCCTGCGGCTTCAGCCGCTGGCGTGCCAGATGCCAATACATTTAATGTGGCAGCCGGAGCACAAGGGCATCTGGATGCAGGCGTACCGGCCGCTAAACTCGTGCTTGGTGTTCCATTCTATGGCCGTGGCTGGGATGGATGTGCACAGGCAGGAAACGGCCAGTATCAAACGTGCACAGGTGGTTCTTCTGTTGGAACATGGGAAGCAGGCTCCTTTGACTTCTACGATCTGGAAGCCAATTACATCAACAAAAACGGATACACGCGTTACTGGAATGACACTGCCAAAGTGCCATATCTCTATAATGCGTCCAACAAACGCTTTATCAGTTATGACGATGCAGAGTCCGTTGGATATAAAACGGCTTATATCAAGAGCAAAGGACTTGGCGGAGCGATGTTCTGGGAGCTCAGCGGCGACCGTAACAAAACACTCCAAAATAAACTGAAAGCCGATCTGCCTACTGGAGGTACAGTGCCTCCAGCAGATACGACAGCACCAAGCGTACCTGGAAATGCCCGTTCGACAGGCGTGACGGCCAATTCGGTGACGCTGGCATGGAACGCTTCAACGGATAATGTAGGGGTTACCGGTTATAACGTCTATAATGGTACCACTCTTGCGACATCCGTCACCGGAACGACAGCAACGATCAGCGGACTTACAGCGGGGACTTCATATACCTTCACGGTAAAAGCTAAAGATGCAGCAGGTAATCTGTCTGCGGCCAGTAATGCTGTAACCGTAAGCACTACGGCTCAACCGGGAGGAGATACGCAAGCGCCAACTGCACCAACGAACCTCGTATCTACCGCGCAAACGACATCCAGCATCACGTTGAGTTGGACGGCATCTACTGACAATGTGGGTGTAACGGGTTATGACGTGTACAACGGAACAACACTGGCAACAACAGTAACTGGTACGACGGCAACGATCAGCGGGCTTGCTGCGGATACCGCGTATACATTTACGGTAAAAGCAAAGGATGCGGCAGGCAATGTGTCTGCAGCGAGCAACGCGGTGAGCGTGAAGACTTCGGCAGGAACGACGAATCCCGGCGTTTCCGCTTGGCAGGCCAACACAGCTTATACTGCGGGACAGCTGGTCACATATAACGGCAAGACGTATAAATGCTTGCAGTCCCACACTTCCTTGGCAGGTTGGGAACCATCCAATGTGCCTGCATTGTGGCAGCTGCAATAGTTAAAAATTGAAATTCAACATTTTTAATTGAAACGTGCACTGCTGGCGAGCTTAGTTAGTGGAAAGAGAATATGCCACATGGATTGTTTCTTGGCGCTAAACAGAAGGCAATAAGAAAAGGGAAGACCAAAAACCACCGGCTCTTGATCCGGTGGTTTTTGGCTATGGTATGTCACAGCAGGCTCCAAAAATAGGCTTACCCTGCTTATTTATTGAAATTTTACTCTGACATCATTTCGGGAATCTTCAATTAGAAATCAAAGTTGTCCGGCCAAATAAAAAGTTACGCAATGTTCAACAAAGAAATACATTTTTTAAACTTTTTGGATAAATGTATTGGTATAATGTTGGGGGAATATGTAAAAGTAGAAAAGTTTTTTCATGATATTTTGTCATAAAATGGAGGATACACCTTTTGAAAAAAATCAGTATTGTCACAATGGTGGGAGCTATTTTGTTATGTGGATGTGGGGCGAATAATCAGACTTCAAGTCCTGCAAATACATATGAAGCCGCTTCTGGATTAAATGCTACACCACCAGCAACATCGACTCCCAATTCACTACTATCCGAGACCTCAGATCAGAAGATAGCTATTTATGGTGTTCAGGATAAAGCACAAAAAGACATGTTTTCGTCATTAGATGTCGTAATAAATGGAGAAACGAAAACATTCAATTGGATCAATGTAAAGAACCCTTCCTTCTATCCTCAAATATCGGTCATTGATTTAGATGCAGATGGAGAAGATGAAATTGTCATTGTTCTGACCAAAGGCACAGGGACTGGAGTACATGATTCGGAAGTGCATGTGCTTAAATCAGACTTTACAGAAATATCGGTTTCGGATCCGAAAGAATTCGTTCTAAGCAATATTAAAGTTGATTTAGAAACAGTTAAAGAGGTGCGAAAGTATACAGTTTCCCTTGATAAACAGGAGTATTCGTCTGAATTCAATGAGAGCGATTCAAACGATTGGTTTGAACAACCGACGGTTCAGAATATATTGAGATTTAGTTTAAAGGATAATCAGCTTATTGCGGAGTTACCAATTCAGATTTCAGCAGGTCATTATTTAGGGGATGCAATCGTTAGATATGTATTTGTTAATGGGAAATTTGAACCTTCTAAAATCGAGATTGCAAAAGAAGGTGTAGGAGTGTCCTTCTTCAATGTGAATCTACATCAAAAAGCCTCCAACTTTCGTACATAACGAGAGTTGGAGGCTTTTACCTGTATATTATACTCGGACAAATAAGGAATCTTCAATTAGAAATCAAAGTTGTCGGGATCAGGTCCAACGCGAACATCTTCGTTCAGGGCGCTAATGCGCTCCATCTCATCATTGGACAATTCAAAGTCGAAGATGGAAGAGTTCTCGATGATACGTTTCTCCTTGGTGGATTTCGGAATGGTGATGACACCGTTCTGCAAGTCCCAGCGCAGGATGATTTGTGCTACCGATTTACCTTTTGCAGTGGCAATCTCGGTAAGGACCGGGTTGTCCAGAAGCTGCCCCTGCATCAGTGGGGACCAAGCTTCCAATTGAATTCCGTTTTTCTCACAAAATGCTTTAAGCGGAGCTTGAGTCAGACGAGGGTGGTACTCCACCTGGTTAATCGCAGGCTTCACTTCTGCATCCTGCATCAGATCTTCAAGGTGATGGATCTGGAAGTTGCTGACGCCAATGGCTTTAATGCGGCCTGCTTTGTACAGCTGCTCCATCGCTTTCCATGCGGCTTTATATTTGCCCGCTTTTGGCCAGTGAATCAGATACAGGTCCAGATATTCCAGTCCCAGTTTGTTCAGCGTGACATCAAAGGCAGCAAGAGTTTCCTCGTATCCAAGGTCTGCGTTCCACACTTTGGAGGTAATGAACAGCTCCTCGCGTTTCAGGTTATTCTCTCTCAATGCCTCTGCAATGGCTTGCCCTACACCGGATTCGTTGCCATAGATAGCGGCTGTATCAATGCTGCGGTAACCGTGAGCAATCGCTTGTTTGACGGCCTCGATTAATTCAGATCCTTCTTCTACCTGAAATACGCCAAGTCCGAACCAAGGCATATGAACGCCGTTATTTAAAGCTACTGTAGATTGTAAATGTTGTGCTGTCATGTGAAGTCCTCCTCATCATATGAATCAAAATGGTAGTACTGATGTAACACGATAAGTCCTAATGTCCTTCATTAAGTCATAGTAGATTAAATTCGAATTAACGTATTATACTAGATTTATAATAAAGGGGAAACCGGTTCCGAGTTGTAGCTTCAACACTAGAAAGATGCATGTTTAGCCTGATGTTCTGACTGAACCTGTCTTACGTCTCTGATGGAGAGTAGGGATCTTTACGATCAAGCGCTCTTGCCCAACCAGTCAGAAGAACGGCAGCCAGAACCATAATTGCACCAACCCATGTGGTATGAATCAGACCGATGGAATCAGTAATAACACCGCCCAAATATGCACCAATGGCGATACCCGCGTTAAAGGCTGCGATGTTAAAGGCAGAGGCGACGTCTTTGGCCTGTGGAGCATATCGTTCTGCGAGCGTCACGACGTACATCTGAAGCCCTGGCACATTCATGAAGGCAAGCAGGCCCATGCCGAGTATAGTGAGTAACGCTGCCAGCTTAAATGGAACGGTGAAATACAGTATGCCCAGAACGACGGTCTGAATGATAAACATATAGAAGAGTGCCCGGAGCGGATTACGGTTGGCGGCTTTCCCTCCGATAATATTACCGATGGCGATGGCAATCCCGTACAGCAGCAGAATTCCCGCGACCGTTTGCTCGGAATATCCGCTGATATCATGCAATAGTGGGGACAGGTAAGTGAACACGACAAATGTTCCCCCATATCCTACAGCGGTAATGGCAAAGGCCAGCAGCAGCCGTCCGCCTGTCACCAGCTTCAGTTGTTCGCGGAATGCAGTTCGCGTTCCGCGCTGCAACGTGGATGGCACCAGCAGCATGTTGCCGATGAAGGCCACAACACCTACGACAACGATCAGAATGAAAGCTGCGCGCCAGCCCCAGTTTTGTCCGATGAGTGTACCCAGAGGCACACCAGTTACTGTAGCAATGGTCAGGCCAGAGAACATGATGGCAATGGCGCTCGCCCGGCGGTTTGCAGGAACCAGGTCTGCCGCAATGGTGGAACCAATGGACATAAATACGCCATGTGCCAGAGCGGAGACAATTCGCGCAATGAGCAGCATGGTAATTCCACTCGAGAGCGCCGCCATGGTGTTACCGGCGATAAAAACAACCATAATAGCAAGCAGCAGCGTCTTGCGTGACACCGTTGACGTCAATGAGGTCAGAATTGGTGCCCCGAAGGTTACGCCTAATGCATATAAAGTAACGGTCAGTCCCGCTGTCGTTACGGAAATGCCCAGGTCATCTGCAATAAGAGGCAGCAGACCAACGCTGATAAATTCAGTAGTGCCGATGGCAAACGCACTGATTGCCAGCGCCAGCAGTGCCCAGGTACTGCGTTTTGAATCATGGAACATGTCTTGTTCAACTCCCCAGAATGTAGATTTACGTACCGGCAAATGCTATTATGAGTTATTCGACATAAAATGAATAGTACGTACTTTTTAGTACCCTACGTACTTTTTAGTGCCTATATAGCAATTGCTTTTCAAAAAAGAATTCCAGGGAGGACATGCAGCATGATTAGAAAGAAATATAATATTTCCGTTGAAGCGACTCTTGAAGTCATCGGTGGCAAGTGGAAATGCGTTATCCTCTGCCATCTGACACATGGGAAGAAACGGACCAGTGATCTCAAGCGTATTATGCCCGCAATTACGCAGAAAATGTTAACACAGCAGCTGAGGGAGCTTGAAGATGACGGGATCGTGAACCGCATTGTATACAATCAGGTACCTCCCAAGGTGGAGTATGAATTGAGTGAATATGGCCGAAGTTTGGAGCCGATTCTGAATGCCCTCTGCAATTGGGGGGATCAGCATATTATTAAGGAATATGGAGACAAAGCGTCAGTGTTGGAGGATAATGGGCTAAACGATTTTGACACGGACAAAAAGGAGCTGATGAAGCCATGAACTATGAAATTCTATACGATGGTGCATTTGCGATGTTGAAGGTGCAGCTGCAACGGGGTGAGCGTTTCAAGGCAGAAAGCGGGGCCATGGTATCCATGACACCAACCGTTGACTTGAAGGGATCTGCTGAAGGCGGCATGTTTGGCGGGATCGGAAGGATGCTGAGCGGCGAGAAGTTCTTTTTTCAGGAATTGACGGCCGCAGGGGGCTCCGCGGAAATTCTGTTGTCACCCTCCAGCATGGGAGATGTAGAGGCAGTTGAATTGGATGGTTCCTATTCGCTCTTCGTACAAAAAGATGGATTTCTGGCCGGAACGGAAGGCATCCAGGTGAATACCAAAATGCAAAACTTGAAGAAAGGTCTCTTCTCGGGAGAGGGTTTCTTTATTATAGAGATCAGTGGGCGCGGAACCGTGTTCCTGTCTTCCTATGGGGCAATTCATGCGATCAATCTGGTTGCGGGTGAAGAAGTAATTGTGGATAATGCCCACTTGGTCGCATGGCCCAACTATATGGATTATCGCATTGAGAAAGCCTCACAAGGCTGGTTATCCAGCGTGACTAGCGGAGAAGGATTGGTATGCCGATTCCGGGGTGAAGGAACAGTTTTGATCCAGAGTCGTAATCCGCATGGATTTGGCCAATGGATGAAGCAATTTATTCCTTCACGCTAATGTTTTCCGATGCAAATGTATAACGTTGAAACGCATGCGCTCTGACAAGCGTTATTTTAGATAGGAAGAAGCTTAAGGTGTAATGATGGAGGTATGAAATGGAAAGCTCACGGTATAAAAATGCTCAGGAAAGTCCGGGGTATCTGCTATGGCAGGTCACTACGATGTGGCAAAAGGAAATACGCAGGGTACTCGAGCCTCTGGAATTAACACAACCCCAATTTGTATTATTGCATGCCTGTGTGTGGCTCAATGAACGCGATACCGAGGGTAAGGGAATAACCCAGGTCCAGCTTGCGCAATTTGCCAATGTGGATGTTAACGTGACTTCTCAAGTCCTCCGTGCTCTTGAAAAGAGAGAGTTGATAACTCGGAAGCGTCATCTTACCGATACCCGTGCGAATGTTATTACAACAACGCCGGAAGGAACTCGCTTGGCCCTTGAAGGTATTCATCTTGTTGAAGCAGCAGACAAGGTGTTCTTTGATATTTTAAGTGATCGCAAGGACGAATACATGGAAATTATGCAGGAATTTATCCGCCATAAAACAGATGTTTAATTCATAGAAAGAGATTTTGCTATGCTTTTATAGACTACAGTATGTAGTGGAGTTGTACCTCCCTGACTTTAAGCCGGGAGGTTTTTTTCTGTTGTTTCAATCCAATCGATAAGTCGCAAATGGTTTACCATGGCGAAATGACTCGCTAAGCTGATCGAGCTCGGCGGTCATGTCATCGCCCAATCTTATGTCCAGGCTAGCCAGATTATGCTCCAGCTGTTCGCTGCTCGTTGCTCCAACAATAACCGTTGAAACGGCAGGTCGTGCCAGCAGCCAGGCGAGTGAAAGTACACTTGGGGAGCAGCCGAATTCGGCTGCTTTCTGGCTCACTTGTTCGCCTAAGTTAATATTATGCTCAAGCAGGAATCGGTTGAAGGCGGGATCAGTATCCGCTCTGGAACCCGAAGGTATGCCTGCTTGACCATTGTATTTGCCTGTCAGAATGCCACCAGCCAGCGGGAAATACGGGATGATGCCGACGCCCTGATCGAGACACATCGGTACGAGTTCAAGCTCAGGCGTGCGATCAGCCAGAGAGTAGCTGGTTTGGGTCGAGATATAACGTACATATCCTTTTAGTTCGCTGATACCCAGAGCTTTCATTAGCTCCCAGGCTGCATAGTTGGAAGCTCCGATATAGCGAACTTTGCCGGAAGTGACCATATCGTCCAATGTGCGCAGCGTCTCATCCAGCGGTGTGTGCGGATCAAAGGTGTGGATCTGATACAGATCCACATAGTCCGTTTGCAGACGCCGCAGGCTATGTTCAAGCTCTTGCTGCAAATGGTAGCGGGAGGAACCGCGCCCATGGGGACCCTCATGCCGGGGAAGTCCGGCTTTGGTAGCAAGCACAGCGTTTTCACGTCTGCCCCTCAAGGCTTGTCCAATAATTCGTTCCGATTCCGTTCCTGCGTAGATGTTGGCTGTGTCGATAAAATTGATGTCGTGATCCAGTGCGGCATGAATAATACGAATAGAAGTCGGGTCGTCCGCCCGTTTGCCGAATGCATTGGTACCCAGTCCGAGCGCCGATACACGCAGACCACTGTTCCCCAAACGTCGATATTCCATCGTTCATCGCTCCTTCTGTGTCATTTCCTGTATAGCAGATTATAACGTAATCTATTGAAAACGTGTTATTAATATAGTTAAATGATTCTAAGACCGTTATTAAAGGAGATATGATGGAGAACAGTGCCGCACATTTAACCCGACGGAAGCCAAAGAAGCCGAAGAAGAGATGGAAAAAACCTTTAATCATTAGCCTGAGCGTGCTTGTTTTGTTGGCAGGACTTGGATTTATCTATCAAAAGCAACTCGTCGTGTTTGCGTTTAACTTGTTTGCTTCGGATACCGTAAAGGAAACGCTCGATGAATCTTTCAAGCCGGTTGGCGATAAGGAAGCACCCGTTGTCGAACATACCGATCCATTCTCGCTGTTGTTGCTGGGGATAGACCAACGGGATAACGAACCAAGCCGTTCGGATACCATGATCTATTCGGTTGTGCGTCCGGAAGAGAATAAAGTGCTGCTGCTCTCGATTCCACGTGACTCCTATACCGAAATTGTCGGCCGGGATGTGAAATCGAAGATTAATTCAGCCTATGCGCATGGTGAAGCCAAAATGGCGATGGATACTGTGGAGCATCTGTTGCAAAACAAAGTCGATTTCTATGCCGCGATTAATTTTAACGGACTCAAGGATATTGTTGATGCGGTTGGCGGTGTTGAATTGCCGATCAAGAAAAATATTGAGAACAAGATGAAAGCGCATGAGAAGCTGTTTGTTGAAGCGAACAAACCGATCTACAGCGGCGAAGAAGCACTGGGTTATGTGCGTTACCGGGAAGATTCCGATTTCAATCGGACGATGCGTCACCGTCTATTCCTGAGTGCCTTCATGAATCGTGCGCTTGAGGTCAAAAATCTGACCAAGATCCCGGATGTGATTCAGATCGCCGGGTCGAATTTTACAACCAACATGAACTCGGATTTCATCGTGAAATTTGCCGAGTCCCTATATATGAAAGACAGCACGCCTACAATCAGCAATTACATGCTAAAGGGTGAGGGCGCAACGCGCAGCGGAACATGGTACTATGACTTGTCAGAGAGTGATCTGCAATATGTGCGAACCCTACTTGCTAACTGGCTGGACCCGGATGCCACCGAAATTATGGAGCCAGAGACGGTGGATACGAAAGATCCGGCGTAAATATCGGATTACAGAAACCATAAGGTTACCGTAAGTTATGCCCGTATGCAGAGTCACTATATACTTGACCGGAGAGCTCGGAGAAGCTTAATGCTTCCCGGGCTTTTTGTGTTAGCTATTCTTTTAACCCCATTTTATGGCATACATATAGTAAAATACAGGTAATCAAATCAACAACAACCAATGGAGGAAGCTCATGAGAGAGTTCAAGGATCGGCTTCACCAGGTACAGGAGCAGCAGAAGCAGCTGGTAAAGGAATATAATGCGCTGCTTCAGGAGTATCAATCCGATGATCTGATTGTGCAGAATGAACAGCTGCGAGCGCAATATGAAGCGCATCAACGCAAGCTGCAGCAGCTTGAAGTGCGCACCCGCAAGATGGAGGAAGAGAATGCCCGTCTTCGCATGGCTCTGTCCGAACAGATGCTGGATGAGAAATTGAATCTCATTCGTGTATCCCAAGAGAAGATGGAGACCTATTTTCGGGGAAAGACGAGTGTACATAATGATCGGCTGGCGGCGCATGAACATCGTGCCAAAGTGAACTTGAATGCCATATTCAACAGGGCTTCAGAGGAGCTTCAGGAAGATGCCAATGAGATCAAGGAGAGAATTGCTCATCTGGCTGCTGAGGTCCAGGAGCGAATTGAGGTGCATAGGCAGACCCTGTGGGAAAGGGAAGAGGTACTACGCGGTCAGATGCAGCAGGGGTACGAGCATATGGCAGAGGAAGGCTTAAACGAAGAGACTATTCAGCGGCGTATTCGTCAGAACCGAATGGAGATGAAGATTGGCCTAAGTTGGATCAATAAGGTCGCCATCCTGCTCATTATTCTTGGCGTTGGCGCGGCGTTTCGCTACTCCTACGCGACCTGGTTTAACGATGAGATGAAGGGTGGAGCGTTCTTCCTGCTTGGCGCGTTCATGCTTGCCGGGGGAGAATGGCTTTTCCGGCGTAAAAGGCAGACGTTCGCGATGGGACTGCTGGGCGGCGGGATATCCGTTCTGTTTGGTTCCATTTTCTACAGCTACTTTTTATTGCATATTATTGGGTTATATACGGGACTTGCCTTGTCGGTTCTGGTTTCGGCGTTATCCGTGCTGCTCTCGTTGAGGTATCAGTCCAGGACCATCTGCTCACTTGGTTTGGTTGGAGGGTATCTGCCGTTAATCTCTTACATGGCCTATTTCGGCCTTCAAGGTTCGGCTGTGTATGTTGCCATGATCTATCTGTTGCTCTTAAACGGGATTATTGTGTGGATTTCATTTGGCAAACGGTGGCCGATTGTGCATTATATCAGTTTTCTGTTCAACACACCGTCCATGCTTATCCTGTTGTGGCTCTCGCCAAGCGAGAAGATTGGCATGGTGTATTCCATCGTGACATTTGCATTATATCTCGGCATTACACTGGCGTATCCCTTCAAACATCGGGTGAAGTTAACGTGGTGGGACTTTGCATTGCTCGCCATGAATACGAGCATCAGCTGCCTGATGTTATATGTATTGTTCGATGCAGCGGGATGGAATGACGCACAAGGTTTGCTTGCACTGATTTTCGCTCTGGTCTATTTCGGGCTAGCTCGGTTTGTCCAGCAGAGAATGCCTCAGGAAAAGCAGACCCTTCTATTGTTCTACGTCACTTCCCTGACCTTTGCCATTCTGATTATACCGTTCCAATTTGGAGCAAAGTGGCTGTCCATGGGCTGGTTGATTGAAGGGGTTCTGCTGGTTACGCTCGGACATCTGAAGCGGTTCAAGCTGGTGGAGCGTGCCGGATGGGGAATCGTGCTGCTGTGCATGTTCACCTTTGTGTACTATGATGTGCTGGTGCTGTTCATTATGGGGGAGCAATCTTATTTCATGCTAAAATACTCTTGCATCACGCTGGGGGCGCTGCTTATTACACTCTATTACGCCATGGGTCGCAACGGCTCCCTGTCTGGAGAGAAATACCATTATAGCCTGACAGAGATTGGTTTCCTGAATGCATTCAAGTATGTCACACTCGCCAATCTGTGGATATATGTGTTGTATGAATCGAATGAACTGTATATGAAAGCCGTCGATGACTCATTCCTGTTATACCTGTTCTACAAATGGCTGATGTTCGCTGCGCTGACCATTACCATGGCCTACGGATTGGGCAAGGTGAAGCTGCTGCGTGATCGGATCGTGCAGGTTTATATCGTCTTCCTGCATGTGGTGGGGTGTTGTATCGCACTGGCGGTAACGCTTTGCATGCCGGCACTTCAGCCGGATGTTCAGCAGCATACCGCGGCTGAAATCGTAGGTTTGCTCGTCTTGATCATCTTTAATGTGGGCGTGTTCTTTGCCGGGAGGGATCTGCTGATTGCGGCAATCCGCAGGCAGTTCAAGAGCATTGAGTGGTATCCCGTTATCGCAGGCGTATATCTGCTGGGGATCATCACCGTGTTCCTGACAATCCAGTTTCAATGGGGAGATGTAGGACTGCTGTTCAGCCTGATCTATCTGCTGCTTGCCATCCTGTACATTGCCTATGGATTTCGGAGAAAATATGTCATGATTCGGCGCCTCGGGCTTGGCCTGACGTTGTTTTCTACCGGGAAAATGGTGTTTTATGACGTGGGATTGCTTACATCGGGCAGCAAGATCATTGCCTATTTCAGCTTCGGCGTACTGCTGCTTGGCATTTCCTATCTGTATCAGAAGGTGTCGAGCCGGATGGAGGAAATACAGGCCAGAGAGGCCGAACAGCTTGACTCATTGAATGGGCCGAAGGGCGGTTCAGAACTATAAAGTAACGAAATGAGGCTCCTGGGCGCTGTTTTTCGAGCGAACAGGGGCCTTTTATGTTTAAGAAAAGGATGATTTAATCCTCATCCAGCATGGTCTGACCTGGCATAAGATGACATTCGTGAAACGTTTTTTATGTTGATCGCGTTATAATAGAGTATACTTACGGCTGAGTGCTCAGTTGCAGCCATGACGTTTCGGTTGTGGGCGCACCTTTTAGTGATTGTCCGGAATCATCATTGATCCGGGAGAGCACCGTCAATGTAATGGACAGGGTGAAGGCGAGCAGCACATATACGAAAATGTTTTTTTTGTTCATGATGAGGGACCTCTCTTGTTGATTGGGCTTAGGCATGCATACGACCGTTATGAGAAAAAAGGCACAACGTCTGGTATAGTAGAAAAAAGCATATAACGATGCCTGTATACACTATATAAATTGTTATGAATGCAAACAATGGAACAAATCTGATGAATTTATCATTATTTATGACGAATGCGCTCATAGAGATAGAGTGATATGTTGAAGGTGGGAGAATACTATGCGGGAGACGGCAAAAATCGTCATTCGTACACCAGGGCAGGAAAGTGACGGTTCGTTCGCTTATGTCAGCCAGGGGCGCTCTATTACCGTGGGGCGTTATACGGGTGGAGATGAACTGGACTTGTCTGTCTACAATCAGTTGATATCAAAGCGGCACTGCCGCATTCATTATGATGCCCAGTATCAGCTGTGGATTGAGGATCTGGATAGCAAAAACGGAACAGAATTGAACGGGCAGCGCCTCGTTCCATATGAGAAATACCCGTTTGCCGAAGGAGACAGCCTGACGCTGGTCAACGGCTTGATTCACCTTCGCGTAGAAGGAGATCTCGAAGAAACGAGAGAATATCGGATATCGGACCTGCTGGGCGAGGGCGTGCGTTTGCAGGATCACCTGCAAACCGTGCAGATTGGCGAAGTGGAGATTCCACTATCTAAGAAGGAGTACCAGCTGTTCAAACTGCTGCACAGCCAATTGGACCACTTCGTGACCCGGGAGCAGATTGTTGGCCAAGTGTGGCCGGAGCGAGGCATGCTGGAGAATGAGCCGGTTGGCATTGATGAGATTAACTCGCTGATCTACCGGACGAATCGCAAGCTGGGGGTTCATTTTACAATCAAGTCGGTGTACAAAAAAGGGGTATACATGAAGTCCCATGTGCCGGATTGAGCAGGTGGAATGAGCAGCGGGGTAGACTGTGATAGACACTGAATCAGAAGAAGAGAAGGGGAGCTTTTGCCAGTGTTTTTTTGGACCTGGGGAAGCTTCTTTTGTTATGATGAAGGTCAAATGCCGCCTCTTAATTAAACTCCAAAGGGTTGAGGTTATGTTCATCTTTCAGTTTATCCCATGGCTGATTGCTGTGGTGACACTTATATCCGTCGTTTCCATCGTGCTGGTCAGTTGGAAAAATGGAATCTCACCGATGCCCACATCCCGCATCGTCAGGCAGACGGTCATTCAGGAGGTCAACCGCATTCCCGGTTACGGTGACGTTATTGAAGCGGGCTCCGGATGGGGAACGCTCGCACTGGACGTAGTGAGACATTGCCCAGGCAAACGGCTCACGGGTATTGAAAATTCAATCGTGCCCTTATGGGCCTCTCAACTGATAGCTTATCTAAATGTCCGCTTTGGGCGAGCGACGGGAAAGCGCAATCCTCTGGAGGGACGGCTGCGATTTATCCGCGGCAGCATCTATACCAGTTCATATGAACACGCAGATTGCGTCATCTGTTATCTATTCCCTGGAGCGATGAATCGGCTCGTGGACAAATTCAGCTGGGAGCTGCCACCGGGAGCGAAGGTAATTAGTGTCTGTTTTGCATTGCCAGGAAAGATACCGCTGCGGACAATCACATGCCGGGATACGCTGCGTACTAAGGTGTATGTATATGTGTTCTGATTAGAGTGGTATATTTAAAAAGATGATTCTTATTAGTAAGTTTCATCTTTTTAAATACCACCACTTACCCTGAAAGAGGACGAGCTTTCCTATATGAGTAAAGATTTTGTTTTTAGCAAGTCTTTGTATGATGTAACTTTATCTATACCAGTAATTAATTTTTTATAATCTTCGTAGCTTTCCTTTTTGATTTTTACCAGTTGATGTAATGAATTGTCTGGCTGTAATGACATTGAGTACAACATGTCATCCAAAATTAGCTTTAAGTAAAAAGAAAGCCTCTCATAAATTTCCTCGAAAAAGATTTTATCCACGTATGCTTGGTGTGTTAAAATATTCCGCAATCTATAGGCACGAGATAAATCACTTTCAATTTGTTTTTCGAATTCATTTAAATATTCATAGAACCAGATTTTCTTACCTCTTAACTGCATATACTTGTTAAGGAGTCCAATGTATCGTTGGCTCAAAGAGTCTCCGGTAAACGCTGACATAGCTTCGTTCTTATGTTCTGCAATAAACTGAAGTAGGTAATGAAGCTTTATTTCTTTGTTTTTTTTATCAATTGATTCAATTCCAAGCCTCTCTTGAACTACGTCTTTTAAGATTTCATTTCCAGTCTGATTTTGCTTTATAAGTTCCCTGCACCTGTATACAAGGCTCTTCAAATAAAACTGTGATAAATATGGGGTAGCATACTCAATGATACCTTTTCTTTTATTGGTTGGTTCTGTTATGAATAGATACTCCATTAAACTCCACATAGCTACTAAACCGGTTTCTTTGGGTGAATCCTGAATCACACGACACCATTGTAATAGCTGATCTAGTCCTTTATATTTTCCAGTTAGTTTTGAACTCATGTTAATTTTAATATACGTATCGCTTCGAGTTACCTGTAACCCATATTGGGAAACTTCTATAATAGGATCTGTGTTTATTTTTTTAGTGCTAAGATCAAATACTAAAGCTTGAGTGAAGTTTCCAGGATTATATAGTTTGTGACGATTTTCAAGTGTAAAAAGCCTTGTTATAGAACTAAGTTCTTCTCTGGCTGTATTTATTGCTGCAACATCATCTGTTGCAGCTAACTTTATGCGAGCAATATGAGTATCCTTTTTAAAGAATTCGATTACAGGAGCGTCATGGACTTGAGGCACATCGTATGCATCGTCTATTGTCAGCCTTGCGCGATCAGGATCACTGAAAAAAGTTAATGGTCCGTCGGTCCCGATTAGACTATCGTATCCATCTGGCAATCGAAGAGGTATAAAACATTCGAAATTCCTTTTGTTTTTTATACCTAATTCAGATATACGTTCTAATTTTTTCAGAAAGCTACTTTCTCCATCACTAACAAGTACGCCTTGACCCCACCTATACAAGTACTGCTTGTGATGGCCTTCAAATATAAGTTCACTCATCAGCAACTCTAAGTAATTATCGATTTGCTCAAAAGAAAGTGTGGACTTGGACAATTCTTTAGATAATAAATCTACATATAATTTAGGTATGTCTATGTTCTCAAGTTTATTTAATAAGCCTTTAATTAGAGTAAGTGGGAGTTCTAATTTACGATGTTTTTCCATTCGATTTATATGTTGAAGGAAAGTCTCTTTCTCAGTTAAGAACAGTTCCAATCTGCTTATAACAAGGCTCCAGTCTTCTTTAAATTGATCCTCAAATACTTTATTTCTTTTTAAAGTTGTAATAACCTCAGTGAAAATTTCAAATACATTGTGCTCGTATAAAACTTCTGTTTTATAATTCTCGATAACTTGAACAGATTCTTTTAGAACTGCACGTACACAAGGATAAGATAATTTTCTATAATGGAGATGACTTTTCTCAAATAGTTCTCCCCACCTATGTATGAAATAAGCCTGATGAGACAAGAGTGTGGGGTTATTACCTTGTATGGAGCTAATTTTGTACATACATACACTCCTATTTATTTTTTTATTTGGGTGTTGCTTTTTTGAAAAAATAGCATATAATAAAAGTATATAGCCAAACTAGACACGGGACTTGAAATATTCTGCGGTTTTCTTTTTAGAGAAAGCAGGATGGATCTGGTCCCTTAATTTTTTATATGGTCAATTACACCACTTTATTTTACCATAATTTTCGAATCAGTTGTTTTGTTTTCTAGTTTTAAAACAAAAAATCCACATAGGGGGTTTTCTCATACACCCCATATGTGGATTTTTTAGTAGCTGTATTCATACTGAATATAAAATAATATTCCTTATTTTTTGTGATGATTATTGATTGGTGTCGGTTGTACCCGATGTACCGGATTGCGTTCTGTTTCTTCCACCGCCGAATCCGCCTTGGCCACGGCCTCCGCCTGGACCACCCATGCCCGAGTTGGCAGTTGTTACACCAGATTCATTGACCCAAGTCACATTGCTCGTGGATTGGAAGGCAACCACTTTGGTTCCGCCACTATACGTTCCGTCTGTATAGAGTCCATCCACTGCTGTGCCAGTCGATGTTCCGCCGGAGTAGATCACATAAGAACCGTCTTTTTTCAGATCCGGGGAGCTGACAACCACATTTTGATAATCTTTTGCTGGAGCAAAGGTCAGGATGCTGTTACCTTCACTATCTTCAACATGTACCAGTGTTCCTGCTTTTTGCGTTTCAGGGAACGTCATGGCAATCGTATTTTGAGTCGATGCCTCTGATGTTGCCTGAGCCATGCCGGAGCTGCCAGCTGCGACAAGAAATCCACCGCTCATCTCGAAGTTACCGTCATAGTCCAATGGACCGTTACCATTATCTGTTGGGCCGTTCACAATGACGGTACCGTCAGTCATGTAGATGGAGCCATTTGAATCCAGTCCATCGCCGCCAGCATTGACGGTGAGTGAACCACCATTGATATGAAGCTCACTGTTGCTGGCGGATTCACCCATCATTCCACCTGGAGCGCCGCCTTGTGAACGACTATTGCTATTCGCGTCCGTGTTTTGATTGGATTGTTCCGTGTTGGAAGCAGCATTGGTGTCCTCTGCTTGCGTGCTGTCATCTGTAGTCGTCGTAGCATCCGTTTCTTCATCCGCTGCAGTGATTTCACCCGAAGCATTCACGCCATCGTCCGATGCAGTCACATCAATATCCCCGTCGTTCAGGGTAATAATTGCTCCTTCAAGACCTTCATAGCTCTTGGCAATGGTGATTGTTCCGCCGTTAATCGTAAGCGCCTGATCTGCATGAATACCGTCATCCCCGGATTCAATGCTGAACTTGCCATCATTAACGGTCACATTGTTGTTGCTGTGCAGGGAATCATCCATGGAATCAATCGTATACGTACCGCCATTGACGGTGAGGTCAACTCCGGCTTTAAGTGCTTTGGCACTCGTCGTTTCTTCTTCGGTAGTTGTTGTGCTTGTGTCTGCATCTGCATTGGAGTCAATAGGTGCTTGAGCATTGGTCGAGCCAGATGGTGCTGCACCTGTTGCATTCGTTCCATTATTGCTCGACATATCAGCAGGTGGTTCTCCGTCCGGTGGTGTGCCCATATCGGTTGGAGGTGTACCACCACCCCATCCGCCGCCACCGCCGCCAAATGGTCCTTCTTCTACTTTTTCCGGTGCATTGGCACTGCCGCCTCCGGTTACGATGTTAAATGTGCCGCCATCCGTAACCAATGCAGTTTCCGCTTGAATGCCGTCGCTGCCGCTCTGGATGTTGAATGTCCCTCCAGCAATGGCCACAAAGCCTTTGGTCGCATCCGTATCGTTTGTAGATTTGATGCCGTCACCTTCTGAATCAATGGTAATGGTACCGGCTTGAATCGCCACCATGTCCTTACCTTTGATGCCGTCATCGGCGGATTTGACGTTGATCGTGCCGCTTACGATTTTCAGGTCATCTTTACTCGTAATACCTTCATTGTAGTTGCCTGTAACCGTCAGCTTGCCTGTACCATTGAACGTCAGGTCTGCCTTGCTGAAGATGGCTGCATCCGGCTCATCCGTTGTATCGTCGGCGTATACGTATGTCTTGCCATCCGAGACAGCATTCTCCGTTCCTTCTTCCAGCGTAATGATGGCTTTGCCCGCTTTCTGGATATAGATCGCTGCACTGTCGTTGTCATTGATGGTTGCCCCGTTTAATACGAGATGTACGGTGCCCTTATCTGCGACATTGACCACAATCTGTCCGTCGGTGAGCTTGCCGCTAAGTACATAGGTACCCGCTGCGGAGATGGTTACCGATCCATTGGCCGCTTTTGCACCCGATCCTGTGATGGAAGCAGTTGTTCCGTTCAGCTCGATTGTTGTGGAGTCGGTAGCACTCCAGCTCACATTGGTATCGTCTGCATCCATCGTGACCAGATCGGCATACTTCACCGAGGTTTGTTCACTGACGGATACGGTTTTGGTTGTCCCTGTCGTTGACACTGCTGCGTTTGCAGTACTGCTGGTTGCTGCCGGAGCGCTGCAAGCTGTCACCATTGCCGTAATCATCGCGATGGACCACAATTTGCTGCCAGTTATGATTTTCTTTTTCATATGTTATCGTTCCCTTCAAATTTTAATATTCAGTGGTTGTGGGACTCATGGTTAATGAGATATCCAGGTTACCGTTTCGGGTGCGGATCATATCGAGAAATTCCTTTTGATTGACATTTTCATGAATAGTAACGTTGTATACCAGCTCGTACAGACTGCCAAGCTCGGTTGTTCTGATTTTTTTGAGATCAAAAGGTACGTTAAATTTATGGAACACTTCGTTCAGTGCTTCTTCGTAGCTCAAGTTTTCCGGAATGGTTACTTTCAGTGTTTTTTGCTGGGCTTTCTTCCCTCCGAAGTTGAAGCGGCTCAGAACAAACATTAGTACACACAGGATAATGGTGAACATTACAGCATAACCGAATGCGCCTACACCGCAGGCAAGACCGGAAGCCATGGTGAACAGAACATAAGCAATGTCTTTCGGGTCACCAGGCGCACTTCTGAATCGGATGATGGAGAAGGCACCCGCGAGGCTGAATGCACGGGCAATGTTGCTGCCGATCAGAAGAATGATGATGGCTACGATGACTGGCAAGACGACCATAGTTAGTGTAAAGCTTTGGGAATAAGTGCTTTGATTTGTCTTCATGTACGTCAGGCTGATGATGACCCCCATGATGATGGCAAGTCCGATCGTTAGAATTGCATTACTAAAAGTTAGGGTGGTGTCTGTTAAAGCTGAGCTGAAAATGGAATCAAGCATATACTACACGCTCTCTTTCTGTGATTGTTTTTTCTTGTTCTATGGATGGGTTGAAATCGGTACCCGGCAGTAATTCTCGTTCAGTCTGATAGTTCAGGTTGGTTGTTCTGGCCAGGTGTTTGTACTCATTGCCGTATTTCGAGAATCCGGTGCGGTAGAGACCATGTTCGGATAACAGCTGGGAGAGCCACATCGGGACGGTTTTCTCGGCTTTGACTTCCATCAGCCAGCGTCCATCTTTCACCAGTGGTTCACCGTAATCTCCTTGCTCCAGCTTCAGATCATATCGGCGACTGCGGATGTTGGTATCAAAGGTAATCCGGAGATCGCGGCTGTTCTTGTCGAACAAAGCCTTGCGTTCATATGCCAGGTATACTTTTGGCCCCAGATCGTACAGCCGGAGGAAATACTTGATCTCTTCGACAACCTGCTTGTTCATGTAATCGGCGAGATCAGGAGCCTTGCCTGTCTGAACGAATTCATAAGCTTCATCCAGCCTCAGGGCAGTTCTTCGTTTGTTCACCAGGCCAAATACTTTCTTTTTGATCTCCAGATATACCTTGGCATTCTCTTCGGGAACTCCGTATGCCCGCAGTCTCAGCTTCTCCTTATATTTCGGTTTGGAGAGACTGGCGCGGATCAGGGAATCCTGTGGAGTATCGAAATACAGATTGCTGATGGAGTAAAACTCGTGTTTCTTGTTATAAGCATCCAGCTCCATATATTTCAGCAGGTCGGTGTAGAAGTTGTTGTATTGCTCATCAGTCAGGAGATACTTGCTCTCATATCGGTTGAATACTTCAATTGCCATTGGGGTTCAGTCCTTTCATCCATGTTTTGTATGTTTTGTTTCATCGTGTATTGCTTCCATGTCTGTATCTTAGAGCGCCAACCTTGAATGAATCTTAAATGATTTTACATTCCGTTGATCTTTTTTTACCTTCCTTTAATAGTTCTTCAAAAATAATGAATTAAGATTGATTCAAGGTTCGGCTGCTACAATCGTTGGTATAATAGATTGAAAAAGTTCGAAATCAATTCATGCAGAGGAATGAAGAACCGATGAGAATACTTATTGCGGAAGATGAGGTTCATTTGGCTGAAGCCGTGTCTCAAATATTAAAGAAAAACAATTACTCCGTGGATATGGTGCATGACGGGAGGTCGGGACTGGATTACGCCCTGAGCGGAATCTATGATCTGCTGCTGCTGGACATCATGATGCCGGAAATGGACGGAATTACCGTATTGAAGAAACTGCGGAGCGAAGGCAATCATACACCTGTCATTCTGCTTACAGCCAAAGGAGAAATCTCAGATAAAGTGACCGGGTTGGATTACGGAGCCGATGATTATATAGCGAAGCCCTTTGCTACAGAGGAATTGCTTGCCCGGATTCGGGCAGCTCTGAGAAGGAAGGGGGAAGTCGTTCCGGAGGATGGACTGAAATTTGGTGACATCGAACTGAACACCACGCAGCTGAAGCTGAGTGTGCAGGGTAAGGAAATCAAGCTGAATCTGAAGGAAAATGAACTGCTGGAGCTGCTAATCACGCGCAAGCAGGCCATTACATCCAAGGAGCAGATTATCGAGAAGTTGTGGGGCTTTGATTCGGAAGTGGAGTATAACAATGTGGAGGTGTACATCTCGTTTTTACGCAAAAAATTGACCTTCCTGAACTCTGCGGTCCGCATTAATACAATTCGGGGTGTGGGGTACGTACTTGAGGTGACGGTCTGATGTTCAAGAAACTCAGAAACCGATTTCTGGTCGTGAACCTGGTGTCCATCTCGATTATGATGTTGGTTGCTTTTGCCACGATCTACATCATTACGTACCAGAATGTACAGCGGGAAACCAATATGGAGCTGTTCAAGGTGTCGGACTTCTATCATAGTCCCTATGGCAATTCCAAAATCCCGCGCGGAGGAAATGGAGACGCAGGAACAGGTACAGAAACAGGAACGGGAACACCCCCATCGGATTCACCTGGAAACGGAGCCCCGGGAATTGATCCGAACTCGCCGCCTGGGCGATCCGTATCATTCATGATTAAGACGGACAGTGAATGGAACATCACGGATACACACTCCCGGTTTGATATGGAGGATACCTTATATACCGAAGCTTTGCAAAAGGTGAACAAGGTTGACGATCTGGACCGGAAGACCGGACAGTTTACACTGAATGGAACGGACTGGGCGTACGTAGTTGACCCCACCAGTACCGGGCACATGATTGTATTTATGGATGTGACGGCTCAACAGGGCATCCTGACGAATCTGATTTATACATTTGCCATCGTAGGTTTGATCATGCTGATCGTCATTTACTTCCTGAGTCGGTATTTCGCCAATCGTTCCATTACCCCGGTCAAGGAAGCCTTTGAGAAGCAGAAGCAGTTCATAGCGGATGCTTCGCATGAGCTAAAAACGCCGCTGGCCATCATCAATACCAACACGGATGTGCTGCTCGCGAACCGGGAGGATACGATTGAGAATCAGGCCAAATGGCTGCATTACATCAAGTCGGAGACGGAACGTATGTCGGGACTAACGAATGATCTGTTATATCTGACTCAAATTGACGATGCACGATCTTCGGTGATTCACGCCAAGTTCAATATGAGCGATGCAGTAGAAACGATTATTTTGACGATGGAAGCGGTCATTTTTGAGAAAAATATATCCCTGGACTACAGCATTGAGCCGCAGCTCATGGTCCATGGCAACAGCGAACAGATCAAGCAGGTCATTCTCATCCTGCTCGATAATGCAGTGAAATACTCCAGAGCCAAAGGCTCGGTGAACGTATCGCTCAAGAAACAGAACAATGACGTCGTGCTGGCCGTTTCCAACACGGGAGAAGGCATCGCGCCTGAGCATCTGGACCGAATCTTTGATCGTTTCTATCGCACAGATGCCTCCAGAGCGCGCAAACATGGTGGACATGGATTAGGGCTTGCGATTGCAAGGTCGATCGTGGAGCAGCACAAAGGCGAGATATACGCACGCAGTGTGGTAGGGGAAGGCGCAACATTCTACGTTCGTTTATCTTAGGGATAAAGGAATAAGGCATGTCTGTTGTGGGTTAACCTATGCTACAATGGCAACAGTATGTATGAATCAAGGAGCTGACTATAACATGACGGAAGCAAACTCAATTAATGAGCAGGAAATGAAGGCATATATTGCAGAGAAAACGAAGGCAAGCGAGGCGAATATCGCTCTAGTCCTGAAGCATGAGCAGGCATACATTAACAAAGCGCATGAAAATGCCAAAGGCGACGTGGATATCGATGGTGATGATCTGGCCGATTACATTCTGAGCCGCAAAGATGTAAAGCTGGACGAACTGACCGTAGAAGGCATTCTGGATGCCGAAATGGACTACTTGATGGAAAAGGGTCTCGCGGGCTACGTGGATTAAGTATAAGGTATGTTGCCTTGAATTCGTTTAAAAAAATGACCTCAGCCTCCACGTTACTGTGGATTTTGAGGTCATTTTTTGAGTTCCACGTTCGAAATACTCTTTGAACACCAGCCCTGTTGGGATAGTCCTGTTCTTCTTATTGACCCATCATACCGCCATCAACAGTATAAAGCGAAGCTGTGACATACGAAGCTTCTTCGGACAACAGGAAGTTCATGATCGCCGCGACTTCTTCTGGTTCACCATATCGTCCCATCGGAATTGCGGATACGGTAGCGGATTGATAATCTTCCACGTTGCCGGAGTTTGCTTCGATTTGGCGCATCATGCGGGTGTTGATGGTGCCCGGCAATACCGCGTTAACCCGGATACCATGAGGAGCAAGCTCATTCGCTGCTGTGCGGGTGAGTCCGATAACGGCATGTTTGGACATAATATATGGTGATACGGCTGGAGCACCCATCAGACCTGCAAGGGAAGAGGTATTCAGAATCGCACCCGATTTTTGTTTTTTCATGACAGGGATGACGTTCTGCAAACCAAGGAATACACCGCGCACATTGACGTTATATACGAGGTCGAGCGCTTCAACGCTCAGATCCTCGATCAGTCCGGTTGGACCTTCAATGCCGGCATTGTTAGCAAAATAATCGATACGACCAAACGTATCAAGTGCTTGCTGCACATAGTTTTTCACGTCGGCTTCCTGAGATACGTTTGCTTTCACTGCAATGACGTGCTCCTTGTCGAGTTTCAGATCCGTGATGGTTTGCTGGATGGCTTCTTCGTTCAGGTCAACCAGCACCAGATTAATTTTGCGTTCAGCCAGGCGACGTGCTAATTCTTTACCGATGCCTCCGGCTGCTCCTGTAATAACGGCTGTTTGGGTATATGGTGTACTCATCATGTATTCGCTCCTTTTAAAATTAAAATTAGATCAGGTAACTATGAAAAACAGTCAACCTGTCGTCTATCGTTCCTATCTCAATGTTAAGATATACATAGAAGTGTGACAATAATCATTGACAGCGCATATGTCAGCTATCGGACAGAGATGTAAGCGGTGTTCATTTAGGTTACAATAATGGACAGAGGAGGCGAAAATGTTGATTATCGAACACCCTCAGGATCGGAGAGCACGAAGAACGCAGGATGCCATCATTGCTGCAGCGGTTTCTTTGATATTGGAAAAGGGAGCTGAAGCCGTCACGATTCGAGACATTACGGAGCGGGCGGATTACAATCGGGGAACATTTTATTTGCATTTCCCTGGCAAACCAGAACTGCTGCAATTCATTTTGGATGATTTCATGCAGGGAGTGGGACAAGCTTATGCATTACCTTACGCGGAGTTAAAAGAAGTGGATATGACGGCATTACTGCCATCAACGATGCCTGTATTTGAATATATCGAGGCTCATCAGGATATTTTTCGAGCCTTAATGACGATGCACAGTGATATGGCTTCCCGGTTAAGTAACATGTTCCGCACCTATTTAACGGAAGACTTCATTCTCGTAACTGAAGATAGCGAATACACCATTAATTACGATATTATGCTGAGTTATCTTGTTTCAGCAACGGTCGGCGTAATTATGCACTGGGCCGAGATCGGGTTTAAATATTCGGCGCATTACATGGGGGAGCAGCTGACAGCGCTAATTAACATCAAACCGACCCGTCTGCTGATTGAACCAGGGCAGAAGGGTCGGACGATTCATGAACGCATGATGTTGGATTAGATAAGAAAGATATAGGTTATCCTGTCATGGAAGTGTTGGCCGCTTGCTGCAGTTGAAGTATCTGTTCGCGTACACGGACGGCTTCACCAATCATAATTAACGCCGGATTGCTCACTTTTTGCGACAGGGCGAGTGAATGAAGTTCAGCAAGAGTACCTGTAATGATTCGCTCCTGTGAGGTGGTACCTCGCTCAATGAGAGCCGCTGGCGTGCAGCCGTTTTTGCCATGGTGGAGCAATTCATGCTGAATCTGTGGCAACTGACTGATGCCCATGTAGATCACCAGAGTGTCTACACTATGGGCGAGCAGGTCCCAGCGGACAGAGGATACGTTTCCGTCGCTGCCTGTTCCGGTTACACATGCGAAGGATGAAGCTACACCGCGATGAGTCAGGGGAACAAGAGATGAAGCGGATGTACCCACAGCCGAAGTGATGCCTGGAATGACTTCGAATTGAATTCCTGCCTGTGCCAGCACAAGGGCTTCTTCTCCTCCGCGTCCAAAGATAAACGGATCACCGCCTTTAAGCCGAACAACCTGTTTGCCTTCAGCCGCATGCGCGACCAGCATACGTCCTATCATGTCCTGAGACATGGAATGCAGACCCGGGGCTTTGCCGCAGTAAATCCGAAGAGCTCCTTCACGAGCCTCCGCGAGCAACTGGTCATTAACAAGTCGATCATACAGAATGACATCTGCAGACTGAATACGTTTCAGGGCTTTTACCGTAATCAGCTCGGGATCTCCAGGACCTGCACCTACGATACTAACCAGGCCCCGGCTCATGATGGTGTCCCCAGCTTGGATGCAGTATCGGGACTGGCTAGTCCTGAACGGCCACCCGGAATGGTTGCCAGCGTGGATGAAAGCTTGACAGGACTTCTCCATCTATGAGCTGCATAAAGGCCAAATCCTGTGAATATTGCACCGCCAATGAAGTTGCCCACCAGCACGGGAATCTGATTCCACAGCCACCAGTCTGCAATACTGACATCAGCGCCCAGCATCATGCCTGCCGGAATGACGAACATATTCACTACAGCGTGTTCGAACCCTTGTGCGAAAAAGATGGTGATGGGCAACCACATGGCTACAATTTTACCGAGCGTAGAAGTGGAGGTCATCGCCATGACCGCGCCGAGAGTGACCATCCAGTTACATAGAATCGCTTTGATGACCACAAGAACGATACCTGCACCGCCAAGGTGTTGATACCCCAAAGTTTTGGCTTCACTGGTCTGGATCAGCGTCTGGATGAGGGGGTTGCTCATGTCCGTCCCCATTTTGGTAAGAGTCAGCCCATATAATAGAGCATAGAATAAACATCCGAGTACATGACCCGCAATGACCCACAAGTAATTGTTCAGCATATCTATCACACGGACCTTGCGTTTCAGCACCGCGAGCGGAATCAGGGCAAAGCTCCCAGTGACCAGTTCAAGTCCAAGCAGAATGATAATGACGAACCCCGCTGGGAAAATCAATGCACCTGCCAAACCAACGGAAGTTTGAGATACAGCGGTATACGCCAGGGTTGTTGCAAAAGCAAGGATAGCTCCCGCCAAAAAACCTCGGATCAGCAGCTGTACCCGGTTCATTCTGGCTTTGTTTTCTCCTGCCTCGACCATTGATTGTAATACTTCTGCCGGTTTAACAAAATCCATAGCGTATTCCTCCTTGATGTCAGGGTAACTTAACCTTTAACCTGCAATGGTGATGTAGATTTCCCCGCTGTTTCCATCCACTTCTGTCGGGTACGTGTTCAGGCAACCTTCATCCGGTTCGTGTACCTTGCCACTGCGAAGATCAATCTTCCAATCATGCAGGGGGCAATGGACTGCCGTCCCGCATACCATGCCTTCTGACAGTCTGCCGCCCTTGTGAGGGCAGCGATTCTCTACAGCGTGCAGACTTCCGTCACTCAATTTGAAGACAGCTATTTCAGTATCCTGTACTTTAAATGTTCGTGATCCTTTCTCATCAATATCCGTAAGGTGTCCAATTCTTAATTTATTCATGGCTGGTCCTCCTCTTCTAGTGGGCTGTCGGCTGTGCATCAGCCAAGGGAGTGAAGTTTTTACGCAATTTATCGTTCTCGATGATTTCTTTCCATGGATCGACGGTACGCCCCAGTGTTAATTCAAGTTTTTCTACCAGTGCGAGACGTACGTCGCGGTCTTCCAGTGCTTTTTTTACATGATCCAGACCGACCCGTTCAATCCAAGCCGCTGTTCTCTCATTCCATCGTGCATTCTCTCTATAGTATTGAAGGTAAGCGTAAGTCCACTCTTCCACTTCGGCGTCAGTCTTCACCGTACATAACAGCTCGGCTGCACGGACCTTAACTCCACCGTTGCCACCGACATGCAGTTCCCATGCTCCGTCAATTGCAACAACACCCAGATCCTTAATCGTGGCCTCTGCACAGTTCCGTGGACAACCTGAGACAGCGAGTTTCACTTTGGCAGGAGCGACCATCTTGTCGAGTTTTTTCTCCAGACGAATGCCCATCTCAATGGAGTCCTGTGTTCCGAATCGGCAGAAAGTGTTGCCCACACATGTCTTGACGGTTCGCAGTGCCTTGCCATAACCGAAGCCGGAAGGCATATCAAGCTCCTCCCAAATCTTCGGAAGATTTTCCTTCTGTACACCGAGCAGATCGAGCCGTTGCCCACCCGTGAATTTCACCATGGGTACATCGTATTTCTCCGCAACTGCGGCAATCTTCATCAACTCTGCCGGGGAAGTGACACCGCCATAGATCCGTGGAATAACGGAATACGTGCCGTCTTTCTGAATGTTGGCGTGATACCTCTCATTTGTGAATTTGGATACCCGCTCATCCTCATATTCGGTCGGCCAGATCATACCGAGATAATAGTTGAGGGATGGACGGCATTTGGAGCAGCCTTCAGGCTCATTCCAACCGAGTACGTTCATAACTTCCTTCACGGTTTTCAGTCCCATCTCCTTGATCTGGGAAACAATCTCATCACGGTCATAGGAAGTACAGCCACAGATGCCTTCTTTCACCTGTTCACCCACAGCATCGCCTGCATAATGGACAAGCAATGATTCCACAATCGGTTTGCATCCACCGCAGGAAGCTGAGGCTTTGGTACAGGACTTAATGGCTCCCAGTGTGTTGCATCCTTTGTTCAGCACAGCATCACCGATGGCAGCTTTGGTAACACCATTACATCCACAGACGATCTCGTCATCTGGCATACTTGCCATGCGTTCAGCAATGGATGGACCAGAGCCTGAACCGGAACCTGAGGGTACGCCGAGCAATATTTCTTTTTCGCGTCCACTAATGTTCTCACCACTTTTTATGAGGGAGAAAAGGGATGCACCATCTGTTGTATCGCCAAACAATACAGCTCCAATCAGCTTTCCGTCTTTTAGGACCATCTTTTTGTAGACACCATCCACGTCGTCCTGTATACGAATGCTGCGGGTGTCCGCAGAATCCTTGAACTGTCCTGCGGAGAAGACGTCTACACCGGATACTTTCAGCTTCGTCGAAGTCACAGATCCTTCATAACCTTCCGTTGCCGCACCCGCAAGACGCTTTGCCAGTACCATGCCTTGCTCATATAATGGGGCCACCAGTCCATATGCAATCCCGCGGTGCTCTGCGCATTCGCCCACAGCCGAGATGCCAGGTATGCTGGTGTTCATATAATCATCCACGATAACACCTCGGCTCACGTCCAGGCCCGCCTGACGGGCCAGTTCAACCTGGGGCCTTATTCCGACGGCCATGACGACCAGATCGGCTTCAAGCACTGTTTGGTCGGTGAATCGAATGGCTTTGACCCGATGTTTACCTGTGATTTCTTCGGTATGTTTGTTCAAAAGGAACTTCATACCCTGCTCCTCAAGCTCCCGCTGGAGCATTAGACCTGCTGGCAAATCCAGATTCCGGTCCATCAGATGTCCGTTAATGTGGATGACCGTCACGTCCATGCCCAGATTGAGCAGGCCCCGCGCAGCTTCCAGTCCAAGCAAGCCACCTCCAATGACGGCGGCTTTGCGATACGTTTGCGATGCGGCCATCATTGTCTCGCAGTCCTTGATGTCCCGGAAACCGATCACGCCTTCTTTGTCCGCTCCCGGGAGTGGCAGGATGAAGGCTTGAGAGCCTGTCGCCATAATCAGCTCATCGTAGGTTGCGCGTACACCATTCCGGGATACAACCTCCTTGCGATTGGCATCAATCTGGATGACAGGGTCACCAGGGTATACCTGAATGCCATTGTCTTCGTACCAGCTCCAATCATTGATCACAATATCTTCAATGCTCATGCCACCTGCGAGGACAGAGGAGAGCATAATGCGATTGTAGTTGGGATGCGGCTCGGCGCCGAAGACGGTGATTTCATAAGCGTGTGGTGCGAGCTTGAGAATATGTTCAATGGTTCGGATTCCTGCCATGCCATTGCCGACCAGTACCAATTTTTTCGTTGTACTCATTGTAGTTAGCCCCCTTGATTCCATTCTGCTAAATGCCCAAAACATTGCTCTAAAATAGAAAAAGCCTGTTATGCCTCGGAGGACTGCGCATATACATACGCATCCCTTGCTCCGAGATTGCAAAACAGGCTTCATTGCCGTTTCCATCAGCTACGCCGTTGTAGCTGTGATCGATTCAAATATGGAGTTGTTATGGCCTAACTATAAAAGATCCGTCTCTACATGTCAATATAGTTAACATAAAAAAGTATTTGAAATTTAAAGTTAATTATGTTTACATGTGTTTATCGACATTATGAGCGAACGACATAGATTCACTTCAACAATGGATGTCATCAAATACAGATTTGTTTATTTTGTAAGGTAATGTGACATAAGTGTGGGGTAGAGAACAGACAATACTCCCCTTTTATCTGAGTATGCCAAATGTAATAGGGAGGGATTGATCCATCATGCGATCTTTATTGGTCATCCGTGTTCAGCCAACACTATCTGCCTCGATTGATGCAATCCCTCTGACCCCGGAGAAACTACTTGGAGCGAATGGGTATCATGTGCAGGTGACAGACAGTGAGACGGAGGCGCTGAAGTTGGCTGGCGGAGCTGACGCATCCATCCTTCATTTGTCTCTGGCAGACATGGAATATTGGGTGCAATCTCTTGGAAAGGGGAAGTCGGACACACCACTGCTCTGGTGGTGTGCCCCGGATACGGCCTCTTCTTCGGCAGAATCTTGCGAGGTGGAGACGTCCTTTGACGGAATACTCACCCCCTCCATGAGCGGGCCGGAGATTCACTGGACCCTTCATTTTGCAGCCAAGCGTTATATGGAACGCAAGCAGTGGGAGCAGGAGCGCAAGCAGCTGCAATCCAGGCTGGAGGACCGGAAATGGATTGATATGGCCAAAGCAATCCTGTGTGATCTGAAGCAGATTTCCGAATCGGAGGCCTATGACTTGCTGCGCAAGAAAGCGATGGATGAACGTAAACGGATGGTGGATGTGGCAACAGCCATTGTGAAGGCACATCAACTGCTCCAGTCTTAATGGGAAGGGGGTTTTTTTGTGGATATGTCCGAGATACTCAGGGAAGTCGGGCGAGGGAAACGAGGCTCGCGTGATCTGCATTATGCGGAGGCACTGGCTGTAGCCGAAAAAATTCTCAGACAGGAGGTATCGCCTGCCCAGACGGCTGCCTTTCTTATGGCTGAGCGAATGAAGATGGAAAATGTCGAAGAACTTGAAGCGTTTGTTCATGCTTGCCAGAACCATGCGGAGCGTCTGTCCATATTTCGGGACGGACTGGATTGCGCTGGCCCGTATGATGGACGCACTAAGTCCTTTATGGCCACATTTCCGACTGCGTTTGTGCTCGCTGCTGCGGGCCTTCCGGTGACATTGCATGGAAGTGAACCTCTGCCACCGAAGTGGGGAGTTACGTTATCGGTTTTGTTAAGAAAAGCGGGGATTAATACATGGGAGATGGATCGTGAAGATGCCAGAAGTGCTGCCCTGCGTACAGGAGTGATGTATGTTTCATCCGAGGAGTGGTGCGCCCCTCTCCGGCAACTCCGTCCTTTGCGGGAAGAGCTTGGATTTCGTACAGTTCTGAACACGGCGGAGAAACTGATTAATTTTAACCAATCGCCATATTTGGTTTTTGGTGTATTTCATAATACGTTTCTGGATCGGATTGCCAAGCTGCTCACCCGTTTCCAGTATCGTCGGGCTTATGTTGTACAGGGGATGGAGGGTTCGGAAGACCTGTATATCGATCGGCCAACTCGGGTCTATGCCGTGGAACAGGGCGATATGAGGCTTGAATTGGTAGACCCAGCCGCCTATGACCTGGATATTCCTGCACCGGAGCTGGTGTGGACGGCAGCCAAACAGCTTGAAGTAGGTGAAGCCGTGTTAAGCGGGAATGGGCATATCGCTTTTGTGAACCAGGTTCTGTTGAATGGCGGATTCCGTCTGTATGCGACGGGGCGTGTCAATTCAATAGAAGAAGGTATCTATACATGCCAGGGGTTGCTGGAGAGCGGCGCTGCTTATCGCATCTATCAACAGTGGTGTGTCGCCATGGGTGGCGAACTGCCGGATAGCAGAGCAATATCCACATTTCCGGCATCGTCCAGATAAGCATGTTGGATGACCCCTGGATTGTGAAGCTGGAGTGATTTCTCTTATTCCCAAGGGTAGGTAACGGTAAGGAAGTCGGCAAATTTTTTGCTCTCTTCCCGCCGTTGTTTCCGCATGGCTGCCCGGGCTGGAGCTGTCTCGTATAATTTCTTCTCTTCTTCCGTCTCCGGAATGATGCGGGGTACGATGAGTTTACGGTTATTTTCGTCCAAAGCGACAAAGGTGAGGAATGCGGTCGCCGCAATCTTCTTTTCCCCGGTCTTGAGGTCTTCACGGATCACCTTCACAAAAATCTCCATTGAGCTTCGTCCCGTCCAGGAAGCAAAGGATTCCAACGTCACCGAATCGGTCGGGTTAATCGGATACAGGAAATCGACTGAATCGGTTGAAGCTGTGACGGTATTGACCCTGCACAACTTGGATGCTGTAATGGACGCGATGTCATCGATGTAGGACATGAGTTTTCCGCCAAACAACGTGTTATGATTGTTGACATCAGTGGGGAACACTCTTGCCGTCTTGAAACAACGTGTCTCCCGCATGTATTTTTTCTCTATTTGGTCAAACTCTGTAGGTTTAGGTATCTCTCTCATCCACTTTTTCCTCCTGACAGTATGGCTAATGCACTCTGGAAGATTGCCGAGTCCATCGTCTCTATATGTTAGTTCTAGTATAGGTGCCCGTCAAATGGATATTCAATTGAAGGCATAATTCAAAAAAAACCGCCAGGCGCGGACCGGCGCGCGGGCGGTTTGATGCTGTATATTAAGCCTTGGGTCTGAAAATGCCGGACGGCTTGCCGATCGGCAAGAACGTGTAGCCAAAATGAGCATTCAGTACAGAAGCGCCTGTGCCGTACAAGGACACGATTCCAATTCCCATTTCAGCATACGCTGCGATGGTATGGAAGATATGAGGAGCTACGCCGAAAGCGTCAAAGGTCAGACCAAGGAACAGGAAGTCGATGAGAATGAATATGATGAGCAATACTTTGTTGGCTTCCACGGCACCCAGCGTCATAAACAGGGTGAACACAAGATATCCGGCAAAAGCAAATCCGAGCTGCTTGCCATCTGCTTGTTCTGCCAGAGTGGAGCCGAACACGCCCATTTTGATCAGCCAGTTGGCGCCCATGGCGAACCAGAAGAATGCGTATGCGCCGAAGGCAGTTGTGCCGAACGTATTGTTGCGTTTGGAATCTTGAATGCAGGCGAACAGCTGGGCAAAGGCACCCAGGAAAATCGCCCAAGGAATGGCGTAGCTAAGGCCGTCTGTGATGCCAAGCTTTTGGGAGGAAGCGACCAGAGTAACGATGGCCAGCCCAAATAATCCCATCGCGCTGGGATCGGCGTTTATGATTTTGACTTTAGTCTGTGAATCGGTTTGCATGGTGTTGATGAGCCTCCAAATAATCAAATCAGGATGATCCGCTAGAACCGAACCGTCCTCTATATTTCTTAATTCGTATCCGCCTGGTCCGGACACACACATCGCCCTATTGTACCTGAATGAATTACGTATGAAAAGGGATTTTATTACCTTTTGGAGCAATTTCCGATCCCTTGTGAGGCTTATGTTAGAGATCATAAATGAACAGATCGGTTTTTTGGTGGAAAAAGACGGAAAATTACATGTTCATTCCCTGGAAGAAGGGATAGTATCGAGGGGAAATGAAAACCTTTGCCTCAAAGTTTACTGATGTGAAGCATTAAAGAATTTAAAAAATTTAAATTAAA
The DNA here is from genome assembly GCF_045040695.1 of Paenibacillus sp. FSL K6-0108. Taxonomy (NCBI): domain Bacteria; kingdom Bacillati; phylum Bacillota; class Bacilli; order Caryophanales; family Paenibacillaceae; genus Paenibacillus; species Paenibacillus sp. FSL K6-0108. Next base: position 7,263,369 of record NZ_CP150288.1, on the reverse strand, counting down.
GAGGTGATTCATTAAATCGGAAACATTCTTTTTTAAACAGCAAATTGCAAGCGCTTACTTACGGGTTGTACCATCGTTCTGGCTGTAATCATTCAATGATGAGGAAACGAAAGGAAGGATGTACATGATCGCAAAGACGAGGCAAGTTGGCATCATTTTGCTCCTGTGGGTATTTACCATTTCAAGTCTGGGCTGGGGGACGATGTTTGGCACGCCAACAGCGAGTGCAGCCGCATCGGCTGATGAAGCTGCGGGTGGAGGTGTTTATAAATACGACTTTGGTTCAGGGGCTGTTGCAAATGGGTATACTGGCGTGGACGTGACTGCGGCTTATTCAGCAGAACGTGGCTATGGCTTCACTGATGTGTCTAAGGTAACGGTACAGGATCGGGGTACAAGTGATCCGATTAAATCCGATTATGCCACAATCGCCGATGGGGGCGGATTCAAGGTGGACCTTCCAAGCGGTGATTATACCGTCTCCCTTGTCGCTGGCGACAGTGCTGGCACCACGGATATTGCGATCAAAGTGGAGAGCATGAACAAGGTTCAGCAGAACACCAAACCAGCGGGTGAATATCTGGAGATGAGCTTCGATATTGCACTGGTGGATGGGCAGATGAACTTTGAATTCTCCGGAACGGCCGCCAATATCAATGCGCTCGTCATCACCAAACAACAGGAACGCGAGGCAGGCAGCAAACCTGCGGTGTATCTTGCGGGTGATTCCACGATGCAGACCTATAATCCATACTGGGAGCCCCAAGCGGGTTGGGGGCAAATGTTCCCGTCCTTTTTCAGTGATGCTGTGGAGATTAAGAACCATTCCATCGGTGGACGCAGCTCCAAATCCTTTATTTTCGAAGGCCGATTGGATGAGATTTTACGCCTTATCCGTCCGGGAGATTATCTGTTCGTGCAGTTCGGACATAATGATGCAACGATCAGTGTTCCAGACCGCTATGCTTCGCCAGCCGATTACAAAAACTATCTGAAAACCTACATAGACGGTGTGCAGCAGCGGGGGGCTACACCAATTCTGGTCACCCCAATGGGTCGCAGGGACTTTAACGCAGACACAGGCAAATTCAATGTGTCCTTCCCTGAATATGTGCAAGCGATGAAAGAGGTAGCTTCGGAGAAGAATGTGAAGCTGATCGATCTTAGCGCACTCAGCATTGCGTACTATGATTCCATTGGACCGGAAGCGACATTGTCTGTCTTCCTCCATGTCTCACCTGGCATCTATCAGGCGTTCCCAAACGGGGCAGCGGATAATACACACTTCCAGGAATATGGAGCGATTCAGATTGCCCGTCTCGTTGCAAATGCGGTTCGTGAGCTGGATCTGCCACTATCGGAAGCGATTCAGGATGCTGAAGTTCCGGCTGAATTGCCAGCCAAACCTGCCGGATTGAAGGCTGGCAGCATCAGTAACGCGGGTGCGGTACTGAAATGGACGGCAGATGATACGGCAGACATCTACAAAGTGTACCGTAAACTCTCAACAGAAGCGGAATCTGCATACAAGTTGGCAGGAACAGCTACTGTACCTACATTAACGCTAAGCGGTTTGGTCGAAGGCAAGTCGTACACAGTTCGAGTAACCGCTGTGAATGGCCGGGGCGAATCCGATCCTTCGGATGAAGTCAGCTTCACCACCAAATCGGCAGCGTATCGATATGATTTTGGCCCAGTAGGTTCTCCGGTTGCTGAAGGGTATACGGAAGTCAATCGGAATACGCTCTATACGCCTGAACGCGGTTATGGATTAACGTCTTCCGTGAATATGGCCGATCGGGATCGTGGCAGTGCGACGGATAACCTGCGTCGTGATTTCGTTATTTATTTTAACGGCTCATATGAATTCAAAGTGGATCTGCCGAATGGTACCTATTCGGTCAAGACGTACACCGGGGACTGGATTGGTTCGGCGCGGACCAACGTCAACATTGAAGGCAAAGATTATGGAACCGTATCCTCCGGTGCTCAAAATATTGCCGAAAAAGTGATCAATCAGATCAACGTCCAGGATGGGCAGATGAATCTGGTCTTCAGCGGGCAAACGGCGCATCTCAACGGGCTTGAGATTACACCCGTCTTGGTGGCCCCTTCCCATCTGAAACTGGATGGCCTGGATCTGGAGAGTGATCCGATCACCGCTGCATTGTCATGGGACGCTATCGCGGATGACGTACAGTATAAGATATACCGTCAGACAACTGGGGCGGCCAAGGCTGAGTTGCTGGCAACCACCGACACAACAACCTATATCGACAACAAGGTCGACCTGGGCATGAATTATGTATATACGGTAACGGCTGCGGATCGTACAGGTACAGAGTCGGTAGCATCCAATGCTCTGTCTGTTTCAACGATTGATTCTTCTGTAGACAAGGCGGAGGTCCCAACTGGTCTGTCGTTACAAAGTATTAACAAAAATGATGTCTCCTTCAGTTGGACGGAAGCAGCGGGAGCGCGTGCATATCAAATCTATCGTGCTGTGAAGCAGAATGGGCCGTATGATCTGATCGCTCGTACCAAAGAGACGGCATACACAGACTCCACCATTCTGAGCACCATTCCTTATTTCTATAAAGTGGCGTCTGTGAATGCAGGTGGGGTATCCGAACTGTCGGCTGCACTCGAAACACCAGTTGCAACGACGCTGAATCGTGAAATGGAATATCTGGACCGTGCTCCGGTCGCTGTAAAAACAGAAAGCGGCAACTATATCGGCTGGCGCATGCTGGGCCTGGATGCCGACACTATAGCCTTCAATCTGTATCGGGATGGTGTGAAACTCAACAATGAGCCAATAACGGGAAGCACCAACTTTACGGATGACAAAGGAACGGATGCTTCTAAATACCGGGTCATGACCGTAGAAAACGGTATTGAAAAAGCGGCGACGAAGGAATTCGGCGTTTGGCAGGAGCAGTATCTGTCTGTGCCTCTGCAAAAGCCTGCCGATGCATATACAAAAGACGGACAGCCGTATTCGTACTATGCGGGTGATGCCAGCGTGGGCGACGTCGATGGTGACGGCGAATATGAGATTGTGCTGATGTGGTCGCCTAACAACGGCAAGGATAACTCCCAATCCGGATATACCGGAATTGTCTATATGGATGCCTACAAGCTGGATGGAACAAGACTCTGGCGCATCAATATGGGGCCGAATATTCGTGCGGGTGCCCATTACTCTCCATTCCTGGTGTATGACTTTGACGGGGATGGCAGGGCCGAACTGATGATGCGCACCGCAGATGGTACCGTTGATGGACTGGGAAAAGTGATTGGTGACGCCAACGCTGACCACCGGAACAGTTCGGGTTACGTTCTGCTTGGGGATGAATTCCTGACCGTGTTCGATGGTGAAACGGGAGCAGCACTGGACACAGTAGACTATGATCCTCCGCGTGGAGATGTGGCATCCTGGGGTGATGGCTATGGAAACCGGGTGGACCGTTTCCTTGCCGCTGTAGCGTATCTGGACGGTGAACATCCAAGTGCCATGTTCAGCCGTGGATATTATACGCGTACCGTACTGGCGTCCTATAATTTCCGTGATGGCAAGCTGAGCAAAGTATGGCGTTTTGATTCCAACGACGAAGGATACGGTGAGTACGCAGGCCAAGGGAACCACAATCTCTCGGTTGCAGATGTGGATGGCGACGGCAAGGATGAGATTACATTTGGCGCAATGGCCATCGATGATGATGGCAAACCTCTCTACAACACGAAGCTGGGTCATGGCGATGCCATGCATCTTAGTGATCTGGACCCGACTCGTCCAGGGCTGGAAGTGTTTGACGTACACGAACATAAAGATTCGCAGTACGGCATGGAAATGCGTGATGCGGCAACAGGAGAGATTCTCTGGGGTGTGTTCACAGGCATCGATACCGGACGCGGCATGGCAGCGGATATTGATCCGAATTATCCGGGGGCTGAAGTGTGGGCCGCGACAATTACCAACGCTGAACATATCCCGATCACTGGGCTCTACAGCGCTCAGGGGGAACTGATTACGACGAAGATTCCATCGTCCACCAACTTCGGCATCTGGTGGGACGGTGACCTGCTGCGTGAGCTTCAGGATGATATTCGAATCGACAAATGGGATTACGAGAACCAAACAACGGTTAATTTGCTGACAGCAACAGGTGCGGCTTCGAACAATGGCACCAAAGCCAACCCGAGTTTGCAGGCAGATCTGTTTGGAGACTGGCGTGAAGAAGTGATGTGGCGCAGCCAGGACAGCTCCGAATTACGCATTTATACGACGACAGATGAGACGGATGTGCGTATTCGTACATTAATGCATGATCCGGTCTACCGCCTCGGGGTAGCTTGGCAAAATGTAGCCTATAACCAGCCGCCACATACCAGCTTTCATCTGGGAGTAGGCATGGAGCAGCCAGCGGCACCGAATATTCGTTATGTAGGGGCTCCGCAAGAAACAGAAGATACGACACCACCGGTCATTACCGGCATGCCTGCTGAACAGATGAGTGAAGAGGATGTACTCCAAGTTAATGTGAAGGCGGAAGATCCGGAGTCCGGAATCACGCTTCTGGAATTGACTTGGGATGGCAAAGCCGTTGAACAGGGTGATGAGATTGCATTGACCGGTCTGGCTGGAAAACACATCTTTACTGCCAAGGCAGTGAACGGCGCAGGGCTCATCACCGAGCTTTCCGTGGAAGTGACAGTCATCGCCGCAGACCAAGCCACAGGTGCACCAGGTGTACCTTCCTTGTCTGATGATAACCAACATGGGGACGGATTGGCGGATGGAACATACACCATCACGATGAATATGTGGTGGGGGAATAATGGTACACAGTATAAATTGTATGAGAACGGTGAATTGATCGATACACAGAAGCTTACGGCCTCAAGCCCTTCTGCCCAAAAGGCATCCACGGATATTTCGGGCCGGGTAAACGGTACGTATGTATATACTTGCGAACTGATCAATTCAAAGGGAACGACCGAATGCATTCCGCATACCGTAATCGTTCGTGATGCAGCACCAGCGAAGCCGGTGCTCTCTCATGACAACTGGGACGGGGATGGAAACTACACCATTACGATGAATATGTGGTGGGGCACGAATGCCACCTCTTATCGTCTGTATGAGAACGGTCAAGAAATCGACAGCCAACCGCTGACTGCAGCATCCCCGAATGCGCAGACAGCAACGTTGGTGATTAAAGATCGTGCTCCTGGCGAGTATGGATACGTTGCGGAATGGATTAATGAGAGTGGATCGGTTTCTAGTGAAGTCATTACAGTGAAGGTTACACATTAATTAAAGTGATCTAATCATCTAGCACCTCTCAATCGATATAGGCCAGCCCTGTGGGTCAACCTGTAGATTGAGGGGTGCTTTTTGGTATTTTTTTAAACATACACAATAATGACACAACTGTTTGATAATGAAGATAGTGGGGTGAACTTGCTTGTTGAAATTGGGATCTGTGCTTTCAATTAGGCTTCACAGAGCCGTTTTCCGATTATTTTCCAGGGATAGCGTTAGCGGCTCTCAAAATTTGGAGAAGGATACAAAACATCCATGCGAGCTATGCCATATGTTAATCCAACTATAGATTGACAGGAAAATCTAAAATGTAACACAGAAATAGGGAGGGATCAGGCGTGGTTATGAGTTTGGAATTGAAAAATCAAATAGAGAAAGCCAGACATAACCTTCATATGTTGGTAGAGCATAACGAGGGTAGATTCGGCCATCCCGATGTGCTTCAGCAGTCCATGGTACTGGATGAATTGATCAATGAATATAATCGAATGCACTTAAACAAGCCGAGGGCTTGATGGATATAGATGAGCTTTTATTACAATCATGCGCACGTGATAATAGCTGGAACGGACAGCAGGAAGAACGAATGCTGTATCATTCCAGACTGATTATGTGTGCATGATTTTTGTTGTTTCTCAATGCAACAGCCGCTTGGCTTCCAGGTACAATACCTGAACGAACTTTTTGGTGTTAATGCGGGTCTGGGACAAGGAGGGCTCCACATTGTTTTGCAGCTCCAGCATTTTTTTGCGAATCTCCGTAAAGTCAAAGAACTTCGAAGCGTAATTCTCGAACTTCGGATGTGTATAATCGGTGAGTCCGAGTGATACGACATGGCTTAATGTTTGGAAAATTGCCCGCCGAACACGCTGTTCGGATGCTTTGATCTCTTTCGATGTTTCCGCTGGCGAAGCATCAGATCCCAGTTTCCGTATGGCTACATTCTGGAAGATATCCTTGAGCGACGGAAATGTATATGGAGAGAGTTTATGTTCCTCCGTTTCAATCTGCTCCAGATATTCCAGCATGTCCAGCAGATCTCTGCTGCCTGCTTCTCCGATCATGCCCATCTCCGATAGCAGGAAATGTCCTGCTGTCGTAATTGTTTTGTCGGGGACTGGTGATGAAGTGCGTTCGGAAGATTGCAGTCTGGACAGTCCTTGCAGTGTTCGTTGAATATCGGCAATGGATTGCTGCATGCGCAGACGTTCGTCTACAAGACGAAGAACAGACAGGATCTCCAGCCGATTAATCGGCTTCGTAATATAATATTCGATGCCAAGCGAATAGGCCTCCCCAATCATATTTTTCGACTCAATCTGGGAGATCATCACGATCTTGCCATCGAACCTTCCTTCAAGTGCACGTATGGTCTGGATTCCGTCTCTATGCGGCATGAGCAGGTCAATCAGCAGTACATCCACCTTATGCAGCTCCAACAGTTCAGCATGAACATGAGCCCCATCTTCTGCTTCTCCCGCTATGTCGCCGAGTCCCTCATCTTCAATAATATCCATCAGCATGGATCGAACCCCGGGATCATCATCCACAATGAAATAACGCATTTCAGTATCCTCCTTTCCACTTGAACGTGCTCCTATATATTCCGTTCTGTGCATCTATAAATGATCTTTCCCTGCTATTAATGTCCTCTATTATCATACTTGGTTGTATATCCCGATGTGAAGACCTGTGTATGCAGAACAATATGTCAGATAAAGTGACAATGAATGGATAAACGTTGCTTAATTATAAAAAATTTAAATGTTTCCGTGTAGGTATTTGTCGATTTCGGTAGATGCCCGTGTAGTATAGGTAACATCCGAAAATGTGGATTCCGAGATGTGCAGAATGGTGCAAACGCTGCTCTTATCCTATCGTACTTCTGCAGAAACAGCTCCTCTGTGGGGATAGAACTGCATCATGTCTTATGAAGTAGTATGAGAATTTTTCGCTCAGTCATACAGCTGGGGAACGTTTTTTAACGAGACATCAACGAAAAGGGGCATTGCCAATGGAGCAAACAATACAAGATATTATTGCAGTTTTCAATGATTTCCTGTGGTCCAAACTGTTAATCATCTTGTTGGTCGTATGTGGTTTGTATTTTACGACCAAGACCCGGTTCATGCAATTCCGCATGATTGGGGATATGGTGAAAGTGCTTAAGGAGCCGAAAAGTAAGGAGCCTGGCAAAATTTCGCCGTTTCAGGCATTTTGTATCAGTATGGCAGCCCGCGTGGGGACCGGGAATATTACCGGTATTGCACTGGCAATCGCATTGGGAGGACCAGGGGCCGTATTCTGGATGTGGGTTATCGCAATTTTTGGATCGGCTTCGAGTTTTGTGGAGAGTACACTTGCTCAAATTTATAAAATCAAGGATAAGGGTGGATTCCGCGGGGGGCCGGCTTATTATATGGAGCGTGGTCTGGGTAAACGCTGGATGGGGATATTGTTCGCAATTCTTATCACGTTGTCGTTCGGTCTGGTCTTTAATGCTGTACAGTCCAACACGATTACAGTCGCATTCAAAAATTCTTTCGGCATCGATCGGTTGACTGTGGGCATAATTATGGCCGTTGTGTTTGCAGGAATCATTATGGGTGGTGTTAAACGGATTGCGAAGGCGTCTGAATATATCGTCGTTGTTCTTGCTGTACTGTACATTGGTGTGGCTGCATTTGTGGTTCTGTCGAATATTACACAGCTTCCGGCCATGATTGCGCTGATTGTGAAAAATGCCTTCGGCATTGAACAGGTCGCTGGCGGTACACTTGGTGCCGCGCTGATGAATGGTGTCAAACGTGGTTTGTTCTCCAACGAGGCGGGGATGGGTAGTGCTCCGAATGCTGCGGCTACGGCGGATACAACACATCCGGTCAAACAAGGACTTATTCAGGCATTTGGCGTGCTGACCGATACCTTGGTCATTTGTACAAGCACGGCCATGATTATTTTGTTATCAGGCGTGTACAAGGGGTCGAATCTGGGTGGGATTGAATTGACCCAAGCGGCATTAAGTGTGCATATTGGTTCATGGGCATCCGGATTTTTGGCAGTGATGGTGTTCCTGTTTGCCTTTAGTACGCTCATCGGGAATTATTACTACGGAGAGACCAATATTGAGTTTATCAAATCCAATAAAGTTTGGCTGTGGGTATACCGCATCTGCGTCATTGCGATGGTGCTGTTTGGTGCCGTTGCCAAGGTGCAGTTGGTATGGGATCTGGCCGACTTGTTCATGGGGCTGATGGTTGTGGTGAATCTGATTGCCATCCTGATGTTGTCCAAAGTGACCTTTGAAGCACTGAAGGATTACAAGAAACAGAAGGCCGAAGGGCGTGATCCGATCTTTACTCGAGACCGTATTCACATTCCGGGCGAAGTGGAATGCTGGGAGTCGGAGGCCGAGGTCGTAGGAACCAAATGAAGTGAAGCTGCCAAATAAAAAGTGAAATGAAACAGGACTTGAATTTCCGTCACAGGGACGGGGATTCCAAGTCCTGTTTATTACATATTAAAGCCCTTAGTGCTCGAGTATCTCCGGAGAGGGGGAAACCATCTCATCGGGAGATGAACCTGTCCTTAATTGTTCACAGAGTAACTGATGAGCTGCTCGGATAGAGCCTTCATGCGCTCACCCGCTTCATTCAGCTTCTCAATGACATCCGTGAAGGAAGATACGAGCGTGGCTTGCTCCTGAGAAGAAGCTGCAATCTGAGAGACTTCTACTTCCATCTGTTTGATCACCTGTTGTACATCTCTCAGACTGATATCAATATCACTGGTCGCCTGCTTGGCATCCACAGATAGCTTGCGCACTTCCGCTGCCACCACACCAAAGCCTGCTCCTGCTTCTCCTACCCGTGCAGCTTCGATCGCAGCATTGAGCCCAAGCAGGTTCGTCTGTTCAGAGATTTCACGAATGAATCCGGCAACTTTGTTGATTTGGGAAGAGTTTTGTACCGCAAGACGGGTATTCTCCAGGATTTGTTCACTGGTGGCCTGCAATTCCTCTGCATGAGCGGCAACATGCTGGACCATATCAACCAGGTTTCCATTAATCGTTTGGTTTTCTTGTATAATGGCTTCAAGCTGATTCTGGTTCGACTGATCATACGATACACAGAAAATAGCAACGACCTGATGATTGTCATCAAAGATCGGTATATTAAGGACATCCAGTTCGATACCGTAGTATTCTGCCGGCAGGTGGGTGAGAGAAGCTTCGTTTCCGTTCTTGAGAGCGGTGAAGTTCTTATATCCATCCAAAAGAGGGTCGCCTTCGTTGAATCCCAGATTGAACTTCTCGGTGGAGACAGAATACAATACCTTTTCGTGATCATACACCGTTAGACTGGCTGGTTCTCTAAGAATCAGACGGATATAAGGCATTACTTTCAAAAGAGCATCTACAACGTTCATAACAGGTTGAACCATCCTTTCTTTATTTGAATTTCTTGATTAGCAGTTGCAACTATGCTTATTGCTTTATCTTTCATCGGAAAAGAGTGCGCTATCATGTACTCCTTTTTTCACAAAATATTGTCATTTTCAGGACGGAATTTTAGAATAGTTTCCATTTGGATTTATGTAATGGATATAAGTTCTAGTTGTAACTATTTTTATATCAAGATATGGGTACAGATCTATGTCGTTTATGGGACATGTGTCCAATATTAGTAGAACCACACAGGGGGGTTATCCGAGATGAGAGAAATCATGGACTTTGGATTGCTGCGACAGCTGGCGCGGGAACATGGCCTCGATCAGGTGCTCGACGAGCCTGCGCTTGCTGAATTAAGGCTGCTCGAAGCTTCCAAAGGTGAGATTATATGTGCCAAAGGTGAACGTCCCGAACGATTATATTTTCTCGTTCAGGGTAAACTCAAGATTTATACAACACTGCCGAATGGCAAGTCTTTGCTGCTTCGTTTTAGCATGCCGCCTGCGCTGGTAGGCGATCTAGAGCTGGTCAATGGCAAAGAAGCCAAGAACACGGTGGAATCCGTCAACAAGAGTTTACTGCTCGGTGTAAGCTACCGCTATCTCAACAATACATATGCTGAAAACCCGAAGTTTCTCCATTTTATGCTCAGTCATGTGACACACAAATTATATACATTCTCGAATCTGTCGAGTCTTAATCTGCTTTATCCTGTCGAGAGCCGTTTTGCAAGCTATTTGTTATCCACGATGGAGCAGGGGGAGCAGGTCACAGAAGAAATCCAAACCTCCAAGCTAACAGAGCTGGCGGATATGTTGGGAACGAGTTATAGACACTTGAACCGGGTCATCCATGACCTCCGCGATCGTGACATCATCCGCAAAGAGCAGCGCAACATTGTCATCTGTAATCTGGAGCAGCTGCGTGAAATTGCGGGTGGTAACATGTACGAATAAGCCATCTGCATAAATCCCAAGAGAGCAGTTCAAACCACAAATGCAGAAAAAAAACCACCCCCTGCTTGCCATGTGCCAGAGGGTGATTATAGATGCACCTGTTAGGTGGAAAATCCATTTCACTTCCATGCTTATACCTACTAATAGCTGCCTGCAGCTACAGATGTAGCCTGTGTATCTGTAAGCTCTGGCTAGATATCGCCACGCTGTTCAAATAATTGAGCGATTTCCACGATGACCTGTGTAGCCTTCACCATATTATCAACCGATACATATTCAAACTTGCCGTGATAGTTCTCTCCGCCAGTGAAGATGTTGGGTGTTGGCATACCCATGTACGAAAGCTGGGAGCCGTCTGTGCCTCCGCGAATTGGGCGGATGACAGGTTCGATATCCAGGCGAGTCATCGCTTCATGTGCAATATCGACGATCTGGCGCACAGGTTCGATTTTCTCACGCATGTTATAGTATTGGTCATTTAATTCAATCGAGATGCTTTTCTCGCCATATTTGCTTTTCAACTCGCCCACGACATTCATCAAATACGCCTTGCGCTGCTCAAACTTCTCCCGGTCGAAATCACGGATGATGTAGCTCATTTTGGTCAGTTCGACGTCTCCCTCGATGGATAACAAATGATAGAACCCTTCATAACCTTCCGTAAATTCGGGAGCTTCCTCCGCAGGTAGACGGCGGTTCAACTCCATCGCAATTTTGGCGGAATTGACCATTTTATTTTTGGCTGTTCCCGGGTGCACGTTGGTACCCCGAACCGTAATTTTGGCTGCTGCCGCGTTGAAACTTTCGTATTCCAGCTCGCCGAGTGGACCGCCGTCCACTGTATAGGCATATTTGGCTCCAAAAGCAGGGACGTCGAATTTATGCGGCCCACGGCCAATCTCTTCATCCGGGGTAAAAGCAACGCGGATCTTCCCGTGTTTCACTTCCGGGTGTTCGATCAGATAAGCCATCGCGGTCATAATCTCGGTAATGCCCGCTTTATTATCGGCACCAAGCAGTGTTGTGCCATCAGTTGTGATCAGCGTGTGACCTTGATATTCACGCAGTTCCGGGAAATCAGTGGTGGATAACACGACATCCAGTTCCTGATTCAGTACAATATCCTGTCCATCGTAGTTGTCGATGACCTGTGGTTTGACATCTTTGCCTGTGAAGTCGGTTGCCGTATCCAGATGAGCGAGGAAACCGATCACCGGAACATCCTTGTCCGTATTGGATGGCAATGTCGCCATCACATAACCGTTATCATCCATGGTCACTTCCTGCAAACCAATCGATTTGCATTCTTCAACCAGGTATTTCCCCAAGACCAGCTGGCCTGGCGTGGAAGGGCAGGTTTCACTGCTTTCATCAGATTGCGTATCCATTTGCGCATAGGTTATCAGTCTTTGAATTAAAATATCTTTCACCAGTAATCGCTCCTTCGGCTTCGGTTTTGCGTATATGCTTTCGATGCAGTTTTCGTTCAGAAAGCTTTTTAGCTTCGCTTCTACAGTTTATCCTGCCCTCTCCGTTTTCGTGTAACCGTTAGGTACAACTTATATAAAGTGGGTATATTATAACCTGCATGTCTGTATGGCTATCATATCATGTTTTGGATTCATTTCGAGTCGAGAAGAATGCATCGGGGGAAAAGATCGATAAGGTATCAAAAAGGGTACTATGTCACAAAAAAGTACGTACTTGTATTTCTATAGGTTAAGTTCATAATGATCAATGAGGAATTAGAAGAAAACCATCTGTGGCAGAAAGCAAGAATGGGCAGCTGTCTTCGATCTGGCAAACAAGTAAATGCCTTAACATAGATCATCATAAGGAATAGGAGATGTAATTGAAATGACTGAGAAATTATTTTCCCCTTATCAATTTAAGGGACTTCAACTAAATAACCGTGTCGTCATGGCACCGATGTGCCAATATTCCGTTACTGCCAAAGATGGCATTCCGAACGATTGGCATCAGGTACACTATGTAAGTCGTGCGGTTGGGGGTGCAGGGTTGATCGTGATCGAGATGACGGATGTTGATCCGGACGGACGTATTACCGACAATGACCTGGGCATCTGGTCAGATGAACACATTCCTGCCTTTACCAAACTGGTGGATGGTATTCATGCATATGGCTCCAAGGTGGCGATTCAGATTGCACATGCCGGACGTAAAGCAGAGGATGCAGCGCAGCCTGTAGCTCCATCGGTGGTTACTTTCCCTGGAGAGAGCTTCAATACACCACACGCTTTAACTACAGAGGAAACACAAGCCATGGTACAGAAGTTTGCAGACGGTGTACGCCGTGCAGTAGCTGCCGGGGTCGATGCCATTGAGCTTCATGGTGCACACGGATACCTCATTCACCAATTCCATTCTCCACTCATGAACCATCGCGAGGATGAGTATGGACAGGATCTCTCCCGTTTTGGCGTTGAAATTATTCGTGCAGTGAAAAAAGAAATGCCGGAAGATATGCCGCTGATCATGCGGATTTCAGCAGTGGAGTACGCTGATGGTGGATATGACATAGATCATACCATTGAAATTTCTCGTGCCTATCAGGCTGCAGGCGTGGATATGTTCCACATTAGCTCTGGTGGTGAAGGGCCTTCCGGGCAACGTAAACCAGGTAACTACCCTGGGTACCAAGTGCCATTTGCCCGTCGTTTCCGCGAAGAACTGAACGTTCCTGTCATTGCTGTAGGCATGCTTGAGGATGCAGCTCTGGCTCAAGCGGTTATCGGCAACGGTGATGCGGATCTGGTAGCGGTTGGCAGAGGCATGCTGCGCGATCCGTATTGGGCGACTCATGCAGCTCTTGAATTGGGTGTAAGCAAAGATAAAGCGGCTATTGCGCAACCTTATTCCCGCGGATACTGATCTTAATTAGAACATTTATATAGATGCAATTATAAAGGGATGTCCCCTAAGTCATGAACATGACGGAGGACATCCCTTTATGGCGTCATTACAATCTAACGAACCGACAGCTGCTATTAGCTGCAGTTTCCGCAGGTTTGCAGTTTAACGAATCGTAGGCACGTTACTTCCTCGATCTTTAATCTTTTGGGTCAGGTTGTGTGGCCTAATAAGTGACTGAAGTTCGATACACTTTGCACCCCACACTATTGCTCCTATTATGGTGCGGTCGATTCGTTAGCGCTTTGACCTGAAAGTGAACCCACTTTCGAGGGCATTCCTCGCGTAGCTTCAAACACAAATTTTTGATCAGAACGCGAGGGTGTCTGGTCGGGATCGAAGTCTGCATACACCACAACATCGATGAAACCGATCTGTTCCAGAATCATGCGGAGCTCCTCCACACCGTACCATCGTAATGCAAGCTGTTGCAGTTCTGTGGCTATAAGTGTGCCATGACGCCACTTTTCATAACGAATTAGACTCACTTTATATTGCTGAAGCATATTGACCTCGATGTCTTTGCTCTCCATTGTAATTGTGTCGCCATCCGGTAGTTGGACCGTTGATGTTCCTGAATAGTGGGTAGTTGTGTTCGTCACATCCGGCAGAAAGAGGTCCAGCACAAGTCGGCCTCCCGGTTCCAGATGTTGATACAGATTACGCAGAGCCTTGATGGAAGCCTGTCTGTCTTGAATAAGCAGTAGTGAGCCTGCGGCGATTATAATGAATTCATACCGATAAGGGAGATGAAGTGTCTCCAGATCAGCAGCAAACAATTCAGGCATGGGCAATCCCCGCTCGCTGCACATCAAACGACAGGAATCGATCATGGCGGTTGAATAATCCAGACCGTCTACTTTTAAACCAGCTTCAAGTAATGGGATTAGCATTCGACCGGAGCCGGACATCGCTTCCAGGCTGCGTCCATTGCAGTTCATCAGAACATCACGATAAAATTCAATATCGCCTCCAAGGGAGTGGCCAACTGGTTTGGTGGCATTGTACACCTCGGTACATAAAGGACCATAATTACTAAAAGACATATAACGCTTCCTCCACAACATAATTAAAATAAGAATGTGGAAGGGAGTGGTTGTCAGATGTTGATTATCCCTTCCGGCAGCGGTTGGAATTTAATTTTTCAGAGCAGACTATCATAAGGAATCACGCACCTTTTATGTAATATGTTCCAATTATAGGATGGACTTGAGAGTCGGTCAACAGACTACCTGCAAGATTATCTGTTGTCAGCAGAATATATTTGACACAGATCATCTTATCTTGAACAATGAGTTATATCATTTAGGAGGAGAGATATCATGGAATCTTCAAGTGCATTGCCAGATATTCGGGAACAATTGTTGCTACAAGCGCCTGTGGAGAAAGTGTGGGCGATTGTATCGACATCGAAAGGTTTGGAATCATGGTTTATGCCAAGCAATCTGGAGCCAGTGGAAGGGCATGAATTTATATTGGAAGCAGGCCCTTTCGGTAAATCCCCGTGCAAAGTCACGGAAGTTCAGCCCCCACACAAGCTGTCATTCCAATGGGGTAAGGACTGGACGCTTACGTTTGAACTGATGGAGCAAGGACAAGACACGAACTTTACCTTGATTCACAGTGGCTGGGACGCGGACAAACTGACGGAGTTTGGACAAGCTCATGCCATGGTTCGTGAACGGATGGAACAGGGCTGGGCAGGAATTGTGCAGAAACTGGCTCAGGTCGTTGGACAAGCATAAGGAACAGAGAGAAGTTAAACAAATCGTTAGCAAATTAAAAAAGTCACGGGTCTAACTACGGTGTACATTCCGGTAGCTGAGCCTGTGGCTTTTTTGGTGTTAAAATATCATGTAAGAACTATTTCCGTCAGAAGCAGAAACGTGTAACATGGAGTTATAGGTATAAAACGACAAAATTAGACGTGTCTCGCTATGGAAGCGGAAGGATTACATAAATGAGAAAACACTGGATTATGCTCACCATTAGCTTTATATGTATTGTTGTCTTTCCTCTGGGATCCATTGTACAAACGCTAATTACCGAGCGAGGCAACCCTCAGGCGAGGGAGGGGATAATGGATTTGACTGGCTGGGATTTCGACAAGCAGGGGGCTGCATCCCTGACGGGCACGTGGGATTTTTATCCAGGTCAATTGTTGACGCCCGTTGACATTGAGGCGGATGTATCAGGACGCAAGCCTCTTCCCGAGCCTTTACCCATCCATGTTCCATCACGGTGGAACAGGACTCTTGGAGAGGCACACGGATATGGGACCTATCATTTGCGTGTTCGAATTTCCCCCAGAGCAGAGAAGAATGATTATGGAATACGTACTCAGAATATTCGCATGGCCCATCGTTTATTTATAGATGGCAAAGAAATCGGCGGTAAAGGGCGGCCAGGCATAACACCAAATACCGATATTCAGCTCAATTTGCCTTTTACGGGATTTACCTCCATTGAAGGTGATGTTGCAGATATTATTATTCAGGTTTCCAATTATAGCTATTCGTCTGGAGGCATTATTGCATCCATTTTGTTCGGAGACGAGCACAGTATTCTGAAGAGCCAACAGCAGGACTGGCTCAAGGATCTGATGACACTTTTCGGATTCATTTTACCGGCGGCCTTCTTCCTGATGCTTTTCCGGCTGCGGCGCAGTGAAAAAGAACTTTGGTATCTAGGGTTATTTAGCCTGTCCGGTGCGATGTACGCATTAACTCATGGAGAGAAGCTGCTGGGAACCCTGTTACCGTTCTTACCGAATAATGATATTCTGCGGCTTCAATTAATCAGTGCGGCTCTTGCGTACTATTTCTTGTTACGATATATGGATGCGCTTGTGCCTGGAGCTGTTCACCAATGGTTTGTTCGCCTGGGTGTGGTTCTCGTACTAATCCAATGTGCGGTGGGTTTCACATTGCCTCCTGCCCTGTTCTCAATGCTGGAGCTGCCCATGCTGCTGATTTCAATTGCGGTGATTGGTTACACGCTGCGGGCCATGCTTCATTGGTTGAACAAGCGACCGAATGACGGCCATTTCGTCCTGATGAGCATGATGAGTATATTCTTGGTGGTTGTGCTGTACACCGTTGGTGCTTTCACAACAGTGGATACAACATTTCTTGCGCTGTATGAGCTGCTGTTGTTTGTTTTTGCCCAGATGTTCATAACAGCGATTCGGTTCGCACAATCATTCCGTGAAGTTGAAGCGTTATCTGAACGCTTGCTTGCAATCGACAGTCTTAAGGATGAATTTATGGCGAATACGTCACATGAACTAAGAACGCCCCTGCATGGCATCATTAATATTGCTCAATCCATGTTGGAAGGAGCGGCCGGGGCAGTCACTCCCAAGCAGGCCAAAAACCTGTCCATAATCACGTCAACTGGAAAGCGGCTTTCGCTCCTGGTAAACGATATTTTGGATTTCTCCAAGCTTAAAAATGGTGAAATTGAATTAAAACGGAGTGCTGTGGATCTCGAATCCGTTGCCCGAACGGTTGTTGAAGTCTCTGGTTTCACCTTCGGGGATAAACCGGTTGTACTGATCCAGGAATGGCCTCCGGCGTTACCACTGGTTGAGGCGGACGAGGATCGATTAAGGCAGATTTTGTACAATCTGCTGGGCAATGCGTATAAGTACACGAAGCAGGGAGAAATTCGACTGTATGCCCGTGTGGATGGGACTCTGGTGACAGTATCTGTCGCCGATACGGGTATTGGAATTGCTCCAGATAAACTGGAAGATATATTTCAGTCATATGAGCAGGACAACGGAACGAGTGAGAGGGTTAACGGGGGAACTGGCCTTGGGCTGAGTATCACTCGCAAACTGGTCGAGCTTGGTGGAGGGACCATCTGGGCAGAATCGGAGCCGGGTGAAGGTTCGACCTTTCATTTTACCCTGCCTGTTGTGCAATTTCCTCTGCTGCAAGCGAGTTCAAGACCGGTTGCAGCCCGATATGTATCTGCCCAAGAAACAAGAGCACAGGATACGACTGCAATTGAATGGGATGAGACGGATGATATTCTGGAAGCGGAGCATACCATTCTGATTGTGGACGATGATCCCGTGAATCGACAGGTATTGTTCAATCTGTTATCGACGGAACGTTATCGTGTCATTGCAGCGGATAGCGGGGCAGCAGCCCTGAAACTGCGTGAAGAATATCCCTCCATTGATCTTGTCATTACAGACTGGATGATGCCGCGAATGTCCGGGCTTGAGTTATGTCGCAAGCTGCGTGAGAACAGTTCCTTGTCCGAATTGCCCATTCTGATGCTGACAGCTCGCGGGCTGCCTGAGGATATCAAAATGGGCTTCCAGGCAGGAGCAAATGACTTTCTGAGCAAACCTGTGGATGCGGGTGAACTGCGTGCCCGGGTGCGGACGTTAATTGAGATGCGTACCTCGGTACAGGAGGTTGTTCGTACGGAGATGGCTTTTTTGCAGGCCCAGATCAAACCGCACTTTCTATATAATGCACTTAACGTCATTATTGCGACGTGTGCAGTGAACCCGGACAGAGCGACCGATTTACTTATTGAACTGAGCCATTACCTGCGTGGAAGCTTCGACTTTCAGAACCGCGACCAACTGGTTCCGCTGGCGAAGGAACTGGAGTTGGTGGAGTCCTATGTACATTTGGAACAAGCGCGGTTCGAGGAGCGTCTGGCGGTCCATTACGATATCGACCCAGATGTAAATCTTTACTTGCCGCCGCTCAGTATTCAACCGCTTGTGGAGAATGCGATTCGACACGGAGTGATGGAGCGTGCTGCAGGAGGCACAGTTAACCTTGGTATTACCAGGGAAGGTGAGAACATCGTCATTATGGTACGGGATGACGGAGTAGGCATACCTCCTGAGCGTTTGGCTCAGGTAAGCTCTGGACGAACTGAAGGTCCTGGAGGTGTAGGGCTACAGAATATTAATCGTCGCCTGTTGTCTTTATATGGTCAAGGGTTGGAGATTCAGAGTCATGCGGGGAAAGGGACACTAATACGGTTCCGCATACCTGTGGAGAAGACAATTGACTCCGAATAATGGGAGGAGTTAGGCGAATCTGGTTAACAGATGAATAAGCGGGTGCCGAGATAATCGGTGCTCCCATTGAATAATATTCACGGTAGGAGGCTGGAAGAGCGATGAAAGCCATTGTAATCGATGACGAGAAACCGGCGCAGCTTCATCTGGAGCGCCTGTTACGATCGGATGGGCGAATTACCCCCGTGCAGTGCTTTTCGACAGCCCGTGCCGGTCTGGATTTTCTGGCAAAAGAGCGTGTGGACGTTGTGTTTCTGGACATTGGCATGCCGGAAATGAATGGACTGGAAGCGGCTGAATATATACAGCAATTGGACAGCAATATTCGAGTTATATTTGTAACGGCTTACGCCGATCATGCGGTTGAGGCATTTGAGCTTCAGGCGCTGGATTATGTGCTGAAGCCAGTTAGTTCAGCGAGACTTACCAAAACAATCGATCGAATTATCGCAGGCATGATCCTCCTATCTTCTCCTGTTGCAGCAACTGCCGAGGTGCAGGTTTCCGAATCTGAAGTTGACGGGGTGGATACCCGTGTGCCCGGATTGCTTACTTTTAAACATCTGGATATCTACAGAAGCTTGGATCAGGAAGCAGAGAAGCATAAGTGGCGTACAGCTAAATCGCAGGAACTGTTTGCTTTTTTGTTTCACCATCGAGGGGAATGGGTAAGCAAAGAGATTCTGATCGATAAGTTGTGGGCGGATGTCTCGCAAGAGAAAGGGCTAACGCATCTGCATACTTCCGTTTATCAGATCCGCAAACTGTTGAAGGAGTGGAACATGACAGGCAAGCTGGAATATAACATGAACCGTTATCGTCTGTTATCGGGTAACCTGGTGAGTGATGTAGAGCAGTTCGAACAAGGAATGGCATATGCTGATGTTACGTCGGATAACGTGGATTCACTGAGAGATATTGTTCCGCTCTATCGTGGTGATTATCTGGAGGAGCATGATTATCGCTGGGCCCAAGCCAAAGCGAGAGAGCTGAGACGTAAATATGTAGAACTGGTTATGGATATCGCCGAATGGGACATGAAGCATGGACGGAGCAAGGAAGCGATGGAGCAATTGCGGGAACTACAGGAACGGGAACCGTATGCCGAAGAGATCTGCCGATTAATGATGAGAGTAGGTGCATCCATGGATGATCAACAAGCCATACTCAGAATTTATCATTCATTTACGCTGACCCTGCTTGAAGAACTGGGACATCAACCGGAGCCGGAGACAATCAGGCTGTATGAAGATTTAACAACAAAGTAGGCAGAAGTCCAGTAGGAGGATGAAGCATGAAGTTGTTTATACATCGCAAAGACTTACGTACAGATGATCTGGTCGCATTCGATTATTTGCGGGATCAGGAGGCGGAGAGTTTGCATGTACTCATTTATGATCCGTTTCTGCTGCGGCAGGGTCGTGAGAAGGAACATAGCGGTGTTAACTTCCTACAGCATGCTGCGACGCTGGGTAAGCGGTACCGCGATGCAGGCCGCAAGCTGCACGTAGCTTATGGCAAACCGGCTGAGGTGATC
This sequence comes from Paenibacillus sp. FSL K6-0108, assembly GCF_045040695.1. NCBI lineage: Bacteria > Bacillati > Bacillota > Bacilli > Caryophanales > Paenibacillaceae > Paenibacillus > Paenibacillus sp. FSL K6-0108. The sequence goes on along the minus strand of NZ_CP150288.1, from coordinate 7,243,110 downwards.
GACCATATACTCGGACAGATGCAAGGTCGTATAGATGAAGTCATCGTTCATCGGGATATGACTCCATATGCAATCGAACGGGATCGTGGAATACGCAGGGTAACCGAGGAACGAGAAGTTACATTTACGCAGCTGACGGATCATCTGCTGATGAATCTAGCGGGTTTTGCCGATTTTACGGGCAAGTCTGAGCCATATAAAGTATTTGCAGCCTTCCACCGACGCTGGGTAGAATTCATGAATGAGCATCCCAATCCAGCTTCAACCACTACGGTTGCAGAGGTGAAGGTCAGTGACCAGCAGCTAGAATGGCCGGATACCTTCCAGGTACCGTCTGGATTGCTGGCATATGATGCATCGGATTTGAATGACCCTCATCTAATGTTGGATCGTTTTTTATCGGACAGGATTGCCGGTTACGGAGACCATCGGGATGAATATGAAGCTTATGAACCGAGCGGTCTCAGTTCATATGTTGCTGTGGGGGCTGTATCCATCCGCAAGATGTACGATGCTGCGAAACGCATGGAGGATTCGGACGAGTGGATCAGACAATTGTGCTTCCGCGACTTCTATCTGTATCGGGCAGTGTATGAGCGTGATTATTTTACATATGAAAAAGTTTACGATCTGTCGGTGCTCAGCGAGCATCACTTCGAACGGTGGTGCAGGGCCGAAACAGGCATTCCAATAATCGACGCAGCAATGACGGAATTGAACGAGACTGGACATATGCCGAATCGGCTTCGTATTCTGACCGCGATGTTTCTTACCAAAAATCTGCAATGCCCGTTCACGCTGGGTGAAGCGTATTTCAGACGCAAGCTTCGTGACTATGACAATATTCAAAACCGGGGCAACTGGCTGTGGTGTGCATCACTTGGCGAGAATGCAGCTCCATACTTTCGGGTGAACAATCCGGTGACACAGTCAGAGAAGTATGATCCTCAAGGGGATTATATACGGAAATGGCTGCCTGCCCTGAAAGATTTGCATAGCAAAGAGATTCATCAGCCTCGCCAGGAGGCAATGGTTGATCTGAAAACATCCAGACAATCAGCTATTGAGATCTATAAACAAATTCTGGCGAGCCGTCAGAAGGGTTAGAATCACGCAATGGAATGTGCATGTTTATGCTGGAGGAATCACCGGATTCCCGGATCTCCAAGGCGTGGGCTAAGAGGTCGGGTTCCAAGCCACGCTGCCGCAGCTTATCCATGAGCAGGAGGTAAGTCTGATCGATCTCTGCCCGATCCGAATCCCCCTGATGTGTATACACGGCATATTCACGGGTTGGAAGGATAATACCGACCATGCCTTCCGGCACGTCGTGGAAGTGGGAGACTTCCACTCCGGCAATGTAGTGATAGAGGCGTGTACGGCTCAGGGATACGCCCGTCTTCACCCCCGTCCTGATTTGGCGGGGGATTTCGTGTTGTCTGCGGCCCAATTCCACCCACAGCTTGGGAATCATTACTTTTGCCATATATACTGCTGTAAAAGGAGCCTGGAATTCAAGGCCAATCACATGTGTCTGCGGCCGTATAATCCGTTGAAATGGATCTGATCTGACAATTCGTTGCCTTGTTATGCCGGCTCTTCGGTTGGCAGATTGCAACAGGGAATATCCTCCTTGTCGCCCGGGCTCTGCGTATAAGGGAACACCCATTCCGCTGAGCTCATGTAAATATCGGAGCATGGTGCGATAAGAAACTCCAAATTCAGCAGCCATCTCATCCACGGTGAACGTTGGTTTGTCATAGACTCGCATCATGAGTTCAATCAAACGCTGGGTTTTGGTCATACGCAGTCCACTCCTGAACAAGTTGTTTTATACTGACAGATTCTGTCACTGTTTTAGTATAAAATAGAGTCAGGACAGGGACAACAGGGATCGATTGAAGATAAGGATGAAAGGGTGGGGATGTATGGAACAAGTCAATTCCTCAATGTTGGTACGTAAGGAAGCCGCAACGGTTATCGGTTTGAAATGGGAAGGAACCTTTGCCGAAGCGGGGGCAGGGGGCATTCGTGTTGTGCAAACGGAGTTCAAGCGTCGTCTGCACGAGATCAGCGATGTACTCCACCCGCAGGAGCTTCTGGGATTGTCCTTTCATATGACAGATACAGGGTTTATCCATTATGTCGCGGTCGAAGTTGGCGAACGGGGAGCAGAGGCGATCCCGACTGGAATGGTGAAGGTTGATGTTCCGGCATGTGACTATGCGAAGTGCAGCCATGTCAAAGGACAGCTTGTGGAAGTTTCCTACAATCGCATCTATGCCTGGATCGAAGATCAGGGGCATACGGTGGCGGATGGTCCGCTTACACATTATGAAGTGTATCCGATGGATCAGGATCCATATGATCCGGAACCCGAGTTTACCATTTTCATCCCAGTAAACCACAAATAATTTCTGAAGAGGCAAAAACACCGTAAGACCGCATAATAGCGGTCTTTTTTACATATATAGACATGAAAATACGATGAAAATTGTTGGGAATTTAGAATATTTTAAGAAATTGGACTACCCATCTTAAGCATTATGCCTTTTAATAGATAGAGAGCTTATCGTAATAAGTCATATCTGACATATTGACGAACACATGAAGGAGAAGCGTAGAACATGAGTGAAACGATCAAAAGAGAGCGAATCCCAGAGCTGAATCTCGTACGGGCAATGGCGATCATCGGCGTGCTGTGTGTACATTCCACATCATATGCGACGGTGGACATGACAGGTTCAGGGTATTACTGGCTGTACAATTTTATTAATATTTTTATGAAGTATGGCACACCCACGTTTATTTTCATGAGCAGTTTTGTGCTGTTCTATAACTATTATTCCCGCCCGCTTGATAAAAAGCTGGTCAGTAACTTTTACAAAAAAAGATTTGTTTACATTTTGCTGCCGTATTTCTTATTTTCATTAATGTATTTTGTAATCCTGCACTTAACGCATTATCAGGGCCGTCCGTTCGGTGAATCGGCAGTAAGTTTCATCACGAAACTGTTCACGGGCAAGGCGTATACGCATCTGTACTTTGTATTTATTAATATGCAATTCTATCTATTATTCCCATTGGTCTTGTGGCTGCTCAAGAAATATCCCTCAGTGGTCAAATGGTCGGTACCGATTGGGTTGCTCATTCAGTGGGCATTTATCGTAAGTAATAAATATGGCTTCCAGGTGCCGAACAAGGGAAGTTGGGCTTTCTCGTACTTCTCCTATTTCATGTTGGGTGCTTTTATCGGGGTATATTTTCCGAAGATTAAACAATGGTTTGTCATTAGTCGGGAAAATGCAACCAAAGCTCGTGTAGTTTCATGGATTGTGCTGTGGGCGGTATGGATTTTTGCCGGACTCGGTCATGTGTACATTTATTATCTGCTGCGTATGAAGATCGCGACGTATAACACGCTGTGGTATGAGTTTTTCTGGAATCTGCATACGTTCGCCTGTGCGCTGGTGCTCATTCAGATCGCATACCTGCTCTATCAAAAAGGACCATCGCTGATCGTCAAGCCGCTTAATCGGCTTGGGGCACTGTCCTTCGGTATTTATCTGATCCATCCATTTTTCCTGCTGGTCTATCGGAATTTTCCACCACAAACCGGGGTTTCCTGGCTGATTCATCTGTGGTACGCCGGAGGTTTTGGGGTATCGCTAATTGCGTCGTGGATTGTGGTTGGACTTACGGCAAGATTCATTCCGTTTGCATGGGTTATTTTCGGCAATTTGCCAAAACCCAAACCACGTTTGGTTCCGCAGCAAAACTCGGGACAGCTCGACGTTCGTTAAAAGTTTTATGCTAATAAAGGAATAATAAACCGTTTCTTGGTCGACCATTAGGGTTGAGCGGGGAACGGTTTTTTGATTGCCGGTTGGACTCAGATATGGGGAACGAATGTTTCTTTTTCATACGCGAAGGGTAATAAGAAGGCGGAACACCATTTAAATAATTTATAAGTCTAATCTAGGTTTGAATAAAAAATACACATTAACGGAGAGGGCAGAAAAAACCTGAAGAAGCGTAGCTAAAAGCTTTCTGAAAGAAAGCTGCATCGTAAGCATATGCTTCGCCTTTAGCACCGGATTTCACCTTTTAAAAAGGGGATTAAAGAAATCTGGGGGTAACAGCGATCGGAAGGTTGTTCTGCCAGCGTAGTAAAACAGTGTAAATTCATTTATTCAATGGATGTATTGACTTTTAAGAACAGGATTAAGGTGAGAACAATGACAACATGTGAACAATGCGGGAAACCGATGCAAGATATATTGGAATATGTGGAACATATCCTTCACGAGTGCGTGGGGCAGACACAGGAGTATAAGACAAAAGACTACGGGACATCGGGCTATGAGTGTGTTGGCGAGCAGATGTGATACAATGGAAAGAAACCGGATTCATACGGAACCGAGGTGACAACATGGAGACGGGCTCTGTCCCTTTCCGGCAGAAAATGACGGAACATGAAGCGCAACTGACCAAGACATGTATGTACTGCGGGCAAAAGCGTCCTTTGTCCGAATTCCGACGAAGAACCGGAAAGCGGGCTGGCCCTGGAGCCAGACGTGGCGCTTGTCGCCACTGTCGTCAGCTCGGTGGACAAGCGGATAACGATAACACCTCACTCCGGGGTTCGAATGAGGCGGTAAAGAGTCATAGAGGTGCTCCGGCTGCCCGACCTTCTGCATCTGCGAGTCATACAGCAGAAATGATCGTCGATGCTGCAAATGGAACGCCTTCTATCCTTGCTACTTCAGAAAGACGCGGGGAGTCAGAGCCGTCTGTAGGTTCATCTTCTTCGAAGGAAAGTGAAAAGGCTGACCTCGTTGCTTCTTCCGCTGTCTCTTCGCCTTCAGGCAATCTTAAGAAGAGGAGAAGGCGGAGAAAGGCAAAGCGTCCAGAGCTGCAGTCGGGTAAAGAGCAAACGGAATCGCTCTCCCGAACTGACGAGGAGAGCGAGGCTGCAGGTCAGCCGCAGACGGGAGCTGATCTGCAAAACAGGGATTCGCAGATGCATACAGCGAGTGCTCATCCATCTGCGAAGCGTGCCAGCGCGCGCACAGCCGCTGGCACGGATCAGGCCGCCGAGCAGGAGCTTGCGGCGGCCAATGCTCTGCTGCCAGCCAAGCCGCAAGGCCTGGCAGCAGAGCCAGGGGCTGCGGATCAGCCGACCGCAGCCAAGCGCAAACGCAAGCGGCGCCGCAAGCGTGCTGCCGCGCTGCCATCCGGCGCAGGACAGGCCCGCAGCATAGCTGAGGCCAGTGCGCCGAGCCTGAGCGACCGTGGCGATGCCAATACGGTCGCCGGATCTGCTGCGGCGGCCGCACAGCCTGCCGCTGCTGCGAAGCCCGCCCCCGGCCAAGCGCCGGAGACGGCCAAGGAGGCTGCGCCTCCTGCACCCGTGCGTCAGCCAGGCTCGCCCGGGTCCAAGCCGCGCCCGGCCCGCAAGGAGCGTGCGCCTAAGGCGGGCGGCGAAGACACAGCCCGCGCCGGATCATCCGGGCAGCGGGCGCCAGCGCATTCCAGCCGCAGCCACGGGGCTGGAATGGAAAGCCGCCCCCGCCGTCATGCTCCGGCGATGCCTGTAGCGATTGACCCTGAAGATCCCGCATCGCTTCGGACGAACCGTCAGGGCATGGTCCGTATGCGCGGCAAGACGGACAAAGGACGGCGCTGGCATCAGGAAGTGGATATGGAGCTGGCGGTTACGCTGGTCAAGGAAAAGGCCGCTGTTGTGGTTAATCGGTACACAATCCGCCGATTGTTTAGCAACAAGGATTTCAAGCGGTTTATTTTGACCCGTGATAACTATACCTGTTACTTCTGTGGATCGTATGGAGACACGATTGATCATCTTCTGCCGCGAGCCAAAGGCGGACATACCACGCCACTCAACTGTGTCTGCGCCTGTAATCTATGCAATCAGTCCAAAGCTGCAATGGATGCCGAAGAATTCATGCGCTCTGGTATTCCCGAGTGGAATGCTGCGCATCAGGAAGAGCTGAATGCGCTGGCTATGCAGGAAGCTCAGTTGGAATAATTGTTAAGCGATACACTGCCCTGGGTTTGTCTCACAATCCGTGTCAGACGGGGCATTTGATAAAGAGAGCATACCAAGACTGAATAGGTCTGGGTGTGCTTTTTTTGTTTTTCATCGCAGCAGGTGAAATTTCTTCAAATTGACAACGGTACAGCGTTCATATGTACGTTATACTGTGGGAAGTGAGTAGTGAAACTTCACATCGGTTTACAGGATGTATTTTATAATGGGTACCCCATCTTTAGAAAATTTGAACTGTATAGATTGGAGGGAAGCAGATGACCCCGGCATCTTTGGACATCATGTCCTATATTACGGAAGAGAATATTCGTTTTTGGCTGGAGAAGTTTCGCTCCCTGGGTCCGTTACCGGGTATTTTACTTACCTTTATGAAATCATTCGTGCCCCCGCTGCCTACGCTGCTCATTGTGGGGGTTAACGGTGCGGTGTACGGGCTATGGGCAGGCTTCCTATATTCATGGATCGGGATGGTACTCGGCTGTACCGTCACATTCCTGATTGTACGGGAGATTGGAAAATCGGCTTTTGTAGAACGTTGGGCCAACAAACCGCGCGTGCAGCGAAGCATGGTATGGATTCGGCGGAATGCATTCAGTTACGTGTTTTTGTTGAGTATTTTCCCGGTTGGGCCATTCGTCATTATCAATGTCGCGGCAGGTATTGCTCGAATGAGATTGCTTTCCTTCCTGCTTGCGGTGAGCTTTGGCAAAGCCATTATGATCTTCTGTGTGACGTATATCGGTTCGAATGTAGCTCAGTTTATGGAACATCCTGTGCGTTGGGGAGGTGTGCTGCTGTTTATCGCGGTATCCCTGTGGGCAAGTCGGAAGCTGGAGCGGCACTTCACCCGTTCGTCATCAAATCGGGACGAAATGAATGATCTGAGTCACTCCTCTGGAAAGTCTATTTCGTCGTAAATATACGATGATACAAATATGTACGTTCGATCTTGAATGAGTTTAATCGGAGATGACCATCTGTTTAGACTGTTTAGAGGGGGATAAGCATGATTGACAATGTCTTTGATTTTGAAAAGGAGCTGCACCTTATGAATGAGGACGAGCTGCGTTCGCTATTGCGTATGCTTTATCTCATTGCAGAAAGGGAAGTCAGTATTCAGTCAGCGGAAGAACATTCTGTTCTTTTTGCAGCGAAAATTCAGTCGATATTTAATACATTGGACGAGAATCGGAAACGGGAGAAAGCTGAGAAACAGGCGTTGATGGCACAGAAACCACGTGAAATTCATATAGCGATTGGAGAATCGCCGCTAGGCAGCATTAAGGTTGCGATGGGCAAGGTTCCAGGGCGCTCGGAGCGGCGGTTTTTCTCTATGAATGACTACTATGCTATCGGTCCATTGGGCGATTTGACGAACAAGGCGGATTTACACCGCAGGCACCTCTGGCTGCTTGAGAAACTTTATATGAGTGAGCATGGAAGTTATGCTGTCCAAGGCATGGATGAGCTGCTTCAAGTAAACAACATGTTGAGTTCAATTGATGAAGATACGCGAATCACCATCTGGTATGCGAATAATGCTCATGAGAGAACGGGGCTTTTATATGCCATGCATTTGCTGCGTAACCGGCTGGGACCAATCTATTTGATCGAGACAAGTTCCTTATATCAGGAATTATTCAAACCTTTTGAGGTTCAGCATGATGTTCTAAGAACCGGTGAAATTTTTTCCGAGAAGTTGTTAGCGATGTGGGAACACTCCGTGAATGCCGAACCGTTGTCTTTGGAGGAACGCCGTCAACTGGAGCAAGAGTGGGTTGATTTGGCCGTACGGCCTGGGCTTCTGCGGTTAATGAAGGATGGCGTGATTCAAAGTGTGCCCGAAGACGGGATAGATGAGTTTATTATGCAGAAGGCAAGAGAGCTTACGTCAACCAGGCAGCCTGGCGAGTTTATAAAAGCAGCCCGCGTCGTCGGTGAAGTGCTGGGCCATCTCGAACAAGCTGTCGGAGACGCATTTATTGAATACCGTGTACGACAACTAATATTGCAAGGACGGCTAGAGATGGAAGGAAAGCCACATGCCATGCGGCTATACAGTGTAAGACTTCCACAGTGACCGAAATATGGACTGTTCCCGGTAGTTTTTTTATCCAGGAGCAGTCCATTTATTCTTTCATGTCTTATTCTGATTTCCATAATTCCAATAGCGGTCCCTCTTGTCCATAGACTGGATCGGTATCCGGGATGGGAACTTCCTGAATTTCACGCAGGACCTTGGGGCGTTCTCCTGGATCACCAGTTCGGGTATTATAGCTCATGCCACCTGGATAGGCGCCAGCTATGCGAAAGTCAAGGCTCGCGCTCAGCCGTTTGTGTCCGGTTCCCGCAGGTAGCACGACGACATCGCCAGCCTGAAGGCGAACAGTCTGTCCATGTTCCCCGCCAAGAATGAGCTCAACCCAACCGCTAACCACCGCAAGTACTTCATGAGCATTGCTGTGGTAATGATGATAGTCAAACACACCGTTAATCCAGCTATTTCCCCATCCGTTACGGTTCAGTAACGACTCTGCACGAGAGGAATCTTTTGCCCAAACCCCTTTATACAGCAATACAGGCAGACTCGGATGATTGGGAATCACACCATCGTCCTGAAATAACAGCGTCTGTACATCATTTATTCGATCATTCATCGTAAAGTTCACCTCTCTATGACATTACCCGTTTATTTCTGGAGAAGAACAAAAAACAATGGTAAAATGATACAAAATGTATCGCTTTAAGGTTATACTTAGAACATAGACTCTCTTTAGTGAACTTGTTGTATAAATCGCAAGGGGGAATGTGCTTGAACATTGTCATTACAGGAGCTTCTGGATTTGTAGGATTTAACCTTTCTCAGTACTTGGCGCAAAAAGGGCATCGAATTACCTTGGTGGATCAGGATGATTATTGTCAGAGGCTTGTTCACAGTTCCCCACTTCATGACATGGCCTTCATCTGTTGTGACCTTGCTACAGACAGATTCAGTTTGCCACACGAAACAGATTATATTATTCATCTGGCAGCGATGCCGCACGTAGACTATTCGTATCATCACCCCGGAGAAGTGTTTCGTAACAACACCCTCAGTACACAGGCTATTCTTCAGTATGCATCCGATCATCATATTCCCGTCGTACTGGCTTCATCCGTAGAGGTATATGGAGGAGAGATGGGCAGAGTGTATCATGAAACGGATGATTATGCTCCGGTATCTCCGTATTCTGCGTCCAAGGTAGCCTGTGAGATGCTTGCGTTATCCTACGCTCAATGTTATCAGCTTCCAGTCAAAATATTTCGCTTGACCAATCTCTATGGTCCCTGGCAGCTGCCGGATCGGATTATTCCGCGTAATTTTGGACGAATCATGGACGGCCTACCGCTGGATATTCAGGGATCGGCTGTACGTGACTTTCTGTATGTGGATGATGCGCTGCGAGCGATTGAACGGATTATGCTGAATGGACAAGATCAGCAGATCTATAACATTTCGACAGGGCAAGGAACGACCATGCAAGAGATAGGGGCACTTTTGCAACTAATGCATGGTTCCCATGGAACAGCACAGATTCGAGAGCAGGAACCCACTCAGTCCAGGGGCTCAAGCCTGGTCGTTCACTCTGGAAAGTTGCGAGCAGAGCTGGGGTGGTTTCCGCAGACAACGCTGGAACAGGGGCTCGAACAAACCTTTCGATGGTATCAGGAACATCCGGATTGGGTAAGACAATTCAGCCGTGAATACCATACGACAAGAGAAACACGCAATTTTATTATCGATATGGCGAGATATGCAGTTCCGGCTACCTAAATAGGACAAAAAAAGCCAGGGAAGGGTGTAGGAAATAACACCTTCCTTGGCTTTTTTGCGCCCCCGTCGAATCCCAGCTTTCAACCGGTATGGACGGTCGTGCAATAAACCTATATTTACAGCACGAATCGTCGTGCATGTTCACGTTAAAACAAGTGGATTTTAGTGATGTTTTTTCACATCAGCAATTTTGTCCTGCACAGCACCTTTGGCTTTGTCTTTCTTACCTTCAGCCTGAAGGGATCTGTTGTTAGTTGCATTACCGATCTGATCCTTCACTTCGCCTTTGGCCTTGTTTACGCCTGCTTTAATTTTATCGCTAGTTGAATTACTCATATCAAACATCTCCTTCGTTTCTGGTGTAGTCCTTATTAACCGGGATGTCCAATTTCTAAACGTTCGCTATCATGGCGGGCAGAAAAATTGTTTTGGATGTTCTGTCAGAAATGATCTGCACGGAGAGTCAGTATAAATATAGGCATTGCATAATAGCGTGCTTCATTAAGGGAATGAGAGGATGTTATGATATGAGCAATTATATTGGAAATGGAGCGTATTGCTACGCTAATTCAGCTTCAATGCTGCTGTCGTCCATTGGAGAAAAGGTTGACCCGAGTTTCCTTGAAACTATAGGTGGCTTTTCCCTGGGAGCTTTCCGCACGCAGGGAGACATTCTCTTTTTTGATAACTGTACCTCTAGTCCTGATCTGGCCATCAGCAAAGCGATGAGCATTCTGGGATTTAGTGTGCGCGAAAGTGTGCAATCACGGGGCACAGAGATGCCTGTAGATGAGCTAAGAGAGGCATTAAAAGAAAGCCCTGTAATGATGGGTCCGCTGGATATGGGCAAACTCGTCTACAATCCCAACTCTCCCAACCTGGGTGGTTGTGACCATTATGTAGTGGCGTTGAGCATGGAGGGCGATGAAATATGCCTGCATGACCCGGCTGGATTCCCGAATGTCTTCCTGGCATTGGATAAACTTGAGGAAGCATGGAAGTCTGAATTCCCTTGGAGCAGCGGTGTGTATCGACGATGGTGGAGTCCTGAACGTATCGAACATCCTGATCTGGAGGAGATTAACCGCCGCGCTTTTACTTGGTTCAAATCAAACCTTACAGAACAGATCCATGATATTGCTGCACAGGAAGGACGAACCGGAGCTTCAGCGATTCTGCATAAGGCGGAACAGGTTCGTGCTGGAGCAATCGATGGTAATGAGTGGGCTCATTATGTGTATTTTGCTCTGCCCGTAGGCGCGCGTCGTGCCCATGATTATGGTTTGTTTTTTAAAACAATCCATCCTGACCTTTCTGCTTTGAAATACGCACAGTCCCGCCAATTCGGGGAATGCCAATCCCGTCTTGTCTCCCGGAACTGGGAGGAGGCTGCGACAATCATGGTGGCACTCGCGGAGACGGAAGCCATGATCGAAGCTGCTATATTGAGAATGGAGTGATATAAGTGGAGCAAGGCACATTCGAGAATCGGCAAAAGCAGTCGGACATTGTGCTTATCCAACAAGCCCAAACTGGGGATACAGAGGCCTTTGGTGAGTTGATTAACCGTTACCGCGGGCAATTGTTCCGTTATGTGCGAGCACTTACACATGATTCTTATCTCGCAGAAGACATTTTACAGGATGGGCTTATTCGCGCGTTCATTCATTTGGGACAGCTTCAGAATACCGAGCGTTTTATGGCCTGGATGCAGCGTATTGTTCGTAATCAGGCGTACTCACATATGAATCGTCGAGAGCAGCAGCGGGAACAACATTTTTCTTCTTTCCTGGCATTTGGAGCCGATGACGCATTATGGAGCGAACAAGACTTGCTCGACAAGACGCTGAATCATCTTCTGAATGATTCGGGTTGGAGGTCTCAGCAAGCAGGTTACGATCCGTATCAAGCTATTGCTCAACAGGAAATGAGAAATAATCTCCATAAGCTGCTGGGTTGTCTGAATGAGAGAGAGCAGCAGGTCTTTACAACGTATTGGATGGAAGAGCTGTCACCGCAAGAAATTGCCTGCCGATTCAATCTGACGAGTGCCAATGTGTATCAAATTCTGTCCCGTTCGCGTAAAAAAGTATCGCAGCTTCATATTCATTTATCTGTAGAAGAAATGCTGGCAGAGTGGAATTCACTCGGACAAAATCGAGTGATTCTGGAGGAACCCCTTTCTTTTCGGGAACCCCAAACCTGGAACTCGGCAGCAGCGGCGGTTCACGAGATGTTAAATTATATCGGTCCATCTCCTTCTCTCCCCATGGTTATGGGGATGAGTGGACTTTCTTTTCGTCTGACCATCCTGCCTCGGGACATACATATTGCTGGACCCACCGCCTATAACTTCAAAGAGGTACTTACCAGAGGATTGCAACATCTGGGTTATCGTTCCTATGCGGTTGAGGCATTGGCGAGTGAAGCGGGACTTAATGCCAATCTGGTTGATCCTTTGATGCTAGAGGAGAAAGCGAAGGGGAAAAGGTTGCTAAATCCAAGGTTGGTGCGGGCGCTCTCCCTGATACGTTATTCCATTCATCGGGGAATTCCGGCTGTGGTATGGGACCTGAATATTCCCGAGTTCGGGTTGATCTATGGCTATGATGATGCAGCTCGGACCCTATACGGTGCAGACTTCATTAAATCAGGAACAATTCCCTATGATCATATAGGCCGGGGTGTGAATCAGGAAGTATTTGTACTGGCAGCAGAAACAGATGGCATGATACGAGAAATGAACTTGCGCGCGGCACTGACAGATATTTTGGCTCATTATTGTGGGAAGGACCCGTATACATTGCCGAACACAGTCAGTGGTTTGGCTGCTTATGCGGTCTGGAGAGAAGCCTTGGAAAATCAACGGGTAGAACCGAACGGTCATGCCTATAACATTGCAGTTTTGTGGGATGCGAGATGTTATGCCAGTAAATTCTTCGAAGAGTTATCTCTGAGCTGGGCTTCGCTCCCACGATACACCAAGTTGATTCCATTCTGTCACCAGGCTGAAGAATTATATCGGATCATGACCGACAGGTTAAACATGCTCAAGCAATATTTTCCTTTTCCAGAAGGGGGAAATCCTAATGAGAAAGTTCAAGGGGATAAGGCCATCTCGTTACTAATGGAGGTGGAGGAATTGGAGCGAGCTGCTGTCGTTGCAATAGAAACGTTGCTTGAGAGAATGGCTCAGTTTTCCCCGGATATAGTTATGGAGTGACTCGAATGCAACGATCAGATCGGGCGAAAAGTGAAACAAACATCAGGAGGCAGGACGATCCGTCAGGCCTTTGTGGTGTCTTTTTTGCTTTCACGCCACGATAGGTTCATACTTGGACAAGAAATGATGTTATTTCAGGAATAAGGCTGAACTCCTAGCCGCATAATAACGACAGTGACCAATTTCGTTGCATGGAAATTCATGATTTTGGAAAACAATTCCTGAAAAATCAGTTGAAAAATCCTTCCTTGTGTACATATCGCACATATGGTCATATGTGATCTTGTCTTAATACCACATGTGGTAGAGATTCAGATCCTGGACAGGGGGATATGCGGTTTTACCTTGGCGCAATGCTTGACAAAAAAATCGATTTTGTTACAATGTTCACAATATCTTCACAAGTGTAAAAAATTTCTTTTTCATGTTCATGTGTAAGAGGTGTAATATAGGGGTATAGAGTTCGGTTTCGGCCTGCTTGTCGTTTTGCGTCAACACATGTTGTCCGCAATAGACCCAAGATACAATACATGATGTAGGGGCGCCCAAGGGCTATGCTCATTCTATTGTGTGAAATTTGGTACATTTAGTTGTATTGATGTATTTGTGGTTCGGCTCTGCTTGACAGGCATCATGAAAGTCGCGGACTTCTATCCCAAAGTAAAGGAGGACTTTCTCTTATGTCACAATCGCCTACTCAACAAGAGGTGCCGGTTACAGAAGGTGCCGACGTTTCCCAACGCCAGTCCTTGGACGTACTGGATCAACTGATGAAGCCTGAGGTACAGGAGTCTCTGACCGTTCTGGTGGAGAACCTGCCTAAACTGGCTGAAATGGTCACTGCAATGACCAAAGCGTATGACTTTGCACAAAGCGTAGCTACAGACAAAGTTCTGATCAGCGACACAATGAGCGCAATGGGTGAGTTTGCTAAGCCTGTTGTAGACAAAGCTAAAGGTGTAGCTTCTGCTGCCATCGAAGCAAGTGATCGTGCGCAAGCCGAGCAAACTTCGGTTGGTTTGTTCGCTATGCTCAAAATGCTTAAAGATCCAAACGTACAACAAACGCTGCGTTTTGCTCAATCATTCCTGAGCATCCTGAACGAGCGTCAACAACAGCAACGTTAAGATTAGAAGAACGGAGGATGGATATGTCGAAGCAAATTTTGATCTTGGGCGGAGGTTACGGTGGTCTGTTGACTGCGCTGACTGCGCGTCAATACCTGACACCGGAAGAAGCGACTATTACAGTCGTGAACCGTTACCCTACGCACCAAATTATTACGGAACTGCACCGTCTTGCAGCAGGAAGCATTGCTGAGAAAGCAGTTGCTCTTCCACTCGAAAAATTGCTGCGTGGTAAAAATGTGAACTTGAAAATCGATACGGTGGACACAATCAAGCCGGACGAGAAAAAAGTTCTTATGACCAGCGGTTCTACTTACTCTTACGATGCACTCGTTGTTGCCTTGGGCAGTGAAACGGCATTCTTCGGAATTCCAGGACTGCAGGAGTACAGCTTCACGCTGAAATCCGTTAGCGATGCTAACCGCATTCGTGCACACGTGGAAGCTCGTCTGGATGCTTACAAACAATCCGGCAACAAAGCAGACGCTACGTTTGTTATCGGTGGCGGCGGTTTGACAGGTATCGAGCTTGTGGGTGAATTCGCTGACCTTCTTCCAGCTGTATGCCAGGAAAAAGGGATCGACTTCAAAGAAGTTTCCCTGTACACGGTTGAAGCAGGTCCTTCCATCCTGGCAGGATTCCCGCCAGAACTGGTTGAGCGTGCTAAATCGAGTCTGGAAAAACGTGGCGTTAACTTCATCGTTGGCGTAGCGATTACCGAAATGAAAGAAAATGAAGTTCTGCTGAAAGACGGAAGCTCGATCCCTACGAACACACTCGTATGGACAGGCGGCGTTCAAGGTAATGCAGTTGTTGCCAACAGCGGAATTGAAGTGGATCGTGGCCGTGCGAAAGTTACGGAAGTTCTGCAATCCACATCTCATAAAGACGTGTTTGTTGCTGGTGACAGCGCAGTGGTCTTCCCTAGCGAAGGCGCTCGTCCATACCCTCCAACAGCACAATTGGCTTGGCAAATGGGTGAGACTATTGGTCACAACCTGGGCGTAATGTTCAAAGGTGGCGCAATGGAATCCTTCACACCAGTATTCTCCGGTACACTGGGAAGTCTGGGTCGTAAGGATGCTGTCGGCATGATCGGTGGCAACCAGACTCGTCTGAAAGGTCTGCCTGCAACCATGATGAAAGAAGCAAGTAACATCCGTTACCTTGCTCATATTCACGGTTTGTTTGCACTGGCGTACTAAGATCTGTACGTCATGCGCAAAAAAGGTACCCCAATTGGGGTACCTTTTTTTGTTGTAGCCATGATTAGCCCAGGGGCATATATATGCATTTCCTAACGGCAGGTAGATGTATCCATGTTGTTATCATATATTGTGGGTCAAAGAAGCTCGGTATAAAGCATATGTGGCGTATGGTATATTAAAGGAAAGACGTGTTATCCGCATCGTACAGGATGCGCTGAATGGTAGGACTTCCACAGCAGCCGGCGCTTAGAAGCGTCGGCTTTCGTTTAAATTAAAGACAAGTCTGTTTATCTAAAGCTGGTTTATAAAAAGGAAAATCGAGAGGAGAATGACATATGAACGTATTAGTGATTGGAGCGAACGGACAAATCGGCAAATTTCTGCTGCAGCAGCTGGCGCAGGAAGGGAAACACCAGGTCACCGCAATGATTCGCAAACCGGAGCAGGCAGACGCACTGAAGCAGCTCGGGGCCAATGTCGTTATTGGGGATCTGGAAGGCAGCGTGGATGATCTGGCCGAGGTAATGAAGGATCATAATGCCATTGTTTTTACAGCGGGTTCCGGTGGATCTACGGGTGCAGACAAAACATTGCTCATTGATCTGGATGGTGCAGTGAAAACGATGGAGGCAGCGCAGCAACAGGGGATTACCAGATATATTCTGGTCAGTGCGTTTGGGGCAGATCAGCGGGAGAAATGGTCGGATGCGATTAAGCCATATTACGTGGCGAAGCATTATGCCGATCGGGCATTGTTCGCAAGTGAACTGAATTATACCATTATCCGTCCTGGTGGTTTGAAAAATGAGCCTGGCACAGGCAAAATTTCTGTAGGAACCGATCTGAAACCGGGAAGTATTCCACGTGAAGATGTGGCTCGTGTAATCGCTGCTTCTCTTCAGGAGGAGAGAACGTATCGAATGGCTTTTGATCTGATCGCAGGGGATGACTTGGTAGAGGATGCCTTAGGTAAATTGTAATTCGTATTGTAATATAACGGGAGAATGGAATGACGGGATGAGGGGGAGCTTTGCATGAATGAAGCCGTGCTGGTGATCGAGGATGAGCCCAAAATTGCACGTCTGCTTGAACTGGAATTACAGTATGAGGGATATCAGGTAGGCAAGGCAGGCAGCGGAACGGAAGGGCTGGAGATGTATGGGGACGGGCAATGGGATCTGGTTCTGCTGGATATTATGCTGCCGGGTCTGAGTGGCATTGAAGTGCTGCGGCGGATACGTGCCAAAGATGCGACCGTGCCTATTCTGATGCTCACAGCCAAAGACTCTGTGGAAGACAAAGTCTCCGGACTCGATCTGGGGGCCAATGACTATATTACCAAACCGTTCCGGATCGAAGAGCTGCTTGCGAGAGTGCGCGCTGCACTGCGCCTGAGTGCTGCATCGGCTGCTACCCATTCTTCCTCTTCGGTCACACCGGATACGGCGCATTCGCCGGAGCATACCTCGGAAACTGAGACAGGCTGGCTCACCGCAGGTGGATTGAAGCTGAATGAAGGAACCCGTGAGGTATCCCGGGATGGTCATTCGATTGAGCTTACCCCGCGTGAGTTCGATCTATTGGTGTATCTGCTGCAAAACCAGCGCCAGGTGCTGAGCCGGGACCAGATTGTCCAAGCCGTATGGGGATACGATTATTATGGAGATACCAATGTGGTGGATGTGTATATCCGTTATGTGCGCAAAAAAGTCGATAACGGATTCACACCACCCTTAATACATACCGTTCGGGGTGTTGGTTACGTCCTGAAGGAGCAAGTATGAGTCTGCGCAGCAAAATCTACGGCTACTCGTCCGTATTGTTCGCCGTGCTGCTGATTGCCGTGAACCTGTCGGTATATATCGTGTTTGAACGGATGTCGATCGATAACGAGATCAAGCGGGTAGAGGCTGAAGCCGAGTCTATTGTAAAAGGAGTGCGTCAGTCTGCCGGCTCCATTCCGCCGGACGACTTGCTCCGGGCCTACGCACCGCTGGACGGCATGCTGCGGATCGTCAATGAAGACGGCACCAGCTCCCCGCCGGTGACGACCTCGGCAGAAGAGCAGCTGAGCAAGCTGTCCTACAAGTACGAAAGCGAAAAGAAATCCGAATATACCCAGGTTGGACAAATCGGATATGTCTGGGTTTCTGTGCCCGTCATCTGGCCGGACGGTGAAGTGGTGAATGTACAAGTCACCGAGAGCATTGAAGATACCGAGGATAGCCTGTCCGTGCTTCGTACAGTTCTTGTTGCCGTGACCATCATTGCGTTGATTCCGGCCATCATCTCCAGCCGTATTCTGGCGAATCGGATGACACGGCCGATTCAGCAGATGACTCGCACAATGAGCGATATCCAGTCCAGTGGTCAGTTCAAGCGACTTCCGCTGGATGAAAGATCGAAGGATGAGCTGAAAACAATGGGGCAGACGTTCAACCGCATGATGGACCTGCTCGAATCCAACTTCGAGCGGCAGGAGCGCTTTGTTTCTGACGCTTCACATGAACTGAAAACACCACTCACCATTATTGAGAGCTATGCCAGTCTGCTGCAACGACGCGGCAAGGATAGACCCGAGGTATTCGACGAAGCGGTGGAGGCCATTCTGTCCGAATCCGTGCGCATGCGGGAGATGACCGAGCAGCTGTTATTGCTGGCAAAGCAGCCAGAGCAGTGGAATGTGCAGCTGGAGCGGGTGGATATTACCCGGCTTGCGCTGGATTCTACCCGTGCGTTTCGCGAAGCCTATCATCGGGAAGTTCACTGCGATGATCCGGGTAGTATATGGGCGATTAGCGATGTGAGCAAGCTGAAGCAGATGCTTTTTATTTTGCTGGACAATGCCCGTAAGTATAGTGAGGATGCCATTGAAGTCCGACTGGAGGCAAAGGGGCAGGAATGTTGGATACGGATTGTGGATACGGGGATCGGTATGCGGGAAGAAGAGTTGTCCAAAGTGTTTGACCGCTTCTATCGTGTTGATCCAGCAAGAACACGCAGCGGGGGAGCAAGTGGTTCGGGCTTGGGGCTTTCCCTTGCCAAAGATATTGCAGGAGCCGTGGGCGCGCGTATTGAACTAAGCAGCACCGAGGGCAGAGGAACCGAGGCTTTGATTATTTTGCCTACTTCCGTACAGAACAGGCCGCTCTCATGAAATTCTCATTCTTCTCTTATATACTGGTAAACACAGTACGAATTCGGATCATAAGAGAGAGTGCGCAAGGGGGAAACATGATGGAAGAGCATGAGGGGCATCCTGAAATGAAGAGAGAAGAATACGGAAGCAGCCGATGGGCTAAGCCAAGACGTTTATTTTGGTGGGGTGCGGGGTTGCTGGCTCTATTTGTTCTTATAGCGTTCATGTGGTGGAAGCCGTGGCAATCAGGCCGAGAGGTGTTAACTGCAGATGCCGTGGCCCAATCGGTCTTGGATCAATATCCGGGAGAGATTGTGAATTCCACGTTGAAGGACGGAACGTATATCATGCAGCTCCGGTCGGAAACAGGATTGTATGACGTCCAAGTGGATGCGGTTACGGCGACTGTGAATTCCATTAGACGGCTGGAGTCCAATCCGCAAGCCGAGGAGAAGACGTTATGGAGCCGGGAACAGATCAAGACGGAATTGCTGAAGCAAACGGATGCCGAGCTGGTATCGCTTGAGCTCGTCGAGCAGCAGGGAAGCCCGGTGTATGTGGCGGTATTAAAGATGAAGGGCAATGGCCAGGAGCAATGGACCATTGATCCGTATAACGGAGAGAAGCAGTCTTCAAAGACACTGGAAGCATCTTCACCCGACGAGACGACAGGGGAAGGCATCAAGACTCCATTTCTGAGCGAGAAAGAAGCAGAGCGGAAGGCACTGGCTAAGGTTCCCGGGGAAGTGGATGATATCGAGCTTCGTGGAACAAACAGCGGCAAACCGTACTATCTGGTGGAAATCGATCTGGAGGATGGTCGGGAAGCCATCGTGCAGGTGAATGCCATTTCGGGGGTGATTCGGTCCGTGACCTGGGACGAGGCCGAAGATTAATGACCCCGAAGTAGGTTCAAAAGCTCTGGATGAAACCATGCACATTGCTATTCAAGAAATAATGTGAGTGTTCTCCTCATTTTCTCATCAATTTCTAATCTGGCTCTCGCTGAACTCTCATTCGTCCAGGTTAATCTATAACTGTAGACGAGAACGAGAACAACAACGAGGAGATGATGACAATGATGAACAAACATAAACTATGGATTGGCAGCTTGTCGGCAGCGGTATTGCTCGGAGGATCAGCCGCTTTGGCTAGTGGGAGTGTGAATGGACAATCGGTACAGTCTGCGCAAACGTCCACTACACAGTCCGTAACACAGACCCAGAAGAACACAGGTAAATTGCTGACGGTCGCACAGGCAAAAGAAGCAGCTTTGAAAGCTACCGATGGTAAAGTGGATGATGTGGATCTGGAGCGCAGAAACGGCCAAACGTTCTATGAAGTTGAAATCGACAAAAAAGGAAGCAGCGACGTTGTCGTTCGTTTGGACGCCTATACAGGTAAAATCCTCGCCGTAGTCGATGATGAAGATTACGATGACGACGATGATTATAATGGCACTGTAGCAGGTGCTTCTTCCAATCAAGCCGCTTCGAAACAAGTTAAACTGACAGAGGCCCAAGCTTCGAACATTGCCCTGAAACAGGTGACAGGTGGAAAAGTAACCAAAATCGAACTGGATCATGATAACGGCCGCTATGTTTATGAAGTGGAACTGAGAACAGCAGACGGCGAAGCCGATGTAGACATCGATGCCAACACGGGTAAAGTGCTGTCGTTTGATCAGGACTTTGACCACGAAGATTAAGAAGCAGCGTTAACAGGCCAGGAAACGGATATCAACTACATATATCTGTACGTGCCTCAAGAGCTAGAGAGCTTACATTATAGTCGATAGGGTAGATATACCAGGGACGCTTCAAATGAAGCGTCTTTTTGCTGTTCACTCCGTAAGTTCAGTGTGTATTCGTACATGTTCCGCAGGATTGTTCACTATTCGAGCATGGGGATGGCGGATACAATCGTAATCAGGAGGTGAGTGCCGAGCCAGTCTGAGAGATAGGTAATTAATGAAATGCATCATCGATCGGAGGAAGAAGAGACGTATCGATTTTATTGTAAGCGCTTTATCAATAAATTATGGAGGTGCAATGTTCTATGAATGAGGGTCGGTTGGAAAAGAAAACAAATCCGCATCGTTTTACTCATCGACTTTGTTATCTGCTCGTTCTAATCTTGGCGCTGCAATCGCTAGGTATGCTGGTCGCTCCAGGACAACAGGCTTCCGCTGCTCCGCTCAGTGTGACCAACGGAGTACAGTTTAAGGATACAAGTGGCAATGTTGTTCACGCTCACGGGGGCGGGATGATCAAAGCAAACGGGTACTATTACTGGTTTGGAGAGAACCGCAATCCGAATGGAACGTTCAAGGCGGTTTCCGTATATCGTTCAGCAGATCTGAAAAACTGGGAGTATCGCAATGATGTGCTCACCAGCAGCTCGGCTGCCGAGCTGAACATTTCCAATATCGAACGCCCGAAAGTTATCTATAACAGTGCAACAGGCAAGTATGTTCTTTGGATGCATAAGGAAAACGGAGTCGACTACGGTGAAGCCAGAGTGGCTGTAGCGACCTCCAATACAGTAGATGGTAATTATACGTATGTCGGCAGCTATCGTCCGCTTGGCTACGATTCGAGAGACATGACGGTCTACAACGACAATGGCACAGCTTACCTCATCTCAGCGACCAAAGTAAATGCCGACCTGAATATCTACAAGCTGACTCCGGATTTTCTGGGAGTAGAATCTCTCGTAACGACGCTGTGGCCGGGGCAATATCGTGAAGCGCCTGCCCTGTTCAAAAAGGGAGGTGTCTATTTCCTGATTACATCCGGGGCTACCGGCTGGAATCCGAACCAGGCCAAATATGCGACTGCCTCCAGCATAACGGGCACGTGGAGCGGCCTCAGCAACTTTGGGGACAGTACAACCTATGGTTCCCAATCAGCGTATGTGCTTCCGGTGGAAGGCTCACAGACCACATCCTATCTCTATATGGGTGATCGCTGGGCGGGTGCTTGGAGCGGGCCGGTTCAGGACTCCAAATATGTGTGGCTGCCACTGTCTTTTCCGAGTGCAACCAGTCTGGCGATGAACTGGGCAAGCAGCATTACCATTGATGCAGCTGCAGGTTCCGTAACCGGAGTGGATACGCCTGACGTATGGGACTCAAGTGCTTCGTATCAGTTGATTAGTCGCAAAAGCAATAAATTGCTTAATGTCATCGGTGGTTCCGCGGATAACGGTGCCGATCTGGAGCAGCGGGCAGACAGCGGCACAACCAGTCAGCAGTGGCAGATCACGGATGCGGGTGGCGGTTATGTCAAAATCATCAACCGATCCAGCAGCAAGCTGATTGGTGTGGAAAATGGCTCCACAGCAGATGGAGCTGTTATTGAACAATGGAGCGATGGCGGTTGGGCCAGTCAGCAATGGCAGTTGGTTAGTGTGGGCGGGGGTTATTATAAATTGAAAAATCGCAGTACAGGCAAGGTGCTTGATATTTCCGGACAGTCCCTGGCAGACGGGGCTGCGGCAATCCAGTGGACAGATAATGGCGGTACGAATCAGCAATTCCAGATTGTTAAGGTTCAATAAGGATTTATTTACGGTGAGAGATTATTCATCGAGAGGATCTTGTGAAGTCCTTGTCCCGCTCTTATAGGTGGGACAAGGGTTTTTTATATTTTCACCATTGTTGCGTGAGTACGCTGTGCTGGGATGATATCCAGATGATTTCTTGTTGCATAATCTATTTCCGGCCATGTACATCCCAATCTGTGGTAAAATAGTAGAATTGTAGAAATATATACATAGAGACAGGAGCTGGATAACGAAGTGAGTGAAAAACAAGTACTGTCAATTGAAGGCTTGCGGATGAGGTATAACGACCGTTATGTGCTGAATGGTATTGATCTGGAAGTAAATCGGGGCGAGATGATCGGATACATCGGTCCGAACGGTGCGGGCAAAAGCACAACGGTCAAGATTTTGCTTGGACTGGTTGAGGGTTATGTGGGCACGGTCCGCATCTTTGGCAAGGATATCGCGGACGGTGATGTAGAATATAAGCGAAGAATTGGTTATGTGCCTGAAGTGGCGGAATTATACGAACAATTAACCCCGGCAGAGTATCTGACGTTTACCGGAGAATTGTACGGGTTGTCCTATGAGGATGCCGATTATAAGGCGAAATTGCTGATGGACTGTTTTGGACTGGAAAAATCATATCATTCCCGCATTGCTTCCTTCTCCAAAGGCATGCGTCAGAAAGTATTGCTGATCTCCGCGCTGCTGCATGACCCGGATTTGTTGTTCCTGGATGAACCGCTTAGCGGACTGGATGCCAACAGTGTGATGGTGGTGAAGGAGATTTTGTCGCAGTTGTCGGCCAAGGGCACGACCATATTCTATTCGTCACACATCATGGATGTGGTGGAGAAGATCAGCAGCCGAATCGTCCTGATTGCCGAAGGTCGTGTGATGGCAGATGGTACGTTCAGGCAGCTCCAACAGCAATCCATGGAGGGCTCATTGGAGGAAGTATTCAACCAACTGACGGGCTTCAATGAGCATCGGGCAATCGCAGAACGCTTTGTGTCCATCGTGCAGGAGGTGTACTGATATGGCGGAATCCTCCGACTTCCGCACGTTGAAGATTCTGGACCGTTTTCGGTCTGTTATCGCCAGAACAGGGGCGGATTATGATGTATTGCGTTTGATTCTAAGGGTGAAGTTCCAGATGGATCAGCGGAGGGTGCCAACGGTGTTGTCGGCGCGAAATGGCAATAAGGCGCAGAAAGAAGGCAATTTGTATCTGCGTTCCCTCTGGTTGTATGCATTGATGGGGCTGATTATGGTTCCGTTTATTGTCTGGGATACGGGACACTTTATGCTTCAGATGGGTCTAGTAACCGCCATGCTGATGTTTATGATCATGACATCCATGATCTCCGACTTTTCTTCGGTACTGCTCGATATTCGGGATCGTAATATTATCATGACCAAGCCGGTAAACGGGCGCACTGTTGGCATGGCTCGTGCCATTCACGCAGGAGTTTATTTGCTGCTGCTGACAGGCTCCCTGACGGCTGCGCCGCTGGTAGCGGGATTGATTACCCACGGGATCGGCTTTTTCCTGCTTTTTCTGGTGGAGTTGATTCTGATTAACATGTTAATTCTGGTGACTACGTCCCTGATCTATCTGTTCATGATGAAGTTTCTGGATGGGGAGAAGCTGGAGGATATGATCAATATGGTGCAGATCCTACTCTCCATCGGGATTGCTGCAGGATATCAACTGGTCATACGTTCGTTCAGCATTATCGATTTCAATATGGTGTTCACGCCTGCCTGGTGGCAGTTGCTGCTGCCCCCGGTATGGTATGCGGCAGCATTTGAGCTGCTGTTCGGCGCCGGGGGAGATGCCTGGCTGTATACATTCTCGGCGCTTGCTGTGATCGTTCCGATGGTAAGTTTGTTGGTGTACGTGAAGCTGATGCCTTCCTTCGAATTGTATTTGGAGAAAATGGCCCATGCAGGTCAGGCCTCTGGACGAAGACGTGGGGGTTGGGATCGCATCATGGCGAAGGTATTCTCCCGTTCCAAAGAGGAGCAAGCGTGCTTTCGTTTATCTGCCAGTATGATGCGAAGTGAAAGGGAGTTTAAGCTGAAGGTATACCCTTCAGTTGGTTTAGCTTTTGTATTGCCCTATGTATTCTGGTTCACCCAATCGCAGAGTTCTTCGTGGGCAGAATTTAGGGAAAGCTCCTTCTTTTACACGCTATATATTGTGCTCTTGCTGATTGTCTCAGTTGTGACCATGCTGAAGTATTCCGGGCAATACAAGGCGTTCTGGACTTTCCGGGCAGCCCCTCTGGCCAACGAGAATGTGCTATATAGTGGAGCGCTGAAAGCTTTCTTATGCAATATGTTTCTGCCTGTATTTATATTGAACGCTATCGTATTTGTGTGGACCTTTGGGTTAAGAGTTCTTCCTGATCTGATCATTATATTTTTGGTGGCAACTGCACTTATTCCGCTGTCTGGAAAGCTG
Organism: Paenibacillus sp. FSL K6-0108; assembly: GCF_045040695.1. NCBI lineage: Bacteria > Bacillati > Bacillota > Bacilli > Caryophanales > Paenibacillaceae > Paenibacillus > Paenibacillus sp. FSL K6-0108. The sequence continues at coordinate 7,218,507 of NZ_CP150288.1, read as the reverse complement.
TTGATGCGAAAACCGCCGTTCTCCCAATCCTTTAGTGTGGCCGGGCAGAGTGATGGCTGGCTCATCTTTGCCTTCTTTCCGCTCATGGGTTTGTTATGGGGATTACATGTATTCATCCGCACCATACCAGCAGGCATCTGGATCTATGTAGCGCTCCTGGTGGTGATCAATATGCTGTTCTGGACGATGCTGTATCGGGTGAAGCGAGAACCTGTAACGGTTGAAGGTTAAGGCGGTAATAACCTCAATCTCCACAGAAAGTGGAGGCTGAGGTTATTTTGTTAACCTAAATTAATTTACAGCGTGCGATTGGAAACTTCGAAAATGGATTTTCGAATATAAGAGGGGCATTTATTTTCTATATATACTAAATTGCTGCGTTAAGTGTGGGGTTTTCCGCTTTGCAGAACAGATTCTGCCAGCTGATCCGCCGCATCCGCTGTGGAGATGGCAGATTGCTCTGCCCTGGCATAGACCTTGGACAGCGTGCCCGCAATCCCTGCCACCTGTTGGCGGATCAGGTCGGGCCCTGCGCCCTCCAGCTCGCAGGCGGTGCTGATGATTCCGCCAGCATTCAGCACATAGTCAGGCGCGTACAGGATGCCGCGCGCCTGCATGCGGCGAACAACCAGCTCCCGATGGCTGAGCTGGTTGTTCGCCGCCCCTGCAACGATGGAGCAGCGCAGCTCCTCCACCGTTGCAGGGGTCAATACGCCCCCTAGGGCACAGGGGGCGAACACCTTGCAGTCAGCAGCGTGAATATGGGCCGGATCGGCCGAAATGGCGCCGCTGAACTGCACAAGGGCACGTTGTACACGTTCGGGTACAACGTCTGCCACGATGAGCCGTGCCCCGGCTGCATGCAGGTAACGGCACAGGGCATGACCGACCTTGCCCAGTCCCTGGACGGCAACGGAAATGCCCTGCAAAGCGTCGATGCCTTGGTGACGCAGCGATGTCACAATGCCGGTGTATACACCGTAGGCGGTCATTTCGGCCGTGAAATCATCCTGCGCGCCAAGTGACCCGGTCGTATCCGTCACATGCACCGTTTCCAGCCGGATCTGATCCATGTCTGCCGCCGTAGTGCCCAAATCAAGCCCAGTGACATAACGTCCGTTCAGTCGTTCCAGGGAACGACCAAGCGCACGGAAAATCGCTGCACGTTTGGAGGCTTGCAAGCTCAAGGCGGTACTGTCCGAAGGTCCAGGCTCTCTGTTTGTACTTGTCACGGATGTATTTAACGTTCCGTCATTTTGGTTGTTTCCAATATCTATTTTCGTTCCCGCTTCATTTTCCCCAGCTTCCTGATCCCCGTGTGTTCGCCCCTTGGGTTTCTCGTTATTTTTCTTAAGGATTTCGCTGCCTGGACTGCTACCACTTGTTATAACCCCCAGCTCAGCTGGCACATCCCACACCACAGCTTTGCCCCCGCCATAAGGCAGGCCGGAGACTGCCGACTTGTAAGTCATGCCTTTCGCGAGTTGGATGGCATCCCGAACTGCTTCTTCCTCCGATGCATACGTCCAGCAGCGGCATCCCCCGAGTGCAGGGCCAAGTACCGTACTATGAATGGCAACGACGGCTTTAAGCCCGCTGCGTGGATCATGGCAAAATATGAGTTCTTCCATACCCTCCCGCTCCATCTCGTGCCACAACTGCATGACCGTTCCCCCTTTTGGTAGCCGTCGCTTCCCGAACCTGTTTCCCTGTACTCCTCAATCTATCTTCTGTTGGTTCAGCATATTCAGTTACTCAGGTTTTCGCCCCTGGGTCTCAGGCCGGGTTGATAATGAGTGGAAAGGGATCTATAATGGCAGTTCCGGCTTGCCAGTGGGCAGAAAATGCATTCCAATTTACGTTCAACCGTTTAAAATGACCACATAACGTCCAATGATGAAGATAGGGCAAACGTACAGAAGCATAAATGACATGCAGATGAGCGGAACAAAGGCGTGTAAGAAAGGGCCCATTCCGTTGTGAAAGTCAGGAAAGAGGGATTGCGATTGTTTAAAATTTTGGTATTTATCTTTTTGATCCAGATCGTGTATGTATCTGCCTATACACTTCGGATGATTCTGACGCTCAAAGGTCAGAAATATATTGCTGCGCTCATCAGCATGGGCGAAATTGTAATCTACGTACTCGGTCTGAATCTGGTACTCAAATATCTGACTCAGCCATCTGCATTAATTGTGTATGCCGTTGGTTATGGGCTAGGGGTGCTGTTGGGTGCCTGGATTGAAGAGAAGATTGCGCTCGGTTACGTTACTGTTAAGGTGATTTGTAACCAGATGGGCGGGGATGTGGCGAATGCCTTGCGGGATAAAGGATATGGTGTTACCGCCTGGGTTGGTAGTGGACGTGACGGAGATCGGTTGGTTATGGAGATTTTGGCGAAACGCAAAAACCAGAAACTGCTGTATCAGACCATTCTGGCGCTTGACCCCAAAGCATTTGTCATTACCGTCGAACCCAAACAGTTCCATGGTGGATTCTGGACACGTTCTATTAAGCGATAACTTGTAATGATGCAACATGGTAGAATCAAAAAACTCGCCAATGACTTTTCTGGCATCGTTATATTGCATAGTCACTTCTTTAATTTTTTGAATAAGATACACTATTTATCACACCTGTAGGTTATATGTTATGGTTAATGTACCACTTCAGGGTGCATTTATAACCATAAATTTGTGTGCTACCATAACCGCGAACAAAAAGGAATCCCGGCACATCATGTCCGGGATTCCTTTTCATTTATGAATGGGAGAGATCGCACAGCTAACGTATCACTTGTTCAGCGAGAGTACCGAAGCATCTTTGATATCATAGAGAACTCCGTCAGGGGTACTTTTAACGAGTTGGATAATCTGTCTGTAGGCATCACCGTCTGATGGGGCGATGGCATCAAATACAATCTCGTCTGCTTTCAGTTTATCAGCTATTTCTTTAATGCTAAAGGAAGACAAGGGGAGTGACTCATGGACAGGGGCATCGGTAATGAATATAATCCGTTTGGCGTTGTCGCTGCTGAACTCCGAGAGCTTATTAGTAGCTAAGTTAATAGCCTCCAGTCCCGATTCTCTTATATCCCCTCCGCCAGAAGCCACCAATGTATTCAAATCCCCCTTTAACTTATCTTTATCCTGGGTAAAATCAAAGAACTTCAAATTGTAATCGCCATTTCTGTAAATGTTAACGTCCCGATAGGTGATAACCGCAAAATTCGAACCGGCAGGTACGGAATCAACGAAGCTCTTAACCGTTTCTTTGATATAGTCGATCACTTCACCCATACTGGCCGTCACGTCTATAACAAATATAATATCAGACGGAGTATTAATTCCCTTCGATATATTATTTAAAATAGGCGAGGTACTTGAAGACCCAGATTCTGTTGTTTTTGTTGCTCCCGAAGCCGGTTCTTCGCTTTCAGCAGATGTAGGAATGGATGGCTTATTTAGAAAAATGGTAACCGAACCAGCTTCTCCGTGCCACTCTACTTCTCCTCCGAATGCTTCACTGACGAACCGTAGTGGCACCATGGTTACGCCGTTAATGATCTGTGGTTTTGCACTTAAGGTTACAGCGACACCGTTAATGTAGGCAATTTTAGAGCCGATCGTCAGCACGATAGTCCGGCCTTCTCTAATTGCCGTAACCGTTTGAGTGGAACTGTTCCATTTAACATCGGCTCCCAACGATTCGAAGATTCCTCGAAGCGGCACGAGCACACTCCCCTTGAAATTAGTCGGGGGTTGCTTGTAAACCTGCTTCTCACCTTCAATAAACACCTGAATATTCGTAGGCTCATGGTTGATTATAACGAATTGAGGAATAGAAGCAGACAATTCACCTGACTGATTGGCCGATTTCAGGTAAAAATAATATCCGCCTGTTGGAAGCCCCATCTTTCTTAGTGAGAAACTGAAGGTCTTTCCTGGCTCAATCTTTATTTGCCTAACCACCTGCCCGCTTGCATTTTTCACCATTAAATAGGAGGTGTACCCGGAAACGGAGGCCGATTCAGACAGTTTGATGGTAATGGTATTGCCTGATCTGATCGTAATACTGCCGGGATAGCGCTCTCCTGTTGGAATTTGAACAAGAGGCTCCGATGGTTTGTTTGGAGTTGGACTCGGACTCTCAATCACTTCTTCGGAAGGAGAGGGTTTACTGGAAATAGAAGACTTAGGGATATAGAAATAGACTTTGGCACCGGAGTGCGGAACCTGCTGTTTTTCGGATAGGGTTACGGTATTCGTTGTTGCGTTGAAGGTAAATCGGGACGTGGCTACCTTCGTTAGGTCAATGGAAAGACTGATCTGTTTGGTTGAATTTAGCGTATAGTTTAACGACACTGGAAAATTCCGTGTGGAGCCATCTCCCTCAGGCAAGGCAAAACCCATATTGGCACCTTCTTCCCACTCAAATCCGGGAATAATGCCGTATTTAATATGAATCTCGGCACCACTGTCGGGAGCTTTATTGAAGGTGATGCTATAGTTGGCATAATCCACAACATAGTCCTTGGAGTCCACTTCTATCGCATTGACATACAAGCGCAAAGTGGTATTGGATGCGGTCAACTTGTTCTTCGTTGTAAATCCGAAGACGCGGTTTTCTCCATCACCATCTTTTAGAATATTGATTAAATCATCGTGCTCCCTGAATTCAAGGGAATCAGCAGCGTGCACAATTACGCTGTGAAAGCCCAAATTGCCAAAAATAAAAATAGAAATAAACGATATCAAGAGCATCTTTCTAAACTTCATCTGTTTCACTCCATTTTATGTAACTTATAGATAAGTCAGCGGCTGTTTGTCCTATTAATACACTCTATCCACAATGTGGAATTGCCTGCTGCTCTCTTACTTTATCACAGGAAGTAGGACTTAACTATATATATCGGAAATGTAGTCATCCTGAAACCAAGTTAAACCTATACGATTCATAGTTGATTACAGTATAACCTCTTACCAGATTTGGTTTTTCCACATGGATGTGAGATTAAGATTATTGTTGTAATCGCTTTCAAAATATACAGTGAGGACATGTCCTTCATGACACGGTATGGCAGCGAGGGACGAGCCTTATCAATTATGAAATGGGAGGAATGAATGGGATGAAAACAAAATTAAGAAGCTGGTGCAGTGCAGCTGTGGCTGTAACGTTGGGGATCACGCTAATGTCGGGTCCTGCAAGTGTGCAGGCAGCAGGGAATGCAGATTACAATCTCACGGGATTCTCCCAAGGTAACACGGGCGGTGGCATCATCAGTGAGTCGAACACGTCCACGTATAAGAAGGTATACAATGCGACTGACCTGGCACTGGCGTTGAAGAAGAACTCCGGCGTCAAAGTGGTGGAGATTATGAATGATTTGAATCTAGGGTGGAACGAAATTCCGAGTGCCGCGCAGACATCACCTTTTGCCAAACACAATGATGCCTTAACGCATCCTGTATTGAAACAGACTGGCGTAAGCAAGATTACAATTGACGGTTTTAATGGACTCACTATTTTCTCCGCTAACGGTTCCAAAATCAAACATGCTGCCATTAGCGTGAAACGAAGCTCCAACGTCATTATCCGTAACCTCGAATTTGATGAGCTCTGGGAGTGGGATGAATCCACCAAGGGTGATTATGATAAGAACGACTGGGATTACATCACTCTGGAGGAGAGCAGCGGTGTGTGGATTGATCACTGTACATTTAATAAAGCCTATGACGGACTCGTTGATTCGAAAAAAGGAACCAGCGGCGTGACCATCTCCTGGTCTACCTTCAAGGGCGATGACGGCAGCGCAAACAGTTGGGTTACGCAGCAGATCAATGAGCTGGAAGCCAATAAAGCTTCCTATCCGATGTACAACTACCTGCGCAGCAGTGCAGTGGGTCTCAGTAAAGCGGACATTATCGCCATCTCTGGACCACAGAAAAAGGGACATCTCGTTGGCTCAACGAGCCTTGAATCCACAAACGTCAATCTGTCCATGACTTTGCATCACAACCTGTACAAGGATATTCAGGATCGCATGCCGCGTCTGCGCGGAGGCAATGCGCACGCCTATAATATTGTGATGGATGCCACAGGGGCGCGTGCGGCCAAATCCAGAATCACTTCGGCAATGGCAACGGCAATTTCATCCAAAGGATATCATTTTGATATCATCGGCAACGGAGCTATTTCCACGGAAGATGGTGCAGTGCTGGTCGAAAAATCGGTGATCAAAGACGTACTGTTCCCTGTCCGCAATAACCAGACGGATCCGAACGATGCAACGTATACCGGTAAAATTAAGGTGACGGACACGATGTATTCCCTGGATGGAAGCTCATTCCGTGGAAACAGTGATACGTCTGGCAGTCCGCTCAGCCCGGTTCCGGCCGCAGTGAAAGCTTTCTCCTGGAACGGATTCTCGTCACTTCCTTACAGCTATACGACAGATGATCCAGCGACGTTGAATGCACGCCTTACCGGTTCAAGCGGAGCAGGTGCAGGCAAATTAACCTGGTCCAAAGACAACTGGCTGAAAACAAGTTACTAAGCGTCAATAGGAATTGGGTGTTGAAACGGAGAGGCCGTGCTTTATGGAAATTTCAAGCCACTTCATCCGTTTTCCCATAAGCAAAGAGTGCTCCTGCAGCCGTAATGGCCGGGAGCACTCTTTTTGTGGAACGGGGGGTCTTAGTTCCGTTTTAGTTAGACACATCATCCGAAAGGGCAGGTGCAGCACTCACCGAATCACGATAAATGATATTGCCCTTCACGTGTACGCGGCCGAAGCTGCGACTCGGGTTATCAATCTTTTTGAGCATCGAATGAACCGCAGTGCGGGCCATCTGTTCCACATCCACCTCAACCGTCGTTAATTTGGGATCGGAAAGCGTGGCATAGATATCATTATCGAACCCAACCACGGAGCATTGTGCAGGCACCTGAATACCCAGGGAAGTCAGTTTCTGAACAAGCAGATGGGCCACCTGATCACAGTTGCATACAAAAGCTGTAGGCAGCTGCTCTGGCAGATCAATTTCAATAAACGTACCGCGCTCATCACGGTCATTAAGCACGAGATTCTGATCCATCGGCAACCGATGCTCCAGCAATGATTTGTAATAACCGAGGAACCGGTCCTGAATGCTGCTTGTAGAATAAAGATTCCCAACATAAGCGATACGACGGTGTCCCTTTTGAACCAGAACGTTGGTCAGCTCATAAGCAGCGTAAAAGTTATCAGTAACGACAGAGTCGATATCCGAATGCTCATCGTAGAAATCGAGAAACATCTTGGGCACGTCCATCGACTGGACCAGCTCGATATATTCCTTGCTGACTTGTCCAAGCACGATGAAACCATCCACCTTGTTGTCACTATAGAGTTTTGGCAGGATTAGTTCCTCTTCATCCTCCACATTCAGAATATGCAGAATGCCGTAGTATCCCTGATCCTCCAGATGTTTGGTGATGCGCTGGAATACACGTACATAGAACGACTGTGTAGGTCCGGTAAAACGCTCCGGGATAATAACACCAATATTATGAGTCAAGCCTTCCTTCATCGAACGAGCCGCGGCGTTATACCGATAGCCCATCTGAACGGCAAGCACTTTAATTTTTTCCTTTAATTCACCACTGACGCCATCTTTGTCATTTAATGCTTTCGAGACCGTCACACTGCTAACTCCGAGCTTGTCGGCGATATCCCGCATGGTGATATTGTTCTTCAGCTTTGGTCGCCTCCTTCAAGCCGGTTTACGTACAATGTGCTGTCATTATGGTTAGCGCTTCCTTCAAATCATAACAACAATCCATATTAGTATACATCGTTACCCACATGGAATAAAGAAATTCTGGTTAGCGCTGCGCTATTTTTTCAGCATGCTGCATTTTCCGCCTGAAGGCTGTTCGTCGGATTTAAGTTAATTGCTTTTGAAGAAGCTTCTCATTCTGTTCAATCAGGTCACCGCGCTGGCTGGCGCAATCCAGGGAACGATACGGATCAGCCGGAGTATTAAACGTGTAATCGACGAGTTTATCCAGCGTCGTTGTGGCGACATGACAGCGGGTATCACTGGATGCGTAATAGATGAAAACCTCACCCTGTTCGTTGACCACTGCACCGTTGCAGAAAATAACATTGGACACATCGCCTACACGCTCGTCGTCATAAGGAGCAATGAAGTGTCCGCCTGGTTTGGCAATGATGCGTGCCGGATCATTCAGATCCGTGGCGAACGTATACAGGACATAACGCAGGCCAGCCGCCGTATTGCGCACCCCGTGGGCAATGTGAATCCAGCCGCGATCCGTTTTGAGCGGAGCAGGGCCTTGGCCGTTTTTCACTTCGTATACCGTATGATATTTGCGTTCGTCGATGATGGTCTCTTCATCAATGACCGGATTCAGAATGTCTTCGCACAGACCGAAGGCGATTCCGCCGCCGCTGCCTGTGGAGATGAATCCATCCTGTGGACGTGTGTAGAAAGCATATTTTCCATCCACGAATTCCGGGTGCAGAACCACATTACGTTGCTGCGGTGAGTGGGTCGTGATGTTGGGCAGGCGCTCCCAGCTGACCAGATCACGTGTGCGGACAAGCCCGGCCTGGGCTACCGCGCTAGATGTATCAAATGCTGGGGCTTCCGGATCTTTGCGCTCAGAACAGTAGATACCGTAGATCCAGCCATCTTCATGGTGCACCAATCGCATATCATATTGGTTGGTCTCTTCGGCATCGATATCTTCCCATACTAATGGCTTTCCCGTGAAACGGAATCCGTCAATGCCATTGTCGCTCTCAGCCAGGGCGAAGATGGATTTGCGGTCCAATCCTTCGGTTCGGATGACCATCACGTATTTGCCATTGAAATAGATGGCCCCCGGATTCAGCGTAGCGTTAATGCCCAGACGCTCCATGAAATGGGGGTTTGTCGTTTCATCCAGATCAAATCTCCAGTGCAGCGGTACATGATGGCGTGTGATCACCGGGTAACGGTACCGATCATATACGCCGTTGTAGAAGGAAGGATCAATTACATTTTGGCGGGTAAGCAGAAGCTCCTGTTGCTCCAGCAATTCATTATATTTTGGGTGTATCATCATTATCCCATCCTCTCAATTAGTTCAATGCAGAATCGACTATTGTGATACGGGCATTTCCACGGTCCGGCGATTTCGCTTTGATCCGGTGTGCCGTTCCCGTCTACCGACCAGTACCATTCCCCGCCGGCACGGTGATCGATAATATGTTCTTTCGTATATGTCCATAAGCGCTCCACTCTCTCCAAAAACAAAGGATCACCTGAGCGCTGATAGGCGTTGTAGAAGCCGACCATCGCTTCGGCCTGAACCCACCAAATGCGCGTCTCATCTACATGGCTGCCCTCTTGTTCATTCATTAGAGAACCATCCGCCTGTACGGCCACATTGGAAATGTTATAGGCGATATCCGTAACCATCGCTGAATACTCCGGGTGTTGCTCCAGACCCAATACTTTTAATGTTTCGTCGATCAGCCAGCTGGCTTCAATGTCATGCCCGAACGAGCGCAGGTCGATGATGGATTTCCAATCCTTGTTGAAAAATACCCCGAGGAACTTCGTTTCCTTGTCATACACCCGTTCATATAAAATGCCGAGCAGACGTTCCAGCGCCGCCTTCACCTGCGGATCGGGCCATACGCGGTAGAGCGTGGTGTAGGCCTCCAGTACGTGGATATGCGTATTCATTGTGTAATCCGCAATCACACCATTTTCGCTCAGCATTTCATTGGGCTGTTCATTCCAGAAGCGGTCAAATTGCTCCTTGTATGCAGGCAGTTCTGCATTCAGGCCTTGATTCTCAATCAGCGCAAAAAGCGTTTTCGCCAGTTCCAAAGCGGATGTATCCCCAGTGGCACGATAATACTCACTCAGTGAGTACACGCCAAAGGATTGCGTATACACATGTTTACTTGTGTCCAGCGGTTCCCCTTTGGCATCCACCATCCAGTACACCCCCCCATGCTCCGTATCCAGCACATGGTTCGCAAGAAACCGATACGCGTGCTCGGCGTGTTCACGCCAGATCTCATTCCCGGTTACCCGGTAGGCTGCTGCAAAAGACCAGAGCTGCCGAGCGGTAGCGATGCCGCCTTTTGGTGCGAGGCGATCCACTTGTAGATCATTGCCGACCCAGCCATAGAAGCCGCCGTTGTCATGATCCTTGAGGGCAGACCAGAACGGTAGAATACGGTTCTCCCAATGTTCCTTTATTTCAGTTTTGATGCCGTTGGTGTGAATCATAAGTGAGCGCTCCTTTAAAGAACAGGATTCGGAATAAATTAAGTTAACGTTAACTTTACTAAACAATATTAGTATCGGATAAAAGTGTTGTCAACGAGTCACCAAAGAAAAACTTTTTGTTAAGTAACAAATAATTTAATTGACAGGTAAGCGTTACCATAATAAAATTCATTTTGTAACCTTAACGATAACTTTAATTAACTTCAGAAAAGGGGTCGAATCAAATGAGAAAAAACAAAGGCTGGATGCTTCTGCTCACCATGCTGCTCATCACTTCTCTGCTCGCAGCTTGTTCTTCCGGAGGGGGATCACAAGCAGGAGAGGAAATCAGTACAGATCCTGCGGATATCAAGGGTGAAATTACCGTTCTTACGCAGCGTACCGATATTGTGGATACCGTATTTAAAGATTACGCCGCAGAGTTCAATAAGGAATATCCGGATGTCAAAGTAAACTTTCAGGCATTGGCCGATTACGAGGGACAAGTGAAGATCCGTATGAGTACCAAGGATTACGGTGATGTGCTGATGATCCCAACCAGTGTGCCGATTGCGGATATACCCGACTTCTTCGAACCGCTGGGCACATATGATGAGCTGAAGGAAAAGTATACAGGGATTGAAGAACGTATGGTGGATGGCCAGGTGTATGGCATCCCTACGGTCATTACGTTCTCGGGAATTATTTATAACAAACAGGTATTCAAAGACGCAGGCATTGCGGAAGTACCGAAAACACCCGAGCAATTCCAGGCTGCACTTCAGCTGGTGAAAGACAATACAGATGCAATCCCGCTGTACACCAACTATGCTTCTGGCTGGGCTTTGACACAATGGGAAGCAGATCTGCCGACAGTTGCAGGCAGTGTGGACTACGTTAACATTGACCAACCAAATACGGATGAGAACTTCGTGGCTGGCAAGCCGCACTATGAACTGTACAAAGTACTTTATGATGCAGCCAAGAATGGCCTGATCGAGAAAGACCCAACCACAACCGACTGGGAAAGCTCCAAAGCTGACTTGGCGAACGGCAAAATTGCAACGATGGCGCTTGGATCATGGGCCATTACACAAATTCAAGGCTTGACGGATACACCGGACAATATCGGTTTCTTGCCATTCCCTACCAATGCAAATGACGTGGTTGTTCCGCTCGCTGCAGACTACAACATCGGCATGAACGTGAACAGCGAGAACAAACCTGCTGCAAAAGCCTGGATCGACTGGTTCCTGGCGAAATCCAATTACGCCGTCGAGCAGGGCGGAGGCATGAGTGCGGACAAAAATGCAGAATTGCCGCCGATTCTGGATCAATACAAAGACGTTCAATTCTCCACGCTGACTCCTGCCAAAGAAGGACAAGAAGGTTTGGTTGACAAAATCGACAACGAAGGTGAGATTGGCCTCTGGCAGCCAGACTTCAAGAAACGCATTATCGAAGCTGCCATCGGTAATCGCAGCGAATCGTATGATGACATCATGAAGGATCTGAATGACAAATGGGTGAAAGCACGGGCGGAACTCGTGAAATAAACAGATTCCCGGGGTACATCGATATGTAAAGGCGTCACCTGTGACCGACCACCGCTGACATACAGCGAGGCACATTGCCTTTGCTGAGGCTAAGGAGAGAGAGGGTTGTCTATTTCCTTACGGCATTTTGCATCTGGAAGCAGTATATCGGATGTAAAATGCCATCTTCGGTGGTTGATTATCTAGCCGAATATGTTAATTGGACGGGAGTTTTCTTTGATATAAAGCGGTAGAACCGCTTGGAGGTGTGGAGAGCATGAAATATTTGAAGATTTCGAATTGGGGTTACTCAGCGCAACGCATATTTATTATCTGTGCCTTTTCAATCATTCCGCTGGCACTGCTGTTTACGTTTGCTTATTTACCTGTCATTAACATGTTCAAATACAGCTTTACCGATTGGAACGGATATAGCAAAAGGTTCGATTATGTTGGGTTTGAGAACTACACACGAATATTCAGCGACCCTGAGTATTTTAAAGTGTTTATTGTCAGTCTGTATTATTTTGTGGCTACCTTCGTACAAATGGGCCTGGCCCTCTACTTTGCAACGATTCTGAGCTTCAAAATCCGCGGCAAAAACTTTTTTAAAGGCATATTGTTCTTCCCCTATCTGCTGAATGGCGTAGCCATCGGATTTATCTTCCTCTTTTTCTTCAAACCGGATGGCACCCTCGATACACTCATGCAGGCCGTAGGGCTTGGACAATACACCCAGCTCTGGCTTGGGAATCCGAACATTATTAATGTGTCGCTCGCAGGCGCATCGGTGTGGAGATACATGGGCTTTAACTTCATCATCTTCCTGGGTGCAATTTCTTCCATTCAAAAGGACGTGTATGAAGCTTCGGATATTGACGGGGCCAATCGCTGGCAGCAGTTCCGCCATATCATCCTGCCGAGTATTACGCGTATCCTGCAGCTCAATCTGATCTTGGCGATTAGCGGCGCAATCAGTGCGTTCGATATTCCATATATCATGACCGATGGCTCCAACGGCAGTGAGACGTTTGTCATCCAGACGGTTCACCTCGCATTCAAGTACGGCAAGCTGGGCTTGGCATCAGCGATGGCTGTTGTGCTCCTGTTTATTGTTATTCTTGTTACGCTGGTTCAGCGTGTCACCATGAAAGGGGAGGAATGAACGTGCACCAATTCAAATACACCCTTGCGAGCATATTCAAATATGCTTCACTCATTCTCGCAGCGTTCATTGCGCTTGTACCCATCGTTGTTGTGCTGTTTGCATCACTCAAAACCAACGCAGAGTACGCGACCAGCAGTCCACTTGCCCCACCAGCCAACTGGCTAAACTTTGCGAACTATACCAAGGCTTTTGTGGACGGCAACATGCTGGTCGGTTTCAAAAATACAATTATCATCCTGATCATCTCCATTGTGGGTGCCACGTTAACAGGCTCCATGATCGCGTATGTGCTGGATCGATTCAAATTTAAAGGCAAAAAAATTATGGTCGCTGCATTCCTGCTCGCCACGTTAATCCCAAGTGTAACAACACAGGTGGCTACATTCCAGATTATCAACGCGCTCGATCTGTTCAACACCCGATGGGCAGCTATCGTCATGTACCTGGGTACAGATATCATCGCGGTCTATATTTTCCTGCAATTCCTGGGTTCCATCTCGAACGCACTGGATGAATCCGCCATGCTGGACGGGGCCTCCTACTTCACAATTTATTGGAGAATTATTCTGCCACTGCTGAAACCGGCGATTGTAACGGTCATTATCGTAAAAGGTGTTAACATCTACAACGACTTCTACACGCCATTCCTGTATATGCCCAAGACAGATTTGCAGGTCATATCCACGGCTCTTTTCAAATTCAAGGGACCGTTCGGATCACAGTGGGAGGTCATCAGCGCGGGGATCATGATTGCCATCATTCCAACGATGATCATCTTCCTGCTGTTACAGAAGTACATCTACAATGGCTTCGCACAAGGCTCAGTTAAATAAAAAAACAAAAGGCTATATGAAATGCATATGAGAATACACAGGAACGGAGAGGGCAGAAAAAACTTGGAGAAACGGAGTGGTCGCATTTATAACCGGATTTTCCCCTTTTATAAGGGGATCAAAAAAATCTGGGGATAACGGCGATCGGAAGGTTGTTCTGTCATCAAAGTGGTCTAGTGTAAGTTTAAGTATTCATTTCATAAAGCCTAACCGAAGGGAGAAATGAAACGATGACAGTTGTCGATATGAAAAATGTACATATTGTTGGAGAGGCATTACCGAATATGCCTTGGGAGGATAAACCGGAGGGAACGGAAGGTCCGGTGTGGAGGCACTCCGCCAACCCGATTGTGCCGCGTAACCCGGTCAAGGGGGTTGCCCGTATTTTTAACAGTGCAGTGATTCCATATGAAGGGAAATTCATTGGAGTATTCCGCGCAGAAACGATCAATGGCCGCCCACACCTGCACATGGGATCGAGTGAGGATGGTCTGGAATGGAAAATTGAAGAGGAACGCATTACTTTTGTGGATGAGAAGGGCGATCCCTTCATGCCGAACTATGCATACGACCCACGTCTGGTGAAAGTGGAAGATACGTATTACATCATCTGGTGTACCGATTTCTACGGGGCTGCGCTGGGCTTGGCGAAGACGGATGATTTCAAAACATTTGTGCGTCTCGAAAATCCGATGCTGCCGTTCAATCGCAATGGCGTGTTGTTTCCACGCAAAATCAATGACAACTATGTGATGTTATCTAGACCAAGCGACAGCGGACATACGCCGTTCGGGGATATTTTTCTGAGCGAAAGTCCGGATCTCGTGTACTGGGGCAAGCACCGTCATGTCATGAGCAAAGGCGGTCAGGGCTGGTGGCAGTCGGTCAAAATTGGCGGCGGTCCGGCACCGATCGAAACGTCCGAAGGCTGGCTGATGTTCTACCACGGCGTAACCGGGACTTGTAATGGTTTTGTCTACAGCATGGGTGCGGTCATTCTGGATCTGGATGAGCCATCGAAAGTAAAATATCGTTCCTCCAACTTTGTACTGACACCGGAAAAGTGGTACGAGGAGCAAGGGTTTGTAGACAATGTCGTCTTCCCGTGCGCCACATTGCATGATGCGGAGACTGGACGGATCGCCATCTATTATGGTGCAGCCGACACATACGTTGGAGTAGCTTATACCACTGTCGAAGAGGTCGTGAACTACGTCATTGAGACCGACGAAGTCATTGCCGGAGACCGTGAGGAAGGCAAGCTTTAATTGGAGTGAAACAATTTAAAATGAAGCTATGGTTTACACAACAACGGAGAGTGCAGAACCAATCTGAAGAAGCGGAGCGTTCGCATTTATCTCCGGATTTTACCCTTAATAAAGGGATTAAAAGAAAATCCGGGGATAACGGCGATCAGAGGATGGTGCTGCAATCGAAGTGACGAGTGGAAAGATCGTCTGTTCATTTTAGAAATATGTTGAACATGGAAGGGGCTTTAAAACGCAATGCCTATGGAATACATCAAGGGGTTCACATTTGGCTGGATGAGTGGCAGGGGTGAATTCCGCAAGCCGGAAGCGAAAGAGTCCTTGCGTCTGATGGCTGAACGGACAGGCAGTTCGCATGTTATTTTTGCACTGGCGGCCCATCAGGATCATCCGCAGGCCGTAGAGGTCAAGTATCGGGGTGCACATCTGGTGGAGGATGATGAACTGGTGGATATGATCCGTTACGCCCGTACGCTCGGGCTGCGCGTTATTCTGAAACCAACTGTTAATTGCACCGATGGGACATGGCGTGCACATATTAACTTTTTTGATATCGATGTGCCGTGTGAGCCGAAATGGAGAGACTGGTTCCGCAGCTATACAGCGTATCAGAAGCACTATGCAGCCATTGCAGAACGTGAGAAATGCGAGATGTTTATTGTGGGCTGTGAAATGGTGCAATCCGAGCGCCGGGATCAGGAATGGCGCGAGGTCATCGCGGGAGTGCGTGAAGTATATTCTGGGCTTATATCCTATAACACCGACAAGTACCAGGAAGGCCATGTGAAATGGTGGGATGCCGTGGACGTCATCTCGTCGAGCGGATATTATCCCATTGGAGACTGGGAAGCGCAATTGGATCGAATTGAACAGGTCATTGCACCCTACGGCAAACCTTTCTTCTTCGCGGAAGCGGGCTGTCCAAGCCGCAGTGGGTCAGCCCAGGTACCGAACGACTGGGGGCTGGAAGGTGAGGTTAACGCGGAGGAACAGGCGCAGTTCTATGAAGCGATGTTCCGTCATGCCAGCCAGCGGGATTGGGTACGGGGCTTTGGTCTGTGGGACTGGAGTGCGAATCTGCATCAGGAGCAGGATGCCCTGAACGACGATGGATATGGCGTTTATGGTAAACCGGCGGAGCAGGTTATTCGCCGTTTCTACCAAGGCATTGCTTTCGAGGTATAGAACAACCCATGACCTAACTGGTTCTATGAACCGTGATGTGAATGGAAGGGGAACGTTGGCAAGGGGACGTATGTGGAGATAAATCTTAGGGTTATCATCTGCATCGTCTCTTTTCCTTATGCTCGTAAAGGCCCTGATCGGCTGAGAATGAAAATATTTGAGTTGATGACAGGAGTGGGATTGATGGGCGATATGCCTTTGGAACATTTAAAAGCATACAACGGAAGCAGTCCGAAACCGGGTGATTTCGATGCGTATTGGGAGCGTGCCCTTGCGGAGCTGGACGCTCAATCGCTAGCATATGAACTGGTGCCTGCCAATTACGAGTCACCCCTTGCGGAGTGTTTCCACCTGTACTTCACGGGTGTAGGCGGTGCTCGCATACATGGTATGCTGGCTCGACCCAAAACAGGAGCTATGAATGTGAAAGGGCCAGGAATGGCGATGTTTCATGGATACTCTGGCGACAGCGGAGACTGGTTTGACAAGGTTGCCTATGCCGCCCATGGCGTGACGGTGCTGGCGATGGATTGTCGAGGTCAGGGCGGTCTATCCGAGGATAATCTGCATGTTCAGGGAACGACCATTCGAGGACATATTATTCGAGGAATCGATGATCCCGACCCTGACAAGCTGTATTATCGGAATGTATTCCTGGATACCGTGCAGACGGTACGCATCCTGATGTCGATGCCGCAGGTGGATGCAGAACGAATGGGTGTGTATGGCTGTTCTCAGGGAGGTGCTTTGGCAACGGCCTGTGCTTCGCTCGAACCACGCGTGAAGCTGGCGGTGCCTGTCTATCCTTTTTTATCAGATTACAAGCGTGCATGGGAACAGGGGGCTTCGACCTCTGCTTACGAAGAACTCATCTATTATTTCCGCTTCTTTGATCCGAATCATATGCGGGAGGAAGAGATATTCAACAAGCTTGGCTATATTGATATCGCCAATCTGTCCAGTCGCATTCAGGCCAAGGTGCTGTTCGTCACGGGCTTGGCAGATACAATCTGTCCGCCTTCGACCCAGTTTGCCGTCTACAACCGGATTCAATCCGAGAAAGAGCTGCTGATCTATCACGAATACGGTCATGAATATTTACCGCGACTGTCGGATAAAACCTTGCAGGCTTTTCTGAACCTGTAGAGCGTTCTCTGTGAACTGGAGGATGGTTCCATCTGTGATCAGCTCGACGTGGGCATTGTTCGAAATTCTCCATACAAAGAAGAACCTGCCTCTATCTTGGGCGGGTTCTTCTTTTTGTCATCATAAATATTAGGGTGTGTGGAATTACAACACTCTGCTTTAATTGTGGTACTAAAATTTTGAATTAATGAAGGGGAATGGTGTAAAACGTACGTTTTCCATCCACGTTGGTATACCAGATGATGCGGTTATCGGTCACAATGGGATCCGTCTCAGATAATACATAGTGAGGTAAGCTTTGGATTTCCCCTAATGTATTGCCTTGTCCGTCAATCTCAACATATTTGGCATCCTGGAGATGGTTATTCACATCGAATTCTTGCCAAAGAACGATCATGTTATTGTCAGAACGTTTG
The DNA here is from genome assembly GCF_045040695.1 of Paenibacillus sp. FSL K6-0108. NCBI lineage: Bacteria > Bacillati > Bacillota > Bacilli > Caryophanales > Paenibacillaceae > Paenibacillus > Paenibacillus sp. FSL K6-0108. The sequence goes on along the minus strand of NZ_CP150288.1, from coordinate 7,200,682 downwards.
ATCAATTTAGGTATAGAAGCCATATGGTCGCTTCCAACATATTTACTCAAGGTAACCTGTTTTGCAGCAGCGCTATTAAAATTGGCTTTCGGCATCAGGCTAAGAATAATGTCCCGTTGATCTCGGGGTAACCCAACCATCTCGTAAGAAGTATAATCTGTTACATAAGAGTGATCTATGGAGTTCATGGCAACGATGTAATAGTCATTGGACATTTCAAAGCCTCCGAGAGATACTCCCGTCATGTTTGCACCAATTCGGCCTGGAATCTTGAATGCGTCTGCTTCGGTATAGTCCGATCCACTACCACGATGGATAACTACAGAGCGAGGGTAGGCATCCCCATGATCCACAAGGACAGGTATGCTTCCATCGAACTGTACATACTGATCAAAAGAATGGCTCACATGATTCTTCTGGAACCGGCCCAAGTCATTTGTGACAGTCATTGTTGAAGTGTTGACTTGAATCGTTAACTGAGACTGATGGTTAAGTCCATCGGATGTAGTGTAACGTTTGCGTGCAGTGTGGAAGATGAGTGTGTTGTCCTGCTCTGCCATTCTTCCCGAACCGGAAGCAAACGGGTTTATTGTATAGCTCTCTCCACCTTTAATTGAGACACTATCTATTCGCTTGAAATTTTTGTCATAACGAACGATTCGGATAACTTCCTTATCATCGTTTTCTTCCTTATTTTCCTGTCCAAAGGCAATGTAGTTGTAGATTTTACCGCTATAGAACCCTCCAAACAACGGAAGCTCCAATTCAACCTTATGATTGTCGATTAACTCAAATTTTGTATTGTAAGTTTCAATGGTCACTCCCTGATTGGCCTCGACGACACTAACCGTTTGATCCCCGTTATTTATGAGATAGGAGAGGATTGGGCTCTTCCATCTTGGGAATTCAGACGATACGACATTGTCATTGATTGTGGTTGTAACGTTTGCGCGATATGTATTCTCAACGGCTTTGGAAAAAATATTAATCTGATTGGAGGTTTCATCGAACTCAACTTCAAAAGGTATTTGTACAGCTAAATCTCTAAGTTGGAAATAATTAGATCCATCTATATTGTATGCTTTAAGTTGTTGAGGAGCTCCATTAACGATTACTTTGGCATTGGACAAAATAGCTGTGTAGCTCTTGTTTGAAGAGTAGGACGTTTGTTTAATCGAATCATCAGGAGTATAAGACTGCTCCTTCACGATCTCGATCGAGTTGGTTCTCGTATTCCATGTGACATCAAACTCACTTGTTGTTCCTGATAAATGCTTGGAAATATCTCTTAGACTGTAATAGTTGCTTCCTGCAATATTGAAACCGGATAATCGTATTGTTTTTCCATTTACAGTAACATTGCTTTTGGTAACGCTAGCTTCTGCTTTCGCTTTAACAGAATTGGCGTAGGTAGATGTGCTCGAAGCTGGAAAAGCTACGAATAAAGCCAATAGTACGAACCATATCTTTCTCATTTTCGTGATCCTCCATGCTTTTTATGATGTTATGAGACGACCATTGAATCTATGGATACCTCCTTTTATGGCAACACTGTCACAACGTCTTATTTTAAGCGTACTCTCCATATTATGGAAGGATACAATTGGATATTTTCTAAGCGATGGAGGATGTACATTCTGATCGAATTTTATAATTTAACTACTTATTTCATCTTCCGTCCAAGCTGCTCAATCTTCTCCAACCATTTCTTTCTCTGTTCCTCAGTCTGTTTGCCCACAAGATCTACAGGTGTTATGCGGACAGGTTTGATGCCTGTCAGCGCAAACGTGGAGATCTTCATCATTTTGTGTGCGGGCTCACCTTGGAACCATTTGTAGTACCAGTTCGGACCATCCATGGTGGTTATCATGCGAGCGGTGCGGCCTTTGAGCAGCTGATCCGGGAAAAGTTTACCTTTGTGATATTTGAAGGCATAGCCTGGCATGAAGATGCGGTCGATGAATCCTTTGAACAAAGCTGGCGGTCCTCCCCACCAAATCGGGAATACCCATACGAGATGCTCTGCCCATTTAATCGCCTCTTGTGCTTCTAGCAAGTCCGGTTCGAGCGGCAGTTTATTACGATAGCCTCCCTCTAGATTCATGTTGAACTCCAGTTCGTTGAGGGTAATCATGCGGACCTCGGCACCTGCTTGCACAGCACCTTTCCGATAAGCTTCGGCGATTGCGCCATTGTAACTGGGGGAAACGGGGTTGCCTTGGATAATTAGTATTTTCTTCATAATGGGACACGTCCTGTCTATTTTAGTTAATGAACACTAACCTCATGTGCAAAAAGAAAAGGTCACGAATGACCTGATAACCGTTCAGGGATTTCCTGAAATCCGGATGACGCTTGTCTTGTATATAGGTGAAACCTCATACCATCGTTTATGCCTGATCTGATCGGAACGATTTCAAAGATGCAATCTGTCGGGTGTTATCCCAACTCAGCTGTTACCTGGCCCAACATCGATGCCAGACGATGAATGGTTTCCCCGGTGTAAGGTACCAACAACTCCGGCAGTTCTCCTTGCATACTGGAGACGGCCATGCGTGTAATGGCGCCAATAATCAGAACAGCCGTGAGCCGAGAATCCTGATCCGGCAGTTCACCTCGCATAATTCCTTGATCGATTAGATCCATCAACGCATCCAGCGGCTGACGGTAATCCTCACTGTTTCCAGCTTCAATGAAAATCTCGTGATTTTGTGAGATCAACAGCAGTCCGTAGGGATCTTCATCATGCAAGTGGAGAACTTCGGTAATCAGTTGTCGGAAGCGTTCGAGCACCGGACCATCCTGGCGAACATACCCGTCAATTAAGGCGGTATAATCCGCACAGTATTGTGTGAAGGCTTCAAGGGCAACGGCATCTTTGTTTTTAAAATGTTTGTAGATCGCCGCATCCGTTACTCCGGCGGCGTCACCGATCTCTTTGACGGAAATGCCGTCAACGCCTTTGGTTGCAAACAAGCGCATCGCCGCTTGTAGGATGTCTTTCTTTTTGCTGTCTACATGAGGTTTGTTCTTCATGATTGTATAGTAAGTGATTACTAACTAAATTGCAACTGCCATTTTAGAATCTCTTATTTAACGCTAGGAAAAGTGCTTTCGCTTAAAGCTTGCAGGCTTATGAACGGCAACGTATGATGGATAGAAATAATAACGGATAGACGGGCAAGGAACATGGATGGAAGTAAGGCTGCAAAGGCAAACATGAATAGCACCAGCTCCAGGCCTGGGGAACGAAATGGAAGGTGAATGGCGTGAATGAAGACGTGCAGGCGCATCGCTGGGTAACTCCCGAAGGGACGTTGAATGAGCAATATATAACAAGCAGGGAACAACTCTACAAAGGCATGAATGGTAAATATGTGGAGCGTTTCACTCTTCATAACGGGGAAAGTTATATTTTCAAACCGCTGACCAATCCTGCACAATATGGGCGCGAGCAATGGATGTCGAGGCATGTGCTGTCTGTATTGCCCCCTATATATCCAGCGCTAATTGCTGCATCAGACTGCAAAATTGACGCGGAACAGAGCTGGATCATCTATGAGGATCTGGGCGAACTGGTACATGATTCGCGGGAAGAGACGATGCTGGCTGCTGCTGTACATATGGCGGAGTGGCACTCATTATCTGTTGCTGATTGGGGCGAACTGCCCCGAGTGGGTCAGAAACCGCCAATTGGGGACATATTGGATGATCTGCTTAGGCAAAAGGAATCCACCGCTGAATTGTTGTCCAAGCTGGAGATCACACTGTCACCATCGGATTGGCACAACATCGCCGCGCTAATCCATACAGCTGAGGAGAAGTTACCTTGTGTTTTGTGTCACGGAGATCTCCATCCCGGCAACATGGCGGATGTGAATGGCAGGCTGGTCATTATCGATTGGGAGCATGCGCATCTGAATACGGCTCTCTGGGACGTGTACCATCTGGTGGATCTATCACATCCGCTGTTCCCGAGAACCGTTACGCCTGAGCTGCGGGAGCGGATTATTGATGTTTATCTAGACGGGCTGAAGCGCCATAGCGTTCAGGTTGAACGGGTTTCTTTTAAAAGGTGGTACCGTGCGTATGCCATTGTATTCTCGCTCTGGATGCTGCGTCTGATTGATGGGGATCTGAGAAGCGCAGACTGTGTATGGCCGGAGGAACAGCTGCGGAACCAGTGGCACGAGACGGCAATGACGCTGAAACAGTGCATGAAGCTGTTTTGATGGGAATAGAAATGAGGGGTGCAGAACATGCGTAAAGTAGGACTCGTAATGCGTAAAATTCAATTCACGGAGGCACAGGGCCCGCGCGTATTTGCCGATCGGTTGAAGCAGATTGGGCTGGAGCTGGGCGTGGAGATTGTGTTCATTTCGCCGGAGCGCCATGTCAGCGGGTATGACTGGTTGCCAGGTTATGAGCATGAGAAAGGTGACCTGGTGAACTATGATATCGTATTGGATCAGATCTATAGCCAAAATATAGAGCATGTCATCTACACCGTATCCGGGTTTACGTTCCTGAAGATGTTTCTTCCGAAGAGTGTGTTGTTCCCGCACAGCTTTCCCGACCCGGCGCTGACGGGGTATGAGATGATGAAGCCATTTTATACGATGGTGGATAAAGCGATTGTGCAGACGGAGTTCCTAAAAACAGAACTGGGCCGCAATTTCGGTGTACATGACGTGAACGTTATCCCGATCGGCTTCAATGAAGAACTGGCGCACCGCCACTATGACCCGAGTCAGGTCGTACATAATCGTGTGCTCTGGATCGGTCGGGATGAGGCGAATCGCCGCCCGGATCTCGTGCTGGAATATGCCCGGCAGAACCCGGACAAGGAAGTGTATATGGTTTTTGGCGGCAGACGGTACGAAGAGAGCATGAAAAAGTACGATATCCCGGACAACGTGAAGTTGAAGTTCGCGCTAACACAGGATGAGGTATTCACCCTGATGAACTCGTCCAAGGTATATTGGAGCTGTTCGGCCTTTGATACGTTTGCGATGCCGCTGACCGAAGCGATGGCGATGGGCAAAATGGTTGTGAAGCCGGAGCATGCTTGCTACGGCCACATCCGTTCCACACATGCTTTTGCAGGCAATGAGGATAACTGGTTTGAACTGGTGAACATGGCGGCTGCGGCGCCGCGCAGTGTGTCGGAAGACAACCGGGAGTATGCGTTTGGTGCTTTCTCGCGCACGATTATGAAAGAGGGATACCGGGAGTTTTTCGCCAACTGGTTGAAGTGACCCATATAAATGCAGGTATAAACGGTTTGCAAAAGGCTTCTAATCGGGTAGGGAATCCGATCAGGAGCCTTTTCTTTGTGCCTGAATCAACGGGTGTTCCGCTAGCGCTGAACAGGAGGTATATTAATTTGACCCGAATGAAATGGACATATTTTAGTATTTATCAAAAAAAATAGGGGTGTTATGCTGTGAGCGTAAGGAAGGAGTGATCCCCAAATGAAAGCGCTGTCTGCGAGAGAATATCAGATTTTGCATTTTCTATTGGAGCGTAGGGATTTCGTTCCGGTCAAAGAAATAGCCAGTCACATGAACTGGTCCGAAAAAACCATTTACAGGGAACTAAACGCCCTGGAGCACAATTTGGATACTCGCGGAATTCGCCTTGAACGGAAGCCGGGAACAGGTATTGCGCTGGCTTTAACTCAGGAACAGACGATGGAACTGAGGAGCACGCAATGGATTCCGGGAAAAAAGGTGGTGACGACCCTTTCCGTTGAGGCGAGGAGAATCAAAATATTGACGAATTTATTATATGATTCTCCTGAAGAAACCTCCATTAACAAACTGTCAGAAGAATACTTTATTGGCAAGGCATCAATTGTGAATGATCTCAAGGCCATTGAAGAACGAATTGAACCCTTTCATCTGCGACTGGAAAAAAGCCAACTCGGCACCCGTCTGATTGGTTCGGAGATTGACATTCGCAAAGCCATGGCTTCTCTCATTCATGAACTTGTGAGTGAAGAACGGAAGGAAGAACAAGAGCATCAGTCCCGGATTGATGGCAACACACTGGGTGAATTGATCGAGCATTTTGGCTACGATCCGGTAAAAGGAATTCAACGCATTCTGGAAGAAACCGAGCTGCAATTAGGATATACGATAGGCGACCCATATTACATCAACATGCTGACTCACCTGCTGATTTGTATCCGCAGACTGAAGAGTGGCAAAGTCATTCAACTGGCTGATGGAATTTCTGAACATCCAGTAACCGACCCAACTGTGCATTCGATCGCGAAAGACATGGCCAACAGGATCAGGGAACAATACGGATTGGAATTGCCAAGTGAAGAGATCTATTTCATCTATCAATATCTGATTTCGTCAGGAATGAGTGTCCCGTCCCTTAACCTTGAGTTGTCAGGTCTGATGGACAAAGCTTGTCCGGAGTCCAAAGTGATGGTCAAGGAATTGATTCAGACCGTATCTGGTATGATCCGACGTGACCTTACAACAGATGAACAGTTGTACAAGGGTCTGATTATTCATTTTAAACCGATGCTGAACCGTCTAAAATACAACATTTCCATTAAAAATCCTCTATTGGAGGAGATAAGCAAGGAGTATGCCGAGATCTTCTCCCTGGTCCGTTTGGGAATGCTGCCCATTGCCCAAGCCTGTGGGTTGAATACGTTTAGTGATGACGAGATAAGTTACCTGGTACTTTATTTTCAGGCATCCATTGAGAAAAGCAGCAAAAAGAAAAGAGTTATTCTGGTCTGCTCTACTGGAATAGGCACCTCTCATTTGCTGAAAAACCGGATCAACCGTTCATTTCCCGAATGGGAAGTCGTTGATGTCATTTCGGTAAGCTGGTTCAAGCGCACGGAGGATTGGACGGGAATTGATCTGATCATATCTACCGTTAAACTGGAGCATCAGGATCTGCCGGTTGTGTATGTCTCGGCGCTCTTAAATGATACGGATGTCAGCCTAATCAAGGCCAAGTTTAACGAGGAGAAGTTGAATCAGCATCAAAACAAGGTGTTTTCATTTCCGCTGCTCGGGGCGTACGTTCACCCTTCTTGTTTGCAGATTGAAACAAATACGAAGGCACCGTTTGCAGAAGGGGCAGCGTCCCGTCTGAAGTTGTTTACATCCATACTCAAACATGTAGGCGCTAACATGGAGAATCGGGCGTTTGCCGAGGCCAAGCTGAATAATCATTTGTCGGTTTTTCTGATCCGCAGTGATGTGAACGTTAATCCAGTCGTCGGTTTTAATATTGTTCAAGGTGGAGCGGCAAATAGCAAACTGGAAATTGTAATCGCTTTCTCAAAAGATGAACCAATAACTGAATTGCTGATCGAAATACAGAGTCTGTTGATGTGCAGGCGTATGTATGAACAGATCATGAGAGTGACTACACCTATGGAGCTTGTCGGGATATTACAGTCGAAGCACGATCAGGAGGAGGACCATGATGGATATAACCAAGATTATCAACGAACGGTTGATTAAGCTGGATCTACAAGCTCGAACCAAGGATGAAGCTATTGAGGAACTGGCGGATTTGCTGGAGAAGGATGGTGCGCTGTCCTCCAAAGAGGAGTTTATCAAGGACGTCTATGCAAGAGAGGAAGAAGGCCAGACCGGTCTGGAGAATCATGTTGCCATTCCTCATGGCAAGTCAGCTGCTGTTCTTAAAACCTCGCTCACCATCGGGCGGACAAAGCACCCGCTTGAATGGGAAACCCTGGACGGCAAACCTGTCCATGTCGTTATTTTGTTTGCCGTACGACTTGTGGACCGGAATACAACCCACATGAAACTGTTGGTCCAGGTTGCCAGTATGCTTGCTGATGAGGAGGTATTGGAACGTTTGATGTATGAGCCTAATCCGGCCCGGATTATGGAGCTGTTTGCAAGCAGGGAGAGCGTATCTTAGAATAAGTGACTTTCTGGATTTTAATTAAATGGAGCGCACCTACATCATTTGGAGGGATACTGATGAACATTGTAGCCGTAGCCGCATGCACTGCTGGTATTGCCCACACGTATATTGCCAAGGAAAAATTGATCAAAGGCGCGAAAGCCCGTGGACATGAGATTAAAGTGGAGACTCAAGGCACCATAGGAACTGAAAACGAGCTTTCCAGGGAAGAGATCAAAGATGCTGATGTTGTCATTGTGGCCGCAGATATCAAGATCGGTGGAGAAGAACGGTTCAAAGGCAAGCGGATCATTCGGGTGAAAACCGAAACGGTTATTAAAGCGCCGATTAAATTCATTGAAAAGGTGGAGCAGTCTTTAGGGGTATCCTCATAAAAAGGGAGGCGAGACGATGAGCGCTAAATCCAATAACGCAGGTTCAGTGATCAAAGGCCATTTGTTAACCGGAATTTCCTATATGATTCCTTTGATCGTTGCTTCAGGGCTGTGTATCGCGCTGGGTCAAATATTAGGAGGAGCTGATGTGGGCAAGGCGGAAGGGACCATTCCGTATATGATTAACCAAATTGGCGGTTGGGGAATGGGACTGGTTGTACCTTTAATTTGCGCAGCGATTGCTTATTCGATCTCCGACCGTCCCGGAATTGCCCCAGGATTAATTGTTGGTTTTATATGCAGTCAGATTCAAGCGGGGTTCATCGGTGGGATGTTGGGAGGATTCCTCGTAGGTTATGTCGTTATTGGCATCCGAAAATATGTAAAGCTGCCAAAGTCCATGCAGGGATTAATGCCCGTCCTTGTTATTCCGTTTCTGGCCACATTGATTTCCGGTTTGTGTATCTTCCTTGTTATTGGTCAGCCGATTGTCTGGCTGCAGGACAGCCTCACCCATGTGCTTGAATCGATGCAGGGGGGCTCCAAATTTGCGCTCGGGGCCATTCTGGGCTTGATGGCTACCTTTGACTTTGGAGGACCTGTTAATAAAACGATGTCGCTGTTTGCCGATGGAATGCTGGTCCAAGGTATCTATGGGCCGGAGGCTGTAAAGTTTGTCGGCTCGATTATTCCACCACTGGGGATCACCCTATCGTACTTCCTGACGAGAAACAAATACACAGCAGCAGAAAAGGAATCGTTAAAGGCTGCATTTCCGATGGGAATCTGTATGGTTACGGAGGGAGTCATTCCGATTGCAGCAAGGGATCTGGTCCGGGTGGTGACTTCCTGTGTCATTGGCTCAGCGATAGCAGGTGGTCTGATTATGATCTGGGGCGTTGAGGCTCCGGTGCCGCACGGCGGATTGTTCGTTGTTCCCCTTTTTACGCATCCGTGGCTGTTTATGCTGTCTCTTCTCATTGGTACCGGAATCTGTGGAATAACCTTATCCCTATTAAAGAAGCCAGTAACGGCTGTGGATGAAGAATTCGACGACACGGAAGATGAAAGCGTAAGCTTTGATGACATTGTGTTCAAAGTGGAGTAAGGCCTCCAAGATGAGAGCGCTTACTACTAAATCTATACACTAATCCAAAGGAGATGTGAACTTATGTTGATTACGATGAAGGAATTGCTACAGGTAGCCAAGGAACACAAATTCGCGGTAGGGGCATTTAACGTGGCAGACAGCACATTTTTGAGAGCGGTGATTGAGGAGGCCGAACATTCCAATTCACCGGCTATCATCGCCATCCACCCCACGGAACTTGAATTTCTGACGGATGAATTTTTCGCATATGCCCGCCAGCGTGCACATGCCAGCCATGTTCCACTGGTGATCCATCTTGATCATGGCGGGTCCATTGCTGATATCATCCGGGCGATCAAGTGTGGATTCACCTCCGTCATGATTGACGGTTCCCTGCTCCCTTATGAAGACAATGTGGCTATTACAAAACAGGCGGTGGAAATTGCACACGCGGTCGGCGTCTCTGTTGAAGGGGAATTGGGAACGATTGGGCAGACCGGTAACTCTATCGAAGGCGGCGTATCTGTAGTAACTTACACGGACCCGGCTCAGGCGGAAGATTTTGTGGCACGCACAGGGATCGACACGTTAGCAGTAGCCATCGGTACAGCCCATGGCATATATCCCAAGCATATTAAACCGGAGCTGCAAATGGATATCCTGAGAGAAATCAATCAATTGGTAGACATCCCTCTCGTTCTTCATGGGGGGTCCGCTAACCCGGATCAGGAGGTTTCCGACTCCGTTCAGCTGGGCATTTGTAAAATCAATATTTCGAGCGATATGAAATATTCATACTTCAAAAAAGCTCGTGAAATTTTGAGTACAACGGAGTTATGGGACCCTAATGCCATTTATCCGGAATGCATTGCCGAGGCCCAAAGCGTCATTCGCTATAAAATGAATCTGTTCAATTCGGTTGGCAAAGCGGATTTATACAATGGACTGCGTTATGAACAACGCCAGGCTGAAAGTGTAAGTCTTTACTGAGCCTGCTGGCAGGAACAAGGCATCATAAGAAATATGCCAATTGGATATCATGAAACCTCTTTGAAGCTCTCCTTCACGAATTCGATTTATCGTGAATGGAGGGCTTCATTATGTGATAAACTCTACACGTATCCAGAATGCTGAGTGTCAGTGGTCATTCGGAGGAATGTATGGAGGAGAAGGGGGCGTATAAGTGAAAGGTCTTATTATATTGATACTCCTTATTTGGCTCGCATTGCTGCTTATTGAATGGCTTATCTATCGATTGCAAGGTCGGCGGATGACAAGGGCTCAATATATTATGCCTTGTGTGGCCTTACTGGGTGGAGCCATCGTTATCATGATCAGCGTCGATATTGGCGGCTGGAACGGGATTGGCTATGCTCTGCTGGGGGTATCGATTGCAACTTCCGGCCTGCTCACCCTGATCACGATCATTATTGTGGACCTGGTTATGCGGCGGCACAGAAGGAACTAATCGGAACGGTTTAGTTGCTGTACAGTAAGAGTGAATTGGGCGACTGACGGTTGCAGAAATGCATTCGTCTGTGATATAGTGACCTTAATTATGACAAGGGAGGTGAAGACAGGTGAATCACGCGATGCTTAACAACCGTATTAGCCAGCTGCCGATTGCTATGGCTGGCATTGTTCATACTTTTCCAATCAACGGGAGAAGTCTGTCCAATTTTGAATATACGGAAATTAACATTTGCGAGAAGATGCCTGCCTTGACCTCATTCGGACGATAAGCAATTTTGCTTGAATTCTGAAGGGCCGCGGAGCTAACCTCCTGCGGCTCTTTTTGTGTTGCGGTCAGGATCTTCCAATCCATAGGAGGAACCTTATTATGATGATTATTAGCGCACAACAACTGACCCAATACCACGGAGCACATCTGGTGCTGGACGGCATTACGTTTGAAATTATGGAGGGCGACAAGGTCGCCCTGATCGGCCGCAACGGAAGTGGTAAAACGACATTAATGCGTCTGATGGCACGACTGAACCAGCCGGATGAAGGACAATTGATGATCAAGAAGGATACACGTATCGGGTACGTGGCTCAGGTGCCGGAAGGAATGGATGATTACACGGTGCTGGATGTGCTGAGTCTTGGATTCAGGGAGCTTATGGAATGTCGGAGTCAAATGAAGGAAATGGAGCAGCAGATGTCCGATCCGGACTGCGCAGCTGATCCAAACCAATTGGAGCGTCTGTTGAAACGGTATGCGGCATTGCAGGATCAGTTTGAACGCGAGGGTGGATATGAGATGGATGCCCGGATCGATCAGGTGGCGGACGGTCTGGATATTGCCAAGGAGCATTACGGATGGCGTTTTGGTTCGTTGTCTGGTGGTGAACAGACCCGGGTTGTGTTGGCTTCACAGCTAATTGTAAGACCTGATCTGTTATTGCTGGATGAGCCGACCAACCATTTGGATCTGGAACGGGTGGAATGGCTGGAAGGATTTTTGCGCGAGTACACAGGTACGATGATCCTGATCTCACATGATCGCTACTTTTTGGACCGTGTAGCATCCCGGACGTTGGAACTGGAGGATGGAGAGGCGCAGACGTCAGCTGGTGGTTATTCGGAATATATGAAAGTGAAGGAACAACGATTGCTGCAGCAATTCGAGGAGTTCAAGGAGCAGCAGAAGGTGATCAAAAAAATGAAAGAAACGATCCGCCAGCTGGAGGAATGGGGCCGTGTGGGCGGTAATGAAAAGTTCTTTCGGCGGGCTGCCTCCATGCGCAAAGCATTGGAGCGGATGGAACAGGTGAAGCGACCTGTGCTAGAGCGCCGTAATGCAGACTTCGATGTGCGTCCAACGGATCGCACAGGCAAACGCGTGGCTGTCATGGAACAGGTCGAAAAGGCTTATGGGGAACGCCTTATTCTGCGAGGAGTCTCTGGATTGCTCGAATATGGCGATAAAATTGCCCTGATTGGACGCAATGGTTCAGGCAAAACGACGTTGTTCAAGCTGCTGCTGGGACAGGAGCAACTGACTGCAGGCAACCTGGAGTGGGGGGCACGTGTGGACGTCGGTTATTTGGCCCAGCAGGAGGAACCTTCCAATCCGAAGCTGAACGTACTTGAATATTTCCGTCTGGAAGCAGGTGTGGAGGAAGGAGAAGCACGCGGCATTTTGGCCCGATATCTATTCTATGGAGCAGATGTATTTCGCTCGGTAGGACAGTTATCCGGTGGGGAATGGACACGACTAAGGCTGGCTCTGCTGGTTCAGCGCAAGCCGAATGTGCTTTTGCTGGATGAACCAACCAACCATCTGGATATCGCTTCAAGGGAAGCGCTCGAAGAGTCGCTCGTTGATTTCGAAGGAACGGTGCTTGCCATCTCGCATGACCGTTACTTCGTCAATCGACTTGCTTCCCGTGTGTGGGAATTGGAGAATGGGCGGATGACCGCTTATCTTGGGGACTATGAAGCCTATCGGGAGAAGAAGCTTGATCTGCAAATCCGCGCAGCGGCGACAAATCAGCCTATAGCAGCTGTAGCGACTCCACCCCGTGGGAGTTCAAAACCTGCACAAGAGACGAAGTCTGGTAGAACAGCTGATATGAAGCACCAATCTCAAAAGCTGTCCGCTGAACAATTGGAGCAGAGACTGGCCCGCCTTGAGGGGCAGATTCAGGCGCTGGATCACCAGCTAGAATCCGTACAGAACAATCCAATCGATCTGGAACAACTGTGGAACGAACGCGAGCGGCTTTCTGGTGAATACAATGATATATTGGCCCAGTGGGCAGAGCTGTGAGACAGGTCAATCATGGAGCTGATCCTAAGATAGATCTTGAAATAGGTGAAGAAGGTGAGAAGGCTGGAGAATTGTTCTCTGGCCTCTTTGCTTTTTTACATGTCAGCGGGAACAGTGTAACTTTTTTCCTTCTCATGCGTTTAATACGTTTGTGTTATTGAAACGGCTCCTCTTAGAGCTTACAGAAAGGCAGGTTATCATTATTTATTATTCATTGACTTATCGGAATTGGTCAGATGACCGGCAGGTGGAGACGGGGGTATTGGAGCAGGTATCGGTCACTCGCGATGAGCTGTTCATGCGCAAGCTGGTTGATGCTACCCTGATGAAAAATAAGCTCTGGGCGCATCTATCCAATGAATGCGAGGATCGTCGGGAGCATGCAGTCTACGTGACCGAGTATCACAATCAAATGCGAGAGGAATTCGGTACAGCGGTTGCGGACGCTGCACTGGCAATGTGTAAAATGTCTTCCATGTACAGCGCGGAATATATGCTGTGGAATGGGAGCGCATTTCAGGAATTGGACGTGGCGGAATCCTCCTCGTACACGATGGAGCTTGCCGAGCAGCTGCTGGACCATTACATGGTCCGGGGCGGTACGACCTATGAATTTGTGTATTCCGTGCTGGATGCGGATCGCAAGAAAGTGTTGTTTTTTATGAAGGAGGTGGATCTGTAATGGCCGAAAATCCTATATCCAAACCGGGTTCGCGCGCCAAGCTGGTTGCCTTCTCGCTAATGCTTGCCGTTCCAGCCGTATTATCCGGTTGCAGCAGCAATAGCGATGAATGTGACCCGGAATACGATACCGGATGTGAGTATGATTCCAGTAGTGGACACTATTACTACGGTGGCGGATCGTCCTATCGGAGCAATAAGGACAGCAGTTCCTACAGTAAATCCAGTTCGAAGTCGAGCGGCTTTGGCAGCTTCTTCCGCAGTTCGGGAGGTTAGAACCATATGAGGCATGTTTACCAACTGCCGTTCAGTCATGAAGAAGTATTCAGGGGCGAAGCAGGACAACAAGTTCCCTATCACCGAATGTATGGCAAGCAATATGCTGTACCTGCGTTAACGGTCTATTCCCCTGTGGAGATGCAGGAACTGCGTACAGCAGTTGAGGCTGTAGACGGGATTTATTGCAAGGTCATGCGTTTTATCCAGCAGTACATGCCCGACTCCTTTCTGGAGCACCAGTTAGGTATTCATCCAGGCCTTATTCCAACGGCGCGTATGGAGAAGGTGACAGGGGGAATCACTCGACAGGACTGGATTATTGGGGAAGCCGGGATTAAATGTATTGAAAATAATACGGATACCCCAACCGGCATACCTGAAGCAGCTGCATTGGAAGGTATTTTGGTGAGGATGGCTGAAAAAATATCGTTCCATGCTCCATCCAAAGGAATGGATGAATGTATCCGGGAATGCTTTCGCCGCTGGCTGGATGCTTACGCACAGCAGGGTTTGCTGGGCCCGGTGACCTTTACTTCATTTGGGGAGCATGTGGAGGACCGTACCAATACAGAGTACCTGATGAAACGGTGTCAGGAAGCGGGATATGAAACGTTCTACGCTCCACTGGAGGAGCTGGAGATTATTCCGGGCGAGGCGCTCTACCATCAAGGGCGTGAGATTAACCTTCTGTACCGTCTCTATCCTCTGGAGTATCTGATCGATGATCGAGATGAAACGACGGGGGTGGACATCGGTGCAGCGCTGCTTGGGCTGGTACAGGATGGGCGCTTAGGGCTGATGAATCCTGCACAGCATGTGCTGATGCAGAGCAAGGGCTTCATGGCTGCGATCTGGTCGCTCTATGAACGCAATGAACAAACCCCAGAGTATTGCGGGTTTCGGCTGTTTAACGATGCAGAGTTGTCTGCAATCTCCCGGTATCTGCTACCGACTTATTTCGAAGCCGGGCCATTCGAATGGAGCGCAATGCCTTATGTGGCAAAAGGCTATTGGGGCCGTGAAGGTCGAGGCACCTCGCTGCTGGGTGAGGAGTCGGTTCATAATGCGGGCCAAACGGATGTCTCTAATCAGCTGGACGTCCACATAAAATCCAATATAGCAGCTGAAATGCACGAAGATGAGGAGATTGCAGCCTATTATAATAACCAGCCTAAAATTTATCAGCAGCTGGTTCCGATGGAGCAAGCCGTGATTCAGACAGAGGATGGCGAGTACAGCGGCTATTTGCTTACAGGGGTGTTTGTCATTGGTGGACGCTTTGCTGGAGTGCTGCCCCGGATCGGGGAGAAGGTCACCGGAGATATGGCCTATTATTGTGCGGCTGTAGTCAATGAACGGATGGAAGATGAGGAGGAGAAATAATGGACAATTTGGGATTGAATCTGCTGAATGTAGCGATAGGTATTGGCATTCTGCTGATTGTATTGGTGTGTGGGTATTTTGCTTTTAGCCGGTTGACCCGGTATAACGATAGTGAGGAAATTGCGAAAGGCAACGAGGCAGCGGGCATGTATATGGGCAGTAAATTGCTGGGCCTGTGTATCATTGTGGGCATGGTGTCCTTCTCCACACATTCGTGGCTGGATATGCTGCTGTGGTCAGCGCTGGGGATCATTATTCTGTGTCTGGTCTATATTATATTTGACTTCCTGACGCCAAAAATGCGGGTATGTGACGAAATCGCACGAGGCAATATGGCGGTAGCACAGCTGCTGCGTTCCATTATCATCGGTGTTTCCATCGTCATCGGTACGTTTTTGATGTAAAATAAACCCTAGCGATAAACGATAATTTAGATTGAATATCCAACCAAGAAGGAGCGCGGCATCATGAGAAAAGTCATCATCGATACAGATACAGCAGGAGACGATACGATTGCGATTCTGACAGCACTGCACCATTTCCAGGTGGAGGGCATTACAATTACAGGTGGTAACGTGCAGTTTGACCAGGAGGTTGAAAATGCTCTGTACACGGTACAGGTTGCAGGACATGGCGGCAAGGTGCCTGTGTACAAAGGGTGCGAACGCCCATTGATGGCCTATGGCAAGGCCCAACACCGGACGGTGGAAGACGTACATGGCGATGACGGCATGGGCGGCGCCCATTTCCCGAAGGCGGACCAGCGTCCAGAGGCAGGGCATGCGGTTGATTTTATCATTGAAAAGGTACACGAACAGCCTGGTGAGATCTCGCTTTTGGCGATTGCACCCCTGACCAACATTGCGATGGCCATTCAGAAGGACCCCACGATTATCCCGGAAATTGCTCACCTCTACATCATGGGAGGAACGAATAATGCACTGGGCAATATCACACCAGCTGCGGAGTATAACTTCTATGTGGACCCGGAAGCAGCCAAAATTGTACTGCACGCGGGCATTCCGATCACCATGGTTGGCTGGGAGATGTGTACCCAATATTCTGTTATGGATGATGACGATCATGCTGAGATTGCAGCACTGGGTACATCCGGTGCGAATTTCTTCACCGCCATCAACAAAGTGGTCATGCAGTTCAACAAATCGGTACATAAACTGAATGGTACCACTCACCCAGATACCTTGCTGATGGCTGTTGCCGCAGATGAGTCACTGATGACCAAATCCGGTCAGTATTACGTGGATGTGGAAGCAGCAGGAGAATTAACGCGAGGATATAGTGTTGTGGATATTAACGGACGTTTCGGCAAAGAGCCGAACGTACGCGTCTGCGAGGCCATTGACCGTCCAAAATTCAAATCGATGCTGCTGGATGTGCTTTCAGCTATTCAATAATTTCAAACCTGACTGAGAGGTTTAGCCCCCCGATCCGTATGTGATCAGGAGGGCTTTTTTTCATTTTCCCAGGCTAGTCTTGCTGCAACAAAAAGGAACGAATCCCGGAGGTGACAAGTTCATGGTCTTCCTCATCTGGCAACCCGGATACCGTAATGGTGCCGATCTGTCCCTTGTCCTCCACAATCAGTGGAAAAGCACCTCCAGCCAGAACATAGTCAGTGGAAGGCAAATCAAAATCATGTTCAAGCGTCTTACCCTCGCTTCTCAGTCTCAGCGCTGTGTGCCAGGAGCTGGAGGAAAAGTGATTCACGACGTTGTTCTTGCGTCGAATCCAGTCTTCATTGTCAGGGTGAGTTCCTTCCATGGCATGCAAAAAAAGACGATGTCCTTTGACTGTGATATCGATTGTGACCGCCTTGGAACGAAGTTTCGCCTCCTCCACCAAATGCAGTCCGAGCTTGAGCGCCAATTCAGCATCAAATTCCTGAAATATCAGGTCCTTCTCTTCCTGCTGCATTTTGCTTAATGTTTCTTTCATCGTTAGGTTCAAATACATGCAGCTCCTTTGTGTGTGTGGTTCATGTCTACATTCGACATGCAGCATTAAGTACCTGCTGCAAGCGGACAGGACAGCAAGATAGGTTTTTGCACATTATACCTTTATACCAGGGGTTTTCATTTGGAGACATCGCTTCGGCTGTGTTAAAGTGAAAGGAACGTTACAATAGTAACCTTCGAGGTTTATATCGTCTATAACACAGGTCAGGCAGGAGGAGGGACAGTATGTTATTTTATTTTATTGCACTGCTGGTTACCTTGGTGGATCAGGGAACCAAAATAGCAGTGAGGATGTATATGGAAGTTGGCGACATGATGAGACTCGGCGATTCTGGAATGCAACTTCAGCATTATGAGAACAGCGGAATGGCTGGCAGCCTGTTTCAGGGGAATGCCCGTTTGTTCGGAGTAGTTGCGATTTTATTTGTAGCGGGTATGATGTATTATCGGAGAAAAGGTGAAATTCGCGGATTCTGGATGCAGGCGGGTGCCGGCTTCATGGTTGGAGGTGCCTTGGGTAATGCCATCGACCGTTTTGTGTACGCACGCGTAACCGATTTTCTCGTATTTCCGTCGGGACGCGGTATTCTCAATTTGGCGGATGTTGCGATAAATGTGGGTGTGGTATTGTTGGTAATCGGCATGCTGATTCGGGCCTATCAGAGTTATCGGGCCAAGCGTTCACGCAATGCTTTGCCGAAAATCGGGCGTCCATCCTGAGTCAATAACAGCTTTGCTGTGAGTCGTCGTAAATGAATAACTGGGGGACATTGGACATATTCCAATGTCCTTTTTGTTGTACTGAAGAAGGCACTTGCGGTCAGTGGGCTTGATTCAAATTTACCGAAACCGTTTTAGGAATAATAGGACACATTATAGTCAACGCTCTTAGTATGAAACGGTGGAAGGATTAACCACGTGGTTACTTCACTAATGTAATGGGTAAATTCTTAACGTATATAAGCTGAGGGAGGTACAACATGAGAACATCGCTTACCAAGGCACTCGGGATTATGCTGCTGTGTGGAATAACGGCTGTACTTCTGTCTTCCTGCACCAGTGGGAATAATGCCAATGGCAAAGTACAGATTGAATTTTTTCAGAACAAACCCGAAGCCAAAGGAACCTTTGACGAGTTAATCAAAACATTTAACGCCGAACACTCCGATATCCAGGTCACACAGGTGAATCCACCCGATGCGGAAACGGTGCTAAAGACCCGTGTGGTGAAGAACGATGTGCCAGACATTATGGCCATGGGGGCGACCGATACCTACTCGATTCTTGCACAGAGTGATATTTTCGCTGATCTGACAGACAGTCCATTGTTGAAAACGATCGATCCCAACTACATACAGATGCTGAAAGATGTTACGGGTATGGATGAAGTGACAGGTATTCCTTACGCAACAAATGCAAACGGCATCATGTACAACAAAACGTTGTTTAAGGAAATGGGTCTGGATGTACCCAAGACCTGGGACGAACTGATCGCTACAGCCCAAAAAATTAAGACTGCGGGTAAAATTCCATTTTATTTCACATACAAGGATGACTGGCAGACGAATCTGCCGTTCAATGCACTCGGACCTAACTTGGTTGGTATTGATTTCTACCTGGAGCGTCGCGAGAACAAAGTGACCTTCAAGGAGAAATACCGCGAGGTCGCGGAGAAGCAATTGGAACTGATGAATTACGGTCACGGCGACAACTTTGGTAAAGCGTATTCGGATGGTAACCGGGCCTTTGCCAATGGTGAGGCGTATATGTACATCCAGGGTACCTGGGCGATCTCCGAAATTCGCAAAGCGAACCCAAATGTGGATATCGGTTTCTTCCCGTTCCCGACAGGCAATGATCCGAGCCAGATCAAGCTGGTGAATGGTATCGACTCCCTGTTTACCATTTCTGCCAATACGCCGCATAAAGAGCAGGCTGAGCAATTCCTTGCATTTCTGGTGGAGCCTAAAAATATTGGCAAGTACATTGAGGAACAGACATTGTTCTCTGCGGTGGAAGGTGTAAAACAAGATGATCCTGCGGTACAGGAGCTGACACCTTACATTGAACAGGGCAAGGTTATCGATTTCGCCGATCACTACATTCCGGCTGCGGTGCAGCTGAATTCCATCGTACAGTCCTTTTTGCAGAACAAGAACATCGACAACTATTTGGATACACTCGACAAAGAATGGGACAAGGTAGCGAATCGGCGATAACGCCTTGTCCGAAGGAGGATGGAGTATGAACAAGCGCATCGCACCCTATTACTGGATGACGGTTCCGGCGGTAGTATTGTTCTTCGTATTTATGACGCTGCCGGCCCTCCAGGGGATTTATTATTCATTTACAAACTACAACGGATTCGGTAAAGGCTATGACTTTGTCGGATTCAAAAACTATTTCAATCTGTTTCAGGATGACAATGTAGGGAACGCCTACTGGTTCACTTTCAAATTTGCGATCGTTGTAACAATCCTGACGAATATTCTAAGCCTGCTCATTGCACTCGGGCTGAATGCCAAAATCAAATTCCGCAACTTTTTCCGGGGCATCTACTTCTTGCCGAATATCCTGAGTGTATTGATTGTAGGTTACATATTTAACTACCTGTTCTCCAACGTCTTCCCGATCTGGGGACAAAATCTGGGGATCAACGCCCTATCCACGAACATTCTGGGCAGCGAAAGCCTGGCTTGGATCGGGATCGTGATTGTAGCGGTATGGCAATCAGTCGCGTTGAATACGATTCTGTATTTGGCGGGATTGCAAACCATCCCTACGACATTGTATGAAGCATCAAATCTGGATGGCGCCGGCAAATGGCGTGAATTCTGGAGCATTACGTTTCCACTTATTGCCCCGTTCTTCACGATTAACATGGTGCTGGCGATGAAAAACTCACTGATGGTCTTCGACCAGATCGTGGCCTTGACCAATGGTGGACCTGGACGGGCAACACAGTCCATCTCCCATCTGATCTACACGGGTGGGTTTGAAGGCGGCGAATATGCGTATCAATCTGCGAACTCGGTTATTTATTTCATCGTTATCGCGGTGATTTCGATTCTACAAATCCGGTTCCTGCAAAGAAGGGAGATGGATCTGTAATGAGAAGCCGTTTACGTACCAACTGGCCTGTCATGCTGTTGATTGTTCTGGGTACTTTGTTCATTCTGTTCCCTTTATATATGACGGTTACAATTGCATTGAAAAATCCGGAGCAAATGGCCCAATCCGTATTTGCCATTCCGACCACGCTCCACTGGGAGAACTTTGCAAGTGCAATTGACATGACAAACTTCTTCCAATCGTTCCGTAACAGTGCCATTGTGACTGCATCGACAGTCATTCTGACCTTGCTCAGTAACTCCATGGTTGCTTACGCGATTGCACGAAATATGGAAAAACGGAAGTTTTTCAAAGGGCTGTACTATTACTTCGTCAGCGCGATGTTCATTCCGTTTCCAATCATCATGCTGCCGATTGTTAAGCTGACTGCATCACTGGAGATGACCAATCTGCTAGGTCTGATCCTGCTGCATACAGTGTACGGTCTTGCTTTTAACGTATTTGTGTACGTAGGTTACATTCGGTCCATTCCGGTAGCACTGGAGGAGGCAGCCTTCGTCGATGGAGCGACAACCTGGGGCACGTTCTGGAAAATCATTTTCCCATTGATGGCGCCGATCAGTGCCACGGTGGGTATCCTGACCTGTCTGTCCACTTACAATGACTTCCTGCTGCCACTCATTATCATTAGTGATCCGGCACAATACACGCTGCCGCTGGTACAGTATGTGTTCCAGGGTCAGTTCAATACCGACTTCAACCTGGCGTTTGCGTCGTATCTGTTGGCTTTGCTGCCGATGATTATCATTTATCTGTTTGCGCAGAAGTGGATCATCAACGGGGTGACACAAGGCTCGGTAAAATAATGTAGAAGAGGTGGGCTCATAGAGCCCACCTTTTTTTGTTTTAAAGGCTACTTTGACAGAGACGATAGATTTAAGTGATTGATAAACAAAGGAAACTGTGCTATTTTTTAGTCGTTAGTTTAATCGATAAACAAAGAACGTTGAAAGAGAATGATCATTCATTTTGTAAACGCTTTAATTTTTGGCGATGCTGGATTCGGCATAACTTGTATTTCATCGTCACCCAGCTTGAGATTCGGGTGGCGATTTTTTTTACATACGGTGAGGAGGATGGGGCTTGCGGGGGAAAATGGGGAGATTGAATTCATTACGCAATCAGATCTTTGTTGGTTTTGTACTGGTGATGCTGATGGTCTTGTTCATTGCAGGCATTGTTGCCTATGATCGGGTATCCGGTCTCCTGAAGACCAATGCGGAGAAGCATATTCATCAGACGGCTGTTCAGGCCAATGGCAGATTGGATGCCCTCATTTCACAGGTGAACTCCCTGACAGCCCAAGTGGCAGATGACCCCTACGTTCAGCGTTTGCTGAGTAATGAAAAAAGCGGAGAATTGGCTACATTCAATCAGCGTCAGGCCCTCCTGCAGATTGTGGACAGCTATCAATCCTTTATGAATGGTGTGCAGAGTATGGAAATCTACACCACCAATTACAGCCGGATTTTTCCCATGGATGACCGTTCCCTGGATGGGCGGCTTGAGCGAAACTGGATTACGGAAGCGGACAAGGAAAAAGGAAGGCTGATCTGGACTGGCCCCGATCCGGAAGATCCCAGCGTGATTATGGCTATTCGGCGAGTCAGCTTGATGGACCGGGCCTTTGAACATGGAGGCTACGTCGTAGTGCGAATGCATCGCAGTTTTTTTCAGTTGAATGATCTGGATGATGCGGACGATACGCTAGATTCGATTTTGTTAGTGGATGCCAACGGGAGTGTTGTGACTTCCAATCTGGAAGCGGACCTGAATGTGGAGGCATTGCTGAGCAGTGATCGCTCCATCGTTCAGACCCGGGATGAGCCCTATATCGTGGTCAGACAGCATTCCGAAATTACGGGGTGGACCCTGGCTGTCCTTACTCCTGTGAGTGAGACTACGGAGGGAGTATCCATCCTTCGAACGGCGCTGCTCATTTCCGGATTGTTTGGGGTCGTTTTGTTTCTAATCATGTCCTTCCTCTTGTCGACCATGATTACACGTCCAATCAGGCGACTGATGAGAGCGATGCGCTGTGCACGTCCGGGAGCGATGGAGCCCAATATTATGGTGAGTTCAACAATGGAGATACATAAGCTCAATGAAGTATACAATCAGATGGTATACAGGCTGAACGAGTTGACGCAGGAGGTATATGAGAGGGAAATTATGCAGTCCCGAACGGAACTAAAGGCGCTTCAATCGCAGATCAATCCCCATTTTCTGTTCAACACGCTGGAGGCGTTCTATTGGTCACTTGAGGACAAAGGAGATGAGGAGATGGCACGTATGGTTGTCGCGATGTCCCGATTATTTCGCTATATCATCTCCAGTCCGAACCAGAACGAATGGGTTACGCTTGCCGATGAATTGGAACACGCCGAACGTTATCTTCGAATCATGGAGATGAGACTTGGGGAGAGACTGGGATGGGAGATTCAACTAAGTGATAACATGCGGACGGCGAAAATCCCCAAACTGCTCATCCAGCCATTGGTGGAAAACGCCATTCTTCACGGAGTAGAGAGCAGAATCGGACCAGGAAAGGTAAGCGTTCGTGTCTATGCTTCGACACAGGAGGGACTTGTTCACATTGAAGTTCGGGATGACGGACCCGGAATGGATGATTCAAAGCTTCAATCTGTCGTTCACGCATTGAATGGGGGCCCTGCTGTTTCCGACAAGGGAACAGGCGTGGGTCTGATTAACGTCGATCGTCGGCTGAAGCTCTATTTTGGCAATCAACTCGGTAAAGCTTGCGGGTTGTCCGTGAAAAGTGGACCTGGTGAAGGAACCATTATTAGCTTTGATATTCCGAAGGATACGGAGGGCGCATATGATTCATGGCAAAACGATTCTAATCGTGGATGATGAGCCGCGCACAAGAGAGGGCATCCGCAAGACGCTGGAAGGCTGGTCGGCTGGCCGGAATGAGATCAGAACGGCAGCTAGTGGAGTCGAGGCAGCCGAATGGCTCAAGGTACAGTCAGTGGACCTGCTGATCACAGACGTCCGAATGCCGGAGTTCTCCGGCCTGTCTCTGGTTGAAGCGGTACAGGATTATCCGAGTAAACCTGTTGTACTGATCATGTCCGGACATGCCGATTTTCAATATGCCCAGCAGGCCATCAAGCTCGGTGTGGTGGATTATCTGCTCAAACCGATTGAGAAGGAGCAGCTGATCCAGACGGTTGAGAAAGCCCTGGAACTTGGTGAGCAGCAAAGGCGGATTCAAACGATGCAAAAGCTCGTTGATCCCAAGCTGCTGGATGCCAGGGAGCGAGGAGATCAGCGACTTAATCCCCAGATCAGTGAGGCTATTGCTTACGTGGAGGCGCATCTGGGCGAGCCTGTCACCATGCGGGAGATCGCTGAGCTTTTGCATTTGAACTCAAGCTATTTCAGCGTGCTGTTCAAGGAGCAGATGGGAATTAATTTCAGTGAATATCTGACCCGCAAACGTGTTCAGCGAGCCAAGGAATTGCTCGTTCAGACCGCCTTGCCCATCTCGGAGATCGCCGAGCAGGTGGGGTATCAGACAGATAAATATTTTATTAAAGTGTTTAAGAGCCTCGAAGCAATCAGCCCAAGCAAATATCGTCATTCCATTACCGCCCAAGAGAATAAATAACCATAAAATAGTGGAGTTTTTCCAAATCATCCTGGTCTTATGGGGTCGATGTGCCCATGCTAGAATTTGATTAAAGCGGTTACATCAACCGAAAAACGATTACAGGGGGTTGGGAAAATGAATAAAAAGCCCATAGCAATGCTTCTGACACTGACGTTTATCCTCACCATATTTTTATCCGGATGCAGCAATTCGGATTCCGATGGAAAGGGTGAAGCAAGCGGCAGCGGGTCTGACGGAAAGGTGACCCTCAAGTTTATGCACCTCTGGCCAGCGGGCAGTTCTGCACAGCAGAACAAGCTGGTTAACGACATCATCAAGCAGTATCAGACCGATCACCCGAACGTAACGATCAAGCAGGAAGTACTGGAAAATGAGCAATATAAAAACAAGCTTAAAATTCTATCCGCTTCCAATGAACTCCCTGATGTAGGGGTAACCTGGGCTGCAGGATTTCTTGAGCCTTACGTAAAGGGAAACCTGTTTGCGCCGGTGGATGAGCTTCTGAGTGGTCCACTTGAAGGCAAGTTCATTGCCGGAACGACCGATGCGTATGCCGTAGAGGGCAAAACCTATGCGCTCCCGATTGAGTTGAATATATCTCCGATCTATTACAATAAGGATATTTTCGCCAAGTATAATCTGCAGCCCCCGGCCACGTATGATGAGTTCCTGAATGTGGTGAAAACGCTGACAGACAATGGCGAGGTTCCTATCGCTCTAGGTAACAAAGATCGCTGGACCGGTTCTCTCTGGTACATGTATCTGGCTAACCGATTGGGCGGGGATGCACTGGAGAAGGCTATCCAGGGCACAGGCAAGTTTGACGATCCCGCTCTGATTGAGGCGGCTGCCGAAGTACAGAAGCTGGTGGACATGAACGCGTTCAACAAGGGCTTCAACGGCTTGTCCAACGATGAAGGCAAATCGGAATTCATGAATGAGAAAGCAGCCATGTATCTGATGGGCACCTGGGAACTGCCGAACTATACAACCAACCCGGATGTACCTCAGGAGTTTAAGGATAAGATTGGATTCTTCAAATTCCCAACGATGGAGGAAGGCAAAAGCGATATTAACAGTTGGGTCGGCGGCCCGGGCGTAGGTCTGTTCGTCGCACAGAACTCCAAGGTGAAGGATGAAGCGCAGAAGTTCGTGCAATATTTCGTGGAAAAATGGGGTGAGAGCTCCGTAACTGAGGCGGGCGTCATTCCGGCAACGAAAGTGGACACTGCGGAAGTCCAACTGCCGCAGCTCTATACTGATCTGCTGAACGAATTAAATCAGGCCAGCAGCTTGACACTGTTCGCGGATGTCCAGATGAAACCAGCGGCAGCTCAGGTCCATCTGGACATGATCCAGGCCCTGTTTGGAAAAGCGGTGACTCCAGAGGAGTTTGTGAAGAATCATCAGGCAGCCATTGATAAAGGCAACTAACGTACAACGCTCATAGGGAGGATATTCTGATGGATAAAGTCATGTCCAACCGTTTAGTCGCTGCGTTGTACGTACTTCCCGCACTGTTGCTGTTAGTGGTACTGATCTATATCCCAATCGTGCTAACCGGATATTACGGATTGATGCAGTGGGACGGGATCGGCGCAATGACCTTTATCGGTTTAGAAAATTACACAAGATTGCTTCAAGATGGAACGTTCTGGCAGAGTGCTTATCATACTTTTCTGCTGGCTTTGTTCTCCGCACTCAGCTTGATCGGTTACCTTATGATTGCCCTTGTGCTGTCAGGCAAAATTAAGGGAGCCAACCTGTTTCGGAAAATATATCTGATTCCGATGCTGCTGTCCTCGGTAGCGATTGCCCAGCTGTGGCTGAAGATTTATCATCCCAGCAACGGTGTGCTCAACACCTTTCTGGAAGCAATCGGGATTGCCAATCCGCCAGCCTGGCTGGCGGAGCCATCCCTGGTGCTGTATGCCCTGTTTGTACCGATCTTGTGGCAGTATGCCGGGTTCTATATTCTGATCTACTATGCTGCGCTCAAGAATATCCCGGAATCGTTGGTTGAAGCAGCGCGGATTGATGGAGCAAGCCCTTGGCAGATAGCCTTTCGCATCAAGTTGCCCCTGATCACGGAAGTGATCAAAGTGACGATCGTGCTGGCTGTCGTTGGCTCGCTGAAGTACTTTGACCTCATCTATGTGATGACAGATGGTGGACCGAATGGCTCCAGTGAAGTAATGGCTTCCTATATGTATCATCAGGCTTTCCGTGGATTCGACTTTGGTTACGGGAGTGCCGTTGGTTTCTTCCTGCTCGTGATATGTCTGGTTGTTACCTGGCTGCTTCGGAAGGCTACGGCATCCAAGGATACCATTCAGTATTCTTGAGTAAAGTCAAATGAAAGGAGGTCCTTCCCTGTGAAGACCGATACCGCGGCTCGGTTGCCAGCCTATCCGGGAACAGGCACGGGGTCAACAGTGCTGAGAAGGCTCGGATATGTTCTGCTCTACGGCCTGCTGATTCTGGTGGCGCTGCTGCAGATTCTGCCCCTGATATGGTTGCTTCTGTTCTCACTCAAAAATAATCAGGAAGTATTCGATATGGCACCGTTCGCCCTTCCTGCGACTCCACGTTGGGAGAATTATGTAAAGGTATGGACGGAAGGCAACATCAGTTTATATTTCTTCAATAGTGTCTGGATCACGGTGGTGTCCGTTGTGTTCACCGTGTTGTTTGCGAGTCTCGTCACCTTCGCCATCACTCGCATGCGCTGGAAAGGGCGTTCTCTGGTTCTCGGATTGTTCATGGTAGGTATGATGATCCCTGTGCATTCTACGCTGATCCCACTGTTCAGCCTGTTCCTGAAGCTTCATCTTACGGATCATCCATTGTCGGTCATTCTGTCATACATCGCGTTTAATATGCCGATCACCATCATGATTCTGCTCGGTTTCTACTACGCTCTTCCGCGGGAAGTGGAGGAAGCAGCGGTAATGGACGGCTGCTCGGTCCATCGGATTTTCTTCCGTATTGTCCTGCCGATGACAGCTTCAGTGATTGCCACGACGGCGATTATTAACATGATCTATGACTGGAATGAGTTTATCTTCGTGAATACGTTTATCAGCACAGATGCGTACAAAACGCTGACCGTTGGGGTTCAGAATTTTATTGGACAGTACACAACCGATTGGGGAGCGATTGGTGCGACACTGATGATCAGCATCCTGCCGATCCTGATCGCTTTCCTCGTTTTGAGCAATCGAATTGTGGAAGGTATTGCTGCCGGATCGGTAAAAGGATAAAATTAAGCATCCCATATGAGTCATTGGCTAACTTAAATCTTGAACCCTTACATATCCGATCCAAAAGGGATGTGTAAGGTTTTTTGTTTATAGCCCCGGTTCTAGATAAATTGAACCAAATAAAATCTGGGGATAACAGCGATCGGAAGGTTGTTCTGGCATCGGAGTGGCAAGTGTAAATAATATTAGTTCGATTTATATAAATGAAAGAACTGAAAATACCTATTATTGGAATTTCAAAAAACTTTCATTTTTTTTCGCAAAACTACTGCATTTTCAAACCACCTGTGCTAACATACCCTAAGAATTAAAGCCCACACGGGAAAGGTGAGAAAATGACAGCAATATCCTCAACCAAAGAGTCCCTGCGTTCGGATGCCAAGGATCTGAATCTGATTCGGCTAACATGGCCTATATTCCTGGAACTCTTCTTGTTTATGTTGATGGGGAGCGTGGATACGTTCATGCTCAGTTCGGTGTCCGATAATGCAGTATCCGGGGTCGGAGCAGCCAACCAGATTATTTCCATTGCGATTCTTGTACTGGAAGTCATTGGACATGGCGCTGCTATTGTTGTGGCACAATATATTGGTTCGAAGAAGTTAAGTGAGGCGGCACAGGTTACGGGTAATGCGATTACACTGAATCTGATTGTCGGACTGGTCCTGAGCGGAGGCTTTCTTCTGTTTGGAGGGCATCTGCTTACACTGCTGCATATCCAAGGTGAAATATACGATTTTGCCCGTTCTTATATAAGTATCGTCGGAGGCGGGATCTTCCTTCAGGCCCTTATTAATGCGCTGGCTGCGACGATTCGTACGCATGGTTACACGAAAGAGACGATGTATGTTTCCGTTCTGATGAACGTGATTCACGTCGTTGGTAACTATGCCCTTATTTTCGGCCATTTCGGCCTGCCGAAGCTTGGTGTGGAAGGGGCGGCGATCTCCACGGTCGGAAGCCGCTTGATCTGTTTGATTATTTTCTTCTGGCTGCTCTATCGCGTTATGGAAGTCAGAGTAGAGTTTGGTTATTACATCAACCTGTCTAAGAAATTTATTGGAAAAATATTGCGGATTGGGATTCCATCTGCACTGGAATCCGTTGTATATCAGTCCTGCCAGCTTGTCTTCACACTGTACGTGACGTATCTGGGCGCTGAAGCGATGGCAACCCGGCAATATGCGGGCAACATTTCAAGCTACATCTATCTGTTCAGCATGGCGATCGGAATGGGGACATCCATTATTGTTGGCCGTTTGGTCGGAGCACGACGCAAGAATGATGCATACAAACGCGTATTTGACAGTGTGAAGTGGGCATTGCTCGCCACAATCGTTATTGATGTTATTATTATTCTCTTCCGTGTTCCGTTGATGAGTGTCTTTACGGATAATCCGGAAATTATCAAACTAGGTGCGCAGGTCATCCTGCTCAGTCTTTTGCTGGAGACGGGGCGAACCTGCAATATTGTCATTATTGGTTCGCTTCGTGCCGCGGGTGATGCCAAGTTCCCGGTATATATGGGACTGATCTCCATGGTCTGCATGAGTCTGCCGCTGGGCTACCTGCTGGTGTTCAAGCTTCATATGGGGCTAGCCGGTGTCTGGCTTGCGATTGCCGCAGACGAGTGGACACGCGCTGTCATTATGTATTTCCGCTGGAAGAGCCGGGCTTGGGAGAAACATGATCTGTTGGATCATGAGGAGGAAGTTGGAGCTCAGCCGGTGCCGGCAGTATGATGTTGATTTTGGAAAATAATTTCGATTTGATCGGGATACAGAAATAAAAAAAGGCGCCGCACTTGGAGCCGTTAGTCTTATTCAAGAAGAGTCAATCATGGGATGGAGCATTTCTCCTTATGGTTGGCTCTTTTTTTGCGTTAATCTGTGCGTCATTACGTTGTTACCTTGGAGAGGTGCAGATCATGGGCGCGGTTTGTATCGGAGGTTGTCCCCAGAACAATTTAGCAAAAATGATCAAAACGAGATGTGCAGCCTCACGTATAGTAAGGATATGGAAAGGGGCTGTACTTTATTTGAATTCATACAGTGGATTGATTCAGCAAAGTCTCTACTTTATTGAAACGAATCTGTACGAGGATATTGGGCTTGAAGAAGTGGCATCTGAAGCTCTCCTGTCACCCTATCATTATCATCGGGTGTTCCGCAGGGAGGTTGGCATGACCGTTGTGGAATATATTCGGCATCGTCGAATGAGCTATGCTTCCGCTGCACTGCGTTCCACCAATGTGGGTATTCTGGACATTTCTCTGGAGTGCGGATTTGATAGTCAGGAAGCTTTTACTCGTGCATTCAGGAAAATATACGGTATGCCGCCTGGTCGTTTTCGCAAATTGTTTGATCTAAGATTATTTGAAGGAAGAACCAGAGGAGGAGAAATACAGATGAATGAGATGTCAATGATCAAAGGGTGGATGTTGACCGGAAGTCATCCGCAAAATTATGAGATGGGTATTGATCCTGCCGAAGTACACCAGGGCAAGTCATCAGGCTATCTGAAAGCTGTTACGCCGATGGAGAGTAATGAGTTTGCTACCATGATGCAGCAGTTCAAAGCGGACAGGTATGTGGGCAAACGGATGAGATTATCCGGTTTTGTGAAGACTGACCGCGTTGAAGGATTCTGCGGATTATGGATGCGTGTGGATAACAACGCTCTGGATGTGCTCCAATTCGATAACATGCATGAGCGACCGATTACGGGAACGCAGCCATGGAATCAGTACCATATTGTACTGGATGTTCCGCAGGGCAGTGCGGTCATCTCATTCGGGGTTATTTTGAACGGCAAAGGCAAAGTATGGGTGGATAGTTTCCGCTTCGAAGAGGTTGATCCGAATACACCATTGACTCATATGGAGACGCAGTATGAGCTGTCGGACGAGCCAATGAATTTGTCTTTTGAGGAGTGATTAGATAATGTGTGACGATCAATATTTTAAATTACTCATGTCTGGATAATGAACGATATCACAATGTTTTTCATTTACGTGAAGATCATACAGGTATTGGTTTGACAGATGATATAGAAATTCATGTGATGGAATTGACCAAACTGGATCAACACCCTGTCCCCATGGACAAGGGCGGACTGGTAAACTGGCTTTTATTCTTAAAAGGGATTGATCCATCAAACTGGGAGGTGCTGGCGATGAATGAACCGATGCTAAAAAAGGCGATGGACACGCTGGAATTTCTGAGTCAGGATGCGGCTACGAGAATGGCTTATGATGCACGGATGAAAGCACTAAGCGATGAGAAATCGATGATAGAAGGTGCACGTGCTGAGGGTGAAGCCAAAGGGAAAGTAGAAGGCAGAGTAGAGGGCAGAATAGAGGGTAAAGTGGAAATGGCTCGCGAGCTGCTTGCACTTGGCGTAGATATGTCTGCTGTGGTGAAAGCATCTGGACTCTCCGCAGAGGAAATCAAAAAACTGCTGCCTAAGCAGTAACTAAAACTGAATTGACACTTTCCAGAGCTGATCCAATCACGGATTGGCTCTTTTTGTTGTGTTTGGGGTATAAAAAAAGTAAAGCGGAGTCGAAGCTGAGAGGATAAGACCGTGCAGTATCTGACGTTTCTCGCAAATCGTAAAGTCCTCCATAGCTAATCAGGCCATACCTTGTTAACATAGATCCAAAGAATAATATAACTCATGACATATATAGAGGATGATTCGGATGAATAAAAAAGTGCTTGTTGTGGATGACGAGTCAAGCATCGTCAGTGCCATTGCTTACGCGCTGCGGCGCGAAGGATATGAAGTAGAAACAGCAAATGACGGCGAGGAAGCGCTGGTCAAGGTGGCCTCATTTCATCCCCAGGTCATGATTCTGGATGTGATGATGCCCAAGCTGGACGGATACGGCGTATGCCGCAGGCTGGAGGGCAGGGAGGATATCGGCATTATTTTGCTGACCGTCAAAAATGACATCGTGGATAAAATCGTCGGCCTGGAAATGGGCGCGGATGATTACATGACCAAACCGTTTGAGATCCGCGAACTGCTCGCCCGGGTAAAGGCACTGATGCGTCGTGTAGAGAAAAGCAGTCCACCTTCTGATGATCCCAAGAATCAGGCAATCGTCAATGGTACACTGCGCATCCATATCGCTCACCGCACCGTGACGGTGAATGAGGAGAAGCTGGATCTGACGCCAAAAGAGTTCGACTTGCTGACCATTCTGATGTCCAACCCTGAGCGTGTATACACGCGGGATGATCTGCTGGACCGGGTGTGGGGTATGGAATATGCCGGGGGCACACGCACGGTGGATATTCATATTCAGCGGCTGCGCAAAAAAATCGGCGATACCGACCAGCAAAAATTGCAGACGGTATACGGCATTGGTTATAAGGCCTCAGCCCCTGAACCGGGCGGCTTGGTATGAGAGTCAGCATCAAGCTGAAGTTCAGCGTTTTTCTGGCCGCCTTGCTGATCCTGACCGTCGTTGTGCTCAGTTCTCTTGTACTGCGCGGTATTGAGCGCAACCAGCAGACGCAGATCGAGACCATTTTGTCTCAGCAGACCCGTCTGGTGAATCTGAATGTGCGGCAGTCGTACTATACCGAGTCTGTTCGTCTGGAGCAGGAGGTTTTTTTACAGCAAAATGGCCGCAGGCTGGCGCAGGAGCTTGCAAGCTCCACAGGTCTGCCCATCGCGCTATATGATATGAAGGGACAGCAGGTGGGTTCATCGATCATGTCTGAAGAAAGTCCAGATATCACAGCGACGCTGAACTATGCGCTGCAAAATAAAATTGCTTACCACGAACAGGGGGATACCCTGCTATATATGGCACCGCTCGACGGCCCGGATGGACAGATGGGTGTCGTGCGCATGCAGTATCCGGTTCAGAGCTATCATGAATTTTATGCCCGTATTCTTCAGTTGTTTATGTGGGCGGGGATTGCGGTTGTTGGGTTAAGCTTCATTCTGGGATATCTCTTCTACAATCGCTTTGCCGTTGCCATAACCCGCTTGAAGAAGTCTGCCGATTCCATTCGTGAAGGGCATTATATTACCAAATCACCCTTGAGTCGCAAGGATGAGTTAGGTGAGCTGGGACAGGGCATTTATTATATGAGTACATCGATTCAGCAAAATATTGAAGCCATGCATGCGGAGCAGCAGAAGCTCCAGCTCGCTATTGAGAAGCTTCAGGCCCTGGAGCAGCAGCAGAAACAATATATCGGCAACATCAGCCATGAGTTTAAGACACCGCTTACGTCAATTAAGGCATATGTGGAGCTGCTGGACATGTATAAAGATGATCCCCAATTGCTGGATGATGCCACAAGCAATATTGGCAAGGAAACCGAGCGGCTGTACGAGATGGTAGAGAAGGTATTGCATTTGTCTGCTCTGGAGAAATATGATTTCGAGAATCAGGCGGAAGATGTAGAGGTGCGTGCCCTGCTGGAGGATGCCTGTGGCCGGATGCGAGGAAAGGCTGAGAAGTTTGCGCTGAACATGGAACTGAATCTGCAGCCTGCGGTGATCCGCAGTGATCGCGAGAGCCTGATGCATATTTTCATCAATATGTTGGATAATGCCATTAAATATAACGTGCCGGGAGGTGTCATCCGGGTAAGCAATGAACTGCGGATGCAGGAGCGACAAGCGGTTATTCGCATCTTCAACTCGGGTACGCCGATTCCGGCAGAGGCGCAGGAGAAGATTTTTGAACCCTTTTACACCGTTAACAAAGACAGGGCCAGAAAAACCGGAGGAACCGGGCTGGGGCTATCGCTCGTCAAACAATTTGTTGAGAAGCAGGGCGGTACGATTGAACTGTTGCTTAATGAGCCGAATCATGTGGAAGGAACAACGTTCCAGCTGATTTTCCCTCTGGCTGATTTGAGTTTACAAGTTGGAAACAAGTCTGAATAACTTTGGAAGTATGCGGTGTGTATGCTTGGTCTATAGAAAGCAATCAGGGGGGACCATGATGAATTGGAAACAGGCGGTTTTGGGTACGCTCGGGGCAATCGCCCTGTTGTCAGCAACAGCATGCGGGGGAACAACGGAGCCGGGGAGAGATACACAGGATGGGAAATCCGGCACGGATATTACGGTGAAGGATAACACGAATACGTCGGTCTACCAGAGCTTTAAGCTGGAGAAAATCGATAAACTGCCGAATATGCGCGGGGTAGCGTGGCTGAGTAATGATTGGATTTTGTCGGATAAAGAGAACACGTCCATGAAGCCTGTCACGGTTGAGGGGGAGAAGCGTTATCCGCATAACTTATACATGTATGATCTGACGAAGGGCACAGATACACCTGTGAAGGAAAGTGAAGTGAGTCTGGGCTCACCACTGGTGTCACCGGATAGTCAGTATATTTTTTACAGAGAACCAGAGGAATCGACCGGCAAAGGCTTCATTCTGAACCTGCACAACGGGGAAGTGGTGCCTGCAGGCAAGGACGATGGATTTGTCTTTGAAGGGGCATGGCTGGATAAGGAGCATGTCGTTTTTCCAAACATGAATGGGGATATCGTATCCGCGAGTGTAGATGGAACGACCAAAGTGCTGGTCAAGACGGGAAATTTCAATATAAGCAGTGTCAGCGTTTCGGGGAATGTGATTTACTACATCACAGGCACGGACGGACAGTTGAATAGCTACGATACGAAGACCGGGGAAGTGAAGCAGGTGTTGAAAAGTGTAGAGAGGGTAATCCCGTCCAACGATGGCTCAAGACTGGCGATTGTGAAAAAAACAGCCGATACCAAACGGGCGCTGGTGCTAACCGATCTGGAAGGGAATGAAAAAGCCACGCTTGCCAGAGGCACGCAGATCTTCGGCACGAGCTGGTCTGGTGACGATTCCAAAATCGCCTACACGATCAATTCGGAGAGTGATGAGGAGAAAGGGCTGTTCGTCTCCAATACGGAATCGGCAGAGCAGTTCCAGGTCTCGGCCGATATGGATAACGCATCGGATCCGCTGAGCTGGAGCCCGGAAGGTAACCGGATTTTGCTGTCACAGTCCGTGCAGGAGAACGAATCGTATCATTTTGTCACTTCGGTCATTACGATTTCGCAGTAAATCATTGCAGGAAGTCATTATCCAAGAAGAAGCAAATCAGTATGGCGGGCCTGACTCATATCGAGTTGGGCTTTTTCTGTACCTTTAACGCAGGTTTCCTGGGTTATACTGAAGAGACGAGAAGTGAAAGGGGAACATGATCATGGATGAAAAGGACTGCCGTCTGCTGCTGAGCGTTTCCGAAGAGAGCAGTCTGACCAAGGCTGCGGAGCGCATGTTTATGACCCAGCCGGCTTTGACATACCGTTTGCAGCAATTGGAGAAGGAATTTGGCGTACCCCTTATCGATAAAACGTTAAAAGGTGCCAGATTCACTCCCGAAGGGGAGCATCTTGCAATTTATGCCCGTAAAATGCTCCACGGGCTCAACCAGGTCAAGGAACAGCTGTCGAATATTCGTAATGAGGTTAAGGGAACGCTGCGCCTCGGGATTGCCAATCATTATTCGTTGTACAAGCTTCCTCCATTGTTAAAGCAGTTCAAGGAGCTGTATCCTGAGGTTCAGTTTGCAGTGACCTGTGCTCTGAGTGTGGAGGTTATGGAGCTATTGATGCGGGATGAAATTCAGGTGGGTGTCATACGGGGGGAGCATCCATGGTATGAGGGGAAACATCTGCTTCATGATGAACCAGTCTGCATTGTATCCCGTGAACCCATTGATCTGGATGAACTTCCAGAGCTTCCGCAAATTGCATTTCAGGAGCCTTTGACGAAAGCGGGTGGTTCTTCCGCAAGCCCCTTCCGAGAGGGAGTAGCGTCCTGGTGGTATGAGCGTTATGAACGTTCACCAACCGTAGCGATGCGTGTGGATAGCTATGAGACATGCAAGGAAATGGTGCGTTATGGGCTGGGTTATGCGATTATTCCGGGCATTTTCGTATCTGCTTCGGATGGCCTTCATCAGCAGGAGCTAATCCGACAGAATGGACAGGGAGTGCGGCGTAATACGTGGTTGGTGTATAAGGAAAGTGTGCTGCAGCAGGCAACGGTGGGTCGCTTTGTTGACTTGATGAAAACGGCTGGAACACAGCATGTTGTGGGTAGAGGCTGATACAGACGTAGTGGACAAGATGCATTGCTTTCTGCATAATTATCCGCTGTTTTCTTGCCATAAAGAGTATTTTATTGCTATTGGGCGGGATCCTTTTCATAAGGATTATCCATTCAAAGGATGTACATAAGATCAAAATGCATATGGACGCTGTCTTGATAAAAGTATAAATGAACCAGTAATATGCTGACATCTCATGATATCCATATGTAAATACCAAATGAGCCCATAAAATTTTTTATGGGCTATTCCTTAATTTTTTTGAATTTACTTATGGCTTGGTCACACATACAATATATCCAATCTGATTGTATATTTATTCGATTACATTGAATATAGAAATGCTGTGTTTGGAGAAAGGCGGCAAAAAATATGTATACTGACCCTGCTCATATGAAGCAAAAGATCAAAGAAACCGTAGATCGGCTGGACCCCGACTTGCGGGAATTATCCCTGCGCATTCACGCTAACCCTGAGCTTAGTTTTCAGGAAGTTCAAGCACAACAATGGTTAACCGAGCCGCTGGAAGCAGCCGGATTTCAGGTGGAAAAAGGTATTTCCGGCCTCGACACCTCGTTTCGTGCCGTATGGGAAGGCCAGCCTGGAGGACCTACGATTGCGCTGCTCGCCGAATATGATGCACTGCCCCGTATCGGACATGCTTGCGGGCACAACCTGATCGGAACCTCTGCTGTAGGTGCAGCACTGGCGCTCAAGGAAGCTTGCCCTGATCTTCCGGGACGGATCATCGTTCTGGGCACACCGGCTGAGGAAGAAGGCGGGGGCAAAATCATTATGGTGAACGATGGCGTATTCAATGAGATGGATGCCGTCATGATGTGTCACCCGCAGCAAAAAACGATGGTACTGAGAGGTGCGCTGGCTTGTGTGGACGCAACCTTTACGTTCCACGGCAAACAGGCACATGCTGCCTCATCTCCTGAGAAGGGAATTAGTGCACTGGATGCCTTGGTCAACGCGTACGCGGGAATAAATTCACTGCGCCCCTATTTGAAGGATGACGTTCGGGTTAACGGGATTATTACCAAGGGTGGAGATGCGCCCAACGTGGTGCCTGAGTTAGCTGAAGCTGTATATATCATTCGGGCGAAGACCGTCGAAGAGCTGAAAATCGTCATGGACAAAGTATATCGTGTCGTGCGCCATGCTGCGGAAGGCGTTGGGGCTACGGTAGATATTACAGAAGGTCTGATCTATGCCGAGCGGAATAACAACAAAACTCTGGCGGGCTTGTTCCAGCAGAACTTGGAGGATATGGGCATTGAAGTGCATGATCCACCGCAAACAGGCGGTGTGGGCTCCTCGGATATCGGTAACGTAAGCCAAATTACAGCTGCCATCCATCCGTATATTCGGTTAGGAGATGCGACAACACACACACCTGAATTTGCCCGGCTTGCCGGAGCAGAGGAAGGCATGATCGAATTAAACCGTGCGGCGAAGGCACTTGCACTGACAGCGTTCGATTTGTACGCAGACAAGGCAGCACTTCAGCAGGTACGGGATGAGTTTGAAACCTGGAAACAACAGAAGGACGAGGGATGATGAATTGGAAAACATAACAAAACAACCACAACAACGGCGTAAATGGTTCAAGATGCCTCACACCTTCGTTATCTTGTTCATTCTGGTGCTGGTCGCTACTGTGCTGACCTACATTATTCCTGCAGGGGAATTTGATCGGGTGAAGGATGAAGCGACAGGCAAATCCTTGCTCGTTCCAGGTTCATACCATCATGTAGAGGCTAATCCAACGGGGTTATGGGATATTCCCAAGTCCATCGTTCGCGGACTGGTGGATTCCGCTGACGTTGTATTCTTTATTTTCATCATCGGTGGAGCATTTCAGATTATTACGAGCACAGGAACAATTGAAGCTCTTACAGGTCGGGTAGCCCGTTCGTTCGCCAACAAGGGGTTATGGGTCATCCCGGTATTCATCACCTTGTTCTCTGTGGGTGGGTTTACGATGGGCATGTCTACAGAGGTTATGGTCTTTGTGCCAATCGGGATCGCTATCGCGCGTGCGCTGGGGTATGACGCTCTAACCGGGACAGCGATGATCTCGCTGGGGGCCTCGTGTGGTTTTACCGCGGGACTTCTCAATCCGTTCAACGTTGGACTGGCTCAGGCCATTGCAGAAGTTCCGATCTTCTCAGGCATGTGGCTGCGCGCGATTATTTTGGTTTGTCTCATCTCTGTGACAAGTATCTATATCATGCGTTATGCGTCCAGAGTGAAGTCTGATCCAACTCGTGGTTTGGTGCATGAACTGGAACAAGAGCAAGCGGCAGATGCACCTGCGGTAGACTTGAACCAATTGCCAACGATTCGCATCACACATATTCTGACCATCATTACCATTGTAGCTGGCTTTACCCTGTTAATCTGGGGTGTGTCGAAAGAAGGCTGGTGGATGGAGGAGTTGGCGGCTCTCTTCCTGAGCATGGGTGTGATCTCTGGTCTCGTGTCTGGTTTCGGTCCTAGCCGGATTGCCAGTGAATTCGTCAAAGGCGCAAGCAGTATCGCTTATGGTGCTTTTATCATCGGTCTGGCAAGAGGTATCATGGTTGTGCTTGATCAGGGTAACGTAATTGATTCCGTAGTATATGGAATGTCCACAGCGGTTAGCGAATTGCCGTCTTCCGTTCAGGTATTGGGTATGTACTTTTTCCAAAATATCATGAACGTATTCATCACTTCGGGTACAGGTATGGCCGTGACAACGATGCCGATTATGGTTCCATTATCCGATCTGCTCGGAGTTACCCGTCAGACTGCGGTACTGGCCTTTCAGTTCGGAGACGGGTTCACCAACATGATTCTGCCAACGTCTTCTGCTTTGATGGGCAGTCTCGCGGTATCCGGCATTCCATATCAGAAATGGGTTAGATTTTTCTGGCCGCTGATGGTAATGTGGATTGCTATGGGTATTGTGTTTATGCTTATTGCAAATGCCATTCAGTATTCTTAAAACGCAAATAGCCTGTGTTCTGTGGTTGCCCCTCTCAAACTGTTATATCCAGTTTCGAAAGGGTGCTCCAGAACGCAGGCTTTTTTTATGGTTTGTTATTTTGGCATACTCAGCAATAACTTCACCGCTTCTGCACGTGTGGTTTTGTCTCTAGGAGCAAAGGTGTTCATTCCTTTGCCGTTCAGCAATCCGGACTCTTGCAAGCCAGCGACAGCTGCTCTGGCCCAAGTCGGAATCTGTTTATCATCTGCAAAGGATGATTGGGTGCCGGAGTCTGCCTTTAATTGCATAGCGTTGGCGACCATGACAGCCATCTCTGCACGGGTTACAGATTCGTTAGGACGAAAAGCCCCATCCGGGTCTCCTTGGATAAATCCGGCTTGTACTGCATGTGCTACAGCAGATTGTGCCCATGCTCCTATTTGTGAATGATCGGTAAAAGGTAATGTCGCTTCCTTGTAATCTGTTTGCAGTGCATTCATCAGCATCACCGTAAACTCTGCACGTGTAATGGATGCATTCGGCTTGAATGTTCCATCGGCATATCCTTTCACTATGCCTTCACGAATAGCCTGTTGGATGACTTCTTTCCCCCAGTGACCTTCGACATCATTAAATGAAATTTCTGTCGGCTTCTTGGGCTGATCAACCGCCAATACGGCAAATTTGGTGAAATGGTCTACGTCTACCCGAATTTGATTTCCATTCACAGATGATTTACCGGCGGAGAGCCAAACCTTATCCTGTTCATCAAAGTAAAATAGTTCAGCCCGCTGATTGCGCTGTAAGCTTGATGAATCAAATGTCAGCGTTAATGTGACGGGTACATTGAAGTTTTGCGGAACATTTTTGAGCAGTTCATATACCGGGCTGAGCAGTTGGATCTGATGGGTCAGCAAGGCAGAAGGATCTGCAATCTGTTCAATAGTGACTCTGAGTTCCTGGTTCATTGCCCCCGCAGGGATATTTACAGCGATGCCACCGCCCAAACTTACTTGCCCGACCTGCCCCGATGCGAGGGTTAAACGGCCATTATTGGATGAATTCGTTGTGTTAGGTGGCGAAGGATTACCGCTCGCCCCGTTGTTATTCTGGTTACCGGAGGAGCCGCTGCTGTTACCACCACTCCCACCTGACGGTGGCGTGGAATTAACACTCCATTTGGCATATAAGGTCAGATCGGCTGTAATTACTGTTTGAGCAAAGTTGAATGGCGTCTTCAACTCGGGGTCTGTATACCAACCTGCAAACGTATAGCCGGAACGGCTTGGCGAAGCAGGTGCTGAAAGTTTCTTTTCGTATTCAACAGCTATATTGGATACTGTGGATCCTCCAAGTGTATTGAAAGTTACCGTATATGTGTTTGGTGCCCATTTTGCATACAATGTGGTGTCCTGGACAATCGATGCAGTATTCAGATCAAATGGCGTACTCAGTTCAGGTTCATGATACCAGCCGGCAAAAGTGTGTCCTGCTTTGGTTGGAATGTCAGGTGCAGCCGCCAATTCACCATATGGGACCGTCTGATCAGCAACGACTGTACCACCATTAGAATCGAAATTAACGGTATAGGAGTTGACCGTCCATTTTGCATAGAGGGTAAGGTCGTTGGTTACGGTTGTGTTATTGAAATCAAAAGCCTGACTCAATCCTGAATCGGTATACCATCCACCGAAAGTGTGTCCTGCTTTGGTTGGACTGTCAGGCACAGCCGCCAAGTCACCATGTTGAATAGATTGGTCAGCAACGACTGAACCACCATTAGATGCGAAGTGAACCGTATAGGAGTTGACCGTCCATTTTGCATACAGCGTGATATCAGCGGTAACGGTGGTAGTGTCGAAATCAAAAGCCTGACTCAATCCTGAATCGGTATACCATCCACCGAAGGTGTACCCTGCTTTGGTTGGAACGTCAGGAGCTGTCACCAACTCACCATATGGGACCGTCTGATCAGCAACGACTGATCCACCAGTAGGATCGAAATTAACAGTATAGGAGTTAACCGTCCATTTCGCATACAGAGTGGTATCAGCGGTAACGGTGGTATTGTCGAAATCAAAAGCCTGACTCAGACCTGAATCGGTATACCATCCACCGAAAGTGTGTCCTGCTTTGGTTGGATCAGATGGAACAATTACCTTGTCACCATAAGAGACTGTTTGTTCTGTTACTTTAGAGCCGCCGTTACTATTAAAGTTGATTGTTCGCGGCGCATAAAAGCTGAAATGTAGGGTTGTGGTATTGCCTGCACTATCGGTAACAATCAGTACATATTCTCCTTCAGATTGAACCGTTTCTCCGCTGCTGAAGGGTGAACCGTTCAGAGTGGCTGTTCCTTCATTAAAAGTGATTGTTGGGCTTTCATTGTATTTTCCATTATCAGTGACACCCAATACAACAGGAGCTGCTGTATCAATGGAAAAATTCAACGTTGTAGTGCCAATACTGTTGGTTACCACCAATGTATAAACCCCGTCAGCCGTAACTGTAGTGCCATTTGCGAATGCAGCACCATTCAAAAATGCGGTACCACTATTAAATGTAGGTGTTACCGTTTGATTATATATTCCACCGTCAGATATGCCGTTGACTATAGGAGGAGTGGTTTGCTCAATCGTTATGGTCACTGACACCGGAATACTTGTGCCCCATGGATTGCTGGCACTATAGGTAAAGCTGTCACTTCCCACATAATTGGCGTTCGGAGTATAAGTAAATGCCCCGTTAGCATTCATTACCAATGTTCCGTTCATCGGCCCACTTTTCAAAATAGCGATAGAACCGTCGCTATCATTGGAAAGCACGCCTGGTGCAGACTCAGCCAAAGTGGAGTTTTGGTTCGTGGTATAGGTGTCTTCCATTGCTTCCGGAAGCTGCCCACCGTCCAAGCTGGGGAACGCCCCTTCGTTAGCAACATAATAAACCAAGTCGGATTGGCTGCTGTTCAAATTAGGTACTTTAAAGTTCACCTGACCATCGCCCCCAAACCTGGTGCTCAACAGACTAAACAGGGGCTGATTTTCGTTAGTGCCAAGAGTGGAGCCATCCGCCAATATCCAGTTTTTTGTCGAAAGACTGACTAACATGGGAATGATCTCACCAATGTACTCGTTACCTGTACCATTCTCGGCATGGTTGGCTGGGTTTGTAAATATAGCGTAATGTACACCATTAATCTCTGGGAAGTTAGGCAACTTGAATTCATCCGGTTTGTCTGATCCGTAGGTTGTACCAATCATTTTATATAGATTCGAATATACGGAGGTATTAACGTTCTGCCCTTCAGCAGTTAACCAACCTGTGGGAGAGAAGAAATATGGAAATAGGCGAACCTCGCCTAACACAGCATTTTGGGTGTATATAACATCTGGGTCTCGGGAAGGGAATATGCCATTCATAGCTATGTAATAGCCCATCCCTTCTGGTGCAGCATTGGTAAGGTTAGGTAAGGCAAATGTTGATGAGCCGTCACCGCCATATTTATTGCCTAGCAGTGAGAAGAGTGTTGTATTTTGGCTTACAGAGAGCGTCTGTCCTCTGGCGGGCATCCACCCTGTGGGCACCGCTCTGTAAGGGAATAATCTGATCTCACCAAGGTAGGGATTTGCGGCTGCGGCATGCGCTTGTTGTACAATGCTGATATTATTCCATAGACCACTTAGTCCGATCAGGAATAC
This sequence comes from Paenibacillus sp. FSL K6-0108, assembly GCF_045040695.1. Taxonomy (NCBI): domain Bacteria; kingdom Bacillati; phylum Bacillota; class Bacilli; order Caryophanales; family Paenibacillaceae; genus Paenibacillus; species Paenibacillus sp. FSL K6-0108. Next base: position 7,158,350 of record NZ_CP150288.1, on the reverse strand, counting down.
CAACCATATGATGCTTACTTTCCTGAATAGTGTTAAACTCACGTTCTCATCCCCATTTTCCATTTAAATATGTTACGTTATGCTTATTCCTGATCCACATTATCTTTCTAATTCACAGGGGGAAGTCATATAATGATGAGCATAGTTTAATGGATATGAAAGCAAAAATGAATACGATTTTAGTTCGGATTTGAAATATCTTTATGAATTTTCCAAAGATACATCATTTATGGTTGAAATGTTCCATAACTTTCATCCCTTTCTATACATTAATATTGACTAAGCTGTTCCGCTTCCGATAAACTAGAATGCAGGAATAAAAGTCGAATGTTCAAAGCAGCAGTTCGAGACATTGTTTCGGACGGCTGTTTCTTTTCTTTTTCATAAGCAAGGTTGCAACGTTGTAGTCATGTCGGATGATCCGGCCAATAACAACACGGAATAGGAACAGGTGATACACATGTGTAACAGCGCGTACCGCGTGCTTTTATATTATAAGTTCGTGAAGATTGAAGACCCTGAAACGTTTACGCAAGAGCATCTGCAATACTGTAAGGACCTGGGTGTAAAAGGCCGTATTCTCATTGCATCGGAGGGTATTAACGGCACTGTATCCGGTACGCCGGAGCAAACCGAGCAGTACATGAAGGATATGCATGCCAACCCGCTGTTCAGCGATATGGTATTCAAGATTGATGATGTCGAAGAGCATGCGTTCAAGAAAATATTTGTTCGTCACAAAGCCGAGCTGGTTACGTTCCGCGTGGACGAAGAGTTGGACCCGAACGTTATTAGCGGTAAACGGTTGTCCCCGAAAGAATTTTACGAGCATCTTCAACAGGAGGATGTCATTGTAATTGACGGCCGTAATGACTACGAATATGAAATTGGTCATTTCCGAGGTGCGATTCGTCCGGACGTGGAGTCGTTCCGCGAGTTCCCGGAATGGATTCGGGAGAACCTGGGTGACATGAAGGACAAAAAGATCATTACCTACTGTACTGGCGGCATCCGTTGTGAGAAGCTGACCGGGTTCATGATTAACGAAGGTTTCCAGGACGTGGCACAACTTGAGGGTGGAATTGTGACCTACGGCAAGGACGAAGAGGTACAAGGCCGATTGTTTGATGGTAAATGTTATGTATTTGATGAGCGTATTTCCGTGCCCATTAACCGGACGGATGAAGATATCGTGATTGCCAGCTGTTATCACTGTGGAACGACACATGACCGTTATATTAACTGTCCAACCTGCAACCTGCAGCATGTATGCTGTGAGGATTGCGAAGAGACGCATAACCGCTTTTGCTCGGATGCCTGCCGGGAGGCAGCACCGGTAACCGCATAAGCAGGGAGAGCAGGTGCTGATCGTGAAGCGCGAAGAGGAACGAACGACGCGTGAACGGATTTTGTTCATGCTGAAGCAGCAAGGCACAATGACCGCAAGGGAAATGACGGCTGAGCTTGGTCTGACCGGCATGGCGATTCGCCGTCATCTGACGGCACTGGAGCAGGATGGATGGATTGAGGTTCGGGAAGCCAGAGCTACAGCTGGACGTCCATCCGCTGTGTACCATCTAACGGTACGCGGGGATAGCTTTTTTCCAAAATCATATTCATCACTGACCCTGGAACTTCTGGAGGAACTGTCGGATTCGGCGGGCAGCGGTGTCGTGGATGCATTGTTTGAGAGCCGCCGGGACAAGCTGCTTCGCAGCGGACAGCCGCAGATGGAAGGCCAGGATCTGGCCGGACGTGTCGAGGAACTTGCGCGCATTCAGAATGCAAACGGATATATGGCCGATGCCTCCAGGGAAGAGGATGGCACCTATGTGCTTACCGAGCTGAACTGCCCCATTGTTCAGGTAGCAAGTGTGTATAAGCAGGCTTGCCGCTGTGAACTGGAACTGTTCCGTTCATTGCTTCAGGCTGATGTGGAGCGCACTGAATGTTATGCCGACGGAGGCAAAAAATGCACGTACCAGATTCGCGAAGCGGCTGGGAATTAGCATGTAAGGAGATTGTTTCGATCACTCGAAACAGTCTCTTTTTTTGTATAAACGTTATGTACGAGGAAATCTTATCGCACATGCACACTTGACACATATATATTGTTACAATAACATACGTTATATAACATGTGTTATTTTAAAGAAAAGGAGAAAGTAATGCCACCAAAATCCGAGATCACGCAAGAAAAAGTGTTATCTGCCGCATTTGAGCTTGTGCGGGAGCAAGGGCTGGAGGCGATCACTGCGCGAAACGTCGCTCAGACGCTCCATTGCTCCACCCAACCGATCTATAGCCTCTATAACAACATTGAAGAGTTGAAAGCAAGCGTGTATGACAAAGCTGCCGAATTTGCTCGCCATAGCATGATGGAGTATAAGGACTGCGCCAATTCCCCTGCCCTGAACCTGACCATCGGCTTCTTGTACTTTGCACAAAACGAGAAACAGCTTTTTAGAGCCTTGTATCTATCAGGTTACCGACAATACAACCCGCACACCGATCAGTTTCTGGGTGAAGAACTGACCACGTATTATATGCGATACAGCAAGCGATTGCAGGACGTTTCCTACGAGCAACTCAAGCGCATTTTCCTAAAACTAACGATCTATTTAATCGGTATTGGAACGTTACTGAACTCTCACACTCTGGAGCTGGAAATGAACGAAGCGATTGAGATGATTCGGGAAATGTATGAGATGTTGCTGCATAAAGAAGGTCTCACTTATTAAATCCAAATAGGGAGTGAGCATAATGGTCCATAGGCTCGGTAACAAAATTGGAGAAGGCGGTTGTGCAGAAGTATTCGAATGGGAGGATGGAAGCAAGATCATCAAGTTGGCTAAGCCTAACACCGTTTTGGCTGCTTTGCAGGCGGAATTGCACCATTCTCGAATTGCTTGGGCATGTGGGCTACCAGTTCCACAACCTTATGACCTGGTGAACGTTGGAGGCCGGTCAGGTGTTGTATTTGAACGAATTTATGGCGACCCCATTATAAAGCGATTTGTGGAAAAAGCAGTAGAGCAGTCCAGACTGCAGCAACCCATAAATATGATGGATGATTACGTTAACGCCGAGACTACAGCACAGCTGTTTCATCACATTCATTCCCATTCAGTGTCCAATATGCCAAGTCAGCGGGAAAATATCAGAAATGATATTCATAGAGCGCAATATTTGACCGAAGCGGAGAAGACCGCCGTGACCGCCGAATTGGACCGGTTACCCATTAAGCAGCAACTATGTCATGGAGATCCGAACCCGGGTAATATTTTGCTTAGAGATGATGATGCAGTCATTATCGATTGGAACAATGCTTCGACCGGAAATCCGGAAGCTGACCTGGCTGAATATGTCATTATGATTCGATATGCAATCTTGCCTCCACATCTGCCCAATGAAGCGAGAGTTGCACTCGATGCTACGAGGGAAACCAGCATTCGCTTATTTATGCAGGAGTATGAGAGGTTGTCTGGCATCAGTTATGCAGATATTGATCCTTGGATTGGTCCTGTGGCGGCACGCAAACTGGTTGCTGATGGGATATCCGAAGAGGAAAAAGTTTTGCTTATAAACGAGATTAGAAGAAGACTTGATATTGGTTAGCAAAATCCGATATATAAGAAATGATAAAGGTGCCATCGACAGATTAATGTGGATGGCTTTTTTGTTGTATGTAATGTTTTCTCTCATGTATCTGCAACGAATGCAAATTGGAAGCGGTTCAACCATTGACGGGAAACAGGTCGCACCTTAATATTAGGGAAACAAAGAAATATCAACAGGGTCATGGACTTCAGTCGCATGAGGAAAGTCTATATTTGTCTGCTTTTGTCGATAAAAGCAACAATGCGTTGAAGCGTTCGTCTTGTCCTGCTCTATCGTGTCATTTGGCTAACGATGAGGGTATCAACATTTTAGAAGATGGAGAGGGGTTCTCACACATGAAAAAGAAATTGGTAATGTCTCTGATGATGGTTGCATCCATGATCGTAGCGGCTGGTTGCGGAAATAACAGCGGCGGTAGCACAACGACCGAGGGGTCGGGCAGCACAACAAGTGAAGGTACTGCGGAAAAATCGTATCGCATCGCGATCTCGCAGATCGTCGAGCATCCGTCGCTGGATGCCACACGTGAAGGGTTTATCGCAGCACTGAAAGATGCTGGTTTGGAAGAGAACAAGAACCTGACGATTGACTACAATAACGCGCAAGGCGATTCAACGAACAACCTGTCCATTGCCCAGAAGATTGCCGGCGACTCCAAAAATGATCTGGTCCTTGGGATTGCAACCCCATCCGCATTAGCTTTGGCTCAACAAGTCAAGGACAAGCCCTTGCTGTTCGCAGCAGTGACGGACCCGCTCGGTGCCAAACTGGTGAGTGACATGGACAAGCCAGGTGGTAACGTAACCGGTGCATCAGATACGAATCCGGAAGCAATTGTGCAATTGGCTGATTTTATCGCCAAATATTTGCCGGATGTGAAGACGGTAGGTCTGGTCATTAACGAGGGCGAACCGAATGCGGTTGTGATGGCGAACAATGCAGAAAAAGCGCTGGCAACACATAACATCAAGCTGGTCAAAGCACCGGTTACGAACACATCCGAAGTAAAACAGGCAACCGATTCACTGGTTGGCAAAGTGGATGCCTTCTATATCACGCTGGATAACTCAGTGGTTAGCGCAGTGGATACCATCATCCAGACAGCGAACAAAAATAAAATTCCGTTTTTCTCCAGTGACCGGGATACCGTGGAAAAAGGGGCTTTCGCAACTGTAGGTTTCAAATACTACGATCACGGATATCAGGTTGGTGAAATGGCTGCGGATATTTTGAAAAATGGTACAAAACCGGGTGACATGAAAGTCACTGTTCCGGACAAGCTGGATCTGATCCTGAATCTGAAGGCTGCTGAGGCTCAAGGCATCACCATTACCGATGAGATGAAGGCAGAAGTGAAGGATCAGGATAACAACATTATTCAATAATCTGACCGGATGATCCTCCGGCAGTACGGATGCGAGGCGGACGTGCAGGCGGGTTCGCCTCATTCTTTTCGAAAGACAGGGAGGAAGCAATGTGAATTTGACTTGGGGTTCAATTGAAGGGGCAATCGAGCTTGGATTGTTGTATGCACTGATGGCACTGGGTGTATATATTACATTCCGCATACTGGATTTCCCCGATCTCACCGTAGACGGAAGTTTTACAACAGGAGGCGCAATCGCGGCGGTCATGATATCCAACGACTTCTCTCCTTGGCTTGCTTGTTTGGCGGCAATGGCTGGAGGCATGGTGGCTGGGGCCTGTACAGGTCTGCTGCACACCAAAGGCAAAATTAACGGGTTGTTATCCGGTATCCTGATGATGATTGCCCTGTATTCGATTAATATGCGTATTCTTGGCGCACCGAACAAATCCATTATGGGTATGGACAACCCCTTCTCCGGGGAGCATGTCATGATTATTATTATCGTGGTTGTGCTGGTATTCAAAATCATGCTGGATCTGTTTATGAAAACAGATATCGGTCTGGCCCTGCGCGCAACAGGTGACAACAAACGCATGATCCGCAGCTTTGGTGCAAATACGGATGTCACCACCATTGTGGGTGTCAGTCTATCCAACGGACTTGTTGCGCTGTCTGGAGCATTTATTGCGCAGCAATCCGGTTTTGCAGACATTACAATGGGCATTGGGATGATCGTTATCGGATTGGCCTCCGTTATTATTGGTGAAGCCATTCTGGGTGCAAGAACGGTATTCTGGGCCACGCTTGCCGCTGTTGTCGGTTCAATTATTTACCGGATTGTGGTCGCGATCGCACTCCAGGTCGAATGGTTTGACACATCCGATCTGAAGCTGATTACCGCGGTGATCGTTATTATCGCACTTGTTTTCCCAACCATGCAGCGCTCCATGAAGCAAAAAAGCCTGGCTCGCAAACGAACCGAAGAACTTATGGGCTCGTCGAGTCAACAGGCGAAGGGAGGCATGTGATCATGCTTGAGATCACACAAGTGACCAAACTGTTTAATCCGGGAACGACGGATGAGAAAACTGCGCTGGTTGGTGTAAATCTGACGATGAATCCGGGAGATTTTGTGACGGTAATCGGCAGTAACGGCGCGGGCAAATCAACCTTGATGAACATTATCTCAGGTGTGATGAAGCCCGATATGGGTGATGTCCTGATCAATGACCGTTCCATCAAAAGCCTGCCTGAGCATAAGCGCAGCAGCTGGATTGGCCGCGTCTTTCAGGACCCGATGGCGGGTACGGCACCGCATATGTCCATTGAGGAGAACATGGCAATGGCTTACAAACGTGGCAAAGGCCGCGGACTGGGCTTCGGAGTTACCCGCGCCAGACGGGAGATTTTCAACGCCCAGCTGGAGAAGCTCGGTATTGGGCTCGACAAACGTCCCAATGCCAAAGTGGGCCTTCTGTCCGGTGGTGAGCGCCAGGCGCTCAGCCTGCTGATGGCGACATTCACCCAGCCGCAAATATTGCTGCTGGACGAGCATACAGCTGCGCTTGATCCTTCTCGTGCAGAGTTGATCACGGAGTTGACAGAGACGCTTGTACGAGAAATGAGACTTACAACCCTGATGGTTACACACAACATGGAGCAAGCCATTCGTTTGGGCAACCGTTTAATTATGATGGACAAAGGACGGATTATTCTGGATGTTACCGAAGAGCGCAAGCGAACGCTGACCGTACCTGAGCTCTTGGGTGAATTCGAGCGCATCAGCGGCAAAAAAATGGCGGATGATCGCGTGGTGCTGGGCTAAGTCCACCAATTCTGCCTGTTCATTCAGGCAGATCGCGTTGGCTCATCCATACTAAAACCTTTTGCGTTCTCGCAAAAGGTTTTTTGTGATATGGTGAACACAAATAATTCATCACACCATGTGATGATTGAGCTTATAGTTATTCTCATCTCAACCCGTAAATGTGATTTAGTTATTTGGACAGGAGGACCATGATGTCGTTGCAATTTGATGAAGGAACGTACACCGTAACCCGGCGTACCGATTCCATTCGCCTTCTCGCGAAGGAATTTGCGCTGCTGCATTTTCTGTATGAGAACAAGGAAAAAGCCTTTACTCGCAGCCAGCTGCTGGACCGGGTGTGGCCCCTGGAATATCCGGTAGAGCGAACCGTGGATGACCATGTGTATAGATTGCGCAAGAAACTGAAACGTTGGGAAGAAATTGGACTGGAGACCGTGCGTGGTTATGGTTACCGGCTAATCATCCGATTGAATATTGCGATATTGCCTTCTAACCCTTCCACCCAAGACCAGGAGATGCGAGAAGTGATTCATGGATTGTTCCGCAAATATCATCTGTATGGGCAGGGGAAATCCATGCTCACGCTGCTTGATCAGCAAGAAGCCCTCGGCATTGAAATTGACCCATTTTATCAGTTGTATATCCACTTTATTAAGGGAGATCTGGAATGGCTGATTACAACGAAGGAAATTCCCTTTAAGGAACGGTTGTACTGGCTGCTGATTTTTACACATGCTCTGATTGAACCATCGGAGAGCTTGCCCTTGTACGAAAAGGCTTTGAATTCATCCGCATTGTCTGACGAGCAGCTTCGTGAACTTCGTATTCTGAACATTGTTGAAGTCTACGCAGAAGCGGGCCAGTATGAGCGAGGCAAGGCTCGACTTATTGAAACGTACCATGTGATGGAGAACGATGAACTGGTCCATTTCAAACTTCCGGTAAAGCTATCAGAATTGTATGTGGAACTGTGGGGTGGCAGCGGCGAAGCGGTAGAGGATCAGATAGCTGCTCTGCGTTCCGGATTGAAAGATGCACCATACTTGCGGGAAATTGGACGCTTTCAAGTTATGGAAGGCCTATGGCTGCTTAGACAAGGGAGAATTCGAGAGGCAGAGCCAAGAATGGACGATGGTCTGGACGTATTGAAAATGACATTGAACGCACCGCTATATCTCAATTCGGCCTACCAGATATTGTTGTTCATGGCACACCATCGGATAGAAGGGCGTCTTCGCACTAAATACTGTCAAGTCTATGCGGATATCTCCAAAAGTTACGGCGTGCCAGTGTATGGACAGCAAATTGTAGATGAAATCCGCACATTTTTATCCCCGTTTTCCCTATCATCTGATCTTCCTCTGATATAACACCCTTATGATTACAGCCAGGGAACATACAAGACAGCAGTAAGGCTGTAATCAGGGGAGGAAGTATAACGTATGACCGTCATTTCAAATGAACCCAATTCATCTTCCGTTCCGTCCAATGGCTCATCCAAAAGCCTGTGGACCAACATTCGCTTCATGCGCATGTTTATTGCATATGCGCTAGCTACCTTTGGAGATTGGTTTGATGCGCTTGCCATCCAGGTGATGGTCGCTTATCGTTGGGGTGCTGATCCACTGATCATTGCCCTTATTCCGGTATGTATGGCTGTTCCGGGTATCGTACTTGGATCGGTGGCAGGTGCACTGGCAGATCGGCTGCATAAGGTGAAAATCATGATGATATGTGATGTAATCACCGTTCTGCTAACGATTGGAATTCTGTTTGCGCCAAGTGCAGCATGGTTGCTTCCGCTTCTTGCTTTGAGAGCCATGATGGGGGTATTCCATGTTCCTGCGCAGCAGGCGCTCACACGTCAAGTAGTAGCAGAGGAACACCTGTTTCAGGCATCGTCACTGAACGGTTTTGTGAACCAATGCTCCAAAGTGGCCGGACCGCTGCTGGGTGCAGCCATTGTGGCCATATTTTCACCGCAGGTCTGTATTTTAATCAATGCTTGTACACGTTTGTTGTCCGGAGCCGTGTTATGGCCTTTACGGGGTCTAACCGAGAAATACGAACCGTCTGCATCAAATGGAAATACTTTGGAAGCTCCGGACACCGAGGAAACCCTATTCACCCAATGGCAGAAGGGCTGGCGTTTTATCCAGAGCAGCCGTACTCTTCTCAGTACAATTCTGTTTGGGTGTTTTGGGCTAATGGCGATCCTCATGATCGATTACCAGTTTACGACGCTGTTTCGGGAGATCAAACCGGGTAACGAAGCCCTGATTGGCTGGATGGGATCATCGGCGGGAGCAGGTGCAGTTGTTATCATTCTTCTATTGAATCGGCTTCCCCGAATTGGGTATGGTTGGGGGTTGGGTGGAGGATATGTGCTGATTGGTGCCGGAATTGCTGCGCTTGGCTGGGTCAGTTCCCAAACTTCCGAGCTATGGGTTATCATCTGGGGTTTGTGCATTGGGTTGGGCAATGGCTTGTTTATGGTGACGTTGAATTACCTGCTGCAAAAAGAAACCCCGCCTGCCTATGTAGGTCGTGTATTCGGTATTCAAAACTCGCTTTCCAGTGTTGTGCTGGTCGTTGCCCCACTTGCTGGTGGTGCCTTGATTCGGAGCGTAGGACCCAGTCCCACATTCCAATATATCGGCATGGCAACACTGACTATTGGTTTGGCAGGTATCATACTGCAACGGATCTTATGGGAGGCAAAACAACCCCATAGACTGGAGCCGACAGAAGAACTTGGAAAGGGATCGGTCCGACAACCATGATCAATGTTACGGTATCAACAGAATAGAACAAACAACAGCCGCTTTCGGTCATGATTCGAAAGCGGCTGTTTTCATGCGAGAGGATTGTGGAATTACGCCTCCCACCAGGCAAAGTAGGCAGTGGAGGTCAAAGAGTTGATCTTGATCGTTGATCCGTTCATTCATTCCAATGATTCTTTACGAATTACAGCACGAAAACAACGGATCGGCATGCCGTACATGTCAGACCAGATGGCATCCTCCGGTTCTTGCACGCTCAACTTGCCTTCAATGGTCAGTCCGGTGACAGCCATAATGGTCTCCAGCAGATCCGGACGCATTTCAGGCACATCAAACGTGGCAATCAACCGACCGTCCGGCTTCAGCACTCTGGCGAATTCACGAAAGGCCCGCAGCATCGTGCCTGTATCCAGATGTTCCAACACAGAGATGCAGAATACACTGTCAAACATCTCGGATTCATACGGAAGCTGAGCCAGATTGGCCTGCGCAAGATGCAGTCGGTCCAGGCTCAATTCCGGCAGGTCGCGTGCGGCCTGTTCACCAAAATCAGAAGCGATATCCAGACGGATCGCTTCTCTGGACAAAATACGCTCATCCCAATCACAGGCATGAACTTCCCGGCAGTGCTCTGCCAGCCAAAATTTGAATGGATGGGATATACCACAGGCGGCGTCGAGTACGACGTCTTCTTGACGTGCAAACTGGCGTGCCCATTCGTACTCGTACGGACGGCTCCACCACGCAGGATGCAGTGGAAAAACCAATGTATCCGTTTTGGGGTCGCCCTCCCGAATGTATCTTGATTCCGTGAAATCCGTTGCATTTGGCGTATCCATCATCCCCGAATTCCCTCCTTTAATCCTGCTTCTGCCAGAAAAGATTCCAATACCGTACTCCACCTGCGCCGCCAGTGGGATATATCGTAGGACAGCGCCGTCTCACGGGCATAGATTCCCAGCCGCTCCCGCTCCGCCCTGTCTTGAACGAGACGTACCAGCGCGGTTGTCAGCGCTTCTTCGCCTGGAGGTACCAGCAGCCCGTTAAAGCCATCCTGAATCAGATCATTCAGGCCGCCAACATTGGAAGCAATCACTGGTAGCCCACAGCTCATCGCCTCCAGACAGGCATAGGACGTTCCTTCCGAGAAGACGGTCGGGATCACGGCAATATCTGCCTGATGGTAGGCCTCCCGGATATCCCGAAAATCATACGTGTGGTGTTTAATGCGATTCGCATGGGGGTGCGTGCGATGCCAATAGCGAAAGGATCGGCCCACTGTGCTTCCCTCCACCAGCTCTCCGGCAAATTCGACCTCCAGATCAGGAAAGGCACCAAGCAGCCGATCGGCTGACAGCATCATCGGAATAATGCCTCGCTCCATGCTAATGCGGCGCGGATATAAAATGCGAAGTGGACGTGAAGGATTCACATGGATTGACGCCGTTGTATCATCGTCTTGCTTCAGGTATTCACCCGGCAGCTCATTTGGCTGACCAGCCCGACCTTGTCTTATAGCCCCGGAGTCCAGTTCCTCTGCAATTATTGTTACTTCTGATCTGTCCGCCCAGATTATGCCGTCTCCTTCGTTTCTTTCCTCGACCTTTGAAGCAGCATTCAAGCCCGAAATAACGGCTTCATTGTGGTTTTCCTGACTTGCAAGATCCTTCTTCCATGCTGCGAGCCACTCTTCTTCCTGTTCATGCTCAAACGTACGCCTTGGCGGTGCAGGCGTGAAGTAGGAGGTATCCACTGCATTGGGAATGAGTACAACCTGACCCGGATCGGTAAACGTACAAGCAGCACGGCAAAAGGTCTGAAAATGCGAATCCACCGACACGATGCGTACAAGTCCGTCCAAGGCCAGCTGAATATGTTCAGCGACGTGCTGCTTGGTTTCAAGCGGCATCGTGGGGCGATCCCAGTTGATCCCGTGGCAGATGCCGAGACTGCCTGGCTTGTAGGTAATGGGCTGCCATAGGCAGCTGGCATAGATTACAGGTCCCCGTGCTGCTGCAGCCATTCGGGCAAAGGCCTCGGGTACATCATTCATATCGTAGGCATACCCATATACATCGATCTGTTCCGTGCGGGTCTGAAATGCTTCAAAATAGGACAGTTGATGCACCTCTGGACTGTGTCCCAATCCGCGGATTACGCTGCACAAATCAAGGACGTAACGCTCCAGCCCGCCACCGAACACCCGGCTGAATTCCCGGTTATATCCATCGATGAAGCTGTGCGCCAATATACTGACCACGCCCATCTTACTGCTCCTCCTTCCATGGAACCAGTCGGGGCTCGGGATCAAGAATCGATTCATAGTGTTCCAGACTGCCCCACTCGCCGTGTGGATCAATTCGTTTGTAACGCAAATATTTCCGAACCCGATCCTCCAGACTTCCTGCCCAGCCAAGATGCTGAACCTTCAATTCGGTGCTGATTCCGGGCAATACAGTACAGGGCAAGGGAAGGCGAGGCACATGATGATTTTGCTGCGGGTAAAAATAGGGGTAACCGGGCATATAACGAACAAGGGAAGCGGTATGTCGACGGTGAAGCCCCCAAAGGTTATCCTCCCGATAATGGGTTCGTCCGCCCCACATATCGTAGAAGCGGAAAGCAATCCAGTCTGCATGTTCCTGATTAATCAGGGCGCGCATCGCTTTCTTGGCTTCCGTGCTGTATAACTCATCTGCATCCACCGAGAGCAGCCAATCTGGCGAGGTTCCGGCCGCTGCCTGCCACAGGGCATTACGCAATCGCCATTCCTCTGCAAATAACGGCTTTTCCAACACTTCCAGACGAACGACCTTTGGGTAGGCTCTGCATATACCGGGTGTTCCATCTGTGCTGGCATCGTCCACAATGACGATTTCATCCACGAATTCACTTAGATCGTCCAGCACTTCCTCCAGATATCGCCCGCGTTCGTTACGTACCTGAAGCATGGCGGTCAGCTTGTTGTTCTGACCCTTGCGAACCCGACGTATGGAGAAAGGCTCTCCGAGTTCGGGGCTTCTTGGTTCTGCCAGCAGAGAATCAGGCGTTTCGTTTGGGGTAGGCGTCGTTTCGGATCGTATATTCCTATGCACCATCGGTCCGTTCACATGTTGTCTGCGCTTCTTCGGGTCCAACATCATGGCACCTCCCCCAGCAATTGCTGGACGGCTTGATCCAACAGCTCCATCTCGACGATTCGCGCAAGAGCATCCTCATCCTCCAGTGCCGTCTCCAGAAATTGTCTCACCGCCCCATGACGTTCTCCACGCAGCGCCAGGGCCAGACCCGACAACTGACGATAACCCTGTCGGCTGGGGCTATCCTGAATATCCACTGCGTGCACCAAATCCAATGCGTCTTCCACACGCCCAGTCTCTTGATAGATACGAAATTTCCAATGTCGTGCCGTTTCGCCTCCGAGCTCATCCAGAATATGCAATGCATTTCCGTAATCATCATTCAGGTGCAGCAGTTCTGCCCGGACAAGCTGTTCCTCCCCGGCCTCCAGCCAGCGGCAGAGCTGTTCATAATGGTGACGTTCCTGTTCGTTGCCTGCGCTGATTCCATACACCTGTAACGCGTTCTCGATTTCCCCGGCCCTCGCATAAATCGCGGATAGGAATCGATAGTGGGAGCTTACACAATCCTTGCGCCCGTTTAATACGGCGTGGGAGAAGGCCTCCTTGAGTGAAGCGGCCGCTCTGGAATCCTCTAGCACATATTCATAGGCTGCCAGCAAAAAGGAAATCGTCTCATGCGCTCCAGCTTTGGACCGAAGCTGACGATAGAAGTCGGCCCGCACACTGCATTGCAGCGGGGTGACCGTATCCGGAACACCCGAGAGGGTCTGCCGCAGCGCTTGCAGGAATAGCAGTTCATAGTCCCGGAGAGGGACTTCAAGGTCATCCTTTTGCATGACACCAGCAGGGGAGGTATCCTCTCCATTCAGCCAGATGGCGCGTACACCCTGGAATACCAGCTTCATGTAGCGCGTTTCTGAAGTGGTGCCCACCAGATCGGCGATCCCGACCAGTCTTGAGATACAGCTCTCCCATAAGGGGGACTCCGCTTCTTCACCAACCGGTTCGGGAAGAAGTGCAATACAGAGCTCTGGATGGAGCGAGGCTGTGGCGGTCAGCCAGTAGGGATGGGCAACCACGGCAACCGTACGTGGCTCCTGCAGCAATTGTTCTGCTTCGGGAAGCGTGATAACGGTGATATTCGCAGGCATTTCCTCAGAGCGATCCAGGCTGCTGACATAGTAGACAGGCCCTTCCGCGACCATCAGAGCAGCGATGTCTGGGTAGGGAAAAGCAGACCATCCTCCCTTACGGGGGAAAAGAACATAACGAAAGGCAGGCAGGGCCGTACTTGATTGTTCTGCATCTACCCCTTGATGAGGCTCCAGGTCCGGGATCGGAGGAAGCTCTTCCATCGATGAATCACCTCCCTTGATTTGCATTTTTGTCCGTTCATGGATTGAAGCAGCACCATCTGAAAAATGCCGGATTGGCGCTGCTTTGAATGATATCAATGAATCCAATGATTCAATATGTAATGCCTTTTTTTGCCCAGCGTATTTTATGCCTGACACTAACATATGGGCGTTCCGTCCCAAACATGAGCATCTTCCGTGAATAGACGAAGCTGACAAGCCGAAAGATTAGGCTTAATTTTATCTATTGTGTGACCATCATCACTTTTTTTTGCTGTCATGGCAGGGTTTGTGATAATTGTCACATGTATAAAATAGTCTATCTGGCACAATACGTTCATCAAGCGTATTTGGCGGACAGACAGCGAAGGTGCAGCTTCCATGCCGAATACGACAAACTGCGATGTGAACAGAAAGAAGGGGTAACGGTATGGATCCGATTATGTTATCGCGTATCCAATATGCGCTCACAACGATTTTCCATTTCTTTTTTGTGCCGCTGTCTATCGGCCTGGTGCTGCTGGTAGCGATTATGGAGACGTTGTACGTAGTGAAAGGTAAGGAAGTCTACAAAACGATGGCCAAATTCTGGGGTAAGCTGTTCCTGATCAACTTCGCCGTCGGTGTGGTCACAGGTATTCTGCAAGAATTCCAGTTCGGTATGAACTGGTCGGAGTACTCCCGTTTTGTCGGGGATGTATTTGGTGCGCCACTGGCTGTGGAAGCCTTATTGGCGTTTTTTATGGAGTCTACCTTTATCGGACTCTGGATTTTCGGATGGGATCGCTTGTCCAAAAAAGTGCACTTGGCCTGTATTTGGCTGGTATTTGTCGGCACATTCCTGTCCGCGCTCTGGATTCTGGCAGCCAATTCATTCATGCAGCATCCGGTGGGCTTCGAGATTAATAATGGCCGAGCCGAGATGAATGATTTTTTTGCACTGATTACGAATGGTCAACTGCTGGTGGAGTTCCCGCACACGATCTTTGGTGCATTGATGACGGGTGCATTTGTGGTCACCGGGATTAGTGCCTACAAGCTGATGAAGAAGCAGGATGTAGAGATTTTCCGCAAATCGTTTAACATCGCTATCATTATTGGCCTGGTTTCCTCGCTGGGGGTTGCCTTCTCGGGTCACTTCCAGGCGCAATATTTGGTGGAAACCCAGCCGATGAAAATGGCCGCCAGTGAAGGGACATGGACGACGACGGAAGACCCTGCGCCATGGACAGTGGTGGCTGCTATCGATCCGGACAAACAGGAGAATTCCGGCGAAATCAAAATCCCCGGATTGCTCAGTTACCTGTCCTACAGCAAGTTCTCCGGCAGTGTCAAAGGCATGAAGGAACTGCAAGCCGAGTACGAACAAACATATGGACCAGGTGACTACATTCCACCGGTACGAACGACGTTCTGGAGCTTCCGCATCATGATTGCTGCGGGTGGATTAATGATTTTGCTGGCTGTATACGGTACATTCCTCGCATTGCGCCGGAAGTTGGAGGGAGCAGGCAAGTGGTTTATGCGTCTGATGGTGTTTGCCATTTCCCTGCCGTTTATAGCCAATACGTCGGGCTGGATTATGACTGAGGTGGGAAGGCAGCCGTGGACAGTATTCGGTTATATGACGACCGCAGCCGGGGTATCCCCGAACGTAAGCGCAGGACAGATTTTGTTCTCCACTATTGCTTTTACAGCAGCTTATACGGTTCTCGGCATTGTGATGGTCTATCTGTTCGTTCGTGAAATCAAGGCAGGACCGTACGCAGTCGAAAAGCCGGAGGAACATGATGAATCGGCCGATCCGTTCGGCGTGGATGGGGGTTATTCTGTTGTCACTAAGTGAGTTGTGGTTTTTGCTGATTGCCGTCCTGTTTGTTGGTTTTTTCTTTCTGGAAGGTTTTGATTTCGGTGTGGGCATGTCCACTGCGATTATCGGTAAAACGGATCGTGAACGCCGTACCCTGATCAACTCGATCGGTCCGTTCTGGGATGGCAATGAGGTCTGGCTGATCACGGCCGGAGGTGCCATGTTTGCAGCCTTCCCGCATTGGTATGCCACGCTGTTCAGCGGTTTTTATCTGCCGCTGGTTGTGGTGCTGCTGGCCTTGATCGGTCGCGGAGTAGCCTTTGAATTCCGCAGCAAGATGAGACATGAACGCTGGCGCAAAACATGGGACATCATCATCGTGGTCTCCAGTGCTTTACTGCCGTTCCTGTTCGGGGTTGTTTTCGCTACGTTGATGAAAGGCCTGCCCATTGATGGGCAGATGCAGCTTCGTCCAGGCTTCCTGGACATCGTTAATCCGTATACGGTGGTAGGCGGGTTGAGCGTGACATTGTTGTGTCTGGTGCATGGTTTGCTGTTTGCTTCATTGCGGACTGTCGGTGATCTCAGGGAGCGTGCCCTGAATACGGTCAAAAAACTGATGCTGCCGCTGGCCGCAATTCTCGCGGTCTACGCCGTAATGACATACTACATGACCGATGTATTTGCCGTACGCGGCTGGGCCCTCTGGATTATGGTTGTTTTGGGAGCTGTTTCATTGGGTTTGGCGACTTACTTTGTACGTCAGAAACGTGAAGCCTGGGCCTTCGGCATGACGGGAGCTGTTATTGCCATCGCGTTTGCCTCCGTGTTTATCGGTCTGTTTCCAAGGGTCATGGTGAGTTCAATGGGATCGGCATTTGACCTGACAGTCTACAATGCGGCATCCGGTGCATATTCGCTGAAAGTGATGACAATTGTGGCTTGTACGCTGCTTCCGTTTGTACTCGGCTATCAGATCTGGAGTTATTACATTTTCCGCAAACGTCTGAACGATCAGCATCACCTGGAGTACTGACATGGGACGGGGGCTGCTGAAGCTGCCGGGCATCCGGCCGGTACTGGTGCTGGCCTCAGCGCTGGTACTGTTGCAGGCGATGGCGATTATTATGCAGGCCAAATGGCTGGCACAGGCGATTACGGCATTGTTTGAAGGTTCGCCCGTAACGGAGCAGTACCCGGTACTGCTGTTGTTCCTGGCCGCGTTTGCCGCCCGTTATGCTCTGTCATTCTGGTTGCAGCTCATCGCTTCGCGGTACGCGGAGAAGACAGGAAACGATCTGCGCAGACAGATGGTTGAGCAGTGGTTTCGGCTGGGTCCGCGTTTTGCCAAAACGGAAGGAACAGGACATTTGGTAACGCTGGCACGTGAAGGAACAGCCCAGTATAAGACGTATTTGGAACTATTTGTTCCCCGCATGCTGGGGATGGGGTTCACGCCAATCGTTATTCTGTTCTATGTCTTCAAGCTGGATATGATGTCCGGGGTGATTTTGACGCTGACGCTGCCGATCCTGATTGTGTTTATGATTTTGGTGGGGTTGGCTGCAAAGCGTAAGATCGATGGACAATTCAAGTCGTACAAAGCGTTGGCGAACCATTTCGTAGATACGCTCCGTGGACTGGAAACACTCAAAACGTTGGGACAAAGCGGTAAGCATGGGGAAACGATCATTCGGGTCAGTCAGCGTTATCGCAAGGCTACGATGTCTACTCTGCGTATGGCTTTTCTGTCATCCTTCGCACTCGATTTCTTCACCATGCTGTCGGTGGCCTCAGTGGCCGTTGGCTTGGGGCTGCGTCTGACGGAAGGACATATGCTGCTTGGACCAGCGCTGACCGTACTTATTCTCGCGCCAGAATACTTTCTGCCTGTACGAATGGTTGGTGCGGATTACCACGCCACACTGGATGGCAAAGAGGCGGGGGAAGCGATCGGTCAGATGATTGAGCGTGGAAAATGGGCTGAACTTCGACAAAAGGAAGCGTACTTGACTGGGATCAAGCAGGATGAGGCAGAACAAAGCGGAGCATCCTCTTCAGCTGGACTTTCTTTTGGCCAAAAAGATAATTCTCCAGCCACGATCCGGGTGGTCTTGCATGAGATAAATGCCGGAAACGGCGTCGCTTCCTCGGTAAAACCCTTCTGGGGGGCAACCAGCAGACTCGCGCTCACCAATGTACAGGTGCGGCATGAGGAAGAGGGGCCTATTTCGCTGAATGATGTGACGTTCCAGATTAATGGTCTTGGCAAAGTTGGGATTATCGGAGCGAGCGGAGCGGGCAAATCCACCTTAATGGAAGTACTGGCAGGTTTCCAGCAGCTTACTTCAGGCCAGATGTTATACAACGGACAGCATTTGTCTCCTGAGATGATGGAAGAATGGCGAAAACAAACAGCGGCCATTCCGCAGCATCCTTATCTTTTCAGCGGAAGTCTGATGGATAATGTTCGGTTCTACAGGCCGGAAGCTTCAGACGCGGAGGTGGAGGAAGCCATTCGCGCAGCAGGTCTGCATAAGCTTGTTTCCTCTTTGCCGAATGGGTTGCAGGAGCGGATTGGGGCTGGAGGAAGGCAGTTCAGTGGCGGACAGGAGCAGCGGGTGGCTTTGGCCAGGGCTTTAATCAGTGCGCGCCCGATCCTGCTGCTGGATGAGCCGACTGCACATCTGGATGTGGAGACCGAATATGAACTGAAACAGACGATGCTGCCGCTGTTTGAGGGTAAGCTGGTGTTTCTGGCAACACATCGACTGCACTGGATGCCCCATATGGACCGAATTATTGTGATGGATGGAGGCACCGTTGCAGAGACAGGAACACATGAGGAATTGCTGGCTCGACAAGGTGTATATTATCAGATGATTCAGGCCCAGATGGAGGCGGTATGAGATGAAAGCCGGATACAAGCAGACAGAAACAGCCCATAGCGGGAGCGGAAAAAATAGCTGGATCACGCCATACGTGGCCCAGTACCGCTGGAGACTCATAGCAGTTATAGCGCTTGGGATATGCGCTGCGCTATGTGCTGTCCTGCTGCTCTTTACCTCCGGGTTCCTGATCTCCAAGTCTGCGCTCCGCCCTGAAAATATTTTGATGGTATATGTACCCATTGTGGGTGTTCGTGCATTTGGGATTTTCCGTGCCGTATTCCGATATATCGAACGTTTGGCCGGACATGATGCTGTACTGCGTGTACTCGCGGATCAGCGGGTGAAGCTGTATCGTATTTTGGAGCCGCAGGCGCTGTTTCTGCGTTCCCGCATGCAGACCGGGGACGTACTTGGTGCTCTCGCAGAGGACGTTGAACGACTGCAGGATATTTACCTGCGCACGGTATTTCCAGCGGTTACGGCACTCGTGATGTATGGTGGAGCTGTTGTGGCTTTTGGCAGCGTTGATCTGGGGTTTGCACTGTGGATGGGGTTGTATATGCTGTTTCTGGTTGCCGTGCTGCCTGTCACCTCCCTCCGCATGACATGGAAATTGCGGGTCAGACTGAAACGGGAAAATGCCAAGTTATACACTCGTCTGACAGATGGTGTACTTGGCCTCGGGGACTGGATAGCGAGTGGACGAGCCGAAGAATTTGTCCGGCACCAGGAAAAGAAAGAAGGACAGGCGGATCGTATTCGACTCCGCTTGCGGCAATGGACGCGCTGGCGTGATCTGGTTGCGCAGTGTGTGATTGGGCTGATGGTGGTATCCATGACTTTATGGGCGGGAAATGCGGCTTCTGCCGGGCAGCTGCCTGCGGTCATGATTGCTGCATTTGTGCTGGTGTTGTTTCCACTCACGGAAGCACTGCTGCCCGTAGGAGACGCGGTGGAGCATATCCCGCAGTATCGTGAATCGCTGGAGCGATTGCAGCGCTTGGAGGGTGAAGGGCATAAACTAGAACCGTCTGGAACCGAAGAAGCTAAAGCAGCAGCGGGGGCTAAAGAGGACATAACCTCAGGTATATCAGGCAGCAATCCAGCAGTTGGACCGCATGGACACCAGCTGGGTCCCCTGGAGCGTACGGAAAGTGCTTCGGATCGACGTATTCGCCTGCGCATTCCGCCCAGACTGCGAGCAGATATTCAGATCAAACAGGTGAGTTATCGGTATGTGGCAGATACCCCGTGTGCGGTGCAGGAGGTATCCCTTCACCTGCCCCAGGGTAAACGACTGGCGATTCTCGGACGCAGTGGCGGTGGAAAGTCAACTCTTTTGAAGCTGATTCAAGGTGCGTTGCTTCCATCCGCCGGGAACGTATTCATCAATGATCTTCCGGTACAGACGCTGGGCGAAGATATAACGGATGTTATTGCGGTGCTCAATCAAAGTCCGCATCTATTTGATACAACGGTAGCTAACAATCTGCGAATCGGCCGTCCACAGGCAACAGATGAGGAAATTAAGCGCGTGGCTGCGCAAGTAGGTCTATCCGACCTTATTGAATCTTTGCCGCAGGGGTATCATACTCCGATGCTGGAGACAGGGCTTCGCTTCTCCGGTGGAGAAAGACAGCGGATTGCGCTGGCCCGTGTGCTGCTTCGCGAAACGCCTGTCGTCATTTTCGATGAACCGATGGTCGGGCTTGATCCGGTGACGGAGCGAGCGCTCATGCGAACCATTTTGGACAGCATGCAGGGCAAAACGATGATCTGGGTCACCCATCACCTGATGGGAGCGGAACGGATGGACGAACTTATTTTCATGGAAAATGGACAGATTACCATGCAGGGTTCTCACGAACAATTGCTAGCCCGGGAAGAGCGTTATCGCCGCCTCGTTGAGCTTGACCGACCGGGTTGGGCAGAGGGGCAGCCACCTGCCGTTCCGCTGCCACCTGTAGCCTCAAGATAAGAGTGAATATAAGATGCAGGGCAGGACGTGTAATGAAAAGGCTAGAGGGTGAGGCCAGAGGTCTATGCAAGAAACGATAGCCTACCTTATTAAAAGGTTAGTTCGCATCACCAGCGACATAGCAAAGAGACGAGCCAAAGGATCAGGGGGCTCGTCTCTTTTGTTACAACCTTATGTTGTAACGTTTGTTTCTGATATTACATCTCCACCAGCATCAAAATAATGGATGAGAGGCAGAGGCAGGTACTGATGAGGTACAGGACGCCAACCACCTGTTTGTGATTCAGACCAGCACGCAGCAAGCGATAATGGGCTTGACTCGCATCTGCCTGATAGATGGCTTTGCCTTGGATGAAACGCTTGATGACCACAAAAATGTTGTCGAAGATCGGCACACCGAGTGCCAGGATCGGGATGAAAATGGACAGCATGGTAGCTTGTTTGAATGCACCGTCCAAGGCGATCACCGCCAGGATGAAGCCGAGAAATGTAGCCCCTGCATCGCCCATGAAAACCTTGGCGGGAGCTTTGTTATATTTCAGATAACCAAGGGTTACACCAACCAGCGTAATAGCCATGAGCGCAGAATCCGTTTGGCCCTTGGTCATTGCAACGATAAACAATGTAATGGCCGAGATAGCAGACAAACCGCCTGCCAGCCCATCCATGCCATCCGTGAAGTTAATGACTGTTGTCACACCGAAGATCCACAGGATCGTCAGAATGAATTGCAGCCAGACCGGGAGCATGATGTATTCGGAGTTGAAAGGGTTCACGAATCCAGTGAACGCAATACCGGAAGCAAATACGAGCACGGCCGCCGAGACCTGAATGATCATTTTAGGCAGGGCAGGGAAGTCTTTGCCTTTGGTTTTGTACCAGTCATCGATCGTACCAATCGTTAATAGAAGCATTCCGCCAGCGACCAGGGCCGCCGTTTCCCATGAAATTTCTTTCGTCAGAACAATGTATGTCAGGAAGAATCCGGTAAATATTGCGTAACTCGCCGTCAGTGGAATGGGCTGTCTGTGCAGTTTGCGCTCCACATCTTGCCGGGGCTTGTCCACAAAGTCGAGCCGATGAGCCAATCGACCAAGCGGCGGAATAAGCAGAACCACGACAGCAAAAGACAGCATAAAAGCCAGTATGTATACCATAAATTCGCTTGATTCACTCCAATCTACCCATTTCCCCCTATTATACGAGCTAAACAGGAAATCTGTCGATGTCATTATTGTAACCAAAGCTTCTACCCAGATAGTTTAGTATGTTCTCCCCTTGGTGAAAAACCAACCACCGGCCACGAACACGATGAAAAGCACAAGATTAAATCCAACGCCCTTGAGTAGTGAACTGTTGAATAACAATGCTTCAAAAAATGAAACAACATGAGCGCGTAGCGCAGGAATCGCTGTTCCGGTTGGAATCGCCACAATGAATAGCACCCACAGCAGCCAACCAACAAGGTGGTGGTAGCCGGAGATCAGCATGCTTAGGAGCGCCATCGTCATCAAATAAAAAATGGTTTGATAGAGAAAAGAACCTGCCACGCCAAAGTCATTCCAATGAAACGCTTCAATAAGATTTACGGTGTTTTTGTGGAGCACATTCACTTCAAGCATAGACCATAAAGAATTGAATAAAGCGATGGCCACTGCCCACACGGTATAAACGAATTGAAGCCCGAAAAAATATTGTTTCCGGCTTGCTCCTAAATGTACGATGCGGTTGTAATAGCTAAGCGGAAGTACGATTGCGAAAATGAGCAAAATAAGCAGCAGCAGGTTGCCATCCGCGATTCCTGTGTTTTGACTGCTGTCTATAAAGAGGCCAACAATGAATTCAGCCAACCTGCCAAGGAGGATTAAAATAATGACCATCCATATATAAATCCTCAATTGCAAATAGGTTGCCTTTAAATGAACGGTCAAAGCACCCAATTTAACGACCTCCTTCGATCAAATACGAAAAAAACTTCTGAAGCGTCAAATTTTCAATAGTTATGTCTAGTTTGCGGGCCTGCAGCCTGTCCTCATCGTTGAATTTTTCGTAGATGGCGGCAAGCTTTCCATGGCCGTAAGATTCTGTATGTAATACTCGCTTTCCTTTTGTGAACAAAGCTACGGCATCTGAATTTCCACGAATCAAATAAGCTGCCATCCGTATCCGATTCATCTCGTCATGAAGCAGGAGGGAGCCCTCATCAATGATATAGACTCTTTCTGCGATTGGGGCGATTTCATCAATCAAATGCGTAGAAAGTAAAATTGTACGGGGATGATTGGCGTAATCCTCCAAAAGTTCCTTGTAAAACCTTTCCCGCATCAATACATCAAGTCCAAGCACCGGTTCGTCGAATAATGTCAACGACGATCGGCTAGACAGACCGATGATGTTTCCTACGAGTGATTCTGTACCTCTTGAGAGCTGTTTGATTTTTCTGTTGGGATCAAGCTCAAACGTTTGAAGAAGCTTATGAGCAAACGTCCAGTCCCAATTGGGATAGAAATTTGCAGCGAACTGCAAAATCTCAATCAATCGGGCTCCTCCAAATAGCTTGTTATTCTCCCGTACGAAACAGCAATCTTCTGGAAGTGCTCCTTTACCCAGCCTTTTACCTCTTACCTCAATGCTGCCGTCGTTCGCGAGTAGTCCACCTGCTATGATGTTTAGCAAGGTTGTTTTGCCAGCGCCGTTTCGTCCGAGCAAGCCGTAAATAACGTTTTCCTCCAGCTGTATATCTAGATCCCGTAATGCGTAGGTTTGACCATATTTCTTATTTAATTTGTCACAACTCACCAAGATGCTCACAATGAAATCATTCCTTCCTTAATTGTTTAATCATCTCAATGATATCCTCGGTTGCCAGTTCAAGTTTGTCAGCTTCACAAATGAGATTGGACAGTAATTCCTTATGAAAACGATTTCTTCGCTTATTCTTAATCTTTTGTTTGGCATCAGACGAGACATACATGCCAAGCCCTCTTTTTTTATACAATATTTCTTCATTTACGAGCAGGCCAATTCCCTTCACAACAGTCGCTGGATTGATTTGAAAGAGCTGAGAAAACTGAGCAACGGAAAGAATTTGCTCGTCCTCTCGGTAAGTTCCGTTGAGAATATCGTCCTCAATGATATCTGCTACTTGTTGAAAAATTGGCTGCTTTTCGTCGAAAGTGACGCTCATTACCTCACCACTCAGCATTGTAGTTTGTTACACATCTAGCAGGAAAACATAACTTATATGCGAAAATTTGTCAATAAACAATCATTCTTAGGGGTAACTGATGATTTTTTTTACACAGAGTCCAGTTATTGACAATTGTTTGTAATGGAATTATAGTATGCTACATGAGTGACATACTCATACACTAACATACTTACATAAATAAAAATACACTTGCCAAAGGGAGCACCAGAAGTATGACAAATAAATAATGGGGAGAGAGAAATTTATGAAAACATTAATCGAATTTAAAAGCGTGACGAAAGAATACAAAATTGGCGAAGTGCCGATCAAGGCGCTGAACGGCGTTGACTTTTCCATTAACGAGGGCGAATTCGTTGTTGTTCTAGGTGCAAGCGGAGCAGGCAAAAGCACGATTCTGAATATACTTGGTGGCATGGATACGGCCACCTCGGGTAAAGTGACTGTTGGCGATAAGGATATTACTAGCTTCAACGAAAAGAAGCTTACGGGATATCGCGCCGAGAAGGTAGGTTTTGTCTTTCAATTCTATAACTTAATCCCCAATTTGAATGCTTTAGAGAACGTTGAATTCGCCACTGAAGTATGCAAAGACCATTTGGATGCCAAAGAGATATTAAATAAAGTCGGCTTGAAGAATCGGATAAAAAACTTCCCGTCTCAGCTCTCCGGAGGAGAACAGCAGCGAGTTGCAATAGCGCGTGCAGTTGCAAAGAACCCCTTGTTATTACTCTGCGATGAGCCGACTGGTGCATTAGATTATGTGACTGGTAAGTCCGTTTTGAAACTGCTTCAGGATTTGAACACGGAAACGAAAAAATGTGTTGTGTTGGTAACGCATAACTCCGCAATTGTGCCCATGGCGGATAAAATCATTCGGGTGAAAAGCGGAAAAATCGAAAGCGTAACGGTCAATGAGCATAAACAAAGCGTTGAAGGGATTGAGTGGTGATGAAATTACTAAAAAAATTGTTAAGGGATATCAAGCAAGCAATCGGTCAATTTCTGGCCTTTGTATTGGTTATCACCATAGGGGCCTTTTTCTACACGGGGCTGGTTACGTTAAGTGATAACCTTAGCTCTTATTCGAAGGATTACTTTCAAACCCATAATTTAAGTGACTTAAACGTTTACTACGACCAAGTTTCCAAGCAGGATATGTCGAAGTTGAGTGGAATTGAAGGGATAAAGAAGGTGGAGGGACGGTATACCTTTGATGCGACGCAATCATTTGGTGATACTAAAGCAACTTTAAAGATCCACTCCATCCCCGAAATCAATAGCATTAATACGCCTACTATAATTGAGGGCAGCATTCCGTCTCGCCAGGATCAAATCTTGCTTGATTCCCATTACGCCAAGGAACACCAGTACAGAGTCGGGGATCAACTGAAGTTAAGCGTTAATGACCAGGAAGTGCCATTCATCATTAGCGGCTTGGGCGAAAATGTGGAATATGCCAAAAAGAACGAAACCCAGGATCACAAAACTTCGGGATTTGCATATGTGACTGAAGCGGGAATTCCTCGAATCGCAGGTAACCTTTATTATAATGAGGTTTTGATTGACGCTGAAGAAGGGTACGATATAGACCGATTAGGCCAAAATGTTGAAGCGCAGTCTCAACAACTTTCTTATGTAAGTCAAATAAGTAAAGAGCGAACATTCAATTACTCGCAGCTTCAACAAACAGTCTATAACAATAAATTGATGAGCAAGGTTATTCCGCTGGTTCTCTTTATCATCGAAGCGATCATTCTCTTCCTCACCATGTCACGGATTATCGATTCGCAAAGGAACCAAGTAGGAATTATGAAGGCGTTAGGCGTGAAGAACAGCAGCATCATGCTACATTACATGGGTCTCCCGGTACTTGTCGGAATCATAGGTTCCATTCTTGGTTGTATCGTTTCGGCAATCATATTTGTTCCAATGATTGAGGCGTCGAATGCTAGATCTTACTCGTTGCCGAGCATAACCTTCTCCTTATCCCCCTTCTCGATCATTATGCCTATCCTGTTCTCGAGTGCATTCGGCATGATGGCATGTTACTTGAGCGGCATAGGTATCCTTCGAGAACATGCAGCACAGGCGATGAGGCCTAAACCGCCGAAGAAGATGAAAAAACTGCTCATTGAACGGCTGCCGAAAATGTGGGGACGTATTCCCTATAGCAATAAACTCATTTTGAGAAACATCTTTCTTAATAAGCAAAAGGCGATAGCAAGTTCCGTTGGTGTCGTTGTGAGCACGGTGCTGTTGATCACTGCGTTCGGGACACAAACGTCCTTACAAAGGGTGGCCGACCAGATCGAAGAGGTGAATACCTATGATCTGAAGGTTGAATACACGAGTGGGGCAGAGCTAGAAAAGGTGGAATTACCCACTGGGATTGAAAGCAGTTATTATCAATCGACCTTTCCTGTGGAATTCGCCAAGGGAGATGATCATGAGAATGCCACTCTAACCGTTACGCAGAAGGACAACGCACTTATCCAATTTTTCGACGGGAAAGATAATCCGATAACACTTATGGACAGCGGTGTGCTGGTACCAAAATCATATGCGGATCACTATAAGGTTGCGATAGGGGATACGATCCGAATTCGATTCACTGATCCTTCGTTTGCGAATAAAACGGTCGATATGAAGGTTGCACAAATATCTAATCAGTATTCCAATCCGTCTTTCTTTTGCTCTACAGCGTATCTGGAGAGTTTTGGGATCGACTACAACCCAACCACAATTCTAGTGAAAGCTAGCAATGCCACAGATCTTACTAACGTACGACAGTTCTTCGAACAAGACAATCTGGTAGATACAATCGCGGACAAGGATGATTTGAAAAAATCTGCACAATTTATTATGAAGCAGAATAGTTTTATCTTTATCATGTTTATCATTAGTGCTGTTATTCTTTCGTTTGGCGCCATCTACACCATATCCTCCATCAACATTTATGAAAGAAATCGCGAGCTGGCTACTCTTAAGGTATTGGGTTATCAAAAATATAAAATAAATAGACTTATCTTCTCTGAGAACATGATACTCACCACCTTTGCGGTCATTATAGCACTGCCGATCAGCGTATACATGTATTCCATTATCATTGAGGCGCTATCGAGTACCCATCAACAAATCCCAGATCAGATAAATATATTTGTTATGCTGATTTCAATCATGATTGCATTTTTGCTTACCACGCTCTCTAACTTGATGCTTCGGAGTAAGGTTTCCCGAATTAATATGATTGAATCGTTAAAAAGTTTAGAATAAACCGGGCAGGATGGCACGTCTAGTCCTTCATAGTGTAAATGCATAATCCATTAAATTAGTTTGTTTAAGACTGAATTAGGTAATAAAGAGTAAATTGTTTCAATTAAATAAAAACGAAAAGTGTGGATTGATTTCCACACTTAGTAAGTCGTCTTTCAAATATGTCTTGATCCTTGATGCTATCGGAAAATTATCGGTCAATTTTCAGTAAAACACTGCAAGCTTTCGAGCTACAGTGTTTTTTACTATACCCAGCTAAGTATTTGTTCGTCATTCATATAACCAGGTTTAAGCAGACCTAGAGCTGGTTAAGGGCTTAGAGTTTCTGGGGCAGATAGGAGCCAAAGAGGGAAATTGCCGTATCTGCTCTATAACCGTCATCGCCCTGCCAGGTTGCGGCAAAGTGGAAGTCGCTGTACCCGCCCCTGCTTTTTCGTGGCGTATCCTGCGGAACAAGCAGACCGGATGCACTCCAGATTTCGAGAATCGCGTCCCGTTCCTGTTTGCTGGATGGAAACAAGCCTTTCCAACGTTTTTCCAGTCCGCGTGCGCTCTCATGAGGCTCACAGGTCTGCGCAGCTTCAAGCATGCTCACAAGTATAGCGATGTCTGCGTCAGTCACTTCATAGTCGGCTTCCTTGCTAGCCAGCAGCAGATCCAGATCCATCAGGCAGTACAGCAGGTTATTATGGCGAACCCCGCCCCATTTCACCCGTTCAAAGTTCAATACGTTGAGATCAACGTCCGTATACGTTCTGTCCGATTGAAGTCGCAGGAAGTTACAATCCCCGCAGGAGCTGGTGTTGGCATGCAGTGCACGGCGTTCCTCGTAGGTATGCAAAGGCAGTTGTGACGTTAAAGCCCAGCTGGAAAGTGCGCTGCGCAGATACACTTTTTTGGTAGACAAACTGTGTAAAAATGCCGATACTACCCGTTGCTTGATGGAGTTGTCCTGATGAATCTTATGCAAACGTGCAACGATTTCATCATGGGTAATGGTCAGCGGATCGAACATAACACCTTTGCTTTTGGCATATTCAAAATCATCCCCAGAGAAGGGAGCAGACGCCGTTTTCCAGCCGCCGCTTCCCCAGAAGGTGCTGAGCAGAATTTTTGCCGCTTTTTTATCCAAGAAATCAGCCTCCTCTATACAATCCATAAGAAGATGTATCGCATGAATCAAGTTTAGTTTTCCTTAATGTGCATATTCCTCGTTTGTGTTCAAAATCATTTCAACAAGACCGGGAAAGCGGGTGTTCAAATCATCCTTTCGGAGAGAGTAAAAGTGTTGTTTGCCTTCAATGCGAGGCCGGATAAGGCCTGCTTCACGTAAGATTTTGATGTGATGGGACAACGTTGATTTGGAAATATGGTCTACTTCGAAGGCGGAACAGTTTTTCTCGCCAGAGCTGGCCAGACAGTGTGCAATTTTCATTCGTACCGGATCACCCAGTGCGTTGCAGACCATGGTCAAATTCAATTCCGAAGTCATAGGTATCATTGGCGTTTTCATATCTATGACGGTAGCATATTCGGCAATTCCTTTCAATGTTTGATTTTTTTCGAACTGATGGTTGTTCTTAGGGTGGAAAGTGTGGTACAGTTCATCTCGGTTATTAAGTTTGAAATTTTTCGAACTATAAGATGCAAAATCGGATGGTATACTTTTAGGAGGAATACGAATGAGCACAACAAGCACTACAACAATGTTAAACCATTATTTCCGTTTATTTGACGCTTCCCGTACAGACGAACGTGCGATGCAGGATCTATTGTCCCTGTTTATACCGGGCTATTTCCAACGAACCTGACACACCCTATTGGAGGGTATTCAGCATGATCCATTTTTTAACGAATCTCAGGCACGCTATTGCCCTGTATTTACAATTTACAGGCAGATATATGCTGCAATCAGCCAATATAAGATGGCTGAAGTTCGTTAGAATACTAAACCAAGCTGGAAACCCCTAATAAGGTGCGCACGGTTCGTTAGCGTACGGCGTTTGGCAGAAGGAAGGCGCGGTATGTGATGAGATGAATTCGCCCCTTGCCTACTTGCTCACCGCCTAATCCATTCACTTCTGCATCGTTTTATTCTGGAAAGCAGTGATATCGGCATACTCCTCTTCAAACTTGCGTGAGATGCGGATGAAAATTGGCAGCAGTTCGCGATAGATGCGAACGCTATCCGGGTCTGGCTGATGCCGATGCGTCGATCCGATCATGCCGGAGACGGCACTGAGGGAATCGATGCGGCCTAGGGCGTATAACCCCAGTACGGCTGCTCCGAGGCAGGAGCTCTCGATACTTTCGGGAATGATGACATCCTGGTCGAAAATATCAGCCATCATCTGTCGCCACAGCTCAGAGCGGGCAAATCCGCCCGTCGCCTGAATTTTTTTGGGACGTCCGATCTTTTCTTCAATCGCCAGCATGACGGTGTACAGGTTAAACAGCACACCTTCGAGAGCAGCGCGGATCATGTGCTCTTTCTTGTGATGCAGTGTCAGGCCGAAGAATGAACCGCGTGCATTCGGATTCCAGAGTGGAGCCCGCTCACCTGTCATGTATGGATGGAACAGCAGGCCTTCCGAGCCTGGAGGTACATTTTCAGCGACACGTGTCAATACTTCATACGGGTCAATCCCGAGTCGTTTCGCGGTCTCCACCTCGGATGCTGCAAACTCATCCCGAATCCACCGGAATATCACCCCGCCATTGTTGACCGGACCGCCAATCACCCATGCATCCTCCGTGAGCGCATAACAGAAGAAGCGTCCTTTCGGGTCGGTGACCGGCTTGTCCACGACGGTACGAATCGCTCCGCTGGTCCCTATGGTAACCGCTACGACACCTGGATCAATGGCGTTAACACCCAGATTAGAGAGCACACCGTCACTTGCCCCGATGACAAATGGCGTCGAATCCGCAATGCCCATCTCCTTGGCATACTCGGGATTCAAGCCTTTCTTAAGTACATGTGTCGTCGGCACAAGGCGAGACAGATGATCCGGAGTGATGCCTGCGACATGGAGAGCTTCCTCGTCCCAGTCGAGCTTTTCGAGATTCATCATTCCCGTGGCAGAGGCCATGGAGTGGTCAATTACATACTCGGAGAACAATTTATAAAAGACGTATTCTTTCATGGAAATAAATTTGTACGTCTGTTTGAACAGTTCCGGTTGATCTCGCGTCAGCCACATGATTTTGGTCAGAGGTGACATCGGATGAATCGGCGTACCGGTTCTCAAATAGATTTCGTGACCGTTCATTTCGGTTTTGAGCGCTTCCGTCCACTCGGCACTGCGATTGTCTGCCCAAGTCATCGCCCGCATCAGCGGTTTGCCGTGTTCATCCACAGGCAGAATGCTGTGCATGGCTGAACTGAACGATACAAACAAGATTTCATGCGGTTGGATACCCGCTTTGGAGGTCGCTTGTTTAACCGATTCGACTACCGCTTTGAAAATATCTTCCGCATCCTGCTCTGCAATCGCAGGAGTAGGGGTATACAGCGGGTAATCGGCACCGCCTTGAGCCACAATGGTTCCGTTCTCTTCAAACAGGACGGCCTTGGTGGAGGTGGTGCCGATATCTACGCCGATCATATAGGGTGAAGAAGCCATTTTGTCATCCCTCTTTCTTGAATATATAAGTGAATGAATGCTGTTACACGTTAACACTTCGAGTACAGATAGCCTTTTGATCGCCGTTATCCCCAAATTTCTTGATCCCTCTTCAAAGGGAGAAATTTGGTTATAAATGCGAACATTCCATTTCTTCAGGCCCTTTCTGTCCCCTCTGCGCACGTGGCGCTATTCATCCAACTTATATGGCATCTGGTATTTATCTATAGATAAGAATATCAGACTTGAGGGATGGATCAAAATGCACTATAAGCCAGATCTAATCCTTTACAGCTCCTGCGGCAATATCGGAGATAAACTGGCGGCTGATGAACAGGAACATCACAATCAGCGGAATTACTGCCAGCAGAGTACCTGCGATAACCATCGCGTAGTCCGTATTGTACAGTCCGTTCAATTGAGACAACGCAATCTGTAACGTATACTTTCGCGCATCTGTCAGGACGATCAGAGGCCAGAGATAATCATTCCATACGCCGATAAATGTGAACGCGCCAAGGAAGGCAAACGCAGGCCGCAGAATCGGCAATGCAACGTTCCAATAGAGCCGGAAAAAATTACAGCCGTCGATTCGTCCGGCATCCAGCAGGTCATTCGGTATGGACTCCGTGGCATATTGGCGAATCCAGAAGATGCCGAAGGCGTTCACCATGCCCGGAATAATGAGGGCTTTGAAGGAACCGACCCATCCGAACGTCGCCATAAGCACGAAGGAAGGCACCAGCGACAGCTGGGAAGGCACCATCATGGTGGCGAGCAGCAGGACGAAGAGCCATTTTTTACCCGGAAATTCAAACTTCGCAAACGCAAATCCCGCCAGTGAATCAAAAAACAGCACCAGTACCGTCACCAGGCCCGACACAAACAACGTATTTATGAATGCGCCCCAGAAGTCGATCTGCTGAAGCACCCGACTGACATTGTTCCACAGCTCGCCCCCGAACCACAGTCTGGGCGGGAATGTATAAATCTCGGACGTTGTCCGGGTGGACATTACAATCAGCCAATAGAACGGGAACATGGAAATGAGCATGCCCCCGATAAGACCGGTATACAACACCAGCGATTTGAGAGATTTTGACGTCATGAGCGCTCCCCCCTTGTCACATCAGGATGACTTGCCTTGAACGAGCTTCCAGTTCACAATCGAGAACAGGGCGATAATGAGGAACATGCCCCAGCCAACCGCAGCACCATAGCCGAAGTAGTTGTTAATAAACGATTCACGGTAAAGGTACAATACAATGGTCATCCCGGCTGCGCCTGCACCGCCATCGTTCCCCACGAGAATTTGAGGTTCGGTGAATAGCTGCATGCCGCCGATCGTTGATGTGATGACGGTGAACAGAATAACGGGACGCAGCATCGGAATCGTGATTCTGAAGAAAGACTGTATCCCGGATGCACCGTCAATCTTGGCAGCCTCGTACAATGTCTGGGGGATGCTCTGAAGTCCGGCCAAATAGATGACCGCATTGTATCCCGTCCAGCGCCAGACGACCATGGAGGAGATCGCTACCTTAATGCCCCATGGCGCATTAAGCCATTCCACCACGGGAAGGCCGACGGACTGTAGCAGATAGTTGAGGAAGCCGTAGTTGTTGGCAAACAGGGCACCGAAGATAATGGCGACGGCCACGATAGATGTCACGTTCGGCAAGAAATAGCCCACTCGAAACAGCGTACGGAACTTCACAAACGGCGCATGGAGCAAGAATGCAACAATCAGGGCAAAGAACAGCATCGGAATGGTGGAGTAAATCCAGATCATGAACGTGTTGCCCACCGCTTGCCAGAATTCAGCATCGGTCAGCATATATTTAAAATTGTTTAGTCCGTTATAGGTCATCACACCGATGCCATCCCATTTGTGGAAGGCCAGATATAAGGAAAATCCAATCGGAAACAGTCCAAACACGGCGAACAGAATGTAAAACGGGGAGATCGCCATATAGAGTGCACGATGTTCCCACATCCGGGATAAGAGTGATTTCTGCCGATCCAAATTCGGACTTACCTTTCCCGGATCCGGAGTGAGGCGAGGTTCGGTTACAGCCATATGAATTCCTCCTTTGCGGATTGCCATCTCATAAGCATGTCTGAATTAACGCTGTAACTCACGCTCAACACGGTGAACTGTATCGGGCCAGACCTGCTCCGGGTTGGCATTTTGCTTCGCAATATCATTCAGCCGCCGGGTAATAATGTTGTGCACCGAAGGGTATCGTTCGCCAAAGAAGGCTTCTGGCACATGCTGTGCCGATTCGGCAAATACAGGCCCTGTTGCCTGTCCGCCGAAGAAGGGTTCTTCTTCTTTCATCGCTGGTGTATCAAACACACCCGGTGCCGAAGGAAACAGGTTCAACGTCTTATACTGTTCAAGTTGGTTATCCGGGCTTTGCAGCCACTGGATGACTTCGAACGCTTCTTTTGGATGTTTGCTTGATTTCAAAATGGACAGGAATGATCCGCCGTTATTGCCGTCTCCGCCAGGAGCGCGGGTGACACGCCATTTGCCAGATGTATCCGGTGCGGCTTCCTGTAAGACCTGCTTCATCCAGACGGCGCCCACAAAGGAAGCAATCTCACCATTATTCATTGCTGCGTTCCAGCCTGGAGTCCAGCCATCTGCATTGGCGAGCAGCCCTTTTTGCTTGAAGGATACGGCGGTATCCCAGCTCTGCTTGACGAGTGGTGAATCCATGCCGATAAACGAGCCGTCCGGACGGAAATACCGTTCGGTGCCTTGCGATAACATTTGATTGTAAACGGTTCCAATATTGTCGGTTAGAAATACCTTGCCTCCGAATGTTTCCTTGATCTTTTCTCCAGCAGCAGAGTAGGCATCCCAGTTGTTGATCTGACGAGCCACTTCTTCAGGCTCAGAAGGCAATCCGGCTTCCTTAAACAGATCTGCACGGTAGAAGAGCGCGGTCGGTCCCGTATCCATGGGGAAACCGATCATCTGTCCGCCTGGTGTGACTCCTTGCTTCCATTTCCAATCCAGATATTGGTCTTCAACGTCACCTGCGCCGAGATCATACAGATTATAGAAACGGTCCTCGCTGGGGAAGAGCTCCATGATCCAATCGTTCAATGCGACAATGTCTGGCTCACCTGAGCGCGCAGCGAGTGTCGTTTTGAGTTTTGCCTTGAAATCACCACCGATTTTCTGGGCGGTGAGTTCAATATTGGGGAACTTTTCCTTGGCCTTGGCAATCAGCTTATCATCAATGGAACGGTTCCAGTACCATAATGTAAGCGTTACCTTTTTGTTGCTCGATGAATCGTTCTGTCCCGGCCAGATGGAGCATCCGCTCACCAGCATGACACAGACTAGCAGAATGGCTGTCCAGCATGTTCTTTTCCGGCGGATCATGTGATAACCCCCTCATCGTTAAGTTCGAGGCATGAAGTGCGATGGACTACAACATAAGTGTATGAGCAGTTTATAAACTCATACCCAATATTCTTGAAATGAAACACAAATTTGTGTCGGTTACGTATCATAAAATGATTAGTTACTTTAGAAACAAAAGTTACTTGACACAACATAATTTTTATTTTAAACTTGCTTACATAAAGTAACTAATGATAATGACAATAATATAGATAAGCATTTTGCATAATTCGATTCCCAACGCTAACGGGTACAAGATATAGACGAATAGGATCACTTCGACCTATATCTTGCTGATTAGAAATCGCTTTAAGGATTTATGCAAAATGCTCCGATACGTATGATATACAATCCAGTGATCCATTTTCGGTCTGGATGCGAATCAATTCATAACAAGATGGCTTAACAGGAGGAACTTACTAATGATTAATTCACATATTATTCAACTGCTTGCCCCCAAAATTCAGACCTTTCCGAGTGGAAAAGAATTCATTTACCTCGTTGGGCCGATTAAACTTCCGGTGAATCTGGATGGAGAGACACATACCTTCCAGTGGTACAGCTGGATGAAATCGGAGAAAGCCATGGAAAGCCGCGAGCTGATTGAATCTCTCGCCACTGCCGAACTGGCTGAACGTCAGCAATCGAGCGTATTGGTGTACGGTGACTTTGCCGAAGCACAGGAAGCGCTGATTCGGATGCACAGCATCTGTCATACAGGCGATATCTTCGGCAGCAAACGCTGTGACTGCGGCTTCCAGCTGGAGCAATCGATGAAGATGATTGCTGCCCACGGAGCAGGTGCACTGTTCTACTTGGCAAACCATGAGGGCCGTGGCATCGGTCTGTTCAGCAAAGCGATGGCGTATTTGTTGCAAGAGGAAGGTCTGGATACCGTTGATGCCAACCTGCAGCTTGGGTTTACAGACGATGCTCGTAATTATGATGATGCCATTGCGGTATTGCGTGCGCTTCGTTCGGCACCCGTTACATTGATCACCAACAATCCACGCAAGCTCGCCGCTTTGCAGGAGGCGGGACTGAATGTGGGTGGGCGTGTGCCACTGTGGGGGGATCGTTCGGCCTTCAATGAAAAATATTTGCAAACTAAAGTGAACCGTTCCGGTCACTTGGCAGAAAATGATGGATGGGTTGGCGGAGAAACCTTGCTTCCGCATGCTCAGGCTTAAAAGGTTGATTCTACTGATGGATCATTCAACATGATTTGCCATAAAGCCTGTTTTCACACTGTTTAATAGACAGCGCAGTTTAGCTGTTCATGTATGCTCCTTCTGGGGTATGCATGAACAGCTTTTTTGAGTTTAGAGAATGTGTCAGGTTCGATGTCGATTAATAATCATCTTGCAATCATGACTGTGCTTGCCGTTCACACCATGCGAACTATACAATATAGGCATCTGATTTATGCAGGAGGAACGAAGGTGCCATTTGAGGGACAGTATGTGTTACCGGCTGCCAAAAGCATGAAGCAGTTCGAAGCGATGATTGATAGCCCTTACACCTATGGGGTTATGCTTGATACCCACATTGCACAGCTGCACAGTGTGATGGAGGAAGCGCGGCGGCGTGACAAGAAAATATTGCTGCATGCCGATCTGGTACAGGGGCTGAAGAATGATGAATATGCTGCAGAGTATTTATGCCAGCATATTCGTCCGGCAGGACTGATTTCGACGCGAGCAGGTGTAATTCAGAAGGCAAAACAAAAAGGAATTACAGCCATTCAGCGCGTTTTTCTGCTGGATACGAATGCACTTGAGAAAAGTTATCTTTTGCTTTCGAAGACCCAGCCGGATTATATTGAGGTACTGCCTGGTGTTATCCCGCATATTATTGCAGAAGTATCCAGGCGGACAGGTGTACCCATCATTGCAGGTGGTTTGATTCGCTCAACGGAAGAGGTTGAACTGGCTTTGGACGCCGGAGCTACCGCAGTAACCACTTCCAACGTGGACCTGATTCGGCACTACAAGAACTCGCATACAGAATATAAGCGGTAATCCCACAACAGGAGGTTGTCTGTATGGAAAAATATATTATGGCCCTTGATCAGGGGACAACGAGTTCCCGGGCGATTCTATTTAACCGGAGCGGGGAGATTGTGCATATTGCACAGCAGGAATTTCCGCAGTACTTTCCCAAGCCGGGCTGGGTGGAGCAGAACGCCAATGAAATTTGGAGCTCCATTCTGGCAGTGATGGCTTCATGTCTGGCCGAAAGTGGAATCAAGCCGGTCCAGATTGCCGGCATCGGCATAACGAACCAGCGGGAAACGGTTGTCGTATGGGACAAAGAAAAGGGCCGGCCCATTTATAATGCCGTAGTCTGGCAATCCAGACAAACCGCTGAAATTTGTGATGAGTTGAAGGCGAAGGGACTGAATGACCTTTTTCATCTCAAAACAGGCCTGCTCATTGACCCTTACTTCTCGGGAACCAAAGTAAAGTGGATTCTGGATCATGTTCCTGGTGCCCGGGAGCGCGCAGAGAAGGGTGAACTCCTATTTGGTACGATCGACAGTTGGCTGATTTGGAAACTGAGCGGTGGTACACATGTCACCGATGTATCCAATGCTTCCCGCACTTTAATGTACAACATCTATGATCTGCAATGGGATGACGAATTGCTTCAGATTCTGGACATTCCCAAAGCAATGCTGCCGGAGGTGCGCGGTTCATCCGAGGTGTACGCCCATACGGTTGACTATCACTTCTTCGGTCATCGGATTCCGATTGCCGGAGCGGCAGGAGATCAGCAGTCGGCATTATTTGGCCAGGGCTGTTATACAAAGGGAAGCATGAAAAATACGTACGGCACTGGATGTTTTATGCTCATGAATACCGGAGAACAGCCTGTGCAATCGGATCACGGACTGATTACAACCATTGCCTGGGGAATGAATGGAAAGATTGAGTATGCGCTGGAAGGCAGCATTTTTGTCGCTGGTTCGGCAGTACAGTGGCTGCGTGACGGCTTAAGGATGCTTCGTTCCTCAAAGGATAGTGAGGACTATGCGGCACGTGTACCCTCTACAGACGGTGTTTATATGGTGCCTGCATTTGTGGGGCTGGGAAGCCCTTACTGGGACAGTGAAGTTAAGGGGGCAGTATTTGGCTTGACGCGAGGAACCACTAAAGAGCATTTTATCCGTGCAACGCTGGAAGCTCTGGCGTACCAGACCAGAGACGTGCTGGCGGCTATGGAATCCGATTCAGGTATTCCGGTGAATGCCTTGCGCGTGGATGGAGGAGCAGCGGCCAATGATTTTCTCATGCAGTTCCAGAGTGATATTCTGAATATTCCTGTTGAGCGTCCCAATGTGAACGAAACGACAGCATTGGGTGCGGCTTATCTGGCAGGACTTGCAGTAGGGTATTGGAATAGTGCAGATGAGTTGGGGAATCACGACAATACGGAGCGTGTCTTCCATCCGGTTATGGCTGAGGAAGAACGTACAGAACTGTATGCAGGGTGGCAGCGTGCAGTGAAGGCAGCGATGGTCTTCAAATGAGGGGATATTCCTCGAAATGGTCATTTGTACTTTTTCGTTAAAGTTCTACAATATATGATATTTATTGGTGGAAAATGATGCATGATTTACAGGGTTTATTTTCCTGGGGGAGAGAAAACATATACCCACTATAAGGAAAAATAAATGATTAGTGGATCAGTTTGAAATTCCATCCGCAGGTAGAACAACTTTTTGAAATTTTTTTGAATAATGTGTCATTTCAGGCCTTCACGCCGCCTTAAATGTGTGATAGGATTAAGTCACAAGTTAAAAAATGATGTCTGGAGATCGGGAGAGACCACGTACCGCTCAGCAATTGCTGCAGCGAATGACGTGGTCTTTTTTTGTGCTTTTGTGGGTAAAACAAAGGTAATGAATGGGAGGAATCGGGATGACAGCATCGTTCTCGGCGAAAAAGCGTACCGAATATCTGGACCGGATGGCGAATGCACATTTTGACATATTGATTATTGGCGGAGGGATCACGGGTGCCGGGATTGCGCTGGATGCAGCCTCCCGCGGATTAAAGACAGCATTGGTGGAAATGCAGGATTTTGCCTCAGGTACATCCAGTCGTTCGACCAAACTGGTGCATGGCGGTCTGCGGTATCTGAAGCAGTTTGAAGTGAAAATGGTGGCTGAGGTGGGACGGGAGCGAGCGGTGGTGTACGAGAATGGACCGCATGTGACGACACCCGAACCGATGCTGCTCCCCATCTATACGGCGGGTACCTTTGGCCGCTTCAGCACATCCATTGGCCTGATGGTGTATGACCGACTTGCCGGAGTAAAGCGTAGCGAGCGACGCAAAATGTTAAATGCCAGAGCTGTTTCAGATAGTGAGCCCCTGCTGCGCAAGAACGGACTGCTGGGTGGTGGACGCTATGTGGAGTATCGCACGGATGATGCCCGGCTTACCATGGAAGTGATGAAGGAAGCAGTACAGCGCGGTGCACAGGCCGTGAACTATGTAAAAGCAGCAGCATTCCTGAAGGAGAATGGGGTTATTACAGGCATTCAGGCAGTGGACCAGATCAGCGGACAATCATATGATTTGCGGGCAGCCAAAGTGATCAATGCTTCCGGTCCCTGGGTGGATGAGCTGCGGAAGATTGATGGTTCACGCCAAGGCAAAACGTTGCAGATGACAAAAGGCATTCATCTGGTATTCAACGGTACGCGTTTTCCGTTAAGGCAGGCGGTATATTTTGATACGTCGGATGGACGAATGGTCTTTGCTGTTCCACGGGATGGGAAAACCTATGTAGGAACCACAGATACCGTCTTCGAAGATGATCCCGCACACCCGTTAATCTCCGAGGCAGACCGGAATTATATCATTGATGCCGTAAACGGGATGTTTCCGGATGTACAAATTCGGGCAGAGGATGCGGAGTCCGGTTGGGCGGGGGTTCGTCCGTTGATTCATGAGGAAGGCAAGGGGCCTTCCGAAATTTCACGCAAGGATGAAGTATGGATAGGCCCTTCGGGGTTGATTACCATTGCCGGAGGCAAATTAACCGGGTACCGTAAAATGGCCGAGATGGTTGTTGATTTGGCTGCCCGCCAATTGGAGCAGGAGATGGGGATATCGATTGGACCATGTCTAACGAAAGAGATGCCAATCTCCGGAGGCCATGTTGGTGGTTCCGCCGGATTTGGTGCATATGCTGAACGCAAGATTAAGGACGGCATCGCACTTGGACTCGACCGATCTGCTGCGGAGCGATTAGCCCGCGTATATGGTTCCAATGTGGACGCACTGTACGAGCGGATGCCTGATCGCCGGGCAAAAGCTGAACTGCACGGCATGCCACAGGAGCTATTGCTGATGCTGAGCTACGCTATCGATGAGGAGATGACGATGACACCGGTAGACTTTTTTGTGCGACGTACCGGGGACCTTTTTTTCCGCATTGAGGAAGTCCGTCGATATAAGGTAGCGGTTATTCAATATATGGCTGAATGCATGGATTGGCCGGAGGAGCAGGCGACGAGGTTTGCGAATGAACTGGATCAGCTGCTCTTGGAAGCATCTGGCCAAATCTAATGCAGGATTTCGCATCTGGGGGTCGAATGGAACATGTAAGCGTGTAACAAGGAGAGGGGATTACATCTATGACTTTACAGATCGGAATCATTGGAACAGGTTGGTTCAGCAAGGTACATGCAGATATTCTGGCACGAATGGAAGGCGTTCGTGTAGCAGCTGTCTGCGGAACAGCGCTGGAGAAGGCGGAGGCCATGGCTTCTGTCTATGATGCTGTTGGCTACGGTGAACTTGAACATATGCTGGATGGTGAAAAGCTGGATGCAGTCTATATCTGTGTGCCCCCGATGTCTCATGGAACGATTGAAGCCGAATTGATACGTCGGGGTATCCCGTTCCTGGTGGAGAAGCCGCTGAGTACAGGCATGGATGTCCCTCGTCAGGTGCTGGATCAGGTACAAAGTTCAGGCTTATTGACATCAGTAGGTTACCATTTCCGTTATCAGGAGGCAGCACAGGTACTGAAAGAAGCGATGAAAGAGCAGACCGTCGGTATGGCGCTTGGGCGCTGGATGGGCGGAATGCCTGGAGTCGCCTGGTGGCGTCGCCAGGAAGGATCCGGGGGACAGTTTGTGGAACAGACGACCCATATCGTGGATTTGCTGAGGTATTGTGCTGGCGAAGTGACGGAGGTATATGCTGTAGCGGCTCAACGCAGCATGCATGAGAAGCATGAGCATGTCACGGTAGCCGATGTGGCGAATGTAACGCTCAAGCTGGAGAGTGGGGCTATCGCTAGCATTGCCAACACTTTCCTGCTGCCAGATGGCGAGGGCGGCGCAGGGCTCCAGTTCTACACGGATGCCGGAGTCTGGGATTGGACGCCTGAACGCCTTCTTCTGCCAAGTGCTGCCCCTCATGCGATGGCAGGTCTGGAGATTCCGGCAGGGCATAACCCGTATGAGCGGGAAAATGAAGCATTCATTCACGCCCTTCGTACAGGTGACCGCTCACGGATTTTATCCGATTATGCGGATGCCTGCCGTACTCAGGAGATTACAACGGCGGCATTGGTTTCGGCAGATTCCGGGCTACCGGTCCAGCTTAAACCCTCCAAGCATCTCTCGCATTAATCCATTTATGACATAACCAGAAATATAAACGAGTGAAAAAAACGCCTGCATCTGGACTGATCGGAAGATCAGTTCAATTCAGGCGTCTTTGTGTTGTACATGAATCAGAATCTGGCTACTTAGTAGACTGCTGCTGTTTCAACCAGTCTGAGGACCAGTTGTAAATCTGATTGATGACGGGTTCGATGGCTCTGCCTTTGGGCGTCAATTCATACTCGACACGAGGCGGAATTTCAGGATACATATGCCGGGTTACGATACCTTCCGTTTCCATTTCCTTCAGACGTTCGGATAACAACCGACCGCTAATCGCCATTTCTGCTTCCAGCTCTGTGAATCGTTTGGGTCCGGATAACAGTTGGTACATGATGAGCAGCACCCATTTCTTACCGATGATATCCATGGCTTGCGTAATGAGACAGGGATTTGGTGATTTTACTTTTCTCAGCTTCAACGTGTTCACCTCGATTCAATTAAGTATGGATGAATTTCCTCGTATATATAAAAGTGCGTGCCTTTCTGCCGCTCTGACCAAAGTAAGGGACAATGAAGTCAACATGTTACTACAAAATGTACTGTAACATACCTTTTGTATGTATTATACACTATTCGTCAAAAAATTACTTGAATAAATAATGTTATTATTATATACTCACTTCATAAAAGTAAGTTAATGATTATTAATATGTATAATATCAGCACATATCAATTTTGCAGTGCAAACTGCCCATTTTAAAAATAGAGTTACGTTGTAACTTTTACATAGATTGCTTTTTATACAACAGATGGATGACATTCATTTTCAGGAGGATTATACATATGAACAAAGGCATAAGATTTTTGGGGTATATTGCGTTGGTTGTGCTTGCAGGTGTATTTGTAATGGCAGGCTTTAACAAGGTTAGTGGGGCAGAGATGATGGTACAGACTTTCGAAGGTTTCTCCTATCCTACATGGACGATGTATCTCATTGGTGCAGTAGAGCTGCTCAGTGCGGTGGGTCTGTTGATTCCTCGAACTCGTATTCTGGCTTCGGGTGTACTGACGTTCATTCTGATTGGGGCTGTGGGGAGTCATCTAATTTACGGACAATACGCAGCTGTTCCTTTCCCGGCGGTGTTACTGGTTGCCAACATTGTCGTCCTGATTATGGGCATGCGTAAATTGGAGGCAGAAGAATTGGATACGGATCTGGTGCAGGTCTAAAAGATCGATTCAGAATGAACCGTAGCAATTAGTTATGACTGAGAAATACTAAAAAGATGACTACTGCAACGAGCGGTAGTCATCTTTTTAGTATCATAATGCCGAGGGTGTCCCATACAAGGGCTTAATACGGATTAGAGGTGAAAAGGCTTCGTTGACCACGTGTAATGATCCGCAGCGTATGCTGGGTATCCGATTGCTGAATCCAAGATTCACATATCTGACGAACCCAATCCGGGTTGGTTTTACCAGCGTCGTTTAACCAGTTGCTGACAGAGTCCTGCACATATTTATGAGCATCCGATTTTACATGGTTGAGTAGAGGCAGGGCCATTGCAGGGTTTACTTTTAACTCCTGTATATGTTTGGCCCACACACCGTGCGGTCTTATCGATTCTATGGCAAACCGTCGGATCAGCGGGTCAGGATCGATCACCCAGTCCATAAGCAGCATTAGCGCGTTGGATAATTCACCGGTAATTGGCTCCCGAACAGCCATCCAGGCAATCTCTCGTACACCAAAGTGGTGATCCGCTGCGAAGGGGCGGGTACGATCCAGCTTTTGAATCAGATTCAAACGGGAATCCAATCCGATGATATAGGCCGCCCAGCAGCGCACACTGTCTGAACGATGCTCCGCAAGGGAACGGAAGATGCGGGTTCGTTTCTTATCTCCCATTCGCTCCATAAGGTTGAGCCAATTTGCGGCGATGGTCGGGATAATTTTCATGATTCGCTGTTCATTCATCTGTATTAACTGCTCCGTGATCTCGCGGGTTTCGGCGTCCATTTCCAGTTCATGGGCAACCTGCTGAAAAAGGAGAATGTGATCGACAGCAAGCCACTCCGTCAGGTTTACCGATTCGATATGTCCAGATTGCAGCAGATTGCGGATGTGATCAGGAATGTCAGCCCCTTTACGGGCGCCTTTGCGTAGAAGAATGTCCTCAGGTATATCCAGGTCTGTTTTTTCATCCATCACCGTGCTCCTCCTTGTATATCAGCATTTATTATAATCCTTTGGGTTTATGCAAAATGCTGATATTGTATAGATTTATTCATCTACACGATACAATTAGCAGCAGAATAGAGATGTAATGCACCTTACAACTGGGTATGAATTCGGAATGATGTGGATAGTTCGTTGCGACGCACAGCAACGGATTTGAATCCGGTTCGAATGCGACCAATCCTTGCGAGATCTTGCAGGGTAACACTGACAGACTCACGCGTGGCTCCAGCCATCCAGGCAATTTCCTGGTGGGTCAGAGCAAGATTGATCCGG
Source organism: Paenibacillus sp. FSL K6-0108 (assembly GCF_045040695.1). NCBI lineage: Bacteria > Bacillati > Bacillota > Bacilli > Caryophanales > Paenibacillaceae > Paenibacillus > Paenibacillus sp. FSL K6-0108. The sequence goes on along the minus strand of NZ_CP150288.1, from coordinate 7,114,955 downwards.
CAGAAGTCGTCTTCTTCCACCCATCCCATTTGATCAGCCAGCCGAGTAAGATTATGCATAATTTTGTCATGCAGGTTACCCAGGGCCAGCTTTTGTGTTAACTCACTCATTCCCTTGAACGTGTGCCGAGCGAAATACCGTTCATCTCCCCAAATACATTCCCTTCCTTCAAAATATCGAGTGTAAATTGTCTACCTTCTTCCGTTAATGTGTACAGGCGGATTGTTCCCTTTTTTACAAAATAGAAGCCCTCTGCATATGTATCCGGAGTCTGGATTAGTGTATTCTTGGGCATGGTTGTAATGGACGTCATGCTATCCATTTCAATCAGGTCTGCTTCTGACAAGGAGGACATGAGATTGAATTGTGATAAGTAGAGGAGTTTATCCATAACACTCCTTTCCGCTACGATAAGAATATAAAAAAAGAAGAACCCACGGAGTTCAAAGGGTTCTCTTGCAACGGGACTTCTTGAAACGGAAGGTCTCCTGATTATAAATAATCGAATAAATTCCTATTATAGTAGTTTTTTAAGTTGGGAGACGCGTCCTTGGCTAATGCCAAGCTTTTCCGCAATTTGCTGTTGAGCCAAACCGGGATTCTGTTCAACAATTTCCTTCATCTGTTGCAGCATGCGTGCCGTCTTGGGCCGCAGGTCCGGATACTCTTGGTTGGCAGCTGTAGCCCCTTCTTCCCAAGTGGGAGACGAGACTGTGGCGGATTCGGTAGCAGGACGCTCCACGGGTGCAGGAGCCTGTTTGTTCTGAGGAACGAACCATTCGGGAGTGTCATCCGGGTGTTTTAATTGAATTGCACAAGTCCGGCAGATGAATTGCTCTTTGAAATACATTTCCGTATCCACATCACCGCAAAACACACATAACGTTGATTTGTACTTTCTCAAAATCAACTCTTTCCCTTCAATGAAAAACTCGAGCGGATCGCCAATATGGATTTCCATCGTGTCCCGCATTTCTTTGGGAAGGACAATTCGTCCAAGGCGGTCCAGAGATCTCTTCATTCCGGTTCTTTTCATCGCATCTCCCCCGCAATATTCTCAATTAAAACCTGTCCTTATTGTAAGGAAGAAAGGGCTTTAATACAACAATAATATTTCAAATAAAAGGGATGTTTCCAGCTATTATGGGAAAATAAGTTTAGAAAGTATAGGTGCAACTGCTAATGTGAACAACGCAGCCAGTACCATGGAGATGCTGGAGATGGTTCCTGTCAGTGAACTGAGCTCAAAAGCCTTAGATGTGCCTGTTCCATGGGCACCGGTTCCAAGCAGCGTACCACGTGCAATCTCGCCATCAATACGCAGCATTTTTACAATGGATGGCCCCATAATCGCACCCAGCAGACCAGTCATGATGACAAAAACCGCGGTAACGGCCGGAATGCCTCCAATGGTAGCCGATACGTTCATAGCAATAGGGGTCGTGATCGATCTTGGGATCAGACTATGAATGAGTCCGGAGTCCAGGCGCAGCCATTTGGCGAGCAGGGCAGAAGAGAGGACTGCTACCACGGAGCCTGTCATTACGCTAAGGACGATCTCGGAAATATGTTTTTTGAGTACATGGAAAAACGTATAGAGCGGTATGGCGAAGGCCACCGTAGCCGGTTGAAGCAGCAGACTTAGCCATTTGCCACCACTGCTGTAGTCTGCGTAATCCGTGCCTGTTGTGAGCAGCACACCGACGACAAGAAGTGGCGTAATCAGCAGCGGAGACAGATACACTTTGGGCAGATTGCGATACATGCGTTTGGCGACCCAGTAAATACCGACGGTTAATAACAGGCAGAGAAATCCAATCATCCGGTGTGACGCTCCTTTCTTTTTGCTATTCGGGTGGCAACAAGGCCTGTGCAGGCCATGACCAGAAATGTGCTAAGCAGGACAATAAACAGAATTTGCAGTCCGTCTTGCTCCAGCATGGGCATGTAGTTCATAATGCCAACGGCTGACGGGATGAAAAACAGCAGCAGCTCACCGAGCAGCCAGGCAGCTCCAACTTCGATCCAGCGCAGCTTCACGACACGGGTCTGAAGCAAAATGAACAGTACGATCATGCCAAGTATGGAACCTGGTACAGGTAGATGGAGAGCACGGGCCAACTGGTCCATGAGCAGTGAAAAGGCCATCAAGAGCGCAACTTGCAAAATGCCAAGGCCCCATTTCTTCACTTCAATCCCTCCTTGTATAATGAACGTGATGATTTTGAATTGTTCATGAAAATGTTTCACTTGATATCACAAATTTTACATCGCATTCTTTCATGAGTAAAATGCATATTAAGAATGTTTACCATTCCATTTATCTATGAGAGATGGGGATCAAACGATGGATATCCGCCATTTGCAATATTTTCTGGAAGTCGCTCGGCAGCAGAGCTTCACCAAAGCGGCCGAAGTGCTGTTCATTACGCAACCGACCATTAGTAAAACCGTCAAAAGCTTGGAAGATGAATTGGGCGTAACGCTGCTGGATCGTTATGGCAAGAAGGTAGCACTGACGGATGCAGGGCATGTCTTTTTTCGGCAGGCGCTTGAGATTGAAAAGTCATTTCGCAGTTTGTCTTCCGAGCTGGACGACTTGATGAATCTGAAGAAAGGTCATCTGCGAATTGGTCTTCCACCGATGGTAGGGTCCAGCTTTTTCCCGATGATTATCGGTGAATTCCACAAAGCCTATCCGCAAGTGAGCATTCAGCTATTCGAGGACGGAGCCAAAAAAGTGGAGGCCGATGTCATCAGTGGTGCCCTGGATATTGGTGTTGCCGTTCTTCCAACGGTGGATGAACTGTTGGATCATTTTGTTTTTGTAAAAGAGAAGCTGAATCTGCTCGTACATCCTTCGCACCCGCTCGCGGGTAAAGACTCTGTCGCGCTGCGTGAACTGGAGCATGACTCATTTGTGCTGTTCCGGGAGGATTTTGCGCTGCATGATCGAATTATTGCCGCTTGTCAGCATGTGGGATTTCAACCTCGGGTAGTTTATGAGAGCTCCCAGTGGGATCTGCTCAGTGCGATGGTAGCGGCCAATCTGGGCGTGGCGTTGCTGCCAGAGACGATCTGCCGTGAGGTGGATCATATGCGTGTGCGCATTATACCCGTGATGGAGCCCGTAATTCCGTGGCAGCTCGGCATGATTTGGCGGAAGGATCGATATTTGTCCTTCGCTACCCGGGAGTGGATCAGTTTCACACAGTCCATGCTGAGTGAGTAAACTCTTTTGTTGACCCCGGATCGTTGTTACAATGGAAGCATAATTATAGTGGAGGTGTACGAACATGAAACTGCGGGTATCCGCTGTACAATACCAATTGCAGACAATCAGCTCGTTTGAGCAGTTCGCCGCTCAGGCTGAGCATTACATACGGACAGCGAGTGAATACGGAACCGAATTTGTGCTGTTTCCAGAATTTTTCACAACACAATTAATGTCCATTGGGGACAAACAAGGTAATGCGCTGACGATTGAGGATCTGCCGAACTTTACGGAGCAATATGAAAAACTGTTCACGTCACTTGCTGCCCAGTACAGCATGCACGTCATTGGGGGAACCCACGTCATTCGCCGTGAAGGGAAGCTGTTCAACACAGCCCACCTGTTCTATCCGGATGGTCGCATCGCGCGCCAGGACAAGATTCACATTACACCAACCGAAGTACAGGAATGGAATATGGCTCCCGGAGATGGACTTGAGGTATTCGACACGGATAAAGGCCGTATTGCCATGCTGACCTGTTACGATATTGAATTCCCGGAAATTGTACGGATGGCCAAAGCCAAAGGCGCTGACGTGATCTTCTGTCCTTCCTGTACAGACGATCGTCACGGATTCTACCGTGTGCGTTATACGAGTCATGCCCGCGCGGTGGAGAATCAGGTGTATGTTGTGTTAACCGGAACGGTGGGCAACTTGCCGACGGTTGATTTCATGCGTGCCAACTACGGACAGGCTGCGATTATTACACCGAATGATATCCCGTTCCCGCCACGTGGCATTCTGGCCGAGGGTGAGATTAACAATGATATGATCGTGACCGCCGATCTGGATCTGGACTTGTTGTATGAGGTGCGCGAACGTGGATCGGTAACGACCTGGCGTGACCGCCGCACTGATCTATATACCGATTGGGAGTAGCGAGCTACTTTTAAAACCGGAGCGAAACAGAACAGGAAATTCATATGTCAGTGGGAAGGGGCGACCCGGCAACATGTATACCAAAGAAATGCTGATTACCGACCCGGAGCGAAGTGGCAAAAGGGTAAAAGCAGTCGTTCGCAATTATGTTGCAGCCGACTTTGAGGAACTCATTCGCATTCAGGCGGAGAGTTTCCCTCCTCCTTATCCGGAAGAGCTGCTCTGGAGTCACGAGCAGCTCACCAGTCATGTGCAGCATTACCCGGAGGGTGCCATCTGTATTGAAGTGGATGGAGAATTGGCCGGATCGATGACTTCACTGCGGATGCAGTGGGACCCTGCACACCCGGCGAGTCATACCTGGGCCGAAGTTACAGATGACGGCTATATTCGCAACCACCAGTCAGATGGCAACACGCTGTATATTGTCGATCTCTGTGTTCGTCCAAAGTACCGTAAATGGGGACTGGCTCAGCTTATGATGCAGGCGATGTACCATCTTGTCATCGCACAGGGGATAGATCGGTTACTTGGAGCTGGCAGAATGCCAGGTTATCATCTGGTTGCAAACCAACTGTCTGCACAGGAATACCTAAACCAGGTGGCGGCGGGCGAGAGGCATGATCCGGTGATATCGTTCCTGCTTCGCTGTGGCCGCATGCCGGTTGGTGTGACCGCAGACTATCTGGACGATGAGGAATCCTGCAACTACGCTGCCCTGATGGAGTGGCGAAATCCGTTCAAATAAAAAATATCAAATGAAATACATCATCAATTGAGGAGGCATTTTTCCATGGAATTCACGCGCATTACATCCATCAACGATCCACTGTTTGCCCAGATGCACAAGCTGATGCAGGAGATCTTCCCGCCGGAAGAAGTGCTGGACTTCCCCCTGTGGGCAGAACCACTGGAAGATCCGGGTATTCGGGTGTTCGTGGCTGTGCATGAGGGACAGGTCGTTGGAGCGACAGAGTACCGTTATTACGAGGATTGGAACGTGGCCATGACGGACTTTACGATTATTAGTCGCGAAGGACTGGGGATCGGCAGTTTCCTGGCGAATCACCGCAAACGTGATCTGCAAAAGCTGGCTGCGGCAAACGGGAAAGAGCTGTTCGGCATGTTTGCCGAAATCTATAACCCTTATCTGAGTCAGGATCACGAGTTTGGCGGCATCAAGCCGATGGACCCGTATGTACGTCGTGAAGTATTGTCTCATCTGGGATACCAGCGTCTGGACTTCCCGTATGTTCATCCATCCTGGCAAGGGGACGGGGAAGCGGTTGGCGGCTTGGACCTGTGCTTTATGCCGGGTGATGAGTCGCTTGGTGAACTGCCGGCCAGTCTGGTGGCTGATTTCCTGAATCGATATTATGCGGTGCTACCGAACAAACCGCAAGAATGGCTTGCCATGGTAGAAAAATTGACTGCTCGCAAGTCGGTTCCACTACTGCCGTTGTAAAAGGGGAGCAGGACCGTCACAGGTGATTGTAATGTTCTGAGCAGCAATAAAACCAAGAAAAGGCCCGTTAATCAGACCGTGATCGGTTCTGTTTAATGGGCCTTTCCGTTTTCATTAAGGTTATTGCCCTAACGAATCTGAGGTGCCTTATTCAGGGATTTGAAACGTCTACCGAAATCTAAGAAACCTGAGACACGCTATATTAGAATAAACAGCTGTTTGCAGCGTTTTTTTGGGGTATTTTGGAAAATAACGTGTCTGATGTTCTTTACAATGTATAAAGAGGACCTAAAGGTCAAATAAGACGTCCCGAGTTCCTTAGAAAATCGTCTACCCATTCGCCTGGATCGGCAAGATCGTACCTCAGAGGGGCGGAACATTACTTGCGGTATGCTGACATCCTGACATCTAGCATTATATCGCTTACCTGAGTTTGAAGACATACCCTAGAGAATTAGTTCATTGTTAATAAAGCCTATAAACAAATATTTAACGATTAATTTTTATTTAACGCCTTTTCGATTTGGTAACTGACTCAGATAACTGTTGGACAAGTGGAGAAGATCCAGAGCCCGTTCGTACTGTTCCTTCGTAATATATTCGGAAGAGGTTGATTCCTCTTCAGGTGGTAGGGCAGATGCGGGCACGGACGATTCATCCTTCAGACTGTCCGGATTCGCCCCCTTCTTCTGATTAAGCTCTGCCGAAACGACATCCTGTCTCCCGGCATTCGCAAGAGAGTAATGGGTACCATCACCGTATCCCGTTTCAGGAACGAACAGTGAAGCATCATTCAGTACAGAACCGGAGGGCAGGTAATAGCGTTCTGGCAGCAGATTATTTCCCTCACGCAGCAAATCCTGCCCGAAATACAGTTGGTTCTGGAGAGAGACTCCGGTCAACCCGGCGATCGTTGGCAGAATATCCACCTGTCCTCCGATCTGTTCCAGCTGAGCTGTCGGCGTGATGCCAGGAGCCGTGACGATGAGTGGAATATTAATCATGTCCGCGGACGTGTACTCTCGACCGTAGATTTCCTGCATCAGCTTCTCATCAGTCTTATCCAGTGAGTAGATAGGCAGACCCAGATGGTCACCGTAAACGACCAGCACGCTATTTTCCCATAGTCCACGTTCCTTAAGTCCATCAATAAATTGTCCAACCGCCTGATCGGCATAATGCTGGGACACAAGATAATCCCCTGGCAACGTATTAACGTAGCGTTCCGGCAACGTCAGACTTTTCTTATCTTCTGGCAAATGGTAAGGATGGTGTGCAGACATGGATATGATTTGTGCATAGAAAGGTGACCCTGTGTCCTGCATGGCCTCGAGTTTATCCAGTGTCTTGCTGTACAGCACTTCATCCGATGCCGAGAAGGCGATGGAATCCTCTGTTCCGAAATAATTGATGTCATAATACTGGTCGAATCCAAGCGCTTTGTATAACTGATCGCGATTCCAGAAGTGCACATCATTCGTATGGAATGTGGCTGTCTGATAACCGTTCGCGGACATCAGTCTGGGCAGACTTGGCAACTCCTTATTGGCATAGACGGTAGTAGCAGCCCCGTTGGGCGGCGTGTAAAACGATGTATTTACCACAAACTCGGCATCCGACGTATTTCCCTGTCCGACTTGCTGATAAAAGTTCGGGAAATACAGACTTTGTCCCGCCAACTTATTCAAATTTGGGGTAACTTCTTGTCCGTCCACCTGCAATCCGATCAGGAAGTTCTGAAATGATTCGAGCTGAAGGACAATGACGTTGCGTCCTTTGGCTGCACCCTCCTTCACAACAGCGGGCAGTGCTGTCGTTTGTTTAATCTCGTCGACATGATTTTGATCGATTTGATCAAGGGGCACGGGTTTGTCAGGCCGATCAGCCAGGATGGTGTACGCTTCGTAACCGAGAATCCCCATCTGCTCTGCCTGTGTAATCTCGCTCATACTCGCCCGATTGGGGTATATGTTGAGCATGCACAGCACCATCGACAGAATCAGAATGACCGAGGCAATCCGTCTTCTGGCGCTTCGTTCAAGCGGCACTCTGCCTGGACGTTCAGTCCCGCCGAGCTTGATCCGCCGACGAATCAGAATCCCCGCGATAACCAGAATATCTGCAAAAATAAACAAGTAATACGGATCAAGCAAAGAGAACATGCTGCTCTTGACCGAGGTTACCTGATTAACCTGTGCGAGCGCGTGATAATTGACAATGACACCATAATATTTGTAATACATGATCGCTGCAAAGAAGATGCCCGATAACACCAGATTTAGTCCGAGATATAGCCACATCCGGCGTTTGGCTGCGAACCATTCAATCAGACAGAAGCAGATCCAGATCAGCGGCAGCTCTGTCAGCAGCGGTTTCCAGACGGGGATGTCATCGAAGATCACAATCCAGGCCAGAGAGCTTTTGATCATCATAATAACGGTGAATACTATAAACGGTCCGCTTAGAAACCGGGTGAGTGAATTGCGTGACAAGTTACCGCCTTCCTTCCTTTCCGAAGTTTCATTTAACAAGTATTATGCTATCTCATGGCGTGTCGTGTCAAAAAAAGAACCTAACTTCCAGTCAGCTCTCTTACCCGTAATTATTGTGGGAAAGCGGAGTAGCTTGAGGTCATTCTTCATAACCACGCATAATGAAAAAGCCCCTTCCGTTGAGAAAGAGACGAAAGGGGCTACCAGTTTGAAGACAAAAGATCGAATGGATACGCCCCAAAGCGTAATCACATTAATTTTGCAAATGTGCCACAAATCCTGGAGCATAATATCAGGCTTGCTCCTGTTTGTTTACTCTATGGTGAATGTCGTGACGAATGAAGGTCTTGGAAACATGTTGGGCTTCTGTGCGGTCAGCCCTTCACTACTGCTGCGGTTGCGGTGAGCATTGTTATAGGCTTGAGACTGCTGCCAGTTTTTGAAATGATCCTCGGACTGCCAAAGGGTAAGTACCACATACGTATCGTCCTTTAGCGGACGAAGCACACGAATGCCGACAAAGCCGGGTTCGTCTTCCACTTTGCGCGCACGATTCTTGAAACGTTCCTCGAAGTCATTCCGTCCATCCTCGGTTACGGGTATATTGTTCAGAACGGCATAACCGCCGCCTGTCCAGGAGCCTGCGGCATCAAAGGCCTCATACGCCGCTACATTATCATTGGGCTCAATGTTCATTAGACGTTCTGTCGATTCAATGGCCAAACGAACCTGTTCCTCGCTGCGCAAAGTCAGATGCGGATATGCAGCAAGTGCATCCGGAATCGGTGAAGGGACCAAATAGATATACATAGAAGATGCCTCCTTTTTTACGTACATTCTCCCCCAACATAGCATATGGGAAGGTGCGAGTCCAATCCGCTGATTGGCTGGTTTGAGCACCGCTTTTCGTGATAAAGTATAGAGACTACAATCAGAACGGGTGATCGCATGACAACCGCAATTCGAATATCAGTCAGGCCTTTGGTGGAATATGTGTACCGCAGCGGCAGCATCCGTCCAGGGTTTCGCACCAATGCATCGATGCAGGAGGGAACCCGGATACACCAGCGGGTGCAGAAGGATTACACAGAAGAGGATCTGAAAGAAGTGGTTCTCGAAGTGGAACTGCAGCATGGAGACTTGACCTACGTGGTGGAGGGGCGATGCGACGGGCTGATTCGTCTGGATGGTCAGCTGACGGTGGATGAGATCAAATCAACTGCAGGAAACCTGGACGATCTGGGCGACGGGGCTCCCATACACTGGGCACAGGCCATGATGTATGCCTATATGTACGCCGTTCAGCATGATGAACCCCGTATGCAGGTACAGCTTACATACGTGCACACCGTGACCAATGAAGAAAGACGGTTTCGGCGGATGCTGGAACGGCAGGAGCTTGAACAGTTTGCAGCAGAACTGGTGGCTGGCTACGCGCCATATGCAGAGATGATTGTGGCCTATGAAGAGAAGCGCGATATAAGTGTGCGAGAGCTGCCTTTTCCTTTTCGCAAATACAGAGAGGGACAGCGCAAGCTGGCAGGGGCCGTATACAAGACGATCCGTGAGGGACAGGGGCTGATGGCGAAGGCGCCAACAGGTATTGGCAAAACGATGTCCGTCCTGTTTCCCACGGTCAAGGCCATTGGTGAAGGAGAAGCCAAACGACTGTTCTATCTGACCGCAAGAACGACGACGCGAGTGGCGGCAGAAGAGGCTTTTGCCCGGATGCAGGCGGAAGGCCTGAAGATGCATGTCATCAGTCTGACCGCGAAGGACAAGATCTGTTTCAAGGAAGAGGAAGCCTGTGATACGGGACAGTGTGGCATGTGCGAAGGATATTATGACCGTATTAATGGGGCCGTGCTGGATATGCTGGAACATGAGACGTTAATGACACGCCCGGTTATTGAACAGTACGCGCGCAAGCATCGGGTATGTCCGTTTGAATTTTCACTGGATGCTGCGTATGCAGCCGATGCGGTGATCTGCGATTATAACTATATTTTCGATCCACGCATCTCGCTCAAACGCATGCTGGAGGAGCAAAAGCGCAAGACGGTATTGCTGGTCGATGAGGCACATAATCTGGTTGATCGGGGCCGGATGATGTTTTCGGCAGAGCTGGAGAAGGCCGTCTTTCTGGATGTCAAAAGGGCGTTCCAGACGCTGGGCAGCGGTGTGACCGCCGCCAAAGCCATCGCGGATCGTACGGGTGCCATCGATAAATACCTGATTACGCTTCGCAAAAATGGTGGGGATGAGGGCAAATTGCTGCAACAGGAGGCGCCGGAGGAACTGATTGAACTGCTGGAACCTTTTGTCATGGTTGCGGAGCAATGCCTTGTGGAAGGTGGCTCTGGAAATGCCGAGACGGATGAACTGCTGCTGGAAGCCTACTTTACCGCACAGAACTTCCTGCGTATTGCCAAGCTGTACGACGAACGCTTCATTACCTATGCGGAATGTGTGCGAAGCGAAGTACGAGTGAAGCTGTTCTGCCTTGATCCATCCGTGCTGCTGCGCCAGACGGCCAAAGGCTTCCGCTCCACCATTCATTTCTCTGCGACATTGTCACCCCTTGGCTATTACCGGGATATGCTAGGTGCGGAGGAAGAGGATTATACGCTGCGTATTCCTTCACCTTTCCAGCGGGAGCAGCTGGATGTGAGATTGCTGCCATTATCGATTCGCTATCGGGACCGTGAGCGTTCCAGACAGCCTATTGCCAATATGCTGCGCGAGTTGGTTGTCGAGTGGCCTCATAGCAACCTGCTTGTCTTTTTCCCATCCTATCCATATATGCGCGAAGTACATGGGACGTATATGGAACAGCCGGGCGAGGCAGAGGTCGTGATGCAGGAGCAGGGTATGAGCGAAGAGGAGCGGGAGGCGTTCCTGAACGCGTTCCAGCCGCATCCTGAACGAACACGATTGGTATTTGCCGTTATGGGCGGTGTATTTTCCGAGGGTGTCGATCTGCCGGGTGATCGTCTGAATGGAGTTGTGGTTGTCGGTGCCGGACTTCCCCAGATTGGTCTGGAGAACAACGTACTTCGCGATTATTATAGCCGGACAGGGCGCAACGGTTTCAATTATGCCTATGTTTTCCCCGGCATGAACAAGGTATTGCAGGCAGGCGGAAGGCTGATACGTACGGAAGAGGACAAGGGCGTGTTGGTGCTGGTCGACGATCGATTTACCGAGGAACCGTATCGTTCATTGCTGCCCGAAGAATGGCAGGACTACACACGAATTTCACCCCAATAACGATTTATAGCCAAGATGATCGCAGACTTTTTCAGCTTTCTTTGCTGTGTATGATTGAAGGATAGGCCGAAAAGGGTATTACTTGGATAGCATACGAAGAACGAACAAGGACCTAGAGATCCGTGCCGTGGTCTGCTTCGAAAGCAATCAAGGAGGTCGGTTGGGAATGAAGAGAAATCATACGATGATGCAGTTTTTTGAATGGCACCTGGCCGCAGACGGAAAACACTGGAAACGCTTGGCCGAAATGGCGCCAGAACTGAAATCCAAGGGAATAGATACGGTGTGGGTGCCTCCCGTGACCAAAGCCGTATCTGCCGAGGATACCGGTTATGGTGTATATGACCTGTATGATCTGGGTGAATTTGACCAGAAGGGCAGCGTGCGCACCAAATATGGCACCAAGCAGGAACTGATCGATGCCATCGCAGAGTGCCAGAAGAATGGCATTGGCGTCTATGTAGATCTGGTGATGAACCATAAGGCGGGTGCGGATGAGACGGAAGTCTTCAAGGTGATTGAGGTCGATCCCAATGACCGATTGAAGGAAATCTCCAAACCGTTTGAGATTGAGGGATGGACCAAATTCACATTTCCGGGCCGAGGGGATCAATACTCCTCTTTCAAATGGAACGCTGAACACTTCAATGGCACCGACTATGATGCCAAGGGAGAACGAAGCGGTGTGTTCCGCATTGCAGGGGAGAACAAAAACTGGAATCAGAATGTCGACGATGAGTTCGGCAACTATGACTACCTGATGTTCGCCAATATTGATTACAATCACCCGGATGTCCGGAAGGAAATGCTCCAATGGGGAAAATGGCTCATCGATACGCTGCAATGCAGCGGTTTTCGACTGGATGCGATCAAACATATCAACCACGAATTCATCAAGGAATTCGCTGCCGAGATGATTCGCAAACGCGGGCAGGATTTCTACATTGTGGGCGAGTTCTGGAACTCCAATCTGGATGCTTGCCGTGAATTTCTGGATACGGTGGATTATCAGATTGACCTGTTCGATGTGTCCCTGCATTATAAGCTTCATGAAGCCTCACTCGCTGGCCGGGATTTCGATCTTTCCAAAATTTTCGATGACACTCTGGTTCAGACACATCCAACACATGCCGTAACGTTTGTCGATAACCATGATTCCCAGCCGCATGAAGCGCTGGAATCCTGGGTGGGCGATTGGTTCAAGCCGAGCGCATATGCACTAACGCTACTGCGTCGTGACGGTTACCCGGTTGTTTTTTACGGGGATTATTACGGCATTGGTGGGCCCGAACCTGTCAAGGGCAAGAAAGAGATTCTGGATATTCTGATGTTAGCGCGTTACGACAAGGCCTATGGAGAGCAGGAAGATTACTTCGACCACGCGAACACGATTGGATGGGTACGCCGTGGGGTGGACGAAATCGAAGGCTCCGGTTGTGCAGTAGTTATCTCGAATGGTGATGATGGTGAGAAAAGGATGTTTGTTGGCGAACACCGTGCTGGCGAAGTGTGGACCGATCTGACACACAGTTGTGAAGACAGCATTACCATTGGGAAAGACGGATGGGCCACCTTTCATGTATGTGGCGGAGGCGTCTCCGTATGGGCTCTTCCGGATCAGGGTGAGGATTCTGCTGCTCAATAATACGTTGAGGGTCAGTGTAACTTCATATATCTTGTTAAACCATCTGGACTGGCGATCTATCTGCCAGCAGGTGGTTTTTTTTATATTAGGTGGAGTGAGTTTGTTCGTGTTATCCTTATATGGAATAATAAACCAACATAATGATTACTATTAAAATCGATTCGTGATTATTTTTGATAGATCATACCGAGGGGGAAATCGGGTGAGGAGATTAGTACAATTGGGGTTATGGCTGCTTGTCATGGCGGTTTGTCTGGGGGCTTGCAGTTTGGGGGCAAACAAAGGACCAAGGGGGGAACCGAAGCGAACGGATGATTATACGCTGAATACTGAGCGCAGGGATCTGACCCAGCGTTTGCAGAAAAATCCGGATTCCTTTCAGGAGCGATTGCCAGATAATTATAGCTTGACTGCTACTGTTAGAGTTAGTCATGAATCTGATCTGGACCGAATTGTATATGAGATTTCAGTTAAAGAGGCCCAGGTACCGATGGTCAATGTGATACAGTCTTTTACACTTGATCCATCCTTGATGAACAGCATTAACGCTATAGAGCTTTTTAACTCCAATGTGGGAAATACGCACGAGACGACCATGGGTCCTGGAAAAGAACCGTTAGGATTAAGTTTACTCAGAGATTATATTTTGAAGCCAAAAGCGGAGATTCATAGCAATATCATTCATACTTATCAGGATATGTATATCAAAATTTCTTACGGACCATATGATCAGCGAACGGAAGATTACGTTCATATGAAAGCTGAGCCATCTCCTGAAACCATTGAATATATGAAATCATGGAATGATGATGAATAGAAAGACAGCACCCGAAAAGCTCCTTCAAAGGAACCTGAATGGATGCTGCCTCTTTATTTTGGTGATAGATATAGTTCGAGTTGCGTACTACACTTCCAGTTCAAATGACTCCAGCGTACCTACCATTCTTAGATCATGCTCTTGGTTGAACTGTGTACGCTTGTCCGCATTGGCATATTCATCATGATAGTGCATTAGCACAGTTTTCTGTCTTACTTCGGCAGGCAGCTGTTGCAGATCCTTCAGTGAGGTATGTGATTTGATGATCAGATCATGCATATGACATTCGTGGAAAATGAGCTGTACGTCTGCAGCGGCCTGCTCGACCCGTTCCTGATCCAGCGTGCTGTCCGCGCTATAATAGAAATAAGGCTTTGCAAGAAGACCATTGCTGACCATGCCCGGCACGTGCTGTGTTCGGAAAGTCTCAAACGTCACGCCCCCCAGCTCAAATGTGCCTCCATCCGGTAAAGGTACGATATCGTAATAGTCGCTCATCGTGCGCTCCCCATCGGTTGTATAACGCATGCCAGGGGATAAAATATTCCATAACGGATCAACCAGTTCTTCATGGATATACAGGGTTGGCTTGCGGTCGCCCACAATCTGTGCATAATATCCAAGCATTTGTACTCCGTTAATATGATCTTCATGCAGATGGGTAATAAACACATTGTGAATATCTGTCATGGGAAAGCCGTATTCTTTCAATGCTTTTGCATTCGACTCTGGAAAATCAATTACCAGATGTGTATCTCCGAATTCGGCCAGCATACTGTTGTGATGTTGCTCCACGCTGAACATGTCTCCTGTACCGAGGAAAGTAATTTTCATTGAATTCATCTCCTTCTCATGATCTTCAAATCAGTATAATTGCCATTAAAAACAGTATACCTTGTTCCAGGATATATGCCTAAATCAACCTTTTGTGATAACGCTATCATTTTATATTGAACTTTGTGGGCAAACAGTGTAGCGTAAAGATTGGGAAGTGAACCCATATGAACGTAAACTCACCTAAAGGGAGCGTGCGAGGCGAATGAAATCTTTTCTGGATGAACAATTTTTACTGCATAATGAAACGGCAATCAAGTTATACGAAGATTATGCGAAAGACATGCCGATTATTGACTATCATTGCCATCTCAGTCCACAGGAAATCTACGAAAATAAAACTTTTGGCAATATTACAGAGGCCTGGTTATACGGTGATCACTACAAATGGCGGCTGATGCGCGCAAACGGAATTGAGGAGCAGTACATTACGGGTGGAGAAGGCGTAACGGATTACGATCGTTTTCTGGCGTATGCCAAAACCGTACCAATGATGATTGGTAACCCGCTGTACGCTTGGTCTCATCTGGAATTACAGCGTTATTTCGGTGTCTATGAAGTGTTGAATGAGAAAAGCGCCCCGGCGATCTGGGAAAAAGTAAATGCAAAGCTGAACAGTGACGGATTCGGTGCACGTGATCTCATTACCAAATCCAATGTCACCGTGGTATGCACAACGGATGATCCATGTGACTCCCTGGAATATCACCTGAAGATTCAGGAAATTGAAGGATTCGATACTGCTGTACTGCCTTCATTCCGTCCGGATAAAGGGCTGGAACTGAACCGCGATACATTCCCGGAATGGGTGGGCAAGCTATCACAGGCATCCGGCACGGCGATTTCCGATTATGATTCATTCCTTGCTGCACTTGAATCACGGGTAGAGTTCTTCCACTCCGTTGGAGGCCGTGTGTCTGACCATGCACTCGATTATGTACCTTTCGGTGTAGCTACACAGGAGGAAGCAGCGGCTATATTTGCCAAAGCTCTCGCTGGACAGAAGGTCAGTCGTGAGGAAGAGGACAAGTACAAGACGGTAACGTTGACTTTCCTCGGCAAATTGTACGCAGATCGGGGCTGGGTGATGCAGTTCCATATTAATGCTGCCCGCAACAATAACAGTCGGATGTTCGCACAGCTTGGCCCGGATACCGGATATGATGCGGTGAATGATACGCCACTTTCTTCAGCAGTCATCGGCCTGCTGGATGCACTTGATCAGGAGCAGGCGTTACCGAAAACAATCCTGTATTCCTTGAATCCTCGGGACAATGAAGTGCTTGCAGCGATTATCGGTAGTTTCCAGGGCGGGGGCATTCCAGGCAAAATTCAGCTTGGGGCAGCCTGGTGGTTTAATGATACGAAGGACGGTATGCTTGCTCAAATGAAGGCGCTGGCGAATGTGGGTCTAATCAGCCGTTTTGTCGGCATGCTGACCGATTCCCGCAGTTTCCTCTCCTACACAAGACATGAGTATTTCCGCCGTCTGGTCTGCAACCTCATCGGTGAATGGGCCGAACAGGGCGAGGTACCGCATGATATGGAACTGCTTGGACAGATCGTACAGGGCATTGCCTACAACAATGCGAAGGAGTATTTCCCTTTTGCGTCAGCGTTGAGAACTGTCTCTGCTTCGCAGTCCTGATTGGATATTTTGTTCAAAGAAAACGGAAACCGTGGCTATCGAGTCACGGTTTTTTTCTGTGAAATTGCGAATTGACTTTCAACTTTTGCAGGAATATACTTAGTATACCTAATTAATTGATTGGCTATTTAATTGCAATACTATTTAATAGATGTCCTATGGTGTTGCGTTATTAGGAAATGATAATGAAGGTAAGGGAGGGACAATCAATGACTGGCATAGATCCGGTTGCCCAGAAGCTTTTGTATTCCATTATGCAGTTTAATAAAGGCAAATGGAGGCAGCATAAACCACATGGGCGTAATCACAATGAAATTATGGTACTGGGCTGTTTGCTGCACGGCATGCATCCGGGAGAACGACTGAATTGGCAGGATAATCCCCCCAATTTCAATGATACGATACATTCAAATCATCCTGGACTGAAAGTGTCAGAGATCAGTGCTTTGCTGCGTGTGAAATCACCGACGATTACCCCTGTCATTCGGGGGCTTGAAGACGAAGGGCTGGTTGAACGAACTATGGACCCGGAGGATCGGCGCGCAGTTCGCATCACCATTACTGACGCAGGCCGTGAAATTATTCGGGCAGCTCATCAGGAACGTATGGAGATTTTTAACAAGCTCGTTAAACATCTGGGTGAGGATGACAGTCTTCAATTAGCCGAATTGTTGACCAGAGTGTATACCTTTTTTGATACGCGGGTTCCCCAGCAGTCCGAAGCACCTACACAAGGAGATGATAAGCCATGATGAAATTGTTTCGCATGCTTAAGCCTTACCGAGTCCCCATTTTTTTCATTTTAGGCTTGGTCTTGCTGCAATCGCTCGCTGAATTGTACCTGCCAACCTTGATGGCGGACATCGTCAATCATGGTATCGTCAAAGGCGATGTACCATACATCTGGCAGATTGGCGGCTGGATGCTGGTGATTGCTGTTGCGGGGACGGCCTGTTCCGTGACAGCCAGTTATCTTTCTTCCCGCACGGCAGGTGGATTTGCCAAGCAGCTGCGCAGCAGAGTGTTCCGCCATGTAGAGAACTTTTCGCTGCAGGAATTTGATAAATTGGGTACAGCGTCACTGATCACCCGTACGACAAACGATATTACGCAGGTTCAGAACGTATTAACGATGATGCTGCGCATGATGATTATGGCACCGATGATGTGTATCGGGGGTATCTTCATGGCTGTATCCCAGGATGCCAAATTATCGACCATTTTCCTGGTTGTCCTGCCTGTGCTGGCGGGAGCCATTGCATTAATTGGTGCGAAGGGTCTGCCTTTGTTCAAACAAATTCAGAAAAAACTCGATCGTCTCAACCTTGTTCTGCGTGAACAATTAACAGGGATTCGCGTGGTTCGTTCCTTTAATCGCGGGGAACATGAGCGTGTTCGCTTTAACGGAGCCAATACGGATCTGCGAGACGTTTCCATTAAAGTGAATGTGCTCATGGCTACATTGATGCCAGTCATGATGCTGGTTATGAACTTTTCGATGATTGCGATCCTTTATTTCGGTGGACAGCGTATTGACAGTGGAAATATGGACATTGGTTCATTGATCGCCTTTATTCAGTATGCAATGCAAATCATGTTTTCTCTCATTATGGTGTCCATTATCTTTGTCATGATTCCAAGAGCTTCGGCTTCGGCAGAACGGATCAACGAAGTATTGGATATGCATCCCGATCTTAGCAATCCAGAGCAGCCTCGTGATATGAAGTCGCTGCAAGGCACCATTGAATTCGATAACGTGACATTCCGTTATCCGGGTGCGGAAAATGCTGCGTTGTCAGGCATTTCATTTACGGCACGCCCAGGTGAAACCACTGCCATTATTGGGGGTACAGGCTCGGGGAAATCCACATTGCTCAGTCTCATTCCACGTTTCTATGATGTAACGGAGGGCAGTGTTCGAGTAAATGGGACAGATGTCCGTGAGCTGCGGCAGGAAGATCTGCGGGCCAAAATTGGATTTGTACCACAAAAAGCGGTGCTTTTCACCGGGACGATTGCGGAGAATATCCGCCATGGTAAGGATGACGCCACGATGGAGGAGATTGTTCAAGCCGCTCAAACCGCTCAGGCAGAGAACTTCATTACGGAGATGAAAGACGGTTACGACAGCGTTATTGCGCAGGGAGGTAACAACGTATCCGGTGGACAGAAGCAGCGTTTGTCCATTGCACGCGCACTGGTTCGCCGTCCGGAAGTATACATTTTTGATGACAGCTTCTCGGCTCTCGATTTCAAAACCGACGCCAAACTTCGTGCTGCCCTGAAGTCCGAAACGACTGAAGCAGCAGTTCTAATTGTGGCTCAGCGCGTAAGTACGGTTATGGATGCGGATCGTATTCTGGTTATGGATGAGGGACGAATTGTTGGTTCGGGAACACATAAAGAGCTGCTGGAGCACAATGAAGTGTATCGCGAGATTGTATCCTCCCAGCTGACAGAGGAGGAGATCGCATGAGTGAACGTACTGAACGCAAGTCGCCTCGTCCCCCTGGAGGGCCGGGTCATCCGGGAGGCGGAATGGGCATGCGGCCTCCCGTGGAGAAAGCAAAGGATTTCAAAGGTACCCTGCGGCGCCTGATCCGTTATCTTCAGCCCCACAGCTATCGTTTGCTGGGTGTGCTGGTCGCCGCAATTCTAAGTACCGTGTTCAGCATCATCAGTCCGAAGGTTATGGCGGAAGGAACAGATATTCTAAGCAAAGGTGCTATTGCCATCCTCCAGGGTGTGCAGGGTGCCGGTGTTGATTTTCCTGCCTTGATGAAAGTCTTGTATCTGCTTGTGGGGCTCTATCTGTTTAGTGCGGCCTTCATGTACATTCAGCAATACCTGATGGCTGGTGTCGCTCAGCGAGTTGTGTATGACATGCGTGAGCAAATCAGTGCCAAGGTGGGACGTCTGCCGCTGAAATATTTCGACTCCCGTACCCACGGGGAAACATTAAGCCGGGCGACAAACGATGTGGATAACATTAGTAACACGCTCCAGCAAAGTTTGGCGCAGTTCATTACGTCTGTGGTGACCATAGTCGGTGTGATCATCATGATGTTGACCATTAGTCCATGGATGACTCTCATTACTATTTTGACATTGCCATTGAGTGTAGTCGTTGTGATGCTGGTAGCATCCCGCTCGCAAAAACACTTTGCAGGCCAGCAGAAATCTCTTGGTGAATTGAATGGGCATGTTGAAGAAATGTATACGGGTCATAAAGTGGTGAAAGCTTTTGGCCGGGAAGAACAATCGGTACAGCAATTCGAGAAGGTTAATGAAGAACTGTATGAATCCGGCTGGAAAGCCCAGTTTATCTCGGGGATTATCATGCCGCTAATGAGCTTTGTTGGTAACCTTGGTTATGTGCTGATCTGTGTGGTCGGCGGGATCTTTGTTACGCGTGGTGCCATCTCCATCGGGGATATCCTTGCATTCACACAGTACTCTCGTCAGTTCACGCAGCCGATTAACCAGATTGCAAACATCTCAAATATCATTCAGTCCACCATCGCTTCGGCGGAACGGGTATTTGAATTGTTGGATGAAGAGGAAGAGGTTCCGGAGTCTTCGAAACCGGTACAATTGCAGCAGCCACAGGGTGCCGTTGCATTCCAAGGTGTGAATTTTGGATATAAAGCAGATGAGCTGCTCATTCAAAATATGAATATTGATGTAAAACCGGGACAGACGGTAGCCATTGTCGGACCGACTGGAGCGGGGAAAACAACGCTGATCAACCTCCTGATGCGTTTCTACGAAATTCAGGACGGCCAAATTACGATTGACGGCGTGAATATCGTGGACATGGAACGTGGTAAGCTGCGCAGCCTGTTTGGGATGGTGCTTCAGGACACATGGCTGTTCAACGGAACGATCCGTGACAACATTGCCTATGGACGGGAAGGTGCAACAGAAGAGGAAGTCATCAGAGCGGCCGATGCGGCCCATGCCGATCACTTCATTCGTACCTTACCTGATGGATATGACACGGTGCTGAATGAAGAAGCATCGAACATCTCCCAGGGTCAGAAACAATTGCTGACGATTGCAAGAGCGATTCTGGCGAATCCGGCCATTCTGATTCTGGATGAGGCAACGAGCAGTGTCGATACGCGGACCGAAGTGTTCATCCAGAAAGCAATGAATGATCTGATGAAGGATCGCACCAGCTTTGTCATTGCCCACAGATTGTCCACTATTCGCGGAGCCGACCTGATTCTTGTTATGGATCATGGTAACGTCATTGAGCAGGGCAATCATGAGGAACTGATGGCGAAACAGGGCTTCTATGCCGATCTGTACAACAGTCAGTTCACGGAGCAGCAGCCGCAGGCGATCTGATTGTTGGCAGCTTTAAAAAATAGCCGGGCACCCTTCGGGGATCCCGGCTATTCCTCGTGAATGGTGTGATGCAGGGCGAGAAGCAGTGTATCATGCGATGCAGTGTACGATGTCTCATCTCCCAACGCTAACGAATCGAGGGCACCTTATATCGGGGATTAGCGTGGAATGCCAGAGCTAACGAACTGGAGACACGCTAATCGCACGAAATTAGTAAAAAGCGGCGAAAGGGAGCACAGAATGAGGAAATAAAGCGTCTGAGGTTCGTTACACCACAGGAATGGTGGAAAATGGTGGAATTGGAGCAAATAGAGCGTGCTGGATTCGTTAAACTTTCATCCACATATCATCATCATACTGACACCCAGTTTCTTGGTGAAAAGTAGTACAACTTACCATTCACGAGAGAATGCTGAGTTGTACACGCTTTGGCTATAGATCACGATAAACTCAAGAAGATTATGGTTGCAACAACAGAGCAAAAGATACGATGCAGTCTAAAAGATAGTAACAACGAAAAGGGACGAAGCCATGTGAACCACTGCTGCGTCCTTTTTGTTGTCTAGGTTCTTCATCTTGTTCTCCATCTTATCCACATACGATGTTCCAAGAGTCTTATAAGATAGTCCGATTTGTCATATCGGCACTGTATAACCGAAATTATCACAAGTCATTTATTTAATTTCTTACTGATCGTTAGGCTCCTTCGCAGGTGCATCTGCGGTGTCGCTGGATGATGTCTTTATTTCCACTTTCCCGTCTTCGTTGGTCTCTTCAAGCGCAGAAGGTGCCAGCTCACCCGGTATCAATTCACGCTGCTCAATCATGCGTTTCACGACCTCATAACAGTCCTCGACATGTTTGTTGCCGACATACCGCATGGCTGTGAAGCTGAGCGCAGCAGCCAGTCCCTGACCTGCAAAAGGGACAAATTTAGCGACCGATTTGGTAGCTACACGTACTCCGACTCTTTTCAGCACCTGTACCACCAGCTCTTTGGTTACCATACGTCCGATGACTTTACTTCCAATGGACATGACGAATCCGTAGATCATGGATTTGGTTTCAGGGTCCATACCATCAAGCTGCTTTTGCGATAATCCAAATTTATTGTTAATGGCAGGCAGTAGCTGCATGAGCATTCCCACATCGGCCAGTACGTCTGTACCGGGAAGAGGAACGAGTGTTGAACCGGCGGAAGCGGTGGCTCTCTTTTTGACCATGGTACGGCATTCCTTGCGAACTTGCTCCAATTGTTCCAACGTTGCTGGAATCATAGGGAATCCCTCCATTCGTATATGGTATAGATTTAACCGTTTTGACTCGTTTTGAATGGTATTTTCTACAGTAGAAATTGGTGACCTTGGCATATGAGTGTAAAGTAACCTTTTTCCTCAACCGTACGTCTAGTAAAAAAAGGAAATCAGTTAATTTCTATGACGGGTATCTGTGTATTACGGATGAGGGGGAATTACGATGCATGCACGGTTAGGAGTATTACTGTTATTATGCTGTATAAGTGGGCTAATCATTACGAGTTGTTCAGCAAAGGGGGATCCGAACAAGATGCCATCCGATTCGAATCAGGAGCTATCCGAGGCAGAGAGAAATGCCGCATTGAAAGAGATTGAACCCGAAAGAGTCCAAGCGATGAACATGATGGGGCTGCACATCCTTCAACAGACAGGCGAAAAGGATCAGGATGATGGCAGTAATCTGCTGATCTCTCCTTACAGCATTGCGGCAGCGATGGGCATGGCTTATAACGGTAGCGTAGGTGAGACCAGGCGAGAGATGGCAGAGGTGATGGGCTGGTCAGGACTAGATATGGAGCGAGTGAATGCTTCTCAAGCAGCTTTACAGCAGTTGTTGACCCATCCGGGAAAAGGCATTGAGATCGGTATAGCGAACTCCATGTGGATGAAGCAAGGAATTCCGGTAGAGGAAAGCTACCAAACAACCGTACAGCAGACTTATGAAGCCGAGATCAGGACACTCAATGGACAACCATCACAAGCAAAGGAAGAGATCAATCAATGGGTGAAACAGCACACCGAAGGCATGATTCCAAGCTTGATGCAGGAGCCGCCCAACAGGGAAGCGCTGATGATTCTGGTGAACGCGATTGCATTCAATGGTAACTGGATGGATGAATTTGACCCGAAATACACGACGGACGACGAGTTTAAACCAACAAATGGAAAAGCTATACCTGTGCGGATGATGCATCAGACGAAGCAGTTCCAATACTCGGAAAATGAGGACTGGCAAGCGGTTAGGCTTCCTTACGGAGAAGGACAGATGCATCTGCTCGTCGTTTTGCCGCGAGAGGGACGTACGCTTGATGAGGTTCAGCAGCAGCTGCTGGATGACCCGAAACGGCTTGACCGTGACTCCGAATTTAGCCTCGTTGAGCTGTCCTTGCCGCGTTTTCGTGCGGAGTATGGCATGAACCTGAAAGAAACGTTGCAGCAGATGGGGATGGAAATGGCCTTTGACCCGTATGCCGCCAATTTTACGGGGATGATTTCTCCCGGCCCGAACTTGCAAGCATACATTGGTCAGGTGCTGCATCGTGCGGTGATGGAGGTGAGCGAGCAAGGTACCGTAGCTGCTGCTGCAACAATGGTGGGAATGGCGGCCGGAAGTGCACCGCCCACAGACCGGGTCAAGATGGAGGTCAATCGGCCATTCATGGTCGCTGTAGTAGATAAGGCTACAGATGCATGGGTATTTGCTGGATCTATTTATCACCCCGAACCGCTTGAGGACAATTAAGTGCAGTAAAATATTCCTTCCTAAACGTTAGTTTATGAGATGAATGTGCCGGAGGAAGACGATACGGATGTCGAATTGTATATGAAAACACCCGCTTAGCAGTTGGTGCTGGCGGGTCACACTGACTTTGCTGACCACGGATAGCTATTGATCCGCGGTTTTTTCTTTTTGAACGAGTAAATGGACGAATCGTTAGCTCCCTACGGATTGATTGCTAGCACTGCTGACGTGCCGCTCTCGGAATTCATTCTCCAGCATGCTCATCTGAATGGCATTGTGGTACTGATGATTGTAGTACAAGGCATCTCGCCGTACACCTTCGCGCTGAAATCCGAGCTTCTCATATGTACGAATCGCACGCTTATTAAAGGCATACACTTCAAGCTCGATTCGGTGCAGATTGCAGATGCCGAAGCCGTAGTCCAGCATAAGCAGCAATGCCTCGCTGCCATAACCTTTTCCTTGGTGCTCAGTATGATCAATGGCGATCCGGATGTGCGCACTCCGATTTTTGGTATGCATGTCCATCAGGGCAATTTCTCCGATGACTTCGTCATCCTCCTGCAAGGCAATCAGCAGCATCAAGCGAGAGTCATCCTGGGCCGCGTTTTCGATATAGCGTTCCACTTGGGTACGGGTGAAGCTGTTTTGTGTCCCAGTGAGTCTGCGCAGCTCGGCGTCAAACAATCCGGGGAAATAGGTATCAACGTCAGTCGATTCAAATGGACGCAGATAGATGCGCTTCGTTTCCAACAGGCGTGGAATGCGTGGAGATGGTGTTGGTTGAGACATGGGTTATTCCTCCTATGGGTTCAAGTCGTCATGTCATGAGTATAGCTGAATGCTGTATACTTCCAAATAGACAGTTTGGATAAATTCAACAGGACAGATGAGGTGCAAGTCATGAATCAATTGCCGAAACTGGATGGAAACGACAGCATCCCAATCTATGTACAGCTCTCGGATCACATCAAAAAGGAAATTATTCAGAGGGAACTGGTGGAGCATAGCAAATTGCCTTCTGTCCGCAAGTTGGCGGAGATGCTGGGCATAAGTACAACTCCCGTAGAATGGGCCTACCAACAATTAATCGCCGAAGGTTATGTATACAGTCAGCCGCGAAGAGGATATCGGGTACGCCCCATAACGGATCGTTATAGTGAAATTCAAATTCCAGTGGGAACCGAGCAAAAGGATATGCAAATTCATGAAGACCAACATCATGAACGAAAAATTGAGCGAAATGCCATTCGTACAACTAGAGTGGTCGAATTTGATTTTCACATGTCACGCAATGACTTTAGCCTGTTCCCGTTTGGCAAGTGGCACCAGTATGCGAATCGCATCTGGCGCGAAGAGGCAGAGGAATTATTGTTCTACGGTGATCCGCAGGGCGAGTGGGGCCTCCGATGTGAAATTGCCAATTATCTTGGACAGTTCAGGGGGATAACCTGCTCTCCGGAGCAGGTTGTTGTGGGTGCAGAGCAGCACTTGTTAATGTCTTTACTTGTTCAAACGTTGCTTCACATCGATGGACTGCAATCCATCGGGGTAGAGAATCCTGGCTATCGACTGCTTCCAGGTACATTTCGAAATTATGGTTATCAGGTGGTTCCAATCCCCCTAGACAATGAAGGGTTAGATATATCAGAACTGGATCGTGTGGGAGCTAAAATAGTAGGTGTTTCACCTTCGCACCAATTCCCTCTGGGCATGACCATGCCCATTGCCAGGAGATTGGCTTTGCTGGATTGGGCGGAGCGAACAGGGGCATACATCATAGAGGATGATTATGACGGCGAATTTCGGTATCATGGACGGCCTATTCCTTCCATGCAGGGTTTGCGAGAGGGCAGCAGGGTGATTTATATGGGCGGATTTTCGCAAGTTCTTGCTCCGGCATTATGTATTCACTATATGGTACTTCCCAAGGAGCTGATGGTACACTTTCGGAAAATGTACAAGACGATCCTGTTTGAACAGTCAGCTTCACGTCTTCATCAGCGCACTTTGGAAATGTTTATGCGCGAGGGAGAATTGGGTAAACACATCCGTAAAATGCGTAACGTTTATAAACGCAAACATGACTTGATCGTTCAGGCCATTCGGCAGTATTTCGGAGAAAAGGTTGAGATCATTGGTCAGAATGCAGGATTCCATCTGGTGCTCAGAATTGGTTCAACACAAACAGCCGCGGAGCTGGTGGCTGCGGCGTTAAGCGATGGTATACAGATTAGTTCAACAGAATACTTGTGGACGGATGGGAGTAAACCAGCAGATGGCAAAAGGGAATTCATTATAGGGTTTGCTGGTATTAAAGCGGAACGCATTGGTCCGGGTATTGCCGCATTGGCAAAAGCATGGAGAGATCTTTACGCTTTGTGAGCGGCTCCATCCAAAAATAAAGCGACCAGCTCACGTGCCAGCTCGGCAATCGTTGCATGCATGTCGCGCACGCCTTCACGGTTGGCCAGCATCAGCAAGGATGTAAATGCATGGGCAAGCAGCATCGGATTGGCAGATCGCAAATAACCGCTGTCCATCTCCCGCTTGAAGTGGGCGGCGAGGACTTCATAGATGCGGAGTTCGGCTTCCCGGATCTGGGCCAGCTGATCTTCATTCAGATAGGTATTTGCTTCACGCATCATGGTCTCTGTATCGACATGGGATTTTTGCATGCGTCCTTCTGCAACGTTCTCCAGCCGCTCTTGCAATGTGCCTGGTGCATCCATACGGAGTACTGTCTGCTGCATGCCCATGGCCATCATGCTGGTAATGGCGACGGTGAATAGCTGCGGTTTGCTGGAAAAATGATAATAGATTGATGCTTTGGTCACACCACATAGCGAGGCGATTTGCTGGAGAGAGACGGGCTCATATCCGTATTCCATAAATAGCCGCGAGGCGGTCATCAGTATTTTCGACTGGGCTGATGCCTGATCAGCACCAGCTTTGGGCCTGCCCGGCGAACGGGGAGGGTTCGTTTTTTTGCTCATGGTTGCATACCTCTTTACTTATTCATGTTGGCTGTACAAAAGTGTTCACAAAATTAGTATTTGCAATATTAACCTTCCGGTATATATAATTAAGTCAATTATACTATGACCCGTGGTTCATTTCTATATTTATCACATAAAAACGGCTTCATAGAACCAAAATAGGGAGATGAAGAGACAATGCAAGAAGGTTCGGGCTACGGCCGCTGGGTTGCCGGCAAACGAAGCAAATGGATTACACTGATGGTATGGATCATCATCGCGGTTGTTCTTGGTATGGTGTGGCCTGCTGTTGGTGACCGTGAAACGAATAACGCGCAGGATCTGAGTGACTCCAAGCCATCGGTGCAGGCGGCTGCGGTTGCCGAGAAAGAATTTCCCGGTGGAGAGGGACTTCCTGCTCTCATCGTCTGGCGTCAAGCCGGCGGGCTAACGGATGAACAGATTGAGAACATTCAAGCCCTAACCGAGCGACTGGATCAAGATCCGGTGGAGCAGCAGCAATCCGTGGTACCCCTATATCAGTTGCCGCCACAGGCTCTGAAAGGTCAGCTTTCGGAAGATGGAAGCACCTTGGTTATGCCGCTCTTTTTCAATCAGGAAGCAGATTCGGAACAGCTGAAGGAAGGCATTGAAGCGCTGGAACAGAAAACGAAAGACATCTTCGGTTCCAACCCGTTTGACGTTGACATTGATGATGCCAGCGCACTAAGTGCGAGGGTCACAGGTCCGGTTGGCATATCGATTGATGCAAGTGGGCTGTTCTCATCTGCGGATGTATCCTTGTTGATTGCAACCGTTGTTCTGGTACTTGTACTGCTGCTGTTGATCTACCGTTCACCTGTACTGGCGATTATCCCGATTATTGCAGTTGGGTTCGCTTATATGGTCACCAGCCCCATTCTCGGATTTATGGCGGATCAGGGGTGGATTACAGTGGACGCGCAGTCCATCTCGATTATGACGGTATTATTGTTCGGTGCAGGAACGGACTACTGCCTGTTCATGATCTCCAGATTCCGTCAGATTCTCTATCATGAGCCGGATAAAAAGAAAGCACTCTTCCAAGCGATTACCGGATCGTCCGGTGCGATTGCCATGAGTGGATTTACAGTCGTTGCGGCATTACTTGTGCTGCTGTTCGCAGAATATGGTGCCTATCACCGTTTTGCCGTACCATTCAGTTTATCCATCTTCATCATGTTTATTGCGAGCCTGACGCTGGTTCCGGCTTTGCTGGCGATCTTCGGTCGGGGCTCATTCTACCCGTTTGTACCGCGTACGCATGATATGGACGTGGAACGGGCGAAGAAAAAAGGCAAACCGGCGCCTGCGCCGCGTAAAATCAAGGAAAGCTGGATAGGCCGTACAGTAGTAACCAAACCTTGGACAGTTCTGGCGATTACGCTGGTGCTGCTGGGTGGACTGGCTGCTTTCTCAAGTCAAATCAAATTCACGTATGACCTGTTATCTTCGTTCCCGGAGAATGTGTCTTCTCGCGAAGGTTTCAAGGTCATTGGCGAACAGTTCTCGGAAGGTGAATTGGCTCCAGCCAAAGTAATTATCGATACCGAGGGCAAAGAAACGGATCTGAAACAGCGTCTGGAATCGCTGGATTACGTTAGCAAGGTGGGGGATGCCCAGCAGGGCGCCGAGAATGCAAACATTACCGCCTATGATGTAGAGTTCAATCTCAATCCATACTCCATGGAGGCAATGCAGCATATCCCGGATCTGCGGGCAGCGGCCGAACAGGCGTTAATTGACGCCGGGATTACAGGTGTGGACAGCCATGTCTGGATCGATGGTCAGACGGCTGAGCAGTATGATATCGAAGTCACCGGAGAGCGGGATGCAAGCATCATTATACCGGTGGTGATCGGAATGATTACGTTGCTGCTGCTGTTATACCTGCGTTCTGTTGTAGCGACGGCGTATTTGATTGCCACAGTAGTCCTGTCCTACTTCTCCGCACTGGGACTGGGCTGGCTTATTATTCACTATGGACTGGGCGCGGAGGCCATTCAGGGAGCGATTCCGCTGTATTCCTTCGTATTCCTCGTGGCGCTTGGTGAGGACTACAACATTTTCATGATCTCAAGCATCTGGCAAAAACGCAAAACGATGCCCCTTCGCCAAGCGATCAAGGAAGGTGTGGGTGAAACCGGATCTGTTATAACTTCCGCAGGTCTGATTCTTGCAGGTACGTTTGCCGTACTGGCAACCCTGCCGATTCAAGTGCTGGTGCAGTTCGGTATCATCACGGCTGCGGGCGTCCTGCTTGATACGTTCCTTGTTCGACCGTTCATGGTGCCAGCCATTACAACGCTGCTGGGCAAATGGGCTTTCTGGCCAGGCAAGTATATGCCTGTTGCAGAGAAAGCCAAAGACAATCAAAATCAATCCATGTAATCAATGGATGGATTCAAACAAGGACAGTGGGAAGTCGAGCCTACTGTCCTTATTTTTTTACCATTTTCATATTGGAGTGAAGGCTGCTCTGGGGATATGCTGAGATGGAATGGAGGAACTGTAAAATATCCGCAGAATGAGGCGTGTTTCCTGCTTTCTTTAGTTATGGAAGGTTTACGTGGCCAAGGGTTTTGGGACATAATAGAGGTAACGTCAGCCACAGGCAGACGGACGGGATGAACATCAATGGGACAACCAGGGGGAAGGATGAAAACAAGCATGACGAACCAACTTAATGTGTACTTTAACCATGACGGCGGCGTGGATGACCTCGTATCGCTGTTCATGCTTCTGCAAATGGACAATGTAAATGTAACCGGTGTATCGGTTATTCCGGCAGACGGATATTTGGAGCCAGCTACAGATGCCAGCCGTAAAATTATCGATCGCTTCGGCACATATTCCGTAGAGGTAGCGAAATCCAACTCCAGAGGGAAAAATCCATTTCCTGCGGCGTGGAGATTGCATTCCTTCTATGTAGATGCACTTCCTGTACTGAACGAGTCCGGCAAAATGGAAGCTCCTCTGTCTGCTGTTCCGGCTCACCAGCATCTGATTGAGAAAGTGCGCAGCACCGAAGGCAAAACGCTGCTTCTGTTCACAGGACCGCTGACGGACCTTGCGCGTGCATTGGACGAGGCACCAGACATTGAAGAGAAAATCGACAAGCTTGTATGGATGGGCGGTACGTTTGAAAAAGGGAACGTCGAAGAGCCTGAGCATGATGGTACAGCAGAATGGAACGTATTCTGGGACCCGGAAGCGGCTTACCGTGTATGGCAGAGCGGCATCCAGATTGATCTGGTAGCCCTGGAAAGCACAAACAAAGTACCTCTGACACCTGCTGTGCGTAACCGTTGGGCTGCAGAGCGTCGCTTCGAAGGCGTTGACTTCCTGGGGAACTGTTACGCAGGATGTCCGCCACTGGTGTACAGTGAAACGAATTCCACATACTATCTGTGGGATGTGTTGACTACGGCTTCTGTTGGACGTGAGGACATCGTGAAGAAGAAAACGGTGAATTGTATCGTGATCCCGGATGGTCCAAGCCAAGGCCGTACGGTGGAACAAGCAGACGGACGTCCAGTACAACTCGTGTATGATACCGATCCAGAAGCGTTTTTCACATACATGACCGATTTGGGCAAAAAAGCTGCTCCGCAGCGTTATTAATTCAGGCAGCCGCAAGGCCAGCCTTTATTAAAGGTACAACAATAAAAAGCCGCAGGCAGAGTGAACAGGAATGGGGTCACCCCCATGTTCCTGTTCCCTGCCTTGCGGCTTTTTGTATTCAACTGGTGGGCACCATTGACTGCCCACCATCTGCAATGGGATTTATATTTTGAATCGGCTTATCAATCCGTTCAATTCACTGGACAACACACGAAGAGACTCCGCAGATGTGCTCATCTCATCCATCGATTGCAGCTGACCACTGGTTGCAGCGGAAACTTCCTGGATGCTGGAAGAAGACTTACGCGAGATATGCTCCATGTCCTCAATGGAAGCCGACACTTCCTCTGCGCTGGCGGAGAGCTGCTCGGAAGCTGCGGACACTTCGTGCAGTCGTTCATTCATCGTTTCAATGCCCGAATGAATGGATGTGAACGAACGTCCTGCTTCCTGAACAACAGCAAGACCGGACTGTACTTCTAATGTACTGGCCGACATGTGCGAAGACAAAACGGCCGTCTGGCGCGTAATCTCGGCAATCAGTTCAGTCACATGCTGGGACGATTGCTCCGATTCCCCGGCAAGCTTTCGAACCTCGGAAGCAACGACAGCGAATCCGCTGCCATGTTCCCCGGCACGAGCAGCTTCAATGCTTGCATTCAATGCCAGCAGACTGGTCTGGAAAGCGATGCCCTTCATCATGTGGGCTACCGATTCAATTTTACTGGAGTATTGCGCCAGCTGGGAGGTGGATACTTCCATCTGGGCGTTGGCATGATGAATTTTGTCCATGCGGTCAATTGCCGTGTTGATGTTCGTCTGACCCTGTATCGCGTTATGGGTCGTTTCCTCGGATACATCAGCCACCATGGAGGATGAATTCGCAATATGCTGCATGCTTCGCGTGATCTCCTCCATCGCTACAGTGACTTCTCCTGCCCGTGCCACCTGCTCCGCAGCACCTTTGGCTGTGTGGTCTGTGTGCTCGGCAATGCGCTGGCTGGCTTCCGCTGTCGCCTGCGAGTGTCTGGACACCCCTTCGGCGGCTTGCAGCAAGGATTCAGAGCTTTTGCGAATGCCTGTCATGACATCACGGGTATCAGTCACCAGGTGTTTGAACTCCGAAGCCAATTGTCCAACCTCATCTTTCCGTCCAAGCTCGACATTAACGGTCAGATCACCTTTGCCGACCTCAGCAATGATTTTCTTCAATTTCACGAGAGGACGGGTTAAATAGTGGGCAAATCCATAGACCAGCAGAACACTAAGCAATACGATGACAAGGGCAGTCCAGATCATGGTCATCCGATTGCGTGACATTAGCTCGTAGACGGCGGTGGAGTCCAGGTCGGCACCAACGAGACCCAGCAGTTCCCCGTTGGCCCCGTGAATCGGCACATAGGCTGTAATTGTTGAGCCGTATTCATCCTGCGTCAGATCGCCCCGAAACGGTTCATTTTGTTCAAAAGCCAGCAGCATCCCTTCATAATGGTTCTCTTCAGGAGTCCCGTAAGGCGAGAAATCATCCTCTTCCACATCCGGTGCAGCGCCATCCACCACGTAATAATACGATGCAGTCCCGTTCTCTTCACGCTTACCAAGCGTGTACAGATACTTCAACCCATTGGCCTGACGAAGCTGGCTGAGTTGTTCACGCAATGTGTCGTAATACTCGGTTTGATCCTGTCCCGTACTTAGCGGCGCATACAGGGTGGTATCGATGGACTCCGCTGCCCGTTCAGCGACGGCCTGTGCCTGCATGCCCATCGATTGTTCAACCAGCTGTGCAGATGAGCGATACATCGTAATGCCAAGAACGGCTCCCGCCGCCAGCATAAGACAGGAAAAAAATAAAAAGATACGCATAAACAAACTGTTCATTAGTAGAAATGTTCCCCCTTGATATGTAGGACTGTTAGCCTTTCTCAATTGCATAAGAACGTATATGTATTCATTTCTATCTGAAATATCGGCATCGGGAGGGTAAAGAATTAGCTCCTGAATCAAGATGATCCGGGAGCTCTACTGGATGAGGCAGGGATTTTTTTCGGTCCCTAAAAAAATCGCGAAGGCTTTTTAAGGAATGGGCACTAGTTGGTCATCTTCAATCTTCCATTGTGACATCTCACCATTAGTCACTTCTGCTTTAAAAGTGTTTGATTCCTGGTCATACATCACTATAGCTGCATTCATGACT
This sequence comes from Paenibacillus sp. FSL K6-0108, assembly GCF_045040695.1. Classification (NCBI taxonomy): domain Bacteria; kingdom Bacillati; phylum Bacillota; class Bacilli; order Caryophanales; family Paenibacillaceae; genus Paenibacillus; species Paenibacillus sp. FSL K6-0108. The sequence continues at coordinate 7,082,661 of NZ_CP150288.1, read as the reverse complement.
TCATTCAGATTTGCGCTTACCAGGTATTCCTTATCCATTTTATAGATGGATGTTTCCGCTGCTGTACCAATGGTAGCAACAATCTCCTTAATCCCGTCCTGATCTACATCAGCCTCTACAGTATGTGCTTCTATATGTAGCATCGTTGGGGGGGAAGTGCTGAGAGACACATAATTAGAAATTGGTGCATTAGCTCCAACAGAGCTGCTCACTTTAACGTAAGATTGACCCAAAACATCAACTGTACTTGTCGAATAGTCGCTGGCTCCTTCATACCCGATCTGTCCCATATCATAAGTTCCGTCTTTAGATTGAAGTGCAGCATAAATTTTCTCTACATCATCATTTTTTTTATAAGTAAAAACCTTGGACTCATCAACTGCTTGACTCTTCAATTGTTTAGATTGCTCTACTGCATTGATTTTGGTTAGTGGCTCGGCAGTTAAGGACGTTGTATACTTCAACTGAAACTGCTTTGCTTCTGGTGTTACTACATTGGCAGCAGGCTGCTCCGTTGCACGGGTAGTATTATTCGTTGGTGAAGGAGCATCTGAAGACGGGGGGCTGCATCCCGTAACAACTCCTAATAAGATTAAAGCTGTTACTGTTTTTTTCATTAAAAACCAACCCGCTTTCATTTTTGCTTGGATCTTGGACACAGATTTCAAGCATTATTGTCTCGTCTTTCTAGACGATAACAATCACATATTTGTTGTTAAATAATTACATCGTCCCGCCACCCTGACGGATGGAGGCAGGAATCTTCTCTGGTCCCTGATTAATATATTTATTAATAAAAGTGCCTATTTTGGCATCATCGAATTGGTCAAGCTTCATCGTTTTGGTCCATGCCGTCACAACGACCTCACTGCCCTCAGGGATGTCCTTGTTCGGCACAACGAGTATACCTGATCCAGCTTTGCGGAACTTGGCAAGGTATTTCAGATGCTCCTTCAGCTCATCACTTGCATTCTCACGGTAATAAATGATGATATCTCCATGCTCCAGATTATGTACCAGGTATGGATAGCCGGGGAAATCCGTGTAAAATCCAAACTTGATATCATGCGGGTTATGCGGTCCCGACGTCGGGATGGTCATCTCATATTGAATCGGCTCTTCCGTATGATCGGCTCCGTAGTATTTATCGTCAGTCACGTTGATCGCAGCACCAGCGTTCAAATCCGCAACATCATACTTGGTAAGTGCGCCCTGCATGAAGAAAAGAACAAACGCAATGATCGACACCCCCAGTAGTGCATGTGCCCCCAGGCGAATGGATCGGGTTTTCTTTTTAATCACAGCTCGTTCATTCTTCTTCATATGTGCCAGTACAGACTTCTGGGTGCGTGAAGACCAGATATAAGCTGCAATGGAGAGCAATAGAACGACTGCACCGACGATAAGCCACAGGTAGGATGTTCCTGCTTCGTGCTCCATTTGCATATGATTCATATTCATGTCCATATCGATATCCTCTACCTTCTTTAATAAAATGGATGCAGCGTAACACTACATATCGTAGTGTTAATGGCAATAGGGAAAGTCCAGTAAGTATGGAGTGTTTCTCGCCTCCAAACCTTACGTAAAAAAGAACATACCATTTACACTACACATTATAGTGTATGGAACGCAATGAGTGCAATCTGCTAACGCTTCAAACAAAAAAAGACCCTCCTCGCATAGCAGGGAGAGCCTTCGTCAAAGCTTTTGAACTAGATACTACATACGACCGTATGGAGAAAACATCAGGCTAATCAATCCAATGATCATTGTGGCCAGCAAACGATACAGAATATAGAACAAGACAACGTTGGCAATCAGGACGCTGTACATGCTGTCAATGGCCGCTTTGGTACGATTCAGCGGATACTGGAACAGCACCGCGTTAAGAGATACAAAGATAATCACATACGAGACGACGAGGAAGAAGATGGCGATGGAATACGAGATAACAATAAACAGATTCGCCAGAACAAGCGACACTACAGCAGGTACGAGTAATGTACCAAACTGGGCAACCAACGTTTTGGGACGGAACGTTATCTTCTCAATCTTCAATATGGCATAGATCAAGGCGATAGCTGCGACCAAGGAAATGGCGGTGAACAACAGCGGTCTGATAAACCCGCCAATGAATAGTCCGTCCATTTCCATCCGGCCGAATGTAATCAAAAAGTATGTAGAAGATAGAATTGCAATCAGAGCCATCGTTAACCAGCCGTTAAGCGAATGCTGTTCACCAACGGTTTTCATGGTTTGATAAGGACGGGTGAGTACGCTAAGGAAATAGGATAGATACTGTCTGCTAACTTCTTTGGCTTGCTGAACTTTCTCATTTTGTACAATGTTGTTCCACTGATTGGTGTTGTTATCTCCCGAAGACGACTGACCCTCTGTACTGGAAAAGTCGGGTGTGTGCTGTCCAGGTCTGGGAGCAGAAGATGTGTTGGATGAGATGGGAGTGTGAGAAGGTGTCGCCTGTGTGCTCGACCAACGGGTATATTCGGGTTCGGCAGCAGCGGATTGTTGATCCTGAGCGGTATCTGCATTAGGGGAGGATGGGGTTAGATTCGAGCCGCACCTCTCGCAAAAACTGGCATTTCCATTTTCATGATTACATACTGGGCATTTCATGACATGAGCCTCCAATTTGATAAATTAAGAACATGTAGACATTTTGTCTCATTTTAAAGGGTGATGACGAAGTTTGTCTATGTTTTCAGTCGAATTAATATCCGGTATTTTCCACTTGAGTATGCAGTTAAACGTGTCCCATATTTTCATATTGACATAAGTATGCGACGGAATTATGATGTCATTACCGAAATTGATAATCATTATCATTGTGACTATCATTTAATGAACGTTAATCGAAGGGTTTGTACTCATCGACATGCCATGTGCAATGTACAGGCAAATCATTTTAACCAATAGGGAGTGTATCGTGTTGAAAAAAATATTGGCATTGCCGGCCGTTGTGCTGGCAACTTCGGTTTTACTCGCCGCTTGCGGCAATAATGAAGCTGCTTCAGACAATCAGACAGAGACGCCTGCTGCCCAAAGCGAAAATCAAACTTCCACAGAAACCACGGGTGCAGCAAATCAGGAAGCGACTGAGAGTGATTATACAACCGCAGTAGATGGCTATCGCGCGTTTGCAATTGAGCAGATCGATGAATTCGTAAAGCAAACGGAGAAGTTCACGGATGCTGTGAAAGCTGGTGATCTGGAGACTGCCAAATCATTATATGCACCAGCTCGTATGTATTATGAACGCATTGAACCGGTAGCCGAGGCACTTGGGGATCTGGACCCGAATATCGATGCACGCGACGGAGATGTGGAGGCTGCCGACTGGCGTGGATTCCACCGGATTGAGAAGGCACTTTGGGAAGACAAGACGACCGAAGGCATGACTGACTTTGCGGATACCTTGTTGAGTGATGCAAAGCTCCTGCGTGCCAAAGTCGAGACGATGGACATCGATGCGAGTCTGATGGTAACAGGTGCGGTAGAACTGCTGAATGAGGTTTCCTCCAGCAAGGTAACGGGTGAAGAAGAACGTTATTCCCATACCGATCTGTATGATTTTGCAGCGAATGTGGAAGGGGCACGCGAGATTTATAACCTGCTCAAGGATGATCTGGCTGCCAAAGACAAAGATCTGGACCAGCAGATTGCGGACCGATTCGATGCGCTCGAGAAAGAGCTTGCTCCATTCAAGGATGGAGACGGGTACGTTTCCTATGAGAAGCTGAAGGATGAGGACGTAAAGAAGCTGAGTCAGAACCTGGATGCATTGGCTGAGCCACTGTCAAACATGGGACAAGTACTGGGAGTGTAGACCAATGACTGAACAGAAGAAGGATTCGCTGAAAAAGCCGTTGTCACGGCGTGAAATGTTGAAGTTGACCGGCGTAGCCGGATTGGGTCTGCTCTTGGGCGGAGGCGGTGCCAGCGGTCTGATGGCGCTGGGCCGCAAAAGCAGTCCGGGGGCGTTGGATGTGAATGTGAACACGCGGGACAAAGGACTGCCCTTCTATGGTAAGCACCAATCGGGCATTGTTACACCGGCTCAGGATTTTATCTGCTTTGCCGCCTTTGATGTGACGGCGGGAAGTGCAGATGATCTTCGCCGTCTGTTCAAGAACTGGACAGCGGCTGCCGCTGCCATGGCCGCCGGAGAGATGATTGGCGAACATAATGCCACGCTGAATACGCCGCCTACTGATACGGGTGAAGCGGCAGGCCTGACACCGTCACGGACCACGTTGACGTTTGGTGTGGGGCCCTCTTTGTTTGACGGGCGCTTCGGGCTGCAGGGCCGGAAGCCCAAGGGCCTGCGCGATCTGCCGGCATTCACCGGAGATGCGCTGGACCCGCAGTGGTGTGGTGGCGACCTATGCGTGCAAGTCTGCGCAGACGATATGCAGGTCGCCTTCCATGCTATTCGCAATCTCGCGCGCATCGCACGCGGGCATGCGGTATTGCGCTGGACGCAGGAAGGCTTCCAGCGCACAGGCCGAGCTGACCCTGCCGGTGGAACACCGCGCAACTTGCTCGGCTTCAAGGATGGCACCGGCAATCCGGATACCACGGATGCGGTGCTGATGGACCAGACCGTCTGGGTGCAGCCTGCTGACGGTCCGGGGTGGATGGCCGGCGGCAGCTATATGGCCGTCCGCCGGGTTCGCATGCGTGTGGAGGTGTGGGACCGCTCCACACTGAAGGATCAGGAGGCGACGTTTGGACGCCACCGGGACAGCGGAGCGCCGCTCGGCAGCCGCGGCGAGTTCGATCCGGTAGATCTGAAGGCCAAGTCCGCTGATGGGCAGCCTGTCATTCCGGCAACGTCACATCTGCGTCTCGCCAAGGGGGACGGCAGTCAGCAGATTTTACGCCGCTCCTACTCGTATTCGAGTGGACTTGATGCCAAGACCGGACAGTTGGATGCAGGTTTGCTGTTCATTAGCTATCAACGGGACATGGAGAAGCAGTTTATACCGATTCAGGAACGACTGGCAAAGAACGACAAGCTGAATGAATATACCGTGCACACGGGCAGTGCTGTATTTGCCTGTTTCCCCGGAATTACGAATGGCGGATATATTGGGGACACCTTAATTTAATAAATAGTTATATAGATTGAACTAAACATTTACACGAGAACGTAGAGGACAGAAATAACCTGAAGAAGCGGAGCTAAAAGCTTTCTGAAAGAAAGCTGCATCGGAAGCATTCACCTCGCCTTTATCCCTGGATTTTACCTTCTGAAAAGGATATCAAAAAAATCTGGGGATAACAGCGATCGGAAGGTTGTTCTGTCATCGGAGTGGCAAGTGTAAATAATCTTTAGTTCAATCTATATAGACGACAATGAACGGTTTCAGAGGAATGGAGAGGATGACAATGATGGGCAGGATCGCAGATCGGAAGGCGCAGAAGCAACGGCTGTACAAAGGAAGGTTGATGCGCTCCTTGCTGATGCTGCTGGTGTTCCTGATGGTGGGGTCCGGGGTGATTCGTTTGCCGGGCATGGCACATGCTTCTGGTGAAGGGCTCCAAAATAATGAGCAGTCTGTGCAAAAACAACTGGATAGTCTATTGCCACCTGTGGGGAGTGCCTTGGTTGAAGCGGGACAGGGCAAGTTGGAAGAAGCCACGGAGGACGTCGCCGAATTCCGGCAACTGTGGGATGATGCCAGCACATTCGTGCCGGAGCAGAACGCAGATCAGGTGGCGACAGCCGTAAGTAGTGTAGGTGATGCCTTATCCAAAGCAGAACAGGCGCTGTCTGGCCATGATTCTGATGCTGCCAAGAAAGCACTGGCCGATCTGGCCCGTGCGACTAATCAGTATATTGAGGCATTTCAGGGTGCGGAAGAGAGCAGCGACGCAGGTCGTAAAGCGGCTGGAAAGCTATTGCCGGACGCTCGTAAAAGCTTGAGTGCAATGGAACAGGGGGATTGGACCCAGGCAGAACTTGCCTATAAACGGATTGTTACAGCCTGGAAAGGCACCGAAGCTCCGATCCGTCAGGATCATTTTGGCGTATACAGCCAGCTGGAGAAAGACATCAGCCTGGTTCGCATTGCAATGCAAGCCGAACCTCGCAAGGAAGAACAGGCGACACAGCGTATGCAGGACCTGGTCACATTACTCACAGACTACAGTGCAGGGACGCTCAAGGAAGGGGAAGTTGAGGATGTAGCAGCATCTTCAGGTGCTTCTTCATTATCCGACCTGCTGAAATTGTTGGAGCAAATACAGCAGCAGATTCAAGCAGGGGATACCACTTCGGCCGCAACGGGATTGGAGCAGTTCATCGTGGCTTGGCCTTTGGTTGAAGGTCAGGTGCAGATATCATCTCCCGCTTCATATACGGCCATTGAGAATGAAATGGCGGAAGCATCCGGATATGTCGTCTCCAATCCACCAAATACAGCGAAGGCAGCAGAGGTTGTATCCCGCATGATCGATCGTCTGGAGCCGTTAACGGCCACCACCTCATACACGGCATGGGATGCAGCCTTGATTTTGCTTCGCGAAGGCTTGGAAGCCATTCTGGTCCTGTCTGCATTGCTGGCTTATGCCAAGAAGAGTGGAGAGACTGCGGCCCGGCGCTGGATCTGGGCGGGAGCCGGTAGTGGTCTGCTGCTCAGCGCGGCGCTGGCCGTTGTACTGTCACTGACCCTGGCAGTGGCATCGTCAGGCAGCACACGTGAGATGATTGAGGGGTATACGGGGTTAGCTGCCGTTGTACTGATGTTGACGGTCGGACAATGGATGCATAGCAAATCGAATACCCGCTCCTGGAATAGCTATGTACAGCGACAAGTGGGAGGTGCACTGGCCCGGGGAAGTCTGTGGTCACTCTTCGCTGTGGCGGGCCTCGCCATCTTGCGTGAAGGTGCGGAGACTGCGATCTTTTATATCGGCATGGCGCCTGCAATTGAGACCTCGCAGATGTTAATCGGTATGGGGGGAGCGCTGCTCATCCTGATTATATTAGCTGTGGCGATCATTCAGTTCAGTGTACGCCTGCCTGTACGTTGGTTTTTCCTGACCGCTACGCTGCTGATTTATTATCTGGTATTCCGTTTCCTTGGAGAGAGCATACACTCCCTTCAAGTCTCGGCAACCCTTGGGGCTCATGTCGCACCGAATCTACCGACGATTGGCTGGCTTGGCATGTATCCGACATGGGAGACGTTTATCCCACAACTCGTTGTGCTGATCTTTATGATCTTCAATCTGATTCGTACAGAGGTACGTTCAGCCAAAGGAGCATCCAAGGCATCTGTTTAGCACGGAGTTACGAATTCTGGTTAAAGGGGCGTCCTGTTCGCATCATATAGTGACTTCCATCATTAAAGGGTATCTATAAGCCCCTATTTAAAAAACCGTATCCTTCACGATTTATTCTGCGTGAAAGATACGGCTTTTCATTTTTTTAGAGGTCTATGAGCTATGAGATAGGTTAAACAGTCTGCGGATTGACCCCCATTAGTGTGGGTGTGGACTCCCGTATGATCGGTTTGGTTACGATATGCGAGATCTGATAAGGCTGTGACGGGTTGTCAATCCGGGACAACAGCATCTCCGCAGCTTTGATGCCCATCTCGTTGCTATAAATATGAACAGTCGTTAATGCAGGCTCAATAATTCTGGACTCAGGCGCGTTATCGAATCCGCAGATGACAATATCCTGCGGTACAGTAACATTCCTCGCTCGCAATGCTCTGATCAGATCGACTGCGATAAAGTCATTGGCACATACATACGCATCAGGCAGCGACTTCAACTCTGCCACTCGCTCGTTGATCCAGCCAGGTTTTGAAAAGAACAGGCGGTCATCATCCACAATACATTCGGATAGATCGACCTGCAGCCCCGCTTCCAGCATGGCCCGCTGATATCCTACCCAACGTTCATTGAAGCTTTTGCAATGATTGTAATCCCCAGCAAATCCAATATGGTTGCAGCCGCTCTCAATTAATTTTCTGGTTAACTGATACGTGCTGTGCTCGTTCTCCATGAGCAGCAAATCTGCATGAAATTCCGGATAACAGATGTCGGAAGCGCAATCAATGAAGATCGTGGGAATCCCGAGATCGGTAATAAGCTGAGTATATTTGAGATTGAACAATTCAATGCAGATGATACCGTCCACGTTGGACATATCAAAATTGTTGGGAAGTGTAAGTGAATCCTGATCAACCTCTCGAACGATATGGATGGAGAGGTTGTACCCCTCTGCACTGATTCTTTTCTCCAAACCGCTGATTAACATCGAACCAAAGTGGGATGTATTGGGCAGGTTTTCCGTTAACAGGGCGATATTGCTTGGAGCTTTGGTTAGAACATGCTCATTTTCCATATAGGCAAACTGTTTATATTTAAGTTCAATTGCTTTTTTAATGACACGATTACGTGTCTCATCCGGGATATTTCCGCTATCATTCAAGGCTTTGGAAGCGGTATTCCGGGAGATGCCCAAAGCATCCGCGATGTCCTGTATCGTGACTTTTTCTTTTGCCATCTAGTGCTTCACCTCTAATGATCAATAGTCGTCCATAGTATTATCTTAGTCAAATGTATAATAGATCGGAACAAATAGCAATCTCAATTTTACATATGCACAATTTAGTTTACATTTTTGAGTCGTTTTCTGCACCCTTAATAGGTATTCGGAAATTCCGTTACAAGTGATGACCATTGCGAGATACCCTATTATCTATACAAACAAAGGCAAATTAAAGGGTTGTGAATAAACGTTTTATACGCAATTCTATGCAATCACAGATCTGAAAAACACACAAAGTGTTACCAAATGCACAATTATTTTTTACATAATGTATTGACTAATGCCTAGATTACCTGCTAAATTGTAAATTATTAAATGAGCAATTGTAAATATTGAAAGCCCTTACTACAAACAATTGTCAACTTCAGGAATGAACGGAGGTCATGTGTTGGATAACACGGTGAATACCAAAAAGGGTACAGGAAGGGCGTTGAAAGAGAGGACATCAACCAGTCACAAGATGCAGCAGTTCAAAAAGAATTATTTTTTGTACTTGTTACTCGCACCAGCTCTGATCCTGACCCTTATCTTCAAATACATCCCGATGTACGGAGCGATTATTGCATTTAAGGATTTTAGTCCGATTAAAGGCATCATGGGCAGCGAGTGGGTAGGCTTGAAGCATTTTGAGAAGTTTTTGGCTTCACCCAATTTTGATGTCATTTTTATGAATACGCTTAAACTCAGCTTTTTTGGATTGATATTCAGCTTTCCGGTACCGATCCTGCTTGCTCTCATGCTCAATCAGGTACGTAAAGCCGGAGTGAAGAAAAATATTCAATTGTTTCTGTATGCCCCCAACTTCATCTCGGTTGTTGTCGTTGTGGGTATGCTGTTCATCTTTCTATCGCCGACAGGGCCGATTAACCAATTCGCCACGTGGATTACCGGTCAGCCAATCATGTTCATGTCGGAGCCGGAATATTTCCGCTGGATATACATTTTGTCGGATATCTGGACTGGAGCGGGCTGGGCTTCCATCATCTATGTCGCGGCTTTGGCCAATGTCGATCCGGAACTGCACAATGCAGCCAACCTGGATGGAGCGAATCTCATTCAGCGTATTCGCCACATCGATCTTCCGACGATCCGACCGATTATGGCCATCGTATTTATTCTTGCTGCTGGCGGGATCATGTCGATTGGATTTGAGAAGGCCTACCTAATGCAGACGTCCATGAACCTGCCTTCCTCCGAAATCATTGCCACGTATGTGTACAAGGTGGGTTTACAGTCCGGGGATTACGCATACTCTGCCGCGGTAGGATTGTTCAACTCGGTCATCAATGTCATTTTGCTGGTTACGGTGAATCTGATTGTGAAGAAATTGAATGAAGGCGAAGGCCTCTATTAGGAAAGGAGAGTCATCCATGGTAGTCAAACATACGGGGCTGGATCGTCTGATCCTCACACTGAACGCCATCTTTCTCACCTGTGCTGTATTGGTGGTGGTTGTCCCCTTGATTTACATCGTTGTGGCCTCATTCATGGACCCGACGGTGCTGCTGAACCGCGGACTATCCTTCAATGTATCCGACTGGAGTCTGGATGGATATCAGATGATTTTGTCCAATCCGGCCATGATTCGAGGGTTTGCGAATGCGGTGCTGTACTCGGTTTCCTTTGCACTTGTGACGGTGACCGTCTCCATATTTGCAGGGTATGCCTTGTCTGATGAAAGGCTGGCAGGGCGAGGATTCTTCATGATTATTTTTATCATTACGATGTTCTTTGGTGGCGGTTTGATCCCTACCTATTTGCTTGTTCGTAATCTCGGCATGCTGGACACGGTGTGGGCTATTATCATCCCTGGCGCAGTCAACGTCTGGAACATCATTCTCTCCAGAACCTTTTTCAAAGGTGTACCGCGAGAACTGAAAGAAGCCGCTAATGTGGATGGTGCCTCCGAGATGAAGATTTTCTTCCAGATCGTCATTCCGCTATCAAAACCCATCATTTTTGTACTTGCATTGTACGCGTTTGTAGGGCAGTGGAATTCCTATTTTGACGCCATGATCTATCTGGATAATCCGAACCTTCACCCTTTACAGCTCGTTTTGCGTTCCATTCTGATTCAGAACCAGGCTGCTCCGGGCATGATCAGTGATCAGCTTGCGATGGCGGAGCTGAAACGTCTCTCGGAAATGATCAAATATTCAGCCATTGTCATTTCGAGTCTGCCACTTATCATCATGTATCCGTTCTTTCAGAAGTATTTCGAAAAAGGTGTCATGGTAGGTTCACTCAAATAGTGAGCAGCCTGAGATACAGCACGTTTGACCCACTATAAATGGAAAAGTTTGACCCAACACAATCCACGGAGGTCATGATCATGAAAAAAGTGAAAAAGTCCAGAAAAGCCGTTACAACGGCATCCATCTCCATGTTGTCAGCCATGCTCCTGCTCTCAGCGTGTGGCGGGGGAGGAGGCGGTGCTGCAAGTGAAGCCCAGTCACCTGATGGCAAAGTGACATTGAATTTTATAACACAAAGTTCTCCGCTGGCCCCTGCTGACCCGAACGAGAAACTGATTAACAAGAGACTCGAAGAGAAAACCAACGTGCATATCAACTGGAAGAACTATACGAGTGATGTGTTTGCAGAAAAAAGAAACTTGGCGGTAGCCAGCGGTGATTTGCCGGATGCCATTTTTGACGCAGGTTATGGGGATTATGATCTCCTGAAACTGGCGAAGGATGGAGCCATCATTCCACTGGAGGACATGATTGAGCAGTACATGCCGAACCTGCAAAAGGTGTTGGAGGAAGCTCCTGAATACAAGAGCATGATTACGGCTCCAGACGGACATATTTATTCCTTTCCCTGGATTGAGGAGCTCGGAAGTGGCAAGCAGCGCATACAGGCGGTTGATGACTTGCCTTGGATCAACGTGGAGTGGCTGAACAAGCTTGGACTGAAGATGCCAACAACAACCGAAGAACTGAAACAAGTGCTGATTGCGTTCAAAACCCAGGACCCAAACGGCAATGGCAAGGCTGACGAAATTCCATTGTCCTTCATTAACAAGCCGGGTGGAGAAGATCTGACATTTCTATTTGCAGCTTTTGGACTCGGGGAGAACTGGGACCACACTGTGGTGACCAACGATGGAAAAGTGGTCTTCACGGCAGCGGATGAAGGATACAAGGAAGCGGTCAAATACATTCACGAACTGGTTCAGGAAGGTCTTGTGGATGTGGAAGCCTATCAGCAGGATTGGAATACGTATCTGGCCAAAGGCAAAGACAACAAGTATGGCATGTACTTCACTTGGGATAAGGCCAACATTACAGGAATGAATGATACCTATGATATTCTGCCTCCGGTTGCCGGGCCTAATGGAGAGATTAATGTCGCACGTACAAACGGTATCGGTCTAGACCGGGGACGAATGGTTGTTACGAGCAGCAACAAAAATCTGGAATCCACAGCGAAGTGGGTGGACCAATTGTACGATCCGCTCCAATCGGTGCAGAACAACTGGGGTACTTATGGCGATGAAACACAGCAGAATATTTTTGAATTCGATGAAGCCAAAGGCATGCTGAAGCATCTTCCGTTGGAAGGCGCTGCACCTGTCGAGCTCAGACAGAAAACGAGCATTGCAGGACCGCTGGCCATTCTCGACAGTTACTATGACAAATACACAACCAAACCGGAAGATGCTGCATGGCGTATGGCACTGCTTGATAAATATATGGTTCCACACATGAAAGCAGAAAACGTCTATCCAAGTGTATTCTTCTCGATCGATGAACTCGACCGCCTCTCCACCATTGAGACTGATCTGTTCGCCTATGTGCTGCGTATGCGTACGGAATGGTATCAGAACGGGAAGATCGATCAGGAGTGGGATGCTTATCTGAAAGAGCTGGATCGTCTTGGACTGCAAGAATGGCTTCAGATTAAACAAGCAGGATATGACCGCAATACCAAATAAAACAAACTGAATGAGGGGACTCTGCACTGCACGGCAGCAAGTTGCCCGAGAAAAGGAGTGAGTCTCCCCCATCATCAGTTTGATTCAAAGGAGTAAATCAAAATGTCTACCATTTCAACAACCGATTACCGGGGCGTCTATCACTTCTCACCCAAGAAAAATTGGATGAATGACCCTAATGGCATGGTATTTTTCAAAGGGGAGTATCACTTGTTCTATCAACATCATCCGTTTGGCACAACATGGGGACCAATGCATTGGGGACACGCATTGACCAAGGATCTGGTTACCTGGGAAGAACTCCCTGTGGCATTGGCGCCGGATGAACATGGCACGATATTCTCCGGCAGTGCTGTGGTGGACTGGAACAATACGTCCGGATTCTTTGACGATGAGCCAGGGCTTGTGGCCATATTCACCCATCATCAGGAGGTGCCAAACGATCATCCTATTCAGCGGCAGAGCCTCGCGTATAGCAAGGATAGCGGAAGAACATGGACGAAATATGAGGGCAATCCGGTACTGGAACATGAGTCATTCGTAGATTTCCGTGATCCCAAAGTGTTCTGGCATGAGCAGACCAAGGAATGGATTATGATTATCGCTAGTGGTCAAACGGTGTGTCTGTACCATTCTCCCGATCTGAAGGATTGGACATTGGGCAGTGAATTCGGTGCCGGGATCGGTTCGCATGATGGCGTCTGGGAGTGTCCTGATCTGTTCCCGCTAGCCGTGGATGGAGATGCGAGCCAGGAGAAATGGGTGATGCTCGTCAGCATTGGTGCAGATCCGGCCTTCAAGGAAGGCTCCAGAACGCAATACTTTACTGGAGATTTTAATGGGGTCACATTTGTTCCTGATAAAGCTTCCCATACCATACGCTGGCTTGATCATGGTCGGGATAACTACGCAGGGGTCAGTTGGTCTGACATTCCGGCAGAAGACGGCAGACGCCTGTTTATGGGATGGATGAGCAACTGGATGTATGCCAATCAGACACCAACCGAAGGATACCGCGGCGCGATGACCATTGCGAGAGAGCTGACATTGGAGACAAGGGACGGAGAAATCCTGCTAGTTCAGCGTCCTGCGCGGGAGCTGGAGCAAGCCCGGACGCCGGTACTGTCCTTACAGGATGCATCCATCAGCCAGGTGAGTGAGCAGTTGAACACCTTACGCCTTGTAAACTATGAGATTCATGCGGAATGGGCTTCTGATCAATCTGTTCAATTTGCATTACGAACTGGCGCGGACAACGAAACGCTCGTCGGTGTGGACGTTAGCCGGAATGAAGTGTACGTCGATCGAAGTCGATCAGGTATCAGCAGTTTCCATGAACATTTCCTAGGTCGCCACGGAGCTGAATTGAAAGCGGCGGATGGCAACCAACATCTGCGTATCTTTGTGGATTGCTCATCCGTAGAGGTATTTGCCAATGATGGGCAGGCGGTTATTACCGATCTGATCTATCCGGATGCGGGTGCTAATGGAATCTCTGCTCAGTCCGAAAATAAGCATTTGGTATTTTCCTCGTTCCATATCTACGAGCTATCTCCTGTCCAAGCTGAAGGCCAATCGGAATGAGCGCAAGGGGGACAGTCAGATGCGTATAGGAGCCGTGGAAGCGGGTGGAACGAAGTTTGTATGTGGTATAGGCAACGAGCAAGGGAAAATTGAAGATTGGTGCAGCTTTCCAACAGAACATCCAGAGACAACACTGGCGAAGGTCATCGACTATTTCAGGGACAAAGGATTGGCGGCGATCGGGATTGGCTCCTTTGGTCCGATTGATCTGCAACCGGATAGTCCGACCTATGGTTACATTACGACAACACCCAAGCCAGGGTGGAAAAACTGTAATGTTATTGGAACATTGAAACGTGAATTCCCGATTCCCTTCGGATGGGATACGGATGTGAATGCAGCAGCCCTTGGAGAAGTCACTTGGGGAGCAGCGCAAGGGCTGGAAAACTGTGTGTATTATACGATCGGCACAGGTGTGGGGATTGGACTTGTGGCAGGAGGCCAACGTGTGCATGGATTGTTGCATCCAGAGGGTGGACACATCCGCACGAGACGACATCCGGATGATCATTTTGCGGGATTATGTCCGTATCATGGCGATTGCCTGGAAGGGATGGCTGCGGGACCAGCCATTCAGGCCCGCTGGCAGAGACCGGGCAGCGAGCTGTCGGCAGACCACCCGGCATGGGAGATTGAATCCTTTTACATTGCGGAGTCCATCACAACGGCCATTCTGCTTCATTCCCCGCAAAAGGTCATCTTGGGCGGAGGGGTGATGCAGCAAAGTCATCTATTCCCCATGATCCGGGATCAGGTTGTGCGGAATCTGAATGGTTATGTGAATGCAGCCCCAATAACGCAGCATATCGACCAATATATTGTCCAGCCTGGATTGGGCCAGCACGCAGGGCTATGCGGTGCCCTCGCATTGGGTTTAGAAGCATTGCAGCATGAAACATATGCTTTATAGTATTTGATATTTATGGACGTCCCAGAGGGACGGATGCATGTTCACTTATTTTGCTAAGAGACTGCACCGTCCTTTGTGGGATTTTTTGTCTCATCTACTATTACGAAAAGAGGGAATGCTCATGAAATTCATCTTCCGATCTATCGGTTGTGTTCTATTATCATGTGTCCTTGGATCTTCTTCTGTTGGAGCATACTCCACAGCATCTGTTAAGGAGACAAATGCCTCGCAAAGGATAGAGCAGACCTCCAAG
Organism: Paenibacillus sp. FSL K6-0108; assembly: GCF_045040695.1. Taxonomy (NCBI): domain Bacteria; kingdom Bacillati; phylum Bacillota; class Bacilli; order Caryophanales; family Paenibacillaceae; genus Paenibacillus; species Paenibacillus sp. FSL K6-0108. The sequence goes on along the minus strand of NZ_CP150288.1, from coordinate 7,067,384 downwards.
GAATCAGCAAAACAGGGGGAGACGGTTCAAATGTTAACCAAAGTGTCTAAGGCAATAACGAATTTGTCAGATTGGACATTGCAAGGTAGAGGCAATCTGGAAGATACGGATGAAGGACTTCGTCTGACTTCGGACGCCGGGGAGAATGTGATGGCCATATCGGCCACACGAGCCGATAATTTTATCTATGAAGCTGATTTGATGATTCAGGATATGAAAGCGGATACGAGTCTTATTTTTCGATCCAATGATACAGGCTGGGCTTCATATATGCTGCAGGTGGTTCCCCATGCTGGTGTGATACGTCTAAGAGATGCCAGTGGACAGCCGGGAACGTTAAATGTGGAACATAAAGCAAACCTGGAATCTGGAGGCATCTATCATCTGAAAGTCAAAGCGGACGGGGAGCGCCTTCAGGTCTATTGGGATAATCGGTATGACCCGGTGATTGATGTGAAGGACAGTGCGTACTCGACAGGAGAATTGGGGCTTCATGTGTGGGATGGGTCGGCTTTGTTCCAGAATGTGCAGGTTAGCATCATGAATGGCAACATGGGCCAACCGATTAGCAGCACAGGCGAATGGCAGCCCGATTTGAAAGGATATAAAGGGAAAGCAAACGTGCAGGGGAAAGGAAGGGTCATTTACAAGAAAGCGGCATCTGATTTTGTATATGAAGGGAATATATCTCTAGCTAATACCAGTACCTCAGCAGCGCTGTTATTCAGGGCAAATGCAGATGGAACGAAGGGATATGAAGCAGCCCTGATTCGGGAAGGAGAAGAAGTTCGGGTACAACTTCGAAAAGCGGACGGTACTGTGCTCGCCAGCTCAAATCGCAAGGTTCCAAGTCAACCGGGAGCAAGGCACCACATTGAAGTTGTCGCCTCGGGCAGCTTGATTCAGGTCTATGTGGATGGGTACACGCCTGCGGCTGTTGAGGTCACAGATAAAAGCTACGCGAATGGAAATGCTGGACTTGTCGTTCAACAAGGCATGGCTTATTTTCAGGATATCTATGTGACGGAAGAGTCGGTGTATTACAAGGAAAATTATCGTCCCCAATACCACTATTCTCCGATTCGGGGATCGGCAAGTGATCCAAACGGGCTGGTCTATTACGAAGGAGAATATCATCTGTTTCATCAGGATGGAGGCACATGGGCTCATGCAGTCAGTTCTGATCTTATACATTGGAAGCGTTTACCTATTGCTTTGCCCTGGAATGATCAGGGCCATGTATGGTCGGGATCAGCAATTGCTGATCTGAATAATGCCTCCGGTCTGTTCACGGATTCGGGCGAAAAAGGTCTGATTGCGTACTACACTTCCTATCATCCAGATAAACCTGGTGGCAATCAGCGTATCGGCCTCGCCTATAGTACTGATCAAGGCCGGAATTGGCAATACGCCAAAGATCGTCCGATTGTCATTGAGAATCCGGGCAAGAATGGTGATGATCCGGGAAGCTGGGATTTCCGTGATCCGAAGGTCGTCCGGGATGAAGATCACAACCGTTGGGTGATGGTGGTGTCCGGCGGGGATCACATCCGGTTCTTTACTTCAACCAATCTGCTCGATTGGACCTTAACCGATAACTTCGGATATGGCGATTATGTTCGAGGTGGTGTGTGGGAGTGTCCCGATCTGATTCAGCTGCCTGTAGATGGAACGGGTCAACGTAAGTGGGTGCTAATGATCAGTACAGGGGCCAATCCGAAGACCCAAGGGTCAGATGCGGAATATTTTGTAGGCCAGCTAACCGCTGATGGGAAATTCCTGAACGATCATCCGGCTGGGCAAGTGTTGAGAACGGACTTCGGTAAGGAGTTCTACGCATCGATGTCCTTTGCGAATATGCCGGATCAGCGGAAAGTCATGCTTGCATGGATGACGAACTGGGATTATCCGTTTGAATTCCCAACTTCCTCATGGAAAGGACAACTGACCATACCGAGAGAAGTCTCTCTTCGAACCACGGATGAAGGCGTACGTTTGGTGCAAACACCAATCACTGAACTCCAGACACTGCGGCATAACCTGTATAGTGCACAGCAAATGGTGGTGGGACCAAAAACAAAAAATCCGCTTGATGGCCTAACGGCAGGGGCGTATGAGATTGAAGCTGAAGTGGAAATTCCGGCTAATAGCTCTGTAACCGAGTTTGGTTTTCAACTGCGTCAGAGGGAGGAGCAGAAAACCACAGTGGGGTACAGAGTGGATAAGCAGAGCATGTCCGTGGATCGTACTGCTTCAGGTGATATGAGCTTCTCGGACTTATTTACCAAGGTCCACGAGGCCCCGTTAAAACCGGAAAATCGAAAGGTGAAGCTGCGCATATTTGTTGATGAATCCTCCGTTGAGGTCTTTGGTAATGATGGCAAGGTGGTCTTCTCGGATGTCATTTTTCCAGATCCGGCGGGAAGGGCAATGGCTTTTTATAGCCTTGGTGGGGAAGTGAAGGTGAGCTCCATGAAGGTGTACGCCTTGGATAACATTTGGAGAAAGAGCACTTCCTCCAAGTCTCAGGTTATTGCAGATATACAAAGAAGAACGGCGAATGTTGGGCAGACACAAACGCTGTACGCCACGGTGGAAGGCAGACCCGGAAAAGGCGTCACTCAAGCGTTGAAATGGAAGGTAAGCAATCCTAAAGTGGTGCAAATCATTCATTCGGATCAAACGAAAGCGACGGTTCGAGCTGTAGGTGGAGGCGAAGCAGTGGTAACGGTATCAACGGCAGACGGCAAAGCTTCTGCCCACATACCGATAACGGTATCCAGTGGCATATTCCATACCAACTTGTCCGGCTGGAAGTCGGATAAATCATCTGCCCAATGGCTTATTTCCAAACAAGGCATACAGGGCAACTATAGTGGAGATACACAATATATCGCACAGGAAACGGCAGGGGATTTTCAATATGATGCTGATCTGACGCTGGGAGCACAGGGTGGAGCAGGGTCTATTGTATTCCGTGCAAGTGAGGATGGACGAAGCGGCTACTATTTGAATATGGACCCAAACCTGAAGTCCATCCGACTATTTTATAAAGTGAATGGAAAAATCGAAAATCGACAGGTACTTGCTCAAATCCCGAGATTCGTTCGTAAAGATCATACGTATCACATCCGGATTCAGGCGAACGGTCCTCGAATTCAGGTTGATGTAGATGGTGAGCGAATTCTGGATCTTCAGGATGGAACGTTTGCCGAAGGACATTTTGGACTTCATGTGTTCGGTGGGAATGCGTCTTTCCAGAATGTGAATGCAATCCATAGGAAGAACGCAGAATTGGAGCAGGTGATGATTCATAACGCAGGACGTCCCGTTGCGTTGCAGGCTGTTCCATCTGAAGCAGGAGAAGTGATAAGAGTTGCCGACGAGGCAGAGAGTGCGAGTAAAGGCTTCAAATGGGTACTTGTACCGACAGGCGATGATTCCGGCTCTTACTCCATTCGAACCTTGAGTGGAATGTCTCTTGATTGGGATGTAGGACAGAATCGCATTCAGCTCTATTCGTATCTTGGTTATGCGAATCAACGCTGGAACATTTCAAAGAATGAGGACGGGACGATGCGCATTACAAGTTCTCATAACGGGAAAGCACTTGGCATATCCGAGGATGGGGCTGAGCTGGTAATGGATGAGTATCGTCAAGAGAATGAGTATCAAAAGTGGGTTATTAAGCAACAATAATAGAGAAAAGGGGTGCAGTTATCTCCAAGCACGCTCACGGTGAACATTTACGAATTGTTATCGTTAGTTTACCTATCGTTCGCTTTTATGTGTTATTTGCATGTTAACTATATCTTTTGGGTTGCCTAAAATCGTAGATATATGTATAATCAATCGTGTTAACACGTCGAACGTACGGTAGTAAATGATGTGGGTGAGTTCATGGAACTGCTGGACAGCAATGAGAGCAAGAAGAAGATGTGCCAGTATTATAACGAAATTTCGAAGGAACTGTTCGGCTTTGGCACCACTCTCCTGAGAGTGACCATTGATCAGAACATTGTGACCTTCTACGCGAAGCACCGACGTTCACCGCGCTCTGACGCCCTGGAAGGGGAGGCCCCCGGCTTGAAGCTGGAAGTGGACTTCCGCATGTCTGTCTTGTATAAGAAGAAATTCAGGGAGAAGTTGGAGCAGCACATGGGTTTGCCAATCGAAGCTGTATTACGGGATTATGATGCGTCCACACAGTGGGCCATTACGAATGTGATTTTGGAACAAGCATAGGATGGATCGACTGGTTCGATTCATGCGTTGTACGTGGTTCCCGTTCATACTTCTAATTCCGAACAAACAATTTCATATGATGGCGTCTGTCTTCGGATTGATTCTGAAGCAGAAACCGATGATGTACCGGCAGCGGGTGTCGCTTTCCTTTGTTTACGAAGAAAAGTGTTCTTGTTTATACAAGAATGCTTTTCTTTTTGTTTTTTTAAGTTGAACTATATAAGCCCAACTAACAAAGATTTACACTGGCACTCCGATGACAGAACAACCTTCCGATCGCTGTTATTCCCATATTTCTTTGATTGTATTTAGAAAAGGTGAAATCCGGGAATAGGCGTATGCTTCCGAAGTAGCTTTCTTTCAGAAAGCTTTCAGGCGAACGCTTCGCTTCTACAGGTTTTTTCTGTCCTCTACGTTATTGTGTAAAATTTTTAGTTGAGAATATCAAGCTAGTTCAACTTAATGGTTTGGGTTGTTAAATCACACATATCAGGGGGAATCAGGATCATGATGAAAAAGTGGATTAGCGGTTTGGCGGCAGTGGCAATGACATCGGTATTACTTGCAGGATGCGGCAGCAGCACAGAGAACGCAGCAGGAGGATCAGGCAGTGGAGGCACGGCGCCAACCAAACTGGTCATTTCCACTTGGGGCTTCTCGGAAGATTTCTTTAATGAAGAAGTATTCGGTCCATTTGAAAAAGAACATAATGTAGACATCGTGCTTGAAGTGGGCAACAACGCTGAGCGTTTGAACAAAATCCGCCAAGGAACATCCAATGTCGATGTGATTTATTTGTCTGATTACTATGCACAGCAAGGTATTGATGAAGGTTTGTTTGAGAAAATCGACCGTTCCAAAATTCCGAATGTGAATGATATTTATGATATTGCCAAAGCACCGCTTGGCGAAGATTACGGCCCGGCCTACACGGTTGGACAGCTCGGAATCGCTTATAACCCGGACCTCGTTTCCAAAGAAGTCACTTCATGGGCTGATCTGTGGGACCCGGCTTTTGCCAATAACCTGACGATTCCGAATATTACGGCAACAGCAGGCCCGATGGTCTTGGATGCAGCATCCCGTGTAGCCGGAAATGATACGTTTAATGAAGATGCAGCATTTGCGGAGCTGAAAAAATTAAGCGGTAATGTGGTTAAATTTTACACACAAACTTCCGAATTCGTGAACATGTTCTCCCAGGAAGAGATTGCTGGCGGACCAATTATGGAAATGTACTTCAAGGATCTGAAAGCGGCAGTGCCAAATGCGAAGTTTGTTACACCTAGCGAAGGTGCGTATGCAGTCATGAATACGATCAACGTTGTAAAAGGCAGCAAAAACAAAGAACTCGCTGAAGAATTCATCAACTGGCAGTTGAGCCAGGATGTACAAACCAAATCCGCTAAAGCTAAAGTGGATTCCCCGGTAAATACGAAGGTTGAATTGAATGCCGAAGAAGCTGAGGGCGTAACGTATGGTGCGGACGTCGTTGGCAAGCTGAACAAGCTGGATATGGAATTTGTGAATCAACAGGCTAAAGCATGGACAGATCGTTGGAACCGCGAGATTGCACAATAAGCGTAACTTGCGTTTGAACGATAATGACGGATAGCAGTAATGATATGAATTGTTCGACAAACAACATTTGCAGCAAGCACCCATTTAACGGCAAAGGAGTTGGGAATGTATGAGTGAAACAGGAAATCGCATCATTCTGGATGTGGATACTGGTATTGATGATGCGCTGGCAATCTTGCTGGCCGTCAAAAGTCGGAAGCTGGACATTCTCGGAATTACCACAGTCTGTGGGAACGTATCGCTCCAGCAGGCAACGGATAATACATGCAAAATTCTCGAGCTGGCAGGAGCGCCCTCCATTCCGGTCATTGCCGGAGCAGCTGGCCCTCTCACGCGCAAGTCTCATTATGAACACCGGGTACACGGACAAGACGGATTGGGCGGTGCGCTGCCTGATCCGGCCGTGTCCAAGCAGGCGGATGAAGGTTTTGCCCCGGAATTTATCGTTGAACAAGCGAAGTTGTACCCAGGCGAATTAACACTCATTATGACTGCGCCGTTAACGAATCTGGCGCTGGCTCTGATGAAGTGTCCTGAGCTGCCTGCATTATTGAAGGAAGTCATCTTCATGGGTGGCGTCGTTCGTGGACATGGCAATGTTACACCTACTGCGGAGTACAACACGTACGCCGATCCCGAAGCCGCACGCATTGTCATGCATGCAGGTTTCGAGAAGCTGACGCAGGTTGGCTTGGATGTTACCCGTCAAACGCTGCTGAACGAAGAAGCCATCGGACGATTGACTAATCCGGTATTGCGCGATTACGTCGCACAGAGCACGGAGATTTACATCAAGCGGTATGAAGAAATGAACGGAATACGCGCATGTGCCCTGCATGATCCACTGGCCGTTGGCGTCGCTCTTGCCCCGGAACTGGTTGGACGCAAAGCGTATTACGTCGATGTAGAGACAGCCAGCCGCCTGTGCGATGGCCAGATGGTGTGTGACTTCCAAAACCGTTTGGGCGAACAACCCAACACATTGGTATGCGAAACGGTAGATGCCGAAGCATTCCTTGAGTTGTTTATTAATGCTTTAAACTCTTAATTGCTCGACCCAATAAGATATTTATACGATTGCGGAGAGTGCAGAACCGATCTGGAGAAGCGAAGCGTTCCCCTTTATCCCCCGATTTTCTCCATTGATAAGGAATTCAGAAAAATCGGGGGATAACAGGGATCGAAGGACGGTACTGCAATCGGAGTATCCGAGTATAAATCTCTAATTCTTATGTCAGGAGTACCGCGATGAAGAAATCAGTATACTGGCTATTGCTGCCAGGATTCATATTTTTGGCGGCATTTATGATCATTCCGATTGTCCTGACGATCGGATCGACATTTTTTCAGGAAAACTCCTTCACGTTTGAAGGATACATGCATTTTTTCAGAGACCCTTACTTTTTGAAAATACTGCTAACGACGCTGCAAGTCAGCGTGGTCACCACCATCGTTTGCGTGGTGCTCGGATTCCCGACAGCTTATTATATCTCACGAAAAGCGCCGCGCCGCAAAGGCATTCTGCTCGCGCTGGCCATCTTCCCACTGCTAACGAGCCCGGTTGTGCGCTCGTTTAGCTGGATGATTATTCTCGGACGCAAAGGGCTGATCAACAACGCCCTCGTTGGGCTTGGTATCGTGGATAAGCCGTTGGATATTCTGTACACGCCGGCAGCCATGATGATTGGTTTGACCCATCTGTTCCTGCCCCTCATGATCATTTCCCTGGTCGGTGTCCTTGAGAACATTGACGGTGATCTGCTTAAGGCAGCCCAGAGTCTGGGTGCATCACGCTTCACGGCATTCCGCCGGGTGGTATTCCCGCTGGCTGTGCCAGGTCTCGTGATCGGTGCCGTACTTGTTTTTGTCGGAAGCCTGACGGCTTATACGACGCCTGCACTATTGGGAGGCAAACAGCGCGTCATTGCGACGTTCCTTTATCAGAACGCCATGACCCTGAACGACTGGTATCTGGCCTCGGTCGTTGCCGCGATTATGATTGTCATTACGTTTGTCGTGGTCGGTGTCATGAACAAAATGGCCAAAACTTTAAATCCGAAGGGGTAGACATATGCGGGAGAAACATATCGGGCTGGGCCTGTTCAGTCTGCTGGTCTTTATCTTTCTGCTGGGCCCGCTTCTGATCATCTCGGTGACTTCGTTTGAACCGGGGACGGTACTCAAATTTCCGCCGGAGGGCTTCTCCCTCCGCTGGTACGAGAATATTTTCAATACAGGCGGTTTCCTCCGCACGTTCCAGACGTCCATCATCATTTCCTTGCTTGGGAATTTGTTGGCGCTGTTGCTCGGGGTTCCGGCTGCGTATGCACTTAGTCGTTACGATTTCAAAGGCAAGTCCGTGCTGAATGCATTGTTCCTGTCTCCGGTACTCATTCCGGGAATCGTGCTTGGTTTTACATTGATGAAATACCTGATCGTGATCTATCATCTGCCGATGTATCTGGGTCTGCTGATCGGTCACACGATTATTATGCTTCCATTTATCATTCGCGTTATCGCATCGAGTCTGTCGAGCTTTGATTTTGCAGTGGAAGAAGCAGCCCTGAGTCTCGGCGCAGGACGGGTGAGAACGTTCTTCCAGATCGTGCTGCCCAACATTCGCTCAGGCATTCTCGCGGCGGTGCTGATTGCCTTTTTGGAGTCGTTCAACAACGTGGACATTTCCGTGTTTATGACCGGACCAGGGGTAAGCACATTGCCAATTCAGATGCTGACCTATGTAGAAAATTATTTTGACCCAACCATTGCAGCCATTTCCGTGCTCTTGATGGTATTGACTGGACTTTTAATGTTCGTGATCGAACGGATCATGGGCGGATTCTCATACTTTACTAAACGTTAATTGGAGGCGCAGAACGCTATGGCATTGCTGACATTGGATCGCGTATCGGTGGCTTACGATAACCAGACGATCCTGAAGGATTTTCAATTGGAGCTGGAAAAAGGTAAGCTGCTCTCCCTGCTCGGACCGAGCGGTTGCGGCAAAACAACTACGCTGCGCCTCATCGCCGGATTCCTGGAAGCAACACAGGGCAAGTTTATGTTCGGCGGCAAGGATTATACGAAAGTTCCGGTAAACAAGCGGAATTTCGGATTTGTATTTCAGAGTTATGCGCTGTTCCCGCATCTGTCAGTCTATGACAACGTGGCCTTCGGCCTGCGGATGCGCAAGGTAAAGGACAAGGATATTTCGTCACGTGTGATGCGCATCCTTGAAGTGGTGAACCTGATCGGGTTTGAGAAACGTTTTCCGACAGAACTGTCTGGTGGTCAGCGTCAGCGTGTGGCGATTGCCCGCGCACTGGTCATTGAACCGGATTTGCTGTTGTTCGACGAACCACTCAGTAACCTGGATGCCAACCTGAGACTCAACATGCGGGTGGAGATCCGCCGCATTCAGCAGGAACTGGGCATTACGACGCTTTATGTCTCTCATGACCAGGAGGAGTGCTTCTCCATCTCGGATCAGGTTGCCATTATGAACAAAGGCGTAGTCGAGCAGCTCGACCGCCCGGAGACGATTTTTAAATACCCGGCCACAGAATTTGTTGCCCAATTTATCGGCTTCCATAATTTTATCGAGTTTGCTGAGCGTAGTGATGCAGGAGATGAGATCACGCTGAAAGCAGGGGGACGTTTGTTCACCGCAACAGCGCATCCCGGAACGGCACGTCCCGGTGCACGCAAAGGTGCGATTCGCCCGGATGATCTGATGGTTAGTGGAGATACCTCTGGGGACTTGGCTAATGCTTTGCCAGGGATAATCAAAGTAAGCACATACCTTGGACGCAGCTATCAGTACGTCATTGAGACAGAACTCGGCGACTTCACGGCCAATCAGGAGATGGAGACACCTTATCTCAGCGGACAGCGAGTGAATCTGATTTTCCCGCAGGATAAACTTGTCCTTGTGGAATAGCAGCAGGAAGCAGAAGCAGCAAAAGAGGCATTTTATCAGCTCAATCCAGACGGCGCATTACAGTGTACTGAAGGGGAAACAAGTGATATTGGTGCGAGATGCCATATATCCAAAATGGCTTTCTCCATTCACTATGGCTGGTTGTAAACGACCGCTCTGGATCGCTGTGAAATGCTCATGAAGAAGGAGATTATGCCCCATGCGTGCAGATCAACTAATTAAGAATGTACATGTGTATAACAGTTATTATAAACGATTTGAAATGAACAACGTGGCTGTATTGGACGGCAGATTTATGTATGTTGGTCCAGACGGTCCGGAGATAATTGAAGCCGATGAAGTGATTGATGCACGTGGACGTTACATGATTCCGGGTCTTATTGATATTCATCTGCACATTGAGAGTACGATGGTTACACCGGCAACCTTTTCCCATGGCTTGATCCGCTGCGGGGTAACGTCCATTGTGGCGGAACCGCATGAGATGGCGAATGTGTTTGGGCTGGAAGGTGTGCAGGAGATGATGTCGGCCAGCCGCGAAACAACGGTGGACATGTTCTATGCCATTCCAAGCTCCGTTCCGGCGACGCCAATGGAAACAACGGGTGGTTCAATCGAAATCGAAGACATGGATGTGCTGCTGTCTACAGGAGAGATCATCTGTCTGGGTGAGATCATGAACTATGTGGACGTCATCCGTGATCCGGAATGCAAGACGAACCAGATCCTTCAGCATATTCGCAAAAACTATCCCGATCTTGTGATCGAAGGTCATACACCGAAATTGCTTGGGTTGGATCTGCACCGACTGATCTATGCTGGCGTGGATTCCGATCATACGCATCAGAGTATTGAGGGCTTGCAGGCGCGAATTGCAGCAGGCATGTTCATTGAGATTCAGGAAAAATCGATGACGCCAGAAGTTATGGAATACCTGATTCAGCATGATGTCGCTCAGCATTTCTGCTTCGTAACGGACGATGTTATGCCTGATTCACTGGTGGAACGGGGGCATCTGGATCATATCGTGCGTAAAGCCATTCGGATGGGGATGCGCCCTGAAGATGCAATTTATGCAGCAACCTCAACCCCGGCATCTCGTATGAAAATGACTGATCGCGGCAGCATTGCCCCAGGTAAAGTGGCGGATTATGTGCTGCTGTCCAACTTAGATACACTTGCAGTAGAGCAGGTATACAAAAATGGCCGTAAAGCTTATGACGACTACGAACCGTACAAGCAGGACCGGATTAGTGGACAGTTCCCACCTCACTTTTACAAGAGCGTGCAGTTGGATCTGCTGGGAGCTGAGGATTTCGCAATTCGTTTGTCAGATCCGAAGGTTAGTGGGCAAAGTGAAGCATCGGCCTCAGACGCGCAGTTATCTGAAAATGGTCTAAATAACTGCCGGGTTATGATGGTGAAGGATGGTTCAACCTTTGTGGAGGAGCATATTGCACAGGTTCAGGCTGCAAATGGTGAACTGCTCTGGGAAGAGAGCGAATATGGACAGATCGCGACCTTTGAACGTTATGGTGTGAACGGTAATCGGGCACATGGTCTGATTGGTGGAGACACGATTAAGCGTGGTGCTATTGCGACAACATATTCACATGATAACCACAACCTATTGGTCGTAGGGCGCAATCGTGAAGATATGATCTTGGCAGCTAACACGGTAATTTCGAGCCAAGGTGGGTTCTGTGTGGTGGAAGACGGCAAAGTGTTGTCCCATCTCGAACTCCCTGTGGGTGGCATTCTGACGGAGGAACCGCTGGCGGTCGTGTCACACCAAGTGAAAGAGCTGCGTGCAGCGATGTTGTCTCTTGGTTATGTGCACTATAATCCGATTATGTCGATCAGTACCCATTCTCTGGCGGTAAGTCCGGCTCTGAAAATTACGGATCACGGTCTGATTGATGTAAATGCAGGCAAGGTTGTACCGTTGATCGTGGAATCGTGTTAATTATAAAAAATGGCGACACCCCATTTCACAACCATCATGTTGTGAGACGGGGTGTTTTTTTATGTATACCTTTAGAGACGGATTTTCTTACTTAGTATGTGAATTTGTTTCTACGGTGTGTCGTCCATATAGGTAGTTATTCTAACTTTTTGGATTATTTTACAAAATAATGGATAAAAAAAGTAACTATTTTCCTTTTTGGGTGTCTATATATGTGAGGGAAATCCTCAACACTGGTTATAAGGAGCGTGAATGTTATTAAAATTTAATAAGACTTGGTTAATTGGGGTACGTTTGCCCTAAGCTTCAGCTTAATGGGCAACTTGTCAGGAGAGCAACTCATGGCAGGAAAATAAATCCAAATTCAAGCCTAGCAGCATTCAGTTCTATAATACACTCCCAGGTACGCCGGACAACGAGAAGAAAAAGCCCTCATTGACTTGCAGATGCTATCGAACTGGTATCTAAGTAATTGCATACAGATGGTATCAATCTTGAAGAGGAAATGTTATGACGAAATATTATAAAATAGGAGTTTTTTTTATTATGTTAAAGGCGAAAAAGGTCTTTTTGCCAGTATTAATGATTTTGTCTATTTTCTGTTTAAGTTTATCTCCAAATTTGAGTGTTACAGCACAAGCGGATAACAGCCAAGATTTTGCTGTAGTTATAGGTAATGAAGCCAAGGAATTGATCGATGCAACGCTACATGGAGTAGAAGCAGGTGAAATTGAGAATATCGCCCCTGTGTCTGCTTTTGATTTGGGAAAATCGAGTGTGTACACGGTTGGCGGTGGAGTTACGGTTGTTACAGTTCCTTTGCATGGGGATTATAGCCTTCCCAGTAACGTAACAGTATTCTTCGATGAGGATAATACCGTATTGCAGACAAATGAACTGTTGGTGACCAAGAATGAGACAGGAAACTTCCGAGTTGAGACGTATTTGAATGGATCAGTTGTTAAATCCGTGGACACTGACAGACCTTATATCACAGATGAAGAAATGCTTGCAGAAGAGCCAGTTAACTCTGGAATTCAACCGCAGAGCGTAGGCGCAGTGGCAGGTTGTCTTGGAGCAGTGCTTGGCATTGGTGGTACGGCGGCTTATATTATTGCGGTTGCGTGCGGTGGTTCGTGTGCAGTACCGACACCAGTGACTGCTCCGATATGTGCTGCATGTATTGGTGCATATGCAGTTCTTGGTGCTGGTGGTATCGCTGGAGCAGTAGCTTGTTTCAATTACCTGTGAGGTGATTCGATGAACAAGATTTTAGCGTTCTCGATTTTGGGAATGGGTTTAACTGGTGCCGTTTTAATCATCTCAATTGCTCTGTTGTTTAACCCCCCAATAGGAAGTGTGTTGAAGATGGTTACTGCTGCTTCAACATTATCTTTTATTATATTTGCTGTCTCGGCTTTGGTATTTCGACGGCGATTAGATGATGAAACAAGAGAGTAATATAGTTATACTTCCTCAATTTAGGACGAATGATTTCCAGTAGCAATCCTAACAATGTTTCTACTCAAGAAAAAAAGCATCTCCTTCAGGAGATGCTTTTATTTTCTGCTTATCTTCAGAAAATAATGAAAGATATCTCCTCTAACATGCATTCTCCCCTATAAGCACCCATGCCAGAAAATAGAATCTTCTGTTTTAAAATATATATAGTTTGTTTCTATTAAGCTGTGTCCGGCTCTAACCTCAAATATCTTACTAATACCCTTGATCATCTCGTAAACCTGATCAATTTTTTTTAAAAGATTTGCCGATTCATTTTCTTCCAGCTCCCTGGCTTTACACCATAACTGATTAAAGAGCATCAGATCCGCACAGTGGCTTTCAATACCTTGGTTTTCCATAACAGTCCAATATAGTTCTACATCTGCCGCATCCTCTTGCCAATAGACTTCTATAATGGGCATAAACCGTTCTGCAAGTCCGTTGAAGTATAGGATTAAAAACTAACGGAAGAGATCCTACAAGTAATTCATTTCTTGGACGGGGCAAATGGAAACATATATATTAGTAGAGAGAATGTTTAGAGCAACGGCAGGAGGATAAGCAACGATTATGGAAATAACAAATGCTACTAAAGCCATCTTTTTCGATGTAGACGATACCTTGTATGACCACTTGCAACCACTGAAAGGAGCACTACAGGAGGTTCTTGGTTTACCAGATGATTTCCCATACGCTGAGGCGTACCATCGCTTCCGTTATTATAGCGACTGGCTGTCTGCCCAAGAAGATTTGTCGGCTGTACCCGAACCGGAAGCGGTGGAACGGATGCGTCATCGCAGATTTGAGCTGACCTTGGCCGAATTTGGATTACATCTGCATTCGGGGCAGGCTGAAGAACTGCAAGCACAATATTTGAGTAGACAGTTTCAGATCCAACCCTTTGAGGGGGCATATGAACTTATTCGAACACTTCTTGCAGAAGGGCATATGGTAGGGTTAATTACCAACGGAGAAGGAAAACATCAGCAGCGGAAGCTCGAAGCGTTGGATGTATTCAGTCTTATTTCCGAGGAACGGATTTTCATATCGGGTACACTTGGTTACGCCAAGCCGGATCGCAGATTATTTGAGCATGTAAGCAGGCAGACGGGATCGGATTCCGGTTCCAGTTATTACATCGGCGATTCCTGGCGCAATGATGTTATCGGTGCAGTGGATGCCGGATGGAAAGTGATCTGGTTCAACCATCGTGGTGCTTTGCCAGAATCAGAGCATCAGCCTCATCACGTTGCGCGCAGTTATGAAGAGGTAAGCCGTATTCTTACATCCGAGTTGGTTCATCAATAAAGAGTGCTCATATGCGATATGATGTTTTCAGGCTTGATACAGCCCGGTTTCCTCATGGGGGATCAGGGCTGTTTTTGTTGTTGCATGTTGTTTACAAAGGGTGGGTGAGGATTGTCATTGTGCATCAGTGAAAATTGAGGTATAGATACTGTGTGTAGAGGTGTCATAGGAGGTTTTCACATAGGCCAAAGATGAAGCTCGGCTTCATGGAATCTTCATTCGAAAGAATAGGCTAAAGCCTTCACAACGGATTTGGGTAGTGTTATAATTAAAACAAGATTTAGATTAAGTCTAAATTAAATAAACGAAAACAAGTTAAATTACGTTATCAAATTCAAAACTATATCGTATTCGAGAGGGGATAAATTCCATGAGCACAATCCAAACTAGAAACAACACTTTTGCAAACCATACCACTGAACTTCAAGATGTCCTGAACCGCCAGATCGCAGGTTGGTCTGTACTGTACACTAAACTGCACCATTTCCACTGGTATGTGAAAGGTCCTCATTTCTTCACACTGCATGCCAAATTCGAAGAGTTGTATAACATGGCTACAGCGAATATGGACGAAGCCGCAGAACGCCTATTAGCCATTGGTGGACGCCCGGTCGCAACGATGGCTGAGCAACTGCGGTTGTCACCTGTTGAGGAAGCACAGGGACAGTTGTCGGCTGAAAAAATGGTAGAAACCGTAGTTGCTGATCTGCAAGCGATGGTGGGTGTTATTAACCAGGGTATCCAGGAAGCAGGTAAAGCTGAGGATAATGCAACCGAAGATATGCTGATTGGATTCACTGCTGCCTTGGATAAAGAGGTCTGGATGTTAAACGCATTTCTGGGCAAATAATCTAGGTTACCCTGCATCCTGAACAACGATATGTAGAGTCCGTGAACAAAGTGCCCGTTCGCTTACAAATCCGGTGTGCTTGCCGTATAATGATGGCATTCGAGATGTATAGATTGGTGGAATGAATAATGCGGACAGACCTGGATGAACTGCGGGATGAAGCTGAACGGTTTATATATAGATGTTATGAAGAGCTGGGCCATTCGCGTGAAGACGCGCAGGCCCGGCTTGTTGCCGTTTTGAACGAGATTGAGCACACAGGCACCTATGTACATACTGCAGATGAATTGGAGCATGGCTGTAAAATGGCATGGCGGAACAGCAATCGCTGCATCGGGCGGCTATTCTGGGATAAACTGCGCATCGTGGATGCACGTCATGCAGATACGGTTGGGACGGCAGCAGATGCTGTGATGACGCACATCAGAGCGGCTTCCAACAAAGGCAAGATCATTCCGATGATTACGATCCTTCCACCGGATGGACCAAATGGAGCCCCCGTGCGGATATGGAATCATCAGTTGATCCGTTATGCCGGATATGAGACGACGGAAGGCATTGTAGGTGACCCTGCATCCGTTGAGCTAACGAAGACGGCAATATCGCTTGGCTGGCAGGGGGAAGGCACCCCTTATGATGTGCTGCCATTGATTATCCAGGCTCAGGGACAAGCTCCGGAGTGGTATCCTGTGCCCGAGGAAGACATCGTGGAAGTGAGGATTGAACACCCGGAGCGTCCCGAGATTGCCGAACTGGACATGCGCTGGTACGGTGTACCGATGATTGCCGATATGCGGCTGGAGATTGGCGGCATATCTTACCCCGCAGCGCCGTTTAACGGTTGGTATATGGGGACCGAGATCGGAGCCCGTAATCTGGCGGACACGTTTCGTTATAACAAGCTGCCTGCGGTAGCAGCAGCGCTGGGACTGAATACGTCGAGTGAAACGACTTTGTGGAAGGATCGAGCTCTGGTAGAGCTGAATGTAGCTGTGCTGCATTCATTCAAGAAAGCAGGCGTTAGCATTGTGGATCACCACACAGCGGCAGCGCAATTTGCACTGTTTGAGCAGCGGGAGGAGAAGGCCGGGCGCGAGCTGACAGGTGATTGGGTTTGGCTGATTCCGCCGGTGTCGCCGGCGACGACGCATATTTTTCACAGTTCATACCGCAATGAGATTGTGAAGCCCAATTTTTTTCGTCAGGATCAGGCGTTTACTCTTGCTGGGAACCTATCTGGAGTAACAATGGAGAACAGTGAAGAACAGAATACAGTGCGAGAGGATCATCAGCCTCAGGGGGAGAACCCACCAATGAAATGCCCGTTTGCACACTGATGTGCGGGCGGGTTGTTTTTTGCTGTGTTTTCATCAAAGCACGGACTCTAAAATAGGAAGAAAAGCAGAAGATTGTTTCTCTATATGGAAATGAATTGCACTTCTATAATAAGGATCATGACTTAATATAGGAGGCCTATCCTATGGGCTATATTGAATCGCTTCGAGAAATGGTTGGCAATGCACCCGTTATTCTGGTGAGACCGAGTATTTTGATATTGAATAAATTAGGTGAAATTTTGTTGGTTCGACATGTGGATCATACCTGGGGAGTACCGGGTGGGTTTATGGAGTTGGGTGAATCGGTGGAAGAGTCTGCGATGCGAGAGGTCAAAGAAGAAATTGGAATACAGATCAAGAAACTTGTGCTATACGGTGTTTTTTCCGGGAAAGAGTTATATACGAAATTAAGAAATGGACATGAATATTATAATGTGGTCATTGGTTATATTTGCACGGAGTACGAAGGCGAATTGAAGCCCGATGGGGTGGAAGTTCTTGAAGCGAAGTTTTACAAGCCGACGGAATTGCCAGAGAACACAGACCCTTATTTAAAAAGTAAAATCGAAGAAAATGCGTTACATATTGCAACTTTATTAGGAGTAAATAAATGAATGGAGGCTGCCCACGGGTGTGGGCAGTCTTGTGCGTTTACACTCGTTTCGATCTGTAACGGCTGCGCATCACTGCCTGAACGGCAATGGCGGCAGCGATCAGAAGCAGATTGAAGACAAACACGGTATACAGCGATCCATGCTCTACGAGCAGCGCAGCAATCAGCGGGGATACGATGGAACCGATCTCTGCCGCAGAGACAATTTTGCCTATGACGGAGCTCCTACCTTCGTCCGGGATATGATCCCCGATATGAGCAAAGAACGAATCCATGTAACATGCACCGCCTACACCGCCGATCAGCATGCCTACGTAAACCAGCACATATGAAGATGTGCTCAGAAAAACCACCACTTCGATACCAATCATCAGCATGCCGAACATGCAGAGCAGCAGCCGATCACCCATTCGATCAGACAGGTAACCTGCCACCGGGGCAGCCGCAAGTGTGGAGATCCCGGCTACGGTAAAGGCAAGACTGGTCGCAAACGGGTCCCACTGCATGATATGAGCGGCATACAGCGCAAAATAAGTCAGAAACACGGCATAGGCGCTCATCTCCAGAAAATGCACCGCACCGTAGCCAATCAGTTGCTGCCGCCTGGTAAGTCCGGTGGACGGTTCTGGAATGGTTGAGCTAGGCGTATCATTTACTGGAGAAGCTGTATAATCGGCAGGCGTTTGCGTTGGTTTGGCATCCGTTGGAGACTCGCTTAAGTCGTGGCCGTCCGCCACATTTTCGGATACAGGATTGGACTTTCCTGCTGTCTTCATCCCCATTGCCGCAATCACAGCCATCAGGCAGCACACGGTAACGAGTAAAAAAGGCACCGATAACGGCCAATGCAACGAGAGCCAGCCGCTGATGACCGGACCCAGCACCATGCCCCCGCCTTCACTGCTGCTGATATAACCGTTGTACAGCCCCCGGTTGTCGACATTCCCCTCATCCCCGATGATGGAACGCACGACGACGGTAAGTCCGGTAGAAGCGAGCCCTTGCAGCAGCCGCAGCAGACCGAATACTAATGCGGCAGAAGATACAGCGAAACCGCCCATACATACAGCGAGCAGCAGCAGCATAGCAATAAGTGCCCGCTTGCCCCCAATTTTCCGATAGAGTGCCGCAGCGGGCACCCCGCCAATCACTTTGCCGACATAAAAGAGTGCAAAAATAACCCCCATCATCCAGCCAGACAGGCCGAACTCCTCAATAAACAAAGGGAATAGGGGCAGAATCATGAAGCCGCCCATCTGACTAAGAAAACAAATGATCATCAGCAAGGGCAGATTACGGCGAATATCCACCAACAGGACTCCTTTCACATGGCTTAATTCCGAAATCCTCATGAAATCGCTCTACATGGATGCGTAGATATCGACATATACCCGTAATGTATGCTGTATTTGTGAGAATAAGAAGAAATAACACACAGCGTTTACATCAAAACCATTGCGGATATAGCTGAATCATATATAATAGATGGGATTTGTAATGAAGCATGCTTGAAAAGAAGTGTACAGGCTCAAGGTATACCTCAAGTTTAAAGGGGGCGAAATGAAGCATGTCAGAACAACAACCGATTATCCGGTTCGACCGGGTGACCCAGCAATACGATCAGGATGAAGCCGTATTGAAGGAAGTCAGCTTCGAGATTGAGCGGGGTAAATTTTATACGCTACTCGGCCCGTCAGGCTGCGGGAAAACAACGATATTGCGCCTGATCGCCGGCTTTGCGGAGCCGACACAGGGCAGTATTTATTTTAACGGTGCACTGATTAACCAAGTGCCGGCTCACCAGCGGCAGGTGAATACCGTATTTCAGGATTACGCGTTATTTCCACATTTGAACGTATTTGAGAACGTCGCTTTTGGTTTGCGGATCAAAAAAATGAAAACCGCTGAAATTCGCGGCAAAGTGTTGGAAGCACTCAAGTTCGTCAATCTCTCCGGTTATGAAAACCGTGAAATTGGCGAGATGTCCGGCGGACAACGGCAGCGTGTCGCGATTGCACGGGCAATTGTGAATGAACCCGAGATTTTGCTGCTGGACGAGCCTTTGTCGGCGCTCGATCTGAAGCTGCGCACCGAAATGCAGTATGAGCTGCGCGAGCTGCAACAGCGACTGGGCATTACGTTTATTTTTGTCACGCATGACCAGGAAGAAGCCTTGGCGATGTCGGATGAAATCTTTGTCCTGAACGGCGGCGTCATTCAGCAGAGCGGCACGCCAAATGATATCTATGATGAGCCGATTAACCGTTTTGTGGCGGACTTCATCGGTGAATCGAACATTGTATCCGGCAAAATGAAGCAGGACTTTGTGGTAGAGTTCGCTGGCGCACAGTACGAGTGTGTCGATCAGGGATTGCAGCGGGACGAGCCTGTGGAGATAGTGATTCGTCCAGAGGACATGGAGATTACAACCGAGGAACAGGGCAAGATGAAAGTCAATGTGGATTCCCAGTTGTTCCGTGGGGTGCATTACGAAATATCGACCTACGATGATGCGGGTAATGAGTGGCTGGTGCATTCCACGAAGAAAGCCGTCGTAGGCGCTCGTATTGGACTGTATTTTGACCCGGAAGCCATCCACGTCATGCGCTTTAACGAGACGGAAGAAGAGTTCGACAAACGTCTGGAAGCCTACCAAGAGGCCGTTCATGCAGACTAAGGCGAGTACACGCAATGCGTATCTGATTCCATATGTATTATGGATGGTGTTGTTTGTAGTTGCTCCGGTTCTGCTGGTGGTGTATTACTCGTTCTTCGATGTGGAGGGCCATTTTACGCTGGGTAACTATGCCCGGTTCTTTACACCGGTGTACATGCAGATGACCCTGAGCTCGTTCTGGTATGCATTTCTGATCACAGTGTTCTCGCTGTTGGTCTCGTATCCGACGGCGTATTTACTGACTCGTACAAAGCACAAGCAGCTGTGGCTGCTGCTTATTATTTTGCCAAGCTGGATCAATCTGTTGTTAAAAGCGTACGCCTTTATCGGCCTGTTTGGCACGTATGGCTTGACCAATTCCCTGCTTGAAGTGGTGGGCATTGGCACGAAACAGATTCTGTTCACCGATTTTAGCTTTATCTTTGTCTCGGTGTACATCTTCATTCCGTTTATGATCCTGCCGATCTTCAACGCGCTGGAAGAGATGAATCCGTCGCTGATCTACGCAGCACGGGATCTCGGGGCATCGTCCTGGCTGACGTTCCGTCGGGTCATCTTCCCGCTGACGCTTAGCGGAGTGAAATCCGGCTGTCAGGCTGTATTTATTCCGGCGCTATCCTTGTTCATGATTACCCGCCTTATTGCGGGGAACCGGGTAATTACGCTGGGAACAGCGATTGAGCAGCATTTTCTCGTCACCCAGGACTGGGGGATGGGTTCGACGATTGCCGTCTTTTTGATTATTGCGATGGCAATCATTATGTTCCTGACTGGATCAGGCAAGAAGGAGGTGCGTAATGGGAAGAAACGGAAAGCTGTCTAACGTCTATCTGGCCGTTGTATTCGCTATACTGTACGCACCGATTGCGTATCTGATCTTCTATTCCTTCAACAGTGGCGGACATATGCGCGGCTTCGAAGGGTTTACATTGGAATGGTACAGGGAAGTGTTTGCCGATACCCGGCTGCTGATCATTGTACTCAATACGTTTATTATTGCGCTCCTGTCCTCGGCGATCTCGACGATGCTCGGTGTGGCAGGGGCACTGGCGATCTACCATGTGCGGCGCAAACGGACCAAGAATACGCTGCTGTCACTCAATAACGTGCTGATTGTTAGTCCAGATGTCATCATTGGTGCATCCTTTCTGATTCTGTTCACCATGATTGGCATCAAGCTTGGATTCACTTCGGTACTGTTGTCTCATATTGCATTCAGCGTGCCGATTGTCGTGATTATGGTACTGCCAAAGCTTCAGGAGATGAGCCCAACCTTGATGGATGCGGCGCGCGATCTGGGTGCTGGATCATGGCAGGTTCTGACCCGCGTCGTGCTTCCATACGTCAAACCGGGTATTTTTGCCGGATTCTTCATGGCGTTGACGTACTCGCTAGATGACTTTGCGGTAACCTTCTTTGTTACGGGGAACGGTTATTCCACGCTTTCTGTGGAGATTTATTCCAGAGCAAGGCAGGGTGTGTCATTGTCCATCAATGCGCTGTCTACGCTGCTGTTCCTGCTTACGGTGCTGCTGGTTGTTGGGTATTACTTCATTAACCGCCGTGCCGCGAAGACGCCTGCGGGAAGGGGGCTGCGTCCATGAAGCAACTGGTTCGGACATTTGCAATTGTATTTGTGGCAGCCTTTGCCCTGATGATCCTCGCTTCGTATCTGAACAAAAGTCAGGGGTATTCCGGCGGAAACACGCTGACCATTTATAACTGGGGCGATTATATCGATCCTGATTTGCTGAAGGAATTTGAGCAAGAGACCGGAATCAAGGTGATCTATCAGACGTTTGACTCGAATGAGGCGATGTTAACCAAGATTGAGCAGGGCGGAACGACGTTCGATGTGGCAATTCCTTCTGAATATGCGATTAGCAAAATGAAAGAAGAAAATCTGCTCGTTCCACTCGATCATAGCAAGCTGCCCAATCTGAGTAACATCGACCAACAGTTTATGGACCTGTCCTTTGATGAGGGGAACAAGTACTCCATCCCTTACTTCTGGGGAACGGTGGGTATTGTGTACAATCCTGAGCTGGTCGATGGGTTAACGTTTGAGAGCTGGAATGACCTGTGGGACCCACGTTTGAAAAATCAAATCCTGCTGCTCGACGGTGCCCGTGAAGTCATCGGCATGGGGCTGAACAGCCTTGGGTATTCACTGAACGATACGAATGAAGACCATCTGCAGGAAGCTTTGAAGAAACTGTCCACCCTCACGCCTAACGTCAGAGCCATTGTCGGGGACGAGATCAAAATGCTGCTGGCGAACGAAGAAGCGGCGGTTGGACTCGTATGGTCCGGGGATGCGTCGGAAATTATGGATGAGAATGATAAGCTGGATTATGTGGTTCCTGAGGAAGGCTCGAACCTTTGGTTCGATAACATGGTTATTCCGAAGACTGCAAGTAATATTGAAGGTGCTCATCAGTTCATCAACTTCATGCTGGACCCGGATCATGCAGCTCGTAATGCCGAGTATGTCGGGTATTCCACACCGAACGCCGAAGCATTAAAGCTGCTGCCAGAGGATATTTCGGAGGATGAACGATTTTATCCAGATGAGACACTGACAGGCAAGCTGGAGGTCTACGATAATCTGGGCAAAAAAATGCTTTCGCATTATAACGATTTGTTCCTCGAATTTAAAATGCATAGCAAATAGGTAATATTCAATTGAGATGTATCGGATGAACATGGCGTTCCGTGTAACGTCCAACGCGCTAACGAATCTACCGCACCTTATTGGGCTGATTTCCGAGGTTTACGAATGCTAACGAACTCCAGCGAAGCTATTCTTTATAAAAATGGTGTTTAAACGGTAATAAGCCGCTGCTTAGACAGAATAGCGTCTCTCTGATTCGTTAAAACTCCAATGGGAACAAATGACCGCCAATTGCGTGTGTACAGTTCATTAGAATTCGTTAGATCTGAAACAAAATAAATAGGGGTGCAGCTCGTCATTTCAATTGAATGACGAGCCGCACCCCTTTATGTTTTACCCTGCCTCAGAGCAAACAGCTAAGGTAGGTTGTCTTGTCTCTGTTTACACGTTAACGGAGGGGACAGAACAAACGAAGGAAGCGAAGCGTTCGCCTAAAAGCTTTCTGAAAGAAAGCTACTTCGGAAGCATACGCTTATCCCCGGATTTTCCCATTTAAGATGGGATTCAAAAAAATCTGGGGATAACAGCGATCCGAAGTTGTTCTGTCACCGCAGTGGTCTAGTGTAAACGACATAAGATTTACATGCGCTTTTTGCGACCCACAATGATCCAGGCCCCGCCCATAATCAGCACAATCGCCACGAACGGCTGGACAAAGGACAGGCTGTTCAACATCGTGCCTATCGACATGACGGAGAAGAATAACAGTGAGATTACCGTCAGGATGTTGATCGGAATCAGCAGCCATTTGTTACGGCCACCAAACCAATACAATTCAAACAGACCTACCGCTACCGCAAGAATGAAGCCAGGCCACATCGTGCCCCAGTTACCAAAGAGCATGGCGATCTGGCTGACAATACCTGCCGTAAGCAAGATGCCCCCGGGAACCAGCAATCCGACCCCTCTGCCAATCATGGAGAAGTACAGCCAGTGGAAGAACAGCCCCAGCGGAATCACAAATAAGGTGGGCCAGAACGTGGCAAAGATTGTACCCGGACCGAGTGAACCTCCCTGGTTCAAAATCAGGTACACGCCCAGCAAAATAAGCACAGGCGCAAGGATGGTGCGTTTAGCCATGATATCTCTCCTTTTCAATACAAGATCAATTCCCGAACGGTTGTATGTAGAGCAACTACTTTCGTTATTCACAGCATACCATGAATTAGAAAAGTTGATCCTCCGTCTTTGGAGTTAAAGTGAACCTAGACCAAAGTCTAGGTAGGCATGGTTTGAGAAACTATACTCTGTTGATGAGTGTGTAGTTGAACATGCTGAAAACCCACTCTGTTGAGAGTAGGTTTTGTCATTCTTTTTATCCAAACCGAAGCATATTATTTCACCACATCCGAATGCTTCTTACCCCAGCTGTTCACGCCATCATCCTCGATAATGGAGATGGCCGCATCGGCGATGTCGGGATCGGTCATTAACTTCTCCTGAATACGGAACTTGATATCATCTGCATCGGCAAGGCTCAATCCTTTGGTCAGCTCAATCAGACCCTCGACGTGGTAATATCGGCCTTCCTGAATAATGCGCATCATCTGGATATCTGCAACATGAGAGTCTGCCAGAATGGTCTGGGATACTTTATCCTCAACATCCTGTGGAGCCGCTACACCAATCAGTCCGATCATATTGTCATAGCCGACACGGAAAGCGACAGCGATCATCAGACATCCGATAATGGTCGTCACGATTCCATCGAGCAATGCAAAATTGGTCAGTGCAATGACGACGACAGAGACCAGTGCAAGTGTAGCACCGAGTACCGCTACAATATCTTCGTAAAATACAAGCCGTGTTGGCGGTGCGGCGCGTCCTACATTTTTGATCGCAGCAGGGAACAGGGCGAGGCCTGACGCTTTGGGCGCACGTGCTTCGTGTAGAATTTCTTTCATCGCTTTAATCAAAATGGCTCCATCGATCACAATGTTAAGCACCAGCACGGCGATGTTAATCCAGATACCGCCGGAATGAGCAGCCGGATGCAGTAACAAGTGAATCCCTTCATGGATCGTTTCATACGCCATAATGGTAACAACGATAACGGCAATCATACAGAAAATGTTGATGACTCGCCCGAATCCGGTCGGAAAGCGGCGTGTAGGTTTTTTCTCGGACAATACACTTCCGACAAAGACAAACCCTTGGTTGATGGCATCGGCCAAAGAGTGCATCGCCGAGGCGAACATGGCGCCACTGCCACTGAATAGAAAGGCTCCTCCTTTGCACAGTGCAAGTACGGCGTTTCCTGCCATCGCTACAGCCGAGGATGTGTTTCCCTTTTTGACGAGAGACATTAAGCTCTCAGACTTTGGTTGTTCAGCCACTTCGAATGTTCCTCCCAGATAAATGTGATAGATGCAGAAAAGGGCAATCCATAATTAAAGCTTGGTCACTTCCACTAAATGTTATTATAGCTTGCTTTACAACTCCCAGCATTATGCAAAAAAGGTCATATCATCATATGAATGATGTAATTCATAGGAAGTTGGGGATTTGAGCTTGGATACGTCCCTAGGAATCAGTATTCAATGGCCTCCAGAGCGCGCAAATTTCGGTTGGATTGTTCCAAAAGCTCCGTAAATGTTCCAGCCACGTAATATACAAAATCCGGATCATGGATGTACATAATAATCTGCCCATACGTACCTTGCTCCGTCGGATCAAAGTCGAACATCAGACACAGAGATCCACCTCCAAGCATGCCAAACGTAATCCATTTCTTTTGAAACAGATACGGTTTGATTCGGGGATCAAGCTCACGGATCTCTTCTTCGGTATAATAATCATCCAAGCGGTTCTCCACCAGCGTGGAATGCCCCTTTTGAATCTTTTCCAGAGATAATAGGTAAAATGGCTCGGTTTCTCGTCCCTCCTCAAGGCTTGGATACAATACTTTAAAGCCATAACCACTCCCATTTTTACGTTTATAAAATGCACGGAAATCAGAAGGTAAACGAATACCGTGTTCCTGCTCGAATGCGTCGAGCTGCTCATTCGTCACGCCTGCAAACTTGCGGTATGCCGTGAGCAGCTCCCGGTTTTCCTCATCTTGTACCTTCTCCTCCAGTAAAATATCCAGTTCATCCATCAATTCATATATACGCTGTTCTGGCATCCAATTCCCCTCCGTATGAGCTATTGAGACATTATGGTGAGTGATCTGTGAGCAAATTTCATCCCATATTATAGTTATAGTCCGGAAAAGCAAACAAGAAACTTGAGTCCTTGTCTCGCATGCTCCGATGGCCTCATCATTTCAAAGGCGGTTTTTGCATAATCAGCACAACTAGTTACATCCATAAATAAAGCGTGGGCCACAGGGAGATCCTGTAACCCACGCTAAATTTATTATCTACGAGTCCTCTTTAATCAAACTTCCAACAGGACAGGCTCAGGTTGCCATACTGATAGGCTTTGAACAGGAGTGATGCCTGCTTGTTCTGATCTCCTGCACCCATGGCGAGCAGCAATGGTACAAAATGCTCTGGCGTAGGTACAGCCGCCTGGGCTGAGGGTGCCAGCTTGTCATAGGCGAAGAGGGACGCTGTATCCCAGCTCACCAGCTTGTCATGCAGCCAGTTGTCAAACGCCATGGCCCAGGGGTCGACGCCTGCGCTGTCCCAGTTTAATTGACGCAGGTTGTGTACCGTCCCACCGCTGCCAATGACGAGAACATCCTGCTCACGCAAAGCAGCCAGCGCTTGTCCTACCTGATACTGCTGTTCATTGGACAGATAACGGTTCACAGACAACGCAACGACCGGAATGTCGGCATTTGGATAGAGCAGGCGAAGAACAACCCATGCACCGTGGTCCAGACCACGAGTGGAGTCGCTTTCGACCGGAATACCGGCATTGGCGAACAGGCGATGAATTTCCGCTGTGGTCTCTTCATGCCCTTGTGCCGGATATTTGATCTGATACAGCTCGGGCTGGAAGCCGCCGAAATCATAGATGGTCTCGTAATTGGCTACTGAAGAAACCAATTGAGTTGTAGATTCCCAGTGAGCAGAGAACAATACGATTGCTTTGGGTTTTGGCAGTTCCTGTCCAAGTTTTTGCAGGAATTCAGTATATGCATTTTCCTCCAGTGCGAGTGATGGTGCACCGTGAGCGATAAACAGGGATGGCATCATTATGAATTCAGTCCTTTCAGGTCTTCGGGAGCCAGCTTGGCATCCTTCCGAAGCCATTGTTGAAATTGTTGATATAGGTCGGGGGTGACTTGGTGTCCACCGTGATATGGAACATACGTAACGTTATTGGTGTGTTGGTAGAAGAAGTTGGAATTATCCTCGCCGAGCTGCAGCGGGAAGAGATGATCCTGGTCACCGTGCGATATAAAAACAGATAACTCTGAATCGGGCTGTATCTTATATTCGTCTTTCACAAATTGCGGAATGTAACCACTCATGGCTACAATTCCCTTAATTGCATCTCCCATGATCAGCGAGAGTGTCATTGCCATAATGGCTCCCTGACTGAATCCGGCGATATAACGCCGTGCGGGATCAATGGCATATTTGGCGGACAAATCAACGATTAGCTGTTGTAGTCCTTGAACAGAGGCATCGAACAGCTCGCGGACAGGGTTGCCAATGCTTTTAATTTGAAAATAGGCATAACCGCTCCCCTGAACAATGGGCCCTCTTACTGCGATGATAATAAAATCGGATTGAAGAGGCTCCATTAAGCGAAGCATATCCTGTTCATCCGAACCCATGCCATGCAGGGCAAAGATAACGGGATATTGTTGTTCTGTATTGTAATCGGAAGGAAGCCGGACCTCGTAAGTCAATGAATAACTCAATGCAATCACCACCTGTTAAGAAATGTGTAATTGAAATAAAGTTCACTAATATGAAATTAATATTCTTATTTATGAACAAAATCTATCATGATTCCATTGTAGGGTCAATATTTTTTTTGTATTATGAAAATATGTTCCGTATAAGTAATCTATATTACTCCCAAGGACGTGATCATTATGCTTAAAGGAATCGTGCCCATTCTGAGAATCTTTGATGAAAACAAGGCGAAGGAGTTCTACCTGGAATATTTGGGTTTTCGATTGGATTGGGAACATCGGTTTGAACCAGATTTACCGTTATATATGCAGGTATCTCTGGATTCCATTCAATTACACTTATCTGAACACCATGGCGATTGTACGCCTGGAGCAGCTTTACGAATAGAAACGGATGCGCTTGATGCATTATGTGAGGTGCTCAATCGGAAAAAGTACAAGCATTCCAGACCGGGCATTACCGACACGCCGTGGAATCTAAGGGAAATGACAGTGATTGATCCGTTTGGCAACCGGATTGTTTTTTATGAACCTAACGCAGAATAGGTTGGGTATTGGATATACAGATCATAGGGGGAGGATTGCAATATGGATATTGGCCTAGCCATTCGTACGATCCGCAAACAAAAACAGATCACCATTATGCAATTGTGTGAGGGTACGGGGCTGTCCAAAGGGTTTATCAGCAACGTGGAAAATAATAAAACATCACCGTCCATCGCCACGCTCGAAAGTATCGCGGATTATCTGGAAGTGCCACTGCCATACTTGCTGTTGTCACCGGAGCAGCGGATGAATGTGGTGCGCAAGGATGAGCGCAAGGAGACTACTGCCGGAAGCGGGCAGATTAAGGTACAGCATCTAACGGCCAAGGGAGCCATGCGCATGTCCATTGTGGAGCTGCCAGCGGGTGCGTCGACAGGAGTCAATAAGCACGCCGGAGAAGAAAGTCATCTGGTTCTGCAAGGCCGAATTCGCGCAGAGCAGTGTGAGGATGTAGAGATTCTGGAAGCGGGGGATTCGTTCAGCTGGAATGCCATCGTTCCTCATGAAGTCACCAATATTGGGGAGGAGCCCGCGGTGGTGCTGATCGCTGTATCCAAGGAGCTGGATTTGGATCGTTTATGGAATGCATAAAAGGACGGTTCCCAAAGTGATGAACATAACGATGGGAATCGTCCTTTTATTATTGCTGACGAACTGACACAGTCTCCTGTTCGACTACTTCTGCTTACTGAGGATTAGTTGTCCAGATGCCAGCAGCTTTGACAAATACACGATCCGACAGCTTGAGCGTCGCCAAAGCCAGTTCAGCTACATCTTCCGCTTGCATCATGCGGTCTTCGTCTCCAACTTTCAGTCCGGCATTCGTTGCCAGTTCCGTGTTCACTGTGCTTGGTGTTAGCGCCGTAACCCGGATATTGGATTTGCGAACTTCCTGCATCAGGGATTCGGTCATGCCGAGCAGCGCGAATTTGGAAGCACAATAAGCAGAGCCGGTAGCGAATCCACGCTCGCCTGCGGTGGAAGCGATATTGATAATGCTGCCGCTGCTTTCCTTGATCATGCTTGGCAGCACAGCACGAGTTACGTAGTATGTACCCATGACATTAACATGCAGGATGCGTTCCCATTCTTCCGGGTCCATGTCCAGCAGTGTACCGAAGCTTGCAATGCCTGCATTGTTGATCAGAATATCTACCGCACCAAGCTCCATCTCAATCGCAGCCACAGCTGCTTCAGCCTGGGTGCGATCGGAGATATCAGCAATGGCACTGGTTACTTTTACACCGTATTCCTGGCTCAGTGATTGCTGGAGAGCCTCCAGATCGGAGGCCGTCCGAGCGATAAGTCCGAGATGTACACCTTCCTTGGCAAGTGCTTCAGCAATGGCACGGCCAATACCTTTACCGGCGCCAGTGATGACCGCCGTTTTATTTTTAAGTTCCATGTGGGTAACTCCTCCTTAGAATTGGACTAGCATTTAATTATACTATATTACCCACAGTTCGAATATTTGCTTCATTATGACTTAACATTATTGTTTGATCTTTATGCTTCCGGAAGTGGTACGGGCTTTGATGACATCACGGCTTACCATTGGGGAATCAGGTATATTTACATCACCCGAAGTAGCCTGTGCATCGTAAATGCCGTCAAAATCGGGCGCTGCTTGTATGGAAATATCTCCTGACTGTCCCGATACATCCATTGGACCGGAAACTTCTTGCTCGATCTTCACACTGCCGGAAGTGAATTTAACATCTGCCGCACCGTTCAATTGCGTAATTTTGGTATCTCCCGATTGTACACTGCGAGTCACATCACCATTTATGCCATTCAACGTGAAACTTCCGGAAGTTTGTTTTACTTCCATGTCTCCCGCAATTGCCGCAGCTTTAATGTCTCCTGAAGTTAGATCCAGTTGAATGGTTGGTACTGTAATGTCCTGGAGATGGATACTTCCAGACGTATTGTTAATATCCAAGGTATTGGCATGCAGACCCTCCAGGTCCAGATCACTGGAAGAAGAGACGATGTTGACTTCATCCAGCTGATGTCCTTCTGGCAGAGCAACCGTAATCTTTTGCCGTAGATCATTCCAGTAAAGGGTGAAAAATTGCAAACGCATGCGTTCCTTCTGAGACAACGTAAAGGTTCCATTCGAAAGCGTGGCCTGTTCAAAAGCTTCAATGGTGGCCTGGTCCCACTTGCCATCCACTTCAATGTAGCCATTGGAATCGGGACTTACGATGAATTCAACATCTGCACTGAAGTTGGCATTCATCATGATATTGTGCAGCTCATCATTTTTGAATTCCCAACGTTTGGAGTAGTCCTCTCTTTGGTCTCCGAACTCAACTCCGTATATGGAGGTTCCAAGCAAACCGATGCCGATACATAGTATCGCTAGAGCGATCCATTTTTTGGTGCTCATGATTAGACATCTCCTTTCATCGTCTTTTGATTCCATCTTATATACTGAAGAGTAATTAACTTAAAGGCTTTAAAAACCGATTTGGTCGCAAGGGCGAATAGAATGCCTATCCCGAATACTCCAATTGAAACAAACAATTCAGAATACTCGAAATGGTCGAGATATAAGAAATCCACTGCAGCAGCGACCGGGGCTAATACCAGCAGCGACAGACTGGCAATCGTGAGCCATACCGACCACAGAGTCAACCCTAGTGGAATCGCGAGTATGATGTTCAGGAAAAAAAGTCCGATTGCCGTGAAGAAGTTGCGAGCAGCGCGATTTCCCCTTTGCTGCGGACGCATTTCTTCAAATGTTGGTGCATAGAACGGATCAGATCCTGGCGTCTGTGCATCATACCGATAACCGAGTGCTTCTTTTGCAATCTCGACCGGATGCCCCAGTTCCCTGGCAATTTCTTCTTCCGGTCTTCCTTCCCTTAATCCCATCTCAAAATGCTGTTCATAATCAGCGAGCAACTCTGCCCGTTCCAGCGGGTCCATCGGTCTTAGATGAACCTCCATTGCCTGCATGAATTGTTGTTTATTCATTGGGGGTACCTTCCTCTATAAGATTTGCGACACTGCGCACAAAACTATTCCATTCATTCGTAAGGGTCTTCATATAGTCACGGCCGGTATCAGACAATTTGTAATATTTACGCGGCGGACCTTCACTGGATTCCTGCAGGTAAGTTGTACAATAGCCGTCATTGACCAATCTTCGCAAAAGGGGATACAGCGCACCTTCCGCCACTTCAATATGTTGGGATATCGCCTGAGCCAGTTCGTAGCCATAACGATCCTGGCGGTTGATCAGAACAAGCACGCATAGCTCCAGCACCCCTTTTTTGAATTGAATATTCGCATTCACTTGGGTTCCTCCTTATTGCTCTATCCAATCACTAGTGTGTATTGTTCAGTAGTTATGAATTCATCATAGCATCCGGTACTATTTAATGCAAGGTAGTGATTTTAAAATAGTTCCTTGTCACGATGTACCTCTAAGTTGAACTAACTCCTTTATCTCTATAACTCAATCTATAGATCAGCATACGCAAAACCCGGATCGGGTGCTTCCGTCTGAGGACGGATTCCGATCCGGGTCTATGGGATGAAGATGTATAACGATAGGCGCTGCAGCTTTTGTTATTCCTGTGCTTCCAACACCTTGAGGTCTTCAACGGCAGGGCCTTCAATGACTTTGCCAGCATAGTCGTAGCGTGAGCCATGGCATGGACAATCCCAGGAGCGTTCCCCTTTATTCCATTCCACCTCACAGCCCAAGTGGGTGCAGGTAGTGTCCACTAGAAAGAGTTTGCCATTCGGATCTTTGTAGGCGCCAGCCCGTTTGCCGTCATGGCGAACAACAGACCCTTCATCGTTACTGAGTTCTCCGACGTTTCTGTGAATAATGCCCACTTTGCCGGAAATTAGTTCCTTGGCTACATTGGCATTCTCTACAATGAAGTTTTTCACTCCAGGATCTGCCTTGAACCTTGCAGGATCGAATACAGCTGCGTAAGAGTTGTCCCGTCCAGTAATTCGATCCGTAAGAATATGTCCAGCCATCGTTCCTGTGGTCATGCCCCACTTGGCAAAACCCGTAGCTACATAAACACGCTCATGTCGGCCAGTGATCGGTCCAATGTAAGGGACCTTGTCGAGTGAAATCAGGTCCTGGGCTGACCAGCGAAACGGAATGTTGCGAATGCCAAATGTTTCGGCCGCATAGCGCTCCAGATGTTCATAGTGACCAAACGTACAGATGCCTTGTCCTGTTTTGTGATTTTCTCCTCCGAACAGGATGTGTTCCTTGCCTTCATGGATCACGGTGCGAAGTGAACGATAGGGTTCATCATCCGAGAGGTACATCCCACCAGTAAACGGCTTCTGAGGCTCAACAACAACAGCATAAGAACGTTCAGCGTGCAGCCTTGTAAAATAAAACCCAGGGTCGTAAACCGGAAAATGGGAGGCGACAACGACATGTTCGGCCGTTACGGATGGACCGTTCTCATATGTTCGCACATGTAGCGAGGCGTCTTCCTCTACATCGGTTACCGTTGTATGTTCGTAAATGCGGACACCTTGCTTAACTGCAGATTCCAGTAGGTAATGTAGATAACGAAGCGGATCAAAGCGAGCCTGTCCCGGCATCTTAATGCCTGCCCTGGATGGGACAGGGATAGGAAGGGGATCAACCCATTGACCCGGAATATCCAGCTTGCCATAGGCGGTCAGTTCAATTTCCAGCTTCTTGAGGTTCTCCTCGGATTGAATATAGACGTAGGCATCTTCCTCAGCCCACTGACAATCGATCTTCTTCTCTTTCACCAGATCGCGTATCCACTTGGCTGCTGTCGCATTGCCTTCATAATACATGCGGGCCTGTTCCTCACCAAAATGATGCAGCAATTCATCGAATATCACGCCATGCTGCGCGGATATTTTGGCGGTTGTATGGCCGGTTGTGCCATCCAGTATTTTTCCAGCTTCAAGCACAACCACGCGCATACCTTTCTGGGCCAGCAGATAGGCGGTTGTGATGCCCGCGATTCCTGCACCAATAATGGCTACATCGGCAGTTGTATCTTCTGTCAGTTTCGGATATTCATTGAATGTATTTGTTGCTCTCCACAGCGATTCCGGAATGGAAGGCAAACCCGTGGAGGGCTGTTGGTGGTCACTCACTCGATTTTCCTCCTTCAATATTCTCCTTCATTAAGGACTATGCTTGGCTCAATAAGAACGTCATACCTATACTCCTATCCATGATTACCATACTGTGCCAGAATAAAACGGTTGTCCTCATACTTTCCCGAGGAAAGTTCACATTTTCCTATGGAGCCCCCCTGTTTTTTTTGGCAAACATGCTATATGATAGTTTTATCGAAACCGTTTTAGTAAATAAAAAGAAGAGTTAACGATGGCCTGTAAATTGCTTGTTATAAAAGGTTATATCTTCGAATTGTGAGGTCGGATACATCAAGATTACATCGTAATTATTTGCTGGTTATGTATTCGCTATCATTCCGAATAAATCTAATAAATCAATGAACACCCAAAGGAGATTCCATATCATGACCAACCAAACGAAATATCCCTTCCAGGATACAACGCTCGAACTGGATACACGTGTAAAGGACCTCGTATCCCGTCTGTCGGAAGATGAGAAAATCGAATCCATGCTGCAATACCAACCCGCAGTAGAACGACTGGGTATCGCAGCATACAAACACGGCACAGAAGCAGCTCATGGTCTGGCTTGGCTTGGCGAAGCGACTTCCTTCCCGCAGCCGGTAGGGCTGGCGTGTACATGGGATGCGGACCTGATGAAAGAAATCGGCTCCGTGATCGGAGACGAGGCACGTGTATTTTACAAACGCAATCCAGCAGTAAACGGTCTGACGCTGTGGGCACCTACGGTTGATATGGAGCGTGATCCGCGTTGGGGTCGGAACGAAGAGGCTTATGGTGAAGACCCGGAACTGACTGCTGAGCTGACAACGGCTTTGGTTAAGGGAATCCAGGGCGACCATCCGAAGTATTACAAGGCGGTTGCCACGTTGAAGCATTTCCTTGCAAACAATAATGAAGTGGACCGCGGCAGTGGTTCATCGAGCATTGATCCACGCAACATGCGTGAATATTATTTGAAGGCGTTCGAGAAACCGTTTAAAGAGGGCGGCGCGCAGTCCATGATGACCGCGTACAACTCGATTAATGGTACACCGGCATTGCTGCATCCGTTTGTAAACGAGATTGTGAAGGGCGAATGGGGCATGGATGGCTTCATCGTGAGTGATGCAGGGGACGTCATGGGGATCAAGAACGATCATAAATACTATGATTCCCACACACCAGGTACAGTAGAATCCGTCAAAGCCGGAATTGACAGCATTACCGATGATGCGGAGCTGTCGAAGCAGGCGCTGCGTGAAGGATTGGAGCAGGGCACACTCACCATGGATGACATTGATCTAGCGTTGTTTAATACGTTCCGTGTCCGTTTCCGTCTGGGAGAATTCGATCCGGCTGAGGGCAATCCGTATGCTTCCATTGGTGAAGAAGCGATGATGACGGAAAAGGCGAAGGCTCTGTCATTGAGAGCAGCGAGAGAACAAGTGGTATTGCTCAAAAATGATCAAGGCACACTGCCGCTGGATAAAACAAAATCCGGCAAAGTGGCTGTGATTGGTCAACTGGGCGGAACAGTCTATCGTGACTGGTATGCAGGCACCATGCCATATAGCGTATCCCCGCTTGAAGCGATCAGCGGCAAAGTAGGCAGCGACAAAGTTGCGTTCAAGGATGGTAATGACCGCATTACACTTACTTCCGCAGCAAGCGGCAAGGCTGTCGGGCTGGCTGGAGATGAGAAATCATCCATCATTGCTTCAGGAGATGCCGAGACATTTACACTGAGTGACTGGGGCTTTGGCAGCTATACCCTGCAGGCAGCAAGCAACGGCAAATATCTGACAACAGATGAAGAAACGGTTACGGCATCGGCGGATGAAGTATATGGCTGGTTTGTGAAGGAAGTATTCCATCTGTTGCCGCAGCAGGATGGAAGCGTGGGGCTAACGACTTGGAACGGCAAAACCGTAACAGCACCGAATGGCGGAAACGATGCGTTTGCCGTCTCCGAAGAGTTGAAATCCTTTGGTGCTACGGAAACATTCAAAAAGGATATCGTGGTGAATGGATTGGAGGAAGCGGTAGCGGCCGCGAAGGAAGCGGAGACGGCGATTGTATTTGTCGGCAACAATCCACTTGTGAATGGTAAAGAAGAAATCGACCGTCCAGGTCTGGATCTGGCTGAATCCCAGCAGCGTCTGGTTGAAGCCGTATATGCAGCGAATCCAAATACTGTTGTAGTTATCGTGGGAAGTTACCCGTTCACATCCAACTGGGTACAGGAAAACATCCCGGCTGTATTGTATACATCGCATGCAGGACAAGAGTTGGGGAACGCTGTGGCTGACGTATTGTATGGCGATTATGCGCCAGCAGGCCGCCTGAATATGACATGGGTACAATCGGCAGATCAGCTGACCGATATCAGAGATTATGATATCATTCAATCCGGACGTACGTATCAGTATTTTGAAGGTGACGTACTGTACCCATTCGGACATGGATTAACGTATGCATCGTTTAAATACAGTAATTTGGAGCTTAACCCTGCCCAGGCTGGAGTGGATGAGTCCGTTACTGTGCATGTGGACGTGACAAATACAGGAACGATCGCCAGTGATGAGGTTGTGCAGTTGTACGTGCGCGCCGGACAGTCACGTGTGAAACGTCCGCTCAAAACATTAAAAGGTTTCCGTCGTCTTCATATTGAAGCTGGAGCTACAGTAAAAGTCAGCTTCACACTGCCCGTTCAGGAACTGGCGATCTGGGATGTAACCCGTGATCGTTATGTGGTCGAAAGCGGCACCTACTCCATTATGGTGGGCAAATCTTCTGCCGATGTTCAGCTTGTTGCTGACCTGACCGTACAAGGCGAGACTATTCCTGCACGTAATCTGGGTGTAGCTACTCGTGCTGAGAATTACGATGCATACTTCGGTGTGGATCTGGATGAGAGCAAGGAAGGCGGAACTTCTGTCCGTGTGATTGGGGAGCAGGGATGGATTGCCTTCAAAGATGCGGATCTGGGCAGCGGGGCAGCAGCGCTTGAAGCTCGTGTATCGGCAGAACAGGCAAATGCGGTATTGGAAGTTCGACTGGGCGCACCTGACGGTACACTGGCAGGACACGTGGAACTGACACAGGGCGAGGCACAGCAGTGGGCCACGGTTAAGGCAGACCTGCAAGGCGTATCGGGTCAACAGGATGTATACCTCGTGTTGTCCGCAGGAGTACGTGTCAGCCATTTCGAGATTCGTTAAGTCAGATAAAAAGATATTGCCAGAATAAACAAATAGAATGATCGTAAATGACAAAAGCCTCCGAAGGAATTCGGAGGCTTTTGTCTGCATGCACAAGCTTCGTTTAGATGGAGGAGTCTGCCGTTACTCGTTCTCTTGCCGTACGGGCAGCGTCAACCATGATGCTCAATGCATCAACGACTTCGGCTTTACCACGTGTTTTCAGTCCGCAGTCAGGATTCACCCAGAACAGATCTGCTGGCAGCACTTGAAGTGCGCGCTCGATCATATTCAACATCTCGTCCTTGCCTGGAACACGCGGACTGTGAATGTCGTATACACCGAGTCCGATGCCTTTGTCATACGTATTCTGCTCGAAGCTGCCTACCAGTTCCCCATGGCTGCGGGATGTTTCAATCGAGATTACATCTGCATCCAGGTCGCTGATGGCTTCAATAATATCATCGAACTCGCAGTAGCACATGTGGGTATGCACCTGCGTTGTCGGTTTTACGGTTGCAGTAGCCAAACGGAAGGATTCCACGGCCCATTGCAGGTACTCATCCCACTTGCTTCGTTTGAGCGGCAGTCCTTCACGCAGAGCCGGCTCATCCACCTGAATCATCTCAATGCCTGCTTGCTCCAGCGCTTCAACCTCGTCCCGAATGGCGCGAGCAATCTGGTAGGATACTTCGCTGCGCGGAATATCCGAGCGGACAAAGGACCAGTTCAGAATGGTTACCGGACCTGTGAGCATGCCTTTCACCGGTTTGCTGGTCAGTGTCTGGGCATACGCCGTTTCTTTCACCGTCATCGGTTCATTGAACAGCACATCTCCGTAAATGACAGGTGGTTTCACGCAGCGTGAGCCGTAGGATTGTACCCAGCCGTTTTTGGTGAAGGCGAATCCGGTCAGCTTCTCACCGAAAAATTCGACCATATCGGTACGTTCAAACTCACCGTGCACAAGCACATCCAGACCAATTTCCTCCTGAATGGTGATCCACTCCTGAATTTGCTCGCGCACATAGGCGTCATACTGCTCCGCGTTCCATTCGCCTTTGCGGAAGAGGGCACGTGCCTTACGCACGTCTGCCGTTTGCGGGAAGCTGCCAATGGTTGTCGTGGGCAGCAGCGGGAGCGACCATTTTTGCTGCTGCAATTCGCGCCGCTCCTGGAATGACGCGCTGCGAAGCAGCTGCTCGTCAGCGTGCACCCCAGCAGGCGAACCGCTCAGGCGTGTCCGTGATTCGGACTCGCTCAGCAGGCGCACCGCTTCGGTGCTCGCCTCCACGCGGCGGCTAGCTTCAGCCACAGCCGCTGCCGGGTCCGCCTGCTTCGCACCGCCGGACAACAACGTGCCGAGCGTCGCAATTTCCTCCAGCTTCTCATCGGCAAAGGCCAGGGCATTGCGCAGTACCGGATCAAGCGCGCTCTCCTGAGCGGCAGTAACCGGTACATGCAGCAGGCTGCAGGAAGGCTGAATGATCAGCTTGCCTTCGGCAGCGAATTCAGTCACCTGCTCCAGCAGCTTCGCCGTCTCTGCGAGATCGGCGCGCCAGATGTTGCGCCCGTCGATGACACCGGCGCCCAACCATTTATCCTGCGGGAAGCCATGCTCCCGCAGGCTGGCCAGGTTGCCTTCATAGCCGTGGACCAGGTCCAGGCCAATTCCGGCAACAGGCAGTGCTGTCACGACCGGATAAGCTTCCACCGATTCGAAGTACGTTTGAAGCAGCAGCTTCAATTCCGGTGCTGCTTGTGCCAAGGCAGCATACACCTGCTGCAGCAAGGCTTCATCCTCGTAAGAGACCGCCAGCGTCAGAGCTGGCTCGTCGATCTGTACCCACTGTACACCTTCTGCCTGAAGCTCGGACAGAAGCTGGGCGTATACCGGAACGAGGCGTGTAACGATCTCGGCGAAGCGTTCCGCGTCATAGCCTTTGGCGAACCGTACATACGAGTATGGTCCGACAACGACGGGTTTACCCTCCAGCCCAAGCTCCTGCTTCGCTTCGCGATAGGCGGCAAGGGGTTTATTTTCAAGCAATGCAAATGCAGTATCATTATGAATCTCGGGTACGATGTAGTGATAGTTGGTGTTTAGCCATTTGGTCATCTCACAGGCCGTTGCCTGGTCATTACCCCGGGCCATAGCGTAATAGGTAGATACGGATACCGGTCCGCCTGTATGGTTAAAGCGCTCAGGGACGACGCCAAACATCGCCGATACATCGAGAATATGGTCATAGTAGGAGAA
Source organism: Paenibacillus sp. FSL K6-0108 (assembly GCF_045040695.1). Taxonomy (NCBI): domain Bacteria; kingdom Bacillati; phylum Bacillota; class Bacilli; order Caryophanales; family Paenibacillaceae; genus Paenibacillus; species Paenibacillus sp. FSL K6-0108. Next base: position 7,028,753 of record NZ_CP150288.1, on the reverse strand, counting down.
GTCGCCCACAGGAATCAGATCGAGCTGCTGTGCCTGCTGTTTCTTCAGATCCTGCAACCGAAGAGTGGTCAGTTCCTGATGAAGCGCGGATTCATCGATTCGGCCAGCCCAGAAAGACTCCAGTGCTTTCTTCCATTCACGTCCCGCACCGATGCGGGGGTAACCGAGGTTGCCTGTCAGAACTCGTGCCTGTTGTTGCTGTGATTGCGACATGTAAAATTCCTCCTCATTATAATGGTGAACTCATCATTCAGGTTGAAGCTACGGTGTTGTGTTTCATTTGAAAGCATCAAAAAAAGGCGTTCCTTCCGATTCCGTACCCCGAGAGACAGGCATCATGAATGACGACTGTGCACAAAGATAGAATGGGAAAGAACACCTGCTATAAGTCATTTTAGCGGCTGCTCTAACACCTCCCTATCTTCCGTAGGTCATGCGATGCTGTCGAAACAGGCAGGTCTCCTGGCTTACGGATCATGGTCTTGAACATGTCCTTCCCGGTGGATACACCAGTGGATTGTTTATGTACAGACTCCCCGTTTACAGTGGCGGGACCGCGACGGATTTGCACCGTGCTTCCCTTTTAAGCCTGACTACGCATGAAGCGCAGTCGGCACCTGTTTCCGTGTGCAGAAATGTGCGTACACATCTCCGGCTATGAAATTGAGTGACCAAGCATAGATGATAGATTATATAATGATGCAATCGTCGTATACTTGCTCTTATGCTACCAATCATAGACGATAACCTATTGGCTTGCAACATATATCATTAATCCGATCGGAAATGAAATAGAGTCAGTTGAAACCTTGGTTTATTAACAGATTTGACTCCTTAAAATGACTCTTCAAAATGAACTAAATGAACTGAATATCCATCATCACACGTTGTGCTTGATTCTCCTCAAATAAAAAACGTTACCCTGCATCCAACTGCAAGGTAACGATTGTCTGACCAGCCCTCGTTGCTTCCACATCAATGATGCGCTGATTACGACTGCCCCGAAAAGGAAGAGACACATCACGCTCAGCTGCGATATAAGGCCCATCAATTATGACGTCACATAGCCGGGATAACTCGGCACGCGACGGTTCTGTAATCAGCTCCTCGTATACAAACCCCGTGTAGGCCCATACCGTCAGATCAGGCCGAGCAGCTCGAAGCTGCCGAACCCAGGATGCACACTCCGCAGCAGAGAAAAAAGGATCACCTCCGCATAACGTAACCCCTTCCAGCAAGGGATGGGAGGTCACTTCATGCAAAATCTGCCGCTGCCGCTCCTGCGTGAATGGTTCACCTGCACGGAAGCTCCAGGAGTCCGGGCTGAAGCAGCCCGGACAGGCATGTCGGCATCCACTGATGAACAACACGGCACGCAGGCCAGGCCCCTCATTCACCGATTCCGGGATATAACCGTACAGATTCACCGATGCTTCACCCGGTCTCTCACTTCGGCCTGCTTCGCCGCATTGAAGCGAACCTTATAGTCCCCGGTCAGATAGCCTGTCACCCGGCGCAGCCGCTGGAAATGCACATGGTTTTCATGAGCATCACATCCTGGACATACATCTCCAATGACACCCTCATAGCCACAGGACGGACAGCGGTCGATCGGATGATTAATGGAGAAATACCCGATGTCCTGGGCCAGCGCGTATTGCACAATCCGTTGGAAAGCTGATGTATTGGCCCTTACATTCCCGTCGAGTTCGACGTAAGAGATCGCTCCGGCATTACATAAGGAGTGGAAGGGAGCTTCCAATTCAATCTTGCGATAGGCAGGAAGGGGGTGATAGACCGGAATGTGAAATGAATTAGTGTAGTATTCCCGGTCGTTGACCCCTGCAATGCTGCCGTATCTCTCCATATCAATCTTGGTGAATTTGCCGGATAGGCCCTCAGCAGGCGTAGCAAACAAGGTGATATTCAGGTTATGCTGCTCACTCATCCGGTCGCAGAACTCTCTCATTGTACGAATGATGTTCAAGGCTTCTCGGTGTACATGCAGATCTTGTCCATGGTGACGGCCATAGAGAGCGGTCATACATTCAGCAAGCCCGATAAAACCAAGGGATAACGTACCATGCTTCAACAGGTCGGCCACCGTTTCATTTGGAGCCAATTGTTCACCGCCTTCCCATACCCCTTCCCGCATCATGAAGTCCGACGCTTTGGCAGGCTGGTTCGTCTGAATTCGATATCGGTGCAGCAGTCCATCCGTAGCATTGTGCATGACGGTTTCCAGCGCCTTATAGAAGCCAGCCCGGTCTGCGATGGCTCTTGCTCCTTGGCAGATCCCATATCGAATGCCGAGCTTGACCAGATTAATGGTATTAAAGGAAAGGTTCCCTTTACCGCTCTGACGATTGCGTCCGAAGCGATCTGCCAGTGTACGTGTACGACATCCCATCGTGGCAATGATTGTATCCGGATCTTCCGGTCGATAATAGGGCAGGTTGAAGGAGGCATCCACATTGACAAAATTCGGATACATGCGCCGTGAGGAGCAGGTCACAGCGAGCCGGAACAGATCGTAATTCGGATCTCCCTCAGATTGGTTAATGCCTTGCTTGCACTGGAAAATATGTTGTGGAAACACGGGCGTCTCCCCGTTGCCGAGTCCACGAATGGTCGCTTCCAGAAGCGAGCGGGACACGAGCCGGCCTTCGGATGAAGTACACAGTCCGTAGTTCAACGAAGTGAAAGGAATCTGTCCGCCAGCACGACTGCTCATGGTGTTCAGATTATGGATCAGAGACTCCGCAGCCTGTCCGGTCTCCAGTTCCGTTTCTTCACAGGCAAAGGCAAAGGCTCGTGGACACTTCTCCTTCGCGTCATCACTATTCAAATGCAGCTGTTCATCCTCAATCTGTGCATTTTCCCCAAAAAGTCGCTGCCCTTTCCGGTAATGCTTACGAAACGAACGCTTCACATAAGGTGCGAGATCCCAGTCGATTTTATTGGCGGATACCCCGCCGTATTGGCTGTTCTGCTGGGATTGAAAAATAATGGCGACCAGTGCCATGGCTGACATGATCGTCTGTGGTGTACGAACCGAACCGTTGCCAGTGTTGAATCCAGAGGCCAGCAATCGGTCAAACGGGATAAAGATACAGTTGGTCGTTCCAAGAGCATACTGATCCAGATCGTGTACATACAGATCTCCGTTCTCCACAGCTGCAGCGAGCTCCTTCGGCAGCACATGACGCAGAGCATGCCACTTGGCGGTCTCCGAACCGAGCCTGCTCATCTTGCCGCTAAATGAGTCTCCGTTCAAATTGGCATTCTCCCTCAGGGTATCGGCGTCTTCCGCGCCGATAATTCGTCTTCCCAGGTCTGATAGCAGATCGGATGCCGGTGGAGAGGCATACTCAAGCATGTTCATGTCAGGTTCCTCCTAAATAATGAAATTGAAAATGTATGGGATAATGTCCATTCATTGAACACTACATGTAGAGTTTCTTTATCCATTTATAAACTATATATTGTTATTTAGGTGTGATAATGATCACATGAGAGAAGCTGGTCAACTGTCATGATTTGTAGCCCTGAATGATAAAGGTTTTCAAAGCTGGAGGGTAAGCGTATAATTTCTATTTACCGTGCAAGTTCAGTTGACGATGCTTGAAAAAAAGGATAGAAAACTTCATATATGAATAGTTTGTGACAGCTGTTTCGATATTTGAACCCTCGTTAATCGATTGAATCATACTGTGGAATACGGATTAGAAATGCAGCTAAGACAAGAGGGGTGAGTCATGGAAACGGTAAGCATTACAAGGGGCTTCTATGAAAATATACAGGAAGCCGCGTCTCATATTGTTGACGTATTAAGCGGAATCTTAAAGGTGAACACCATCTTCGTTGCCACGAATGATGGCGTGACCAATGTTATTATCGAGGCTTTTAACCGCGAGGAAGAGTTGATCGCCAAAGGTAGTGAACTTCCATTTGAAGCTTCATATTGCAGCTTGGTATTGAGAGATAAGGGCAGCAGTCTGATCATCACGGATACATGTGAACACCCTCTTACAAAATCAATGGACGTAACAAGCGGACTGGGCAATCGTTTCTTTGTGGGGATTCCCATCATGCGGAGGTCCGGGGATACGTTCGGTACGATCTGTCTGATGGATGATCCTGATTATGTGATAAGTGAAACGGATATGAAAACATTGCAAGCCATGGCCGTTTTTCTAGGATATGTTGTGGATCTGGAAGATACGCTTCAAGTTCAGGAACAGAAGCTGAGTGATTCGGAGCAATTACAAGCGCAATTGCAGGCAGAGAAGGAACGTGCGGAGTCTGAGGCGATGACCAAGACGCAGATGCTGTCGCTGATGAGCCACGAGATTCGTAATCCACTGAATGGCATTCTGGGATTAACGGACCTGATGCGTACACCGGATATGTCGGAAGAGCAGAGAGAATATGTGAATATGATTGAATCCAGCGGTAATCTTTTGCTCTCCCTGCTGAATAACATGATGAGTTTTAACGTCAATGATGCAGGCAAAACGGTTGTACACGATGATCCATTTGATCTGGTAGCGACGATTGAGAATACTGTTTATCTCTATGCGGGATTGGCGCTGAGCAAAAATATTGAACTGGGACTGAACCTTGATCTGAATGTATCTCAGGTTTACGTCGGGGATGAAATCAAGATCGGACAACTATTGGCACATGTCATTCAGTATGCCATAGATTCAACACGGACAGGTTCAGTGTTGGTTACAGCAACCGTGGAGGGTGGAGATGCAGAAGGGGCTGGCACGCTTCAACTCCATGTGAAGTACACTGGGAGCATGTTGACATCGGACAACAAGTTTAAATCCTTTAACAATCTGGATGCAAATATAAGTACACAAAAGCTCGTTGGAACCAATCTTGGTTTGGCGGTCAGCCAGAACCTTGCTATCCTTATGAACGGCCGTATTCAGGTGCACGGCATGGGAGAGAAGGAGACAGAATTTGAGATCTGCCTGCCGCTCCGCAGACATTGGGAACTGCCTCAGCTTGCCAATATTCAACATCGACTGAAGGGAAAGAAGGTCTTGCTTGCCAAGGACCCCGACATTCTGCAAGGGGCTTCTTCCCTGATGCGCAGATGGGGGATGGACGTGCATATGACCTCAATTACGTCCGAGGCGTACAATTGGCTGCAAGAAGGTTTTAAGCCCGATGTGGCCGTTGTGGATATGGGTCTGCTGGAAGGCGGTGCTGTGGATTTTGTACACCAGCTGAAGCGCTTGATTGCAGATCCCCCGGTGATTGTTCTGATTCCGTATGGTATGCATATTGATCCGCATGAGGCGGAAGTCTTTGATGCGGTCCTAACCAAGCCGGTAAAGCAGGCCGATTTGTTGAATGCTTTAAGCATCATTGTGCATTAAGGACATGAGCAAGGATGTTAAACCAGGCGTACCTGTCACGGGTGCGCTTTATTTCGTTATTTTGAAGGAGGAAGACTCTCGAACAAGCAATTCTGAGTCGACTTTGAATACACGCTTGTCCTGAAATTCATTGGTGTTCATCATGTCAATCATCTTTTCCATCAGAATGGCTCCCATCGTATACTTGGGCTGGTTCACTGAACTTAGCGTAGGATGGATATATTTGCTGATTCGATTGTTGTCCACGCCTACGATAGCCAATTGCTCAGGTATGCTTATTCCGTATTCCGTGCATGCCTTGTACACGCCCAGAGCCATCTCATCATTAGCCGCATATACAGCAGAGAAGGACAGGCCTTTGTTAAACAATCTTTGGATGGCCTTGTACCCGCCTTCCTCGTTGAAGTTTCCATTCTCGATCAGCTCGGGACGGAACGGAATCTGATAATTACGCAAGGCTTTCAAATAACCTTCAAGCCGTTCATAGCTGTCGATCGCTTCAGGATAACCGTTCAGGAAAACGATATTTCGATGTCCGGCCTCAACCAGATGCTGAACAACTTCCTGGGAGAATTTTACGTTGTCCGTGTAAATACACGGGATCTGGTCATGTTCGATATATTTGCCAACGATGCCAATGCGGTAACCCTTATCCGCAAGCTGAAATAATTCCCCGTCTGCCAGCATGGGAGTGATAATGATGACACCATCGATGGTTCGATCCAGCAGCAAATTGAGATATTCACTTTCTCTTTCTTTCTGGTTATGGGCGTCACATATAATAACCTTATAATGGCGAGCATAGGCTATGTTCTCAATGCCTTTAATAATTTCGGCATAATAGGAGTTGTTGATATCGGGAACGATGACGCCAATCGTCATGGTTCTCTGTGAACGAAGATTCTTGGCTGCTGCGTTGGGGTGATATCCCAATTGCTCGATGGCGCGCATCACCTTATCTTTGGTCTTGGTGCTAACCTTACTATGCTGATTAATGACCCGCGATACGGTTGCCGGGGACACTCCTGCAATGGCAGCTACATCAATGATTTTGACATCCATATTCTTCACAACTCCAAATAAATGATTGACAATTAATTCAAATTCATTATAATTCCAAATGAAAACGATTACAAGTTATAACCGCATGAAACAATAATTGGCGATAGTGGAAGTATAAAGGTTTACTGTTTCAACAAAATGTAATCGATTTCATAGGCCCCTCAATTGTGATAAATAGCGGTCATCCATGGATCCTACCCTTCGTATACCCGCTGTTTATATAGCATTACCGTTACCTGTCGTGAAAGTGCTGCATCCTGGTTCAGTCATACCTCAAGATATGACCATTTAAGGGAGGCGTCAACATGTTGAAGAAGAGCACTATTATGCTATTGTGCAGCTGTCTGCTGCTGGGCCTGCTGGCTTCAGCCGTAGGTTCACCAAAGGCCAGTGCGGCTTTTGGATCAGGGGATTTCCTGAAGGCTAACGGGACGGTTGTCCGGAATAATTCGGGTACAGGAAATGTGGTAAATCTGCGTGGAACAAATTTGGGTGGCTGGCTGCTGCAGGAAGAATGGATGACGCCATCCGGGGCGGTAGATGAATACACGCTGCGTCGCACGTTGACGAATCGTTTTGGAGAATCGGGTGCACAGAGCCTGATCAATGGATATCAGGACACCTGGATTCAGGCTGGTGATCTGGATAACATCAAGAACTGGGGCATGAACGTTGTACGTGTGCCGATCTATTGGGAGGATTTTATGAACACCAGCGGTGTCATGAAGCCTGATTCGGTTACGTTCCGCAAACTGGATTGGCTGATTGATGAAGCGGGTAAACGGAACCTGTATGTCATTCTCGATCTGCATGGTGCACCGGGAGCAGCGTGTCCATGGCATTCCTGCGGCCAGGAGAATTCCAACCAATTGTGGACCAATTCTACATACCAGAACTGGACTATTCAGATCTGGGAACGGATGGCAGCACGTTACAAAGGCAATCCAACCGTTGCCGCGTACGACCTGCTCAATGAGCCTCTTGTAACCATGGGAACGGGTGAAAATGCAGCACAAATCAAGCAAAAGATGGATTTCTATGACCGGATGTACAAAGCTGTCCGTGCCAAGGATGCCGATCACATGATCATCATCGCCGCATTCTTCGACTGGTGGGCCGCTTCTCCACCAACGACTTATGGCTGGACGAATGTGATGTATCAGACACATCATTATCAATTCACGGATTATAACAACTGGGATCTGACCAATTCGGAGATGGATCGCTGGCTGAAGGATATGGCGTCCTATCAGAAGAATTGGAATGTTCCGGTATTAGCGGGCGAGTTCTCGTTTGGTCAGAATGATCTGACCGAGAAGTGGTTGTCCGGTCTGAATGCGCTGAATGCTTCATGGACGAACTGGAGTTATAAGGTCAAAGGGGGCGGAACTTGGGGTTATTACAATAACAACAACAACCCGGCACCGAACCTGAATACGGACAGTGCAGCAACGATTGCTTCCAAATGGAGCAAGTTCACAACGGCGAATTTTGCCTCAAATACCTCGTTCCAGAATGTGGTCAAGAAACATACGGGAACTGCTGCATTTACAGAGACATGGTCCAGTCTAAAAGCCAACGCCAACGGCACTTTTGTTAGCGCAGAGAATGGCGGTGCAGATGCACTGGTAGCCAATCGGGATACTGCCGGTCATTGGGAGCGTTTCAAAATCATCCAGAATTCAGATGGAACAGTGTCCTTCCTTTCGATGAGCAACATCAAATATGTGCAGGCGGACCTGAATAACGGCGGGCGCTTAATTGCCTCAGCCACGTATCCATCCACATGGGAGAAGTTTACCCGTGAAGATCTGGGCGGGGGGCTGGTTGCCTTCAAATCCGTGGCGAATGGTAAATATGTCTGTGTGGATCTGAATAACGGAGGTGTGCTGTACGCCAATCGTAACGCTATGGGCGGAGCCTGGGAACAATTTATCGTAACAGCTAACTAAGACAAATTAGCGCCCAGTCATAAATTATATGAAGTAACCGTAACATAGTGACTTGTATCGTGGCTCCGCTTATTTAGCGGAGCTTTTCCTCTCAATCCCTATCTATTTCCCAAATTCTGCTCCAAAGCCCTTTTAATCCGAGCCGAATACGATACAATAGAAAGGGAACTTCATCATTAATCAGTTTAGAGGAGGATGTGCATTCAATGGAATACCGTAGATTGGGTGGAAGCGGACTGAAAGTAAGCGAGATCAGCTTGGGTAGCTGGCTAACATACGGAGGGTATGTGGAACGTGAAAACGCGGTGAAATCAATTGAAGCCGCATTCGATGAAGGCATCAACTTTTTCGATACAGCCAATGTGTATGAGCGGGGTGCTGCAGAGGAGCTGCTAGGGCAGACATTGAAAGCGTATTCCCGTGATTCGTATGTTCTGGCAACCAAGGTATTTGGCAAAATGGGTGACGGTCCAAATGACCAAGGATTATCCCGTAAACATATTAAGGAACAATGTGAAGCCAGTTTGCAGCGGCTGGGTGTTGATTATGTAGACATATATTATTGCCATCGCTATCATAACGAAACACCGATTGAAGAGACACTGAGAGCATTGGACGATCTGGTGCGGCAAGGCAAAGTGCTCTACGTAGGTGTTAGTCAATGGACCGCAGCACAGATGGAAGCTGCATTGGGTACCGCTGATCGCCTGCTGCTGGATCATATTGTGGTGAACCAGCCGGTGTACAACATGTTTGACCGCTACATCGAAAGTGAAATCATCCCGCTGGGTGAGCGCAAAGGTATTGGACAAGTCGTCTACTCCCCGCTTGCACAAGGGTTGCTGACTGGGAAATACACTTCCGTGTCGGACATTCCTGAGAACAGCCGGGCAGCGAAGCTGGGATGGGATGAAGGCAAAATCAACGCTGATCGGATCGGTAAGGTTCGTCAGTTAATTGAAGTGGCGGACAAGCTGGACCTGAAGGTTGGTCAATTGGCTCTGGCGTGGATTCTCCGCCAAAATAACGTGTCCAGTGCGCTTGTAGGCGCAAGCCGCCCTGAACAGGTGAAAGAGAACGCGGCCGCTTCAGGTGTGAAGCTGGATGCTGCTATTGTTGAAGAAATTGAACAAATATTAGCTTAAGGCAAACAGGTTGTTCTTGTACCGTAAGCGAGATCAACCGAATCATGTAAAATAGTGAAATATGAAAGGGATGTCCTGGTTAGCCTGTATGGGCTAAGGGACATCCCTTTTTGGTCTGAGATTAGAACATGTTCTGGCCGCTGGAGAGTGACCTGGAACGCAGCGGAATGGCACATACCCGGTTCCGACCCGTATTCTTGGCTTCGTATAATGCACGATCTGCCTGTTCAAAGAAATCGTTATCATCTCTGTCGTCGCAGTGATCTGGAAAAATAGCGACTCCGATCGATATGGTCAGCCGGATCGTATTGCCATCAGGCAGAGCGAATAGGTATTTCTCGACCGATTGTCTGATTGACTCGGCAATGGCCATAGCCTGGTGGTGACCACAATCGAGCAGCAGTATAGCAAACTCCTCGCCTCCGTTTCGAGAGACGATATCCGCTGAACGGGCATGTTCGATGAGTAATTGTCCGAGCTGCTTCAGGACTGCATCACCTGATGTATGACCGAAGGTGTCATTTACTTTTTTGAAACGATCAATGTCAATAACCAACAGCGAGAGCTTCTGCTTATGATCTCTTGCTCGTTCCAGCTCCAGTTCGAGTGATTTCTCAAATTGCCTGCGATTGCTAAGGTTGGTGAGATGGTCGGTCGAAGCTCTTCGTTCAAGCAGGAACATCATCTCATTGGATTTATTAATGAACTCTGCGATGAAATAAATAAAGATTCCACCGACAAACGAAATGGTCATTTGTAGTGGATATACTTTCATTAATGAATTCATGCTGGAGGTATTTAGCATCAGGATGACAAAAATCAGGGTCATTCCCAGCAAATTCATGGTAATGATCTTGGTTAATCTTGACCATGGAGCATAGGCAAAATATACACCTGATAACCCAATGATGGTCATGACGAATGCTGCATCAATGGCTGCCGATGACATTCCAAACATCACGACTCGCAGGATAGAGATGACGAGTCCCGTGACGACAGAAGCCAGTCCTCCCAAATACACAGCAGCGGTAACGATAGCCAAATGTCTTTGATCCACGATGGTGCTCTCGTTCAGCGGGAATGAATAATTCATTAATATAGTTCCATAAATTCCAAACAGTAGTCCACCGATCATCTGAACGCGCATGGAGGGAAAGGGCACACGGATACGATAGAATTTGGCGATGATTCCGGACACATACATGAACGTGATCATGACACAGACATTGACGAAAAACGTGCTTAGCAACAGCATCCCCCCTTTAGCGCACATTCCTATATTTTAGCTGAAATGCGATATTGTAGCGAACCATATTATCCCAAATGTAAAAAGCGAATGAGCAAAAGAGGTATGATAATGGGGATCTATGGACAAAAAAGAGCAGATATTGACTTCATTATACAATGAGAATTATACTTAATCTAAATCAAAATTGATTTTGATGTTTCTGGAAATCATAGTAATCCGTAGATTGCTGTGTCATGTTATAGAATTTTGAATGGATCAATAAAGGAGAATTGCCGGTGAGAACTCTAAATCTGACAATACAGCGTCAGGCAGTTTACGATGTAGTACGCCATTCCGAAGACCATCCAACGGCAGCAGATGTAATGAACCGTCTGGTGGAGCAAGGTTATAATTTGGCTTATGGTACGGTATACAATTCACTTCGATATTTGACAGATAAAGAATTGATTCGAGAGCTCAAGCTGGGTGAGACGGCGAGTCGTTATGATGCCCGCATGGACGATCATCAACATATTATGTGTGAAGTATGCGGCAAGGTGGATGAAGTCATGACGGAAGTTCCTCCCCAATGGATGAAGCAGGTTGCGGAGGAAACCGGATATGCGATTGATCACGCTCATGTGGTCTTTGGAGGTGTCTGCGCAGAATGCAGAAACAAACGGGTCAAGTAAAATTCAACCTGTCCGGTCGTCGTTTGCCGCTCCGGGTGAAGCCGGTCCTTACGGATCCAGCTCCCCTTGTTGATAATTGCCCGGTTACACGACGGGTCATTCTGATTAGTCCGATGCCTGGTCAAGTACATGAACTCGTCAAGGCATTAACGGACAGCTGCTTCGATGTGCTGGTATTTCATCGATGGGAGCCTGATTTACATGAACGGCTTGTATTTGATCTGTTGATCTATGACCTGTCAGTTGCCGGAACCATCGATGCTTTTGCCGGCATCAGCAGCCGATTGAACCGTGAGGCGGAACATGCAACACCGTGTCTGTATCTGGTGGGAGAGAAGATGATTGGCAATGCCAGTGGCCCGATGCTTCAGGAGGAATTATTGGTCTGGCCGGCCCGTCCGCAGGAAGCCTTGTATCGTGTGCAACGCATGATTGGCAATAGTCCTGCAACTCCAAAACGCGGGTTTCTGCCTCAGGAAGGACAGCGTATCGGATTCAAGGATCTATGGTTAGATCGTGAACGGATGAGTGTACACCGGAATAATGACCGCATTCATTTGACCAAGACAGAGTATGATCTGCTGCTGAAGCTGATTGATGCCAAAGGGGCTGTGATTTCCCGTGAGGAGATGCTCAGCGATATCTGGGAGACAGATTTTACAGGTGGAAGCAATGTGGTGGATGTTCATATCAAAAGCTTGCGCAAAAAACTTGGCGATAACGCAGCTTCGCCTCAATATATAGTAACGGTAAGAGGAGTGGGCTACCGCCTGGCGGACTAGTCCGCTTTTTTTTGTGGGCAGATTATGCTGTTCATGTTCATATTTTATTCATGAATCGAGCAAGAAACTCATCTTAAACTCATACGAACCTCATGCAAGAGACAAGTGGGACATGTTAGAATCAATTTAAAAGTTAGATCAAGTCTAAATGTATATTTAAACCGATGGCGAATATGATTTTAATAGAGTATATACAGCAGGCATGAGACCAACATGAGGAGGATGACGATATGACAGAACGCATGACAACCAATCAGGGTGCACCCGTAGGTGACAACCAGAACTCCCGTACCGCAGGAAGAAGAGGCCCGACACTACTTGAGGATTATCATCTGCTTGAGAAGATTGCACACTTTGACCGGGAGCGCATTCCGGAACGGGTCGTTCATGCGAGAGGTGCCGGTGCACATGGCGTATTTACGCTGGAGAAGAGCATGAAGGATTATACCACAGCGGACTTCTTGCAAGACCCGGGCACAGAGACGGATGTGCTCGTGCGGTTCTCAACGGTCATTCACGGTACAGGTTCACCGGAGACAGCGCGTGATCCACGTGGTTTTGCTGTGAAATTCTATACCCGGGAAGGCAACTATGATATTGTAGGAAACCACTTGCCCGTCTTTTTCATTCGTGATGCCATGAAGTTCCCGGATATGGTTCATTCCCTGAAGCCTGCGCCGGATACGAATATTCAGGATCCTGCACGCTACTGGGACTTCATGACACTTTCTCCGGAGTCAACCCATATGATGACATGGTTATTCTCCGATTTGGGTACGCCAGCAAATTACCGAGAGATGGATGGTTTCGGTGTCCATGCCTTCAAATGGATTAATGCTCAAGGGCAGGTCCATTATGTAAAATACAAGTGGGAGTCGGCTCAAGGCGTTCGCGGCTTCTCACGTCGAGAGGCAGCTGAAGTACAAGGGCAGGATTTCAACCATGCGACCCGTGATTTACATGAGCATATCAAAAACGGACAATACCCGCAGTGGAAGCTGCAGGTGCAATTGCTGAAGCCGGAGCAGATGGATGATTTCGCCTTCGATCCACTCGACCCGACCAAGACTTGGCCGGAAGATGTACTGCCGTTCCAGACGATCGGAACCATGACGTTGAATCGTAATCCACAAAATTTCTTTGCAGAAATAGAACAAGCGGCTTTTTCCCCAAGTGCTTTGGTGCCTGGAATCGAGCCTTCCGAAGATAAATTGCTGCAAGGCCGTCTGTTCTCTTATCCGGATACACAGCGTCACCGACTTGGACCAAACTATTTGCAGATTCCGGTGAACTGCCCTTATGCTCCGGTTCGCAATCATCAGCGGGATGGATTGATGAATGTGAATCAGGACCCATCTCCGGTAAACTATGAACCGAACAGCTCGGGCAGCAGCCCGGAAGAAGCGCCGGAATACCGTGACAGTCAGGCTCCGATCCAGGGTCATGTTACACGTGAGAAAATTGAGAAGACAGATAACTATACGCAATCTGGAGAGTTGTTCCGCTCATTCACGGCGATAGAGCAGCAGCATTTGCTGGATAACCTGATTAATGACCTGAAGGTAGTGCCGGAACAGATTCAGCTACGAGCTCTGTGTCATTTCTTCCAGGCAGATGGACAGCTCGGTGGTCGTTTGGCCCATGGACTTGGTGTGGATATCTCCGCATTTATGCCTTCACAGGATCGTAAATAAAGCACTTATTTCACTGATATCTGAGGAAAAAATAATCGATTTATGAATTAGGCCGGGTTAGACTGCATACCAGCAGACTTGCCCGGCCTTTTTGTTTTTTTACCTATAATTTAGTCTTGTGCAGCGAAATAATATTCTGAAATGGAAAACATATTTACAAATCATTTACAATAAATAGCTGACATAGAGGTTGACTTCTCGTTTGTTGGCACTACAATGAGTAGTGTGAGGGGTGTCTGAACATGAGAATACACAATTTTAAAGTAGGTGAGCGTGGGCTGAATCGGTTTTTCGGTCCGCTGGAGGCGAAGATTATGGACATTTTATGGGCGCGTCCAGGCAGCAGCATTCGGGAAGTGCAAACCGCACTAGAAAAAGATAAAGACGTTAATTTCAATACCGTCATGACGGTGATGAATCGCCTCGTGGACAAGGAGCTGCTTCGCAAGTCACAGAAGGGCCGAACGTCATTGTACCATCCGGTACAAAGTAGGGAGGAGTTTATGAACGACCAATCCAAGGAGTTGTCACAAGAGCTGGTGGATGAGTTCGGGGCACTTGCTCTGAATCACATGCTGGATGCATTGGATGAAGCAGATGCAGGGTTGATTGAGCGTCTGGAGCAGAAGATTAAGCAGTGGAAAAAGGATAGCGATTAACATGTGGAAAGCCCGCTCGAAGCTGTTGTTTACCGTCGGGTTTGGCATTCCGTTATTCGTGTTCATGCAGATGTTCATGTACGCGATGTACAAAATTTTGGGTTGGGACATCCCGTTTAATCTGCTCTGGCTATGTAATCACTGGATGAGCAGGCTGGGTTGGTTATCCGTAGGACATGTTTTGATGGCGTTGGTATTGCTGACGTTTGCCGGTACAGGCTGGCTGTTGATGGAGCGGATGATGAAGACACGTGCAGCGGTACGGAAACTTCGGTTGATTGAGGATGAGGCCATGTCTCGGAAACTTGAGGTGCGGTACCGTCATCTGAAACAACCTGGATTCATTGTGGTGGACAAGTCGTCACCCGTTGCATTTACGATTGGCCTCTGGAAACCCTGTATTGTGCTATCCACAGGGCTGCTCACGATGCTGGATGCGGAAGAAGAAAGAGCGGTTGTGTATCATGAGGTCCATCATCTGTGGCATCGTGATCCACTCAAGACGACATTGTTGTCGGTATTTGCCGTGATGATGCCTTATATTCCGGTGTTGAAGCATACGTCCAAACATTACAATATCATTAGAGAAATTCTGGCTGACAATGAAGCGATTGAACGTACGGGGAACGCCGCGGGCATTGGCAGTGCACTGCTTAAACTGATCCGGGCTTGCCCTGAACCTTGGAGGATTAGAGAGACAGCTATTCAATCGTCTTTTGCCGATACTTCGGTGAATGTACGTATTTCCCGTCTATTAGACCCGGAGCAGGATGTTGCGCTGATACTCCCCCGCTATGCGGTGTTCATTTCTGCCACAGTGATCCTGCTGCTGTCTGTCTTGTTCGTTTGGTCAATTGGGTGAAATTGAACGTTGAACTTAAACTCCAAGGAGGATGATGAATATGAATAGAAGTGTGGAGATTGGCTTGTTTTTCTCGAGGATCATGATCGGACTTATTTTTGTATTACACGGGTGGAGCAAATTTGAAGGCGGAATTAGCGGTACAGTGGGTTTCTTCGAAAGTATCGGCGTTCCCGGATTTCTGGCATCGGTTGTAGCCATCATTGAGCTGGCGGGTGGCACAGCAATGATTCTGGGATTGGGAACACGTGTATTTGCAGCACTGTTTATCGCAGTGATGGCTGGTGCCCTGCTCACTGCAAAAGCGGGAGCGCCTTTCCTCAATGGTACAGAGCTGGATTACATGCTCCTTGCAGGTTCATTGACGTTGTTGTTTACAGGCAGTCGTTTTCTGGCGGTGGATCATTTGTTCTCCAGACAAGGGAACGCTCGCCAGAATGTGAGTGCATGATACAATTATCTTAAGCATAGGTCGATAGCGATAAGAAGCAAAAGAATAGAGGTGCAGGTTTAACCTGCAACGGGCCCTTTTCAGGCCAGTCCGGCACGGGAATTACACTCGCGAACCGAACTGATCGGGAAAGGGCTTTTTCATTTGGACGACTTGCTATGCTTTTGGTACAATGAGAATAAGTACGCTACTGAGAAAAAATAAGAGCATTCACTAAGAGCGCTCAATAAGAGAAATCAACAGGACCAATCAATTAGAAACTGAGGAGGATGCACTTTTATGATTAATGTCATTCCATCCGATGCCCGCTCCAGCTTCGATCGGGGCTGGCTGCGCGGCAGTCACAGCTTTTCCTTTGGAGAGTATCAAGACCCGGAGAATACTGCGTTTGGGCCCATGCGGGTCGCCAACGACGATGTAATTGCCCCGGGTCGTGGTTTCGGAGCACACCCGCATAGTGACATGGAGATTGTGTCCATCGTTCTGAACGGGAAATTGCGTCATGAAGATAACTTGGGCAATGTGGCTGTTACATCATTCGGGGGAATTCAGCGCATGTCAGCAGGTAGTGGCATGATTCATACCGAACACAATGCCTCCGATTCTGAAGAAGTACGTATATTACAGCTCTGGTTCATGCCTCATACGAAAGGGCTTGAGCCGTCTTACGAGACGACTTCGTTTGATCCAGAAGCGCTCGCGGGAGCACTCGTACCCGTGGTATCCCCGGAAGGTGGGGCGCGTATCGCTTCCATTCATCAGGATATGACCATCTATCTTGGCCGATTGGCCGCAGGTCAGTCATTAACATATGAACAGGCAGAAGATCGGCGCATGTACATTTTTGCCATTGAAGGCCAGCTTGGCTTGAACGAAGAGCATCAGTTGAATGAAGGAGACACGGCTCGCGTGGAACTGACGACATCCATGAATTTGGATGCAAGCAAGGACTCTTTCTATATGTTGATCGATCTGCCCTAGGTTACCGAAATGCAATGAAACTCCAAGATCAAAGGAGGATATACCTTTATGACGCAGCAGGAATGGTTCATGGTTAAGCATGCAGTGACTGGGCGAGGGCTGGTGAACAGCAAAACCGATTTGTTGTCCTATCGCTATCAAAGAGAGGGCACCGGATTTGTTTTTACCGTGACGGGTCTGGAACAGCAGGTGGTAGATAGCATTATGGAGCTTAGACATGAGCTCAATGTGTTCCGCTTTGTACAGCGTAAAGATCAACCCTTGGTGAAGCACTGGTATTACGTTCAGGGAGATCGGGTGCAGTATGTTCGAGAAAGTCATACATTGACCATATATGCGGAATCTGAGATCCGCTATGTTCCAGAAGATTATTTTGCCGACTAACTGCAGCAGATAAGTATAGTACATTAAAGAAATTTAAGCTTTGCCTAATGACCCAAGGTCTCTGTGATTCATACAGAGACCTTTTTTTGTTGCCTGTATTGAAGAATCCATTGGAAATTTTACAAAAAGACCACATAATTCCCCATCATCTGGCACAAGCTACCTTGTATAAAAAAACAGGAACGGAGGGGCGGCATATGGCGGACAAGACATCAGGGAAAGAGCGTTCCCGAGATTCAGAAAAGAAAAAGCACATCCCCTTGGGGCTGCCGTCTCCCCCCATTTTGCGACAACCTATAGGCCTTTCTCATGAAAGCCATATGTTGGCACTGGAAGACATATTCTCCGACTGTTCGGATGTAATCTTCCGCAATGTCAAGATTTCACCTGAAGTAGAAGGACTGTTGGTGTACATCGAGGGCATTGTGAATTCGACGGATATTCAGGATCATATGCTCCGACCTCTGATTCGCGGTCTGATTGAGCAGCGAACCGATGAACCTGCGGCCCCCCTGGACGATACACGAATCGCCCTGACGCAAGTGAAAAAGGTGGATTCATGGGCAGCCGCTGCGGATGGGGTACTGGAATCCTCTGCCCTGCTGTTAATCGACGGGAGCAAGGAAGCTTGGTTATTCAACGTCAAAGGCGGTGTGCGACGTGGTGTGGAGGAGCCCCAGACCGAGTCGGTTATCCGAGGACCACGCGAAGGCTTTACGGAGACTTTGCGGGTAAACACAGCTCTGCTTCGTTTCAAGCTGAAAACACCTGCGCTTAAGATGTTAAGCATGACGATTGGGTCCGAGACCAAAACCAATATCGTGCTCACCTACATTGATGATATTGCGGATCCCAAGCTGATTAAGGATGTCAAGAAACGCCTTAACAAGATCAAAATTGATGGAATTCTGGAGACAGGGTATATCGAAGAATTGATAGAGGATCATCCATTTTCCCCTTTTCCGCAGATGCACTATACCGAACGCCCGGATACGGTTGCGGGCAACCTGCTGGAAGGCCGATTTGCCATTTTTGTGGATGGCAGCCCGTTCGCCTTGATTGCCCCGGTGACCATGTGGCAGATGCTTCAGGCCAGTGAGGATTATTATGAACGGTTCTTTATCAGTAATCTGATACGGTGGATTCGGTTTTTGTTTGTTGCCATCGCGCTCTTTCTGCCTGCCCTATACATCGCCATTACGACCTTCCACCAGGATATGCTGCCTACCACACTGATTCTGAGTATTGCCGGGGCAAGGGAGGCCATTCCATTTCCTGCATTGGTGGAAGCCCTCATCATGGAGCTGTCATTCGAGGCCTTGCGAGAAGCGGGGGTCAGGTTACCCAAAACGGTAGGTCAGGCTGTCAGTATTCTGGGGGCGCTTGTTATTGGACAGGCGGCCGTTCAGGCCGGGATTGTATCTGCACCGATGGTTATTATTGTATCCATGACAGGGATTGCGTCGTTCACGATTCCGCGCTTTAACTTTGCCATTACGGTTCGTTTGCTTCGTTTTCCGATTATGCTGCTTGCCGGCGCACTTGGCTTGTATGGCATTGTCATTGGACTCGTGCTGATCTCGGTACATCTGACGCAAATGACGTCTTTTGGAGTACCTTATCTGTCAGGTCTCAGTCCCTATAGCAAGAAGGATACTAAGGATATTCTGATTCGTGTTCCATGGTGGAAAATGATCCATCGTCCTGCAACGGTTCATCGTGACCAGCAGCGGATGAATGAGAAGATTAATGGTTCACCTGAAGCTGAGGAGGGGTGGTAAGCATATGTTTCTTATCCATAAGCGGCATGCAGTAGCCATCATGCTCCTGTGTACGATTTTTATATCCGGATGCTGGGATCGAAAAGAAATTAATGATATCGCTTTTGTGATTGGTCTGGCCATCGACAAGGAAGATGATAATTACAGAACCAGTGTGCAGATTGCTCTCCCTGGTCAGTCAGGTTCCTCCGGAAGTGAAGGTGGCGGCGGGGGCACAAGTGGTGACAAGTCCTGGTTCATGTTATCCAATACAGCCAAAACCTTGCGTGGAACATCGATCGAAGGCCAAAAGTCACTCTCCCGTGAGCTTTATTATGCACATCGACGTACCATGCTGATTGGAGAGGAGCTTGCACGCGAGGGGGTTGCCCCCATGCTGGATCTGCTTACACGTTTCCCGCTCAATCGCTTCTCTGCACTACCCATCGTTACGAAAGGCCCTGCCTATAAAGTGCTTGATACCGATGCACCAATTGAAAAATTCCCTTCCGAAATGGTACGTGAACTATGCTTTCTCAATATGCGCAGACCGCGTTCGCTCAAGACATTCACGGATGCGATACTTTCGGAAGGGGTAGATCCATTCTTGCCGGTCGCTTCGACCGTTGACAATGTACCTAGCAATTGGAAGGACGTCAAAACCAACATCAAGCTGGATGGTCTCGCCATATTTAAAAAGGACAAATTAATAGGAATGATTAGTAAAGCACCTGCCGATGCACTTATATTGGCGATGGGTGAAGCCAATGAACCGGAGATTATGGTCAAAGCACCCCATGGGAAGGGTGATTTTTTTATCAAGCTGAACGAAAACAACTCTTCCTTGCATCCTCATATTAATAATGGAAAAGTGTCGGTGACCATCAGACTTTATGCCAAGGGAGTCATGGTAGACAATGAGTCAAATTATGGTGACCTGCGAGACCAGGAGATTAAGAATATGAGTCAAGCTCTTCATGAAAAGATCCAAGATGACATTAAGGAAGGGGTCAGACTGGTTCAGAAAAAATATCCTGCGGATATTTTGGGTGTCGGTCGTTCCATTCATCAACAA
Source organism: Paenibacillus sp. FSL K6-0108 (assembly GCF_045040695.1). NCBI lineage: Bacteria > Bacillati > Bacillota > Bacilli > Caryophanales > Paenibacillaceae > Paenibacillus > Paenibacillus sp. FSL K6-0108. The sequence goes on along the minus strand of NZ_CP150288.1, from coordinate 7,008,630 downwards.
ATGCCCAAAGAATGGAAAAAGATAAAGGATCGTTGGGATGACATTTATCCGAATGTAGTAGTTAAGGTTGAACCTCATATCATTATTGAAAATGTTGGGGTTATCAATAAACCGTTTGGATTGCAAGAGGAGGATATTGTTCATGATTAAGCCGCTGCTGTTCACTTATCTGGGTATGGTTGTTGTCGTGATTTTTATGGATTTCAGGCATTTGAAGCAGGCAGCGGTCATTAATCGCTGGTTATCCTATGGATTGATCGCAGTCAGCGCCGGGATCTGGTTCTATGTAACCACTTTAAGCAGAACCGTTTTTGTCGCCACGTGGCTAACTCAATTCATTCAACGCTATCTGCCGTTACCCTAACTCTGTTTCAATAAATTCGCTTGAATAAATAGGATAGAAAGGAGGTACCCCATGAATCAGGGAGTGACGGGCCGTCAGTTGGTGCTGCTTATTATGCTGCTCAGTGTAACAGGTACGTTGATCCAGCCGCATGCACAGGCTATTTTTTATGCGAAGCAGCATGCTTATTTATCCTATATCCCTGTGTTTATTGTCATGGTGGCATCGTTATGGATGTTAAACCGAGTTCAGAGGAGATTCCCCGATCAGGATTTGTTTGAATCTCTGGTGGAACGGTTCCCCTTTTTGGGTCGTGTGACAAGTCTGCTGTATATCATGTTCTTTCTCTTTATATTTGCCCGTGATATTCGTCTATTGGGCGACTATATAAGTATTACTTTGCTGGAAACGACTCCTATCTCCATCATTGTTTTGACTCTGATGGTTATGGCTGTGTTTATCGTAAGGGGGGGACTGGGGTCCCTGGTTGGGATGTCCGAGCTGTATGTGGCTTTGTTTTTGCTGAATTCGTTGATTGTGCCGTTTATGCTTATTCAGCAAATTAACATGGATAACCTTATGCCTTATTTTGACATTGATATTGCAGGAGTAGGCAAAGGAAGCTGGTACATATTTTCCTTTTTTGGAGAGATGATTGCAATCCCCTTTGTAGTCAAAGGCAGTGATTTTCGCTTCAAATCGGTCATGTGGGGGATTACGATTTCAGCGTTGTTAATGATGCTGATTATCACCGAAACCATCATAGCGATTGGCGTGCCGATCGCATCCAGGCTGGTGTATCCCTCTTATGAGCTGGCAAGGCAGCTGCAAATCAGTGATTTCCTGGATCGGTTTGATCTGGCTCTGGCAGCGGCAACATTACCCGCGATGATTACGAAGCTTGCATTTGATCTTTATTTTATCTGTTGGGGACTGAAACGAATGATTCCGAAGGTTTCGGGTAAAGTGATGACCGGTCCGGTTGCATTGCTGGGGTTTGTCTGCGGTTTCTGGTTTTTCAAAAATGCGATCCAACTTTTTCGCTTTACACGGGAATGGACATGGATTGCGATTGTGTTCGAAGTGCTGTTTCCCATTATACTGTTCGTGTTCCTTCGTCCCCGAAAAAAGGGCATGAACGACAGGCGCGCAGGCGATAGCCAGAATAACCAGCATAAAACGAAGGATCATCAAGAGGACAAAGAAGGAAAAGCATCGCAGGATCGAGAAAAGTCAGAGCCTGACAAGGGCAAGCATGAAGGGCCTCAGGGTGGAGAATTACAGCCTTCCTGATATATGCCATCAAAAATCGTTATAACTGAACCGCCCAAAAGAGGAGAAACCCGGTTTCCCTCGATAAAAGTACCCTGTATACTGTAGTCAGACTGATGACATTCGGCTGAATAAACGAGGGGGAACAGGGATGGTTCAACATTTGGCGGGTATACGAGTAGCACTGACAGGACCGCGAAAATCCAAAGAGATGTCCTTGCTGGTTGAGAAAATGGGCGGGATCCCGCTTGTCCGTCCTGCGCAGGGGACTGTTTTTCTGGACGATCGTAATATTCGGGATGGTTTGGTATCCTGGATATCGGATCCGCCAGACTGGACGGTATTCACTACGGGTATGGGATTGGACGCCATTTTTGATATGGCTGAGGATATGGAGATTGCAGGCCAATTGCTGGATGTGTTATCGGAATCGCTAATTGCAGCAAGAGGGTACAAGACCGTTAATGCACTCCGAAAACGTAAACTGACCCCACTGGTGCGGGATGATGATGGCAGCACAGACGGGTTGATTCGTGAATTTGCACCCCACGAACTTGCGGGACAGAAAGTAATGCTGCAGCTGCACGGGGAAACGGCGCCCAAGCTGGTCGGATGGCTGGAGGAACAAGGGGCTCTTGTACGTCAAGTACTTCCTTATCGTCACGTCCCGCCCGAAGAGGGCGAACTGGAACAGCTGTTGAATGAAATTCTACTGCATGAGGTAGATGCTGTCGCGTTTACAAGTGGGCCGCAAGTGCGGTTTCTTGTCGAATATGCGGCTTCAAAAGGGAAGCTTGAATCGATGCAGGAAGCTTTCCGTCAAGGCGTTGTGCCTGCTTCGGTAGGCAGGGTTACAGCAAACGCGATGCGTGAAGAGGGTATTGAGGCACTTGTGGTTCCGGAGGATGAGAAAATGGGGGCACTAATCGTTGAATTGGGGCGTTACTATGCTGCCAGATCTGCGGACAAGTCTCATCTTCTGTAAAACACAAACTTAATAAGCCGCGTTGTTCCAGGTTCTGATCCGCAATATGGATCAGAATTTTTTTTGCTGTTTATTTTCTATAAGCTGAACGAACGCTGATTCAAGGGAATCCACCTGAGACTTTGGTCGTGAAGTTAGTTGTACCCATTCATAATTAAAGGTTTTTAGATCATAATGTGGAATGAATTAAAGACAGATTAGGCTTGTGAGGGAGGGACAGCTGATGAAAACCGTATGTGTAACCGGGGCGGCTCGGGGGTTAGGGTTGGCTCTGACGGCACAAATGCTGAAGAGAGGTTATATTGTGTATGCGGCAGGGTTGGACATGGAAGAGTCCGAAGGGATCCGTCTTCTGACGGATGCTTATCCGACACATTTACGTACCCTTGAACTGGACATTGCGGATGATCTATCTGTAGCTTTGTTCACGGAGACACTTAAGCTGGATACAGAGCATTTGGATATGCTTATCAATAATGCGGCTATACTAGGAAGTATTACGGATCATATCCGTGGACCGTTGAACATGGCGGAGATGGCGGAAGTATTTAACGTTAATACTTTAGGTTCATTGCGTGTCACTCATGCCCTGCTGCCCCTCCTTCTCCAAGGAACCAATAAGCTGATTGTCGATATCTCTTCTGAGGCAGGCAGTATTGAGCAGTGCAGCCGGGATGGATGGTTTGCCTATTGCATGTCCAAATCAGCATTAAACATGCAGGCACGCCTTGTGCATAATGGTCTGAAGAATGAAGGTGGACAAGTGATGCTGATTCATCCTGGCTGGGTACAGAGTTATATGAGCGGGGAATTGAATACCGCTGCAGACCTTACGCCAAATCAATCTGCTCAACATATTACAGCACTCATCGATCGCCATAAGGAGTTCATGGGAGATCAGCCCGCGTATGTAGATTACAAGGGAGACGCCCTTCCCTGGTAATATTGTTATATGTAATTTGAAAGGAGTTTTTTAATGATGGATCATCGTAAAAAGGCGCTGCTGCTTGGTGATTATACTCATCCGGACTGGCATCCGCTGCAAGGTGTAGATGCGGAAATTAGTCGGATTTTTCACGATACTATGACTGTGCAGTGCAGCGAGAATCGCAATATGCTGCTGCAAGAAAATATAACTGGTTTTGATGTTTGTATCTGTTACATGGACGATTGGAAGGGCAAAGTCTCTCCACAGCAAACAGCAGGCTTATTGTCCTATGTTAGTAATGGAGGTGGACTGGTCATTATACATAACGGAATTTCGCTCCAGAATCGTTATGAACTGAAGCAGATGATCGGTGCCAAGTTCCTGCATCATCCACCCTATGCACCACTGGAGTTCAAAGTAACGGAAGAGAGTCATCCGGTGACGGAAGGCATTTCGGGATTTACAATGGAGGAAGAGCCTTATCAGTTTGAGTTCGGTTCTTTTGCGGAAACAAAGGTTCTGCTGGAGTATCAATCCGATGAAGGACCAAAGCCCGCAGCTTGGGCACATCGATATGGTGTTGGACGTATTGTTTACCTGATGCCAGGACATCATGTACCTTCGTTTGCGCATGATACCTATCGTCAGTTAATTTTGCAGGCAGGAAAGTGGGCTGCTCGTTACGTATAACCGGACCGTTTCTTTTGTGAGCAGCTGATTAGGGGTATACTATAGAGATCAACGAAGAGGAGGATAACAAGAATGAGCGATTTGTTCAAAAAGGCAATCTCGTTAGGGCTTGGTCTCACTGTTGTAAGCAAGGAGAAAATTGAGAAAACCGTGGATGATCTGGTCAAGCGCGGGGAATTGGCGCCTGGTGAATCCAAAGCGTTGGTTGAACGCCTGATGGAACGGGGCGATGAAGAGCAGGGTCAGTTCAAAAGAATGATCCACGAACAGGTTAAGCGCGTCCTTCAGGAAGTGGGTGTTCCATCCGAGAGTGATGTAACCAGCCTGGAACAGCGTGTTGCCGTCCTCGAGAAAAAGCTTGCGGAATTGGGTCACACACCACAGCTTCAGCCTGATGTATCCCCAGCTCCACTTGAAGTTCCTCCTCTCAAAGGAAACGAGATCGAGTAGATGGCTGTGCGAATCAAACATGTCGGCAGATACCGGGAAATTGCCATGGCGCTGGTGCGTCATGGCTTCGGTTATATGGTCGAGGAGCTGGGCTTGTTCCAGTTGCTGGCCATACCGCGGCGGTGGATGTCACGTGAAGCCCATACTACCAAAACACTCAGTGAGCGTATACGACTTGTGCTGCAGGAGCTGGGGCCAGCTTTCGTTAAGCTGGGGCAACTGGCAAGCACAAGGGCAGATTTGTTGCCTGATTCTGTCATCCGGGAATTGGTGAAACTGCAGGATCAGGTCCCGCCTTTTTCCTCGGAGACGGCACGGGGTATTTTGGAACAGGAATTGGATACACCGCTCGAGGAAATCTTTTCCCGGTTCGAGGATACCCCTGTGGCTGCGGCCAGCATTGGACAGGTGCATCTGGGCAAGCTCCGCAGCGGTGAGGCCGTGGCTATTAAAATTCAACGGCCTGGCATATCACGTATCATTCAGCGTGATCTGGATATTTTACGAGAGTTGACAGCCATGGCGGAGAAACGATGGGACTGGGTGAAGCAATATCAGATCCCGCAAATGGTAGAAGAGTACGCTCAGGCACTGATGGCCGAGCTGGATTATACAGTTGAGGGCCGTAATACAGAGAAGATTGCACAGCAATATCAGCAGGATAACAAAGTGAAAATACCGGTGATCTATTGGGATCAAACTTCTTCTCGTGTGCTCACGATGGAGTACATCGAAGGCATTAAGCTGAATGATCGTGACGAGTTGGTTAAACGTGGGCATGATCTAAATAACATTGCGCAGAGACTGGTAGATTCGTTGTTGAATCAGATCTTCATTCATGGATTCTTTCATGCCGATCCACATCCGGGCAATCTGATGGTGTTGAAGGATGGTCGGCTTGCTTTTATCGATTTCGGAATGGTAGGCAGTCTGAGTGATGAGATGAAGCAGCACCTGGCTTCGCTCATTATCGGATTGATGCGCAAGGATACGGACAGCATGATCCGGGCCATAGAGAAGCTGGGCATGATGCCGGATGATATGGATTTGCGAGGACTTCATAACGATCTGGACAAGCTCCGCAGTAAATACTATGATATTCCATTTTCCAAAATCAGCGTGGGGCAAGCGTTGAACGACCTGTTCGGCGTAGCGCAGCGCCATCGGGTTGTGATGCCAGCCGACATTCTGCTGCTGGGGAAATCACTGCTCACGATGGAAGGTGTCATCGAACATCTTGATCCCTCTTTGAGTATCGTGGACATGGCTGAACCATTTGGCCGAAAGCTGATTAAGGAACGCTTTAATCCGGGGAGGATCCGAAATCGTCTGTTTCGCGGTGCGGCGGATATGGCCGAGAGTGTCATGGGTCTGCCCGGACAGCTAAGGCAGATCTCATCGATCATCAGCAAAGGAAAGCTGCGGCTGGAGGTCAGCGTTCCCGAACTGGAGATGCTGCTGCGCAGGCTGGACCAGATTAGTAACAGGCTGTCTTTCAGCATTGTGCTGCTTGCTTTTTGTATCATTATGGTCGGGTTGATCATCGGTTCCTCAATCAGTCATCAATCCACGATGCTGTGGGATATCCCGGTCATTGAGATTGGTTTTCTCGTAGCTATTCTGATGGTCGCCTTCCTGCTGTATTCGATTTTTAAATCAGGGAGATTTTAGATTAACAAGAAGACCCGTAAAGAGACTTTTTTAAAGGATCTTTACGGGTTATTTCTATTAACGAAAGGGTGATCTTCGCAACAGGCTCTTTTGAGAAAAGTTAGTTTTAGAATAGAGTATAGCAGAGTAAACTAACGAAAAATAAAGATAATACGAGATATGAATCTATTTTATCCGTTTAATTGTGTTAGTACATATCGCTTCCTGTGACTATAATAATAGATCAGTACATTAACGGACCCGGTTTTTCTGAGAGGGGAAAACCTAGAGACATCTTGATATGATCAACGCTGTCTTGAGGCAAGACATCTGAATGTTGTGATGGAGACAAGAGGGTACACACTGGAACGAACAAGACATGCTTGAACATGAAACGATAAGCGAATCGGATCATGGGTCATGGTTAATTAGGCATGTTTTCAACTTATATAGACGAATTTTGCGGGAGGATCTTCCGCTGTTTTGTGTTGTCTGTCGTAGTTGGTCAGTGACGGACCGTTCCATTGCCATTCAGGAATAAGATGAATTTGAGTTTAAATACTAGGAGGACCGGCAAGAGACATATGAATACGTTAAAACAACAATGGTTTGGCAACATTCGTGGAGATGTGCTGGCAGGCATTACGGTAGCGCTGGCGCTTATTCCGGAAGCCATTGCCTTCTCGATTATTGCGGGCGTTGACCCAATGGTCGGATTGTACGCTTCAATCACGATTGCCATCGTGATCTCAATTGCGGGCGGCAGACCGGGCATGATCTCGGCAGCAACTGGCGCTATGGCGGTACTGATGGTGGGACTCGTCAAGGATTATGGCGTGGAATATCTGTTTGCCGCTACAATTCTGACAGGTATCATTCAATTCATTCTGGGGATTTTCAAGGTTGGACGATTTATTACATTTGTGCCCCATTCGGTACTGACCGGATTTGTAAATGCACTGGCGATTCTCATCTTTATGGCTCAGCTTACCCATTTCACAGGTGCGAACTGGATTATGTATGCGATGGTAGCGGGTACGCTGGCGATCATTTATATTTTGCCACGGTTTTTCAAAAGCGTTCCGGCTCCACTGATTGCCATTGTAATCATGACGATCATTACGGCGCTGTTACATCTGGACGTCAAAACTGTAGGTGATATGGGGAATCTCACAAGTACCCTGCCGATGTTTCATCTGCCGAATATCGACTGGTCCTTCAACACGTTACTGATTCTGCTGCCTTATTCGTTCACGATGGCTCTGGTAGGTTTGCTGGAATCTTTGCTTACAGCAACGATTGTGGATGAAATGACCGAGACCAAGAGCAGCAAAAACCGTGAAGTACGTGGTCAGGGAATTGCCAACTTTGTTAATGGCCTTTTCGGTGGCATGGGCGGCTGTGCAATGATTGGACAGTCGGTTATTAATGTGAAATCTGGTGGTCGGGGGCGATTATCGACATTTACGGCTGGGGCTTTTCTCGCCATATTGTTGTTATTGCTCAGTGGTGTGGTGAAAGATGTGCCGATGGGTGCACTCGTAGGTGTTATGTTTATGGTGTGCATCGGTACGTTTGACTGGAGTTCAATCAAGAACATTGCACGTGTACCGCGGGCTGAAGCTATTGTGATGATCGTTACGGTGGCCATTGTGGTCTATACGCATGATTTGTCGATTGGTGTGCTGGTTGGCGTTGTGCTAAGTGTGCTCCATTTTGGCTGGAAACAGACCAAGATTCGGGTACAGGCCAATGAGGATCAGGGACGAAAGGTGTACCGGGTCCACGGACCGTTCTTCTTCGGTTCATCTTCCCGCTTCGTTGATGAGTTCAATGCTGAGGCTGATCCGCAGGAAATTACGATTGATTTTGGCGGATCACATATTTGGGATAACACGGCGGTCGTCGCCATTGGTAAAGTGAAGTTCAAATATGCGAAGCTGGGCAAAACGGTACATCTGCGCGGACTGAACGAGGAAAGCTCCCGTTTGCTTGAGAAGAGCGGATTTGCCACGGTGCAAGGGCACAGTTCGTAATTTAGTTGCAACGAATTAGACAACATAAAAAGTTATTTTTTATCAGCGGCGTACTAATTTCCGGGTTTAAGTCGGGAGAGGGCGCCGCTGTTTTTATTAGAGGATGTGATGTGTACTGCGTTGTAGTTGTAATTCTAGGTTTAGTAGTTGATGTCATTGGGTTGAAGGTTGTGTCTTTCACTGTGTGTAAGTTCTAACGAACCTGGCACGTCTTATATGGGGTTATTGCATGTTTTCGTTATTCTAAAGAATCTCAGGAGCTTCTATATTTACTCTCCTCTCAAAGCTATCCACAAACTCACTTGGTCGCTACAATTCACGCTGATCTTGGAATTAGTGCTACAAGTTGAGGGTGCAACGCCCAATCCCCTTTTGTTTTGCTTGACTAACGTGTAAACTACAGGGTATGGAGAAGAAGAGCAACGGATCGATTGCTTTTTAAAAAATTCATTTCATAATCAGGGTTAAACTAAGGAAAGCTAGGTTTGGATTGGGGATGGATCTCAGATTCAAATGCAAATTCAGATGATTGAGGTCTTCTATGAAATGAACTTATCTAAATGAATATACAGAGGTGTAACGATTGGCAAACTTTGAACAACTGGGCATTCGCCCGGAATGGTGCGAGATCCTGAAACATCAGGGCATCGCCGTGCCGACTCCGGTACAGGAGCGTTCGATTCCGGTATTGCTGGGTGGGCGCGATATTATTGCTGAGGCACAGACGGGTACAGGGAAAACGCTGGCTTTTTTGCTGCCGATTATTCAGAAAATTAACGTATCCGACCGCTCGCCGCAAGCGCTGATTATTGCTCCAACGCGGGAACTGGCGCTGCAAATTACGGAAGAAGCGAAGAAACTGACTGCAAACGACGATAAACTGCATGTTCTTGCGGTATATGGCGGACAGGATGTGGACAAACAGCTGCGCAAACTTCAGAACGGTACACAGATCGTGATTGGTACGCCGGGACGTCTCCTGGACCATCTTCGTCGTGGCACGCTGAAGCTGGATAATGTGAAAAAATTGGTGCTGGATGAAGCGGACCAAATGCTGCACATGGGCTTCCTGGATGATGTGGAGACTATTCTTCGTGAACTGCCACACAAACGTCAGACGATGCTGTTCTCGGCAACAATGCCGAAAGGCATTCGCAATCTGGCGAAGAACTACATGAAAGACCCGGAGGATGTGAAGGTATCCTCCAAGTCCGTGATTCCGATCAATCAGATTCGCCAGCAGGTGCTGGAGTGCACGGATCGGGGCAAACTTGAGGCGCTTCGCGGCATGATTGATACGTATCGCCCGTATTTGGCAATTATTTTCTGCCGGACCAAGCGTCGTGCATCCAAGCTGAATGAAGATCTGCGCGAAGCAGGTTATGCCAGTGATGAGCTGCATGGTGATCTGTCTCAATCCAAGCGTGAGAATGTAATGAAGGCATTCCGTGACGCGAAACTGCAAATCCTCGTTGCTACGGATGTTGCTGCACGCGGACTGGATGTTGAAGGCGTAACGCATGTATTCAACTACGATATTCCACATGATGCAGAAAGCTATATCCACCGGATCGGCCGTACGGGTCGGGCGGGTGGTACCGGACTGGCTGTGACATTTGCAACACAGCATGACAGACCGGAACTGGCCCGTATTGAAGAAGGCACCAATCAGAAGCTTTCCCGTATTCAGTGGACAAGTGAAGGACCGGTGGCTTCCACCGGAGCAACCCGACGTTCCATCAACAGTCAGGGTGATGATGAACGTTCAGGCGGACGCTCTGCCGGGACAGGCAGCGCCCGACGCGGTGCAGGTCGCACTGGCCGCAGCGAAGGCGGACGTGGTGGTCGTGGTTCCCGCGGCGGCGAAGGTGGACGCAGCGGCGGTCGCAGCGGTGGTCGCAGCGGCGGTCGCAGTGGCGACGAGCGCAGCGCAGGCCGTGGTTCCGCGCGCAGCAGCGACAGCAGTCGCGGTGCAGCAGGTCAAGGCGGACGCGGTGCAGGTCGCAGCGGCGATGAGCGCAGCAGCGGCTGGGGCGGCCGCAGCGCCGATAAGCGCAGCTCCGGGCGCGGCGGCGAGGGTTCTCGCCGCCCGGACTCCGCAGGGCGCGGTCCGGGCAGAGGCGACCGTCGCGATTCTCGTCGCGGACGGTAAACGATAAAACCTTTGCAGTAATCTGGAAGAACGCCATACATTTTCCAAATATTAAAACACCTCATCCTAGACCTAAGGATGGGGTGTTTTTTCGTCGAAACTTATATGATAAAAATGATATGATGTCACGCGTAATTCCAGTTCGCATGCAGGGGTGAACGGGTCTTGGTTCGTCTATATACAGGGATTGAGTTTGCACTAATTTACGTTCCGATTCCATACACATCAGATCTACAATTGAACATCTGCGTACGAATTCCGGTATTTCTCGTTATACACCCGACCAACTGATTCCGCCAGATCACCGCGTGCCTTACCCGGATAAAGCTCCAGCGTTCGATAGAGTCGCATGAATCGATCTTTGGGCATAAAGCGGGCGTAGCGGGTAATAAGACTGGGGAACAACTCAATATATTTACTTTTGCGCACAGCGGCAGCCGCTACAGCCGTCAATATCTGAATTCCGTTATGCAGCTGCAAAATATTCACTTCGTACGTGGCCACATACCGAATCGCATCCTCACGGATCAATTCCGGCTTCAGACGTGCAATTTCCCCGATATACTCGGCGAGCAGACGCTCAAAACTGCGCAGCAGCAGAGGTTTGAGCTGCAGGTCCATGTCGCTGCGCAGCACAAAGGATTGCAGCAGCGCAACCTGCTGTAGACGAATCCGGTCGTTGTAGACAAGTGAGCCGATCTCCCTGAGCATCTCGTAGGCAAGTGCTTCATCCTGCTTGCGCGCTTCTGCGACAAGGGCCCAATTCCGGTTAATGCCTTGGCGTATCGCTTCCTCATCCTGACGCAGCATGCGTTTAAGTTCGCGCTGCTGTTCAACCTGGAAGGATCGCTTCTGCATGAAGATCAATCCAGCCAAAAGCAGCAGGGAGACGCTGGCCGCTGCCATCGTTTGGTCGATGCTTTCACCAAAGTAAGTGGCCGCCGCACCAAGGATTACGGTGATGAACAGGTCGCGTGCAATCCGGCGTTTCACGCGGGAAGCGGCGCGTTCTTCCACTGTGGCAAGGGTGCCGCGCCCACAGGCGGTGCAGTGATCTTCCCACAGGCAGGTATACTGGCCGCAACGCTTGCAGACACGCAACTTTTGAAACGCATGCGTTGTTCTTATAAAGGGTCTGATGGATACAACTTGTTTCGTGCTCATGCTTAATCACGCTCGCCATTCAGAATAGTGTAGAGGGTTCGATCCGCATCTTCCCGGGAAACGGGTTTGCGCCGATGAAGCAGGAACGAAATTACCTTTATCATGACAAAAAGAAACAATATGGCGAGGCATCCGTATGTAACCATAATCCGTTCCTTTCGAGAGCTTGATAATCAAGCGTTGTTATATTGCAGTTTGCTGGCAATAACTATATCATATTTCCATAGTTGGAACTTTCATGCCAGATTATGACGTGTTTTCGTCGGTTTTTGTCAGTCATTACAAAACTGTAACTGAAGATAGGGGTGCTTTTCAGAATTTATTAGTAGACTGTTAAGATTTCCTTAAGGCTTGACGCCTATAATAAACTATTCCCATTTTAATCTCAAACGTGAAGGAGTACACCCAATGCTGCGGACACGCAAAATACGCTGGCTCAGCGGAACTCTGGTTCTGCTGGCATTTCTAACGCTGCTGCTACCTCAGACGTTGCTGCCACATGCTGCAGCGGCTAAGGCACAGACAAGCGGAATCGATGCGGTACTTGTAGCCGATGTAAGTAATTCCATGAATACAAGTGACCGTGACAAGATCAGCAATGAAGCCATGAAAATGTTTATTGATATGCTGCCGGTCCAGGGGGACAAGGTAGGGATTGTTGCTTATACCGATCAGGTGGAGCGGGAAAAAGCATTGCTGGAGATTCAGTCCGATGCGGACAAGAGCAGCCTGAAAGACTTTATTGATCAGCTCGGCCGAGGGCCATATACCGATATCTCTGTCGGGGTGGCTGAAGCGGTGAATGTGCTGAACCATGGGGCTGATGCATCTCACTCACCAATGATCGTACTGCTGGCTGACGGTAACAACGATTTTAACAAAACCAAGGGCCGTACCCAGGCACAGTCCGATGCGGATCTGGCCAAGGCCGTTAAGGAAGCACAGGATCAGGGGATTCCCGTCTATACGATTGGATTGAACGCAGACGGCAAACTGAACAAGGACGCACTTGCAGATTTGGCCAAGCAGACTGGAGGCAAGTCCTTCATTACGGATACGCCGGATGATCTGCCGCAGATTCTGAGTGAGATTTTTGCCGATCACGCCAAACTGAATGTGGTGAAGCTGCCCTCTATTACAGGAAACGGCAGTTATCAGGAAGTTACCGTGAACGTACCGAACGACAGTGTACTTGAAGCCAACATTTCGATTATGTCTTCGAAACAAGTCCAGATTGAATTGACCGATCCTTCGGGCAAGGCCGTAGATCTGAACTCGGATGCAGCCAAGCTCTCGACCTCCAAAAGTTACTCCTTGGTGAAGCTGCTCAAGCCTCAGGAAGGCGACTGGAAACTTCGGGTAAAAGGGGCTCCGAAAGACAGCATTGATATCAACCTGTTGTTCAACTACGATCTCCAACTCGTCGTGGACCCGATTAAGACCAAGTCCTATACGAAGGGTGACAAAATTGATCTGGCCGCCAAGCTGGAGAATGGGGGACAGCCGCTGCAGGATAATGATCTGTATGCCGATATGAAGGCGACATTGGTTGTAAACGATCAGGATACAGGCAAAAGCACAGAACAGCCCCTTGAAAACACGGGCACCGGGTTCGCCGGAACGTTTGAAGTACCCGACAACCATAACTACGAGCTTGTGATCCGTGCAGAAGAAGACAGCTTCTACCGGGAAAGTGCTCCAATTACGATTAATGCGGGCGGAGCAGCCGGTAGCGGAACTCAGCCAACGACTCCTGCGGGCGAGCAGGACAAGCCGTTTCCATGGATGCCTGTTATTTTGGGCGTGATCGCCTTAATCGTGGTCGCTGTGGGTGTCTGGTTCCTGTTAGGCTGGCTGAAACGCAAAAACCGTGGATTTGTCGGACAGATGGTTGTCGAAATTCGCGATGAAAATACCGGGGACAAGTCGTACCCGCAATATAAAAAGCTGGCATCCTTCCGGGGCAGATTCCATTTGCACCAGCTGTTACAGCTGGACCCTGAATTGAAGGAAACCGAGAAATACGTATTTACACCCAGCAATGGGGATCGAATTATCATTCGCAACACCGCAGGCGGAACGTTGGAGAAATCCGGTCGTGCCGTTGATGCAAGCTCAGGCGTTGAACTGAAGAACGGTGACCGACTGAGCATCCCGCTGCAACAGGCGGACAAAACGATTTTGATCGAGTATTTAGTGTAATCCAAGGGAGGACAACGAATGAAACCGATTGTTAGAGAACATATTCAGCAACTGGATGTATCGCTTGGCGGAGGGATTGTCAGCGAGAAAATCAGAGTCGATACGATTGATAACCCGATTCTGATTATCGGTCTTGGAGGAACAGGTATTGATGCGCTGCTGCGTCTTAAATACCAGATTAACCGACGTTTCAAACTGCCACAGGACCCGGTATCCAAGAAAAAAATGGACAAACCGTCAAACGTGGAGTTCCTTGCTTTTGAAACGAACGAACAGGATCGCGCCAAAAAGTATAAAGGCATCGGACTCGATCCAATTAATGAATTCGTATTGCTGTCCAATGCCGAAATTGGTGGATTGCTTCAGAACCGCAGCGTATTGGAACCGTATATTACGGACTGGCTGTCTCCGGAGCTGAGCATTACCGATGGCATGAACGGCGCAGCAGGGGTGCGTCAGGCTGGACGTCTGCTGCTGTTCACCAAGATTAACCAGGTCGTGCAGGCGATCGACAAAAAGATCAAAACATTATCTGTAGGCACGAACAAAAAACTGATGGTGTTCCTGCTGACCGGTCTTTCCGGCGGTACGGGAAGTGGATGCTTCCTCGATATCTCCTATATCGTGCGCGGGATTATCGAACGCGATCACGGCTCGGCCGGGATTGACCGCGTGAACACGCTGGGATATCTGTTCACCCCAGACGTGAACCTGTCCAACAAAAGCTTGAGTGAACATACTCGCGAATATATCCGTAAGAATGGATACGCTGCGCTCAAGGAACTGGATTACTGGATGAACGTGGACAGCCGGGGTGAGCGTTTCTCCCAGAAATACGGCAATATTCTGACTGTAAATTCACCGCTGCCGCCGTTCAACCTGTGTCATCTGATTTCTGCAACCAATACGGAAGGCAAACTGCTGGAGAACGCCTATGATTACTGCATGAACGTCACCGCCGAGAACATTACGAACTTTATGGCAAGTGAGGAAAAGCAATCTGGCGAGGAGTTTGCCATCCACGACTATATCAGCAACATTCGCACAAACATCGCGCAGATGAACAAAGCCTATCCGGCCAACTATGATTACAACATTATCGGTGCATCCTCAGCGGTACTGCCGATTGAAGAAATGACAACCTATCTGGCTTACCGCATGTTCGACAAAATGAGCACCATGTTCTCCAAAGCGCCGAACCAGGAGGATACCGAGAAGTTTGCCCGCAAGCTGGGCATCGATCTCGAAAGTGTGGTCAAGTCCTTTGAAGCCCGTGTGCCGGAGCCGCTGCCAGGTTACCAGAACAGTGAGCGTCTGTCCTATGGCAATGTGGTGAAATCACAGGTCGTGAACATGGACACCGAACTGGAGCAGAACTTCCTGGCTCGTGCCCGTGAAGAATATATCAAGGCGAAGAAGCAATTGCCGGGAGAAATTGCGGGTCAGTTCACTGAACAGATCCGGCGCATGTTTTTGCATCCTGAACAGGGTCCGTTCTATGTCTCCCGTCTGATCTACACGGAAAAAGGCTTCTGTGTGCTGAAGATGATTCAGTCGTACATTGAAACCCTGCGTGAGAATGCCTTCCGCATTCCGCGTGATATTGAGGCTGCTCAGGAGCAGTCCGAAGAGAAGCTGGGCGATGCGAAGAGTGCTTTTGTCTCCAAAGAGAAGAAGAAGAATGCTTATATTGAAGCAAAAATTCATGAGTACTGGCTGCATGCCGATGTGGAACGCAATGATCAGATGATCGAGTTCTACGAGGACCTGTACGAATTGCTGAACCAGGAGAACAGCCGCATTTATAACGTATTTACCGAAACGCTGAACGCACTCAGCTCGATTTTCTCCAAAAACGGGGATATTCTGACACGCGGCGAAGAACAGTCCGACCACAAAGGCAACAAAACGTATTACTGGAACGTTGTAAGTGTGCCGGATATCGTCAGTGTGGTTGACGGACTGCTGGACAAGCGCGATACGGATGATCTGATCCGCGACTTCTCGCGTGAATTGTTGGAGAACTCCAGCCAGTGGGTGAAAGAAAATGAGATCGATATCGTCAGCTCCATCTCTGATTTCCTGACTGAGAAGTTCGGAGATCTGATTACCCGCTCGATGGAGGACTTCCTGGTGATCAAATATGGACAGGACGAGTCGGTCGAGAAATTTGTGGAACGCTTCATTGCAGGCAAACTGGATGATGAGGCAGTTCCGGTGTTCAACCTGAGCAACAGCACAGGCAGTCTGCATTTCCCATCTTGGGGATTCGTATCGGTGCCGGCACAGGCGCCGGGCATTCTGCGAGGGATTCGCAACTATCAGAATAATGCTGTGGGTAAATCTCATTTTACCGTTAAGGAAAGTGAAGTGCGCAACCGGATCTTCTGGCTGAACACGCGCAACGGGGTGCCACTGTTTGTGTACACACCACTCAAAGTATATGAGGAAAGTTATGAACGTACCATTTTGGACAAAGAAGGTATCGGCCGTCACCTGGTGCAAACCGAGAAGAATAACTGGACCTATCTGCCGTCTCCGATCCCTGAAAAGTCATGGGGTGATGTGTACGAGAACGCCCGGGTGAAGCAGTACAATGCCCGTGTGCGTAATGAATTCGAGCAGGCGATTGCATACAAGATTGTTACAGCCAAAACGATTGACGAAAATACAAGCAACCGCTACGCCGTTGTTACGACCGAACCGTTTGACCTGTCCGCGAAGCTCGCTGCTTACGACATGCGCCTGACGTCCACCACGCCGAACCTGGGTGAAGTGAAGCGGGCAGTCATGGAATTGAAACGCCTGCAATCCGAAGGACTGCCGCGGGTGTCGGTGAAGGATATTTTCGGAAGTATTAATGAAGACATGGCCAAAGAAAACCTCGT
Organism: Paenibacillus sp. FSL K6-0108; assembly: GCF_045040695.1. Lineage (NCBI taxonomy): Bacteria > Bacillati > Bacillota > Bacilli > Caryophanales > Paenibacillaceae > Paenibacillus > Paenibacillus sp. FSL K6-0108. The sequence goes on along the minus strand of NZ_CP150288.1, from coordinate 6,991,870 downwards.
TCGTTCCCCGCAGCTGATCGCGCGGGTACGTGAAGAACTGGCGAAGATGAACGCCATCTCGGCCAAAGTCGCTGAGCTGGAAGGCATTCTCGCCCAGCATCAGGACGAGGAGCAATGGTATGATCGCTTCATCGAAGCACTCTACACCGATACCATCGTGAAGAAAGGTGCCCTGTACGTCTATGACCGTGATCCGGAAGAAGACGCATGGGAGCCGTTTGCGAACCTGATGAAGAGCCGCAACTTTGCTGAATATGAAGTGTTTGGCAACTTCCGTGGACTGGCAGAGAAGGATCGCAGCACGTTGCTGCGCAAAGCTTCCCGCCGGGATAACGACCTGACCGCTTCCGAAGACATCACGCCACTGCTTACGAAATTGGATGATCTGGCTGCATTGTTCATGGAATCCCGTGATCGTCTGGAATACGAGCGAGTGGAACTGGCAAACGGGGAAGACATCTACCAGTTCTACAGAACGATGTCATCGAAACTGAATGACATTCGCAGAAGGCTGAAGTAAGGGTGGCGGCCGGAATGGAGTTCAGCTCGAACAATGCTCTGAAGCGCAATCTGGAGAAGTATGCAGCACAGTATGCAGCAGAGCAGGAGCGCCAGGGCAGCCTGGGTGATGGTCGCAGCAGTATCCATTACCCCGCGTTGTTCCTGTTCGTGGGTGACCAGGTTGCTCCGGCAGTATCTGCTGTACAGGAGATCAACCGGCTGAAGTGGGATAACGGAGAAGGCGTAGTCTATGTACAGATTGGGACGGAAGATCAGGATGACGTGAGGGCGCACTCTGATCATGACAGCAGCGTGCGAATGAAGCATGACAACGATAACCGTGGTCAGCTTGATCACAGCGAATATAGCGATAACGTTCAACGATCATATCCAGGCTGGCATCGTCCTTCTGAAGCTGTGAATCGCAGCTCGTCCGATGACGGTCAGGTGACCCGCCATGTGCTTCCGATATCCGGGGCGCATACCGGACGTCCTTCCAAAACACTTCGCAAGGACGTACATCGCAGCTTCCACGATTCAGATCAGGCACTTTTTGGTCTGAATCGCACGCTGCGGCGGGTGAGTAATCGTATCGCCGAATACGGACGGTTATATTCATCGTTCGATCGAATTTACGTGACCGTCGTGACCCGAGCAGATGATCCATTGAATGTGTTGTTGCCGGAGCTTACCAAGTTGACCGAAACGATACTGGCTCAATCCTTCAAGTCGGTGCAGACCGATTTGCATGTGCTGGTCAGCGAGATGGAGCAGGTCGATTCCTTTGGTTATGCAAGCGCGGCGGGACTCGCTTTTCTGCGGGAGCTGGATTACATGCAGGGGCTGGACTATACGTTCAGCGGCAATCTGCTGGTTACGGAGGACGGTATCTCCATTCCGGTTGTACATCCCGCTTCTCCGCTATTCGATCTCGTATATATTTTGTCAGACAAGAATGAGCGAGGAACTGGCGTACCTGGCGGGTGGATCGAAAATGCCGAGATCATCTGCCGGATCTGTCTGCTTAAGAACCGGAAACAGGATGCAGATAGCTCCGGTTCGGTATCAAGCACAGGGGCCAACACATATAACAACACGTCGTTCAAAAATAACATCCGTACAACCTCGGATCAGCATGGTTATGCCAGCGCGGGTTTTGCCGAGATCAGACGGCCAAACAAACCCATTGCACTCGCGGTGTTGTATCATCTGTATCGTTATCTGCTTGAACGGATGCGGCAGGAACCCGAGTGGAGCATCAAGGACAAGCTCGCCTTTTTCGGACTGGATGGGGCTTCGGTAGAGCGCAAAGTGGAAGGGATTCTTCCCGATGAGGATCTGGTGAGCGGCATGAGCGGCATTATGACGCATAACGTCAGCTTCTCCGATCTGAAGCCGCTCTCGCTGCGTGAAGCGGAAAGAGCACTGTTCGGTCATGGAGCAGAGGCGTATTTCCGTGATAACGTGGTCCGCCTTGCCGAGGAACGAGTTCGTCAGCGCAGCACGGAAGGTTCGCTTCGTCGCCAAGCCGAGCAAGCGCGCACGGAGCATCCTGAGGTTGGCTATTTTCAATGGGCCGCCTGGAGTGACAGCGGATTCGGCAGCGTGCGTGAGGCTTTGCTTGGATTGATTCGTGATAAATCGGTGCAGCTTGAATCCGCACGTGCCTTGCTGGAGCAGCGTCAACAGGAGCGGGTAGAGGATCAGTCGTTCAAACGTGCGTTGTTCCGTGACAAACAGAACGTGCGCAACCTGATCGATTGTTTGTTGGAGCGCGTGTATGTGCCCAAAATTGAATTGCTGCGTTTGGAGAATGAATTGCAGCTGCTTCGTGTCTACGACACAGAGATGGAACAGCTGCATACGTTCAGCCGCAGTGTAACGGAAGCATTAGCAACGCTGGAACGTGTCTTGCGTGAAACAGCGGTAGAGAGCATAGCGGCTGCAGATGAATATATCGGTCAGAACGTCATGGAGTACTACGGTAAAGTGACGGAAGCGCTGATTACCGATTTGGAGGCAAAGCGTGGACGGGATGTCTGGTTTGAGGACCGCCATATGGGGGATATGAACCGACTTGCGACGGAAGGTAATGAACGACTCCTGCAACGTCTGATGGAAGTATGTCATGTAATGCTGCTTGCAGCAGAGCCGCTTCGGGTACCTTTTGAAGAAGAATTGCTGTTACGAGCGAATGTTACCATTACCTATGGCGACAAAAATGTACTGACCCGGGATGATCTGTTCCGCCGCTTGTATCGCACACTGGAGGATCAGGCGGTCGTTCGGGTAAGAGTATTCGACTATACGCAGGAACATCGGTATGAAGAAAAATATTTCTTTGGTGACCATGATAGTGCCTTCATGGACTACGCGGCGCATGCCGAAGAAACATCACGAATCTATAAGCTGGGTGTGGTATACGAAGAACGAAGCAGTGGTGTGGAGAAGCTGAATCTGATGGGAGGCTTCCACCTGGAAGACCTGATGGTGTATCGCAACGGCCGGGTATATTACGATTCGTATACGGAGAATGGTTATGAGCTCCATCCCTCCGATCTGGCCGAAAAGCTGTCACCCCTGCGTTAAAACAAAAGGCCATGTCATGAATAGACGAAATGGGAGGTGCAGCCGGGATGGGATCATGAGATGGCGGTATGGCGGTGTTTTCGTTCATAAACTGTATCATCTCCTGTAAGGATCCCAATCAGGCTGTTTTTCGTCCGATACATGAAGCCTTCATTTTTCATCAACCCATCTTGTATTAATTCAGCCGTTCATCGGCTGGTTTGGAAAGGATGCATGCAAACATGCAGCGAAAAATCAATCTTCTCCTGGTCCTGTTCAGCCTGATTGGCGGAGCTGTGGGCTTTGCGGCTGGAGAAATTATGCTTCGTCAGTGGCTTGGAGAAATGCCTCGTCTATTGCTGATGGGTCTATACTTTGGGGTACTGGCGCTCAGTGTGGGTTTATTCTGTATCATCGCAGAGATGATCTCGCCCAGGCTGAACGGGGCTTCCTGGAAGCTGCGATATCTCGGACTATCCTGGAAGCTGCTTGTTCCGGGGACACTAGCACTGCTTTTTGTCGTCGGACTTGGTTTGCAATTGTTGTATCAGATTAATCCAGGCGGTGCGAAGCAAGTCAAAGATATTATACTGATGATCGATAATTCGGGCAGCATGACCGAAACGGACCCGGATAACGGTCGCTTTGAAGCGGCCAAAACGCTGATTAGCCAAATGGAAAGCGACAAACAGGTCGCGGTAATTACCTTTGATGATCAACCGCAGCTGCTGCAGCCGTTCACCCCGTTGGACAGCGAAGCGGCCAAAAATGAGGTATACAGCAAGATTGACGGCATCGTAACGACGTCGGGTGGCACCAATTTTGATGCAGTGCTGCGCGAAGCGATGGAGCAAGTTAAAGGCAAACAGGACCCGAAACGCGGTACGGTGGCAATCTTGCTATCCGATGGATTCAGTGATGTAGACACCTCGGGCATTTTGTCAGAGTATGCAAATGAACAGATTGCTGTCAATACGGTGGGTCTGAGTCTGGTGGACCCTTCTGGAACCGACTTGCTGCGTCATATCGCTCAGCAGACAGGCGGTATGTATTATGATGTACCGGATTCCGGGGGTCTTAATCTGGCATTCCAGCAAATTTACGATACGATAGACGAACGAACGCTGGTGACTGAACGTACAGGCATGATGGAGCACAGTACGTATCTGGCTATTTTCCGAGTGGCCGCCATACTGTTGATGGGTGTCGCACTGGGCGTGTCGCTCGGACTTGTATTCGATAACCGTCATCTTGCACTCAGCTTCGGTATAGGCGGTGCCGTGTCCGGTCTATTGGCAGGACTCCTGCTCGAATGGGGTCTGGACGGATCAACGGTTGGTGATGCATTTGTAAGATTCGGAGCGATGCTCATCTTGTCTGGTGTGTTAACCCTGTTCACCTGGATCATTCCGATCAAGGAGAATACACCGCGGAAGACGCGTGGGCGCCGCGATGCTGGTGGAGGGACCAATTCGGTAGAAGGATTCGGTCAGCGGGCAAGAGATTCGCGCAGCAAAGGATTTTGACGTCTGGAGGTAGGCGATAGATGCGTTTTACGGATGCAGACCCTTCAGCGCCCCTGATTCGCAGACTGACACTTGCAGTGGACGAGAACCAGTGTACACTTCGCTGGCTCTGGCCAGAGAGTGTGGAAGCTGTATATGTTGAACGGCTGGAGCTCGATATGATGGGTGATGATCGTACCGGGGAACAGGCTGCACAGGGTAAGCTGAAGTTATACACGAGAGAAGAATATAAAGCAAGCAATGGATATATGGATCGAATCACAGGTTTTGGTGCCATCCGGTACACGGTATATGTATGTCAGATGGAGGAGGACGGGCCAGTTCTGGTGCGTCAGCGTGATGGAGACAACACGGTAGTTGCCAGTGCAGGCAAGGCGGATATTCGCTTTTCGATCCGGTACAAGAGCGGTTTTTTCCAGAAACGAAAAAGTGTACTGATGACCGTTACAGCCGAAGCACCTGTTCCGAAGGAAGCGCTCTGTTATGTGCGCAAACAAGGCGGGGTTCCTTTAAATAAGGAAGACGGCACGGTGTATCCTTTTGTGAGTGACTTTGCTCCAGGGAGAAATGAGATGCCGCCCGTCGAAGTAGCCAAGGACGATTACGTGAGGCTGTTCTTCACGGACGGACCAAAATACGGAGCCGCCTATAGGCTTATATCAGACTAGATAGTTAGGCGAGTTTTTACACAGAAACTCTGTCAACGTAGTGCAAGTGTAAATCAACTTTGTCTAACGGATCAGGGGAGGGGAGTGGCTATGAGCTTTTTTAGTCGGTTTTTGAAGAGACAGCAGCCGGAGGAACGTCCGCTGTTTTACGATATTGTATGTCCGTATTGCTTCAGCAAGTTTTCACCGGAGGAGGTTGTGTTCCGGGCTGCGCATCATCGCGACGACGATGAGGACTACGCACTTGGGGAAGATGCGAAGCTCAATCGATATCGCGAACGGTTTGGACTGGATACGGTGTTTGATATGGAGGCCGTGCTGGCTCCGCATGATGTACCGGAGGAACATCGCATCTATTCGGATAACATTGTAATGGGCCTGAACGACCGTTACGGTGTCGTTACGCGGCGTCGGCTGTGTCCACAGTGCCACAACGAGCTGCCGGTCACGGCAGGCAAAGCACCAAGCAATATCATTTCCATTATAGGCGCATCACAGGTGGGTAAATCCGTCTACATGACTTCATTGATTCATACATTGCAGCATTACACTGCCGATCATTTTGATGCGGCCTGCATGCCGCTGAATGCGGAGATTAGCCGTCGGTTCCGTGCCGATTATGAAGAACCATTATTCGAGCGGGGCGATCTGTTGGATTCAACGCAGAAAGAGAAGCTGCAGGAGCCTTTTATTTTTCAGTTTGTATTCAAGGATGAAGATAAAGCTCCGCTGACCCTGGTGTTTTTTGACGTCGCTGGTGAAGGTATGGTGGAGCAGGACTATCTGGGACTTCACGGGCAGCATATCAAGAACTCGGCAGGCATTCTGTTCATGGTGGACCCGCTCCAGATTCGTTCCATCCGGGACAAAATCCGCATCAACCTCGGCAATGAGCCAGGCGAGTGGACGCCAAGATACGATGAGCCGCGTGATGTGGTTCTGACGATGTTCGGTGACTTTATTGCGTACCAGGACAAAGCCAAAACGAATATTCCGACAGCCATTGTACTCACCAAAAGTGACATGCTGCATTCCCTCAAGGATGAAGAGGGCGATTATATCAAATCCAACAGCAATGTATTCCGCAACATGGTACACCGCGACTGGTTCGACCTGACCGAATTCGAGAATATCGACGGGGAGATCCGGCGTTTTATCGAGAAGGTGGACCGTCCGTTCAAAGGCACGATGGATGTGTATTTTAAGGATACGGCTTATTTTGCGGTGTCAGCGCTGGGCAGCAATCCGGTGGATATGAAACTGCAAGGTGTTGTCAGTCCAATTCGTGTCGATGAGCCATTCCTCTGGCTGCTGTACAAGCTGAAGTACATTGAGGGGAGAGTGGGATGATGCGTTCTTCCATAACCCCGCCAATTGAACAACAGATGTACACCAGAGAGCGGCGCGGGGTGTTTCGTACAACGGAGGGGTTCGATACGGTTGCCGCATCGCCGGGACTGGACCCTTCTTTTATCAAAAAAGTGCTTCATCCCTACTGCGTCTACGACGCTCCAGCGGAGCTGACAGGTCGGAGTGAGAAGGACGAGTCGAAATTCCCGCCTTCCATTCACCTGCTGCATCTGGAGAGCGGAGAGACGATCCTTGGGCAAAATGTGTATCAGTCCGCTGATTTCACCGGGCTGCGCAGCGCCTTTTTTGCCCATAACTATGTCTTGTCTCCCGAACGCTCGGAAGAGCAGATGAAGCAAGGCGGCTGGCTGGATGCTGTGTTCGCCACGTCCTATGACATCGAACAAGGCACAGTGCTGCCTGCGCTTACGGAATTGCCACTTGCGGCTGGTGTTGGACAAGGCTCTCCAAGCCAGATCCTTGGCGCTCTGAAAATGGACGAGGTAGTATTCAAACGACTGCTCTATGCCGTTATGCAGGCCGTGGCGACACGCCGAAAAGTATATATTGCGCTGGATGTGCCAGCTGAAGAAGTAACAGCCAGAGCAAAGGGATTGCTGCGTTTGTTATTTACGGCGCTGCCTTACGCGTTCCGGCGGCAGCTCGGCTTTATGACGTTTGCGAAGGAGCCGCAGGCGAAGAAAGGCATCCACCTCCAGTTTGTGGAGCGAGGCACGCTTCGTCCAAAAGACCGGAATACCGAGAAGGATTTCACCTTTGATCTGGTATCGGGCAGGGTTACCCATGCAGATGCATCTGTGGCCAATCTTCCTTACGCGGAATTTGCCTGGTCTCTGCTTCATGAGCCAGCGGCTGCTGGTCCATTTTATGATTTTGCTGATGAGATGCTGTCTGGCATGGAACCTGGACGGGAGCTCTCCATTGAAGCATACGGAGAACTCTCCATGTTCTATCGTCTGGAGCAGGGCAGGGAAGATCTGTATGTGGATAACAAAAACGATGTCCTGAGCGGCTTGCTCACCTACTTGAAACCGGAAGGCGGGGCACAGCAACGTTCACGTTTGAATGAACTGTTTCTTACATTGCTCAGTCGTGAGCTGGACAGCGTCAAAAGGGAGAATGTACCTGAAGAATCGGTTGCTGCACGCATCGGGGAGTATTTCCGGGTCGCTGCGCCCGTCGTAAAGTCCCGGATCGTGGATTATTTCATCTACGGCGTTAATAACGCCCGCTCACAGAAACGTATGCGTGCTGTGCAGGAACTTTATGGTTTGCTGGATCGGGACAGCCTGTTAAGCCGTGCTTTCTTCGATAAAGTGTTGGCGAACGAATCATTGACCAAGCTGTTGTTCGAGCCCTATCTGGATAATCAGCTGAAACGTACGGAATCAGCTGCCGATGTGGTGGAAGTGATCCAGAGATGGATTACATCTCACCCATTTGCCATTCACAATAGCTTCTTACTGGAACGGACAGCAACCGAGCTGCGTGAACGTCTGTGTTCTGCGCCTAACCCAGTTCAGTCTGCCAATGAAGCTCTGAAACGGGTTAGTGTATTGGATCGTCCAGTTGCAGGCTCCGCAGACACGGGGATTACCGCCCGAATTGGGCAGTCTGGAGCTTCAGTCCGCGCTAACCGGAAAGGTGGAACTGATTCCGCTGTTCAACCACCTGCTTACCAGGAGGATTTAACCCGGCTCGCAGACAAGCTGGCTTATGTTATTAACTTGTTTATGATCCAGGATCTCGATCTGGAGCGGGTTAACCGTGAACAGCTGCTAAGCATTGATATTTTGCTGCATGGCAACGAAGTTAGGGACTGGGCTGCACGCCAGGGAGCGGATGTATCCGCACGTACGAACATGATGTTGGCAGCGCGAGCATGGCTTAGCGGTGAGGGGCGTGACGAAGAGGAACTGGAAGCACTCTCCTTGGCCGAGCGTAACGAGCTCCAGCGCTGGACGCGTCGCTGGCTTGCCTTAGAGCTTCGCGATCGCCCGGATACGGCTGCGTTTGAAGCACTGCCGCTGGCTTTCTATCGCGGTGGCAGCAGCAGGCTCGATTATCCAGGTCTTATTGAATTTATCTACAGTAGCTCAGGACGTACAGAAGTGTTGTATCAATTTATGGAATGGTCGGGAAATCAACGATTGTTTATTCGCGGCTCCAACGCACATAAGGGATACTCGGATGCCATCGTGGCCTACTTCAAGGCCCATGATCGGGAAGCTTTTAAGTCAAAGTCAGCGTTTAAACCCTATTATGCCAGAGCAAGCAAGACGATGAAGCCGGCCTACGACCGCGCCAAAACAGAGCTGTCTTCCCCACTGGTACGTATGCTGACAGGTAAAAGGAAAAACCTTTTTTTAGGATTGGTCATTGCCATCCTGATTCTGGGTATTGCTGGAGGCACGTATGCTTTGATAGGGGACAAGGCGGAGACGCCAGCAGCATCACCTCCACCGACACAGGAGCCCGTTGTTCCCGCTGAACCTGAGGTACAGCTCGCTGAGCAGATTGCTTACCTCGTTCCGCCATCCGAAGCGGAAGACGGTACACATACGCCTGCCCGGTTGGTGATCCGTTACAGAAACGAAACGGACAGCAACGCTTTGCAAACGGACACGCTCCAATGGAACTTGAAAGATGGTACTACACAAGAGCTCCAAGCCGGGGGTGAATGGGAGAGTTTCAACCGAAATGAGGATCCGGATGGGGAAGGAGCAGCCGGAAACAGCTCAGAGGGCACGCCAGAAGGAAGCTCTGCAGGTTCTTCTACTGATACTGCGGACGATACTCAGCAGAGCGGAGAAGCCAAGCAAGAGGCGCAAGAGGCAGATTCAGCCTCAACGGATGGCAACACTTCAGATCCAGCAGCAGGGAGCACATTGACGGATGCAGGTACTGGCACAGCCTCTGATACTACGGATGGAGACACACCACAGGGAGGTGCAGACGGCACGTCTTCAGATTCGCCTGAGTCTGCTGGCTCAGGTTCACCTTCAGTGGATAATCTGACTACTGCCGAAGCAGATCGGTTATATCCATATGGGCATGAAGTGGATCTTCCGGCTGATATCGATCTGGAGAACATCGTCAGTGTTCAGAGTGGAGAGACCGTAATCAACCTGGTCCCGGAACCGAAGCTCTGATTCATATGATCTGATTCATATGACTTGAATAGGTTATTTACAGAATACAGCCACCTCGAAGAAACTTCGCAGGGGCTGTATTTTTGTTGTTGTTCGAACGACGGAGATTGATATATATAAAATGAATCATTAAAGGTCTAATTTTCACAAATCGGACACATTATTAAGATGTTGGGCAATTCGGCCATGTGCAAAAGCGTTAAAATGCATATACACGATGAGAAAAGCTCTCACATAAAGCGCGGGCAGTTTGACCGATTTCTTGTAAAATACATCAAAAATAGCTCTCAACCATCAAGGAATTTGGTATTTGGTGTTGACAAATGATAATGATTATCAGTATCTTTAGTATATAAGATCTTGTTGCGCCGGAAATACGCTGAACTACAATTTCGTTTTCGTTGTCATAGCCGGAATACATAACCGGGATAAATGAGAGAGGGATGATCGCATGTTTCGTCTGGAGACGTCCAAGCTGGATATCGCTTATGAGGAAAGACTGATTGTTGATAATCTGAATATTCAAATTCCCCAAGGAAAAATTACAGCACTTGTTGGAGCCAATGGTTCAGGGAAGTCAACTATCCTAAAAACGATGGCACGGATCATGAATCCAAAAGCAGGTAGTGTATTGCTCGACGGGAAGTCCATCCATAAGCAGTCCACACGTGAAGTAGCCAAGCAGCTTGCGATATTGCCTCAAAATCCCACAGCGCCTGAAGGACTTACCGTAACCGAACTGGTATCCTACGGACGCTTCCCTTATCAAAAAGGTTTTGGATCGATGCGTGCTGAAGACAAACGCATGATTGAATGGGCTATTGAAGTGACAGGCATGACAGAGTTCCATGATCGTCCGATTGATCAACTGTCCGGTGGACAGCGTCAACGTGCCTGGATTGCCATGGCTCTTGCACAGGAAACAGATATTCTGTTCCTGGACGAGCCGACGACGTTCCTGGATATGGCTCACCAGCTTGAAGTACTGCAATTGCTGGAGCAGTTGAATGCCACAGCGAACCGTACGATCGTTATGGTTGTGCATGACCTGAACCATGCTTCCCGTTATGCGCATCACATGATTGGGATTAAAAAAGGTAAAGCAATCGCTACAGGCTCCCCTGTAGAAGTTATGAACTGTGATGTGCTCCGTGAAGTATTTAACATTGAAGCGGATATCGTGATTGATCCACGTTCCGGTGTACCACTCTGCTTGCCTTATGCCCTTGCGGGTGAACGCCAACAATCAGCACCTCCAGAACAAATGGTCATGAACAGTGCAATGGTTCATGCTGCTGGACGGACAGAGCAACGCGTTCGTCACGCGACAGGAAGTTAATGTAACGGGCCATATGTGGTCCTAAACTATAGAATGAAGCCGCTGTGCATGATGCACGCGGCTCATTCGCATTCAGGGAGGTCACAGGAATGGGAGAAATCAATTACACCTGGTTACAGCAATATGGACGAATCACAACCAGAACGATCGACGAACCGGTCTTTGAGATGCCTTTGACGGCATTAAAACATCCAGAGAAGGCCAAACTTATGCTGGAAGCGTATAACGAGCATCTTCGGGCCGATTCTCTTCGCTCAGCAGCTGTTTATTTCATGCATTCGGTTCGCGGACTAATGATGGGGGTCCACTACATGACAGCGTTATGTGACACCTATCTGGATCTATCCCTGGAGAATATACATATGAAGTTGGAGGTCAAGGATGGCCGCCCGGCGATTGGTTTTCAACTGAATGATGCAACCGAGCACTCGCATCCGATTGGGGTGAACGGTCCTGATACTCTTTCATCTTTCTGGCGTAATGAGGTGTTGACGTCTTATTACAGTGAACAGCTGCGTCCGATGATTGAAGGGGTGGCTGTTGCTGGAGGAGCAAATCCGGGTCAGATGTGGGCCCAGCTCGCATCCATGCTTAGATGGTTCAAAACGACAGCGTTAAAGATGAATATCACGGAGACGGAACGTGAAGCGGTTATACAAGGGTATGAGCATGTGATTGCTATGCCGCCAGAGATTCTCGGGTTGAAAAAGAACCTGCTTACCTTCAAACCGGTGGAGATTGATAATCCGCATCAACCTGGAGAAACCATGCTAATGAAGCCAGTCTGCTGTTTGCACCATCAGGTGTATGGCGGTCAGAACTATTGCTACAGTTGTCCCAAACTGACCAAGGCAGAGCGGCAAGAGCGGTATGATGCTATTATGGCGGCGAAGTCAGGTTAAAAGAAAATATGTCCATGTCGATGGACGAAGGTTTTTACGATATGAACTTGAGCACGGTTTAATCACAGATTTGGTAATTGATCGCCTCAGGTTTATAATATGGAGACAGGCTGTGTGCCGCATGGTCATATGGTACAGTACATACAGCAGCCCACCTACATCATACTCATGGGAGGAATCAGTCATGTCCGTATATTCGTATCAGGCGGTAACGACCGCAAATCAGGAAGTTCCACTCGATCTGTATCAAGGCAAAGTGTTGGTCATCGCCAATACAGCCAGCAAGTGTGGACTGACTCCACAATACGGTGAATTGCAGAAGTTATATGATCGCTATCGTGATCAAGGCTTGGTTGTACTGGGTTTCCCTTGTAACCAGTTTGGCGGCCAGGAGCCGGGTACAAGTGAGGAAGCAGAATCCTTCTGCCAAATCAACTATGGCGTTAATTTCCCGGTGTTTGCCAAGGTCGACGTAAATGGTGAAGATGCACATCCATTGTTCAAGTATCTGCGTGAGCAGCAACCTGGTGTTGGTGAAGACAACAGCATCCAATGGAATTTCACCAAGTTCCTCGTGAATCGTGAAGGTGAAGTTGTAGGACGTGTTGAACCCAAAGAATCCCCAGAGGACATGACCGCAGAGATTGAAAAGCTGCTTGGTGTATAAAAAATGAATGAAGAAGAGGATGTCCCATAAGTCATGAATATGACGGGGGCATCCTCTTTTAGTGTCATTTTGTTTTAATGAACCTGACACACGCTATTCGCTCCCATTTGCCCAGATCTGAGATCTAACGAATTACAGAGACGTTATTTCGTCGATTCACTTGATTTTTTAGGTTTTTAAGCCCTTTTATGACGAAAAAGCGTTACTGAGGTTCGTTAAATCTTGCAACCGTTGATGATCTGCCTTTTAAGGTGCGGTAGGTTCGTTAGCGCTTGGAGCGAGGCGGAATTCCTTTTGAGACAGCCCCTTTTTTTTGAGCATAAACCAGCTACAAGCAGGGAAAACTGAAGTTTATAAAAATGAGTCGATTTCGGAAGAAAAACACATTCGACAAATTTATTTTGAGCAACCCCTTGTAATGTGAAAAAGATCACATTATAATAAGTGTATAAAGTGAAATAAATCACATACCACTATTCACTTAGTAGTGAATTTTTTCACAACATCAATGACGTTATATTCAATTTCTTATTTATATATTTCGAGGAGGAATTTTTTATGAAAATCGCAGTTATCGGATGTACCCACGCAGGAACCGCAGCCATCGTTAACACCGCCAAATTGTACCCGGATGCTACCATCACGGTATATGAGCGCAATGACAATATTTCCTTCTTATCTTGCGGTATTGCGCTGTATGTGGGTGGTGTGGTGAAAGATCCTGACGGATTGTTCTACTCTTCGCCAGATCAACTGGCCGGCCTTGGAGTTGTTACCAAAATGCTTCATGAAGTGACTGCCGTGGATACTGAGGGACATACACTTCGGGCTAAAAACCTGAAAACCGGGGAAGAATTTGAAGATACCTTCGATAAGCTGATCGTAACTACAGGTTCTTGGCCTGTCGTACCGAAGTTGGAAGGCATCGAGATGGACAACATTTTACTTTGTAAAAACTACAATCATTCCAACACCATCATTGAGAAAGCCAAACATGCCAAACGCATTACCGTGGTTGGCGCAGGCTATATCGGCATCGAGCTTGTGGAAGCTTTCCAAATGAACGGCAAGGAAGTTACATTGATCGACAGCGTGGATCGGATTCTGAACAAATATCTCGATCCCGAATTCACGGATGCCATTGAAGAAACGTTGACTGGACACGGCATCAAGCTGGCGCTGGGCCAAACCGTACAGAAATTCACCGGAGAGAATGGCAAAGTGAACAAGGTCGTTACATCCAAAGGAGAATTCGAAACGGATCTCGTTATTCTGTGCATTGGTTTCCGTCCAAATACCGAACTGCTCAAAGGGCAAGTGGATATGCTGCCAAACGGAGCAATCATCGTAGATAAATATATGCAAACCAGCCAAAAAGACGTCTTCGCTGCTGGAGACAGCTGTGCAATTCATTACAACCCAACCGGCAAGGCAGCGTACATTCCACTGGCAACCAATGCAGTGCGGATGGGTACACTTGTAGCGCGGAACCTGGTTCGTCCTACGACACCGTACATGGGTACACAAGGAACATCAGGTATCAAAATTTATGAGCAAAATATTGCAGGTACTGGCCTGACGGAAACATCTGCAGCTGATGAGGGGCTGATCGTTGAAGCGGTAACACTTGAAGATGCATACCGTCCGGAGTTCATGCCAACGGCCGAGAAGCTGCTTCTGAAAGTGATCTATGAACAGGCTACTCGGCGCATTGTTGGTGCACAGGTGATGTCGCAAGCTGATCTGACACAATCGATCAATACAATCTCTGTCTGCATCCAGAACAACATGACGGTAGATGAGCTGGCCTTCATCGACTTCTTCTTCCAGCCACATTACAACAAACCTTGGAACTTCCTGAACTCGGCTGGTCTTCAGGCGTTGCCTCCAGTAGAATTAAAAACACCAGCGATGGTATAACCAAGCAATGGTATATTCAAAATATCTAAGAACTGCCGCATTCATTCTGCGGTAGTTCTTTTTTTGTTTTTTCTGCACATCAAGCAAAAGAAAACAGAAGGATTAAAATGTTAGTTTTCAGACTTTGTGATAAAAGTAACAAACCTCCCGAAACCTTCGCGATACAATGAACATATCAACAATAGAAGTTGCTGATGATGTCCATGAACTATGAAGGAGAGGATCGTTATGGCAGCAAAAACACCTCTTGAGGTTGCACAATATACGGCGCATACGGGGATGAAGAAAGCTCAAAATCCGGTGTCCTCCGTATTGATACTCAGTTTTCTGGCAGGCGCTTTTATTGCGCTCGGATTTCTGCTGGATATTCGGGTCATTGCCTCTGCTCCGGCCGAGTGGGGCAGCTTGGTTAATCTGATTGGTGCGGCAGTATTCCCGGTAGGTTTAATCTTGGTGCTGATTGGCGGCGGGGAGCTGCTGACAGGAAATATGATGGCCGTTCCACTCGCGACGATTGCACGCAAGCTGTCTGCGGGAAGCATGTTGAAGAATCTCACCTTAGTAACGATCGGTAATTTCCTTGGGGCGATCTTTGTGGCCTATGCGTTCGGGCATGTGCTTGGTCTGACGGCAGAGGGGGCTTATTTGACCAAAGTGGTGGATATGGCTGGACACAAACTGGATGACAGCTTCCTTCAGGCTTTTATATCCGGGATCGGGTGTAACTGGCTGGTAGCTCTTGCTGTCTGGCTGTCTTATGCATCGGATACGATGAGCGGAAAAGTACTGGGCATTTGGTTTCCAACGATGGCCTTCGTGGCTATTGGATTCCAGCACGTTGTCGCCAACATGTTCCTGATTCCTGCGGCCATCTTCGAAGGGCATTATTCATGGGGGCAATATATTATGAATTTTATTCCGGTATGGCTGGGGAACCTGACGGGAGGGGCACTATTTGTAGCGGCTGCCTACTGGATGGTGTACCTGCGCAAGCATGAGCCGGAAGTGAAGCCTGAGGTGGTCATGGCTGCGGCCCAGCCCGTGGAGACGGAAGCCAGAACGATGTGGAGCAAGCAGGCGTAGCGGTATATTCCGAGTAACCGTGATACGAGTGCAATGACGAGCGCGAAGGTAAACCGAAAGGTTAAACAGAATAGTAACAGAAATTGGCGATTCTAATCTCGTTCAAGTCATGGCGGCTGTCCTGTGCTGGCTGTGACGGACGAGAGATGAAATCGCCTTTTTTTTGATCAACACATTTTCACGCAAAATAAATTCGCCATGACAAGGTTCGGGGGAACGAAACCTGTTCATGGCGAATTTCGGGAGTGGTCCATGATATGGCATGAGGAGGAAGTGGGGAAACACTAACCTAATGCCTTGTTGTTAATTTACCCCTGAATTTGGAGATTGAATCAAGGGGAAATAAGATTTTTTGAAAAAGATTTGGAGCGGTTGTGGCGATGAAAAAAGACTGTTCTCTTTACGCGGTTACCATGAAGAAGATATGATATGAGGATAGCTTTGAAGGGGGAGGAACTTGTATATGATCGATCAGGAGAATGGTATATTTCCGGCGGTTTGCCCGCTCGATTGTCCGGATACTTGCGGCCTGCTGCTTCATAAGGAGAACGGCAAAATTGTGAAGGTAGCGGGCAATCCGGACCATCCAATTACAAAAGGCGCCATCTGTAACAAGGTTCGAAATATGACGGAGCGGGTGTATCATCCCGAGCGGCTGCAATATCCGATGCGACGTATCGGGGCCAAGGGCGAAGGCAAGTTTGAGCGGATCAGTTGGGACGAAGCCATCGGCGAGATTACGGCAAAATTCAGTTCGCTGGCAGATGCCTACGGACCGGAGAGCATCCTGCCCTACAGCTTCTATGGAAACATGGGCATTCTTGGTGTGGACGGCATGGATCGTCGATTTTTCAACGCGCTAGGTGCGAGCAAGCTCGAACAGACCATCTGTAATGCAGCGGGAAATACTGGCTGGAAATATACGATGGGTGCGAACCGGGGGACCTTGCCCGAGGATACAGAGCATGCGGATGTCATTCTGGTGTGGGGAGGCAACATCGTCAGCACCAATATGCATCAGGTTGTTCTGGCCGAGAAAGCCCGCAAAAAAGGAGCCCAAATTGTCGTCATCGACGTCCATCGCAATCGGACCGCCCAATGGGGAGACTGGTTCATTCCACTTTACCCGGGTACAGACAGTGCATTGGCACTCGGATTAATGCATGTATTGTTTGAGCAGGGACTGACGGATGAGGCTTTTATGCAAAAGTATACCGTTGGCCATGAGGCACTGCGTGATCATGTCCGCAGCTACACCCCTGAGCGCGTTGCACGTATTACAGGCGTACCGGAAGCGGATATCATAAAGCTGGCTGAGCTGTATGGCAACGCACAGGCAGCCCATATTCATATCGGCAATGGCCTCCAGCATCACGACAACGGTGGCATGAATGTGCGCAGCGTAGCCTGTCTGCCTGCCATTACAGGGCAGTGGCTGAAGCGCGGCGGTGGCGCCATTCGTACCAACAGCTACGCGAGCACCAATAGCGATGCGCTGGAGCGTCCGGAGCTGCGGCAGAATCCGGAGCCGCGCGTGGTGAACATGAACCGGATTGGCGAAGCGCTGCTGGAAGCCGAGCAGCCGATTCGGGCGTTGATGGTCTATTGCAGCAATCCACTGGTAGTGGCACCGGATACCGAGCGGGTGGAGCGAGGTTTTGCACGGGAGGATCTGTTCACGGTTGTCCATGACCTGTTCATGACGGATACGGCGAAATACGCGGATATTGTGCTGCCTGCGACGTCTTCATTTGAAACGACGGATCTGTATACGTCCTACTGGCATCAGTATGTTCATTTGCAAGAGCCGGTCATTGCGCCTTTGGGTGAGAGCAAGAGCAATGTGGAATTGTTCTCTTTGCTTGGACAGGCAATGGGGTATGACCCGGAGATTTTCGGTGAGACACCGGAACAGATGATCGAGGAAGCACTTCAGGGTACAGGCAATCCCTACATGAACGGAGTGACGTTGGAAGGGCTGAAGCAGCATCATTTCGTCAAGCTGGATATGTCTGCACATGAGTCCTATTTGGAGCAGCTACCTACACCTTCGGGGAAAATTGAGCTGTATTCGGAAACGATGGCACAGAAGGGATTGCCGCCGTTGCCTACGTACAGTGTTCTCGTCGAGGGGTATGACGGGGAAAACCCGGCCGGACCTGCGGATGTTTATCCGCTGATGTTTCTGTCACCGCCAAACCATAATTTCCTGAATTCCACCTTTGCCAATTCGGCCAAACATCAACGTTTGGAGAAGATGCCATTATTGCAAATGCACCCGGAGGACGCCGCCCGCAGACATGTGGAAGACGGCGATGCTGTGGTCGTATGGAACGACCGCGGCCGGATCGAACTGACCGCCAAGGTGAGTGAATCGATGCTGCCAGGAACGGTGATCAGCCAAGGGTTATGGTGGGATGGCAATGGCAAAAAACAGCGGGCGAACTCGCTCACGTCCAATCGTCTGTCCGACATGGGAAACGGGGCAACATTCTTCTCGGCCACTGTCGAAGTGAAGCGTCAATGAATGTGCTTGCAGATCGGGTCTTTTCAGGTAAGATGGACAAAGGATAGATTGAAAGCAGAATGATAAAGAGCAAGATTCGGAATTCAAATTACAACATTGTAAATTTCTAAGTTCAAATGGCCTTCGCTCTGGCTAATCATGCCGTCAGGGCAAGGGTCTATTTTTTATGGCAATATGCTTTTTGAAGTTACTAAGGAGAATAAATACAATGATGAGATGGCTGGATACGTATCCAAAAGAAGTGAAAATATTTTTGCTGGCAAGTTTGGTCAATGCGACAGGCAGTGCCTTGATGTGGCCGCTGACCACGATGTATGTATTTGACGAGCTTGGACGCACGATGGCGAACGCGGGGTTTGTTATTCTGATCCAGTCGTTGGGCGGCATCTTCGGGCAATTGCTCGGCGGTGCATTGTACCACCGGGTGGGGGTCAAGAAGCTGATCGTCGGATCACTGGCGTTGAACGCTCTAGGGCTGTTTGCTCTGCCGTGGATTAGCGCGTATTGGGTTGTATTTATATGTGCCATGGGCTGGATTGGCCTTTTTAGTTCATTGTCGTTACCAGCGATTCAAGCCTTTATCGGTTTCCGGTTTGCGGAGCGACGCGGGGAACTGTTCAATGTAATCTATGTCGCCAACAATATCGGTGTGGCAATTGGTACAGCACTCAGTGGTTTTCTGGCTGACTTTTCCTATCACCTCAGTTTTGTACTGAACGGGGTGACCTCCGCCGGATTTGCGATTTTCTTCTGGTATTATCTGTCGCGGGCAGAACCGAATCAGGGCGAAGTGCATCTGACCAAACGCAAAACGGTTCAAGGTGGGCCGGGCGTCTGGGCGCTGCTGGGCAACACCCGATTATATCTGTTCATGAGTCTGGGTGTGCTGTTCCTGCTGTTTGGTAATTCCATCTGGAATACGGGTGTGTCTCCATATATTATTTCCGAGGGTATGGAGAAAAGAATGTACGGTTTGCTCTGGACCTTAAATGGAGTGCTGATCTTTGTGGGACAACCCTTTACCAGCTGGGTCAAGCGTACGATGGCCCGTACATCGACCGCTCAGATGACGGCAAGTGCGGTGTTCTACGGCATGGCCTACATCGTCATGATCACCATGTATAGCTATCCGGGGATGGTGCTTGCGATGGTACTGGCTACCTTTGGGGAAATGCTGATCTCACCTGCTACGCCGGCATTCATCTCAGAGCATGCGGGGAGATCGGCACCCTTCTATATCGGGATATCTGGTGGGATCGGTGCGGTTGGCCGGGTGATCGGGCCGTATGCCATGGGTGTCATGTATGACAAACAGGGACTGATCCCTGTAGCGTGGCTGGCGACCGGCACGGCGGGTATTGCGGTGCTTGGTTTTGTACTGCATGCGGTGCTGAACCGAAATCGCGAAGTGAAGGAGTACGGATTGGACGCTTAGCCTTTCGGGGCTGAGTGGTAAGTGGAAGGGAGAAGACAGGTTGAAGTGGAGGAGCAAAGAAAGGAAAGCTACTTTAACCTGTCGGATCACGCCGTAAGCTTCTATTGACAAAAAAATCTTTTTATGCTATAATTTACATATAGTTATATTCCGTATATACTAAGGTTCTCCTGGCCAGGGGGAACCTTATTTTTGTGTGTACGGGAGGGTAAAACATGAAGCAAAATGAGTCCAGCATCACATCCTTGATTTCGGCTTTTGGCCGAGCCTACCACTGCCAATACGATACACCTCTTATTTTTGATGATTATATAGCCAAAGAGCTTATCTCTCCCCAAGAATTTTCGGATATCCGCGAGAATATGATTCAAGGCATCCATTTTTTTAATCCGGACATGGCTCATCTGATCAAGGACGACCCGGACAAGATTTTAAAATGGATTACTCAGGTACAATTATCTCCAATCACACTGGCTCGAGCCGCCTTTTGTGAGCATGTACTGCTGCATGAAGTCGAGTTGGGAATGAAGCAGGTTGTTATTCTTGGCGCCGGGATGGATACGTTTGGTTTGAGGCATCCGGAATTGGAGGACACGCTGGAACTCTTTGAAGTGGATCATCCGGCTACACAACAGTTCAAGCGGGAGCGGCTGCATCGGGCCAAGCTGATTATTCCGGGCAATCTTCATTTTGTGCCAATGGATTTTACCCGTGAGCCTTCGTATGAACGTTTGACTGATGCAGGTTTGCGGAAGCACAAGACGATGGTCAGTCTATTAGGTGTTTCGTATTATTTGTCCAAAGAAAATCTATCTAACTTGCTCCGACATGTATTTTCGGATCTTCCAACGGGAAGCTCCATTGTGCTGGATTATGCAGATGAACATCTCTTTGAGGAAAAAGGAAAGTTTAACCGTGTTGATAATATGGTTAAGATGGCTGCAATGGGAGGCGAACCGATGCAATCCTGCTTCACTTATGAGGAGATGGAGCGGCTATTGGCCGATGTGGGACTTCTTATATATGAGCATCTATCGCCAGAAGACATACAGGATCGATATTTCAGCAATCGCACAGATGAGTTATCTGCCTTCGAGACGAACCATTTTATCCATGCGGTGAAAAAATAAAACCTTATCCTAATGTGAGTATCATAGACTAGGGTTTGAACAAGAAAGGGGATGTCCCGTCAGTTATGAACATGACGAGGGCATCCCTTTTTAGCGTTAGAACTGTTTAACGAACCGAGCGTGTGTTATTGGCGTCAATTTCCACATTCAGGCGGTCCTGCCGCTGATTTTGCGGGAATAACATGACTGCAATTCGTTAAACTTTATAATCCACAATATCCGCAACCTATCCAAACTGGGCTTGATGCAATCGGCTATACGAGCCCTGACGTGCCAGAAGTTCATCATGGCTGCCTTGCTCGGCTACGCCGCCATTCTCCACAACGACAATGCGATCCGCGTGTCTGATCGTGGCCAGTCGATGGGCAATAATCAGTGTAGTACGCCCCTGTGCCAGCTCGGATAAAGCCAACTGAATGGCGACTTCCGTCTCGGTGTCCAGTGCGGAGGTCGCTTCATCCAGAATGAGGATCGGCGGATTTTTAAGAATCATGCGAGCAATGGACAGACGCTGCTTCTGCCCGCCAGACAATTTGACACCTCGCTCACCGATCAGGGTATCGAGTCCTTCCGGTTGAGATTGTATCAGCTCTTCCAGTTGGGCCCTGCGGATGGCTTGCCAGATTTCTTCATCAGGTGCATCCAGTTTGCCGTAGGCAATATTTTCACGAATCGACCCATCAAACAGGAAAATATCCTGCTGCACAATCCCGATATGAGAGCGCAGTGACTCCAGCGTCATATCTTTTACGGGAATCCCGTCAATGGAGATGTACCCCGCATCCACATCATAAAAGCGTGGAATGAGGCTGCACAGCGTAGATTTTCCTGCACCCGAAGGTCCAACCAGCGCAACCGTTTGCCCTGCCTGAATCTCCAGATTGACCTGATCCAAGGTTGGTTTGTGTTCCCCATAAGCAAATGATACGTCATGGAAGGCGATGTCACCTTTCACATAAGGGATGGGTTTGGCTTGTGGTGTATCATCCACATCGGGCTCGGCTTCCAGCAGCTCCAGATATCTTTTGAATCCGGCAATGCCTTTAGGATACGTTTCGATGACGGAATTAATCTGCTGAATTGGCCCAAGAAACACATTGGATAACATGACAAAGGCGATAAATTCTCCGTAGGTCATGCTGCCCTGAATGACAAACCATGTACCGCATACCAGAACAAACAGTGAGACGAATTTCATGAGAATGAAGCTGAGTGAGGAATTCCACGCCATAATGCGATAGGTGATCAGTTTGGTAAGACGGAAGCGTTCATTATTTTCGACAAAACGTTTCACTTCATGCTTTTCATTGGCAAACGCCTGAACGACACGAATTCCGCTCACATTGTTCTCTACGCGTGCATTATAATCTGCGATATCCGCAAACATGCGTTTGAACGCTTTGGACATTTTGCGGCTGAAATAGAGGGACAGGAAGATCATCAGCGGCACGATAATAAAAGTCATTACAGCCAGCTGCCAGTTGATGCCCAGCATAATGCCGAAGGCACCAGCTAACGTCATCAGGGCAATGAACAGATCCTCGGGTCCATGATGCGCAATCTCGCCAATATCCATCAGATCGTTGGTCATGCGAGAGACGAGGTGCCCCGTCTTGTTGTTATCAAAAAAACGGAAGGATTGCTTCTGCACACGCTGGAACAGTTCCCGCCGCATATCGGATTCGATGTTAATACCCAGCTTATGTCCCCAGTAGGTAACTGCATAATGGAAAAAGGAACTGAGCAGATAGATGCCCAGCAGTCCGGCACAGGCTGCTAATATCATGGACCAGTTGCCTGCGGGAAGCAATTGATCGACAACCTTGTTCACAGCCAGCGGAAATGCAAGCTCCAGCAGTGCAGCCAGAATGGCGCAGGAGAAGTCCAATATAAAGAGTCCCCGATAAGGACGATAATAGGCCATGAAACGGCGAAGCATATGTAGCCACTCCTCTCTAACGCAAAAGCCCAGGCAGGCTCATCGGCCTGTCCGGACATTACGTTTCTATCTATGAAATGATTATTGACTCCATCCTCTTATTTACGATTTCGCTGTGCACGTTCTACGATCATATCGGCAAATTCTTCAGCCTGACCCTGAATCGCAATCGGGTCGAAGTACCAGTAACGGTCCTCCAGCAATTCGTACACTTGATTGTTTTTCACAGCCGGGAGTGATTGCCAGATGGCGTCACCTTGGTAATTTTTATTGTTCTCCCCTACCGTCAGGAAGATATGGTCTCCTGCATAATCACCAACGACTTCACGCGAAATCTCTTTCCACTGGGTGTCGCCCATCAGTTCCTTCTTCGTAATCTCGAGTGGTGCAAGTTCCAAAGCACGATAAACGGCTTGTCCACCGCGACCAAAGTTGTCTCCATATCCATAATAGCTCTTGTCGGATACTTCGAGGATGGAGAAGGTTTCCTCCGGCTTAATGACTGCTTTTACTTTGGCGCGAGCGGCTTCAATACGTTCGTTGTATGTTTTTAGCCAGGCTTCAGCTTCTTCGGATTTGTTCATGAGTTCTCCGAAGCCTCGAATTTCATCCTCTACATTGGTAAACGTACCGTAGGGAATGACCACGGTAGGTGCGATTTTTTGATAACTCTCAATTTCTTCAGCTTGATCAGAGTAGGTAATGATCAGATCCGGGTCCAACGCGACGACCTTCTCCAAGGATACGGCACCTCGGTCGCCAATATTCTCTATGCCCTCCACCTGATCGGCGTAGAATGGATTTTCCAGATAATATTTAATAGATCCAACGGGCTTTATACCGAGTGCGAGCAGATCACTTACGTACATATCCGTAACAATCCGTTTCGGTTCAGCCGGAATTTCCACATCTCCACTTAATGACTTGTAGATCCGCGTAGAACCGGAAGAGTCGGTATTTATTTCGGTCGAATCTGTTGTCGATTCTGAACCCGCCGCTGTTGGTTCCGTTGTGCCTGAACCCGTTCCACTGTTGCAGGCAGCCAGGATCATGATGATGGCGAGCATCAGCAGCAAGCCGGAAAAGCGTTTTTTTGTAGCAAACATATAATTGTTCCCCCTGTGTATATAATCAATAATGATTATTATTCTCATTACTAACATAGAGGATGACGTAACATTTGTACATGGACATCTATGATGACTAATGCATGGACAATTGTGATGTCAGTTTGTGCATGATGTGCTGCAATTGCTCCATAACTGAGATGGGGTCGAATCCATAAAACATATCCGAATCAATCTCGTACAATCGCCCTTCCCGGACAGCACTTAAGGTATTCCAGGACTCCTGAGCAAACAGCTTGTCCACAGCCTGCTGCTCCGACGATTCGCGGGCATAATCTATAAAAATATGATCTGCGGCATACAAATGAATTTCATTGAGCGGAACATGGATGTAACCTGTGAGCAGTTGACCATCTTTCTCCATTCGTGCAGGAGGGGTGAAGCCCAGTGAGTGATATAAAATATGAGACGCTCTGCCCCACCCCTGACCATAGATGTAAGCTCCACTCTCACCAATCATGAATATACATACCGCTGAACCACGTGTGCCCATCATCTGATCCAGCGTACGATTGGCTTCTTGCTGAAGCGTATCATAACGATCTAATAATGCACGAGCTTTGGCTTCCAGCCCTGTGATACGTCCCAGATGAATGAATTGCTCCTGCCAGTCCAGTTCTTCAAAGGGCATCAAAATGGTTGGTGCAATCTGCCGTAAGTCATCCCTACCCGAATGAGGTGCGTAACCAAGGATGACATCAGGATGAGAATCTGCGATTAACTCCGGATGATTGATAAGATCATGCTCGAAACACTGATCAAATTGATCTTGTCCATTTCTGATCATTCTACTTCTCATCCATTCTGCAACGGCACCCAGATGCGGGACAAGGCCCAGAGCGAGTAAGGAAGCGGTGTAGTTGTATGTAAGGCTTACGATTTTTTTTGGCGTTTTCCGATAGAGGGTTGGTGCACAACCTACCGTTTGTTTGAATTTTCGACTTAGATAAAAGGTGTCCCTGTATCCCGTTAACTTCGCAAGCTCCTGCAATGTGGGAATGGGATTAGCAAAAAGCAGCTGTTCCTGGACAATTCGGATTCGCAGCCTAGTAACATATTCGACGAATGTAAGTCCGGTGTGCTTTTTGAATTCTCGTGAAAAATGCTCTGGGCTCACATTAACCTCCCTCGCTAATTGCTCCCGGGTAAGGGGATGGGCAACCATCTCATGTATGTGTGCAATAACAAAATCCAGCCATGAATGATCATCATGAGCCAGACGCACAGCATGATCCCGTAACGTATCCAACAGCTGGTAAAATAATGCATGAGCTTTGAATGGACCGGATTCATTACTTTTTGAACAGACCAGAATCAAGTCGGAGACCAGTTCGCCAATGACACGGTTTGTAATGGCAGCAGGAGGTCCGAAGGGCCAGATGCTCTGTTCGTTATCGACAAATTCAAAGGCCATGGCAATGCCCTGGACCGGAGATAGTGAGCCGCGTTTGCTCTCATGCTGCAGCAAGGTCCCCGCTTCGCGTACAACAGCAGAGCCGGTATTAACCATCAACTGTCCATGAGTACTAATCAATCTTGCCTGACCAGAGGTAATGACATAGAGAACATGCTTGTTGCTCCAAAGATCATCTATACGAGAGTAAGATTCCTGATCATGGAGCCGAACCAGATGGCATAGCCTGAACATTGCCGGAGGGAAGGTGATTGTTTCCTGCAAACGACCAGGTGTGAGTTGGTCAGATTTATGAAAGGTTGTATCCAGATTGCTCATGACATAACGGACTCCTTATACGGGATTGGATTAATATGCAGTATAATACCACAAAGGCATGATGCAGGTACCCAAATCATTCCGTTCACATATTTCTGTGAAAAATGGATAAAGAGGTTGAAATCGCTATCAACTCCGACTATAATGAAAATGTCGAAACGTTTCAATCTATGGTTTACAGGTATAATCATTATGATTTATAATGAATTCTTCCTCTAGTCCAATATTGAAATGTTGTTTATCGACAAGGCTGTATCTACAAATAAAGGGCACATGAATCCGTAATGGGGCTTAGAAAACGTGCAGAGGGCTTTTTTTTGAGAATGCTTCGAAACGTTTCGATAGATAGGCATTTGATGCAGCATCTCATGTATGATGAATAGGAATGAGTGGTTGTTGCAACCATTTAACATATAAAATGATAAGAGAGAATTTGGTCTAGTTAGAAGGAGTGAACGTGGAATGGCAACGATTAAGGATGTGGCAAAGCTGGCAGGCGTGGCGCTCTCGACCGCTTCCTATGCACTCAATGGGGACAGCAAAGTAAGTGCCAAGACCAAGGCAAAAGTGCTGGCGGCAGCACGGGAACTGAATTATCGCAAAAACGGCTTTGCCATGGACCTGAAGCGGAGCCGGACGAACACGATTGCGTTGATTCTTACAGATCTGTCGGGTCCTTATTACTCCGAATTGATTCGCAGCGTACAGGACGTAGCGCTGGCTAACGGATATGATCTGATTGCATGCAGCTCTATGGGAGGACGGGACTCCACAGCGGTTCGTTTCTTGCGAGAAAAAAGAGTAGATGGCGCCATTATTCTGGCTCATAACATCCATGATGATATTCTGGTCGAATCTGCCGGGGAACGTTTCCCTATCATTGTGATGGATCGGCAGCTGTCAAGTGACCACCTGGTCAACGTGCTGGTGGATGGGGAGCAAGGCGGTTACCTCGCTACGCGGCACCTCATTCAGAAGGGTCATAAGAGCATTGCCTATATCAGTGGGCCATCCAATTCTTATGATAATGCTCTGCGTTACCAAGGATATTTGCGAGCCATGCAGGAGGTGGGCCTGGAAGAGAAGTCCAAATGGCGTTTAAGCGGTAACTTCGTACGTGAGGGCGGATATAGTGCAACCAAGATGATGATTATGCAGGGCGAGCTGCCATCAGCTGTATTTTACGGGAACGACGAAATGGCGATTGGTGGACTGAAAGCATTTGAAGAGAGTGGTATTTCGGTACCGAATGACATTTCGGTCATCGGATTTGATGATATTCAGCTGTCTGAATATGTTCATCCTCCGCTTACAACAGTGCGACAGCCCAAGCATGAAGCGGGATCATTGGCAGGGCATTTGCTCTTCCAGATGCTGAACGGCGAAGCAGTGAATCCATCGTATACGTTAACCATTGATCTGGTGGAGCGGGAATCTGTACGTTCAGTACAGGTGGAGTCAGGAATCCAGCCGGTCTAAGGATTAACCCACTTTTTTTTGAGTAGTTGAATCATGGGGATCACCGTCCGAATGGGCCAGTCAAAGGTCACTTCGCAGAGGACCCCTATTCTTTTTCAGATTTATCGAAACGTTTCGATTTTATACTAATTGAAGGAGTGAATCGTATGACAACGATGATTAATGAACCAATCCGGCTGACTGCCGGGGAGTTATCCTTTACCTTTTTGAACAGTGGGGACCTGTACCAGGCCAAGTCCGGTACGACCATGCTGAATCAACTGCTCAGCAACCAGATTGATGGATCTTTGAATAACCTGTACCTGCGTGTACACGAGGGAGAGAAAATCAGCTCGTTCCCACTGCTGGGTGTGCGTTCGAACAGCAAAGTAATCACAAGCAAAGCGCAATCCGGCAATCAACTGATCTGGGAAGGTACAGTACAGCTAGAAGGCAAAGAACAAGGCGTTGGCTATCAGGTTGTGTTTACAGCCACAACGCAAGGCGTCTGGTTCTGGGATGTAAAGCTCACAGGACAACAACTTAACGTCGACGTGGTATATGGACAAGATGTAGGTCTTGCTGATCCAGGTGCAGTACGCAGCAATGAAGCCTATCTGTCACAGTATATTGACCATACGGTGTTCGAGGATGAAGCGAAGGGATATGTGGTATGTTCCCGTCAAAATCAGCCTCAGGGCGGTGCTTTCCCTTACATGCAACAGGGTTCTCTGACTAAGGCAGTTGGTTACTCGACAGACGGATTCCAATTCTTCGGTCTCTCCTACAAGGAAACAAATCAGCCTGAGAGCCTGAGCCATAATACATTGGCAAATGAGACGTACCAATATGAATTTGCCTACACAGCATTGCAATCGGAGCTTGTAAACCTGGACGGGGAAGCCCAAGTGGTCTTCTACGGACTGGCCAAAGCAGATCATCCTGCTGGAATTTCCGCTCTGGAATTCGGGGATGAAGTGACTGCAGCATGGAACGAAGTACAAGCATTGACTGTGGAGCAAGGCGAGACGTTGGAACAGGTGAAACTGTCATCCTTCTTGGGTGAACCACTTGCTGCGCTTGATTTGACACAAGATGAGATTAATGATCTGTTCCCTGATCGCCATCAGGAAGAGCGTAGCGGAGATTCGCTGTTATCCTTCTTCACGGGTAGTTATGAACATATTGTCCTGAAAGCGAAAGAATTGCTCGTAGAGCGTCCGCACGGCCATATCCTGATGAGTGGTGGCAATGTACAGCTTGGTGCGCAGGTTATTACGACGACATCGTATATGTACGGTATTTTCAATTCACAACTCGTTATTGGTAATACCAATTTTAATAAAATGATCAGTAATGCCCGCAACGCATTGAACGTGCCGAAGACGGCTGGACAACGCATTTATGTGGAAATGGACGGACAATATCGTCTGCTGATGATGCCTTCCCTGTTCGAGATTGGCTTCAACTATGTGCGTTGGATCTACAAAACCGAATCGGATACCATTATCGTGACCAACTACACTGGAGCACACACCACTGAAGTGAGCATGAACGTGCGCTCGACAAGTGGCAAAGCATATCGTTACCTGGTAACCAACCAAATTACGATGAATGTCAATGAATACGAATATCCGCTGCATATGACGCAAGATGGCAACACGCTGATCTTCAAGGCTGATCCGCAAGCGATTAGTGCCGGAACGTATCCTGATCTGCAATACTGCATGTCGGTGGATGGCGCAGCCGTAAATGTTGGGGACGAAACGTTGCTGGCGAGTGGCATCCGCAGTGGATCTGCATCGCTGGTTACACTTAGTCTGGAAGAGAGTGCAGCATGGACGCTGAAGATACAAGGCGTATTGGAAGGTCAAGTAAATGAAGCGGATGGTTCTGTGGCAGCATGCTCCAGCCTTGCTTTTGAAGAGGAAGTTCAGGCATACCGTGAGTTCTTCGCAGGTGTAATGAATGGTTTCCGTTTGTCTCGTGGTGAAGGCCAAAGTGCAGAGGATCTGTTCAAAGTGAACGCGCTGGCGTGGTGGTACACACACAACATGCTGGTTCACTACTCCGTGCCTCACGGATTGGAGCAGTATGGCGGCGCGGCGTGGGGTACTCGGGATGTATGCCAAGGTCCGGTTGAATACTTCATGGCTACGCAAAAATATGAGCAGGTTCGCGATATCATCAAAATGGTATACACCCACCAATATGAAGATGATGGCAACTGGCCGCAATGGTTCATGTTTGACAAGTACTTTGCCATTCAGCAGGAAGAGAGCCATGGTGACATCATCGTATGGCCGCTGAAAGTGCTGGCAGACTACCTGACAGCGACTCGTGACTATGCGATTCTGGATGAGAAAGTGCCGTATACCGTTAAGCACAGCTTTGGTTTCACGGAAGAAACGGCAACTGTATTGGATCACGCGAAAAAAGAGATTGAATACATCCGCTCGCATTTCCTGCACGACACATTCCTGTCTTCTTACGGTGATGGGGACTGGGATGATACGCTCCAGCCAGCCAATGCCCAGCTCAAACAATATATGGTGAGCAGCTGGACTGTTGCTTTGACTTATCAGTCTGTCAATGTGCTCGCACAGGCGCTGCAACATAAGGACGCTGCATTTGCACAGGAGCTGGACGTTCTGGCTCAAGGCATCCGTGAAGACTTTAATCGTTATATGCTGGGTACAGATGTGATTCCAGGCTTCGTATACATGGAAGAAGCGGATCAGGCGAAGCTAATGCTTCACCCAACGGATACAGAGACAGGCATTCAATACCGCCTTCTGCCGATGACACGCAGCATGATCGGTGAATTACTGAATGCAGAACAAGCTGAATCACATTATGCGTTGATTCGTGAGCAGTTCCTGTGCCCGGATGGGGTACGTCTGATGAATCGCCCGGCTCAATATGCAGGTGGGGTGAGCAGTCACTTCAAACGGGCAGAGCAAGCGTCCAACTTCGGTCGCGAGATCGGTTTGCAGTATGTACACGCTCATATCCGTTACGTTGAAGCGATGGCGAAGCTTGGTAAGACAGATCAGGTGTGGAATGGTCTTGCCATGATTAACCCGGTTGGCATCGGCGAAGTTGTACCTAATGCGGAGATTCGTCAGGCGAACGCGTATTTCAGCAGTTCCGACGGCAAGTTCAATACGCGCTACGAGGCGCAGGAGCATTTTGACCAACTACGCAAAGGAACAGTACAGGTGAAAGGTGGATGGAGAATCTACTCCAGCGGTCCTGGAATCTACATGAACCAACTGATCTCGAACGCACTTGGCATTCGTCAGGAAGGCGGAGATCTGGTTATTGACCCGGTATTGCCAGCTGAGCTGGACGGCATGCAATTCGAATTCGAATATGCAGGAGAGCCGGTAACGTTTATCTATCACTTGAATGAAGGTGCTGTGAACCGGGTAACGATAGACGGTAAGGACATCCGCACTGAGCAAACGGTGAACCGCTACCGTCAAGGTGGAGCTCGTATCTCGCAGGATGAGTTCAAACAGGCGCGTAATGCTTCGGAGCGCACCATTGTTGAAATTTATATGTAAACTCAATACAAGCTCGATGTTTCACTAGAGTGGAAGGTCATCCTCCTTAACAGGCAGGGTGACCTTTTTTTATTGAAGAAGGATTCATTGGCAGGTCAGGGGGGAACTCGCTACGGTACGAAGATCATTCTAACGCAATGGAACGGCCAGTACCGTGTGTAGCAGCGCATTATGGCGTATATGCTTCGTCACATAGCCTAAGTCCTCCAGCGAGCCGCACAGTCCGTCCAGCAGCGGGAAATGACGTTCCTTTATCGTTTGTAACTGCTCCTCATGACCTGCTGCCTCAGCCTGCTGGATATACGTCTGACGGTGAGCTGCATCAGCAAACATCAGGTCTGTCAGGCAGATCCGTCCACGTGCAGTTAACACTCGCTGCATCTCTTGTAATGCCAGTTGCTGCTGATCTGGGCTCAGATGATGGAAGGCGAAGCTGGATACGACAAAATCAAAGGACTGGTCAGCGAAAGGCAGCGCCAGAAAGTTGCCAAGCTTCACATGCATCTCGGGATATTTGGTGCGGCATGTACGCAGCATCTCCCGGGATTGATCGATGGCAGTCATCGCTGCACCGCGCTCTAACAGTTTGCCAGCCAAATTCCCCGTGCCTGTACCGATATCAAGCCCTTTTTCGCCGGGTGCAGGAGATATCCAGCTTGCTGTCTGCTCCAGTGCCTCGTCGTAGTTGTCATATATATTGAAAGGTCTTGCACCTACTCCCACTTCCAATTCTTCCGATCTTGATCCTACATTTTCTGGATACGTTGTATCGCTGTTTAGCCTATGTGCTGTCCGGCTATTCTGCTGGCTGCGAACTTCATCGCCGTAATGATCTGGTCCGTCTTCTCGATCCGACTCAACCGTTGCTTGCATGGCTACAAGTCCTGAATCAATGCTGACATTTGAGGCAATTTGTCTTGGTAGACGACTATTCGCCGCCTGTACACGTTGATCGTGGATTGCCGCCTGCGTATCGTAGTTCCAGCGGTCATGCCAGTTCTGCCGGGCTTCCCTGAGGCGGCGTGCACTGTCTGCAAGATCATGCAGATGGCTGACATCCAGTGGCCCGTCCTGGCGGTTGAGATCAATCATGCGCTGGGTTGTATCCAGCATGCGTTTGAGCTCGACCCACTGGGCATACATGACTGCCTGCTGCAGCTCCAGATATTCTTCCAGCCGCTGCTGATTGCCCTGGTCAATCTCTCCGAGCGCTTGGGTGATATCCTGAAGTGACATTCCGATCTCACGCAGAGCTGCAATGGTTTGCAGCCGCCAGATATCATTCTCGGTATATGTACGGTATCCGTTATTTGTCTGTTTGACGGGGGAGATCAGTCCTTTTTCCTCATAGAAGCGAATGGCTCTCGCCGATATGCCGAGTCTGTCCGCGGCATCCTTGATGTTCATCACATACACCTCCTTATCGAATCAGTATATTATCGATTTAGTATAAAGGATGACGTTACGGAAAGGTTAAGCATGAATTTCATTCTACACAGTGAAATTTTAGTCAAACCTGAGGCTATGCTACAATATAAGGCAAATGAGCTTTTGCATCGTATTTAATTGCAAAATGCCAAAATGAGCAAGGAATATCCTATTTATTAAACGCTGCTTCGCACAGCGTTATCAATTATTGCACGAAAGGTTGAAGTTTTATGCTTACCAGTTACACGTATACCATTCGGCCATCCGAAATTAAGGATGCAGCCCAACTGATGGAACTGGATGCTCTGGTATGGGATAAGCATACCTCTCCGGCCCCGTTTCAGTGGCGCTCCAGACAACAATATTTGCAGCATTGTCCTCCAGGCAGCCAGCTGATTGCCGTTCAGGGAGAACGGGTATGTGGTTATGTGGGCTTTTATCTGCCGACAGGAATGCCTGTTAACCGACATGTATACGAGATTAATATCGCCGTTCATCCCCATGATCGTCGCTGTGGTATTGCCACAGCTCTGATGGATGCCATGAAGCAGCATGCCTCTGAACAAGGGATCACCAAGCTTAGGTTGCGGGTGTTATCCAGCAATCCGGGGGCAATTGCTTTTTATAAACAGTGCGGATTTGTGACGGAAGGCAGACTGGTGTCGGAATTTTATATTGCAGGCAAGTATGTGGACGATATTCTGATGAGTTATTTCATCCAGGCCAACGGATAGAACAGAGTCGAAGGAGGAACAACAATGGACATGGGACTTCGAGGTAAAAAGGCACTGGTGCTTGCATCCAGTCGAGGACTGGGCAAAGCGGTAGCCGCTCAATTGGCGTCAGAAGGCGCCGATGTCATGCTCGCCAGCCGGAGCGAAGAGAAGCTTGCAGCGGTGAAGCAGGAGCTGCTGGCGCTTGGTGGTGGCGGACGTATCGAATATTGTGCAACCGATGTGACAAACAAGGAAGATATTGATGCCCTGATTCGCAAGACAGGCGAACAGTTTGGGCAGATTGATATTTTGGTGAACAATTCAGGCGGGCCGCCTTCAGGAACATTCGAATCATTGACCGATGAAGATTGGGAGCGTGCATTTGAATTAAATGTACTTAGCTATGTCAGACTGATTCGCGGTGCGCTTCCTTACATGAAGGAGAACGGCGGACATATTGTAAACATTGCCTCCACCTCGGTGAAGCAGCCGATTCCCGGTCTGATTCTGTCCAATACGTTCCGTACGGGTGTATTCGGATTGGCCAAGACTTTGTCACAGGAGCTTGCACCATATGGCATTCTGATTAATACGGTTGCGCCTGGTCGGATTGGAACGGATCGAATACACAAATTGGACGCAGCGCGTGCAGAGCAGAACGGAATAAGTGAGGAAGAGGTTGCCGAACAATTCCGTAAGGAAATTCCACTGGGACGTTATGGTCAACCCGAGGAGTTTGCCAAAGCAGTTGTGTTCCTCTTATCAGGAGCAAATACGTACATTACAGGTACATCTCTTGTGGTGGACGGTGGCATGGTACGTGCGCTCTAAGAAGAAGTCGGATCGAGAGATTACAAGTTATATGGATGCATAAATGCGCAAATAAGATAAGCCCCTCCTTATTCTCCACATATTGTGGAGGAGGAGGGGCTTTAAGATTTAATGTATGCCTATGCCATTGTGTGAGGGCCAGATTCCCAGCAGGAATTGGTCCTACAAGCATTCAAATTATGTAAGTCTAATTAGCGCAAAAGTTCCCATTCATGCTGCAGCATGCCATACACCGCATGGTTTACATAGCCCTTGGGCAGCTTCTCCGCCTGGCGAATAACGCCTTCAAGGACGAATCCAAGCCGTTCAGGGATGGCCCGGCTCCGCTTGTTGTTGGTTGCAGAACGAATCTCGACACGGTTCAAATCCAGTGTGACTAGAGCGTAGTCCACCAGAACGCGGCAAGCGCTGGTCATCAAGCCTTGTCCTTCAAAACCTTTGCCAAGCCAGTATCCGATGCTTACCGAGCGGTTGGTCCAGTTAATTTCGTGGAAGCCGATGATGCCTGCAAGATCGCCTTTCAGCCAGACGCCTGCAGTAAAACCGCCGTTTTCCGCTCCCTGTTTCAATGCATTGCTGATAAAATTGGAAGTATGCTCAATCTCGGTAACGTTGTCCACCCACGGTAACCAATGCCTCAATTGATCCCGCGAGCGGTCTGTGAGTTCGAACAACGGTTTGGTGTGCTCCATTGCAAGTGGGCGGAGTTCGGTATATTCATCCAATGAATAGGTAAACATGAGTGCAACCTTCTTTCTTTGTAATAATGGTTTATCGGGAAGTCTTTGGTAGCTTGCGCTCCAATGCAAACAGGTCTTCTTCCATCGAGGCCATGCGTTGATTCACCGTCGTACGGGCGTCACCCAGTGCCTGATTATATATGTAGGGAGCCAACTGGGTCATGAAAAGATCCAGCACACCCCAAGCTGCCAGATCGCCCAGTTCTTCGCCGCGTTCCTCTTCGAAATACGACTGGATGGTGCGTATGGCTTCATCCTGTTGTTCTTTGGACAGTTTTAGCGCGTTCAATGGGAAACCCTCCCTTAAATTCTGTTTTTCTATCATGCTACATGATTCGTGCGAACCCGTCAAAATGGTTTTGGGCCTATCTTGTGTGCAATTGATCCTGATTATGGTGGCGTTATTTATTGAACTCCTCCCTCGTTAAAGGTATATTTAAATGAAACGCGTTGCAATTGCTGAAAGTTCCAATCAATTCATGAAAGGTTTGATACCTGTGGACAATCGTACAACCCCACCTAACTTTATCAAAAATATTATTACCGAAGATCTCCGGTCAGGGAAAGTCCAGGAAGTCATTACCCGTTTTCCTCCGGAACCGAACGGTTATCTGCATATCGGCCATGCCAAAGCGATCTGGATTAACTTTGCACTGGGTGGCGAATTTGGCGGCAAAACAAATCTGCGCTTCGATGACACGAACCCGGTCAAGGAAGATGTGGAATACGTACAATCGATTCAGGAAGACGTGAAATGGCTTGGATACGAGTGGAGCGAAAAACGTTTTGCCTCGGATTATTTTGATGAAATGTACAACCGTGCTGTCTTGCTGATCCAAAAAGGAAAAGCTTACATCGACGACCAAAGCGCTGACGAAATACGTGCCATGCGTGGAACGCTCACGGAGCCGGGCAAGAACAGCCCATACCGTGACCGTTCAGTAGAAGAGAACCTTGACCTGTTCACACGGATGCGTGCAGGCGAGTTCCAGAACGGTGAGAAAGTGCTGCGCGCCAAGATTGATATGGCCTCACCGAACATCAATTTGCGTGATCCGGTCATTT
The DNA here is from genome assembly GCF_045040695.1 of Paenibacillus sp. FSL K6-0108. Classification (NCBI taxonomy): domain Bacteria; kingdom Bacillati; phylum Bacillota; class Bacilli; order Caryophanales; family Paenibacillaceae; genus Paenibacillus; species Paenibacillus sp. FSL K6-0108. The sequence goes on along the minus strand of NZ_CP150288.1, from coordinate 6,956,476 downwards.
ACCGAATTGCTCATGCCCATCATCATAATACGGGTGATAAATGGTGTATCTATCCGATGTACGCATTCGCGCATCCGCTCGAGGACGCTATTGAAGGGGTAACCCATTCCCTCTGCTCTCTGGAGTTTGAGGACCAACGTCCATTCTATGACTGGGTTATTGCTGAATGTGAGATGGAGAACCAACCGCATCAATATGAGTTTGGCCGCCTGAACCTGTCGCAAATGGTGACAAGCAAACGGAAGCTGAAACTGCTCGTGGACGAAGGCCATGTGGATGGATGGGATGATCCGCGCATGCCAACGATTTCGGGTCTGCGCCGCCGGGGATATACACCGGAAGCCATTCGTGATTTCGTATTCGAAACAGGCATTTCCAAAAGCCAAGGGGTTATCGATCTGCAAACGCTGGAGCACTTTGTACGTGAAGATCTGAAATTGAAAGCTCCGCGCACGATGGCTGTCCTGCACCCGCTCAAAGTGGTCATTACCAACTATCCTGAAGGGCAAGTGGAATGGCTCGAAGCAGAGAACAATGTGGAGAACCCGGAGATGGGCAATCGCCAAATTCCATTCTCCCGCGAGATTTACATTGAGCAAGACGATTTCATGGAAAATCCGCCGAACAAATATTTCCGTTTGTTCCCGGGCAACGAAGTTCGTCTTAAACATGCGTACTTCATCAAATGTAACGATGTGATCAAGGATGCGGAAGGCAATGTGACTGAAATCCATTGTACCTACGATGTGGAGACGAAGAGCGGCAGCGGCTTCACAGGCCGTAAAGTCAAAGGAACGATCCATTGGGTGGAAGCGACCCAAGCAGTTCCGGCTGAATTCCGTCTGTATGAACCTCTGATCTCCGCAGAAGCACCGGAAGCTGATACCGAGCCAGAGGTGGCCGTGGCAGGCGCTGAGGTTGAAGTTGTGGAAGAGCAACCGGAGAAAACATTCCTGGATCAATTGAATCCAAACTCTCTTGAAGTCGTTCAAGGGTTTGTGGAGCAGGAGATGAAGGAAGCGAAAGCACAGGATAAATTCCAGTTCTTCCGTCATGGTTACTTCAGCGTCGATCCGAAACATTCCGAGCCAGGCCGTCCGGTGTTTAACCGGGTCGTATCCCTGAAAAGCTCGTTCCAACTGCCAAAAGCATAAGGCAGGTGGATGAACTTAATGTCCGTTCATCAGAGTGCTGGCAGTCAGCCAAGTTATAAGTTAAAGAAAGGGCATCCTTCGTCATGATCATGACGAAGGATGCCCTTTTGTTTTTTGAGGTAAGAATCTAACGAACTGAGGACACGCTATTCAAGTGTATTTGGGCGTTCCAGCAGCGTAACGAATCGTAGACACCTTATTTCCTCGTTTGGCCTGTCTTTTTTGGATTTTAGCGTCTCTTATGCGAAATAACGTGGCTGAGATTCCTTAGCTTTAGAATTTCGTGAAATTGCTGTAAATAAGGCGGCTAAGGTTCGTTATGGGCAACAAACCTTAGCGATTTTCTCTTATCTGCTACTATTCTTAATCTTTTGTTTGAATGTTTGAACGTTTTATTTACACCATAACGGAGAGGACAGAATAAAGCTGGAGAAGCGGAGCGTTCGCCTAAAAGCTTTCTGAAAGAAAGCTGCATCGGTAGCATACGCTTATCACCGGATTTTACCCTTATAGAAAGGGAATCCAAAAAATTCGGAGATAACAGCGATCGGAAGGTTGTTCTGTCATCGGAGTGCTCCAGTGTGACTTTGAACGTGCGAATAGCCTATAACAAAAAATTACCTTTCACCCATTTCCGTCAGCACAGTTGGCTGATAGCCGTTGCGACGGTTCGAGAACCACATGATACCAAAACCAACAGCACCAATCAGGGAGAAGAATACCCCGATGTTATACATAACCTCAGCACCGAAGCTCTGGAACAGCCAGCCACCGAACAGGCCGGCAATGACACCGGATATGCCGCCCCAGGCCATCGTATACACGGCCTGACCAGAGGAACGGTAAGGCCTTGGAATAAACAGCATCGTCAGCTGGGTCCCGACATAGAAATACCCGCCGAACGTAATGGAATGCATAAGCTGGATGAACACAATCTCTAATGGGTTGTTCGCCAGGGCCATGAGCTGCCAGCGGATGGCGAACAGCAGACTGATCAATATTAGCGAAGCGAGAAGCATGCTCATTTTGCGTTTGAGAAAACGGTCCAGGAGCAAGAATACACCGACTTCAAGAATGGATGAGGTGAAGATGGCCCAGCCAACCATCTGTTTATCGCCACCCATCTCCACGATGTACAATGACATAAATGTACTGTTCATGGCGTTGGGTACGGAAACGAGCACCCCAAGCCCGATAAAGATCATAAAGTATGGATTGAACATCACCCTGCCGAAACGTCGAAAGTTCACTATCGGTGTATCTGAAGCGATCGGCTGTCTGGGTAGAAACAAGGCAAAGACAAAGGCTATGACAATCATGAAGGCAAAGACAATCGATACACTGCCTGCTCCCAAGCGGTCAATCAGCGGTCCGGCAGCTGCAGCAGTCAGAGCCCAGCCCAGCGATCCCCAGAGCCGAAACGTACCGAATTTCTGAGTGGTTCCATCGATATAACCGAGGATGAGGCTGTTGGTTTGGGCAAACAACGGACTTTGAAAAAAATAAAAAAAGATCATGGCAGCATAGATCCAGGCATACGTAGGCGCATAGAATACGGCCTGAGCGAGTACAAAGGTGCCACCCATCATCATCATCAGGATAATTCGAATATTGCGTGATTTATCGCTCCAGAAGCCCCAGAACGGATTTGCGAACAAGGATACAAACGGACCAATCGCCATCAGACTGCCAATCTCCAATTTGGTCATACCGATCTCTTGCAGATACAACTGAAGAAAACCGGCGAAGATTGAAATGGCTCCATAAATGAAAAAGTTATATAGTTTCAGCGAAACCAAAGAGGGATTACCTCTTCCGGGTGCATATCTATCCAATAGAGCCATTCCTTTCAGAATCATATTCTTCAATGTATCATTTGTTGAAAGGGTATTCAATGTATAGAATAAGTTTATCGAACGAGGAGGATAACCGTGAGCACTATGGAATGGACAGGTATTATATTGGCGGGAGGCTTATCCCGCCGTATGGGTTCCAATAAAGCAATGTTGGAATGGAATGGTTCCAGCGTGCTGGAACAGGTCATCCAAGCGATGACACCAGCTGTGAATCGTATAATCGTTTCTGCAGGAACCAGCACGGCTGCATACAACACATTGCCCTACGACTGCGTTCAGGATAATTACCCCGGGAAAGGGCCGCTTGCAGGGCTGCATGCCGCGCTGGAAGCCTCAGAGACGGACTGGAACCTCATCTGCGCCTGTGATATGCCGCTGCTGGAGTCGTCCTTTTTCGAAGGTATGAAGAGGCTCACCGAATCAACTCAAGAGCATCATGTGATCGTTCCACGATTGGCAGGGCGTGTTCATCCGCTTGCAGGTGCATATCATAGGCATGTTCTCCCTGGACTTGAACAGCGTTTAATAGATAATCAATTGAAGGTAACCCAATGGCTTGAAGAGATTGAATGTCGATATGTCGACATGGATGAGCTGGAAAGCGCTGGTGTCCATGATGTGGCCATTCAGCTTAGTAATATGAATACGCAGGAAGACTATGAGTTTCTTCGGAACCGATAAGACGGATCTAACCCATCCATTCATTCATTACGTTAGTGAAAGGTCTAGCGAATCTGCTGGAGCTCTCACTGTTCTCCGTCCGATTTCGTTTCCCCGTTGGATGCTCTGGATCCGATGTCGCTGGAGCTCTCTTGAGCGGCGTTGCGATATTGAATTGGGCTCTGGCCAGTCCATCGTTTGAATTGCCGACTGAAGTGCGACAGATGGGTGTAACCCAGCTTCCATGCAATCTCTCCCAGAGAGAGCTTTGGCTGTTCAATCAGCACTTTGGCTTCCTGCAGCTTCAGACTGGACAGATAGGCTCGTGGAGATTGTCCGTACACCTTGCGGAAGATCTGCAGCCCGTATCCCGGGCTGATGCCAAACGAGGATATGATCTGCTCCACTTTGACGGTGGATACATTGCCCTCTTTGATTCGAAGCTGCGTATGGAACGCTTGCTTGATGGCTTCTGCGATGGCCCCTGCATAGTGCATGGCTGCGGGAGCTGGAGCATTAGGCGAAGCATCAGATCGGGTGGACAGCGGTTCGCGGTCAGCTGCTTGAGACAATAAGGCAAACAATTCAAACATGCGTGCCTGCATGATAAATTTGTCTGTGGAAGTGTATGCCTCCGATGTTCTGATCATGTTCATCCAGTTCTCCAGGACAGGGCGTATTTGCATATTATCTGTGGTACCCGTCTCATAGATTCGGCTGTGATGTGACATCAGCTTCAAGGTGAAAACAGGGTCATCCACATTGAAATGTGCACTGAAATACGTCATGCCTTCGGGTGATACACATCGGTTCGTATGTTTGAATCCGGGTGGAATCAGCAGAATGGAACCTTCCTCCACCGTATAGGTATACCCGTGAATAATGCTTTCCTGTGTTCCCTCTATAATCAGCATAATCTCAAAGCCCGGATGGGATTCCTCCGGCATCGCCCAACCGTATGGAACTTGTTGGCTGTGCGCTCCATAGAATTTAATGTTACAGTCGATAATAGGCAGCCAGTGAGCCAGTGTATGATGTGGCATTTCTCGAAGCTGTGATCGGATATCCATGACATTCACCTCGGAAAAGGGTAAAAACAACTCGCCTTGTACAATCGGCACCCATAGTATACTTCATTATAATCAGTTTAACGCCAACATTGGAAATCGTAGAACAGGAGAGCGTTCGACAGGTTGCTAAGTGTCTAATGTACTTCAATAGATAATAATGTAAACGTTATCATTATTCAATTGAATCATTTTATTTTGTATAAATGACAAGAGCTTCATACTTCCGGATGAAAAGGGGATTTGAATATGGACAAGTTATTGTACGGGGTAGCCTACTATGACGAATATATGCCTTATGAGCGATTGGACAAGGATATTCAGATGATGAAAGATGCAGGCATTAATGTAGTGCGGATTGCGGAATCCACCTGGAGTACGCATGAACCACAGAATGGCGTATTCGACTTCTCTTCAGTGGATCGTGTACTGGATGCTATGCATACAGCGGGGATTCAGGTCATTGTGGGCACCCCTACGTATGCTGTTCCGACGTGGATGGTCAAGGAGCACCCGGATGTTCTGGCAACCACGGTACAGGGTCCGGGGAAATATGGGGCGCGGCAGATCATGGATATCACACATCCAACCTACCTGTTCTATGCGGAACGCATTATTCGCAAGCTGATCTCCCGTGTCAGCAAACACCCTGCTGTGATTGGCTATCAGACAGATAACGAAACGAAGCATTACAACACTGCCGGAGATAATGTACAATTGCAATTCGTCAAATATATGCGCAACAAGTTCAGCTCATTGGATGAGCTGAACAAGGAATTTGGTCTCGATTATTGGAGTAACCGCATCAATAGCTGGGAGGACTTCCCGTCGGTTGTTGGTACAATTAACGGCAGTCTGGGAGCTGAATTTGCCAAATTCCAGCGCCAACTGGTAACTGATTTTCTGGCGTGGCAGGTGGGAATTGTAAATGAGTACAAACAGGAAGGTCAGTTTGTCACCCAAAATTTTGACTTCGACTGGCGTGGATATTCGTACGGCATTCAAGGGGATGTAGACCATTTTGCCGCATCCAAACCTTTTGATATCACCAGTGTGGACATCTACCATCCATCGCAGGATGATCTGACCGGCATTGAGATTTCATTTGGCGGTGACGTGGCGCGCTCCACCAAACAATCGAACTACCTCGTACTGGAGACGGAAGCACAGGCATTCTGGCACTGGGTTCCTTATCCGGGACAGCTTCGCCTTCAGGCGTTTAGCCACCTGGCCTCCGGAGCAAACATGGTCGCCTATTGGCACTGGCATTCCTTGCATAATTCGTTCGAGACGTATTGGAAAGGATTGCTGAGTCACGATTTTGAACCGAATCCAGTCTACAACGAGGCCAAAACGATCGGTAGGGATTTTGCTAGACTTAGCCCGCAACTGGTGAACTTGAAGAAAACGAATCGGGTAGCGGTGCTGTTCAGCAATGAGGCGTTGACGTCGATCAAATGGTTCGGATTTAATTTTAACAGTGACAAAAAATACAACGACGTTGTGCGCTGGATGTATGACGAATTATACAAAATGAACATCGGCTGTGATCTGATTGATCCGTCTGTGGAGAGTTATGAAGGTTATGATGTGATCGTTGTGCCTGCTTTGTACGCAGCTTCCGATGCCTTGCTTGAGAGGCTGAACCAATTTGTGCAGGATGGTGGACATGTCGTTTACTCTTTTAAAAGCGGATTCGCTAATGAGCATATTAAGGTCCGCTCTACCCGCCAGCCTGGACTGATCAGTGAGGCTTGTGGCATCAGTTACAACCTGTTCGTGGAGCCAAAGAACGTCTCGCTTCGAGATGATCCGTTCAAGGTTGGAGAGGAACAGAATCAGATTCACACCTGGATGGAGCTCATCACACCAACAACTGCAGAAGTGCTCGCATGGTATGATCATCCTCATTGGGGAGAATATGCGGCAATTACCCAGAATGCCTACGGCAAGGGCAAAGCAACGTACGTTGGATGTTATACCAGCTCTGCGGTGATTCGCAACGTGTTGGAGCGTGTCATGAAGGAAGCCGGACTGTGGGGAACCGATCAGGAGTTGGCTTTTCCAATCATCGTGAAGAGCGGAGTGAATGATCAAGGGAATACAATTCGGTATTTCTTTAACTACTCCGATCAGGCGACTTCATTCGCGAATGCCTACGGAGACGGAACGGAACTTCTGGCGGGAACAACGGTATCCAATGGACAGATCATTGAACTGGAGCCATGGGGGTTCTGCATTATTGAGCAATAATGGGAAAACATAAATGAATTGACAAGACAAAGTTCAATGACTATAAAAAGAATACAAAGACCAAAGCGCCCTCGGCTTCACGCTGGGGCGTTTATCTTATTTTAGCTCATAGCTCAGGAGTGGATGCCTTGTGTTTACCGAATTTTACCGGAAGCTTACTGATCCGTTCAAACGCAGCATTCGCAATAAATTAATTCTCACCATGACGTTTTTGGCGATTCTGCCCGTAATTGCCATGACCGTTGTGGCAGCTGAAAATACCCGTTCTTCCATGGAAGAAGAGATTATGGAGACCAATAGGGCGAATATGAATTGGGCCTCCATCTATCTGGGTGAACAATTCGCGCGGATGAACAATCTCATTTATTCCATTCAGATCAGTGATGAGCTGCATCAGTATTTGGCATTGAATCAGGATGCTCCAGCTGCCAGCAGGTTTGATGAGCAGAAGGCAGTGTTCAACATGCTGAACAGTGTATATTATTCGGCTGGCAACTATGTATTTGGCGTGGAATTATACCTGAAGGAACTGGACACGCTGTTCACTTTTAACTCAATGGAAAGCCGAATTCGATCGGTCCTGAACATCCCTGAGGCATACCATGAACTTTTTGAGCAGCATAAGGACTTTACGATTATTAATGATCCGAATGATCCAGAGAAGTTTCATATGACTCGCAGCATGAACCGTTTCGAGGATCAGGCGCAGATTGGCGCAATCAGTCTGGAAGTCAAGTGGGCTGAATTCAATCAGACGCTGGAATTGCTGGACAGTCGGGGAGATTATGCAGTGTACATCGCGGACAGTTCGGGAAGTCCGGTCTATCAGCCAAACAAGGAGATACAGCCTTCAGCAGAGGCACTGGAAAAGCTTGCAGCTACGACGGACAGTTCCGGTTTCATACGCACTGCCAAGGAGTATGTATTCTATCATGCCATTGACCCGTCAGGAATGCGTCTGATCAAAATTGTACCTTCCCATGTCATCAATGAGAGTGCCATGGAAACGATGAAGTATGGTCTTGTTGTGGGTGGGCTGGCTACGGTGGTTTCAGTGCTGTTGGCAGCATTGGTGGCTTGGCGAACATCCAAACCGATTGTCAGACTGGCAAATTCCATGAAGGGAATCCAGTTGATCAAGGACAAGGAAGTGGTGCGCAGTGGTCGGGTAGATGAGATTGGCCTGCTGGAGAAAAATCTGCATGGTATGGCAAGCCGCATTCGGGAGCATATCCGGGATAACTATCTCATGAATCTGGAGAAACAGACTGCTGAGCTCAAAGCGCTTCAATCCCAGATTCACCCACATTTTCTGCAAAATACGCTGCAGATGATCGGAGGTATGGTGTACTCACAGAAGCCCGCAGACAGTTACAAAGTGATTCGTGCATTAAGTGAGATGTTCCGTTATATTGTCAGAGCACCGGATGGCCTCGTGCCATTACAGTCTGAATTGGACCAGCTGGAGCATTATATGCTCATCCAGAAGCAGCGTTTTGGCAGCAGACTTGAATATCAACTGGAGGTTGAAGGCGGGCTCAGTGACTGTTACATTCCGAAGTTGTCCCTGCAGCCGATTGTGGAGAATGCATTTGTCCATGGTTTGGAGAAAAAGCAGGGAGAGTGGAAATTGAACATTCAAGTTGTCCGACTAGATCATGAGGTAACCATCCGCATTTCCGATAACGGGGTGGGCATGGATCAAGAGAGACTGGCTGAGATGCAAACGAGATTGTCCAAGCTGTCCAAGCAAGGAGACAGAGTATGGAGCTCAAGCACTAGCATTGGCCTGGTCAATGCCGCATCACGCATCGTGATGCACTTTGGGCCTGCATACGGCATGAACATGGAGAGTGAGGAAGGACAGGGAACCTGTGTCACTGTTCGAATTCCTTGCCATACAGGAGGCGAGATCACGTGAACAAGGATCATTATAGAGTGCTATTAGTGGACGATGAGCCATGGAACAGAGATATTTTGCGCAATTTGGGCACGTGGGATGAGCTTGGCATGATGGTAGCAGGTGAGGCAGAGGATGGCGGAGAGGCGATCCGGCTGGTTGAGCAGCATCAGCCCCATATTATCATTACAGACATGCGTATGCCGGGTAAAGATGGCGTGGAACTGCTCCAGACGCTGAGTGCACAATATCCGCATATCAAAGTGATTGTGGTCAGCGGTTATGATGATTTTAATTATGCGAAACATGCCATTCGCCACCGTGCCGCTGACTATCTGCTCAAGCCGGTCAATCCCGATGAATTGAATAACGTTCTGGCCAAGTGTAAGCGAGAATTGGAAAAGACCGAGTCCGGGCCGGAGTCTTGGGAACCTTATCCTTCCGCTTTTGCAGGCGAGTTCTCGCTGTTTCAGCAGCAGGCACGCCTGCGTTTTAACGACTTGAACGTTCAGGGATTACATGAGTTGTTCGGGCAGCTGGAGCACCGACTTGATACGAGTGATATTCGAAGACCGCAACAGCTTGGACGGGTCGCATACGAATTGCAGACGCTGCTGGGCGAGCTGTGTGTTTCCAACGGATTATGCGAGCAGCCTGCAGCAGCTGTGCTCCCGCCACCGACAGCCCTGGCGTCCATCACATCGGCGGTGGAGTGGATATCGGCGCCGTACTATACTTCGTTGGAGCAGCTGATTGCGCAGCGCAAATTCAAGAACAAGCTGAACCTGGATGAGGTGAAGCAACACATCGAGCAGCACTGCATGGAGATGATTACGCTGGAGCAGCTCGCGCAGATCTTTTTTGTCAGCAAAGAATATCTCAGCAAGGTATTCAAAAAAGAATACGGCGTGAATGTGACCGACTATATTGTCCAGTTACGGATGGCAAGAGCCAAGGAATGGGTGCTGGATGATCAGGTTCCATTCAAACATATCGCCGAGATGACAGGTTATGAGGATGTGTCGTATTTTTACCGGGTGTTCAAGAAACACTTCGGGGTTTCGCCTGGAGAGATGAGAAAGGGACAGCCTCGTATATCGGGTAACAGCCCCAAATAATTCATTCACAGAGAGTTTGCTGCTGGATTAAGGTTTAAAATAATCCAATAAACGAGTCTAATTTTGTCCAATGAAGCGCTTTCATTTCGTGATATATAATGATCCTATGAAAGACAAACCAGTTACACCGGGAGGTCATAAGAGATGAAAGTATGGAAAAGCGTAGCAAGTGCGGTACTTGTGAGTGTTCTGCTCGCAGGCTGCGGTTCCAATGCGGGCACGGATGGTAAGACGGAGGGGGCTGCATCGGGCAGTACAGTGTCCCTCAAAGTATTCATTGCACAGCCGCGGCTGAAAGAACATTACGATAAATATATAGAACAGTTCAAAGCCAAGGAGAAAGCCGAAAAGAATATTGAGGTCAACGTACAACTGGAGATGCCGCCAGCAGATAATGCGCCGCAGATTCTAAAAACTCGACTTGCATCGAATGATGCACCGGACGTGTTCGCACTTCATGCGGTCAATGAGATTCCGCCGTTCAGCAAAGCGGGTTATCTGGAAGACCTGTCGGGTCAACCTTTTGTCGATAAATTACTGGATTCCGTTAAGCCTTCCGTAACGGATGCGTCGGGTAAAGTCGTGGCCGTTCCTTTGGAAACGTTATCTTGGGGATACCTGTACAATAAGGATATTTTCAAAGAGCAGGGGCTGGAGGTTCCTACAACTTTGACGGAAATGAAAGCGGTCGTGGAAAAGCTGAAAGCAGCCAACATCACTCCGTTTGAACTGTCCTACAAAGAGGCCTGGATTCCGCAATTGTTCCTGCCACTTACTGTAGGTGCACTGACTCAGTCAGAACATAAAGACTTCCTGGACAAGATGAATCAGGATCAAGGTTCTTTCTCGGATATGAAAGCGTTGTTCGATATCTTCGATCTCGTTAATGCCAATGGAACAGAGAAAGCGCTTGAAGTGGGCGGTGATGATGGATCGGCAGCCTTTGCAACAGGCAAAGCAGCCATGTGGATTCAAGGACCATGGTTCGCAGAGACCATTCTGAAGTCCAATCCGGATATCAACTTCGGCGTAGCTCCACTGCCGATCAATGACAACCCGGATGATACCAAAATCAACCTGAGCACATCGACTTCGCTGGCCGTATCTTCCTCCAGCAAAAACAAGGAAGTGGCACTCGACTTCGTAAACTATGTTCTCGATGATAAGGATTCCAGTGCATTCTACGAAGCACTGAAATTCAATCCGGTTGCCAAAATTCATGATTTCAAAAGTTTCCCTTGGGTAGACGATGCCCTGAAATATGTTAACGAAGGCAAAGCGTATCAGGACCCATCCATTCCTCAAGCGGTTAAGGATGAATCAGGCAAAGCGCTGCAAGGTTACTATTCCGGACAACTGGATCAGCAGCAGGTGATTGATGCGCTCGACAAGGCGTGGAAATCCTACAACAAAGTCAACAAGTAAGCAGATGAAACGGCTGGCAGAACGGTCTTCGTTCCCCCCGTTTACGCGAGTCTGCTTATAGTAAAAAGGGGGAGAATCAATGGCTACGAGTGTATTCAAGAAGTATCTGTCGCTGCTAGCGTTCACTGCGCCTGCCTTTGTCATCTATGCCATTTTCCTGCTGTACCCCACATTTAGCGGTTTGTTCTACAGCTTGACGGACTGGAATGGTCTGAACCGGGATTACAGCTTTATCGGTCTGGGGAACTTCGTGGAGCTGTTCAAGGAAGACCCCGACTTTCTGAATTCACTGTGGTTCACGTTGAAATATGTGGTGTTTATGCTGATTCTGCAAAATGGAATTGCCTTGCTGCTCGCCGTGTTCATTGAGACACGGACGCGCAGCAAGGGGTTATTCCGAACCCTGTTTTTCATGCCGAACATGATCAGTACAATCATCAGCGCCTTTATGTGGACATTCATCTTCTCCCAGGTGCTGCCGCAGCTGGCCGAGAAGCTGGCTGTCTCCTTCTTGGACCAACAGTGGCTGGGTGATCCGAAATTTTCATTCTACTCCATCCTGATCGTATCGCTCTGGAATGGTGTGGGGTATATGATGATCATCTATCTGGCAGCACTCCAGGGTGTACCGAAGAGTCTGAAGGAAGCGGCTGTTATCGATGGAGCCAACGCGTTCCAGGTACTGCGTAATGTCGTATTGCCGATGATTACGCATGCCGTGACGATCTGTTTCTTCCTGACACTGAACGGAGCCTTCAAAGTATTTGAAGTCGTGTACGGTCTGACAGGTGGCGGTCCAGGCAGAGCCACTCAGGTCATTACGATGAATATTTATGAAGAGGCATTCTCCAACAATTTTAGATATGGATATGCCAGTGCCAAGTCGGTTGTGTTATTCGTCATCGTGCTCATCTTCACGCTCATTCAGATTACGGTGATGAAGAAGAAAGAGGTGGAAGCATGAGGATGCAACGAATTAACAGCTACCTGATTCGACTGCTGCTGGTGCTGGGTTCCCTCGTCGCCATGCTGCCAATCTACATGGCGATTGTAAACTCATTCAAAACGCAAGGTGAAATGTTCCAGTCCTTTATAGCTCTCCCAACGACATTTCATTGGGAAAACTACTCGGATGCTTTTACCAAAATCAACCTGCTGGGCAGCTCATTGAATTCGGCAATCGTGTCCTTCCTGGGTATTGGCGGTATCGTATTCTGCGCTTCATTGGCCGGATACAAGCTGTCGCGTACCTCAGGCAGATTGAGCAATCTGATCTTCTTCCTGTTCGTGGCATCCATGCTCGTTCCTTTTCATTCGATCATGATTCCGCTGACACGGGTTGCCAAAGGACTTCATGTCCAAGGAAGCACATACGGTCTGGCTCTGATCTATATCGGACTTGGTGTGAACATGGCGATCTTCCTGTATCACGGGTTTGTTAAGTCCATCCCGCGTGAATTGGAAGAGTCGGCACAGATGGATGGATGTAATGAGTTCCAGACGTTCTTCCAGATCATCTTCCCACTATTGCTGCCGATTACGGTTACGATCGCGATCTTGGACTTCCTGTGGATCTGGAATGACTTCCTGCTGCCACTGCTCATGCTGACGGATGTGAATCGTTATACGTTGATTCTATCCACCAACATGCTGTTTGGCGAGTACAACAAGGAATGGCCGCTGATTTTGTCTTCCCTGGTACTTACCGCGATTCCGGTAGTTCTCATCTATGCGTTCTTCCAAAAGTTCATCATGGAGGGTATTGCAGAAGGTGCGGTAAAAGGGTAAGGAAACCTGCCTGCGATCTAGACGAGACGTATCTGTCTTATTGATACAAAAACTTAAAAGAACCGCCTTGAACCGAGGGATGTCATTCTTTCCGGTCAAGGCGGTTTTTCATTTCATGATGACATCAGCTTGTTGACTGCCTGTGCCAGAAAGTGAAGTCCACGCTCCATCTCATCCGGTGAAGCGTAGGCATAGGACAGACGAATGTGCTCTGCATCCAGGCGGTCATAGAGATAACCCGGGTGAATCAGCACATGATTCTCCAGACAGGCATGGAACAATTCGCGAATGGAGAGAGGACTGACGGTAAACCGGAGCCAGATATAAAAACCTCCGGCAGGTACGCTCCACTCAGCGAGTTCACTGAAATCGCGTTGCAGAAGTTCAAGCATAAAGTCTCTGCGTTTGCGCAGTTCTGGCCGCAGGCGATCCATATGCTGCTTGTGGTATCCATCGGCAAACCAGAGCGCAGCAGCCTCCTGAGCGAGGGAGCTGGTGCCATAATCCGTCTGCATTTTGATGTCTGCGAGGCGACGGATCACCGGCTCCGCTCCAACCAGCCAGCCGAGGCGCAGACCGGGGCTGACTGCCTTGGACAGGGTGCCCATATGAAGTACCCGTCCTTCCTTATCGCGAGCCTTCAGCGATGGCGGCGGGGGCTCGTCCAGCCACAGATCGCTGTAGGCGGCATCCTCCAATATGGAGATGCCGGTGTTCCGCGCTGTGGCGAGCAGTTCTTCCCGGCGGCTGTCACTCATGACAGAGCCGGTGGGATTGTGGAAGCTCGGAATCGTATAGAGCAGCGAGACGCTGTCCTTGTTTGTCGCATTCTGTACGGCATCTTCCAGACGCGGAGTATGCAATCCTTCGGCATCCATCGGAATGCCGCTCATTTTCAACCCGGCGGATTGGAAGGCATGAATGGAGTACAGATAAGATGGTTTTTCCAGCAATACTGCCGATCCGCGGGGGAGGAGACCAACTGAAATAAGGTGCAGCGCCTGGAGTGAACCGGACACGATCAGAATGGAGTCAGGGGAGGCATGTATGCCATTTGCTTGCAAGTAGAAGGACAAAGCCTGTCGAAGCTCCAGACTACCTTGAGGTTCGAGGTAGTTTAGTGCACGAGAACGACTGGATAGAGTATGGAGGATGTCGTTAAAAGCTTCCTGAGGCATCAGCTCAGGGGCAAGCTCGCCCGTACCAAGCCTGATAACGCCTGGCTGGAACTCAGCCCGGTTAATCAGCTGTACCTCTGGCAGATTGGGGTAATACCAGCCTTCTTCGATGGCTTCCTCCCAGTTGGGCAGGGCTCCGTGAGCCAGCGCATGCCAGCCGGAGCCGCAGACATATGTTCCGCCGCCATGTCTGCCTTCAATCATGCCTGCGGCTGCCAGATTATCCAATGCCGTGACCAGCGTGCTGCGGTTCACACCCATGGATTGAGCCAATGTCCGCTGTGAAGGAAGCCGGTAGCCTGCTGTCCATTCTCCGGCAGTAATTTTCTCGCTGATATAGACTTCAATCTGTCGGTACAGAGGTAGGGAATGGGAGGGGTCCGGCTTCCAGCCACCCCCATGTCGAGCATCGGAACGATTCATGATTTGGTTCGCCTCCTTCTTGAATGAAAAATGATGGTTTTCCGTTTTCTTTCCTTTCAGTCACTATATCATTTGGTTGGGTTCAATGCCATCCAAGTGGTTGGTTACGTCTGGCGTTATCCTATTTAATATGGAGACATATAAGAGGGGGATGAACGATGGGTGTAATTATTCACGCAGTAGTGCTGGCGTTTGGCCTGATCTTGCCACTAGGTGTACAAAATGTATTTATTTTTAATCAGGGCATGAGTCAGCGAAGTTATGCGCGGGCGCTGCCAGCGATAGTAACCGCAGGACTCAGTGATACGTTGTTGATTGGAGCAGCCGTCGGAGGGGTGTCCCTCATTTTACTGCAGTGGCCGCTGCTGGCGAATGTATTGTATGCGGGAGGGAGTATGTTTTTACTCTATATGGCATGGAGCATTTGGAGGTCATCCAGGCCAGCGAATGGTTCTGCAACTGCACTGTCTACGGGGCGACAGGTCGCCTTTGCTGCTTCTGTTTCCTTGCTTAACCCGCATGCCCTGCTGGACACGGTGGCCGTAATCGGCACCAGCTCACTTCAATACGAGGGGGTGGCACGCTTTTATTTTGCAATAACGGCAGCAGTGGTATCATGGGTATGGTTCCTGGGACTTGCCGGTGCAGGCAGGTTAGTAGGCAGAACAGATCGGACAGGCCGGGTCAGTGTTTTCTTCAATCGATTGTCCGCTGTAGTCATGGTCGGAATGGCAGGCATGATGCTGTGGAAGCTGATCGTATCGTAAAAATAGAAAAGAATGGGGCTGTCTCAAAAGGAATACGCCTCGATCCAAGCGCTAACGAACCTACCACACCTTAAAAGCCAGATCATCAACGGTTGCAAAATTTAACGAACCTCAGTAACGCTATTTCGTCATAAAAGGGCTTCAAAACCTAAAAAATCAATGAATGGACGAAATAACGTCTCTGTGATTCGTTAGATCTCAGATCTGGGCAAATGGGAGCGAATAGCGTGTATCAGGTTCATTAAAACAAAATAACACTAAATGAGGATGTCCCCCGTCATATTCATGACTTATGGGACATCCTCATTGTCGTATGCTGGCCTTATGTTTAATGAGCCAAATGCGTATTCTATCTTATTCTGCCTTCAGTAGCATGGATTCAATAAAAGCTTTGAGATCCCTGGATGCGCTGTTCAGTTGATCAATCACCTCGCTGAACTCGGTGACGAGTTCGGCTTGCTGGGTACTGGATTGGGCGATAGATGTAATCTCCTGTTCCATCTGACGAATGGAATGCTGTACTTCCTTCAAGGACTGCTCAATGTTTACTGTTGCTTCTTTGGTTCCGGTGGATAATTTGCGTACTTCGGAAGCGACGACGCCAAAACCTGCTCCTGCTTCCCCTGCTCGTGCGGCTTCAATGGCAGCATTCAGGCCCAGCAGGTTTGTCTGCTCTGAAATCTCGCGGATGAATGATGCGACTTTGGTGACTTCACTGGAGTTTTGTACGGCCATCCGTGTGTTGTCCAAAATCTGTGAAGATGAAGCAGTCAATTGCTGGGACTGAGCAGCTACGGTCTGAACCATATCCGTCAATCTGCCGCTGATGCTGCCAATTAACTCCGTGAAATGCCCTAGTTGTTCCTCATTTTGGAGGGAAAATCCGATTGCGAGTGCACCCACGATATTTCCAGCTTCATCATAAAGTGGGGTAGCCGTAGAATTAAGGGCAGTCCCGTAGTGATGGGCCTCAATACGATTGGCTGAAGTCTCACCGTTAATGAGGGCCCGGCGCAATGTAGGATCATCAAGCGAGATCGGGTCGTCTGCCTTGATGCCCAAGTCGAGGTCTTCGCTGGGCACATAGTACCGGAATTTCTCGGTGTCGGTCACAGCAATCATCAGATTGTGCTCCTTAAGCATGAGTTTAAAATACGGGCTTGCTGCGACGAGTGCTTCAACAATATTCATTCGGATCAACTCCTATATATGTGTACGTATTATCGTGATGTATTGTATATACATCGTCACAATTACGGGATTCTTGAAGACCTGGCTGGGCATAAGGCAGATTAATTTTATTTTAATTATGGAATCAGTAAGATTTTAGGCAAACCATTCGCTTATCCAGACAAAAGATAAATTCAGAATCCAACAAAGCTGCTGAAGACAGAACGTCCTCAGCAGCTTTTTGGTATAACGATGATGGTTACAATCATGAAGTTAATTGGCATTATTATATTCTTGATATCTGTCTGCTCTGATGCACCTAAATAATGGATGTGTTACCCACTCGCAAGATCACGCTGTGCCTATCCACCAATCTGGGACATGCGTCGTACCGTCGGTGTATGGCTTTGCATTTTCTTCTCCAGGGCCAGCGCCATTTCATGATTCTTGGGCTTGGTGCCAAGAGCCTTGAGGAAGAGAGCTGCCATGGCATCGGGAGCATCCACGAAGCGGCGAACGTTGTATTCATCCGACCAGTACAGACATGCCTTGATATGCCCGTCTGCTGTCAGGCGCAGACGGTTGCAGTTGTCACAGAAGTGATCACTGACCGGATGAATCAATCCGAATGTCCCTTGTGAACCGGCAATCTTCATGTTCCGTGATGGTCCATTTCCTGCCGGACCTGCCGTATTTTCCACCGTCCAGCCAGCCTCTGCGCATACATCCGTGACGGCTTCCAGCGGCAAATACGATTTGCGCCATGAATCGGATGCCTGCCCAATCGGCATATATTCAATGAAGCGCACATGCAGCGGCTGATCTATGGTCATGGCAATGAAATCCTTGATCTCATCATCATTGATGCCCTTCATTAAGACGACATTGAGCTTGATTGGAGCAAGTCCAACTGCCGTAGCGGCTTCAATGCCCTTCAGCACCTTATTTACATCCCCGCCGCGAGTAATCATGGAGAAACGGCTCGCCTGCAGGGAATCCAGACTGATGTTGATCCGGTTCAGTCCAGCGTCTTTCAGGGCCTGAGCTTGTTTATCCAGCAATAAGGCATTGGTAGTTAACGCAATATCTTCAATCCCGTCAATGGCCGAGATCATACTTACGAGTTGATGCAGATCTTTCCGTACCAGAGGCTCGCCTCCGGTTAGACGGACTTTACGCATCCCCATTGGAGCCAGCACCTTGAGCACCTGGGCGATTTCCTCGTAGCTCATAATTTGGTCATGCGGGGCAAATTCCATGCCTTCTTCAGGCATACAGTACACACAACGCAAATTACAACGGTCCGTAACAGAAATACGGATGTAGTCATGTATCCTGCCAAAAGAATCCTGGAGCATTTCCATGCAGACCACCCTTTCATTGATTCAGATTGGAACGCTTCTATATGAAATGAACCGACAATGTCTAAACGAACAGTTGCATCAAATTTTAGCTATTTCTCCAATCCGCGTCAATGATGACGTTAGACAATCGCGTTTTTATCGGAATGAGTTAGTTGGAATTGTCCCACAAGCTGCTGCAAAAATACCGTGATGGCTTCTACATTGTGCGATGAATGCTGAACGTGCAGCATGTCGTTAATAAGCTCGGCCATCTCGGCTTCCACCTCCGAAGACGTGGAACGATTTTTGTGGCTGATGGCGGCGATATTCTCCATTAATACCACGACCTGATCTACAACCTGTGTTCGTTGGGGTTCTTCAGCCGTTGCACTTTGGAGTAACTGCGAAGCAGCCTGAACAAGCGTGGTGCCTTCAGCCAGCACCTGATCGCCTTCCTTGATGGATTGGGAGGCTGCTCCTGCCGCTACGGAGATATTATCCAGAATCTGATGAATATCTTCCGTGGAGGAACGGGATAATTCGGCCAGCTTGCGAATCTCACCGGCAACGACAGCAAATCCGCGACCGTGTTCGCCGACATGGGCTGCTTCAATGGAAGCATTCAGTGCGAGCAGGTTGGTCTGTGCCGAAATTTCATTAATGACAGCAAGTGCGCGGTAGATGTCCTGCATGGTGGCCATAAAGGATAGAATCGTATGGTTGGTGTCGGACACGGCTCCCGCAATCTGGGTCATTTTGTCTCCGATACGCTCCACTTCCTGGCGGGCAACATCAATCTGCTCTGTGGCAGACACTTCAAGCTGCTGTAGGGTGAGGCGCATTTCGTCGGCGGCTGCTTTGGCCTGATCCAGGTCCTCAAGCTGCTTGCGTATTCCCTGAATCATGGAGCCAAGTTTGAGATTTACACGTTCGGTTGTTCCCTGTGTAGTTTCTGTTGACGCCCGCATCTGGTGCTGGTTGTTCATCACATCCACGGTGGCAAGCTGTACTTTGAGCATAATTCCTTCCAGAGAGTCGATCATATTGTTGATCCATTTCGCCAGTTCACCTGATTCATCCTGGGCAAAAGCTGACGTGTCCAGACGCTGGGTCAGATCCCCTTTGCCTTCGGCGTTAATTCGAATAAAGCGGCTAATGCGGCGCAAGTCCTCGTGGGCCCGCCGAACATGTTTTCGTTGTAACTGACTCGCAGTGAACAATCCATAGAGGATATTAAAGGCAGCGATGGCTGCTGCGCTCCATGCACTTCCAGTCAGCGCATATACAAGTGTCGCTCCTGCAATGCCTGACAACAGGATGTACAAGCTGTGCTGCTTGAATTGGCGCCAGCCCATACTGCGTATCCGATACACTTCCTCCAGATCGCCTTCACACATCATGCCCCACAGATCCGGACAGTGGGGAAGCTGGAACGTGATGCCTTTACCTATAACCGAAATATGACGATAGTCTGAATAACCCGGAAAAGCCACAAACAGATTGGAGCCATTGCTAATGGTATTCGCTACACCAGGATGAAGTTCGTTGGTGGAAGGATCGGTGAACATCAGTTCCAATTCGGTATGTTCTTTAACAGATACAACGCCCCACTCGGTGGTTACGCCGTCTTTCAGATTCTCCCCATGGGTGAATGTATGATCCTCGAAGCGGCTGCGGGACAGGGCAGTCCCGGGCTGCAGCTCGGGCCGCAGTCTTGATTCAGCCATAAAAAGATAATTATCCCCGGAATCGGGGTAGATGTGGCCTGATTCACGCTGGATCAGATCGCCTAATACATCATTAGGTACACGACTGCAGAGGGATCCGATGTAACGACCTTTCTCCATGATCGGTACGATAAACATCAAAGTTACATCATCGTGAAACGTGGAAGAACGTGGTCCAATTTCTAGTGTGAGCGGATCAGAATAAGGTCCAAACAGGCACTTTTGTCCGTTGATATCCGCTTGGGTATACCTCAATCCTGGCCCGATCAAAGCTTTTCCATCTCCGTAGACTTGTCCAATATGTTTCTTATATGTAGAAAATACAACCTGGTTTTGCTCGTTAAGCATAAAAAGCTCAGTACTATCCGTAGCGCGTACATAACTTGCTGTGAACCATACCTCCAATGCGTGTACATTTTCAGTGCCCTGCAACATACCTTGCGGATGAACAGCTCGTATCTGCTGAAGCAATCGATCCAGATGATTCCACTGCTCCTCAGCCCAATCCATCAAGAGCTGCCGCCGGGTCTCGGCGATCCCCTCAAAGATTTCCTCCACGTCTTGCTTAATATTTGCATTCAACCGATACGACCGCCACAGCGGCCACCCTTTTCTCCATCCCAGCCAATCAAACATACGGACCACCCCGATTTCTGATTTTAAAATCTTTTGCGAGACTGTTCGGAAACGCGATTATCCAGCCACTATGGGTGGTGGACGGGAATCAATGACACCGCCTTCATGATCCCGGAACCAGACACCGTATCGGGGCGAGATTTCACGTCCTTCTATATGAGCATTTTTGCAAAATGCTGTTATCAATGTTTATACAAGAAAATCACCAAGAATACGAGGGTATATGTCATATTTTCCGAATATTTATTCAATAAATACAAATGATTATCCGCCTTTATTTGAATACAACAAAAGTTCTATGTAAGTGAAGCAGATGTTAGATAACATACACGGGCATTGTCATGCTTAGGACTGAGAATCGCTATCATTTTACACTGTGTAACATGAACAGGCCCATACTCAAAACAGTCTGTATAATGTAATCCCGGCCCAAAGATATATAGTATTACCTAACAAGCAAAACCTGTTACGTTCATGTATATAAACCTTCCATTCAGCCTTGGTGTGAAAAGACTGCCAACTTCCCGCGAAAAGGAGAATGCCCATGTCCTCTATCATCGTCCCCGACACCTGCCATATTGAGCTGGATCACGTGTCCGTTGTATTTGGCAGTGGAGTACAACAAGTTGCCGCCCTGTCCGACGTTTCATTTCAAATCCATTCCAATGAATTTGTCTCTCTGCTTGGCCCCTCGGGGTGTGGAAAGTCCACACTGCTGCGACTCGTAGCGGATTTGCTCCAGCCAACGACAGGCAGCATCCGTGTTGCCGGGGAAGAACCGGAGCGGGCGCGGTTGCAGCGCCAGTTCGGGATTGTCTTCCAGACGCCAGCTCTGTTTGATTGGCGCACGGTGCGCCACAATGTGGAGCTTCCACTGGAGCTGCTCGGCACAAGCCGGAAGGAGTGTCGCCGCATGAGTGGTGAACTGCTTGAAATGGTCGGGCTGACTCGTTTCGCTGACCATTATCCATGGCAGCTCAGTGGGGGCATGCAGCAGCGTGTTTCCATCGCACGGGCACTTGCGCTTGATCCGCCATTGCTGCTTATGGATGAACCTTTCTCCGCACTGGATGAATTCACGAAGGAGAAGCTGCAATTGGAGCTGCTTGATATTAAGCGATCTACAGGCAAGACATTCCTTTTTGTCACACACAGTATCCCCGAAGCCGTATTTCTGTCTGACCGCATCATCGTCCTCTCCGCACACCCTGGTCAGGTGCACTCCATTCATTCCGTCAATCTGCCTACTGAGCGGGATCGAGAGCTGAGGGAAACCGAAGCCTTTTACCGCATGATGACCACCATCCGCAATTGTTTCTATGAGGAGCGTGATCCAATCCATGTTCCTGCACACCAATAAACTGGGTTTTCGCTCCTGGGTAGTGATCTGGATATTGTCCGTATTGCTGCTGTGGGAAGGAGTCGCCTGGATTCTCCATTTGTTCATGTCACCCCAACAGGCAGCATCCCGGCTTCCTTATCTTCATGAGGTTCTCACAGCCCTGTTTCGTTACTCAGGCACATTGGCTGAACAGGGGGCCGTAACATTTGGGAATGCAGCAATTGGTTTTGCGGGTGGAGCCTTGTTGGGTCTGCTCCTGGCCCTGCTCATGAGTGTGGCGGTTTGGGTGGAGCGCACCCTATCTCCGTATGTCATCTCTTCCCAGATGGTACCCGTAATCGGTCTTGCGCCCATTGTCTATGGCATTATCCATAACGCCGAGTGGGCCCGAATTATAATGGCGGCTTACGTTACGTTCTTCCCGATTATCATCCACACACTCAAAGGATTAAAAAGTGCATCGCCAGAGCATCTGGAGCTTATGCGTTCCTGTGGAGCTTCCCTGCCTGCACGTTATATCAAATGTTTGCTGCCTTCTGCACTGCCGGGTCTGTTTTCCGGTATGAAAATAGCTGCTCCACTTGCAGTCACATCCTCCATTGTGGTGGAGCTGATGGGAGCCCCTGATGGACTTGGCGTGCTGATGGTCAGTTCTCTGTATTACGGCAGTGCCCAAATCGGCATGTTCTGGGCAACCATCATGCTCAGCATTGGCATTGGACTCATCTCGTATCTTGCCATCAGCCTCGCTGAGCGCTGGCTAACCCCATGGCAGCCCGAATTCAGGGCCAAGGGAGGGCGTACTGCATGATGAATGAACGTGTGATGGTAAGCCGCAAGGGTGAGGAGGGTGCGACGGTTGCTGTCTCTGGAACAGCCTCCATGGGGGAATCTATCGTGGATTCGGTTAGGTTGCCAACTGCTTCGGGTTCGGATATTCATGGACAACAGGGACAAGCCGGACAGAGACGGTTGGTCAGCAGCGTTCGCAAAAGATCAATTGGCCTGCGTCTGCTGCCATGGCTTGCCGGAGCCTTATTTCTTACCCTGTGGCAGCTTCGGTTGTTCCATCAGTTATTCTCGCTTGAAAGTTACCAACTGCCTGTGCCAACTGCGATTGCAGCGTCCATTAGAGAAAATGCAGCAATGCTCTTCCGATACGCGATGTACAGCGGAACCGAGATGCTGGGTGGCTTTCTGCTCGGCTCCTTGCTGGGAGCTCTGGCGGCTGCGGGTGCATCCTTTTTCCCAACGAGTGGCAGGGCGGCGGTAGCTGTAATGTCAGCACTGAACGCCGTTCCGATTGTTGCGCTGGCCCCGATTATGAACAACTGGTTTGGGGACGGAGTATGGTCCCGTATTGCTGTCGTGGCTGTAATTACGATGGCTGCCATGGCTGTGAGTTTATTCAAGGGATTGACCTCGATTCAGCCACAATACAGTGATCTGATGGGTGGTCTTGCTGCCAGCAGGATGCAGGTTTTCGTGAAGCTGCGCTGGCCTCATGCGCTGCCCTCCCTCTTCGCAGGTCTGAAAATTAATATGTCGACCAGCATTATTGGCGCCATTGTGGGTGAATTTTTCATCGCCTCCCAGGGGCTGGGCTACTTGCTCTCAGATCAGATCCGACTGGCCAACATGCCGCTTGCCTGGTCCTGTATTGTTATCGCCGCCGCCCTCGGCATCGTGCTGTATGAAGTCGTCGTTCTGGCCGAGAAACGGCTGATCCCGTGGAATCGTGCACGTACAGATTCGTAAAGCTCATTAAGATGCCAACCTTCCAAAGATCGATTGACTTGTGAAGCAGGCTTCACAGTACCTGATTGAAGATCCTTATATAAACAGGGGGTTGTTCTGTATATGTACAAAACGTTAAAACCGGGTTTTCTGGCGTTGGTCCTGTTGATCGTTGTGATGCTGGGAGCATGCTCTGCGAAGTCAGAGCCGTCCGTCACTCCTGCTGCTGCCAGCTCGGAGGGAGAGGGAGGTGCAGATCAACCCTTAACCAAAGTGAAAATTCAGCTCAAATGGGTACCGCAGGCTCAGTTCGCCGGGATATATGCCGCCAAGGAGAAAGGTTTTTTTGCAGATGAAGGTATTGATGCCGAGATTATTCCGGGTGGCCCGGATATCGTGATCGAACAGCAGGTGGTCAACGGCGCAGCCGATGTGGGCATCACCGGGGTAGACAGTTTGCTGGTCAGCCGGGATAACGGTCTTCCTCTCGTCTCCCTCGCCCAGATTTCGCAGAAGAGCAGTTATCGATTGATTGCCAAGAAGTCCGCAGGTATTACCGATCCCGCCCAGATGAAAGGCAAGAAAGTGAGCACATGGTTCGGCAGTCAGCAGTTTCAGGTTCTCGCTTTTATGGAGAAGAACGGCCTTGATCCAAAGAAGGATATTGAACTGGTGAAGCAGGGCTTCACAATGGATCAGTTCTTCAACGATCAGGTGGATGTCGCCACGGCGACGATCTATAACGAATATCACGTGGTGCTGGAAAGTGGAACGAAAGAGTCCGATCTGGATGTGTTCAATATTGAAGATGCCGGGGTAGGTATGCTGGAGGATACGCTGATTGCCAAGAAGGATTGGGTAGACAGTAATAAAGAGCTGGCGGTCAAAGTGACCCGCGCTGTTCTGAAAGGCTGGAATTATGCCATCGACAATCAGAATGAAACGGTGGATATCGTCATGAAGAACGTAACGGACGGCAGCACGACCCGTGAACATCAGGTAACCATGCTCGAAGAGATTGCGAAGCTGATTCGTCCGGAAGGATTTACGGAGAAACAAGTGGGCAGTTTCGTGGATGAATCGTTTACCCGGACTGCGGATATTGCCCTGAAGTATGGCCTGATCAAAAAAGCCGCCAATCTGAACGAAGCACTGGAGAAAAGCATCTATGAAGAAGCGGTGAAATAAGCGTGGACGAACATTTACACAAAAACGAAGAGTGCAGAACCAATCTGAAGAAACGAAGTGTGCGCCTAAAAGCTTTCTGAAAGAAAGCTGCATCGGAAGGGGGTACTGCAATCGAAGTGGTCAATTGTAAAGTCTATAGGTTCAGCTTGGAGAGGAGGATGACGAATGAGCTCAGTGGATCAGCAACCCCAGCCGCTTGGTGGTACAAAGGAAGAGTGGCTGGAGAAGGATCGCAAATATGTGTGGCATCACATCTCGCCTCATAACGATCATCCGATGATTACCGTTAGCGGGGAAGGCAGCTGGATCACGGATCAGGATGGCACACGGTATCTGGATGCGATGTCGGGATTGTGGTGTGTGAACGTCGGGCATGGACGCGAGGAGATTGCTCGAAGTGCCTATGAGCAGATGAAAGCTCTCGCGTACGTGCCCATGACTCAGAGCCATGAGCCGGCGATTCTGCTGGCAGAGAAGCTGAACGACTGGCTGGAGGGGGAATATCGTATCTTTTTCTCCAACTCGGGTTCAGATGCCAATGAGGTGGCGTTCAAAATAGCCCGTCAGTTTCATCACCAGAATGGTGAGCCAACTCGTCATAAATTCATTTCCCGTCACCGTGCCTATCACGGCAACTCCATGGGCGCACTGGGCGCTACGGGGCAAGCCGCCCGCAAAATCAAATACGAGCCGCTGGGTGTAGGCTTTTCTCATGTACCGCCTCCTTATTGCTACCGCTGTCCATTTGGACGAAACAAGGATGGATGCGGACTGGAATGCGCCACCATCTATGAGGAGGTTATTCGCTGGGAAGGGCCGGAGACGGTAGCTGCGGTCATTATGGAACCGGTCATTACAGGGGGCGGCATGATTGTCCCGCCTCCGGAATACATGCGCACCGTGCAGGAGATTTGTCGGCGCTATGGTGTGCTGCTGATTGTGGATGAGGTCATCTGCGGGTTTGGCCGCTCCGGGCAAAAGTTCGGTCATCAGAATTATGGCGTGCAGCCTGATATCGTCACGATGGCAAAGGGCATGACGAGTGCGTACGCTCCGTTATCGGCGACAGCCGTTCGAGCGAATCTGTATGACACGTTCAGAGAACCCGGACCTGATTCACATTTTCGTCATGTGAATACATTCGGGGGCAATCCTGTATCCTGCCGCGTGGCACTGGCGAATCTCGAAATTTTGGAACGAGAGAATCTCGTCAGCCGTTCCGATGAACTTGGATACCTGCTTCGGGATAAGCTGGAGCCGCTGCTGGAGTTATCGGTGGTTGGAGATATTCGCACATTTGGCTTTGCCTGCGGGGTGGAGCTGATTGAAGCCGATGGCTCGCCTGCTCATGCGGATAAGGTCATGAAAGTGCTGGCAAGCTGCAAAAAGGACGGCGTCCTGATTGGCAAGAACGGGGATACCGTGCCGGGATTTGCGAATATTTTGACCATCTCTCCGCCGTTTGTCACCACCGAGGAAGAATTGAACCTGATCGCTGGCAGTTTGCTGGCTGCACTACGTAGTCTGGAAGCAGGGTAGTGATGGAGGCGAAGCGCAAATCTAGTCCCATGTATATCGTGCTTATGAATATGCGTGAGGAGGCGATG
This sequence comes from Paenibacillus sp. FSL K6-0108, assembly GCF_045040695.1. Lineage (NCBI taxonomy): Bacteria > Bacillati > Bacillota > Bacilli > Caryophanales > Paenibacillaceae > Paenibacillus > Paenibacillus sp. FSL K6-0108. The sequence continues at coordinate 6,930,137 of NZ_CP150288.1, read as the reverse complement.
GAGGATGCAGACCACCACCGGGAAAATCATCAATCAGCTGCGTCTGGATGATCGAATTGAACAGTTGTCTTGTATTGGCCGAATTGTGGAGACGGGTGTCTGCCGACTCGCGTTGACTCCGGAAGATATGGAGGGCATTATCCAGGTTCGCCTCTGGATGGAAGAGGCCGGGCTTGTGACTCGCCTTGATCCGTTTGGCAATCTGATTGGTCGCCTTGAAGGTACAGATTCGTCCCTGCCGATCCTCATGATCGGTTCACATATCGATTCCCAGCCGTACGGCGGTCGGTATGATGGGGCCATCGGCGTCCTTGGCGCGCTGGAAGCTGTACAGTGCCTGATGGAACAAGGAATTCGCCCTCGGATGCCCATTGAAGTCATTGCTTTTTGTGATGAAGAGGGATCGCGTTTCAATAAAGGATTATTTGGCTCTCGTGGCATAACCGGACAGTTGGAAGAGGGAGAATTGGAGCGAAAGGACAAAAATGGGGTGACCCGACGAGAGGCATTGGAGGCCTTTGGCTGTGCACCAGAACAATTTGCCGAAGCGATCTATCCGGCTGGCTCTATTGGTAGTTATCTGGAACTGCATATTGAGCAAGGACCTGTTCTCGAATCGCTGGCCGCCCCGTTAGGTCTGGTGACTGGCATCTCTGGCCCGCTGTGGCTCACGGTGACAATGAAAGGCATGGCAGGGCATGCCGGTTCCGTACCGATGGGGATGCGTCATGATGCGCTGGTGGGCAGCGCCAAGGTCATTGCGGCTTTTGACGATATGGTCAGAGAAGAACCGGAAGCTCCGACAGTAGGGACCGTGGGGAGCCTCAGTGTCTTCCCGGACTCACGCAACATCATTCCTGAACAAGTCAGCTTTACGGTTGATTTGCGAGATATGGAGATGGAACGCAGAAATCGGCTTGAAGGAAGGTTAATGAGCCTCTTGGATGACGTTAGCTCGGAATATGGGCTGACCTACTCCTTGACCGAAGATACCAACAGTGAACCGCGATATTGTGCAGAACGAATCAAAAATGCCATTCGCTCGTCTGCCGAAGAGATCGGCCTGCCTTTACCAGAGCTGATGAGTGGTCCGTTCCATGATGCACTTGCCCTTTCTTACGTGTGTGACTATGGCATGATCTTTGTTCGCAGCAAGGATGGGGTCAGCCATCATCCAAGTGAGTATTCTTCGCCCGAGGACATTGCTCTCGGTACAGAAGTGTTGTACCGCACGATCAGGCAGATGTGCAGCCCGGAAGTTGGCGAATAACGAGGGGAACATACAGGAGGGGGGACGATGGAAGTTCATTTCTTTTAATTCTTTGGTAACGATCCGAATCCGATGGATACTTCAAATGCAATAGAATCGGTGGGATTTACAGTCATATAAGATGATGGTGATTTTCATATAAACGAACAGTTTCTTAGAGGAGGCGATGTGGCATTATGGGTAAAATCAGCATCGGAATGATCCAGGCTTCACACGAGGTTGAAGGCTCGGCACCAGTTGAAGTACACAAGGAGGCCGCCATCCAGAAACATATTGCCCTGGTGCGTGAAGCGGCTGCCAGGGGAGCGAAGATTATTGGATTGCAGGAAGTGTTCTACGGACCTTATTTCTGCACGGAGCAGAGTCCCAAGTGGTATGCATCTGCCGAGCAGGTACCGGAAGGACCGACGACCAGGCGTTTTCAGGAGCTCGCGAAGGAGCTTGGCGTGGTGATCATTTTGCCTGTATACGAGGTGGACGGGATCGCTTCATATTACAATACGGCTGCGGTTATTGATGCGGACGGCTCCTACCTGGGGAAATATCGCAAACATCATATTCCGCATGTGGAAGCGGGCGAAGGCACGAATGGGTTCTGGGAAAAATATTATTTCAGACCCGGTAACCTGGGTTATCCGGTATTTGATACAGCCTACGCCAGAGTGGGCGTGTACATCTGTTATGATCGTCATTTTCCGGAGGGCGCACGGCTGCTTGGGCTGGCTGGTGCGGAGATTGTATTCAACCCTTCCGCAACGGTAGCCGGAACATCGGAATATTTGTGGAAGCTGGAGCAGCCTGCCCATGCGGTGGCTAATGGCTATTATGTGGCTGCCATCAACCGAGTGGGCGTGGAATCGCCATGGAATATGGGTGAGTTTTATGGTCAGTCGTATCTGGTAGACCCGCGAGGCAGGATGGTGGCAATGGGCAGCAGGGATCAGGATGAGGTTATTATTGGCGAGATGGATACGGAGCTGATTCGGGAAGTACGCAATGTATGGCAATTTTATCGCGATCGACGGCCTGAGACCTACGAACATCTCGTTAATCTGTAGCAGTGGCCTGGGATAAAAAATTTGGGGATAACAGAGATCAACCTTGGAGGTGCAAGACATGATGAACAGCGCAGGGGCAACGTTGTCCGATTACGGATGGGAGAGTCGTTTTACCGAAATGAAGCCTGCAATGACGGGAAAGGAAGCGATGGAGGAATCGAACCGCTGTCTGTACTGTTATGATGCACCTTGTATCAAGGCATGTCCAACCGACATCAATATTCCTTCGTTTATCAAAAAAATCTCGACAGGTCACCTCAAAGGCTCGGCTCGGACCATTATGGAAGCCAACCCGGTTGGTGCAAGTTGTGCACGGGTGTGCCCGACAGAGGAACTGTGTGAAGGCGCTTGTGTACTGAATGAATCATCCAAGCCGATTCGTATCGGTGATTTGCAGCGATATGCAACAGACTGGGCACGGACGAAGAATGAGCCGTTATTCAAGGCAGCGCCTGCCAACGGAAGAAGTGTTGCAGTTGTAGGTGCAGGGCCTGCGGGATTGTCTGCGGCTAGAGAGCTGGGGCGAGCAGGGTACGAGGTGACGATCTATGAAGCCAAAGCGAAAGGCGGAGGGCTGAACACGTATGGTATCGTGTCCTTTCGCCTGCCGGAATCCGTAGCTTTATGGGAAGTCGAACAGGTGCAAGCACTGGGTGTGCAGATTCGGTATGGTGTGCGTATCGGGGTGGATGTGTCCGCTGAAGAGTTATTGGAGCAGCACGAAGCCGTTATTCTGGCTTGCGGAATGGGCGCTGTTCCGATGCTTGGCATTGAAGGAGAGACGCTGGAGGGTGTCTATGATGCCATTGAGCTGGTGGAATCCACGAAGCAGGGTGTACCCCCGGCTCTGAACGGTCTGAAGGTTGCCATTATTGGTGCAGGCAATACAGCGGTGGATGCAGCGACCTGTTCGGTACGCCTAGGGGCCGAGCGTGTACAGATGCTTTATCGACGAGGGGAGAGCCAGATGACAGCGTATGCCTTTGAATATACATTTGCGAAGCAGGAGGGTGTGGAGTTCCGTTGGTTCACTATGCCGAAGCGCCTTATTGGAGACGAGAATGGGCGAGTCCAGGCGATAGAATGTGTGAAAATGAAGCTGGTTACTCCACCTGGAGGTGGTCGGGCATTGCCTGTGCCGATAGAGGGATCGGAGTTCATGCTTGAATGTGACACTGTTGTTCGAGCCATTGGACAGAACCGTCTGCTGCCATTAATTGAGGCATTTGGCCTGCGTCATCACTGGGGTGTTGTTGAAGTGGAACCACAGACGTACCGTACGTCCCATCCACAGATCTATGCGGCAGGGGATGTGATCTTCGGACAGGGACAGGGCGAAGCGATGGTGGTTTCCGCAGCACAGCAGGGCAAGCTGGCGGCTGCATCGGTGATGAAGGCATTGCCCGGACAGGTGGAAGAGACGGCGTGAGCAGCGAGGGAGACAAGGGAAAGTGGAGATTGCACGGAAAGTGTGCAATGAAAGGGTGCAAGGAGAGAGTACGGGTGGGAGAGCGCAAGGGGACAGCGAGAGTGACAGAGGAATAAAGCTGAGCAAGAGGTGTGGGTGTGCATCAAATTCTCGTGTCCCTGACGCGCTAACGAACTCCACACATCTTATAGTGGCGATTATGAAGGATTGAAGAAACTAACGAATCTCACACGTCCTATTTTGATGAAAGACCGTTGAAATAAAGCCGAAATGAGTTATTACAGCAATATAAGACTTCTACGATTCCTTAGATTTTGAATTCACCACATATGAGTCAAATAAGAGGTCTGCGGTTCGTTAGAATTTAGGTGCTATCCTGAAAAACCATTACTACGCAGAGAGCCTGAGCACGACCAAATATTCCAGTGTAACTAGTGAGTTCAAACCACACCAAGGAGGGATCGTTATGGCTGATTTATCCATTAATCTGGCAGGTATTCGATCGCCGAATCCATTCTGGCTGGCCTCTGCGCCGCCGACCAATACCGGATATCAGGTTCAGCGCGCCTTTGAAGCTGGCTGGGGTGGTGCCGTCTGGAAGACGTTGGGCGAGCCTATCATTAATACCTCTTCGCGTTTTGCAGCCGTTCATTTTGGTGGGCAACGCGTCGCGGGTTTTAACAATATTGAGTTAATATCCGACCGTCCGCTCGAGGTGAATCTGCGTGAAATCGCCGAGACCAAGAGGCGTTTCCCGGATCGGGCAGTGGTTGCTTCACTCATGGTGGAACCGAAACGCGAGAAGTGGCATGAGATTGTGAAAAAAGTCGAAGCTGTCGGCGTAGACGGGCTGGAGCTGAACTTTGGCTGTCCACACGGCATGGCCGAACGTGGCATGGGAGCAGCGTCAGGTCAGCAGCCGGATCTGGTCGAATTACAGACGATGTGGGTGAAGGAAGTGGCGACCACACCTGTCATTGTGAAGCTAACGCCCAATATCACTGATATTACGGCGACCGCCCGGGCGGCGGTGCGCGGCGGTGCGGATGCGATTTCCCTGATTAATACGATTAACTCCCTGGCGGGTGTGGATCTCGATTCCTGGAATACTGTGCCGCATGTAGGTGGCAAAGGGGCGCATGGCGGCTACTGCGGTCCGGCTGTGAAGCCGATTGCGCTCAACATGGTTGCCGAGTGTGCCCGCAATCCGGCAGTGGGGGTGCCCATCTCCGGTATCGGAGGCATATCCGATTGGCGGGACACCGCGGAGTTTTTACTTATGGGTGCGACGGGGGTTCAGGTATGTACCGCAGCCATGCATCATGGCTTCCGTATCGTGGAGGACATGATCGATGGCTTGAACGATTATTTGGATGAGAAAGGTCTGCGAAGTGTATCCGAGTTGATTGGTCAGACAGTTCCGCGTTATTCGGATTGGGGCAATCTCGATTTGAATTACAAAGTGGTAGCCCGCATCAACCGCGATGTCTGCATCAATTGCAACAAATGCCATATCGCCTGCGAGGACACCTCGCATCAATGTATTGATATGCTGTCTGATCCCTCTGGCTCCTATCTGGAGGTCGTTGAGGAAGATTGTGTCGGATGTAATCTGTGCTCGATTGTCTGTCCGGTGGACGGCGCAATTGAGATGATAGAGATCGCACATGAACAGGAACCGTTAACCTGGAATGACCGTCAGTCTGCGATTGCCCTGCTGCAATCGGCCAGAGATCAATCCACCAAGGAGGCGATATCATGAGTACCCGCAAATTGATTCGTAATGGAATGTTGGTCACAGCGTCGGATACGTTTGAAGCGGATATCTACATTGAAAATGGAAAGATCATGCAGATTGGCATGGGACTTGTGCCGGATGAACGGATGGAGGTTGTGGATGCTTCCGGCTGTTATGTCATCCCTGGCGGGATTGATCCGCATACTCATCTGGATATGCCGTTCGGCGGAACGGTGACGGCGGATGATTTTGCAACGGGAACCGCAGCTGCTGCCTTCGGCGGCACAACGACGGTCATTGATTTCTGTTTGACGCAAAAAGGCCGACCTTTGCTGGAGTCCCTTCAGGAGTGGCATGCCAAAGCCGAGGGCAAAGCCGCCATTGATTACGGGTTTCACTTGATGATTGGCGAGATGAATGATCAGGTGCTGGAAGAACTGCCGCAGATCATTGAAGAAGAAGGGGTGTCTTCTTTCAAGGTGTTCATGGCATATAAAAATCAGTTCCAGGCCGATGATGGCATTCTTTTTCAGACGCTGCAAAAGGCCAAAGAGTACGGCGCACTCGTCATGGTACACGCCGAGAACGGTGATGTTATTGATCTGCTGGTCCGGCAGGCGCTGGCGGATGGGAGAACCGAGCCGATTCACCATGCTCTTACCCGACCATCCATGCTGGAGGGTGAGGCTACAGGGCGTGCGGCACGATTGGCAGCACTTGCCGATTCACAGCTCTATGTGGTGCACGTGACCTGTGCCGAAGCCGTGGAGCAGATTGCGCATATGCGAGACATGGGCTACCGAATCTGGGGCGAGACCTGCCCGCAGTACTTAACTCTGGATCAATCGAAGATGGATCAACCGGATTTTGAAGGAGCAAAGTATGTCTGGTCCCCACCGCTGCGTGAAGCTTCTCATCAGGAAGTGCTGTGGAATGCACTCAAGAGCGGTCAATTGCAGACGATTGGCTCGGATCATTGTTCGTTTAACTTCAAGGGACAGAAGGATTTGGGGAGGGATGATTTTAGTAAAATTCCAAATGGCGGACCTGTCATTGAGGATCGGCTCAGCATTTTGTATTCCGAAGGGGTAGTGAAGGGCCGGATTTCGCTGAATCAATGGGTCGATCTGTGCTCTACAAGAGCAAGCAAGCTATTTGGGCTATTTCCGCAGAAAGGAACCCTTGCTGTGGGGACAGATGCGGATATCGTTATTTTTGATCCATCGATCTCAAGGGTGATTTCGGCAGCTACCCACCATATGAATGTGGACTATAGCGCCTTTGAAGGCATGCAGATCCAGGGGTGTCCGGTGACAGTGCTATGCCGCGGGGAATATGTGATTCGGGACCGACAGTTTGTCGGAGCGGCAGGTGCGGGTCGCTATGTGAAGCGTGATAAATATGATGCCGGTGCACCATTACCTGTAAGACAGCCTGTGACGGCAGTGAATGGAGGGTGAAGCTGATGTCTGACCATGATATATTTGAAGCCGAAAAGATAGCGATTGAACGAATGGTGGCGCAGGGGTATCGGATCTATGCCGTTCGGGAACATCTGGAGGGTGCTCATGTCGTGTGGGGGCACCCCGACCTTCCCGGAGAGAAACAGGAGCAATATGTGGGTACGGCGTGTGGGCGGAAGTGGTTCAGTCAGATCCTCATCAGGCAGCTTCAGGAGCAAAAAGGAGCGTAGAAGGTCACGCGAGTGGCCCATGAACGTATTCATATGCATAGATGGCAAGTTCGATGGCGACGCGTTTCTCGGGAAGGGTATAGTCGTCACCCAGGAGTGTCTCAATTTTGTGTAATCTGTGATATAACGTCTGTCGGACGATAAACAAAGCCGTGGCCGTATCCTGCTTGGAGCAGCATAGAATAAAATATTGTTTAAGCGTACGCAGCAACTGGCCGCCTTTTTCCGCATCATAACGAATGACCGGACCGAGATATTCCTCAATGAAATCATCCAGACTCCCGCTCTGCTTCATGCTGGCAATAATGCGGTAACAGTGGAGATCGCTGTAAAAGGGCTGCTGCATCACACCGATATCCTTCTGAATGCGCAAGGTATCCTTGGCTGCCTCAAGACTGTCTTTCAGACGTGATAGATCAGCACAGCTATGACCTATGCCGAACAGACCCGAGAAGAGGCGATGGGTCTGTTCCTGTTCATGCTGCTGCAGCTGTTCGATGCAGCGCCAAAGACTGCTTTTTCGCTGAGATCCAGGCAAAGGGTCAAGTACAATCAGAATGATCTGCTGGTTTAAAACCGTGCTGTACAGGGCAAAGCCTTCCCGCGAGAACACGGAACGGGCAACGATATTGCGTTGAATCAGCAGTTTCTGCAGCTTGAGACTGTCTGTGTAGCTGGGGTTGCTATCGAACAAAATGACGGTACCTTTTCCTGAAGCAAGCTGGGCGTTGGCAGCAGATACATATTCATGGATTTCTTTCGCAGAATGATGTCCGTTAAGCCAGTCAATGACCCACATATCTTCCTTATAGCGTCGTTTTTCCTCCATGTATTTGGTGCGCATCCAGTCCTGAGCAATGGCGGCTGCACAACGTTCCAGTGCCTGGATGATGAACTCTTCAGAGGGTCTGTTATGCAGCTCTTGATCGTGATCCGGCATCTTCTCGAGCAACAGCACCAGATCGGCAAATGCATAATCAAGCGCCTGAACAGGCAGGGTGAGTGCATCCATTGAATACACCGAATGATTCCTCTGAACGAAATGATCTACCGAATGATCTCCATCTTCCGAATGAACACGATGTGTCAACCACTCCTGTCGACGAATCTCCAATTGGGCTGGAGGGCAGTAGGGAACGGCACTTGCTTCCCCATCCAGTGGATATAACGCTACAGGATAACCCGTTGTGCGAGACAATAGTCGGAGCAGTGGTTGTACACCGTCTCCATTCAAAAGAAGTTGGTTGAACGAGGTGGTGAGGCTGTCGAGCTCGGCAAGCATACGCTGATGGCTGCGAATCAGGGCGAAATGCAGGTCCTGTGTAATATCGATATAACGTACTTGTTCGTGGAACCAGATCAGTGGAAAATCTTCTTTGGCTGCAAGTTCTTTCATGGGTTCAAGCTGGGACTTGGTGTGAACTCCAAGTTCGATACAGAGTCCTGCAGCTCCGCGAGCAATTAACTGGCGCATGAAAGACAGTCCCTGCTTTTCATCATCCTGCCAGCCAATGCCGGTCGTCAGCACCAGTTCCCCGCCATTTAGCAAATTGCCTACTTCGGTAACCTCCATGATGTGCACCCAGCGCACATATCGCTCCAAGGCCCGTTCACTGGCGAGCACCTCAGCCTTGCGGAACACTGGACGTTTCAGCATGTCTCTGATCTGAATATGCAGCGTCGTTTCCCCCACACAATCACCGACCTTCCCACAAATTCATGCAGTTTTACATACCCGTTTTGTAAGTCGGGCTTCTGAAGAGCGTTTGTTCTAATGAGATGTATTGAAGGCATCATCTGACTGGAAAACGTGAACTTACATAATTAAGCCATATTATAAGTCTGTTTACAGCAGATGGGCTGAAATCTCACGTCCATTTGTTTTATTTTACAAAATAAGCTTTTCTTTTTATGGATTTACCCAAACAAGATTACTTCTGTGTATATTAAGGTGACATTATAAGTGGATAGGGGGATGGATAGAGAAAAAGATACAACCTTGGGTTATCGTTAATTCAAAAAAAGGTACTTCCGGTCGACGCTTGATGCGAAGCCAGAAGTACCTATTCACCCTACAACTTATTCTGTTGTAATAGTAGAACTTTAATCTTTATCTTTGAATTCAAATCCGTGTATACCTGCATACGTGAACTTGAAGCCGAGTTTTCTTAGATCAGCGGTGGTCATATATAGTTTTCCAAACGTTATGGGAAGCTCTTTTTTTAACAATGTCACGGAATAACTATTTTTGGTTAGCGTTATATGCGTAGCATTCGTTGTTACCGTTACCCCTACTTGATCAGCAAAAGCTTGAACCGGAAAATAGGTCTTGCCTTTCATCGTAAATGATCCCTGGCCTTTAAAGGTCAAGTATTCGCCGTTGTAGATAAATGGTACAGGATCATTAAGTGAATTTAATCCATCATAGCTGAAATTATCCCAGTAGTTGTCTCGATGATCATACGAATAATAAAAGAGGAACGTTTGATCGTCAGCAGGCATGGCATTGTCACTTGTTATGGAATAGAACATGGGCGGAAATGTATTCGGCATGCCGGTGCTGTAATTAATCATCATCAAATCATCAGAGAACCATACCACGTCCCGACTCCCGAGTCCGTAATGAGGTTTGATCTCCCGCACCAACTTGGGCTCGTCGGAAAGGTCATACAGATACATTCGTAGTTGTTGCAACTTCCCTTTATCCTCGATTTCCTGAGAGAGTAGCATATATTTTTGATTTGGCGACATAAAAGTCATGATATATCCTTTGCCTTTGAACAGGTTGATTTTCTTTTTGCCCTTGGTATAACTAAGTGTTGATGTGTTATTGGAGAAAGGGGTGTATGTATGCGGCATATAGAGCTCCAGCTTCTCATTCTTGAAAGGAATAATCTTGAGTGTATAGTCCTTTTTGGATTCGTCCGTTGAACCCTTAATTGTTAGCTTCTTCCGTTGACCATCAACCAAGGTGAACCTTGACGGATCTTTCTCATCATTACTTGCAATAATGTGTGTACCATAGCTGGGAAGTTGGGTAAACCACGGCATGAATCTTTCGCCAACACCGCTAAATCGATTAGGATAACGCGTGGTGGTGGGAATAGGCTTACCATCTGCGATCCGATACAGGTAGGACATCGGTTTCCGGATCGAATTGCTCTCTAGCATGTAAGCCCCTGCTGAAGGGTAAACGAATATTTGAGCATCTGAAGGGAAATCCGCGACTTTTCTCAATGTTTTAGTTTTGAGGTTAAACTCATAGAGAGCTCCGCCATTGCCATCTTCAGGATCCAGAATTCCATATGCTTTTAATCCCATAGGCGTCATAGTAAGCTGACCCTCACCCTGATTCCTCCAATCCGTTTTATTGGATGAATTCTTCTTCAGATGCTTGGGTAAAGGCTGATCAAAAGCATAGCTTTTTTTGATTCGTTCTCCAGTATCAAAGCTGGTCGTACTAATCTTCACCGTCACGGCTAATCTGCTGTCCTGAACGACCCCGTCAAATGTGGCACGATAACGTAATCTTTCATTGGATGAAATGTCAGGCAAATCCTTTACTTCACTAGACAGTGCATCCGCTGTACCTTGAATACTGCCTGTGATCACAGAGAGAAGAATAACCCATGCGACAAGGCGGGAGATATAGTTTCCTAATTTGTACCTCTGTACCATAAAAATAATGACCTCCTGTTAGAGACTGAACGTGTGAGCAAAAAAATGCTCCTTGGTATTATATCGGAATTTTTGATCATTCCAACATAAGCCAAGGAGCAAGGGATTTATAGTTTACAGATAGATCTGTTCCTTAATCTTCAATTCTTTTCTTTTTGAACTTCATCAGGAACTCATACACGATTGGCACGATAACCAGCGTCAGCAGCGTGGAGCTGATCAGACCGCCAATTACAGTAATTCCGAGACCTTTCGAGATGATCCCTGCGCTTTCTTCGAGTCCTGTCACCAGCGGCAGCAAGGCACCGATGGTAGCCAGTGCGGTCATCAGAATTGGACGCAGACGCGTTGCTCCGGCTTCCAGCAAGGCTTCACGAGTAGGCATTCCCTCTTTTTCCTTGTGAATAACCCGGTCGATCAGGACGATGGCATTGGTGACCACGATCCCGATCAGCATCAGTCCACCCATCATGGCAGATACGTCAAGCGTACCACCAGCCACGAACAGGCCGACCATAATACCAATGACGGTAAACGGCAGGGAGAACAGGATGGCAAACGGCGCCAGTCCGCCTCCGAACGTCACGACAAGCACAAAGTATACAATCGCAATGGCTGCCAGCATGGCCAGACCAAGTTGGGTAAACGTGTCATTAATCTGTTCGGTTGTACCGCCAAACTTCACTTCAACACCATCTGGCAGATCCAGTTTGTCGATGTTCGCCTGCAAGTTTGATGAAGCTTTTTGCACATCGGAAGCCAGAATGTTGGCTGATACCTGCACAACGACTTTGCCATCAATACGCATGATGGAGTTCGGTGAAGTGCCTTCTTCCACTTTTGCGACATCTTTGATTGGTACTTCAATGCCGAGTGGTGAGGTCACTTTTTCGTTTTCAATATCAGCAATGCTGGTAAATGTCTTTTTGTCAGTTTCTACATAGACTTTATACGTTTTGTTGTCGATATCCACTTCCGTGAGCACCGGACGTTCACGTGCAGGGCTGAGCGTCATGGCCAATTGGCCAGCAGTCAGACCCAGCGAGCTCAGTTTTTCCTGATCGGCGACGAGCGTGTACTGCCCGTAGGTATCGGAGAGTGTAGTGTCCGCTTTTTCAAAAGATTCAGTGTCTGCTTCAACCAGTTTCAGAATTTCATCTGATACAGGTTTGATCTGATCTACATTGTCACCATAGATGGACAGGCTCAAGCTGCTGCCTCCCAGACCCCCGGACATGTCAAGCTCATTCCAGGTTCCTACAGTAACTTCTTTCTTCAGACCTTCCACAAGCTGTTCTTTCACTTTGGTGAAGTCTTTCGTATCTTCGTTATATTCGATATAGAAGAGAGCAGAGTTGGAGCTGCCTCCGCCCATGCTGCTCAGCGGATTGCTGCCGCCGATGGAATACTGCATTTTCTCCAGACCAGGCTGCGTCAGTAACCACTTCTCGGCTACAAGTGCCTCTTTTTCAACATCCTCACGCAAAGCTCCAGTCTCCGGGCTGTACGTAATAGTCACATATTTATCCTGTTGTTCCGGCAAGAAACTTGCACCGATGAACGGATACAGGAACAAACTGCCGACGAGCAGCAATACAGCAGCGCCAACGGTGATAAGTTTGTGTGACAATGTCCAGTTCAAGAGTCGTTTGTAACTTTCCGCCATCTTGCCTGGTTTTTCATCATGATTCTTCTTGTTCTTCAGACCTTTGCGGAACAGTGTGTGTGCCAGCATGGGTACAATCGTAATGGCCACAATCAGGGACGCCAGCAAAGCAAAGACCATAGTCAAGGCAAATGGCATGAACAGCTCACCGACCATACCACTTACGAGTGCCAGCGGCAGGAATACCGCAATGGTTACGATGGTAGAAGAGAGGATCGGAATGAACATTTCCCGGGTAGCTTCCCGAATCAAATCACGGCCTTTGAGTTTTTCTCCCTTGAGTGACAGTCTGCGATAGATATTCTCGATAACAACGATGGAGTCATCGACAACCCGTCCGATCGCAACCGTCATGGCACCCAAGGTCATCATGTTCAGCGTAATGTCCATCATATTCAGTGCAGTCAATGCAATGAGCAAGGAGAGCGGGATGGAGACAATGGAAATAATGGTCGAACGAATATCACGCAGGAACAACAGAATGATCAGAATGGCGAACAAAGCACCGAACAGCGCTTTGAACAACATCGTGTTTACCGAGTCCTGGATAGGTTTACCTTGGTCGAGCAAAACAGTCAACTCAGCATTTTTGAACTGCGTCTGCAGCTCTTCCGCTTTGTCTTTAACTGCCTTAACGACATCTACCGTGTTGGCATCATTAGATTTGACGATGGAGATCCCGATGGATTCCTTGCCGTCTGTCCGGGAAATGGATTCCGCCTGACCAATGACTTCAATTTTGGCAATCTCGCTTAATTTAACCGTTGGAATTCCAGGTGCGTTAGCGGCACCTGAAGTGCTGCCGACATTGGCATTTCCGCCAGCGGCTTGTCCTGCAGCCTGGTCAGTACCTTGTGCAGAGCCTGGTGCTGCACCTTGAGCTGCTCCGCCAGCTTGCGCGCCGGCCCCTTGTGGCGCTGTAGCCGAGCCGCTGCCTGCTCCTGCACCGCTTGGTACAACCGGAATGGCGAGATTTTTCAGATCATCCAGATCGATGATATTGCCGTCAACAACAACCGCTTTCTGTGCCTTGTCCAGTTCGAACAGTCCGAGTGGTACACGGACAGAAGATCCTTGAACGATGCCGTTAACCGTATCTTCAGTCAAACCGAGTTCAGTCATTTTTTTCTGATCAAACTTCAGTTGAACTTCCTTAACAAATTGGCCCGAAACTTGGACTTGAGCTACACCGTCAATATCTTCGAGTGCAGGCTGGATATCCGTTTCAACCAGTCGAGTCAATTGTTCCAGATCGCCGCCGTCCTTGTCAGACAAGCTGAGCGAGACAACCGGGAAGGAGTTGATGCTGAATTTGGAGATGGTTGGTTTTTGCACACCATCCGGCAGCTGTACCTCATTCAATGCTTCACGTACCGCTGCTGTAGCGTTGTCCAGATCAGTACCATAATCAAATTCGAGAGTGATGGAAGAGGCATTCTCCATGGAGGTGGAGGTCAGTGTCTTAATTCCCTCTACATTTCTTAAGGTCTGTTCGAGTGGCTTGGTGACATCCTCCACAATACCTTCAGGAGCTGCTCCTGGATCAATGGCCGTAATACTCAAGAATGGCACATTGATGTTTGGAATGGTTTCTTGCTTCATCGTCAGTCCGCTGTACAAACCGGCGAAGGAAACGATAATGGTCAGAATCCAAATCGCAAACTTGTTGTTCAGTGAAAAATTAATGATTCCTTTCATACGATGGTTTCTTCTCCTCTCTGTTTCTCCCTGTATTTCTTTATTGTTGTGACGAGTCAGCCTGGATGAACCGGCTATACATGGCATCCATAATATGCTGAAGCTCGGAGTGCAATGGCTGGATGTCAGGAATGTGGTCCAGGTTACGCATCATGCCCAGAATAATGGCACGCCGCGGTGTGAATTCCATCATTTCCTGTCTCAAAATGGCGATGGTCTCCAGCGCGTCATTGCGCAATTGCCCTGGAGGCATATCGGAAGTGATGATATCCTTCATCTGTTTGATGATGTGAATGGGATGGCGCATCACTGTAGAATCTGTATCTGAATCACTGTTCCATGCGGGCCAATGCTCCAAAGGAATCAAAGGGGCAGGTCGTTGATCTAACAATCCGCGAGCTGCATAATCAATCGTTTGCAGCATGTTGCTTGCCATCTTGGATACGGTAAGGGAAGGCATTTCCGTAAACCAGATTTTGACGTAGGAGAGGAACAGACCATGCGTGAGCAAAATAAGGTCAATGGTATAGGGCTCAATCTCTGGTCCGTACAGATCTTCCAGTTTGTCCTTAAACCAGTGCAGGGTGCGGATTTCCAGATCCTTGTGCTGCGGTTTGCACCTTTCCTTGCGATGCTGCTCTTCGTCCATCATCATGCTGCGCATTTGCACGCGTAAAAATTCCTTCAGCTCGGATACATGGACAAGCAGTGTTTCAATCTGCTTGTGAAGACGTTCTCTCGAAGTGAGCCCGGCTTCATGTTCAATTTGGGACATTTCGTCCATGAGCGTGAATATGCAGTACTCCATCGTACTGGCTTCTAATTCCTCTTTGGATTTGAACATGAGGTAGAGGCTGCCCTTGGACATGCCGCATATCTCTGCAATCTCCTGCATGGAGGTTGCGGCACTGCCTTTGGCTGAGAACAGCTTGAGTGCTGTGGTAATAATAAGCTTTTTCTTCTCATTCATTTCATGGATAGGGTTCATTAACGATACATCCACCTCACCTGCGGAACTTATGAGTTCTTGAATTGACTTTAGGGTCAAAACAAGTATAAACGATAAAGACAACGGAATTCAAATGGGAGAGAAATGGAAAAAGAAGAGGGCTTATCATAAGGGCTGAAGCATATTTTCTGCGTCATGCAGACACGATAAAAGCTGATAAGGAGCGACGACATGTTCTTTGCAGTATGTATGTTAATCACGAGTGTTCAAGGTTAGGTGAGCAGGATGAGCATGCTGATTTCAAAATGATCTATTTCAGGCTCAGCCCCTAAAGACATAGATGGCAAGAAGAATAATGGCTACAAGAGCAATCAGATAGAAGGCTCCAACAGCGATTAGGAATATGTATCCGGTAAAAGAACTCATACGTACGAACCATTTCTTCATCATCACGACATCCTTTCTTACGTAACAGAGTGTGGGGAGGTTTCCTTTTTACATCATATCCCAAAAAGACGACTTCCTGTTAGAAGTCGTCTTTTTATAAATGAGCTTGAAGCAGTGTAACGAACCGAGCACACGCTATTCGCTCCCATTTGCACAAGTATGAGTTCTAACGAATCGCAGTGACTTTATTTCGTCTAATATGTTGTTTTGGCAGGTTCTGCTGCAGTTTTGTACCCCAATAAGATGCCTGAAGTTCATTAAACTCTACAATTTGCGATAATCCACCTTTTAAGGTGCGGTAGGTTCGTTAGCATCTGACCCGAAAGAAAAATTACCTTCGGAAAACTCTCGGTGTTTCCTTACATTAAAATCTTTTACGTAATCAGTTTCAATCCGATCGCCGCCACCAAAATCATCGCAATAAACAGCAGACGCTTGGCTTCCTTCCGCTCTCCAAAGAGGAACATGCCTGTTAACGTACTGCCCACTGTCCCGATTCCAGTCCACACCGCATATGCAGTGCCCATGGGAATAGAGGTCATCGCATAAGACAACAGCGAGAAGCTGAATACGAAGGATACGAGCATGAGCACGATATAAGGCCAGCCCTTCCGGGAAGAAGCACCATTAATGCCGATGACACCAAAAATTTCACATATGCCTGCACCTACAATTGCCATCCAAGCCATTATGCTTCACCTCCTTTTGCCGATTGTTGATCCGTGACCAACTTCAGTCCGACCACACCGCATAGCAGCAGACCGATGAGCAAAACCTTGGCTAGTGAGAAGGCTTCACCAAATAGCAGCATTTCGGTCAGTACCGTACCTGCGGTACCAATCCCCGTAAATACGGCATATACCGTACCCACAGGCAATCTTTTGGAAGCAGCGATGATTAATCCAAAGCTAAGGATGATGGCCAGGGCAGTCAACGCCCACTCCCAAACGTTAGAGGCGTGTTTCAACCCGCTTACCCATACAATCTCAATAATTCCTCCGATGAATACATACAACCAGTTGCGGTTCATGATGATGAATCTCCTTTCGGCACAACGAAATGTGCCTCTTGTTTCAGATGATGAATGCCATGCCAATAGACAGGCCAGGAAGCTTCAATACGTCTCTTGTATCGACGCGAGCTTCCATAAATAATCTCGACTGTAATACCATCGAGAAAAGTCATAAAAGCAACCGCAGCTTGTTCTGCCGGAACCGCCTGTATTCCTCCGTTACGCATCTCGCGTTGCAACAGCCGGTTTAGTGAACGTTCCATCCCGTCCAGAAACGGATACACCATATCCATCACTTCGCTATACAGCGAGAGCGGCGGGAAGTAGCACATACGCAGCATAAAGCGGGCAGAGGCATTACCGTTATACTCTTGCTCAAACCATATCAGCAAACCCTTCAACCTTTGTTCCAGAGGAAGATCGGCGTGATCACGGAAGTATTCCAGCGTTCGACGCTGAACCTCCTTGAACGCATGCGCAAGAGTGTGCAAAAACAAGTCATCCTTGCCGCTAAAATGTGCATATATGGACGGTTTTTTAATCCCGACTTCGTCAGCAATAGCTCTTAAGGAGGCACCATCATACCCATCTCTTGCAAAATGGAACAGAGCTGCATCCCGAATCAAATGTGCAGTCATAATATCACCTTCCTAACGGTCGTTAGGTAACCTATATTTTCACATTTTACTTTCGCTGTCAAGGCACAAAAAACGCCTGCACAATAGTGTACAGGCGAGTTTAAGTTTGAGATTTCATGTTCAATTAAAAGGTTGTTAAACCCAAAATCAGTTGCAGCTTATATACGATTTTTTTCAAAAATGTAGTCTTCTCCTGGAATTCATCCAGGTCCAGGGTGAATTCGGCATCCTCATTAATCCATATGCGGTCAAAATAATCAGCGACATCACGAGTAAATGAGTTGTCGGGTGGGGCAGCGACCCAGAGGTCATTTTCCAGATTGTAATCATTCATGTTTCTGGGGGTGAAATTGGTTGATCCGCCAATGACGATATGATCACCGGTAGCTTTGGCAATATACATCATCTTGGTATGATATTGCTCCTTGGTTGTGTTATACCAGCGAATTTGGATTTTGCCATCCGATTTATCATGTAACTCAGCAGCTACAGGTCGATTGGGAATGCCGGTTTTCTCCTGACCAAAAGCATTTTCATTCGGGTCGAGTACAAGCCGTATCTCTACTCCGCGTTTGGAGGCTTCAATCAGCTCATCTACTACTTTGGGTGAAGCGATGTAGAACATGCCCATCCACAAGGTATCACCTTTTGCCAATAGATTGATCTCATGGAGCACGGTGTCATTCACTTTACCTTCGGTCAGATAGCGAATTCGCAAATCTCCCTTATTCGGATCTGTGGAAGGAGCTGTATAGGACGGGAGCTTTCCTCCACCTGAGAAATTCAGTACAGCCTGCTCCGATTCAAGGATGTCCCCAATGATCGGGCCAGTTATCTCAAAAGCAATGTTTGAATGGTAGACACTGGCATCATGAATATTGCCTGAAGACACAATCGCTGTCTTCTCGCTGACCACCACTTTGCGATGGTTGGCCTTAACATTGAGCAATTTAAGGTAGGAACGTATGGTGACATCCGGGCCATCCGTTGCCATCAGATTCGGAATCCAGCCATTCCCGGATTGTCCAAACCACTGGATGAAAGTGCGCCATACAGCAGAATACACGGGAGTGGAGTCGCGTAAAGGGTCCACATCTGTGATGACTACATGAATTCCGGCCTGCTTCATCTGCTCCAGCAGCGGATTGGGTGCAGAGTTGTAGTTGGTGTTCACCTCATCCGTAATGAACCAGATATCCATATTCGGATTCTGATTTTTTTTGGCGACGAGTGTATCTGTAAACTCTGTGCTAACAGGTGGGAAATGCTGATCTTTGTGCTGATAGTTATTGAATAAAAACATATCCACTACGACGAACTGTTCCGCATCCTCGACAATCTGAAGCATGCGCTGGAAGATCTGCTGTTCATGCTCCATTTGTCCATCAGCGGAAGGATAGGTGAGATCATTCAGAAACTGTACCTGTCCCACACGGTATTCAGGACTTTCATAGGAAATGCCGGACGGTAGTGGCTTATAGGTCTGATAGAGCATGACGGCGATGAGCCATAACACCAGTAGAATGAGACCTGTTCTTATGTATGGAAATTTTCCGTGTGAAGACTTGCGGTCTGATGCCTGGCGGCGATAAGAGAACAACAATAACTCCCCTTTCTAAACTTGCTGACTTCTATTTACCACCCGCATAACAATATTGACGCAGAGAGCCTAACGGATTATTTGAGTAGTCAGGAGCTCGAACTGCTGCTGTTCGTCTATATCTTGTACCCGGGAGAGAGTTGAATGGTATTTTAAAGGATTGGGCAGGTTTAAGAATCGTATGGATGCATCGACAGTAATATAACCGTTGTGTATAATGAGTGTATTATTTTTGTGGAATGTTCGGATTTTCATATACCTGACAAGGACGGGATAAGGATTCATTTAACCTATGAAAGTCCGGCTATTTCAGGAAAGAAAGTAGGTAATAAGGTGTATTCCATCAAACAAGTCGCTGCCATGCTGGGTATTCCGACGGTAACGCTCCGGGCTTGGGAGAATCGGTACAGTGCGGTCACCCCTGAACGGACGGAATCGGGTTATCGCTTGTACACGGAAGAAAATGTTGCAGATCTGCGCTGGTTGAAAGACCAGGTGGAGCAGCACCAGACAAATATTTCGGAAGCGGTCCGGATGCTCAAGGAGAACAAAACCAGTTCACAAGAAGCAGCTGCAGTACCTGCGTCGTTTACACCACCAGTACCCACGATGGAAGAGGCATATGAACGTATAGCCGATCAGATCTACGACTCGTTATACAACTTTCAGGGCGAACGGGCCAATGGTCTGATTGATTTTGGCTTCACCATGTACGGATATGATTCAATGTTTTATCATGTGCTGGTGCCCATACTCGTTCGGATAGGAGATGCATGGGAACAAGGCAGAGCTTCGGTTGCTCAAGAGCATTTCATGACACAATTGATTTCACAGCGCTTCTATCAGTTTTTCCATCTGTTCCCGATCTATCCGCATCTGCCCAAAGTTCTGGCGCTATGCCCGGAAGGGGAGCATCATCAGGTTGGATTATTGTTGTTCTCTCTGTTCATGCGTAAAAATGGTGCAGAAGTGCTTTATCTCGGAGCCAACACGCCGGAAGAGGGAATATTCCCAATCATTCGGGATCAGAAAATCAGGATGGTCTGTCTTTCGGTTACGGGTTCAGAACTTGTGGAGCGGTGTGATCAGCTTGTGGCACGAATTGCAGACGAGTTCCCTGATATGCGCTTTGTACTGGGAGGCAAGGGCTATGAGCGAGCAGAGAACGCACGTTATCCGCAGTGGATTATGCCCGGAAATTCAGCGGATTGGCAATCGTGGATGGAACGTGAGTATTTTGTTGAACATTCGCCTGGGCGAAAATAACTGATTCGTGTCTTTTTGAAAATGTATTTTCTAAAATAGAATGTATAGGTTTGGGTACACAGGACATCCTTTGACGCAAAAGCGTGGAGGGTGTTTTTTTGCGTTCTAAAATATTTTAATAGAGAATTTGACCGGCGGGTCATTTTTTGATTTAATAGGTCGTATAATATTTGTACTACATTTGTATAATGTTTTTTCGTTTCCCCGCTTGAACAGTTCATGGGCGGTTTAATAATAGGTTAGAGACTATAGTACTAGAGATAGTTCTTCACATAGGAAAGGTGAGTGGCATGATACCGAATCAGCAACGCAAACGTGCAGCTGTCATTGGCGCAGGCCCGGGCGGACTTGCAGCAGCCATGTTATTGTCCGGCCAGGGTTATGAAGTAGATGTATATGAGAAACAGCCAGTCATCGGGGGGCGTTCTTCCAGACTGGAACTGGGAGACTACCGATTCGACCGGGGTGCAACATTTTTGATGATGCCCCAGTTGATTGAAGAGATGTTCGATGTTGTAGGACGCAAGCTATCCGACTATGTGGAGATGAAAGAACTGACTCCGCTGTATGCACTGAACTTTGGTGATAAGGTGTTTACGCCTTCCCGTAACCGTGAGGATACAGCCGCTCAGATTAAGGAGCTTTTCCCGGGCAACGAGGACAATTACGTACGGTTCATGCAGGAAGAAGAAGTGAAGTTTGGCAAAGTCATGCCTTTGCTGCGCAGGCCTTTCGGAAAACTGGCTGACTATTTGAAGAAAGATGCCATATCTGCTCTGCCGAAATTGGACATTAACAATACGGTCTACGGCATCCTCTCCCGTTACTTTACAGACGAGCGTCTCCGCTGGGCATTTACGTTCCAGTCCAAATATCTCGGCATGTCCGCTTGGGATTGCCCGGGTACGTTTACGATTCTATCTTTTATTGAGCATCATTATGGATTGTTTCACCCTATTGGCGGTGTCAATCGCGTATTCCAGGCTATGGCTGATGTCGTGGAGGAGTACGGAGGACGAATACATACATCCTGTCCGGTTAAACAGGTCATTGTTCGCAATGGGCGAGCAGAAGGTGTTTTGCTTGAAAACGGTGAACGCATCGAAGCGGATCATGTCGTTGTTAATGCAGACTTCGCGCATGCGGTGAATCATCTGTTTGAACCAGGCGTACTCAAAAAATATACACCTGAGAAAATGAAACGCAAGAAGTTCTCCTGCTCCACAGCGATGTTGTATCTGGGCGTAGACGGTGATGTGGATCTGCCGCACCATTCCATCTATTTTCCAGAGGACTATCGACTGAACGTCGACGAAATTACGAAGCACAAAGTGTTATCCGCAGATCCATCTCTATATATTCATAACCCATCCAGACTTGATTCGACACTTGCACCGGAAGGGAAATCTGCTTTATATGTGCTCATGCCTACGCCGAACCTGACCGGAGACATTGATTGGGAGACAGAGCGGGAGCATGTGCGGGAAGCCATGATGAAACGAATGGAATCCATCCCCGAGTTGTCAGACATCCGCAGCCGTATTGAAGAATCCATGATGTTTACACCGCTGGACTGGCAAAATGAACTTGATGTGTATCGTGGAGCTACATTCAACATGGCTCATAACCTCGGACAGATGATGTATTTGAGGCCGCATAACCAGTTTGAGGAGTTGAAAAAGGTATGGCTGGTGGGTGGTGGGACCCACCCGGGAAGTGGATTGCCGACCATCTTTGAATCGGCTCGGATCAGCGTCAGACTGATCCAGGAAGAGGACGCACGCACAAGCTCGAAGCTATCTTCTTATGCAAGAACGGCAGAAGCAGGAGGTCATTCATGAAGCGGGCAGCCATCGTAGGTGCAGGCATCGGCGGGTTAACTTCAGCATTGCTGCTGAATCGTCAGGGATGGGACGTAACGGTATACGAACGGGGTTCCAAAGTCGGTGGTCGTATTGGTTACGAGCAGGAAGGCGATTACCGAATCGACCAGGGCCCTACCATCGTGTTGCTGCCGGAAATGCTGCTTGGCATTTTGGAAGAAGCCGGTGTGGACCGTTCCAAGATTGAACTGCTGCGTTGTGATCCGTTGTACAGAGTGCATTACAGCAGCGGTCGTGTAATGACCAAAATGACGGAACGCAAACAGCAGGCGGAAGAGATTGAGCGTCTGTTTCCTGGAGAGAGCCACGGATTTACAAGATTCATGAAAGATATGGACACGTTGTTTCCGGCAGGACGTGCTGCGTTTCTGGAGCGGGCTTTTCCTCGGAAAAGGGATTTCTTCACTCCGTCACTGATGTCCCTGATGGGCCGATTGCGTGCGCACAAAAGTGTACGGAAGGCTGTAGGCGATTATTTTCAGCATGAGGAGCTGCTGGATGCGTATTCGCTGCAAAGTCTCTATATTGGGGGATCACCTTTCGGTACGCCGGGTATTTACTCCCTGCTTCCTTATGCAGAACATGAATATGGCATCTGGATGGTGAAAGGTGGCTATGCTGCATTACCAGCCTTACTCGAACAGGAACTGATATCCCGTGGCGGCCGCGTCGTATTGAACACGGAAGTGACAGGACTGAATATCGAGAATGGGATATGCAAAGGTATAGAAACCGCCGCAGGCGCAGAAAATGTGGATGCAGTTATCTACAATGGCGATTTCCCCCATCTGACGGGATTGCTCGGTCAGACGCCTGAAGCCTCCCGGAAACGAAAGCCATACCGTCCATCGTCGGGATGTGTATTGATCTATGCGGGCGTAAACAAAGCTTGGGAGGATGCAACGACGCATCAGTTCTTCTTGCCCCCAAGTCTCGATGGAAGTTTGCGGGAAGTGTTTCATCAGCGCCGTATTCCGGCGAAGTCCTCTTTTTATGTATTCAATCCGGCTGCATTGGACAAGACAGCAGCCCCGCCAGGTCAGAGTGTGTTGTACTTCCTCATTCCGGTGCCGGATGCTGATGGTGTCGACTGGTCTCGAGAGAGTGAGGCGCTGGCAGAACGGGTGTTGGAAGAAGCGGAACAACGTGGATTTCCAGGACTCCGGGAAGCGATCAAGTGGCAAAAAATACGTACTCCCGCTGACGCTGAGCGTGACGGGCTGTATGGCGGCGGCAGCTTTGGCATCGCACCCGTACTGTTTCAATCCGGTGTATACCGGCCACAACCCAAGCCGTTCCCGGCGATCCGGGGCTTATATGCGGCAGGGGCGTCTGTACATCCGGGCGGCGGGGTTCCTATTGTGATGCAAAGTGCACGGATGGCAGTGAATCTACTCATGAGGGAGATGGAAACATGAATGAAGCGATTTTGAACAAGTGTGAGGAATTAATGCAAAAAGGCTCGTCATCTTTTTATCAAGCCTTCAGAGGTCTGCCCAGTCCGCGCCGTGAAGCAGTATATGTGATCTATGCCTTCTGCCGCATGATCGATGACAGTGTGGATGAGCCGGAACAGTCGGTCTATACCATTCATGAGATCCGCAATTTGTTCGATCGGTTGGACGAAGCGGGAGGACACTTTATCTGGCCGGCATTACGATGGTTGTTTGCAAGCTTTCCCCATCTGGACAAGGGGCCTTTCTTCCGCCAAATGGACGGACAATTAACCGATCTTGAAGTGACACATTACACAACGCTGGAGGAATTGGAGCATTATTGTTATCTGGTTGCCGGAACCGTAGGCGAGATGCTGCTGCCTGTATTGCGCGATGATAACGGTACAGACGTGGCGATGAACGGGATCGCGCTGGGCAAAGGTATGCAAATCGTCAATATCATCCGTGATGTGGGCGAAGACCGGGCAAGAGCCCGTCGCTATGTTCCGCTGGAGTTGATGGAGAAGCATGGATATTCAGAACAGGATTGGGCTGACGGTGTTGTTGACGAAAGGTTTATGGCTATTATTCATGATTTAAAAGCAGCTGCACTGAACTGGTTCCGTATCGGTATGGACCGTCTGGATACGTATCCAACCGAAAGTGCGTTTGCCATAGAGCTGGCGGCTGCCTTCTATTCAACTATTCTGCATGCAGTTGAGCGCAACGAATATGACGTTTATACGAAGCGGGCATATGTGAGTGATGAACTGAAACTGGAGATGCTGGGTGCCATTGTGAAACGTTATCCAATGCTGGCTTACCAGGCTTCCCACACGGCGGTATCCTGATGATTCAGGGCTTGTACTGGGCGTGGTATGTCATTGGAGCGACTTTGATGCTGACCATCGGTGTTCCGGATGTGCTGTCCTTCTCCAACGGTTTGTTTCTGATCTTCTATGCACTGTATGTGCTGGATCTGATTTATCAAGGACGAAGACGAATCGGATTGTCCGACCAGTCAGTCATCTGGATGAAACCCGCACTCTGGCTGGCTTCTGCTGTGATATGGCTGGGCGGCATGGGGGTGGAATGGGTTGGTGTGCACACACACTGGCCCTTTGGCGAGTATTCATATTCCGATTTCTTCGGAATTCACCTGTTCAGTGTACCCGTTACGTTAGGCTTCGCCTGGATCGCAGTGGTGGGTAACTCGGCTCTGCTCAGCGGAGGCGGCTCTACCTGGGCGGGCAAGCTGATCCGGGCAGTCAAGACTGGATTTTGGGCCATCGTGCTCGATCTGGTGCTTGATCCGGTTGCGCACGCCAGAGGGTTCTGGCAATGGCAAGCCCCGGGCGGATTCTACGGTGTACCCTGGACCAATTACATAAGCTGGTTTGTCATGGGAGCGTTCCTCTCTTTATTTTTTCCGGCAATGCCTTCCGATCGAAGCTCATTGCTGCGTGCCAAATGGCTGTATCAGCTGTTTATTCTTCTGTTCGGATTATTAGCTCTCAAAGAAGGAATTATGGGCAGCTTCATCATTGCTATTGCAGGAATGCTTCTTGCCGAGGGGAGCTGGCTGTATGATTCGCGCCGTAAAATCAAAACCGTTTAACCGGATTTTTGCCTTATACAATCATTATTACTTGCTTCGGAGACGTTTTCGCTCGTTTACTCTATCAGGTTCACTGGACCCGCTGCTCCCTCATACTGGCTCACCCATAGAACCGGATCAGCCTGTCATCTATTTCATGAACCACAGCTCCTGGTGGGATGGTTTGCTGCTCTATCATGCATCACAGCAGACTTCCCGAGGCGATCATTATGTGATGATGGAAGAAGAGCAGCTTCGACGATATGCCTTTTTCCGTAAACTAGGCGCGTACTCAATCAACAAGGAGAATGCTTCCGGCATTCGAACCTCCTTGCAATATTCGACCAAGCTGCTTCACTCCGGCAAAAGGGTCTGGATCTTTCCCCAAGGGGAAATTCTGCATCAGGATGCCCGGCCAATCGAGTTCCGTTCAGGCATTGGGTTGCTGTTACGGCGCTCTCCACACGCTGTGGCTGTACCTGTGACTTTGTGTCATGGCATGGTGCAGCATGATTTGCCGGAAGTATCAATGCAGGTGGGCACACCTCTGATCGAAGATTGGAAGACATGGAAGAGTGAAGAGATTGCCACCAGATTGAGCAGGGTGCTTGGACAGCAGTTGAATGACCACAAATCAGAGCTGGTACGCATCGGGCAGGGGAGTTTGCCGGGTGCTTTTCCACTGATCCGCCATGTGCGTTCTACGAGTGAAAAATACGATACCGCACGAAAGCGGGTGAACCGTTAGTGATGAGTGCATCTGAAATAGCATGGATCTTACTGAATTGTGTATTGGGCGTTCAGTTGACGTTTGCGATATGGAACGTCTCCTGTCTGCCCAAAGTGCGTGCATTCAACGCAGACGGATTGAAGGACAGGGACATGCTGGTCTCCGTGCTAATTCCTGCCCGCAACGAGAAATTGCACATCCAGGGATGCCTGGAGAGTGTGCTTACCAGCGATACATCCGGATTTCGAATGGAAGTACTCGTGCTGGATGATCGCTCCGAGGATGAGACCGCAGCCATAATCCAGACGATTGCCAATCGCGATCCACGTGTGCGTCTGCTGCATGGCGCGGAACTGCCCGCAGGCTGGATGGGGAAATCTCATGCCTGTCACCGATTGGTGCAGGAGGCCAAGGGTGAATGGTTCATGTTCGTGGATGCCGATGTGCGTCTGGAACCTGCTGCCATCCGGCAAACGATTGCTGCGGGGTGTGCGCAGGGTGGCGGCCTCGTCACAGGATTTCCTTATCAGGTGACGAAGACCTGGATGGAAAAGCTCGTTGTGCCTATGATGGTGTTTACTATCATCAGTCATCTTCCTATTTTCATGATACGCAGATCATCCCATCCGATGTTTGTAGCCGCTACAGGGGCGTTTCTGCTCATTCATCGTTCCAGTTATAAGGCCTCTGGCGGGCATGCTGCAATCCAGGCTGATCTGGTCGATGACATGAGTCTGGCTAAGGCGGTTAAGTGTGCGGGGCATCCAGTCATGCTGGCCGATGTTCATGACGTGACAAATACGAGAATGTACCAGAATGGTGCAGAAGTGTGGAACGGGTATAAGAAAAACATGTATGAAGGCATGGGGCGCAAAGATGTGCTGCTGTTAGGCATGATGCTGATGTATACACTGATGTATATTGTGCCTCCCCTTGGTCTGATTGTCGGTTTGTTGTCGGGTAATGCTACGTCCATTATCTATGGTCTTGTGGGAACCGTGCTCGGCATGGCAGTCAAAAGGGTATCGGATCACGCGGGAGGGCAACTCTGGTGGCTTGCTTTCCTGCAGCCGATCAGCATGGCCTGTGTCATTGCGATCGGCGTAGCCTCGTGGCAAGCAGGGCGTTCCGGTAAGGGGTATGTATGGAAAGGTAGGCGGTACAGTTGAAGGGTAACGTCATTATTATCGGAGCAGGATTTGGAGGCCTATCGTGTGCCATTCGGCTAGCTTCGCAGGGCGTACGGGTCACCATTCTGGAACGACAGGAGCGGGTCGGTGGGAAGCTGCAGCAGATCGAGCGGGATGGGTATCATTTTGATCGGGGACCCAGTACGATCACGATGCCTGCAAGCTTCCGTTCAGTCTTCGATCATGCAAATGTGGTGATGGAAGATTACGTGCAGCTATATGAGCTGGAGCCGCGTACACGGAATATATTTGCGGATGGGACCAGGGTCGATTTGTCCGGCAATCGAGGGTGGATGAAGGAACAAATAGCTGCCTACAGTCCGGAAGATGCGACACGTTATGATGCATTTATGGATGAGTCTGCTGCACTGTATGCGGAAGCCAATCGTCACTTTCTTGGAAAGCTGCTGTTGTCGCCCAAGGATAAATATAATCTTCGAATGCTGCGCAGTCTGCTGCGCGTACGGCCTACAGTGAAGCTGGACAAGCTGCTGCGTTTGTATTTCCAGCACCCCCATACTCTTGCAATGTTTGGTCGGTACGCGACCTATGTGGGGTCATCGCCCTATCAGGCGCCATCGATCTTTGCCATGATGGGTCATGTGGAGGCAGAAGAAGGTATCTACGGGGTCAAGGGCGGTACCTATCAACTAATCGAAGCAATGACAAAACTTGCACAGGAAAAAGGGGTGCAGATCGTTACGGGCATCGAAGTCCGGCAAATTGTTGTCAGGAATGGTAAAGTAGCAGGCGTGGATACGGATCAGGGCTTCCGGGAAGCGGATCAGGTTATTGCCAATGGAGATGTGCTGAGCGTTAATCGTCTGCTGCTTGCGCCAAAATATCGTAAACAGATGAGTGATGAGCGAATTCGCAAGTATGAGCCGTCGATCTCCGGGTTTGTAACATTGGCTGGTGTGCGGAGGCAATATGAATCCCTTCTGCACCATACCGTCTTTTTCCCAGAGCATTATGAGCCGGAGTTCGACCACATTTTCCGTGACCGAAAAATGCCTGCCGATCCCACGATCTACATCTGTTATTCGGGTTATTCCGAAGCAGGCATGGCTCCTGCGGGAGCCAGCAATCTGTTCATTCTGGTGAACGCTCCATATTTGTCTGACGCATGGCATTGGGATGAGCAGATGGACCGTTATGGTGAGCTGGTGCTGGAGAAGCTGGCTGAGCGGGGAATTACGGGATTGAAGCAGTCGGATGTGTTAATTCGGTACACTCCCCAGCATATAGAACGGGATACACTCGCACATCGGGGGTCCATCTACGGCATCTCGTCCAATTCGGTGAAGCAGACCTTCATGCGTCCCGGCAACCAAAGCAAGGATGTACAAGGGCTATGGTACGTGGGTGGAACGACGCATCCGGGCGGCGGCACACCGATTGTGACATTATCCGGGCAGCTTGTTGGAGCGCAGCTTGCATCGGAAATCGTAAGGTAAGTTATAGAAACATTTCGTATAACAGAATGACAGATCCAATCTCCAAATCCGTGAATAGCAAACAGAAGTTGCACCTCGAAATTCAAGATAGGATTGGGTTTCGGGGTAGCCTTTCCATTGCCGGGCTGGAACGGTATACTGGTAGAGTTGACGCGTTGTATGTGATTATCATTCATAATATAGATCCAAATCAAACCGATTTTACGTTACATAACAAGTAAGGAATATTTCTGAGAATCTCACTGCTGTATGGGGCAAAATCCTGAACGGAACCTAGCCGGAACTGGCAACTAATCCTGTCCATCAGCATTATTCTCACATAAGGAGGACTCATCATGAATGAACAAGAGCGAGCCGGCGAACGGCTGCTTCCCGAGGTGGCTACGGGAGAACGGAAGCTGGAGCATGTGCGCCTCTGTCTTGAGGAGAATGTTGCAGGAGAAGGGGTAACCAGCGGAATGGAGCGGTATGCTTTTCGTCATAACCCGCTACCTGAATTGAATTTTGAAGAGGTAAGTCTGGAGACTGCGTTTATTGGTAAAAAGGTGCGCACACCCCTGCTCATCAGTTCGATGACGGGTGGAAGTAAAACAACGGGCGCCATCAATGAGCGGCTGGCCCGTGTGGCGAACGCCCGAGGCTGGGCGCTCGGCGTAGGTTCAATCCGGGCTGCCGTGGAACAGCCGGAACTGGCGAGTACCTTCGATGTGCGGCGCTGGGCACCGGACATCCCGGTTATTGCCAACCTCGGCGCGGTGCAGCTGAATTACGGCTTCAATACTGCTGATTTCCAGCGGGCAGTCGAGATTGCTGGCGCGGATATGCTGGTGCTGCATTTGAACAGCTTGCAGGAGGTTTTTCAGCCGGAAGGAAACACGGATTTCAGCGGATTGCTTCATCGAATTGAGGATCTGTGCCATCAATTGCACGTGCCTGTTGGCGTGAAAGAAGTGGGGTTTGGGATCGACGGAGTGACGGCGCAGCGATTGTACGAAGCAGGTGTGGCTTTTATCGATGTAGCCGGAGCAGGTGGCACCAGTTGGGTGCAGGTCGAGAAGTTCCGGAATTCGAATCCGGTACGTCGTGCGGCAGCAGAAGCTTTTGCCGACTGGGGCATTCCGACAGCGGAGTGCATTCAGGAAGTGAGAGCGGTAAACCCGGAAGGGGCTGTGATTGGCAGCGGTGGGTTGTATAACGGTGTCGATGCGGCCAAAGCGCTGGCTCTTGGTGCGGATCTGGCCGGGTTCGGGCGATCTTTGCTGGAGTCTGCCGTCGCTTCCGAAGAAGCACTGGATCAGCGGCTGGAGCAGGTTGAATTCGAGCTGCGTACCGTGATGTTTGGCATTGGTGCGGGGCGGATCGAGGATTTGAAGAAGACGTCACGTTTGGTAGAGCGGCGTTAGGCCGTGGGTTAACCCCTGTACCTATTCTAAATTTGAATTCTAATTTTTAGAATATAATGAGTTTGATATGCCTTTAAATAAATATAGTATTAAGCTATAACCTATCACTTGTGTTTAGCATGTCGGCGATAATAACCGATATGCTTTTTTTATATCGTTAAATAAGATGAAGATTTAATTCAGAGTAAAATTTTTTATTGTTTGTTAATACATTACACATTATGATTAATGAGTCTTAAGGGGTGTTTTGGAATAGATTATTAGGTTTAAAGACTCAGTTTATTATGAGGAGAGGATGAGTTATTTGGAGATTATAGAATAAAAATATAGATTGGAAATTTGGAACTAGAAGTAGTTATTCATGAGAAATTATCTAAATTGTAAGATTAAACGATCTACATAAAACAGTATGAGTCATGATATACAATTCTAAGAGGTGATACATATATGAAATCTAAGAGTTTGTTAATTTTAGTGTTGGTTATGAATTTAGTGTTGGGTAATATGCTGTTTTGGGGAGGAGGGACAGAAGTAGCTCATGCGAATTATGAGCCTCGTACAGATAAAATAACTACGGAGTTTTCCAAGTCGAATGATAACTTTATAGATTCGTATAATTCGAACACCACTAGCGCGTTTACATCAGTGGAAACAATAAGTGACACCATTACTACGTCATATTTACCGAAACCTAACGTAACGGTAACCACGACGGAAAACTCCATAACGTTGTCTTGGGATGAAGTTCCCGGAGCAACTAAATATGCTGTTACTGTCAATCGAGAAGTTGCTATGGATAAAAATATAAGAACGTACACAATAACAAGAGTTGCACCAGATAAAACATATAGGATTGGAGTTCTCGCATATGACGGGGAAAAATATGGAGAACAAGAGTTACTCTTCGTTAGATTGAAGGGACCTGCGCCAATCTACGATGATGCGGGTAGAATTGATTTTACGGGGAAAATTTCAGGTGAATTAGAGATTGTTAATGGTGGCTTCGCTTATGTGAACTGGGGGCTTGTGAATGGCAATGCGATCAGTCTGTTTTACAAGCTAGATGCAGTCATACAGGCAGAGGTGTACGTCAATGATGTGAAGAATACTGATCTGAAGAGCCAATCCAGTTCAAGTGCTCTCATTAATGGTTTAACACAAGGTGAGAAAAATGTAATTAGGTTAGCTTGGACGAATCCTACAGACTCCACTCAACGTTCATTAGAGTTTATAATCACGCCTCCTGTACAGGATGCTTATACTTTAGGAGATTCCAAGGCAGGATTTGGCGCCGTCGTTGATCTTAAGCAATACGGTAAGTGGTATCTTGTGGACAATCAAACCATAATCTCTCAAAATACCGTTTCGAAATATATTGATACACAAGGTGATAGTGCTAGATGGGAAGTAGAGATGTCCAGCAAATTCGCAGATAGT
This sequence comes from Paenibacillus sp. FSL K6-0108, assembly GCF_045040695.1. NCBI lineage: Bacteria > Bacillati > Bacillota > Bacilli > Caryophanales > Paenibacillaceae > Paenibacillus > Paenibacillus sp. FSL K6-0108. The sequence goes on along the minus strand of NZ_CP150288.1, from coordinate 6,898,862 downwards.
GTGGGCTATGAATTAAACAAAATAAAAGAAGACAAGCAATCTCCTTTCCAATCGCAATGGTGGTATGTCAATACGTTTGATACTGGGGAGTACGTTAATGGTTATTCATCTCCTGTAGGGATCGTTACCAAGGAGGATCTAGAGAAATATAGAGGGATTGTTCTAAGTGATCCTAAACGTCCGAACCAGATGATATCCAGTCTGGCTTTGGCTAACCCTTATACTTATGAAAATGCGAAATCTGGAAATAAGGGGCCTGTATTTACGGAGATAGCTACTGGATCTGATGCATTCCCAAATAATCATATAAACTTTGTTCCAGCAGGCAGCGTGGTACAGAATTTCAAATACAAAGCCTTCTTAAAATATAATGGTGAATTTAAAGGGCAGGGAACCAATGAGGATCCTTACGTTATTCCGACTCTAGCTGATGGGGAGCCGGTGATCACGAAACTAGATAGTCCTAGATACTCGCAGTCGAGTGCTGTGGGTAATAATGCGATTCGGTTGCAGTGGCATGCAGTGGAAGGTGCTGAACAATATATTCTCAAACGTGGTTCTGAAATTCTATATGAGGGTCCGCTTTTAGAATATGTGCATGAAGGTGTGAATTTTAATTCGATCACTAAGTATACATTAGTAGCTCGCAAAGGCGAAGTTTACAGTGAGGAAACGAAATACACCATCGGAAATGTACCTCATATTCCATATCCACCTGATTTCCGAGCAGAAGCACTGGATTCCACCAAAGTTAGACTTACGTGGAGCAAGGTAGACCATGCAGTAGAGTATGTGATCACCCGTAATGATCAGCCTTTGGCGGTAACGAAGTCAACCTCATACGAGGATGTAAATGTAACACCTGACACCACATACATCTATAAAGTGGTTGGCAGGGACGGAGACAACGAAGGTTCAGCCGCAGTAAAAAGTGTGAAAATTCCTAAAGTGACTGAGGACGAGGCACCGAAAGGCCAAATTAACATAAGAGTCAATCGAGTGTACGATAATAGAGTGGACCTGCAATGGAATCTGGTGGAGGGAGCAACCCAGTATGAGATCTACCAGGATCAAGTGAGTAAAGTATGGTCAGGTCATTCAAATACGATGATAGCGTACACGCTCCAGTCAGGAAGAACATATACCTATCGGGTTGTAGCGAGTAACAAATACGGAAAGGTTGAATCTAGTACAATCGAAGTGCAGACGGCGGGCATACCTCAACCGATGAATGTGGCTCCAATGAATGCCTCGAACGCAACGATTGCCTTTGAATATCAACCTATTGAAGGAGCAGTTCATTACGTTGAACGTAATCCACAAACGAAGTACGAACCTCTAGGAAACGGTGTTTACCGTAAGACGTATTTGAATACTGCCACTGGAGAAACACGTGATGAGGGTATGGTGACTGCTGTGAACGGTAAGCTGCAGTTTAGTGAAGTGGGCGTCGAACGAAATAAATATTATGAGTATAATGTCATCGCTGTTCGTGTCAGACCTGATGGATCAGAAGAGGTCATTGGCAAGCAGACGGTTGCTGTAACAACTCCAGCAGATGGAAGTGGTGCAACGGTATATGGATATAATTATCCTATTCCTCCTTACCATAATGTTAATAATACCCCTATCCCTAGTGCGGTTATGGGGAAAAACGACAGCATTACAATTGATACTCAAGTTGTGGGTTCGAATGGAGAAGTGAAAAATCCAGCAAGTGTTACTTTTAGAGATATAGAAAAGAGTTATGCGAAGGAAGCTATTATCTACTTGGCACAGAAAGGAATTGTCAAAGGTTATTCAGACGGTTCGTTTGGTGGAAGCGAAAAAGTTACGAGAGCGGAATTTGCAATCTTTATAAAGCGTGCTTTTGGATATAACTCTATTGTTCCTTTTCAGAATGAGTTTAAAGATGTGTTCTCTAGTTCTTGGTATTATTCAGAAATAGCTCCTGTACTGGAGCAGGGGATAATTAAGGGGTTCAATGATGGTACGCTTAGACCAAATGCGTACGTTACAAGAGAGCAAGCATCAAGCATGATTGAGAATGTGATGAAGAAACAAGGCTATGTATTATCATCATTTACATGGTATGCAGATAATCAAATGATTTCTAATTGGGCTAGAAATAGTATTAACCTTGTAGCTCAAGAAGCTATTATGAAGGGATATCCCGATCAAAAGTTTATGCCAAAAGAACATTTAACTCGGCAGGAAGCGGCAATGATAATATATAATCTGTTGCTTAGTAAGAAATAAAGTTCAGGATCTTCACCATTTCATACTCCCACACATAATGATATATTCTAACTCTGGTTTATATTGTGAACAAAGATTATCCATGGGGCTGTCTCAAAAGCCCTTAAAAACCGTTAATATTACTGAGGCAAGTGACATCAAAATCAATTTTGATACAAGCCTGATTCTGGTTGAAGGATATGTAACGGTGTATTTGACTGGTGGTTAGTCTAATGCTGATGTGTTCTTTGATTGGGAACACTATTTCTAATATATTTGTTTTTTTAGGCGTGTGGCGAATAGCTGCACGCCTTTATTATAACAAGCTTTATTTCTGCAAAGGAGCATGCTATATGATTGAAAAAACTCTTTTCAAAGTTAAAAGCAGTTTACTCAATACCTTTTATGGTGATCCAGATCAGGAAGAAGTATTGAAGCAAGAAGTTTATTCGATCCAAAATAATATGGTAACGGTCAGAAGAATCATTGAAGGTGGAGTGGATTTCAACGAAATTCCTTTTGAAGAGCGGGATGTGGAAGGAATTATTCTGTCTAATGTGGATATTCAATTTGCATTGTACCAGTTCTATATGATCTATCAATGTGAACTTCAAGATGTGAGCAACCAACCTAAGTATGTAGGAGAGCTACACTATTCTGAGTCAGAAGGTCAAATAAATGAAAAGATCATATTTAAGCTACTTGCGGTTTTTAACTCCTTACGGGTCGCATACAAAAAAGAGAAGGTTCATGTCCAGATTACTTTATCAAGTCCAGATTCGATGAAGAAAATTTATAATATCTATCAAATGTTATATAACGAAGCTCGATTAAATCCATTCATCTTGTTTTTTTTGAGCAAGGGGCAAGGAAAGCCTTTAACCCACACTCCTTATGTTACATTTCAGTATAAGCCGAATGCTTCGGCACTTAGTGATATTAAAGTTAACCAAGAGGAAATGATATTTATCGAATATATTCAGCAACAGCTAACATTGTCTCCTTATTTTGTATGTTATTGTGTAGGTTGGAGGGAAGACGAGGTGATGGAAAGTACAGAGATAAAGAAGTTGGCTAAATATTTTCCGAATGTTTTTTTTCTTTCAACAACCAACACCTTTCTGTCCCAAATGCTTTTCATAAGCAAATGAGAAAAGAGTAGTAACCGGCGGAGGGCGAGCCCCAAGCTCACACGAATTCCCTGGGGGATTCGCACCTCGAAGTATGTCCTAAAACATTCTTTTGTAACCTGTCGGCAATACCGGTGTTTAATTTAAGGTTATTTTTTATTTTTATCATAAATTCAGATTTGTTTTGTTATAACTATTGGATACTTTATTACATGTGTTTTCGCTGTCGCACTCTGTATGGAGTGCGTGGATTGAATTATGCTGTACTGTACTGATATCCTTTTGCGTTTCCGCGGTTGGTCGATATTCCATATGGAGCGCCAATATAATTAAATTCTTATAGCGCCTTACATTTCTCATGCTTGTTTTGACATAATCAGAAGTCAGTAGTAACACCAAAAAACCGTCCAAATTAAAAATGGACGGTTTTTTGGTTTCTCTTTAAAAGTAGAAGGTGAACCATATAGCCCAGTTTGTTTTTACCCCTTATCGTCATCCGGTATGTACTCTAACACATCTGTAAGAGTGTAGTCATTTCCTGTCATTGCCCGCAGAGTGTTAACAATATTATTTAAGGTATCTAAATCAAGCCTTTTCGTTTTTCCTTCGCACAAATCATATATAAGATTGGGTCTGACTTTTGCTTCCCTGGCCAGTGCATTTTTCGTGACGCTGGCTGCATCTAAAGTGTAGCCCAATCTTATTTTTATAGACATAACCAATTCCACCTTTCACTTTAATCATAACCTAACGTTAATTGCTTTAAAATAATCACTTGACGTTTCTTACGGATGTCTTATTGTGGACTCCAGACGTCTCGATATGAACTTGAAGCTTGATTTGGGACCATACTTTACAATCTTTGAACAATGCTGATATGTATCCTTATAATAAAAAGTAAATTATTTACAAGTAAAATATTGATATTAAATGTAAGAGTATAGTATATTTTTGCTAACCATTTTAATTTTACGCGGAAAGGTGGTGTTCCCGTGAACTCATTAACAACGATACGTGATCATCTGGAAGATTACTTAAAGAGAAAGAATATGACGCTCATTCATTTTTCTGAAATATCGGGTATTAATTCAGGGACGTTGAGTGGAACGCTGAACGGACTACGTCCAATAGGTGTGCAACAACTGGACCGACTTACTGCAGGGATGGGCTTAACTGAGGGATACTTCTATGAATTATACATAAATGAGTGTTTTGTACATACAAGCCCAGATTGGCGAAGACTGGGGCCTTTTCTATATCGCTGTGCCGAACTCAATAGAATAGAGTGTATGGAAACAATAACTAAGCTCATGATGGATAATCTTGCATATGCTCCCCTGTTGTTCGAGTTGGCTGAACAGTTATATCGTGAGGGGATGTTCGAGGCAGCCAAGCCTCTCTATTACTGGGTGGCCGAGAGTGAGAAGATGCAACATTCCGAACGTTTGGCTCTGAGTCAGTATCGTTTATTCACCATTGGACTCTCCAAAGACCAGACAAACAATCTCTCACTTGCAACTCAATTTGAGTTATTTGTGGATCGTCTTGATGAGCCTTACGAGCTTGATGGACTAAATGAACTGATTAATGCTTATGCTTCGTTGCGACGATGGGATAAGCTGTTGGAACTTGGAGAGAAATTAAAGTTGAAAGCAACTATTCATTATGAATTGTACGGCAATAATAAGCCGAAAGAAGTCAAAAAAGAAATTATATTTTATATTTTGTACGCATATTTGGTAATCGGAGAGACTTATTTCTATTTTGAAGAATATGAACAAGCACTCCATTACGTCTCTTTATATACTGATGCTAGCTGGGTAGTTGATCCGACTGATGAGGAAACAAATGTTATTCAACAGTTCAAGGAATGGGCAGAAGGTAATCGTTACCAGTATGAATTGATGTCAGGTAAGACAGATGTACTTCACGATTATTTGAATTATATCTCAGAAAGAGAGAATGAAATTTTTCCGGCTTTATGCGAGATAGTTGTTGCAGCCAATAAGTTTGAATTGGATATCGATGCTGTACTTAAAAAATATGAATCTTCTATTATCTATCGTAAACAAATTAGTCGAATTGGAGTAATTAGTAGTCAGCTTACGGGGGATCGCTATGCTAATTTATTGATGGGGATAAGTATATATTACTTCCAAAAAAATAATTTGGATAAAGGCTTCCTGTTCCTGTTGGATAGTTTATCTGTGGCAATTGAAATTAGTAGTGCGTTATGTATGGTGAAATGTGTTGGTTTATTTGAACAGTATTCGACGTTTGCAACTGCCACCACGATAGAGAAGTATAATAAATTAAAACTCAAAGGTAAAAAAATCGTCTTCGCATATAACTACATACACAACCTTCGCAGACCGAATCCCTAAACCATCCCTTGATATCACTGTCTAAATTAAAGATCCAATAATCCTCCTTTGATCATAACAACGAAGGTTCATGGGATGGGTAGTTAGTACAAGTTAGTATACATATCGACACAAAGTGTTCTCTCATCTGAAAGCTCCACCTTATCGGTACAAGTTGAATGATTAACCTGTTCACGTTGAGATGGGACTAATTCAGTAAAAGGAACGCTTTTTTTTGCTGTCAAAAAAAAGAGGGTCACCGGAAAGGGAAAGAATGAAGACAGTAAATGTTGGAGTATATATTCTTTTCCTCTAATTCGCAGAGTGATCTAAAATGTCACAGTATGGAGGGGTTAATGTGGAAGATGACGAACTGAAGCTAAGGATTGAATTAGAGAGGCAGAAGCTCTACCAACTCAAGATGGATTATGGAGATCTGCTTCATCCTCATGTTATACAGCAATCTATGGTCCTGGATGATCTAATAAATCAATACAATCAAGTTAAAATAAAAAAGCCGATGGAATAATCCAATCGACTTTGGGCGAGAAACTTTGGCGGGTCGCTCGCCCCTATATTTTAACATAAGTTCTTGGACGAAATATCGTTATTACATACATTCCTCTTTCACGGTTATCGTTTCGTTGGTTACAGTCACATAAGAGTTGCCAGACAAGTATTCGGTATAACCGCATACCGTTTTGTTATAGGTTTCACCACGGCTGTTCGTAAACTCCAGATGGATGGATCCTTCACCGGAGAGTCGCAGCTGTGGAGCGAACTTCACTTGTTCCCCGCTGGGGACACCTTTCTTTAAGGCGTATAGGGTACCCGGATTGTTTGTGTCGGACGAGTCAATGCCGCTGCTCACGCGTGCTGTAATATTTGAAAGATCATAGTCGGACTGATTGTGAATCGTGATCCTTAAATGTCTAAAGGGTTCCAGCGCCTGATAACCCATAGAAATAACTAATCCAATGAAGAGAATCACTATAGATAGGATGATTATTTTCCTTTTTGAAAAGGGACGACGCGTATTCATAAGTAATCTGCTCCTTTCGTTCATATAGGTATAAACAGAGTGAGGTAACTAAAAGTTTTATAGGATTTGTCTTGAATTGCATCATGCAGACCATGGTGTAACAAGATACAATACTATAGAGTGCAAAAAGATCATACATAGAACACTCGAACTAGGAGGGAAACCAATGGAACTGATCCCCATGAATCAAGAAGAATATGCAAGTTTCCGTGTTCGCTCGATTAAAGATTTTGCAGAAGAGAAAGTGGAGGCGGGTACTTGGGCTGCAGAAGAGGCGCAGGGACTTGCGGAGGCATCCTACGATAAATATTTGCCGGAAGGGCTGAATACAGCGGGTGCTTATTTATACAATCTGGTACATGCCGTTGACGGGAATGTGGGTTATATCTGGTTTAACGTTACGGATAATCGCCGTGGGAAAGAGGCATTTTTGCTCGACATTGTCGTTGAAGAAGCGCACCGCGGTAAAGGATATGGTACAGAGACGATGGAGGCACTTGAGAGGGAAGCCTTGAGTCTTGGTGTGGATCGCATTGGTTTACATGTCTTTGGACATAATGTGCGGGCAAGCAGCCTGTATCGCAAGATGGGGTATGAGGTTACGGATCTGACCATGTACAAGGAAATTAAAGGGTAAGCTTAAAACGAATAATCTAAGTCAAACGTATGATCTATGCAAAACGAATCATCCGCAGTAACCGGGAAATTCGGGAAGCGGATTGTGTGTAGGCCGAATTGGCGAAGTTCCTTGATGCCTTGGGGTTTGTCATATATAATGTATAGGATTATCCATACCGAACAAGTAATCAATGAGGAGTTGTCATATACATGGCTTTGAAAGCAGGAATTGTAGGGCTTCCGAACGTCGGAAAATCTACGTTGTTTAACGCAATTACACAAGCTGGTGCTGAATCGGCAAACTATCCGTTCTGTACGATTGACCCTAACGTGGGGATCGTTGAAGTACCGGACGAGCGTTTGGACAAATTGACAGAACTCGTTGTACCGAAAAAAACGGTACCAACGGCGTTTGAATTTGTAGATATTGCAGGTCTTGTTCGTGGTGCGAGCAAAGGTGAAGGTCTTGGTAACAAGTTCCTTGCCCACATTCGTGAAGTAGACGCGATTGTACACGTGGTACGCTGCTTTGTAGACGAGAACATCACACACGTCGATGGCAAAATTGATCCGGTAAGCGACATCCAAACGATCAATTTGGAGCTGATTCTGGCCGATATCGAGAGTGTGGAGAAAAAAATTGATCGCTCCAAGAAAAACATGAAGGGCGGCAACAAATCAGCTGCTCAGGAAGTGGAAGTACTGGAGAAAGTGAAGGCTGTTCTGTACGAAGACAAGCCAGCACGCAGCATGGAGCTTACGGACGAAGAACGTCTGATCGTGCGCGACCTGCACTTGCTTACCCTGAAGCCTGTTCTGTACGCAGCCAATGTAGCTGAAGACGAAATTGGCGATGTGGCGAACAATGCTTATGTGCAAAAAGTAAGAGAATTCGCAGCTGCTGAAAATGCAGAAGTGGTGCCGATCAGTGCAAAAGTGGAAGAAGAGATCTCGGAGCTTGAAGGCGAAGATAAACAAATGTTCCTGGAAGAACTCGGTATCGAGGATTCCGGTCTGAACCTGTTGATCAAAGCTGCTTACAAATTGCTGGGTCTATACACGTACTTCACAGCAGGCGTACAGGAAGTTCGTGCTTGGACGATCCGCAAAGGTACAAAAGCACCTGGCGCAGCGGGTGTCATTCACACCGACTTTGAGCGCGGATTCATCCGGGCAGAGGTTGTTTCCTACGAGGATCTGGTTGCTGCCGGTTCCATGAACGGTGCGAAAGAACGTGGACAACTTCGTCTTGAAGGTAAAGAGTATGTTGTCAACGATGGCGATGTTATGCATTTCCGCTTCAACGTTTAATTTCGATATCTAGATAAGAAAACATACTTGAATTTACGAGTATAGCAGCTCTGCTGTCTTCTTCTGAAGATGGCAGGGCTTTTTACATAGGGCAGAATATTCTTCAATAAGCCTAAAGTATTCAATAATAAAATTGTCTGTATATCCTGTACATCCTACTGGATTGTTTACTCGCTCTGGATATAATAAAGGGAAGAAGGCTCATGGGAGGTGGCAAGTTGGAGAAACAGTCGAAGTACGTTCGATATAACCAAACGCTTGTGCAAACAGCTCGTTTGCCTGAGGAGACGGAGGAACTGTTATTGAGATTCGGCTTGCCACAGCTCCGCCTGAATGATGAGGATTTGCTCGGTATACATTTTAAACCTCTGACAGAACAAGGTCTCATAAGGACTCGGGATGATCAGAAAACGTTACTTCCTATTGGCTATGAGTATGAGGAGACGTCAGCTATATTGGGACTGGAAACGGATGTGGGTACGCTCTACAGGGTGGATGTGCAAACGGGAGAGTACAGCTTCATGAACTCCAATCTGACTCTATTTATCGAGTTTCTGCAAAGGTATGCTGCATTTATTAATGAGAATTCGGAGAGCTACGAGCCAACTGTGATGACGCTCGAGCAAGCACAGGCGAAGCTGGCTGCTTTTCGGCGGGGTGAGATTATACCTTCACAACAATCTTCTTCTCAATCCGCGAGGAAGCTTGTGTTAAAGCAACTTCGTTTATTATTTGTGGAAAAGGACCCGATGAGTGTCTTGAATGAGGAGACATGGTGGAGTGTTGTGCTTGAGCAGCTGGAGGATGAGCTCTTATAGCGGTGGCAAACCAATCTGGTTGCTTAAAATAAAGTAAATCAAAATTTGGAGGCAGTTGCTGCAAACAGTTGCTATTCAGGAACATAAGAATATGCTATAATTAAGAGTCGTATACCTATGTTAAATTTCACGCTCGGCTGAATGAGTTGAAGCGGGTTTGATACCGGGTACGCGATTTCTTTTATATAACTTAAAAGTAAAGGATTTGATGACGTTGTAGCGATGTTATACGTCGATCATAAAATGAATGTTACGGTCAGGGATTTCTGAGAACTCCGTGCCTTGTGAAATATAAATGGTCTGATGACGCATGAAAAGAATGCCTATCGGAATCGAATGAAATTTGAATGCTGGAACGAAAATAACGCGTGAGGTGACTATACATGTTTGATAAATTACAGGCGTTAGCCGACCGTTACGAGAAACTCAGCGAGCTGCTGTGTGACCCGGATGTAGCAAGTGACAACAAGAAGTTGCGGGAATATTCCAAAGAACAATCGGATCTGCAGCCTACCTATGAAGCATACAATGAATACAAACAAGTGAGCCAGGATCTTGAAGCTGCGAAAGAAATGCAGGGCGAGAAACTGGACGACGAGATGCGTGAAATGGTCAAAATGGAAATTGATGAACTGAGCACTCGCCAGAAAGAACTGGACGATCTGATTCGTGTTCTCATGCTGCCAAAAGACCCGAATGATGATAAAAACGTCATCGTTGAAATTCGTGGAGCTGCTGGTGGGGATGAAGCGGCGTTGTTTGCAGCGGATCTCTATCGGATGTACACACGTTATGCCGATACCCAAGGCTGGCGCGTCGAACTGATGGACGTGAACACCAATGATCTGGGCGGCTTCAAAGAGGTTGTATTCCTCATTAATGGACGCGGCGCTTACAGCAAAATGAAATACGAAAGTGGCGCACACCGTGTGCAACGTATTCCTACAACGGAATCAGGCGGCCGGATTCATACGTCTACTTCCACAGTAGCGGTTATGCCTGAAGCCGAAGATTTCGATATTGAAATCCATGATAAAGATATCCGTGTAGATACGTTCTGTTCCAGTGGTGCTGGTGGACAATCGGTTAATACCACGAAATCGGCTGTACGGGTAACTCACGTTCCAACGGGAATTGTGGCTACGTGTCAGGATGGTAAATCCCAGAACTCAAATAAGGAAAAAGCATTGCAGGTTCTGCGTACGCGTATCTTCGATATGATGCGTCAGGAAGAAGAAGCGAAAATTTCGAGTGAACGGAAGAGCAAAGTGGGTACAGGCGACCGCAGTGAGCGGATTCGTACTTATAATTTCCCACAAAGCCGTGTTACGGATCACCGGATCGGTTTGACGATGCACAAGCTGGATCAAATCATGAATGGTGAGATTGCTGATATCGTGTCTGCGCTGACGATTGCCGAGCAGACGGATATGATGGATAGAGGAGAATAATGCTGTGACCCGCGCGCAGTTTGTCATGACGCCGGAACAGAGTTGTCGGGAAGCCTTCGTGGAGGCTTCCTCTTTTTTGGAGAAGTGCGGCGTGTACGAGCCGCACAACAATGCCCGGCTGCTGCTGGAACATGTACTCGGCCGCGAAGGGGCCGAGTACTACATGATGCAGCCGGAGCCCTTTCCCGGCGAGCTTCGCAGCCGCTGGGAAGACGCCGTTACGCGCAAGGCTGCGGGTGAGCCGGCGCAGTACATTATCGGCAGCCAGGAATTCTACGGGCTGCCGTTCGAGGTCACGCCGGCCGTGCTAATTCCGCGGCCGGAGACCGAGCTGCTGGTCGAGGCTGTGCTGCGCGAAGCCGACCACGTGTTTCCCGGCGGCGCTCCGCTCGCCGTCGACATTGGCACGGGCAGCGGAGCCATCGCAGTGACGATGGCTGCGCAGCGCCCGCGCTGGCAGGTAGGCGCCGGAGATATCTCGGCGGCTGCCCTGCAAGTGGCCGCGCGGAACGCGGCCGCGAACGGGGTACAGATCGACTTCCGTGAAGGCGATCTGCTGGCCCCGTTCGCCGGGGCACGGGTGGATATCCTGGTGTCCAACCCGCCCTACATCCCGGCGGCGGATATCGCCGGGTTGCAGCCCGAGGTGCGCGATCATGAGCCGCGCACGGCACTGGACGGCGGCCCGGATGGGCTGGCGCCGTACCGCATCATGCTGGAGCAGCTCGCGCTGCTGCCTGCACCGCCGCAGATCATCGGTTTTGAGCTCGGCCAGGGCCAGGCCGGGGACATCGCAGCTCTGCTTGAATCGGCCGGATATTGGCCGGAAATTATCGTCGTGCCGGACCTTGCAGGCATTGAACGGCATGTACTGGGTGTTCGCACTTCGGAACAGGTGACGAAAATGTAAGGTTCCACGGGTTTTCTTTTTGCCGTGAAATCCTCTACAATGAGATATACCGGAGATTGCTGAATGCTTGGAGGAACATAATTACATGCTGCATAAATTCAAAAAAATAGACTATTCCATTGTTTTTATATTGCTCATTCTGATGGCTATTAGTATTTTGTCGATTTATAGTACAACCTTCGGCCGACCGAAGTGGGAGGCTTATCCCCAGAAAGCAGTAATTTTTTACATTATAGGTTTTATTGTGTTTTTCGGAATGTCCATGATTAACTACAAATTGATCATTAAAAATTACCTGTACATTTATGGCGTGGGCATGATACTGCTTATTCTTGTTATGTTTATCGGTAAGGAGTACTACGGGGCTCAAGGATGGTTGTCCATATTTGGCCTGAGCTTACAGCCTGCCGAGCTGTTCAAACTATGCCTGATTGTCTTCTTGTCAGCGCTTCTGGCAAGGAAGAAAAATAGGCCGTTGTTTTTTGGACGAGATGTCATCCCGATCTCACTCTGTGTGCTTCCCCCGTTGCTGCTCGTCTTGCTTCAGAATGACTTGGGGAATGCGTTGAGTTATGTCATTATCCTGATAGGGCTTCTCTGGATAGGTAATATCAAATTTACGCATGCCCTGATCGGTTTTGTTATAGCGGTGGCCGCTCTGATTGGTGGAACACAAGCCTATATTCATTACCATGATGAAATTGTAAAATTTCTGAAGGACATTGGTCGCTCTCACTGGGCAGATCGTTTCGACCCCTGGCTCGTACCTGATCAGACGTCAAGAGACGTGCTCTGGCAGACCTACAATGCCAAGTTGGCTATAGGCTCTGGAGGTATTAGCGGTAAAGGATACTTGGAAGGTACCACGATTCAGTCGAATCGGGTGCCGCTGGCCTATGCGGATTCGATCTTTGTGCAGATTGGTGAAGAGTTTGGTTTTGTTGGAGCATCGGTGCTGCTGCTGCTCTACTTTATCTTGATTCACAGGCTGGTGCTGATTGCACTGGAATGTAAGGATAGGGCAGGGCCATATCTGATTGTCGGTATTATAGCGATGCTGCTCTACCAGATCTTTGTCAATATTGGTCCGTTCATTGGTCTGATGCCGCTGACAGGGATTACACTGCCGTTTATCAGTTTCGGGGGAACCTCGCTTGTTCTCAACATGCTTAGTATGGGACTTGTGATGAGTATCAAAGTGCATACAGAAGAGAACGAGGATATTCTTGGTTCATCAGAACAGCCAAGCATTACGGAACTGGTATTGAAACTATTTAGACGCAAATCAACACAGCAGGAGCAATAGTTTTGTTCCTAGGACAGACTCTTTGCAAGTGAATAGGATACAACCCAAACCTGGAATCAACAGATCGTAGCAAGATGATCTGTGGGTTTCAGGTTTTTTTGTTGTTTTGATTGGCGGATTTCCAATTTGTCTTCCAATTCTATACAATGGTAATATTAAAGATTGCTGGAAATAATTAATGGGTTATTGAGCCTCAGGAGGATATGTGGGAACATGCTGAGAATGCTGAAGAAGATGGATGGGGTTATTCTGTTTGTGCTGCTGCTGCTTATGGTCATGAGTGTATTTACGGTGTACAGTGCGATTCAGTCTGATCCGAAATTAAACAATCATCATATCAAAACCTTACAGTTTTACGGAATTGGATTCGTAGCCGTTATTGGTATTGCATTGGTCAACTATAAACTGTATATCCAATATGCGTTTTATATTTACGGAGTGGGGATCGTTTTGCTGATTCTTGTCAACTTTGTAGGCGACACGATCAATAACGCCAATGGCTGGATTAAGATTACGGAGACTCTTTCTTTTCAACCGGCAGAATTGTTCAAAATGATCCTGATTCTATTTCTGGCTCATGTATTGGTCAAAAGAAAAAATTCTACGCTTCGTTTCTGGAAAGATGTCGTGCCCATTGGGTTATGGACATTTATTCCCTTTGCGCTGGTGATGGCTCAGAATGATTTGGGCAATGCCCTCGGATATGTTGTGATTCTGGTCGCCGTGTTATGGATTGGGAATATCAGGTGGTCTCATGCATTAATTGCCCTTGTCATTGTGGGGGTAACCTTTTTTGGATTCGTCAAGGCTTATACGTCGTATCATGATGAGATTTATACGTTTCTGGAAAAGGCGAACCGGCAGCATTGGGCCGAGCGGATTGATCCTTGGCTTGTACCGGATAAAGCAACGTCGAAAGCTTCCTGGCATACGAAAAATGCAGGTCTTGCCATAGGCTCAGGCGGTATAACCGGCAAAGGCTACATGCAGGGGACATCCGTCCAATCGGGGCGTGTACCGTATACTTATTCGGATTCCATTTTTGTGGTTATTGCCGAGGAGTTTGGTTTTGTAGGCGGTTCTGTTCTGCTCTTACTGTATTTTATCCTCATTCATCGTATGGTGTTAATCGCATTACAATGTAGAGATCGGGCAGGACCTGTCGTGATTGTAGGGATTATCGGCATGCTTTTATATCAGGTGTTTGAAAATATTGGCGCTTTCCTCGGGCTGATGCCGCTTACGGGCATTACGCTGCCATTTATCAGCTATGGAGGAACCTCGTTGCTCATTAATATGGCATGTATCGGACTGGTGATGAGCATTAAATTGTATGGCGAGGAAGACGAAGACGAACTTCTTATGGGGGAACAACGACCTACTTTACTGGAACGTTTGTGGAGTATGGTCAAAAAGGAAAAGACAACAGCGTAATCCTGAACTTTGGTCTAATTCAATTCTGCAATGGACATTCGGCTTTCCATTCAGAGGAGTTGGAATATGTTATGGAGCAGTAAGTGTTTTGTTTGTTAGTCCGATCTTTGCCTGCACAGCCAGGTGAAGATCTTTTTTTTGTTTTAAGGTAATGAGTGTGTGAATTTGAATTGTGGAAGAATGACAAATTTAATTTTTATTGACAAATATTTCAATCTTGTATTATCCTAATTTTAACTAGATTATAAAAGTATTTTATCCGCTTACTTACATCCTACACGTCAGACAGTAATCCATACTTTGAAAGTGGGTTATGAACCTACTCCTCATCCTTACACCAGTCCTGCCAATGATGAATGTAATCGTAATTTGTTGGTGTACTCTTCCCCTAGATTATCGAATTTTTTTAGCTACAAAAGATCCTTTGATATCCCTTTATCCTTCAGATCAAGGTTTCATGATCCTGTTTAAGTTAGCCTATTTTTCTGCCAACCAATCATTCTATAATATGAATTTCGGTCAACCAGATTCCTTTTCTCGTAAAATGAAATCGATTACATTTTATTGTAAACGCTTCCTTTGTTTCAAGACGAATTGGAGCAGAAAGGGTGAAAAAGCGATGTGGATCAACAAAAATGGCCTTTCAGCGGCATTAACGAGAGATGCAGTAGGGAATACAGGGCGTGATCCTCCTGCTAACCAAATGTAAAGCTGCTGCTGAATTTCTAAAATGAAAACCCAAAGGAGAGTTATGTGATGAACCCAAATCGAGTTGGTACGGTCCCTTCATTTGTTAAAGTATTCATGCTCTTGTTCTTATCTTTTGCACTAACCGTTTCCACATTTGCCGTCGGACCGGCGAAACATGCTGATGCAGCTCCGCTTCCAAAGAAAATTATTGCTTATGTAGCTGGTTGGGCTAACTGGACTGCAAATGATATCAAGGCAGAGCAGTTGTCCCATATCAATTACTCTTTTGCTCTGATCTCCAACGGAAAAGCAACCATAACTAATTCTGATCGTACCAAACTGCAACTTATGGTGGGACTGAAATCCAGAAATCCGGATTTGAAAGTTTTGTTGTCTGTCGGGGGTTGGGGAGCTAACGGGTTTTCTGACGCAGCACTAACAGACGCCTCTCGTACCACCTTTGCTGACAGCATTGTGCAGCTGGTAACCTCCAATAATCTGGATGGCGTCGATCTGGATTGGGAATATCCGACCAACCCTGCTGCCGGTACAACTGCGCGGCCACAGGATAAACAAAATTTCACACAACTGCTCTCAAAGGTTCGTGAGAAGCTGAACGCTCAAGGACAGGTGAATGGCAAACAATATTTGCTGACCATAGCCGCCGGAGCAAGCAGCAGTTATCTGAACGGTGTGGAAATCAATAATATTACTCCTCTCCTGGATTGGATCAATCTGATGACTTACGATTTTCATGGAACCTGGGACGCAACCACAGGTCATCACACGAATCTGTCTGGAAGAGATATTAGCGTAACGTCCGCGGTCAATCTGTTCAGAAACAGCGGTGTTCCCGCGAATAAACTGGTCATTGGCGGAGCCTTTTACGGCCGGGCATGGACTGGTGTTCAGAATTCGAACAATGGTCTGGACAGGCCCGGTTCAGGTGGTTTTGAACCCGATTATAACACCATTGCCAGTCAATATTTGAATAAAAACGGATATACACGGTACTGGGACAGCAGTGCTCAAGCTCCTTATCTGTTTAATGGAAATACCTTTATCTCCTATGACGATCCGCAATCGCTCAGACTGAAGGTACAATATGTGAAAAACAGCAATCTGGGCGGCATCATGTTCTGGGAGTACAGCAATGACCGCTCAGGTGCGCTGCTTCAGGCCGTATATTCAGAGGTTACGGGTGGTGGCACGGTGCAGCCTCCGAATCCAAGCGGGTACAACTATTTGGTTGCTCAAGCCAATCAGCAAATCGTCTCTGCCGAAAATCAAGGCAATGACCAGCTTGTAGCTGATCGGACAACTGCAGGAGACTGGGAGCTTTTTGAATGGATCACGAACTCCGATGGAACGGTGTCTCTCAAGTCCAAAATCAATAATAAATATGTCACAGCGGATGTTAATACGGGTGGCGCCCTGATCGCAAAAGCCACAACCATTCAGCAATGGGAGAAGTTTAATCGTGTGGATTTGGGTGATGGAACCATTGCATTGCAGGCACTTGCCAACAACCTGTATGTGACCTGTGATCTGAATAATGGCGGTAAGCTTGTAGCGAGTCGCAATTCGGTTGGCGGGGCTTGGGAAGCTTTCCGGGTGAATAAGTAACCGAGAAGTCGAGTAAGAGCGTCCATGCAGTAAACCCAATTGGAACATCAAGGGTAGGTTAGAATCTTATATTTTCTCAAGGAAGCGCCAGCCGACTAAACGTTTCATGGGCAGGTGCTTCTTTGATTTTTGTCAGACATAAGGCGTGCTAACAGTCCTTTCGTTTTAAGTATTACCCGTCTATTAAAATTTTAGTAGATTTGTAATCTAGCAGGTTTACTTCCGTCTCTTCCGGGCATACTGATAGACATGAGAGAGTTACAGGGATCATGATCACGGGAGCCGAGGGGGAGAACGGAATGAGCAGAAAAATTGTGAAACAAATTGGACTTATAATTGTATGTCTTATGATGATTATAATGATGTGGGAAGGTCAGAAAACCGATGCAGCTGTGGCGGCCACAGCGATTCCGGAACAATCCATTCGCTTGCGTATTCTCGCAAACTCGGATGCAGCGGGAGATCAGTTGGTCAAACGTGAAATTCGTGACGCCGTCGTTGCCCAGATGAATGATTGGGTCACCGAACTGGAGAATCCGCAAAGTCTGGAAGAAGCGCGTGGGGTCATCCGTCAGCATCTATCTGAAATAGAGGATCGTGTAGGAGAAGAGCTTGCGAAGCGGGGGTTAACCTATTCATATCAGGTGGAACTTGGAGTGGTTCCGTTTCCAACCAAACTATATGGCGGTACCGTATATCCTGCTGGAGATTATGAAGCAGTGCGGATAACACTGGGAAAAGGTGAGGGTCAAAACTGGTGGTGTGTACTGTTTCCACCATTATGCTTCATAGATGCAGGCACAGGTGATGCGCTGGCGAAGCCTGCAGCAGCATCTGCAGCAGCTGCGGAGCCTGGGGATGCGCAAGCATCTGTGCAGACAGCTGCACCGGAAGCACGTTTCTTCCTGTGGGATATGGCGGTCAAATTGTGGGATTGGGTAACGGGATTGTTTGCATAACTGTATAATATACTGCTGCATATAAGCTTGCTCAGGGGAACTTCAATTCAGGGGAGTGCCCCTTTTGTTTTATTATGGATTTGATTCAAATACCTCATGATGGTTAATCGCTTGGGAGAATGAGACCTCATCCTTGGGCAGAACAGATGTGTTATAATTATAGGAATCAGAAAAAATAAGCGAAGAAGGTATCGAGGAAGCCGGGTGCCTTGCATTAACTACCTTACTGAAGTTTAGGAATGATGAATATATGACTAAAGAGAACGAGCAAATGCATCAGTCTTCCATGAAAGGCATGGAGAAGGAAGAAACTACAGAGGAAATGATTACGAGCATGTGGGATGTCCATGTACTGGTAACCAATGAGAATACGGATGATGCGGTCAAAGGAAGTGCTTATAAACAGGCTCTTGCTGACTTGCAGGATGCCGCAGCCTGTCTTCGTCAAGGACAGACTGTGGCATTCCCAACCGAGACGGTATACGGTTTGGGCGCAGATGCCCGGAGTACAGCTGCGGTGGAAGCCGTATTTGCAGCCAAGGGGCGGCCTTCGGACAATCCGCTGATTGTGCATATTGCCCAGCGTGATCAGTTGGATTCGCTGGTCACGGCGGTGAATGGCACGGCGGAGGCGCTGATGGAGGCCTTCTGGCCGGGGCCGCTTACGCTTGTGCTGCCAGTTAGGCCTGGGGCGGTATCCCCGCGGGTTACCGCCGGTTTGGACACGGTGGCCGTGCGTATGCCGGACCATCCGGTGGCTTTGCAGTTGATCGCGGCAGCGGAATGCCCGGTCGCCGCGCCGAGCGCCAACCGCTCCGGGCGGCCAAGCCCGACACTCGCCGCACATGTGCGCGAGGATCTGGCAGGCCGCATCGGCGGCATCGTGGACGGCGGCCCCACTGGGGTGGGCGTCGAGTCCACGGTGGTGCAGGTTGGTGACGACGGTACCGTCACCATCCTGCGCCCTGGCGGCATTACGGCGGAACAGTTGTCCGCCGTTGCCGCCCGTGTCGCCACGGACCCCGCGCTGCTCGCGGAGGGGGCCGGTGGCGATGACAGCCCGGCGCCGCGCTCGCCGGGCATGAAGTACACGCACTACGCGCCCGCAGGTGCGCTGTGCGTGGTGGAGGGGCCGCCCGCAGCAGTGGCGGCCTGGATCAGCGCCGCCCTCGCAGAGGCGGCGCAGCGCGGGGAGCGCACCGCGGTGCTGGCGTTCGCCGAGCACGCGGAGCAGTACCGCGCCGATGCCGTGTTCTCGCTGGGCGAAGCCAGCGAGTTGGAGGAAGCAGCGCGCCGGCTGTACGCCGCGCTGCGCAGCTGCGATGAGCAGGGGGCCACATATATTGTGGCTGAAGCCTGCTCGCGCGAAGGACTGGGAGCAGCCGTTATGAACCGGCTGCTCAAGGCGGCAGGTCACCGACTCATTCAGGTCGGTGACCGATAGCCCCCTTTTTTCATAGTATCCTTTTTCCGTAGTATCGCTATAAGTTTCCTCTGACACCTGCCCTTTAACCGCGACCAGTATTTCTTTTACTCTTTGAATACCAGAAATGCAAAAAGTCTTCTCAGGTCATGTTTAAGTCCTTGTCCGCATATGGTGTACAAGAACCTTTACGTGACTTGGGGGTATGGGAATGTGGGATGTGTCTGCCCATGTAGGGCAGTTGGTAACCATTTTGATTATGGCCGTCGCTCTCGGACTCGACGCATTCTCACTCGGCATCGGGATTGGCATGAAGGGTATTCGTCTGAGAGATGTATTGCGAATCAGCACTGTCACGGCCTTGTTTCATATCATCATGCCTCTTATCGGCATGTATACAGGCAAATACGTCAGCTCCCTGCTAGGAGACATTACGACGTATGCGGCTGGAGCTCTGCTGGTCTTGCTCGGTGCCCATATGATCTTGAACGCTTTCCGGGAGGGAGAAACCAAGCTGGTGGATCATCGATCTCTGCTCGGTGTGATTTTGTTCTCACTGAGTGTCAGTGTGGATTCGTTTTCCGTTGGAGTCTCGCTTGGCATGTTCAGCAATGATCTGGTGTTGACGGTGCTCGCTTTTGGTATATGCGGTGGCGCAATGTCCGTTATGGGTCTGCTGTTGGGACGGCGTGTGAGCCAAAACATGGGGGATTACGGTGAGGCGGTAGGCGGAGCGATTTTGCTCGCTTTTGGACTTTTGTTTATATTTTAATATATAAAATGGGGAGGCTAACCATAATGAAACATATTTTGTTTGTATGTACAGGGAATACATGTCGCAGCCCCATGGCCGAAGGACTTTTGCGTAAACTGGCGTCTGAGCGGGGCATTCAGGTGGATGTTCGTTCCGCAGGTGTAGCTGCAACAACGGGCATGCCGATTTCCCGTCATGCAGAGGCTGTATTAAGAGACCACAACGTTGAGGGGCCACCTCATTCGACACAGCTTAGTGCGGATTTGATCGGTTGGGCCGACCTCGTCCTCACGTTGACACGCAGTCATAAACAGCATGTCATGCAGGTTTTTCCTGACTCGGTACACAAGACGTATACCTTGAAAGAGTATGTGGAAAATGACGAACAGGTCCTGAATGATCTTCAGGAACTCGACAGCCTGTTTGCGACATTGGAAATGAAGCGTGCGCTAGGGCAGGAGATTTTGGCATCTGAA
The DNA here is from genome assembly GCF_045040695.1 of Paenibacillus sp. FSL K6-0108. Lineage (NCBI taxonomy): Bacteria > Bacillati > Bacillota > Bacilli > Caryophanales > Paenibacillaceae > Paenibacillus > Paenibacillus sp. FSL K6-0108. The sequence goes on along the minus strand of NZ_CP150288.1, from coordinate 6,878,313 downwards.
CGTGAACGGGCGATCGAGATCAGACAACGCATTCCGAGTTTTGATATTTCAGACCCGTTTGGCGGCAGTCGTGACGATTACAATATCGCCGCAGCGGAGATTCGGACTGCACTCGACAGACTTTTGGACAAGTTGAGTTGATTTGAATCTGATTATTGTGTTTATACCGTTGTGCACGTTCTGATTTTGATTCCTGACTTGAAATTTTATATAAAAACGGACATGAGATGTAAATTAACCGTTGATTTAAAACGCAGGTTGTTTTATGATGAAAGGGAAAACAGGGATCCGGTGTAACTGGCGACGAAGTGGACATAACCACGATGGAGCACCGGAACAAACGGCCGGTCGCCTGGGCAAAAGAGCAATTCTGCGATACCCGCAGACTGCTCTTTTTTTCGTCTTTCATCTGATAATTCGCTATAATAGTACCTGAAATGCCATGCAAGATTCCCAAGGGCAGCCAAGAGGAAGCCGGGCATGATTTTATCGGGAGGCGATAGGATGACTATTGAGTTAGATTCGGAACAACCCGGATTGCATGAACAGACCGCATCCATTCTGCGTGAACTGGCGCTTGCCGGACAGCTTGGACCTGGGCAGATCGTGGTGATCGGTACAAGTACGAGTGAAGTTTCAGGCAAACGGATTGGAACTAGCGGTGCGGTTGAAGTGGCGCAGCAGCTTCTTGCGGGTATACGCGAGGTGCAGCAGGAGTTCGGTTTTGATGTTGTATTCCAATGCTGTGAGCACCTGAATCGTGCACTGGTGATGGAGCGTTCTCTGCTTACACGTCTAGGATTAACTGAGGTGGGTGCAGTACCCGTGCCCAAAGCAGGCGGTTCCATGGCATCTGCAGCGTATCGCTCGCTTACTGATCCATGCCTGGCTGAACATGTGCAGGCCCATGCAGGAATGGATATTGGTGAGACGATGATTGGCATGCATTTGCAGCATGTTGCAGTACCTTTCCGAACAGCGCTTCGTTACATCGGTGATGCCCGTGTAACTACAGCATTGACCCGTCCGAAGTTGATTGGCGGCGAGCGCGCAGTGTATCGTATGGAAGAGCAACCAGATTCGACATTTTGTGACTAACGTATAAACCGAAACGATTGGTTACACTCCTGACTTCGATTGCATCACCATCTTACGATCGCTGTTATCCCCAGATTTTTTTGAATCTCTTATATAAGGGGAAATCCGGTGATAAAGGCGAACGCTCTGCTTCTCCAGATTGGTGTTGCACTCTCCGTTTTCGTGTAAACATGATTTCGCTTTATAACTTCACTTATAACTGGGAGGAATTTAATCATGGAACAATTGCGCAAGAATGACCCGGCAGTACTGGAAGCGATGAATCTTGAACTGAAACGTCAACAAAACAACATTGAGCTGATCGCGTCCGAGAACATCGTGAGCGAAGCGGTTATCGAGGCTCTTGGGTCTGTACTTACCAACAAGTACGCTGAAGGATATCCAGGCAAACGCTATTATGGTGGTTGTGAGCATGTTGATATTGTTGAAGATATCGCGCGTGATCGTGCCAAAGAAATTTTTGGTGCAGAACATGTCAATGTTCAACCTCACTCGGGTGCACAAGCGAACATGGCAGTATACCTTGCGGCTTTGAAACCAGGTGATACCGTTCTGGGTATGAACCTTGCGCATGGCGGACATCTCACACATGGTAGCCCAGTTAATGCTTCCGGATTGTTGTACAATTTCGTGGCTTACGGTGTACAAGAAGATACATTCCTGATTGATTATGATGAAGTGCGCAAAGCGGCATTTAAACATCGCCCTCGTATGATCGTTGCAGGTGCAAGTGCATATCCGCGTATCATTGATTTTGAAAAGCTTGCTTCCATCGCCAATGATGTAGGTGCTTTGTTCATGGTGGATATGGCACATATTGCAGGACTGGTAGCTGCCGGATTGCATCCAAGCCCGGTTCCACATGCGCATTTCGTAACAACGACAACACACAAAACGCTGCGTGGACCTCGCGGTGGTATGATTCTGTGCCGCAAAGCATGGGCAGCAGCGATTGATAAAGCGGTATTCCCGGGTTCCCAAGGTGGACCTCTGATGCATGTGATTGCTTCCAAAGCGGTAGCTTTCGGTGAAGCACTGCAACCTTCGTTCAAAACGTACGCACAAAATGTGGTGAAGAATGCACAGGTGCTGGCTGAAACGCTGATTGCTGAAGGATTGAACATCGTATCCGGCGGTACAGACAACCACTTGATGCTGATCGACACACGCAGCGTGAATATTACAGGTAAGGAAGCCGAGCATGTACTTGATTCCATCGGCATTACCGTGAACAAAAATGCCATTCCGTTTGACCCAACGAGCCCGTTTGTTACAAGCGGTATCCGGATCGGTACACCTGCTGCAACCTCCCGTGGTATGAACGAAGAAGCCATGGTAGCTATCGGTAAAATTATCGCCAAAACATTGAAAAACCCTAAAGATGCAGCGAAATTGGATGAAGCCCGGGCAGAAGTAACGGCGCTTACGGACCAATTCCCGCTCTACACTGACCTTAAATACTAAAAAACATTGCTCAGGCTGTTTGTTTTTGAGGTGTTCTTAAAATGGGATACAAAAAAACGAAGCAGGCAGAATGAGACCGTAGAAGCGTAGCGTTCGCCTTTATCCCCGGATTTTCACCTTTCTAAGGAGAATAAAAAAATCTGGGGATAACAGCGATCGAAGGATCATTCTGGTGGCAGAGTGCCATTGTATTCATCATTTTCATAATCTCAACTGACACAACAGCGAGAGCAAAAAGGACCGGATGACTCATTTTTCCGGTCCTATTTTTATAGGATTTGGTTTTCTGTAATGATTAGGTGCCCTTTGATGGTGTAATTCGGTGTAGGTGATGATATAATATACAGGATTTATCGGGCCTATGAATGGTGATTAGGCATATTTGGTAATGCTGAACATGAAGAAACATACCGGAGGGACAAATTAGATGGGAAAATTAGTAATATGTGATCACCCTTTGATTCAACACAAACTGACGTTTATACGCGACATGCGTACAAATACGAAAGATTTCCGTGAATTGGTGGATGAAGTGGCTACACTGATGGCTTATGAGATTACAAGAGATGTTGAACTGGAGACTATTGATGTACAAACTCCTGTTGCTGAAACACAAGGCAAAGTTATTTCGGGACGTATGCTCGGACTGGTGCCGATTCTGCGTGCAGGACTCGGAATGCTAGATGGCGTTGTGAAATTGCTGCCAGCTGCAAAAGTTGGACATGTTGGTCTGTTCCGTGATCCGGAAACATTGCAACCGGTAGAATACTACACCAAACTGCCTACAGACGTTACAGAGCGTCAATTGATTGTCATCGACCCGATGCTGGCGACTGGCGGTTCTGCCATTGCTGCTATTGACGTGCTCAAAAAACGCGGCTGCACGCAAATTAAAATGATGAACCTGGTTGCAGCACCTGAAGGCGTAAAAGCTGTTCAGGATGCACACCCGGATGTAGACATCTACGTTGCGGCGCTGGACGATCGTCTCGATGATCATGGTTATATCGTTCCTGGACTGGGAGATGCAGGAGATCGTCTATACGGCACTAAATAAGCATATCGCATGCTTTGTAAGAGGCTCGGAACTTATAGAAAAGGGGCTTTGCTTCAATGTCCAAGAAAATTAAAGTCATGACGATATTCGGGGTGCGCCCGGAAGCCATCAAGATGGCTCCGCTTATTTTGGAATTGCAGAAACATCCCGAATCTATTGAATCGATCGTATGCGTTACTGCACAGCATCGTCAGATGCTGGATCAGGTTCTAGAAGTATTCAATATTCACCCAGACTACGACCTGGACGTGATGAAAGACCGCCAAACGCTGAATGAAATTACGATTCGTGTGCTGGGAGGCCTAGAGCCAGTTTTGCGAGAAGCAAAACCGGATATCGTGTTGGTTCACGGTGATACGCTGACAACGTTTGTAGCCAGCTATGCGGCTTTCCTGCAGCAGATCCAGGTAGGACATGTGGAAGCGGGACTTCGAACGTGGAACAAGCTCTCTCCTTACCCGGAAGAGATGAATCGTCAGTTAACCGGAGTGCTTGCTGATCTGCATTTTGCGCCTACGGACTGGTCGTCATCCAATCTTGCCAAAGAAAATAAACCGGAGTCTAGTACGTATGTCACAGGCAATACGGTAACAGATGTGTTTCAATATACAGTACGGCAGGATTACACCCATCCGGTACTAGATTGGGCACAGGGCAAGCGTCTTGTGCTGATGACAGCTCACCGCCGTGAATCCCAAGGCGAGCCTCACCGTAACATTTTCCAGGCCGTCAAACGGATTGCCGACGAGTTTGAGGATATTGCCATCGTGTACCCGGTGCATCCAAGTCCTGCTGTGAAGGAGCCGGCTCACGCGATTTTGGGGAATCACCCCCGTATTCAACTTATTGATCCACTAGACGTCGTGGATTTGCATAACTTCTACCCGCATACTCACTTGATTTTGACAGATTCAGGCGGTTTGCAGGAAGAAGCGCCTTCGTTTGGTGTGCCTGTTCTCGTCCTGCGGGATACAACGGAACGTCCGGAGGGAATTGAGGCCGGAACATTGGAGTTGGTAGGTACCGATGAGGAACGTGTATATGAGCGGACCAAAGCTCTGCTTTCAGACGAAACACTGTATGCAAGCATGAGTCAGGCTGCCAATCCTTATGGTGATGGACATGCTTCGGAAAGAATTGTCAATGCGATTTTGCACCATTTTGGTGTAAATAGTGAACGTCCGGAATCATTTCACAGAAAATTCAAAAAATAATTCATTTTTTCTGACGGATTATTAAAGGGTACAGCATACAGTTAAACTGTACGGTTTACGCGGGTTTATGGGCTCTGATGGCTTATAATCCCGTCGTTTTCCCCTTTAAAACGCTAAAATCATTCAATTGACAAAGGCTCTCATCATTCAGTAAAATTAACTGGGATTGCAAGGGTGGCGTGGAAAATGGCCGATTCGAACAAACCAAATTCATCCCGTAACCATGATGATAATGTGTGGAAAGCAATGGGGCTCGTGACAGCTTTTGGAATCGAGATTGCCATTCTCGCTGTTGCCGGATATTACGTTGGCTCCTGGTTGGACAAGACCATCGGGGGTAGCGGAATATGGATCGCCGTAAGCGTTCTCTTTTTCTTGGCAGCAGGCGGCGTAAGCATCTACTTTATCGCGAAAAAATTCATGGGGGAAAGTGATGAGTGAACTAACCAGATACCGCAGATGGATGACTGTTTTCATCATGTACTTTCTTATGATTTGTTTTCTCGCAGCGGCCTTTCTGCCCCGTGTGGAAACAATAGCTTTGGGACTGGCCCTGGGAACGGTGATCAGTTGGATCAACGCTTCATATCTGGGTCGCAAAGTCAGAAGAATGTTGGATGGTGCAGCGGAAGGAAACCTTAAGCGAGTGAACCTGGGATTTTTGACTAGAGCAGCTCTTGCAGTACTCGCTATTTTCATGGCGATGCAGTATCCGCAATACTTCAATTTATATGCGGTTGTAGCTGGCTTGGTCATAGCACAATTTTCCTTACTATTTATAGGGATATTGTTGTCCCGCAAAGCAGACTCATAGTGGTGCTGCAAGCTTTCGAATGAGAAAGGGGTGAGAAAAATATGCATGAATCTCCGATAATTAACCTGGGTGGGTTCCATCTGGATTTGTCTGTTCTGCTGATGCTGATCGTAACATCCGCCATTGTATTTATTGTTGCAAAACTGGCTACGCGGAACTTGTCGGTAGAAAATCCGGGCAAAATGCAAAACTTCCTGGAGTGGGCGATTGAGTTTGTACGCAACCTGATCTCGAGTACAATGGACATGAAGAAGGGGCAGCATTTCCTTACCTTGGCAACCACAATGATTATGTTTATCTTTGTGGGAAACATGTTGGGTCTCCCTTTGGGCGTAGTAACTGGGGCTACGGATGCAAGCCAAGCTGAAATCTTTGGCAAGCCGATCGTCTCGGTTCAAGAAGCGTTCCATGAAGCTCACGAGAAGGATCCTGAAGCTCATCCACATATCGAAGTTGCCTGGTGGAAATCACCTACGGCTGACCTTTCGGTAACCATGGGTCTTGCGTTGATTGCATTTGCTATCGCGCATGGATTGGGACTTTTCCGTAACACCAAAACGTATCTCAAGCATTATTTCCAACCACACTGGCTGTTCTTCCCAATCAACATTGTGGAGACGGCATCCAAATTGTTGACACACGGTATGCGTTTGTTCGCCAACATCTTTGCCGGTGAGGTTCTAATCTCCACGATTATGAAGCTTACCGCATTCAAATGGATTGGCGCAATTGCAGCAATTCCGCTGTTGACGGCGTGGCAGGGTTTCAGTATTTTCATCGGAGCCATACAGGCATTCGTATTTACGGTTTTGATGATGGTATACATATCACAAACCGTCGAGTCGCACGAGGAGCATTAAGATTCAAGTCCATTACGGTTAATCCTGTAGGGCTGAACTATAAAATTTGAACGAACATTCTAAGGAGGATATACAAATGGGAGCAATGGCATTATTGGCAGCAGCAATTGTTGCAGGATTGGGCGCACTTGGCGCAGGTATCGGTAACGGTTTGGTAATCAGCAAAACGGTGGAAGGTATTGCACGTCAACCGGAAGCAAAATCCACTCTTCAAACAACAATGTTTATCGGTGTAGGTTTGATCGAGGTATTGCCGATCATCGGTGTGGTACTCGCGTTCATTTTCTACGGAGCGGCTTAATAAAATCAGTGCAGGTTTGGCGGGGAAGGCCACAGCCATCCGCGCCTTCTTTTTAGGTAGCGTCCGTAAACGCGGAGTTGCGGCCTGAGGATACCTTCAGGAAGGAGTGAACAGATTGAATTTCGTATGGGAAAATACAGTTCTGGCGATTATAGCATTTGGTATTTTATATTGGCTGCTTAGCCGTTATGCATTTGGTCCACTTTTCTCCATTATGGAAAAACGTCGTGAGCTCGTATTGGCGCAAATGAATGAGGCTGCCCAAACGCGGGATCAGGCTATTGCCTATGTTGAGGAACAGAAGCAGGCTCTTGAAAAAGCGCGTAAAGATGCTTATGACATCATTGAACAATCCAAACAAACGGGCGGCAAACAGGCTGAAACGATTCTGGCAGATGCAAAAGCAGAAGCAAATCGTTTGAAAGACGATGCTGTGCGTGAGATTGAGAGCGAGAAAAACAAAGCGGTTGCAGCGCTTCGCAGCGAACTGGGTACAGCTTCCGTTCAAATCGCATCCAAGTTGATCAAAAAAGAAGTTGAGAACGGTCCTGCACAAGAGGAGCTTGTGAACCAATACCTCAATGAGGTAGGAGGCCGACAATGAGCCGCGATACGATTGTTGCTAAGCGTTATGCGAAAGCATTGTTTGAAGTTGCTCTTGGACAGAAGCAGGTGCTTGAAGTCGAACAAGAGCTGCGTACTGTTGTAACTGCCATCACAGGTGATGCGGAAATCGGTAAATTTATCGAGTCACCCAACATCTCTGAAGAGGCCAAACAGAACGTACTTCGCACAAGTCTTGACGGCAAGGTGTCTGAACCTGTTCTGAAAACCGTTTTGCTTTTGATTGAGCGTGGACGCGTTGAACTGCTGGAAGCTCTGCTGAATGATTATGTGAAGATCGAGGGCGAATCGCTCGGCATAGCCGATGCGCGCGTGTACTCGACTTATGCTTTGAATGATGAAGAACAAGAAGCGGTAGCCCGTGAATTCGGTGGCCGTGTAAATAAAAAGATCCGTATCGAGAACATTGTCGATCCGACTTTGCTGGGCGGATTGAAAGTTGCCATTGGCGATACGATCTATGACGGCAGCTTGGCTGGCAAGCTCGAACGTCTTGAGCAGTCTTTTAACAGACGAGTACAGTAGATTGGGGTGAGGACACTTGAGTATCAAACCAGAAGAAATCAGTACATTAATTAAGAGCCAGATCGAACAATACAAGAACGATATCGATGTAGTCGAAGTCGGGACGGTTATTGAGGTTGGTGACGGTATCGCTCGTGTCTACGGACTTGAGAATGTCATGTCCAACGAGTTGGTTGAATTCCCAAGCGGTGTTATGGGTCTCGCCATGAACGTGGAAGAAAGCAACGTCGGTGTCGTTATCCTGGGACCTTACTCGGACATCCGTGAAGGCGACCAAGTAAAACGTACCGGTCAAATCATGCAAGTGCCAGTTGGCGAAGCATTGATTGGACGCGTTGTGAATCCGCTCGGTATTCCTGTTGATGGCAAAGGGCCAATCGCTACAACAGAATTCCGTCCGGTTGAAGGTAAAGCACCAGGCGTAATGGATCGTAAATCGGTTCATGAGCCGATGCAAACAGGGATCAAAGCGATTGATGCAATGGTTCCAATCGGTCGTGGTCAACGTGAGTTGATCATCGGTGACCGTCAAACAGGTAAAACATCGATCGCGATCGATACCATCCTGAACCAAAAAGGCAGCGGCATGAAATGTATCTATGTTGCTATCGGTCAAAAACAGTCTACAGTTGCTCAAGTTGTGGAAACCCTTCGTCGTAAAGGCGCAATGGAATACACAATCGTTGTAACTGCGGCAGCATCCGACCCATCACCACTGTTGTACATTGCACCGTACTCCGGTTGTTCCATGGGTGAGTACTTTATGTACAAAGGTGAGCACGTACTGGTCATCTATGATGACTTGACCAAACAAGCGGCAGCATACCGTGAGCTTTCCTTGCTGCTTCGCCGTCCACCGGGCCGTGAGGCTTATCCGGGTGACGTCTTCTACCTGCACTCCCGTTTGCTGGAGCGCGCAGCGAAGCTGAATGATGAGCTTGGTGGTGGTTCTTTAACCGCACTGCCGTTCATTGAAACACAAGCTTCCGACGTATCTGCTTACATTCCGACGAACGTAATCTCCATTACGGACGGACAAATCTTCTTGGAAGCTGACTTGTTCAATGCTGGACAACGCCCGGCGATCAACGTAGGTATCTCCGTATCCCGTGTCGGTGGTTCTGCTCAGATCAAAGCAATGAAAAAGGTTGCAGGTTCCCTGCGTCTCGACCTTGCTCAATATCGTGAGCTTCAAGCGTTCTCCCAGTTCGGTTCCGATCTGGATAAAGCGACTCAGGCCCGCCTGAATCGTGGTGCGCGTATGATGGAAATCCTGAAGCAAGGTGTTAACCAGCCTCTGCCTGTAGAACAACAGGTAGTCAGCTTGTACACAGCGGTTAAAGGTTTCCTGGATGAGATTCCTACAGGTGATGTTACTCGTTTCGAGCGTGAGTTCCTCGCGTTCATGGAGAGCAGCCATCCGGAAATTCTAGGGTCCATCCGTGATACAAAAGAATTGACTGCAGACAATGAAAATGCACTGAAAGGTGCAATCGAGAAGTTCAGAAAGAGCTTCGCCGTCTCTGTCTAAATAGATGATTGCAGCTGCGGAGTTGTTTAACCGATTCCGCATGTCTGCATGTAAAACTTTGATCTATCAAAGTTTCAATGTGCTTACGAAGTAGTTTTGACTACGTCAAAACTGTGTTGATGCTTACGAAGTAACTTTGGCTCCGCCAAAGATTAAGTTTGGGCTTACGAAGTAGTTTTGACTACGTCAAAACTTGAAGGTGGTGAAATCATGGCAAAAGGCATGCGCGAAATAAAGCGGCAAATTAAAAGCGTACAAAGCACCAAGCAGATCACCAAAGCAATGGAGATGGTAGCTGCCGCAAAACTGCGTAAAGCGCAGGAAAAAGCGGAAGCAGCTCGTCCTTATTCGGAGAAGCTGAAAGAAGTTGTGGCAAGTATTGCAAAAAGCACGCAAGGAGTTCAGCATCCGATGCTGGAAAGTCGTCCGGTCAAAAAGACAGCTTATCTGGTTATTACATCGGACCGCGGTCTTGCGGGTGGTTACAATGCGAATATTTTGCGTCAGGTGAACCTGACACTCAAAGAAAAACACAACTCTCAGAATGACTACGAATTGTTCGTCATTGGACGTAAGGGACGCGATTATTTTAAACGGCGTGAAATGGCGATGACATCCACGATAACGGATCTTTCCGATTCGCCATCATTTGCAGATATCAAATCCATTGCACACGAAGCTGTGCAAGGATTTGAATTGGGTAAATTTGATGAGTTGTACATTTGTTATAACCGCTTTGTGAATGCGTTGACCCAGATTCCTACGGTGGAAAAACTTCTACCAATGGAAACACCTGAGGTAACTGCTGCAGAAGGACCGACTGCAAGCTACGAGTATGAGCCGTCTCCTGAAGCTGTACTGGAGGTTTTGCTTCCGCGTTATGCGGAAACGCTGATCTATGGTGCACTTCTGAACGGTAAAGCGAGTGAGCTGGGCGCGAAAATGACGGCCATGGGTAATGCAACCAAAAATGCATCCAAACTCATTAATGACTTGTCATTGACCTATAACCGTGCCCGTCAAGCGGCGATTACGCAGGAGATTACGGAAATTGTGGCAGGTGCCAACGCAGCACAAAGCTAACCGTTTTTTATTAATGAAGGCTTGCAGAGCAAAGATAAACGAACGGTACATTATTTTTGCAAAAGTAGCAGGCTTGTAGGAGGGGAACGTTAAGATGAACAAAGGACGCGTTGTGAGCATCATGGGTCCGGTTGTTGACGTCGAGTTTGATCGCGGCGGTCTGCCGGAAATCCTCAATGCCATTACGATCACTACAGTGAGCGAAAGCGGCGTGAGTGTTAATCTGACACTCGAAGCTTCGAAACATCTGGGTGACAACCGGGTACGTTGTATCGCGATGTCCTCCACGGACGGACTCGTTCGTGGTATGGAAGCCGTAGATACAGGAGCTCCAATCTCTGTACCTGTTGGGGAAGCGACACTGGGTCGTGTATTTAACGTACTCGGCGAAGCCATTGATACTGGCGGCACTGTAGCTGCTGCACATAAAAATCCGATTCACCGCTCGGCTCCTGCATTTGATGAACTGACTACCCAGGCTGAAATGCTGGAGACAGGAATCAAAGTTATCGACTTGTTGGCTCCTTACGCCAAAGGTGGTAAAATCGGTCTCTTCGGTGGTGCCGGTGTAGGTAAAACCGTAACGATTCAGGAATTGATCAACAACATCGCACAAGAACACGGTGGTATCTCCGTATTCGCGGGTGTTGGTGAGCGTACACGTGAAGGTAATGACTTGTATCACGAGATGAGTGATTCCGGCGTTATCAACAAAACAGCGATGGTCTTCGGACAAATGAACGAGCCTCCAGGCGCACGTCTTCGTGTAGCCCTCACAGGTCTGACTATGGCGGAATATTTCCGTGATGAAGAAGGCCGTGACGTGTTGCTCTTTATCGATAACATCTTCCGTTTCACCCAAGCAGGTTCAGAAGTATCTGCCTTGCTCGGACGTATGCCTTCCGCGGTAGGTTACCAACCAACGCTGGCAACGGAAATGGGTCAACTGCAAGAACGTATCACTTCGACCAAAAAAGGTTCCGTAACATCCATCCAGGCCATCTACGTGCCTGCGGATGACTATACTGACCCTGCTCCAGCAACGACGTTTGCCCACTTGGATGCAACGACGAACCTGGAACGTAAAATTTCCGAGATGGGTATCTACCCTGCGGTAGATCCGCTGGCATCCAGCTCCCGGATCTTGTCCCCTGAAGTTGTAGGCGAAGAGCATTACAACGTAGCTCAAGGCGTTAAACGTATCTTGGCACGTTATAATGAACTGCAGGATATTATTGCGATTCTGGGTATGGACGAGCTGAGTGAGGAAGACAGAGCGCTCGTTTACCGTGCTCGTAAAATTCAACGTTTCTTGTCCCAGCCATTCCACGTTGCTGAAGAATTTAACGGTATTCCGGGTAAATACGTTCCGGTTAAAGAAACGGTGCGCAGCTTTAAAGAAATTCTCGAAGGCAAGCACGACGATCTTCCGGAAGCAGCTTTCCTCTTTGTGGGTACAATTGAAGAGGCAGTGGAAAAAGCCAAAACACTGGTATAATCTGAATCCAGGATTGTCCTTATGAAGCGAGCTATCGGATAGTTTCAGGAGGGATGGAATTGAGCACCTTTTTGTTGGAAATTGTAACGCCTGAACGTTTGGTATTTACAGAGCAAGTGGATAGTATCATCGTTCGCGGTGTTGAAGGGGAACTGGGTATTATGCCAGGTCACATCCCTATGGTTACACCATTGCAGATCGCACCGATTATTATCAAAAACGGAAAAGAGAACAAGCAGGTCGCTATTGGCGGCGGGTTTATCGAAGTCCGTAAAGATAAGGTTGTTGTCCTCGCAGAAAGTGCCGAATTCCCGGAAAATATCGATGTGGACCGTGCGCGTGCGGCGAAAGAGCGGGCAGAACGCCGTCTCAGCAGCCAAAGCAATCAGGACCATTTTGATCACCGCCGGGCAGAGATTGCTCTGCAAAAAGCGGTTAACCGGATCAATGTATACGGCAAATAAACGATTCATTGGAGCCTGGCGGCTTTGTCTGCCGGGCTTTTTTGAGTTTTCAGAGCGTTATTTTCCCCAATTTACAGTAGAATTTTTGAGCATTTTCTTCGGTTGAACCCCTTAATTTAACGGTAAATAAAGTTAATTGTATTCACCGTTTATGGGCAGTTGAATAGAATGTAGGACTAAAGTCGTGGCGAATATGACCACTGGAGGAACCATTTTTACTGACGGAAATCCAAATTATTTCCGAGGAAATGACAGGATCGATATCGAAATAACGCTCTTTTATGTCGTTTTAGTCACAAAATCCCGGTATTTTGAATTTAAAATAATATCAAAGTGGAAATCAATGTAATTGACAATGTATGATGAAAGAGCCTATATTCCATAGAGTCAGCAGATGCAGGAAGCTGCGTAGATGAATTCCATTGTCATTCACAGCCAGATTGTTGCTGCTCCGTGATTGGGCACCAGATTTCCTGCACAGCAGGAGTAAGTCCGACAGTAAGCTCAGTGTGTTGTGTTCAAATCATCCCAGTGCTCTAACAAGTTTATGGGTGCCAGGCATAATTATGCTGATCGCTGCAACAAATGTGGAGGTAATGAATATATGGATACTGACCTGACAAATCAGTTGAACCAGACATTAAGTACGAATGGCTTAGTTTCGATTATCGTCTCTCTTTTATGTATAGCGTTGTCTTGGTGGGCTTTACAGAATCTCAAGCTGGATTTAATCATCAGACAGCCGAGAGGAGCACAGGGAAGACTGTTACATTTACTGTTGGCCATTATACTGGGGCATGCTGTCTCAGGCTTTGTCATTGACTATATGTCATGGACACAAATGTTGCGCCATTTGTTTTAATGTTGAGACGGTTGGTTAATCATCTGTTAGGTTCTTCGAGCCGTTCAATGTCGAATAACATCGATTAATTGTGTTAACAATTAGAGTATGAGTTGTCGGCAAAGGAATTAAGAAAAAAGTGTGACGTAAAAGTGAATGGATTTGAGATGTTTTATGTAAAAATGCTTGTATCGTACAATTCAACAATGTTATGATGGAAGTTAGGGAATTCACAATTTTTCATTTATTTTGTGGTTATAAACGGGATATCCGGTTAAATCCGGCTAATAATCATCCCAATCTGTCTGTTCAGATGTTTGCTGGCCTGTAAGGCGTTACATTTACAAGTCGGAGGGCATCATGCAGCGTACGTGGTATCATCGATATGGATCATAAACCAATTCTTTTCTGAATAGACATCAAGGGCATTATTTGCCAGGTTATGTCGAAATTCCACACACAACAACAGTCCTTTCTATTCACAGAGGGGCTTACGTATTCCGGAATGAAGAAAAGGGAATAAAAGCGCGGAGGGAACCATGATGAGCAAATTTATCGTCCGCGGTGGCAAAAGGTTGACCGGAAGTGTCAAAGTTAGCGGCGCTAAAAATTCTGTTCTTCCGATCATCGCTGCCTCTCTCTTAGGGGAAGAAGGACAAAGCGTTATTATTGACGCGCCTCCTCTAGACGATGTGATGACGATTAACAAAGTGTTGGAATCGCTGGGAGCGGGTGTTACATACCGGGACGAAGTGATTACCGTAAATGCGGAGAAACTTACTTCCTGTGAGGCACCGTATGAATGGGTAAGTAAAATGCGGGCGTCTTTTCTGGTCATGGGGCCATTGTTGACGCGTATGGGTCATACAAGAATTTCGCTTCCTGGTGGATGTGCCATCGGTACACGGCCTATTGATCAGCATTTGAAAGGTTTTGAAGCCATGGGCGCTGAAATCAGCTTGGGCCAAGGCTATATAGAAGCTCGCAGCCAAGGGCGGTTGCGTGGCGCGAAAATTTATCTGGATGTGGCTTCCGTAGGTGCCACTCAAAATATTATGATGGCTGCAACATTGGCTGAAGGGGTAACTGTTCTGGAGAATGCGGCAAAAGAACCGGAAATCGTGGATCTGGCCAATTTCCTCAACGGCATGGGCGCCAAAGTACGGGGTGCCGGAACAGGAGTCATCCGCATCGAAGGTGTGGAGAAACTATCTGGCGTGAAGCATACAGTCATTCCTGACCGGGTTGAAGCAGGTACCTATATGGCTGCTGCTGCAATTTCCGGTGGTGATGTGTATATCGAAGGCGCAATTTCCGACCATTTGGGTTCTGTTATTGCGAAGATGGAAGAGATGGGTGTAACCATTCATCCTGATGAGAATGGCGTTCGCGTTATTGCGGATCGTCCGCTCAAGGCAGTGGATGTGAAAACATTACCATACCCAGGTTTCCCTACCGATATGCAATCCCAAATGATGGCGCTCCTGCTTGCCTCTGAGGGAACCTCTGTTGTAACAGAGACTGTTTTTGAAAATCGCTTCATGCATGTGGATGAATTCCAGTTGATGAATGCGGAGATCAAAGTTGAGGGACGTTCGTCCATCATCACGGGCAATGCCAAGCTGAAGGGTGCCAAAGTAACAGCTACCGATTTGCGTGCGGGTGCCGCACTTATTATCGCGGGTCTTGTTGCTGAAGGTACTACGGAAGTGGGCGGTGTTCATCACATCGACCGTGGCTACGTCCATCTTGCTGAGAAGCTTAACGGACTTGGAGCCGATATTTATCGTATTTCGGTTGAAGAGCCTAAGCTGGATGCAGTGAAAGCATCGAATGAAAAAGCCGGGGAAGAAGTACCGCTGTTCAAAGTACAACCGACTTGGGCATAACCTCGAATGGGACAATGGACGGTGCTCTATAGTATAAAACGCACATCAGTGTGAATTGCGGATACAAGAGCACGCTGTCATGTAATTCAAGATCAAAAGCTAAGCCATCTGGCTTGGCTTTTTTTGTATTCAACGATTTACTGAATCAGTACCTGATTCTATTAATAGCTGGTCCTAACTTATATAGCATATCAGCGTATTCTGTACCAATTCTGAACAGAATGAAAGAGCATGCTTTTTGAGGGAGGGATGGCACCTTATGGAGTAGACTCGGCGACATATCAGCGTTTTTCATTAATACATAGCAGAAGCAAGGTAGAGATCGCCCCAGTATGAATGCCTTCGTTTCTCTTAAATTAGGTTCTATCAGATCCACTAAGCTCATACCCTAAACTATGGATTTGAACAAAAGGACCGGCGCTTGACCGGCCATGGACAACGGAGGGTTATATTAAAATGAAAGAAGCCCGTGTGCAGGTTAAGGTACCTCTTGTCCCTCGTCCACTAGTGAAGGAGCCAGAAGAGGTCACTGGTTTTGGTGTGGAAAAAGACAAGCTATCTTCAACGAACATTAGAACTGTTCCAGATGAACCCATAAGAACATCTCCTGGACGGCCTGGCTCCAATCAGGAGTCAGCTCAAAGCACTGCGGCACGTATACACATACCTGTCATTGAATTAGACCAGTTTCGTCGTGTGAAGCGCCGCCGAATGCGTACGTTCGGCCGAGGGCGCAGATGGGGCAAGAAGAGCACTCGTTGGCAGCCTGCAGCGGCTGTATCCTCAGTACTGGCGCTTGCCTTGCTGATCCCAGCCATTCTGGTCTGGCCGCGTACGGATGATCCTGTCAAACCGATCCCTGTCCCTCCAGGTACAGGCAGTGTAACGACCCCTGCACCTTCTCCAGCTGTACCTGTTACCTACCCTGAACCTCAAGTAAGGGTGTACCTGTCTGCAAGCGGTACAACGATGAATCTTCCCCTTGAAGATTATGTTACCGGAGTAGTTGCTGCCGAAATGCCGGCTGAGTTCAGATTGGAGGCCCTGAAAGCACAAGCCATTGCTGCAAGGACATTTATTGTAAGGAGACTGGCAGCCAACGATACAAGTGGCATACCTTCAGGAGAAGCCGATGTAACGGATACGGTAAGTCATCAGGTATTTATACCACCGGAACAAGTAAAAGCGGACTGGACGCGTCTGGGGAAAGCGAAGGAATGGGAGAAGCTGCAGCAGGCTGTCCGCGAAAGCAAGGATGCCGTCATGACATATCAAGGCAAAGCGATTACCGCATCCTTTTTCTCTACAAGTAATGGATATACGGAGAATGCTGAGGATGTATGGGGGAACGCGGTTCCTTATCTGAAAAGTGTAGATAGCCCCTGGGACAAAAGTCTGGCTCCGGGCTTTAAGGAAACCATCACGTTGAAACGCAGTGAGATTCTCCAAAAGTTGAATCTGGGGGCGAATGCCATCCCTGTAAGTGCGCAGCAGAGCGGTGGCTGGATGGAAGTATTGTCAACTACACAAGGCCATCGAATCAAGGAGATGCAGATTGCTGGTAAAACGTTTAGTGGGCCGGAGGTTCGAAAGCTGCTTGGGCTGAGATCCAGCCAGTTCAGCTGGAAGACTGATGGAGATGAGGTTCAGATTACAACGTATGGATACGGTCACGGAGTCGGCATGAGCCAGTGGGGAGCCAACGGCATGGCACAAGAGGGTCACACCGCAACCCAGATTCTCAAACACTACTATACCGGTATCTCCTTTGGACAGGCATCCAAGATGCTGGCATCGAAGTAGTAGGGGAGATAAGTACTTATGGATAAATGGGAATTAACTCGAATGGATATAAATGCGTGTGTGAATATTTCATTATCTAATCAATCATGATGATAGATGGAACAGTCATTAGTGGCGTGCATCGCCAATCTCTAATCTCACATCTCGCTTTAACGAGCATAGAGCACCTTAAATCTGCATTTTCTAGTCACATCCTACATCATTTCGCTCTCAGCCGATAAATGCACTTCATAGAAGGATTGGCATCTACAGCCAATCCAGGCTTTACTACCATCCCCCATTCGGGAGCTTTCGAGATTCGGCTATATATGCCATAGAGTGCTAGCGTATGGGGAGCGCAGGGGACAGAAAAGGCCTGTAGAAGCGTAAGCGTCCGCCTTTACTCCCGGATTTCACCTTTGAAGAAGGTGATAGAAGAAATCTGGGAGTAACAGCCGGTCGAAAGGTTTTCTGGCCCCGAAGCGGCGCACACACTAAGCACATCCCCCGCATATATAGCACTCTTTGAAAGTTCCGTGAAAATAATTAGAGTCGCGCGTGTATAAAAGAGTTGCACCCGGTAACACTTGTTACTGAGGTGATCAAGATGAATGAACAAAACAAGAAAACAGTCCAAGAAGAAACTCCTAAAACAACTCAAGGAGTACCGGCTAGCCAGCCCTCTTCATGGAAAAGAGCAATGTCCAAACGCTGGGTCTTCCCGGCAGCCTACATCGCAGCAGCAGGCATTATACTAACCTTAGTGTGGGTCTATCAGGGCACAGGCGACAAAACGCTGAACTCGGACCCTGCTAACGGGGTAGTAGAAACAGGTGCATCGGCGGGTACAGAAGGAACAGCGGTTAACGGAGAACAGGAAAGTGTGGAAGTTGTTGCAAAGTCGGAGAATTTTGTATGGCCGGTAGCGGTGCCGTCCGAAATTTCGGTAGTCAAACCTTTCTATGACAACGAAGCTTCAACCGAGGAACATGAAGCAGCGATGGTGCAGTACAATGACACATTTATTCCGAACACGGGTGTAGACTTGGCACGCGGTGATAACAAAACGTTCGAAGTCAAAGCAGCCCTCGGCGGCAAAGTGACCCGCGTTGAACAAAACCCGCTGACAGGTCAGGTTGTGGAAATCACACATAGTGATAACCTCAAAACCGTATACCAAAGTCTGGCTGACGTTAAAGTAAAACAGGATGATGAAGTGAAGCAAGGAGATGCAATTGCATCAGCTGGCGTTAACGAACTTGAAAAAACGCTGGGCAACCACCTTCACTTTGAAGTTTACGAAGACGGACAACCGGTTAACCCGCAAGGATATCTTCCGGAAAAATAAATGATTTTTACCGCAGCAACATGACGGGCAGAGGGAAATCTCCTCTGCTCTTTTTGTGCTTTTCAGAAAATAATGGGACCTTCGAAGCTTGTCACACCTTTAAACCGCGAATATATAGGCATGCTCCTCATATAATGTACCAAACTATCCACACAGTAGGGAGGCGGGAGCGTGCACGATTACATCAAGGAACGGACCATCAAAATTGGTCGCTGCATTGTAGAGACGAGGAATACGGTCCGTACCATAGCCAAGGAATTCGGCGTGTCAAAGAGTACTGTGCATAAGGATCTGACGGAGCGTCTGCCGGAAATTAACCCTGATCTTGCTGACCAGGTGAAACACATTCTGGAGTATCACAAGTCCATCCGTCATTTGCGGGGCGGTGAAGCGACCAAAATTAAATACAAAAAAACAAGTGGTAAAAAACGCGAGGTGCTGGCTTCCGCTAAATCGTAGGGACCTGCGGAAAGACGTAGGCCAAAAAGCTCACACATGCATTGAATCCCTCCCCTGAAGTATGATATGTTAAAAGCTGGTACAGGATCGAATTATGACATCTTATCAGCCCGATTTTTACATATATATGTTGCACTTTGTCGAACGAGCGGTGACGTGATAAGGGACTCTTTTTCACAGGATACGCTGACCAAATAATATCACTTTGGGGGCTCTTTTATGTTTAGCAAGGATATCGGTATTGATCTTGGCACGGCGAACGTGCTTATTCACGTGAAAGGAAGTGGGGTTGTCCTCGATGAACCTTCCGTCGTGACCATTGAAAGCGATACGAAGCGGGTCCTTGCTGTTGGGGAAGAAGCGCGTCGTATGGTGGGGCGTACTCCAGGTAACATTGTTGCCATTAGACCGCTGCGTGACGGTGTTATTGCGGACTTCGAGATTACGGAAGCAATGCTTAGACATTTCATTAATCGTGTGGGGGCAAGAAGCTGGTACAGCCACCCGCGTATTCTGATCTGTGCACCAACCAACATTACTTCCGTGGAGCAGAAGGCTATCCGTGAAGCTGCTGAGCGCAGCGGTGCCAAAGAAGTATTTCTGGAAGAAGAGCCGAAAGCGGCAGCGATCGGTGCGGGAATGGATATTTTTCAGCCGAGCGGCAATATGGTCGTGGATATCGGCGGCGGAACGACTGACGTTGCAGTCCTGTCTATGGGCGACGTAGTCACCGCCTCTTCTATTAAAGTCGCAGGGGACAAGTTCGACGAAGCAATTATCAAGTTTATCAAAGCCAAATACAAGCTCATGATTGGTGAACGTACAGCCGAAGATCTCAAGATTGCGATTGGTTCCGTGCATCCGGGCGGGCGTCAGACGGAGATGGACATTCGTGGTCGGGATATGGTATCCGGTCTGCCTGTTACCGTAACGGTGTCGGGGAATGAAGTGCAGGAGGCGCTATGGGATTCCGTGCAATCCATCATCGTTGCAGCCAAGTCGGTATTGGAGCGGACGCCACCGGAATTGTCGGCGGACATTATTGATCGAGGTGTCGTGTTGACAGGGGGAGGCGCTTTGCTGAACGGACTGGACGAACTGTTGTCCAATGAACTGCATGTACCGGTATGGGTTGCAGAGGATCCGATGCATTGTGTCGTGAAGGGAACAGGCATTATGCTGAATAATTTGGACCAGGTAGTTAAGAAAAAGTTCTAATCTGCCGATATAAAAAGCAAAGGTTCGCCCAAGCTCGGGAAGCAGAACGGACAAGCAGCCATCCTGCAATGCAGGACAAGCGCTTGAGGAGAGGGGTTAATACATGTTAAGAGGTCTGTACACCGCTACCGCGGGAATGATTACGCAGCAACGCCGCCATGACACTGCAACACAGAATATCGTAAATATGAACACAACGGGATATAAACAAGTGAACAGCGTAAGCCGTTCTTTCCCGGAAATGCTCATTACTTTGGTAGGCGGAGATGCCAATGTTCCAACGAAGCGGCTGGGCAAGCTGAACACAGGTGTGTTCGCAGAGGAAAGTTTGTCCATGAATTTGCAGGGAACCATTATGGAAACTGGGCAAAAGAGTGATTTTGCCATTTCGTCCAATCTGGCCGTGAATGATCCACAGACAGGACAACCTGTCCCATTTGACGGCTCGGGCAAATTTGTACGGGCTGATGGCACGGTAACCTACCAGCCTCAGGCGTATTTTACAGTACAGGATGCAGCGGGCAACACAAGATATACACGTGATGGCCACTTCGAGGTTACAGGAACTGGACAGCTGCTCAGTTCAACAGGTTCACAGGTTCTGGATAATAATGGACGACCTGTTGTGTTGACAGGCTCGGTCGACCAATTTAAAGTGGATGATCAAGGACGTCTTGTCAATGCAGAGACTGGCGCACCGACAGGTGTTACATTGGGAATCAGTGTCATCGATCAGCCCAACCAACTGGTACGCCAAGGCGATGGTAATTTCAGCCTGAATGATCAGAACGGAGCAACGGCTCGTATGCTGGCTGCAGGTGATAATGTGCAAATCCGTCAGGGCTACCTGGAAGGTTCGAATGTGGATGCTTCACAGGCAACTGTAGATATGAACGCAGCATTCCGTGCATATGAAGCGAACCAGAAGGTCGTACAATTCTACGACCGCAGTCTGGATAAAGCCGTCAATGAAGTTGGGCGTGTATAACGCCAACGTATAATATAGCCGTGTAGCGGAGAGCCAAACGCCCTTTGCGAAGCAAAGCAGAGAGGTTCACGCGGAGCGCAAGCCTAAACGCAACCGAGCTTATGCGAGGATTGCGGAGCATTACCTCAAGCGCAGCGACGGTCTCGACAGCCCTTTGCGAAGCAAAGCAGGGAGAGACCACGCGGAGCTACCCGCCGCACAAAGAGCGTGCCCAGCTAATATTCAGCCATGTGGGAACCATGGCGTAAATATTAGCTGGGCAGTCGCGGCGCACACACACCACCGTCACTTAGCAAGATCGTACCCCACGCACCCTCTCCGCCTGTTTTCGGGAGTCCAGAGGGCAGCGCCATCTGGGGCCCTCCCTACCAGGGAGGGTTTGGGAGGGTAGAACCAGGGGAGGGTAAACACCGAATGAATAATTCCATGATTAGTGCAATGGTCTCCATGACCGGAATACAGCAGCGTCTGGATGTCATTTCCGATAATATTGCCAACGTGAATACGGCAGGCTATAAGAGTAAGCAAGCAGCTTTCGAGGATGTGCTGACCCGAGTGCAGCAGCAGCCGGACAAGTACAAGCTGGATGGACGCTCGACTCCGATGGGTTACAACCTCGGATTTGGCGCGCGTTTGGCTGATGTGACGAAGGATATGTCTCAGGGTTCGTTCAATGAGACAGGCAATCCAACAGATCTGGCCATTGAAGGTAATGCGATGTTTGCCGTAGAAGCAAATGGTGAGAAAATGTGGACGCGTCAGGGTGCATTCCATTTTATCCCTGACACGAGACCCAAAACGAATCCCAATGCACCAGACATGATGGTATTGGTCAATGGCGAAGGCCACTTTGCATTGGATCGTCAGGGCAATCGCATTACGGCACCGAATAACAGCAAAGTAGCTTTTGATGAAAAAGGCAATCTGTTGATCCGTCGCGGAAATGCGGCTAATGCAACAATTGGAGCCCAACTGCAGCTCGTAGATATCGAACGCCCGGAGGGGCTTGTGCAGTATGCAGATAACCTGTTTGGTCTGGGTGCCGGTCTGACTGAGAATGATGTATTTGGAGCCAACGCAGCTACACGTGAAGCCACTGCCATGATTCGTACCGGTTACCTGGAGCAATCCAATGTGGATTTGACACAGGAGATGGCTTTGCTGATGCAAGGACAGCGGACTTACCAATTGGCGGCACGTGCGCTGACATCCAGTGATTCCATGGCGGGTCTTGCCAACAATATGAGAGCATAAAAGGTGAATGTGATGACAGATACACAGCAGCAGAACAGCAAGCCGGATAAGACGAAAGTCAAGAAGAAGAGTGGATGGCGCATCGCGAGATGGTTTTTGGTTCCGGTCCTGCTTGTTCTTGCCCTCGCTGGCGGATTGGTGGCTGGCTACGTGGTACTGGGCAAACAGGATATCGGTTCCGTATTGCAGTGGAGTACATGGGAACATGTATATGATCTGGTGTTCGCTCCGTAGATAAACGATATATGCGATATGCGAAAACTCCTGCACAGGCAGGAGTTTTCTTTTTGGCGTTGAAAACAGTATAATGATGGATGACGTTTGACGTCAAAAGAGGCCTCCCCTGCGAAAGACATTCGTCATCGCGAAGAGAGACCCCTTATCTCAACCTTCACTACTGCAGTCATGAAGGATATAACTAGTGTTAACCGAAAATATGTTTTTCATACAAAATTAAAAATTAAAAACCCTTTTATATGAGGTTTTGACTTTGTCATGTTGAGGTTGACCTTGCAGCACGGAAGTAAGTGGAGGGAACGGAAACGTTCAGAAGAAGCGAAGCGCTCGCCTTTGTCACCGAATTTAGACCTCTTTGAGGTTGATCAAAAAAATTCGGGGACAACAGCGATCAGAAGGACGATCCGTAACCGTAACGACATCGTAGCGATAAGAGTCAATCCATGATGAAAAGTTCTCATATAAACATCCCGAGAGGAGATTACACTGTGCTCGATATCAAACAGATTCAAGAAATTATTCCGCACCGTCCCCCGTTTCTGCTGGTGGACAAGATTGTAGAGTTAGAGGATGGCAAACGTGCCGTTGGATTAAAAAATGTAACCATTAATGAACCTTTCTTCATTGGTCATTTTCCAGAGTATCCGGTTATGCCAGGAGTATTGATTACAGAAGCACTTGCACAGGTTGGTGCTGTAGCCATTCTTAATCTGGAAGGCAACAAAGGTAAAATCGGCTTTTTGGCGGGACTGGACAACTTCCGATTCCGTGGGCAAGTTGTGCCTGGAGATACATTGATGCTGGAAGTGGAGATTACACGCCTCAAAGGTTCAATTGGTAAAGGCAAAGCTACAGCCAGAGTGGGCGACAAAGTGGTAGCTGAAGGCGAGATCATGTTTGCACTGTCTGACCCAAGCTAAATATTGTTTAGTTCAGTACTTGATTGAATTTTATATAGAAGGAAGGGGCTTGCAGGAATGGAACAGTTAAGCACAGCAGCAGCACAAACATTGCAGCAGTGGTTGGAGGATGCTTCGATTGATGAAGCGACGAAACAGGAGCTTCGTGATTTGCAGGATCAGCCGAAAGAGCTGGAGGATCGGTTTTACAGAAATCTGGAGTTTGGTACTGGTGGACTGCGTGGTGTGATCGGAGCGGGAAGCAACCGGATGAACCGTTATACCGTGGGTCGTGCAACACAAGGCTTTGCGCGTTATTTGCTGGAGCAGCATGGCGACAAAGAAGGTAAACCTTCTGTAGTGATCGCGCATGATTCCCGTCATTTCTCACCTGAATTCACATTGGATGCGGCCCTGGTTCTGGCTGGGAATGGCATTGTGGCTAAGCTGTTTACTTCCCTGCGTCCTACGCCTCAGCTTTCCTTCAGTGTACGTCATCTGCAAGCAACCGGTGGTATTGTGGTGACCGCGAGTCATAATCCACCTGAATACAATGGCTACAAAGTGTACAACCACGAGGGTGGCCAACTGGTACCACATGAAGCGGAGAAAGTCATTCAATACATTCAGGAAGTTCCATCCCTCGCAGATGTGAAAAAGCTGACGCAAGAAGAAGCCGAAGCCCAAGGATTGCTCGTATGGCTTGGGGAAGAGGAAGATCAGGCATTTGTTGATACAGTTGCCAGCCTGAGTCTCAGTCGTGATCTGATTCAATCCGGCGTTGGCCGTGATTTCAAAATCGTATTTACTCCACTGCACGGAACAGGAAATGTGCCTGTACGCCGTGTGTTGGAACAGATCGGTTTTGAGCAGGTTCACATTGTGTCAGAACAAGAACAACCTGATGCTGAATTCTCCACAGTGAAATCCCCTAACCCGGAAGAGCGCGAAGCATTCACACTTGCAATGAAGCTGGGTGAATCCGTGGGTGCGGATATTCTGATCGGTACAGATCCGGATGCAGACCGCATGGGTGCGGTAGTGAAAAACAATGATGGCAAGTATTTCGTACTATCTGGTAACCAATCCGGAGCTATCATGGTGCATTATGTGTTGAGCCGCTTGCAAGAGACAGGCAAACTGCCGAAAAATAGCGCGGTTATCAAAACGATTGTAACAAGCGAGATGGGCGCGGTCATTGCCGAGCATTACGGTGCAGAAGTGATGAACACCCTGACAGGCTTTAAATATATCGGTGAAAAAATGAACCAGTTCGAAGCAACCGGCAGTCACACGTTCTTGTTCGGTTATGAGGAAAGTTATGGTTACCTGGCAGGCAGCTACGCACGTGACAAGGATGCAGTTCTGGCGGCAATGCTGATTGCTGAAGCAGCTGCTTATTATAAGAACCAAGGCAAAACGCTCTATGATGTCCTGCAGGGGCTGTACAGCCAATTCGGATATTTCCTGGAGAAGCTGGAGTCACGTACGCTCAAAGGCAAGGATGGCGTAGCTCAGATTCAGGCGAAAATGACCGACTGGCGTTCTAATCCGCCACAAGAAGTAGCCGGCATCGCTGTACAAGATGTGCTGGATTACTCCCTTGGCTTGGATGGCTTGCCGAAAGAGAATGTTCTGAAATTTATTTTGGCAGACGGATCATGGTTCTGCCTACGTCCTTCGGGAACAGAACCGAAGATCAAAGTATACTTCGCCGTGCGTGGAGAGAACTTGGAAGACGCCGAAAGCCGTATCGAACGTTTGGCTACTACGGTAATGACGCGTGTAGACGCACAATAAATACGAATGCAGTACTGAGCAAGAACATGAGAAAGCCTCTCCGCACCGTAAGGTTGGTTGGCGGAGGGGCTTTTCTTTTAGGTAAAAGGGTGAATTCCTACGTCTATTTTGGATGAATTGCGGATAGATGCACGTTTGTTGACACAAGCTGTGTGTATCCGGTATTTATTCACTATTATGCAATGAAAATCATGAGCTGAACGTGCATTTGGTTCCAACACTTGAGGAGGTACATGTAGTGCGTCAAAAATGGCTTTATTGGAATACCGCTTCACGGAAGTGGCTGTGGATTGTTGTCATTATCGGTTTGATTGCTTCCATCCCTGTTATCAGTGATCGGGTGCAGACGGAATCTTCCGCCAAAAAGGTGGAGCTTGTCTTCAATTATCGGGGTCTATTGGATATCTCGGCTTATCAGGCCCATCCCCAAGATTTCATGAATGAACAACTGACTCGTTTGAAAGATGCCGGAGTGACAACCATGGCGGTGTTCGAAAGTACACTGGATGAGTTGAAGAAGTCACGTCGACTAATGGTATATAGCGGGCAGGATCTTGCGAACATGACCAAAAATGTCATTCCTGCTAACGATAATTACACGTATGTGCTGTTCACAAATGAAGAAAATGCACAAACGTATACCCCTATCATTGAACAAACGTTCGCCGATCGGGAGATTCCTGTGCTTCCATGGGAATACGAAGGTCGTAGCGGCTTAATATTGCAGACTCCACCGGAGAATGCGAACATGCAGCCTTTGCAGCCAGATCCGGTTGCCGTGAAGATGCTGCGTGATAAAGGATTTTACATTTTGCCACGGATCGCAGACAACGTTCCTTACAGTCAGGAATCCATGGAACGCCTGCTTACCTTCTTCGAAGAGAATGGGGTAAAGCGCATCTTGTTTGATGGTGATGCTGTGAAAGGGTACAATGATAATGCAGAGATGAGAAGTCTCGACCAGTTCGCCCAGTTGCTGAACAAGCATCATATAGGACTAGCGGCTATTGAGAATTTGAAGAAACCACAATCCGGTTTTGAGACTCTCTCCTATAAAATTGACTACAATGTAACTCGTCTGTACTCCTTAAGTGACGGGGATGCCAATCTGGATGTAGACACCATTGCTGACCGTTTTGTTTTGGCTACCAAAGACCGCAACATTCGGATGATTTATATTAATGCTTCGCCAAGTCGGAATACGGCCAAAGCCATGATCACCAATCCGATTGATAATCTGATCAACAGTTTGGGTGAGCCAGGTCATGCGATTGAACGTATGGGCAAACACGGCTTCGAACTGGGACAAGCTGAAGCGTTCACGGTGAAAGATTCCTCCATTCAGCGTTATGCCAAGTTGGTTGCCTTGATTGGTGCAATCGCAATGATTACGCTTATGGTTTCATATTTTGTTCCACTGCTGACATTGCTGGTATTTGCGCTGGCTCTGGTGGGCAGTGCTGGATTGTTCTTACTCAAACCGACGTTGCTTGAGCAGGGAATTGCCTTGCTGGTCGCAATTAGTGCGCCAACCATTGCGATGGTGCTGGCCGTTCGTACGGTGAACTATCAGCAGCAGCGTCAGCCAGACGCGCCTGCGGGTCGCCGGTTGGCACAAACGATATTCTTATATGTAAGAACATCAATTCTTTCGTTCCTGGCGGTGCCTTTTGTCATCGCACTGCTGAACAGCATCACGTACAGTCTGGTCATCAACCAGTTCCGAGGCGTGAGCCTATTGCACTTTGCACCTATGGCGCTGGTTGCGATTTATATCTTGTTTTACCGTGGTTCGGGTACGTTCTCTATTAAACAAATTAAGGATATTCTTCGTACTCCGATCACCGTTGTGATGGTTGTATTGGCACTTGTTGCTGCCGTTGTTGGGTATTACTATTTGAGTCGTACAGGCAACTCGGGTTCGGTTACGCCTTTCGAGATGTTCCTGCGTGTTGTGTTGGAAGACACGTTCGGCGTGCGGCCAAGATTCAAAGAATTTATGCTGGGACACCCGCTGTTTATCGTTGGCGTGTTCGCCGCTTTAAAATATCGTAAAGTCATCTTTGTGCTCATTATTGCAGCGATTGGACAATTGTCCATGGTGGATACGTTCGCGCATATCCATACGCCAGCTGTGTTGTCACTCATTCGTGGAGTGATGGGATTGGGACTTGGCTTAATCTTCGGTATCGTTGCTGTGGGTGTGTGGCAAGTAGCGGAAGGATGTTGGAAAAAATGGTCACCACTTCTCAAAAGTTAGTCATCTCGGGATATTACGGATTCAACAACAGCGGGGACGAAGCGGTATTAAAGTCAATTTTGACGGCGCTGGAAGAGGAGAGTCATCGGTCGAACATTACGATTGAACCGATTGTGCTCTCCGGTGACCCGGAGTGGACTACTTCAATGTACGGTGTACGTGCTGTACATCGTATGAAGTTGAAGGAGGTTCGCGAAGCGATCAAGGAAAGTGACGGTTTAATTAGCGGAGGAGGAAGTCTGCTGCAGGATGCAACCGGACTAAAATCCATCCCTTACTACCTGGGTGTCATCAAACTGGCCCAATGGTTAAAGAAACCAACATTTATCTATGCTCAGGGCATTGGACCTGTAAACCGCAAAATGTTCAACCCAATGATTCGTTCGGTCTTCAAGGCCTGCAAGTATGTATCCGTGCGTGATGAACAATCCGCTGAATATTTGCGCGGGCTCGGATTGCAGTGGAATCAGATTCATGTGGTCCCTGACCCGGTGATGGGTCTGCCGCTGCCTGAAGCCAAAGCGGAAGACGTAAGTTCAGTCGCGGTTAATGCTCAAACAGCAAACGTTCATACCGAACTCCCGGTGATCGGCGTATCCGTACGTTTCTGGGAGTCAGATCGTAAAGAACTTACAGCCATCGCTGCCGGATTGAAGAAGCTATGTTCCAAAAAGGCCGTTCACTTGCGTTTTTTACCCTTTCACTTACCTCTTGATGAGCAGGCTTCACGGTTTGTCATGGAAATGCTCGGTGATCTGGGTAACAAGGGCAGCGAAGTAAGCATTACCAAGGATCTTACCGATCCGCAGCTGATGCTGCAGGAAGTCAGCAATTGTGATGTCGTTATCGGCATGCGTCTGCACAGTCTGATCTATGCAGCTTCGCAGTATGTTCCTCCTGTTGGTATCTCGTATGATCCGAAGATTGATCAGTTCATGCTGCGTCTGGATAGTGAATGCGTGGGCAGTACAGATGCGCTGGATGGGGATAAACTGGCGAAGACGGTGGCTAACTTGTTGGATCAGCGTTCTCAGTGGTTGAAGGAGCATGAAGATAGCATTACTGAATTGAAGCAGGAAGCCAGAGTGCCTGCTCAGCAAATTATTAAATATTTAGGCCGCAAAGGGTGAAATAAGATGAATCAGACCGGACCAATACCTACCGTTTCGATCTATGGTATTCCTTTTTCCAAACTAACGATGAAAGAAACGGTGGAGGTTCTAACCGAAGCAGTACTCACAAAGCAGCCGCACCAGGTCATTACAGCCAATCCCATTATGGTTATGGCCGCGCTGGAGAATCCAGCGATGATGAAGGTTATGCAGTCTGCGGAGATGATCGTTCCCGATGGAACAGGCGTTGTATGGGCTGCCAATTATTGTGGGCAGCCTGTGGCAGAGCGGGTGCCTGGATTTGAGCTTTTACATGAATTGCTGCGTGTTGGAGAAAACTATCGGTGGGGCGTGTATCTGCTCGGTTCCACACCTGAGGTGATTCAAGAAACGGCAGTTCGGTTACAAGAGCAATATCCGGCGATTCGCATTGTAGGTTATCGCGACGGTTATTTTGGTCCGGCTGAGGACGAGCAGGTTGTCGCTTCCATCCGTGAAGCTGCACCTGACTTACTGTTTGTTGCACGTGGGGCAGACACGCAGGAACCGTGGATTCACAAGTACAAAGATGCGCTTCAAGTTCCCGTTACCATGGGGGTTGGAGGCAGCTTTGATGTGATTTCGGGGAAAACCAAACGTGCACCCAAACTGTTCCAAAAGTTAAGACTGGAATGGTTTTATCGCCTGCTTCGCGAACCTAGTCGGGCTGGCCGAATGCTTGCGCTTCCGAAATTCGCTGTCAAAGTGATGCGGGACAAAGAAAACGTGACTAAAGTCCGTTAAAATTAGGCTATTACGAGTAAAATGCACGTTTTTGCTAAAAATTGAGGTTGGCATTTCGCCTGTGATCAGCGTATAATTCATTCCGGATTACATGTGTCGTACTGCTTGAATTAAAACTTACACTGAACAACTACGATAGCAAGGCAACCTTTCGATTGCTGTTATCCCCAAATTTCTTTTATTTCCTTTATATAAAGGGTGAAATGTGGTGATAGCGTATGCTTTCGAAGTAGCTTTCTTTCAGAAAGCTTTTAGGCAACCGCTACGCTTCTACAGGTTTTCCTTGCCCTCTCCGTTATTGTGTAACGAGATTTTTTATCAAAAGTGACTAACAAATAATTTTTATATATAGAAAGAGATCAGGGGATTTATAATTTCTTACAGGTATTATAATTGGGGGTCGAATGTTCAAATGGTAGCGATCTTTATCATTGGATTTATCGTGTCAATGGGACTGGCTCTTGCCCTGACACCGCTTGTCAAAAAGTTCGCAGTCAGAATCGGAGCAATGGATACGCCGAATGCACGTAAAGTGCACACTCGGATTATGCCACGTCTTGGTGGTTTAGGAATTTTCCTGGCCTTTATCATAACGGTTGCTGCACTGCTTCCTTTTGTGTCGGCATGGTTTACGACAAGAGATATGAGCTTTGTCAGTGCTTTTCTGATTGGTGGATCAATCATCGTTCTGATTGGTGCGTTGGATGATCGTTTTGAACTGTCAGCCAAAGTGAAGCTGCTTGGACAAATTGCTGCTGCTGCTGTAGTCGTATTCGGATTTAATATCCGTGTAGACTTCGTCAATATTCCTTTTCAGGATGCATACTCCTCACTGG
Source organism: Paenibacillus sp. FSL K6-0108 (assembly GCF_045040695.1). Lineage (NCBI taxonomy): Bacteria > Bacillati > Bacillota > Bacilli > Caryophanales > Paenibacillaceae > Paenibacillus > Paenibacillus sp. FSL K6-0108. The sequence continues at coordinate 6,848,074 of NZ_CP150288.1, read as the reverse complement.
AAGCTTGGGTATCCATTCCGCTGACAATTCTCTGGATTGTTGGTGTAACGAATGCGATTAACCTGATTGATGGTCTGGATGGTCTGGCTGCCGGTGTATCCGGTATCGCCATTGGTACCATTGCCGTGATGTCCTTCCTGATGGGTAACATGATGATTGCTTTGATGTGTCTTGTACTGCTCGGTAGTATTGTTGGATTTTTGTTCTTCAATTTCCACCCGGCCAAGATCTTCATGGGGGATACGGGATCGCTATTCCTTGGTTTCTCTCTGGCGATGCTGTCCATGCTTGGATTCAAACAAATTGCTGTCGTGTCCTTCATTACACCGCTGATTATTATCGGTGTGCCGCTCTCGGATACCTTCTTTGCGATCATTCGTCGTGCGGTACAACGGAAACCGATTTTCTCACCGGATAAAGGTCACTTGCATCACTGTCTGCGTGAACTCGGATTCAGTCACCGTCAGACAGTTCTGATCATCTACGGTATTGCCGCATTCTTCGGTGTACTGGCGATTATTCAATCTTCCGCTGCGATGTTCGAAGCCAACTGGGTAACGTTCGTCGTGATCTGTATCATGATGTTCTTCCTCCAGGTCGGAGCAGAAGTCATCGGACTTGTAAGCAAAACCAGAAGGCCGGTCATTAACTTCCTGTTGCGCATGCGCGTCAAGTTGAACCCGGAAACCCGTTCGAAATCCTAAATAGAAACGCTCGTTTACTGATCTTATTGAATATTCTATCAACCCAAACCTTGTCCCTCGTGGACAAGGTTTTTTGTTTATTTTGCTGTTTTTACTAAATAATTGGAACCTTTCAGCCGATATATAACGGTAACTGACTTAAAAAGAGGAGAGATGATTGCATGCAGCGTACGAAGAAGCCGATGATTTGGCTGATGATGGTGGCACTGGTTGTATCTCTAATACCAGCAGGCCTTGCACCAGTCGCGTCGGCGGCAGGACAGACGAGTTATTTTACTCCGGATAATGCTGGGAACGTCCAATTGAAAGATACAGTAGGTCTCAAAATGAGTGGAACTGGCACGGATGTGCTATCGCGTTCAACTGCATTTGTTGTAACTAACAATGAACAGGCCGTAACGGGTACGTTCACTAACGTAACAGGCTCTACATTGGGTGCCAACGTTCAACTGATGAATCTGAAGGATGGCACTTGGGTTCCAGACAGCACGCGGGTAGCACCAGCGGTTGTAACGGTTGATCCAGATCGACCAGACAATCGTTTTAAAGCAACACTTACATTGTTTCCCGGAATGAACAAAGTAACGTTTACGGGTTCCCAGGGACCAAGCGAACGTTCTGAAAGCTTCTATATCTTATATGACTCTGTACCATACATTGAAAAGCTGCAAGTTTTGGGTGGAGCCGATAACCTTGATCTAAATGAAGGATCACAGGTTGTTGTAGATACGGGTGATGTGACTATTCAAGGTGTAGCCCACAACTCTTCTAAAGTAACAGTAAGTTTGAATAATGGTGAGGCATTACCAACATCATTGTCTCAACAAGATGGCACATTTTTCTCGCCAATGCTTCGATTGAAGGCAGGCAAGAATGATGTGGTCATCACTATTGAAAGCGGCGTGGACAAAAATAAATACACTTATTCTCTTCTCTACTATGATGAGGAAAATCCGTTCTCTCAACTGGATTTGAATGAGGGATCAGGTGGACTGTCGCAGAGTATGCTCTCGGAAAGACCTACTTATGGAGGTGACCCTTCACAAGCCAGTGTGACTGTTCAATTACTTTTGCCGGATGATAAAACAACGGCTGTTCCTGAAATCTCGGTGGATGGCGCATTGAGTGGCATTGTTCCGAAGATTGAACCCATTCCTAGTGTGGGAATCAACACGCCTTCATATGCTCTGATTTCGTTTGAAATTCCAACATTGAAATTTACAGAATCAGGAACTGCCCCTGATACTACGATCGATCGCTTGCAAAATCATTCGTTGACTGTGAAGTATGGAAAAAACACAGCAAGTGTAAATATGAATTTCCAATATCTAGAGAATGAAACGGTTATTACGGATTTAAGGTATCTTAAAGACTACAGTGGTACTGGTGTAGCACCAGCAGGAGTGCCTCTTTCGGGTTCTAGTGTCACTTCTGCGGATTTTTATATCCTCGTAGAAACCAGCAGAAATCCTAATGGAAGTGAGTTGACAGCTGAGTACCTTCCAAGAGGTACAAGTGCAATTGAGCTCTCACCACCGATACAAGTATCACCAACTAAATACATCTATCAAATCAAAGGCTTCAAAAACGGAAATCAAACCGTTCAGTTCAAGTTTGCTGGATCAACATCAAGTCGTAATGCGACGATCTCATTTGCCTCCAAAAACTATATTTTTGTGAGCAACCTGACGGATGGTCAGACATATGACATGAACTCCAAAAAAACAGATAAATTGTTGGTTGAAGGTAAGTACGTTGACTTTGCAACATTAGATAGCAACTACTTTGTAGCAGAGATTTTCGCAAATGGTGTAAAAGTGTATTCGACACACCCTGCAGCGAACACGACTCAAAAAAAGTTGACTTTGGGCGATGATGGAAGCTTTAAAGACGTTGAAATTGATATTGACGGAGATAATGGACCTTTATTCTTTGGGGAAAACCGCATCGTATTAACGGGTACAGGGACCGGAGATAAAGGCCAGCTGAATGAAGTAACCAAAGAATTGCGCATTTACATTAATGATAATAATGTATCGACAATCAACAATTTTCAGCCGGCACCAAGTAAAAATCGCTCCACATTTCTTGATCCGTATAACCCGGATGATCAATGGGTGAAAAACCTGTTTAACCTGTCCACGGATTTCACATTTGCAGACAAGAAATACACGACCAGCCTTAAAAATTTTGACTTGGCAATCCGTGGTGCAGGGGCTATTCGAATGAGCCTGAGTATGGGTACTCAAACTATTTTTGACGTGAATATACCAGAAGGATCGGCAGGTAATACAACTTGGGAAGATCCAACAATTTCTCCTGAGTATGCCCTGAACAATGGTAATGTTATTGTGGATCGTGCCGGAAATCAAAAGGACTTTGTTGTACGGTTAAGAGATCTGAAAGCTGAGACACCAGGGACATACATCTATACACTGGACCTTTATAACAAAACTGGAGCAAAGACAAGTCAGAAGGTAGAAGTGGTCAGAGAAGCTGCAGGTTATCGTATTATAGCTCCGCAACCTACTTCAGGTAGTCAAATTGTTGTCAACAAAAACTTTGTTCATTTTGATATTGAGGCAGAGGGAGCAACGTCCGTTATTATTGATAAAGAGACAGCTAAAAAGCTTCAAGGAACAGAAACGGACCGTTTTGCTCTTGATTATGTTGGACTCAAATCCGATAAAGTGAACAAAATTAAACTAACAATTGATCGTAATGGTGTAAAAACAACGAATACAATTGAGGTGTACTATACTAGTGCTACCGGAGTGGATTCACAGTATATGGCTCCTAAAGTAGCCACTAAGTACTCTGCGTTCAATAAACAGCTTGAGCTAAGCTTCCCGAAAGGGACGGTAATGGAAAGTTTAGACACCAGTGGAATCGCAAAGTTCTATCCGAATAACAAACTGTTGTTTGGTATTGCAGATCCGAATACCGGTATTGTGGAACGTCGTAACGATTACGGAAGTATTGTTGGTTTCAAAACAGAAGAAGGAGATCCCAATCCATTAAGCGTACCGGATGATTATTACAGAAGGTTCTCGGCGATCACGGGAGATTCTGTGAACTTTAGTCCGATTTCAGACATTTACTGGATTAGTGGAGGTTTAGGGGAGTCGGGCACAAGAGGCACTGACAACTACAAAGAGCCAACAAATGGCTTAGGTCCATACACTATAGATTCATTGTATGGTAATCCATTAACTCCTGCTGAGCGCAAAATCAAACCATCTCAACGTGGTACATTGACATTGACTTACGATTCTAATGTGGTAGATGACGCGGGCTCCACAATCTCGGTATTCTACTACTCTTCAAGTAGAGAATGGAAACGCATTGGTGGAGAAGTGGATTCCAAGAAGCATACAGTAACCGTTCCGTTCGATAATTTCGGGTACTATAAAGTCATGAAGCTTAGAAGAAGTTACAACGATATCACGAACCATGGTTGGGCCAGAAATATTCTTAATGCATTATACGCCAAAGGATTTATGGCACCATTGCGTTTTGAACAATTTGGAACAGATGATCGGACCTCCAGAGGAGAATTTGCCACGCTTTTGGTAAAAGGATTGAATCTTCCGATTACTTCTGATAGCAGAAGAACATTTACAGATGTGGCGCCTGGAACAAGTTCATATACATGGGATTATGACAGTATTGAGACCGCCGCCAGAGCAGGTATCATTACAGGATTGACCGATGGTGTGTTTGGGCCGGATCGTCCTCTCACACGTGAACAGGCAGCGGTCATGATAGCGAGAGCACTTGAGCTCAAGTTAGCTGCAAATGACAACAAGCTCCAAAGTGCATTGGCCAAGTCTTTCATCGACTCAGGCAGTATGGAGAACTACGCGGGTCCTGCTGTGCAAGCCGTTACCAAAGCGAAGATCATGGAAGGGTCTCCTGTAACAGTTGCCGGTCAAAGCAAACCACAGTATGCATTTAACCCGAAAGGAAACCTGACTCGTGCGGAAGCAGGTAAGATCGCGGTTGAATTACTCAAGAAGAGTACCAAAGTATTCCCTAAAAACTTGAGTTAATTTATGTGATAGCATGGATGCATTTTAGGAAGGACCTGTCCCTTGCACTAAAGGGGCAGGTCCTTTTTATGAGTGTTATGTAACTGATAAAGGACACTTTTATAATAGTAGAAATAAGTTTTTTACCAATAACTATTTTTGTAATTTGCTAGAGTTTAAGATACAATAACGGTAAATACACAATGATCTAGAGGGTGAAGTTAGCTAATGAAACCGATTTATTCGAAGGCCCAGCTGGGCTACATGAAAGCAAAGACACAGTTCGAGAAGCAGGCAGTCATTCTGGAGAAGAAAATAGAAGATACACGTAAGACACAGGAAGTTTCCCAAGAAGTGATGGAAGGGCTTGTTCAGGCGACTGGCTTCCATGATGCGTATAACAATTTGGTTCTGGCTGAGAATGATTTGATTGAATGGTCTCACACGACAATGAAGCATGAAAAGACGTACAGGGAAAATAGACAGCCGATTGATGATATGTATCTTAGATTGAACAGCGATCCGCAGATGCGTGCTCAAATTATCGATCTTGCGATGAAAATTCGCTAAACTATATAACTGAAATGTACGAAAAGCATCCCAGAGTGGGATGCTTTTTATTTTGTTTTTTGTAGAATTTGTCGCTTCATAGTGTGAAACTCCGGGTATAAATAAACGTTGGCAGCATAGAAGAAGCACCCTTTATATTTCAAAGAACACAGTCGCATCAATGTTTTATATGGGTTTTGAATGGCTATCTTACCCGCACTGTACCTATACATAAATAAATTCAAAACTTTTTTTGTGAAACCCGCAACTTTTTGAAATCTGCTGCGTTTAAGATGTAGAGTCAAAAACATTGGGCCTGTTACCAAGATTGACCTCGTGAAGAATCTTGTCTATTTATTAGAAAAAATTGCTTTACGACTCGGAAGACCCATTGTATAATACGTAGGTAGGATTAGGAAACTACTCTATTTTCGTATGGATCTGCTTTACAACCTAGTTTACAAGTTTCTGTGATATGCTCACAGACATCATTTATATTAACTTGCTCACAACTCTGGAAAGGGGGTGCAACAATATATGAGGAATACGAGCGACCCTATTAAAGAAAATTCAAATGTTATGAACACCCAAGGAGGAGAAAAAAAGGTTATGAAGAAAATTTTATCCGTAGCATTGTCTACAGCAATGGCATTCTCGATGTTTGCATCTGTAGCATTCGGTGATACAGCAGTTTCACCACAACAACAGTTTGATGCATTAAAAGCAAAAGGTGTTTTCTCTGGTTACCCAGATGGAACAGCTGGTTTGGATAAAGACATGACTCGCGCTGAGTTCGCGAAAGTTATCACTAAATTGCTTGGTTTGAAAGAAGTTACTGGAGTATATTCTTACAACGACAAAAACTACAATGCTAAAAACTGGGCTGCTCCTTACATCGAGGCAGTAACAGCTGCTGGCATCATGGAAGGTAAAAACGTTGAGAAGAAAATCTTCGACTTCAACGGTAAAGTAACTGTAGAAGAAATGGCGAAAGTTTTGTCCATCGCTTTGGAACTTGATGTTCCAGCTGAAACTGACAACACTGCAACAGCTTGGGCTAAAGGTTATGTTCAAGCGGCAATCAACGCTGGATTGCTTGATTCCAAATTGAACTTCCAAGCTAACGCTTCCCGTCAATTGCTTGTAGGCGCAGCTTACGCCATTGACCAAGCGCAAAGCTTGAAAGTATCTTCTTATGAAGTTACTGAAGCTGGTAAAATTGTTACTTTCAAAATGAGCGATGGCGAATCCGTTAAAGTAACTTTGGATAAAGCTCTTGAAGCTAACAAAGAAACTGAAGTGAAATTTACTTACAAAGATAAATCTTTCACTGAAAAAGTTACTTATAAAACTACAGTTGCTCAAACAGTAGTATCTGCTTCTGCTTCTAACCTGAAAGAAGTCGTTGTTAAATTTGATGGTACTGTAGATGCAGCTTCTGCAGAAAATGAGAATAACTACATCATTGAAAACAGTGCTAATTCTGACGGTAAAACAATCGAATCCGCTACATTGTCTGAAGACAAAACAACAGTAACATTGTTGTTGGCAGATCGTACTTCCAGCTTATTGCCTGGTCAAGTGGAGAACGTATTGCCTAGTCAACGTGAAACGTTTGTACAAGTGAACAACGTTAAAAACGCTGACAGCACTAAAACAATTACTCAACGTGTTGCTTTCACACCGCTTGATGTGACAGTTCCAGAAGTTAAAGAAGTTAAAGCTCTGGGAACAAAAGCATTTAAAATTGAGTTCAGCGAGCCAATCGTAAATACGAATCTTACTTCTAGTAACTTCCGTATCGACGATAAAAACATCGCAGCTTCCCTTACTTATGTGTATCCTAATGTAATTATTGCTGAAACTAACTTGACTGAGGGAGAACATACACTGCGTGTGAGCAACGTCAAAGACTTCTCTGGTCTGACTGTAGTTCCGGTAGAAAAATCCTTCACAGCTACTTCCGACACTGCAGCACCTAAAGTGGTTTCTGCAAAAACGAACGACTTGCAAAAAGTTGTAGTTGAGTTCGACGAGCCTGTTAAAGCAGTATCCGGCGCTTATGCTAACGTTTCTTCCGTAAAACCAACGAAAACTGAAGTTAGTGGAAACAAGGTAACTCTTACATTTGGTGAGAAAGCACTTAGTTACACTGATAATAAAATTTTCTTGACTGGTGTTAGAGATTACAGCGGTAACACTGGTAATGTAGAACATGATGTTACTTCTACTTTGGATTCTACTCGTCCAACAGTTGTAACTTCGAAGTTCTATCAAGAGGGTGTGAGCGGTGACTACATTGCTGAAGTACAATTCAGTAAAGCACTGGCTACAAGCAGCATCGAAGATCGTTCTAATTATGTTCTCAAAAATGCTGATGGAAAAGTTCCAAGCGCAAACGGTCTGAATGCTAGTGGTAATCCGATCCGCACACCACAATTTGTGGCAGGAAGTGGAAACAAAATTGTTAAAATTAATTTTGGTTCTAACTTGAAAGATGATAACTATAGCTTGACTGTATCTGGTCTGCGTGATACTGCGTATGCAGCAAACGTTCTGTTGCCTGTAACTATTAATTTGTCTGTTAAAGATGCTGCTTATGGTGAAGTAGTTCGTGCTTATACTGATTCAAATTCAGTTGCTGATGGCCGTGAAGTATACATCCAGTTCAATAAGTCACTTGCTACTACAGGTGAAGGTAATGCTTTGAAAGCAGAGAAGTATGTTGTTAAAAAAGCAGGCGGAGGTTTCTTCCAATTGACTCCGAATGATTCCGATGTTGAATTGATTTCTGCTGACACAGTACGTATTACTAAGAGAAATAGCAACTTTACTTTAGCAGCTGGAGATCAAGTAGTAGTAAGTTATATTGCTGACACAACTGGTAAATACCTTGATAACGGAAACTACAACTACAATGGCTCCACTGGAGTGAACAGATATGTTCTTGAAAAAACAATTGTGGGTCGTACTGAAGCTATTAAAGTAGATGTTGCATCTATTGAGGCTACTAGTGGAACTGAACTGAAACTTGAGTTTACTACACCATTGTCTAATGTATATGCTCGGGACTTCTCAGCTAAATACTCTGTAACAAATGCAACTTATGCTCCAAATGACGCAGTTCTTTCTGCTAATGGTAAAACTCTGACTCTGAAATTTGACAGCAACAAACTTCCTTTGGATTTTGCTGCTAACACTTTGGCAGTTGGAACAGTAAATGGAACAACTTACACTCAAGATACTTATGGTAACTTGGTGAAAATTGATCCTGCACAAACTGTGAAAAATACTATCAAACCTGAATGGGATGGATTGCGTCCAGCTATCGCACCTACAGCGAATGCAAACGAGTATACTGTCACATTTAGAACTACTAAAAATGTCCAAGATAACTCGGGAGCTAATTTCCCATCAACAAACTTGTTCAAAGTAACTTTAGGAAACTCTTCTACAACAGTAACTAAAGTGGATATTACTGGCAATGTTGTAACTTTGACAGTAACTGCAAACACCCCTAGCGCTGCGAACACTTCAGTTTACAATGTTCTCTTCAGTGGCAATGATGCTAAACTCATCACTGATACTGTTGGCAACAATCCTCTTGCAGGATTCGAAGCTAAATAATTAATTTAATTAAAAAACCTCTCTCACCTAGGTGAGAGAGGTTTTTTAATTAAGACAACAACATCGTAACTTTCTCCCTCTCTCAAACGTTTATACTATAAAGCAACAAGCAACTTATGGGAGGTTTGGAAGTGGATCATAAAAAGGTCATGATGACTTTAATGGCAAGTATGATGTTGATCAGTTCAAGTGGAGGTATCGCAGCAGCTGAGAATACGTCGACGAGTTCAAATAATACATCGAAGAACAGTGCAGATAACAATACAACGAAGAAAGAACAAACATCCATAGCTAAAAAGGTAGTACATACATTGGCCAACGTACCTGCGGTGAAAGTGACGGCACGGAGTACCGTGAAATTAACGGATGTGAATCTCTTGTCTCAAGACGACGGGAATACAGTGACGTATACGCTGACGTATCAAAATAATGACAGCGAACCAATGATGATGCTCGATTATTGGAGCAAAGTGAAGACCAAAGGAGGGACAAGCTTCTCTCCCAAACTGATCACCAAGGATCAGGAGAAGAAGACGGTGTCCCCGGGTTCCACAGTAGATCTAACGTACGTCATGAAGGTTGGACGTGAAGTGAAGCTGAGCGACCTGAACTTCCTCATCGTAAAATGGGATTTTAGTAAACCCAACTATGAAAGCGCATTGGGGAAATTCAACGTTCCAGCTTCCTACAGTATTACCACACCCGTAGGCAACACAAAAACGGTTCGTTTGAGTGATTCAGCGGTCAAAGTTAAGGTGTCTGGGATCAAAGTATATCCGGGGGAAGATAAGAAGCAATACGTCAAAGTTGGCGTGAACCTCAATAACATTAGTTATAAGTTGTTGGATAATCCGAATATCAAGTGGATTTTGCGTACACCTAATGGGATGAATTATCCATTAACGCCGGACAAAGACAGTACAGGCATTAGCATTCAGGCACAGGCCAACAAAACGTTGAGTTTAATGGCCTCCTTGCCCACAGCGTTGAAACTTGAAAAGTCCGAATTGCTGCTTGTGGAAGAACAAGGTGAAGAGAAAATAGCCCTGCCTGTGGCGGCATTACAACTGCCAGAAGCTAGTCAATCTAATGTGGATACGGCAGCGAATCAACCAAATATCATTTCGATTGATGGACAACCTGTATCCACCCTTTTGGAATCCACGCGTGTTCGTACAGAGGATGAAGAGTACGATCTGACGATGCAAATGGTCATTAAAAACCAAGGTAAGAAAGAAGTTAAGGTTCCTAAATATGCATTAGAGATTCGAACAGCAGATGGTACAGCATACCCGATTGAGACGAAGGCATTGGATGATCTGAAGTTGAAGCCAGGTGCAACGAAGACGATTAAGCTGATCACTACCATTCAAGGTGATGGGGATACCAGCAAAATCAAACTGTATGCCATGACTCCGATAACGAAGGAAGAGGGCAAGGAAGGAAATACGAATGCTAGCAGCTTTGAGTTCTCCTATCCTGTGGGAATCTATGCTATTCCTGAGTTCGTCACAAGTGGAGATGGGCTTACTACTGAAACGGTGATCAAGAACAGTAAAGGCACATTCGGAGTGTCGGTCGGCTCTCTCCAACGCCTGCCATGGACAGACAGTGATATTATTGCTGCCAAGGTGACCATTCGTAACGCATCGGCCAAAACGGTTCAATTACCTGAACTGGAGGCGATGTTCACCATTGATTCCGCACGGATTGATGGAGATACGAAGCTGATTCGGGCGCAAGGTGGTAAGCTGCTCGGCCCAGGTATGACAACAGAAGCTTATCTCTTGACCAAAATTCCATCCGAGCTCAAAATGAGTCGTCTGGAAGTGACTTTGCTGGAGAAGGTAGGCGAAGAGGAAACGAATGATTGGATTACTCTCAGTACATCCGGTATAATCCAGCCACTTTCGTATGTAGGAGCAGGGAAGACCTTTACTCAAGGTACTTCAGAGAAAGAAACAGAGCTTGGTGTGCGCAGAACCTATGTGTATCCGGGATCTTCGTCCGATATTGTCTATACTGAGTTCGAAATGACGAACAAATCATTGCGTCAGAGCGGTCTTGCAAAATTAGTAGGATACTACAAAACAGCAGATGGCCAATATTATAAGGCAACAGCTAAACAGGCTGATCGTGTACCAGGACCGGGTCAGAAGAGTGTTGTGACCTTCTGGGCCAAAGTACCGAAGAGTGTAAAAACTTTATCTGATATGCGTTTGATTGTAGGTGAAGGGGTTGCTGATAATAAATTTATATCCGGTGAAGGCGAGGCAACGGCTTATGTTAATGCCATGTCATTCGAAGTGCAGCCAACATCATTATCTGTTCAGTCTTCTCTTAATGATATAGACTTGTATCCGTACAAATTCTCTGGCAGCAATATCAGAGCGTATCTCACAGGTGGTACAGCGGTACAGATTGAGATGATCTATTCGTTAACCCAGGAAGAATCCGTCGATAGCGGTGAATACGGACATAAATTGATTCTTTCGCTTACGGACGGATCTGGTAAAGTGTTTGATAAAGAGCTCACGCCGGGAACTGATCTGAAAACGGGTATTAATCAGACGCTGAACTGGAGTATAGATGACACGGTCTTCGATAAAATACGCGGGGGCTCATATCGTGTTGCATTGTATGATGTGTTTGAGGGCCATCGGATTCGCCTTGCAGAACAAGGCTACAGTTACGATGTGTCCAAACTGCCAAAAGAAGAACCTGTGTTTCCAGAGTTCCCGGAATTCCCGGTATTCCCAGTATTTCCGGAATAGGGTTCCTGGACATTACAAAATAACACGTAGGTTAACTAACGACTATACTCAGAATGCATACTTAACCTCGTTTCCGAGAAATCGGGAGCGAGGTTTTGCTTGTCCCCACAGCATTTTTTCTCTATAGTTAAAGTTAATAGATTTCCAGAGGAGGAAAATAAAATACATGAAACCTTATATGAAAGTATCCCTGGCTGCGTTGGCGATTGGTGTTGGCGTGTGGGTTGGGTCTGTATACAGCAATACGGCAATAGGTGCAGGCACAAGTCAACCCGGAACAGCAGATGATCCGGTAGTCACCAAAAGTTATGTAGATCAACAAATTCAGCAGGCGCTGGGGGGCAAAATTTCTACGGGCAGTGGTAATACCAGTAGTGGTACAGACAGTAATGCAGGCAATGGTAGCAATACCGGCTCAACTGGAACTGGAAATTCAAGTAACACAGGTGGTGATAACACGCTTCCTCCATTAGTATCCGGTGCGACAGATGCGGTTGAGATCGTAACCGTAAAGCCGGGTCAACAGCTGATCGGTAAATCCGGCGCGGAGTTCATTGTACGCAGCGGCAAAGCTGTAATCGTCAGTGAAGGTACGAATGGTGTTGCTGATCTGACGGACGGAATTGACCTGACGAATGGACAGGCAGCGCCGACCAATCACTTGCTTTCTTTTCCAAGGGATGGACGGGGTATAACGGTATTGGATGGTAACAAGTACAGTCTGACCGTTATGGTTCGCGGTGGATATTCTTTGAAGTAGTTTGAGCATTGTAACCTGAAATTATTCAATATTACGTAATAAGTTGCTGAGATTACCCAGTTCTAACAAACATTAATACGGCTAGCCAGACTTGTTCCTGCTCACTCTATAACTGTACACAACCAATAACCGGAGGTGCAGGAATCATGGCTAGAAACAACCGCAAAGTGGTACCGGAAAGTCGTCAGATGCTGGATCAGATGAAATATGAAATTGCCGCCGAGTTTGGTCTGAATGTGGGGTATGGTGGTCGAGGTCTTGCTGGTGCAGATACCGAATTTGGTTCTGAACTGGGTGAGGTGAGTGATCACTCTTACGGCCAGTATAAAGGTTGGGGTCATCTGACTTCTCGTGAGAATGGATCGGTCGGTGGAGAGATTACCAAAAGGCTGATTCGCCAGGCAGAGCAGCACTTATAGGATGTTTTCCTTATCCCCGTTTGTTTGACACCTCTTGACAAATACGTTAAGATGGCAGTTGAGGTACACAGCCTTTTCCGCTAGGGAAAGGTTGATTTTTTGTTGAGGCCATTACCTGAAAAATCCTTATCTTCGTAACTGCGGACCCTGCGTCCTTATTCCTTCCGGAAAGCTTTCGAGGGTACAGTGAACGAATCAACGTAAATGTTTTGTTCGGGCAATCGCCATACTACTCGTTATGGGAGGTTTAAACTTCAATGTCTATTAAAGGCCGACATCTATTCACATCGGAGTCTGTAACTGAAGGACATCCGGATAAAATTTGCGACCAGATCTCGGACGCCGTGTTGGACGCGTTCCTGGCGAATGATCCAAACGCTCGTGTAGCGTGCGAAGTTTCCGTAGCTACAGGACTTGTACTTGTCATCGGTGAGATCAGCTCAGCGTCTGAATATGTTGACATTCCGTCCATCGTTCGTAATACGGTTAAGGAAATCGGGTACACTCGTGCCAAATACGGTTTCGACTATAATACTTGTGCAGTCCTCACTTCTCTGAACGAGCAGTCTGCTGACATTGCACAAGGTGTTAACGCAGCTCTGGAGAATCGTGACCCTGAACAAATGGCTCGCGAAACAGAGAACATTGGTGCTGGTGACCAAGGTCTGATGTTTGGTTTTGCAACCAATGAAACACCTGAACTCATGCCTTTGCCAATCGCATTATCCCACCGTATCGCTCGCCGTTTGGCTGAAGTGCGTAAAGACGGTACATTGGAATATCTTCGTCCAGATGGTAAAACTCAAGTAACGATTGAATATGACGGTGACAAACCGGTACGTGTCGATACCATCGTCGTGTCTACTCAGCATGCTGAAGAGACCACGCTGGAGCAGATCCAAAAAGACATCAAAGAACATGTAATTTTGCCTGTCGTTCCAGCTGAATTGCTGGATGAGCAGACAAAATATTTCATCAACCCAACGGGACGTTTCGTTATTGGCGGACCTCAAGGAGATGCAGGCCTGACTGGACGTAAAATCATCGTAGATACTTACGGCGGTTATGCACGTCACGGCGGTGGCGCGTTCTCTGGTAAAGATCCAACAAAAGTAGACCGTTCCGCAGCTTATGCAGCTCGTTATGTAGCCAAAAACCTCATTGCTGCAGGTCTTGCCGACAAAGTGGAAATCCAGCTCGCTTATGCGATTGGTGTAGCCAACCCGGTATCGATCAACGTAGATACATACGGAACAGGCAAAGTCAGCGAAGAGAAATTGGTTGAGCTTGTACGCAATAACTTCGATCTTCGTCCGGCTGGCATCATCCGTATGCTGGATCTGCGTCGCCCAATCTACAAACAAACGGCTGCTTATGGTCACTTCGGCCGTACAGACCTGGATGTACCTTGGGAACAAGTGGACAAGGCAGACGTTTTGAAAGAGCAAGCAGGTCTGTAAGTTAACGATAGAGTCATGATTAGAAGTCCTTGGTTCCGATATGGAATCAGGGATTTTTTTGCATACATACATGTAGCACGATACATAAGTATTTTTAAATCCCTTTTATTTCCTTTTATCTAAAGAAAAGAGATCAGTTAGCCGACATACATAATGAGGTCTGTACATCAGACAGGAGCAGAAATATAGATAAGGGGGAAGATCAGTGAATTTGAAGAAAATTGCGAAAAAGGGCATACTCGGACTCTTGATTGTCATGCTGACGGCGCAAGGCTGGCTGACCGGTTGGAGTGGAGTAGAGCAAGGCGCTTACGCGGCTAATGAATTGATTGCTAACGGAATTATAAATACAATTCCTGCTGTGAAGGGGGAGCATATTGATGCGTCAGCGCCATTAGTTATTGAATTTGCTAAACCCGTTCAAAAGGCAGCAGACACCCAGAGTGTTATATCCATTAAACGGGTTAACGATGATTCATTGGTTTCTTCAGTAGCTGTATCCAGTCCAAATGTAACTGTTGGAAATACGGGGCCGATTACAGATCCTGCGATACCGCCTGTGGAAGACGGCACAACTACACCTATCGCAGGTGCATATGTAACGATTCAACCAGAAGCTCCTCTTCCAGGGGGAACCTATTACGTTCAGATTGACGCAAAGTCATTCGTTTATGCAGATGACAATGCTGTATTTTTTCCTGGATTAAACAAAGAGTGGACCTTTAGAACGTCGGGTATAGGTTCTACTTATATTGTAAGCAAGGTTCCTCAAAACGCAGCTAATCAGGTAACACCATCATCCAGTCTGACAATGACATTTAATCAGCCGGTAGATATGGGCGCAGGTAAACTTCAGATTTTTCAAGGGAACATTTCGGGCACGCCATTTGAGGAAATCCCTATAACGTCTGGTGCACCGCGAATTACAGGACTGAAATCAAGAATCATCACGATTGATCCTGTGAAAAACTTCAATAGCAATAGTACATATTACATCGTGATGCCTGAAGGATTTTTGCGGGATATGAACGGGAATGATATAAGTGCAATTAGCGGTATGGATTGGGGTTTTAATGTGCTGTCTGACCCTACGTCCCTCACGGTGTCCAGTCTCTCTCCCACAAATGGTACCACCAATGTGTCATTGACGGGAACTCTAACGGTTACTTTCAACAAAGAACTAGACTTGAACTTTACGGGCAAAGCAGTTCTTAAAAAGGCGAATGGGGCGATTGTTGAGTCAACGACGAATATCAACAGCTCCAACAACAGACAGTTGCTTATTACACCAGTAAGCGCATTGGATAGCAATATGAATTATGTTGTGGATATCCCAGCGAATACTTTTCGTGATAAAGCAGGGAATACATTCGCGGGTTTGAATGGTTCTACTTCATGGGCATTCAAAACATTAAGCAAAGATACAACAGCACCTGTGCTAAAGAACGCGAAAATGCATAGCAATAACACTATTCGTCTAACGTACGATGAATGGTTATACAGCACTAATTCACTCAGTAGCAGTTACACAGTCACCGTAAATGGAGAAAATCGGAACGTTAGTTCCACCTATATTTCAGGTGATAGTGTATATGTTGTATTGGATACTGGTGTAGCGGTAGGCCAGGTCGTGCGGATTGCTTATGCGCCGGGTACAGGTAATCGGCTTACAGATCAGTCTCTGAATGCTGCAGCTGCTTTTGGTGCACGGGATGTGGAGAACAGTTTAGACTCCGTCATGTCCAAGCCGCGAGAAGGTAGCGTATATTACAGTACAATTACGTTGTATTACCCTGAGACGGTATACATTACCTCAAGTGATGCAGTGAGACAATTCAGCGTAACTGCTGATCAGTCAGCTGTAGGCATTAATAGCATATCGGTCAATAATAGTTCTGTTGTGACATTGAATCTCAGTCGGTCTATTACAGATGGTGAAGTCGTTCGTGTTGCGTACACGCCAGGTTCATGGCCTGTAAAAGATACTCGTGGACAGGCTCTTGCTGGATTCAGCGGCTTCTATGTCCGAAATACGATTGATACCAAACCGCCTGAGTTCAAGAGTGCTGAGGTCAGTGGGAATAAATTATGGATTCGATACAATGAACCACTGAAAACGACGAATAAGCCGCTCAATAGCCAATATTCGGTTCTTGTGGATGGCAAGCCACTCTACGTAACGGATTCCATCATTGAAGATGATCTGGTAACGTTAACACTGGCATCCGCCGTGAAGGATACACAAAATATATCTTTATCGTATGTACCTGGAGCCCTGCGATTAACGGATCTGAATAATAACCCTGCGGGCTATCTCAATCTGACTCCAGTAACGTACACCTACGGAAATGGTAAAATTCTGTCGGCCACGCTCCAAGGAGACACCGTTCAGATAAACTTCCGTGATGCAATTCAGTCTCAGGCGACATTAACGGTAGGTCAGTTCAGTGTGGTGCTTGGCAATTCATCCACAACGGTATTGTCAGCTTCAGCTTCTGGATCAGTGGTGACGTTGAAATTGGATACCTCTACTTCATCAGGAGCAACGACAGCTGTTCAGACGGGAACAGTGAGTTATGTACCCGGCGCAGTACCATTACGGGATTCGTCGAATGTTACTATAGCGGCATTCGGTCCTCTTACGCTGCAACAATCGAGCAATAGTTCGGGTAGTGGTGGTCAAACGGGGACACGTCCTGCTTGGTTGGAGGAATTAGATTCTTCGAGTTATGGTCAGTCTTTACTTGTGATGAACAACAATACGGCTTCTGCCGTATCTGCGGTGTCACGTAATAATCGTTCGACTCGTCAATTTAATGTGGATGCGACCAAGTTGATCCAGACTTTTGAATATGCTTCAACCGTCGGGAAATTGAGTCAGCCTGTTGTGATTGAGATTCCAGATAGCGAATCCTCTGCGTATGTTGGGTTCCCATTGAATGCACTTATTCAGATTGCGGCAAGTCATCGAACGGGTACAATTGGTGTGAAATATGGGGATCGGCTCTGGACTGTACCGCTGTCTAATCTGAATTTAGCAGTTATGAGCCAGAATGTTGGAGCGCCAATCAACACAAGTACAACGACAGGAGCTGCAGCCCCATCCTTGTACGTTCAGTTAGAAACGGTTCCTGTATCTTCATCAGGTTCAATCGAAGGTTTGATTGCAGGTGCAGGGGCGCAGAAGCTTGGCAATTATACGGATGTATATGTGTTTGCTAGTAATGGAAATGCTGATCAACGTGTGGAGCAGAATATCAAAAGTCAGTTGGCCATGCAATTGTCTGCAAATACACCTAGATTAACATCCGGATTTACGTATATTGATCCAGTTACCTTTATGTTATCTAATGTACCAAGTTCTTTTAAAAGTACTGCCGGGGGTGTGGTTGTCCAAGGACAGTTGAATGGCAATCAGTCAGTAGTTCCTGTTAACCACATCGTTAGTTATCAGGATACGTATTCACACTGGGCTAGTGAAGTTATTAATGAGCTCTCTGCTAAATGGATTATTAGTGCATCGAATGGTTCCTTCTATCGGCCAAATGAGAACATTTCACGTGCAGAATTCGCAGAGTTGGTAGCTAGAGGTCTGGGGTTGAAGGGAGAACAAAACGCAGCAAGTCGTTTCCGGGATGTACGTAGTGGCAGTGTTACCAGTGCCTATATCGGTGCTGCAGCTGAAGCGGGAATCATTACAGGCAATACCGATGGGACCTTCAAGCCGGATCGTCCAATCACGCGAGAGCAGATGGCAATCATGATGGTTCGTGCCTTGAATTATGGTGGTCAACCAACTACATTGAATTCTTCAGCTGCTTCAACATTAGCTAAGTTTAAGGATAACAAAAAGATCCAGTCCAAGGATTCTGTCGCCAAAGCGGTGCAGGAAGGCATTATTCAGGGAATGACGTCAAAGACATTTGAACCTCAGGGGAATGCATCTCGTGCACAAGCAGCGGTAATGCTGAAACGTGTCTTGGATAAGTTGGGATATTTGTAAAAACGAAACGACATATTAATAGCACTCATTCTGTTCATGAATGGTCAAGATAACGGTGTGTAACAAGGTTGGAACATTTCAAGAAAGTTCATTTCTTGAGGTGTTCCTTTTTTTTAATTACAAGGAGGAAAATGTTTACATTATTTTAGTTGGAGTGGTACGCTAGTCAATAGTGAGAGAATATATATGTGAAATTACACAGTGTTGGCATACGGAACTGATAGGGAGGTAAGGATACAATGAAAATAAAGAAATCTCTGATAGCTGTATTAACTATAACGGCTGTTGTAGTAATTATTTCGGGTTCTATTTATATCGACTCTGCTAATTCTGCATTGAATGAAGATGGAGCGAAAGGAAGTAACACCACCTATCCAGTAAACCAGGCAGGGCAGACATATGGAAAATTTGGAGATTATGGCAAGGGGCTTGTAGGTCCAGATTTGGTATTGGCTGAAGCCACTAATGGGGCTATCGGTTATGTGCTAGAGGCGGATTTACAAGGACCAGATCACAGAACCCCTGAAGAAGCGTTGCAATGGCAGAGCCAGCAGAAGATGGATCGAAGCATACCTGTGTACGAGAAAGATGGAACAACAATTATCGGTGAATTTATCATGTCGAGACTTTCAGGGGAATAATAGCATCATATCAAATGGAGTTACATGTAAGAGTCGATTGAGTTCCGGCAATAGTTTCATCAGTCAAATCTAATCCAGGCAGACTTCTGATGTGCTGAACTAGGCATAGCGGAAGTCTATTTGCTCTATACGTTATTCGTATAACATAATCATAAGATGCCGTATAACCCAATAAATACCTGAATTCAGGCTCGGGGCGTAACTTTTTCCACAAAAAGTAGTCTATTAATAGAAGAGTATACTAGAAATCTCGCTGTCTGCTGCCACGTGGCAGAGATCGTGATCTCTAAGATTGATATACAAGATGGGAGAGACGTTTCAAACATGCTGGGGAAACAAGGGAAACGGCTGAACGACGTTAAGGGTAGCAAGGCGAAGAAATGGGCGATTGTGACGCTGGCAGGCGTGATCTGGATTGCACCGGTTCTGGGAGCGGGACAACAGGTGTGGTCGGGTACTTCATGGCAATCGGTGGCGGCAGCAGCCTCTACAACAACAAGCAAACTGAGTGAAGAAATTCTGACTTCGGGTGCGAAGTTAATGAAATACAATTATACAACAACACGTTCCGGCTCCAAGGTGAACGTATTGGCGGACGTCATTCAAGTGGATTTGCAAAATCCCTATGTGAAGCTGGATGTCATGACAGGCAAGGGCGGTAATCTGAATAGTAAACAAAGCACGGGTGGCATGGCTAAGGAAAATGGTGCAGTAGCCGCCGTGAACGGCGATTATTTCAATGTATCCGGGGAACTTGCCCCGATTGGTGGACAGGTCTCGGATGGGGTCCTCGTATCCACTCCATCCGAACTGTCAGGGATGTATGCCCTCACCGTAACCAAGGACGGCAAGCCGATGATTGATGAATATTCATTCGATGGCACCGTGAAGGCAGATGATGGTTCAACGTTTGCTTTGCGTGGGATAAATAAAGAGGACTACACGGTCGAATCAGGCTCGGTGAAATACAGTCACGCCAACTCAATGTATATTTATACACCGGCATGGACGTCCACGAAGCGGCCAAATGACCCTTCCACAACGCCGACCGAGGTACTTGTGCAGAACGGTGTAATCACCCAAATTTCGGATAAAAAGGCGTTGAATATGACGGTGCCGGCGGATGGGTACATTTTGCGTGCGCATGGAACGGCAGCGACATGGATTATGACTCACCTGGCGGTAGGACAGACGCTGAGTACGGATTACAAACTGAAAGCCAAAACGACGGGGGAGACCGTTGACCCAAGCAACCTGCAGATGATGATTGGTGGTCATACCATTCTGGTGAATGGTGGCAAGGCGGCTACGTTTTCCCGTGATATCGCTGCTTCCGGTATCGGTGGCATTCGTGCGAGAACAGCAGTCGGCTACTCTCAGGATGGTCGTTATGTCTACATTATTGCAGCGGAGAAAAACAGTAACAGCAGCGGTTTGTCGTTGACTGAACTGCAATCCTTCATGACCAGCATTGGTGTATGGAAAGGCATGAACCTGGACGGAGGCGGCTCCACAACGATGGTAACTCGTCCGCTTGGTGAGGAGACAGCAGGGCTTACGTTCAACACGGAGTACGGTACAGAGCAGCGTCAGGTCGTAAACACGCTGGGCGTGTTCTCAACGGCTCCGGAAGGCAAACTGAAGGGCTTTGCCGTGAGTGGCAGCCAAACGCTGCTGGTAGGCCAAGAGGGCAAGTACACCGCCAAAGGATATGACACCTACTACAACCCGATTGCCACAGGCGATATCAAGATGACGTGGAAATCGAGCAACAACGGCATTGTGAGTGTAAGCAATGGAACGATCAAAGGTGTGAAACCAGGTACAGCGACGCTGACTGCAACAAGCAATGGTGCTTCATCTTCTATTAAAGTGACCGTACTGGGCGGTAGTGAACTGGCTTCGTTGACAGCAGGGTCTGGATTGGGATCGCTCCAAGCGGGCACAACGATCTCCATTCCAGTGACGGCGAAGACCAAAAGCGGACAAAGTGTGACGGTTCCGGCGGACTCGCTGACATGGGAATTCATCGGATTCAAAGGTAAAGTGGTTGCAGACCAATTAACCATATCCTCTGTGAACTCCGGCGCTCAAGTTGGTTATGCAATCGGTCGTTATGACGGCTACAGCACAGTGGTTGTGCTCTCTGCTGCGGGAAGTGAAACGATATGGGAGAACTTCGAGAATGTAAGTTACCCGATCAACTTCACGACCAACGCATCAGGTGTAACTGGATCGGCATCCGTGACAGCGGGAACAGGTGAAAAAGCCGGTTCCAAGGTGCTGCAGCTGAGCTATGATATGACCGCAGGAATAGGTAAAATGTATGCATATGCCCAATTGAACGGTTCCACTGGCAAAGAGGTATCTGCAACAGCGACATCCATGTCGATGGATGTTATGGGAGATAAGAGTCTGAACTGGCTGCGTGCCGAATTTACCGATGCCAATGGCAAAACGGTATATGCCGATCTCGCCAAGGCGATTGATTGGGACGGTTGGAAAAAACTGAACGTAGACCTGAATGGGCTGAACATTGCTTATCCGGCGAAGCTGAAACGGGTGTATGTGGTGAATGTGGAAGAAGGTCAGGATGAGCGTGCGAAGACAGGCACGGTTGCTTTTGACAACATTGCTTTCACCATGCCATCCAAATCCAGTGAAGTGGGCTTGCCTACAGGAACTGCTTCGTTGGTGCTTGGACAGAAATCCATGACCGTAAACGGAACGAAAAAGGCAATCGATGCTGCGCCAGTACTGAAAAATGGTACAACATATGTTCCAATCAAACATGTATTGGATGCTTTTGGCGGACAGGCGACCTGGGATAGCAAAAATCAACGGATTACCGTCGTGCGTGGTGGCAAGTTGATTGATCTGGTCGTAGGTCAGAAAGAATTCATCATCAATGGCAAAAGACAAAGTGCAACAGTAGCACCTTACGTATCTGGTGGTAGGACTTTAGTCCCTCTCAGACTCGTTTCAGAGCAGCTTGGACTGACTGTAAAATGGGAACAGAACACGAAGACCGTTACCATCTCATCGTGATATGGTATGATATATACCGGAAACGATAGAAATGGAGTCGAACAAACGTGGATTTACAAGCCGATGCCATAGACCGCGTCATAAAAAACGCCATACAAGTCATGGAAAACAGTAAATATCAAATGTTTGAGATTATGGACTCGACTCGGAATGAGCTGAAAACGCTGAACGAGGAATTGAAGTCGGTTCTGAAGGAGACGGCGGAAACGATCGAGAAAGTAGATCAATTGGAGCTGAACTACCGCCGTTCCAGGATCCGGCTAACTGAGGTTAGCCGCGACTTTGTCCGTTATTCCGAGCATGATATCAAGCAGGCGTATGAGAAAGCGACGCAGTTACAGCTGGATCTGATGATTTACCGTGAGAAGGAAATGTATCTGAAAGCCCGTCGGGATGATCTGCAGAAGCGTGCCAAAAATGTGGAAGCTTCTGTGGAGCGCGCCGAAACGATCGGTTCCCAGATGGGGGTTGTACTGGAGTATCTGTCGGGTGAGCTGGGTCAAGTGACCCGCATCATTGAATCCGCCAAAAATCGACAAATGATTGGTTTGAAAATAATTTTGGCCCAGGAAGAAGAGCGGAAGCGTATTGCCCGTGAGATTCATGACGGACCTGCGCAGATGCTCGCAAATCTAGTACTTAGGACGGAAATTGTAGAAAGAATGCTCATAAAGCAGGATTTTAAGATGGTCCAGGCCGAAATAGTAGATTTGAAAGGCCAGGTTCGTTCGAGTCTTGGAGAAATGAGAAAAGTTATTTTCAATTTGCGTCCTATGGCACTGGATGACCTGGGATTGATTCCAACGCTTCGGAAGTACGTGCAGGATTTTGAAGAAAAAACAAAAATCCGCTCGCTTTTTGAAACGAGAGGCAAGGAACACCGTTTGTCTTCGGCAATGGAGGCTGCGATCTACCGCCTAGTGCAGGAAGGTCTGTCCAATGCTGCAAAGCATGCTTATCCCACTTATGTTGTGGTGGAAATTACATACCAGGCTCAGTTGGTCAAAATTGTCGTGCAGGACAATGGGCTTGGGTTCAAACCGGAGCTTCTTGCAAAGAAGAGCAAGGATCATTCCCACTTCGGTCTGATTGGGATGAGAGAGCGGGTTGAACTGTTAGAAGGAAGAATAGAGATCGAATCCGCGGAAAATCAAGGAACCAAAATAGTGATTCATATCCCGACAAACGTGGATAAGGGAAAGGAGTAGCAGGATGGAAAACCGTGATACTGGCAAGACATCGATTAAAGTTCTTTTGGCTGATGATCATCAGCTGTTCCGTGAAGGTTTGAAACGCATTTTAAATATGGAGGACGACATTGAGGTCATCGGCGAATGCGGTGATGGAATTCAGGTGCTCGAATTCTGTAATCAGGATAAACCGGACATCGTATTGATGGACATCAACATGCCGGTGGAAAACGGGGTTGAAGCGACAGAGAAATTACGTGAGCTTTTCCCGGACGTCAAGGTGATTATCTTGTCTATTCATGATGATGAGAGTTATGTGTTTGAGACGCTGCGTAAAGGTGCGAATGGCTACCTGCTGAAAGATATGGAGGCCGAGTCTCTGATCAATGCGATTCGTTCCGTTCATGAAGGGCATGCATTCATCCACCCTAAAGTAACGGGCAAACTGATCATGCAGTTGCGTCGGATGACTTACCTTAATGAGACAGGGGCAATGAGCGAGGGAGCTTCGAAGGAAGCAGGCGTTAAATTTGTCGCTGGTGACAATAATCCGCTTACTCGTCGTGAGGCTGAAGTTTTGCGTTTGATGGCTGAAGGTAAGAGCAATAAAATGATTGGTGAGTTCCTGTTCATCAGTGAGAAAACAGTAAAAAACCATGTCAGCAGTATTCTGCAGAAGATGGAAGTGGACGATCGTACGCAAGCGGTTATCAACTCGATCAAATATGGTTGGGTTACCCTTTAATATACGATTGTATTTAGATGCAATTGATTTTAGCCATTATAGGATTCTGTTTACTCGCGCCCATTCCACAATGTTGGACTGGTTAGCGGGTTGATGGACTTTATTACTGCAAATGAGCAAAGTGCGAAGTTAGGTGAACTTATGTTTAAGCTTCGGCATGAATGAGTGAACGACCTGGCCTGTCTTCTTCGTCCGGTGTCGATCAGAATGGGATATGAACGTTTGGGATTTGCAAGTGTAACCCTTCGGGGAATGCAGCATATACTGCTGTATACAGGGATGTTCGCCATGGGTGAGCATGACCTTCCGAGGAGGTGCAGTTGCCATGGTTGCTCATCTGACTATGATTCTGCTCATATACTTCCTGGCGGCAATGGCCGTTCATGCCATGCACCAGCGCCATCTTTCCCGTCCGGACCCCGAAGGCTACGAGCAAATTATGCTCATTCCTTCCAATCAGGAGCAGCGGATTGAAGGTATTGTAAGAGCGCTTTGCCGGGAATTGTTTTACCGTGGAAAGAGCTTCACATTGACAGTTGTCGCTGATCGTACGGAAGCCGAAACGGTTCGTATTATTGAAAAGCTTATGCTTAGGCAAGGAATGGAGTTATCTTACTTGTCTGCTGTCCCTACCGATATGGAACAGGGGAACCAGAGTGGGAATCATTCTATTCGCCTTATCGATTTACGTGAGCCAAAGCAGTAGATGCTTTTTTGCAGCAGTTGGGCTCATTCATCGTGCAAGCTGCTGAGACAGACTGGCTAAAGCGTGTCATCAGTCAGAATGCACTTTCAATGAAGTCATGCCAGCTTGCCCAAATAAGATTGGATTTCATCATATTCGAGATTAAAGATTACAGCTTATGCTGTAGTCTTTTTTTGTCATTGTAGCCAAGCTTGCTGTTAAATTAAATATGGGTTTTTATGCAATCTATGGTTATTGCCACTTTTGGAGCCTTATTGGGATTACCGAACAAACCTTTTTGAAATCAGAACTCTTAAGTTAAAAGTATAGACGAAGCAGATTGGAAAAAGTTTCGCATGATCAAAGAAAGATTAACGGTAATTATTGAATGGCTAAAAAGGGCCGTCGAGTGGAGAAGACAGCATCAAATTGTGTGATCAGGAATGATCGTATACCTGTATTGACCATGGGTTTAATAAATCCTATAATTCACTAAATACTGTATTTATGAATTGGAAATGGATTTTTCGGAAGGGGGTATCTTTACATGGAGCTATTGCATAAGACAATCCGTTCGGAATTTTTAAGTTATATCAATGAAAACAAGATTCTGATCTATCATTTTGCAGAGAAATCAGGTATTAATTCTGGAACTTTAAGTAGAGTCATTCATGGTTCCCAACCCTTTTCCGTTAAAATTCTGGATATAATCACTGAACATATGGGGCTTGATGAAGGGTACTTCTACGACCAGTATGTGGATGAATTGTTCAATGATTCTTCAATTAATTGGAGACGGCTTCGTCCGTTTATGATGCGTTGCTCAGAACTTGGAAAAAATGATTGTTTTGAGCGGACGGTAGATATGATGATGGAGAATGTGGCTTATATTAAACCACTATTTGAGTTTGCAGAATTATTGAATAGTGAAGGCAGAGCGGTAAGCGCTTTGATTATATATAGGAAAGTTTGTGAGGCAGAACGATATCAACATGCGGAAAGATTGGCCATTTGTCAGTATCGGATTTTTAAATTATCTATTAGTGATGATCAACACAATAATCTGGAATGTGCTGTACAATTTGAACCCTTTGTCGCAAGACTTAATGAGGTGGACCAACTGGATGCGTTGAAGGATCTGACAAATACATTTCTTTCATTAAGACGATGGGACAAGGCGAGCAAGGTTGCAGAGGAAATGGGCAGACTCGCACGCATTCAATATGAGATAAAACATAAACGAATCCGAATGGGTAAGAGTTATAATGAGCCGGCTAAACCGTTATTTGGTTACATTCTGTATGCCCACCTTATTCTCGGATCCATTGCAGAAGAGAAAGATGACTACCAGCAGGCGCTGTACCATGTATCCTGCTATGAAAACCATGATTGGATCAAAGAGAATGATACCGCAGCGGAGAAAACGAAGAGTCAATTTCGTGAATGGGCAAAAGCGAATAAATATCTGTACCAACTTGTGTCGGGAGAAGTTCATATCCTGGATGAATATGTTGAATATCTGGCTACCAAAGAAAACGAGATACTGCGTGGATTATTCAAAATTATGAAATCAGCACTAACATATAACTTGAACGTTGATCATGTGTTGGAGCGATTTCAGGACACAATAACCTCCTATATACAAGAACGAGTAACGATAGGATCCTATACGGATCAGATAATGGGGGATCGTTTTGTTCATTTTCTGGCTGATGTAGGAGATTATTACTTAGATACAGATCGTGCTCATGCTGGGATTCAATATGTTTTAAATAGTTTGGCAATCTCAGCTAATATAAAAAATGAAAGATGCATGCTTAGATGCATCTGTGCATTTGATACAGTTCGGCATCTGGCAACGGGAGACGAGCTTCATCAATATACTACAATTCTAAGAGAGGTTCGGAAGAAAAAATGAAGAAAAAAACAGTAATTCTGACTGCAATCCTTGTGATAGTTTTGTTGCTTGGTGTACCCGTGAGTACAACATCATTTGCAGAAGAGGTAGAACCTACAGCGCCAACTCCAATCGTAACAACGACAGATTCACATGGCGAAGGCGGATGGTAAACATTGCAGGGCACAATTTTGTTGTTCAAATACAACAGAGTTGTGTTTTTTGTATTTTTTGCAGAAACCTATGTTTTTACATAAAAGGTTAAACTATTCATAGAGGTGAGATTTCTATGAGATATTCTGCGAATGATAACGAAGATGATCTGGAACGTGAAAGGAAGAGTCTATACGAGCTAGTAGCAGTTTACGGATTACAGCATCCTTTAGTGATTAAGCAATCCGAGATATTGGATGAAATCATAAACCGATATAATAGAATGTTTCTTAGCCGACTTAAACAAGGTGGTACAAACTAGATTCAGAATAAAAGCATAAGAAATGCGTTTTACATAACCGATGCAAATTTAGATTGAAAGAGTAGAGCAATAGAAATAAAAAGAGATGTTGTTGTTAGTAGAACTTGTGGGAAGGTTCCACTATTGATATAGTGATAATACGAGTAGATATTGAACTGAATGAGATATGGACATGAAGCACATGCTCCGACGAATAGTCGGTAGGCATGTGCTTTTTTGCGTTTCGGGACAGCTAGCATTAAGGGAGGAGAGCAAAATGAAGGTTGGCTTATATGTGTGCCGATTGAGAGAAGAGTGGAAGATGGTGCTTTCACTGGATATTCGAGTGGATGTGGCGTGGTGGATTGAGGGGGTGAGTGGACAGCGGGTGTATCGATGGTTACTACTATGCTGGGAGTTACCTTTAAGTCAGGCCACGTGGATGATAGAGAATTTTGAGATGGAGCGAGGGATGGATCAGTGGGCAGAGGAGCATTGGCAGGTGTATATGCAGCGCAAACTGGAAGAGTACGAGCGGGCCTCCGGGGAACTGGAGGCTAGGGTAGAGATGGCGGGCAAAGCGGGGATGACTACTGAGAGAGAAGCAGAGGTGGGTGGGATGCCAGAGTCGTATCCCGCCGGGGAGTGGGCTCAGCTGGAGCGGGGCGCAGCCCTGCTGGCTGAGCGGCTTTGCGGCCGCCAATTGCTGGCGGCCGAGGCAGAGGCGCTGCTGGCGGACACGGCGCCGCAGCTTGCCTCGGTGTGGCGAGCGGCTGCGCAGCTCGCGCACCTGCGTGGGCGGCTGAGCATAGCAGCCGCCCTGGAAGGGCCTGCCACGCGGCGGCAACGCCTCCCGTGGCTTGGCCGCGCGCACAGCGCGCCCCGCTGCCGCCGATGCGGCAGCTTTGCCGGGCAGCGCGTGCCCTGCGCTGCCTGCGGCCTAGCGGCGTGCGCCTACTGCGAGGCCTGCCTCGCGCTGGGGCGCAGCCGTGCCTGCGCGCTGCTGCTGCGCAGTGCAGCGCCTGTGGCCGAGCCACGACGCGGCGAAGCATCGCGTGGCTCGGCCGTTGCCCCCACCAAGGGCGGACTTGCCCGGTGGGGGCTTAGCCCTGCGCAGAGCGCGGCGGCTGCCGCGGCGCTGGCGTTTTTGGCCCGGCCATCCGCAGGGGATGGGCCGGGGCGGTTTTTGCTCTGGGCCGTGACCGGGGCCGGCAAAACCGAAATGATTTTCCCGCTGCTCCAATACATATTGGAGCGTAGTGGACGAGCGCTTGTTGCTACGCCGCGCCGGGATGTCGTACTGGAGCTGGCTCCTCGCCTGGCAAAGGCATTCCCTGGCATCTCACTCGCTACGCTATATGGAGGCAGCACCGAGCGTTGGAAAGACGCACAGCTTACACTCGCGACCACACACCAACTGATGCGTTTTTACCAGGCATTCGATCTGGTCATTATTGACGAACTCGACGCATTTCCCTACCACAATGATCCCATGCTCGCTCATGCAGCTGCATCTTCATGCAAGCCTGATGGTCATTTTGTTTATCTGTCCGCTACGCCACCAGCCAGGCTGCAGCGGGAAGCGGCACAAGGGAAACTCACTTACGCCAGAGTTCCGGTACGCTTCCACCGCTATCCTTTACCCGTGCCGCGTTTACTGAAAATGCCTACTGTCGCCGAGTGTATTCGGAAGCGAGATCTGCCCCCCACACTAAAAAAGAGTATTCAGACTTCCTTGCAACGAGAAGCCCAGGTGTTTGTATTTGTGACACGAATCGCTCAGATTGAGGCATTTGTAAATCTCATGCGTCGCATGTTTCCGCAAATCCATATCGAAGGAACATCATCCCAAGATCCTGATCGTGCGAGTAAAGTTATTGCTTTTCGCGAACGGACCATACATCTGCTCGTAACCACCACTATCTTGGAGCGGGGCGTCACCATTCCGCGCAGCGATGTATTTATTCTGGATGCCGATAATGGTCTCTTCGACGAAGCTTCTCTGGTACAGATGGCGGGTAGAGCAGGTCGGTCCATGGATGATCCGGCAGGAAGGGTCGTCTTTGCATCATCCCGGCGTACACGTTCCCAGGTAAAAGCAGTGGCCCAGATCCAAAAAATGAACACCATCGCCCGCCGCAAAGGCTACCTTCACCCGCCAACAAATTAGTAGATACTAAGGGAGGTAACAATTCAATGTCGAACTGGCTAACTAGCATCACGGACCACTTGCACCAACTCACCCATCGCCTGCATAGTTTGCTCGCCCCACCCGGAGCGACTTGTCTGACCTGTGGTACCCGAGCAATATTGTCTCCGATTTACCCCGCCATCTGTCCGCGTTGTGTGCAGCAAATTCCATGGATTCGTTCCATTCGCTGTCTGCGCTGTGGTCGGGGGATCGGCTGCCCGGACTGCGTTCGCCCACACATGCAAAACCGTTCTTTCATCTTCAACCGCAGCGCCGTCCAGTATAACGCTCTAATGAAGGAATGGATTGGAATGTACAAATTTAGAGGACACGAGCGCTATGCGCCGCTGTTAACAGCTCTTATGATTCAAGCATTTCAAGCAATGAATGAAGAACTCAACCCTGTGTTGGCAAAAGAAACCCCCGCCCCGGTGGCTCATCCCGATGCAGCGCCGCACCACCGCCAGCCGCTGCTCCAAAACAATAAGCCGCGATGGCGGCCAGACGCGGTGACCTACGTCCCCGTCAGCAACGAACGCCTTGCCGAGCGCGGCTTCAACCAGGCCGAGCGGCTCGCAGCAGGACTCGCCGCAGCCGTTCGCCTACCAGTTGTTGATCTGCTGCAGCGGCGGATCAACACCACCAAACAAAGCTTCAAAACACGCGGCGAGCGCATTCAGACGATGCAGGATGCTTTTGCAATGCAGCCAGATGGACTGGAGTTGATGCTTGATCTCTATCAAGCCAACGCACAATTCAGGCATAAGGACATGCATTCACAGCCAGCAACAAATTCATACGCCATTGGAAAAGGAGTCTCTTCACATATCTCATCAACAACACAGGGCTGGCAGGCTTCTCCCTTACGCTTGCTAATGATCGATGATATCTACACAACCGGTAGCACCTTGGATGCCTGTGGACAGGTAATCTTAAACGCAGGATACTCTATGAACATTCCAATTGAAATCTACACGCTGACTTTGGCCAGATCCTGACCTGGATATTTGTATATTCACTTAATAGATGGCTATCTAAATGACTATTACACGCATGTCACATGGTGATATGTATTAACACTTTTATATTGAAAAGAGAACATACGTTCTTGTATGTATAGCGTTATCAATTTTGCGGGTTTTGATATACATGCATATGATTATATATTGGTTGTTTGACGAGATTATGAATGTGAATTAGACAAGAATATTTTTACATGTTAAAAAGAGGAATATGTTCTGCCATGTAGAATAGATAGTTCTGCCGTTCACCAAAGGTGACAGCACAGGGAGTGGCACAACATTTCTTTTGAAGGGGAGAACAACGGTGGTTGCAGGAAAAAGAAAAAATGGGTTTTACTTATGGACCGTCCGTTTACTGGTGCTGATGCTGGTATTCGGGCAGTTTGGCGTGTACGGGGGGAACCGTGCAGATGCTGCAACGAGTAATAGTATTGTTTCATCAAGTAATGATTATCAATATGTAATGACGAATAACAACGGTAAATTACAGGTAAACCAGAAAGATGTTGATCTCAGTTGGGTTAGATCCTACAACATTTCAACGACAGGTTACTCTTTTACAAGAAGGCAGTCCATCTTGGGATTCACCAGTGATATTACGAATATAAGCTTCGGATCGTATACATCCAAGTATAGTGGACAGATCGACAATGCATTTCTTATTGATCTAAGTAAGGTTCGTGAGAACTTCACTGAGATGACGTACAGACAATCCGGCATGGAAGTAGGGCAGTGGACGATCTCCAACTATAATGTTCTCGGTCAGCTTACACCGGTTGATGTATACAATTATGATGTTAGGCAGTTAAGTTTGGTTGTTAATGCGGATACGGGGGAGGTCGTGGACTTCTATTCTGAACTGAACCCATATTATACACGTAAAGCGGAACCGGCCTCTTTTACCAAACAGTTGGTGGACCCGGTGACGATTGACAACATGCCAGCGATTCCAGCTGGGATCACAGCAAAACAAAGTGAAAGTACAGTTAACTTGAAATGGCAGCATGCGCAGCAGGCTGTGCAATATGAAGTTGAGGAGAATGGAATCATTAAGGGGCCTTACTATGGAACAACTTTTGGTAGTGATGCATTGTTGCCTGATACGTTGTATTCCTATAGAGTACGTGCTCTAAATCAAATAGGCACTAGTGATTGGAGCCCTTTGTATGAGATCAAAACTTTGCTCCAACAGCCGGTGATTTCGGCAAGCTCCCAGGAAGGTAAAAATATTATCCAATGGAATGCGGTTGATCAGGCTGATCATTACCAATTAAAGATTGATGATGAAGCGCCTATTGAGCTTGGCAATGTGACCTCTTATGAGCATGAGGGTCTCGCGGCAAATTCAAGTCATACGTATACGCTAAAAGCTCTGTCTTCCAACAATGAGAGCGATTGGAGTAAAACTATAACGCAACTGGTCGTTCCGGACTCCGTCAGTGGTTTGAAAGTAACAGAAGCAACATTTAATAAAGTTGCTCTATCCTGGACCGCTGTAAAAGGTGCAACAGGTTACGATTTGGAGATTGACGGTAACATCGTCGCTGTGACGGGTACCACATATAGCAAAACAGGACTCATTCCTAATACAGAACATACTTTCCGGTTAAGACCTAAAAATACAGGCGGGGCAGGCAGTTGGTCTGATCTGTTAACCGTGTCTACTCAATTGAGTACACCCGTACTGAAATCAAGCCCTTCGCAGGAAGAAATTGTCCTCGTTTGGCCTTCCATTGACGGTGCTACCTCATATGAAGTGGAGGCCGATGGCGTAATTGTTGGTAATGTTGTAGATCCGACATTTACGCATACCGGACTTGCACCAGCTACTGCTCATAAATATCGTGTGCGTGCTTTGACAGATACCAATACAAGTGCGTGGACAGCCGTACTGACTCAAAATACGTTACCAGGTTCTGTTGCAGGATTAACAGTGAATTCTGTAACCAATACGGCTATAGCGTTAAAATGGACAACTGTAACTGGAGCTACCGGATACGATTTGGAAATTGACGGCACAGTTGTCGCTGTCACCGGCGCTGCCTACACGAAGAGTGGTCTTACAGCCAACACAGAGCATACTTTCCGCATCCGCTCCAAGAATGCCGCGGGAGTAGGGACGTGGAGTGATGTGATTAGCGGAACTACGCAATTGAACACTCCTGTATTGAAAGCGACGTCGGAAGAAACGGCTATTAATCTGACGTGGGCAGAAATCGCCGGCGCTACGAAATATGAAGTAGAAGCCGATGGCGTGGTAGTGGGGACGGTGAGCGAACCTTCATATACGCACATCAGTCTGCTCGCAGGGACAGCACATAAATATCGCGTACGTGCTTTGACCGACACCAATACAAGTGCGTGGACAGCTATTTTGACACAAAGCACAATCCCAGCTTCCGTTACTGGACTTACCATAAACTCCGTAACCAATACGGCTATTGCCTTGAAATGGAACGCAGTAACCGGAGCAACGGGTTACGATCTGGAAATCGACGGTACAGTTGTCGCTGTTACTGGCGCTGCCTACACGAAGAGTGGTCTTACAGCAAACACAGACCACACCTTCCGCATTCGTTCCAAGAATGCCGCAGGTGTAGGAACATGGAGTGATGTGATTAGCGGAACCACGCAATTGAGCACTCCTGTATTGAAAGCGACGTCGGAAGAAACGGCTATTAACCTGACGTGGCCAGAAATCACCGACGCTACGAAATATGAAGTAGAAGCTGATGGCGTGGTAGTAGCGACAGTGAACCAACCTTCGTACACACATAGCAGCTTGCTTGCAGGAACAGCACATAAATATCGTGTACGTGCTCTGACAGACACCAATACAAGTGCATGGACAGCCATTTTGACACAAAGCACAATCCCAGCTTCCGTCAGCGGACTGACTATTAACTCGGTAACAAATGCAGCAATAGCTTTGAAATGGAACGCAGTAACCGGAGCAACGGGTTACGATCTGGAAATCGACGGCACAGTTGTCGCTGTTACTGGTGCTGCCTACACGAAGAGTGGTCTCGCAGCAAATACAGATCACACCTTCCGTATCCGTTCCAAGAATGCCGCAGGTGTAGGAACATGGAGTGATTTTATTAGCGGAACTACGCAATTGAACACCCCAGTGTTGAAAGCGACATCGGAGGAAACGGCTATTAACCTGACGTGGCCAGAAATCACCGACGCTACGAAATATGAGGTGGAAGCCGATGGCGTGGTAGTAGCGACAGTGAACGAACTATCGTACATGCACAGCAGCTTGCTGGCAGGAACAGCACATAAATATCGCGTACGTGCTTTGACAGACACCAATACAAGTGCGTGGACAGCTATTTTGACGCAAAGCACAATCCCAGCTTCCGTTACCGGATTGACTGTTAACTCGGTAACCAATACGGCTATTGCCTTGAAATGGAACGCAGTAACCGGAGCAACGGGTTACGATCTGGAAATCGACGGAACAGTTATCGCTGTTACTGGGGCTGCCTACACGAAGAGTGGTCTTACAGCAAACACAGACCACACCTTCCGCATTCGTTCCAAGAATGCCGCGGGAATAGGAACATGGAGTGATTTGATTAGTGGGACAACCCAACTAAACACTCCGGTGTTAAAAGCAGCATCCGAAGAAACGGCTATCAAGCTGACATGGGCAGAAATCACCGACGCTACGAAATATGAGGTGGAAGCCGATGGCGTGGCAGTGGCGACAGTGAACGAACCTTCGTACACACATAGCAGCTTACTTGCAGGAACAGCACATAAATATCGTGTGCGTGCTCTGACAGACACCAATACGAGTGCATGGACAGCTATTTTGACGCAAAGTACAATCCCAGCTTCCGTTACTGGACTTACCGTAAACTCCGTAACCAATACTGCTATTGCCTTGAAATGGAACGCAGTAACCGGAGCTACTGGATACGATCTGGAGATCGACGGTACAATCGTCGCTGTTACAGGCGCTGCCTACACGA
The DNA here is from genome assembly GCF_045040695.1 of Paenibacillus sp. FSL K6-0108. Lineage (NCBI taxonomy): Bacteria > Bacillati > Bacillota > Bacilli > Caryophanales > Paenibacillaceae > Paenibacillus > Paenibacillus sp. FSL K6-0108. The sequence goes on along the minus strand of NZ_CP150288.1, from coordinate 6,813,891 downwards.
AGAGTGGTCTTGCAGCCAATACAGATCACACCTTCCGCATCCGTTCCAAGAATGCCGCAGGAGTAGGGACATGGAGTGATTTGATTAGTGGGACAACCCAACTAAACACTCCAGTGTTAAAAGCAGCATCCGAAGAAACGGCTATCAACCTGACGTGGGCAGAAATCACCGACGCTACGAAATATGAAGTAGAAGCTGATGGCGTGGTAGTGGCGAAAGTGAACGAACCATCGTATAAGCACAACAGCTTGCTTGCAGGAACAGCACATAAATATCGTGTACGTGCTTTGACCGACACCAATACAAGTGCGTGGACAGCTATTTTGACGCAAAGTACAATCCCAGCTTCAGTTACCGGATTGACTGTTAACTCGGTAACGAATGCAGCAATAGCATTGAAATGGAACGCAGTAACCGGAGCAACGGGTTACGATCTGGAAATCGACGGTACAGTTATCGCTGTTACTGGCGCTGCCTATACGAAGAGTGGTCTCGCAGCCAATACAGATCACACCTTCCGCATTCGCCCCAAGAATGCCGCAGGAGTAGGGACATGGAGTGATTTGATTAGTGGGACAACGCAACTAAACACTCCAGTGTTGAAAGCAGCATCCGAAGAAACGGCTATCAACCTGACGTGGGCAGAAATCACCGACGCTACGAAATATGAGGTGGAAGCCGATGGCGTGGTAGTAGCGACAGTGAACGAACCTTCGTACACACACAGTAGTCTGCTCGGAGGTACAGCACATAAATATCGCGTACGTGCTTTAACCGACACCAACACAAGTGCATGGACAGCCATTTTGACACAAAGCACAATCCCAGCTTCCGTTACTGGACTTACCGTAAACTCCGTAACCAATACGGCTATTGCCTTGAAATGGAACGCAGTAACCGGAGCAACGGGTTACGATCTGGAAATCGACGGTACAGTTGTCGCTGTTACTGGCGTTGCCTATACGAAAAGTGGTCTTGCAGCCAACACAGAGCACACTTTCCGCATCCGCTCCAAGAATGCCGCCGGAGTAGGAACATGGAGTGATTTGATCAGCGGAACCACGCAATTGAACACCCCTGTAGTGAAGGGAAACCCAGACAGGACCGGCATTCTATTAACATGGGATGTAGTCATTGGTGCCTCTACTTATGAAATTGAAGCGGATGGTCAAATCGTAGCGACTATAAATGATACAACCTTTATTCATTCCGATTTGCTTCCATCAAGCCTTCATAAATATCGCATTCGTGCATTGAATGACCAAAATATAAGTGCATGGACTTCTGTACTAAGCATCAAAACATTGAATTAAGGATGTAGATCAGGGGTATAGGTTGCGCATACATGCACCCTATACCCCTTTTTTATTCGCAAAGAGGCTATGGACTTGAAGTGAGAAAATAAGGTAATGTATAGTTATTATCCATTCGGAAGAGGAAGTTTGAGAGGGGCGTTTTAGCGATGAATCTGGGTAATTGTCCGCGTTGTGGCAGATTATATGCGTTGAATTTTCGGGATGTATGCTCGAACTGTATCAAGGAAATTGAACTGGAATACCAGACTTGTGTGGATTATCTACGCGAGAACAAAGGCACTAATATACAGGAACTATCCGATGCAACGGAGGTTTCAATTAAAAACATTACGAAGTTCATCCGGGAGGGACGGATTTCCATCGAAAACGCCCCCAATATGATGTATCCTTGTGAAGTATGCGGAACCCTTATTCGTGAAGGGCATATGTGCGACTCCTGCCGGAATCGTTTGACGAAAGATTTGGCTGGAGCGGCTCGGGAAGTAGGCCAGAAGGATAACGGCAATATAGGCGGCCGAACCTACAATGCTGTCGACAAACTGCGCGATTCATAGGAATGAGGGCTTAAATACAAGTTTTGCTATAACAAATGTTTTGGAACGTACCGATAAACTTATTAAAGATTATCGGTTTTTTTTATTATCCTAATCGTTCGAGAACATAAAGATAATGTGAAAATCCTAAGGTGGAAGGAAGTGCAATTCGTATGAAAATCAATGAACCTAATAGAATTGGTGCAATCAATTCATATCAGAGGAACGTTGAATCCAATCAGCAGGCTGATGCCAAAAAGAGCCGCCGTAAGGACGAGGTATCCATTTCTCCGGAGGCGATGAAGATGCTTGAGGAACAAGCTCGTACACAGGATGCAGGACGTTTACAACGGATACAGGAACTGAAAGAACAGGTAAGTTCGGGAACTTACCAAGTGGACAGCAGCAAGCTTGCTGACAAGTTACTGCCATACTTTAAGTCTTTTGATAAGGAATAGGTGATCACGTAATGGCAGCACTGGACAGATTAATTGCAGTTTTGCAGCAAATGGAACAAAGTCACCGCGAGATGCTGGCACTCAGCGAGATCAAGAGACAGGTTATTGTCAAAAACGATGTGGACCAACTCATTTCTCTGATGAATAAGGAATCCAAGTTTATGAAACAGCAGGAGCCACTTGAGAGCGAACGATTGAGTGCAGTTCATGAACTGCTTCAGGAGCGGGGCATCAAGTCGATGCTTAACCTGAATATCACAGAGATCTCCAAGCTGATCTTTGATCCGGCTGATAAACAGCGATTGCTTGAAGTCCAGAAACAGCTAGCGGGAACATTGCAGGAATTGAAAGAAATTAATCAATTGAATCAAAAACTGATCGAGCAGTCATTGATGTTTATTGATCTCTCAATGGACATATTTGCTTCTCGGCCGGAACAGGATGCCACATATCAGCATCCTGCTGATAAGAACGGTAATCCAGGGCGAATCGGTCTTTTTGATACACGTGCCTGATTAATTAGGGGGAAACAAGGTGACATCTACTTTTCATTCAATCGAAACGGCTAAACGCAGCTTGTTCACGCAGACGACAGCGCTTAGTACAACAGGACATAACGTGGCAAATGCCAACACCGAAGGGTACTCCCGGCAAAAGGTAAACATGCAGGCATCTATTCCTATGGAGCCGTTTGCATTTTTACACAGTACAACACCAGGACAACTCGGAACAGGGGTGGAGTTCGATTCCATTACCCGTGTGCGAGAGAAATTCTTGGACGATCAATATCGCAATGAAAATACCAACTTTGGCAGTTGGACGATTCAGCGAGATACCCTTGAGAAGCTTGAAGCTATTGTAAATGAACCATCCGATACCGGATTTCGGACAGTTATGGATAACTTCTATAAATCCTGGTCCGACCTGAGTAAAAATCCGGAGGATGTAACGGCACGTCGTATTGTAAAAGAGACAACACTTGCTCTGACAGATGCGATGAATCAGATTAGCCGCCAACTGGATGCACTCAGCCAGGATTTGGATAACAATATTGCGGTCAAAGCGAACGAGATTCAGGGTTACCTTGGTAACATTGCCAACCTCAATAGTGCGATTGTGAAAATTGAGTCGCTGGGTGACAATGCCAACGATTTGCGTGACCAGCGTGATCTGATGTCAGACAAGCTCTCCAAAATCATGAATATTACCGTTACAGATTCTCCGCAAGGATACCAGGTTCAGATGAATGGTCAGGCACTCGTTACAGGCGGTGCAGTACAAGTAGCGGTAGATCCTGCTTTTCTGAATGCTGCGTATACAGCAGGCACGCTCACCAACGGCGAGGTTCACGGCATGATCAAGTCCCGAGACACTTTGGTGAGTGATTATCAGAAACAAATGGATGACTTAGCTAATACGCTTGCCAACGGTGATATTGAGATCACCCTTCCAGCAGGCTCAGTCCTGCCAGACAATACTGTTCTGGGTGGGGTGACATATACAGGGGCTGCACGTACCCTGGCAACTGATCTGAAGGTTACAGTCAAAGGTCTGAACGGTCTGCACCAACTTGGGTATAGCATGGATGGAACGACTGCGCCAGGAATTCCATTCTTTACCGCTTCGGGTGGTGGAACAGCAATTACAGCTGGCAATATCTCATTAAATGCCGCAATTCTCGCTGATCCGAATAAGATTGCAACATCTTTAAGAACAACTATCGATTCCTCGGGAACAGAGACCGTAATCAAGGGGAATAATACGCTTGCCAATCTGCTTGCCAACCTTAAAGATACGCCGATGAAATCAGCTGACGGTTTGCGTAATGCGACGGTTGGTGCTCAGTTCAGTGCCATTGTGGGACAACTTGGGGTCCAATCTCAGGAAGCGGCACGTCAGACATCTAATTCGGAGTTTCTTGTAGAACAAGTAGATACTCGCCGACAATCGGTTAGCGGTGTTTCCTTGGATGAAGAGATGGCAAACATGATCAAATTCCAGCACGCGTACAGTGCGTCTGCACGTTTTATGACCACTTACGACCAGTTGCTTGATAAATTGATTAATTCTACTGGTACCGTTGGCAGATAATAAGAGGGGACTGACATAGAAGACGATGAGAATTACAAATAATATGCTTAGCTCACAGTTGGTGCTCAACTTGAATCGCAATGCACAGCAAATGAACAATACACAAACTCAACTGGCAACAGGCCGTAAAATCAATAAACCTTCTGATGACCCTGTAGGGATAACTTACTCTCTTCGTTATCGTGCTGAACTTTCTTCCAATGAGCAGTATCAAAAAAACGTGGATAGCACGATTTCATGGTTGGAATTTAATGATACGGTGATGGACCAGACGGGAAGTGTCATTGGACGTCTAAGGGAGCTAACAGTGCAGGCAGCTACCGGAACTAATCCCCAAGAGGCACTGGATAGCATTAACGAAGAGGTAAAGCAACTTAAGGCACAACTCGTTGATATTTCAAACAGTAAGCTGAATGGGAAATACATTTTCAATGGCGAAACCTATGATCAAAAGCCTTATGATTTTCCAGCAAGCGCGGATGGTTCATTTGATACAACCAATGCAGCTGCGGTAATAACCGACCCTGGCAAAATCAACTTCATCGTTGGTGAGAGCATACAAATGCCGATTAACGTAACCGGAAATGAGTTTTTTGGAAACTCTACAGAAACAGACAATTTATTTGTTATCTTTAATACGATTAGCCAAGCTCTTACAGACGGAAACTTGGGTGAATTGTCTAATCAGCTTGATGCGATTGACAGTCGTACAGATAAAATTTTGGCTATTCGTGCTGAGGTTGGGGCTAAAACGAACAGGGTTGATCTCATGCAAGGAAGATTGAGTGATCTTGAGGTTAATCTGACCGACCTGCAATCGAAAGTGGAGGACGCAGATTTTGCCGAGTTGTCTATCCAATCCAAGATTCAGGAAAATATCTATAATGCTTCGTTATCTACAGGTGCCAAAATTATTTCTCAATCTTTGGTTGATTTCCTTAGATAACTAGGAAGGGTGATCCTTTGAAAACTCTCCCTATCCTACAGATTCATACAACACCTTCTGTGTTGCAAATTGATGCCGATCTAGGTCAGTATTCCATTCGTCAGCCTAAGGCAGATGTTCAAATGACGACACGTCCGTCGAAGCTGACCGTGGAGAGCCATCCGATCCGATTCGAGGTAGATCAGAGTAGGGCGTTCTCCGCCTATACGGGTGGAAACATGATTGATATGAACGCACGCATCTATTCGGGGATCGAGAAAATATTTCTTGAAAACATGGCTGAACGTGTTGAGCAGGGTAATGAATTGGCTGCTATTCATAAACCGGGTAATACGATTGCCAACATTGTAGGTACTAACTGGAAATCAAAACCTTTTCCTGAAATAAGGACGCCTGCTTCCATGGATAACGTCGATATACGAATTGAGACTCGAGCGCCGAATATTCGTTTCGAATCGGCTGTCTCTGAAATGAACGTTACCGTGAACAAACCAGAGATTGAGTACCATCGGGGGAAATTGGATATCTATGTGAAGCAGTATGCTTCAATTCAATATACTCCGCCTGCTATAGATATAGGGATGTAGTAGTTATAATAGAGCTATAGACGGTCTTCATTGTAGACTTCTATGGCTCTTTCTGTATAAAATCTTCGCCAAGGAGGCGCTTATTATTAATATTCAGACAAGCATGTGGGGAGAACTTGATGTTAGAGAAGAAAATATATATCACTTTTCGAAAGGTTTGCCTGGATTCGATGAAGAGACTCAATTTGCATTAATTCCATGGGAGGGGACTCCCTTCATCTACTTGCAGTCTATAAAGGAACCTGACTTGTCTTTCTTGCTAGTAAGTCCTTTTGTTTTCGCACCGGACTATAGTTTTGAGCTTCCTGAGGCAGATCGTGCTGAACTAGAGATTAGTGAAGAGGTTTCCGTATACTCAATCGTAACCATTCAATCAGAAGTGAGTAGATCCACGATGAATTTACTTGCACCCGTGGTACTTAACCCGAGTAAGAGAACAGGAAAACAAGTGGTTCTTCACCAGTCATCATATGCAACACGTCATCAGATCTGGCCAGCCAAAGATACAAATTCAGTGAAGGGTGGGGCTTGAGATGCTGGTATTGTCACGCAAAAAAGGAGAGTCCATTATCATCCAGGATCATATTGAAGTGACTGTACTGGCCGTAGAAGGGGATACAGTGAGGATTGGCATTTCCGCTCCTAAGCACATCGATATTTTCCGTGAGGAGGTTTACGCGTCTATCCAGGAGGCAAACCGCGAGTCTGCGACACCCCTTGCACCTAACGTCAAGGCATTTATGGAATTACTCCGTGAAACGGAAAATAAAAAAAAATAAAAAAATTCCAATTTGCTATAAACAGTTCCTCACAATCTGTCGATATATAATTTAGACGCTGCTTCGGCAGGGCGGCCGACCTTAATGTCGCGGCGTTTACCACAAGGATGTGGAACTAACTTATTTCAGGGAGGAAACACTCAATGATTATCAACCACAATATCGCTGCGATGAACACTCATCGCCAACTGAATGCAAACACAACTAACACAAACAAAGCTATCGAAAAATTGTCTTCCGGTCTTCGTATCAACCGTGCAGGTGACGATGCAGCAGGTTTGGCAATTTCCGAAAAAATGCGCGGACAAATCCGTGGTTTGGACATGGCTTCCAAAAATGCACAAGACGGTATCTCTTTGATTCAAACTGCTGAGGGTGCCTTGAACGAAACGCACAGTATCCTGCAACGTATGCGTGAACTTGCAGTTCAATCTGCGAACGATACTAACACAGATGCTGACCGTGTTGAACTTCAAAAAGAAGTGACAGAACTGACTTCTGAAATTGATCGTATCTCGACAACAACTGAATTTAATACTAAGAAGTTGTTGGATGGTGCTGGTGCGACTGCTGTAGTGTTCCATATCGGGGCTAACACAGGTCAAAGTATTACTTTGAATATTGGTAACATGGGAGCTAGTTCTCTGGGCGTTGCTGCTGCATCGGTAAGTATCGCTAGTCAAACAGGCGCGAACGCTGCGATTGGTACCCTGGATGCAGCAATTGCATCCGTATCTGCTGAGCGTTCCAAATTGGGTGCGAACCAAAACCGCTTGGAACACACAATCAACAACCTGGGAACGACTTCCGAAAACCTGTCTGCTGCAGAATCCCGTGTTCGTGACGTAGATATGGCGAAAGAAATGATGAACCAAACGAAAAACAACATCCTTGCACAAGCTTCCCAAGCGATGTTGGCGCAAGCAAATCAACAGCCACAAGCTGTACTGCAATTACTTCGTTAATCTTATATTGGAGAGCCGTCGAGAATTATCTCGACGGCTTTTTTGCAGTTATTAGCCAATCTTTTATAGGAATTATTTGCTTGTTCTAATTCCTTCCAGAATTCTAAATATTGTAGATACTTTTACCGATATACATAGTTATAGATTTAATTCGTAATTGCGAAATGAGAGGGAACAAATGTCGAAAACTATTGGATTATGCATGATTGTTAAAAATGAGCAACAATTTCTTAGACGTTGTTTGGATAGTGTGAAAGATAAAGTTGATCAGATTGTTATTGTTGATACAGGTTCCACAGATAATACACTCTCGATCGCTAGGGAGTACACAAAAGATATAGTTCAAATGGAATGGATTAATGACTTCTCGGCAGCTAGAAACGAGTCTATAAAACATGCACACACTGATTACATTCTTGTACTGGATGCTGACGAATATTTGGAACAAACGACGAATTTGGCAGAGGAGCTACAATCCGGCGCAGACTATTATTTTACAAGAATATTTAATCTTATGTCAGGTGATCGGGGAATGACCCATCTGGCTATCCGTATTTTTAAGAATAAAGTAGGGCTTTATTATCAGAATCGGCTTCATGAACATTTGAACACGAATGAAAAAGAAGATCAATTAAAAGCGGGATACGCCAATCTTACGATTATGCATACTGGCTATACTGACGAGATGATGGAAAGCAGAGAAAAAGCTCAGAGGAATCTTGCGCTCATGCTAGTAGAAGTTAAGGAAAATCCGTCTGTCTATAACTTCTTTAATATGGGGAGAACCTATATGTGGCTGAATGAGCACGAAAAGGCTATTAAATATTTAAAAAAGGCATATCCATTGAGTAAAGACCTCACGATTGCTCCAGAATTGGTTGCATCGTTGTGCAGGAGTCTTGGTGAATTGAAAAGATATGAAGAGGCTCTTACCGTTTTGGAACAAGCTGTGGATGTATATCCAGCAGAAGTTGATCTGCTTCATTTGCAAGCACTATTCTATATGGAGATTGGTTATTATAAAGATGCATTTGCTTGTATGAACAGATGTCTGGAGATTGGTGACCAAGGTATTTCATTCACAGAAGGTAATGGTACGTACATCGCACATTTAAGACTTGCAGAGTGGTATACATCCCGAAATGAATATATAAAGGGATATGGACATATTACAGAAGCGATTAAGTTGAAAAATGATTTTTTACCCGTGATCGGAAAGTATTTTGAAATTGTAGAGAAAGCGGGGCTTCCTCAGGAAGAGGTATTTACAAGCGCCAACCATTTATTCTCAATAACTAGCAGCAAACAGATGGAGAAGGTACTAGAAGCACTTTATCAGCTAAGGCATCCGCTCTTGCAGAGATATCTGACCTTATATAAGATAACGGTTCAGGATCATGTCATGGCTGTTGCAAGTCAGTATGCGAAGAACTACAATCAAGCCCGGGAGCTATGGTTAGGTTTACATGAGCAAGAAGAGCAAAATGGAGTGGATATACTTTTATTAGCGATTCTTCTCAAAGATGAGGTGTTATTCAAGAAGGCTTCGCCATTACTTAATCTAAGTGAAAAAGAAAAAAAGTTCCTAGCCAGCGTTGTACAGAATGGATCAATTGATAAGGTAAGTTTAACAACTTATATGGAAAGTATTTTAGAGCGAATGCTGGTTCAACTAATCCGTTTACAAGAGTTCGAAGTAATGGAGACTATACTTGATTATTTATGGCATGGGTGTGTTGAAGTCAAGATTAAGGTGTGTGAGCATCTGGCAGCCTATGGTTTTAGTGAAATTTCTATTGACTTATTAATAGAGTTGTTTAAGCAACATCCAAGAAATATAAATATTATAAAGTTATTGGGTGATATCTGTCTCAGAACCAATTATATACAGGATGCGCAACTATTCTATAACAAACTGCTTGAAATAAATGAAGAATATAGTTCGTATGAACGGATTTATAACTTATATGATAAGTCCAATAATCAAACTGAGAAAATGAGTATAACCAGAGTAATACGGCAGAAATTTGACTTGTGTCTGTGGGTAAATTAGGTTTTCCTGAAATAGTTTGTTTTAACTTAAGGCTACTACAAGGGGTGCAAAGATGAATTATAACAGGGAGCAATATGAACAAGAAAAAAACTACATTAAGAGACAGATTGAAAGTCTCATTAATCAAGGTGACATTGATAATAGCAAAATTCTAATTAATGAATTTCAGGCGCTTCAGGGAATTGATGTAGACATTTTGAATATGAAAGCTATTGTTTCTATTATAGAAAATAATCTGGAAGATGCAGAAAAACTTCTCTGGGAAGCCATTGATTTGAGCTCGCATCATAGTGATGCTTTTGTTAATTTAGCATACGTATATGAAACTCAGGGAGAGAACACCAAGGCTTTTAATTTTTATTGTCTCGCTTATCACAAAACAACAGATGCACACCGGAAAGAGGAGTTGGGTTCCAAAATACAAAAAATCCAATTGACGGAAAATGGCGTATTCAGAAAATTTGTGGTGTTATCTTCATGTTTTTGGGGAGAGATGCTACATAGGCCCCATCATATATCAAAAGGATTATCTAGATTGGGCTATTCAGTTGAATATCTCCAACCAGTTGCTACAGCTACTCCTTCTAATAGTAATGTTTCTATTGCTAATTTGATGGAGTTTAGTAACAGCAATATTAGAAATATAGACTTAGTAAACATTATCTCTCCTATTTCTGTAAGAAGAATGGATAATTCAATCTTAGATAACTACTACGAGATCATTCAAAATATAATAGATCAGTCAGAAGAAGAGATTGTACTTATCTGTTACTTGCCATCTCAAATAAACATTATTGATAGATTAAGTGGTAATTTCAAAGTGGTTTATGATTGCATGGGTGATCATAGTGATTTGGAATATTCTTATCAAAGCAACAAGAAAGAACAAGAATATGAGAATTTGATGTTGAGAAGGGCAGAAGTTGTGACGGCAACTAGTTCGGCGCTATACCTAACAAAAAAAATCAATAATGACAACGTTTATTTGTTGAGGAACGCAGTTAACATTGAAGATTTTATGGATGTAGAAAAAAGTATGCCCTCTGAATTATTCCGTATTCCTGAGCCCCGGATTTGCTATATTGGTACTGTAGACGGGCGGTTTGATGAGGAGTTTTTTTACAAACTGGTAAGAAGCAATAAAGATAAATCATTTGTCGTTATAGGGAATACCGTAGAAGGCATGCTGACGAAAGCAGAAGACAATTTATATATTCTCGGCGTGAAAAAACATAGTGAGTTGAAATCATATTTGCAACACATGAACGTTGGAATTATACCTTATAAAGATGATACTGAAGTAAGCATAAACTGTGATCCGATAAAAATGTATGAATATGTAATAAATGATTTACCTGTGGTTGCAACTAATATGCCTGAATTAATACTTGAACTGAATTCCATCAAAGTAAGCAGAGGCTTTGAAGCATTTAATCAATTTTTAAATGAAGCATTGGAGTTGAAGATTGATTGGCAGTTACGAAATGAATTTGTTTCTTTAAATACTTGGGCTGTAAGATGTGAACAATTACTTAAGATTTTGAATGGAGAAGTGCAACAATATTCTGAGGAATTAGTATTGGCCGATCTGCGGGAAAGATGGCTCGAGAACATTAATGTAACACATAATCCTCTACTTGAATCCTTATTTTCACTTACATTCGCTAAAGCTGATGTTAAACAATATTTTAAATGGGCTAATGAATCTTATCAGAATTTGAAGATTCCGTTTACATTAAAGAATTATATTCAGTCTGCAATCTTGAATGGTCACATCGCAGAATGTGTGAACAATATTATAGAGGATACTAATGTAAGGGAAATAGACAGAGCTGAGCTTCGATATTTGTTTGAAAGTAATGAAATAAATTATTTGAAGATTCGTTTATTGCACATTGTAGGCAATTATTACGAAATTAGCAACTTAATGAATTCTTATCCTGTTGCCGACAATGAATATTTATATAATCTGGCTAATTATTGTTATGATATTGGACGTTATGATCAATCCATTGAAGAGTACAACAAAATTCCGAGTGATTTTTTATACGAAAGTCCAATTTATAATAAAAATATGAGTGAAATACTTATAAGTAAGGGGGAGATTTTAGAAAGCAGAAGATTCAAAGAGAAGGAAAAAATGGTCGTTTCTAGATATATACAACAATTTAATGTTCCGACTGAAAAGAAACGCCTGAGATTTAGTGTAGTTATACCTACAAGAAATAGCCCAAATGTATTGAAACATACATTGATGACTTGCTTGGATCAAAACTTTTACAATTATGAGATTGTTGTTGGAGATAATAGCAGCAATGATTTAACGAAGTTATTAATAGAAGAGTTAAATGATTCCAAAATTAGATATTATAAAACCGAAAGTGAATTAAAAATGACGGACAGTTTTAACTTTGCAATTAGTAAGGCAGAAGGAGAGTATATTCTAGTGCTTGGTTCTGATGATGGTATGCTGAAACATGCTCTAAAGACACTAGATGACATAATCTACTCAACAGATGTAAAGATACTACACTGGAATTCCGTTTTTTATTGCTGGCCTGACGTTAAGTTGGAAGGGCAGGAAAATTTAATTCATATTCCTAAAGTACCACCAGGGAAAGTGAATTTAAATACGATAAAATATAGTGAAGTTGTTAAATATGTTGGGAATTTTGAATTACCATACAACGCTATGCCAATGCTTTACTGCAATGCGGCTGTACACAGAGACCTAGTATTGGAATTGAAAGAGTTAACTGGTCAAGTTTTCAATGGACTAATACCTGACGTTTACTCTGGATTTGCACTGGCTTCCATTCAGAAAGAATATACTCATATAGATGCCCCCATTACTATTGGAGGATCTTCAGGGAAAAGTACAGGTATATCTTTTGTAAAACCGAATCTCGATAATGAATCTAAGAAAATTCATCAGGACTTTTTAACTCTGAATAATAATGGAGTAAATCGATATAGTATCATTCCTGATGTGCCAAGTGTTGCGGTAGCCGTTGCAGAGGCATGTTTAACAGCTCGTAGTTCATTTGGAGAGAAGAATCTGAAATATGATTTGAATAGAAAGAAGATGTTGGAACAATGTGCTGAAGAACTGAAGGCTTCTGGTTCTAACCTCCCTATTTATTTGCAAAAAATTTATGAAAGTCTAGCTGACGATACTCATCTCCAACAGTGGTTTGTCGAAAATTATATTGAGAATTATGACTATTATGAAAAGGCTGCTAAAAGATTGGATAGAACGTATCAAAAAGGATTCAGCCCAAACGGAGATCTTGTACTGGATTTGAGCGACTTTAACATAACCGACGTTTATGGTGCAGCGGTAATGTTTAGCCGTATTACCGGGTGGTAGATGTAATGAAGTTCTGGAAAATAGACTAGCATGGGAAGTGAAATAGATGAAGGCTGTCATTCTAGCGGGAGGTTACGGTACGCGAATTAGTGAAGAAACCCACCTAAAACCGAAGCCAATGATTGAAATTGGTGGGAAGCCTATTCTATGGCATATTATGAAAAACTATTCTCATTATGGTATAAGCGATTTTGTTATTTGTTTGGGATATAAGGGCTATTTAATAAAAGAGTATTTTGCTAATTATTACTTGCACATGTCGGATGTGACTTTTGATATGAAAAATAACGAAATGCAGGTACATCATAATACAAGTGAGCCTTGGAGGGTGACTCTTGTAGATACCGGATTAGAAACAATGACAGGAGGCCGCTTGAAAAAGGTAGAAAAGTATGTAGGAGATGAAACTTTTTGCTTTACGTATGGCGATGGTGTCAGTGACGTTAATATTACTGATGTTATTAATTTTCATCGAAATGCCGGAACCAAAGCTACTTTAACAGCAGTGCAACCCCCTGGACGTTTTGGTGCAATAGATATCTTAGATAATAGTAGAATAACAAGTTTTGAGGAAAAACCTCAAGGGGATGGGAACTGGATAAATGGAGGGTATTTTGTTCTCGAACCTGAGGTTTTTGATCTGATCGATGATCCTACAACAGTTTGGGAGCTTGGTCCGATGGAGAAGTTGGCAAATGATAATCAATTATCGGCATTCAAGCATAACGGTTTTTGGCAACCTATGGATACGCTAAGAGATAAAGTTAAACTGGAAGAATTATGGAGCTTGAGAAAAGCACCGTGGAAGGTGTGGGATTAAATGGTGTCTAGTTTCTGGGAGTCTAAGAAGGTATTAATCACAGGACATACAGGATTTAAGGGAAGTTGGCTAGCGTTATGGTTACAACATTTAGGGGCTGATGTATATGGTTATAGTAGCTTCCTTCCGGTTAGCCAGCCTAATCTATATGAAATTGCCCAAGTGTCCGAGAGTATGAATTCTATGTATGGTGACATTTTGGATTTCGAGAAATTGCAATCTTTTATTCTTAGAATTCAACCAGACATCATATTCCACCTTGCAGCGCAACCCCTGGTACGTGAATCGTATGCTGATCCAGTTGGAACATTCTCTACAAATGTTATGGGGACAGTGAATCTATTAGAGATTGCAAGGCATATTAATTCAGTAAGAGTTGTTATAAATGTAACAACTGATAAATGTTACCAGAATAATGGGGGTTCGCTTCTGGGTTTTGTAGAAAACAACCCATTGGGAGGACAAGATCCTTATAGTGCTAGTAAAGCATGCTCTGAACTTGTTACTTCTGCATATGAACAATCCTTCTATTCTAACAATGGAAAGTTATTGTCCTCTGTAAGAGCGGGGAATGTGATCGGCGGCGGTGATTGGGCTATTGATCGTATCATACCGGATATTATTCGCTCAGTAATAAATGGGGAAGTAATGGAAATTAGATATCCTCATGCTGTTCGACCTTGGCAACATGTGTTGGATTGCTTGGATGGGTATCTATTGCTTGCTCAAAACATGTGGAGGTCTGGAAATAAATTCACAGGTGCCTGGAATTTTGGCCCTGGGGAATCTTCAATTTTGTCAGTGGAGAAATTAATTGAACAATGTAACAGACATTTAGGAAATAGACTTAAATGGAATTGTGAATCTGAGATACAGTTGTATGAAGCTTCCCGTTTGGTTCTGAATATTGACAAGGCAAAGAAAATGTTACAGTGGGAGCCCAAACTAAACATAGATCAGACGATAGAATGGACTATGGACTGGTATTTGGGTTATATGAACAATAGTTTTGAGCACAAAACGCTACAGCAAATAAAGGATTTTGAAAAAATAAAAGAAAGAAAAATTGCCTTAGCTTAAGGAGAATGATTTAATGTCAATTGAGAATTGCCGTTGTTGTGGAGCTGCATTAAATACTGTTTTTCTAGATTTGGGGATTTCACCACTGGCTAATTCATATGTGAAGTCAGAAAATCAAATGGAGAATATGTATCCATTGAGAACGTATGTTTGTGAAGTCTGTTTCCTTGTTCAAGTGCAGGAGTATGAGTCACCTGAACATATATTTAGCGATTATGCATATTTCAGTAGCTATTCAGATACTTGGCTAAACCACTCTAAAAATTATGTTCAACACATGATGGATAAGTTCCATTATACAAACGAAACACAAGTGGTTGAAATCGCAAGTAATGACGGATATTTACTCCAATACTTCAAAGAAAAAGGGGTAGCGGTACTAGGCATCGAGCCTGCGGAAAACGTAGCAAAAGTCGCTGTTAGCAAAGGTATCGAGACTTCAGTGAATTTTTTTGGAACTTCAGTAGCAAAAGAATTAAAGAAAGAGGGAAAGGAAGCAGATCTGCTTCTGGGAAATAATGTACTTGCACATGTCCCTGATTTGAATGATTTTGTTGCAGGCATGAATATATTGTTAAAGCCTCAAGGCACTATTACAATGGAATTCCCTCATCTACTTCAACTTATAGAGCATAATCAATTTGATACGATATACCATGAGCATTATTCATATTTTTCACTCACTACAGTTATTCGACTTTTTAAGCAGCATCATCTAACTGTGTATGATGTCGAGCAATTGAGTACTCATGGTGGATCTATTCGTATCTACGCAACTCATTCAGAAAACCCAGACTTACTAATTCAACCGTCTGTTCATGCACTGCTTGCTAAAGAAGATGAGCTGGGGATGACAAATATCGAGATGTACAGAGGGTTTCAAACAAAAATTGTCCAGTTAAAGCGAAAAATCACAAAGTTTCTTATTGAACTGAAAGACGGAGGAAAAGTTATAGCAGGTTACGGTGCCCCTGCTAAAGGTAACACTTTACTCAACTACTGTGGTATTGATTGCGACATGATTGATTTCACTGTGGACCGAAGCCAATATAAACAAGGTACTTTTCTGCCTGGATCACGAATCCCAGTAATTTCTCCAGAGAAGTTGAAATTAGCTCAACCTGATTATGTATTAATTTTACCGTGGAATTTAAAGGACGAAATTATGGAACAAACTTCATTCATTCGTAAATGGGGAGGTAAGTGGATTTTACCTATACCAGATATACACATTGTCGAATAACTGAAAAGGGATGTGAGCACACATGGATAAAGAACGCTTCGAGTTAGAGAAAAAAGAGAATATGAAACGACAAGCTGCTGATACAAAGTTGAGGAATACTGTGCATGATTTTATTCTTCAGCAAACGGCACATAACTATACTTACAACTTCACATGGTTGGGACTGCCTATTATTCAGTTCCCGCAAGATATTATTGCTCTGCAAGAAATTATTTGGAAAGTGAAACCTGATGTAATTATTGAAACAGGTGTTGCACGTGGAGGTTCAATTATTTTCCATTCATCTATGCAAAGATTAATTGGCAAGGGCGGAATAGTCATAGGCATAGATATTGATATTAGATCTCATAATAGGGAAGCTATAGAGAATCATCCATTTTCGGATTGTGTCCATTTAATTGAGGGTGACTCTACTAGTGTTGAGGTTATAGATCAAGTAAAGGATATTATCTCTGAACGTAAATGTGTGATGGTCATACTAGATTCTAACCATACTCACGATCATGTTCTAAAAGAACTAGAAGTGTTTTCTCCATTAGTTTCCAATGGGAGTTATCTAGTGGTATTGGATACTATTGTTGATGACATGCCGGATCACTTTTTCAAAGACCGTCCGTGGAAAGCTGGAAACAGCCCCAAAAGCGCTGTAAGGCAATTCTTGCGGGAAAACAATCGCTTCATAAACGATAAAGATCTAGAAGATAAACTTTTAATAACTGTTGCTCCTGAGGGGTATCTGAAATGTATAGCTGACTAGTGAACATTCAACGGAGGAATACTGGATGAGATTTACAGAAACGGCTTTGCCCGGAGCTTATCTTATAGAATTAGAGTTACTGACAGATGTAAGGGGACATTTTGCTAGGGCTTGGTGCCAAGATGAGTTTAAGTTACATGGACTTGAGAGTGCATTTGTTCAGTGCAATATCTCATATAACGAGAAAAAGGGAACTCTGCGAGGATTACATTATCAGACTACTCCCTACGAAGAAGTCAAAATAGTTCGTTGTACGAAGGGGGCTATTTATGATGTTATCGTTGATCTGAGACCTGGTTCTCCCACCTATAGACAGTCGCTTTCTTTTGAATTATCGGATACAAATTACAAAATGCTTTACATCCCCAAAGGTTTCGCACATGGTTTTCAAACATTGTCTGATCATACGGAAGTTTTTTATCAGATGAGCCAGGTTCATAAAGCAGAGTATGCACGTGGAATCAGGTGGGACGATCCTGTGTTTAATATAGAATGGCCTAAAGTAGAAAAGAGAATCATGTCAGAAAAAGACCAGAATTATAACGAGTATCGCCCATGAAAAAAAAGATAATTGTGACGGGAGCAAATGGGTTTATCGGGAGCCATGTAATAGATGCATTGGGGATTACTGGGGACGAGGTGTATGCTATTTCCTCAAAAGTTGAACACAAAATAAATACCAGTAATGTTACATGGCTGAAAGCTGATTTGCTTGATGATAATCAAATTGAGAAAATCTTCTCTATTGTCAGTTCTCCCACCCATCTTCTGCATTTGGCATGGGACACCACACCAAATCAATATTGGAACTCATCTTCAAACTTCAAATGGGTTAGTGCAAGTCTTTCTCTATTTGATCGTTTTCGTGTAGCTGGAGGTAAAAGAATAGTAGGGGTAGGCTCTTGCGCAGAGTATGATTTAAGTCAAGGATTATGCAGAGAGTCTGAGACTCTCCTGAATTATAATACTGTCTATGGATCGAGTAAAAACTCACTACAGCATATGCTGATGACATATTCACAGCACTATGAAATTTCCAGTGCCTGGGCGCGGATCTTTTATCTATATGGCCCTCGTGAACATCAATTGCGTTTGGTTCCTTCGGTTATTTTATCTTTGCTGGATGGTAAGAAAGCGAAATGTTCACACGGACAACAGATTCGTGATTATATGTACGTTAAAGATGCGGCCCAGGCATTAGTGAAGTTACTAAGTGGTGAAAGTAATGGACCCGTTAATATTGGTTCTGGCAAGCCGATTAGCTTGTCTGAAATTATATATATAATTGCTGATATTCTTCAACATAGAGAATTAATCCAGTTAGGGGCAATCCCAACCTCAGTTGAAGAACCTAAGATCGTTCTGGCCGATATAACTAAGCTGATAGAAAATACGGGTTGGGCTCCATCCACGAAGATGGAAGATGGGTTATATGAAACTGTTCAGTGGTGGAAGTCTAGTCTGTTTGGAGGCAAGTAATGTTGAAAAAAAATCATTGTCCTATATGCCAGTCATCTAGTTTAAGCGACGTACTAAAACGTAGTAGTATTCCTGTTTACCAAAATGTCCTGATTAATAATTTTGAGGCTGCAAGACAAATTCCAAGAGGTGACTTGGAAATTTTGGAGTGCAAGGAATGCGGGTTTGTTTACAATAGTGTGTTTGATACTAACAAAGTTGTGTATGGTAGCGACTATGAAAATACACAGTCGTACTCGACATACTTTAATAGTTATTTAGATGAATTGGTAGAAACACTCGTGACCCAAAAAGGTGTCAGCAATCTCAATGTAGTAGAAGTTGGATGTGGAAAAGGCGGCTTCTTAAAGAAAATAGTTGAGGCTGGGAATAATTATGGATATGGGTTTGACCCAAGTTACATTGGACCCGAAGTAGATTGCGGAGGCAAATTGAGATTTGAAAAAAAGCTATACAATGAAGAGAGTGCTAGTTTTAAAGCCGATGTAGTTCTTTGCCGACATGTTATTGAACATATCTCTGAACCTGTAATTTTACTTAAATCTATTAGAAAAGCATTGGTTCACTCTCCCCAAGCCAGAGTGTTTTTCGAAACGCCCTGCGTTGACTGGATTTTCGAAAATAAAGTTATGTTTGATTTTTTCTATGAGCATTGTTCATATTTTAATGAGAAATCGATTTCCAAGGCATTTGAGTTTGCAGGGTTTGAGGTTGTGAGTATAGATCGTATATTTAATGGGCAATACATGTGGTTGGAAGCAAGACCTGTTGAAGATAATAGAGAATTGAAAAATTTGTCATACACAAAGTATGTTGACCCAAGAGGCCTCGGGTTTTCCAAAAATGAATTTGAGTGGAAGCGTAAGGCATTGGAGCAGGTTTCTATATATTCTTTAGGAGGAAAAGTTGCTCTTTGGGGAGCCGGCGCTAAGGGAGTAACGTTTTTGAATTTAATTGATCCAGGAGTGGAATATATTGATTGTGTCATAGATGTAAATCCCAACAAGGTAGGTAATTATATACCTGGAACTGGTCATGAAATAATTGGGATTGAAAGTTTAGATAATAGAGAGTTCTCAACGATTATTATAACGAATTCCAATTATCTAGATGAAATCAAAAAAATAGTTCAACAGAAGATACTTAATATAAACCTTGTCGATATTGAAACATGGTCTGCTCAACAAGAATGACGTTCCGGAAAAAGAACGGGAGCGAAGATATTTTATACAAATCTTAGTCTTCAATAATCTTTTTATGAGGAAGAGGCATTAAAAATTGAGTTCTATTATTCAATGTCGAACCTCACTAGCCGATAAATATAATAAATAATTCCATCGGAGGATGAACGATGAATCTACAATTTTCACTTTCGACGAATATGGTGAATGGAACGTCAGGTTCAATAAGTCAGCCAAGCGATATACCACAAAATCCAAACAGTAAACTTTTGCAGGCAGTCAGGAATGGAGTAGACCTGTCCAAACTTGAACAGCAAGGTGTTAGCATTCCATTTGGTGACGAGCAGCTTATCAAAGCGATTGACAGGGCGGTCAAAGCTCTTCAGGGCCCTACGACCACCTTGGAAATGAGCGTTCATGAGAAAACGCACCAAATTTTGGTGAAAGTGCTTAACAAGGAAACAGGTGAACTGATTCGTGAGATTCCGCCAGAAAAAACGTTGGACTTGGTAGCCAAGATGATGGAAATAGCAGGGATTTTAATAGATGAAAAGGTATAGGGGGCTGGAGTAGATGGTTTCTCGAATTAATGGGTTTTCAGGTATGAATATCGACGACATGGTTAAATCGCTTATGACAGTCAAGCGGGCTCCACTAGATAAGTTGAACCAGCAAAAACAAATCCTCGAATGGACGCGGGACAGCTATCGGGAAATAAACAGCAAAATTGTTCAGTTGAGTGATAAGTTGCAGAAAATGAGTTTTTCTGATGCCACAAACACTCAAAAATCAACGGTAAGTGGGAATACGGCAGCTGTTAGGGCAGAAGCAACAGCGGAGGCAAGTTCTGTTCCCTTTTCAGTTACAGACATTAAGTTGGCCAAGCAGGCTCAAATGCAAAACGATACCAGGCTGGAAATTGCAAATCAGCCTACTGCTAAGGTTACGCTTGGTACCACTTTAGCTGAAATTTCAGGGACAACCGATCCCACATACGATCTGAATATCAATGATAAATCTGTGACTTTCCTTAATACAGATTCTTTATCTGTAGTTATAGCGCGCATTAATTCAAGTATACCAACGGTAACAGCAAGTTTTGATGAAGTGAGCGGCAAACTTTCAATAACATCAAAAGAGTATGGTAAAGCCATTTCAGATACAGGGGCAGACCAAACTCCGCAATCTAGTTCACTGAGTACTTTATTGGGATTAACGAAATCCCCTCCAAAAACAGGTGAAGTTTCAATAACTAATGGTACAGATTCTGTGACCTATACACTAAATGATAACAAATTAAAGATTAATGGCATTAACTTGACTTTTTTAGAAGAGACAACGGCGGCTAATCCTTCTAAAATTACGACACAGTCCGATCCGACCAAGGCCGTAGAGACCATTAAATCGTTTGTGGACACATATAACGAATTACTTGGATTGTTGAACGGAAAAATATCAGAGCAAAAATTCCGCGATTTTCCACCTTTGACAGCGGATCAAAAGAAAGATATGAAGGAAGACGATATTAAAAATTGGGAAGAAAAAGCCAAGAGCGGACTGTTGAAGAATGATTCGATTCTAAGCGCGGCTGTAAACTCAATGAGAACGATTATCACAGGAAATCTAAAAGCGCTAAGTGAAGCGGGGATTACAACAGGGCAGTATTATGAAAAAGGCAAGCTGCAGATTGATGAAACCAAACTCAAAAACGCTCTTACGAACAATCCTGATAAAGTTCTAAGTATTTTCCGCGGTTCCGTTTCAGACATAAATAGTAAACCTTTGTTTAGTGAAATGCGTAGTGAACTTAATTCTACTCTAGACATGCTCGTGAAAAAAGTGGGTACGTCGAAATTGGACTCCAATGCCAGTATGACACTGAAGACGGAAAGTATCATGGGTGAGCAGTTGAAGCAATACAATAAAAGATTATCCGCTATGGAACGAAAAGTTTCAGATTGGGAAACACGATACTACAAGCAGTTTGCTGCTATGGAAAAAGCTATGAGTCAATTCCAGTCTCAGTCGTCCAGCTTAACGAGTTTTTTACAATAATTAATGAGGAGGAATAGCTTAGTATGATCTCATCTCCTTACGAGAAATATAAACAGTCTTCGGTACAAACCTCTACTCCAGGTCAATTGGTGATCATGTTGTATGATGGGGCCATCCGGTTTGCGAAAACGGGTCTGGAAGGAATTGAAGCTAGAGATTACTCCAAAGCGAATTTAAACCTAGGCAAAGCTCAGACTATTATCAGTGAGTTGATGTCTACCTTAAATCACTCCTACCCTGTAGCTAAAAATTTATTTTCGCTCTATGAATATATGAACTATTTACTGATTCAAGCGAACATCAAAAAAGAAGTTAAGCACGGAGAAGAGGTTTTGGGTTACTTGCAGGAACTGCGGGAAACTTGGGTTGTTGCTAGCAAACAAGTGCCAGGAACTCTATCGAATGAGTAGCCATAAGGCAGAGTTGGATACGGTTCTCAACCAACTTTCAGAACTAACCCTGAAGTTTACCAGCGAATTGGAAAGCAAAGTTTCTGAGGACGTAGAAAACTTTGTCGATGAGCGTCAAATTTTAGTGCAGAAATTGCAGAAAATTGTTAATGATCAAGAGATAAGTGATTTGCAAAAAGAAGAACTCAAGCTTATTTTGGCGTATGACGTGAAAATAGAGGAACGCATGTCGTCACTCAAAAATGCAGCGCAAGAATGGTTGCTTCAGCGAAATGTAGCGAAGACACAACGTAGCGTGTATGAAGCCAAGTATGCGACTGAAAGTTATCTTATGGATAAACGAAAGTAGTATAAAGTTAACCGATGATTATGACAAAGACCCGTACTGTACATTTGTGCAGTTTCGGGTCTTTGTTGTTAATGAGGTATGAAACTTGCAATGGACTATCAATAAATATTTGTAAAATCGATTAAATCGTCTTCTTCCTCATAATTAAACACTAATGTGTGTTTCCCCAGTCTGTAGGTCATTTCATATCCGCCAACCGCTTCGTTATAATATTCATAATTAGGTTTACCCAACCAGAGCCGCACATTTTGTGGAGCAAGGTTTTGTTTCTCGTTGTAAAGTTGTAGGATGGCTACCCGCGATTTGGCATTAAGTTCGTGCATATACGAATCAAAGCCTAAGCCAAATTGAGGGTAGTAATAAAAGGCTCCCCATTCCTCGTTTCCACGAGACTTAGGTTTATTTAGATTGTTTTGCACGGACTTGAGAGTCATTCCAATCTTGATGTCAGATCGACCTGGCAACATGCCCTTTGATGCTGCGGCCTTAAGACTCTCCAGATAAGCACGATCCCCCATCCCGGAGTTTGGCCAAGATGATTGATCCAAATAACGGGTATCGCTGAGACGCAGCTCCAGCTTGTTAACATTTAGCTTGAATGTATCGACTGCATACTTGAACTGCATATTGTTATAATATTTGAATTGTACTCTGGAGCCTGACAAACTGCGGATACCATTATTTCTGGAAGCCCAGTATGTGTCGGAAATCTTTTTGCCTTTATTGTCGGTGAATTTTATTGGTTGTAACACACCAGAACGGATTATATAAGTGTGCACCTCATTGAAGTTGGAAGTCCCCCAATCTGTAAGCATTAACATGTCAGGTGTTCCTGATTCTTTTCCTTTGATTGTATAATTCCAGGTCTGAGGCAAAATAATGGTTTCAATGGGTAACTTAGTTGTTTGAACGGTTCCATACTTAGCTCCTTTTTTTAGAAGCGCTGCACGATACGTTCCGGAATAACTTTTGTCGCCTATTTTATTGTTTGTCCAGTCATTAGACTCTGTAAGAGTATATTTCTGCTCATCATCCGCGAATAGATAAACGGTATAAGACGTTTGATTTGCATCCCGCAGTGTAAAGGAGATACGGCTTTTACTTTTGAGTTGATCGGCAGAGATTTGTTTTTCTTTTGCAGCGGCAGTTGTCGGTAGCATTAGTAATGTGCATAATGTGATACTTGCGAAAGTTAGTATTGCTAGTAAAGTCCACTTTCTGTAATACTTTGAATAAATCATCGTTGATTCTCCTCTGGCTATTGTAGTAAAAATATGTAATATGAAACTCTATGAATTGTATCATTTTTGCTGTTATCCGCACAGTAGAGGAATTCCAATTAATCAGTAATTAATATTTAAAAATAGTCTTATCATTCGTCTAGTAAACTGATATATTAGCAATACTCCATCGTTCAACAAAATCCCCAATTAACCTACAAAAAATTCCAAGAAAACATTTACTTTACCAATTGACAATGGATAACTTTGGATGGTATAGTCTGAATTGTGGGCAAGGGTCTTTGACACAACCTCACTTCATTTGATGACGAAGGGAATGTTAGTGCATGCAAGGTAAAGTAAAATGGTTCAACGCAGAAAAAGGTTACGGTTTCATTGAAACTGAAGACGGCGGCGACGTATTCGTACATTTCTCCGCAATTCAATCCGAAGGATTCAAAACTTTGGAAGAAGGTCAATCCGTAGAATTCGACATCGTCGAAGGCGCGCGTGGACCGCAAGCAGCTAACGTAATCAAATTATAATCATCCGGACAATCCGACCTACATATATGGTTAGATGGTTACCAATTGAATTATCGCTAGCATCAGACTCCGGTTTTTCCGGGGTCTTTTTTTGTTCTAATAGATTCGGGATTTGCGATCAGTTTGCGTGTTAATAGAGGGATGAATCTGATAGGTTCAAGGTGTAGTTTTAAGTTCATTTTACATAACAGATTGAGCAAGCTTAAAAACGGTTAATTACATCATCAAGTGCCTAATAAGACAATCCATATTAATGAGTGATTATGCTCTAAAATGCCGAAATATCGCGAAATATGGCGGTAATCCTATGTTGGCTGATGTGGCTTGAACAGATGTCATTATTCGGTCACCGGGAGTTTTTACATGGCGCTTACATTCGTGTTATAATGAAGTGGCAAAGGAAAAGGAGGAGTGCCCTATGAATTTAAGTATTCGAGGTCAACAAATCGAGGTTACCGATGCTTTGAAAGATTATGTCGACAAAAAGTTGAGTAGACTCGAGAAGTATTTCGATGCACCCCTTAACTCTGACGGTGCTGTTACTCTGAGCACAACGAGAGGCTTGCATACGGTAGAGGTGACGATCCCTTTGAAAGGCTTTGTGCTCCGCGCCGAGGATGAGAGTGACGATATGTACGCTTCCATTGACTCCGTGGTAGATAAGCTGGAACGTCAGATCCGTAAACACAAAACGAAAATTAACCGTAAGTTCCGTCAAGAAGGCAGCCTGAAAACGCTCTTCGTGGAAGATCCGACAGGCACAGTAGCTACTGCTGAACTGGACACGGATACGGACGATGATGACCTGGAAGTGGTACGGACGAAACGGTTTATGTTGAAACCAATGGACGTGGAAGAGGCGATCCTCCAAATGAACATGGTTGGCCACAATTTCTTCGTATTCTCCAATATTGAGAACGAAGAAGTCAGCGTTGTGTACAAACGGAACGATGGAAAATACGGTTTGATTGAACAAGGTTAATGGATTGATTAAAATACTTAGCCTAGTTTAATGACTGAACCAAATGAATTTAACTGTAAAATGATTTTTTAATGATAACGAATGAACACAGGGATGATTCTTTCCTGTATAGAATTAAACTAACAAGAGCCTCCAACCTTTATAGGATGGGGCTCTTTTGTGCGTAGTGGGGTTGGAAAAAAAGTCGCTGAAGCAAGATTGTGAAACTATTTCCCATGCTGCTGCGTCTAATAGATAGTAGGAATGGGACAGATCCGTGTTATGGATATATTAAATTTTCATAGGCACGAAGATGTCATGGTTGATATAATTCTCAGATGTATTCTTTTTCTCTATAATGAGATTTTCATCCAAATTTACCACCAAAACTCGTTAACATGGCTTATCTATCTGGAAAAAGAAACGGCATAATTTAAGGCTTCCGCTAACGACTATGATTTTTTGCACTTAAACTCCATCGGAGAGGCTTCGGAAGTTCAAAGAAGTGTGCCGTGGCGTGTTGCGGGGACCCTTACAAACTGTTACAATTTATACAAAGAGAATCATTGTCCTGATGAGGAATTGTCAACGAATGATCGCTAATCATAATCAATGACAGGCACAGCACCATGAACATGATTCATAAAGCTTGGTATTCGGCTTATTTCTAATAACCGGATCCGGTTGAATACCGAATCAGCTTCATGAGGAACCTTGGCAAGCCTGGAGTTGATTCATCTTATATTATTTATATCGTTTGTCACCCCCGGGCAAGTGGATACATATCCAATCCGATGGTGTCGCGCGGCGGCAGCAGGGGGTCTATTCTGTTTTGCACGAAAGGGGTATACCATGCTAGGACTTGTCAAAAAGATCTTCGGCGACATGAATGAACGTGATGTTAAACGTCTGATGAAGACAGTCGATGTGATCAATAAACTGGAACCACAATTTCAGGCTCTGTCTGATGAACAACTGAAATCCAAAACGGAGGAATTCCGTGCCCGCATTGAAAAGGGTGAAACCACGGATGAACTTCTTCCGGAAGCATTTGCAACCGTACGGGAGGCATCTCGCCGTGTACTGGGCAAACGTCACTATGACGTACAGATGCTTGGGGGCATTGCCCTTCATGAAGGCCGGATTTCAGAGATGAAAACGGGTGAAGGTAAGACACTGGTTGGAACACTCCCGGTATACCTGAATGCATTGATGTCCAAAGGTGTACACGTGGTAACGGTCAATGATTATTTGGCTCAACGGGATAGCCAGGAAATGGGACAGATTTATGAATTCATGGGCATGACTGTAGGGGTTAACCTGAGCGGTATGGACCATGCTTTGAAACAACATGCTTATGCATGTGATATTACGTACGGAACAAATAATGAATTTGGCTTTGACTATCTGCGTGACAACATGGTGTTGTACAAAGAGCAGATGGTACAACGTCCATTGTTCTTCTGTATCATTGATGAAGTGGACTCCATTTTGGTCGATGAGGCACGTACGCCTTTGATCATTTCCGGACAAGCTCAGAAATCGACAGACCTGTACTATGCAGCTGACCGTTTCGTGAAACGTTTGGTTCCAGAAGAAGACTTTACGGTGGACATCAAGGTGAAATCCGTAGCGCTGACTGAAGCTGGTGTGGCAAAGGCGGAGAAAGCATTTGGTATCGAAAACTTGTATGATCATGCGAATGTTACACTCAACCATCACATCGTACAAGGATTGAAAGCCAACGTAATCATGCGTCGTGACGTTGACTATGTGGTGAGTGATGAAGAAGTGCTGATCGTCGATGAATTCACAGGTCGTCTGATGGCAGGACGTCGTTATAGCGATGGATTGCACCAAGCGATTGAAGCCAAAGAAGGCATTGAAGTACAGAACGAGAGCATGACCCTTGCTACGATTACATTCCAGAACTATTTCCGTATGTATCGCAAGCTTGCGGGAATGACGGGTACCGCGAAGACCGAGGAAGAAGAATTCAAAAAAATCTACGGTCTCGAAGTATTGCAGATTCCAACCAACCGTCCGAACAAACGGAATGATATGGCTGATGTGGTGTACAAGAGCATCGACGGCAAGTTCAAAGCGGTTGTGGAAGAAATCGTGGAACGTCACAGCAAGAACCAGCCGGTTCTGGTTGGTACGGTATCGATTGAGAACTCCGAGCGTCTTTCGGACATGCTGAAACGCCGTGGAATCAGACATCAGGTATTGAATGCCAAATACCACGCTGAAGAAGCGGAAATCATCTCAGGTGCAGGTCAAGCAGGAGCGGTGACGATTGCAACCAACATGGCTGGACGGGGTACGGATATTATCCTGGGTGAAGGTGTCGCTGAGGTGGGAGGTCTTCACATCATTGGTACAGAGCGTCATGAATCTCGCCGGATTGATAACCAGCTGCGCGGACGTGCAGGACGTCAGGGTGACCCGGGTTCCACACAGTTCTACCTGTCGCTGGGTGATGAGCTGATGAAACGCTTCGGTGCAGATAATGTACTGAACATGATGGAGCGTCTTGGTTTTGAAGAAGACCAACCGATCGAGAGCCGGATGATCACCCGTGCGGTAGAGTCGGCACAAAAACGGGTTGAAGGTAATAACTTTGACGTACGTAAAGTCGTTCTCCAATATGATGATGTCATGAACCAACAACGTGAAATTATATATAAACAGCGCCGCGAGGTGCTTGAGTCCGAGAACATCAAACAGATCGTTATGGATATGATTAAGCCTTCCATTGAACGCATCGTGGAAGCTCATTGCAGTGACGATATTCCGGAAAACTGGGAGTTGCAGGAAGTTGCCGACTACATGAACAGCAAATTGCTGGATGAAGGCTCGGTAACGAAAGATGACCTGTGGGGCAAGGAAGCCGAAGAGATTGTCGAGTACCTGTTTGAGAAAGTTCAGAACAAGTACAATGCACGTGAAGAGCGCATCGGTGAAGAGATGGTTCGTGAGTTCGAGAAAGTGGTTGTGCTCCGTGCAGTAGACAGCAAATGGATGGATCATATTGATGCAATGGATCAATTGCGTCAAGGTATCCACCTTCGTGCTTACGGCGGTACAGATCCATTGCGTGAGTACCAGTTCGAAGGCTTCGAAATGTTCCATCAGATGATTGCTTCGATTCAGGAAGAAGTAGCAACTTATGTGATGAGAGCACAAATCGAAAGCAATCAGGAGCGTCAGGCGGTTGTGGACGAAAGTCAGATCTCAACTAGCGGCGAACCTACGGAGAAACGCCCGGTCAAAGTGTCTGACCAAATCGGTCGTAACGATGCTTGTCCATGTGGCAGCGGCAAAAAGTTTAAACACTGCCACGGCCAAGAGTAGTTAAACGACTCTCTTATATTACCCTGTGTATAAGTTGGATCTAAATTTTTTACACCATAACGGAGAGTGCAGAAGCAATCTGAAGAAGCGGAGCGTTCGCCTTTATCACCGGATTTTTCCCTTGTGAGAGGGAATCGAGAAAATCTGGGGATAAGAGCGATCGGAAGATGCTACTGCAATTGGAGTGGTAAGGTGTAACGAATGCTGGCTCAACTTAAATAGAATGACATGAACGGCTCCTTGCAGCCGGGTATTTCAAATGATCAAGTGTAGGATGCATAACCTGTAATTGGTGCATAGTTATAACTATGTGACCATGATCAAGGAGAGGAGGATTGCCGATATAAAGGTAATCGAGACTCCAAGGTGAAACATCGGAAACGTGATCTGGAGGAATGCCCTGGATGCGGGGAGCTTATCTTAATGAAAAGAGGAATTGCACATGATCGATCCAAGTGTGAAGCAGGACCTGCGTGAAATAGGCAAGAAACTAACAAATCTTAGGGGGTCTCTTTGACTTAGATCTGAAGCAAGAGATGATTGAGAACTTCGAAGTGAAGATGTCCGCCCCGGATTTCTGGGATGATAACGATAAGGCACAATCCGTAATCGCCGAGTTGAACGCGGTGAAGGGATCTGTGGATCAATACACCAAGCTGCAGCAGGATTACGACGATGCGGTCATGATGGCAGAATTGGCTGACGAAGAAGGCGACGATGATCTGGCCGTTGAGATCGCTAACAGCGTGACAGCCATCGTGAGCAAGGTAGAAGAGTTCGAGCTGCAACTTCTCCTGAATCAGCCGTATGACAAGATGAATGCGATTCTGGAGCTTCACCCGGGTGCTGGTGGTACCGAGTCACAGGACTGGGGACAGATGCTGATGCGGATGTATACACGCTGGGCCGAGAAACGTGGCTTCAAGGTTGAGGTGTTGGATTATCTGGCAGGAGATGAAGCAGGAATCAAGAGTGTTACACTTTCCATCAAGGGGCACAATGCTTATGGGTATCTGAAAGCCGAGAAGGGTGTTCACCGATTGGTGCGGATCTCACCTTTTGACTCCTCGGGACGCAGGCATACTTCCTTCGTATCGTGTGATGTGGTTCCTGAGATTGATGACACGATTGAACTGGACATTCGGACAGAAGACCTCAAGATCGATACGTACCGTGCGAGCGGCGCGGGTGGACAGCATATCAATACCACCGACTCAGCCGTACGGATTACTCACCTTCCAACAGGTGTGGTGGTAACGTGTCAGAATGAACGGTCACAGATCAAGAACCGTGAGCGAGCGATGACGATGCTTCGTTCCAAATTGTATGAACGTAAAATTGAAGAACAAAAACAACAGCTGGACGAAATCCGAGGAGAGCAGTCGGATATTGCGTGGGGTAGCCAGATTCGCTCCTATGTATTCCATCCCTATAGTATGGTAAAGGATCACCGTACGAGCGTAGAGACTGGAAACACAGGAGCAGTCATGGATGGCGACCTCGATGGATTCATCGATGGTTATTTGCGCAGCCAGATTAAAGTAGATACCGATTAATCAAAAGTTCCTGTATAGACCCGATACGTGTAGGCGTATGATGGTGTATACAGGGGCTTTTTTTTGAGCATATAAACAACAAAAGGAGAGCAAGATGACATGCAGCAGCAACAGCAATTACAAAATAATCGTAAAAAGAGGTTAATTAGCTTCATCCCCCTGAACGGACCCTGGAGAAATGTTGTAGACACCGTTTCTATCATTCTTGGTTCGTTTCTGATTGCTGTGGCCTTTAATTTATTTTTACTACCGAACCAGATTGCGTCAGGTGGGGTATCCGGGCTGTCGATATTGGGCAAACATTGGTTGGGGCTTGAACCGGCTTATACCCAATGGGCCATTAATATACCGCTATTGATCGCAGGTTTTCTTCTAATTGGCAAGCAGTATGGTATACGATCTGTACTCGGAAGCATTGTACTGCCATTGTTTGTCTATCTCACGAAAGACTGGGCCATTCCCACAACGAATCCACTGCTTGGTTCTCTTTATGGAGGGATTGGAGTTGGACTCGGCATTGGGATCGTATACCGGGGAAGAGGATCAACAGGCGGCATGAGCATCCTCGCCAGGATCGTGCAAAAGTACAGTGGGCTGAGTTACTCTCTTTGTGTGGTGATTATGGATGCGACAGTCATTATTATGGCTGCTTTTGTATTGTCATTGGAGCAGTCCCTTTATGCCCTGATTGGGTTGTATGTTACAGGGAAAGTCATTGACGCCGTCGAGATGGGGTTGGGTTACTCGAAGGTAGCCTATATTATCTCCAACCAGATTGAGCCGATTACGAAAGTAATTCTCGAAGATTTGGATCGTGGACTGACGAAGCTGGAGGCAAAAGGCGGCTACACCGACGACCAGCGAACCGTACTGATGGTGGTGGTTGGGCAAAATGAGGTGCCTAGACTGAAAGCCTTGATCCGGTCCGTAGACCCGGGGGCCTTTGTCATCATAAGTAATGCGCATGAAGTACTGGGTGAAGGCTTTAAGCGTGAGGAAGTGTAAGGAACAACAAGTAGAGTAACTAGTGGTTTACAGTAAAAATAGATCAATGTTCTAAATGGCTGCACTGTAGTGATATCCTTTCAAAGAATGATGAAAGATCAGATCGTAATCAACCACTAATTATGGTTTTTGAGCCAAAAAAAGCAGGTACTCCTTCCCCAGACATAACTGGAAAAAGGAAGCACCTGCTTTTTGTTTTAACTTTTGAATAAAAGTCACTTAATACTGTATCTACAGAATTGGAGACAGCAGGCGAGAGATTGCTTCCTTGAAGCGGATCTTCACACTGCGTTTATTATATTCCTCCAGCGTCATTTCACGGGATACGAGAAGATCATGCTCAAACGTCTGCACAAGAGTAGTCGCAATGGCCTCATCATACATAAAGGCATTAACCTCAAAGTTCAATCGGAAGCTGCGGTAATCAATATTAGCTGTTCCTACAGATGCGACCATACTGTCGATAATGAGCGTTTTGGCATGAATAAAGCCGTTATCGTAGATGAATACCGTTGCCCCTACTTTTAACAACTCACCGATGTAAGATAGCGTCGCCCAATATACAAAGGCATGATCCGGTTTATTTGGAATCATAATGCGAACATCAATCCCTGACAGGCACGCAAGACGAATGGCTTCGAGCACACTGGCATCTGGAATAAAATAAGGCGTTTGAATCAGAATCGAATGTTTGGCTCCATTAATCATTTTCAGATAACTGTTCTTGATGTGCTCCGTCTCTGCATCCGGTCCGCTGGATACAATCTGCATGGCTGTCGTTCCTGGTCCCTCAATATGAGGGAAATGTGCCGGAACATACGGGGTATCGTGCTGTTTGGACGCTTCATTCCAATCCAACAGAAAACGGGTCTGAAGCGCATGGACAGCATTACCCTGAATCCGCAAATGAGTATCACGCCAGTAACCGAACTTGGAATTTAAGCCGAGATATTCATCCCCTACATTAAACCCGCCTGTATATCCAAGGTTGCCGTCAATGATGACGATTTTACGGTGATTTCGGTAGTTCATACGCAGATTGATCAGACTGAATTTGGATGGGAAAAAGACTTCAACCAAACCGCCTGCTTCTCGCAGTTCTTTGAAAAAGCGTTTGGACACCCGCCGCGAACCGAGCGCGTCATACAGCAGACGAACTTTGATGCCTTCCCGAGCTTTGCGGATGAGGGCATCCCGGATTCTTTTACCGAGTCGGTCGCCTCTATAAATGTAATATTGCACGTGAACATGATCTTTCGCTGCTTCGATATCATCGAGCAAACGCTGAAATTTGTCTGTTCCGTCGGTAATAATCTCGACTGCATTATCTTCGGTCAAAAGAGCATCGTTTTGCTTCAGGTTCATATAGATCATGTCCTGACTACTCTCTGTCGCCTGATTACGGAAAGGTGTTCTATTGTCTTGCAGTTGTGCAAGCTGGGCAGCAATACGTTCTTCAAGCCCAAGCTTCTTGCGCTCTTTCCACTGGAAAAGTCGGTAGCGCGTCAGGTTTTGCCCTGTTAATAAGTAGAGTACAAACCCGAAAACCGGAATAAAGTTCAAGACGAGCAGCCAAGCCCAGGATGCACTGGCATCCTTTCGTTCGAAGAAAACGACCGCTGCTGCAAAAATAATATTCAGGCCCAGGAGTACAACAAGTAAAATGGATTCGATATGCACTGTAGTCCCCCATGTCTCATAATGACCATTATGAATCCATTCATAAACCCTTCAGCTTGTAGATTGATTATGAATTAGACCCTGGTTGTAATGTTTCCTATAATACGTATTTTAGCAGAAGTATACGGGTTCGTCCGCAGATGTTGGAAAGATATGTTCGGAAGCAATGAGAATCCATGTGAAATTGATGATAGAGTGTTGTATTTATATAACTAGAGTTGTATAATAATACACAAATATGCATAGAAGCGACGGAATTGCTGTATGAAAGCTCATTGGGAGCAGGAGAACAGTATAAGTAGCGCATACGACAAGATTGGGGGAGCGAGAGTGAATAACAAATTAAAAGTGGCAATCGTCGGTTCCACCGGCTACGGCGGGGTGGAACTGATTCGTTTTTTCCAGAATCATCCGCAGGTTGAAATTACTTCGGTAATCTCTTCATCCAGCAGTGGTGAGTCCATCGCAGATGGATTCCCGCATTTGACGGATGTGATTCAGAGGCCACTCGACGGCGTAGACCCGGCTGAGATTGCAAGTCGTGCAGATCTGGTGTTCACAGCGACCCCGTCTGGTGTAAGCGCAAAGCTCGTTCCAAGCCTGCTTGAAGCAGGTCTTAAGGTCATTGATTTGTCTGGAGATTTCAGACTGAAGGACGGAACGGTGTATGAAGAGTGGTATAAACATCCCGCACCATCTGCTTCATTGCTGGAACAGGCAGTATACGGCTTGGCAGAGGTGTATGGAGACGAAGTGAAGGGCAAGAACTTTATTTCCAACCCAGGCTGCTACCCAACGGCTACGTTACTCGGATTGATCCCAGCTGTTGAGGCAGGATGGATTGATCCTTCCAGCATCATCATTGATGCCAAATCTGGCGTATCGGGTGCAGGACGGGGAACAGCTCTAGCTTATCATTATGCAGAAATGAATGAGAATTTCAAAGCATACAAACTCAATAAACACCAACATATTCCCGAGATCGAACAAGTGCTGGGCAATATCACTGGAACAGCAGTCACAGTAACATTCACAACGCAGCTGGTGCCGATGACGCGTGGGATCATGAGTACGATGTATGCCAAACTAACTGGCGAACACAGTGACCGTGAAATCGTTGATCTGTACCGCAAATATTATGAGAATCGGCCGTTCGTGCGTGTACGCGAGCCCGGGATCTGGCCTTCAACGAAGGAAGTGTACGGATCGAACTATTGTGATATCGGATTTGCGGCTGATCCTCGTACAGGTCGTTTGACGATTATTTCAGTTATTGACAACCTGGTGAAAGGTGCATCCGGGCAAGCCATTCAAAATATGAACCTGATGATGGGATGGGAGGAGAACCTCGGGCTGAACATGACGCCGGTATATCCATAAGGTTTTGATTAGTTGGGAGAGCGTCTAGACGCAATTTCAAAATCATGTGGGAATGTCGGATCAGGCAAAGCAAGCGGACAATCGGCATGCAGCCGAACGCATAACGGGGGATAACATATGGGAACAAAAGTGGAGCAACAGGCTTTTACGATAGTTGAGAACGGAACGATTGTAACCCCGCGTGGGTTTACGGCTGGTGGATTGCATTGTGGTTTGAAAAAAACATCTCGCAATGACATCGGAGCAATCCGCTGTGATGTGCTGGCAACTGCAGCTGCGGTGTACACAACGAACGTATTCCAGGCAGCACCTTTGAAAGTCACACGCGAGAGCTTGAACAATGGACGTCTTCAGGCAGTCATCGTGAACAGCGGGAATGCCAATGCGTGTACCGGACAACAAGGGGAAGAGGATGCCTACGCCATGCGTACGGCGGCTGCACGTGAATTGGGCGTAGCGGAAGAGGATGTTGCTGTCGCTTCCACAGGAGTCATCGGTGAATTGCTGAAGATGAACGCTGTACACTCGGGAATTAGCGGACTTCCGGCACGCTTGGGCAAGGAAGCAGAAGAAGCGGAGCATTTTTCCCAAGCTATTCTGACCACCGATTTGGTGAAAAAAGAAGCCTGCGTCGCCGTTGAGGTGAACGGCAAGACGATCACCATTGCAGGTGCCGCCAAGGGATCGGGGATGATTCATCCGAATATGGCGACCATGCTGGCCTTTATGACCTCGGATGCGGTCATTAGTGCAGAAGCGTTGCAGCGCCTGCTGCGCCAGGCGACCAATCATACCTTTAACATGATTACAGTGGATGGAGATACAAGCACGAACGACATGCTGGTAGCAATGTCCAGCGGTCTGGCAGAGAACGAAGAACTGACCGTGGAACATCCGGATTGGGAAGCTTTTGCTGCCGGTTTTACTTATGTGTGCGAAGTGCTTGCCAAAGCCATTGCACGTGATGGTGAAGGAGCAACCAAGCTGGTAGAAGTACAGGTAACGGGTGCCGTAAGTGATGAATCCGCGCAAGCTATTGCAAAGACCGTCATTGGGTCCAGCCTGGTGAAATCCGCGATGTTTGGCGCTGATGCCAACTGGGGACGAATTATTGCAGCCGTAGGGCGAGCAGGACAGCCGGTGAACCCGGAGACGGTGGATATCCGTCTGGGAGACATCTCTGTACTTGAACAATCCCGTCCAGTTGTATTTGACGAAGAGGCGGCACTGGCCTACTTGCAGACCGATACCGTACGCATTGTAGTCGATCTGCACCACGGCGAGGGAACAGCTATCGCTTGGGGCTGTGATCTGACATATGACTATGTACGAATTAACGCGGCATACCGCACGTAATAAGCAACTATTTATATTTACACGTTAACGGAGAATGCTGCTTTCCTATGAGTAGCTGCTTCGTAAAATATGTTGAAAATGTATAAGGATTGAACTTTCTTTGGTGGTTGATAACTGCGAAGTTAGTGGAGAAGGCGGAATCGATTCTGTAGAAGCGAAGCGTTCGCCTTTGTCTCCGGGTTTTCCCCTCAAAAGAGGGGATTCAAAAAAAACCTGGAGACAACAGCGATCGAAAGAACGATCCGGATTCGGAACGTCAGCCGAAGAATATTGCATCAATGAAGTGTTAATCTCGTTAAAACATTTGAATTGAAAGGAGTGCCCTCATGAATTCAACATTGCAAAATGAGAGTACCGGAACTGAAGCAGGTGCCGAGAAGCAGACGTTTGTCATGAAATGCGGAGGCAGCACGCTGGCGGCATTGCCTGAATCCTTTTTTGCAGATCTGCGTGACTTGCAGTCCAAGGGAACTCAGCCTGTCATCGTGCATGGAGGCGGCCCTGCGATCTCGGACAATCTGGCGAAGCTCGGTATTGAGACCGAATTCGTAAACGGACTGCGTAAAACAACAGAACCCGTGCTGGATGTCGTGGAGATGGTTCTTGCGGGGAGTATTAATAAACAGATCGTTCGTCTTATCCAGCGTGTGGGTGGACGTGCGCTGGGCGTGTCGGGTGTGGACGGTGGTCTAATCCAAGCGAAACCGGTCAGTAACCATGCAGAGATTGGCTGGGTCGGTGATGTAACGGGCGTTAACGCAGAGATTATTCAAGGCATTGTGGAAATGGGCTATATGCCAGTGATCGCGCCAGTTGGTGTAGATGCATCTGGCCAGCGCTATAACATTAATGCGGATACAGCCGCAGGTGCGGTAGCTTCCCATCTTGGAGTTAGCCGAATGATCGTTGTGACCGATGTCCCTGGCATCATGAAGAATGTAGGCGGCGAGAAAAAAGTATTGGCAACTGTCTCCGTACAGGAGATTGAGGATATGATCCAAACTGGAGAAATCTATGGCGGCATGATTCCAAAGGTGCGTGCAGCGATCGCTTGTATTCACGGCAAAGTGCGTGAGGTCATTATCGTAGATGGCAGCGAACCACAGATCTTGAGCCGTGTGCTCGGCGGAGAAACGATCGGAACCCGCATTATCCGTATGCAATAATTTGCTCTCAATGCGCTAGAGTCTTAATAGTCTTATATTATATAAAAAAATATGTACACGATTTTTGTGAATCTGGCATAGCACGATAAGGAAGAGTGCAGAACCAATCTGAAGAAACAAAAATGCGAGAACGGAGAGGACAGAAATAACCTGAAGAAGCGTAGCGTGCGCCTTTATCACTGGATTTCCACCTTTAAAAATTAATTAAAGAAATCTGGGGATAACAGCGATCGGAAGGTTGTTCTGTCATCGAAGTGGGAGTATGCATATGTTCGGAAGGTGGACTGCAATCGAAGTGGTCTAGTGTTATGTTTTATTCACCTTAGAAGTGTACCAACGAATAAGGAGTGATAGGTGATGGCAAAAGGCAATGAACAGCCAGGTTCTGGCACAGCAGTAGCGGGCGTAGCAGCAACAGGTGCAGCGGTACAGACGGAAAGCTCTCTTTTCCAAACGTATGCGCGTTATCCAATCAGTCTGGTCAAGGGTAAAGGCAGCTGGTTATGGGATGATCAAGGCAATCGTTATCTTGATTTCATGTGCGGGTTGGCTGTAACGAGTCTGGGCCATGCACCGGAGAAAGTCGGGGCCAAGCTAAAAGCTCAGATTGATGAGCTGTGGCATGTATCCAACCTGTTCCAAATTCCAGGGCAGGAAAAAGCAGCGGCTTTGTTGACAGCAAATACATGTGCAGACGCTGTGTTCTTTTGTAACAGTGGTGCAGAAGCGAATGAAGCGGCAATTAAACTGGCTCGTCGCTACCACCAGAAGGTAAAAGGCACAGGTCGGTACGAAGTCATTACATTTGCCCAATCCTTCCACGGACGGACACTCGCAACATTGACAGCAACTGGACAGGATAAGGTGAAAGAAGGATTTTTGCCATTGCCAGCCGGATTTGTAACTGTACCATTGCATGACACAGCGGCTCTCGAAGCGGCGATTGGACCTAATACAGCAGCGATTATGCTGGAGATGGTGCAAGCCGAGGGCGGAGTACATCCAGTCAAACCAGATTTTGTCCATCACGTTCGGAAACTGTGTGAAGAGCACGGATTGCTGTTGATTGTGGACGAAGTACAGACCGGAATGGGACGTACAGGCAAACTGTTCGCGCATGAGCATTATGGCATTGAGCCGGACATTTTCACGGTAGCCAAAGGTATTGGTAGTGGATTCCCTGTAGGTGCGATGCTGGGTAAAGGTTATCTGAAGGATGCGTTTACTGCGGGCAGCCATGCAACGACGTTTGGCGGTACACCCCTCGCTTCCTCCGTGGTCATTGCAACGATTGAAACGATGCTCGAAGATCAATTGCCAGAACGTGCAGCTGAAATGGGCGAATACCTGATGAACTCTTTGCGGGAGCGTCTGGCTGGTAATTCGTTTGTAAAAGAAGTTCGGGGTATGGGGCTGCTTGTTGGAATCGAATGTGCTGAAGCAGTTGGCGATATCGTGCTTGCTGGTCAGAAGCGGGGCATCCTCTTTGTATCCGCAGGACCGAATGTCATTCGTCTGCTTCCAAACTTGTATGTGAGCAAGGAAGAGATCGATGAGGCAGTATCCTTGGTTGCTGCGTTGATTGAAGAGCATGTGGCGGCGAAGAACGCCTAATAAGACTTTATACAACCTTTCTGACTCGGGGCCTTTAGGGGCCTCGAAGCGGAACAAAAAGATGAATCATGAATCCCTGTAGCCGCGCGGTAAACAGCGGAAGATGAAAGTGAGCAGCTGAATGCTTAGAGCTCAACCTTCTACACTCTTCTGCCCATGCGGGTGCAGGGAACCGGAAATAAGGAGGACAACACTAACATGACACAAACGCAACAGACGGAGAAGGTACAGAAGGTCGATCTTAGAGGCCGTGATTTTATTGAATTTACAGACTATACAGCGGAAGAAATTCGCTATCTGTTGGATCTTGCGATCGAGATTAAAGGCAAACAAAAAAATGGTGTGCCGTATCAGCCTCTCCAAGGCAAAACGATCGGACTCATTTTTGAAAAATCATCTACACGTACGCGTGTATCTTTTGAAGTCGGCATGTTCCAACTGGGCGGTCACGCGCTCTTCCTGAGCAAAAATGATATCCAGCTTGGTCGCGGGGAAACGACACATGATACAGCCAAAGTCCTGTCTCGTTACCTGGACGGCATCATGATTCGAACCTTTGGACACCATAATGTGACTGAACTGGCACAACATGCGGATATTCCGGTGATTAACGGCCTGAGCGATGCAGCGCATCCATGCCAAGTACTTGCGGATTTCCAAACCGTGTTGGAGCATAAAGGCAAGCTGGAAGGTCTGAAAATGGCTTATGTCGGAGACGGCAATAACATGGCGCATTCCCTGATGCTTGGTGCAGCGAAGATGGGTATGCATGTTGCGGTAGCGACTCCGGAAGGATATGAGCCTGACAGCACCGTTGTAGAGCAGGCGCGCAGCATTGCACAGGAGAGCGGCTCACAGGTGATTGTGACTTACAGTGCACAGGAAGCTGTGAAAGATGCGGATATCGTGTATACGGATGTATGGGCGAGTATGGGTTTTGAAGAGGAGCAGAAAATTCGTGAACAAGCATTCGCTGCGTATCAGGTGGATGAGGAACTGATGAAAGGCGCCAAGCCGGATTACATGTTCCTGCACTGCCTGCCAGCTCACCGTGGAGAAGAAGTGAGTGCTGGGGTAATCGACGGTCCTAACTCCCTGATTTTTGATCAGGCGGAGAACCGACTGCATGCGCAGAAAGCATTGATGGCTGCGTTAATGAGCTAATAGACGCTGTTTGCCTGAATGGGTTGATTTTAGGCAC
Source organism: Paenibacillus sp. FSL K6-0108 (assembly GCF_045040695.1). NCBI lineage: Bacteria > Bacillati > Bacillota > Bacilli > Caryophanales > Paenibacillaceae > Paenibacillus > Paenibacillus sp. FSL K6-0108. The sequence continues at coordinate 6,774,378 of NZ_CP150288.1, read as the reverse complement.
AGATTTCGCGATGATAGATTAAAGTTTATAGCAACTGAACTTGGGGAGGACCATTGAACATGGCTAAGGAAAAAATCGTACTCGCTTATTCTGGCGGGTTGGACACATCTGTAATTTTGAAATGGTTGAAAGAAACATATGATGCAGAGATTATCGCATTTACGGCGGATATCGGACAAAAGGATGAACTGGACGGCCTGGAGGAAAAAGCACTCGCTACAGGCGCTTCGAAAGTGTATATCGATGATCTGCGCGACGAGTTCGCTAAAGATTTCATCTATCCCATGTTCCAGGCGGGTGCTCTTTATGAAGGACAGTATCTGCTTGGCACAAGTATCGCACGTCCATTGATCGCTAAACGTATGGTGGATATCGCTCGTGCAGAAGGCGCTACAGCGATTGCTCACGGCGCTACAGGTAAAGGGAATGACCAGGTTCGTTTTGAGTTGAACGCAGCTGCGCTGACACCAGACATTCAGGTCATCGCGCCTTGGCGTCTGGAAGAGTTCCGCAACCAGTTCCCAGGACGTGCGGAGATGATCGCTTACGCTGAGAAACATGGGATTCCGGTAACCGCATCGGCGGCGAAACCGTATTCCACTGACCGTAACCTTCTGCATATCAGCTATGAGAGCGGCGTGCTCGAAGACCCTTGGTTCGATCCGAGTACGGATGAGAACAAAGACATGTTCCTGCTTAGCAGTGCACCTGAAGATGCACCGGATCAAGCGGAATATGTTGAACTTGAATTCGAAAAAGGCGACTGTGTTGCACTAAATGGTGAGCGCTTGAGCCCACTGCAAGTGATGGAGCAATTGAATGAACTTGGTGGCAAACATGGTATCGGCCGTGTGGACATGGTAGAGAACCGCTTCGTCGGCATGAAGAGCCGTGGTGTATACGAGACACCAGGTGGAACAATTTTGTTCACGGCACACCGCAAAATGGAATCCATCACGATGGACCGTGAAGTTATGAACCTGCGTGACAGCTTGATCACACGTTACAGCACACTCGTATACAACGGTTTCTGGTTCGCACCAGAACGTTTGGCGCTGCAAGCACTGGTGACGGAAAGCCAGAAAAATGTAACAGGTACCGTTCGTGTGAAACTGTATAAAGGCAACGTTATTGGCGCAGGTGTGAAAAGTCCTGTCAGCCTGTACAACCCGGACATTGCCACAATGGAAGCTGATCCAACACAAGCATACGATCAAGGTGATGCAACGGGCTTTATCCGCCTGAATGCATTGCGTTTGAAAGTACATTCCGGTGTGGAACAAAACAAAAACTAATTCATCATGCATATAAAGCATCACGATAATAACTGACAAGGCGGGCCGTTCTTGCACATCTGGCAGGAGCGGCTTTGTCCATGAACGAAAGGGGAGTACTCACTGTGAGTAAGCTGTGGGGAGGACGTTTTACCAAACAAACCAATCACCTGGTTGAGGAATACACAGCGTCAATCAACTTTGACAAAGCGCTGGCCGAGGAAGATATTCAAGGAAGTCTGGCTCATGTAACGATGCTGGGCAAATGCGGTATTCTGCCGGCAGAGGATGTAGAGACGATCAAGGAAGGTTTGATCACCGTTCTGCACAAAATCCGTGCAGGCGAAGTGGAATTCTCCGTATCGGATGAAGACATCCACATGAACATTGAGAAAAACCTGATTGATACCATCGGCCCTGTAGGCGGCAAATTGCATACAGGACGCAGCCGGAATGACCAGGTAGCAACGGATATGCACTTGTACCTGCGTGAGCGCGTGGTTGGATTTGTTGGCATGCTGCACTCGCTCCAGGAAGCGCTGATCGGACAAGCTAAAGATAACCTCGACACGATTGTACCAGGATATACGCATCTTCAACGTGCGCAACCGATTCTGTTCGCCCATCACATGATGGCGTATGTCTCCATGTTCCAACGTGATGCGGAGCGTCTGATGGACAGCTACAAACGCATTAACGTGCTGCCACTGGGTGCAGGTGCGCTTGCGGGCACAACGTTCCCGATTGACCGTCATTTTGTGGCGGAACAACTGGGATTCGATGGGGTATATGAGAACAGTCTGGATGCGGTCAGCGACCGTGACTTTATTGTGGAGTTCCTGGCAGCCGCTTCGCTGATCATGACTCATTTGTCCCGCCTGAGTGAAGAACTGGTGCTGTGGAGCAGTACGGAGTTTGGTTTTGTTGAACTGGATGATGCATTCTGCACGGGCAGCAGCATTATGCCACAGAAGAAAAATCCGGATGTTCCGGAACTCGTTCGTGGTAAAACAGGACGTGTGTACGGCAACCTGATCGGTTTGCTGACTGTATTGAAATCTCTGCCGCTTGCTTACAACAAGGACATGCAGGAAGACAAGGAAGGCATGTTTGACACGGTAGCGACGCTGGAGGGTGCACTTCAACTGTTCGCTCCGATGATTGCGACGATGACGGTCAACAAAGGCCGGATGCGCCAAGCGGTCAATCAGGATTTCTCCAACGCTACAGATATTGCGGACTTCCTCGTGGGCGAAGGTTTGCCATTCCGCCAAGCGCACGAAGTTATCGGAAAAACAGTATTGTACTGTATCCAGAACGGCAAATATTTGCTGGATCTGACCATTGATGAATTCCGTCAGTTCTCCCCATTGTTCGATGAGCGTATTTACGACGTGCTGCAACCAGAAGCGGTTGTAAATGCTCGTAATGTGTACGGCGGAACAGCATCGAACCAGGTGGCTGAGGCGATTGCACGCAGTGAAAAGGTGCTGGAAGTGACAGAGCAATGGATCACCAATCGGGGTTAATGACGCATTTACTATAATGTAATAAAGATATACAACGCAAAAGCAGGCCGAGAATTTCTTCTCAAGGGCCTGCTTTTTTTTGTGTGTTACAACAATCTGGCTATGTTCAACTCAATATTTACACGATAACAGCGATTGGAGCTATTTTCGTTCACGCAAAGGCAACCATTTCAATACATTCTGAATCTTCTTATCCCAATAGCCCCACTCATGTTCACCGGGTTCCTCCTCATAGGTCAATTGGAGATCGGTCTGCGCACAGGCTTCACGGAAGGATTGGTTCTGATCATACAGGAAGTCTTCCGTACCACAGCATTGATAAAGCAATGGCCGAGGTCCACTGCTCGCTTGGTTATCCTTCAGTAGTTGGAGCAGGTCGTTCTCCGAGCCTGCAATCTTCGGCCCAAAGATCCGTTCCATTTCGGCCCGCCAGAGTGGGCTGGAATTTGTATTATCCAGATGCGCCGTCATGTCGAGTGCCCCGGATAAACTTGCTGCTGCGGCATATTGATCTGGTTTACGCAGAGCTAGCTTAAATGCACCGTAGCCCCCCATTGACAAGCCGGCAACGAAGTTATCCTCCCTTTGATGCGATAAGGGGAAGAATGAGCGGGCGATTGTGGGCAGTTCCTCACTGATGAAGGTCCAATAAGATCCACCCTCAACCATGTCCGTGTAGAAGCTGCGATGCACTTGAGGCATGACCACAGCAATCCCCAAGTCAGCGACGTAACGTTCAATGGATGTGCGGCGCAGCCAGATAGAGTCATCGTCCGATAGACCATGCAGCAGATACAGTGTGGGATGCAGTCCTTGGCCCGATACGTTCTCCATGCCAATCTGATTGTGGGTTTGTTGTGGCAGGATGACATGCATGCTGGTGCTTAAACCAAGCGTGTCCGAGTAAAAATTACATTGAATAAGTGCCATGTTTATAGTAACCCCTTTCATAATTCATTCTCAAAGTGTTTATAGTAAACAGGTTATACGTAAATCTCTTCCGATGCAAGAACAAGGTTCACTGTAGGGAGAAGGCAGTAAGCGCTTCCGAAAATATGTAGATTTTTTTATATGGGAGCAATAGATATGAATAGAAACGAAGGTTCGATTCACCATGTTTTTCGCCTTCTTTACAACGTAACAATGTTATGTTACACTGATTTCAACACAAAGGGGGGCCATATATGACGGATGATTTGATCTCCAAAAAAGAATTGCTGGACCTGACGGGGATCTCTTACGGCCAGTTGTACCGCTGGAAGCGGAAGAATCTCATTCCGGAGGAATGGTTTATTCGGAAGTCGTCCTATACAGGACAAGAAACTTTTTTTCCAAAACAACAGATTTTAATGCGGATTGACAAAATTCTCAATATGAAAGACGGCTTGTCGCTGGATGAACTGGCAGACGTGTTTTCACCAACGTTGGGTGAAGTGGAAATGTCCAATCAGCAGCTATTAGAGCGAAACATTGTTTCGAGCGTTTCGCTTGAGTTGTTGAAAGAAGCGGGCCAGGAGCGGTCGCTGTACGCTTTGGAGCAGATCATGATGCTCTATGTGCTCGATAAGCTGCTAATGAGCGGGGATATTACCCGCCAGGAGGGTTCGCTGCTGATCGATGTCATGTCCGAGCATTATTATCGTTTCACAGGGAAACCGAGCGAACTGGTGCTTATTCGCAAGATGGGTGTCCCTTCATTCATGCTGGTAACGGCAGGAACAGAGCTTTATTTTGACAATGGAGTGAAGGTTGTTCTCAGGCAGCCATTGGGGACGTTCATGGAAGAGTTAAAACTCAAATTGGGATAAGGAGAGGATCATATATGGAGGAACGTAATTTGCGCAATGATCTGAACGTAGCGGGCATGAGCCAAACGGCAGGCGGGAATTTTCATCGAGTATCCATTGATGGCATGGCTAAGGTAAACGGTAACCTGGACTGTACCTCCCTTAATGTGAATGGAACATTGAAGATGCACGGTGCTTTGAGCTCAGAGAGCGCAACGATCAACGGTATGTGTACGCTGAACGGCCCCTTGATTAGTTCTCGTGTTCGTGTGGATGGCTTAACAACCATTAATGGAGACCTCCAAAGCCCTGAGCTCGAAGTCAACGGGAAGTGTACTGTTCGCGGACGGGTAGATGGGGAACGAATTGATATTGGTGGTGTGATCGATATTGAAGGCGACGTACAATGTGAGTCTTTGAACGTACAGGGCAATATTAAAATTAGTGGCTTTCTGAATGCGGGAACGGTAGAGATCAAGCTGCATACATCTTCTTCGGCAAGAGAGATTGGCGGGGAACGCATTGATATTCGGCGTAAGGAACAGACTGGTTTTTGGAAAAGTATTGGCCTGGGCGGTACCCCATCCTTCAAGACATCCTTGATTGAGGGGGATGAAATCGTGCTGGAAGATACCGAGGCTGATATTGTTCGTGGCAGCAAGGTTCATATCGGTCGTGGCTGTAACATCAGGTTGGTCGAATATTCGGGTGAACTAGAGGTTGATCCAGATGCCAAGGTGGGCAGCAGTCAGCGGATTTAAGTTTTAATTTAGTTTTGACCTGGAGAGAAAGGGAAGTGATTGATATGAATAAGCATTTGGCTGGTTCATTGGATAAAAAACATGACATTAGCATTATCGGCGACGGCAGTTCTTCTGGCGGTGTGTACGGCAAGGTCAAGGTAGTGGGGGATTCGTCTTTTAACGATAATCTGATCTGTGATCAATTCAAATGCACCGGTACATCGGTCATATACGGATCTCTTGAATCAACCGATATCAAAATTACAGGAACACTTACCCTGAAGGAGCGGGCTGCTGCCAGCGACGAAGATCAGGAGAGCAATTATGCATCTAACCTGTATGCAAAAGCTGAGCATATGAAAGTAGTAGGTGAGCTGCATGTATCAGGTGATTGTCAGGTGGAACATATGAAGCTGAATGGCCGTTTTACGATAGCGGGTATGCTCAGTGCCGAAGACATGACACTCAGAATTATGGGTCCATCCGAGGTCAGGGAAATGGGCGGTTCCATCATTTCAGTGAAGAGCGGCAAGGGAAAACTGTTCGAAAGTTTATTTTCGGAGCAGAAGTCGGTACTCAAGGCAGAGTTGATCGAAGGCGATGATATTGAATTGGAGTATACAGAGGCAGAAGTTGTACGAGGAGATAAAATAAAAATTGGCCCAGGCTGCCGGATTGGTACAGTGGAATACCGATCTTCTCTGCTCATTCATCCGCAATCGGAAGTTTTGGTGCAAAGCAATCGGTCCTTGGACTGATTATCCGACGTAACTTTTCGGATATACTAATTCAGTCATATGAATCGGATGTGAATGGGAGAGATTGAGTAGAATGGTTGCAAGTAAAAATAATATTGGATTGGTGCTGGCAGGGCTGCTGCTGAGCATACTGATGGCTTCGATGGACAATACCATCGTGGCAACAGCTATGGGCGACATTGTCGGGAAGCTGGGTGGGCTCGACAAATTCGTATGGGTGACCTCCGCTTACATGGTGGCCGAGATGGCGGGTATGCCAATCTTCGGTAAGTTATCCGACATGTATGGACGGAAGAAATTTTTTGTTTTCGGCATACTGGTATTTATGCTCGGATCCGCGTTATGCGGAACGGCAACATCCATCGTTGAGCTGACGATGTACAGAGCTATACAGGGTATTGGCGCAGGTGCACTGGTGCCGATTGCCTTTACGATCATGTTTGATGTGGTCGCACCGGAATCACGAGGCAAATTGGGCGGTTTGTTCGGAGCCGTGTTTGGCTTGTCCAGCGTATTTGGGCCCCTATTGGGTGCTTACATTACGCAGTATGCGACATGGGAATGGGTATTTTATATTAACCTGCCGCTTGGTCTGATTGCGTTTGTGTTTATTGCATTTTTCTACAAGGAATCCCATCAGCATCAATCCCAACAGATTGACTGGCTGGGTGCCATCACACTGATTGGCGCGGTAGTCTGTCTTATCTTTGGGCTTGAATTGGGTGGCAAAACATATGCCTGGGGCTCGTGGCAGATCCTTGGTTTGTTTGCTGGATTTGTGGTATTAGCACTGCTCTTCCTGTTTGCAGAGACGAGAGCCAAGGAACCCATCATCTCCTTTGGCATGTTCCGCAACCGGGTGTACTGGTCCAGTAACGTTATTGGCATGTTCAGTGGTGCGGCTTTTATTACAGCATCCGTGTATATTCCAATCTTCATTCAGGGTGTGCTCGGCGGCAAAGCAACCAACTCGGGTCTTGTGTTATTGCCCATGATGCTGGGATCTGTCGTAACTGCCTCAATGGGTGGGGTACTGATGACCAAGATCAAATATCGCAACATTATGATTCCTACGCTGGCCTTGCTGGTGGTCGGTCTTGGCTTGCTGACGACGCTGGATGAAAGCTCGTCACTATGGACGATACGAATCTACATGGTGATGATTGGTCTCGGTGTCGGAGCATCATTCTCGGTACTCAGCAATGCAGCCATGAACGCGTTTGAACCGCAAAGACGCGGAGCGGCAAGTTCCACACTTAACTTCCTCCGTTCTCTTGGGATGACGATGGGCATTACGATCTTTGGTATCGTACAGAGCCAGGTGTTTACGCGCAAAATGAATGATGCCCTCGCCGGATCAGCGGCGGAAGCAGGGGGCGCTGGTGCTCCTGCAGGCGGCGTGCCTCAGGGAGTGAATCTGAGCGATCCACATGCATTGCTGTCGCCAGAACTAAGAAAGGCGATTCCGCCTCAGGTGCTGGATGCCATTACACATGCGTTGTCTTCATCTATCGTGCAGCTCTTTGCCTGGGCTGCGATCCCGGCTGCACTTGCGTTGATTGCTGCTTTCTTTATGGGTAAGGAGAAGATGGTTATAGGCGAAGGGCAGGGAGAGTACACAGGCGGACATTAAAAGGTTTTATTCTGATAAAATACACAAAATGAATCTGTACAGTTAACCAAAGACACATCTCCGAGGGACCCATTATGGGGAACGAGAGATGTGTCTTTTTTATTTAGGTTAAGTTTAAGGCTGCTTCGTGTCGCTGATACCGTCTTCTACAACAGAAGGCTCCTGAGGATCTGGCAGATTGGTTTGACCAGAGCGGGCAATTAGACGGTTCTGGGCTTTGTACGTGTCACGCGTAATGGTTTTGGATTCGACAATTTTGCCATCGACTTTTTTGGTACGGACCGTCTCCACAATATATCCGGGCTGACCGTTCTGGAGAACCTGCTGGGCGCCGGCAGGCAGCACATTGCTTGATACATATTTAACGGGAGCACTTAATGTCTCAATGGTACGGGATTCAACTGCATAACTGACATTTTCCGGGAAGGTGCCGAAGAATTTGACCGTTAAGCTTCCACCTTCCACTTTGGCATGAATGAGCAGGGACTTGCCAGTATTGTTTTTGAATCGAAAATTGATGGAACCTGAGGCAAACGTGGCATCCAGCCCCTTTGGCAAATATTTGACTGGCAGAGAATGATTGCGACGCTCCACGATGTCCAGCCCGGTCAACAATGCTGCGTTATAGACTGTGCTGGATACCTGGCAGATGCCGCCTCCAATACCGGGGGTCAGCCGTCCATTCACGATGACTGGAGCTTCCCGGAAGCCATAGTCTTCCTCCGCCTTGCGGATGACCTTCTCATAATCAAACGTACCATTCGGCGGCAAAATCATGCCGTTAACGGCTTGCGCTGCTGCACTGACGTTATGTATCCGCCCTTCACTGCTGTTGCCAAGGCCAGTGGAGAACTGGATGATTTTCCGGTCAATTCCCTCTTGGCGCAGCGAATCGAGAGTCACTTCAGGTTGCAGGGTATACAACGGCAGTTGAATCAGCAGCGGATCTGGCTCTGCATCATCGTCCAGTGCAGCGAAATTCCGGTGCAGTTTAGCCTGCATCAGGCTTGCAAGTTCATCCCAGGCGATCCGACGGACGCCTTTTTCCGGGATGTACTGGACTTTGTCGCTTGCGGTAATGCGGCGAACGGCGTTCGCGGGTGTACCGAAGGTCTCCTTTTCCCAGGCTGGGGTAAGCTGCTCTTTCAGCGATTTTGAATGATACGTCAGTTTCAGGGACCAGTCCTTGATGAAATGATACCGGGCATAAGCGCGCTCCCATAGATTGCCCTCATCCAGTTGCTGTACAGCAGTCCGGAAGTCGTCCGCACTGTAGCTTGCGCCTGTCTGGGCGGCGGTGAACGTCATCGCTTTTGGTGCAGGATCTTCAACCTCCAGGGTGATCGGCCACGCCTCCATTTGTTTTAATCGTTTATCCAATTCCGGTAGAACCTCTTTGCGATTCACGCCCTCTACCGACCATTCCCCAACACTTACGCCTTTGGGTAGGGCAGGCTGGTTCACGTACATATGCAGCAACCCATAAGACGCGGAACCGATCAAGAGGATGGAGAACAGCACAATGACCGTCAAATGTATTTTTTTCATATTCGTACGCTCCTTTGTACTTCTGTTGTTCCGCAATTCGTAACACTTTCCATATATATGATCCAATGATGGAAAACTTTCGGGTACTCAATAGGTAACAAATTTGTTACAATAAAATTCATATGAATCCATGCTTCACCATCGAAAAAGGGGTGAAATGGATTTTCCCTGATGAAATTCAGGTCTTTTTAAAGGAAATGCCGGGATTGTGTCGAAATGATAATGGCTAACTATGCAACGGGAAGTGATGATGTGATAGAAATGCAGGACGTGTGGAAGACCTACGCCAATGGGACCCACGCATTACAAGGGGTGTCGGTGAAGATCGACCGCAATGAATTTGTCTATATCGTTGGTCCGTCCGGCGCAGGCAAATCGACATTTATGAAATTGATGTATCGGGAAGAAATTCCGACCAAAGGACAAATATCCATTAACGGATTTAATATCGGGAAATTAAAACCACGCAAAATCCCTTATGTACGCCGAAATATCGGTGTTGTGTTTCAGGATTTTCGACTGTTGCCGAAGATGACTGCATTTGAGAATGTGGCTTTTGCCATGGAAGTTATTGAAGCACCGAAGCGTCACATTAAGAAGCGAGTGATGGAAGTTCTTGATCTGGTGGGGCTGCGCAGCAAGGCGAACCGTGAACCTTCACAGTTGTCGGGCGGGGAACAGCAGCGTATTGCCATCGCACGTGCCATCGTGAACAATCCGTCTGTCATTATTGCGGACGAGCCTACGGGCAACCTTGATCCGGAGACATCATGGGGCATTATGCAGCTGCTGGATGAAATTAATTTTCGCGGAACCACCATCGTTATGGCGACTCACAACAAAGATATTGTAAATACCATGCGCAAACGGGTCATCGCGATTGAGCGCGGGCAGATTGTACGGGATCAGATGAGAGGAGAATACGGTTATGAATTTTAGTACTCTCTTGCGCCATCTGCGGGAGGGATTCAAAAACGTATTCCGCAACGGCTGGATGTCCGTGGCCTCCATCATGTCCATTATCGTATCACTGCTCATTCTGGGCGTATTCATGCTTCTGGTGCTCAATGTGAATTCCATGGCTAACCAGGTGGACAGTCAGGTTGAGATCAGTACGTTTCTCGAGTTGAACGTGGATGAGAGCCTGCGTAACACGCTGGAGCAGGAAATCAGTGCCATGCCTGAAGTCAGTGAGATTCGTTTCGTCTCCAAAGAGGAAGGGCTCAAAGAGTTCCGTGAACGTCTTGGAGACAGTGCAGACAACGTGCTAAGCGGTTTCGATGTGGATAACAATCCACTGCCGGAGACCATTGAAGTAGAGGTCATTGAACCGGAAACCGTCACTTTTGTGGCGCAAAAAATCGAAGCATTGAACGATAAACACCCGGAGAAGCCAATCATGAAAGTGAATTACGGCAAGGAAACGGTGGAAGTGTTGTTCAAATTTACGAAGCTTGTCCGGAATATCGGATTTATTTTTGTCGGGGGACTGGGATTGATGTCCATGTTCCTGATCTCGAATACGATTCGCGTAACGATACTGGCACGGCGCCGGGAGATCGGCATCATGAAGCTGGTTGGAGCAACCAACACGTTCATCCGTTGGCCTTTCTTTATTGAAGGGGCATTGATTGGACTGATCGGTTCAGCAATTACAGTAGCGGTACTGTTCTTCGGTTACAGCCGCCTGATGGCTACGATTGGTCAGGATGTATTCATGCAGATGCTTAATTTGATTCCACTCGGTGATATTTGGCTGCTGTTTGGAACACTGTTGATCGGACTGGGTGTGCTGGTTGGTATTTTGGGAAGTACATTGTCCATCCGCAAATCGCTTAACGTTTAATCGACAAAGAATGGCAAAGCAGGTTCACAACTGAACGCTGTTTGACGATATGTAGTAAAGACGGAGTCTTTCGTGTAAAGAAAGCAAAAGAACATGCTGTTCACCACCTGTGCAGGTTGCTTTCTTGTGAATTCATAGGATGGGGGATCACATTTTGAAAAAAACAGCTTCGCTGCTGGCCTTAACGTTATTGGCCAGTTTGACGCTTCAACCTTCTGACGGATATGCCAAGAGTAGCATTAGCGACATTGATCAGCAGATTCAGCAACTGGAGAGCAAGGCGGCTTCGGCCAAAAAGGAGCAGCAAAAGGCTGCCAGCAACAAAAAGGAAGCTCAACATTACAAGAACAAGACCAATGCTTACTTGAAAGTCGTCATGGAGCAGATCAATGTAGTTAGTGATGAGCTGGCAAACGTATCCTTGCAGATTGAAAATACGGAAGAGGATCTCCGGACAACGAAAAAAGATCTGCAGGCCGCAGAAGAACGTATCGTTGCAAGAGAGAAATTACTTGAATCACGTGTACGGCTGATGTATACAGACGGTGCCGTTTCGTATCTTGATGTGTTATTAAGTTCCACAAGCTTCTCTGATTTCCTGACTCGTGCCGATTCACTGAAAACGATTGTGGATCAGGATCAGCATCTGCTGGATGAACACAAAAAGGACAAGCAGCTCGTCGTGGACAAAAAAGCAGAACTCGATGTGCAATACGCAGAAGCCAAGAGTCTGTATGCGCAGAAGAAACAGCGCAAGTCCCAATTGAATGAGAAGGAACAGGAGAAGCAAGTGCTTCTCGCTTCCTATGATGCTAAAATTGAAGAGTCGGAAGAGCTGACGCAAGAACAGGAAGACGTTCTGATGCAAATTGCCAGCAAGCGCTCGGCCCTTTTGCAAGAGAAAAACAAATTGCGTGAGCAGCAAGCGGCGGCGGCCGCCAAAGCAAAAGCAGCAGCTGCTGCTCGTGCGGCGGCTGCTGCGAAGGCGCCGACCAAGGTCAGCACAAGCGCCAGTGATGAGGTCACGTATTCATCGGGAAGTGGCATATTCTCAAGACCAGTATCCGGTGGGCGTATTTCTTCACCATTTGGTCGTCGAACACATCCGATTACGGGTGAAGTGGGCAAAATGCATAATGGTGTTGATTTCGCAGTGCCTGTGGGAACTTCTGTTCACGCTGCTTCTGGTGGCATTGTTATTATGGCCGAATGGTACAGTGGATATGGCTACACAGTCATTGTTGACCATGGTGGCGGTTTATGGACGTTATACGGTCATTTGCGTGAAGGCGGGTTCAAAGTCAGCAAGGGAGATACGGTAAGTAAAGGGGATACCATTGCGGAATCGGGCAATACCGGAAACTCCACTGGACCGCATTTGCATTTTGAAGTCCGTGATAATGGTACAGCTGTGAATCCAATGAACTATTTGTAGTTTTTAGCCAACAGTTGGAATGGAACAAACATATTCCGTACAAGCTAGGCATATACTAAGCTGGCATGTTCAGGGAATGATTCACAGAACAATTGAATCTGACACGCTTCAATACTAAAGGCGGTGACAAACGGATGATGAAGAAAAGATCGGCCCTGCTGCTTGTCATTGTAGCCCTTCTCGGAGGCAGCCTGCTTACGCTGGTGCTGATGAGCTCCCCAGGTCTGGCACAGACGACACCTGGCGAAGGATTGCTCGCCAGCGTTACTGGCAGTTCGCAGCAGAAGAACGATTTGAAAAAGATTGAAACCGCGATGGATTTGATCTCAAGCAACTACTATAAAGACGTGGATCGAACCAAACTGATTGATGGTGCGATCAACGGCATGATGGAATCTCTCGGTGATCCATACTCCAATTATATGGGGCAGGAAACAGCAGCCCAGTTCGAGGAGTCAATTGAAGGTTCGTTTACCGGAATTGGCGCAGAGGTATCCTCACAGGACGGTAATGTCGTAGTGGTATCACCGATCAAAGGATCGCCTGCCGAGAAAGCAGGTATTCGCGCCAAAGACATGATCATGTCCGTGAATGGTGAATCCCTGCAAGGTTTGGAATTGAACAAAGCCGTTAACAAAATCAGAGGTCCAAAAGGCAGTGAAGCGAAGGTACAGGTTAAACGAGCTGGATCTTCCGAGCTGATTGAATTCGTCATTGTGCGTGATGACATTGATTTGGAGACGGTGTACGCCCACATGGAGGATAACGGTGTTGGTGTGATTACGATCACCCAATTCTCGCTGAACACAGGAGATCGCTTTAAGGAAGAATTGGCGAAGCTGGAGAAGCAGAACATGAAGGGCCTAATCATTGATGTTCGTAATGACCCGGGTGGTGTTTTGCAGGTCGTTATTGATATTGCAGAGCAATTTGTTCCAAAAGGCAAGGTTATTGTTCAAGTCGAAGACAAGAACGGTAAAAAGGAACAAAGCAAATCGAACGGATCAGGCAAATCGTATCCCATTACGGTATTGATGAACAAGGGAAGCGCGAGTGCGTCGGAAATTTTGGCTGGTGCACTGCAACAGTCGGCAGGCGCAACGCTGGTTGGAGAAAATTCCTTTGGTAAAGGAACCGTACAGACGAGTTATGACAAGCAGATGGGTGATGGCAGCCTGCTGAAAATCACCATCGCGAAATGGCTGACTCCGAATGGAGATTGGATTCATGAAAAAGGCATTAAACCGGATATTGCGGTGAATCAGCCGGATTACTTCTCGGTGGCACCAATCAACAAAGAAAAATTACCTTTGAAATATGACAGCAATAGCACGGATGTGAAAAGTGCGCAGACGATGCTTAGAGGACTTGACTTTAAGCCGGATCGTGTGGATGGATACTATGACCAGAAGACAGAAGAAGCGGTCAAAGCATTCCAGAAACAAAAAGGCATTCAGGCAACAGGCCAGATTGACGAGAAAACCGCGGAATCACTGGAAGCGGCTCTGATTGAACGTATTGCCAATCCTCAATATGATGCACAGCTGAAGCGCGCGATCGAAAATGTCTCAAAGGATATTTCGTCCGCAGTGTCGAAGCCATAAAGAAGGCTGATTTTCAGCCTTCTTTTTTTCTGAACCGGCTGAAGGAGAGGAGTGACCGTCCACAATGGAATGGGTTTGGCCATGGTTAACCACATTAGGGGAAGCATTGTTGCAGTTGTTTATTCAGCCGTTTTATTATATTGCGGTAATTTTGATTGCTCTCGTTTATCATCGTCAACTCTTGCAGGAACGTAAGTTGTTCCACGTTCGTCTGCAAAGCTCGATAACACAGACCATCCGTGCAGTGCTTGGAGGTATTGTGATCGGTGTAATGGTCTCCGTCGTGTCGTTGTTTCTTGGGGCACATCTTACACTGGCCAGCCTGATCTGTATATGGGCAGCTACGTTATTCTTGGCATTATTCCGTATCCGATATCTATGTTTTGCTTATGCTGCAGGTTTGCTTGGTGTGTTGCAGTTTGGTTTAAATATGGCCTCCGGCTGGCAGCCGGAAGGATGGATTGGAAATGTCACAGAAGCATTACGTGCGCTGGATATGCCTGCACTTCTTGTGCTCGCAGCTGTATTACATATTGGTGAAGCACTGATGGTACGCATGCAAGGCGTATCCATGGCATCGCCTTTGCTCTTCGAGGGCAAACGCGGCAAGCTCGTTGGAGGGTACCAGCTGCAGCATTTTTGGCCGATTCCGTTACTGATTCTTGTTCCCGTTTCGGGCGGGGCAGCATTGCCATGGACCGCTTTGATCAGCGGAGGGAATGGCTACATGCTGGTTGCGCTGCCGATTATGTTGGGATTTGGAGAAGTTACGCAAAGCATGCTGCCAGGAAAAAAAGTGCAGATTTCCGCAAAGCGATTGCTGCTATATGGGACAGGCCTGCTTGTGCTCAGTCTCCTGGCTGCATGGTGGTCTCCGCTCATGGTTGTCGCAGCCTTGGCTGCTTTCATTGGGCATGAGTTCCTGGTGTGGTACAGTGGCTTCGAGGAACAAAACCGCAGCCCACTGTTTGTACACCCTGAGCACGGCTTGAAGGTGCTGGGTGTCATTCCTGACAGTCCTGCGGAAGAGCTGGGGATTGGAGCTGGGGAGACCTTGTACAAGGTGAATGGCGTAATGGTACATTCGCCTGAGCAATTACATCGCGCCTTGCGCATGAATCCGGCTTTTTGCAAGCTGGAGGTACGCAATCATCAGGGCGAGAGCAAGTTCATGCAGCGGGCGATCTATGAAGGCGAGCATCATCAGCTCGGGGTGCTCATGGCCCCTAACGATCATGAAGCTTGGGCGCTCCGCTTGCGTCCGCTAAACTTGTTTCATATCGTAAGTCTGAAGTTGTTCGCACGACGTCGGAAAGAGCAGCTTGATGGTGAAGCTCCACTTGCATTGCCGCCCGCCCCAGCGGGGGAGCAACGATCTATAGAGATGTAATGAAGAAAGGGTATTTCCTCCGCCATATCAGGCGAGGGAAATACCCTTTTTGCTACTTTTTCAACATAAAAATGGCGATTTGAGTCCGGTCGCGCAGACGAAGCTTGCCAAGGATGTCAGTAACATAGTTTTTGACCGTGCCTTCGCTCAGGAATAGTTTTGCAGCAATTTCTTTATTGGACAGCCCTTCCGATATAGCCTCTGCAACAGCCAGTTCCATGCGGGTTAATCCGTAAGAGTCAATGGGTTCATGTGTCTGAGGTACTGCAGCAGGGCGAAGCAGGGTCGCGAGTTTACGTGCAATATCAGGATGAATCAACATATCCCCGTTATGTACAGTTTTGATGCCCTGAATGATCCGGTCAGGTGGCACATTTTTGAGCAAATAACCGCTGGCCCCATTTTGCAAAGCCTGAATAATATACTCATCATCGTCAAACGTGGTAAGCATCAGTACGTGCACGTCAGGGAAGCGTGTCTTAATGATTCGGGTACCTTCAACTCCATCACAATCCGGCATGCGAATATCCATAAGTACAACATCGACAGTTATTCCTGACTCCAGCAGTTCCAGAGCTTCTCGTCCGTTTGAAGCTGTACCTGTAACGGTAATGCCGGGATCGAGTCCGAGAAGGACTTTGAGACTTTCACGGATAAAGGAATCATCATCCGCAAGCACAAGCCGAATGGACTGCGGGTGGACAGAATGGTCCGAGTTATTTAATTCATTCATGTCAGACATAGCAAATCACTTCCTTTTTCAGATGAGTTCAGCTTTGTTCGTCATGGGCAGGCGTGTGATTACCGTATAGGGATAATCCGGCTTGATCTCCAGTTTCCCGCCAATCAATTGTGTGCGCAGGCGCATTCCCTCAAGTCCCATGCCGAGTTCTGAAGACTCTGTCTTTACGCGCGGATTAGCACGAGATCCTTCATATTTTCCTTTCGTTTGTTCCTTGGTGGAAGGGGTGTGTATCTTCCCATCGTTGCTGATGGCCATACAGACTTCTCTTTCTCCAAATTCCAGTTCCACAGTAATCGTAGTGGCATTTCCATGACGGAGTGCATTGGTCAGTGCCTCTTTGGCATTTTTGTACAAGACCATCTGCATACTCGGATAGAGTACATGTGAATATCCACGCACTTCGTAATGTGTCTTCACACCCGTTTCCCGGCCAACGTCTTCAAGCAGACGATCTAGTGCGTAGGCATCGGATATATAAGAGGTAGGCCGCAATTTGTGAAGCGTGGTACGCATGTCATCCATACTGGCAGCCAATTGGTCCCGAATCTGTCTCACCATTTCCGTGCCCTGTTCCGGGTGTATAGGGAGGGTGAGGAGGGCTGCCTCAGACATCATTTTGGTGCGAATCAGGCGATGGCCAATATCATCATGAAGCTGCCGGGATATGCGGGTACGTTCCTCAACCTGTGCCGCTCCTTCAAGATGCTTCGTGAATTGAAGCAATTGTGCGCGTGCATCCTGAAGCTCGTAATGTTTACTGCGCAGCTTATCGTACACCTGCTCAAGCTGTTCCCGACTGTTCGCTGTCCTAGACCCCTGCCAAGAGAGCGCCACGGCGACGAGCAGGAGCAAGTTAACGGCAACCCGAGCGATTGTCTCTTGGGTGAAGGTGAAGGGAACGGCCGTGTTTGTGTGGAGTGTAAGCCATGGAAGAAGCCCCTGTGGTGGGGCGTAATACCAATGTAACGCGATATTGCTGGCGACAAGCTGAATTGCGAGCATTAACCAGCGCTGGGCCCCATCCAGTCTGTACATATACACATAGAGCGCAGATAAGGAGAGGAAAAACATAAATGGACCATATCGAGCGATCAGCCAGCAGCTGAAAAGGATTTCGGCCATGAGCAGCAAACGCTGCATAACTGATCGGGTGAAGTCTTTCCACACCGCGAGTCCTAGCGCAATGATAATATACAGCGTATAGCTATCTTCTTGTTCCATGGGTAGCACCAGAATGTACAGGACCGCGGGAACTAAGAGTAAACCGTATTGCAGCAACCGCATCGGCATATGTCAGAGACATCCTTTATTTTAGAAGTGAAGGTATACCTTCCGGTAATCTATGTCGATTATATCATAGGCAGTTTTTCCAACCGAAGATGACTTAAGTCACCTTTGTTTCATGACCTTTCGTACCTTCGCAGAAGATCACAATTCGATACAATACAGATATGAAATCCGGTCGCAGGAAGTTGGACGGAAGAGGAGTGTATAATCTATGGCTATGCTTGAAGTGGATCATGTAGTAAAACGATACGGCAGCAAGCTCTCGGTGGATCATTTAAATCTGAGTGTAGGCAAAGGCGAGATTTTTGGATTGCTTGGACCGAATGGAGCAGGGAAAAGTACCACTATTAGCATGATTGCCGGTCTGTTAAAGATGGATCAAGGTGAAATTCGGTTGGATGGCATATCGGTCAAGGAACGGCCACTTGAAGTGAAACGCAAAATCGGGCTGGTACCACAGGATCTGGCTCTATACGAAACGATGACTGCTGCGGAGAATGTAACTTTTTTTGCTCGGCTGTACGGACTGCGTGGAAAGATGCTTAAAGAAAGAGTGCAGGAATCCCTCGAATTTGTAGGTTTGCAGGACAAGGCGAAGGATGCCCCATCCACGTTCTCTGGTGGTATGAAACGCAGGCTGAACATTGCGTGTGCCATTATGCATCGCCCGGATTTAATCATTATGGATGAACCGACAGTGGGCATAGACCCGCAATCGCGCAATCATATTTTGGAGTCGGTGCGCACGCTTAACCGGATGGGATCAACCATCATTTATACAAGTCATTACATGGAGGAAGTTGCTGCAATCAGTCACCGGGTAGCAATTATGGATCAGGGGCACATCATTGCCTGTGGCACCGAAGCAGAACTGAGAGAACGAGTTGCATCTGAGGAAAAAATAGTGCTCACCACTTCGGGTATTGGTCTCGATGTTGTGGAGGAGTTAAAGCTTCACCCCCGTGTGCGGGCGGTAGAAGTAACAGACGATACATTGACCGTTACGCTGCCTTCTGCGCAGCAGGATCTTCAGGACATGCTTTTCATTTGCAGCAAACATGAAATCTCCATTCAATCGCTCAAGGTCGAAGAGCCTGATCTGGAAACGCTTTTCCTCAATCTGACCGGGCGTACGCTCCGGGACTAGGAGGATTCTCAGATGAACATATGGCATATTTGCATCTTTGAGTTGAGGCGGATTCTGAGAATTCGCTCGGTTCTGCTGAATCTGTTTATTCTGCCGCTGCTGCTCATCTTTATATTGGGTACTGCACTTTCCAGTACAATGGGGACGGCAAAAGAAGCCATACCTGGACCGGCGAGAGTAGGGATCATTCAAACTAAAGAAAATTCCGGTTCCGATGCGATCAGCAAAGCTTTAAATACATTTGTGACATCCCCGGCGGTAGCCGACATGATGAAGGTGCAGAACATTTCTACGGAGGAAGAGGCTGTAAGTGCACTGCGACGTGGTGACCTGGATTTTGCCGTAATCATCCCATCCAATCTGGAAGAGCAGATCATGAAAGGGGAAGAGGCAAGGTTGCAATGGATACTGGGGAAAGATGGCACACTCAACGTCGTGGGTCAGACTTTGTTTACGCGGTTTACGGATGAACTGAACAGACAGGTTGCTGCGGCGAAAGTGTTAGGGCCCGACGCAGTAGCTGCAATGGCTGAGTATTCACAGACTAATAGCGCCAGCACTTCATATATAGCCGTTAGCAGTCCCGGAAAAGTGGAAACCTCTTATAGTGCTTCACAATACTATGCGGCTTCCATGCTCGCCATGTTCATGCTTTACTCGGGCATGACAACCAGCAACAGCCTGTTTGGTGAAAGAGACAAAAAAACGCTAACCCGCCTGCAGGCAGCTCCGATTGGCAACGGAGTCATCTTTGCAGGGAAAATTGCAGGCAACAGCCTTCTTGCTTTCTTGCAGGCCATCCTCATCGTACTGATGACACATTGGTTATACGGTGTGAACTGGGGTACACATCCCTGGCTGATTGTTCTGATCTGTGTGCTGATTACGCTGGCTGCGATGACTCTTGGTGTAATTGTTGCTCTGGTCTGCAAAAATGCCACATCGGCAAGTGCCGCCCTTCAAGGCATCATTATTGCCATGACATTTATCAGCGGTGGTTTTACACCCATTGCCATTGGTTTTGTACAGAGGATAAGCGAATTTACGGTAAATCACTGGGCTTTGCAAAGTTTTCTTCGGATGATGCTGGATGCTCCCGTAAGTGAGATTATGTACAGCATCATGATGCTTGGTGCGGTATGTACGGTATTAGTAGCGGCAACGGCACTGATCTATAGAAAGGTGGGATACCGCTATGAATAGCCTGAATATTGCCTGGTTGATGATCCGACGAACGATATTGCGCAAACGGGGTTTCATTGCCTTCTTTCTTCTTCCTTGCCTTGTCGTCACAGGAACAGTTGCGCTGTTTGGGAGCGAGGAGGGGACACGTGCGGTCATTCCTTATGTAAACGAGGATCAGGGCGAAGCAGGCAGATGGATATTGGATGAGCTTGGTCACAAAGAGGAGTATCTCCTCAAACCCATGAACAACGTTGCGGAAGTTAAGGAGGCCATCGAGCAGCAAAGGGGGAGTTCCGGCCTCGTAATCCCGGCGCATTATACGGACCATTTACTGCAAGACAAACATCCTGAAATTCAGCTGGTAGAACTTCGTGTCAGTGAAAGCTCCTATACGCTGAGAGCTGCGATTGAAGGTTTGGCAGCGGGATTGAATCAATCTGCTTCAGCAGTATTGGAAGCCGGAGATACGGCTTCGGGTGAGACTCCCGATCCGGCTCAAGCTGAAGCAAAGTTTAAAGAGTTATTACTTGAACTGGGCAAACATCAAGTTTCAGGTCAAGCAACAGAGCTGCAGATTTATCCCAAACCGGGTCTGAACAACGTGACCGGATTTACAATCATGTTTATGATGGGTCTCTTGACCAGTACAGTTGCTGTTATTATGGAAGACCGCAGGCAGCGTACGATGGCAAGAATTTACACAGCTCCGGTTCGCGCCTATGAAATCGCACTGGGCAATTTTCTGGGAAGTTTTGCGATCGGTTTGATTCAGATTGTGTTGGTCCTGGGGATTAGCAGATGGGTGCTTCATTATGATGCGGGGATTCCATTTGGCATCCATCTTCTTATTTTGGCCGCTTTTATGCTGGTGTCCATGGGGATTGCGAGTACGGTAGCAGGTCTGATTCGTGAATCCAAAAATGCAAACATGCTGAATTCGCTGATTATCACACCGACGTGTATGATTGGCGGCTGTTTCTGGCCGCTGTCGATCATGCCGGACTATATGCAAAAACTCGCTAATTTTGTTCCGCAGAAATGGGCAATTCAAGCCGTGGAAACGATCTCTGCTGGCGGCACGCTGTCGGACATTGCACTACCGCTGCTGATTCTGTTTGGCATGGCAGCCATCCTGCTGACGGTGGGTTCTGCGATTCTTCGTCCCAGCCAGCCAGGCGTAGATGCATGATGTGTGAAATCGCTTGTATGGATGAAGGTAATCACATCGTGTTCCATTGCTGTAAAACGAAGAAAACAAGTGATCCGTTGCTTTAAGAATAGAACTACAGATGTATAAAACCAAAAGCACGTTCTGCTGAATCGAATTCAGTTAGAACGTGCTTTTTAAATTGATTTGATGCTGCTTTATGCGAAATAATACAATTTAAGGCTGGAGTTGACGCAAGACGGTGATTTCCACACGTCTATTTTTTTGCCGCCCTGCGGCGGTGGTATTATCCGCAGTTGGGCGGGTATCCGCGTATCCTGCATATTGAAAACCGTCTGGGTCAAGCTTTTCTTTATCGAGAAAAAATCGCAATACAGACAGTGCACGTTCCCCGGAAAGCTCCCAATTGTCCTTATAGGTAGCGTTTGCCCCGACAGGAACGTTATCCGTATGCCCTTCAATGCTGACAACAGTGCTCAGATCACGGAACAGGCTTGCCAATTTGCTCAGTGTGGGTGCAGCATCACTTTTGAGTGCGGCTTTGCCCTGATCAAACAGGAAGCGGTCGCTGAGTGTAATGGAGATGCCTTGCGGCTTGTCCGCAACAAAAATCTGGTTTTCCAGTTTATTGTCCTCGATATACTGGGTAATCACATTGAACAGATTTTGCAGTTCCTGCTCCTGTGATCTGAATTGCTCCTCCCGCTCCGTAAGTGGCTGATCGTCATCATCTGACGTACCTGTTTCGGAGCCGGAAGAGGATCCTTCGCCTTCTCCGAGATCTTCTCCCTGAATCTGGGAAGGTGGATTTTTGGTAATGGCTTGTCCCGCAGTACCAGCAATCCCTTCACCTTGGTCAAGCAGGGAATTGGATTGGTTAAATGTATTTTGCAACGATTGGGTAACCACATCGTATTTGCCAGAATCCAGATGGCTCATCGCATACATAATCACAAAAAAGATCAGCAGCAGGGTAATGAGATCGGCATAGGTAATCATCCAGCGATCTCGATGATCTCCAGGTTCACGTTTTCCGCGCCGTTTACTGCGCCGACTCATCCAATCCCTCCTTCACTACAGGGCGTGTGGACTGGCGGTGAGTAAGGGTGAAGGACTCCAGCCGTTTACGCACAAGTTGGGGGTTTTCCCCGTTCTGGATGGAAAGTACACCTTCGATCAGCATTTCCATTGTCTGAATTTCGTCTGCGCCACGGGATTTAATTTTGGATGCAATGGGTAAAAAGATAAGATTGGCGCTAGCGACCCCGTATAGGGTTGCCGTAAAGGCAACAGCAATCGCTGGTCCGAGTCCTGTAGGATCGGTCAGACTGCCGAGTACCTGAATAAGTCCCATCACGGTACCAATGATACCCATCGTTGGAGCATAACCGCCTGCTGATTCAAAAATTTTGGCGTAACCTTCATATTTTTGTTCGACGGAATCAATCTCCATCTCCATGATCTGGCGAACAACATCCTGATCTGTGCCATCGACAACCATCTGAATACCATCTTGCAAAAATGGATGCGGATGGTCCATTACTTTTCGTTCCAGTGCAAGCACGCCTGAGCGGCGGGCGATTGAAGACATATCTACAAGTTCTTCAACCCACTGGCTCGAGTCATTGTTGTTACGCCCAAAGGCCATGCGGAGGGCAGCAGGAATCGTACGCAGCCGATGTGCAGGAAAACTGGCAACAACTGCGGCAATCGTTCCACCAAATACAATTAGAGCAGCCGTCTTTTGCATCAGACCGGATAATTGACCACCTTCCCACAAAAAACCACTAATGACTGCGGCAATCCCGGCAATAATGCCGATAAGTGTCGCAATATCCATAAATTAACCCACTCCTATCTTTACTTCGCGATTGCATCACTTGCACAGACGAGGTATAATCAAACGGGAACAAATATTCTTATTACTATAAGTTTTCCCATATGTAAATTCGGGGAACTTCGACAATATATAGTGACTATTATTTTAGACGATAGGGTGAGATACGGCAATGAGCGATATTATAATGAGCGACAAAACGTTCGAAATCGAGTCAGAGTTTTCTCCCCAAGGTGATCAGCCAGTAGCCATAGAAGAATTGGTGAAGGGTGTTCAGGAGGGGAAGAGATATCAGACGCTGCTGGGTGCAACCGGTACGGGCAAGACGTTCACTATTGCACAGACGATTGCCAAGCTGCAACGTCCCACACTGATTATTGCCCACAATAAAACGCTGGCAGCACAGCTTGCAAGTGAGTTCAAAGACTTTTTTCCGAATAACATGGTTGAGTATTTTGTCAGTTACTACGACTACTATCAGCCAGAAGCCTACATTCCTTCATCCGATACGTATATCGAGAAGGATTCGAGCATTAATGAAGAGATTGACAAGCTGCGGCATGCGGCGACCAGCTCGTTGTTTGAGCGCAGGGATGTCATTATTGTAGCGAGTGTATCCTGCATCTATGGTTTGGGTTCGCCGCATGATTATTCCAGCATGCTGTTGTCACTGCGGGTAGGCATGGAGAAGCCGCGTAATCAGATTTTGTCTCGTCTGGTAGAGATTCAGTATCAGCGAAATGACATTAATTTTGTGCGTGGCACGTTCCGCGTTCGCGGTGACGTTATCGAGATTTTCCCGGCATCCAAGGGTGAACATGCGATTCGGGTGGAATTATTCGGTGATGAGATTGAGAAAATTACGGAGATTGACGTGTTAACCGGAGAACTGGTTGGCGAACGTGAACATATTGCCATCTTCCCGGCATCTCACTTCGTAACCCAGGAAGAGACGATGCGAGTGGCGCTGGTGAACATTGAGCGTGAACTGGAAGAACGTCTTGAAGTGCTGAGAGAACAGGGGAAACTGCTGGAGGCTCAGCGACTGGAGCAGCGTACACGTTACGATATCGAGATGATGAAGGAAGTCGGGTTCTGTTCAGGGATTGAGAACTACTCCGGACCATTGACGTTCCGCGAACGTGGCGATACACCATACACATTGTTGGACTATTTCCCGGATGACATGTTGATTGTGGTCGATGAGTCTCACGTAACTCTGCCACAGATTCGTGCCATGTATAACGGTGACCAAGCACGGAAGACTGTACTAGTTGATCACGGATTCCGTCTGCCATCTGCCCTGGATAACCGTCCGCTCAAATTCGAAGAGTTCGAAGAAAAGATGAATCAGATCATCTATGTCTCCGCGACACCGGGTCCTTACGAGATAGAGCATACGGATACGATGGTCCAACAGATCATTCGTCCAACCGGTTTGCTTGATCCAATTATTGAACTGCGTCCAACGAAGGGGCAGATTGATGACTTGATTGGTGAGATTAACGATCGGATTGCGAAAGATGAGCGGGTTCTGATCACCACATTAACGAAGAAGATGTCCGAGGATTTAACAGATTATCTGAAGGAGATCGGAATCAAGGTACGTTATTTGCACTCCGAGATCAAGACGTTGGAGCGTATGGCAATCCTGCGTGATCTAAGGCTGGGTACATTCCATGTGCTGATCGGAATCAACTTGCTCCGGGAAGGTCTGGATCTTCCGGAAGTTTCTCTGGTAGCCATTTTGGATGCCGACAAGGAAGGCTTCCTACGCTCAGAACGCTCACTGATCCAAACGATTGGTCGGGCAGCACGGAACAGCGAAGGTCGAGTCATTCTGTACGGTGACAAAGTGACGGATTCGATGGATAAAGCGATTAAGGAAACGGAACGCCGCCGTGCCATTCAAATCGCATATAACGAAGAGCATGGCATTACACCACAGACGATTCGCAAAAAAGTGCGTGATGTGATTGAAGCAACCAAAGTTGCTGAATCCAAGAAGGACTATCTTACAGGCGCTGCCGAGAAGATGTCGAAGAAGGACCGCCAGGCGCTTATTCAGCGCCTAGAAGCAGAGATGAAAGACGCAGCCAAAAACCTGCAGTTTGAGCGTGCTGCTGAACTTCGTGATGCATTGTTGGAGCTGCGCGCAGAATAGATCGTTAAGGCAGATAGCACAAGTTAAGATATAGGCACAGTAATGAGATCTGCAACAAGAGAACGGCCGGGTGGCCGTTCTCTTGTTGAGTAAAGAAATCAGTAGTATCTTCCGATAATTAGACATGTTGAAAACGGATAATCAGGTCTATACTGATAGAAAACTTGAAATTGGTTAAAAGGTTTATAGGAAAGCAATTGAAAGTTGTGTCCTTGGGAGCCGAGCCAAAGGCAATGGCGACCATCGCGAGCGAGGCGAAGCCGTGAGCGTCCTGGTGTTTAAGGGGAGCCGAGCCAAAGGCAATGGCGACCATCGCGAGCGAGGCGAAGCCGTGAGCGTCCTGGTGTTCAAGGGGAGCCGAGCCAAAGGCAATGGCGACCTTCGCGAGCGAGGCGAAGCCGTGAGCGGCGCTCTCGTGGTAGAGCAGTCATTCAGGATACCGGCCAAGAGGCCGGATCCTGGATGAAGCTGCGGGCACACAACAACCATTCACATAGCAAGACCCGACCAATCACAATTGCACCGCCTGTTTCGGGTGTCCAGAGGGCTGCGCCCTCTGGGGCCCTCCCTTGGAAGGGAGGGTTTGGGAGGGATCGAAAAGCCTTTAAAAAAGGTTGGAATGATAAGGTTGGAATTTCAACATTGAGAGGATGAATACCATTGGCGAGCGAGAACATTGTCATCAAAGGCGCACGAGCGCATAACCTCAAAAACATTGATATCACCATCCCGCGGGACCGTTTTGTTGTATTGACTGGTCTAAGTGGCTCAGGCAAGTCCTCGCTGGCTTTTGATACGATATATGCCGAAGGACAGCGACGTTACGTTGAATCATTATCGGCTTATGCACGGCAGTTCCTGGGACAGATGGAGAAACCGGATGTCGATTCGATTGAAGGGTTGTCACCGGCTATTTCCATAGATCAGAAAACGACAAGTCGTAACCCGCGTTCTACCGTCGGAACGGTTACTGAAATTTATGACTATCTGCGTCTGTTATTTGCGCGTATCGGACATCCTCATTGTCCGGATCATGGCGTGGAGATCACATCTCAGACCGTAGAGCAGATGGTAGACCGCGTGATGCAATATCCTGAGCGGACCCGGTTGCAGATTCTGGCACCGATTGTCTCGGGACGCAAAGGTGAACACAAAAGTGTGTTTTCCGATATCTCGAAACAAGGTTTTGTCCGTGTTCGGGTGAACGGGGAACTACGTGATCTGTCTGAAGATATTCAATTGGAGAAGAACAAAAAGCATACGATTGAAGTTGTTGTTGACCGGATCGTGATCAAGGAAGATGTGCAATCACGTTTGGCCGATTCGATTGAGACTGCACTTAATCTGTCCGGTGGACAACTACTGGTAGATATTATGGGTGAAGAAGAACTGCGTTTCAGTTCCAACTTTGCCTGCCCGGTGTGTGGATTCAGTATTGAAGAGCTGGCGCCGCGCATGTTTTCGTTCAACAGCCCATTTGGAGCCTGCCCGGACTGTGATGGATTAGGTGTCAAAATGATTGTTGATCCGGACTTACTGGTGCCGGATCGCAGCAAAACAATTGAAGACGGTGCGTTTGATGCGTGGACAGGTGGCACATCAACCTATTATCCACAGTTCCTCAAGTCGGTATGCGAACACTTTAACATCCCGCAAAACGTACCTGTAGAAGATCTCCCTGCTGACCAAATGAACAAGCTGTTGCAGGGTACAGGTACGGAGAAAATTCGTTTCCGGTACGAGAATGATTTTGGACAACGGAAAGAAGCACTGGTTACCTTTGAAGGTATTGTGAATAATCTGGAGCGTCGTTACCGTGAGACAGCATCCGAAGGTATCCGTGAATTCATTGAAGGTTATATGAGTGCCAAGCCGTGTGGATCATGTAAAGGACAGCGACTGAAACGTGAAAGCCTTGCTGTTACGATTAACGACCACAACATGGCTTATGTGACAAGTTTGTCCATTGGGGAAGCTGGCCGTTTCTTCGATTCGCTGCAATTGAGTGAGAAAGAGGAAATGATCTCCAAACTTATTTTAAAAGAAATCAACAGCCGTCTCGGCTTCCTGGTGAACGTAGGACTGGATTACCTGACCCTGAGCCGTGCTGCAGGAACGTTGTCTGGTGGTGAAGCTCAGCGGATCAGACTGGCAACACAAATTGGTTCCAGCCTGATGGGCGTGCTGTATATTCTGGATGAGCCGAGTATCGGCCTGCATCAACGGGATAATGATCGTCTGATCTCCACACTCGCTCAC
Organism: Paenibacillus sp. FSL K6-0108; assembly: GCF_045040695.1. Lineage (NCBI taxonomy): Bacteria > Bacillati > Bacillota > Bacilli > Caryophanales > Paenibacillaceae > Paenibacillus > Paenibacillus sp. FSL K6-0108. Next base: position 6,747,039 of record NZ_CP150288.1, on the reverse strand, counting down.
ATGCGGGATATCGGTAACACACTGATCGTGGTTGAGCATGATGAGGATACAATGATGGCCGCCGATTATATTATCGATATTGGTCCGGGAGCAGGTATCCACGGTGGTACTATCATGTCGCAGGGCACACCTGAAGAAATCATGAATGACGAGAACTCGTTAACGGGTCAATATCTAAGCGGTCGCAAGTTTATTCCGGTACGTACCGAACGTCGTAGTGTCGGAGACCGCTGGCTGGAAGTGCGCGGAGCGAAGGAAAATAATCTGAAAAACCTGAATGTAAAAATTCCGGTTGGTGTATTTACCGCAGTAACGGGTGTATCCGGCTCGGGTAAATCGACGCTAATTAATGAGATTTTGTATAAAACGCTGGCTCGTGATTTGAATCGCGCACGTGTACGCCCAGGTCTGCATAAAGAGATTCGGGGACTGGAACATATCGATAAAGTCATTGATATTGACCAGTCGCCAATTGGACGGACACCACGCTCCAACCCGGCTACGTATACAGGCGTCTTTGATGACATCCGTGATCTGTTTGCACAGACCAATGAAGCCAAAGTGCGCGGATACAAAAAAGGTCGGTTCAGTTTTAATATTAAAGGTGGACGTTGTGAAGCATGTCGTGGGGACGGTATTATCAAAATTGAGATGCACTTCCTGCCAGATGTCTACGTGCCTTGTGAGGTCTGCAAAGGCAAACGGTACAATCGCGAAACCCTTGAAGTTAAATACAAAAACAAAAATATTGCAGATGTGCTGGAAATGACGGTAGAGGATGCAACGCAATTCTTCGAGAACATTCCGAAAATTCATCGCAAAATGCAAACCTTGCTCGACGTGGGTCTGGGCTACATTAATTTGGGCCAGCCTGCAACAACGTTGTCCGGCGGTGAAGCACAACGCGTGAAGCTCGCTTCCGAGCTGTATCGTCGCAGTACAGGCAAAACGATATATATTCTGGATGAGCCAACAACTGGTCTTCATGTGGATGATATTGATCGTCTGCTGAACGTCCTGCATCGTCTGGTCGATTCTGGTGAATCTGTACTGGTTATTGAGCATAACCTGGATGTTATCAAAACAGCCGATTATATCGTTGATCTGGGTCCGGAAGGTGGAAGTGGTGGCGGAACCATTGTTGCGACAGGTACGCCTGAGGATATTATTAAGGTGGAAGCTTCCTATACCGGTAAGTATTTGAAACCAGTGTTGGAGCGGGATACGGAACGAAGCAAGACGTTACAATTGACGGAGTAAATGCTCCAGTATACAGGTTGATTGTGAATATCTAACCCTTTTTTTCATGAAGTAGGCGGCATCGGTGTATGAGCTGATGTCCTCTTCTTCCGAGGAGAAGGGTTTTCTGATATTTTGCCGTTGTCTAAATCTCATTCAGACATTAGTGAAAGTGTTTACATATGCGGTAGAGCAAGCATTCCATCAATCTATTGCCTAACTGGATTTTTTTCATTTTTATGGATGATAGGGCTTGCATTACAAGCAGGGTACAGATAACATAGAGGAAGATATTAGGGTATGCGTTAGCATTCGGCATTTTGCATGACTTGAATCGGTTCAGGGTACAAGTTGTAAGTTGTAAGTTGGAAGTGATAGCCTTATTTCAATTTACTTCATGCTGATGGGGATTCAGTCATTGGATTTATGCAAAATGTATGTTCAACTATGGTGAGGAGGTCTGTCTATCCATGCTGTTTGCAGAAGCTGCCGCGGCGAGTACTTCGAATTTTAATGCGTTTGATATTTTTGTCATCTTGTTTACGATCCTGATTTTCATCGGAGTAGTTCGCCTGATTCGCGCACCGAAGAAGAATTTATTTGCTATCGGATTTGCAGTGGTCAGTCTGCTGGTATTCCTTTTGACGGATTACGCCATGATTACCGGTTGGTTTGGTTCGTAGAGACACCGCTGAACTTACATGAAAACAGTAGGTAGAAGAACAGACAAACACTTTCCAGGCAGTTAAGGAGGGTGTTTTTTTGTGTTTTGCAGAGTGGTTTGGATAATAGGGTCTTCTCTATGGAAATTAGGTCTTAAAGCAATTGTAGAGGAATAATTTGTATGTTAAATTGGAGGATACCGGTATTGCAAAGATAATAGAGAAAAAGATTCAACGATGGATCTTAACGTTTGGTTGCATAACGGAGGATATACAGAGAGGGTCAGGTGAGAGAATGAGAGTGTTGGGGAAAAAGGGCATAGCCATACTGGTGGCTGCTGTACTCTCGATCAGTGTTGCAGCAACGGCTGGAGCAGCGGAGTCTTCATCAAGTATGCAAGCCAAAGTGGTAGATGGACAAGTATATGTCAGTTCAAAGGATTTAGTCAAAGCGCTCGGAGGAAGTGGGCAATATGACGCCAAATCTGGAACGTTTCAGTATAAGGGCAGTGAAGCTGTTCCAAAAGTAATTGAAAAAGTATCTCCATCTGTTGTAGGCATCATCGGCAAATCTACTGAATCACAGGATGGTATCACATCGGATCGCTATAACCTGGCTCACGGTACTGGCGTGATCATACGCTCCAACGGCTGGATTGTGACGAATGCCCATGTGGTTGATGGATTAATCAATCCAGTGGTCGTGACGACCGATGGCAATACATATAAAATCACCAAAACATACAGTGACCCGTTAAGCGATATCGCTCTAATCAAAATTAATGCCAAATCTCTTAAACCGGCGACCTTCGCCAAAGCTTCAAAAACAACCGTTGGAGAAACCGTTATTGCCATCGGCACACCGATTTCCTTCTCTTTGCGCAACTCGGCGACAGTGGGCGTAATCAGTGGTCTTAATCGCGGAGTGGAGGCCACCTATCGCTTGATCCAAACAGATACGGCCATTAACCCAGGCAACAGCGGCGGACCGCTGGTCAACCTCAAAGGGGAAGTCGTCGGTATTAACTCTATGAAATTTTCAGCAGTGGGTATCGAGAGCATGGGATTTTCGATTCCAGTAGATACCGTTCAATATATTATTAATCAATTCTTTGAATACGGAAAAATCAAGCGTGCAAGCCTCGGATTGCAACTTGAAGAGAGCTGGTCAGCGATTGTAGGCCTGCCTACGGATGATCCTTTGACAATTACGGGCGTGCTGTCACCTCAAGCGAAGAAAGCCAAAATCAAAGAGGGAGATGTATTATACAGTGTGGCAGGCACACGTGTGTCCTCTGTGGTGGATATCAATGAGCTGCTCAAAACGTATGTGCCAGGACAGAAGGTCAAACTGCTGATGCAAACAGACGGCGATATTGTCACTCGGACGGTGGTCCTTGCTGATCGAGCGGATATCCAGGACGATGAAGATGAGCAGTTCCCTGTAGATGAAGATCAATAAAGCCCGGCGAGCCATCCGGATCCAGAGAGGACGAATGAACGGAATGAAAAAAACTTTTTTACGTGTGCTGAGCACAGGTGTGTTAGCCGGGATGCTGAGCATTGGAACGGCATTGCCTGCGTGGGCATCCGATCTTACGACGAGTGAGCTGCGGATCACAGCAGGAAGCACGAGCGCTTACATCAACGGCAGCAAACAGACAATCGCGAAACCATATAAGTTCAAAGGGGTTACGATGGTTCCTGTCGGTGTATTCAAGAAGGCGTTTGGCAGTGAAATTCGGCTGGAAAAGAATGATGTGGTCAAAGTTAAGGAAGGTCCGCATACGGTCACCTTAACGATTGGTAGTTCCATTGCCTGGGTGGATGGAGTCAAAAAAGAGATGGGTGCAGCTCCAAAAATGGTGAATGGGGTGCTTATGGTTCCACTCCGCCCGGTAGCTGCGGGGATCGGCGCTACACTTGCCCCAAGCAGCTCAGGAGAAATGGCCATTCGTTTATTGCAAACGGATGAATCGGCAGATGACGACGAGGGCGGCATTAATCTGGACGAAGGCAAAACGAGAATTGGTAACAGTTATTACGGCTGGTCTATTAATTACCCATCAGACCTCATGATTCTGCAAGCGGGTGACCAGGAGCGCATGATGACATTTGGCGCGGAGGACAGCAGTTATTATCTTGAAGTGTATGTGAGCGACCAGGAAGTGAGTCTGGATTCGGATGATTTGTTGCAACAACTGGTTCAGGAAGCAAAAGAGAGCGGAGATACAGTGCTCGATCGGGAATCAATTACCAAAGGGAAAACCCCTTATGCGCGGATTGTGGTTAAAGATGCGGACGGGGTGTTATGGGAAATGCGCCAATATATCCATGATGGTCGCCAATATGATGTATATCTTGCGGATTATGAAGCTCTGAATTATAAGGATCTGGGCAAACGTGCAGCGCTGCTCAATTCATTCCAGCCTACTTATGTTCAGTCAGATCGTACAATTAAGGATCTTTCGACTGTTGAAGAGGGGATGCGCTTGACCTGGAATGACGATTATGGCATCGAACTGAAGATTCCAGCAGGCTGGTCCATGGACAATACTCAGATGATATACGAAGCCAAGGATGGTGCATATCTGCAACTGCGTGTTACATCTGCACCGAAAGGTGCGACGGTCAAAGAGTGGAGCGGCCAACTGGACAAATGGATGCGTGAAACGTTCACACCGGAAAGTTATGAACCGATCGGTTCGTATACGATGGATGTATCAGGCGAGACTGCTGAGGTGAATGAGTTCCGTTATAACTTTGGCGATGGATGGCAGACGGAGTTCGATGTTCTTTTGCAGAAAAACGGCTATCGCTATTATGCAGAGTATACGTTCCCTGAGGAGCAGACGAAGGACCGTGAATGGTTTAAGAGTATCATGAAGAGCGTCGAGATTGATTTTGATACCGTATCTGATAATTTCGGACAGCTGGATGAAGACCCGTATTTGACGGATAAAACAAAAGCTGTGACACGAACGTCCAAACGTTATCATTACAGTGTGGATATTCCGCGGTACTGGACGCCGTACAATGATCGATTTGAGTATTCTCCCGTCGTGTATACCTTCACAGGTGGTCAGTTCTCCATTGCTGCGAGTGAGGACAAATCCATTGAAATGACCGTCAGTCAACTTCGAGAGGCTTATGCGGAAGCAACCAAAACGCGTAAAAACTTCAAATTGCTTAGCAGTGAGGAATTGACGTTTGCGGGTGTGCCTGCGTTTTCCTTCAACTATCATGAAGTGGATAATGGTGTGCCGTATACCGGACGTCAGATCGTGTTTGAACAGAACGGAACGACGTATACGATTACAAGCGGGCTGAATGACGCCAACAAGACGGAAGTTCAGGCAGCAGCGCTGGAAAAAGCCGTGAACTCATTTACTTTTATCAAATAATGCAAGTGCTGAAATAAATAGATTCATGTTGCCGGAGGGTCAAGAGACCTTCCGGTTTTTCATGTTGAGATGGAAATGAAAATGATAAACGGTTTTTTCAGGAAAGCGTAGAAGAGTCAGTGCAGAAGTGGTACAATATATTAGTTCAGGAGTTATGACTGCTGATCTGATAAATAAAGATGACTGTAGGCTTGGGAATCAGGCAATACAGACATAATGTATAGATATAGCGATACAGTGACAATGCAGACGTATGAAATTAAAGTACAGAATTTAGCGTACAGGATATACGGATCAAATCCGGCTATGCCGGTTATGGGGAGGATACACATGAAAACAGCAACAATACGAAGAGAAGACGTTGAGCTTCTGGCACCTGCAGGTGACTGGGACTGTATGCGTTCGGCGGTAGCCAACGGCGCGGATGCAATTTTCTTCGGAGTCGAAAAATTTAATGCACGGGCACGCGCGAACAATTTCCGTATGGACGAGCTGCCGGAGATTATGGCGTTTTTGCACAGTTATGGCGTAAAAGGCTTTTTGACCTTTAATATATTGATTTTTGAAAATGAATTGACGGATGCCAAAGAACTGATCGACGCTTGTGTTGATGCAGGTGTGGACGCCGTGATTGTACAGGATTTGGGTTTGGTCAAAATGATTCGCGAGATCTCACCGGATTTCCCGATCCACGGTTCCACCCAAATGACGATTACGTCACCGGAAGCGGTGGAGTTTACGAAGCCATTTGATATGGAACGTGTCGTTCTTGGACGGGAGAACAACCTGAAGCAGATTCAGAAGATCGGAGAACAGGCGAAGCTGCCGATGGAAGTATTTGTTCACGGTGCACTATGTGTGTCTTATTCCGGGCAATGTCTGACTTCTGAAATGTGGGGTGGACGCTCCGCCAATCGTGGGGAATGTGCACAGGCTTGTCGTCTGCCGTACGACCTGATGGTGGATGGCGAGCATAAACCGATGGGCGATGTGGCGTATCTGTTGTCTCCGAAGGATTTGGCTGCGATTGACTTGATGCCGGAACTGATCGAAGCAGGCGTAACTTCCTTCAAAATCGAAGGACGTCTCAAAACGCCGGAATACGTGGCCAACGTGGTTAGTAAATACCGCAAAGCGATCGACCGTTACTTTGATGGAGATAATACGCCTCCAAGCAAGGAAGAAGTTCGTGAATTGCAGCAAAGCTTCTCTCGTGGATTCACGCACGGTTTCCTGGAAGGAACGAACAATAAACAGCTGGTTGACGGCACGTTCCCGAAAAGCCGTGGCGTCTACCTGGGTCGTGTAGACCAAGTATTGCGTGATGGTGTCGTCCTGAAGCTCGATGCGCCAGTGAAACGTGGAGACGGCATCGTATTTGATGCCGGAGATCCGACCAAGAAGGAAGAGGGCGGACGTGTTTACGATGTACGTCGCAAAGGTGTGAAGCTTGAAGGCGAAGCCGAGGAAGGCTGGATCGTGGACGTTGTACCAGGCCGTAGTGACGTGGACCTGCGCCGCGTGAAAGTTGGCGACAAAGTATGGAAAACGAATGATCCGGCGCTGGACAAACGTCTGCGTCAGAGCTTTGAAACCGAGAAGCCTTATCGCATCTTCCCGGTAAACGTCAAAGTGATCGGCAGCCCAGGGCAGCCGCTTAGCACCTGGTGGACGGACGTGCAGAAGGGCACGACCGTCCGTGTGAATTCCGAGATGGAACTGGATATTGCCCAGAAGCGTCCAATGACGCACGAACTGCTCGAAGAGCAATTTGGACGTCTGGGCGGCACCGTGTTCCAGCTGGAAGAATTGGACGTCAACCTGCACGGTGACGTCATCATCCCGATGCGCGAGTTGAATAACATTCGCCGTCAGGCGGTGGAACAACTCGCGGGCGAGCGTCCTAAACCGCCCGTCTACGTGAAACGGGCGGTGGAAGTCTACGGCGATGCGGTTAAACCAGCAGCGCCAGTGGCTCGCGGTCATGCAGAGCTGACCGCGCTCTGCCGCAGCCTGCCACAAGTGGAGGCAGCGCTGGAAGCTGGTGTCGGCATGATCTACGCCGACTTCGAGTTTATCAAGCAGTTCCCGGCAGCGGTGGAAGCTGTTCGTGCCGCTGGCCGCAAGATTGCGTTGGCAACACCACGCATTCATATGCCTGGCGAGAACGGGTACCACAACAACATCCTGCGTTTGCAGCCGGATGCTGTGCTCGTACGGAATACGGGTGCATTGTACTTCTACTTGCGTCATCGGATGGAGAACCCGGAAGCGAAGCACCCGGAATTGATCGGCGACTTCTCGCTCAACATCGCCAATCACAAAGCAGTGGAACTGTTCCTGGAAGCGGGTTGTGACTGGATTACGCCTTCTTATGACCTGAACATTCAGCAAATGGTTGATTTGCTGGGACACTCCCGTACAAGTCAGACGGAAGTCGTTATTCATCAGCATCTGCCGATGTTCCATACCGAGCACTGTGTGTACTGTACGTTTATGAGTGAAGGAACGGACTATACGAACTGTGGGCGTCCTTGTGAAGATCACCGGGCTTCCTTGCAAGACCGGATCGGCATGTCCCACCCGGTACGTGTGGACGAAGGCTGCCGTAATACCGTGTATAATGCGGTGGAACAATCCGGTGCAGAATATCTGACCAACTTTATGGATCTGGGTGTATCCCGCTACCGTGTGGAATTCCTGGAGGAAACTCCAGAGCAGGTGCGCGAGGTTATTGATCTGTATAACCGTGCGCTGCGTGGCGAGATCAGTGGTACACAAGTTTGGAAAACACTGAAAGCAACCAACCAGCTTGGCGTAACGCGTGGTCAACTGGTAAAATAATAGAGCGATACAGAAATAAACTAGTAACCAGCAACAAGTATGAACGATGAACTATACTGCAACCCCAATCTCTGCTTTACGGAGCTCTTGGGGTTTTTTCTATAAAAGAGACTAGAACTACGCCGATATCAGATTCGTATGGGGTATCTTGGTTGTTAGAGAAATAGAGGAGGCGAAGAACCGTGGCGCCATTCACGATGATGGATATCAAATTGCTGTGCGGGGTCACGGCATTCAAACGGGGAGAAGCATATAACCAATCTGGCAGGGTGACCAATCTGGTCGCCAGTCAGGATGAACGTCATTACGAAGCTGTGGTTCGAGGTACAGAACGATACAAAGTAACGGTTGACCTGGATGATGCTGGTGAGGTTGTTGCCGGATGCAGTTGTCCGGGCGATGGGAGATATTATGACTATTGCAAACATGTGGCTGCCGTTTTATTGGCGATCCATGAATGGGGAGAACAGCGTGACACGGGCTCTCAAACATCGTCGAAGCTGGTGTCTAAACCTGATCGTGGCTCCAGTTCCAGAATAGGAACACTGGTAGAGGAGCATGAATGGGAGCGCCCCAATTCCATTTTAAATACCGACTCAGTAATGAATGCGGCTTCTCATTCAACTTCATCTGCTCAGGTCTTTGCATCCGAGCCACTGCCTTCCGATTCCAAGCTTGATGACCATGCGGACAGGGATCGTCCGTCTGTCCATTTCGCTCAAGCGGGTCGACCAAGCTCTGCTCCTGGATGGGGAAGATCAGCAGATAAACCTTCGTACCGAACAGCCGATCAGATTCTTTCCATGTTTGCCAAAGAACGCAGCCCTTTGCATGCAAATGATCGTAAATACACTGCGCCTGTAACCCGGTCTTCATTGCGGGAGGAGCTGCAGCTCCAATTTATATGCAAGCTTGTGCAGGTTCACAAAGGCGGAGCCAAACTCGCGCTTGAACTGAAGGTCGGAAATAAACGTCTGTATGTCGTTCAGAAAGTGAAGCAATTCCTGAACTGCATTGAGAATGGTGAGCCGATGTCGTTTACCAAGCTCTTCTTTTACGACCCTTCAATGCATTATTTTAATCCACAGGATCAGGCGATCCTGTCTATGCTTATCCGGATGAGGCAGAGTGAGGAAGCGTACCGCGAATCCATCTCCGGCTACTTGGGTGCTTCAGACGGAAGAGATATCTTGATTGCTCCTCTGGTCTGGAAGCCTCTATTGGATTTGCTGCTTCAGGCAGATAGCCGGATGGAGGGAACAGGGTTGGCGAATGGACCGCTCACTTTGGGCGAGGGGGCACTGCCTTTATTTTACCGTATTGCGCAGGGGACTAATGAAGGTTATCAGCTTGAGATTTCCGGATTGCGTGAGTTGATTCTTCTTCCAGCCTATGATGCTGCCGTGGTGGAAGGGCAATTGCATATGTTGGAGCCGATGCAGATGCGAAGTCTGGAGGATTTGAGCAGAGCGCTCACTTCTTACGGGATCAAGGAAAGTATCGATATTTCTGCTCAGCAGGTGGATGAATTTGTGCAGCATGTCGTGCCGGAACTGCGTACACTTGGACATCTGTCCATCGACTCCCAGGTGAGAGAACGAATTGCAGAGCCGGAGCTTGCGCCAAAGTTATATATTGATTTCTACCGGGAACGAATTACTGCGCGTCTGGAGTTTGATTATGGTGTAATGGTGATTAATCCGCTGGCCGAATATTTGATCGATGAGGAAGAGAAAAAGGTAATTTTGGTACGTGACCGCCATGCGGAGAGGAACCTAATTGACCGGCTGGATCACTCTTTCCTGGAACGGGAAGGCAGCGTGTGGGCGAGTGAACGTGAAGATGCTATCTATGATGTGATGTATCATTTACTGCCGGAGCTTGAGAAGAAGGTAGATATCTATATCCCGAATGCAGTGAAGGCCATGGTACAATCCTATCCGACACCACCGAAAGTTCGGGCAGATCTGGGCAAAGGCTTGGATTGGCTGGAGATCTCATTCGAGATGGAAGGGGTAGATGAGCTGGAGCTTCAGGAAATTATGCGCAGCATTGTGGAAAAGAAACCGTATTTCCGCTTGCGCAGCGGTGTGTTTGTCTCTCTCGAAAATGAAGGAGCCGACAGCTTCGCACACATGGCGGATTCGCTTGGACTTGCGTCGGGCGATATCAAGGACAGCCATATTCGGCTGCCGGCAGTCCGAGCGCTGCAGCTTCCAGGTCGGGACGAGGTTTCTGGACATGTGAAGTGGGGCGGTTCTCTGAAACGTTTCCTGGATGATCTTCGTGACCCCGAGCGGATGGATTTTGCCTTGCCGGATGCACTTGCTCCTGTGCTGCGTGATTATCAGGCCAGTGGGTACCAGTGGCTGCGTACACTCGCATTTTACCGATTTGGCGGCATTCTGGCAGATGATATGGGACTTGGAAAAACGCTGCAAAGTATCGCTTATATCGCGGCAGAACTGAAAGAAAATCCGAAACAGCACATTAGCAATCCAAGTGATGCTAGCCACACCGTCGATGAGGGAATTTTCGAGAGTAACATCCCAGATGAAGTACAGGCCGGATTGTTGCACCAACAACCTGCTCATCCTCCAGTACTCGTCGTTGCACCAGCTTCATTAACGTACAACTGGGCGAATGAATTTGCCCGATTTGCACCGCATTTGCGAGTATTGATTGCAGCGGGGCAGAAAGACGAACGAGCCAGTGTGCTCTCAGGCATGGATGACGCAGATGTTATTGTAACTTCCTACCCGCTATTGCGGCGTGATCTGGACACATATCTCGGAAGAACATTTCATACGCTTATTTTGGATGAAGCCCAAGCGATTAAGAACTCATCTTCGCAGACGGCACAGGCGGTTAAACAGATTCAGGCACCACGTCGCTTCGCTCTTACAGGAACACCCGTGGAAAACTCCTTGGATGAGCTGTGGTCGATCTTTGAAGCGGTTTTCCCGGGCCTATTTCCAAGCTATCGCAGATTCCGAGATCTGCCTCCTGAACGCATTGCCCGGATGGTCCGTCCTTTTATTCTCCGTCGTCTGAAGAAAGATGTACTGGAAGAACTGCCGGATCGTATTGAAACCGTACAGCGCTCCGAACTAAAGGACGAACAGAAGAAACTATATGCCGCCTACCTGTCCCAGCTTCAGGATGAGACATCCAAGGACATGGAAGAGAACGGTTTTCAGAAGAATCGGATCAAAATACTTGCTGGTATTACACGCCTGCGCCAGTTGTGCTGTCATCCCGCTCTCTTTGTGGAGGGTTATCAAGGGGATTCCGGGAAAATGGAACAGCTGCTGGAGACGGTCCAGGATTGTCTGGCTGCTGGCAAGCGGATTCTCATCTTCTCCCAGTTCGCAAGCATGCTGAATCTGATTCGACAGACGCTCGCTGCACAGGGGAGAGATTTGTTCTACCTGGATGGTCAGACACCTGCACAAAGTCGGGTAGACATGTGCCGCAGATTCAACGAAGGTGAAGCTGAGCTGTTCCTGATCTCCTTGAAAGCTGGCGGTACCGGATTGAATTTAACGGGTGCCGACACCGTAATTTTATATGACCTTTGGTGGAATCCCGCCGTAGAAGAACAGGCCATCGGGCGTGCCCATCGTATGGGGCAGAAACAAGTTGTACAGGTTATCCGTCTCGTTACGGAAGGTACGATTGAAGAGAAGATTCTGGAGCTGCAGCAGCGCAAAAAAGATCTGATTGCCGAAGTCATTGAACCGGGAGATCGAGGATCGACTACCTTATCCGAGCAGGATATCCGGGAGCTGTTGATGGTATAATGAAGTCCAATCACATTGGAGTTTGCCATCATTTAATATATTAAAATATGACTCTAGCAAAAAAAAGGAGTGGGGCTCAGCATGCGTATTCGCAAAGCAATTATTCCAGCGGCCGGGCTCGGTACCCGGTTTCTGCCTGCCACGAAGGCGATGCCCAAGGAAATGTTACCAATCGTTGATAAACCAACGATCCAGTACATTATTGAAGAAGCTGTGGCTTCAGGTATTGAGGATATCATTATCGTAACAGGTAAAGGTAAACGGGCCATTGAAGATCATTTTGACTACTCATTCGAGCTGGAGCAGAACCTGGCTGGTAAACAGAAGTGGGATCTGCTGAATGAAGTGCGCAAGCCCTCCGAGATGGCAGACATCCATTATATCCGTCAAAAGGAACCAAAAGGTCTTGGACACGCCATCTGGTGTGCCCGCAAGTTTATCGGAAATGAACCATTTGCTGTCCTGCTGGGAGATGACATTGTGGAGTCCAATCATCCTTGTCTTCAGCAAATGATTGAAGTCTATGATGAATTGCAATCTCCGATCGTAGGTGTACAGCCAGTGGATTGGAGCGAAGTGTCTCGTTACGGGATTGTGGACGGGGAATTACTCTCTCCGACTGACAATCGTGTATTCCGCGCCCGTCGTTTGATCGAGAAACCGAAGACCGAAGAATCACCTTCGAATCTGGCGATTATGGGACGTTATATTCTGACACCGGACATCTTCGATATCCTTGGTCAGCAGTCTGCTGGCGTGGGTGGAGAAATCCAGCTAACGGATGCCTTGTCCCGTCTGAATGACCAACGGCAGATTCTTGCCTATCACTTTGATGGTCTGCGTCATGACGTTGGGGAGAAGCTTGGTTTTATTGAAACCACGATTCATTATGCGCTCCAGCGCCCGGACTTGCGGGAGGATTTGTTGAAGTATTTGGAGCAGATTGTATCTTCGAACTTGCATAGGGATTAAATGCAAAAAAAGGTTTGCCCTGATAAGGGCAAACCTTTTTGCTGTGAAATTTATATTTGGATGAAATCGCTAGTGTATCTTGTTAATTAGAAGTTCAATTCAGCGATTTGTTTAATCTCATCTGCTTCGTTAGGGGCGATTGCAATGAGCTTATCATAGACAGCTTGATCCTGTTGTCCTTCTTTCGTCAGCGCTGCCAGATACCACCTTGCAATTTCACGGTTGGTTGCATCGGTTAAATCCTCTGCTATCCCACCTTTCAGGATGGCAGCAGCTCCGGCCGCGTCGTTTAACATATATTTCATTTTCCCTGAATTGAGGATCATGGTTGGAGTCAGCTCAAAGGCTTCTCCCTGCATTTGTCCTTCAGGCAGAGTCTTCAGATGTGCAATTCCGTCTACAACGTGCTGATAAGCATCCAGACCCGAAGCGAAGTACGATTCCTTCTTAGTTGTATCCCCTTGTCCAAGTACCTGATACCCAAGATTGAAGGAGCGACTGATCAACTGTTCATACCAGCTCATATCCCAGGCATAATTGTCAGCGTACTCTTTTTGGAGAGTATAGGCTTGGTCAGCCTCACCCTTCAATTCGTACAGATTGATGAGTTGCTTCACCATGCTCTTATTGAATGGCTCGGCTTCAAGACCATGCTTGAGCAACTGTACGGAGGCAGTATAGAACTGATCATCTTTTGTCTGCTCGTAGCCCTGTTGATAGAGGGAAGAAAGCATCAGCAATGAATCAAAATGTGTACTGCGAATAGATAAGTCCTTGTCCAGTGGAGCTTTGATCTCTTCAAAAGACTGACTGGTCTGTGCGACTTCTTTGGCCTCATATGCGTAATAATTGGCTTGTAGAAAACGAACAGATACAATGAGCAGAATGATTACAGCTACTCCGGCAATCACACTATAAATCCCACGAGCTGTGGAGTCACTAAGCTTCAATCGACGCATCGGCTTAGGATCCATCGCAGCAGCCATTCCCCCGACACCAAGGAATACCAAAATTCCAATAAAGACATAACTCATATTGAAATCGAGGATACTCAGTACCAGAATGGACATGGATAGAATGAAGTACACGAAATGAGATTCGCGCTCTTCCTCACTCCTTCTTACATAGGCACGTACATATTGATAGAAAACAAAGAGAATGAATGCCATAAACACAATAAATCCAATAACCCCGACCTCGACCAGATATTGCATGAAGAAGTTGTGCACTTGAGCACTGAGATACGGATTGTTCTGATATTTTTCATATAAAGAAATCCACGCACCACCACCTGCACCAATAATCGGATAGTCAGCGACGAGCTTCATGGCATCTTTATAAAACGTAATACGCTCCAGCACACTGTGCTGTTGGAAATTGATATTTTCAAGCCGCGTACTAATGCTGTCTGGCAAAATGTTGCGCACGCTGGTACTGAGCAGAAGCACGGCAACAATGACGGTGAGAACGACGGAGCCTAGTGGAATCCATAAACTGGACCCTTTCCGGTTTGACCAGGATTGAAGTCTGCCCTCGAGGCGAGGTGCAATCCAGCGCTGGATAACCCAACATAACAACGCCACAACTATGGATGCAACAATTAGATAAATCCAACCCTTGGCTGCGAGTGAGCCAGAGTATTGCTTTTGTACTTCTAGTCCAGCTGTATTTATCGGATTTAAAACGATAAGTGTACCGATTCCTGCTACTCCACAATAGATAAACCACAAAATTTGCTTTGCAGGTTTCAACAGCAACAAAAGAATAATAAACACAATCGGAAGCATGACAAGCCCCGTCCGGGAGAGTGTCAACAGTAGGGACAGGATGATCGGCACAAGCATGAAACCATGTAGAAGCTGCATGTACCCTTTTTTGGAACGGATCATACTAAAAATGGTAATAAACAGAAATGCCATCAGGAAAGCGGCGTATGTATTGGGATACTGAAACACCGATGCAAGCCGTGGACCGTTTGAATCGCTCCAGATGGCTTGATTATAGACGCCATTCACGACACCAGATGAGAACCACCCGACAAGCTTGCCTGCGAAACTAAAGGCCCCCAGCCAATTTAACAACCCAAATCCGACAATTACATATGCAATTCCTATTAAGGAAGATTGTATGATATGATTGGTTTTGTTGTTTTTGAGTAGGTACATAGTCATTACAAAGATCATGGCATAAATACATTGGATAAGGATCATGTTAACTGCCAGATATTTTGATGCTGCACTTACGAGTGACAAGATGTAGGTGAGTGGCAGTAATATCACCGCGATTTTAAGCCAATCTTGCTGTGTTTCTAGTTTCATGTGCTTGAAAGAGGCAGCTGCCCAAATAACGAATAGTAGGGTTGAAATTACAACTGCCCAATAAATGGGGCCATCGTATTGGAGCAATTGCCCATTAAATAACGCAACTTGGAAAGAGGACCAGAGTAAAAATAAGCTGAGTCCTATGGTCAATGTCCATAGCAGTGGCGTAGTCGAGTTGCTATTTGCTTTCCTCGACGTCTTATTAGATTTCCCGTATACTGGATTCGACAAGGTATGATTCTCCTTTTCTTGTAGATACGACAATATTCTAGCACAAGAAATCAAATTGTTAAAACATTGATAGATAAAGGATGGAAAGTTCTAATTACTTAGATACGATAGGATGTGGAATTTGTATTATGTTAATGAAATTATTGGGGGTTCGTAATTACGGTTTTCTACTTTCCCAACTGGTAGAACGTGATTTTAAAAACAAATACAGGAGATCCGCTTTGGGTGTTCTCTGGAGTTTGTTTAATCCCCTTCTTATAATGGCTGTACAATTTATGGTGTTTTCTACGATATTCCGCTTTGATATACCGAATTATGCAGTATATCTCTTAAGCGGAATTGTTATGTTTAACTATATGTCTGAAGCTACTTCGCAATCAATGACATGTATTATTCAAAATTCTTCTCTAATTAACAAAGTGTATGTGCCCAAATATATTTATCCTTTTTCTCGCGTGTTGTCTAGCGGGGTTAATTTTCTGTTTTCGTTATTAGCCCTTTATATAGTAATTATTTTTAGTGGAATGGATATTACTTATCATCACGTGGCTCTTTTATATGGATTTGTTTGTTTGTTTGTATTTACGTACGGAGTCTCTTTGTTCCTCGCTTCTGTAATGGTCTTCTTTAGGGATACTCAATTTTTGTACGGTGTAATTTTAACAGTTTGGACCTACTTAACTCCCATTTTTTATCCTGAAAGTATTTTACCTTCACAAATTTCGTCAGTCATAGAATTTAATCCTATGTACCATTTTATAAGATTTGTTCGAGTAATTATTTTAAATAACGGGTTCCCTGATCCTAAAGCGTGGCTTTTGTGTGCAGTATTTTCTATGATGAGTATTTTAATAGGCGCGTATGTCTTCAAGAAAACACAAAATAAATTTATTCATTATTTATAAGGTGAGGGTTCATTTTGATAAAAGTTGAGAATGTAACTATGAAGTTTCGTATGGCAAATGACAGAATTAACAGTCTGAAGGAATTTGTTGTAAAAAAAACATTGGGCAAAATAACATATAAAGAATTCACAGCACTTAAGAATGTTTCGTTCTCTATTCAAAAGGGTGAGGTAGTTGGAATAATAGGAAGTAATGGCGCGGGTAAAAGTACCCTTCTAAAGGTCATATCGGGAATTATGCAACCAACAACAGGCTCTGTTAAGGTCGAAGGTTCCATTGCTCCTATGCTGGAACTGGGAGCTGGTTTTGATGTCGACTTAACGGCTAGAGAAAATATTTTTCTTAATGGAGCTGTGCTGGGCTATTCTAAAAAATATCTAACAGAAAGATATGATGATATTGTTGAATTTTCAGAATTAGCTGAATTTATGGACGTGCCTATTCGGAATTTCTCTTCAGGCATGACCATGCGTCTTGCTTTTTCAATAGCAACACTTGTTAATCCTGATATTCTCATTGTAGATGAGATTTTATCTGTCGGGGATGGGAGTTTCCAGAAAAAAAGTGCGAAACGAATGGGTGAACTGATGAGCGGAGGAACAACAGTAATATTAGTTTCTCATAGTATTGAGCAAATTAAGGCGATGTGCTCAAAGGTTATATGGCTTGAAGATGGTTTAGTACAGATGGTAGGAGATACACGGGATGTATGTAAGGCTTACAACGATAAAATGAAAAACGATTATCTAATAAATGAACAGAAAACTATGAGTAAGAAGGAAGATAACACAGACTGGAAAACGAAATTGTATACACCAACATCAATTGAAAAAATAGAGGAACTATATTTTATAGTGGACTGTTGGCATCATCGTGTTATTTATAACGATAATTTAACAGATCCTATCAAAAATTGGAAAACTTTATCCAATAATATAGGTGATCCGCATTCTATAGTTAGTGACGGAATATTCTATCTCGTTGAAGATGCACAGCTTAATGAGGTCAAGGTATTTAAGAAAGAAAACAATAGTTTCAGACAAATACAGACTATAGAACAATTGGGACAAAGACCAAACAGATTGATATATGATAGTGATAACAAGAAATATTATGGCATTTCTGCAATGTCACAACATGTATTTGTATTAAGTAATGAAGAAGATGAGACGATAATTTGTGAAAAAGTTATAAGACTTGGCTATTTAAAAGAAGGCTCATATATAAGATCTATTAGTCTAATTGACAAAGAATTGTATTTCGTTTCGGGTCCGGGGAAAATAATAGTTGCAAACTATATGAACTCATCTTTTGATAAGCTCCGTGAGTATAAAGTTCCATTTGAACTACAAGGTATGAATGATATCACTAAGATCGACTCGTATTATTATATTAGCGTTTATCAAAATGGAGCAGGTGAAATTGCACCTAGATTAGTAAGGGTAAAAGACTTGGATGATTTGGCTCAGTCCAAGTATGAAGACATTTATGCTGAATTAGGACTAAGAGGGGTACCATATAACTTTTCATTTATTGAAGATCGGGTTTTCTTAACTGAGATTGACTCGTATTCTAGCATAATCTCCTTCAAAGTGGATGGAGACAAAATAG
This sequence comes from Paenibacillus sp. FSL K6-0108, assembly GCF_045040695.1. Taxonomy (NCBI): domain Bacteria; kingdom Bacillati; phylum Bacillota; class Bacilli; order Caryophanales; family Paenibacillaceae; genus Paenibacillus; species Paenibacillus sp. FSL K6-0108. The sequence goes on along the minus strand of NZ_CP150288.1, from coordinate 6,729,047 downwards.
TAGATGTTTGTTCACATTACGAGGCAGGTGCTGCTGCTGATTCCTCTTTATGGAGACGCAATTCCTAGTGATCACGGTAAAGAAATCTAATCGAGGGAGAAAATATGGCTAATTTAAATATGGAATTTTATAAAGGTGAAAATGAATATACAGATGGGATTTCTGTTGAAAATGAAATTTTAGAAATTGTCCGTAATCAAGGTCATGTGAATCATGAGGTGTTAAAAAATGTTAGTTGGCCGATTTTCTATCATCTTTCTCCTTTGAGGGAGAATATTTTGAACTGGTATCCTTTTAAAGAGGGCTGTTCCATATTAGAAGTTGGATCCGGTTGTGGTGCCCTTACTGGGTTGCTATGTGAGAAAGCAAATTATGTTGCTTCAGTAGAACTCACCAAAACGAGAGCGACCATTAATTATGAGCGACATAAACATTGTGACAACCTGGATATTTTTGTTGGGAATTTAGAAAATATAACATTTGAAGGTCGTTTCGACTATATCATTGTAAATGGAGTTTTGGAGTACGCGGGATCCTTTATTTCAGGTACCAGTCCCTATGAAACTTTTCTTAGGAGATTATCAGCCTATTTAAATGATGATGGAAGTATTCTAGTTGGAATTGAGAATCGTTTAGGACTGAAATATTTTTCTGGCGCCAAGGAAGATCATACAGGAGAATTATTTGAGGGTTTAGATGGATACAAAACGGCGGACCGATCTGTAAAAACTTTTTCCAAGAATGAAATTATAAATTTGATGGATAGATCAGGATTGAAAACTGACCAATTTTACTATCCTTTTCCAGACTACAAATTTCCGGATTTTATTTATACGGATGATGGATTTGATAAAATTCCTTTATCTTATGATACTCATAGTTATGATGAAGATAGATATATGTTTTTCGAAGAAGTTCAAATGCAGAACCAACTTATTAATGAGAATGCAAAAGGTATATTTGCTAATTCGTTTTTAATTGTAGCAAGTAAGAGTTCGTCCGTGATGAAAGATGAAAACAATATACTTTTTGTTAAAGTCAATTCAAATAGAGACGATGCATATAAAATTTGTACTGTACTGTATACTGATGGTGATGTACTTAAAGTAAAGAAACGGCCACTTACTATAGAAGCGATCACGCATCTCAAAAATATGGAAAGTCACCACAAACAAATGGATGGACTCAAAAACATGACTTTACTGCCTGTGGAGATCATTGATAAAGATTTGGTCTATGATTTTGTGCAGCTCCCTACGGTCGAAGTTGTCCTTCTGGAAAAGAAAGCTGCGAATGATGTTCTAGGTTTCAAAACATTGTTAACTCAATTTTACCAGATGTTAGACTCTACAACTCATAAGGAAATCAATGATTACTCTAAGGGATTTCATTCAACCTTTGGCCAGCTTAGAGTAGAAGAAGATTTGGAATTTACTAATTTCAAAAATATTGATGTGTTGTTTGATAATGTTTTTTATGATGAGCATCAGAATTTTAAAATTTTCGATTATGAGTGGATCCTCGAATGTAAGTTGCCAGTAAAGTTTATATTCTGGCGCTCAGTTAAAGATTTTTTTGAGAAGTATGGTGAGCAAAAGTGGAGTGTAAGTGACATAGAAGTTTACGATTTTTTTGGGATTTCTAATGAAATGATTGACGTCTTTTACAAATGGGAGGCTCATTTCTCAGAGAATTATGTAAAGATGTTCAACAAAATCCCTTTCCAAAAAGAGACAATTAAGTTCCGTAAAGAAATGGATGTATTTAATGCCAACCATTGTAGTGCCAATTTATATTTGGATACTGGAAGTGGTTTTAATGATAATGAAAAAGAGCATGCGATTTATGATGCCACTTCTGAACGAATAGTCCTGACATTTGATTTGGCTGCCTACTCTAATATAAAGAATATAAGATTCGATCCTGTAGAGGGAAAGTTAAGCGTTTGTGACATTATAAGTGCTAAAGTCAATGGAGAACCTGTTGAGGCAACAGCATACAATAAGTATCCTTTTCATGCCAATGGGGATTTGTTCCTAACTACGGATCCGATGTATTTATTTACGTGTCCTCAATCACAAAGCGTAGTTTTTGAGATCGAATTTGCAATTCGTTTTTTGATTGCTAGTCAAATTAATGATGAAATTGAGAACAGCCTTGAAGTGGGAAAATCCGTGAACAAACAGTTAGAAATTTTCCGAGATGAAAATGAGAAATTGAAGCAAGTTAATCACAATCTAATAAACGAGACAGAGTCTCTGCATACCCGAGTTAGTGATCTTTTGACTCAACAGGTGGTAAAGGATTTAAAATTTGAGGCCATAACACTTGAAAAAAATAAGTTGTCAGATGATTATTATGCTTTAATTAACTCAACAACATGGAAGATAACCAAACCAGTTAGGGTGACCATGGATAAACTAAAGAAGTTCAAAACTAAAACGATAAATCTTAATAGAGAAAGTCTAAAACTATTGAGGAAAACGAAACAAAATATCAAGAGTTATGGATGGAAAAAAACAGTGCACAAGATTCGAACAAAAGGACATGAGTCACTTTCTAATGTTAAAAAATCCAACGAAATAGCGGAGAATATATCCAAAGATTCAACATGGAAAGTAATTGAAAAGTGGATTAATGAAACGCCGCATGAATTCATTGACATTTTCCATGTTCCGATGGGATGGAACACACCATTGTTCCAAAGATTCCAACATTTGTCTATACAAGCTGGAAACGTAGGGGGGATCTCCTTTTACGGAGCACACCCTTTAGTGGACAAGGATATTGAAGTATTCAAATTTATATCGCCAACCTTATGTATAGTGAATCTTGATAACTACGAAATAAAAAAGGGCTTATTTGAATTGTTGGATAGACAGAACTGCATGAGAATAATAAGGCTCCAATCCATTGATTTAGCAACCACAATTGAGGAACTGGAAGTATATCTCAGTAAAGGTTATCACATCGTTTATGAGTACATCGACGAAATTACTCCTCAAATTACAGGTGATATACCTAAGTTTGTAATGGAACGACATCAATATGTTTTGGCGAATGAACAGATAACTGTAGTCGCGACCTCAGATAAATTATATGGTCAAATAGAGCCCTATCGTAATAACAACATGGAAATGATCACAAATGGGGTAGATTTCGAGCATTGGAATATTGATCGGGGCGATATCCCTTGCCCTGCTGACGTTCAGTATATTTTGGATAAGAAAAAAATCATTGTCGGCTATCACGGTGCACTTGCACAGTGGATAGATTATAAGTTGTTAAACAGGATAGCAGATGATAAAAGATTTGAGCTATTACTAATAGGATATGAGCACGATGATTCACTTAAAGAAAGTAGAATACTTCTAAAAGATAACGTTCACTTCATAGGATCGAGACCCTATAGTGAACTTAGCAAATATAGTGCCTTTTATGATATAGCGATATTACCATTTGTGATGAATGATTTAACCAAATCCGTCTCACCTGTAAAAATATTTGAATATATGGCACAGAATAAACCGATTGTAACTTATGCTTTGCCAGAATGCCTAAAGTATAAATCTTGTATTATTTCGTATTCCGAGGATGAGTTTGTAAAAAATTTAGACAAGGCGTTATCTTTACGTTTTGATGAATCATATCTTGCCTTAATGAAAAGTGAAGCCTTGGGAAATACTTGGAAATCAATTATGGAGAAAACTATAGCATTGGTTAATTCTAACCATGTCCCATTAGTTGGTGTTGAACAAGACGTTGCAGTATATCAAAGTACGCCTAAATATGTACAGGAGACTAATTGGTATCGGAACATGAAAAAAGTTTTCTGGAAGACACCGTTTATGTCTAATAGTCTGAAAAGCAAATTCATTTATCGTGTCAAGAGAAAGTTCAAACCTGAATTGTTAAACTATGAGGTGGCTAACAACAAAGATAATACCGAGGATACTGAAATAAGAATGGCCGCAACACCTGAGAATACGTTCCAGTCAGATTATATTTCTCAGATTTTAGGTCTCCCTGAATCAGGAAGGGATTCATATGTTCCGATAACTGACGAATCCTATCAATTTAAAAAAGGTGATCCTAAAATTATTGCGTACTACCTGACACAGTTTCATCCGGATAAACATAATGAGGAGTGGTGGGGGAAAGGAGTAACAGAATGGAATAATGTTTGTAGAGCTGTTCCTCAGTTTGTTGGACATTACCAACCTAGATTGCCAGGAGAACTTGGCTTCTATGATTTAAGGATAAAAGAGAATATGTTAAGACAAATTGAATTAGCGAAAATGTATGGTGTTCACGGGTTTTCATTTTACTATTACTGGTTCGATGGAGAACGATTACTCGAAAAGCCAATTGAAATGTTCCTCTCGGATCAGAGTTTGGATTTTCCTTTTTCTATTTGTTGGGCTAACGAAAATTGGACAAGGCGTTTTGATGGGACAAACACTGATATTCTTATGGAACAGCCGAAAACGGTAGAAAGTTATCAAGAAGTTATGCATGATATGATACGTTTTCTAAAAGATGATCGCTATATTACTGTAGAAAACAAAAAGGTGATTACAGTATATAGACCTTCCCTTATACCTGAGCCCAAAAAAATCATTCAATACTGGAGAAAGTATTGTGCAGACAATGGTGCGGGAGAGCTATACATTATAGGTGTAAAAGAAAATATGGTTGAGATGAATCTGCTAGAAATAGGGTTTGATGCCATATCGGAATTTCATCCAGGAACAGTTTATCAGAATTCGAAAAATATTACGGAAGAGATAAATTATATAAGAAAAGATTTTTCCGGACAGGTGTTTGATTATAGAGACCTAGTAGAGAACCAGAGATACTTTGAGTACAATCTCCCTAAACTCTATCGGGCTGTTATGCCTATGTGGGACAATACTGCTAGGAGAAATAATAAAGGCATGATTTATCATGGCGCAACACCAGACTTATATAAAAGATGGCTCAAAGATGTTATAAATGAAGGGGCCAATAGAACTGACATCGAAGAACGAATGGTGTTCATCAACGCTTGGAATGAATGGGGAGAAGGGGCATACCTTGAGCCGGACAAAAAATATGGATACGCCTATTTACAGGCCACGAAGGAAGCGGTGGAGGAAACCAGAGGAGAATAAATCTCCTTTGGCTTCCTTGTATCTACTAAATTCATCGGAATGTGAAAATATTTATAGAATTGAATTGACAATGTTAGGAGTATGCTATGTTTGACTTGAAAGGGTTTAAAGCAGATGTTGCATTGGATTTTAAATGCTTCAAAGAATACGTTAAACAAAATTATTTTTTATTTTTTGTTGGCTTAATTCTAATTGGTATAGCCTATGGCATTCCTTTAACCCAATATACACTATCTATTGATGAAGAAAAGGCAATGTTCTCGACAACTGTAGATAAAGATTGGGGAGAACAAGGTAGATTTGGAATTGTACTGTTAAAGATGATATTTTTTAATTGGCACTCTAATTCAATAACAAGTACATTCCTTGCTATTGTATGTTTATTTTTTAGTAGTATTTTAGGCGCATTTATTTTTAGCTTTTTTTCTAATGAAACCCGAATTAATAGAAAAAATAGTTTAGGTTTTATTTTTATATTTTTGTTTATAACGTTTCCGTTTCATTCTGAAAATATCGGCTTCGCTATGATGAGTTTTGAGCTGTATGTAGGATGGATATTAGTTTTACTTTCACTTTTCTTTATTTGTTCAACAATCCTAATGAGAAAGAGTAATATATATTTTGTCTTAGGTGTTGTGTTGTTGACTTTTTCCATTTCAATTTACCAGTCATTTTTGTTTGTTTATGTAGGCGGAGTTTTCAGTGCAACATTTTTGTTTTTACTGAGTAGTGAGATGAATGCTATTAAACAGAATAATTTATTTTACGTATACTTAAAATATTTCTTTGGTGTAGTATTGGCTTACGGTCTTTACTTTTTTATAAATTTTATAGTGGAGCTATATTATCCTTCTACGGGTTATGTAGACAATTTTGTGGCTTGGGGTAAGTCTGATTTCAAGGAGATCGTTGGCAATCTATTGGCATATTTTTCAGGGATCTTCCTTGGAACGGCTCACGGTGGCATTATCATCACGATTTCGTATTTTATTGGTCTGATTGTTTGCATTTTACTTTTGATATCTTTATTACGCAATAGATATATGATTAGCACTTTTATTACTTTTGTCGGATTCCTTTTTACACCACTTCTCATGCCTATACTTCTTGGGAGTGCAGTTCCAATACGTACGAGTTTAACGTGGGCATTAGTTATCCCCGTGATCTGGATGGGATTAAATATTCTCATAAAAAGTAAATATTTAAAAGTTATTGTTTTTCTGGTTTTGATTACTCTTGCCGTATCTCAAGCGCTGGCACTTTCCAGGCTTTTTTATGGAGATTATATGAGGTATCAAAATGACGTCAGACTGGCGAATCAAATTGGAACAGTAATATCCAATCTAAATCAAGGAGAAGATCCTTCTTTACCGGTGCTCTTCGTGGGTAAATATCCTCAAAAACAAGATGAAAATGTTATTAAGCAAGAGGTTTTAGGATATTCTTTTTTTGAATGGGACGGTTCAGAAACAAAAAGAATTCGATTATTCATGAAATCTCTAGGTTATGATTATATTTCGCCAACAGAAGAGCAAAGAATAATCGGCAATGAATATGCTATACATATGCCTGCTTGGCCATATAAAGGATCGGTATCCATAAAAGATGATATTATTATCGTAAACCTTTCGGAAAATATGGAAAAATATAATTTAGGTATTATCCATGAGAGCGACAAAGTTCGATCTGCACTATCTGGATCTCAAGTTATCTATAATTTATTTAGAGAGCGAAAAGAAGTGGGTGTATTCGATATGAATCTTTTAAAGGACGATGTCAGCTTTGTGTCTTACAAAGCAGGGTCATATGATCCTCAAGTATCCTTTACTTTAGGTCAACCGTTGGAATCAACAGATTATGATTTTATAGAGATGGATTTTGAAAGCGATGTTGAAGGGGAGGGGTATATATTTTTGGCTCAACAAAATGAACAGTATTCAGGGAAATATAGTGGTAAGGTGGTCATTAAGAAGGGGGGGAATAAAATTCTTGTTAAGAAAAATGTATTGATGAAAAATGTCGCTTCTTTACGAATAGATCCACCTAATAATTCTAAATTCACCATTAGAGAAATTAGTTTTTTGATTAATAAGAATAAGTGATACTAGTCTCTTTCAACTTACTCCTATTCGGTTTACTTTGAGTAGCAGAAGTTAAAGTTAGAATAGTGCTCAGTTGTTGGATAGTTAATTACAATTTGAGTTGTTGATTTCAAACACTATGTTTCGTGTAGAGCCTTAAGAATGTTAAATTAAATTTTGATACGACTTTGGGAGGATTAAACGCAAGTGATTATTATCAAGAAGTGGAAGATCGGAATTATTCTTTTTTTCTCCGTAGCAATGTTTATTTATTACTTAAAAGCAAACTATAATATTAATTATTATGATGAATCCGGCTATATTCATCTGAGTAGAGGAATACTTGATAATGGACTGTTTAGTATGGTTAATGATTTAAGAACCTATTTATATCCACTCATTATCGCAATAATTAGTGTTTTCACTGATGGTGATATTTATGTGATTAAAATCGTAGTTAGTATTTTGCAGTATTTGCTATATTGTTACACCGTCATTAAGTTAGCAAAACATTCTGAAAACTATTTTAAGAGCAAATTAGTTTACTATTCAATCCTTTTATTTGGTTTGTTAAATCCATATCTTATTCATGCAACTACTTTGTTATTAACCGATATAACAGCTTCATGCTGTGCTCTATTAGCTTTGATCTCGTTGATGTTCGGTGACTTCAGAAAAAATAGAACCTATTTTATGATATTTGGATTTGTTTATGCAAGTGTAATGATTCGCCCTGCATCCATAATTTTCGTCCCAATCGTTATATTCTTATTATGTGTTAAAAATTATATGTTTAAAGATGTCCGAATGAAGATCAGTATAATAAGTCTTTTATCACTGTCTATTATATTCTTCCCCCAATTATATAATAATGTTAAAACTTATAATGATTGGACGCCTCTATTGCATGCCGATTTATATGAGTTTCAAAGTAATCTTGCGGCTTCAAATTTAAAATATGGGACCGTGGTTATTCCAGGTGAAAAGGCACAACTTTTTTTCAAGTCACCCTTTGTGGAAGGCACTGAAAGTGGGAGCATATATAGTTTGATATTTACTAATTTTTTTGCTTTTGTCATGACGTATTTCTCGCATCTGTTTGGCGTTTTGGATTGGGGATATATTCAGACCTATATATCTAATTTTTATCCTCCTAGTAGGATTCTAGGATCATTGTTTTTGTATATATTTTGGTTATTAGGTTTTCTCGGACTTGTTTTATTTCTGCAGAGATGTGTAAAAGGGAAAGAGGAAAAAAAAGGGGTGTTTATTGGTATCACCTTATTATCCTCTTTTATGATTTACTGGGCTTTTCTGGGGACGACCATTATAGAGTCAAGATTTGGCTACCCATTATATTTATTAATGATGTTTTTCGCTGCATTCGGGGTCAAAAGATTCGAAGTGTATGTTAAAAATAATGGTGCTGTAAACTTAAAAAGATTATCTATGATTTTAATAGCTGGTGTAATATTTATTTTGAGTATTTTTTATGTTTCTTTTCTACTGGACTATCAGACGGGGAGGATTAATTGGTTTCATTGGTTTGGATTGTGAAAAGTAAGTATCGAATTAGTTGTTAAAGTCGTTATAAAGGATGAAATGTTTTTATAGTGATGCTAGTTAGGCTTTGTAACGGAATATAGATTAGATTTTCAAATACTAAATTAATACGGAGTGGATGTGTATGTTGGCTAGCCATAGTAAAATTGTGGAGATAAGTGAGTTCGGTGATGAAAGAGGATTTTTAGCTGTGTTAGAACAAAATAAGTGGTTACCATTTGAAATTAATCGCGTTTTTTATATTTATAAGACGTTACATGGGGTGCGCAGAGGATTTCATGCACACTATAAAACACGACAGGCATTAGTATGTGTGTCAGGCTCGTGTAAAGTATACTTGGACAATACAATCAGAAAAACAGACGTGTTGCTGGATTCTCCCACTAAGATTCTTATACTCGAACCTAATGATTGGCATGAAATGTATGATTTCTCAGACGATTGTGTACTTTTAGTTTTGGCTTCACATTTGTATGATTCTGAGGATTATATTCGAGATTATAATCGGTTTTTGGAGGTGTATGGTGGTTGAATAAATATTTCGTTCATTCTCAGGCTATTGTTGAAACCAAAGATATCGGTGCCGATTCGCGGATATGGGCATTTGCTCATGTTTTGCCCAAAGCTAAGATTGGTTCTAATTGTAATATTAACGACCATACTTTTATTGAAAATGATGTAACTATAGGAAATAATGTTACGGTAAAATCAGGAGTTTATATTTGGGATGGAGTTACTATACAGGACAACGTTTTTATAGGACCTAATGTAACTTTCACTAATGATCTTAGACCTCGATCTAAACAGTACCCGCCCGAATTTCTTCAAACAATTCTTGAGGAATGGGCATCTATAGGAGCAAACTCTACTATAATAGCTGGAAATACTGTTGGTAAGTATGCCATGGTTGGAGCTGGTTCTGTTGTTACAAAAAATATTCCTAATAATACTTTATGGTATGGAAATCCAGCAGTGTTCAGAAGTTATATTTGTAATTGTGGAGAAAAATTAAACAAAATATTGAAATGTTCAGAATGTCAAAAGAAGTACTCTTTGGAAGATGGCTTCATTGTAGAAGATTAAAATTCTATAGAAAATAGGTGGCAAAGTTGATTCCTTTTTTGGACCTTAAAAAAATTAATTTGCGGCACGAAGAAGCCATTTTGGACGGAGTACATAAAGTTCTTCATTCAGGTTGGTACATTTTAGGCAATAACGTGACAGTTTTTGAGAGTAAGTTTGCTGAATATTGTGGTACTCAATATTGTGTAGGTGTTGCCAATGGCTTGGATGCTCTTGAACTTATTATTCATGCTTACAACATTGGACCTGGTGATGAGGTGATCGTGCCTTCCAATACCTACATTGCTTCTATATTATCAATTTCCGCCACCGGCGCTACTCCCATTTTAGTAGAGCCTGACTTGCTAACGTACAATCTGGATCCCTCTAAAATAGAAGAACATATCACTTCAAAAACAAAAGCAATTTTAGTAGTTCATTTGTATGGACAATCCTGTGATATGAATCCTATTCGAGAAATTGCAAATCGTTATGAATTGAAAATTATAGAAGATTGTGCCCAGGCACACGGAGCAATGTATAACGATCAAAGGGTTGGAAATCTCGGAGATGCAGCTGCCTTTAGTTTTTATCCAGGTAAAAATTTAGGCGCGCTTGGGGATGGTGGAGCAATCACAACAAATGATGGGACTTTGTTTAATAAACTAAACGCTCTTCGGAATTATGGTTCTCATAAAAAATATGAAAATTTATATAAGGGATACAACAGCAGACTGGATGAGATTCAAGCTCCCATCTTGAGTGAAAAATTAAAATGGCTTGATCAGGATAATGAACGTAGGAGAGAAATTTCTTTATATTACCTAAATAATATTACTAACTCAAGCATTGCTCTACCTACTGTACAGTCTGGTCCTGAATCTCATGTGTGGCATCTTTTTGTAATTCGCGTAAACCATCGGAATCACTTTATAGAATACATGAACAGGAATAATGTACAGACTATGATTCATTATCCGATTCCTCCTCATAAGCAGGAAGCCTATAAGGAATGGAACGATCTTGTATTCCCTATATCTGAGAGAATACATGCTGAAGTGGTTAGTCTTCCCATCAGTCCAGTTATGGAAATGGAGGATATCAAGAGAGTTGTGGAGGTTGTAAATGAGTACAGAACGAATTAAATTCTCTATTGTTGTGCCCATTTACTACAATGAGTTAAATATTCCCTTCACTATACCGCGACTGCAAAAACTGCAAAATCTTATGCCTGAGTGTGATTTGGAATTTGTATTTGTTGATGATGGGTCAAAAGATAAATCTTTGGAGTTACTGCTTGAAGCGAGGAAGCAAGATTCAAGAATTAAAGTGATAAAACTTAGTCGTAACTTTGGCTCCATGTCGGCTATTCAAGCCGGACTTAAATATACAACTGGAGAATGTGTTGGGGTTATTGCGGCTGATTTGCAAGATCCACCTGAGATGTTTAGGGAAATGCTGGATTACTGGAAAACAGGTAAAAAGATTGTGCTTGGAACTAGAGCGGATCGGGAAGAATCGTTTTCTCAGAAGTTATTTTCAAATACGTATTATTACTTTCTGGAGAAACTTGCCTTAAAGGATTATCCGAAAGGTGGATTTGATTTTTTATTAATTGATCGGCAGGTTGTTCAGGAAATTCTTCACATTGAAGAGAAAAACACAAATGTGATGAGCCTGATTTTCTGGCTGGGGCATGATCAAGCTCAAATTCCCTATATTAGACAAGAGCGGAAATTAGGTAAATCAAGATGGACGCTTGCGAAAAAAGTAAAGTTATTTGTAGACTCATTTGTAAGCTTTTCTTATGCGCCTATCCGTTTTATGTCTATGATAGGATTTTCTACGGCCATACTTAGCATATTATATGGCGTTTTTGTAGTAATAAGTACGTTATTTGGAATCATTGAATTACAAGGATGGACCACAATTATTGCATTAATCACTTTTTTGCTAGGTATCATAATGGTAATGCTAGGGATTATTGGAGAATACCTTTGGAGGATTCTGGATGAAAGCAGGAAACGGCCTTCCTATGTTATTGACGAAAAATTTGAATAAGGAATTTCTGAAATTTGTGATCAGTGGAGGAATAAATACGTTGGTCACATACCTGATGTATTTACTTTTGCTTCTGTTCTTTAATTATTCCTTATCTTACTCCGTATCTTATGCAATAGGCATATTTTTATCCTATTATCTGAACTCGGTATTTGTTTTTAAAGAAAAAGTATCATTCATTAAATTCCTTAAATTCCCAATTGTTTATTTGGTACAATACCTAGTCAATTTACTGCTTCTCTATATTTTAGTTGAGTACTTGCAATTATATGTTCAAATCGTGCCTTTAGTTGCCATGATCATTACAGTTCCGATCACCTTTCTCTTAACCAAAACGATTATAAAAAGCAAATAATGGAGGCTATACTTATGAAAGGTATAATTCTAGCAGGCGGTACAGGCTCACGTTTGTATCCCTTGACTAAAGTTACCAATAAACATCTTCTCCCTGTAGGGAAGTATCCTATGATTTTCCATTCTGTATACAAGCTTAAGCGAGCAGGTATAAAAGATATCTTGATCGTTACAGGGAAAGAACATATGGGAGATGTAGTCAACTTGCTTGGAAGTGGAAGTGACATGGGTGTTACTTTCACATATAAAGTGCAGGATGAGGCGGGTGGGATCGCACAAGCTCTTGATCTTGCTGAACATTTTGTAGGTGAAGACCAAATGGTGGTCATTTTGGGGGATAACGTATTTTCTGATGATATTGCCCCCTATGTTGAGAATTTTCGAATTCAAGGCACCGGGGCCAAAATACTAATTCAAAAAGTATCCGACCCCCAACGATTTGGAGTCCCCGAGATCGAAGGTTCACGTATTATATCGATCGAAGAGAAGCCGCAACAGCCTAAAAGCAATTATGCTGTAACTGGAATATATATGTTTGATAGCCAGGTATTTGATATTATTAAAACATTGAGACCATCGGCACGAGGAGAACTTGAAATAACAGATGTGAACAATGCATATATTCAAAATGAGCAGCTGACTTTTGATATATTGCAAGGCTGGTGGACAGATGCAGGGACTCATGCTTCTCTAGCCAGAGCAAACGAGCTATCTCAAGGGATTGTTTTTGGAGAAGAGTTTGGAAAATTAAAACTATAAAGGGGAGCTCAGTGATGAAAGTGACTTCCTCAAAGTTACAGGGGGCTGTTCTGCTCGAACCGGTGGTTCACGGAGATCACCGGGGTTTTTTTATGGAAAGCTACAACGACCAGCTTATGAAGAAGCACGGACTCCATTCTCATTTCATTCAGGATAACCAATCTTTGTCTGCCCAGCCGGGCGTATTGCGAGGTTTGCATTATCAACTCAGTCCTAAATCGCAAACGAAGCTGATTCGTGTCATATCCGGTGCAATCTATGATGTCATCGTAGACATTCGCCATAGCTCACCAACTTTTGGTGAATGGGAGGGCTTCATCCTAAGTGAGCACAATCACCGTCAGCTGCTGGTACCTAAAGGATTCGCCCACGGCTTTTGTACGTTGGTCCCGAACACCCAAGTCTTGTACAAAGTAGACGAATACTATTCCCCGGAGAACGATCGAGGCATATTATGGAGTGACTCGGCACTTGGAATTGACTGGCCCACATCGAATCCGACCTTATCAGATAAGGACCAAAGGCACCCGCTGCTGAAGGATGCGGAAATCAATTTCAATTTTGAAGTGAAGTAATTAGGAGGTTTCCAACATATGAAACTGCTCGTTACCGGCGGTGCCGGATTTATTGGAAGTAACTTTGTTATGTATATGCTTGAGCAGTACCCAGACTATGAGATTATCAACGTAGATGCCCTCACGTATGCGGGCAATCTGGAGAACTTGAAGTCGCTTGAAGACAACAAAAGGCATACCTTCGTCAAAGCAGATATCACTGATGCCAAGGAGATGGAACGCTTGATCGGTCAGGGTGTGGATGTGGTGGTTAACTTTGCTGCCGAATCTCATGTGGATCGTAGTATCCTGGAACCGGATGTGTTTGTGAGAACGAACGTCAATGGTACTCAGGTATTACTTGATGCTTCCAAGAAGCATAATGTGACCAAGTTTGTTCAAGTTTCAACGGATGAGGTGTACGGCTCTCTTGGACCTACAGGATTGTTTACGGAAGAGACCCCACTTCAGCCCAATAGCCCGTACTCCGCCTCCAAGGCTGGAGGAGATTTATTGGTACGTGCTTATCACGAAACCTTTGGTCTTCCTGTAAATATTACACGCTGTTCCAACAACTATGGACCGTTCCAGTTCCCGGAAAAACTTATTCCACTCATGATCTCACGTGCGTTGAATGATGAAGCTCTCCCTGTATATGGAGACGGGCTGAACATTCGAGATTGGCTATATGTAGAGGATCATTGCAGTGCGATTGATCTGGTTATTCACCAGGGACGCAATGGCGAGGTGTATAATATTGGTGGCAATAACGAACGAACCAACGTACACATTGTCCAAACCATCTTGGAGCAGCTTGGTAAACCCGAATCTCTGATCCAATACGTACAGGATCGACCTGGACATGATCGCAGATATGGTATCGACCCAACCAAAACGATGACCGAACTCGGCTGGAAGCCCAAGCATAACTTTGAGACGGGAATTAAGGAAACCATCCAGTGGTATCTCGATAATAAGGAATGGTGGACGCGTATCCAATCGGGCGACTATCAGGATTACTATGAGAAGCAATACGGTTCTCGTTTGGGAGACACAAAGGCATGAAGGTCCTTGTGACTGGATCCAACGGACAGCTGGGGCGCGATGTGGTGCTTCTTTTGGAAAAAGAGGGGCATTCCGTTCTGGCTTGTGCTCGCGATGAATTGGACATTACGGATCAGCATGAATGCAACAATGTTATATCGACATATCATCCAGAGGTGGTCATCCATTGTGCGGCTTATACCGCGGTGGATGCCGCCGAGACGGATGTAGACGGAGCATATCAAGTCAATGCCACAGGAACTCGAAATATTGCAGTAGCTGCTGAGCAGACTGGAGCCAAGCTCATCTATATCAGTACGGATTATGTATTCGACGGTACCTCCGAAGTACCTTACCAGGAATATGATAACACCAATCCGCAAAGTATCTATGGCAAATCCAAGCGCGCCGGAGAGGTGCTGGTACAATCGTTATCTTCACGATGGTTTATTGTCCGCACTTCGTGGGTGTATGGCGTTTACGGAAATAATTTTGTTAAAACCATGTTGAAACTTGGTCAGGAGAAACCCAAGCTTCAAGTTGTACACGACCAGAAGGGATCACCTACGTATACAGTTGATTTGGCCCATTTTTTGCTTGAATTAATGAGTACAGAAAAATACGGCGTCTACCACGCTTCCAACAGTGGGGCATGTACATGGTATGAGTTTACTCAAGCCATTTTTGAAGAGGCTCAGTTATTACCTGGTTTCCATATTCAAGCTGAAGTTGATCCTTGTGCTACAGATCAGTTTCCTCGTCCTGCCCCGCGCCCACAAAACTCAGTGATGGAGCATCTGTCAATCCGTACCAATCGTTTAAAAGACCTTAGACCTTGGCGAGAAGGATTGCGCGATTTCTTGAAAGAAATACACATAGAGCAGAATTGAGTATTTTAAATCTCCCGCCCAGTAACTTATGAGCGGGAGATTTCGTTTATAATAGAGAAAATCTCTATTAGGAGAAAGACGTAACCCTATTTAACAAAGAGGTGCGATGTGAAACAACCCAAGGTATTAATTATGATGTCCACCTACAATGGTGAGGACTATATCAATGAGCAGATGGACAGCTTGATGGCCCAAGTAAATGTGGAGACTCAAATTTATATAAGAGACGACGGCTCTACAGACGGTACAATAGAGAAGTTGACACCATATATTGAAGCATACCCGGACCGGATTCATATTCGTTCGGAGCAGAATCTGGGGGTCATTCGCAGTTTCTTTGAATTGATGCGTTCTTCACCATCCACGTTTGACTATTACGCTTTTTGCGATCAGGATGATGTGTGGGAACGAGATAAGCTCATTCGAGCAGTTACATTCCTTCAGACCAGAAGTGTAGCAATTCCATTACTCTATTGTTCTTCAACGCAGATGGTGGACCAGCACTTAAACGCTATTGGTGTATGGCCTAAGGTTCCTCAAAAACCACTTGAACTACACAATGCATTAGTGGAAAATTCGTGTGTTGGGTGTACGATGGTTATGAATAACAGTACGTTTAACCAAGTCAGAGCCAGTTTGCCGTCCGAAGTAAATCAGGTGATTATGCACGATTGGTGGATTTATCTGTATGTTACTTCATTCGGTGAAGTGCTCTTTGATGGACAACCAGGTATAAAGTATCGGCAGCATCAAGGTAATGTACTTGGTGGGGGGCGTGACGGATGGATTCAGAAATGGCGTAAGCGTTTGAATCGATTCGTGAACGGGAACAACCATTATATTTTAAGTAGTCAGGCTAGGTTATTTCTTGCTATGTATGAAGATCGCCTAACCCATACACAAATTGAAGAAATGAGAAACTTGCTTCATATCTTAGAAAAAAGAGTTATTCATAGAACCTGGTATGCGTTTAAGACACCCTTTTACAGACAGTCTTTTCTGGATAATATTGTTCTGAAATTTGTTATTATTGCAGGCAAACTCTAAAAAATGCATGCATTGCGATCTGCTTCCTCCATCCAAAATATGCTATACTCACGTTAAGTGGGTAATAGCCATGATAGGTGTATCATCATAACCTATTTTATTAATTCAAGATCGATTTATTATATAAAGCACTACAAGTCAGGAGTTTTACAAATGACCCGAGTATCAGAAGCCGTCCAGACGGTCGGTTTACAATCAACGGAAGCATCTCAAATGGTCGACGCCAGCATCATCATCGTTAACTACAATACTCGTCAGCTGACACTGGATTGTCTGGAATCTGTCTATGCCTCCATTACGTCATACAGCTACGAAATCATCGTCGTGGACAACGCTTCACGAGACGACTCTGTACAAGCGATCCGAAAGGCATATCCTCAAGTCCAACTTATTGCTAACCGTGATAATACAGGATTTGCTAAAGCGAACAATCAAGGCATGAAGGTAACCAAGGGGCGCTACATTTTACTGCTGAACACCGATACCATCGTACAGCAGGATACCCTCCATACAATGATTGGATTCATGGACCGTCATCCTGAGATGGGGGCATCGGGCTGCAAAGTCATTCTCCCGGATGGCTCACTGGATAAAGCATGCAAGCGTGGATTTCCTACGCCATCGGCATCCTTTTATTACGCATTCGGTATTTCTCGCCTCTTCCCGGATCAGCCGAAGTTTAATCAGTACCAATTGGGACATCTCAGCCCGGACGATGAATATCCGGTAGACTGTCTTGTTGGTGCGTTCATGCTGGTACGTCGTGAGACGATTGAGCAGGTTGGTGGGTTGGATGAGACGTTTTTTATGTATGGAGAAGATATCGACTGGTGTTATCGCATCAAAGAGGCGGGTTGGGGCATTTTTTATTATCCGCGTACATATATTGTGCACTACAAGGGCGGCAGTGCCCGTCGCAAACCTTTGAAAATTACGTATGAGTTTCATAGAGCGATGTGGGTGTTCCACCGCAAACATTATGCGAAGCAATACAATCTGTTTACGAATGCAGCCGTGTGGATGGGCATCTCGCTCAAATTCTCGTTGTCCCTGCTGCGCAGCAAGCTGTCTCTTCCTGCCCGCCCGGGGCAGACTGTAACCCGCATGAGAGCGGAGAATGAAGCTTCTTCCGAGGTGAACCCATGATTCGGCGTAATCAGCGATTTTTAACCCAACTGTATATTGCGGCTGACTTTGGCGTGATCCAGCTTTCGTTCCTGCTGGCCTGGTGGCTGAAATTTGAAAGTGATCTGTTAACACACCAGAGCCCCTTGCCTATAGAGAAATACATGTTATGGAGTCTGATTTACGGAGTTCTTGCGATCTTCGTTGGCATGATGTCCTCTCTATACACGCCCAAGCGCAAAAAGCGTTTTGCAGACGAATTTTGGAGAATTGTTCAATCTCATGGCGTGGCCTTCTTCATGCTGCTGAGCCTGATGTTCTTTTTCAAAGAAGTAAACATCTCTCGTGCGTATCTCGCCATGTACATGATTGGCAACGTATCTTTCACATTGTTTTATCGCTATGCTGTGAAATTACAACTGAAACGATTGCGTAAAAAAGGATTTAACCGCCAGTTCGTGCTGATTCTTGGTGCAGGTTCGTTAGGCAAAAGATTTTATGACAACCTTCGAAACTATCCTGAGCTTGGATATGAGGTGACCGGATTTCTGGACGATTACCGCCGCTGGGATCGGACGGAACAGGGGAGATACAAACCAATCCTCGGTCGTATTGACCAACTGGAAGAGTTTTTGTCCAACCAGTTCATAGACGAAGTCATTTTGGCGCTGCCCCTGGATGCTCACGATAAGTACTCGCACATTATTAATGTCTGTGAGAAGGCGGGAGTGCGGACGCTAATCATCCCAGACTTCTTTGATTATTTACCGGCCCGTCCTCATTTTGATAACTTCGCTGGTATGCCTATGATCAACGTGCGTGATATCCCGCTGGATATTGCGGTGAACAGACTGATGAAGCGGGCGTTCGACATCGTTTTTTCGTTAGCTGCGATAATACTGACTTCCCCAGTAATGGTCGTTGTTGCACTCGGCGTACGAATTACGTCATCCGGTCCTGTAATTTTCAAACAGGAACGTGTTGGGCTCAACCGACGCAACTTCATGATGTATAAATTCCGCTCCATGAAAGTCATTCCTGAAGGCACAATAGACACGGGTTGGTCAACGAAGAATGATCCGCGCCGAACGGCCTTTGGCACATTTATAAGACGTACGAGTCTGGATGAATTGCCTCAATTTTTCAATGTACTGCTGGGTCATATGAGTGTAGTCGGTCCAAGACCGGAACGTCCATACTACGTGAATCAATTCCGGGATGAAATCCCGAAGTATATGATTAAACATCATGTCCGCCCAGGAATTACCGGATTGGCGCAAAGTAAAGGGCTAAGAGGAGATACCTCTATCGAGGATCGGATCGAACAGGACATCTTTTATATTGAGAACTGGTCCTTATTATTTGATATCAAAATCATATGGGAAACCATTCGAAATGGTCTCAAGAATGCTTATTAGGCTTGAAACGCTAGATTGTCCACCATTGTGAGTAACAAATAATAGCACCATTTAACAGCCGCCTTCAGGCGGCTTTTTGTTTTACACCTCTCCAATCAGGGTAGTTAGCTATCAAAAAGGAAAAACCGCACATGCTTCGTCATCTCATCATAATCATACTCTTTTTCTCTTCCCTACCACCCTACTAAGGATGTGAACGCCATATGAAACGGATTGCCGCAGTCATTTCACTACTCATCGTAACCGTGGGCACACTCTTTTTTGCCTATGACAGTCAAAGTGAGGAGCAGCACGACGGGTTTACAGCCTACCGACTGATTGCCCATGCGATGGGCAGTATCCGTGAGCAGCCTTATACGAACGCCTATGAGGCGATGATTGCCAATTATGAGAAGGGCACACGTGTGTTTGAGATCGACTTTATGCTGACATCCGATCGTGTAGCTGTAGCAAGGCATGAATGGACCGCCAACATGAGCAAAATGCTGGGACAGGATGAGGAGCTGCCGGAGGACAAACAGGCTGAGGCGCTGACACATGATGAATTTATGAATACGCCCATTCTGGGTATGTACCAACCGATGGATGCGGACGACATTATGGATGTGTTGGCCAAGTACCCGGACATGTATATCGTGACCGATACCAAAGAACAGAAAGATGAGGATATTCAGCAGGTACTGAAATCACTCGTGGACGCAGCCAAGAAACATGACCCTGCAATTCTTAATCGGGTTGTGGTTCAGATCTATAACGAGCCGATGCTCGAAACCGTGAAAGAAATTTATGCTTTTCCTTCGATTATTTATACACTTTACGCTACGCAGGATTCGGAAGCTCAGGTGATTGATTTTGTACAAAAAAATGACATCGATGCCGTAACCATGCCGGAATATAAAGTAAACCAGAATTTCGTGGCCAAGCTGAAGCAGGCTGGAGCCGTCACCTACGTGCATACCATTAATGACACCGACCAGGTGGCTAACTATGAGAAATGGGGCGTGTACGGCGTGTATTCGGATGTATTGACCGAGCAGGAACTGGATGAGATGAACACACGTTTTGCCTGGAAGCCTTGAGACAATATACTGTGATTCGAATGGATTCAGTGCTCCTAGAAAGAATGTTGAGCTCTACCCATGATGTGGATGTTCGTAGTGGAACCTTGTGTCTATACCTGACTTAAATTCTGTAGCTTCACGATCTTGCCTTATTAAAATGACAGGCTTCTCCTGCAATTTCAGGGGAAAGTCTGTGATTTTTTGTTCCCCTTTTTATACGAACATTGACACTCACTCCCTGCTGACTTAGACTTAGTTTACAAGCTTTTTAGGATGCAGAAGAACCTCTGGAGGAATGTTCGTTGATAGACATGATTAAGCAGTGGAGACATGTATTTAAGCTGGACCCGGACCGGGAAATTACGGATGGAGCACTTGACCTGATCTGCATGTCGGGAACCGATGCTATTATTGTTGGCGGGTCTTCGGGAATTACCTATGACAACACGGTGGACCTGATGTCCAGAGTACGTCGTTATGAGCTGCCCTGTGTGCTTGAAGTATCCGATCTGGAGGCAGTTGTCCCCGGTTTTGACGGATATCTGATTCCGATGGTGCTGAATGCGACGGATAGCAAATGGATGATTGGACAGCATCAGCAAGCTATTGAGCGTTACGGTTATCTGATCCCTTGGGATCTGCTTATTGCAGAAGGCTATATAGTCCTCAATGCTGACTCTACTGTTGCCCGAATGACCGGAGCGGATACGGAATTGACGACGGATGCTGCAGTTGCTTACGCCCAGGCTGCGGAACGTCTGCTTAACCTGCCTATCGTATACATGGAGTACAGCGGAACGTTTGGAGATATGGAACTGGTTGGAGAGACACATAGACAACTCACCAAGACGCATCTCATCTATGGCGGCGGGATTGATAGTCCGGACAAAGCTGGACAGGCCGCTCAGGTAGCAGACACCGTAGTGGTTGGCAACATTGTGTACAGTGATCTGAACAAGGCGCTGGAGACGGTACAAGCTGTGAAACAATCCGTTTAATCGGTTTAGTTTACCATTCCCCCAATTTCCCCTCTTGATCTGTTAAAATAGAATTTTGACCTTACTAATTAAATAAGTTACATGAGCGCAATGTCGTTTACATGAGAACGAAGAGGACAGAAATAAGCTGGAGAAGCGGAGCGTTCGCCTTTATTACCGGATTTCCACCTTTGAAAAAGTGAATCAAAAAATCCGGGAATAACAGCGATCGGAAGATTATTCTGTCATCGGAGTGGCGAGTGTAACCTAATATTCTGCTCTATCGACCAACCAACGAAAGGAGCATGCATGCATGCAACCTGTAAATATACATGATGCCGTAGCACGGCTTAACACCCCCCAACGGCAAGCCGTCGAAGCGACGGATGGACCGCTGCTAATAATGGCCGGAGCGGGTAGTGGCAAGACCCGGGTGCTTACACACCGGATTGCCTATCTGATTGCAACACGAAAAGCACCACCGTGGGGTATTTTGGCTATTACCTTTACGAACAAAGCAGCACGCGAGATGCAAGACCGGGTATCCCAACTCGTTGGCGGCTCTCAGGGTCGTGACATTTGGGTATCCACGTTTCACTCCATGTGCGTGCGTATTTTGCGCCGTGACATTGAACGTATCGGATTCACCTCCAATTTCAGCATTTTGGACTCATCTGACCAATTATCTGTCATTCGTAGTTGTATGAAAGACCAGAACATCGACACCAAGAAGTTTGAACCAAAAGCTGTACAATCGATGATGAGCACGGCAAAGAATGAACTGATCAGCCCGGAGCAATATGAGAAGCAGGCTGCTGACTATTTTGAAGGCATTGTGGCGAAGGTATATAAGATGTACCAGAAACGGCTCAGAGCCAACAACTCGCTCGACTTTGACGATCTCATCATGGCGACTATTCAACTGTTCAAAGAGGTGCCGGAAGTTCTCGACTTTTACCAAAAGAAATTCCAATACATCCACGTCGATGAGTATCAGGATACCAACCGTGCGCAGTATATGCTGTGCCGCATGCTGGCTGACAGTCATCACCGGATCTGCGTCGTAGGGGATAGTGACCAATCGATCTATCGCTGGCGTGGAGCGGATATCAGCAATATCCTGAACTTTGAGAAAGACTATCCGGAGGCACAGACCATCTTGCTGGAGCAAAACTATCGTTCCACTTCGAATATCCTGAATGCAGCGAATGAGGTAATCGGCCTGAATACGGGACGCAAACCGAAAAAACTGTGGACGGACAAAGAGGGTGGCTCCAAGATCAAGGTGTACCGTGCGGATTCCGAACATGATGAGGGGTATTTTGTAACCTCTGAGATTAGTAAAAACGTGAAGAACGGCAAATCTTATCAGAATCACGCTATTTTGTACCGTACCAATGCCCAGTCCCGGGTTATAGAGGAAATTTTGATCAAGTCTGATATTCCGTATCAGATCGTTGGCGGCATCAAGTTCTATGATCGTAAAGAGATTAAGGACATTCTGGCGTATCTTCGCCTGCTTTCCAACCCTGATGATGACATCAGCCTTACTCGGATTATTAATGTACCGAAACGCAGCATTGGGGATACAACAGTTGCGAAACTGGCAGCTGCGGCAGGAGAACGGGGGATTTCAATATTCCGTGTGCTTCAGGTCGTGGATGATCTCGGTTTTGCCGGTCGAACGCGGAATGCGCTGGTGGAGTTCTATGACATGATTGCCGCGCTGCATCAGATGGTAGAATATCTGTCTGTGACCGAACTGACCGAGAAGATTCTCGAGATGAGCCAGTACCGACTAGAGATGCAAAATGAAAACACACTCGAATCCCGTGCACGACTGGAGAACATTGATGAGTTCCTGTCCGTTACGATGGAATTCGAGAAAAATAATGAAGACAAAACACTCGTTTCTTTCCTTACCGATCTCGCATTGATTGCGGATATCGACAGCATGAACGATGATGAAGAGGATCAGAGTGACGCAGTTACCCTGATGACGATGCACAGTGCCAAAGGTCTGGAATTCCCCGTCGTCTTTATCATTGGTATGGAGGAAGGGGTTTTCCCGCACAGCCGGGCCTTCATGGACAACGAGGAGTTGGAGGAAGAGCGCAGATTGGCTTATGTGGGCATCACGCGTGCTGAAGAACAACTCTTCCTGTCTTGCGCGCAAATGCGGACCTTGTTCGGGCGCACAACAGCGAACCCGCCTTCACGTTTCCTGGATGAAATTCCGGATGAGCTAAA
Source organism: Paenibacillus sp. FSL K6-0108 (assembly GCF_045040695.1). Taxonomy (NCBI): domain Bacteria; kingdom Bacillati; phylum Bacillota; class Bacilli; order Caryophanales; family Paenibacillaceae; genus Paenibacillus; species Paenibacillus sp. FSL K6-0108. The sequence continues at coordinate 6,705,648 of NZ_CP150288.1, read as the reverse complement.
AGAAGATACCTCCATCGCTCGTGACCGCTACCGTCGTGGCAGCAGCGCAGGTGGATCATATGGTGGCCGTGGACTGGGAGCCAGTGGCGGGAGCAACTTTGGTGGCGGCAGTTCGGCCAAGCTTTTTGAACAACAAAGTAGAGGTGGTTCTTCTGCCACCGCATCCACACCAACTTCGCGTGTGACTACAAGTACTTCCCGCCCAGCATATGCTACGCCAACATCTGTTTCCAAGCCCGCAGCTTCTAATGGTGAAGCAGGGTTCAAGGCCGGAGATAAAGTACAACATGGCAAATGGGGAACAGGTACGATTGTTGGGGTGAAAGGTACAGGTAATGACACAGAGCTTCAGATCGCGTTCCCGGCCCCGGTGGGCCTAAAACGTCTGCTTGCAGGCTTTGCTCCCATTACCAAAGTAGAATAGATTTAAGAACGAAACATTCATGTTGCACAAGCTGGTTCTATGATCTTAGTTCCAATGCAATATGAGTGTTCGTTCTACATAGATTCAAATTATAATAACGGAGGGATGGCCCTGTATGGACCCGATGCACCGGATGGAGCAGCTTGTTAACGAGCTGAACCAGCATAATTATCAGTACTACACGATGGATCAGCCGCAGATCAGCGACAAGGAGTATGATCTTCTGTACGACGAACTGGTTACGCTGGAACAGGAGAGTGGCATGGTTTTACCTGATTCTCCGACACAGCGTGTGGGTGGTGAACTGCTCAAAGGCTTTACACCGCATCGCCATTTATCCGCATTGTGGAGCTTGGACAAAGCCCAGAATATAGAGCAGCTGCGAAACTGGAATACGCGTGTGCTCAAGCTAATTAATGACTACAACACCAAAAATCCGGATAATCCGTTGCCCGAACCGGGTTATGTCATTGAGCTGAAGTTTGACGGTCTGACCCTGAATCTAACGTACACAAACGGTGAGTTGGTTCAAGCCTCTACGCGTGGGAACGGCACTGTAGGGGAGGGCATTTTGGCTCAGGTTAGAACGATTAAATCTGTTCCGCTCAAAATCCCGTATACAGGCGGTACGATTGAAGTCCAAGGTGAAGGCATCATGAACCTGTCTGTATTGAATCGATATAATGAAACGGCAGCAGAGCCCCTCAAAAACGCTCGGAATGCCGCAGCAGGAGCACTGCGCAATTTGAATCCGAAGACTACAGCTGAACGGCGGTTGAACGCCTATTTCTATAATGTAGGTTATTCGGGTGATATTCAGTTTGCCAACCATCAGGAGATGATGGACTTTCTCCGTGAGAATCGATTCAAAGTCAATCCATCCATTACATATTTCCATGAGTTTGATGATGTGATGGAGCAGCTTGCAGCGATACAAGAGAGCCGTGGTCAACTGGACTACCTGATCGATGGAGCTGTTATCAAAATTACAGACATGCGCACCCGTGAGGTATTGGGTTACACGGATAAGTTCCCCCGTTGGGCGGTAGCGTACAAATTCGAGGCGGAAGAAACCACGACCGTTCTGAACTCTGTTGTCTGGAATGTGGGTCGTACCGGCAAAGTGACTCCGCTTGCTCGTGTAGAACCGGTTGAGCTGGCTGGGGTAACGGTACAGAACTGTACATTGAATAACGTGGGTGACATTGAGCGTAAGAATTTGAAGTTCGCCTTGGGTACACGTGTCTTTATCCGTCGTTCCAACGATGTCATTCCTGAAATCTTGGGTAAAGTGACTGAAGAAAGTGACGGCGAGGAGATTGTATTCCCTGAGCAGTGTCCGGCATGTGGATTTCCTCTGGAACAGCGTGGAGCGCATTTATTTTGTAACAACAAACTGGCGTGCAAACCGCAGACGGTGGCCCGTATTTCTCATTTTGCTTCCCGTGATGCAATGGACATCGAGACGTTTAGCGAGAAAACGGCGATTCAGCTGTACGATGAATTGAACGTGCGTGAGCCGGCTGACCTGTATACGTTGCAATTTGATGATCTGGTCAAGCTCGAACGGTTTGGTGAAAAGAAGGCAAACAACCTTATTGCTGCCCTGGAGCAGAGCAAGGATCGTGACCTCGCTTCGTTCCTGTACTCACTGGGAATTCCGAATACAGGTAAATCAACTACACGCATGCTGGCTGATCATTACCGTGACCTGCATGCCATTATGAATGCAACGGCAGAGGAGCTCGTTGAACTTCCGGACGTAGGCGGCATTGTTGCCGAGAGCATTGTGAATTTCTTTGCCGATCCGTTTACCCAGGCGGCCATCGAGAAGATGCTGAATTTGGGCGTGAAAGCTCAAGCGCCTGAGGCACCAGCAGCGATTGTGGAAGATTCCTTCTTCAGTGGCAAAACGGTCGTGCTCACCGGAACGCTGCACCAACTCACGCGCGAAGAGGCAACGCAGCGGCTGGAAGCTCTAGGAGCGAAGGTAACGGGCAGTGTCTCCAAAAAGACAGACCTTGTTATTGCCGGAGAGAAGGCTGGCTCCAAACTGACCAAAGCCCATGATCTCGGCATTCCTACCATTGAGGATGAGGACGAACTTGTACGTCTTTTGAATCCACAAGGATAAATCCTGAGTGTGGGGTAGGCTATGATTTAGTTGTCAGTTTATCCAAGTAAGTAATAAATAACTTAAAGACCCCCATACCACGATTAAGTGGAATGAGGGTCTTTAAGTTACGCGTTTATTTAAACTTAACTGTATCTCGTAGTAATTTTGAATCAGTGGTTCAGATCAGGAACGTACCTGAGTAGCACCAGTAAGCCATGCATCCTTGTCGTATCCTCGTTCTTCCCAATAGCCGATATGTTCGCTGTCAATCAGTTCAATACGATTCAGCCATTTGACGGACTTATAGGCATACATCTGGGGAATGACCAAACGTACCGGACCGCCCAGGTCTGCTGGAATCGGTTTGCCATCATGCATGACAGCTATCATAATATCCTCCATCTGTGCCTGATCCATTGTAATGGCGTCTGTATATACACCATCTCCGGAATAGAACTTGACGCTGTGCGCTTCGGGTTTCACTCCGGCTTGGGTCAGTAATTGCTTAAGAGGTATGCCTTCCCAAGTGTTCTTGTATACAGACCAGCCTGTAACGCAGTGAAAATCACTGACTTGAACGGTACGTGCAAGCTTCACAAACTGCGCCCAGTTCCATACTTGCGCCCGTTCGACAAGTCCATCAATCTTGAATGACCAGTTTGCATTGGAAAAGGAAGGTATCGGTGTCACTGTATATACACGAAAATGACCTTCGGCTCCGCCTCCCATCGGTGGTGAAGAAGCAGGCAATGCTTGTGGTAAGGGTACCATGTGATTGGGATCGTTCTCCAGCATGCTATCAATACTGTTGTCTATATTGAGGTTTCGTCCAACCCATGATATAAAAGTAGGTCCCAAAGTCACAGCTAGCCCGACGCCTACAGCAGACCGAATAAATGCCCGCCGTGTATACACGGGTTGAGGTTTCTCTGATTGGTGGGGAGGACCTTCTGCGACAACTGTTGTTGCTTTTACTGCACGGCGTGCAGGATCTTTTAACCATCTCGTTCGCGTGATGGAGTGGTAGATAATATAAGGCAGGCCCACCCAAGTCAGCAAATCATGAATCAAAAGCGCGGCATTTGACCATCTCGGTCCAGCGAGCTTGAACTGCCACAACACAATACCAGATAACAGCCACCCTACCAGCAGTGCAAGAACAACGATTGTATTTGCTCTCTGCCAAGGCCTATTCCGAAGTTGTTTCCAGTGCTTTCCCGCCAAAAGTAAGTAATACACCACGGGTGCCAGCATGGCTAACCCGACAATAATATGTAGCCACTTTAACCATACGCGTCCAATCCCGAGTAATTCACGCCAGAAACCACCAACCAACATAAGACCTGATACCGCGAGGATGACAACAATCCAGGCATTCCAGGCATGAATGGAAACAAGCTTTTTACCGTAACCCTTTCGAATGTTCTTCAGCCATTGCTTCATATGCGTTCACCCCATATAGGTTATTCATCTGTGCACTTTCAATATAAATGAAGCCGATTGTAATCAGAAAGCGGGTGCTTGTGTAGGTGTCATTGAGAAATGATTGCCATAACTAATTAAACGGAGTATACATCCTCATTCTATATTATATATACCGTATTATATTGCCTTTGGATCACTTGAATCAAAAGGGGAGGGAAAACACTTCTTATATAGAAGTATCCTCTAAGTGGGTTATCTAATACTATTTGTCATAAGTAGATGTGCTCATCTACTTATAGTAATCAGAATTTATGTATTCAGTCACCCGAAGAATCTGTATGTATATAGAGCTGATCTTTCGATTGATGTTGTTGAGAGGATTCTTAGTTATCGGGGAGGTGGGTTAACAAACGTTTATATTAAGGTTATTATAAAGTGCTTGCTAAATGAATTAGATCATGATATATTATTTCTTGTCGCCTCAAACGAAAGATTGTCGAAACGCTTTGAACGCTGACAAAAAAAAGTTGACAGTAAGTTAGTCAACATGATAAGATGAAATTCCTGTCCGGTTGACAAGCATTAACACAAACGGACAACAAGTTCTTTGAAAACTGAACAAATGGATAGTAACTTTTGATTCATAATGAATCGTCAGATTCAAAATGAGCTCATCGCTCTTTTCAATACTTTATTGGAGAGTTTGATCCTGGCTCAGGACGAACGCTGGCGGCATGCCTAATACATGCAAGTCGAGCGGACTTGAAGAGAAGCTTGCTTCTCTGATGGTTAGCGGCGGACGGGTGAGTAACACGTAGGCAACCTGCCCTCAAGTTTGGGACAACTACCGGAAACGGTAGCTAATACCGAATAGTTGTTTTCTTCGCCTGAAGGAAACTGGAAAGACGGAGCAATCTGTCACTTGGGGATGGGCCTGCGGCGCATTAGCTAGTTGGTGGGGTAACGGCTCACCAAGGCGACGATGCGTAGCCGACCTGAGAGGGTGATCGGCCACACTGGGACTGAGACACGGCCCAGACTCCTACGGGAGGCAGCAGTAGGGAATCTTCCGCAATGGGCGAAAGCCTGACGGAGCAATGCCGCGTGAGTGATGAAGGTTTTCGGATCGTAAAGCTCTGTTGCCAGGGAAGAACGCTTGAGAGAGTAACTGCTCTCAAGGTGACGGTACCTGAGAAGAAAGCCCCGGCTAACTACGTGCCAGCAGCCGCGGTAATACGTAGGGGGCAAGCGTTGTCCGGAATTATTGGGCGTAAAGCGCGCGCAGGCGGTCATTTAAGTCTGGTGTTTAATCCCGGGGCTCAACCCCGGATCGCACTGGAAACTGGGTGACTTGAGTGCAGAAGAGGAGAGTGGAATTCCACGTGTAGCGGTGAAATGCGTAGATATGTGGAGGAACACCAGTGGCGAAGGCGACTCTCTGGGCTGTAACTGACGCTGAGGCGCGAAAGCGTGGGGAGCAAACAGGATTAGATACCCTGGTAGTCCACGCCGTAAACGATGAGTGCTAGGTGTTAGGGGTTTCGATACCCTTGGTGCCGAAGTTAACACATTAAGCACTCCGCCTGGGGAGTACGGTCGCAAGACTGAAACTCAAAGGAATTGACGGGGACCCGCACAAGCAGTGGAGTATGTGGTTTAATTCGAAGCAACGCGAAGAACCTTACCAGGTCTTGACATCCCTCTGACCGGTACAGAGATGTACCTTTCCTTCGGGACAGAGGAGACAGGTGGTGCATGGTTGTCGTCAGCTCGTGTCGTGAGATGTTGGGTTAAGTCCCGCAACGAGCGCAACCCTTGATCTTAGTTGCCAGCATTTCGGATGGGCACTCTAAGGTGACTGCCGGTGACAAACCGGAGGAAGGTGGGGATGACGTCAAATCATCATGCCCCTTATGACCTGGGCTACACACGTACTACAATGGCCGGTACAACGGGCCGCGAAGCCGCGAGGTGGAGCTAATCCTAAAAAGCCGGTCTCAGTTCGGATTGCAGGCTGCAACTCGCCTGCATGAAGTCGGAATTGCTAGTAATCGCGGATCAGCATGCCGCGGTGAATACGTTCCCGGGTCTTGTACACACCGCCCGTCACACCACGAGAGTTTATAACACCCGAAGTCGGTGGGGTAACCGCAAGGAGCCAGCCGCCGAAGGTGGGATAGATGATTGGGGTGAAGTCGTAACAAGGTAGCCGTATCGGAAGGTGCGGCTGGATCACCTCCTTTCTATGGAGAATCGTTTCCCGAGTGGAAACATTCAAATAGCAGACTAGATCTGCAACAGCAACACAGTTACATATCCATTTGTTCAGTTTTGATGGAATTTGAGGGGCCATAGCTCAGCTGGGAGAGCGCCTGCCTTGCAAGCAGGAGGTCAGCGGTTCGATCCCGCTTGGCTCCACCAAAGAATTTCGTCTATTTAGCTTGTTCTTTGAAAACTAGATATCGAAACGAAATATGCGAATTAGAACATTCCTTTAAGCTGATCTTGTGTAAACAAGTGAAGTGTTTATAAGGTAGACTGCTATTGCGATGGTATCGAATGGGGAGCGACTTTTGGCTTTGGAAGTAGTCCAAAACAAGCGGAGCGAGCCATCGAAACCGGAGCAACTGGTTAAGCTACTAAGAGCACACGGAGGATGCCTAGGCGCTAGGAGCCGATGAAGGACGTGGCGAACAACGAAACTGCCTCGGGGAGCTGTAAGCAAGCTTTGATCCGGGGGTGTCCGAATGGGGAAACCCAGCTGGGGTAATTTCCAGTTACTCGTAACTGAATACATAGGTTACGTAGAGGCATACCAGGGGAACTGAAACATCTAAGTACCCTGAGGAAGAGAAAACAATAGTGATTCCGTCAGTAGCGGCGAGCGAACGCGGAGAAGCCCAAACCAGAGAGCTTGCTCTCTGGGGTTGTGGGACGTCTCACATGGAGTTACAAAGGAGCCGGTTAAACGAAGAGGTCTGGAAAGGCCCGCCAAAGAAGGTAAAAGCCCTGTAGTTGAAAGTTGGCTCTCTCCGAGACGGATCCCGAGTAGTGCGGGGCACGTGAAACCCCGTATGAATCCGGCAGGACCATCTGCCAAGGCTAAATACTTCCTAGCGACCGATAGTGAAGCAGTACCGTGAGGGAAAGGTGAAAAGCACCCCGGAAGGGGAGTGAAATAGAACCTGAAACCGTGTGCTTACAAAAAGTCAGAGCCCGTTTTAGGGGTGATGGCGTGCCTTTTGTAGAATGAACCGGCGAGTTACGTTCCCGTGCAAGGTTAAGGTGAAGAGCCGGAGCCGCAGCGAAAGCGAGTCTGAATAGGGCGAATGAGTACGTGGACGTAGACCCGAAACCGGGTGATCTACCCCTGTCCAGGGTGAAGGTGCGGTAACACGCACTGGAGGCCCGAACCCACGCACGTTGAAAAGTGCGGGGATGAGGTGGGGGTAGCGGAGAAATTCCAATCGAACTCGGAGATAGCTGGTTCTCCCCGAAATAGCTTTAGGGCTAGCCTCGGAAAACAGAGTCGTGGAGGTAGAGCACTGATTGGGTGCGGGGCCCGCAAGGGTTACCAAGCTCAGTCAAACTCCGAATGCCATAGACTTACTTCCGGGAGTCAGACAGTGAGTGCTAAGATCCATTGTCAAAAGGGAAACAGCCCAGACCATCAGCTAAGGTCCCCAAGTGTGTGTTAAGTGGGAAAGGATGTGGAGTTGCACAGACAACCAGGATGTTGGCTTAGAAGCAGCCACCATTGAAAGAGTGCGTAATAGCTCACTGGTCGAGTGACTCTGCGCCGAAAATGTAACGGGGCTAAACACACCACCGAAGCTATGGCTTGATGCTTTGCATCAGGGGTAGGGGAGCGTTGTATAAGGGTTGAAGGTGTACCGTAAGGAGCGCTGGACATTATACAAGTGAGAATGCCGGTATGAGTAACGAAAAGATCAGTGAGAATCTGATCCGCCGAAAGCCTAAGGGTTCCTGAGGAAGGCTCGTCCGCTCAGGGTAAGTCGGGACCTAAGGCGAGGCCGAAAGGCGTAGTCGAAGGACAACAGGTCGAAATTCCTGTACCACCGTAAGCCGTTATGAGCAATGGGGGGACGCAGCAGGGTAGTGACGCGGACTGATGGATGTCCGTCTAAGCAGTGAGGCTGATGTGTAGGCAAATCCGCACATCGTTAAGGCTGGGCTGTAATGGGGAGCGAAAATTATAGTAGCGAAGGTCATGATCTCACACTGCCAAGAAAAGCCTCTAGCCAGGTGATGGTGCCCGTACCGCAAACCGACACAGGTAGGCGAGAAGAGAATTCTAAGGCGCGCGGAAGAACTCTCGTTAAGGAACTCGGCAAAATGACCCCGTAACTTCGGGAGAAGGGGTGCCCCGGTAGTGTGAATAGCACGAGGGGGCCGCAGTGAAAAGGCCCAAGCGACTGTTTAGCAAAAACACAGGTCTGTGCGAAGCCGTAAGGCGAAGTATACGGGCTGACGCCTGCCCGGTGCTGGAAGGTTAAGGGGAGCGGTTAGGGAGTAATCCCGAAGCTGTGAACCGAAGCCCCAGTAAACGGCGGCCGTAACTATAACGGTCCTAAGGTAGCGAAATTCCTTGTCAGGTAAATTCTGACCCGCACGAATGGCGTAACGACTTGGGCGCTGTCTCAACGAGAGATCCGGTGAAATTTTAATACCTGTGAAGATGCAGGTTACCCGCGACAAGACGGAAAGACCCCATGGAGCTTTACTGCAGCTTGATATTGAATTTGGGTACGATCTGTACAGGATAGGTGGGAGCCTTTGAAGCCGGAGCGCCAGCTTCGGTGGAGGCACCGTTGGGATACCACCCTGATCGTATCTAGGTTCTAACCTGGTACCGTAATCCGGTGCGGGGACAGTGTCAGGTGGGCAGTTTGACTGGGGCGGTCGCCTCCTAAAGAGTAACGGAGGCGCCCAAAGGTTCCCTCAGAATGGTTGGAAATCATTCGAAGAGTGCAAAGGCATAAGGGAGCTTGACTGCGAGACCTACAAGTCGAGCAGGGACGAAAGTCGGGCTTAGTGATCCGGTGGTACCGCATGGAAGGGCCATCGCTCAACGGATAAAAGCTACCCTGGGGATAACAGGCTTATCTCCCCCAAGAGTCCACATCGACGGGGAGGTTTGGCACCTCGATGTCGGCTCATCGCATCCTGGGGCTGAAGTAGGTCCCAAGGGTTGGGCTGTTCGCCCATTAAAGCGGTACGCGAGCTGGGTTCAGAACGTCGTGAGACAGTTCGGTCCCTATCTGTCGTGGGCGTAGGAAATTTGAGAGGAGCTGTCCTTAGTACGAGAGGACCGGGATGGACGTACCGCTGGTGTACCAGTTGTTCCGCCAGGAGCACCGCTGGGTAGCTATGTACGGACGGGATAAGCGCTGAAAGCATCTAAGCGTGAAGCCCCCCTCAAGATGAGATTTCCCAGTATGTAAGACCCCTTGAAGACGACGAGGTAGATAGGCTGGGGGTGGAAGTGCAGCAATGCATGGAGCTGACCAGTACTAATCGGTCGAGGGCTTATCCAAATATGCAAGTTGTAAGTCGCAGATTTCGTTTCGGATCTAGTTTTCAGAGAATAAACTCTGAAATGAAAATCGGTACATCACGGAAAGTGTGTATGATTTTCAGTTCCACAACCGCTGAACCATTCATCCACACAGCCGTGTCGGACCGAATGGAACGCGAACGCATTTGTTGCACAAATGCTCGTTTGGTGGCGATGGCGGAGGGGTTCCACACGTACCCATCCCGAACACGACCGTTAAGCCCTCTAGCGCCGATGGTACTTGGACCGCAGGGTCCTGGGAGAGTAGGAAGTCGCCAAGCAAAGAACCACTGCCGATGTAATTCGGTGGTGGTTTTTATTTGCGTGTTTTTACTAAATTACATGATAAAAAGTTAATCCCTGAGAGATGCTCGTGCATCTCTTGTTTGACTTTGTCCTGTTCCTCTGACACACTCATAAATGGATACATACATCACGTATCAGGCCATGATTTTGAAAGATATCATAACTTAGAGAACGGGGTGCAGGACGACATGCAAATTCAGAAATTAACCGCAGATGATTTTGAGCCAGCTATGGCACTCTCCGAGTATGCTTTTCAAATGGTAATGAGTGAAGAACAAACGGAGAAGCGACGGAGTCAATTTGATTCACAGGATATATGGGGTGTATTTGAAGAAGGACAATTGGGCGCCAAACTTCACATTATCCCTTTTCAAACCTATATTCATGGGAGATCGTTCGAGATGGGTGGTATTGCAGGAGTAGCCACATGGCCAGAATATAGACGCAAAGGCTGGGTAGCTGGGCTGTTGAAGCATGCGCTGGAGGAAATGAATCGTAACAAACAAAGTATATCGTTTTTGCATCCGTTCTCTTTTGCTTTTTATCGGAAGTATGGATGGGAAACGTATGTTGAGTTTAAACGATATAGAGTGCCTACAGCTCATTTGCCTGCGAAAAAGGTAACCTCTGGAACGATTCGGCGCGGAAATCCCGGCCTCAGCATTTTCAAGGAAGTATACGGTGCCTACGCTGAGCGCTATAACGGAACCTTGATCCGGGATGATGCGAGATGGGAGAATTCGGTTCTCACTAATGGAACAAGGCAGAAAGCCGTATATTATGATGAAGCTGGTAAAGCACAAGGCTATATTTTATATGAGGTTAAGGAAAGAAAGTTTACTATTAAAGAGATCATTTATCTGAATGAAGAGGCAAGACAAGGTTTATGGACCTTTATTGCTAACCATGATTCCATGATTGAGGAAGTCACTTTACAGGCACCAGCCAGTGATTTGCTTGCATTTCAATTGGACAATCCGCGGATTCAGCAGGAAATTGTACCTTTCTTTATGGCACGTATTGTGAGTGTAGAACAATTTATTTCGCAGTATCCTTTTACGAACCCAGATTCACCATTACAGATTACTCTCCAGGTAGAGGATGCCTATGCACCATGGAATGAAGGGGTGTGGCAGTTGAACGTGGCGATGAACGGTACAGCTTCCATTTGGAAGACATCTGAACCGGGAGCTCAAGATCATATTGTTAAAGTAGACATTCAGGCGCTCACCGCAATACTGATGGGGTATCGCAGACCAACCGAGATGGCTCAAATAGGTAGAATTGAAGGACCGACAGGAGCGATTAAGGCTTTGGAACAAGCGGTTCCTAAACGTGAAACGTATTTGCTTGATTTTTTCTGATCCTCATAGTGTCACGAAAGCGTTCGTATCAATTTCATAGACTTAACTTGTATAGCATTACGTTGCTAGTATGAGACAAATGGACTTCTCCAGCTCTTTTGGAGAGGTTTTTTTGTGTCAGCCGAATATTTCGTGTAAAATCGTAAAAAATGAATAGTGCTCCCTCTTGGCAAAACCACAAAATATGCTATAATGTATATAAAGTCAAAGAAAGTCAAAGTCAACTAAAGGTTAAATACTTATGTAGCTTTCTTTCTGCAATCCGGTGGTGGGAGCCATTTTAAAGGGAGTATACATCAACGGATAAAAGCAATATTAAAGGACCTTCGAGCGTCCTTCGCTCTCCTGTTAAGACCGTTGAAGATCAGTTTCGCTGTTTCCTTGATTGGTTAAATGGGTTGAGAAGGTGTACTCTGTAGGGGCGTGTGGGTCCTTATTGACTTAACGTTTCAGACAGTGGAGGATGAGTGGATGCGTAATATCTCTGATATTATCGAACAATATCTGAAGAGTATTTTGCATGAAAGTCCCGAAGGAATGGTTGAAATTCAACGTAATGATCTGGCTGACCAATTTTCATGTGTGCCTTCACAGATCAATTATGTCATCAGCACCCGATTTACACTCGAAAAAGGTTACCTTGTAGAGAGTAAACGTGGCGGAGGCGGTTATGTTCGCATACAGCGGATTGAATTGCCGGCTCACTCGGCTCTGCATAACCATTTGCACCATAGCATTGGTGATGAGATCGGGCAGACAGCTGCCGAAGGTCTGATCTATCAGCTGGAAGAAGCACGTTTCTTGAGTAAAAGGGAAGCCGGGTTGATGCGAGCAGCTGTATCAAGAGAGATTATATTGGTCAAACTTCCTTACCGGGATCAAATTCGTGCCAGAATGTTGAAGGCGATGTTAATATCTTTGCTCGGTAAATGAAAACTATCGGGATCAAGGGGGTACATCATTGTGCTGTGCCAAGAATGCAACAAACGTCCGGCAACACTCCATTTCACGAAGATCGTGAACGGAGAGAAGACGGAATTCCATATTTGTGAGTCATGTGCTCGTGAAAAAGGGGAAATGATTCCCGGAACAGCAGGCGGATTTTCCATTCACAACTTATTGTCAGGGCTGCTTGATTTTGAACCCTCAGGCAAGAATGGCAGTGCTGGAGCACCACCTGCGCAATCTCTTCGTTGTGAAGAATGCGGCATGACCTATTCACAGTTTAGTAAAATCGGCCGCTTTGGCTGTAGTTCTTGTTATAAATATTTTGACAGTCGTTTGGACCCGCTATTCAAACGGGTTCACGGCAGCACTTCCCACGTGGGTAAAGTGCCTGCGCGAGCTGGTGGTCGCATCAAGGTCAAAAGACAAATTGCTGATCTGAAACGGGATCTTCAGGAGAGCATAACGCAAGAGGAGTTTGAAGAAGCCGCTCAAATTCGTGATCAGATCAGGGAACTTGAAAAAGAAATAGCTGAGGAGTAAAGTTTGTGATGAGTAGGAGGGATGCGTAATGCCTAATCTGCGCTTTACAGAGAAAGCGCTTAGCGACTGGATGCGCAGTGATGCGGCTGATTCCGAAATCGTCATTAGCAGCCGGGTCCGGATCGCACGCAACCTGCAGCATTATCCGTTTCCGATGCTGGCTTCCAATGAGCAATCGGAAGAAGTGCTGAATAAGCTGAGCGAAGTACTTCAATACGATGACGTTCATGCCTTTGGAGATTTTCATACCCTGGATCTGATTGATATTGATGACCTTGACAAAAGGGTGCTGGTGGAGAAACATTTAATCAGTCCCAGTCTTGTGAACGAATCCAGAAATGGTGCTGTTATTCTCAGTGAGGATGAGTCGGTCAGTATTATGATTAATGAAGAAGATCATCTTCGTATCCAGTGCCTCTATCCGGGGTTCCAGGTGAAAGAAGCCTGGGAGAAAGCTTCCGCCATAGATGATGCTTTTGAAGCGCATGTGGATTATGCTTTTGATGACCGCAGAGGATATTTAACCAGTTGTCCTACGAATGTAGGTACAGGTGTAAGAGCATCTGTCATGATGCATCTTCCCGCTTTGGTGATGACACAGCAGATTGGCCGCATTCTAACCGCAGTCTCCCAAGTCGGACTGACTGTACGGGGAATTTACGGTGAAGGCAGTGAGGCCATGGGTAACCTGTTCCAAATTTCGAACCAGATCACACTGGGGCAGACGGAACAGGAAGTCATCGATAACCTGCATAGTGTTGTGTTACAGATGATTGGGCATGAGCGTACCGCCAGAGAACGGTTAATTACCGACTCCAGACTGCGGATTACCGACAGGGTTATGCGATCTTACGGCATTTTGTCCCATGCAGCCATTATGGATTCAAAGGAAGCTGCACAGCGACTGTCTGATGTTCGGCTTGGTGTGGATCTCGGCTTGTTGGACGGCTTGTCCATAACCGTGATGAACGAGTTGAATGTGATGACGCAGCCGGGCTTTTTACAGAAAACATTTGGGGAAGACATGCGGACAGATGAGCGTGACATATATCGGGCGCAGTTGATCCGTGATACGATCAATGCAGCCAATCAATCATAGGTTGTTTAAGAGTGGTGTATAAAGGTTTCACGCCGCATTTGCGGCTTTTATATAATAGAGCATTTTCAATCAATGAATGCTTAATGATTTTATTCGCAGCACGGCTGCAAACAAAAATGATATGAAGAATACGGTGGGATCCTTTTAACAGCCCCCGTTTTATCCAAAACCATGGAGGTGCAGGAGATATGATGTTTGGAAGATTTACGGAACGGGCCCAAAAGGTGCTCGCATTGGCACAGGAAGAAGCTGTCCGTCTTGGTCATAATAACATCGGTACAGAGCACATTCTGCTCGGCCTCATTCGTGAAGGCGAAGGCATCGCAGCCAAAGCGCTGATCGGCCTGGGACTCGGATTGGAAAAAATTCAAGATGAAGTAGAAACGCTGATTGGCCGTGGCCAAGAGCAACCTACGAACATTGCATATACGCCTCGTGCGAAAAAAGTAATTGAACTGTCTATGGATGAAGCTCGCAAATTGGGCCATACCTATGTAGGTACAGAGCATATTTTGCTCGGATTGATTCGAGAAGGCGAAGGGGTTGCGGCACGTGTGCTGAACAACCTGGGTATTAGTTTGAACAAAGCACGCCAACAAGTATTGCAACTGCTTGGCAGCAGTGAAGCCGTATCCAGTCATAACGGTACGCCTGCCAATGTCAGCACACCAACACTGGATAGTCTGGCGCGTGATCTCACGGCATATGCCAAAGAGAACAACCTGGACCCAGTGATTGGACGTAGCAAAGAAATCGAGCGTGTTATTCAGGTATTGAGCCGTCGTACCAAGAACAACCCAGTACTGATTGGTGAGCCTGGTGTGGGTAAAACAGCCATCGCTGAAGGACTTGCGCAAAAAATCATCGCCAACGAAATTCCGGAAACTTTGCGTGACAAACGTGTCATGACTTTGGATATGGGTTCCGTTGTTGCAGGTACAAAATATCGCGGTGAATTTGAAGATCGTCTGAAAAAAATTATGGATGAGATTCGTCAAGCGGGTAACATCGTCCTGTTCATCGACGAATTGCATACTCTGATCGGTGCAGGCGGTGCCGAAGGCGCAATTGATGCTTCGAACATTTTGAAACCGGCTTTGGCCCGTGGAGAATTGCAGTGCATCGGTGCGACAACACTGGATGAATACCGCAAATATATCGAGAAAGATGCTGCCCTGGAGCGTCGTTTCCAACCAATTACAGTGGATCAGCCTTCTCCTGAGGAAGCAATTCAGATTTTACACGGTTTGCGTGACCGTTATGAAGCGCATCACCGGGTGAAAATTACGGATGAAGCGATTGTTCAGGCGGTTAAACTGTCTGACCGGTACATTACAGACCGTTTCCTGCCAGACAAAGCGATTGACCTGATTGACGAGGCGGGTTCCAAAGTAAGATTGAACTCTTACACGATCCCACCAAACCTCAAACAGTTGGAAAGCCGTCTCGAAGATATCCGCAAGGAAAAAGACGCAGCGGTTCAAAGTCAGGAGTTCGAAAAAGCAGCTGCTCTGCGTGATACGGAACAAAAAATCCGTGAAGAGCTGGATGTAACGAAGAACCAATGGAAAGAAAAACAAGGTCGCACGGATTCTGAAGTAACCCCTGAGGATATCGCACAAGTGGTAGCCAACTGGACTGGAATTCCGGTAAACAAGCTGAAAGAAGAAGAAACACAACGCTTGATGAACCTGGAGTCTATCCTTCATGAACGTGTCATTGGCCAAGATGAGGCTGTGAAGTCCGTCAGTCGTGCAGTTCGTCGTGCTCGTGCTGGACTTAAAGATCCGAAACGTCCGATGGGTTCGTTTATCTTCCTGGGTCCTACCGGGGTAGGTAAAACCGAGCTGGCTCGTGCTCTTGCAGAAGCCATGTTCGGCGATGAAAATGCAGTCATCCGGATTGATATGTCCGAGTATGGTGAGAAGCATTCCACTTCAAGACTTGTCGGAGCGCCTCCGGGATATGTGGGCTATGAAGAAGGTGGACAGCTGACAGAGAAAGTTCGTCGTAAACCTTACTCCGTGGTCCTGCTCGATGAGATCGAGAAAGCACATCCGGAAGTATTCAACATCTTGCTGCAAGTGCTTGAGGATGGTCGTCTGACCGACTCCAAAGGTCGCGTCGTAGACTTCCGGAATACGCTGATCATTTTGACATCCAATGTGGGTGCAGAAGCGATCAAACGTAACTCTACACTGGGCTTTACAGCAGTAGTGGATGCAGGTGCGGATTACGATAACATGAAGGGGAAAGTAATGGATGAGCTGAAGAAAAGCTTCCGTCCTGAGTTCCTTAACCGGATTGATGAAATTATAGTGTTCCACTCTCTTGAAGAGAAACACATTGCTGAAATTGTCTCGCTTATGAGTGAAGAGCTACGCAAACGGCTGCGTGAGTATGAGGTTGACTTCGAGCTTACGGACAATGCCAAGGCTTTCCTTGCCAAAGCAGGCTTTGATCCAGCCTATGGTGCACGTCCGCTTCGTCGGGCGATCCAGAAGCATATCGAAGACAAATTGTCTGAAGAGTTGCTCACCGGTAACGTAACTAAAGGTGATTCGCTGCTCATCGATGAAGAGAACGGAGCGTTGTCTGTAACGAAAAAAGATGCTGTTGTTCCTTCCACTGAGGAAATCGAAACGAAATAACTGACACTAACTAGTGAATAGCTGGTGATACTGAGTTTAATGTATAAAACAAAAATCCTTCCTGGCTTTGTCGGGAAGGATTTTTGTGTTTTGGGCCAGTCATAGACCTAAAACAGATGTTTACCAGAAAACAAACGTTGAATTGGCTATGAACATGTGTAAAGTTTGCGATAATCCTTTACGAAAAATCTCAAACAATGGTAAACTTTTAGTAACCCTGCACGTCAGGGAGTTGAGGGCAAAATTCGTCGAAAAATGCAAAATGCTGTTATAAAATAAATCCTAGGAGTGCTGAAGTGGCCAAAGTTAAAACCAAGTTTCAGTGTACGGAATGCGGCTATGAAGCCCCCAAATGGTACGGCAAATGTCCGGGTTGTCAGTCTTGGAATTCAATGGTGGAAGAAATCGAAACGGTGGTCAAAACACAAGGGAGAAATTCACCTCTTTTTGAGAGTAAAGATAAGCCACTTCCCATCATAGATATAGATAGCGGTCAGGAACCGCGTGTACAGACTGGAATTGAAGAGCTGAACCGTGTTTTGGGCGGCGGAATTGTTCCAGGATCTCTCGTTCTGGTGGGCGGAGACCCCGGAATCGGAAAATCAACATTGATGTTGCAAACCTCTCATGCATTGACTCATTCAGGTTTGCGCGTGTTATATGTCTCAGGCGAGGAATCAGTTAAGCAAACAAAATTGCGGGCTGACCGTCTGGGTGCGCTGTCTCCTGAGTTATATGTACTATGTGAGACAAATATGGAGCGGGTCGAGGAAGCGGTGGAGCAGATCCAGCCGCATTTTCTTGTCATCGACTCGATTCAGACCGTATATCTGCCAGAAGTCACCAGTGCACCTGGCAGTGTAGCTCAGGTAAGGGAATGTACGTCACGGTTCATGCGGATCGCCAAAGGGCGAGGCATTGCAACTGTGCTTGTGGGGCATGTTACGAAAGAAGGCGCCATTGCCGGTCCACGTATGTTGGAACATATGGTGGACTGTGTTCTTTATTTTGAAGGAGAGCGGCATCATACGTATCGCCTTTTACGTGCGGTAAAGAACCGTTTTGGTTCGACCAATGAGATTGGCATTTTTGAAATGGGCGAAGATGGACTTCGTGAAGTAGGCAACCCTTCCGAGCTCTTTTTGTCAGAACGTCCACTGGGTGTAGCGGGTTCTACCGTAGTTGCCAGCATGGAGGGCACACGTCCTCTGCTTGTGGAATTGCAGGCATTGATTTCAACCACACATTTCCCTTCTCCCCGGCGTATGGCAACAGGGGTAGATCTCCATCGATTAAACCTGATTATTGCGGTACTGGAGAAACGGATGGGCATGTTCTTGCAAACGCAGGATGCTTATCTGAACGTAGCTGGTGGTGTGAGATTAGATGAGCCGGCAGTAGATTTGGCTGTTGCGATCAGCATCGCATCCAGTTTGAGAGACGTACCGACCAAGCCGGATGACGTCATCTTTGGCGAAATCGGTTTGACGGGTGAGGTTCGGGCCGTTTCACGGGCTGAACAACGTGTAAAAGAAGCCCAAAAGTTGGGTTTTAAGCGTGTTATTTTACCAGAAAAAAGCTTAAAGGGCTGGAAACATCCTCGCGGGATACAACTGATCGGTGTGAATACCGTGGCAGATGCACTAGCGGTTGCTTTAGATTAGGGGGCATAACAAGATGAAGGATTCGAGCCAACTGGATAATATGAACGAATTGTTAAGGCTGATCGCACCAGGTACACCTTTCCGCGAAGGTCTGGAGAACGTGCTGCGTGCTAAGACGGGTGCACTGCTGGTTGTAGGATACAGCCCTGAAGTGATGGAAGTGGTGGACGGAGGATTCTCAATTAACTGTGATTTCTCCCCGAACTATCTGTATGAACTCGCCAAAATGGACGGTGCCATTATCCTTAGCGAGGATTTAAAGCGTATTCTATATGCCAACACTCAGCTCATTCCTGACTCATCCATTTCTTCATCTGAGACAGGGATTCGTCACCGGACGGCAGAGCGTGTTGCGAAGCAAACGGGCAAATTGGTCGTATCCATATCGCAACGTCGGAATATTATTACCTTGTATCAGGGAACGCTTAGATATTCCCTCAAAGAAATCGGGGTTATTTTGACCAAAGCGAATCAAGCGATTCAAACCCTGGAGAAATACAAGGCAGTATTGACACAGTCCCTTACGAATCTAAGTGCTTCCGAGTTCGAGGAACTGGTGACAATTCCTGAGGTAGTCAATGTCATTCAGCGTACGGAAATGGTGATGCGTATCAAAACGGAAATCAAACGTTATATTCATGAACTCGGCAACGAGGGACGTCTGATCTCCATGCAGATGGAGGAACTCGTCGGTACAACGGAGGAAGAAGCCTGGTTGCTGTATAAGGACTATGCCCGTGATGATAGTGATGAGAAAATTCGCGAGATTATTGTAGGCCTGAAAAGATTGTCGGACGATGAATTGCTGGATGCACATCATATCGTACGTTTGCTGGGATATCCTTCTTCAGCTGCTACATCCGAAGATTCGGTTGCACCTCGCGGATATCGGGTATTAAATAAGATCCCCCGCTTGCCGAATGTCATTATCCATAACCTGGTGGATCAATTTGAGCAATTGCCTCATGTCATTATGGCTACAATTGAAGAGCTGGACGAAGTGGACGGGATTGGAGAGGTACGCGCCCGCACCATTAAGGAAGGTCTCAAGCGTTTGCAGGAACAGATGTTTATTGACAGACAAATGTAAGAGTTTTCCTATAACCGCATGAAAATAATGAGGTGAAACAACGATGTTAACCAGATTCATTCCGAATCTCTTTACCTTGGGTAATCTGTTTCTTGGAATGATGGCAATCCTGCTTGCAATTGATGAGAAATATAGTTTAGCTGCCATTTTGGTCATTGTTGCCATGTTGCTGGATGGTCTGGATGGCCGTGTGGCACGGGCACTGAATGCCCAAAGTGAGTTTGGTAAAGAGCTGGATTCCTTGTCTGACATGGTTTCATTTGGGGCAGCTCCAGCGTTGATTATATTCATGGTCTCGTTTCAGGATGCAACTCCGGTTCTTGCCTGGATCGCAACCGCAAGCTTTCCAATTTGCGGGGCCATCCGTCTTGCTCGGTTTAACGTTCGCCCCGGTATCCCCGGATACTTTACAGGTTTACCGATTCCAGCTGCGGGAGGGGTACTGGCTACTCTTTCCCTGTTTAACAAGGATATCGGTCCGGTGAGTATGATGATTGCCACGTTGCTGTTATCGTATCTGATGGTAAGTTCCCTGAAATATCCCAATTTCAAAAAGGTTGGTCTGCCGCGTAAAGCGATCTGGATTGCACCTTGGGTTATCATCTTTGCGGTAGTGGTGGCGGTCATGTTTCCAGAGCAACTGTCCAAATTGATCTTTATTCCACTTGTGTTATACGCTCTTTATGGGATGAAGCATAATATGCGGACAGCAGCCTCACGTAACCGGGCCAAAAAGCGTAAAGAAGAGAAGTCTTCCCGTCCTTCCGATCGATAGGTATTTCATTATTCCGGAAAATAGAAAGAAAGCACGTACGCTCCTGAACGGAGAATACGTGCTTATTTTTGTTTTCCAAATCTATACGGTAACTTAAAACCATTTGCAACGAAATACGTATTGTTTACGACAAGTTGAACATCCCTAACGTCGAACATTTCTGTGACTCGTGATTTACGACTTCTTCCATGTTGATGTCCAGCAGATTGCAGAGAGCCGACATATAAAACAGGTTTCGCCCCAGTTCAGAGCTGATTACCTCTTTACAATTCTCACACAATTCACCTTCCACATGCGTTTCCAGCAGCCCTTTGGATTGAGCAATATTGCTCTCCGGGGCATATTTCTGCTTGGTGGCGTGCAGCTCAATGCAGCCGCATTCGGTAATGGCCTTGGACACAGCACGGTTGACAGAAGCTCCGGCTTGTCCTGTTTTGGACAGTACATCAATCAAGCTGCGATGACGCAGCAACAGCTCGGAAACTTGATCCTGAAAAGCCTGTAAACTTAGCGTACTCATTTTTGCTACTCACCTCGGGATATGAATTGAATTCATTATATGCCAATAATTTACCTTCTTTCAACTGACGATTTCAATATTTCCAAAAAGTTCTTGTAAAGCGGGATTAGCAATCCGGGAATTGGATCATACTGGATATAAAGATGAAGATACATTGAAGGAGGTGCAGGGACTTATGTGGAAAAAAGGCATTTTAACTTTTACAGGATTGTGCGGTGCATGGTTCGGCTACACGGCATATCATCTGGCAGGAAAATCTGTCCCTTGGATGGCTGAATGGATTCAGTCAGCAGGATTACTGGGGGCTGGGGTATCCATCCTACTAGGAGCTGTATTGTTTATGTCCGTGTGTAACATCGGTGGAACGTTGATGGCAACCAGACTGCATAATAGTATTGATTCCTTGGCAAAAGTACCGATGAATGAATTGGCTGCAGGTACGGCAGGGACAGTTGCAGGGCTGCTGGTGGCTTTGCTGTTATATCCTTGTGTAGCATGGTTGGGTACGGCCGGAGAAGTGCTGCAGGTGGCGCTGACGGTCGTAAGTAGCTATACAGGCTACATGCTTGCAATGGCGAAGAAAGACGATCTGGCGGCCTTCTGGATGTCAGGACGCTGGGGTCATCCCGAGGTGGACGAGGACAGGCGGCTGGAAGAGCATAAAATTTTGGATACCAGTGTAATTATCGATGGTCGCATCGCAGATATATGCAAAACCGGATTTATCGAAGGAACGATTGTAATCCCGGAATTCGTTCTGGAGGAATTGCAGCACATTGCTGATTCATCGGACTTGCTCAAGCGGAACAGAGGACGGCGCGGGCTTGATATTCTGAATAAAATTCAGAAGGAATTGGACGTCAAAGTGCTCATCTACGAAGGGGATTTCGAGGAAATTTCCGAAGTGGACAGCAAGCTGGTCAAGCTCGCCAAGGTGCTTCAGGGCAAAGTTGTCACTAACGACTTCAACCTGAACAAGGTCTGTGAACTGCAAGGCGTATCCGTGCTGAACATCAATGATCTCGCCAATGCGGTTAAGCCGGTGGTATTGCCAGGTGAGGAGATTATGGTACAGATTATCAAGGATGGTAAGGAACATGGTCAAGGTGTAGCCTATCTGGATGATGGTACGATGATTGTGGTGGAAGGCGGACGTGAGTATATCGGCATGATGATGGAAGTGCTGGTGACCAGTGTGCTGCAGACGTCTGCAGGACGAATGATTTTTGCCAAGCCGAAACTGTTGGAAAAAGCCCAATAAAGCGGTATGATGGGTAGTGTATCGTTAGAGCTTATAATATAACTGTATTATATCTCTAAACGGTAAACTGACAGACAAGGCAGGGATTGCGGCATGGATAAAGAGTGGGGTGTTGTCATTGTGGCAGCAGGTCGGGGGACCCGGATGGGAACAGCCGAAAGTAAGCAGTTTCTGCTGCTGCAGGACAAGCCCGTTTTCATACATACGCTCGAAGTGTTTGCGGCTTTGGACGAGGTCAGCGAAATGGTGCTGGTCACAGGAGCTGTCGATGTTGAACGCTGCCAGGATTGGGTAAAAGAATACCGACTGGAATCACGTGTCCGTGTCATCCCCGGAGGGAAAGAGAGACAGCATTCAGTCCACGAAGGCCTTAAGGCACTAGGGACAGACTGGGTCCTCGTTCACGACGGGGTACGCCCTTTTATAAACTGTGAGCAGATTATGGGGTGTATGAAGGCTGCCATGTCGAGTGGAGCAGCTGTCCTGGCTGTTCCAGTGAAGGATACGATCAAACAAGTCAATGCGGATGGAATCGTTACAGCGACGCCGGACCGCAGCAGTCTGTGGAGCATTCAAACCCCGCAGGCTTTTCGTCTTTCTTCACTGCTGAATGCTTATGAATCGGCGGACCGGGACGGATTTCTAGGAACGGATGACGCAATGCTGGCTGAACGCCAGGGAATGTCGGTTAAGGTTGTGGAAGGCAGTTATACGAACATCAAATTAACGACGCCGGAAGATTTGAAATACGCCGCATTTTTGCTGGGGGGAGAGAAGAAGCGATGATACGTGTAGGACAGGGATTTGATGTACATCAACTGGTAGAGGGACGCCCATGCATTATTGGCGGAGTCACGATCCCTTATGAGAAAGGACTACTGGGTCACTCGGACGCAGACGTGCTGCTGCATGCTATCAGTGATGCCATTCTTGGCGCACTTGCACTTGGGGACATTGGCAAACACTTCCCGGATACCGATCCGGAATTCAAGGACGCCGACAGCCTGAAACTGCTGGAGCATGTGTGGCAGTTGGTGAAGGATCGCGGATACCGTCTGGGAAACATCGATTCAACCATTATTGCACAGAAACCGAAGATGGCACCTTACGTTCCGCAGATGGCCGAGGTGATTGCGAAGGCACTTGAAGCGGATGTAACTCAGGTGAATGTCAAAGCGACAACAACAGAGCAACTGGGATTCCCCGGACGGGGAGAGGGTATAGCTGCCCAATCGGTTGTTTGCCTTGTTCGCGTGTGATATCATCAACCAATTAGAGACGGAGGGGATATTATGAGCACTGAAGTTCGCGTGCGTTACGCGCCGAGTCCAACGGGACACTTGCATATCGGGAATGCCCGTACGGCGCTGTTTAACTATTTGTATGCCAAACATAATAACGGCAAATTCATTATTCGTATTGAGGATACGGACGTGAAACGCAATATTGCCGGTGGTGAGGAAAGTCAGCTGAAATATTTGAAATGGCTCGGAATCGAATGGGACGAAAGTATTGATGTCGGCGGCGAGTACGGACCATATCGTCAGACGGAACGTCTGGACATCTATCGCAAATATACGCAGGAACTGCTGGACAAAGGTCTGGCTTATCGTTGTTATTGCACGGAAGAAGAGCTGGAGCAAGAACGCGAAGAACAGACAGCACGTGGAGAAACCCCGCGTTATTCGGGCAAACACCGTGATCTGACACCGGAGCAGCAGAGTGCATTTGAAGCAGAAGGCCGTGTGGCGAGCATTCGTTTTCGTGTACCGGAAGAACGCATTTATACGTTTGATGACATGGTCAAAGGAACAATTTCATTCAACAGCAAGGAATCCGGCGACTTCGTCATTGTGAAAAAAGACGGCATTCCCACATACAACTATGCAGTTGCTGTGGATGATCACCTGATGAAGATCTCTCACGTTCTGCGTGGCGAGGATCACATCTCTAACACACCGCGTCAACTGATGATCTATGAAGCGCTTGGCTGGGAGCCGCCGCAATTCGGTCATATGACGTTGATCGTGAATGAAAACCACAAAAAGCTGAGTAAACGGGACGAATCCGTTATTCAGTTTATTGAACAATATGATCAGCTCGGCTATCTGCCTGAAGCGATGTTTAACTTCATCTCCCTGCTTGGCTGGTCCCCTGAAGGAGAAGAAGAGATCTTCTCGCAGGAGCAGTTAATCTCCATTTTTGACACGAAGCGTCTGTCCAAGAGCCCGGCGGTATTTGATACCCACAAGCTGGCTCACTTGAACAATCACTACATCAAAAATGCGGACCCGGATCGCATTGCTGAAATGGCGATTCCACATCTGCAAAAAGCGGGACGTATTGCTGCTGAGCTCTCACCTGAACAAAAAGAATGGGCATACACGCTTGTTCATCTCTACCAGGAGCAAATGAATTCTGCCTCTGATATCGTGGAATTGTCGGAAGTGTTCTTCCGTTCACACCTGGAGCTGGAAAGTGAAGGGGCTGCTGTACTCGCTGAGGAACAAGTACCAACCGTGCTGAAGGCATTTGCTGACAAAGTACAGGCCAGCGACGAATTTACACCAAGCAAAATGGCTGCGCTGATCAAAGAAGTTCAGAAGGAAACCGGATTTAAGGGTAAACAGCTGTTTATGCCGATCCGTGTAGCTCTTACAGGTCAGACCCATGGTCGTGATCTTAACCAAACGATTGTACTGCTTGGCCGCGATACGGTTATCAATCGATTGCATGCTCAGGTAAAAGGCGCGTAAGCAACGTCCTTGTTTAGTATACTTCGACTTAAGGATGGAACTTCGTTTATACCGATATGAAGGAAGATTGTTGTCAGTCCATGACCTTTTCGCTATAATAGCAACACAAAGGTTAAATGGCATGATTTTATCATTCATCATAAAAACAGCAAAGACCGGGAGAAGTAGGCTGAACCGGACAGATTCAGAGAGGATGGCCCCGCAGTAAAATGCGGTGGCTGTGAGCCATCCGCTGTCCAACAGTCGAAATGCACCCGTGAGCTGCACAGCCGAATCCGGCCCCGCCTCTTGTTATGTAGGAGAGAGGAAAACGTCAGGATAGGTTGTGACGGTTGGTTCCCGTTACGGAACTGTTGAGGGTTCATTCTTGTACAAGGATATGAGGCGGCTATAACAAGCTCCCCGGTTCTTGTATGTTATTAAGGCATGAACCGAGCAGAGTGGGACCGCGATAAACGCCTCTGCAGCTTAATAGCTGCAGGGGCGTTTTCTATTTAGGTCGAGTCAGAAGTACACTACCATGAGGGCCGCGCCATCCGGTAAGCCGGAGACGAAGACCTGAACAAGAGGGGAACGAGCATGTTCAAGAAGATCAGATCAGATATCCAGGCGGTGTTTGAAAACGATCCAGCGGCCCGGGGATGGTTTGAAGTTGTATTTACTTACTCGGGGCTGCATGCGATATGGGCGCACAGGGTGGCACACTTTTTATACAAGCGGAAATGGTTTTCTTTCGCCCGGTTCATTTCACAGGTCAGCCGTTTTATGACAGGCATCGAAATCCACCCTGGGGCTACGATCGGTAATCGGTTGTTTATAGACCATGGAATGGGCGTTGTGATTGGGGAAACATGTGAAATTGGCGACGATGTTGTCATCTATCAGGGGGTCACACTTGGCGGAACGGGTAAAGAAAAAGGGAAGAGACACCCGACAATTGGCAATAATGTGGTTATCTCATCTGGGGCCAAGGTGCTGGGTTCTTTCAGCGTGGGGGATCAATGTAATATTGGTGCGAACTCGGTTGTGCTGAAGGAAGTCCCTTCAAACAGCACGGTTGTAGGCATACCGGGCAGAATCGTGAAGCAGGACGGCCGCCGGGTGGACCGTCTGAACCAGCAGCTTCCCGATCCGGTCATCGATTCCCTGCGCAGTATGCAGCAAGAAATCGAACGATTGCGCGAAGAAGTGCGTACTCTGCAGAGTAGCCGTGAAAGTGAGTATTCCCGTGGTACAATAGAATAATGATGGAAACGGATGAAAGGAAAGTGACTATGACGCTTCAAATTTACAATACGATGAGTCGTACCAAAGAAAATTTTGTTCCCCAAGAGCCAGGGAAAGTGAAAATGTATGTGTGTGGACCAACAGTGTATGATTACATTCATATCGGGAATGCACGTCCAGTTATCTTTTTCGACACGGTTCGCGGATACCTGGAACAGACCGGTCATGAGGTGAACTATGTCGTGAACTTCACGGATGTCGATGACAAACTCATTCGCAAAGCCGAGCAGCTCGGCACGGATGTTCCTCATGTCGCCGAGAAATTTATTGCAGCTTACTACGAGGACCTTGAAGGGTTGGGTATTCCGAAAGCAAGCAGTAATCCAAGAGTGACGGAAAACATGCCGCTCATTATTGATTTTATCCGTGAGCTGGTGGAGAAGGACTTCGCCTATGAAAATGGCGGTGACGTATATTATCGCACAGGCAAATTCGCGGAGTACGGCAAATTGTCGAAGCAGAACCTTCAGGAATTACAGTTCGGTATTCGTATTGGGGTTGATGAACGCAAAGAGCATCCGGAAGACTTCGTACTCTGGAAAGCTGCAAAGCCAGGTGAGATTTTCTGGTCCAGTCCATGGGGCGATGGTCGTCCGGGCTGGCATATCGAGTGCTCTGCCATGGCACGGGAATACCTGGGGGATACGTTGGATATTCACGGCGGAGGACAGGATTTGCAGTTCCCGCACCATGAGTGCGAATGCGCTCAATCCGAGGTGTTGACTGGAAAACCACTGGCAAACTACTGGATGCATAACGGGTTTATCCGTATTGATAACGAGAAAATGTCGAAATCACTCGGCAACGGCGTGCTTGTTAAAGACCTTCGCAATCAATATAAACGCGAAGCCATTCGTTATTTCATGTTGTCTACTCACTATCGTAATCCGTTGAACTTTACGGAAGATACGATGGAACAGGCACAGAATAGTGTGGACCGGATTGCCAATGCCGTAGGTAATCTTAATCATCGCTTGCAGGCTGTAAGCGTGGATCAGGCTGTGTCAGCAGAGTTGGCAGCGAAACTGGAGCGGATTCGTCAGCAGTATCATGAGAAAATGCAGGACGACTTCAATACGCCTGATGCGATTACGGCACTGTTTGAATGGGCTGGGGAAGCTAATCAACTGCTGCAGCAAGATGTGGTAAACGCTGCAGACATTCGCGCTCTGCTGGAATTGTTCAGTGAGCTGAATGCGGTGCTTCGCATCTATACTGAGGCTGAACCGGAACTTTTGGACGAAGAAATTGAACGTCTGATTGAAGAACGTAACGAAGCGCGCAAGTCCAAAAACTGGGCGCGGGCTGATGAAATTCGGGATGAACTGTCTGCCCAGGGCATCTTGCTTGAGGATACCGCTCAAGGAATGAGATGGCGTCGCAAATGAGCGAAGAACAACTGAATAAGTTGTCTGAAACCGTCGAACATGCCGAGCAACTGGAGGAACAACAGACAGATGAACAATCTCTGAGCGTTGACCAGGGAGGGTGGTTTCCTTATCCGCCCTCTCGGCCTGCACGGTTGATTCCCCCTATCGCTCTCGCCTACATTGGTGATGCGGTATATGAGGTAGCCGTAAGGCAGTATCTGTTATCCAAAGCCAATATGCGTCCCAACCATCTGCACCGTAGTGCGACGGGTTTGGTATCGGCGAAGGCACAGAGCCGTATTCTCACAGGTATTGAGGCTGAGCTGACCGAGGAAGAACGTGACATTGTAAGACATGGTCGTAATGCCAAGTCTGGC
Organism: Paenibacillus sp. FSL K6-0108; assembly: GCF_045040695.1. Taxonomy (NCBI): domain Bacteria; kingdom Bacillati; phylum Bacillota; class Bacilli; order Caryophanales; family Paenibacillaceae; genus Paenibacillus; species Paenibacillus sp. FSL K6-0108. The sequence goes on along the minus strand of NZ_CP150288.1, from coordinate 6,678,097 downwards.
AGTATTCCCAAAAACGCAGATGTTTTGGAATATAGACATGCCACAGCTCTGGAGTGTCTGATCGGTTACTTGTATAGCAGTGGTCGGCATGACCGCATGATTGAACTAATTCGCCGGGGCATCGAGCATGCGGAACAACATTCGCAATCACCGACAAAATAATATAAATTACAACAAAGCCGCTTCTGTAAGATGTGCCGAACAGGGTGCAGTGTATCACAGGGCGTTATAGAGAGGATCGAACAAAGATGGAAGAAGAATGGATCGCTGGTAAGCACTCCGTGACGGAGGCGCTGCGTTCAGGCCGGACCATTAATAAAATATGGATTGCAGATACAGCACAAAAACATCTGACACAGCCCATTATCGCGGAAGCAAAAAAACTAGGTATTGTTATTCAGCACGTAGATAAGCGTAAACTGGATCAAACCGTTCCAGGCGTTCAACACCAGGGTGTCGTGGCGCAAGCGGCTCCTTATGCTTATGTGGAGGTTGAAGATATTTTAGCTGCAGCGGCTGCAAAAAATGAACATCCATTTTTGATTTTGCTGGATGAGATTGAAGATCCACATAATCTTGGATCGATTTTGCGAACGGCTGACTGCACAGGTGCACATGGTGTCATTGTACCTAAACGGCGTTCAGCTGCAGTTACAGTAACTGTATCCAAAACTTCGGCAGGTGCGGTGGAGTATGTGCCAGTGGCTCGTGTAAGCAATCTGGGCCAAACCATTGACCGTCTCAAGGAAGAGGGCGTATGGGTTGTAGGTACTGATGTGGCTGCTCAGGAGAGCGTGTTTGGTAACGGAGTCTTTACAGGCCCGGTAGCTCTCGTGATCGGAAACGAAAACAAGGGGATGGGACGACTCATTCGTGAGAAATGCGATGTGTTGATCAAATTGCCGATGCAAGGTCAGATTAATTCCCTGAATGCTTCTGTGGCAGCGGGTGTTGTCATGTATGAAGTGCTCCGCTCGCGCCAAGCGCAGGACTAGAAGATATGGCTGATTCCCGTGATGTGCTTCTTGTAGACGGGTACAACATGATTGGTGACTGGCCGGAGCTATCCAGATTGGCGGAAAGTGGATTGGAGGAGGCCCGCAACAGGCTTCTCTCCCGACTAGCCGACTATCAGGCATTCTCCGGCCGGAGAGTCATTGTTGTTTTTGACGCCTACCTCGTGCCTGGACTCGGTAAATCCTTTACACAGAGCAAAGTGCAGATCTTTTTTACAAAGGAAAAAGAGACGGCAGACGAATGCATTGAGAGACTCGTTCGGGAACTGAGCACGCGAAGACGCCAAATCTATGTGGCTACAAGCGATATGGTAGAGCAGCATGTCATTTTTGGACAGGGAGCTCTGCGTGTATCCGCAAGGGAATTGCTGATCGAAGTAGAGCAGAACGAAAAAGAGTTACAGAAACGTCTGGAAGAAGATCAGGCTAAAACAACGCGAAATACACTCGGCGGCAAGTTAAGTCCGGATGTTTTGAAGCAGTTTGAGCGATGGCGCCGGGAATAACAATGCGGTTTTACAAAAATTAGAATTTTGAAACTCTTGACAATTATGTTATTGATGTTCTTTTTTAGGCAGAGCGTGGTTGACGGTGTGAGGTGCCATCATATATACTGGTCCTATATTTCATAGAGTAGAGTAACGGTGTACCTTGCGTTGCAGCCGGAGGGATTGTCTGTGAGTGTCGACCTCAAAGATATCATGTTATCCAAGTATGATTACCAAAGTGACGAAGACATTGTCGAATCGGTCCGTGAAGGTGAAAGCGAAGCGCTGGAGTTTTTGATTAACAAATATCGTAACTTTGTACGCGCCAAGGCAAGATCTTATTTTCTGATTGGGGCTGACCGGGAAGATATCATTCAAGAAGGAATGATTGGACTCTATAAATCCATCAGGGATTTCAAAGGGGACAAGCTCGCTTCTTTTAAAGCCTTCGCCGAGTTGTGTATTACACGACAGATTATTACGGCAATCAAGACAGCTACACGTCAGAAGCATATTCCGCTTAATTCTTATGTATCACTGGACAAACCTATTTATGACGAAGAGTCCGATCGTACGTTACTCGATGTGATTTGTGGAACACAGGTCAGCGATCCGGAAGAACTTATTATCAATCAGGAAGAGTTTGTGGGCCTGGAAGATAAGATGTCTGAGATTTTGAGTGATCTGGAACGTAAAGTATTGATGTTGTATCTGGACGGGAGATCTTATCAAGAGATTGCAGTGGATTTGGACAGACATGTGAAGTCTATTGACAATGCACTTCAGCGCGTGAAGCGCAAACTTGAAAAGTACCTGGAAGTTCGAGATAATTGAACACATGTTGTCGTTGACGGAAAAGGCTCGGGGTTTGAGTCTTTTTTTGCTGCCTCAAGTTTATAAAGTAAAAGAATGATTATACTAGTAATCGCTTGGTCCATGCAGGAGAAGAGAAAAAACAGAGATGCGAAACCAAATGTGTTGGCGAGGAACTATTACCCAATAATGAAAGGCTATTCTTTCATTGACAGGGTTATACCCATATGATAAAGTGTTTTAGGTAGGCCTAAATTCGCGGCTTTTTTTTAGGATCAATTTAGAGACTCCGCTTCAATGTGGAAGTCTTCGGGAGGTGTACATCATGCGGGTAATTATTACTTTGGCTTGTACAAACTGCAAACAAAGAAATTACACTACGACGAAAAACAAGCGTAATCACCCCGACCGCATGGAGATGAAGAAATTTTGCAAGTTTTGTAACGAGCAGACTTCTCATCGCGAAACCAGATAGTTTTTTGGAGGTGTAGTCGGCGTGAAACGTAGTTTCAAATCTCTGATTTCCTTTTTCTCTGAAAGCTGGGCTGAACTTAAAAAAGTTCGCTGGCCTAATCGTAAAGAGCTGACCAACTACACATTGATCGTTCTTGGTACTGTTGTGGTTATGACGCTGTTTTTTTGGGTCGTTGATATCGGCATCTCCGCTGTGATCGAAGCGATTATTTAAGAAGGGTCCCAGGTGGCTTGATATGGAAAAAAGATGGTACGTCGTTCATACCTATTCAGGGTATGAGAATAAGGTCAAAGCCAATTTGGAAAAACGCGTAGAGTCCATGGGCATGGAAGACAAGATTTTCCGCGTTCTTGTTCCTATGGAAGAAGAAGTGGTAAACAAAGACGGTAAGAAAAAAACCGTTATGCGTAAAGTTTACCCCGGATATGTCTTGGTGGAAATGGTCCAGACGGATGACTCTTGGTATGTTGTTCGTAACACGCCAGGTGTTACGGGATTTGTCGGTTCGACAGGTTCCGGGTCCAAACCAACAGCCTTGCTGCCTGAAGAAGTGGAACAAATTCTGAAGCACATGGGCATGGTTGAGCCGAAGCCTAAAATTGAATTCGATATTAAGGAATCCGTACGTATTAAAGTTGGTCCTTTTGCGAATTTTGTGGGCTCCGTGGAAGAAATTTTGGTAGACAAAAGCAAGTTGAAAGTGCACGTGAACATGTTTGGACGGGAAACGCCGCTTGAGTTGGAATATACGCAAGTGGAGAAGATATAGTCTCTTCAAGTTTCTTGTGGGAGGGCTGAGAGGCCCGTTAACCACTATTTTGCAAGGAGGTGTCAATCATGGCAAAAAAGGTAATCAAAATGGTAAAACTGCAAATTCCAGCAGGTAAAGCGAATCCAGCGCCTCCGGTAGGTCCAGCTTTGGGTCAAGCAGGTGTCAACATCATGGCATTCTGTAAAGAGTTCAACGCTCGTACAGCCGATCAAGCGGGATTGATTATTCCTGTTGAAATCACAGTATTCGAAGACCGTTCCTTTACTTTCATCACTAAAACTCCACCAGCAGCAGTTCTGTTGAAAGTGGCAGCTAAAGTAGAAAAAGGATCCGGCGAACCGAACAAGAAAAAAGTCGCTACCGTTAAACGTGATGCGGTACGTCAAATCGCGGAAACAAAAATGCCTGACCTGAATGCTGCTGACGTTGAGTCTGCAATGCGTATGGTCGAAGGTACTGCCCGCAGCATGGGTATCACCATCGAAGACTAATTTTTCATCTGAAACATGGCTTCGTAAAGCCGGCCGATTCGCGGCCGGTTGATGTGGGAGGTATATCCGCTAACACCACAAAGGAGGAATATAACATGGCTAAACACGGTAAAAAATACCTGGAAGCTGCTAAGCTGATTGACAGCGAAGCAACTTACGAGCCTTCAGAAGCTGTAGAGCTTGTGAAAAAGGCAGCCACTGCAAAATTCGATGAAACGATCGAAGCAGCAGTACGCTTGGGCGTTGACCCACGTAAACAAGACCAGGCAGTACGTGGTGTTGTTGTCTTGCCACACGGCACAGGTAAAACACAACGCGTATTGGTATTTGCAAAAGGTGACAAAGCGAAAGAAGCGGAAGCGGCTGGCGCGGACTATGTTGGTGATGCAGACATGATCAACAAAATCCAACAAGGCTGGTTCGAGTTCGACGTCTGCGTAGCGACACCGGACATGATGAGTGAAGTAGGTAAATTGGGCCGTCTGCTCGGCGGTAAAGGTCTGATGCCTAACCCTAAAGCCGGAACGGTAACTTTCGATGTATCCAAGGCTGTTCAAGAAATTAAAGCCGGTAAAATCGAATATCGTCTGGATCGTGCAGGTCAAATTCATGCACCGATCGGTAAAGCTTCTTTCTCGGCAGAGCAACTGAATGAGAACCTTAAAGCTCTCATGGATGCTTTGACTCGTGCTAAACCGGCGGCAGCAAAAGGTGTTTATCTGAAGAATGTAAGTCTTTCTTCCACGATGGGCCCTGGCGCACGCGTGAACGCAGCATCTTTTAGATAATATCACTTGACAGGCTTGTCCTGTTCTGATAATCTATAAAAGTTGTGAGTCCGAGTGACTGACCGTTGACATTTGAATATGCTTGCCGTAGACAGTAGGTGCCATTATGGCTTAATTTCCTGCCGAGGTGTGATTATAGAACTTAGAACGATGTAAATCGATTATGAGTATATATCAAGCCTTCGTGATTCTACGGAGGCTTTTCTTAATGGGATAAATTTGATCAGGAGGTGTACAGTTTGGCAAACGCAAAAGTGATTCAAGCAAAACAAGAGTCCGTTGATGCAGTAACAGCAAAATTGCGCGAGAGCGCTACTAGCGTTGTTGTTGACTATCGCGGTTTGAACGTTGCCCAAGTAACTGAGCTGCGTAAGCAGCTTCGTGAAGCCGGAATCGAATTCCAAGTGCTGAAAAACTCGTTGCTTCGCCGCGCAGCAGCTGCAGCAGAACTGACAGAACTTAACGAAGTACTGACAGGTCCTAGTGCAATTGCATTCAGCGTAGACGACGTAGTGGCTCCAGCCAAAATTCTGAACGACTTCGCGAAAAAGAACGATGCACTGGAATTGAAAGGTGCAGTTGTAGAAGGTCGCGTAATTGGAGTACAAGAAGTCAAAGCGTTGGCAGAATTGCCATCCCGCGAAGGTCTCCTTTCCATGCTCCTCAGCGTGCTTCAAGCGCCAGTGCGCAACTTCGCGCTTGCGGTTAAAGCTGTTGCTGATAAAGAAGAACAAGGCGCGTAAGCAACTTGATCTGAATGCTGCTTAGGCAGTGATGAATTACAAAAAAAATAATATTATATATGGAGGTTCAATCATGAGTAAAGAGCAAATCTTGGAAGCAATCAAAGGCATGACTGTACTGGAATTGAATGATCTCGTTAAAGCAATCGAAGAAGAATTCGGCGTAACTGCTGCAGCTCCAGTAGCTGTTGCAGGTGGCGGAGCTGCTGCAGCTGAAGCTGAGCAATCCGAGTTCGACGTAATCTTGGCAAGCGCTGGCGCTTCCAAAATCAACGTTATCAAAGCAGTTCGTGAAATCACAGGTCTTGGCCTGAAAGAAGCTAAAGAAGTAGTTGACAATGCTCCAAAAGCATTGAAAGAAAAAGTTAGCAAAGAAGAAGCTGAATCCATCAAAGCTAAATTGGAAGAAGCAGGCGCTTCGATCGAAGTTAAATAATTTGGCTTTTATAAGCTAAATGAACAAAACAACAAACCCCTTGACTTATATCAAGGGGTTTGTTGCTGTAATTGTATATGGAAAGTGAGTGAGGACATGTCCAATCATTATTATTCGGACAAACCGCAGGTGGCACATGACAGACGGGCTACAGAAGCGGAGCTACGCGGATGGAAATTACGACTCATTACGGATGCAGGGGTATTTTCCAAAAACGGAATCGATTACGGCAGCAGAGTGTTGATTGATGCTATGGATTTGCCTGCTAGAGCTCATGTATTGGATGTGGGCTGCGGGTATGGACCCATTGGTCTTACAGCAGCCAAACTTGTACCGAATGGACATGTCACCATGATCGATATCAATGAGAGAGCAGTTGAGCTCTCTAGGGAAAATGCAAAAGCGAACGGCATAACAAATGTAACGGTTATGCAAAGCAATCTTCTGGCTGAAGTTAAAAAGGAAGACTTTGACGCGATTCTGACCAATCCTCCGATCCGTGCCGGTAAGGAAACCGTGCATACAATCTTTGAACAGGCTTATGGTCATTTGAAGATGGGCGGAGCGTTATGGATTGTCATTCAGAAAAAGCAGGGAGCACCTTCGGCAAAAGCGAAGCTGGAATCTCTCTTTGGAAGAGTGGAGGAAGTAACGAAGGACAAAGGCTACCGGATTTTCAAAGCGACAAAGTTGGAAGAGACACCTTTAGGCTAAATCCTGATTTGTAAAGTAAGCAGGGTAGCATTTTTTTTGCAATAGGACTATTGACTTGAAATTCAGGTCGTGGTATTATTGTAAAATGTCAGTATTAAGATGCCCTATTTGGCTTTAGCTAACTAAAAATGTCAACCTTTTTTACGCCGAACGGGCTTATTATGCCTACGTTTGGCGTATAATATGTACATTTTGGGCAAACTGGGGATAAGTATGATTTTGGAAAGACATCCGCCGATCAAAGTTGCTCTTTTTTCGAACGACATTCGAGTAAGGGCTTTTCTTTATTTGTGGATGCATTGCTTTGCTCTGTATGTGTACCATTATAAGGTTACAAACAGAGGTTCGCAACGAAATTTTTAAAGTGAGTAGACATTGAGGGGTGAGTTTAAGTTGGCAGGACATCTTGTTCAATATGGTCGACGCACTCGGCGCAGTTATGCACGAATTAACGAGATACTCGAAGTTCCGAACCTGATTGAGATCCAACAAAAATCTTACGATTGGTTTTTGGAGGAAGGGTTGCGCGAAATGTTCCAGGATATCTCGCCGATCCAGGATTTTACAGGTAACTTGATTTTGGAATTTATCGATTACAGTCTCGGTGAACCGAAGTATACAGTAGACGACGCGAAAGAGCGTGACGTTACTTATGCAGCACCGCTTCGGGTCAAAGTCCGGCTCATTAATAAGGAAACCGGCGAAGTCAAAGAGCAGGAAGTATTCATGGGAGATTTCCCGCTGATGACCGACACCGGCACATTTATTATTAATGGTGCGGAACGGGTTATTGTCAGCCAGTTGGTTCGCTCTCCTAGCGTTTACTTCAGTACCAAAGTAGATAAAAACGCCAAAAAAACGTATACCGCTACAGTTATTCCTAACCGCGGCGCTTGGCTCGAACTGGAGATGGACGCGAAGGATGTTGTTTACGTCCGGATCGACCGCACACGTAAAATACCGGTGACGGTTCTCCTGCGTGCACTTGGTTTTGGCACAGACGCTGAGATTCTGGATCTGCTCGGTAATGACGAATATATTCGCAATACGCTGGACAAAGACAATACGGATTCCACGGAGAAAGCGCTGATTGAAATTTATGAGCGTCTTCGCCCGGGCGAGCCGCCAACGCTGGATAACGCGAAAAGCTTGCTTGTAGCCCGTTTCTTTGATCCAAAACGTTATGACCTGGCTAATGTGGGTCGTTACAAAATCAACAAAAAGCTTCACATCAAGAACCGTTTGTTCAACCAACGTTTGGCTGAGTCTCTTGTGGACACCGAAACTGGCGAAATTATCGCTGAAGCAGGTCAAATGATAGACCGTCGTTTGTTGGATGAAATTATGCCGCAACTGGAGAAGAGTGTTGGTTTCCGCACATATCACGTTGCTAACGGCGTTTTGGATGCCAATGATATCCCGATGCAAACGATTGATGTATTTTCACCGATTGAGGATGGTAAGGTCGTTAAACTGATTGCCAATGCTAATATTGATAAATCAGTGAAGAACGTTACACCGGCTGATATTATTTCCTCAATCAGTTACTTCATTAACCTTTTGCATGGAATCGGCAGCACAGATGATATCGATCACCTGGGTAACCGTCGTCTTCGTTCGGTTGGTGAACTCTTGCAAAACCAATTCCGTATCGGTTTATCCCGTATGGAACGTGTAGTTCGTGAGAGAATGTCTATTCAGGATGCTAACGTAATCACGCCTCAGGCTTTGATTAACATACGTCCTGTTATCGCATCCATTAAAGAGTTCTTCGGTAGCTCCCAATTGTCACAGTTTATGGATCAAACGAACCCGCTGGGTGAGTTGACGCATAAACGCCGTCTGTCCGCACTCGGACCGGGTGGTTTGACACGTGAGCGTGCCGGCATGGAAGTCCGTGACGTGCATCCATCCCACTATGGCCGGATGTGTCCAATCGAGACACCGGAGGGACCAAACATTGGTTTGATCAACTCCCTGTCGACATTTGCCCGTGTGAACGAATATGGATTCATTGAAGCTCCTTATCGCTGGGTAGATCCGAAGACTGGTGTCGTAACCGAGCAAATCGATTACCTGACAGCAGACGAAGAGGACAACTATGTCATCGCGCAAGCGAATGCGAAGCTGAATGAAGACAGCACTTTTGCCGAAGAAGCGATCATTGTACGTTACAACAAGCAGTCGGATAACATCCTTACGATGCCGAGTGAACGTGTTGACTACATGGACGTATCTCCTAAGCAGGTAGTATCTGTCGCTACGGCGCTCATTCCGTTCCTTGAGAACGATGACTCCAACCGTGCGCTTATGGGATCGAACATGCAGCGGCAAGCCGTTCCACTCTTGATTCCTAAAGCTCCGCTGGTGGGAACAGGTATGGAACACAAAGCCGCAAAAGATTCCGGTGTATGTATTGTCTCCAAATATGACGGGATTATTGAACGTTCTTCTGCGAATGAGATTTGGTTGCGTCGTGTTGAAGAAGTCGATGGTCAAGAAGTCAAAGGCGATATCGTTAAATATAAATTACACAAATTTATGCGTTCGAACCAAGGAACATGCATTAACCAACGTCCGATTGTCAAAAGAGGTGCTGTTGTCAAAGCTGGCGACATCCTTGCAGACGGTCCTTCGACGGAAATGGGTGAATTGGCACTGGGACGTAACGTCGTTGTTGCTTTCATGACTTGGGAAGGTTACAACTACGAGGATGCGATTCTACTCAGCGAAAAACTCGTCAAAGAAGATGTGTATACATCCATTCATATCGAGGAATATGAGTCTGAAGCGCGTGATACCAAGCTCGGGCCTGAAGAGATCACACGTGATATCCCTAACGTAGGGGAAGAAGCGCTGCGTAATCTGGATGAGCGTGGTATTATCCGTATCGGTGCAGAAATCAGTGCCGGTGACATTCTGGTTGGTAAAGTAACACCAAAAGGTGTAACAGAACTGACTGCAGAAGAACGTCTCCTGCATGCGATCTTTGGTGAGAAAGCGCGTGAAGTGCGTGACACTTCCTTGCGTGTACCTCACGGTACTGACGGTATCGTAGTAGATGTAAAAGTCTTTACCCGTGAAAACGGTGATGAACTGCCTCCAGGTGTTAACCAGCTCGTTCGTGTTTATATCGCTCAAAAACGGAAAATTTCCGAGGGTGATAAAATGGCCGGACGTCACGGTAACAAAGGGGTCGTGGCCCGTATCCTGCCGGAAGAAGATATGCCTTTCCTGCCGGACGGTACACCAGTTCAAATCGTTCTTAACCCACTGGGCGTACCTTCCCGGATGAACATTGGTCAAGTACTTGAAGTTCACTTGGGTATGGCAGCCATGCAGCTCGGTATTCACGTAGCTACTCCTGTATTCGACGGTGCGAAGGAGTATGACGTCTTCGATACGATGGAAGAAGCAGGTATGCAGCGTAATGGTAAAACCGTTCTGTACGATGGACGTACGGGAGAAGAATTCGAACGTGAAGTTACTGTCGGCGTCATGCATATGATCAAGCTGGCGCACATGGTTGATGATAAAATCCATGCTCGTTCCACAGGTCCTTACTCACTCGTTACGCAACAGCCTCTGGGTGGTAAAGCCCAGTTCGGTGGACAACGTTTCGGGGAGATGGAAGTATGGGCGCTTGAGGCTTATGGTGCGGCCTATACACTGCAAGAAATCTTGACCGTTAAGTCCGATGATGTTGTAGGTCGGGTGAAAACGTATGAGTCCATCGTCAAAGGCGAGAATGTTCCTGAACCAGGTGTTCCTGAATCATTCAAAGTATTGATCAAAGAGCTGCAAAGCTTGGGTATGGACGTTAAGATTTTGAGCGAAGATGAGCAAGAGATTGAAATGAAAGAAATGGACGATGAAGATGACGCTGCGAGCGATAAGCTCAGCCTCAACCTTGAGGGTACAGAGGTCGGAGCGGAGTAACCGCTTCGGGCGCATGATGACCGGCGTTTTTCATCAGGCTCGCGTCTTGCTCCGGCTTCGGCCGGAGGGGGCGTAACCTAGAATACAGGACTTGGTTAAGGAGGGTTGCTCCTTGTTGGACGTCAACAATTTCGAATACATGAAGATCGGGCTTGCTTCCCCAGAAAAAATTCGTTCTTGGTCCCGCGGAGAAGTGAAAAAACCGGAAACGATCAACTATCGTACGTTGAAACCGGAAAAAGAAGGGCTGTTCTGCGAAAAGATTTTTGGCCCTACAAAAGACTGGGAATGTCATTGCGGTAAATACAAACGCGTCCGTTATAAAGGCGTTGTCTGTGATCGTTGTGGCGTTGAAGTCACACGTGCGAAAGTACGCCGCGAACGGATGGGCCATATTGAGCTCGCTGCTCCGGTATCGCATATCTGGTACTTCAAAGGTATTCCGAGCCGTATGGGTCTCGCATTGGATATGTCTCCAAGATCTCTCGAGGAGATTATTTATTTTGCATCATATGTAGTAACTGATCCAGGAGAAACTCCACTGGAGAAAAAACAGCTGTTGTCCGAGAAAGAATACCGCAGCTACCGCGAAAAATACGGATACGGATTCCAAGCGGGCATGGGTGCAGAAGCGGTTAAGAAACTGCTTCAAGACCTGGATGTGGAAAAAGAGCTTGAGTTCCTGAAGGAAGAGCTCCGGACTGCACAAGGGCAACGTCGCAACCGTGCAATCAAACGTTTGGAAGTCATTGAGGCTTTCCGCAACTCGGGCAATAAACCTGAGTGGATGATCATGGATGTACTTCCTGTTATCCCGCCGGAACTTCGTCCAATGGTACAGCTGGATGGCGGACGTTTTGCAACGTCTGACTTGAATGACTTGTATCGTCGTGTAATTAACCGGAACAACCGTCTGAAACGCTTGCTTGACCTTGGCGCACCAGACATTATCGTGCAAAACGAAAAACGGATGCTGCAGGAAGCTGTTGATGCATTGATCGACAACGGCCGTCGTGGACGCCCTGTAACGGGTCCTGGTAACCGTCCTTTGAAATCCCTCAGCCACATGCTGAAAGGTAAACAAGGACGTTTCCGTCAGAACTTGCTCGGTAAACGGGTTGACTATTCGGGTCGTTCCGTTATCGTAGTTGGACCTTACCTGAAAATGTATCAGTGTGGTCTGCCTAAAGATATGGCACTTGAACTGTTCAAGCCTTTCGTTATGAAAGAGCTTGTAAATAAAGGGCTTGCCCACAACATCAAGAGCGCTAAACGTAAAGTTGAGCGTGTAAGTCCTGAAGTATGGGATGTTCTTGAAGAAGTAATTAAGGAGCACCCGGTTCTGTTGAACCGTGCCCCTACGCTTCACAGACTCGGTATTCAAGCATTTGAACCGATTCTCGTTGAAGGTAAAGCAATCCGTCTTCACCCGCTCGTATGTACAGCATACAATGCCGACTTTGACGGTGACCAAATGGCCGTGCACGTTCCGTTGTCTGCTGAAGCTCAAGCAGAAGCACGTATCCTGATGCTTGCATCAGGTAACATTTTGAACCCGAAAGACGGTAAACCGGTTGTTACCCCTTCCCAGGATATGGTGCTTGGTTCTTATTACCTGACCATGGACAACAAGGAAGAAAAAGGAACAGGTATGATTTTGCGCACGGTAAATGAAGCTGTATCCGCGTACCAACGTGGCACTGCAGGTTTGCATGCACGTGTAGCAATCCCGGTTAGAGCACTTGGCAAAACTAGCTTTACCGATGAACAGCAAGATGCAATGTTGCTGACTACTGTCGGCAAAATCATCTTTAATGAAATCTTCCCGGCAAGTTTCCCTTACATCAATGATGCAACTCGTGCGAACCTTTACCAAGGTACTGCCGAGCATTCATTTGTTTATGAGAAGGGTGCTGACCTTAGAGAAGCAATTTTGAATGCTCCTCAGGCTGGTGGTGTTGGTAAAGAATATCTCGGTTCAATCATCGCTCGTTGTTTCGAAATTTACCATACAACGGAAACAGCCGTTATATTGGATAAAATCAAACAACTCGGATTCACATACTCTACTCGTGCCGGTATTACGGTTGCAGTATCGGATGTTGTCGTTCCGGAAGAGAAAACCGAGATTCTTAAACAGTCGGAAGAAAAAGCACAAATCGTTACGAACCAGTACCGTCGTGGTCTGATTACGAACGAAGAGCGCTATGACCGCATCATTGATATCTGGTCGAAATCGAAAGATGATATCACCGAGATTCTGATGAAATCGATGGATCGTTACAACTCCATCATGATGATGGTTGACTCCAAAGCACGGGGTAACAAATCGCAAATCACCCAATTGGGCGGTATGCGTGGTCTGATGGCCAACCCATCCGGTCGAATCATTGAACTCCCAATCAAATCGAACTTCCGTGAAGGTCTGACGGTACTCGAGTACTTCATCTCGACTCACGGTGCCCGTAAAGGTTTGGCCGATACGGCCCTGCGTACAGCGGATTCAGGTTACCTGACTCGTCGTCTCGTAGACGTGGCACAAGACGTGATCGTGCGTGAAGATGATTGTGGTACAGATAAAGGCTTTACGGTAAGTCGTATCCAGGATGGTAAAGAGGTTATTGAGGATCTCTACGACCGTATTGAAGGCAGATACTGCTTCGAAACTGTTCGTCATCCGGAAACGAAAGAAGTTATTGCACACCGCAATGAGCTGATTGATTCCGATAAAGCAGAGGCAATCATCAAAGCTGGCGTAACCAAATTGCAAATCCGCTCCGTACTCAGCTGCCGTGCTCGTCACGGTGTCTGCAAGAAGTGTTATGGTCGTAACTTGGCGACTGGTAAACACGTGGAAATCGGTGAAGCAGTTGGTATTATCGCAGCACAATCCATTGGTGAGCCAGGAACACAGTTGACAATGCGTACGTTCCACACCGGTGGTGTAGCCGGAGACGATATTACGCAAGGTTTGCCGCGTATCCAGGAGTTGTTTGAGGCTCGTAATCCTAAGGGTCAAGCAACAATCAGTGAGATTGATGGTGTTGTCAAAGAGATTCGCGAAGCGAAAGATCGTCGCGAAATCGAAATTCAAGGTGAAGCAGAATCCAAAGTTTACTCTGTTACCTACGGTTCCCGTGTGCGCGTAAGCGAAGGCATGGAAATTGAAGCTGGTGACGAGTTGACAGACGGTTCTATCGATCCAAAAGAAATGCTGCGCATTAAAGGCGTACGTGGCGTACAGAACTACATTTTGCAGGAAGTACAGCGCGTATACCGTAACCAAGGCGTAGAAATCAATGACAAGCACGTTGAAGTTATGATCCGTCAAATGTTGCGTAAAATCCGTATCGTCGATGCAGGGGACACTACGTTGTTGCCAGGATCGTTCGTGGATACGCATGAGTACGAAAGAGCTAACAAAACAGCGATTCTGAGTGATAAAGAGCCAGCGGTTGCGAAACCAATCCTGCTCGGTATTACGAAGGCATCCCTGGAAACAGACTCCTTCCTCTCAGCGGCATCGTTCCAAGAGACTACACGTGTCCTGACAGATGCAGCGATCAAAGGTAAAGTCGATCAGTTGCTCGGTCTGAAAGAAAATGTAATCATCGGTAAATTGATTCCTGCAGGTACGGGTATGAACCGTTACCGCAGCATCAAATTTGCTGAACCAGAAGATGGCCAATCTTCAGTAGAAGAACTTGAGCCAGTTTCGGTTGATTAAATTGATTTGCTAACTTTATTCTGATTAATAGGATAAGTTGAGGTTTTGTATGCCAGGGGGCGGACGACTGTTTTATACAGACGGACGTTTCCCGGTATAGCAAAACTTGCAAATAAATGTTTTAGGATTAGCATTGACATTGCTTGCGCTAGATGCTAATATATCAAAGGTGCGTGGGCAGCTGATTGTATATGGTCCTATTCGGAGGAATGAACAATGTCTAATGAAAAAGGTCTGCAAGATGCTCATGTCAAAATTGGTACCAAACAGACCATGCGGATGGTCCAGTCAGGAATGGCTGCTGAAGTCTATGTGGCTGAAGATAGTGATCCGCAGCTCACTTCCAAAATCATTGCCTTGTGTGAACAACACAATGTGAAGTACACGAAAGTGGACACAATGAAAAATCTCGGCAAAGCTTGCGGGATTGGAGTGGGAGCAGCAATGGCTGCTGTCGCAAAATGATAGAGTAAGGAACGTTTTTGTCCGAGAACTTTTAAGGATTCTCCAAGGCAAAAACTTTTCATTTGTCTTTTTATGAACCGCCTGGGTCTGTGGACTTAGCGTAATGAGGTTTATAAAGAAACATGAACAATTGAGGAAGGGGGTGGCAATCACATGCCAACTATTAACCAACTGGTTCGTAAAGGACGTCAAGCTAAAGTTGACAAGTCCAAATCGCCAGCTTTGCAAAAAGGGTTCAACGCTTTGAAACGTGAATCTACTAACATCAGTGCCCCACAAAAACGTGGTGTCTGCACTCGTGTAGGTACAATGACTCCACGTAAACCAAACTCTGCACTTCGTAAGTATGCCCGTGTTCGTTTGACGAACCGTCTCGAGGTAACTGCTTATATCCCGGGAATCGGACATAACCTTCAAGAGCACAGTGTTGTGTTGATCCGTGGAGGTAAAGTTAAAGACCTTGCAGGGGTTCGTTATCACATCGTTCGTGGAGCTCTTGATACTGCAGGTGTAAACAACCGTATGCAAGCTCGTTCGAAATACGGTGCTAAACGTCCAAAAGCTAAAAAAGCCTAAAACATTATAAGTAGCCATCCTATATATCTTTTGGATTAATATCTGAAAGTGTTGGATTGGCTAAACAAGAAAGAAAGGGGGATATCCATGCCACGCAAAGGTCCAGTTACGAAAAGAGACGTGTTGCCAGATCCGGTATACAACTCCAAGTTGGTTACTCGTTTGATCAACCGCATCATGCTCGACGGAAAACGCGGTGTTGCTCAAAGCATTCTGTATAATGCGTTCAAGTTGATTCAAGAACGTACGGGTAATGACCCGATGGAAGTATTTGAAGCAGCAATCAAGAATATCATGCCAGTCCTGGAAGTTAAAGCTCGCCGTGTCGGCGGTGCCAACTACCAAGTACCAATCGAGGTAAAACCAGAGAGACGTACTTCTTTGGGATTACGTTGGCTCGTGAACTACTCCCGCAACCGCGGTGAGAAAACAATGGAAGAGCGTTTGGCGGCTGAGATCATCGACGCTTCCAACAACACAGGCGCTTCCGTTAAAAAACGTGAAGACACGCACAAAATGGCTGAAGCGAACAAAGCGTTTGCTCACTACCGTTGGTAGGATTCAGTTCACAATAATAACTTCAATTTTGAAGGGAGACCCAATTCATGGCAAGAGAGTTCTCCTTGAAAAATACACGTAATATCGGGATCATGGCTCATATTGACGCGGGTAAAACCACTACAACTGAGCGGATCTTGTTCTACACAGGCCGTACGCACAAAATCGGTGAAGTTCACGAAGGCGCTGCGACAATGGACTGGATGGAACAGGAACAGGAGCGCGGAATTACGATTACTTCCGCTGCGACTACCGCTGCTTGGAAGGGCCACCGCGTTAATATCATTGATACCCCGGGACACGTTGACTTCACTGTTGAAGTTGAACGTTCCCTTCGTGTATTGGACGGAGCAGTTGGTGTATTCAGTGCGAAAGAAGGCGTTGAGCCTCAGTCCGAAACCGTATGGAGACAGGCTGACAAGTACGGCGTACCTCGTATCGCTTACGTAAACAAAATGGATATCATCGGTGCTGACTTCCTGAACGTTGTATCTGACATGCGTGATCGCCTTCAAGCGAACGCTGTTGCGATTCAACTTCCAATCGGCGCTGAAAATGATTTCATCGGTATTATCGATATCGTTGAACAAAAGGCTCATATGTACAAAGATGACCTTGGTCAAAATATCGAAGAAACAGAAATTCCTGCGGAGTTCAAAGAGCAAGTTGAGGAACTTCGTAACGAATTGATCGAGCGTGTCGCAGAACTGGACGAAGAATTGACAATGAAATACCTGGAAGGCGAAGAGATCACTGTTGAAGAGATCAAAGCCGCTCTCCGTAAAGGTGTTGTAGATGTTAAGATCTTCCCTGTTATCTGTGGTTCCTCATACCGTAACAAAGGTGTTCAACTGATGTTGGATGCTGTTATCGACTACTTGCCAGCTCCAATCGATGTACCGGCTATCACTGGTCACCTCGAGGATGGAACTGAAGCAATTCGCAAGTCTTCCGATGAAGAGCCATTCTCTGCATTGGCCTTCAAAATCATGACTGACCCTTACGTTGGTAAGTTGACATTCTTCCGCGTATATTCCGGTGTTCTTCAATCCGGTTCTTACGTATTGAATGCCACTAAAGGCAAACGTGAGCGTATCGGTCGTATCCTTCAAATGCATGCGAACAGCCGTCAAGAGATCACTGAAGTTTACTCCGGTGACATTGCAGCTGCCGTAGGTTTGAAAGATACTGGTACAGGTGATACACTGTGTGATGAGAAAAACCCGGTTATCCTGGAGTCAATGAACTTCCCTGATCCGGTTATCGAAATCGCCGTTGAACCTAAAACCAAAGCTGACCAAGATAAAATGGGTGTTGCTCTCGGTAAGTTGACAGAAGAGGATCCAACTCTTCGTGCTCATACTGATGAAGAAACAGGTCAAACAATCTTGGCAGGTATGGGTGAGCTTCACCTTGATATCATCATTGACCGTATGCGTCGTGAGTTCAAGGTTGAAACTACTGTGGGTAAACCACAAGTAGCTTACCGTGAAACATTCCGTGCACCAGCGCGCGTTGAAGGTAAATTCGTTCGTCAATCCGGTGGTCGTGGTCAATACGGTCACGTATGGGTTGAGTTCGAACCTCTCGAGCCGGGTACAGGCAGCCAGTTCGAAAGTAAGGTTGTCGGTGGTTCCGTTCCAAGAGAATACATTCAACCAGCTCTTGCAGGTATCGAAGAGCAAATGAAAAACGGCGTTATCGCAGGCTTCCCGCTTGTTGACGTTAAGGCTACAATCGTAGACGGATCTTACCATGATGTCGATTCCAACGAGATGGCATTTAAAATTGCCGGATCAATGGCGCTGAAAGCTGCGAAAGACAAATGTAGTCCAGTTCTGCTTGAGCCAATCATGAAAGTAGAAGTAACCGTTCCAGAAGAGTACATGGGTGACGTTATGGGTATGCTTAACTCCCGTCGTGGCCGCATCGAAGGTATGGATTCCCGTAGTGGAGCCCAAATCATCCGTGCTAAAGTACCTTTGTCTGAAATGTTCGGATACTCTACAACTCTTCGTTCCGGTACTCAAGGACGCGGCGTATTCTCCATGGAGCTTTCTCACTATGAAGAAGTTCCTAAGAGCATCGCTGAAGAGATTGTTGCCAAAACAAAAGGAACCGAGTAGTTTTCTCTCATTGAATGAAAGTGCATAAGAGTCATGAATTCTTTGCACTTCATTTAGTGAAAAACATAAAATTATAATTTTAAGGAGGCCACGTTCAAATGGCAAAGGCTAAATACGAACGTAATAAACCCCACGTTAACATTGGTACTATCGGTCACGTCGACCATGGTAAAACAACTCTGACTGCTGCAATCACAACTGTATTGTCCAAAACTTACGGTGGTGCTGCTGTAGCATTCGACCAAATCGACAAAGCTCCAGAAGAGCGCGAGCGCGGTATCACAATCTCCACAGCTCACGTTGAGTACGAAACTGACACTCGTCACTACGCTCACGTAGACTGCCCAGGTCACGCCGACTATGTTAAAAACATGATCACTGGCGCGGCACAAATGGACGGAGCTATCTTGGTAGTATCCGCAGCTGACGGCCCAATGCCACAAACTCGTGAGCACATCTTGCTCTCCCGTCAAGTAGGCGTACCTTACATTGTTGTATTCTTGAACAAATGTGACATGGTTGAAGACGAAGAGTTGTTGGAATTGGTTGAGATGGAAGTTCGCGACCTTCTTAACGAATATGAGTTCCCAGGTGATGATACTCCAATCACTCGTGGATCCGCTCGTGAAGCTCTGCAAAACCCTGATGGTGAGTGGGCTCAAAAAATCGTTGAGATGTTCAAAGAAATCGATACTTACATCCCACTGCCTGAGCGTCAAACTGACAAACCTTTCTTGATGCCTGTCGAGGACGTATTCTCCATCACTGGTCGTGGTACTGTTGCTACAGGTCGTGTAGAGCGTGGTACTGTTAAAGTCGGCGAAGAGATCGAAATCGTTGGTATTACTGAAGAAACTAAAAAATCCGTAGTTACGGGCGTTGAAATGTTCCGTAAATTGCTGGATTCCGCTCAAGCGGGTGACAACATCGGCGCATTGCTGCGTGGTGTTGACCGTACTCAAATCGAGCGTGGACAAGTTTTGGCAAAACCGGGTTCTGTTAAGCCACACACAGAATTCTCTGCTCAAATCTACGTTTTGACTAAAGAAGAGGGTGGCCGTCATAAGCCTTTCTTCACTGGATACCGTCCACAGTTCTACTTCCGTACAACTGACGTAACTGGTATCATCAACTTGCCAGAAGGTACTGAAATGGTAATGCCTGGTGACAACATCACGGTTACTGTTCAACTGATCTCCCCAATCGCGATTGAAGAAGGAACTAAGTTCTCCATTCGTGAAGGTGGCCGTACAGTAGGTGCAGGTTCCGTAGCAACTATCCAAAAATAATTCAGCTATTCGCTGAGTAAGCATATGCAACAGTGTACTGGAACGAGTAACATTGTACTGTAACGAAGCTTCGGAAGAGTTCTTTATCCGACATCGGATAGAGAACTCTTTTATTATGTCTATGATTCGGAACCTGCGTCACAAGGTTTGAAGATCATTCGGAATTGTAAAGAAAGATTGGTTAAGGCAGCTAGTATAGAGTAGGGAAACTACATATTAAACGCAATCATTTCATGAGAAAAGATTAGTTTAAGTGTTTTTCTTAAATATGCTTGCAATACGCCCATCTTTTCTATATAATAATGAATGTTGTTCTGAGACGTTGCGATGATGTGAGAGGTTACTGGCACACCCGGCCCCTTTGCCATGGGACAGTGGCTAGAAAATTTTCACGGAGTATGTCCGATAAAAAATTGGGCGATAGAAGGAGGGACTAAAATGGCAAAGCAAAAAATTCGTATTCGTTTGAAAGCTTACGACCACAGAATTCTTGATCAATCCGCGGAGAAAATCGTTGAAACTGCAAAACGTTCGGGTGCTGGTGTATCCGGTCCGATTCCGCTTCCTACTGAAAAACAAATCATTACTATTCTTCGTGCGGTGCACAAGTACAAGGATTCTCGGGAACAATTCGAACAACGCACACATAAGCGTTTGATCGACATCGTTAACCCGACTCCACAAACTGTGGATGCCTTGATGCGCTTGGATCTGCCGTCCGGTGTAGATATCGAAATTAAATTGTAATTCAAGTTACAACAAAGACCATGTATAAAGGAAAAGAGGTGTCAACATGAAAGCAATCTTAGGAAAAAAACTCGGAATGACTCAAGTATTTACACCTGAGGGTAACGTTGTACCAGTAACGGTTATCGAAGCAGGCCCTTGTGTTGTTTTGCAAAAGAAAGACATTGAGAATGATGGCTACGAAGCAATTCAAATCGGTTACTCCGATAAGAAAGAGAAAAATGCTAACAAGCCAGAAGCAGGTCACGCTAAAAAAGCGAACACTGCCCCTAAGCGCTACGTTCGTGAAGTTCGCGGTATCAACATCGCAGAATATGAAGTTGGCCAAGAACTGAAAGCTGACATTTTCGCTGAAGGCGAATTCGTTGACGTAACGGGTGTTTCTAAAGGTAAAGGTTTTGCCGGCGTTATCAAACGTTGGGGACAAAGCACTGGACCTATGTCACACGGTTCGCGTTACCACCGTGGCCCTGGTTCAATGGGTTCGATCCAAGCTAACCGCGTTCCTAAAGGCAAACGCCTGCCAGGACACATGGGACATGATACTGTTACAATCCAACGTCTTGAAGTAGTTAAAGTAGACGCTGAACGTAACGTGTTGCTCGTGAAAGGTTCCATTCCTGGACCGAAAAACAGTCTCATTAAAGTTAAAGAAACGGTGAAAAAATAACCACTGAAGAAAGGAGGAACACAAAATGCCAAAAGTATCAGTTTACAATGTAGATGGTAGCCAAGTAGGCGAAGTTGAATTGAACGATGCGGTTTTCGGAATTGAGCCGAACCAACACGTTCTGTACGATGCAGTTCTTATGCAACGCGCTTCCCTTCGTCAAGGTACCCACAAAGTAAAAGGACGTTCTGAAGTACGTGGCGGTGGACGTAAACCTTGGAAACAAAAAGGTACAGGTCGCGCTCGTCAAGGTTCGATTCGTTCTCCACAATGGAAAGGCGGCGGTATCGTATTTGGTCCGACACCACGGAGCTATGCATACAAACTGCCTAAGAAAGTTCGCCGTTTGGCGATCAAATCAGCTCTTTCATCCAAAGTGATCGACAATGACATTATCGTTCTGGATGCTCTCACGTTGAGCACACCTAAAACAAAAGAATTTGCAGCCATCTTGAACAACTTGAAAGTTGGACGCAAAGCTTTGATCGTAG
This sequence comes from Paenibacillus sp. FSL K6-0108, assembly GCF_045040695.1. Lineage (NCBI taxonomy): Bacteria > Bacillati > Bacillota > Bacilli > Caryophanales > Paenibacillaceae > Paenibacillus > Paenibacillus sp. FSL K6-0108. The sequence goes on along the minus strand of NZ_CP150288.1, from coordinate 6,656,773 downwards.
CTCCTAGCTATGATGATAATGTGGCTCTTTCCGCACGGAATATTCCTGGCGTGAAATTCGTAGCTGCTGACGGCATTAATGTTCTTGACGTGCTTTCGCACGACAAATTGATCATTACGAAAGAAGCAGTTCAGAAGGTAGAGGAGGTGCTCGCGTAATGAAGGATCCTCGTGATATTGTAAAACGTCCGATTATTACGGAACGTACTGCTGACATGATGAATGACTTGAAATATGTATTTGAAGTCGATATCCGTGCAAACAAAACCGAGATCAAAAAGGCCGTAGAAGCTATTTTCAACGTAAAAGTGAAAAACGTGAACACTCTGCGTGTTCCAGCTAAGCCTAAACGGTACGGACGTTATTCCGGATATACAAGCGAATGGAAAAAAGCGTTTGTAACGCTGACACAAGACAGCAAAACGCTTGAGTTCTTTGAAACTGTATAATTGAAATTTTTGAAGTAAGGAGGGAAACCTAGTGCCAATCAAAAAGTATAAACCAACATCCCCGGCAAGACGGAACATGTCCGTTTCTACATTTGAGGAAATCACCACAGATAAGCCGGAGAAATCGTTGTTGGCCCCTTTGAGCAAACAAGCAGGCCGCAACAACCAAGGTAAAATTACAGTTCGTCACCACGGTGGTGGACACAAACGTAAGTACCGTATCATTGACTTCAAACGTACTAAAGATGGAATACCGGGCCGCGTTGCTACGATTGAGTATGACCCGAACCGTACATCCAACATCGCTTTGATTCACTACGCTGATGGTGAGAAACGTTACATCATCGCTCCTAAAGGTCTGAAAGTTGGCGATCAAGTATTCTCCGGTCCTGACGCAGACATCAAAATCGGTAACGCACTGCCGCTTGAAAACATTCCAGTAGGTACCGTTATCCACAACATCGAGTTGAAACCAGGTAAAGGCGGACAATTGGTTCGTGCTGCTGGTACAGAAGCTCAATTGCTTGGTAAAGAAGAAAAATACGTTTCCGTTCGTCTCTCTTCCGGAGAAGTTCGTCGTATTCTGAAAGTTTGCCGCGCAACAATCGGATCTGTTGGTAACCAAGACCACGAGCTCATCAAAATCGGTAAAGCCGGTCGTAGCCGTTGGTTGGGACAACGTCCTGAAGTTCGTGGTGTAGTAATGAACCCTAACGATCACCCACACGGTGGTGGTGAAGGTCGTGCTCCAATCGGACGTAAATCGCCAATGTCACCATGGGGTAAACCTACTCTTGGTTACAAAACGCGTAAGAAAAATAAAGCTTCTGATAAATACATCATTCGCCGCCGCACGAAGTAATACACACTGTGCATAACTTCGTGCGGCATCTGCGGATGCATAATAGCTACGTTTGAAGGGAGGATCTCCACATGGGTCGCAGTTTGAAAAAAGGGCCATTCATTGATGGCTACATGCTGAAAAAGGTAGAAGAGATGGAAGCATCCGGTAAAAAGCTTGTTATTAAAACCTGGTCCCGTCGTTCTACAATTTTCCCGCAATTCATCGGACACACATTTGGCGTATATGACGGTCGTAAACACGTGCCAGTATACGTAACTGAGGACATGGTCGGACACAAACTGGGTGAGTTCGCTCCAACCCGTACGTACAAAGGCCATACTGATGATGATAAGAAAACAAGAAGATAAATGAACATCTTTAATGTTTGAGAGGAGGTTACACAATGGAAGCAAAAGCACATGCTAAGTTTATCCGGATTGCTCCTCGTAAAGTTCAACTCGTTGTTGACTTGATTCGCGGCAAGCAAGTTGGTGAGGCGGTTGCCATTCTCCGTCACACTCCGAAATCCGCTTCTCCGATTGTTGAGAAGTTGCTTAACTCCGCGATTGCAAATGCGGAACATAACTATTCTTTGGATGTTAATAACTTGGTCATTTCGCAAGCTTACGTGAACCAAGGACCGACAATGAAACGTTTCCGCCCTCGTGCAATGGGACGTGCAAGTCGTATTAACAAACGTACTAGCCACATCACTTTGGTGGTATCTGAAAAGTAGAAGGAGGGGAAATGTGTGGGCCAAAAGGTAAATCCAGTCGGACTCCGTGTCGGAATTATCCGTGACTGGGAATCTAAGTGGTATGCAGGTAAAGACTTCGGCGATCTTTTGATGGAAGACGTGAAAATTCGTGAATTCCTGAAAAATAAATTGAAAGACTCCGCTATGTCTCGTGTTGAAATCGAGAGAGCGGCTAACCGCGTAAACGTAACGATTCACACTGCGAAACCAGGTATGGTTATCGGTAAGGGTGGTTCTGAAGTTGAAAATCTTCGTAATCAAATTACGAAAATTGCTGGCGGTAAAAAAGTACACATCAACATTTCTGAAATTAAGAACCAAGACCTGGACGCAATCCTCGTAGCTGAAAGCATTGCACAACAATTGGAACGTCGTGTTTCTTTCCGTCGTGCTCTGAAACAAGCTATTCAAAGAACAATGCGCTCTGGTGCAAAAGGTATTAAAACTCAAGTGGGCGGACGTCTTGGCGGTGCTGAGATTGCTCGTTCGGAAGGCTACAGCGAAGGAACTGTTCCACTGCACACGCTTCGTGCCGACATCGACTACGGTACAGCAGAGGCTCATACTACTTACGGCCGTATCGGCGTAAAAGTATGGATCTATCGTGGAGAGGTTCTTCCTACGGCTAAGAAACAAGCTGCTAAGGAAGGAGGCAACTAATCATGTTGGTACCAAAACGTGTAAAACACCGTAAGCAACAACGCGGACACATGAAGGGTCAAGCTAAAGGCGGAACTACGCTGAACTTTGGCGAATACGGTCTGCAAGCTACGGAACCCGCTTGGATTACGAACCGTCAAATCGAAGCGGCTCGTATTGCGATGACTCGTTACATCAAACGTGGTGGTAAAGTTTGGATCAAAATCTTCCCAGACAAACCAATCACTCAAAAGCCTCTCGAGGTTCGGATGGGTAGCGGTAAAGGTAACGTAGAAAAATGGGTTGCAGTTGTGAAACCAGGTAAGATCATGTTTGAACTTGCTGGTGTACCGGAGGATGTTGCTCGCGAAGCAATGCGTCTTGCCGCTCACAAACTGCCAATCAAAACGAAGTTTGTGAAACGTGAAGAATTGGGTGGTGAAGCAAATGAAAGCTAGTGAATTTCGCAACCTAACCTCTGCTGAAATCGAGCAAAAGATTGCCGGATTTAAAGAAGAACTCTTTAACCTCCGCTTTCAACTCGCTACCGGTCAGCTGGATAACCCGACTCGAATCCGTGATGTGCGGAAAGAAATAGCTCGTGCTAAAACCATTATCCGTGAAAGAGAATTGGGAATCGGTTAATTAGGGATCGGATATCTAATCCGTCCGTAATCAGGAAGGAGGCCAACAATGAGCGAAGAACGTAACGCACGTAAAGTGCAAACAGGTAAAGTAGTCAGCGATAAAATGGATAAAACGATCGTTGTTGCTGTAGAAACTTACAAAAAACACGAATTGTACCATAAACGTATCAAGGTTACTAAAAAATTCAAAGCACATGACGAAGAAAACACTGCGAAAATCGGTGACACGGTGAAAATCATGGAGACTCGTCCGCTTTCGAAAGATAAACGCTGGAGACTTACTGAAATCGTAGAAAAAGCGATTATCATCTAATGCATCAGCAGCACAGCTGAAAGGAGGAATACTAAATGATTCAACCATTTACACGTTTGACTGTGGCCGACAACTCCGGTGCGAAGGAACTGATGTGTATCCGCGTACTCGGCGGTACGGGACGTCGTACAGCTCAAATCGGTGATCTGATCGTTTGTTCGGTAAAACAAGCAACACCAGGCGGCGTTGTCAAAAAAGGTGATGTAGTTAGAGCGGTTGTCGTTCGTACGAAACGTTCTGTACGTCGTAAAGACGGTTCCTACATCGGTTTTGATGAAAATGCAGCGGTTGTTGTAAAAGACGACAGAAGCCCGCGTGGAACACGTATTTTCGGACCTGTTGCTCGTGAACTCCGCGAGAAAGACTTCATGAAAATCGTTTCCTTGGCCCCAGAAGTTATCTAAAGCTTAATCTCGTGATGTTAGAAACAGGAGGTGTACGAAATGCCAAGAGTGAAAAAAGTTCTGGAATCCCATAACAATAAACTTCATGTTAAAAAAGAAGATACAGTTATGGTGATCAGCGGTAAAGACAAAGGTAAAAAAGGCCGTGTCATCGCTGCTTATCCTCGTGAGAACCGCGTCCTTGTGGAAGGTGTTAACATGATTAAAAAACACCAGAAGCCTAACCAGCAAAATCCGCAAGGCGGCATTATCGAGAAGGAAGCTCCAATTCACGTTTCCAACGTAATGCACATCGATCCGAAGAGCGGAAAAGTAACCCGTGTAGGTTACAAAGTGTTGGATAACGGAAAGAAAGTGCGCGTTGCAAAACGTTCCGGAGAAATTATCGACTAATTGAACCGAATGAGAAAGGAGGTCTATGATTCATGGCAGCAAGAATGAAAGAACGTTACCTGAACGAAATTGCTCCTGCTTTGATGCAGAAGTTTAACTATACAACGGTAATGCAAGTGCCGAAAATCGAGAAAATCGTTATCAACATGGGTGTGGGCGACGCAGTTCAAAACTCCAAAGTGTTGGATTCCGCAGTAAACGATTTGCAACTGATCGCAGGTCAAAAACCTGTAATCACTCGTGCTAAAAAATCTATCGCAGGTTTCAAACTGCGTGAGAACATGCCTATCGGTGTGAAAGTAACATTGCGCGGCGAGCGTATGTACTTCTTCCTCGATAAACTGTTCAACGTTACGCTTCCTCGTGTCCGCGACTTCCGCGGTGTATCGAGCAAAGCTTTCGACGGACGTGGTAACTACACACTGGGTCTGAAAGAGCAATTGATCTTCCCAGAGATCGAGTATGATAAAGTAGACAAAGTCCGCGGTATGGATATTGTCATCGTAACAACGGCGAAAACAGACGAAGAATCCCGTGAATTGCTCACGCAACTCGGAATGCCTTTCGTAAAATAATGTTGCTATAACGTTTCCGGGTGTCTGGAAAGACTCCCTTTTCTCCGAAATTATTTAGGAGGTGTCAGGCTAAGTGGCAAAAACTTCGATGAAAGTTAAACAACAACGTACACCAAAGTTTAAAGTACGTGCTTATACACGCTGTGAGCGTTGCGGACGTCCACATTCGGTACTGCAGAAGTTCAAAATTTGCAGAATTTGCTTCCGTGAATTAGCTTATAAAGGCCAGATCCCTGGCGTGAAAAAAGCAAGCTGGTAAAAAGTCCTGAACGGGAAGGAGGTTAACTCACAATGACTATGTCTGATCCAATTGCAGATATGCTTACTCGTATTCGTAACGCGAACACAGTTCGTCACGAAACGGTAGAAATGCCTGCTTCGACAATGAAAAAACAAATCGCCGACATCCTGAAGCGTGAAGGTTTTATCCGTGACGCTGAAGTTATCGATGATAACAAACAAGGGATTATCCGTGTTTTCCTGAAATACGGTCAAAATAACGAGCGTGTTATTACTGGTCTGAAAAGAATCAGTAAGCCTGGTCTTCGTGTTTACACGAAAAGCAACGAAGTACCTCGTGTACTTGGTGGTCTGGGTATCGCTATTATCTCGACATCCAAAGGTATCATGACGGACAAAGAAGCTCGTCAATCGAAATCCGGCGGAGAAGTCGTTTGCTACGTTTGGTAATATAACGTCACAAGATAGGAGGTGCAACATATGTCTCGTATTGGTCGCAAACCAATTACAGTACCAAGTGGTGTGGACATCACACTGGACAACACCGTTATTACGGTAAAAGGACCAAAAGGATCTTTGACTCGTGAACTTCATAAAGACATGAAGGTTACAGTTGAAAACAACGAAATTACAGTTGTGCGTCCTTCCGATAACAAAACTCACCGTTCTTTGCACGGCACAACGCGCAGCGTTGTAAACAACATGGTGAGTGGTGTTACTGAAGGATTCGCAAAATCTCTGGAGCTGGTTGGGGTCGGATATCGTGCAAGCAAATCCGGAGATAAAATCGTTCTGAACGTTGGCTACTCTCACCCGGTTGAAATTACACCGGAAGCGGGAATCGAATTCGAAGTTCCTTCGAATACGAAAATCATCGTTCGCGGAATTGACAAAGAGCGCGTAGGTGCTTACGCTGCTAAAATCCGTTCCGTTCGTGAACCTGAGCCGTACAAAGGTAAAGGTATCAAATATGAAGGCGAGCGTATCATCCGTAAGGAAGGTAAAGCCGGTAAGAAGAAATAAGATTTCTCTTACCGCCTTTGCGCGGCTTTCGGCTTGCTTGCTTCTTGTGTTTCTAATATACCCCGTGGCTTCCGGTTTGAAGCCAGCGAGGTAACCTGAAAGGAGTGAATCCCTGAGATGATTACGAAACAAGATAAAAACAAGGCTCGTCTGAAAAGACACCTGCGTGTTCGTAAGAAAATCCAAGGAACGGCTGCACGTCCTCGTTTGAACGTATTCCGTTCTGGTAAACATATGTATGCTCAAATCATCGATGACGTAGCTGGTGTTACGATCGCTTCAGCGTCTACTGTAGACAAAGAATTGAGCGGCGACATCAAAAACGGCGCATCTGTTGAATCTGCTCGTAAAGTTGGCGAACTCGTTGCTAAACGTGCTAAAGACAAAGGCGTTTCCAACATCGTATTTGACCGTAGCGGTTATCTGTACCATGGTCGTATCGCAGCATTGGCTGCAGCGGCTCGTGAAGCAGGACTTGAGTTTTAAGATATTTTTCAAAAGGAGGTTAACGACTTGCGTGTAGATCCGAATACTTTGGAACTGACTGAAAGAGTTGTAAATATTAATCGCGTAGCTAAAGTAGTAAAAGGCGGACGCCGTTTCAGCTTTAGCGCACTGGTTGTAGTCGGCGACGGCAACGGCTGGGTTGGAGCTGGTATCGGTAAAGCGGGCGAAGTACCTGATGCAATTCGCAAAGGTATTGAAGATGCTAAGAAAAACCTTGTACACGTTCCACTCGTAGGAACTTCGATTCCTCACTTGGTAACAGGTAAGTTCGGCGCAGGACGCGTTCTGTTGAAACCAGCATCTGAAGGTACTGGTGTTATCGCTGGTGGTCCTGTACGTGCGGTTCTCGAACTTGCTGGTGTAGGTGACATTTTGACAAAATCTCTGGGTTCTTCGAATTCCATGAACATGGTCAATGCGACTTTGGAAGGTTTGTCCCGTTTGAAGCGTGCTGAAGACGTGGCAAAACTGCGCGGCAAATCCGTCGAAGAGCTTCTGGGTTAAGGAGGGAATCTCATGGCTAAATTAGAAATTACCCTCGTCCGCAGCTTGATCGGACGTCCGGAGACGCAAAGAACAACTGTGAAAACATTGGGCTTGCGCAAAATCAACAGCAAAGTGGTTCAAAACGACAATCCTGCCATTCGTGGTATGATTAACAAAGTTAGCCACTTGGTCGCTGTTAAAGAAGTAGAAGCTTAAAAAAGGGTTAATCCCACAAATCTTTAAGGAGGTGCAACGAACGATGAAGTTACATGAGCTTTCACCATCTCCTGGATCCCGCAAAGAACGTAAACGTCTTGGTCGCGGTCCAAGTAGTGGTACAGGTAAAACATCAGGTCGCGGTCACAAAGGACAAAACGCTCGTTCTGGCGGTGGAGTACGTCCAGGCTTCGAAGGTGGACAAAATCCATTGTATCGTCGCTTGCCAAAACGTGGTTTTGTAAACCCAACTCGCAAAGAATATGCAGTTGTGAATACTGAAGACCTGAACAGTTTTGCTGCGGGTACTGAAGTAACTCCAGAATTCTTGATGACGAACGGCGTAGTTAAAAACGCTAAATCCGGAATCAAAATCCTGGGTAACGGTGATGTCACTGTGAAGCTGACTGTTAAAGCTAACAAGTTTTCTCAATCTGCTATTGAGAAAATTGAAGCTGCCGGCGGTACAACAGAGGTGATTTAATGTTCAAGACCCTAAAGAATATCTGGCGGGTTGAAGATCTGCGCAAAAGGGTATTATTTACCCTTTTTGTACTGATCATTTACCGCATCGGATCCTTTGTTCCCGTACCGGGAGTTAACAAAGATGTGTTCGAGGCGACAAATTCTGCGGGTAAAGAAGTTTTTGGACTTCTAAACACATTCTCGGGTGGAGCGCTCTTTCAGTTCTCGATATTTGCGCTCGGGATCGTGCCTTACATCACTGCGTCTATCATAGTACAGCTGCTTTCCATGGACGTTATTCCAAAATTAGCGGAGTGGGCAAAGCAGGGTGAACAAGGTAAGAAAAAATCTGCACAACTTACCCGTTATTTAACGGTAGGTCTGGCATTGATTCAAGCGTTTGGTACGTCGATCGGATTCAACCGCTTGTACAATACAGAAATGGTGCCTAATGCAACATTTGCAGATTATATCTTGATCGCGATTGTACTTACGGCCGGTACTTCATTCCTAATGTGGCTTGGTGAGCAGATCACCGAGAAGGGCATAGGAAACGGGATTTCGATTTTGATCTTTGCGGGTATCCTATCAACGGTGCCTAACATTATCAAACAAACGATCGAATCCGACTTCATCCAAGCTGACCAATTGTTCATGAACATTCTTAAAGGGGTAATCGTTGCAATTGTTATTGTGTTGATTATCATAGGTGTCATTTACATCCAGCAGGCGATTCGGAAAATTCCTGTACAGTACGCTAAACGCGTCGTAGGTAACAAAATGTACGGTGGACAGAACACACATATCCCGCTGAAGATTAATGCAGCAGGTGTTATCCCTGTCATCTTTGCTTCATCTCTGTTGATGTTCCCATCGATCATCGCAAACTTCTGGGCTGATCGCGCATGGGCACAGTGGATCGGAGCCAATCTCACTACTCATAAACCTCTGGGTATGTTACTGTATGTAGTGATGATTTTCGGGTTCACATTCTTCTATACTTTTGTACAGATGAATCCACAGCAGATGGCTGACAACATGAAAAAGAACGGCGGTTACATTCCAGGCATTCGTCCGGGTAAAGCAACCGAGAAATATCTGACCCGTGTCATGACTCGTTTGACAACGGCAGGTGCCATCTTCTTGGCAGTCATTTCCGTTCTGCCTGTAATTTTGGGGGCACTTTCTGGTTTGCCTCAATCTGCGCAAATTGGAGGAACATCTCTCCTGATCGTTATCGGTGTTGCGCTGGATACGATGAAGCAAATCGAAAGCCAATTGATCAAACGCCACTACAAAGGTTTTATCAATAAATAGGCAATAGGTACCGGTCGAGTGAAGATTTACTTGCCGGCACCTATTGTGCTGTTTGTTGATGTAGGGTAGTCTTGGAGGGAGTGACATAACGTGAACATCCTATTCATGGGCCCTCCGGGGGCAGGAAAAGGAACGCAAGCAGACGTCATTGTGAAAGAGTTCGGTATTCCCCACATTTCAACAGGCGATGCATTTCGTCTCGCGATTAAGCAGGGAACTCCCATTGGCCTGAAAGCCAAGGAATATATGGATCAAGGATTGCTCGTACCAGATGATGTAACGATCGGCATCGTTGAAGAACGATTGCAGCAGCCTGATTGCAGAGAAGGATTCCTCTTGGATGGTTTTCCAAGAACCCTGTCTCAAGCAGAAGCGCTCGATGGCATTCTGGATCGACTGAACTCAGGTCTCGATCATGTAATCAACCTGAAAGTGGACCGCAACAAACTGCTCGCCCGTCTGACGGGTCGTCGCATTTGTAAGAACTGTGGTGCCACCTATCATGTCGTGTTCAATCCGCCCAAGCAGGAAGGTATCTGTGATAAATGCGGCGGTGACTTGTACCAGCGCTCTGATGATAATGAAGAGAGCGTAGGCACACGTCTCGACGAATATATCAACAAAACAGCACCACTCCTCACATTTTATGAGAACAAAGGCCTTCTTCGTCAAATGGACGGAGAACAGGATATCGATCAAGTTTCTCATGATATCGTGTCCCTGCTGCGAGGTTAATTGATGATCATTGGTAAGTCCGAAACGGAACTGGGCTTGATGAGGGAAGCAGGGAGAATTGTTGCGGAAACGCATCGTCTCTTGGCAGAGCATATCGCTCCCGGTATTACGACTGGAGAACTTGACCAAATGGCCGATCAATACATCCGCAGTCAAGGAGCTGTGCCGTCTTTCAAAGGTTATAACGGTTTCCCTGCCAGTGTGTGCGCTTCAGTGAATGAAGAGTTGGTGCATGGATTTCCCGGCAAACGAAAGTTGAACGAGGGCGATATCGTTACGTTTGACATTGGCGCGCAGTACCAGGGGTATCACGGAGATTCCGCCTGGACTTATCCAGTCGGCCGTATTTCCGAAGAAGCCCGTCGTCTTCTGGACGTTACCGAGGCTTCGTTATACGCAGGTCTGGCGCTGGTTAAACCGGACGTTCGCTTGTTTACAATATCTCATGCGATTCAGAAATATATTGAAGATGAAGGGTTCTCGGTAGTACGTGAATATGTCGGTCACGGCATAGGAGCTGATCTCCACGAAGAACCACAGATTCCGAACTATGGTCTTCCTGATCGGGGACCACGGCTTAAAGCGGGCATGGTGCTGGCCATAGAGCCGATGGTTAACGCAGGCAGACGGTATGTGAAAACGTTGGAAGATAACTGGACTGTCGTCACTGTTGATGGATCGTTATGCGCCCACTTTGAACACACCGTAGCAGTTACACCAGAAGGCATGGAAATTTTCACAAAACTGAATGCGTAGGTGATAAGGCATGAACAATCAGTCTAATCCGCAGCTCGGTCAACTTGTGAAGATCCGTAAAGGCCGCAATGCGGACCAAGCCGCAGTAATTGTTGCTATAGCGGACAGCAGGTTCGTATATATTGCGGATGGAGACAAACGTAAGTTTGATCAACCCAAGAAGAAGAATATTCTTCATCTTGAACTCCAACCGATGATCAGCAGCGAGGTCGTAAACAGTTTAAACGAGAGTGGTCGGGTGACAAACGGAAAGCTCCGCTATGCGGTTCATTCGTTTCTGGAATCCACCAACATTCAAGCTGAAGAGAAAGGAGACTGACTAATGGCCAAGGAAGATGTCATTGAAGTGGAAGGTACGGTTCTCGAGCCGCTACCGAATGCAACGTTCAAGGTTGAGCTTGAGAACGGTCATCAAATTCTCGCTCACGTTTCCGGCAAGTTGCGGATGCACTTTATCCGTATCCTGACTGGAGACAAAGTGGTTGTTCAGTTATCACCTTATGATTTGACAAAAGGTCGTATAACTTACCGTAAATAGTAGTAGACAGTTGCAATGAACTGTGAAGCTTATGAAGCGGGTTTTGCCCGGCAAAACTTGCGAAAGCTTCGAAGCCGGTTTTACAATGGTAAAACGAGGTCAATGCTTACGAAGAGGGTTTTGCTAAGCAAAACTTTGAGGAGGTAATTCACATGAAGGTAAGACCTTCGGTCAAGCCGATTTGCGAAAAATGCAAAGTCATTCGCCGCAAAGGGAATGTTATGGTTATCTGTGAAAATCCGAAACACAAACAAAAACAAGGTTAAAGAAGGGGGTGTAGCGTAAAATGGCACGTATAGCTGGTGTGGATTTGCCACGTGATAAGCGCGTTGAGATCGCCTTGACTTATATTTTCGGAATCGGTAAAACGACTTCCCAGAAAATTCTGAGCACAACAGGCATCAATCCGGACACTCGTGTTCGTGATTTGACGGAAGATGAAGTCAGCAAATTGCGTGAAAGTATCGATAAAGAGGTCAAAGTAGAAGGTGACCTGCGTCGTGAAATCTCTTTGAATATTAAACGTTTGACGGAGATCGGTTGTTACCGTGGAGTTCGTCATCGTCGTGGTCTGCCTGTTCGTGGACAACGTACGAAAACGAATGCTCGTACTCGTAAAGGTCCTCGTCGTACTGTAGCGAACAAGAAGAAATAATAAGGGGGGATAAGAAAAAATGGCTAAACCGAAAAAAGTCGTACGTACTAAACGTCGTGACCGTAAAAATATTGAATCTGGCGTGGCGCATATCCGTTCCACTTTCAATAACACTATCGTTACCATTACGGATCCTCACGGAAATGCAATTTCGTGGGCAAGCTCCGGCGGCCTCGGATTCAGAGGTTCCCGTAAATCGACTCCGTTTGCTGCACAAATGGCTGCTGAGACTGCTGCCAAAGCAGCAATGGAACATGGGATGAAAGCCGTTGAGGTTATGGTTAAAGGACCAGGCGCAGGCCGTGAAGCAGCGATCCGCTCTTTGCAAGCTGCTGGTCTTGAAGTTAACCTGATCAAAGACGTAACTCCAGTCCCGCATAACGGATGCCGTCCTCCAAAACGTCGTCGTGTCTAATGAGATTTGCCCCTGCGTGTGGTATATTTCCAGCACAATCTGCTAATAATGGTTGTTTAGGCATACTACTACATGTTTTCGCAAGAGAAGGTAAATGTTTCATAGAGGACCGACGTTTTGAAGGAGGGGTATTGCAGTGATTGAAATCGAAAAGCCGAAAATTGAGACGGTAGACGTCAACGATGATGGCACCTATGGGAAATTCGTAGTAGAACCGCTGGAGCGCGGATACGGAACGACGCTTGGAAACTCGCTTCGCCGAATCTTGCTCTCGTCACTGCCGGGTGCGGCAGTGTCTTCGGTTCAAATCGATGGCGTTCTGCATGAATTTGCTACAGTTCCTGGCGTAATGGAAGATGTTACGGAGATTATTCTAAACCTGAAAGCTTTGTCGCTCAAAATTCATTCTGACGAGGAGAAAGTGCTCGAGATTGATGCTGAAGGTGAAGGAGCAATTACGGCTGGAGATATCCGTGCTGATTCCGATGTTGAAATCCTTAACCCGGATCTTCATATTGCTACGCTAGGACCAGGTTCGAGACTTCACATGCGTATTTTTGCCAATCGCGGTCGCGGCTACGTCCAGGCAGATCGGAATAAACGCGATGACCAGCCGATCGGCGTCATCCCTGTCGATTCCATCTTCACCCCGATTAGCCGCGTTAACTACGCTGTGGAAAATACGCGTGTTGGCCAAGTAACCAACTATGACAAGCTCACGTTGGAAGTTTGGACTGACGGAAGTATTCGTCCTGAAGAGGCTGTAAGCCTTGGCGCTAAAATTTTGACCGAGCATCTGATGCTCTTCGTAGGTCTTACAGACGAAGCGAAAGATGCAGAGATCATGGTCGAAAAAGAAGAAGACAAAAAAGAAAAAGTACTCGAAATGACGATCGAAGAGCTGGATCTCTCTGTTCGTTCCTACAACTGCCTCAAACGTGCCGGTATTAATACCGTGCAAGAGCTGACTACGAAAACGGAAGAAGACATGATGAAAGTCCGTAACCTCGGACGCAAGTCTTTGGAAGAAGTTCAAGAGAAGCTTGAGGAGCTCGGTTTGGGACTCCGTACAGAAGAATAGACAGCCGAGTGCTTGAAGTGAAGGAGGGAAAACAATGGCATACCAAAAGTTGGGCCGTAATTCCAGCGCACGTAAAGCTTTGTTCCGTGACCTGGTAACCGACCTGTTCTTATACGAACGCATTCAGACAACTGAAGCGAAAGCAAAAGAGGTTCGCTCCATTGCTGAAAAACTGATCACTAAAGCGAAAAAGGGAGATCTTCATGCCCGTCGTCAAGTGGCAGCTTATGTTCGCCGCGAAACTATTGATGGTGAGCAAGATGCAATCCAAAAACTGTTTAGCGAATTGTCCGGTCGTTACGCTGAGCGTCCAGGTGGATACACTCGTATCCTTAAACTGGGACCTCGTCGTGGTGACGCTGCGCCTATGGTTTACTTGGAACTGGTTGACCGCGCGTAGAACAGATGAGATGAGGAAAGGGGACAGAATCGTTGATTCTGGTTTAACCCTTTTTTTCTCTTCATTTCGGATTTCGTGCTGTAATAGAAGCTCCGGAAGGGGCTTCTTTTGCTGTTCGGGATAGGCACATGTATAGTATGGAACAAAGGTGTGGTATTGATGCGCAACTTGTGCATGACGTTAACTTATGATGGCACTGCCTATTACGGCTTTCAGGTTCAGCCAGGTGGGAACACCATTCAGGACCATCTTGAAGATGCCATTCGTGCCCTAACCGGTGAGAAGGTCAAAATTACTGGTTCAGGCAGAACGGATGCAGGCGTTCACGCACGCAGACAGATCTTCAATTTCCCTACGGAATCCCAGATCCCGATTGAACGATGGTGTATTGCGCTCAACGCCAGATTACCATCCGATATTATCGTTATTGATGTGGTTGAAGTACCTAACGATTTTCATTCTCGCTATGCAGCGAAAAAGAAAACCTATCGGTATACCATCAATGCGAATCAATTTCCGGATGTATTCAATCGGAGGCTGCAATATCATCACCATGCCAAGCTGGATATTGCTGCAATGCAGGAGGGTTTGCGTCATTTTATTGGTACGTATGATTTCACCTCCTTTGCTTCACGCAAGTCTCAGAAAGAAAATCATGTACGTTCGGTATACGAAGCATGGATAGAAGTGGACCGATCCATGTGTAGGGACCATCCGCGCGATCAGGGTGTCATTCACGTCTATGTGAGTGGTAACGGCTTTTTGCAGCATATGGTTCGTATCATTGTGGGTACACTGCTGGAGATCGGAGAGGGCAAACGGAAAGCCTCTGATGTACCGAATATGATTGCTGCTTGTAATCGTTCTGCTGCAGGACCTACTGCGGTTAGCTGCGGTTTAATGCTCTGGGACCTTGAATACAAAAAAGATTAAAATTGCGAAGTGAAATGCTTAATTAACACTTGCGATTTAATCTCCTATCATGTAATATAAAAGTTGTGTTTTCTTAATGGCTTTCCCACAGCCCCAATTAAGAGGTTCACATAGCAACAACTAATCCATCAACACCTAAAGTTATAACTTAATGAATGAAGATAAATGAAAATGATGATTTTGAACATTTTAAGGAGGAAATTTTCATGCGTACTACGTACATGGCGAAGCCTAACGAAGTTGAGCGCCAATGGCACATCATTGATGCTGAAGGCAAAACGCTCGGACGTTTGGCGAGCGAAGCAGCTGCTTTGATCCGCGGCAAACATAAGCCACAATTCACTCCACATGTGGACACTGGCGATTTCGTTGTTATCATCAATGCAGAGAAAATTGTATTGACTGGTAAAAAAATGCAAGGTAAAAAATACTACCGTCACTCGATGCACCCAGGTGGTTTGAAAGTAACTACTGCTGAAGAGATGGTTAAAAACAAACCGGAACGTATGTTGGAATTGGCTGTTCGCGGTATGCTTCCTAAAACTCGCATGGGCGAGAAAATGAAGCTGAGACTTAAAGCGTACAGAGGCACTGAGCATCCACATGCAGCACAAAAACCAGAAGTTTATGAACTTCGCGGTTAATTAAAAGGAGGACAGTTTCATGGCACAAGTACAATACTATGGGACAGGTCGTCGTAAACATTCGGTAGCTCGTGTTCGCCTTGTACCGGGTGAAGGACGCATTGTCATCAATAAACGTGATATTAATGAATACTTCGGTTTGGAAACACTCAAACTGATCGTAAAACAACCATTGAACCTGACAGAAACACTCAGCAACTATGATGTTCTTGTTATCGCTCATGGTGGCGGAATCTCCGGTCAAGCCGGCGCAATCCGTCATGGTATCTCCCGCGCTCTGTTGAAAGCAGATCCGGAATACCGTGCATCCCTGAAAAAAGCTGGATTCCTGACTCGTGACCCACGGATGAAAGAACGTAAAAAATACGGTCTCAAAGCCGCACGTCGCGCACCTCAGTTCTCCAAACGTTAATATGCATTACAAGCCTTTGGCCTCGGTCAAAGGCTTTTTTGTATTCTAGGGACCATCTAGACTATATTAGATTGCTCATTTCTCCATCTGAGTGCAGTGGGGTGGAATCAAGTTCCTTATAACTGTTAAAGTTTCTTCCTCTTGTTGAATACTCCAGACTCCAGTATAAACACCTCACCACTAACCTATTTAATTACAGTTTTGAACTTCACAGTGTTTGTAATCATATACCTTTCATCCTCAATTCTCATCAGTTTTTCTTATGGTTTTGATAAAGGTCCCTTACAATTAAAGAATGCGATTCCCGGATTTAATTCATTCGTATATCCTTCTTGTTAGTCTATTTTCGTTAAGTTCTATAGAGTTATTCTATACTCTGTTTTCTCAAACGAACACCGTAAACCCAGCAGTTGCAAAGGATTTCAGCCATCCCCAAATTGAGATAAGTTAAAAAAAGCTCATATTGCAAATGTATAATTTTATCCAAAAATCGCTTATGTGCGTAATGAAGACCAATTCATTTCAAAAATGAACAACATAAAAATGGGCTAAAACTGATGTATTTTACCATATGGAAGGCATTGACATCCCTCATGAAAGATTTATACTATACATAATTCATATTAGATTAGTCGGCTTTAGTATTTGTTGAATTGCAGAATGGGGGAAATGCAGAGATGAACTTGTTGGAGAAGGAAGAACTTGCACGGACGAAAGCTGAAGAGTTGGAAAACGCTAGTCCAGAGGATATTATTCGTTATGCGATTGAGACGTTTCCAAATATTACTTTTGCGTGCAGCTTCGGTGCAGAGGATGTTGTACTTGTAGATATGCTGCAAAAGATCAGTCCATCGACAGATATTTTTTATTTGGATACTGATTTTCATTTTAAAGAAACATATGAGACACGTGACAAAATGAAAGAGAAATACAATCTTGAGTTTGTACGTGTGGCACCAAAAATTACTCCAGAAGAGCAGGCAGCTCAACATGGGGATGAACTATGGAAGTTGGATCCTAATGCTTGTTGTAATATTCGGAAGGTTGAGCCGCTGACACGTATTCTTTCCCAATATGATGCATGGATTACCGGTATTCGGAGAGATCAGGCGCCGACGCGTGCAAATTCCAAGAAGGTCGAGTATGACGTCAAGTTTGGTCTAATGAAGTTTAACCCGATCGCTCACTGGACTTCTGAGGATGTATGGGACTACATCCGTGCCAATAATGTCGTGTACAATCCGTTGCATGATCAAAATTACCCGAGTATCGGTTGTGAGCACTGCACACGTCAGGTTATGCCTGGAGAAGATCCACGTGCGGGACGCTGGTCTGGGAATGAAAAAACGGAATGTGGCCTTCATAAATAATTGAGTGTGAGTAAGTGATGGATTTTATAACGCTCATGCATTGAATTTATTCTCGATAATATAAAAAATGGTGAAACAGGGAGCGACAAGATGACTTCGATTCTGCCTCATGGAGGTACGCTGATTCAGCGTGTCGTACAAGGAGAAGAACGGGAACAATTATTACGAGAGAGTGAAAAACTGTCCTCTTTACGTATTAGCAGCTGGACAATTTCGGATTTGGATCTCATTGGTGTGGGGGCATTCTCACCGCTTCAAGGTTTTATGACTGAAGAAGACTATCTTTCGGTTATATCTCGTATGCGTCTTGCTGACGGAACAGTGTGGAGCATACCCATTACCTTGGCTGTAGATGAGCAGCAGGCTGCATCACTACAGCTCGGTGAGACTGTGGCGCTTATTGGCGATGATGATGGAGTAACTTATGGATTGCTGGAAGTGAAGAGCTTATATAAAGTAAATCAGGGTGAAGAAGCGCATCGCGTCTTCAAGACCGATGATCCAGAACACCCGGGTGTGAAGAAACTGCTGGAACGACCTGCAACGTGTGTAGGAGGTCCAATACAAGTGCTGAATCGCCCCAAACCTGCTAGGTTCGAACAGTTCTATTATGATCCTGCTGAGACACGGAAAACGTTCCAGGATAAGGGCTGGAAGACGGTTGTCGGTTTTCAGACGCGTAATCCGGTCCATCGTGCCCATGAGTACATCCAGAAGAGTGCAATGGAGATTGTGGACGCCCTGTTCTTAAACCCGCTTGTAGGCGAAACGAAGTCTGATGACGTGCCTGCCGATGTACGAATGAAGAGTTATCTGGTTTTGCTGGAGAACTATTATCCGGGATAAAGAACACCATATGGCTCTGTCTGGCACCAAAGTACGTGGCTTGCTAAGAGATGGCCAATGTCCTCCACCTGAATTTACGCGCCCTGAGGTAGCTGAGGTGCTGATTGAAGGAATGGCGGAGCAAGTCCGGTCCTAACGGTATATTTGTCCATCTTGTCCCATATAGATGATTAGAGTCATTTATAGGGACGAGGTGGTTTTTTTATGCGTAAAAATATGGGGAAGCACTTTGTAATCTGGATTAGGTTACGTACAATGAAGAGAATCATGTTAAGCCTTTGTTTGCTTGCCATGTTTGTGGCAGTGGTGACGTATGAGCTGCCCTCCTCCAAAATGTCCGGTTACTGGGGATTGCCTCTAGCGGGTAAAGTCATAGCCATTGATGCAGGACATGGTGGACCAGATGGGGGAGCCGTGAGTAAGCAGGGAGTCATCGAGAAAGATATCAATCTGTCCATCGCGCTGTACGTACGAGATTATCTGCAGCAAGCAGGGGCTTTGGTTGTGATGACACGGGAAATAGACTCCGATCTGGCTGCTACAGATACCAAGGGTTACTCCAAACGCAAAACGGAAGACCTGAAACAAAGAGTAAGAAGAATCGAGGATAAGCAGGCAGATCTCTTTATCAGCATTCATATGAACAGTGTTCCTTCGAACCGCTGGAGTGGTGCTCAAGTTTTTTATACACCTAACCATCCTGATAATGAAGGGTTGGCCAATCTGCTTCAGCAAGAAATGATTCGTAATTTGGAAAATACAGATCGAATCGCGAAAACGGTAAATACCGTTTATTTGCTCCAGGCGTTAAAAATTCCTTCGGCACTTGTGGAGGTCGGTTTCCTTTCTCACCCGGAAGAGGCGCGTCTGCTGGCTAATGAGGCCTATCAGCGTAAAGTGGCTGCATCCATTTATAACGGAATTCTCCGTTATTCTTCAGGCGAACGTCCTAAAAGTTAGTCACAACGAGAAAGGTAATGATATAATTGGATTAGCATACCTAATTACATGCCAATAGATAAAGCTGAGGTGCTGTCTGATGTTATCAAAAGAACAGATACTTGAACTATTGCAGCCATTGCAGGAACCGCAATTGGGCGTAAGTTTGACTGAACTGCAGTGGGTCCGTGATGTCATGGTTAAAGAAACTCATGTTGCTCTTACTATGGTGACGCTGGAGAACCGCACAGAGGATACAACTGCTCTAAGTGATGCTGCGCGCAACCTGTTGTCCCAACACGGAGTGAGTGATGTACATATTCGGCTGCGTGCAGCGTCAGAGCATGAGCGTGAGAGTCTGAATATAGGACAAGCGGATCATGAGGAAGACCAGGACGAAGTGCTTGTTAAAGGCCATGCAGCAGGGCTGGATGGGCATGAGTTGTTAAGTCCTGAATCCGGCGTACGTTTTATTGCTGTTGCTAGTGGTAAAGGCGGCGTCGGCAAATCGACGGTAACCGTTAATTTGGCTGCGGCCCTGGCACGTCAAGGCAAGAAGGTTGGCCTAATCGATGCAGATATATATGGCTTCAGTGTACCTGATATGATGGGCATAGAAGAATATCCGGTCGTTGAGGACGGGGTGATCCAGCCTGTAGAACGTTTCGGCGTAAAGGTCATGTCGATGGGATTCTTTATTCGGGAGAATAACCCGGTGATCTGGCGTGGACCTATGTTGGGGCGGATGCTGCGCCAATTCTTTACCGATGTAAACTGGGGAGAGTTGGATTATATGCTGCTTGATCTACCTCCGGGTACGGGTGACGTGGCATTAGACGTTCATCAGATGCTGCCACACAGCAAAGAAATCATCGTTACAACCCCACATGCAACCGCTGCTTTTGTAGCTGCACGCGCAGGTGCCATGGCTATTCAGACCGAACATGAGCTACTTGGTGTCGTAGAGAATATGGCTTATTATGAATGCAGCAAATGTGGAGAGAAAGATTATGTATTTGGTCGGGGCGGCGGGGGGACTCTTGCCGAGAGCCTTCATACAGAGCTGCTTGCGCAGATTCCACTGGGAGCACCGGATAATCATATCTCGGAGCCGGATTTCTCCCCATCCGTGTATAAGGCAGATTCAAGCATCGGTGTGATCTATGACGAGGTTGCTCAGTCTGTTGATGCCAAATTTTAAATTTTTGAATAAGTAAAATGTAAAAACAAAAGCCCACATCTTCGAATGCGGGCTTTTGTGCGATCTATACTACATAACTGCTTTAATTCGAATCGTTTGAGGCGTTTTTATCATATTTTAAGCTCCTCCGCTACTTCCAGACTCTCCGCCGCTGCCGCCATCACCACCATTTCCACTTCCGCTGCCGCCATCTTCACCTTTACTTTTACCTTGTTGATCCCCTTGACCGCCTTGTTCTGTTTTGGGTTGCAGTTCGTCCTGAACTACCTTCTTCAGCAAAGTCAGAACTTCCATCCGGAATAAAGGATTCTGCATGACTTCCTGCATGACGGTCATCGTTTGTTTACGATATTCTGGCGTTTTGGTCATATCCATAAACATCTTGGATACTTCAGGAGATTTCATCACGTCTCCAATGGATTTTTGATACGTTGGGTCTTTGATTAACTGCATATGCAGTTGCTTGCTTTGAGAGTTAATTACCTTGGCGAACTCACCTGCAAACTGTGGATCCGTCATAATTTTCTCGAATTCCTTCTGATATTCGGGAGCCGTGATGGTATCTTTTACAGCTATACGTATTTGTTCTGAAGATTGCATAGGCATTAACATTTTCATACCCACTGTTCCAGATCCACCGCCTGAAGCTCCACTTTGGCCAGAAGCGCCACCTTCACCACCACCAGAAGAACTCTGTCCGGTGAGAGCTTCTTCAACCGCTTTTTTACCTTCGTCACTTTTGAGGATATCCACGACCATTGTTTTCATTTCTTTATAACCGCCCTGAGGAGGCGAGTAATTCTGATCTGAGCCACAGCCGGCAAGCATGACGGATAGTCCAAGTACGACACAGCATAACTGCCACAAAGGCCGTTTCATGTGCACAATCCCTCCTTGATTAGATACTGGATGTAGTATGTGATGGGAAACCGCTAAATATGTTGAAAGATGATGGTTTTTTGCTGTGAAGGTTGGTAAAATAAACTCTCGGGGGTGGAAAACATTTGAATTTACGTAAATGGTTTTTCCTATTTTGGTCAGCTTTGCTGATCGGGGCTGCTGGATCATTAGTGACGGGTCTAATTATGATGTTGGTTAATGGTGAGAAAACGAATGGAATGACCGATTTTTTATTTTATCTTCTGATCTTGTTTGGTTCCGGTATTATGATAAGCGTATATTCGCAAATGGGTTTTTTCGCATACTTGATATTAAACTATATGGGCAAAGGTGTATTTTCGAAACGCAGCTGGCAAATTGTACAGATCGTTCTAACCGTTTTGGCGCTACTTGATGTTATGTTTCTACGTTTGTTTGTCGGTGGGGAGCGAGAACGGCTATCTGATATTGTACTTGGAATCATTATTTTGGCAGCTGCAATTGTTACCGCTTACGTAAAGGTGAAGCAGACACATATTTCGGCACTAGTGCCTACACTCTTTTTCATGGTGGCTGTTACTGTGGTGGAGACGATTGGTGTTTTGCGAATTGATGTGAATGCGGCCACCATCTTTATTGTGGTTCCACTGTTACTCTGTAATGCATACCAAATGCTGATATTGCACAGGCTGGTAGATGGGGCTATGGAGCAACGAATGAGTGGTAAGACCGAGCAGGTACAAGAAAGCCATGCATAGCGATGATATCCCAAAAAAACGTCAAAAAGAGCTAACTTGGTTAGCTCTTTCATTTTTTTAGGGCGCTTCAGCGCCCTTTTACAGAGGAATTCTCCAAAGATAAAATATAGTTTGTGCAGCAATACTGTTTAATTGTTTAATTTAACGTTTTACTGTACACTGGCCTGGTCGCGAACTTCAGTACCTTTGACGCTTGAATGGTTAAGCAGCTCGGAAACCGTCACGAATTCATATCCTTGATTTTTCAACTTGTCGATAATGACGGGTAAAGCTTCATGTGTTTGTTTCGAGGAATCACTGGCATGCAGCAGCACGATATCACCCGGATGTGCCTTGCTAACTACACGATCAACAATGGTCTGTACACCAGGGTTCTTCCAATCCTGCGAATCGGTGTCCCACTGGACCACTTGATAATTGAGACTGTTCGCAACTTGAAGAACACGTTTGTCAAAGTCACCATTAGGGAGACGAAGCAATTTCGGTTCTTTTCCCGTTAAGTCGGTTAAAATGCTATGAGCTGTCAAAATTTCTTTGCGGATCTCTTCTTCCGTCAGACTACTGTAGTTATCATGCTTGTGACCATGGCTGCCAATTTCGTATCCTGCGTCTTTGATGGCTGTTACAATCTCGGGGTGTGTCTTACTCCAGGGGGAGGACAAGAAGAAAGTGGCCTTCTTTACTTTATTATCTTGAAGGACCTTCAGAATAGGCTCTGTCCTTTTATCTCCCCAGCTAATATCAAAGGTGAGTGCGATAACCTTCTTCTCGGTTGGAACGCTGTACACGGCGGATGGTGCATCCTCCGAGAATACAGAAATATTGCCGCTCTCCAGATAAATAATCCCGATAGCAAAGACGGCAGCAACCAGTACAATCAGGAAACGTTTGATCTTTTTGCCGCTAAATACATAGAACGAGTTCATTTCAATAAGCGCCCCTCTCCCATAAGAAATGCTTGTTTACTCTCCAATGTATGCTCGTACCTCGCAGTTATTCGTATCAGTCGTTTGTTTGTCCAACATCTTGATTACACAGGAGGATATTATGTTAAAATTCAGTACATTTCTTAGAGCTTTAGGTTCCATTCGTGGCGCATTAATTTGGTCGATCGTATTGTTTGTTGTTGGAATAGGAACAGGATGGGTGAGTACAGGACCACTCGAGGATATATTGTTGAATCAAATTGGGGGACTAAGAGAGATTAGTGAACGGCTGGAGCAGGGGAATAATGTGCAATGGAACTTCTTCCTCTTTATTTTTTTCAACAATGCGATCAAAAGTGTTCTCGTAATCTATGCCGGTATCTTTTTTGGCATTCTGCCAGTCGTGTTCCTGTTGATCAATGGAATGGTTATCGGTTTTCTGGTACACACCACAATGAACTATGGGGCAAGCTTCTTTGATATTGTTGTAAAAGGACTTCTTCCACATGGCATTATTGAAATTCCAGTCATTATAATCGCATGTGCATTCGGTTTAAGGTTAGGTGGTTTGGTTCTCAAAAGTTTTGTTCAATTGGGCGGGGAGAAGCGAAATATGATTGGAAGCCAGTGGAGTGCTTTTATGCGAACCACGGTGACTGCCTCCTTCTGGATTGTTATTTTGCTTTTTGTTGCAGCGATTATTGAAAGTACACTTACCTACAGCCTGGTGCGAGGATAAATTTGTATGGGACGACATTCATAAATTTTCAGAAAGTTGACCATAACAATAAAACGGGTTTCAGTAGCAACCACAAAAGGACAAACAAAGACGATCCTGGGTTTGCTACTAAAACCGGCGCTGTCCGATATATAGCCTGAATAAGGGGCATGAATATGACATACACTGGGACACGCCATTATCCATATGCAGAAAAAGGAGAACTCTAATGCTGGGTATGCTGTTTAACGAGAAGGAATGCAAGGAACTGGATTATGTATTGCGCAAAGAGCTCGATGAAATGTTGTTTGACTTAAGTGACAATCGTCTCGATCAAGAAATTAAATACGCTATAGCGAATCGCTATAAGACTGTGTTCCGTATGTATGCACGCTTTGCGCCACCCAAAGAGCTATCCAAATATGCTAGAGGTGGCAAATTAAAAAAATCCAAGCCATAATGACCGACAGTACTGAAGTTCACCTATATCAAAGAGGTGCGGCCCGTAAAGCCAGCGCTGTACCTCAGACATCATGAATCAGGGAATAGGTAGAATAGACAGCTTTGAAAATGGAGATGAAACAATTTGTCGAAAAAGGGTTGACCTTTTTTGTTCAATATGATAAATTAATTTTCGTTCCTTTTTTAAGGAAAAGTTAACCGAAACAAGCGCTGATAAAAACGAGTTGAAGTAAATCGAAAAAAAAAAGTGCTTGCAAAGTAAACTTAAACATGATACATTATAAAAGTCGCCGCTGAAAATACGGTGACGCGAAAAACTGAAACAATTTGAATGTTTGATCTTTGAAAACTGAACAACGAGTGAGTAATCATCCTGCTTTCAGGATGGATGTGAAAGTTTTTGGTACATGCCGTTTGGCTGTATGAAAACTGGAACATAAATGAGATTTTTAATCTCGTCAGATTCAAAATGAGCTTATCGCTCTTTTCAATACTTTATTGGAGAGTTTGATCCTGGCTCAGGACGAACGCTGGCGGCATGCCTAATACATGCAAGTCGAGCGGACTTGAAGAGAAGCTTGCTTCTCTGATAGTTAGCGGCGGACGGGTGAGTAACACGTAGGCAACCTGCCCTCAAGTTTGGGACAACTACCGGAAACGGTAGCTAATACCGAATAGTTGTTTTCTTCGCCTGAAGGAAACTGGAAAGACGGAGCAATCTGTCACTTGGGGATGGGCCTGCGGCGCATTAGCTAGTTGGTGGGGTAACGGCTCACCAAGGCGACGATGCGTAGCCGACCTGAGAGGGTGATCGGCCACACTGGGACTGAGACACGGCCCAGACTCCTACGGGAGGCAGCAGTAGGGAATCTTCCGCAATGGGCGAAAGCCTGACGGAGCAATGCCGCGTGAGTGATGAAGGTTTTCGGATCGTAAAGCTCTGTTGCCAGGGAAGAACGCTTGGGAGAGTAACTGCTCTCAAGGTGACGGTACCTGAGAAGAAAGCCCCGGCTAACTACGTGCCAGCAGCCGCGGTAATACGTAGGGGGCAAGCGTTGTCCGGAATTATTGGGCGTAAAGCGCGCGCAGGCGGTCATTTAAGTCTGGTGTTTAATCCCGGGGCTCAACCCCGGATCGCACTGGAAACTGGGTGACTTGAGTGCAGAAGAGGAGAGTGGAATTCCACGTGTAGCGGTGAAATGCGTAGATATGTGGAGGAACACCAGTGGCGAAGGCGACTCTCTGGGCTGTAACTGACGCTGAGGCGCGAAAGCGTGGGGAGCAAACAGGATTAGATACCCTGGTAGTCCACGCCGTAAACGATGAGTGCTAGGTGTTAGGGGTTTCGATACCCTTGGTGCCGAAGTTAACACATTAAGCACTCCGCCTGGGGAGTACGGTCGCAAGACTGAAACTCAAAGGAATTGACGGGGACCCGCACAAGCAGTGGAGTATGTGGTTTAATTCGAAGCAACGCGAAGAACCTTACCAGGTCTTGACATCCCTCTGACCGGTACAGAGATGTACCTTTCCTTCGGGACAGAGGAGACAGGTGGTGCATGGTTGTCGTCAGCTCGTGTCGTGAGATGTTGGGTTAAGTCCCGCAACGAGCGCAACCCTTGATCTTAGTTGCCAGCATTTCGGATGGGCACTCTAAGGTGACTGCCGGTGACAAACCGGAGGAAGGTGGGGATGACGTCAAATCATCATGCCCCTTATGACCTGGGCTACACACGTACTACAATGGCCGGTACAACGGGCCGCGAAGCCGCGAGGTGGAGCTAATCCTAAAAAGCCGGTCTCAGTTCGGATTGCAGGCTGCAACTCGCCTGCATGAAGTCGGAATTGCTAGTAATCGCGGATCAGCATGCCGCGGTGAATACGTTCCCGGGTCTTGTACACACCGCCCGTCACACCACGAGAGTTTATAACACCCGAAGTCGGTGGGGTAACCGCAAGGAGCCAGCCGCCGAAGGTGGGATAGATGATTGGGGTGAAGTCGTAACAAGGTAGCCGTATCGGAAGGTGCGGCTGGATCACCTCCTTTCTATGGAGAATCGTTTCCCGTAGCGGAAACATTCAAATCAAGTCTTCAGGAAGCATGCTTCCGAA
This sequence comes from Paenibacillus sp. FSL K6-0108, assembly GCF_045040695.1. Lineage (NCBI taxonomy): Bacteria > Bacillati > Bacillota > Bacilli > Caryophanales > Paenibacillaceae > Paenibacillus > Paenibacillus sp. FSL K6-0108. The sequence continues at coordinate 6,630,719 of NZ_CP150288.1, read as the reverse complement.
GCGAGCTTTACTTCGTAAAGCTTTTAACTCACTCGTTGCTCAGTTTTGAGAGTTCAAACTCTCAAACGTTTGGTGGCGATAGCGAAGGGGTTCCACACGTTCCCATCCCGAACACGACCGTTAAGCCCTTCAGCGTCGATGGTACTTGGACCGCAGGGTCCTGGGAGAGTAGAACGCCGCCAAGCGTAAACCCATTACGGGTTTCAATATAATATATAATGTGGGCCCTTAGCTCAGTTGGTTAGAGCGCACCTCTGATAAGGGTGAGGCCGGTGGTTCGAGTCCACCAGGGCCCACCATTTAACTTCATAAGTATTTTGTACGCGGGGTTCCCGGAAAGTGATCGGAATCGACTTCGTAGGTAAACTTCACTTTTTGGGGTAAAATTTGGGGCCATAGCTCAGCTGGGAGAGCGCCTGCCTTGCAAGCAGGAGGTCAGCGGTTCGATCCCGCTTGGCTCCACCAATAAGATTTTACAAGCTTGTTCTTTGAAAACTAGATATCGAAACGAAATATGCGAATTAGAACATTCCTTTTTAGCTGAACTTGTGTTAAACAAGTTTCAATAAAAACGGTAGATTGCTGGAGCGAGTGATCGAAATGGAGCGACTTTTGGCTTTGGACGACGTCCAAAACAAGGGAAGCGACAGCTCGAACACGAGCGCAATGGTTAAGCTACTAAGAGCACACGGAGGATGCCTAGGCGCTAGGAGCCGATGAAGGACGTGGCGAACAACGAAACTGCCTCGGGGAGCTGTAAGCAAGCTTTGATCCGGGGGTGTCCGAATGGGGAAACCCAGCTGGGGTAATTTCCAGTTACTCGTAACTGAATACATAGGTTACGTAGAGGCATACCAGGGGAACTGAAACATCTAAGTACCCTGAGGAAGAGAAAACAATAGTGATTCCGTCAGTAGCGGCGAGCGAACGCGGAGAAGCCCAAACCAGAGAGCTTGCTCTCTGGGGTTGTGGGACGTCTCACATGGAGTTACAAAGGAGCCGGTTAAACGAAGAGGTCTGGAAAGGCCCGCCAAAGAAGGTAATAGCCCTGTAGTTGAAAGTTGGCTCTCTCCGAGACGGATCCCGAGTAGTGCGGGGCACGTGAAACCCCGTATGAATCCGGCAGGACCATCTGCCAAGGCTAAATACTTCCTAGCGACCGATAGTGAAGCAGTACCGTGAGGGAAAGGTGAAAAGCACCCCGGAAGGGGAGTGAAATAGAACCTGAAACCGTGTGCTTACAAAAAGTCAGAGCCCGTTTTAGGGGTGATGGCGTGCCTTTTGTAGAATGAACCGGCGAGTTACGTTCCCGTGCAAGGTTAAGGTGAAGAGCCGGAGCCGCAGCGAAAGCGAGTCTGAATAGGGCGAATGAGTACGTGGACGTAGACCCGAAACCGGGTGATCTACCCCTGTCCAGGGTGAAGGTGCGGTAACACGCACTGGAGGCCCGAACCCACGCACGTTGAAAAGTGCGGGGATGAGGTGGGGGTAGCGGAGAAATTCCAATCGAACTCGGAGATAGCTGGTTCTCCCCGAAATAGCTTTAGGGCTAGCCTCGGAAAACAGAGTCGTGGAGGTAGAGCACTGATTGGGTGCGGGGCCCGCAAGGGTTACCAAGCTCAGTCAAACTCCGAATGCCATAGACTTACTTCCGGGAGTCAGACAGTGAGTGCTAAGATCCATTGTCAAAAGGGAAACAGCCCAGACCATCAGCTAAGGTCCCCAAGTGTGTGTTAAGTGGGAAAGGATGTGGAGTTGCACAGACAACCAGGATGTTGGCTTAGAAGCAGCCACCATTGAAAGAGTGCGTAATAGCTCACTGGTCGAGTGACTCTGCGCCGAAAATGTAACGGGGCTAAACACACCACCGAAGCTATGGCTTGGATCGACTTCACTGCTTCTTTGAGGCGTGTTGTCCACAAGGACATTTTTGTCAGACAAGGATTGAAATCTTGGATGACCAAATGCTTCCCAGGGGATAAACACAGGGCTTCGAAGCTGGAGTGAAGTCGATCCAGGGGTAGGGGAGCGTTGTATAAGGGTTGAAGGTGTACCGTAAGGAGCGCTGGACATTATACAAGTGAGAATGCCGGTATGAGTAACGAAAAGATCAGTGAGAATCTGATCCGCCGAAAGCCTAAGGGTTCCTGAGGAAGGCTCGTCCGCTCAGGGTAAGTCGGGACCTAAGGCGAGGCCGAAAGGCGTAGTCGAAGGACAACAGGTCGAAATTCCTGTACCACCGTAAGCCGTTATGAGCAATGGGGGGACGCAGCAGGGTAGTGACGCGGACTGATGGATGTCCGTCTAAGCAGTGAGGCTGATGTGTAGGCAAATCCGCACATCGTAAGGCTGGGCTGTGATGGGGAGCGAAAATTATAGTAGCGAAGGTCATGATCTCACACTGCCAAGAAAAGCCTCTAGCCAGGTGATGGTGCCCGTACCGCAAACCGACACAGGTAGGCGAGAAGAGAATTCTAAGGCGCGCGGAAGAACTCTCGTTAAGGAACTCGGCAAAATGACCCCGTAACTTCGGGAGAAGGGGTGCCCCGGTAGTGTGAATAGCACGAGGGGGCCGCAGTGAAAAGGCCCAAGCGACTGTTTAGCAAAAACACAGGTCTGTGCGAAGCCGTAAGGCGAAGTATACGGGCTGACGCCTGCCCGGTGCTGGAAGGTTAAGGGGAGCGGTTAGGGAGTAATCCCGAAGCTGTGAACCGAAGCCCCAGTAAACGGCGGCCGTAACTATAACGGTCCTAAGGTAGCGAAATTCCTTGTCAGGTAAATTCTGACCCGCACGAATGGCGTAACGACTTGGGCGCTGTCTCAACGAGAGATCCGGTGAAATTTTAATACCTGTGAAGATGCAGGTTACCCGCGACAAGACGGAAAGACCCCATGGAGCTTTACTGCAGCTTGATATTGAATTTGGGTACGATCTGTACAGGATAGGTGGGAGCCTTTGAAGCCGGAGCGCCAGCTTCGGTGGAGGCACCGTTGGGATACCACCCTGATCGTATCTAGGTTCTAACCTGGTACCGTAATCCGGTGCGGGGACAGTGTCAGGTGGGCAGTTTGACTGGGGCGGTCGCCTCCTAAAGAGTAACGGAGGCGCCCAAAGGTTCCCTCAGAATGGTTGGAAATCATTCGAAGAGTGCAAAGGCATAAGGGAGCTTGACTGCGAGACCTACAAGTCGAGCAGGGACGAAAGTCGGGCTTAGTGATCCGGTGGTACCGCATGGAAGGGCCATCGCTCAACGGATAAAAGCTACCCTGGGGATAACAGGCTTATCTCCCCCAAGAGTCCACATCGACGGGGAGGTTTGGCACCTCGATGTCGGCTCATCGCATCCTGGGGCTGAAGTAGGTCCCAAGGGTTGGGCTGTTCGCCCATTAAAGCGGTACGCGAGCTGGGTTCAGAACGTCGTGAGACAGTTCGGTCCCTATCTGTCGTGGGCGTAGGAAATTTGAGAGGAGCTGTCCTTAGTACGAGAGGACCGGGATGGACGTACCGCTGGTGTACCAGTTGTTCCGCCAGGAGCACCGCTGGGTAGCTATGTACGGACGGGATAAGCGCTGAAAGCATCTAAGCGTGAAGCCCCCCTCAAGATGAGATTTCCCAGTATGTAAGACCCCTTGAAGACGACGAGGTAGATAGGCTGGGGGTGGAAGTGCAGCAATGCATGGAGCTGACCAGTACTAATCGGTCGAGGGCTTATCCAATATGCAAGTTGTAAGTCGCAGATTTCGTTTCGGATCTAGTTTTCAGAGAATAAACTCTGAAATGAAAATCGGTACATCACAGAAAGTGTGTATGATTTTCAGTTCCACAACCGCTGAACCATTCATCCACACAGCCGTGTCGGACCGAATGGAAAGCGAACGCATTTGTTGCACAAATGCTCGTTTGGTGGCGATGGCGGAGGGGTTCCACACGTACCCATCCCGAACACGACCGTTAAGCCCTCTAGCGCCGATGGTACTTGGACCGCAGGGTCCTGGGAGAGTAGGACGCCGCCAAGCGAACTCTTTCATCCTACATAGAAAACAGGCTCTGCATGTTAACGTTGTATGATGAATTGCATTTGCCCTGCAAATGCATATTATTCCCTGATAGCTCAGTTGGTAGAGCACTCGACTGTTAATCGAGTTGTCACAGGTTCGAGCCCTGTTCGGGGAGCCATTTGCTCTCATAGCTCAGTAGGTAGAGTGCATCCATGGTAAGGATGAGGTCACCGGTTCGATCCCGGTTGAGAGCTTTGGAAATGGGGCCCGTTGGTCAAGGGGTTAAGACACCTCCCTTTCACGGAGGTAACAGGGGTTCGAATCCCCTACGGGTCATAGCTATATTTATTAGCTTAAAAAAGGGATGAGAATCCCAAAGGTTCGTCGGAGGATAAACTTCGTTAGCATTGGCTTCGCAGTCTCGAACGAAGTGAGAGTATCCCCTACGGGTCATAGGATGGAGGCTTAGCTCAGCTGGGAGAGCATCTGCCTTACAAGCAGAGGGTCGGGGGTTCGATCCCCTCAGCCTCCACCACTTAATTTAATGGGGATTAGCCAAGCGGTAAGGCAACGGACTTTGACTCCGTCATGCATAGGTTCAAATCCTATATCCCCAGCCATTTTAGTTTGAGTCATTAGCTCAGTTGGTAGAGCACCTGACTTTTAATCAGGGTGTCGAAGGTTCGAGCCCTTCATGACTCACCATCATATGCGCGTGTGGCGGAATTGGCAGACGCACTAGACTTAGGATCTAGCGTCTTTGACGTGGGGGTTCAAGTCCCTCCACGCGCATCCTTTATAAGCGGACGTGGCTCAGCGGTAGAGCATCGCCTTGCCAAGGCGAGGGTCGCGGGTTCGATTCCCGTCGTCCGCTCCAATATTTGCGCCCTTAGCTCAGCTGGATAGAGCGTTTGACTACGAATCAAAAGGCCGGGAGTTCGAATCTCTCAGGGCGCGCCATTATTTCCATAAGTATCGGGATGTAGCTCAGCTTGGTAGAGCACCTGGTTTGGGACCAGGGGGTCGCATGTTCAAATCGTGTCATCCCGATTTTTATTTGCGGGTGTAGTTCAATGGTAGAACTTTAGCCTTCCAAGCTAATAGCGTGGGTTCGATTCCCATCACCCGCTTCATGATTTATTGAAAAGTCTCTGTAATTATAGAGGCTTTTCTTTTATTTATTGAAACAACACCTCTTTAAAATACCGATCTCCTCTATATTCAGATGATAAGTGAAATAATTCCTCGAACTTCTGCATTCATTTCTACTAAAAGAAACAAAAAATTATAAATACACTCTTTAATTTATTGCGTCAGTGTGATAAAGTATACAAAAGCTTGCTTTGCCGGTCATGTTTCTTTATGTTTCGTCTGGTTTGTAACAATGGAGATCATGCAGATACGAATTCATTTAGTGTACTGAACATTCCCAGTTTAACTGTATATTTATGAAAAATTAAGAATAGGTATTAGTTATTCGAATGATTAAAAGTACGTGAAAAAGGTATCATGCGACAGCATTTGACCATTAATCGAAGCAGAACAAGAAAATGAATAATAAAGCGTGTTTTTGTGCTGTAAATCAGGGTAAATCCCCATTTTTACTAGTAGAAAAATAAAGATTTTCGTACCATTTTATTGTATGATGTTATGAAGGTGTCAAATTTACGTGTACGAATGGAACGATCAGATGGGAGGATAAGCATGACTGAAACTATGGTAACCGCCAGCAAAAGCCAAACCAACAACCTGCTTCGGCGAGACGTGCGGTTCCTGGGCAATATACTCGGAGAAGTTCTTGTCCATCAAGGAGGCACGGAGCTTCTAGATATCGTTGAGAAGATTCGGGAAACGAGCAAATCGTTGCGTGCAGAGTTCTTGCCAGAACTTTATGCAGAGTTCAAAACGATGATCCAGGAATTAGACTCTGAAAATCGCCATCAGGTGATTCGAGCTTTTGCGATTTATTTTCAACTAGTTAACATTGCTGAACAAAACCATCGGATCCGGCGTAAACGGGATTATGAACGTTCTGCAGGGGACGCTGTGCAGCCAGGATCTATTGAGAAAGCAGTACAAGATCTGAAGGAACGTGGACTGTCTCATACGGAAGTAGAGGATATTCTAGACGAATTATCGCTGGAATTGGTGATGACAGCTCACCCAACCGAAGCCATGCGTCGGGTTATACTGGACATCCACAAACGGATATCCGAAGATGTCATGCTGCTTGACAATCCTACGCTGACGTTGCGTGAACGTGAACAGTTGCGGGAGAAGCTATTAAATGAAGTCATTACACTATGGCAGACTGATGAGCTTCGTGACCGTAAACCAACTGTACTTGATGAAGTACGGAATGGGATGTATTACTTTCATGAAACGTTATTCCATGTACTTCCGGATGTATACCAGGAGCTTGAACGCTGCCTGAATAAATTTTATCCTGACCATGACTGGCATGTGCCGACGTATTTGCGGTTCGGTTCCTGGATCGGTGGAGACCGGGATGGAAATCCTTCGGTAACTTCAGATGTAACATGGCAGACACTGTTGATGCAGCGTAAGCTCGCATTGCGTGAGTATCAACGCATTATGATTGAACTTATGGGACACCTCAGCTTCAGCACAAACATCATCCACGTATCGGATGAGCTGGTGCAGTCGATCGAGCAGGACCGTAGTTGTGTAACCTTGAAAAAAGTGGATATGTGGCGGAATGAAAAAGAGCCATATCGCATTAAATTGGCATATATGATCGCCAAGCTTAACAATGTATTGGATGAGAACAAAGTAGGGCACCCAGATCGCTATGACAGCGCTCAAGGACTGATGGATGATCTGATGATTATTGATCGCAGCCTGCGTCATCACTTTGCAGACTATGTAGCAGATACGACCATTCGCAAAATGATTCGTCAAGTGGAGCTGTTCGGTTTCCATACAGCTGCATTGGATGTGCGTCAGCACAGTAAAGAACATGAAAATGCGATGTCGGAGATTTTGGCCAAGATGAACATCGTAGAAGATTATGCTCGTCTGACGGAGGATGGCAAAATCGATTTGCTGGCTCGTTTGCTGGATGATCCTCGTCCGCTGACTTCCCCTTATCATCAGTACACAGAGGGGACCAAAGAATGTCTGGATGTATTCCGTACGATCAAACGTGCTCAGAGCGAGTTTGGGGCCGGTTGTATCACAAGCTACCTGATTAGTATGACCCAAGGCGCAAGTGATCTGCTTGAGGTTATGGTATTTGCCAAAGAAGTAGGTTTGTTCCGCAAAGAACATAACGGTGAAGTGGTATCTACGCTTCAAGCGGTTCCACTGTTTGAAACGATTGATGATCTTCATGCCGCTTCGGAAATTATGGAGAAACTGTTCAACCTTCCGGTATATCGCGCAAGTGTGAGCGGACGGAATGAACTGCATGAAATCATGTTGGGCTACTCGGACAGCAACAAGGATGGCGGAGTTGTTACAGCCAACTGGGAGCTGCGTGTGGCGATGAATGCCATCACCGATGTTGGTAATAAACACGGCGTTAAGCTGAAGTTCTTCCATGGTAGAGGTGGGGCGCTCGGACGTGGAGGCATGCCTCTCAACCGCAGTATTCTTGCTCAACCACCACATACCATTGGTGGGGGGATCAAGATTACAGAGCAGGGTGAGGTTATCTCTTCCCGTTATTCCCTTCAGGGAATTGCATACCGCAGTCTTGAGCAGGCTACATCGGCTTTGATTACAGCTGCACTTAACGGTCTGGAGCCGCAAGAGTCGGCATCAGAGCGTCATTGGGATAGCATCATCAAAGATATTTCCGAAGTTTCTCTGACCAAATACCAGGATCTCATTTTCCGTGATCCAGACTTCTTTACCTTCTTCAAGGAATCGACACCGCTGCCTGAGGTTGGGGAACTGAATATTGGTTCACGTCCATCCAAACGGAAAAACAGCGACAAGTTCGAGGATTTGAGAGCGATCCCTTGGGTATTTGCCTGGACCCAAAGTCGTTATTTGCTTCCCGCATGGTATGCGGCAGGAACGGGACTGCAAAGCTACTATCAGGATAAAGAAGAAAATCTGGTTGTCCTGAAAGAAATGTATGAAAACTTCCCATTCTTCCGTACACTAATTGATACCGTGCAGATGGCTGTTGCCAAAGCAGATCTGGTTATTGCGAAGGAATACTCAGCCATGACTTCCAATGAGGAAGCACGTGATCGCATCTATGGGCAAATTGAATCGGAATTCAAGCTCACCAAAGAGCTGATTCTGAAAATTACCGGAGAAGCTGAAATTCTGGATGATGTACCGGTGATTCAAGAGTCGATCCGGCTTCGTAATCCGTATGTTGATCCTTTGTCCTACATGCAGGTCCAACTTCTGAGTGAGCTCAGAGATATGCGTGAGCGTGGCGAGGATGACACGGAGTTACTGCGTGAAGTGTTGCTTACGATTAACGGCATTGCAGCAGGACTTCGGAATACGGGCTGATCATTAAGCTGCTTAACCATAAATGAAGTGAATTTTTCAACCAAACAGATCGCAAAAAGCTTAATTCTTTCCTCAGCATGAGTGAGAGATGAAACGGGACTCCTTTCAGGAGTTCCCGTTTTTACTGTTTTTGGCGGATATTTTCCGGCACAGTCTTGATTTTTGACCAAAGTTGATTTACGATTTGATTGGTGAATTACAAGTGTGGACGGGTATCAGAAGGCGGAAGACCCATCAGCATGTCTGGGGGAATAAGGGTGGACAATTTGGAGAACAGGCTTGTTAAGCTGGTACTGAAGGGTGACCAGCGGGCCTTTGCAGAAATCGTTGAATTATACAAGGACAAGCTGTTTCATCTGGCATACCGGATGCTGAACAATCGTCATGAAGCTGAAGACGTTGTACAGGAGACGTTTTTGCGTGTGTTTCGCAATATGGAAAAGTATGATCCGAATCAGAAGTTTTCAACCTGGATATACCGGATTGCAACTAATCTGTGTATTGACCGCTTACGGCGGAAAAAACCTTCTTATTCATTGGATGCAGAGCTGAATGATCAGGAAGGATCTGACGGTTATGCGATGCTTCCAAGCGATGATCGTACACCAGAGAGTGAAGCACTTTTGTCTGAAACACAGACACTAATCCGTGAAGCGATTGACAGTTTGCCGGCCAAGTATAAATCAGTCATGATTTTGAGATATTTACAGGACTTGTCGCTACAGGAAATCAGTGATGTGACAGGTATGCCCGTAACAACGATTAAGACTCGTGTTCATCGGGGTCGTGATTTTTTGCGTAAAAAACTGGAATATAAGTTGTAAATGGTTAACGTCTGTATTTTGGGCGAAATTATTTGAAACATATCCGAAACGGATGCGTATGTAATGTATGCAAGTCTTATGCGTGCTTTTTGGCGATGCAAGGACTAAGTGATCTAAGAAAGGATTGGCTCTCATATGGATTGCAACTCGGCCGTCTCTTTAATGCATGAATGTTTGGATGAGTCGTTGTCCCCGGCCCAGAAGGTTGAACTGAAAAGTCACCTTGTGACCTGTCCGGATTGTCGCATGCGCTTTAAAGAGTTGGAACAGACGGAAATGCTACTCTTTGCCATGAAACATTATTCACCGTCTGCCTCGGATGAGCTGACCAATCGAATTATGAATGCTCTGCCCCAGCCCAAGAGACAGCAAGTATGGCTCAAATGGGTCAAAGGACATCCCGCGCTGACGGCGGCAGCCTTCTTTTTGGTCGTGATGCTCTTTAGCGCCTGGAATTTCTGGAATCAGAATAACGAAATGGTCGTGAAGGGAAACAATCTGGACCAGATCGTGATTGAAGGAAACACGGTTATTGTTCCGGAGGGCAAGTCCATTGCTGGCGATCTTACGATAGAGAATGGAACTGCTCAGGTGTACGGTGATGTAAACGGTAATCTGACGGTCATCGACGGACAACTGTATCAGGCTTCAACGGCACATATTTCCGGTCAGGTGAAAAGTATTGATCAGGCGCTGGACTGGTTCTGGTACAAAATAACCAATATGGTAAATGAAGTGGCTTATCGCTAAAACAGGGTAAATTCTTCAATGGTATATACCAAGCAGGGTACCTCCAGATTGCTGGGGTACTCTTTTTTTATCTTTTTACTTTGTAATTTATGGGATTTGTGCTGTTTCCGCGCAGTTTGTGACTCTCGTAACTTGCAACCTGAACGTTAACGTTATAACCTAGATACTAAAGAGAACATACTACATATAGAAAAAGGATTAATTAAATCCTAATGGGTTAATATGAGATCAGGGTTTACTCATCAATGGGGATAGCGGGGGCTGGCTTATGAACTATTTTGCTGACTTAACGTGGAAAGAGTCCATTAAGGACGTTATCGATATATTGATTGTTACCTATATTATGTACAAATTGATTTTGCTTGTACGGGGTACCCGTGCTGTTCAACTGCTGAAAGGTATACTGTTTCTTGTGGTGATCTGGGCACTAAGTACGTGGCTAAACCTCTATACACTCAAATGGCTGATGAACCAGATGTTTACGTTTGGAGTCGTCGCGGTCTTCATTATCTTTCAGCCGGAACTGCGCCGTGGTCTGGAGCAATTGGGTCGTGGCAAACTGTTTGGACGCTCGGCAGCGGCAAGTGATGAGGAATTAACGGTGTTAATTGGTGAGATCATTAAGTCCGTCAATTATTTGTCTCGGCGAAAAATTGGTGCATTGGTTGTATTCGAACGGGAAACGGGTCTGAACGATTATACGGAGTCCGGGATCCAGATGCAATCACTGGTCAGTTCAGAGCTGATGATTAATATCTTTATTCCGAATACACCTCTCCATGATGGAGCCGTCATTATACAGGGCAAACAGATTTCGGCAGCAGCCTGTTATTTGCCTTTGTCCGAGAATCCTTTTATTAGCAAGGAGTTAGGAACGCGTCACCGTGCAGCAATCGGGATTACCGAGGTGGCAGACGCGATCTGTCTGGTTGTTTCAGAGGAGACAGGACAAGTGTCGCTTGCGATGAATGGACAAGTTGTTCGTGATATTAAAGAAGAATCGCTGATTGCTAAATTATATGAAGAACTGCGTCCAACATCCAATTTAACTAAAAAGAATGCTTGGGCTACCTTCTGGAAACGGAAGGGGGGACGTAAAAATGGATAAATGGTTCAATAACAACAATTTTGCCAAAATTCTTGCCCTAGCGGTGAGTCTGTTGCTCTGGTTCATGATCCATCTGGATGAAGTACCAACGACGCCAACGATTGCGACAGGCACGACCAATAAGGTTGTGGAGCGCACTGTGCCTGTTCAGCCCTATGGACTCGACAGCAACTCTTATGTGCTTACTTCATTAAGTACGGATGAGGTCCGTCTGGAGATTAAAGGACAGCGCTCGATGTTAACTTCGATTTTTACGAATGATGATTATAAAGTGTTAGTGGATCTTAGTCAGGTGAAGGATGGGTCCAACACGTTACCGCTAGTACCGGATCTGCCATCCGGGGTTGAAGTAGTCAGCATGGAGCCTTCCATGGTTACAGTCAACGTTGAAAAATTGGGCACCAAATCGTTCGATGTGAATATTGTACCCGAAGGAGAACCATCCACCGGATACAACGTTGGAACGCCCGTTGTTGAACCTTCAGGTCAAGTTAAGGTAACTCTGCCAGAAGGGCAGCTTGACGCCGTAGCGAAGGTTCAGGGCAGTGTGAGCGTGAAGGATGCGAAGGATGACGTAACACAGAAAAAAGTGAAGCTACAGGCATATGATGCCGAAGGCAAAGTCATTGAAAATGCGATTGTTACACCAGAAACGGTTGAAGTCCGTATTCCGGTCAGTCAGCCCTATACAACTGTACCCTTAAGAATCAAATATTCGGGACAGCTTCCAGAGGGAATGGTGCTCTCCACGGTTGAGCCAAGCGTGAAAGAAGTCTCGGTTTACGGCTCAGAGGATGCACTTGCGGGTATACGGTCCTACGACCAAGTAACCCTGGATCTTACACAGTTTGATGAACCAGGGACGTCGACAGTTAACGTGGACTTGACGCCGCCTTCCGGTTTTGAGAAAATCGAGCCTAGTTCGATTCAGCTTAAGGTGACGGTATCACCATACGATGAGCTTCAGGAGACGACCAAAGTCTTTCCGAACGTACCCATTACGCTTACTGGAGCTGGGAACGGACTGGAAGGTACACTGGTTACTCCCAAAAGTGGTGGCTTAAATATTACGCTTAGAGGTTCTTCAACAATGCTTGAAGGTCTAAGTAGCGATGATATCAAGCTGACTGCGGACCTTGCTGGACTTGCGGCAGGCACGCATGAAATAAAGCTTGAGGCTGACTTGCCTCGTTTTGCCAAACTGGATGAGTCATCAGATGGTCTGAGTGCTACCGTCAAGATTAGCGAAAAGGCTGATAATACGACGGTTCCTCCCGGCGACGATCCGAATGATGAAAGTACGGTCGGGCCTGAGCCTACGCCAGCCGAAGTTGAGAATGGGGATACCGAAACTGCTCCTGGAGAAGAAGAAACAGAATCGAATACGGACAATCCGGAGCAGAATCTACAGGGGAATTCCACTCGAGGTAACCCCAGTAACAGCGGCAGCAGCAATAGTGGCTCCAATCCGTAAAAAAATTGTTAGTGATCAGATCAAAATTTTAAAAATAACGTTTATGCTCTTATATGATGCGAATAGAAGGAGTTAGATCATGGGGAAATATTTTGGTACAGACGGCGTAAGAGGTGTTGCCAATAAAGAGCTAACGGCTGAGCTGGCTTACAGCATCGGACGTTGTGGTGGTTATGTGCTTGCAGGCGGTGTAGAAAGACCAAAAGTGGTTATCGGTATGGATACCCGAATCTCGGGGCTTATGCTGGAATCCGCACTGGTTGCAGGTTTGCTGTCCATTGGCGCTGATGTCATTCGTCTGGGCGTTGTATCCACTCCTGGAGTGGCGTATATTGCTCGTCTGCTAAAAGCCGATGCAGGGGTAATGATCTCGGCTTCTCACAATCCGGTTGAGGATAACGGCATCAAATTTTTCGGGGGAGACGGCTTCAAGCTGTCCGATGAGACGGAGAACCGGATCGAAGAACTGATGGATGCAGAAACGGATCAATTACCGCGCCCTGTGGGTGGTGGTTTGGGTACTGTAACTGTGGATGAGGAATCCCGTTACCGTTATTTGGACTACTTGAAAACAACGGTAAATGAATCGTTCTCAGGACTCAAAATTGTTCTGGACTGCGCTAACGGGGCAGCTTATGAGCTGGCACCCAAATTATTCAGAGAACTTGGTGCAGAAGTCATTGCCATTGGCGCTGAGCCTAACGGCCTGAATATCAATGAGCAATGCGGATCAACTCACCCGGAGCATTTGAAACAAGAGGTGCTGAAACATAAAGCGGACCTGGGCCTTGCTTTTGACGGGGATGCGGATCGTCTGATCGCTATTGATGAGACAGGCGCTGAGGTCGATGGTGACTTCATTCTGTGCATCTGTGGTGATGCGATGAATCGTGCAGGCAAGCTGAAAGACAGTACCGTGGTATCTACTGTAATGAGTAACATCGGATTCTACAAAGCAACGGAGAAACTGGCATTGAAAACAGCAAAGACTGCCGTTGGTGACCGTTATGTGATGGAAGAAATGCGCCGTGGAGGTTATAACTTGGGTGGAGAGCAATCCGGTCATGTTATTTTCCTGGATTACAACACAACAGGTGACGGCATGCTGACAGCAATTCAACTCGTGGACACAATGAAGGCTTCCGGCAAAAAACTGAGTGAACTTAAGGCGCTGATGACCCAGTACCCACAAGTGTTGGTGAACGTGCGTGTTGAAGATAAGAGCAAATATGAGGGCAATTCTGCGATTGAGCAAGCCATCGCAACAGTGGAGCAGCATCTGGGCGATAATGGACGTGTACTTGTTCGTGCGTCCGGGACCGAATCCTTGATCCGCGTTATGGCGGAAGGACCAGATAAGGATGAACTTGAGCAATTCGTATCTCAAATTGCAGATGTTGTGCAAAAAGAACTGGTATAGGACCTGATTGATAGGCCTTCCAAACTCAGTTGCCTCAAGGGAATCACTGTTATACAAGGCTTAATCTAACAGAGGTTATCCCATATAAACCCATATTCCTGCGTCCCGGCCTAGTGAGACCATGGTTCTGTTTATCTGGTCGGGATTGTGGGTAAATATGCCGAAATTGTCACAGGTACTTTGCTCCATTGCAAAATGAACCTGACGTGCATATAATGAGTGGAGTCGTCATTCAGACACAGAAAGTGAGGATCGTAAGGTACTAGTTACACAAGCGCCAGAGCTTGAAGTTGCGCGGGAAGGATTTTGATCGGTACAAATCTTGAATTATTAAGAGACTACTGAGCAGGATCGACGGCAATCAAGCTGACGAGGTGGAGGTGTTCGGATTGTTCGGCGGGGACCTCCCGGTGATGCACCAGAGCCGTAAACCGGATTGCGGAAAATGGATGGGTGACTGTCCACACAACGCGCCGGTAGGTGCAAGATTCAACTAAAAATTAAAATGAATGTGCGCGAAGAGCGTGAACAGTGCGCGGACGGGAAAATGATGTGCATTCATGATTGCATCTAATAACAGCTTATGACTGCGGGGCGGCAAGAGGCTGCTCTGATCATTGATAATTGAATAATTGAAAGTTTTCATGATACGTTAGGCAATCATTTTCATTTTTTCGATATGCCGTGCCAGCCTGTTTCTCTTCGTGACACAGTATTCATATACAATCGGAGGAACTAAACTATGTGCGGTATTGTTGGATATATTGGTAATAAGAACACTCAATCGGTATTGATCGAAGGTCTGAAAAAGCTTGAGTATCGTGGTTATGATTCTGCAGGTATTGCGGTATTTACACCGGAAGGTCTGCAAATTTCCAAAGCTCTGGGACGTCTTGCGAACCTTGAAGCCAAACTGGAGGGTGCTCCGCTGGTAGGTAATGCCGGAATTGGACACACTCGCTGGGCTACTCATGGTAAACCATCGGATGAAAACTCCCATCCACATACGGATGAGAGCCAGAAGTTCTCTGTTGTTCATAACGGAATTATCGAGAACTATCTGGATCTGAAAGACGAACTGATCGCTCAAGGCCATACCTTCACATCCGAGACAGACACTGAAGTCATCTCCCACCTGATTGCACGTGAATACGATGGAGATATCGTTAAAGCTGTGCAAAAAGTGATCACGTTGATGCGCGGAGCGTTCGCGCTGGGTGTTCTGACAGAGTATGAGCCTGAGAAACTGGTAGCTGTTCGTCAAGCAAGCCCACTGATTATCGGTATTGGTGAAGGCGAGAACTTTATCGGTTCCGATATCCCGGCCATTCTGGAACACACACGTAATGTGTACATTCTGAATGACGGTGAGATGGCTGTTTTGACACATGATGCTGTCGAATTGATGACGATTGAAGGCAACTTTATTTCTCGGGAAATGATTCATGTCGATTGGGATGCTGTAACCGCAGAAAAAGGCGGATTTGAGCACTTCATGCTGAAAGAAATTCATGAGCAACCAAAAGCATATCGTGATACAATGCTGGGTCGCATCGACAATGAAGGCAAAAAAGTTCAACTTCCTGAGTTGAAAATGACAGAAGAGCAAATTAAAAATATCCGTAACGTTCAAATCATCGCTTGTGGTACAGCGTACCATGCAGGTCTGGTTGGACGTACGGTTATCGAGCAATTGGTACGTATTCCGGTAGAAACGGATGTTGCTTCCGAATACCGCTATCGTTCCCCGATCGTAAGCAAAGATACTCTTGTGATCGTGGTAAGCCAATCTGGTGAAACGGCTGATACACTTGCTGCACTGCGCGAAGCACAGTCGAATGGTGCACATGTACTCGCCATCACGAACGTTGTAGGCAGCTCCATTGCACGTGATGCGGACGATGTGATTGCAACATTGGCAGGACCGGAAATTGCTGTAGCGTCCACCAAAGCGTACACTTCGCAATTGATCGCGTTCAACCTGCTGGGTCTGTACCTTGCACAAGTTCGTGGCACACAAACAGCAGAAGAGATTGCTCACACGCTCGCAGCAATGCAAGCTCTGCCTGAGCAAGTTGAATCCATGCTGGAGCAAGCGGAAGCCATTAAAGGATATGCAGAACAAATCTCCAAACATCAACATCTCTTCTTCATCGGCCGTGGTCTTGACTATGCAGTAGCCCAAGAAGGATCGTTGAAGCTGAAAGAGATCTCTTATATTCACTCCGAAGCGTACGCTGCGGGTGAGTTGAAACATGGTACGCTCGCATTGATCGAGGACGGTATCCCTGTCATTGCTCTGGCAACACAGGAGAACGTTCTGGAGAAAACCGTGAGCAACATTAAAGAAGTAAAAGCACGTGGTGCAGACGTACTGGCAATTACGTATGAAGAGCACGTAGCGCCATTGCTGAAGTCCGTTGACCAAGCGTTTGCGATTCCTAAGACGCTGCCACTGCTTAGCCCGGCTCTGTCCGTTGTAGCTTTGCAATTGCTTGCATACTACGCTTCCCTGGCACTGGGTCACGATGTGGATAAACCACGTAACTTGGCGAAAAGCGTAACGGTTGAGTAAGGGATTAATCTTTATTTTCAAAGGTGAATGCGTTAAATTTAGTATGTAACTGAAAAATTAAAACTGTAACTGATAAAAAAAGTATGTAACTGAAAAATATAGATTGTAACTTCTTAACCAACATACAAATGAGCTCAGATTAGTCTGAGCTCATTTGTTGTTTAATCAGGAAAATCAGGGGTCTTAATAAGATTAAAAACAAATTCCGTATTGGAGTGGCCGTTCTCGGGGCTTAAATTTCCTTTCAACAGCCTTTTTGTCGCTTTCCAAGGAAAATATATGTCTCCAACACATATGTCCCTCCTAAGGGCCATGAAATGGGCTAACGGCCAATCTAAGTATCTTATTGTACTTTGGGGTTCATAGAGCACCGTTGGTAGCTTGCCTAGGGGCTTAGGAAAAAGAGAAGGGATAATAAATGATGGTTTCTAATATGTGATTTTTAGCAGCAGTTTTTTAATAATAATTAGTATCTATTCTCGTTGTGCTTTCTTGATGAGATTCTAGAAATCAAAAAGATCAGTAAAAAGAAACCAAGAGCAGAAAATTGCTCTTGGTTTCTTTTAGCACCTTCGCGCGTACTTTCTTCAACGATCAACTTACAGGTTTCTAGATGATTAACTTTTCTTATGAAAAACTCATTCACTGAACCATCCCCCTGGATACACTTGCGTATTAGGCTTTACTGTGAAGGGTAACTAGGTAACCGTCTGGGTCGGCGAATGTAAAGGTTCGCCCGAATGGTCCATCTATTGGTGCGGATGTAATCTTTACGCCTCCTGCAATAAGCTTGTCGTGGATTTCTTGCGTATCAGGGGCATGAAGCCACAGAGCGACACCAAGTCCAGGCTGAGTACCTGAACCGAGTTCTATTCCTGGCATTAGGTCACAAAGAGCAAATGCAATAGGCTTTGTTTCAAAGACCACAGCATGAGGTGGTCCCGCCTGTGAGCGGACCAGTCCGAGATAGTTTTGATAGAATTCCGCAGAGCCTTCAAGATTGCTCACTTGAAGTGAAATGAAGTCCGATTGCCTGAATTCTTTGCTTCATTACAGAATTAGCTGAACTTGACAGATGAGCGTGATCTAACAGCAGGGCAAAAGAATCTCAAATTCCGTGCCTTGCCCAATTTTCGATTGGACCTTGATTTCGCCGCCGTGTGCTTCGACGATGGTTTTGGCGATGCTCATTCCGAGTCCGGAGCCGTCTGTTGATTCCTCGGTATTGGTTCCGCGGTAATAGCGATTGAACAAATGATGCAGTGTCTCCTCATCCATCCCGTTCCCATTATCGAGTACCCGTATGCAAGCTTGGCCGTTGACTCGGATAAGATTGACGGTAATGGTTGTGCCTGGCGGATTATGCTTGACCGCATTGGACAGCAAATTGTCCATCAGCCGCTGTAACCAGGTTACATCTCCCTGTATCAACGGGGAATCCTCTTCCCCGGTGTAGTGAAACAGATACTCAGACATGGTGGCATCGTTGACGTACTTCAACACGGAGCAGCGTACCAACTCTGCCAGATCGATGTCCCGGCGGACCATGATGGAATCGCTCTGCTTGAGCTGATGGATTAGAGAGAAGTCGGAGATCAGCTCAAGCATATAATCCCCTTTTTCCCGGATGGTCGCACCCATGATCCGCATTTCCTCTTGGCTCCATTGCTCAGGCAGCTTCTCCAGCATATATCCGTAGCCTTGAATCGTGGCCAGAGGTGTGCGCAGATCATGGGAGATCCCTGACATCCACTCCGCCTGCTCCTTCTCGAGCCTCTTGCGGTCCCTCTCGATTTGAGCCAATTGATGAGTCATTTGATAGAAGGCTTGAATGACTTCCTGATAGAGCCTATTGCGGGTTCGCATAGTGCCATTGCGGCGGAATACCTTACGTTTGTCCTTGGCGGTCAGCACCTCGTCGTACTGCCCTTGACCCATCTGTTCGAACCAGCCTGCGAACAGAATCAGAGGCCGCCCATAGCGGTAGCCATGCCAGATGGAGATCGACAGAGCGAGGATCAGGATCAGTACCGCAATCCAGATGAGTCTCGGCGTTGCGTTTTCCAATACAGGATGCTTCAGAGGGAGTCCGGCTGCATGGGGCGTATAGACGATCCAGGTCATTCCGCTCGGCTCGTCCCGGTGGGCCACAATACCCGCGTCATAGTTGTCTGGAGACTGCTGGATGGCCAGAATATCCAGCGGTCGATATGCCTTTTGTACATACGTTTGATCGCCAATGCCTTGTACGGTGTTACTCTCAGGGTCGATCACTTGCAGATAACTGCCAGTCTCTCGAAGCTGCTGTTCCAAGAGGGGAACCGCTTCACTTCTTACCATGCCCTGCTGTCCGTAAGCGTTGAACCACGCCGTGAGCTGGTCAAGGTCAGGGGTTGAATAGCCGAGTACATATAGAAGCGGGTCCTGGAACGAGAAATTCAGTTGCGTCTGCACAGCATAAGACCCCAGTCTCCGTGTCTCCTGGATATCGAGCAATTGAGCGGTGGAGTAGGAGGCAGGCAGTGCGGGGTAGGGAGTTGTATTAATGCTGTAGACTACGTCTCCTTCCGCACTAACCACCTGCAGCCACATCTCTTTCTCTTTGATAAGCTTGTTCCACTGGGAGAAGATGTGAATTTTTCCGTCTTTGTACTGGGCTTCTTGGGCAATCTGTTGCAGGACGCCAACCGGAAAGTTCCGGCGTATCTCATTACTGGTCATGTTCTGAAAGAACAGGATGCAGGCAACCAAAGCAATGGTCACAATTGCCAGAGCATAGAAAATCAACTGATACGTGAAGTGGAAAGCCATACGTTGCTGGATTTTCATCGCTCCTCCGGCTCCTTCACCAGCTTGTAGCCAAGTCCGCGTACCGTAAGCAGCAGCTTTGGATTGCCGGGATCGAGTTCAATCCTCTCCCGTATGCGGCGGATATGCACCATCA
The DNA here is from genome assembly GCF_045040695.1 of Paenibacillus sp. FSL K6-0108. NCBI lineage: Bacteria > Bacillati > Bacillota > Bacilli > Caryophanales > Paenibacillaceae > Paenibacillus > Paenibacillus sp. FSL K6-0108. Next base: position 6,611,128 of record NZ_CP150288.1, on the reverse strand, counting down.
CGGTCGAATCATCGCCCTGTCCGTTGATCCCCCAGACATTGTCGTAGAGCTGGGTTTTGGAGAATACGATTCCGGGATGTCTGCAGAAGTGCAGTAATAGCTGGAAAACCTGTGCAGGGCAAGGAACGGGCTGTCCCTCTACGGTCAGCTCGCCCTCCGCCTCGTTGATGGTAAAGCGGCCGAACCGGTAAATTCCCGCATCGGGATGCTTCGCAGAACCGGACGCCAGGGCTTCCGGGTCCAACCGGCGTATGCGCGCTTGTATTCTTGCGGCTACCTCCAGGGGGTTGAAGGGCTTGGTGATATAATCATCCCCACCCATGGCGAAGCCTTTTAGAATATCGAGATCGGACGCCTTGGCTGTCAGGAACAGTATATACGGGTTCCCGTATTCGCGGATCTTGGAGCAGAGCTCCAGTCCGCTGCCGTCGGGAAGCATAATGTCAAGCAGAACAATATCGGGGACCACGCGTTGCACTAGGCTGAGAGCTTCGGTACAAGTGGAAGCCCCGTACAGTTGATGAAAACCTTCCCGGCGAAGCACCATTTGCAGCATGGTGATCATCGAAGGTTCGTCGTCAACGATAGCGATTTTAATAGCGGATAGATTTGGCATTTTCTCACCCTTTTTTCAAAATAGCATATTTATCTTAACAGAACCTAAACACCGGGGACAAAATTAAGCAAAAATTCATCGGTTCGTTTAAGTTCTGTTCCAGCGGGGTTGGTAGGATAGGTCTGAGCAGCACATTCGAGCTTCGATGAGAGGAGTAGGAGGAAAAGGATGGCTGCATTCAATCTATTAAAGCGGAGGTTAATAGCATGAGTAAAAAATGGTCACTATCGGGAGGCTGGCAATGAGCAGTCCATCCATGTCTGAAATACCTCAAACCCGGCCCGGCTGGCCGGAGATCCTAACTGCACTGTTCCTCTATATGGTTGGCGTTGTTATCCTTGGTGTCTGGATGCTTCAACTTCCTGATGAGCAAGCCATCTTGCGGATTAATATCGGAGGTGCGGGCAATGGTCTGATTGGCTTCCTGGCTTTGTTTGCAGCCTACGCCTTGCGGATTCGCAATTTACGTGCTTTCGGGTTTCGGATGACTGAACGGAAATGGTTGCTGATGGCGGTCGTAATCGGCATTGCCGCGTTCGGGGGATGCTTTGTTATTGAAGGAATCTATTATCACTTTATTACCGAGATCAACACCCAGGCGGACTTCCAGACGGCAGCGCAAGGCGGTCCGCTCTCGCTCTTCATTCTGATTATCACCGGGGCCATCCTCACGCCACTCAGCGAGGAGTTTGTATTCCGCGGCGTAATTGCCAATGCACTGAACCGATATGGAGCATGGGCCGGGGTGGTAGGCAGCGCTGCAATCTTCGGCGTGATTCATGGATTCACCGTTATCCTGTTAGACGCATTCATGGTCGGCATCCTGGTGGGATACCTGTTCCGCAAGACAGGCTCCATCTGGCCGGGAGTCGTGGTGCATATCGTGTATAACGGCCTCAATCTTCTCTATTATTCTACGCTGTAGACGGAGGAGAATTTTGGAGCTGGAGGAGCGGTAGCGTCCGCCTTTGTCGCCGGATTTCTACTCCTAATATAGTTCAAATTAAGAAATCTGGGGACAACAGCGGCCGGAAGGCCAAACATTCTCTGTAGTCACGGCTATCCCGAAACGGACATTCTTAAGTTCAATCTATCTGCCAAACACCCAAGTCACAACAACAAGGAGAGAACCATGACCATCCAAATCATAAACGGCGATCTATTAGAAGCCAGTGAAAATATTCTTGGGCATCAGGTGAATTGTCAGGGGGTGATGGGGTCGGGGATTGCGAAGATTCTGCGGGACCGATATCCGAACTTATTTCCTGAGTATAAAAAGTACTGTGACCAGTACACGCCTGACGAGTTGCTTGGACACTGCCAGCTGGTGCAGACGGGCGCGAAGTATACGGCGAATCTGTTCGGCCAGCTTGATTATGGGAGGAGCAAAACCCGGTATACGGACTATGCTGCGCTGGAGCAAGCGTTAACCATCCTGAGGACAGAAGCGCAGGCCAAGGGACTGTCTGTCGCCCTCCCGTGCAACATTGGCTGCGGGCTGGCGAACGGGGAGTGGAGTGTGGTAGAGCAGATGATCGGAAGGTTTTTGCAGACTATGAAGTTACTTTGTATAAAATATAGACAGTTATACAAGGCACATCAGGCCAGACTGCTTACAAGCCGTCTGGCTTTATTTTGTGCTCCCTATACTGGACATCTTGTTGTAATGCGTGTTGCCGACTTCCTTCTGGGTGGAGTGAATCCGGTTGCTCAGCTTAATGAAGAATAAGCGCACAGAGAGCCTATAATTTCTTCATTAAAGAGTTATGAAAATATAAGATTTAATAGTTACAACAGATCAATACCGATCTTATGATTCGTGATGATGATGAAAGGTATAGTCGGGCTGAGAGCATAAAGTTACGAAATTCTAAGATGTGGGATAAATATTTTTTTGGAAACTGAATCAATAAACAGATCTACTGAAATGAACTACCCTGATATGAAGTTACAAAATTTATTTTCCTGTAAAGAAGATTCAGTTACAAACTTTAAATCGATCCTAAGACAAGGAAAGTTAGAAGTGGCATGGGTTTTCAGTTGCGAACTATTTTTAACTTCTTCAAAAAGAGATGACAGAAGAAAATAAAGTTCTATATAGACCGAGAGAATAAAATGTTAGACTGGCGATGCTTCATTTAGCTAGCAGGCAAGTTAGTGACATTAGAACGGGGCTGTCCCATAAGTCATAAAAATGGCTAGGGACAGCCCCGTTTTCTAAATTGTAAAACAAAAAGAAACCGTTCCTTGATAAAATGGAGGTACACCCAACCATTTGAAAAGCATGATGGAAAAGCACAAACGGGACGAAGCAGGATAGACCTTTGCTTCGTCCCGTTTGAACATATCGGGTTATTACTCTTCATCGATATGCATTTTTTAAGAGCTTGTGAGACATCTCATTTTCTAATTATTATAAAAGCCATTCCTTAGATCTATCTGCGAGTTCCTGAATAGAGTTCATAAACAATCCTGTATGATAACCATCACAAACCGAATGATGGACTTGTAATGACAACGGTAAATATATTGAATTGCCTTCACTAATGAATTTTCCTGCTGTAATAATGGGCAGAAGATAGTTACTGTTATTATTAATATTTAAGTTAAACCCAGTAAACGGAGTCCATGGAAGAATAGAAATGGAAAAAGTATATTCAGGTATAGGTGTTTTGGGAAACAATTTCCCAGAACCTTGATATTTCTCTACATCGGAGAGGTAAAAATCATAAAACTCTTTGAAGTCATTCTTTCCAGTAGTCCAAATACCAGAGAATGTTTCAGATACACTATCAAAAATCGTATAAAGTGGGTCTAACTTATCCCAATAACCTAAATCTCCCTCGCTATTGTAACCAGTTCTAAAAGCTGTATTAGAGTTTATCACACTTGTCACTAAGAAGATTAATGCAGGATAAAATTTATATCCTGTTTGTTTAATGTTTCGGTATAGAACACTAATATCAATTTCTGTGGTTATGCTAAAAGTCGTTTGTTGGTTCAAATAATGATTAAATATCTCTTTTCTATTCCAATTGTCTATATCAATTTTATTAAAGTTCATTTGATATGCCTCCTAATTTTTATCTAAAGTGAAATTAGGAGGCTGACTTGTCTGCTTTCTTCATTAGAATCAATCCTTTTTTAAGAGTCCCTATTATTCTATCATAAATATTTATTTGAAAAACAACACACTTCATCACAACACATGAATTTTGATTTAATTTGAAATAATAGAGTACACATCATTTTGTATCTGTATCCCCCCAGTCCGTCCAGTTTCAACTTTCACCTTAGTAGCAAATACCCCGGGCTTGCGTCCGTCGGGGAACCAGGGCTTCTCTTTGTCGATGACAATAAACATGCCTTCTGCGTCACCGATCGGGGCAAATTGTTTTCCGTCTCCGGCAAAGGGTTCAAGGTGATACTGTCCCTTCATTTTGCTTATGGTATCAGGAACATCATCGACAGGCAGACCAATCTCGCTAATGCATAGTAGCTGCCTGGAATCAAAGGCATCGTCGACTGCATTTTCCAACGAATGGTGAGCGATGAACTCCATCAAATTACCGCTTGGGTCATAGAAATAGGAAGCTGTTGCATCCCAGTAGGGAAAATAGAATTCATCCTTATCGTCCTTGGAAAGCAAAGAGATGTTTCGAGCTTGAATCCATTTCTTGGCTTCAGCGAGTTTATTCGTTGGAATCGTGAAAGCGACATGATAGAAGGGCTTTTCCTGATCAGAAGCCTCCTGTAATCCAAGGATTGAATCTCCTGCGCGGAACGATACCGACGATGTACTCTCCTCCAGCAGCGCCAACTCCAATAACGTACCGTAAAACTGCTTCATGGCCTCTAGTTGATCTGTGAACAAGTTAAGCTCTTTTATACGCATTCAAGTCACTCTCCTTCTAAACTTAATCTTGATTAAAATATTCAATGGTTTTCTCAATAAATGCTTTGGCAGATTGGGTCAGGTAACGGTCGGACCGATGAATGATCTCAAAGTGCCGGTAAGGAGCATCGTCCGAGATTCGGATGATGCGCAGTGCCGGTTCATTCATCGCCTTGATCAGTGGATATGGAAGCACGGTTCCGCCAACGTTAGCTTTGACCAGACTAATGATGGAGGTTGCCGAACTTGTCTCCATGATCGTATTCAGGGTAAAACCATATTTCCGGCAATAGCCATCCACCAGCTCTCTGCCAGTGAAACCTTCCGGGAACATCACCGTCTGGATATCATGCAGTTCCTTGATTCCAATCTCCTTTCGGTCGGCCCAAGCGTGGTTCTCGGAGACAACGAGTACGTATTCTTCACTGGACAAAGGAATACGGACAAGACGGTCATCAGGAGGAGAAGTTAGCTCAATTCCGATGTCTACTTCGTTATCCAGCACTTGATTTATTACGTAAATCGAAGAGACAACTTTTAATTTTACTTTGGGAAAACGGGCATGGAAATGAACAAGCAATGGAGTGAGACGGTAGTCCAAATCGGACGGTAGGACTCCAATCACCAGCTTGCCTCGCTGATCATTGCGGAATTCAGCTAATGCATCCTGGGTATTCTGTATATGCCGAACCATTTGTACACAATGCTCCAGGAACAGCGTTCCCGCCTGGGTCATTACAATTTTTTTGCCCACCCGGTCGAACAGGGGGACACCTAATTCATCCTCCAACGCTCGAATTTGCTGGCTCAAGGTAGGTTGAGAAATGCCAATTTTGTCTGCTGCACGTGTGAAATGGAGTTCCTCACAAACGACGATAAAGTTCTCCATTTGACGAATTTCCATCTGTATCTCCTCGAATCATTGGTTTTTATAATCATTTTAATAGAAATGATTGTATTGTTCAATCATTGGGATGCTTATATACTAATCTTGCACCACAAAAAAATCAACAGCCTGAATCATTAGTGAGTGCAACGATATAACCATACTTGAGGTGATCCATAGTGAAACTGTTATATGTCGTCCTGGCACTTATTCTGGCTTCGTTGAATTTGCGGCCACCTATTACATCCATTTCTCCCTTAATGAGTACGATACAAAGTGATCTGGGTATCAGCGGAATTACCGCTAGTTTGTTAACTACGCTTCCCGTATTATGTATGGGCTTATTCGCTCCATTTTCCGTAAAATTAAGCAGAAGATGGGGGAATGAGGGCGCAATTGTTTTGGCTTTAATCTTTATTGGGGGAGGTACGGCATTACGGTTGTTCGTGGGTGCCACGCCTCTGATGATGTTTACTTCATTTCTGTCCGGAGTAGGGATTGCCTTAGCCGGGCCGCTGTTGTCCAGCTTTATCAAGCAGTACTTCCCTACCCGAGTGGCTGTCATGGTGGGGATCTACTCTACAGCAATGGTCGTGGGAGCCAGTATTAGTGTTGGGTTATCAGTTCCTCTTCAAAATATTCTGGGTGGGTCGTAGAGGGGATCGTTAGCGATGTGGGCATTGCTCGCCGTCATTGCTTTGCCGATCTGGATGAAATTAGCCTTATCAGCACGAAAGGAACAACAATCGGGGCAGATTTCTGCTGTTAACGTTGAAGCTCTTCCAGTAAAAAATAGTCGAGCATGGGTGCTGACCTTGTTCTTTGGACTGATGGCAGCGATCTTCTATTCATTGACTGCATGGCTTGCACCGGCGATCCAAAGCCAGGGATATACGAAAGAGACTGCCGGAAGCATCCAAACGTTATTTACGTTGATTTCATTACCGTCTACGTTACTCATTCCAATACTCGTACACCGTTACCAAAGACGTGTATTCTGGCTTGTTGGATGTGCATTAATGGAGTTGATAGGAGTTTTAATGCTGAACTTGTCCGTCAGTCCCTGGCTGGCCGCGATCCCACTCGGTATTGGTGCCGGGGGACTGTTCCCAATCGCATTGATGCTGCCCATTGATGAGACGAATAACGCTCAGGAAGCCAGCGCATGGTCAGCGATGACTCAATCCGGCGGCTATATTCTGGGTGCCCTTGGTCCGCTGACGATCGGTTGGCTTCATGATGCCACGGGCAGCTTTGTCCAAGCATTCTATGGTCTGGCTATAATCATTGTGCTGCAAATCATCGTTCAGTTGGCGATAGGCAATAAAAAGAGCTCTCCAGCGAGCTATGATAAACCAGAGCCAGGTTTATAAAAATAAGATGTGATGAGATCACAAATATCAGCGGGACTAAATCAGGTGAACTAAAATAAGTGGACTAAAATCAAGTGAACTAAATGGATGCACGATAACAGGAACCGGAAGTTTTGACTGCCCGGTGATCCAGTGTAAAATCATTCATTCAACTGACTTATATAGTTGTAACGATTTTTAAACATGATCAAGTAAATCCCGATAGTGCTGTCTTAAGGATTCCTTTAATGTATCGGGTTCCAAGATCTTAATGGACTTACCAAAGCTTGCAAGATAGCGAACGATGAACTCAAGTTCAGGGGGTTCATAACAACCTGCAAGAATGGTCTGTCCGGGTTCGTTTTCTGATTCGTGAATGAGCCGCATGGATGGAAACGGTTCTTGCTGGAACAACTCCATCCCGGCTTCATTGATCAGACATTTGAAAGGGATAGCGTCTTCTGATGGTTTCCATAACGAGTGGGCATCCTGTAAATTAAGTTCATTAATATGCATTATAGGTTCGATATCTGTCGCCTCGCATGAGGTGATTCGGTCACATCGGAACACGCGGTACGCCTGTTTACCCAGATCATACGCCTGGCAATACCAGTAGCCTTTCATGGCATAGAGGGCGATTGGCTGAATGGTACGGATACTGCGCTTGGGTTTGTCGGGATTAGGGTTGTTATGTGGGTTACTGCCACTGCTGCGAATGTTCTGATACGTAATCTGTATCACTATATTTTGAACAGCGGCCATCAATAGAAACTCCAGATGCTCACTATCCCGAATTTGCTCGGTATGCCGGAAAGACACCCGATGCTGAATTTGTTCAATATCCTTTCTTTGATCTTCAGATAGGGCGCTTAGAAACTTCTCGTGAATGGAACGAAAAGAGATTTCAAAGGGCAGATTGGTAAAGCTTCGCAAAGCCTGCATGGCAAAGTAAAGGGCATGAAGCTCACTCGTATTAAACGAAATGGGCGGCAGCTGCATCTGCTGTAGCAAACGATATCCTCCATAACGTCCATACTCGGCATAAATGGGTGCACCAATCTCCTCCAATGAAGCGATGTCTCGTAATGCGGTTCTCTTGGATATCTGAAACTCCTGCATGAGATCTAGCAGGGTGAAGTGTTGTTTTTGATTGATAAAGCGCAGCATCTGGTTCATGCGTTCTGATTTTTTCATAAAAAAAACCTCTCAATGGTGCCATGGATTGGCATCTTTATTCGTTATAGTAAACAGTGTAATCCAATCCAACGAAGGAGGCAAACCAGATGAATGTTGAAGTGATCCCGTTTCTGTCGATGAATGGAGATGCTGCGGCAGCCATTGCTTTTTATGAGAAGTACCTGGGCGCTAACGTGTTATTTAAGAAAAATTACAAAGAGATGAAGGAAATGAATCCGGGGTTTGAGTATCCTGAAGGTCAGGATGAATATATTACACATTCGGTGCTGCAAATCGGGGTAAACAAATTGATGATTGCTGAGGAGGAAATGGATACGGAGCGGCCTTGGCAGCTGGGAAACAGCACGTCATTATGCATTCAATCGAAAGACAAAACTACGATGACGGAACTGTATCATTCGTTGGTACAACATGAAGAGGTAACGGTGCTGGTGCCGTATAAGCAAAACGAGTTTAGTCCGGGGTATGGAATTATCCGTGATCCGTTCGGAATCGTGATTCAGCTCTGTGTGACGGTGCATGATTTTTAATTAGGTAAAAATGAATCCGTAATGAGCCTGGAGGATGAACGTCCTTTGGGCTCATTTTGAATTCTTTAAAAAGTTGCAGTCTCCTCTAAACGCTCTGTAAACGGGCGTTCTCCAGCTTGGCCAGACGTTTCATTACTTTCTTGAGCATAACGGAGGCTTTGACACGGAGAGGAAGATCGTTGGAGATTTCAATCGTGTATGAACCGGCGAGAATCTGCTCTTTGAGCTCGGCAACCGATGCACATGGACGATCCAGCACATTGAATACACTACCGTATTGCAGACACTGGTGGGTATCGCTTCCGGCAGTGACGGGTTTACCGAGGGACTGGGCGAATGGTTCAACCTGCCCGCGGCACGTCTCGATGCCGTATTGGTACATATCCTTGGCGTTCAGATCAAAAGCATCCAAACGTCCCAAAAAATCACGGTCCAACTGATACAGCGGGGTGGACTCGCGGAAAGGGTGTGCGCCAATTTTGAGCAAAGGCCAGGCTTCGGCCATATTCAGCAACTCGGCAAAAGGAATGAATGAACCTTTAGCTGTGTATGGTTCCAGGCCGCTGCGGAGGGCAAGGATATGTTCTTTTTGGCCCACCAGCAAAATATGTCCTGTCTCCTGAATATCCACTTCCATGCCGGGAAAAATGCGCAGTCCATCTGCCTCGTAGTACTCTCCGTTGTATGGATAGAGACGATCCAGCGTCTCATAGACTTCGTAGAAGTTACGGGTGTTAAAATGTTCAGTGAGTGCGAGGGCTTCGAGCCCGCTGGCCTTGGCTTCGTTGAGCATTTCGGTGAAGTAATCAACCGAGAAATCAGAGTTTTTGGATAGTTTGCCGTGAGTATGAAGATCAATGCGCATAGAAGACACTCCTTTATATCATGAATGATTAATGAGTTGAATTTGAATTTACAGCTTCATTTCCAATTACAGAATTTCGTAATGCCCACCGAGCCAGAACAGCAGTACAACGTAGATTGCCGATCCGGCAAGAAATCCGAGATCACGCCGGGTGATCTTCAGATGGGCGAGCTTCAGGCGTTTGGATTCGGGATGCTTCATGCCGTATGAGAAACCGCGTGTCTCCAGTGCTTCCACGGTTGTGCGGGAACGTTTGGCGGTAGCCAGCATGAGCGGGAAGAAGGACACAACGAACAGCTTCATATAGTAGACAACGAGCCGCCAATAGAGCCATCCGTGCCGGGAAGGAACCTTACCCCGTAGTCTGTACGACAGCATGATGTTGCGGAATTCACCGAACAGCACCGGCAATATGCGGTAAGCATAAGAGAGGCTGAAGGAGAACGTTGCAGGCATGCCGAGCGCAAGCAACCCATCGCCAATCCGTTCAGGGTCCATGCCCGAAAAGACGGTGATACTCGCGAGCGATACGATCGACAGCTTCAGGGTAAGCAGCAGCAGGGGGAATGCAGATTCCAGATTGCCACCGAAGAACAGCGAGATGATAAACATCCATCCAACTTGACCGATCAACCCCAGGCAGAGAATGATAATGATAAAGGGAGCGGCTCTGGACAGTATGGTGGTCGTCACCATCAATAGAAACATGCCGAGCAGCACAGTCCCGTTATGAACAAACCAGGGAACAATGGCAAAAAAGAGATACCAGATCAGCATGGCACGGGGATCAATCCGAGACAGGCTGGCATGTCCGCTGCCATATACAGTATTCATCAGCTCAAGCTGAATGCGTTCAATGGATATTTTGTCAAACCAGTTGCGGACAAGCTGCATGATGCATATCCTCCTTGGTGAGTGAATGATTCAACAGGCTATCAACAAAAGCCTCGGTTGTTGATGAAAGTGTAGGCAGTCCCATAAGGTGGGAGAGCTCCATGATCTGTGTAAGCGCAAGTCCAGAGCGGCGCAGAAGGGATTCATCTGCAAACACGTCGGCAGGTGTGCCGTCTGCTTCCACCTGACCATTGTGAAGCACGATAACGCGACTTGCCCACTGGGTAACCAACTGCATGTCATGCGTGGCAATGACGGTTGTTCGCACATGCTGATCCAGCTCATCCAGCACACCTATCAGTTCCTCGCGAGTGGCAAGGTCCAGATTAGCGGTTGGCTCATCCAGCAGCATAAGTGAAGGCTTCATGGCTGCACCGATCGCAAGTGTGACACGCCGCTGTTGTCCACCACTGAGAAGTCGGGCATCCCGCTCTTGCAGCGAAGTAAGCCGGAAACGCTCCAGTACATGTGCAATTTGCTGGTCAGCATCCGGGATGCGACGGTTCTTCAGGAAATACGCGACTTCTTTGCGGACACTGTCCTCGATAAACATTTCGGAAGAGTTCTGAAAAATATAGGCGACTTTCCCCGCCAGCTGCTCCAAAGAGGAACGGTGCGTAACTTCACCCAGAACGCTAACGCTGCCTTCCTGAGGCAGGCTAATACCAGCCATCAGCTTCAGTAAGGAGGATTTGCCGGCACCATTGTTGCCAATCAAGGCAATCCGTTCTCCTTCATGGAGTGAAATATTAACACCACGAATGACTTCATGTTCTTTTTTGCCCAGTCCTCTGTAACGAAGCCGCGTTTGATGAAACTGTACAATAGGGATCAACGGTTCAGCAACCGAAGCAATCGTTAGGCGCTCGGAATTCACCATCTGATTGGGAACGTCGCGTGCCAAGTTCGAATGGGATGAAGGTTCATTTTGCAAAGAAACGGATGGAATGGATGGGTAATTGTCGGCAAAATAAACATTTGCTTCTTCCACCGTAATGGGGAAGCGTTGTCCTGGACTTGAGGGGTCCGCATTTGTTTTTATTCCCTGCGTTAACTCTGCAGCCTGGATAGCGGCACGTGTCACCTCAGGAGGTTGAATGCCCAGCCGCTCCAGATCGGTAATGCGATTCAAGCCTTCCTTGACGGGAAGGTTCCACAAGACCCGGCCTTTGTCCATGAGGACCACATCTGCGCAAAAGTCAGCGATAAATTCAGTATGGTGTTCGATGACGATAATCGTCTTGCCATACTCCGTATTCAATCTCGAAAGGCACTCATAGATGAGTCTTGCATGCTGCGGGTCAAGCTGTGAGACAGGTTCATCCACGATCAGGATATCCGGGTCGAGCGACAGAGCTCCGGCCAGGGCGAGCAGATGTTTCTGCCCACCACTCAATTCCCAGATGAATCGGTTATGAATGGCATCCAGACCACACATGGCAAGAGCTCGTTCACCGAGCTCCCGATAGTTGGACAGTCCGTAATTGAGCGGTGCGAAGCAAGCCTCGTCCAGGACGGTAGGCCGTACCAGTTGGTTATCAAAATCCTGATAGACGTAACCGATCTTTCTGGACAGGTCTGCAACACTTCGGCCTTCGGCAGGCAGGCCAAACACATGGACTTCACCGGAGAAGTCCCCCGTATAGAACTGAGGGATTAGGCCGTTGAACAGCTTGCACAGGGTGGATTTGCCGCACCCGTTGCCTCCGATAATGGCTGTAAAACTGCCTCGTGGGAGCTCAAGCGAAGCTCCGTTCAGGACAGGCTCTTCCGAGCCAGGATACGTAAAAATGACATTTTGAATAGAAATGGCGGTATTCGCTGCAGAAATAGAAACAGATGTGGACAGTTCATTATGCATAAGGACGGTTCTCCGTACCTGGTACCGTTTTGTTTTTACTCCGTTTAGCGCGCATGATCAGCAGGGTCACCACGGCAATCAATGCAGCCGCTCCGATACTGATCCATATTGAAGCCGAACCATATTGATCTGCATAGTCCGTCTCCCAAACCGCAAAGTTGATATCCATCTCGGACAAGGATTCCGCACCAAAGGCGAGCGCGAGCAGCAGCACTCCGATTAGGATTAGTTTCGGACGGAAGAAGCCGATGCCTTCATATTTCATTCCTGGATTACGAGGTTTGATACCGAGCAGCGGTTCAATTTTGCCGTAGAGTAGGGGGACGAGATACAGTGTAGGCAGCAGAGCGAACAGGATACCCGAGAACAGCACGTCATTTAGAAAGCCAACTCCTTCGATCAGTACAACACTTTCCGCAAGACCAGGGACGGCTTCCAGCTGCTCCACACCGATCCACACTTTACCGATATCCACCAGTGAACTGAGGAACTGATGAATGATGACTCCGGTCATGGCTGCAATGCCGACCTGCCTGCGATTGCGTGGATCACTGACCATACGTCCTGCGACATACATGGCAAAGGAAAAGGTAATGAATTTCTCCAGTTCGCCCAGTCCGCCGAATTGCCCTAACATCAGCTCACCGAAGATTACTTCGCCAAGAGCCGCACCAAGAGCAGCAATCATGGGGTGGAACAAAATGCAAAGTGTCAACGGAATGAAGGCAAAGTATTCAACAGACAATTCAATTGGTCCAAGCTGGAGCTTGGGAATAAGCTCTGTGAACATGTTGGACAAGCCGTACAGTGACATGGAAAGCACAAACACCATCATTTTCTGTGAAGACGTCAGCGTATAACGCTCAGTCATCTTCTTCATTGTTACATACCTCCCTGAAAGTTGGTGATCATCATAGCCACAGTCTAGGGGCAGAGTATTAACGGGAGAGAAGACATTTGTAAATCAAATGTAATTTTTATTACACAATCTGAAATTAATGAAAAAAATATTACATACATAACCCACTTCTTATTCTCTCAACTGATATACTGAGTGCAGAGCTATTTAGATTGAACTAAACATTTACACAAGAACGGAGAGGACAGAAATAACCTGAAGAAGCGGAGCTAAAAGCTTTCTGAAAGAAAGCTGCATCGGAAGCATACACCTCGCCTTTATCCCCGGATTGTCCCCTTTGAAAAAAGGGAAACCAAAAAAATCTGGGGATAACAGCGATCGGAAGGTTGTTCTGGCATCGAAGTGGCAAGTGTAAATATTCTTTAGTTCAATTGATATAGAAAAGGAGTGCATACGGAATGAATTTGTTTACTCATAAAGAACAGCTGTCACCAGGCCATCTGAAAATTGCTGATTTTGTTGAGCGGAATCCGGAAGAGATTCTGTTCATGACGGAACAGGAGATTGCCGACAGGCTGGGAGTCAGTATTGCGACCGTATCCCGTTTCTGGCGGGCGGTTGGATATGATAATGCCAAAGCGTTCAAAATCCGGCTTCGTACATCCGAAGACACTACACCTGCCCTCAAATTAAATAAAACCATATCCCGCATGGATACGGACAGCCTTCCTGTTCAGTCACTGGAGGCCTCTGTCAGCCATTTGCAGGAGACGTTGTCCCATATGAAGCAGGGGGATCTGGAGCACGCAGCATCCATCCTTGCTGAAGCACGAAGAGTATACGTATATGCTCCAGGGCCCTCCGCTGGTTTAGCGGAATTATTGTCCTTTCGGCTATCCCGATTCGGATTGACGGTCATCCATCTCGCCGGAGGTGGTCATGAATTATTGGAATCACTGATGCACATGCAGCGGGAGGATGTTGTGCTGCTGATGTGTTTTACAAGACTCTTGCCTGAAGCAGAAGTCATTTTGGATTATGCCAGAGACACAGGCAGCAAAGCCGTACTTGTAACAGATCGGGAAGACTTGTTATATGGATTGGCGACGGAGTTATCTTTTTATGTCAGCAGAGGGGAACTTGGCGAATTTCATTCCATGGTTACTCCGCTCCTGTTAATGGAGCAGCTGGTGCTGGCGGTGGGATTGAGACAGAAGGAGCAGGCGCTGTCCAAGCTGGAACGGCTGGCTGATCTGCGGAGTCGGTACGCTGACAAATTGCCGCGAGGCTGATAGATGAACAGGGTAGCTTAATGCACAGAGACGACTACAGATAACATCAAAGGTATGGAAGGTTATACCATAATAAGGGGCGGTTAAACCGTCCCTTTTTGTGTTAGCATTTGTTTATGAAATATAATGTTTAGACAGTTAGTTTATTGGGTATAAAAAGGCAAACCGTAACCGAATTGTTATAAATTGATTTGGGAGTGATCCAATTGACTGCAATTGGAGTATACAATAATAGAGTCGTCTCTATTCAGTTGAATACATAATTGCGATACAACAGGAACTGCCAAAATGAGAACGGTTTAATCATGGGAAGAAGTCAGGGAGTGGGGATTGCTTTGCCTATATTAGATGTGGAAAATAAAGACGTTGTCACCGATGCGTTGGTCATTAAGGCCATGGAGAAAAGTCTGGCTATCATTCGATTTGATCTGGATCGACGTGTTACGTATGTAAATGAAGTCTTTGCCCAGACGATGGGTTATACGGTAGACGAGATGTATGGCATGCAGCATGAGCAATTTTGTTTTGACGAATTCGTGAAAAGCCCTGACTATGATGCATTTTGGAGCAGTATACTGAATGGTATAAGCTTCCAGGACAAGGTTGAACGCAAGGATAGAAAGGGAAGTCCCGTATGGCTTGAGGCGACATATATGCCTGTATATGATGAGTTGAATCAGAACATATTGGGTGTGTCCAAAATAGCTACCAACATCACAAGCCGTCAAAACAATATTTCAGCTGTCGTAAACGAACTGAAGATGATGTCACATGATCTGAATGAACATGCGGATATCGGCATTGAGCGGAGCCGTGATTTGATGTCCAGCATCACGTATATATCTGAAGTCTCTGCCCTCAACCGAGCAACATTGAATCATTTGCAGGAACAGGCACGTTCGATCCAGGGAGTTGTCAAAACGATTCGTGAAATTGCCTCGCAGACCCAGCTTCTGGCCCTTAACGCTGCGATTGAGGCGGCACATGCTGGTGAATATGGGAGAGGGTTCGATGTTGTAGCCAAGGAAGTACGGAAACTTTCGGCCGTGGTCGAAGATTCCATTAATGAGATTCGAGATAGTGTGAATGGGATAACCAAAGAAATTACGAATATTTCTGACGGAACACAGAAGGTTGAAGGATATGTGGAGCGAAGCCAGCAGCAGATTGCGGTGGCGTTGAGTGATTTTACAACCATTGCATCGTCTGCACAACTGCTGGATGCCAAAGCGCAGCACGTAACCAAAATCGTATAGATATGATAAATTCCATAACCCTGTAGGGAAGCGGGTGCCAATAGAGGCATCTGCTTTTTTGTTGTTCAAAAAACGGGAATTATTGTGGGCAATCAAGGAAACAATACTCAGTGATACCAAGGAAGTCTAGATAATGGGGTGAGAGGGATGTGGTCGAAAATATTCTCTTATGTGCCGGAGTGGTCTACTTGGGGACAGGCCTTTTTATTATTTTTGATGCCAATCTTGTTCTTGAAAGGATTCCAGTGGGTTCGTTCATCCATAAAGAAAGGGACCTTTTCGAATAAAGATCAACAAAATCGGGATTCTGACTCCAATCCTTCTACGGGCGAAGAGACAGGGAGTTACGCAAATATAAGGCTTACCGGGAAGTATGCTACGGATCTGATTAGTGTAAAAGAAACGTTTGGTCAAAATGCAGATGTACATATAAGGGAATTTACGATAAGGGGAACCCATACGTCTGCGGCTGTCATGTATGTGGATGGTTTGGTAGATCATGATCTGATTGATACGCACCTCGTCACACCCCTTATGATTGAGGGGGTACCGGAAACAGAGCGAGAAACATTTCAACACCCCGAAAATGCAAATGAACTCAAAGCTTATATAAGCAGTCAGCTGCTGCCTGTTAGTGAAGTTCAGGAAGCGGAGACGTTGCAGCAAGCGGCACGGGCAGTTCTTATCGGCAAAAATGTACTATTGATTGACGGGATGCCAGGAGCTCTCCTTGTCGGATCAGCAAAAGGGAAAACCCGCAGCTTGGAAGAACCGCTATCTGAAGCCCTGCTTCGCGGGCCAAGAATCGGCTTCACCGAACGGCTAAGCGATAATACCGGAATACTACGGCTATTCGGAGGTAACGAGGCTTTATTTATGACCAAGCATCAGGTTGGTACCCGGATGAAAAAGGATCTCGTCATTGCATATATTCAAGATATTGCAAGCTCCGATCTTGTCGCCGAGGTGGAGAGACGAATCCAGAACCTGGACATGGATATGATGCTGGAATCCGGTTATGTGGAACAGCTTATTGAAGATGATGAGCTGAGCCCCTTCCAACAGGTGCAGAACACAGAGAGACCCGACCGTGTAATCAGCGGGTTGTTGGAAGGACGCGTAGCCATCTTACTGGATGGAACACCCTTTGCATTAATTGTGCCGTCGACCTTCAGCATGCTGCTTCAATCCCCCGAAGACTATTACGAACGCTGGATTCCGGGAACGTTTCTGCGTATGCTTCGTTTCCTGGCGGCCATGCTTGCGCTGTTCGCGCCTGCATTGTATATCTCTTTTATCTCTTTTCATCCGGGTCTGATTCCAACGAAGCTGGCTCTAACCATCATTCAAACCAGACAGGGCGTGCCTTTTCCCTCTGTTATCGAGGCACTGATTATGGAAGTCTCCATTGAAATTTTGCGGGAAGCTGGAATTCGGCTTCCGAAGCCGATCGGACCTGCGATGGGCATCGTTGGCGGTTTGATTATTGGGGAGGCCGCGGTGAAGGCTGGAATGGTCAGTCCATTTCTGGTTATAGTTGTGGCCGTTACTGCGATTTCTTCGTTCTCGATCCCTTCATATAGTGCGGGGATTACACTGCGTATATTACGTTTTTTTGGAATGCTCAGTGCGGCGGCCTTCGGATTGTTTGGGGTAGTCATGTTTTTCTTGCTGCTCTGCAGTCATCTGGTTCGGTTGAAAAGCTTTGGAGTTCCTTACGTCACCCCTGCGGTGCCATTCAGCCTGTCGGATTGGAAGGATTTCATTATTCGGGTACCCTTACGAATGATGAGGAAGCGCCCAAGTATGATGAATCCGAAAGACCCTGATCGTAAAAAGTAGGCATATCGGATATTCAGGAGGTGGATCATGAATCCTAAACAGGACCAGCTGACGACAGTTCAAGCCGCAGTCTTTATCATCAATTACATGCTCGGTGCAGGAATACTTACACTTCCCCGAACTACGGTATCGGCGGTCAAGACACCCGATGTGTGGATTTCAATTATATTGTCCGGTCTGTTGGTTATGCTGCTGGGTATAATCCTGGTGACCTTGTGCCGAAGATTCCCAGGGAAGACCGTTTTTCAATTCACTGAGGAAATCACAGGGAAGTGGATTGCTTATATTTTGGGAGCTGCGATCATCCTGTATTTCCTTGTCATCTCTGCCTTTGAAATCAGGGTGATGGCTGAAGTCACCCGATTATATTTATTGGAGGGAACCCCGGTGTGGGCCATTGTCATGGTATTTATGTGGATTGGCTTTTATTTGATCTCAGGAGGGATCAACTCCATGGCACGTTTGTATGAGATCATTTTACCCATTACGCTTATTCTTTTTGTACTGGCCATTTTTCTGAGCAGCAGTCTGTTTGAGATCAATAATTTGAGACCTGTGCTGGGAGAGGGGATCATGCCGGTGTTTAAAGGGGTGAAATCTTCGGTGCTTGCCTATACGGGTTATGAAGTCATGTTTGTGGTGATGGCATTTATGAAAAATCCAGAGAAGGGCAGGAAAGCCATGGTCTGGGGAATCCTTATCCCTATGGTGATCTACCTCATCACATTAGTTATGGTTGTTGGCAGTTTATCTATTGAAGGCATGAAAACAAGAACGTGGCCAACCCTTGATTTGATGCGCAGCTTTGAGATCGAGGGGTTGTTCTTTGAACGGTTCGAATCCCTGCTGCTGGTTATTTGGATTATGCAAATTTTCTCTACGTCTACGATCACGCATTATGCCGCTTCTCTTGGATGTTCGCAATTGTTCAAGAAAAAAATGCTGCCTTTTCTTATCATCCTGCTTCCGATCAGTTACATCACTGCTATGCTTCCGCAGAACGTGGACGAAACGTTCAAACTCGGAGATGCTTTGGGAAATGCATCTATTTATTTGTTTGGTGTTTTGCCACTATTGCTTCTCTTGTTGAGCATGTTACGAAAGAAAGGAGGCAAGTACAATTGAACAGGATCAGAAAGAAATTAATCATTTTGTCAACGGCGCTGCTGGTTTTTACCTCAGGGTGCTGGAGCAGCAAAGAGATCGAAGATTTAAGTGTTTATGTGGGTCTGGGACTGGACGTCGCTGAGGAATCGAAATTTGAACAGGACATTAATAAACAAGGAGGTCATTATCCCAAAAACAACGTATTTACAGCTACCGTACAGATTGTCCCACGAGTTGGGGGAAAACAGGAAAATCAAAACAGTTCCAGTGGTTCTTCCGGCGGACAAACCTTTTTGAATGAGCGGTTGACCGGAGATTCCCTTATTCAGATCTTTCGTCAATTTGCTCTAAGAAGAGACCGTCCGCTCATTGGTCATCATTTAAAGGTAATTGTCGTTTCCCAAGAGTTGTCGAAGAAATATAGCCTGGAGCAGCTGCTTGATTTTATTTTACGGGACAATGATATCCGACCCAGTTCCCTTGTTCTGGTGAGCAGAGGACGCGCTTTGGATGCTCTTAGCTCCAAGGAGCCAGGAGAAATCCCAGCCTTTTATTTGAGGGGGTTGGTGAATAATGCTTATCGTACCAATAAAATTCTTCCTCCTGTATCCCTCGCGAAACTTGATGGCAAGATGCAGTCAGGATCAAGCTTTTTGCTGCAAAATGTTCTTACTGCTGATGGGGAGCATAAATTCTCAGGTGCAGGCGTCTATAAAGGGAAAACGAAAAAGTGGATCGGCGCCTTAAATCAGGTGGACCTTCAAGGATTGTCCTGGATCACTGGGGAGGCTAAGGGAGGGGCATTAAAATCGTATGCACCAAAAAAGGGATATACGATAGTCTATGAAATCAAGTCTACTAAGAGCAAAATTGTGCCAAAAGTCCACGGAGATGACATTTCTTTTCATGTAAAAGTTGAATCAGAAGGTCAGCTCATGGAAGATTGGAGTTCACCGGAAATTCCTGCAACGGAAGACTACATTGATGAATTGGAGGCTAAGTTCGCTGATGCAGCCAAAGAACAAATGCAGCAGGTAATGAACAAAATGCAGCACACCTATCGGGTGGAAGTGGCCGGATTTGGAGAGCAGCTGCGGATCAAATATCCGAAAGTATGGAAAAAGGTCAAAAAAAATTGGGATGAAACCTTTAGTCAGATTCCCGTGACCTATGATGTGAAAATGAAGATCACAGATTATGGATCATC
This sequence comes from Paenibacillus sp. FSL K6-0108, assembly GCF_045040695.1. Lineage (NCBI taxonomy): Bacteria > Bacillati > Bacillota > Bacilli > Caryophanales > Paenibacillaceae > Paenibacillus > Paenibacillus sp. FSL K6-0108. Next base: position 6,591,469 of record NZ_CP150288.1, on the reverse strand, counting down.
GACGGATTAAAGATGGAGTTGAAGATTTCCGTTATCCACAAATGAATGATGATATTTAATTGTTGACACAATCATGATAGATCGCTATATTTATAAAAAATCATTTTCTTATCCAGAGAGGTGGAGGGACTGGCCCTTAGAAGCCTCAGCAACAGATCTGAAGGATACTGTGCTAATTCCAGCGGGTGAACAGCCTGATAGATAGGAGCGTTTGTCTTTATTTGTCAGTTACGGCGCACTCTTCGGGAAGAGTGGGTCTTTTTGTTGTTCTGGATGAAGAAGTAGGGGAGCAGGCATGGATAACAACAAAGATACAGGGCATTTTCAGCGCAAAATGCAGGCACGGCATGTGGTCATGCTCTCACTTGGAGGAGTTATTGGTACAGGTTTGTTTCTTAGCTCAGGTTATACCATTCAGCAGGCAGGGCCGATCGGGACTATTCTATCTTACCTGATCGGAGCGATTGTCGTTTATCTGGTTATGCTTTGTTTAGGTGAACTGTCCGTTCATATGCCGGAGACTGGGGCGTTTCATAGCTATGCGGCAAAATACATTGGGCCGGCAACAGGATACACCGTAGCCTGGTTGTATTGGCTAACCTGGACGGTTGCCCTCGGTTCCGAATTTACAGCAGCAGGACTGCTGATGCAGCGCTGGTTTCCTTCCGTGAATGTATGGATCTGGAGTGCGCTCTTTGCGCTCATGATCTTCCTGTTCAACGCGCTGACGGTCAAATTTTTTGCAGAATCGGAATTCTGGTTCTCTTCGGTTAAAGTACTTACGATTGTGGTCTTTATTATTCTCGGTGCGGCAGCCATGTTCGGTATTATTCCAATGGCAGACTCGGAAACCGCCCCTTTTCTATCCAATATTACAGCATCAGGCTGGTTCCCGAATGGCGCTTCTGCGATACTGATGACGATGCTTGCCGTAAACTTTGCGTTCTCGGGCACAGAATTGATCGGAATTGCTGCCGGGGAGACGGAGAATCCGGAAAAGACGATTCCGAAAGCGATCCATACCACGCTGTGGCGTTTAATTATCTTTTTTATCGGAACGATTGTTATTCTCTCGGCCTTGCTGCCGATGTCGGATGCGAGCGTGCTCGAAAGTCCGTTTGTGGCGGTCATGGAGCGGGTGGGTGTACCCTATGCAGCAGACATTATGAACTTTGTTATTCTGACGGCGATTCTCTCTGCTGCTAATTCAGGCCTATATGCATCTTCACGGATGCTCTGGTCTCTGGCTGATAAAAAGACGATCTCTCCGTGGTTTGCCAAATTGACCAAACGTGGGGTGCCACTGAATGCACTCTTGATCAGTATGGTTGGGGGCGGTCTGGCTTTGCTGTCCAGCATCATTGCGCCAGGTACCGTGTATATTACACTGGTCTCCATTTCAGGTCTGGCTGTTGTTGCGGTATGGATGAGCATCAGTGCTTCACAGTATATGTTCCGCAGACAGTATGTTCGTGAGGGTCATTCCGTAAAAGATCTTGTCTATCGTACGCCACTATATCCAGTGGTGCCTATCATCTCGTTTATATTGTGCCTGGCTTCATGTGTAGGCATTGCTTTTGACCCGACACAGCGAATAGCACTGTATTGTGGGGTTCCGTTTATCGCAGTATGTTACGCAGCTTATTATCTGACAGAACGTGTGAATAAGAAAAGAGGACAAGTACATGACGCAAGCACAACAGACTAACCCCATAGAACAGATCCTACGTAAACATCCGATCATGATTCTGGATGGGGCGCTGGCAACGGAACTCGAACAGCATGGATGTGATCTGGATGACCCGCTCTGGTCTGCACGTGTCCTCCTGGAGAATCCGGAACTTATCGTTCAGGTGCATGCGGATTATTTCCGGGCGGGAGCCGACTGCGCCATTACATCCAGTTATCAGGCGACGGTGGAAGGCTTCGGCAAGAGGGGCATCGGAGAACAGGAGTCGCTGGAGCTGATTCGCAAGACGGTGGAGCTGGCTGCTCAGGCGCGTGATGATGTCTGGGCGGAGGTGCAAGGTGGAGCCACTGAGCATGTAACCGGCAATGATTTAAACGCTAAAAAACAAACGGCAGTTGCCATGGGAAAAAGGGCATCGGCTCGTCCAAAACCGATTGTTGCTGCCTCCGTTGGACCGTACGGCGCATATCTGGCAGATGGTTCGGAGTATGTCGGTCACTATGGTGTCTCGGACGAGACGTTGAGCGCGTTTCACCGTCCACGGATCACAGCCTTGCTGGAGGCAGGGGCGGATATTCTGGCCTTTGAGACGATCCCATCCTTGCAGGAAGCACAGGTATTGATCGCTTTATTAAAAGAATTTCCGAACGCCTATGCATGGCTCTCCTTCTCATTAAAAGACGGGACAGCAATCAGTGAAGGCACGCCATTGGAAGAGTGTGCACGATTGTTAGGAGCGGAATCTCAGATTGCTGCGATTGGGCTGAATTGTGCTCCCATGGAAGTGGTAACGGAGGCGGTTGGTATCCTGAGCCGTGCCAGCGATAAACCGATTATTGTATACCCGAACTCGGGTGAGATATACGATCCAGTAACAAAGACATGGAGTGGTCACGGTACCTGTGGCAGCATGAACGATGCTTCGGAGCAATGGGTGGCCGCTGGTGCGAAAATTATTGGTGGCTGTTGCCGCACTACGCCACATCAGATTGGCGAACTTGCGAAGAAGTGGCGGAGCTGAAGTCTGCTTAGCCGTCCAGATCTGCATGGAAAAGCCCTTTCGTATCCTATAAAGGATAGGAAAGGGCTTCTTTTGCATGAGCATACCTTCATTCTACACGTTATTCGACGACAAGAATACGCGGCGATGCCTGACGAATCACCTTGGACGATACCCAGGATCCTAGCGCTGCGGCTACAATACTCAGACAAGCAAAGAGTATAATGCCTCCCCAGTTCAGAATGAGAGGAATCTGTACGATACCGTATGCCGATAGGACTTTTTCAAGTAACAGGGGGAGAAGGTATACGCCTACAATGACTCCAAGCATTGAACCAATCAGAGCTAAAGCAGCTACTCCAATAGCAATGGAGAAACGGATTTTTCCAGATGTCATGCCAATCGACTTATATATGCCATACGTCTTGCTCTCTTTGCGAATGCTGATCCGGCAGGTGCTGAAGATGATAATAAATGTAACCAAAATGAACAGCAGACCAATGAGAGCCATGGGGTACACAAGAATGCTTGCAGCTTCTGCATAAACGGAATCCAGCAGTGTTTTTTGCGTGACGATGGCAGCAGAGTCTTTGAACCGCTCATTCAATTGGTTAGCAATGGCTCCCGCCTGTGAAGGATCGTTGACATTGATAAACGCGACATCTACATCTGCGTAATCCGGATTCACGCTTCGAACCGCTTGAGCTGTGATTCTTCCGGATACCGACAAGTCGGAGATGGCCTGATAGATGCCCGAAATCATGAACGTGCGCTTCTCTCCTTCAATGTAGAGATCAATGAGATCTCCCATATCCTTGTTAAACATCTTGGCAACACTAACCCCGATTGAAATTTCATTTTCGAGTTCCGGATTGTTTCCTCTCAACGTCTCAAAACCAAGATCTTGATAGCTTCCATCCAGTACTCTTAGATAAAGACTGGTAGACTGGCTGGCCACGTCGGTTGAATCATCTGGAAGGATAACTCCGGTGATGTTCCCTTGCCAGCCCACATTTTTGATGCCAGGGTCTTCTTCCAACACGTTCTGCAGCTCTGCTCTCGGAAACGTAGCTTTGTTTACAACGACTGCGGCAATGTTAGCATTGTCATAACCCCATTTGGCCGCCGTCTGATAGATTCCGGTAATGCTGGTCAGTACAACATACCCGAGGACAAGTACGGAAGCAGCCATCATTGTTAGCAATAACATCAGAACCGAGCTTTTAATGTTTTTGATCAGATTGCGTATGCCGATGACAAAAGATACGGGCAATCGTCCAAACAAGGCCCGGTTTGCGAGCGGTGAATTCATTCGTCGCGCCATGCGTACATTGTCACTCTCCGACATACCGTACCGAATGGCCTGAACAGGCTCGATCGTGCGAGCTTTTCTGGCGTATAACACGACAAATGCAATAACCATGACGAGTAATAGCAGCCCTACAACAATAGCTGCGCCAATGCCCTCTATTGGAAGATCACCCTGGCCAGTCCGCAGGGACGATACGGAGATATTGATGATGAATTTGGACACAAATACGCTCAGTACCAGCCCGGGAAGAACGGCGATGATGGACAGCAGGGCATATTGAATCACGTAAGTACCAATGGTCCCCCGGGAAGTGAGTCCGAGCGATTTAAGAATACCTATCGTTTTGTAGTTGGCCAGAATGGCATCGGATATGGTGAAGCCAATCGTAATGAGGGCAATAATCATCATGACGGCCCCTAAGAATATCATAATGAACCCGACGATCTGATTGATGATCAGATAAAAGGATGAGATACTTTCAAATTCCATTTTGGTTTCCAGAAATGGGGCACCCGTCTCGCTTGTATAACGATCCCAGTAGCTGGAGTTCGTACTGTAATCATCAAAATGGATGCCCATCATGTGAATATCTTTTCCTGCAAGCGTACTAAAATCATTTTGGTAATCCGTACTGTTCATCCAAATTCTTGCCGTATTGGTGAACGGGGCTCCATAAGGAACATCCACAACAATAGCTGAGACTGCGAGGTCAAGTGTGGTAGATCCGGTTTTGAATTGAATGGTATCACCGACAGCGATGTTATAGGCATTCGCCATGGAAGTTGGGATCCATACGCTTCCTTGTTCAGGAGCCGAATGCTGTGTACCACTTGCAAATACAAGTTCATCTACACTCCACGGCGGAGGCGGGGTATTCATCATGTACAGATACAGGTTAGGGATGTCAGTGCCGCCAAAAGTGATGCCCGACAAGATGCGGTAAGTAAGCAAAGGTGAGACTTGAACACCGTTCTGGGCAGCCCACCAGTCATGCACAGTTTGGGGATCATTCAGTCCATTGTCGAACGTCAAGATCTGATGGGACCCGTTGGTCCGACTATGCATTTCCTTGAACTGGTTACCCGTATTGGCCAGGATGATGACAGATGTGGACACCAGAAGGGTAGACAGCAAAATAAGCAGGGTGATGAACAGGTTTTGAATTTTATTTTTACTCAGATAAGAAAAACTCAGCTTTAGAATGGCGGCCATAGGTTACTCCTTCCCCGAAACGAAGGCGAAGACCATGGATTCCCGATTCTGAATCTGGGTTTCGTCATATTTATCGAACTCGAGAATACCTCCGACTTTACCATCTCGGACAAAGATCAGGCGGTCGGCCCGGCAAGCGGCCTTGATGTCATGTGTCACCATTACCACCGATTGTCCTTTCCGGTTAATATCTGTCAGGATGTCCAGCACCGCTTTCCCATGATCATAGTTCAAACTTCCGGTAGGTTCGTCGGCAAATATAATATCCGGTGAATTGATGAGCGCGCGTGCAATAGCCGCCCGCTGCTGCTGTCCCCCGGACGTTTGGGAGGGCAGGCGATTGTTCTGGTTGTCGATGTCCATGGCCTTCATAAGATGGGCCGCCCGAGCTTTTACTTCATGTTTTTTGTTCCCGGCAATATATCCGGGAAGAGCAATATTATCCTGAATGGAAAGGTCCGGAACAAGGTTGATGCTTTGATAGATGTAGCCAATTCGGCGGGTGCGGAAATCAGACATCTCCCGCTCACTATAGGCGTCAATACGCTGATCCTGAAAATAAACCTCGCCGGCTGTTACTTGGTCCAGTCCGCTTAACAGATAGAGCAGCGTTGATTTGCCTGATCCGGAATTACCCATGATGACGGTGAAATCCCCTTCATAAATATCAAGATCAACATTGCGTATGGCATGATATTGTTCGCTTCCAGTATTATATGTCTTGCATAAGTTTTGAGCGCGGATAATGCATGTTTTGGTCAAGCAGATCACTCCCCATGACAGTATACGATTCATTCTAATAGGGGGATGTTGAGAAAGACTTATCAAATTATGAATAAAGTATTACAGCCCTATTGGTAAATGGATTGAGATGAAAAGAAGGTTGGAAATGAACTTCTATGCTCAGCAGATTGGAAGAGTGAACTGAAACAGGGTGCCCTGACCCTCTTTGCTGGAAAAGGAAATATGTCCTCCATGGGCTTCAATAATACTTTTGCAGATGGACAAACCGAGACCGGTTCCCTCATGTATATTCCTTGCGGAAGGTGAGGCATTTCCCCTGAAATATCGTTCAAACACAAAAGGCACATCTAGAGCTCGGATTCCCTGCCCTGAATCGGCGATACTAATCCTCAATTTACCTAAGTCAAGTTCCGCGTTAATCCGAATAAAATCCCCCGGGACGGTATGTTTGAGGGCATTGGAAACCAGATTGGACAGAACCTGTTCAATTCGTATGGGGTCCATTCGGATAAGAACATTGGGAATGTGTTCCGGCTCCTCATAAATCAGACCGTTCATTCGTACGCTATGTCCAATAGGGTTCAACATCGCTTCAAATACGGATCGACTGTAAACCTCACGCGGCTCCACCGATATCTGGCCCAGCTCCTGCAGCGCATGAACAAGCAGGTCCTCGACAAGACGAGCTGTTTTGTCCGTATGTGTACGCATGATCTCCATATATTCTTTCAGCGTGTCCTCATCAGAGCACAGTCCTTCAAGAATGGCTTCTATGTATGCTTTTACCGTTGTAATCGGGGTTTTAAGTTCATGGGATATATTCGTAATCAGTTCTTTTTGTGCTTTTTCTTGTCTAATACGCTGCTCACTCAAATGCATGATCTCCGTACGCATCAAATCCAGCATGGCATAAAGTTCGCCCATCTCATCCATCCGGTTATACTGAATCTGGTCATTATACTGCCCTTTGAGAATGGTTTCCGCATGTTGTTTCAACTGATGGATGGGGGACAACATCCGTTTTCTGATCTTACGCTTCATGAATATGAGGAGGAATCCCAGGAGGATAGAGATGATAACCAGGGTTCCCAGGACGAACAAAGTGAATGTAGAGGACTTTTGGACGATGACAAGTGATTGTGGAATCGTAAAAATGGCATTGCCAATTTGCCCGCCACCCGGTCCATCCATCACAGGAAAGGCGATGTTCAGAGACTGGCTCCCGTTCATGGCCACCAATGCATGATTCAGATCATAATGCAAAGCAGATCGCAGATTGATCTGTGTTCCCTCGGAGGAAGGAGTGGAGGACAGTATCACCATTCCGTCCAATCCGACATAGGAAAGCTCAACCTCGTTTTCCTTGACGATAGAAAGAAGATGTTCCCGAACTACTGGTTCCTGCAGTAGATGAATGTTCTGCTCCAGGTCGAGCAGGATGGGGTTAACCCGGAGGCGGACTTGCTGGATGGACAGTGTAGACTCAGTAGAATTTCTGCTTTCAAGTTGATTAAGAAATAAAACCAGACCGCATCCGACCAGAATCAACAGGAGGAAGAATGATGTTTTCAGCCATCGTGCGGACCAGGTGTTCAGTGACATGTTGCCTCCTCCGATCTTTACCTATTCAACATTAAATTTGTATCCGACGCCCCACACCGTCTTCAGAACAGTCGGGTGGGAGGGATCTGCCTCAATTTTCTCTCTCAATCTGCGTATGTACACAGTAACGGTATTCTCATCGCCATAGGCGGCATATCCCCAGATCGCATCAAGCAATTGGGATTTGGAAAAAACCTGATTTTTGTGATTGGCCAGATGAAACAGCAATTCAAATTCCTTGGCGGAGAGAGAAACCTCATTCCCGTCGACGGTGACCTTATAGGCTTTCTTGTCAATCTGGAGGTTACCCAGACGCAGTATATGGGTGTGATCTTGTTCTGTGCTCACACTATCATATCGTCTGAAATGAGCATTGATGCGGGCCAGTAACTCGCTTAGGGAGAAAGGTTTGGTCATATAGTCATCCGCGCCAAATCCAAGCCCGAGCACCTTATCCGTATCACTTCCCCTCGCACTCAGAATGAGAATGGGGATGTTATTTCGTCTCCGAATTTCACGGCATACATCAATGCCATCCATATCCGGAAGCATGATGTCTAGAATGATATAATCCGGCTGCAGCATATCCATCATCCGCAGGCCGTCCTGACCATTAACGGCTACTGCCGCTTCATACTGATTCTTCGTCAAATAGTCTCGCAAAATGCGCGAAATATCGTGCTCATCCTCGATAATGAGAATTTTACGTTTAGAGTTCATGTTAATCGCTCCAGATAGTAGAGTGGTAGAGTTTAAAACTAACTATGTATGAATTTGTAAGAATACTATATTTTAACTATACAGGTTTGTTCCCATGAAGTCATGGGAAGTGAAAGAGGTTTTGGGAAGAAGTTTTGAAAAAAGAAAGCAGCCGATTGAAAATCAGCTGCTTTCATCCTGAAATAAGGAGAGAATTTGAAATTCAACGGCACCTAGACATGCTCCAAATCGATGGATTGATGGGCCTGGGATTTGAGATATTCAGCCGGGGACATTCCAAAATGGGATCGGAATACCCGATGAAAATAGGAATAGCTTGCAAAGCCGCATGTTTCGGCAATATGCTCCAAGGTCATATCGCTGTACTTCATACGCTCCAAGGCAGCGTTCAGTCGAATCTCAATCGCATACTGAATCATCGTTTGGCCGTAGTGCTCTTTGAATAATCGCACCGCACGAGACAGGCTGAGTCCTGCATAGCGGGCGGCTTCTTCAAGTTTGAAGGTCACGGTGGCATGCTCTTCAATGAAACGCTTCAGTTTCAGTGTCGAGGAAACTGAACGATCCGTCTGGATATTCTCCTTGATGGCCCGATCGATATACAAGCACAAGCCGCGCAGTAGTGCGTCACTCAGTTCTACATTTTCTTCCAACGGTCCGCGGCGTTTCTCCAGGAGCATATTGCGCCAAAGACTGATTAATTTATCGTCCAGTCCAATATGACTCACGGTGGAGCGATGATGGCGTTTCCACCAGCTGTCGATCCAGTCTCCTTCACAGAACAAGTAATAGTCCCCGCTGGACAACCTGCCCTCCTTATGAGGTTCTTCAACTACGAGATAATAGTCATCTCCGGGTTTGAGCAGGAGCAGGTCACCGCCAGTCATCTTAAATTCTTCATCCTGTACATATACCTTGCAAGAGCCTTCGGTTTGCAGACGGAACAGATACGTTTGCAACTCACCCTTCATATTGTGGTTAAACGCCTTGTAGTGATAGGAATAGTCACAGATCAGTACTGAGGTTTCCAAAAGATGTATCCTCCAAATTTAAAAATTTGATCAGATAGTTCATGTTCTGACGATATTGTATATGTTCATTCTAGCCTGTTTTGCGTTAGGATGATACCAGATAGAGCAATGAAAGCAAATTTGAGAGCAGAGGTGCATCTATTATGAAAAAACTTAATATTGGTTTGCAACTGTTTACACTCCGTGATGAAACGGCAGCAGATTTCCGTGGAACGTTGCGCAAGGTAGCAGAACTTGGTTATGAAGGTGTCGAATTTGCTGGATATGGTGACATTCCTGCCGAAGAAATGAAAGCGCTGTTGGATGAGCTTGGACTGAAAGGTTTTAGCAGCCACGTTTCATTGCATGCCATGCGTGAAGACTTGCAACAACAAATCGACTACCTCAAAACGATTGGGGCTCAATATATGATTTGCCCTTACCTGATGCCTGAAGATCGTCCAGAGAATGCAGAAGGCTGGACCAAACTGTTCAACGAATTGCAGCAATATGGTGCAGAAGCGACTAAACAAGGTCTGATCTTCGGTTATCATAACCATGATTTCGAATTCCACGGTCAGGTTGGCGACGAAAATGCCTTTGATGCGATGTTTGCTCAAACGACACCTGAAGCGGTTCAAGTGGAAATGGACGTATGTTGGGTACAATTTGCCGGACAAAATCCGATTGAGTACATCAATAAATATGCAGGCCGTCTGCCGCTGCTTCACTTGAAAGACTTCAGCAAAGATGAACAGGGCCAGATGAAGACATTGGAACTGGGACAAGGTTCCGTTAATCTGCCAGCTGTTATTGAAGCGGCTACAAGTGCAGGGGTAGAATGGCTGATCGTGGAACAGGACGTTTGCCAGAATCCACCGCTTGAAAGCGTAGCCAACAGCCATAACTGGCTGAAAGAAAACTACCTGAACCAATTTTAATCCGAGCATCTTGCACCGGTGAGCGATAAGAAACGAATTATGTAAAATGTAAATCTATTTGTTAAAGGAGAAATTTGTACATGAGTAAAATTAAAGTTGCTGTATTCGGCTGTGGTGCCATTGCCGAGCGCAGACATATTCCAGAGTACGCTGCCAATGAGAACGTAGAACTTGTCGCTTTTGCCGATCCGATCGTGGAGCGTGCGGAGAAGATGGCCGAAACTTACGGCGGTAAAGCATACTCCAACTATGAAGAACTGCTTGCAAGCGAAGAAGTGGATGCAGTCAGCGTTTGTACGCCGAATTATCTGCATGCCTCGATGGCCATTGCTGCTGCGAATGCCGGTAAACATGTACTGGTCGAAAAACCGATGGCGGTGACAACCGAAGAAGGCGAGCAAATGATCGAAGCTGCCAAGAAAAACGGTGTGTATCTGATGGTTGGACACAACCAGCGTTTGATGCCTCCACACGTGAAAGCCAAAGAAATTCTCGACTCCGGCAAACTCGGCAAAGTCCTGAATTTCCGTACTTCCTTTGGTCATCCGGGTCCGGAAGGCTGGAGCGTAGACGGTGCAGGGAGCTGGTTCTTCCGCAAAGAAGAAGCGATTATGGGTGCCATGGGTGACCTGGGCGTGCACAAATCGGACTTTATCCGTTATTTGCTGAATGATGAAGTGTCCGAAGTTGCTGGTTTCATCAGCACATTGCACAAGGAGAACACCAAAGTGGACGATAACGCAACATGCCTGCTTCGCATGAAGAGCGGTGCAATCGGTACGCTGGTAGCGAGCTGGACACAATACAGAGCAGGAGATAACAGTACGGTTCTGTGGTGTGAAAATGGTGTGATGAAGATCGGTACGGTAGAAGGCGACGAGGTTATCGTTGAGCTGACTAACGGTACGGTTGAAACATACAAAGTTGGCGCAATGGCTACCAACGAGAAACAAGTACCAAGCGGCGTTATTGACGCTTTTGTTGAATCGATTGTAACGCAAACACCGCCAAGCATTTCCGGTGAAGAAGGTCTGCGTTCCCTGCAAGTAATTTTGGCAGCATTTGAATCCGAGAAGACAGGCCAGATCGTGAAGTTGTAATCGTAACGATATCATCGTCATTACTTTAAAAGTTTGACTATGTAATATTAAAAAGGGGTTACCTCCAGAGAAATATTTCTGGTGGGTAGTCTCTTTTTGTTACTTCTTTCATGACTATCAAATTTACGAACGTTAACTGGCAATTCAAAAAGGACTGACCACCCCGCCACATCGCGGAAGAGTCAGTCCCTTAATCTTTAGACTTGATTCAAAGCGTATATATCTGTATTAGATACTAGGCTTCACATCACTGCCCAGGTCCAGCCATGCTACTTCTTCAGGAGATAGGGTGATGCGAGAACCTTCGTCACAGGAGAGCAGTTCTGCACGATTTTGAGCGCCAATCAGCGCACAGGTCGGAAACGGTTGGTTCAATACATAAGCAAGTGCAATCTGAATTGGCGTGGTATTTTTCGACTCGGCCAGCAGTTCAGCACGGTGCAAACGTTCCCAGTTGCCGTCACTGTAAAATACACGAACAAGATCTTCATTATCCCGCACTTCAGGTGTGAAACGTCCGGTAAAGAAGCCGCGAGCCTGGGATGACCAGGACAGCAATGGAAGCTTGGTGCGCTCATGCCATGCCAACGTTTCTTCATCTGCCGATACACATCCGGCCCAGAACGGTTCGTTCGCTTTGGCAAGACTGAGATTCGGACTGCTGAATGTAAAACCTTTCAGACCGTTAGCTGCAGCATAAGCGTTAGCTTCCTCCAGCCGCTGCCAGGTCCAGTTGGAGGCGCCAATCGCGCCGATTTTGCCGGATTCAATATGTTCATTCAACGCTTCGAGAATTACGCCAACCGGAATGTTGGGATCGTCCCGATGCAGGGCATATAGCTCCACATGTTCCGTTTGCAACCGTTCCAGACTGGTAAGAAGGTCGCTGCGGATAGCATCTGCGTTAACACGTGGGCCATTCTGGTCATGATGCGCACCTTTGGTCAAAATAACGATCTCGTTACGGTTACCCCGTTCCTGCATATAACGTCCGAGCACTTCTTCACTCTGCCCGCCACAATAAATATGCGCGGAGTCAACGGTATTACCGCCAATTGCCAGGAATGCATCCATGTTCGTAGCTGCTTTTTCATAGGCATCATGGTAGAAATAATCGGTTCCTTTAATCAATCGGGAGATAGGTTTGCCTGCACCAGCAATTTCAATGTATTCCATAATTCAGTTCATCCTCTCTTCTTATAGTGTAATGCGTGTACGTTCTTCTGCTGAACGAAGACAAGCTTCGAGTACTTTCATATTGGCTACAGCATCGGATGGAGCGAAGCGCAGAGCTTTACCTTGAAGTACAGCTCGTGCCATGTCGTCTCCCTGGAGGGAGTAGTGATTCACCTGTGGAACTTCAATCTCCTTACGCTCACCGTCAACCGTTACGAAGAAGTTGGAGCCGCGGTCTGGATTGCTGATGAAGGCAGAAGGAACCTCGATGATGCCATCCGATCCGAGTACTTCCAGCGTGTTGCGGAAGGCTGCCCACATGCTGCTGTCAAAGGTCACGCCAATATGATTGTCAAACTCAAGCAGACCGGAAGCCATCATATCCACATGACCATGCTCAGGGGAGAACATGCCAATGACGGTTGCCGCCGATGGCTCTTGGCCAAGGAGTAAGCGTGCTGCACTGATGGAATAACAGCCGATATCATACAGGGAACCACCGCCCCAATCACGCCGGAAACGAACGTTACCTTTCGAACCTGAACTGTTGAACGAAAATGTACTATGAATGCCGCGGATCTCACCAATTTCTCCGCTGGCGATAATATCTTTAATTTGATCATAACGTGGATGGTGTCGGTACATGAGTGCCTCAGCGAGATGCACACCAGCATCTTCGCAGGCTTGCACCATCTCTTGAGCTTCCTGCTCCGTCAGTGCAAGTGGCTTCTCACACAAAATATGTTTACCGGCTTCTGCGGCACGGAGTGTCCACTCCCGGTGCAGATGGTTCGGAAGCGGAATGTAGACCGCATCAATGGAATCGTCAGCAAGCAAAGCTTCATAGCTGCCATAGGCTTGGGAAATGCCGAGTTGATCAGCGGTTTGTTTCGCTTTTTCTTCGTTCCGGCTGGCAATGGCGGTTACTTCATTCAACTCGGATTGCTGCAAACCTGGAATAACGGATCGCACAGCAATGCTAGCGCTACCAATAATTCCCCAACGCAATTTTCGATCGGAATTCATTTGTTGTATCCTCCTATGAATGAATGTATATTGTGATTATAAGTAATAGATGAATGAATTAAAATGATAATATATTGAAATGAGTTGACACAATATTGTTTAGAAAAGAGAATGAACCATGATGAGACAGACGGTATTGCTAACCCTGCAGGATATTCCATATTTTTGTTATCCGGAGTCCGTTGGACTTTATGTTGATCACCCCGAGCATACCGTATTACGGGAAGCTGGAGCTCTTAATAACTTCAATATTCATTACGTTGCCTCAGGCAAGGGGTACGTGGAAGTGGATGGGGTTGTGCATGAGCTTCGTGCGGGTCAGGCTGTGCTATACTTCCCGCAGCAGCGGCAGCATTACTATAGCAGCGAGGACGATCCATGGGATGTGCGCTGGGTTCATTTTTACGGTGAACGACTGCATGATTATATGATTGAGCGGGGGCTGCACCGCAATCTGTTGTGGACGCTAAGGCAGCAGGCTCCCTGGGAAGAAGCACATATGGCCCTGTTGAATGAAGCCGAGCAGAACCGGATGCTGCGTCCCGCTCAACTATCTACCCTGACCTATGCTGTGCTGGCCGAGTTTGTGCAGCATGCTGTTCCACTGAAAAGCACACGCACAAGCAAGGCCGAGAGTCGTATCCTTGGAATGCTTCCACAGATGCAGCAGGAGGCATGCCAGCCATTTTTGTTACAGGATTGGGCGGATAAGGCGGGCGTTAGTTCGTATTATTTTTGCAAAATGTTCAAGAGTGCTGTGGAGATGACCCCGATGGAATTTATAACCCGCTCGCGGTTGCAGATGGCTAAGCAGTGGCTGCTGGAACGGCCGACGGCCAACATTGGACAGATCGCAGAGGAGGCAGGGTATCCCAATGCCAGTTATTTTAACCGTCAGTTCTTGGCTCATGAGGGCATGACACCAACGGAATATCGCGGTCTTTACCACATTTAAATGGAATGATGTTTATTGGTATATTGTGCGAGAATTCTGGCGTTTGACAGAGCGTTTAATCAAGTCTATTATAGATAAATTAAATCCGTATATAATGAGGTGCCCTCATGAAATATTCGAAAGCTACAAACTATGCCTTGCACACCATGCTTTTTCTGGTTGCGACTGAACCGGAACAGCTGGTTAGTGTCCATCAATTAGCTGAGAGGCAAAAAGTATCTCCAACCTATCTATCCAAAATTTTGACGAAGCTGGTGAAAGCCGGCATGATTGAATCTACTTCCGGTGCCAATGGTGGTTATCGGCTTAGCCGGAAGAATCCGGATCCTTCTTTTCTGGAGATTATCCATGCGATTGAAGGACAGGCTTCCCTGTTCGAATGCTCGCAGGATCATAACGAAGGCTGCCTGATTCAGCAGGTGATGGTCCGTGCGGAAGAAGAGATGGAGAGCTATTTGCACAATAAAAAAATGTCTGAGCTGGCTGCCCAGATGAAAGCTGCACATTCTTTATAACCTCAATTAAAGATACAGCCGATTCCGTT
This sequence comes from Paenibacillus sp. FSL K6-0108, assembly GCF_045040695.1. Lineage (NCBI taxonomy): Bacteria > Bacillati > Bacillota > Bacilli > Caryophanales > Paenibacillaceae > Paenibacillus > Paenibacillus sp. FSL K6-0108. The sequence continues at coordinate 6,576,437 of NZ_CP150288.1, read as the reverse complement.
GCTGTGTCGGTTGAAGGACGAATATAAAATCTCTCCTCCCCGCTTAAGGGAAATGAGGAGGGATTTTTTTTTGCTATGCTCTAAGGAGGTCTTTTACAGCGGTAATATTGTAACTAATATAAGTGCAATGGTACAATAAGGAAGGGAATTGTTAATACATATTCGTATACATCTTAGATTTCTGGGGGGACAACACATGAGCCAATCAACCATCACAGGTCTGGAACAACTGCTTGCACTGGAGAACATTCGGAACACCAAAGCGCGTTATTGCCGTTATATTGATACAAAGCAATGGGATACATTGGGTGAGGTGTTCGCTCCGGATGCCGTAGCTGATTTCAGTACAGAAGGGAACCCAATACCGGTATTAACTGGCCGTGACACCATCGTTCAAGTATTCCGGGATTTGGTGGATGTTGCCGTAACCGTGCATCATGTACATAGCGCTGAAGTTGAATTTGTATCCGAAAATGAAGCCAAAGTCATCTCTCCAATGGAGGATTGGGTAACGTTCCCTGAAGGCAATGAGAATAAGTCTTTTCACGGATTTGGACACTACCATGAGACGTTTGTCAAAATAGACGGCCAATGGCTCATCCAGCATACCAGCCTGAAACGTCTTCGTCTGGACCTGTTTGAATAATGATTGTATTCATATAAGAATATTAAAACGATAATAACGAAAGCCCCAGGAGCGCTATTGCTGCGTCCTTGGGGCTTTGTTTTGTTTCAAGCCTTTACGTTCACTCGGCTATGCTCCAGATCTGATTAGAGGGAAACTGGCTGCCGCTTTTTATTTGAGAATTGTTGTGTAATAACAAGCATGCCTAACGAAAATAGAACAAGCAGCAGACATACCCAGTAGGCATTTCGATACCCCCACGCTCCAGCTGTCCAGCCCCCTACCAGACTGCCAAATAATCTTCCCAATGTGGAGGCATTCGAATAGAGTGTTGATGCATAACCTGGCATGGACGGAAGCAAATCCTGCATGTAACTGATGCCGATGGCAGAGATTACAGCGACGAAGAACGCGAGCAATAGTTGTGCTGCAAGCAGATGCCACATTTCAGTGGAGAACAGTACAACTACATAATATGCAGCACCGATTACGGAACCCCATAACATAAGGGAGCGGTTGGGATACTTGGAGGCAAGCAATCCCAATGCCAGCATAATGGGAATTTCAAGACCTGCACATAGACTGGAGACCCAGCCAACTTCCCGCGTTCCTCCGCCAAGATGGTGAATTATGAACAAGGAGGCATTCAGATTATTCATCCAATGTGCCGTATACAGGAGTGTGGTAATGAGAAAAGGCACATAGATTCTTGCATCTTGATGAAGCCTTACGGGCATACCCGCAGATAAATGAATGGCAGAAGTGGCGGGGGCCTTTTTTAACAGAAAGAAAAATAATAGTGCATTGATCAAAAAAATAAGACATGTGGAGCTAAAAATGCCGCTATATCCGATATACGCAATCAATAATGTTCCAATTAAAGGCCCCGTAATAAATCCCAGTGAAAAGGCCGAACGCAGGGTTGAATTGGCTAAAGCATGATCCACGCCCGAAACCGTATTGACGGCTTCTCTTGCGGCTGCAAACAACTGTGGCATGGCGGGAGCCCCCAATGCAGTCAGCACGGTCATATAGATAAATAATAAAGTGAACTCATGAATCCATAGATACCCGGCAAAAGCAAGAGCATTGCAAATCATTGCACCCACAAGAATGATTTTGCGAGATCCGGGTCGATCTGATCGTCTGGCGATCCACGAGCTGAAAAGCACACCCCCCATCAAAGTTATTGCAGTGAATAACCCAAAGGTTGCGATGGACACTTCAAGGCGAGTTGTAAAGTAGACCGCGAGGAAGGGAGCACTTATGGAAATAGCCATACCTTGCAGCAGCATACAAACCAGGAACAGACGGTATGCAGGAATACGAAATAGTGAATTAAACTGTTGAAGCTTCATATGTGATTAGACATCTCCTTGATAGTGCTTTTCTGATGTTACATCTACTATTTGGTTATCATATAGGAAAAACCGCAATAAAGTAATGCCATTTGATACGCGAGCTATATTATTAGGCTATGTTGATTCCTGATGTGATTCCGTTAATCCTGACAGAACAGAGAAAAGCCAGGGATCCGAACGAATCCCTGGCTTTTATATATGAAAAGTCTGCTAAAAGATGTTTGTGAAACTGCTTCATATTACGCGGACATTCTTTTCCGTGATTGTATTCTCAGATACACTTGGGAGAAAACAATAGATGCCAGAGCAACCACGGTCATGCCCCAGAAAATATTCGTGTACGCTGATGATAATGACAATTGCTGCATGGCTGTCAATGCCACACCAGTTACCGCCACGCTAAATGCCCCGCTAAAGAATTGGCTAAGCTGGAACAGCCCCATGCCTGCACCAACCTGCTCCTTCGTCAGATTGCCCGATAACTCATTGGAAACGCTCGTTGTCAGTGCTGAGAAACCTACGCTAAGCAAAATGTATACGGCCATAATGGCATAGATGCTGTCGGTTGCAAGAAGAGCAAACAATCCAGCAGCAGCGAGCAGCAGCCAAGGGGCAAACTTGAGCAGTTGTGTATTACCATGCCGGTCAATCATTCGTCCGATCCGATTGGATAACAGCATGGACACGATTGCTCCTGGGAAAATGACGAGTCCGGACTGGGCCGGAGTCAAGCTATACAGATGTGCCAGAATTTGCGGCAGCAGGAACAGCGTCGAGAAATTGTTGATATACGATACAATCCCGAGTGAGCTGAGCATCATATATTTTTTGTTTTTGAACAGGGCTGGTTGAACAAAGGGATCAGCCGCACGGCGTATACGTAACCAGAACAGAACCAGTGCAGCCGCACCAATAACAAGGGTTACCCATTCACGAGAAGTCAGAAATAGCAGGACGCCGGTTGTCCCGATCGCCAGTAACAGCGCGCCGAGCAGGTCGAAGGCCCCCTTTTGCGGCAACTCATTTGGAAGCAGTCTGAAAAATATAGGGATCAGGAACAAGGTTAGTCCGGTAACGATAAACAGATCATGCCATCCGAGAAACTGTGTAATACTGCCGCCAATCACAGGTCCGAGTCCAAGTCCTAGCGAGCTGGCCGACATGACAACAGCCATGGATTTACCCCGGCGATCATTCGGAATGTAACGAGTAATAAGAACGATGGCCAGCCCAGGTACAGAAGCTGCTCCCGCAGCCTGAATCAGACGTGCAATGAGCAGAATGATAAAGTGATTACTGAAGAAGCCAAGAACGGATGCCGCACCAAGCAGTGTAAGACCGGTCGTAAACAGGGTACGAATCGGCACAAAATCCGATAGGCGTGAGAACGTAATCGAGGAAATAGCAAAAACGATCGAATAACCAGTAACAATCCAGGAAGAAGAGACAGATGAGAGCATAAATTCGGCTGCAATTTTGGGCAGGGCCAGGTTGAACATCATCGTATTCATAACGACAAGCACAACCGTAAAACCAAGCAGACCTACGATTAAGCCCTCCTGTATTCCTGCTGTCCGTCCCCCAGATGATGCAGTTGCGGTGTTGTTCATAAAAACCTCCTTGATTGATGTGTATTTCGCAACATTTCAGAAACGGAGTGTAACATTTGCAAAATGTGGTATGATGTGAATCCCATGCTTGGCAGCAAGGGATACATAAACGAAATATGTTCGTAAGTTCGATTGGTATCGAACATTAGAAATATATCATGGAACTATGCTAAAATACAATGGATAGTCTGAAAAAAAGGAGACTACAACGATGAAAATTTTGCACCATCCCCAAGTGGAGGATATTGAACTTTCTTCCGTGTTGTACGCTTTAAGTGATCCCATCCGTCTTGGGATCGTAACCGAAGTTGCCAGAAATGGTGAACAGCCATGCAGTCATTTTCGTGCACCTGTTGTGAAATCCACGATGTCACACCATATTCGGACCCTACGGGAAGCTGGAGTCATTCGAGTGAGAATACAAGGAACACAGCATTTCCTGACGCTAAGATCCGAAGATCTGGAAGAGCGCTTTCCCGGTCTGTTACAGCCTTTGTTGCAAGCAGCAGCTCAGTCCGAAATGCATGATTCCTAGAAAATGTCCTTTCTTCAAGCTGAAGAGGGGATATTTTTTTAGGTTTGGCATGTTTCATACTGATGCGACATTCTATGTCGTACCGTCCCCTCTATAATAACGGTGAACACACAAACCATATCGAAAAGGGGTTCACAAACGTTGGCAAAAACAAAAAGAGGACGCGTCCTGTGGAATCTGCCATCCCGAGGAAGAGGAACATGCCCGGTGTGCAGCAGTACCCGGATTAAACTGTTGTATTCACAAACCAAAACAGATGGTACGAGTCTGAAAGTATGCAAGAAATGCTCCAAAGCCATTCAGTCCAGAGTGGACAAGGCTACCGTATAACATAACAGGCCTGTTCTTCGGAACGGGCTATGTCTTTTGGTATAATGAAATATAGTAAATGATGGGATTAAACAGGGGGCGGGAAAATGAGCAATATGCATCGTATTCACTGGTTTGACGAGCAGATTCGGAGTGGACGTTTTCCGAACAGCAGCTGGCTTGCACGTGAATTTGAAATATCCCGGCGCCAGGCCCAGCGTGATATTGAATATATGGCGATTTCTCTCCGTGCCCCCCTGGTGTATATGGCAAAATATCGGGGGTATTGTTACGAGGATCAGACCTATCGGCTGCCCCATTTATATATGACGGAAGAAGAACAGCGGGTGCTTAAGTATTTGGCACATCGTTATCGGCATTACAATTATGATCAATCGGATGCGGTGAAGCGTGTGGCACATTTGCTGGAGCGTTTTACGCTCGAGGAACAGCAGACGGGAAGCAGCCAGCTTCCTGTGTTTAAAGCAGATCCGCAGCAGCTTCAGTTTTTTGAGATTTTATCCCATGCGATCGCCGAATCGCGTAAAGTACATATTCATTACAGAGACCATGTCGGAGAACGGCAATTTACCTGGTGTCCATTGAAGATGCTATCCCAATTCAACGCGGATTACGTGGTTGGCTATGAAATGGACCCTTTACAGCAAACGGCCATCCGGCTGGAGGGCATGATTCATGTTCAGATGACGAACGAGACGTTTCAGTGCCAGACAGACGGATTGCTGGGTGCATGGGAAGAGGCGCTGCCTGTCCGTAAACCGTTTGTCGCTGAGATTAGACTGAAAGAAGTGCAGCAAACAGAGCTGTGGCAAGGATATCGGATTCGAGATAAGCAGGATCAGCTCCATTGGATTGAATTTTATGATACGGATGCTTTCCTACAGCATTTGTTCATTAGCGAGTGGGAGGAGCTCTTGTCCCCAACGTGGCTTAGACGAAAGCTTCAGCAGCGTACTGAGGGAATAATCGACAGACTCGCAATGAGCACAAGACAAACGTGAATTATAGCAACCATGGAGAGGAGATTCTTTTTGACTGAAGTGGTGTTAGAAAATCTGATCATGAAGCGGGAGTCCAAATCGTATGTGGATAGCCTGCACGCTGTATTGACCCATGCGGGTCTATTTCAGGGTTCCAAGTATGTGCTGGCTGGATATACGGGTATGGCATTCAAACTTTCAATACATCGCAGACTACTGCCCATGTCGGTTACAGCCTATGGCCAATGGGGAGAATCCCATCGCCCTGGAATCGATAACTTGGGGATATTCACGATCTGGGATGGGGGACGGACACGTCACCCGACATTCGGGTATTACCAGCGGGATGCGGTGAACTGGGTGAGACGAAGCTTGGATGAAGGTATCGGGGTGATCTACTGGATTCCGGAATTTGGTGTCATTCAAGGGTATGATGACCGTGATCGCATCTTTTATGTGCAGGATGGGTGGAATAAGGAACCACAGATTCTGTTGTATGACAATTTCGGACTAAACTTCACCGGGTTCTGGTATTGTCAGGTTTTTGGTGACCAGGTACATATTCCCGATCAACAGATGCTGTTGGAATCATTGAGATTGGCAATTGAGGATTGGGATATTCCTTATCGACTGCTGCCTGATCGGAATATCGCCTCGGGCAGACTGGCGTATGACGTGTGGGTAGAGGCCCTTCGGAGTGGAGATTACGATGAATCGGGTGCTGCGTATGTTTTGGAGTCCTATTGGCAGTCCCGAACTGAAATTCAGATGTACTTGCAGGATGCGAGGGAAATATGGAGCGAACTGGATCAGGCCTGTGCATGTTATGAACAGCTCGGAGCTTTGATTCTCCAGATGAAGAAATGCATGATTCAGGAACATAACAGATGGATCATACAGGCAGATGCAATAGAGGAGCTGGCACAGGTTTTATTGGAAGCGAAAGCATTGGAAGAGCAGGCAGTTGATCATTTTCGTTTGATATCGCTCAAGTATCCTGATCGCAAACGATCCACTGTGCCACGTTGGGGAGCGCACTCGGCGAGGTAGGGGAGGGAGAATAAGGTGATGGGGAGTAAAATACTGCCGGATTTGATTCGTTTTCCACAGACTCAGCGTATTAGGGATGAACATTTGTCATGGAACGGAACAGGCTCCTATATAGATGCGATGTACCGGATTCTGGTGCATCAACAGTGGACAGATTTACCTCGTCACATGATTGCGGGGATGACCGCAAGTGTGTTTCGATTGGTGGTGGATCGACGTTTGACGACAGAATCAATTTCGGCGTACAACTGGATGGCTGAGAACTTTGTAGCTGCGGATTTCATTGGCGTCACGACCGGACAACACGGGGGATTTTCGTTCCAGCCGACCTTCCCGCTCTATCAGAAGCAAGCCTTGCTGGATATCATGGCTTCCATTGATCGGGGGGTAGGCGCTATTCTGTGGCATGACGAGTTTGTCATTTGTGTCGGATATGATGATGGGGAGCAGGCGCTGTTCATTTGTGAAAGTAACGGAAATGACGTCATTCGTCTTCCCTATGCTTCTTTTGGTCGAAACAGTACACCATACTGGTACTATCAGGTGCTTGAATCTCATACAACCGTAGACGTATGGGAAGTGTGCAAAGAATCATTAATTCAGGCCGTGTACAAATGGGAGACCCATGATTATATGCTGCCACTCCAGGATTACGCCTGTGGAGCCGCTGCTTATGCAGCCATTGCTGCTGCCCTGCAATCGGGGGCATATGATACTAATCAAGCTGCCGTGGTATTGCGCTATTATGCCCAATCAAGAAAGGATATGGCCTCCTATGTTGCAGAGCTTGAGCATTTATCCAATCAGATGAATCATGTTGTGCAGGAGTATGTGTTACTCGCAGAACTACATGCTCAGATGATGGAGAAGGTTGAGGAATCATCAGCGTGGGATGCGAAGGAGCCAGGACATATGCTAAGGGTTGTCCATTTAATCAAGCAGGCGGGGGAAGCGGAACAGTGTGCCATCGATGCTATTAAACAAGCATTCCCGGAGACAATCAGCAATCGTTTTGAGGATATCGGATTAAGATAAGGAACATCGTATAGGCGAAAAAAATACCGGACAGGCGTGAGGGCCTATTCGGTATTTTTTTGCATTTTGCCACATCTTAATTCATGACTCATCCCTTATTTCAATCTGTACAAGAAAAAATAACCATAAATTCGATTTTGGGGTAATGTGCAGCTCCCTTTGTTCCGAATATTATAATAGATGGTCTTTTTTGGATGGAGTATATTGAAGGACAACAGGGGGCGGGAGTATGGTGCATAATCCGGAAACCATTCAGGAATGTATCGAAAAGGCACGACAGAGGCTCTACCAGATTGCAAATTCTCATAAAGAACTGTGGCATCCGGAGGTCATTCGTCAATCGATGGTTCTGGATGAACTCATTAATCAATATAACAATGCCATTCGCGGAAAATCATCCCGAAGTAAATAACGGCGCGTTATAAACCTCGGGATGAAATGATGCGAATGAATTCAGTTTTAGTATACAAATCCTATTCTTTTACAGCCCCAAGTACAATTCCTTTGACAAAGAATCGCTGCAAGAATGGATATACGAGCAGAATTGGCAGTGCCCCGATAAAGATCTGGGCTGCGTTAACGGTACGCTGCGACATGTTCTGTAGCTGAGTCGCATCGACGTTCATGTTGGAGAAGTCCTGCTGCACGATAATGGTTTGCATTAACGTAGCGAGCGGATATTTGGCTGCGTCATTCATATAGATCAGTCCATCGAACCAGGAATTCCACTGCCCCACCATGGTGAATAGGGAGATCGTCGCAATGGCCGGCATGGATACGGGCAGATAGATGCGGAACAATGTGGTGATATGGTTGGCACCATCGATGAACGCCGCTTCTTCGAGCTCCTTGGGCACGTTACGGAAGAAGTTCATCATGAGAATCAGGTTCCAGACCGCCACAGCCCCAGGCAAAATCAGAGCCCACAGGGTGTTGATCAGCCCCAGCTTTTGAATCAGAATATAGGACGGGATCAGTCCGCCGCTGAACAGCATCGTGAAGATGAAAAACCACGCATACAGCGAACGTCCCTTGAAATTCAGACTTTCCTTGGATAACGGATATGCCGTCAGGATGACCAGTACCATGCTGAGCAGTGTTCCGAACACGGTACGTTGTACCGAGATCCAGAGCGCGCTGAGAAAGTTGCTGTTACCAAACGTTTTGGTATAGGCATCGACTGTAAAATCAATTGGCCAGAGCGTTACCAGATTGGCAGAAGCTGCCGCTTTACCGCTGAAGGAAACCGCCAGAATGTGGATGAGCGGCAGCACACACAGCAGCGAGACGGCCGCGATGAAAAACAGGTTGAAGCCGTTAAATATACGGTATCCGGTCGTTTTGTGATACACCTTAATTCCTCCTTAGAAAATGCGGTAATTGGCGATTTTGTAAGCCATCCGGTAGGCAGTAATAACGAGGAACATGGCGACAAAGGATTTAAACAAACCAACCGCAGTCGCAAAGCTCATTTTGCCATTCAAAATACCCATCCGGTAAACAAACGTGTCAATAATATCGCCTTTATCATATACAAGTGGATTGTACAGGTTGAAAATCTGGTCAAATCCGGCATTAAGAATATTCCCCAGTGACAGCGTTCCCACCACAATAATCATCGGCACGAGTGCAGGCAGCGTAATGTGTAGGGTCTGCTTAAGTCGTGTTGCCCCGTCAACTTCGGAAGCTTCGTACAGAGCAGGGTTAATGCCCGCAAGGGCTGCAAGAAAGACAATGGTACCAAATCCGAACTCCTTCCATACATCACTGATAACCACGGTTACACGGAACCAGTCACCATCGCCCAGAAAGAAAATCGGTTCAATGCCAACGGCCGCCAGAACCTGGTTAATCAGTCCGCCTTCGGGGGAAAGCATGTCCAGCAGGATGCCGCCCAGCACAACCCAAGACAAGAAATGGGGCAGGTATACCAGCGTCTGCGAGAACCTTTTGAACGTGGAATTCCGTACTTCATTCAGCAAAATAGCAAATACAACCGGGGCCACGAGTCCGGCCACAATTTTCATGGCGGCAATCAGTACGGTGTTCCAGATGACCTGAACACTGTCCGGATATTCGAACATGAATCGGAAGTTATCCCATCCTACCCATTTGGAGCCAGTGAATCCCAGCCATGGTTTGAAATCCTGAAACGCAATAATAATGCCGCCCATAGGCACATAGGCGAACAGCAATGTGAGCAGTACCGAAGGCAGCAGCATCAGGTGCAGCGGCCAAGTGCGTTTGAAATTCCAGCGGGTACGTTTGCGTGGATGGTGTGTTGCCTGCCGCACCGGCGTATTGGTCGTTAGTGGTTGTTCCATAGCCATCAGGTCCCTCCTTTATATCGTCCAGCCTCTGCATCATGAGGCCAGTCAGCCTCTGCAAATAGTGGAGCAACTGAATTATAGCAATGGAAACGGGCTGGCTATAGAACAACATTTCAAGGCGGATGTTGATTTATTAACTTGTTAAAAACGGATACCGAATAGTGACTCATTTGAAATTCAGTATAGATATGTAAGGGGTTTCAATATAAAATAGGACTTCCATATGGTTCTTTACTTTAATCCGGGACAGGGTGAATCAATGAAATTTACAGTATTCTCAAAAACAGTTATGCTTCTGGTCTGCTTGCTGGTACCCATCTTGCTGCTCTATACCTACGCGAATCAGGCGAACGTGAACATGATCGTGGAGGAGAAGCAGCAGTCCAGCCTGAATCAATTTAACTATTTTAGCTCCCAGGTGGATAAAAATATTGAACAGCTCTCGCTCTACGGTCTTACTTTACTGCGTGATCCAAGCATTTTGCATTATCGCTACATGACAGATTCGACCAGCCAATATGAGAAAAACAGCATCTATCTCGACATTCTCGACAAATTGTCGCTGTATCAGTCCACCAGCCGCTGGAAGAACGATATTACCATTGTGCTCCCTCAGGCGGAGTTGGTTTTATCCACCAAGGCGAGTCGAACCGTTTACAATGAGAACATGTTGAAGTTCCCCCAGCCTGGACAGTGGCAATTGGATCGGGAAAGTTTCACTTATTTCTTCACGGATAACTATGAATGGAGTGCCAAACCGGTGGCTACGGGTGTTCGAACCGTGATGGAGATTAATTTTGATCCGATGAACATTGTAGCCATGCTGGACGACTTCAAGGAGGCCCAGGGGGGAGATCCTTTTCTTTTTGTACCAGGCAATGAACCGTTGTTAAACCGCAGTGCGGATCCTGAACTGATACAGGCCATTATGAAGGATATGCCTTTAAACGGATTGGGCAGCGAGGGTAACCATAAGCTGGAGGTGGGGGGCAAGCAGTACTTGGTCAGTTATGTGCTCTCGAAACAGCTGAATGGCATCTATGTTAACCCGGTTGTACTGGATGATTTGCTTACGCCGATGGACAAGAGCCGAAATATGTTCATTACTTCCATTTTGCTGCTGCTCGTGCTCAGTATTGGTGCTGCTCTGTTGTTATACCGAAAGGTACAGGTGCCGATACAACGTCTGATGAGAGGGCTGCAGCAGATTCGCAAAGGACAGCTGTCTACACGAATTCCGGTTGATCACTCCCGTGATGAATTTGCGTACCTGACGCAGAGCTTCAATCATATGGCCGAGCAGATTCAGGAGCTGATCGAAAAGGTATACGAGGAACGTATCCGTTCACGGGAAGCAACGTTGAAGCATCTGCAGTCACAGATCAATCCTCATTTCCTGTACAATTGCCTGTTTTATATTAAAAATATGACGCAGCTCGGCAACCGCGAAGCGGTTATTGCCATGTCGCTCAGTCTGGGAGATTACTACCGCTACATCACACGTGACGAGAATGATATGACGACCGTGGAAGAAGAGATCCGGCTGCTGGACAATTATTTGTCCATTCAACAGATGCGCACCAACCGTTTGTCGTATGAGATTGCCGTACCGCAGGAGTTAATGCAGCAGCACATCCCAAGGCTGCTGATCCAGCCTATCGTGGAGAATGCAGTCATTCACGGCATTGAACCGATGGAGGGCAGCGGTCACATCGTGGTTACAGGCATGGCAGCACAAGAGCAAATGGATGGCAGGCAATACACCCGATACAGTCTGTTTGTTGATAACGACGGTGTTACCTTGACCCCGGAAGAGATTGCGGGTCTTGAACGGGAAATCAATGAGCCCATGGGCGAAGAGATTGGTACAGGTACCTGGAATGTACACCAGCGGCTTGTCACGCGATATGGTCATTCTTCGGGGCTTCATTTTGGAGCTATCCCTTATGGGGGTCTCAGTGTAGAAATACGATGGTTTGAGGAGGAATATCCTAATGATGAATCTAATGGTCGTGGATGATGAACATTCAGCGGTGGAATCGATTGCAGCTTCCATACCGTGGAGGGAACATGGGATTGGACACGTATATAAGGCGTACTCGGTGAAAGAGGCATTACAGCAGATGGCGGCACATCAGGTGCATATTATCATCACCGATATTCGTATGCCGGGCTTGTCCGGTCTGGATCTGGTGAGCCATATTCGGCAAAAGTGGGAGCGGACCAAATGTATCATTTTATCCGGACACGCATCGTTTGATTATGCGAAGCAGGCTCTCCGTCACGGAACAGTAAGTTATCTGCTGAAGCCTGTGCGGGATGAGGAATTGATTGAAGCTGTGCAGCAGGCATCCGTCCAGATTCGGCTGGAGGGGGAGAAACAATTGATGCATCAGCGTGCCATGTATTCGGTGAGGGAGCATTTGCCGGAAAAGCGGGCGGGATTGATGAAGGATGTGCTGCTTGGACATAAATTTGCAGAAAATGAACTTGTGGAAAAGCTGGAGCAATTGGAGATTGGCTTTCGTCCCCAGGATAAAATGCAGCTGCTGCTCATCCGCTATGATGACCCACAGCCAACACACAAGGCATTCCGTCTGATGAAATACGCCATCTCCAACGTGGTGGAAGAGATCTTTGGCAGCAGTTATCATCTCTGCCATACGGATGATGCTTATGATGATCTCGTTTTCATGGCAAGCCCGAAGCAGACACAATCTGAACCGGAACTGCTGATGGGGCGGCTTGGAGAACGGCTGCTTCACAGTGTGAAGCAGTATTTAAACGCAACGATTTCACTGTCCGTCAGCCGGATAGGCCGTTTTCCAGAGCAGGTTCCACAATTGTATCATCAGGCTGTAAGTGCCTTGCGCAAGCAGGCGGAAGCGGGTAAAGGTCTGCATCTCAATGCGGCTGCCGGCTCCCATGGAGCAACATTGAAATCACTTGCGGCGCTCTATGAGCCACCCGGACTGACCGCACTGCTGGAAGCAGGACGGATGGAGGACGCGAGTCGCAAGATTGATTCGATTTTCGCCGAGTTATCGGATAGTGTGTTCCCGGAGCATGTGTATGTTGCTTTCCACTATCTCGCAGCAGCCTTCTCGTACATGGCTCATCGGGAAGGCAGACAGTTGTCCGATGTCCTCGGTGAGCAGTATCAGCAGCTATTGAAGGACGGTTACGGCGTGTCTCTTCGGAGTCTCGAAGCATGGACCCGGAGCGTGATGGAACAATGGGCTCAAAGCACAACCGACACGGGTCAGGAAAGTGGATCAAACATGATCCGGCAGGTTCAGCAATGGATTGACAACCATCTGGGCGAGGATCTTTCCTTGCAGGTTATTGCCGGGGAGGTACATCTGCACCCGGTGTATTTGTCCAAAATGTATAAACAATCGACCGGTGAAGGCATCAGTGATTACATTATCCGTTCCCGAATGGAACGTGCGGTTCACCTGCTGAAGCACACGGCTATGAAGATTTATGAAGTCGGCCAGGAAGTGGGATATAACAATACCCCTTATTTCATTCAAGTCTTCCGCAAACATTATGGCCTGACCCCGCAGGATTTTCGGAACGGTTAACAAATCAATATGAACATTGAAATTGTGATATATGTTTGCTTCCCCGGCTGCACTATCCTTTTCATGTAAGGGCATTCAAAGTGAATGAGGAGGGGTTTCATGTATAGAAAAATGATGACTGCATTGCTTGCACTGACGATGGTTGCCGTAACGGCATGCAGTTCGGGGGCAAAAGAAGAACCGTCCAAGGAAGCGGCTGCGCCACTTGCACTGCAAGACGGTAAGTATGAACCTGCGGTTCAGATGAGCTATTTAAGAGCCTGGAATGATGATACAAAGTTTAAGAACGGAGAGACAGCACAGAACAACGTGCACACCAAATGGGCGAAGGAACGGCTGGGCATCGACCTGACCACACCTTGGGCTGTGTCCGTGACCAATGATGCGTTCTACACGAAGCTGCGCCTCTCCCTGTCGGCGAACGAAGAGCTGCCGGATATCGTCTCCATCCGTGGTGACTATAATCTGGTTCGTGAGTTGATTGAGTCGGGTAAATTCGCCGATGCAGGCGAGCTGTTCGACAAGTATGCTTCAGATACATGGAAAGGTGCTGCAGAATCTGCACCGGAAGAGTGGTTCCCGTACATGTATGAAGGCAAACGCTATGGCATTCCGATCTTCGACTATGCCTACAATGGTGACCCAGTTATGTTTATCCGTGAAGACTGGCTGAAGAAGCTGGGACTGGAAGAACCCAAAACGATCGATGAGCTGGTAACGGTGATGGATGCATTCACGAATAAGGACCCGGATGGAAACGGTAAAAAGGATACGTACGGTCTGACGGTCGGCATGAAAAATGCTCTGAATACCTGGATGACCGAATCCGGCTGGATCTTCGGGATGTATAACACGATGCCGGGACAGTGGAATCTGAATGCAGAAGGGACACTGGAATACGGCTCGGTTCAACCGGGTGTGAAAGAAGGACTTGCAACGATGAAAGACTGGTTATCCAAAGGCTATCTGCCGAAGGAAGCCGGCGTATATGACGAGATCAAGGCAGCCGAACTGTTCACAGCAGGCAAAGCCGGAATCATTGTGGGACCACACTGGATGCCGAACTGGCCGATCGATGATGTGAAGAAAAATGTGGACGGTGCTACCTACAAAGCAATCGCTCTGCCAACCGGACCAACTGGTGAAAGCCATCACCACGGTTCAGGTGCCAGCAACGGGGTTGTGTTGATCAATAAAGATATGGCGAACCCGGAAATTTTCTTCACGTATCAGAACTATTTGTTCGATAACTTTGCCAACCCGGAAGTGGGTAGCGAATTCGAACACGGCTTTGCCCAAGGCTATGACTTTGATATTGTAGACGGCAAAGTGCTTGGTGAAGCTGAAGTGAAAGACGGCGTATCCCCGCTGAAATATACACTTACTTATGATGGTGCCCGTATTCCGAATCTGATGATGGATACACTGGCTGAGCTTGCTTCGGGCAAGGAGCCTGAAACACCATTTGAGAAGAATACAAGCATTGCAAACAAACCGGAAGTGTTCGCTGCGGCTCAAGTCGTGGTAGCTCATAAGGATGATGCAATCAAGAATAAATTCACGGGTGCACCTACGGATACGATGAAAATGAAAAAAGACGCACTCGACAAGCTGGAGAAAGATACGTTCAGCAAAATCATTTACGGTCAGGTTGGCATCGATGAATTTGACGCGTTCGTGACCAAGTGGAAATCCATGGGCGGCGATCAAATCACAACGGAAGTTAATGAATGGTTCAAAACAGTTAATTAAATCTGTGAATGATTCAACAGATGAATCATACTAAAGTAATAATAAGCATCGTATAATTTTCGTGAAAACACCGGATTTGGGCGGGGAATCGCCTGGAATCCGGTGTTTTTGTGTTTTTGTGCGAGAACTACAGACACAGGAAGAAAGAGGATGGTTCTTTTTACAGCGAACAACCGTGCGCAAGACTTATTGTTCCACAGATGCCTGAGGGAGTAAAATAATAGGTGGACTGCGAACGTAGATACGTATTTTATATAGATGGTTTGTGAAACGTGGAGCCTTTGGTTGATATATGTTTATGGACATTAGCAGACAGCAGCAGACATCAGATAAATGGGAAGGCGGTTGAAGCATGAGTACACTCTATGATCAGGCAATGGAAGAGATGATTGCGGTCATTCATGAATGGTTTGATGAACAGATGAAGCGGGATGACCTGGAACAGGCAGTGAAGCGAACCACGCTGCAAATGGGATCTTTAATGATATTTTGCTGGATTACAGACCTGGACGGACCACGGTAGACAGTGTGGATCTTGGATTGGATGAAGGATTGAAATCAAAGAATGCAGGTCCGTTTACGGAAGAAGAGGTGCGGAATGAGATCCAGCCCAAGCTTGTAGAAGTGATTCAAGAGAAATTGGACAAGCTGGCAGATACGCCGCTGATCGACTATCGATTTACCTTTCGCGGGAAATTCCCGACGACAGAAGGAAAGCTGCAAGTGACCATGCTCGAATATATCAACGAAGGGAAAAAGCAGCAGTTGCTTGAGCGCATTCATACATACGTAGACCAAAAGCTGCTGAAAGGTTCGTATCCAACAAAACCGTTGGAATCCTTTTTTCTGACGCGTCATCTGCTTGACCCAAAATTGTTTCCTGAACTGAACGTAGCTTGGACTATAGCGCAATACGACCGCATACAGGAGTTAAACAAAGGACGTCAGGAAGCCCTGGCGGAGCATCGTGGTGATATTATCCGTGCGATAACGTCATGGGCGGAGCATTATTTTTTGCCACGATACTTTGATGTGCAGTCCTCTGCGTACAGCGCCAATGTGTATACACTTAAGCCGGGTGTTTCTTTGGAGAAGGGTCAGCCTCAAAGTGAGCATGGGGAGCATGTGGCACAGCCTATCGATCTTCTGCTGTATGCTGCCGTAATGATTCTTCGTTATGAGCCTAGTTACAGTAAAGCACAAGGCCTTACTTTCTTGGAACTGGCCAAACAATTGGGCAGCAGCCGTGCGGTTCGCATGATGACTGAAGGTAG
Organism: Paenibacillus sp. FSL K6-0108; assembly: GCF_045040695.1. NCBI lineage: Bacteria > Bacillati > Bacillota > Bacilli > Caryophanales > Paenibacillaceae > Paenibacillus > Paenibacillus sp. FSL K6-0108. Next base: position 6,559,968 of record NZ_CP150288.1, on the reverse strand, counting down.
CGGAACCTATGCCAAGGAAGATATTCATGTGAAAAATGAGCAGGTGGAGTTCACCGCGAACGATGTGTTCTCGATCATTACCATCATTATTCGCAAGGAAGAAGCAGCTGCCTATGAACAGGCCCTTGCTTTTATTATCCGTTTATTGAAGCAGGGATTCCCAAAAAGCTACAAGATCAAGCTCAAATCCAGCCTGAAGCAGTATTTGCCTGTGAAGGGCCTTGCGAAGTCGGATACGCACCGTTTTTTTGCAAACGCGCTGGAGTACCCAGAGCTGCATCCGCTGCTTGAAGAATATGCACGTGCAGCGATTGAAGAGTTCGAATTTTATGCGGATACAGAGGGTGAAAAGAATTGTATGCCAGGCAGTTACGCAGCATTCGGACTTGGACTGGCAGATGAGCGGTATTTCCCATTGGTTGAATATTACATGGGTAAAGTGGATGATGAGCACCAGTCGGTACAGGACAAATTCACCGCTGCCTTGGCTGAGAAGCATGGTGTAACGTCCAGTTCCATACCTGTGCTGGTAGCTTGTTTGCGTCGTTCTACGGATAACCTGAAGCTGAAAATTCAGCCAGAGCTGGAGGATGAGGCGAAGCTTGAACTTCTGGTCCAATCGTTGCAAGGACTGAAATCCTATGAAGTGGAGCATGTGCTTTATCCGATCTGGGGCAAGGTAGAGAAGCTTGCAACAATGGCACGCAAGGCTGAGGGAAGACGGAAAGAATTGCTGTTAGAGCTGTTAAAGGCGGCTGGGAAATAAGGATATGCCCGTGAGGTATTTTCAAGGTTAATGTGAAGTATAAGGCAAAAGTGAAAGGTGGGGGAGTGCGTGGAAGCACTGAATCGGGATGCATGGGTAGGGCTGTCTGCTCAGCAAAAAGAGGAACTATTGCGTGGGATGGTCATTCATTTTCCCGCAGGTATGCAGTATAAAGGATTGGAGACATTTGAACGATTCGGTCAGCGAATGGAGACAGGTGTGTTTTCATATGAGGAGCAGAGATTTGTGTTTGTGCCTGGTGACTGGGTGACGCTTGGCTGGGATCGTTGGCAGGATGGAATGGACAAAGAAACGTCAGCCGATTTACTGGAGACGGTCAGTGAGTATGGCGTGGAAGACGTGGATTCTTTTTTGAGCAGCCAGATGTCTCCGGTTAGAGAAGTGTACATTGCTCCCATGCTGGTGGAATGCACCAACCGTTCACTTGGCTGGATTGAAGTGACGGAAGCTGAAGCGATAGCGCAGGAAAATGCCTATTTTGCAGAAGAGTTGGAGAAATTCAAGCTGTCTGATCTGAACCAATATGAACTGCATCAGGAATTCCGTCTGGTTCGTCAAGGGGAGGCAGTACAGATATTTTGGTTCAATGAAGATTTGACGCTGGAGTACTTAATTGAAAAAGAGATTGAAGCCGGCTTTGGATTGCTGACTGAAGATGAGTGGGAGTACTTATATGGAGGGGGCTGCCGAACATTATTTCCATGGGGGGACAGCTTTGACTACACGATGAAACTGAAGCATTTTGGAAGCCTCAAAGGCGTGGAGGGAATCGTGGATGTAGAGGCAGTGCCGGACCTTTCACTATTTGAAGAGGACGGCCGCCCATATGATCTGGAACTGCCCAACTTTTTTGGTGTCCAGTTTGCAGGAGATCCCTACAACTATGAGCTTACGCTTGATGCGTCTGGAAACATGATGCCCAAAGGTGGCGACGGTGGCGCGATGATCTGTGGCGGCTTGGGACCGCTGGTCGGTTTCCTGCCTGCTGCGGCCGTGTACTATCGTGACGGTAATGCAGGCGAGTTGGACTGGGAGGATATGATCGATTATATGAACTATCGGAGAGTGATTCGTTTAAACGATTTGGAGGTGTAAACGTTATTAAAAAATAGATCTTCGGCTGCGAACTGGAAGTAAATGTAATGAATATTTAGGTAGGAAGTTCTATACTTAACAGGTCACATAAAATATATATTACATAGAGAAGGAGTTAAGTATGTCCAGAATATCTATTTGTTTAGTTACTGTGTTGGCTTGCATTATGCTTTTTTCCTTACCCGGACTAACCGTTGCAGCTTCTAACCCTGGAACCGATAAGCAAAGCACGCAATCCGCAACCACTTCTTTAAAGGAACGGGTAAGGCATAGCATTAATTTTGCGATCAGGGAACATGAGGTTGTTGTAGAAACCATTCGAACGAGTTTTGATACAGGTGAAAGAAAGGTGAATGAATATCACTTTACCGAGAATGCAGTTCTCCCCCAAATGTATACTGGCTCAACGATGACTTCAGGACATTCTGATACGATTGTTTCCGATACACCACTAGGCTTAAAGGGATACATAACTTACTACGCTACTGATAACAATCAATATTATTACGTCTTATATGAGTATGATTACAATAGCAACTCTCTTCGCAAGGTACATGAGGGTGAAAATAGAATTTACCTGGAGCCACAATTAGGGATGTTTTATACGCTTTATGTAAAAGAAGAACATAAACCAATATATTATTCCATGACTACAGGCAAAAAGGTATATACTGGCGGACAAATTTTGCTTGAGAAGGATTTTACCGATACGAATTATGCCATCTCACCACTCCCGCAAACCCGCAACGTCGGTGTATACTGCACTAATAAGTACCAATGTAACTATATTGAATATGGCGGTGCCAAAGGAAAGACAGCCAAGGTGAATGAGCTTTGGATGAAGCCTGACATAAAGACAGGGCTGTCTACCAAAGCTTTTCAGGCAAGTACAGATGTTAATCTGAATATTTCACAAGCCAACACCAGAGACCGAAAATCCGATTGGACTGTTGTTGCGACCAAGAATGGAAAGAAAACAACGCTTTTGAAAGATCGTATTGGCTATGTTCATACGTCTGTTTCACCAGAAAGAAAAACGCTGATTCTGGTTACTGAGAATGGACTGGATAGCAAGATGGAATCGTCCACGGTTCATTTATATGACTTAAAGACCCTCAAACTGATTCGAACTTATGATTCTCCCTATCGTGCTCGTACACAGGGTGTTCAGTGGATAACAGAGGATGAATACATTATTGAGCAATATTTTTCAGCTCCAGGTTCATTTCCTCCCTCTCTGTATATCATTTCAGAGAATAAACATCTGAAACTGCAATATGATACATATCGGGAATGGAAGGGCTACTGGGATTCATTTCAATTTTCTGACATATTCTTTCCGTTGCAGCCAGTAGGAATCAAGTCGGGAGAAGGAGTGTTGAATTACAAGGGACAGCCTTCCTTTTATCTGGAGGGGCAACATTATGTTCCTTTAGAGGAATTTGCCAAGGCTTTTCATATTCAATATGTATTGGGTAAGGACCAAATCACATTCAGTCGTGGACAGCGTTCATCCAGTGTGGCTCGATCCTCAAGCAAATTGCTGACACTCTATAACCAAACCTTTATTCCTTTGGGACAATGGAACAAGGATTTGGGGCTCAAAGTGTCTGAAACGAAGGCTTACTGGAGTAACAAAGAATTACTAATTAGTGATGATGAGCGTAATACGAGTACAGCCATGACACCAGAAAGCCTTGCTTTTCATGCAAGTGCCCGTCGAATTGAAAAAGTAGGAGATATGTACAAGTTGGATCAAATCAATACAAAGCCATTGGAATCATTTGAACCGGATCGTATTAACGGTGTGGTTTTGAATTTTGACCGAAGTTTGACGTTATCAACTTCTACTCTCCATTACATGGATCTAACTAGAGAGTTGCTGTTTACCAATCAGGACTATACCCAGGTGCTTGGAACTCTATCCTTAACGGACATGGCAGAAGCGAGGTGGGGAATCAGTACGGCAAAGATTCCAGAGCAAGCGTTACAAGATGGTATTCTGACCATGATTATACCAACCAAGGAAGATGAATCAACATTGGTCTACACTTTGAAACTTCCAGACCCTTTTGACAAAAATAATTTCTAATCCTAGATGCTCGGAGGTACAGCTTAAATTTTATATTGCTGTGCTTCTGGGCATTTATTGGTTCAATATAATGAAATTTGTATTTGTTGTCTGAGCATCTTGAGAAGGGGGTACCGTAACAGATGATTTTTACATAAGACGGATTGTCAAGCTAAGTGCGACAGTTCCTCTGAAAAGGATTCGTGAGCGGTTCTCCAGCCCAAGCATTTTCGTGGTCTGTGGTTGATCAAGCGTAGAGCGGTCTCCAAGGATTCATCCGTAATTTGTGCAAAATCCGTCCCCTTGGGGAAAAACTCTCGCAAGAGGCCATTGGCATTTTCATTCGAGCCCCGTTGCCAGGAAGAATACGGATCTGCGAAATACACCTGTAGGCCATGAACTTTTTCCAGACTGGCATAACAAGCGAATTCCTTGCCACGATCGGCAGTAGCGGTTTGAAATGCACTAGGAGGATACTGCGAGGCTGCTACGCCAAAAGCAATTTCCATGGACAAAGCGGTACGGTCAGGCATGGGAATGGCGATGTACAGTCGAGTCTTGCGTTCGATGAATGTAGCTACGCAGCCCTTGCTTTTCCCACGGCCTGAGACGACCGTATCGAGTTCCCAATGACCGAAGGTTTTCCGGGAACGAACCTCTTTCGGACGCTGAGAGATGCTCTTACCCACAGCAAACTTGCCGCGCGTCTCTGCAGGCTTCTGCCGTTTCCCTTTGTGACGTAGGACGGCAAGCCCCCCTTTCACCAAACGGCCTGTATACAGCCAGCGATAGATGGTTTTAAAGCAGACTATAGGGTATCCCTCTTGACGGAGCCGTTCTACGATCTGTTCAGGAGACCACGTGGCATGCAGTTTTTCTTCTATAAGGACCGACTGCTGCGGTGTCCACTTCCCTGCGGAAACGGAGGACTTACGCCTTTGGACATAGCTCTCCTGAGATCGCTCGGCACAATAGGGCATTTGCATTTCGTTTCGACGAAGTTCACGGCAAATGGTGGCATGATGCCTGCCCAATTCATTGGCAATGGCTCGGGCACTTTTCCCTTGCTGGTGGAGGATTTCTAGCTTGCTGCGCTCGATTATGCTAAGATGTGTGTAGCTCATGGTGGATTCTCCTTGTGTGAATGTGTGTTGTGGTGACTTCATTCTACACGAATCCGGCCATGGGCCATTTTTTATTTATTTCCAGTAGGTGTCGCACTTCATATTACAATCCGTCATAAGAAAAAAACACATCGAAGTCTCTCATGTTTATAGAGAGCCTCAATGTGTTTTTGATATATATATTTATGTTTATGTTTATGGTAGTTGATTTGCTCATAATTGAGCTTTTATTTCACTTTTTGCACAGATACCGCCATTTGCTCCAGCTGTGTGTGAGTCAATGCGTTTTTTGGCGAGCTGAGCGTCACATAGCGATCATCCAGTTTGAACGTCAACATGTCGGTTTGATCCGGTGTATACCACTTGGCGGTAACGCCGTTAGGCAGTTTAACATTTTTGCCATCATAGCTGAAGGAATAGTCTTTAGGTGACACAGTGACATTCATGTGATTGAAGACAAAGTTCACACCATCACCGCCAGCAGCCACACTTTTGAATGTATCCCCGGCAATCATGTGTTGTGGTGCGTAAGCAGTCTCGATTCCTTGGAATTTCGCAAATGCTTTGCGGATAGCAGATGACTGTTCTTGGGTATATTTCACATCAGCGAAGCCCGTAACGCCCTGATCGTTGCCTTGAACCTTTTGTACAGATACAGCGACTTGCTGCAACTGGGCCTGAGACAGCTTATGGTCCGGTGAGCTTATTGTGACATAACGATCATCCAGTTTGAACGTAAGCATACCCGTTTGATCCGGTGTGTACCATTTGGCTGTGACACCATTGGACAGTTTAACGTCTTTACCATTGTAACCGTCCGAATAATCTCTTGGAGACACATCCACTTTCATATGGTTAAATGTAAAGCTTACTCCATCGCCGCCAGCACCTACACTTTTAAAAGTATCACCTGCAATCATCTGTTGAGGAGCGTATGCTGTCTCGAAGCCATCGAACTGTGCAAACGCTTTTTAAATGGCTTCTTTTTGCGCTGCGCTATACGTTACATTACTCAATGTGGAAGGATTGCTTGTAGCTTCTCCGATGATGACCTGTCCTTTTTTACCGTCATACGATACAGGTACATGCAGTGCATCAGCGATGGCACGTACAGGCAGATAAGTTGAATTGTTGTAAGTGATTGGAGCCAGTTTGTTGCCATTGCCATCCGTTGGTGAGTACGCCGCACCGTCTACATTGAAGCTGATCCCATGGTTGAGGTATGCCGAGATTTTCTCCAGCTGAGTGCCTGCGAACACGCCCGTTGCTCCTGTTAATGTCATGCCCAGTACCATCATCGTTGCTGCGGATTTCTTTAGGTTTTTTTTCATCATATCTCTCTCCTTTAAATTGTGTTATTTGTTATTTAAAATGGCTTGCTGTTCTTATGGCTTTATATTACCCGCTGAACATATCCAGAATAATTCCGAATTATCTCCAACTTGTAAACATGTGTAAGGATTTTGGCATTTGGAATTTGTTATTTAAAGAGGAGAGCATTCACATTATAGATGTTGAAGAAGCAAGGAGAGAAAAATGGGAGAGATTGCAGCTGACTTTAAGCAGGGATATATAAAGGAAGGTAAGTATTTCAGCAGGAAAAGTCTTTATGAACAGGTGCGTATGTGGGGGATACGTGGACTCTTGGCCATCATAAGAGAGAGGGGAATGGTTCGACAAACCATTCCATATGTACAACGAAACCTTGAACTACTGGAAAAGTCCAGACATGTACTTTGCTGAGAGTAGGGGCCATTCAGTTCACTAAATACAGGACGAAACCGCCTATGCCGAGAACGATGGCACCAACGTATACATAGGTAAGTTTGCTCAGATTTTGCCTGGTCCTGCGATCATACTCGGGGTTGCTGGTCTGATTTGCTTTTGAATTCCCGATGATCATGGTAGCAATTCCACCGAACAGAGCGATGCCAATAATTAAAATATAGGGCAGCCATGACATAAGTTGCTTTGACCTCCTTTATTTAAATCAATCGTTCTATTCATTGTACTTCAAGTTTACCTTTGATGTAAGCTTTTATTGATAAATAAAGGAAAATAAAGTCCTTCATTTACAATGTGTATGAGGTGCTGAATGGAGCAAAACACTATAATTTTAAAATTTTAAATTCGAAATAAACCTTGTTGTGGCGCGTATTTGCTGCTTTCCTGGACGGAGGCTGCAATTTTTTTTGCCCAGAGAGGTGATCCAGATTGAAGGACCCTGCGTTACACCCTATGAAGACGACGACGAGGAAACAAAGGATAAACAAAACTAACCGAGGAGTGAACACGTAATGAAAATGAAAATGAAAATGAAGAAATTTATCGCACCGATGTTGAGCTTGACGTTATTGATGCCGGGAATTGTCGGGGCTGCTGCAGCACCGCAGACAACGATGACTACTATGAAGGCAAGTGTCAGTACACCTGCTGCTGACCTGAGAGCGAGCCTGGATCACCTGTTATCCGAACACTTTGCACTCGCAGTAACCGCAATGGCGAAGGCATATGACGGAGCAAAAGATGCAGACGCAGCTTACAAAGCACTCGACCAAAATGCACTGGATATGCAGCCGGTCATCGCCTTCCTTTACGGTGAAGCAGGAGCCAAAGAATTCGAACGGATCTTCCGCGCTCATAACAAATATACAGATGATCTTGTGAAAGCAACAAAAATGGGTAACCAGGCTGGAATCAAACAGGCACAGAATAATATCAACGGTTTCGTAGAAGAATTCGCCACATTCCTGAGCACAGCAACGGAAGGCAAATTGCCAAAAGCAGCAGCCAAAAATGCTTTAAAAGTACATGAAGATCTCGTGCAAAATGTATTTGATGAATATGTCGCTGGTGACTATTCAGATGCATACAAAGCTTACCGTGAAGGTTTCAAAGAAATGTTCGACGTGAGTAAAGCACTTTCTACTGCAATCACAACACAAATGCCTGAGAAATTCGGAAACAGCAAAGCCGATACACCAGCAGCTGATCTGAGATCTGCACTGAACCACTTGGCTTCCGAACACTTTGCCCTGTCGGCTCTGCAAATGCAAGAGCAATATGATGGCCGCACAGCAGCATCCAATGCACTGGTTACGGCTGAAGCTGGAAACACAGCGGATTTCAAAGCAGCCATCGCTTCTATATACGGTAATGATGGTGCCAACGCGTTTGAGAAAATTTGGGTAACCAACCACGTGAATGCACAAAGCGACTATGTAACAGCGGTTAAAAACAATGATGCAACAGCTCGTGCAGCTGTCGAGAAACGTATTGATGGATTCACAACGGAGTTCGCGTCATTCCTGGATTCCGCTACAGCGGGTAACCTGCCAAAAGCTGCCGGACAACAAGCATTGACGACACATGAGAAGCAAGTACAACAAGTATTGGATCAATACGTTGCGGCTAACTACGAAGGTTCGTACGATACAAACCGTGAAGGATTCAAAGTCATGTTCGGTGTAGGTCAGGCCCTTGGTAATGCAATTGTGACCCAATTCAACGACAAATTCCAAGAGCAACCAACAACACCGACAATGCCTAAAACCAATACAACGACTGTATGGATGCAGCTGAACAGCAAAATGCTGAAAATCAATGACAAAACAACCAACATGGACACAACACCAATGCTCTGGAAAAACACAACCTACATTCCACTGCGCTTCCTGAGCGAAGGGATTGGTGCAACCGTGAAATGGGATAAAAAAGCACAGCAAGTAACTGTCATGGCTGGTAATGATACGCTGAAATTCTGGGTGAATAACAACGTTATGGAAGTGAACGGAGTGAAGAAAAACGTTGGTGCTACTGTATTTGTAAACAAAGATGGACGTACTCAAGTGCCACTGCGTTTCATCGCTGAGCTCCTTGGCTGGGATGTAAAATGGACCCAAAAAGATGGTTCCATCACACTGACTAAATCCATGTAATTACTATTTATAAAAGAAGAACGAAAAAAGCTGCCCCAACGGCAGTTTTTTTTGTCCTTTCAGCTGCTCCACCTCACCTTACTTGGTGAATCCTCAATCCAATCTGCATAACTTGGACGCAAAAAGGCCACATCAAAATATTCAAATATTTGGTATAATCAAGGGAGCCAGCAACCTCACTGCAGCATGTTATTTATTAGGATGCGGTGGGGACTGTACATAATTGTAAACACTAGCCCGTTGGAGTCATGTATGTTGTATTATTATTCGGTATGATCAAACAAGAAAAGGGGGTTCAAGCGGATGGACACAGCTTCAAAGCCTGAGCGACGGGCAAAACATATTGATACCCGTCTGTTTATTGCCTGGGCCGTATCAGTCATTGCGACTGGAGGCAGCCTTTATTTCAGTGAGATCAAGGGATACATCCCCTGTGATCTGTGCTGGTTCCAACGGATCTTCATGTATCCGTTAACGATTTTACTTGGCATTGCCTACTTCAAGGATGATGTGGGCATCACCAAATATGTTCTTCCGCTTAGTTTCATTGGGGGCGGAATCTCGTTATATCATGTAACGATTCAGCGTATCTTCTCGGCTACGGGAAATGCTGTGGCGTGCGGTAAAGTTCCGTGTTATACCGATTACTTGAACTGGTTTGGTTTTATCACCATTCCGTTACTTGCACTGATCGCATTTATCATCATTATTGTTATGCTGTGGGGAATTGGCAAAACACCAAAATCTTCTTCATAAGAAAGGACAGATGATTGATGAGCGGACAAGTCCGTTGGTTCATGCCCTTCATCATTCTGACCCTCCTGATTACGGGATGCTCCTATGAGGAGCAGTCCCAGTCTGGTGAGATGCCAGAGATGATCAAAGTACAGCTTGTGGTCCCTGACAAGGCTTCTCTCCATAAACCCGTGACCTTGCAGGTGAAGCTCACTCAGGGTGATGTCCCGGTAAGCAATGCGGATCAGGTTCAATTCCAGATCTGGGATGAGCTTGAGGATGCCCCAGCAGTGTCGCCTGAATTAGGAATGATGACAGAGGACAAGCTGGAGGAACAAGGTGCTTTGAAGGCAAACGAGGTTGAGAATGGTCTGTATGAGGTGCAGTATACTTTTGAGCAGTCAGGTACGTATGTGGTGCAGGCCCATGTGACACATGGGGCCATGCACAGTATGCCCAGAGCGAAGATCCAGGCGGAATAAAGGGAAGACGGGCGTGGGGATTGGTTCCGGGCTGGAAATACGTATATAATTATTAAAGATATGAAGAATGTTGTAGGAAAAGAGGTTGTTATGGCAACAATTCATGATGTTGCACTCAAAGCAGGCGTTTCCGTAACTACCGTCTCGCGTGTATTAAACAATCGGGGTTACATCAGTCAGAAGACCCGGGATAAAGTGTATCAGACCATGAACGAACTGAATTATCGTCCCAATGAAATTGCCCGTTCTCTGCTGCGTAAGCAGTCCAACGTCATCGGCTTGATTATTCCTGATGTGTCACATCCGTTTTTTGGTGAACTGGCGAATTATATTGAGTATCATGCATACCGGAACGGGTTAAAAATGATGCTGTGCAACTCACACATGGACCCTTCCAAAGAGCGAGAGTATGTGGAAATGCTCAAGGGTAACCGGGTCGACGGAATTATTATGGGAAGCCATACGCTCGAAGTGGATGAGTACATGAATCTGCATTCTCCCATTGTTACATTGGACCGGCAGATTGGTACCGACATCCCGTTCATCTCATCTGATAATTATCAGGGCGGGGTTATGGCAGCCGAATTACTGCTCTCCAAGGGCAGACGACACGTTGCGCATATCTGCGGCAATCTAGGGCTGCAAATGCTGTCCAATCGCAGAACGACAGGTTTCACGGACACACTGAAGGCACATGGAATTCAGCCGGTTATGATCCATGAAACCGACCTTAATGTGTTCAGTCAGCATCAGTACACCGAATTGGTCGGAAAATTGCTTGCTGAGCATCCCGAAGTGGATGGACTGTTCGTAACCAGTGATCTGATGGCCATTCATGCCTTGAAGCAGATCGTGCTTCAGGGTCGCAAAGTTCCCGAGGATATTGCAATTGTTGGTTATGACGACATCCAGGCGGCGGGTTATGCGATGCCAGGCATTACAACCATAAGGCAGCCAATGGAGGCTATGGCTGAGCTTGCAGTCGAATTGATCCGAAGCCAGATCGCTGAGGAAGAGATCGGGATGGAGCATATTTTACCAGTCACTCTGGTAGAGAGGGAGACGACCTGAGCAAGGTCGTTTTTTGCATGCTTTTATTCGTCTATTCGTCTATACATTGTAAAAATCGATAGGGAAGGAAATTTGTTTATTTTTATGTCAAACGATTGACATGTCAAACCTTTGACATTATAATCTGTTTTGTAAGCGTTTCCTTTTATAATAATGAACGGGGGCCATGACAGATGAAAAGAGAGCAGAAATGGATGAAATTATCGGTATTATCTTTAATTATGGTTGTGATGTTATCTGCATGTGGCAGTGCGAAGACAGAAACAGGCTCGGGATCATCCTCATCGGACGGTGATGTCAAAATCACGCTTCTGAATTCCAAAGCGGAGATTAACAGTCAGTTGGAACAGGCAGCCAAGGATTTTCAGTCCGAGAATCCCGGTATTACGCTGGAGATTGTGCCTGTAGGCAACGGTCAATCCCCATTTGAGAAAGCCTCGGCCCTGTATGCATCCGGTAACCCGACAACGATGATGATGCTGGATACAGGGGATGTTGAGAAATTCAAGGATCGCGTTCTGGACCTCACTTCAGAGAAGTGGATGAAGGACGCCGTCGAGAACAGCACATCGGCTACCACATTTGATGGCAAAAACTATGCATTTCCTTTCTCCATTGAGGGATACGGTTTCATCTACAATCAGCAAGTGCTGGATCAGGCTGTAGGTGGCACATTTGATCCTCAATCCGTACAGACCACTGCTCAGCTTGAGCAGCTGTTCCAAAAGATTGCAGCCACTGGAAAGTCACCTTTGATCGTCTCTCCGATGGATTGGTCGCTCGGTGCCCACTACCTTGGGCTTGCGTACGGTGGACAGTCCCCGGATCGCGCCAAGGTTGATCAATTCATTAGTGATCTCAAGGCTGGCAAGGTGGATTTGGCTTCCAACACCGTCTTCAATGGCCTGATGGATACGTTTGACCTGATGAAAACCTATAACATCGACAAAGCTTCCCCGTTATCCGGGACGTATGAGCGTGGACCCGAAGTGCTGGGCAAAGGGGAGGTTGGCATCTGGTTCCAGGGGAACTGGGCGTGGCCACAAATTCACAGCTTTGATACAGCGGATGGAAAATACGGCTTCCTGCCGGTTCCTGTGAGCAACAATCCGGACGATTTTGGCAACACGCAAATTTCGGCAGCCGTATCCAAACGCATTCTGATCGACAAGGAAAAGAGCACACCTGCGCAGCAGGAAGCTGCCAAGAAATTTCTGGACTGGATTGTCTATGAAGCCAAAGGTCAGGATTTCCTGGTGAATCAGGCGACCATTATTCCGGCATTCAGCAATATCACTCTTGAACCGGCTGATCCGCTCGGCAAGTCGATTGGCGATTACATTAAGGCAGGTAAAATCGAGGAATCCATGAGCACACTTCCAGCCGACCATTGGTCCAAACTGGGTGCTTCCATGCAGAAATATTTGGCTGATGTTATTGATCGGGGCGGACTTGCCAAGGAAATTCAAGACTATTGGACCAAGGTAAAATAAATTCAACGTCAACATAAACCAGAGTCGCTCAGGGCACAGGCGAGGAACATTCCATACCTGCTGCCCTCCGGGCTTCTGGTGTTGCACACAGAGAATGGATGGTATGCCGGGGACAAGAGGTGGGGCGATGAGGAGTTTCGAACTGCCATTCCGATCTCAGGCCAACCGGCAGTCAATACGTTTGGACAGAGTGGAGGATGACAATGCTGACCGAAAAAGGATTATGGACCCGTCTGCGTACCCGACTGATTTTTACCGGACCGACGCTGTTTGCGTTCGCTACCGTCATGATTATTCCGTTTTTGTACGGCATCTATTTGACGTTTACGAACTGGGATGGTATTGCTGTGAAGCAAAGTCTTGTGGGTTGGGACAACTATGTCGGCGTGTTCAAGGACACCGTGTTCTGGACATCATTCGGGATGACGCTTGAATACGTATTTATTACGGTTGTACTAACCAATGCGGTTGCATTCCTGCTTGCCTACGCGGTAACACGGGGCATGAAGGCGCAGGGCTGGTTCCGGGCGGGCTTCTTTCTGCCTAATCTCGTCGGTGGAATTGTGCTCGGCTTTATATGGCAGTTTATTTTTAATCAGGTGCTGGTATTTGCCGGACAGAAAATGAACATCCCGTTGTTCGCAGCCTCTTGGCTGTCAGACCCCGACAAAGCTTTCTGGGCCCTGATCGTCGTTACCGTATGGCAATATGCCGGGTATATGATGGTCATTTATATTGCAGGGCTGATGAATGTGCCCAAGGATGTGATGGAAGCGGCCAGTATTGACGGGGCAAGCAACCGCAAGATGCTCGTACGGATTGTATTGCCGCTGATGGTGCCGTCATTTATCGTGTGCGTGTTCCTGTCACTCCAGCGGGGCTTTATGGTCTATGATCTCAACGTCTCCCTAACCAGCGGCGGACCGTTCAAAAGCACGGAAATGGTGTCCATGCATGTATATGAACAGGCCTTTCTGGCTCGTGATTACGGGCTTGGCCAAGCAGAGGCGTTTGTCCTGTTTATCCTGGTGGCCACCATTACACTGCTCCAGGTGTACTTCAGCAAAAAACTGGAGGTGGAGGCATAATGGCTGGACAATCTCGAATCTTTGGATGGGCTAAGCTGCTTTCATTAATAGTAGCGCTGGTGTTGTTCATTTTTCCGTTTTTGCTGCTTATCACGAATTCGTTCAAGGCCAATCAAGCCATCACATCGGACCCCCTGGGTCTTCCAGCGTCCTTTCAATGGGATAACTACGTTAGCGCCTTTGATAAAATGGGATATATCTCGGCATTCGGAAATTCGTTGCTGATTACAGTGGCAGGTGTACTGCTGATCGCCCTGCTCGCAGCGATGACGGCTCATTATTTTGTACGGCATAACAGCAAGCTGAACCAATATCTTTTTTTTCTGATGGTAGCGGCCATGATTATTCCTTTTCAAGCCATTATGATCCCATTGGTGAAAATATACGGTTCACTCGGTCTGCTGGATAACAAATGGTCGCTCATCTACATGTACATCGGCTTTGGCAGTCCACTGGCTGTATTCATCTATCATGGTTTTATCAAGAGCATCCCGCTGGAACTGGAAGAAGCAGCATTAATGGACGGGTGCGGCAGAGTGCAGACCTTCTTTCGCATCGTATTGCCAGTGCTGCTGCCAACAAGCGTGACGATAGCCGTGCTAAACGTCTTGTGGATCTGGAATGATTTCTTGCTTCCTTCCCTGGTATTGACTTCTTCCGAGCAGCGTACGCTCCCGTTATCCACCTTTTATTTCTATGGGACCTATACAGTCGATTACGGCCCATTGATGGCTGGTCTCGTGCTGACTCTGCTGCCTGTGCTGGTGGTGTATCTGTTCGCGCAAAAGTATATCATTCAGGGTGTGATGCAAGGGTCCATTAAATAATCGGCTTGAAGCCAATTGCTGTAGAGAGACAGGAGTGATAGACATATGAATCAGGAACCGAACGTAAGACAGGGAACAAACATAAACAAACATTCAGACATAAAGCAGGGCCCACAAATTAAAACGGATTTAGACCTTGAACAAAAGTCGAATTACGATCAAGAGTCAGACGGCGCATTGCCAGATACACAGCATCAGACGCAGGAAAGCTATACACTTGCCCGGGCGGATGCTTACATCCAGGAACACCGGAAACAGGTTAATCCGACATACCGAATGGCGTATCATTTGATGCCTGAGGTAGGCTGGATGAACGATCCGAACGGTTTTGTATACTACAACGGAATGTATCACATGTTCTATCAGCATTATCCCTATGCCCCGGTATGGGGGCCCATGCACTGGGGTCATGCCGTCAGTCATGATCTGATCACGTGGTCGTATCTTCCGGTCGCACTCGCACCGGATCAGAGCTACGACAGCGGAGGATGTTTCTCTGGCAGTGCGATCATTCA
Source organism: Paenibacillus sp. FSL K6-0108 (assembly GCF_045040695.1). NCBI lineage: Bacteria > Bacillati > Bacillota > Bacilli > Caryophanales > Paenibacillaceae > Paenibacillus > Paenibacillus sp. FSL K6-0108. The sequence continues at coordinate 6,544,742 of NZ_CP150288.1, read as the reverse complement.
GGATGGCAAGCTGCTGCTCATGTACACGGGACATGTCGTGACGGGACCGGACAAGGATAATGATTACCGACAGACGCAGAATATTGCTGCATCGGACAATGGAATGGATTTTGTCAAAAGCGCCCTGAACCCGGTTATCCGTCTGGATCAGATTCCGGAACACACGAGTCCGAAGGACTTCCGTGATCCCAAGGTGTTTGAACGCAATGGCGTCTACTATTGTGTACTGGGTTCCAATGATACGGAAGGCGGTGGCTTAATCCTTCTGTATCGTTCGACGGATCTGCAGCAGTGGAGCTATGTGAATATACTCGCTCAAAGTGACGGCACACTCGGGGACAACTGGGAATGTCCGGATTTGTTTTCTCTCGGCGGCCGGGATATTCTGATCATGTCTCCGCAGCGAATGCCGGCCCAGATGGACAACTATCGCAATCTACACTCTACCGTTTACATGATTGGCACACTGGATGAATCGCGGGGCGTATTGGATTATGAGCAATATCATCCGCTGGATTACGGATTTGATTTTTATGCGCCACAGACAACGGATGATGAGCAGGGACGCCGCATTATGGTAGCATGGATGGAGACATGGGAGACGGATATCCCAACCCAACAGGGTCACCACTGGGCAGGGGCGATGACGTTGCCGCGCGAGATTGTTCTGAAGGGGGAGCGATTGTTCTTCCTGCCAGTCCCAGAGCTGGAGCAATATCGTTCGCATGAGGTTGAGCAACATGACATCCGCTTGGACGGCACACGGGACTTGGGGATGGAAGGAGATCGATACGAGCTGTTTGCTGTCTTTGAAGCAGATCGGGCAGACCAATTCGGACTGAAGCTGCGTACAGGAGAAGGGGAAGAGACAGTCATCTCCTACCATGTAGGGCAGCGCAGACTTTGTCTCAATCGGGATCAGGCAGGAGCCGGGCCCGGGGGGGAACGTGCTGCTGAAGTGCAGCTGCATGATGGTAGACTGGAGCTGCGAATTTTTGTGGACGTCTCGTCGATTGAAGTATTTATTCAAGGTGGGGAGAAGGTCATGACAGCTCGTATTTACCCAGGGCCTGGATCCACCGGGATCACAGCGTTTTCCTCAGGAGAATGTACCTTGACTGAAGTTCGCAAGTGGGATTTGAAGGTATAGCCAATTTCCGACCTCTGCAAAAATGCTTGCTTAAATTTATGTTAGAAAGAGAAAGAACTGTTTAACTTGGATGTATTTGATCCAAAACAGTTCTTTTTGATTTGAACGAAATTTGTAAGTTTGTTTGATTTATCGAAATTCAGATCAAAATACCTTGACCTTGAAGTATACTTCAAGGTTTATCCTTGATGTATTAAAACGTGTTGGAGGTAAGATCAATGAGAATTTTGGAATGGATTTTGGTCATCGTAACGATTATTAACGCAGCAGTCATGTTGATTGCCCCCAAACGTCGGGCAGTGAGAATCGGTACGTTATCGGCACTGGCATTAGCTATACTGTTGCATGGGGTAATCGATCATTTTCGAGTGCAATTGCTGCCCACCTATATCGTGGCCCTTGTTTTACTGATTGGATTGGCGATTCAACTGTTGAATTCCAGACGCCGTATGCAGAACACACAAAAAACGAAACGTCGTTCGTGGTTCAAAACCATCTTGGCATCCATTATGGTGCTGGCTCTCAGTGCGGGTTCAATAGTGTTGACGTCTTTTTTTCCTGCGTTCACGATGCCTGAGCCAACAGGTTCATTCGCCATAGGCACCTTTTCGCAGCAGCTAACCGACGAATCCCGCGAAGAGACCAAGACGGCTGAAGCGGGTGATAGGCGGGAACTGATGATTAATGTCTGGTATCCTGTAGACCAGGAAGCGGCCAAAGAATTGCCGCTAGAACATTATCCGGCCGAGTTGGGGGAGGCGATCAGTCTCGTATTTGGAATTCCACCGATGGTGTTCAGTTACCTGGACACGATTCCCACACATGTTGTTCAAGGCGCTGAGGTATCTGCCGCACAGAGCCATTATCCAGTAGTGCTGTTCTCACCTGGAGTACGCTCAGCACGTTTTCAAAGTATGACCGCGATTGAGGAACTTGTAAGCCATGGCTACATTGTCGTTGGAATAGACCATCCATATACCTCTGCCCAAGTGGCATTCCCGGATGGACATGTCGCTTCTTATGCACCAGATCCCGACTATCCAACGTCAGAGGAACTATATCAACATAATATAGAAGGTGTTGGTATTCGTGCAGCTGACGCAAGTTTTGTACTGGATACACTCACCCTGTGGAATAAACATGATCCGAATCAACTGCTCGAAGGCAAGCTTGATCTGAATCATGTCGGTATCTTTGGTCACTCCTACGGTGGTGCGACAACAGCGGAAGCGCTGGCGCAGGATAGCCGTTTCAAAGCAGGACTCAGTTTAGAAGGCGGATTCTGGGGGACTGTATCCACGACAGCCTTGAAACAGCCGTTTATGTATATCATGTCGGGTGGAACCGCCAAAAGCTTGGACCCTGACGCCACGGAGAAGGATAAAGTATTCTATCCCGAGTTTGAACCGGATTTGGACCGGGTGATGACAAGCAGTCTCAACGACACGTATTATCTGACCGTGGATGGCTTCTTCCATCAGAGTTTTACCGATATTTCCTTAATCTCACCCAAGATGTTTGCCAAGGGCATGACGCCAGAGCATAATGTGGACATTACCAGATCGTATACATTGGCATTTTTTGATCGTTACTTGAAGGGGGAATCGGAGCAACCTTTGCTGGAAGGGCCATCAGCCCGTTTCCCTGAGGTCTCCTACGATGCAAAGTACACCAAGCTGCGCAGCAAGCAGACCGAATAATTCGGAGAAGGGTGGAGGAGCAGCATGGAAACCATGACAAGAGGAGAGTTAGCCAAACGTACGGGGGTGAGCATGGCAACGCTTCGGTATTACGAGGACAGCGGCATTCTGCCTGCTCCCCGTCGTTCGTCTAATGGATACCGTGTGTACACCGAGGATTATCTGGTTAAGATCAAATTCATTAAGGGTGCTCAGTCGTTAGGTTATTCTTTAAAGGAAATACAGGCTACATTGCAGCTGCTCAGTCAGGAGGACATGAAGAGTGAAGCACTAAAAACACTCGTACGTGACCGAATTGAAGAGATCCAGCTGCATATCGATAACCTGCAGCAGATGCAAACACTTCTTGCCGGGTTGCTCTTGACGCCAGAGCATGATATTCACAATTATATTCAATCTTTCCGAATCAATAAGGAAGATGGGAATTCGTAAGGTAGCTTCATAAAGGTAACCCTGTAACCAATAAACACCTTCAAAGAATCATCTCTGATGCGTCTAGCGAAAGAGAGATCTTTGAAGGTGTTTTTTATGTTTCCAGCTATTCATCACGATTCAAAACAAGCCTGCTTCGCGCAGGAAATGATGCACGATATCAGTCTGATACTTGATCCGTTCTGATCGGTTCAGACTCCAGCAGGTCTCTACGGTAACCGAACAGGCTTGAAGCAGGCGAGCTGCGGCTGTTCGTGCTGAACCGGGCAACTCGTGTTGCTTCAGATTGAAGTGCCTGTTACGAATGGGAATCGAACGATTCACTCGCCCTATAATTCGTTTGCATACCGGTACAGCCTTGCTGCCTGTATTGGTAATCAAGGTTTGTCCCAGTACCTGTGAGCTGTGTTGGGATAATCCGTTGGCTTCATGGAGGTCCAGCCACCAGGCAGGTCCATATTGACGGGCAAGCCGAAACACAGCGGAAGCAAGCGGATGTTTGGCTTTACCAGAAGTATGCCGCGGGAACGTGCGGTTTAAATCTGGTTTTCCTCGGCTTTTGTTTCGGTAAGCCTTCTGATTCACTCGTGGAATAATAATGAGGAGTCCACGAACCACGTTTCGCCGCCCTGCCATGCAGTCATTAGCCAGCTTCTGCGCAGCGGCCATGCTGGCGGTTTCATTTCCGTGAACGCCCGATGTAATCATGATGACGGGTCCGGGCTTCGTGCCTCGAACGAGGTAATAGGGAGTGGCGTGTGCACTGGATGCAGCAAGGGTGTGTTTGGTAACAAGCATGACACTTCACCTCCGCTATTACAGTACGCCATGTCCTCCCGGCATGTAACGGCATCTGAACAGGCCCTGATCCAGTTCTTATTAAATAGGCCAGTCAATACACCCGATGAATTATATCCTCGAAATCCGGTTCTTTCATCTCGACATCTTCAATCTCGCCCCATTGTTCGAGCTGCTTCAGAATGTCCATTGTGCTCCACTCTTTTCGGTTTACCTCCACAGTGATGATCTGGCCCTCTGTCCCTGTGATCTGAATGGCGGATGAAATAGCATCCGGGATATGGTACGAACCGCGATAGGTCACCCGGATAAGTGTTGGCAGACCGATGGTGTCGCGCAGAGAAGGGATTGAGCCGTCATACGTGAGTTGGCCGTGATTGATGACCATTACCCGACTGCATAGCTGCTCAATGTCGTCCATATCATGGGTAGTCAGCAAAATCGTTTTGCCAAACTCTTCATTTAATGTACGAAGGAATTGACGAATGTTCCGCTTTGCGTTCACATCCAGTCCAATCGTCGGTTCATCGAGAAAAAGCAGTTCCGGGTCATGCAGCATGGAAGCTGCCAAATCAGCGCGCATCCGCTGTCCAAGCGAGAGCTTACGGACAGGCGTAGCCCAGAATGATTCCAGATCCAGCAGTTCGGCGAACTGGGCTAATCGTTTCGTTTTGTCCTCGGCCCGAACTCCGTACATCTCGGCCAAAATATCATACGAATCCTTCACGGGCAGATCCCACCAGAGCTGGCTTCGCTGGCCGAACACGACACCAAGGCGTCCAACCGTGCGCCGTCTTTCCTGGTGCGGGTTCATGCCACCGAGCAAGACCTCTCCCGAGGTCGGATGAAGGATACCCGTCAGCATTTTGATTGTCGTGGATTTGCCAGCCCCATTGGGGCCGATATATCCAACAAACTCTCCTTTGCCAATATCAAAGCTAATGTCCCGAACGGCTTCCTTGGACAGATACTCACGTGAGAACAAGGTGCGAATCCCGGAGAACCGGCCCTCGCGTACCACAGGGGTTTTGAATTCCTTTTGCAGATGCCGCGCTGTAATCATAGTCATGACGATATTTTCCCTCCTTAGCTACCTGTACTTTGATATTTGGTTATACCGAATTTCCAGAACCGCAGGCTTGCGACCAGACTCAGGATGGCAACAACGACAATGGCAACAAGAACCCATGCACCTAATTCGCCCCGAAGCAGATAGAGTGACGGAACATAGTTGACGAAACCCACCGGGATCACAGTCAGCAGAATGCCAGACATCCATTTGGGATACAACGTCAGCGGATATTGGGCAGCCGTACGCGCCGCATCCTCGGTGATGGTTTGCAGCTCTTCAATGCGTGTGGTCCAGAATCCAAGCGTTGCCGTGGCAAGCCCGATCGAAAAGAGAATAACGGCTCCGGTCAGGATGACGAGCAGAGACAAGGGGATGACCGTCCAGCCAATCTGTCCGCTATGCATCATGCCTGCCAGAGACCAACAGAGAATAAACCCGCCTTGCAGCACTTCACCAGCCATGATGCGGAAATTTTGGGGCAGTAAGGCCAGCAATACGGGCATCGGACGGGTTAACAGTTGATCGAGTTCCCCGTCGACCAGATATTTTTCCAGATGATGCACTTCATTGCCAAACGTTCGATATAGCGTCTTGGATAAGGTCATGATGGCGAAGAGATAACCAATCTCATGAAGGGACCAGCCTTTAATCGCTCCGAATTTATGCAGTACCAGGGCAACCATCAGAAATTCGGAGATTTGAATCAATGCGGCCAGAACGGAGGCCATCATGAAGTTGAACTTGTATTGCATCCGACTGCGGATGCTTGTTCGAATGAGTATTTTATATAAAGTAAACCATGAAGTTGTTTTCATCCGCCCTGCACCTCCACTTTACGGCGCAGTATCTGTGTGATTGCCAGACAGACGAACGTCATGAGGACGCACCAAATCAAGGTTCCCCATAGCAAGGAGCCATTTGCATAACCGAGATAGATTCGGGTCGGAACATAGAGCAGGAAAGGATAGGGCGATAACCAGGCTATTCGTTCAAGCCAGTCTGGCAGCCATTCCAGCGGGATGAAGAAACCAGCGAGCAGATTCATCATGGCGTGATTGCCCCAATGCAGCCAGGAGGACTCCGTGGTCCACATCGCCGTGGCGCCAATAATGTAATTCATACAGATGGATAAATAGGATGCGCCGGCAAGTCCAATTGCGGCAAATAGCAGGGTTGAAGCTTCTGAGGGCCATTGCAGAGAAAATACGATGGAGAAGAGCAGGTAAATTGGGATGCTTTTGTACACGAACTGGTAGGCGATCTGCCCCCATTCACGTGCCATCAGGTGGGTAAACAGATGAACCGGCCTCATGAGATCAAGCGCGATCTGCCCTGTCCTGACCGTGAGTGGAATCCCAAGTCCATTGGTGAGAAAACCCGAGATCCAGAGAGAGGATTGCGTAAACGCAATGTAACTGACCATCCCCTGTGTCCCGTATTCTCCGAGAGAGTGGTCGGCCCCGATACCGATCCAGAGACAGGCATACATGTAACCGAACATAGCGCTTGCCAGGTTATGTACCATGTGGGCCCCGCGATATTGCAGGTTCCGGGAGTAGGCTTTGGAAGCCAGAGTGAAATAAAGCATGTGACACCTCCGATAAGTTGGTTGAACGGCGGTCCCGTTCACTTCAGTCAAGGCGAAAAGAGAGAAGGACAACAGCATACCAATAAATTCCTTCACAGGCAAGACATTTTTTTGGCATATACCGGAAGAAATGAGGCTGTTCAACAATGCGCCACAAGACAGCAGTTTGTCCATTCCTTTATAATTGGGAAGAAGAACGCAAACGTTTACAATATGAACTATTCAAATTTTAAATAATCCGCCGGGCATGTGCCTGACGATTGAGGATACAGCTTCAACAATCCGGCAAGAGAGAAGGTTGGAATGAGGAAAATTGCATGGGTCACGGACAGTACGAGCACACTCGACCCTCTGTTTGCTGAGCAAAATCATATTTACATCGTACCTCTACGCATCGTTTTTGGAGAGAAATGTTACCGGGAGACGGAGGACATCTCGTCGGAATTGTTCTATGAGAAACTTGATGGTGCTTTACGCGCATCCAGTTCACAGCCGCCCATCGGTGAATTTATTGAACTGTATGAGTCATTGAAAGGCCAGTACGATGAGATCATTACTATTCATTGCTCTACTGCGCTTAGCGGAACGCTTCACACATCGATGCAGGCTGCCGAGATCGCAGGCGTGACGGTTACCGCCATTGATTCCAGAGCAGGCGCTTATCCGCTGAGGCAGATGATTTTGCAAGGATTGGAATGGCAGAAGCAGGGCTGTACAGCATCCGAAATCAAAGTTCACATCGAGCAGATGATTGATAACATGTCATTTTACCTCATTCCGGCCAGTCTTCAGCATCTACACCGCAGTGGTCGTGTGTCGGGTACCCAGCTGATCCTTAGTCAATTGTTAAAAATTCATCTGCTCTTGCGTTTCGAAGAGGGCAAGGTGGTTGTAAATGAGAAAATCCGTACGTTCAAACGGGCCAAACAGCGCATGCTGGATGTGCTCAAGGTGGATATGGAGAAAGTAAAGCATGTATGCATCATGCATGCGAACAATCAGAAAGAAGCCGTAACAATCAAACAGCAGATTGCTGATCTGCTTCCTCGCTTGAAGACGGAAATTATGCCTTTTATCCCTGTGGTAGGCATTCATGCAGGTGCGGGAACGATTGGATTGTGCTGGATACGAAGCGAGACGATATAGGTTGTTAATGAGACCTGTCAGGAGGTTCACTTTGAAATATGAAGTGGCGGTCCTGCCGGGTTTTTCGTATTTCATTGCCAATTGATGCAAACTGTGAGGTAATAAAGGAAAACGTTCATGTTGGAGGGAATTTCGTGTCAAGTTATCGCTTGCTGCTTGTTGAAGATGATCGCTCAATTAGTGAAATGGTCGGTCCTTATTTGGAAAAAGAGGGTTACGACGTCTCTTATGCCTATGACGGCTTGGAGGCGGAACGTAAGTTCAGTCAATCACAATCAGGCTATGACTTGGTCATTCTAGATCTGATGCTGCCTCACAAAAATGGCATGGAAGTGCTCCAAACTATCCGGGCCACCAGTCTGGTGCCTGTGCTTATCCTGTCTGCAAAGGACGGGGAGGTGGACAAAGCCCTTGGACTTGGATTCGGCGCAGATGATTACTTAAGCAAACCATTCTCGCTGATCGAGTTGACTGCTCGTATTAAAGCGGCTATCCGTCGTGCCAACTATACCGCACAACCTGCAATTGCAGCCGTTCCGAAGACACAGCGGATACAAATTGGCGGACTTGTGGTCGATATGGATACGTATGAGGTCGAACGTGATGGCATGCCTGTAAAGCTTACCTCCAAGGAATTTGGCATTCTCAAAATGTTCGTCACCCACCCTGGCAAAGTATTTACCAAGGCTCAAATCTACGCTTCGGTCTGGAACGATCATTATTATGGAGACGAAAATATCATCAATGTTCATATGCGGCGTCTGCGCGAGAAGCTGGAATCGGACCCATCCAATCCACGATATATCAAAACATTGTGGGGCATCGGTTATAAGCTGGAGGTGGACCCCGCATGACGTTGATCTTGGCCTTTTCTACCGGAATATTAGCTTTTATCGTCATTCTGTTGACCGTAAGGTTACATAAACGCAGTACCCATCTCACCTACATACATGAGAAATTGGCCGCTATTATAGATAAAAGCACATTTGAGCGTCTGCTCGTCTTTGACAGTGACCCCCAAATCAGCCAACTGCTTGAGGACATGAATCAGCTGCTGGATCATACCCATCGGGCCATGGCTGGTTATGCCAATCAGGAGAAGGAGATGCGCAACATGCTCTCCAATATTTCACATGATCTGAAGACGCCGCTTACGGTTGTGCTCGGTTATAGTGAAACGCTGCTGCACAGCACTTCCCTAACAGATCAGGAACGGATAATCATGACTGGAAAAATCCAGGATAAGGCGCAGGAGGTACTGCGTCTGATTCACTCCTTTTTTGACCTGGCGAAGCTGGAGTCTGGAGATACCGAGCTTGCACTGACCAGGGTCAATGTGAGCGAATTATGCCGTGTGAAAATACTCTCTTTTTATGAAATGCTAACGAATCAGGGTCTGCAAGTGGAACTGTCGATTCCGGAAAATGATGTCTTCGTGAAAGGTAATGAGGAAGCACTGGATCGAGTGTTGGATAATCTGATCACCAATGCCATGAAATATGGAGCAGATGGCAAGGTACTTGGTCTTTCACTCGACTATTCAATAGGGGAGCAGGTGACACTTAGCATTTGGGACCGAGGCAAGGGCATTCCTGAACAGGAGCACAGCCGTGTATTTGAACGCATGTATACACTGGAGGATTCCCGTAATCGTCTCTATCAGGGCAGTGGTCTCGGGCTGACTATTACCAAGCGGCTGGTGGAGCGGATGAATGGAAGTATTGAGCTGCATAGTGTACCTTACGAACGGACTGTTTTCAAAGTTGCGCTAAACGCTTGTTAGGTCAATTGTATACCTTCACCTGATAAGCTTAAGGTTTTTGTAAGATTTGATTAATAAAAAAGAAGACTTTTCTCTTTACAATACAGATATAAGAACTCGTCAGGGACGAACGTAAAGGAGAACAAGAACATGACATATATTGCGCGGACGATAGATGTGACCAAGACATATGCAGGGACAGAGGTTGTATCGAACGTCAATATGAGTATCAAGCAAGGGGAGATTTACGGATTTCTTGGTCCGAATGGGGCGGGGAAAACGACCATGATGAAAATGTTGACCAATTTGGTGAAACCAACTGTAGGAGAGATTGAATTATTCGGTGAAAAGCTCACCCCTACCTCTTATGAATTGCTGAAACGAATGGGCAGCATCATTGAGTATCCTTTTTTCTACGATAAACTGTCCGCCAGGGAAAATCTGGAGCTCCATTGTGAATACATGGGATTCTATAACAAAAAGATCATTGACAACATGATGGAAAATGTGGGTTTGAAGGACACGGGCAAGAAGCCGGTTCGTAATTTTTCTCTGGGAATGAAACAGCGCTTGGGCATCGCTCGCGCGCTGATCACAACGCCTGAACTGCTCATTCTGGATGAACCGATTAATGGGCTCGATCCCGTAGGCATCAAGGAGATGCGCGATTTGTTCAAACGTCTCAGTTCCGAGTATCGAATTACCTTGTTAATCTCCAGCCACATTCTCGGGGAAATTGAACAGGTTGCGGACACCGTTGGAGTAATTCGGGATGGACGTTTGGTTGAGGAAGTATCGATGGATAGTATCCGTGGAAGCAACAGCGAGTACATTGAGCTGCAAGTACTGGATCCACGTAAAGCGGCCTATGTGATTGAACATCAGCTGGGGTTGAAAAATTATAAAATGGTCGATGACCACACGGTACGCATCTATGATTCGGGCATCGCTCCATCGCAATTGACAGGCAAACTAATCCAGCATGGTGTTGAGATCGAATCCATTTTCAAACGGGCACATTCATTGGAAGAACACTTCATGACCTTAATGAAAGGGGATGGAGACGTTGCTTAAACTGATCCAACTGGAGTTGCGCAAACATCGGTTTGACGGTTATATAGGAGGCGCGGCTATCGCCAATATTGCCATCCTGCTGTTTCTGATCATGATCGGGGTGGTGGACTTCGGAGCAGAGGACTACGCTTTCTTGAATTATTCGGTGTCCTTCATGTTAATAGATACGTTTGCCAGAGCCGTATTCATTATTTTTGGTGGTGCGCTGATAGGGAAACTGATTATCAGTGAGTATCGAAATAAAACGATGAACGTCATGTTCACCTATCCGATCAAGCGCCATAAAATCATTGCAGCCAAACTAATCATCATCTTTGTTTTTACGTTCATAATGATTTTGTTTACCGATGTGCTGATGGGGGCATTGTTAGTTGTGGCAAACCACTTCTATGACTTCATTCCCGACACATTGACGATTCGTGAAGCATTGGTACTGTTGATGAAGTACACCATTAGTTCCTTGTCCGCTGCGGGCATGGCCCTGATCCCTCTATTCTTTGGGATGCGCAAACATTCGGTCACGACTACACTGGTATCATCCATTCTGCTTGTTTCTGTAGTATGTTCAGGATTCAACGGGCCTACGTTTTCCATCAATACACTTATTGTGATTCCATTAACTCTCGGTGCCATCGGACTGTGGATTGCTTCGATGTCCATGATCAATCTGGAGACCAAAGATGTGAACTGAGTTCTCCTGCAAACCATACTCCGTATGGCTTCAGATGCCATTGACATCCGCTCGTACAAGGGATAGGATAATGTCAACTGAAGGATGAAGGAGAATGCAACTACCATGACGATTCCAAAAACATTAACAATCGCAGGTTCAGATACGAGTGGCGGTGCTGGGATTCAAGCAGATTTGAAAACTTTTCAGGAGCTTGGTGTGTATGGCATGACTGTGCTGACTACCGTTGTGGCGATGGAGCCTGACACGTGGGATCACCAGGTCTTTCCTGTAGAATTAAATGTTGTAGAGGCTCAGCTGCGCACCGTACTCGATGGTATCGGTTTTGATGCAATGAAGACGGGCATGCTGGGTTCTGTAGACATCATTGAATTGGTTGCGAAGCACATCCGTCGCAGTGGATTGCCACAGATCGTTATTGATCCGGTCATGGTCTGCAAAGGTACGGACGAAGTACTGCAGCCTGAAAATACAGAAGCAATGATTGAATTCCTGTTGCCGGGTGCTGATCTGGTTACCCCAAATCTGTTTGAAGCATCGCAGCTCGCGAAAAGCGGACTGATCCGCTCCAAGGAGCAGATGGAGGCTGCAGCAGCTGTCATTCATGATCATGGGGCGAAGCATGTCCTGATCAAGGACAGAGGCGTTATTAACCCGGGCAAAGCAATGGATCTTCTCTATGACGGAACGAACTACGAATGGTTTGAAGCTGATGTTGTTGGCTCCGGATATACACACGGTGCAGGCTGCACTACATCTGCGGCAATTACCGCAGGTTTGGCGCGCGGTCTTACCGTGAAAGAGGCTGTTCGTGAAGGTAAAGCCTTCGTGACCAAAGCGATTGCTGGTGGATTCCCGCTGAACCGCTTTGTTGGCCCAACGTTGCATATGGCACACCGTTTGGAGAATCAACGCTAAGCGGTGCATAATTGCAGTGTGTAATTGCGGAGAAAAACATGGTTTTAACCGGAAGTAGCCGTCAATGAGCAGCTGATTGCTCGTGGACGGCTTCTTTTTTGTGCGAAAACGTATGGAATTTAGTAACTTTTGGTATATATTAATCGTATATAAGATGGAGTTCATTCCAGAACATGGATGGACACACAGACGACACATGGAATCGTTATGTTAACAACAGAATGCTAAAAGGAGAGTCGGCCATGGTCAGAACAGTGCTTTTGGTTGAAGACGAAAGTCGCATTCGTGAGATTGTGGCCGATTATTTCATAAAAGAACAATGGAATGTCATAGAAGCAGAACATGGTGTAGAGGCGCTGGAACTATTGGCTCTGCATGAAGTGGATCTGGTCATTTTGGATGTGTTGATGCCGGAAATGGATGGATGGACGCTATGTGGGCATATTCGTTCCCAATCGACCGTACCTATTATAATGCTGACTGCCCGATCCGAAGATGATGACAAGATTCATGGTTTCCAGCTCGGCGTGGATGATTATGTGACGAAGCCATTCAGTCCTCGTGTACTGGTGGCACGAGCAGAAACATTAATGAAGCGGGTAGAGGGTGCTGTTAGCAAGGATCAGACCGTGATTCGATTTGGAGGAGCAGCACTTGATCCCTGGGCGCGACGGCTTGAGAAGGATGGAGTCGAAGTGGAGCTTGCTCCCAAAGAATATGATCTGCTGCTGTATCTAACTCGCAATCAGGGAATTGTACTGTCCCGCGATGCGATTCTGAATCGGGTATGGGGATATGATTTTGAGGGAGATTCGCGTGTGGTGGATACCCATATCAAAAAGCTTCGCAGCAAGCTTGGGGATGAAGCCAAATGCATCCGGACCGTTATCGGTACCGGTTATCGATTTGAGGCCGAGGCATGAGACGTAACGGTGTAACGATGAAACTGTTTTTGGTCATGGCCGGATTTCTGCTTCTTCTATATGGAACAACAGTGATTGCCCAATTAATCTGGTTCCCGGACTTTTATCAACATCAGAAAATCAGCAGCATTAAGAAGAAATTGACGAAGTTCGAACAACAATATTCCGCTGGACATTGGAACGATGTGCAGCTGGCCAAGGAAACCGGGAAGTTCATGCGGCAGAATCAATCGCATCTGGTCATCCTGACGAATACAGGCAAGCTGGTCAATGACCCATTCCACATTGTTCTTCTGCAAGAGGATGGCAAGCAGGTGAATATATCTCTGTCGTTGTTTATCAACAGCGAGAATGCAGGATGGCTTGCTTCACACTTGAAACATGGTCAGCAATTGACCGTTACAGGCTCGGCAAGTGGCATGAATGATCCTATGGTTTATCCGCTCAGGATAAAGGATCAAAGCTCTGTGGTCAGCGGAACGGAAGATTTTCAGGAGTTAACAGAGCCGGTAGAAGAATGGTCAGGAACCTTGAAGGAAGTTGTTCTTCCAAACCTGGGAACCTGGAGCCAGAGACAGGGTCTGCTCGTGCAGGCGCTGGATAGCCGTTTCCCGCTTTCTACGGAAGACCAGCTCAGACTTGCCAATGGAAAAATGATTAATGAGGAATGGACCGATAACTGGAGTGGAGTACGAAATGTGCTTACCATTGCCCCGGTGCACAGCCCCGGACCCCAGCAGCAGCTTATTTTTTCGCTGACGTCCCTGCAGGAGATGAGGGAGGCGAGTGAAGCTACACAACTATTTTATGCGTATTTCGGTATTGCTGCATTTGTGCTGATCGTGTTCCTTTCACTGCTTCTGTCCCGAATTGTCACCAAACCGTTGCTTGCTCTGAATCATGTTGCCAAAAAGATGTCCACCCTTGATTTCACAGTGAAATCGCCCATCCGCCGCAATGACGAGATTGGCAGTCTGTCCAATAGTCTCAATGCGCTGTCAACGACATTGGGTCAGACTCTGGAAGAATTAAGGCAGGCGAACAGTCAGATGCGTACCGACATGGAAATGAAGCAACGGATTGAGCAGCGTCAGCGGGAGTTTTTTGCCGATGCATCTCATGAGCTCAAAACGCCAATCAGCATCATTAAAGGGTACTCCGAAGGGTTGAAAGACGGGGTCAGTGAGGGGAAACGTGAGCGTTACATCGAGATCATTGCCGATGAAGCGGTCAAAATGGAAACGATGGTCGAAGAGATGCTGGATCTGGTACGGCTGGAATCCCAAGCGATTAAGCTGAACACTGATGCGGTGGCTCTTGGAGATATGATTGAAGACATTGCCGGACGTCTTGGTCCGCAATTGAAGGAAAAGGAACTGGAAGTCGTATTGGTCTCTACCACAGAGCAGACTGTTGAAGGAGACCGCAGCAAGTTGGAGCAAGTCATCTATAATATCATGATGAATGCAATACGTCATGCCGTTCCTAAGACCGATATTATGATTGAGATTAGCAGGCAGGAAGGTCAGGTTCGAATCTCCATTCAGAATCAGGGTGAGCATATTTCGGAAGCAGAGCGCCAGTACATCTGGGAAAGATTCTATCGGGTGGAACGCTCGCGTAATCGCAAAATGGGGGGAACCGGCCTCGGCCTGGCCATCGCGAAGCAGATTCTCGATTTGCATGGATGTAGTTATGGCGTGGAGAACACACCGGATGGAGTTCGTTTTTATATTATTTTTCCTAATGCTTAGTACGAAAGGGAGTCAAGTCTATGAAATCTTTACCGTCCATTCTAACGTTGGGCAACTTAACTTCAGGCATGCTGGCCGTCATTATGGCAATTCATGGCGAGTTTGCGCTCGCTGTGACAATGATCTGGGTAGCCATGTTCTTTGATTTGTTTGACGGATTTGCAGCACGCAAGCTGCATTGTGAGGGGGAATTCGGCAAAGCGCTGGATTCACTGGCTGATGTTGTTTCGTTTGGGACCGCACCTGTGCTAATCCTTTATTTGAACTCCATGAATGAGGTAAATGTACTGGGTATGGCACTGACGGCATTGTTCCCTGTCTGTGGTGCATTACGTCTCGCCCGTTACAATTGTCAGAAGACGACAAGCCATGGTTTTGTTGGTATGCCGATTACGTTTGCAGGTGGTCTGATGTCCTTTTTTGCACTTTGGAGTCCTTATTTCACTCATGGTGTAGCCTATCTTGTCATTATCGTATTATCTGGTCTAATGGTTAGCCAAATCCGATTCCCGTCTCTAAAACAGGTGCTAGCCCCCCATGAGAAGGATATTGTGGAACCGAAATAAGGAGCGAGTCAGTATGGAGTTTGCAAGAGAATTTATTGGTCAATATGGTTATTTCGCAATTTACGGTCTACTGGCTCTTGGCGTGATTGGCATGCCAATACCAGATGAGGTGATGATGACCTTTGTCGGTTATCTCGCCTCCATCTCGGTGCTGAATTATTCGGTATCCATCCTTGTCAGTTTTGGCGGAGCGTTTACCGGAGGACTTCTGAGTTACACGATTGGCAAGAAGGCTGGTCGGCCACTGGTTGAGAAGTATGGTAAATGGGTTGGGGTCAACGCCAAACGCTTGGGCAGAGTGGAGTCCTGGTTTTTGAAATATGGATACTGGTCTATCATACTGGGCTACTTCATTCCAGGCATTCGTCATTTGATGTGTTGCTTCTCCGGAATCAGCCGCATGGCTATTGGGCGATACGTAATTGTCTCCAGCATTGGGGCGTTTATATGGTGTGTTGTCTTTATATCGATCGGTTTTTACGTTGGTGTGTTAACTTAAAATGGGACAGCCTGTTACAACAGGCTAGGATAAAGACCTCTTGTTAATGGAGTGGTCTTTTTTTTGTTTGTGTGTTTGTGCAGGTCCTTAAAGAATATCGACTTAAACATCAACGAACAATCAAACGATCTGAAAGAATTTTAACGAACTGGAATGTGCTTATTTAGGAAATACGGGTAATGTTTAAAATCTAACGAATCCCATCATCCTTATTTCATGAAAAGTTTGATTTATAGCCGTAATTGAATCAATTTTGCATAAATAAGGTGGCTTGGATTCGTTAGATGACGGATCAGATGAATTTTGCTGAAATAGAGTGTCTCAGGTTCGTAACGCATATGTTCGATATCTTTGTTTGCCACTTGCGACGTGTAGTACCTGTTGAATGACCAAGTTGTGCAGAATTCTTCGAGCATGATGATCTGTTATTCCCAGGTGGGTTGCTAGTTCCGACGGAGTAAAAGGACGCAAGAGGCGTCTGGCATAACGTATGCACTCCGCTTCGAGCCAATTAAAGGATGACGGTGTATCCGTGGCAACGAATTTCCCCATAAAAGAAAGCACAAGCTGTTGGCAACGTTTAGGTTCTTCCTTGATGGAAAGATAAGCTATCGGCAAAAATGTCCAATCATCAAGTGTCAGCAAACAATGCCGCCAACAGAGATCCTTAAAGCGCCGCACATCAAGATCACGAGCGTGGGGCCCATATCCTTGTATCTCAATACCTCCCTTTACACCGTTACCCGGCAGAAAAGCCAGATCAAGATACCGATAGCCGTTATGGAAGTCTTGGACTTCCCATTCTGGATGCAAATGGTTGAAGTTCCTGATTACAGGGAACCAAACCGAACGTAGAAATTCCAAAGTAGCATGTTCGAGTCCATTTTCTATTCTTGAACGCACTCTTAAGTTAGTTTCCTTCTCCAGAAGTAGCCCCAGCCACGCCTCATAAGCCTTTTCAAATTCAATGTTCATCGTAATCATTTCCCCTAATGCAGGTCGAAACAAATATTAGATAAAGCAAAAAGCCGCTTTGAACATTTCCGACCTTCTGGAATTAGAGGGTGGGAATGTATCAAAGCGGCGTGTGCTTCACAACCTGAGTTCTTTATAAGGACAAGTATAACGTTAGAAGCAGGGTCATTTCAATACTTTAAAGAATTCCAAGAGAACCTGACTTTTCGCTTATCTGTTGATATTTTATCTAATGTCATTACCCGCTTAAATGTGATTCCTCAATCCCTTTTTCAACACGGGTCTCCCCTTTTTTGCGTGCAAAGGTGATTTTGAGCAGAGGTGGAGTAACCAGCGTTGTAACGATAACCATGATGACCACACTGGTGAAATACTCAGCATCGAGCAAGCCGGAAGCAAGTCCGGTTGAAGCGATAATAAGAGCAACCTCCCCTCGGGAGATCATCCCCGAACCAATAGCCAGAGAGGATGCCCGATCAAATCCAGTCAGTCGAGCACCTGCTCCGCCACCCAGAAGCTTGGTTACAATGGCAATGAGACTGATGACGATAATGAACCAGATCTGTGAACCCACCCCGTCAAAAGTCACATTCAAACCGATGCTTACAAAGAATACAGGGACAAAAATGCTGTAGGCGATCGGCTCAAGTTTGGTTTCGACCTCATGTTTGAAGTTCGTTTGAGAGATGGCGATACCCGCTGCAAAGGCCCCGATAATGCCTGCAACACCCATCCATTCCGCAAAGTACGAAAAGCCAAAACAGATGATTAATCCGGCTGTAATCACGGTTTCCGTGACCTTCAGCGGCGCCATCCACTTCATGATGCGTGGAACAAGGAACCAGCTGGCAGCGATAATAACTACAAAGAATAGCAGCTTCTTGCCAATAAGCAGCGAGATTGAAGTGTCCGTTGCGCCTGTTCCGAGCAAACTCATCATGACAGCGAGGATGACAACAACGAGTACATCATCGACGACAGCTGCTCCAAGAATTGTTGTACCCTCACGAGAGCTGAGTTGATTCATGTCTTTGAGCGTTTGGACCGAGATGCTGACCGAAGTGGCACAGAACAATAGTCCAAAGAACAAAGCATGTGTCTGCGACATGCCGAAAGCAGCGGCAGCTCCATATCCTCCGATGAATGGTAAAATGATACCACCCACGGCAACCGCAAAGGCTGCTTTCCAATTTTTCTTCAATTGCTCCAGATCCGTTTCGAGTCCGGCAATGAACATAAGCAGTAATACCCCGATTTCAGCCATGTAATGGATGAAATCACTTTGTTGTACCCAACCAAGCAGAGCGGGGCCGAGAATAACACCAACAATCAATTTGCCCAGAACCGAAGGCTGGCCGAGTCTTACGGACAAATCCCCAGCCAACTTGGTGAAAATCAAAATAAGTGCAAGAACCAAAATAAATTCCATAGGTGTACTCCTCTCCAGCAGTAGCGTTTATAGGATTACCAGTCCAAGGGGGAATCATTCCAGGCCTCAGGAACAGAAAAAGGCATAAAACGGCGCTTGTAATAGTGCCGCTTTATGCCTTGAAAAAAGACAAGGAGGGCCCTTGGTGACAGGCTCCTCCAGTTCAACGCGTATTTGATTAATTGCATTAATTATACCACAAATACAGGATGGGGTAAACCAGTGAAGGTGTGCTTTTAATGAGAATGGCCTTATGTGGGCATTTTAAGGGTACCTGACGAGGCTTTTTGTTCAGAGTGTTGTCACTTAACAGTCGAGAAATGGCAAGATATAATGAGATAGAACATAGAAGTTAGGATATGAGGAGGATTTTTCATTGGGCAAACAAGACAAAGGGGACCCGAACATTCAATCCAATCAGATTGCCCCGACCAGTAATAAAAATTTCGCAGGTCTCATTATTACCATTTCCATTCTCGCCAACGTCATTATTTTATTGTTGTTCTTTGCACCGTCGATCGGATACAAAGGCGATGTGGACTTTGACATTACAATCTTGCCGCGATTTAACGCCGTTTTCAACAGCTTCACCTTTATCTTTCTGCTGGCAGCCTTGATTGCCATTATCAAGCGGAATGTGAAATTGCATAAACGGTTTATCCTTGCTGCTTTCTCAACGACCCTTTTATTTCTTGTTACGTATCTTTCGTTCCACTATCTGTCTCCGGAAACGTCGAAATACGGCGGAGAAGGCATCATTCGTTCCATTTACTTCTTTATTCTGATCTCCCACAGCATACTGGCAGCCATTATTGTGCCGCTTGCTCTGTTCACTCTGGTATGGGGCTGGACGAATCAATTGAAGAAACACCGTAAAATTGCTCGCTGGACGATGCCGATCTGGCTCTATGTGAGTTCAACGGGTGTAGTTGTATACCTGATGATGGCGCCTTATTATTAATAAATTCATATATCATGAGCATATCCGGCTCGGCTTGCGGGTAATGGTTTCATGGAAGGAGGATTCACGCGTATGTACAGAGTCGTATTAATTCGCCATGGACAGAGTATGTGGAATGTGGAGAACCGTTTTACCGGTTGGACGGATGTGGATCTGACGACCGATGGATACGGAGAAGCGCGTAAAGCGGGAAAGATTCTGAAGGAACAGGGTTTTGATTTTGACTACGCTTATGCTTCGGTGCTCAAACGCTCCATTCGAACACTGGATATTGCACTTGATGAGATGGACCGGATGTGGATTCCGATCACGAAGACGTGGAAGCTGAACGAACGTCATTATGGTGCATTGCAAGGACTGAACAAACAGCAGACTGCGTTGAAGTACGGTGAGGAGCAGGTGAAGGAGTGGAGGCGCTCCGTTAGCGTATCTCCCCCGGCCCTGGACGAAACAGATGAGCGTTATGTTCAGGATCAGGACAAGTATGAGCGGCTGGGCTGCACCATCCCGCGTACCGAGAATTTGATGGATACATCGAAGCGGGTGCTGGAGTATTGGAATGCAGAGATCAAACCGGTTGTGTCAGCGGGCAAAAGGGTACTGATCTCCGCGCACGGCAATACGCTCCGTTCACTTGTCATGCATCTGGACCAAATGTCCGAAGCAGACGTAATGGCGCTTAATATCCCGACAGGCATTCCGCTCGTCTATGAATTGGACGAAGATCTGCATCCGATCGGTCATTTTTACCTGACAGCGGATGGCTCGACATACAAACATGAAGAAATGACTCATGTCGCACCACCATCCGATTGATCGGAAGCTAACGATTATGACGTTTCGTTTTTCTCCTACGGGGTAATCTCAAGCAAGACACGATGTAGATTAATCCTGAAGGAGGAACGACACATGTCTAAAAAAAGTGGAATTATCGTAACAGCCATTGGAGCAGGTGTGACTTATTTGATGAGAAACAAACAAGCAAGGGATAAACTGTTCAGCACGGTGTCAGGACTGATGAAAAATACAAGTTCATCTTCAAAACCGTCTTATGGAAGCAAAAAAGGTTCACGTGTGATTTAAAATAAATCTTGTTATACGAGAGTCAATTAGCATGAGCCCCGGAGCTGGTATGGTTCCGGGTTTTTGTGTGCGGCCATGGGTCAGATGCGATTTTTGCCAGCAAGAATGATACAATGGAAACTTGCAGAACGTATGAAAGGGGATGTGCATCATATGAAGAAAAATCGTCTGGGTTCATCCGAACTCATGGTTGGTGAAATTGGACTAGGCTGTATGTCACTTGGAACCGAAGTGA
Organism: Paenibacillus sp. FSL K6-0108; assembly: GCF_045040695.1. Lineage (NCBI taxonomy): Bacteria > Bacillati > Bacillota > Bacilli > Caryophanales > Paenibacillaceae > Paenibacillus > Paenibacillus sp. FSL K6-0108. The sequence continues at coordinate 6,523,986 of NZ_CP150288.1, read as the reverse complement.
AACCAGCCGTAGCCCTGATCCATGAAGCATTGGATCATGGTGTTAACCTTCTGGATACCGCTGACCTGTACGATGCAGGATTAAACGAGGAAATCGTCGGCCAGGCCATCCAGGGACGCCGGGATCAGGTCATTGTGGCAACAAAGGTTGGCAATCGTCGTATACCGGGAAAAGAAGGCTGGTCATGGGACCCGTCCAAAGCCTATATCAAACAGGCTGTGCGAGACAGCCTGAAACGGCTGCAGACGGATTATATTGATCTGTATCAGCTGCATGGCGGCACAATGGACGATCCAATCGAAGAGACGATCGAAGCTTTTGAGGAATTGAAGCAGGAAGGTCTTATCCGATATTACGGCATATCCTCCATCCGGCCTAACGTGATTCGTGAATATGTGCAAAGGGCTTCCATTGTCAGCGTGATGAATCAATACAGCGTTGCAGATCGTCGGGCCGAAGAAGAAGTGCTGCCTTTATTGGAGCAAAAAGGGATTAGTGTGATCGCTCGTGGACCTGTGGCAAGCGGGGTTCTCGCCGATTCTGGTACTGCCAAGGCAGATAAGGGGTATCTGGATTATACATCTGAGGAGTTGCACATCATACGTGATGGACTGAGCCGTTTCATTACAGAAAATCGCAGCATGGCTCAAACGGCCATTCGTTATGCGCTGGCGCATCCAGCTGTTGCCGCAGTCGTGCCAGGCGCCAGTTCGAGAGAGCAGTTGTTGCATAATATCGCAGCTTCGGAATCCGTACCACTTACGGCTGCGGAGATTAACGTAATACGGGAGCTTAGCCCCGCCAATCTGTACAAGCAGCACCGTTAAACAATGGCAGCCTATTTTCAATTGTAACTATAAGAGGTACAATGAAGGTCAACCATAAAGAATCAAATAAGGGAGAGAAGACATATGGAAAGAATTCAAAGTGAACAACAATATCGCGATACAATCAATTCTGACGGACTGACCGTCATTAAATTTGATACAACCTGGTGTCCGGATTGCAAAAACCTGGATCGCTTTATCGGGGATGTTATCGACCAGCATGCGGATAAAACCTTCTATGCCCTGGATGCAGAGGAGTTCCTGCCGTTTGCAGAAGAGAACGGTGTACGCGGTATTCCAAGCCTGCTCGTATTCCAGAACGGCAAGAAAATTGCACATCTGCACAGCAAATGGGCTAAAACGCCTGCTCAAATCTCGGAGTACCTGCAGACTTTGGAGTCCAAAGTATAAACTTTGTTATTTCCATAGGCTTGATCTATCTGAACACCTTCTATCACATAGATGTGAAGGTGTTCTTTTGCTGTTAATTCGAAAAAAAACTCATAGAGAGCTTGTTTAGAATTTGTTCAGTCCATCTCAGTATAATGAGCAATAGAAACTGAATATTGGAGTGAAGAGAACATTATGAGTAAAGCGATTTTTGAAGAAATGCATCAACTCAGCCACAATGATGACCAAAGATACCGATTGTTAATGAGAGGAGTGAAAAAACGGCTGGAGGAGCAAAAACAGAGAAGATGCAATCTGATCGAAAAGATAAAATATCACCAGAGTTATAGAAATCAGTATAAAAACATTCAAGTTAAAGAGTGGTTCTGAGTTAGGTTTACTTTTATAGAGTGAAAAATCCAAGTCTTTCGTACATAATTCGTATTGCTTATTCCAAGGCACAAGAAAAAAACAAAGCCGATGGCAATCCAGTTCCAAAAGGAACTTGAGATTACTATTGGCTTTGGTTTACATGTCTTAAAGATGTGGTTACATCATTAAAATGATAAAGAATACAGCTGCCAGCACAAAGCGATACACTGCAAAGACGGTCAGACTCAGTTTTTTCAAAATGGACAGGAACGTCTTAATGGCAAGCATAGCTACAATAAATGCGGCAATGAAACCAATTGCAAAGATCGGAAAATCGCTCGTATTCAGGTGATCAATGCTTTTGTATAGATCATACCCTGTGGCTCCAATCATAATCGGCACGGATACAAGAAACGTAAATTCAGCTGCAGCAACTCGGCTTACCCCTGCGAACAATCCACCCGAGATCGTTGAACCGGAACGGGAGAAGCCTGGCCACAATGCGAAAATCTGAAAAAGCCCCACTACAAATGCCTGTTTATACGTAATATCGTCTACATCATGGGTTGTAATGCGCTCGCTGCGGTGGCTCCATCGTTCAGCGACAATCATCAGAATACCACCAATAACAAGACTGTACAGCACCGTTTGTGCTCCAAATAGATGTTCCTTAATCCAGTCCCGGAATACAAGTCCAATGACAACGGCTGGAACCATCGCCAAAAAGATATGCATGAGGTTCAGACGGGAGGTGTAGCTCCTTTTGCCACCAGTGAAACGGAACATGTCAATGAATTTGTTCCAGTACAGCACAACCACAGCAAGTACTGCTCCGAGCTGCACAACCACCTCAAACGTTTTGACTGACTCGTTGTCCTCCGATAATCCCAGCAAGTGGGCGGTCAGAATCATGTGTCCTGTCGAGGACACGGGCAAAAACTCAGTCAAACCTTCGATGATGCCCATAATAATCGATGATATAAAGTCCAATTCTCTTCCTCCTTGAAATGCAGATGACAGCATACAGGCTGTCCTGCGTGACAATGCCTTGCTCATTGGAACAAGGCTATCCTCTATTATGATCACAAATGCGCCCAACTTCAACTTATGCTTGTAATGAATTGTTTAAAACCATATTGACAAAAACCTAGTTATCCAATAGGATATACATTAACTGACTGACTGATCAATCGGGAGGGTAGAAGGATGTCTAAAAACAATCATTTGGAACCCGGAGAAGAACGAAGGGACCAAATTATACGCATAGCAATGGAGCGTTTTGCGACTCAAGGCTACCATCAGACAAAAATTTCCGATATCGTCCGGGAAGCTGGAGTCGCGCAAGGCACTTTTTACTGGCACTTCAAAAGTAAGGAAGCCATTGCCTCGGAGATGGTGTTAACCGGCAGAGAGAAGCTGCTTGAAGCGATCGGGCAAGGCTACCGCAAGGATGCCGGGTCGGTTGAAGATATGGTAAGAGCTTCGGAACGATTGTTTACCGACTTGTTCACCTTTGCAGCTGACAATCGCTATTTTATGGAGTTGTTGCTTAAAGGCATCGTGTCGGAGGATTCGGTACGCCATCTGGTCGAAGAGACACGGGGGGCGGTAGAACAAGCATTTCGCCACAACATGGAGCGGGCCATTGAACTGGGCATGCTGCCAAAGTCAATGGATGTGCCGCTCCGCGCTGCGCTGCTGGTTAGCATGATTGAAGGCATGATTACGCGCTGGTTGTTTGGTTCGGAGAAATTGCACAGCGAGTTCTCATCGATGACCGCAACAACGCTCGCAGCGGAGGCGGCAAGCTTTGAGTTTTACGGACTGCTAGGCACATAAAGGTGTGCTGGCCCTGGAGCTTTATTTTCAACAACTGGATTAATTATTCACATGATTAAGCCAGCAGCAGGGAATAATGGGTACAACTGCAGTACAGGAGTTTCAACAAGACATGACTACATGGATGAGAGGAAGTTAATGAGATGAATAAAACATATGGAATGAAATCCCGCAAAGGCTGGACTTTAACAGCCCTGCTGCTAATGACCGTGCTGGTGCTCAGCGCTTGTGGCAGTAAAGCTACGGACAATGGAAGCAGCAATGGAGCTCAGGCGAACAATGAACTGGAGCAGATCAAGTCTGCTGGCGTCATCAAAGTGGGCATGATGGGCACATACGCACCATATAACTTCCTGAACGATAAGAAAGAAATGGATGGCTTTGATGCGGATATTGCTCGTGAGGTTGCTAAGCGTCTTGGGGTGAAGGTTGAATTTGTATCCCAGGAGTTCTCCGGCCTGATTCCAAGTCTGCAATCCAAGAAAATCGATGCCGTGATCAGCCAGATGACGATTACCGATGAGCGGAAGCAGGCGCTTGACTTTAGTGAAGGCTACATCACAAACCAAGTCAAAATTATTGTGAAAAGTGATAATAACGATATTACCAAGCTCGAAGATTTCAAAGGAAAAACGATTGGTGTAGGTCTTGGAACGAATGATGAGACGTACCTGCGTAATGAAGTGCTGCCGAAAGTAGGAGACTTCACCATTAAGACGTATGACGATGTCATCTCTTCACTCAAAGACCTGAATGCTGGGCGGATTGATGCCACAATCAACAACATGTACGCGCTGAAACCAATTGTAGATGCTAATGGCTTCAACATCAAAGCAGTAGGAGAACCAATTAAGAGTGACCAGGCAGGTATTGCCGTACGCAAAGACAATCCGGAACTTGTTGCCGCATTGAATGATGCCCTCAAAGGCATGAAGGATGACGGTACGTACAATACCATTTTCAAAAAATGGTTTGGTGAAGAGCCTGCGCAATAATGAACTTGCAAGGCGAAGGGAAGAAATGATCCATGGAACTGGTATTTGAGAATATCCCCTTCTTTCTGAAGGGGGCCTATTATACGCTGTATGTCACGGTGATCTCCATGTTTTTTGCCTTTATCATCGGGGTGCTCGTCGCCATCGCACGGCTGAAGGGTCCGATGTGGCTAAGGCTGATCGCCAGATTCTATGTATCCATCATGCGGGGAACCCCGCTGCTGGTGCAATTATTTGTTATTTATTATGGGTTGGTTGATTATGGTGTAACTTTGGGTTCGCTCACGGCAGCCTGTCTCGGGCTTAGTCTCAATGCAGGTGCATTTTTGTCCGAGACGTTCCGTGGAGCGATTCAGGCTGTGCCGAAGGGGCAGACAGAGGCGGCATATGCTACAGGTATGACACCGGCTCAGACCATGAGAAGAATTATATTCCCTCAAGCGGTGCGTATTGCGATCCCGCCGATGGGGAACACGTTTATTGGGATGCTGAAAGAAACATCACTTGTGGCGGCTCTCGGGGTTACAGAGCTGCTTCGCTCGGCACAGCTCCTGGTCGCGCAATATTACGTGAATATGCCGTTTTATCTGGCAATCGGTGTGATCTACTGGATCATGAGTATCGGCTTCTCAGCCATTCTGGAACAAGTGGAGCGCCGGCTGGCCCGGGCTTACTGATAGGAGGGGAGAACCGGTGATTACAACAACAGGACTAACCAAACGTTTTGGAAAAAATGAAGTTCTCACAAATATAGATTTGCATGTTGATGCGAAAGATATTGTTGTATTGCTCGGACCGAGTGGTTCAGGAAAAAGTACCTTGCTGCGCTGTCTGAACGGTCTGGAAGAGCTCTCTGGCGGGAAGATTGAAGTCAATGGAGTTGTAGTGGACAGTGCCGACTCGCAGCGAATCCAGCGGGCACGGGTGTTAGAAATCCGTCGTCAGACCGGAATGGTATTCCAGCAGTTTAATCTGTATCCGCACAAGACGGTATTGGGCAATGTGATGGAAGGTCTCATTACAGTGAAAAAAATCAAGCGGGACGAAGCAGCCGAACGCGGCCGGATTCTGCTGGAGCGGGTCGGTCTGTCAGACAAGCAGGATGCATATCCATCCCGTTTGTCTGGTGGACAGCAGCAGCGCGTAGCGATCGCCCGCGCGCTTGCCATGGAGCCTGAAGTGATGCTGTTTGACGAGCCTACCTCAGCCCTTGATCCCGAATTGGTGGGAGAAGTGCTTTCCGTTATGAAGGAGCTGGCTCAGGAAGGCATGACGATGCTGGTGGTCACGCATGAATTGAAGTTTGCCCGGAATGTGGCGAACAAAATCGTCTTTATGGCGGATGGATCCATTGTGGAAGAAGCAAGTCCACAGGCCTTTTTTGAACACCCGACCCAGGAGCGGACACGCAGATTTTTGCAGCAAATTACTGAATTCTAAGAAAGAAGGATAAACATCATGAATGTAACAACGGTATGGAAAGGCAAACGCGCGTTTACTTCTGAAGGACCCTCTGGCTACGCGGTCGGCATGGATGCCACAGCTGCCTATGGTGGTGACAGCAAAGGTGCTACCCCGATGGAGCTGTTACTGGCCGGTCTCGGAGGTTGTATGGGGATCGATATCACGATGATTCTGGACGCTTTCCTGGACAAAATTACTGGCATTGAGATTGAAGCACAAGGTACACGCAGTGAAGGTATGCCGAAAGGTTTTACTGCTATTGACCTGATCTTCAAGGTGGACGGCGATATCCCGGATTACCGGATTTGGAAAGCGATCCAAATGGCTGAAGAGAAGTATTGTGCAGTTTCTGCTTCACTTAGCGCAGATATTCATCCCAAACTGATTCTGAATGGGGTAGAAACTCCGCGTCCATAACAGCATACAAGGACGCGAGTAAATTTTCATACTGAAAAGGCACTTCCAATCATGGGAGTGCCTTTTTTGGCTTTTTTAACACTTCAACGTTCAGTAAGAAACAATTAGTAACAGGTCAGGCCGGATGTTGAGAAAGGTCCCAGATGCCCATGATTTCGGTGATGGCCTGATCAAGCATTGCAAAAGGAATGCCATCCCGGGCTTGTGTGGAAATACCCTGCATAAAAGTATCAAAAACGGTGGTCAGCATCGAAACATCAGTGGAGGCAGGCAGTTCGCCGATGTCCACAGCACGTTGGATGCACGCCTGCAAACGGCTGCGAGTCAGCTTTCTTTTCTCGGCGGCAATGTCACGAATATGATTGTTTTTGGAAGAGCAAGTGCTGGCTGACAGCACAATTAAACAGCCGGATGGATGTGCGTTGTCTGTTTGCATTTTGGCGGTACTTCTTAAAGTTGTTTCAATCGCTTCTCTTGGAGACAGCGTAATATCCGAGAAGCTTTCTGTAACGCGTCCAAACGTACCCATATATCGTTCTACCGCTTCTTTATACAGAGCTTCTTTGGATTCAAAGGCTGCATAGAAGCTGGCTGCTGAAATATCCCCCATGGCCGCTCGAAGCTGAAGCAAAGAGGTGGCCTCGAAACCTTGTTCCCAAAAGAGCATCATTGCCTGCAAAAGAGCTTCATCCCGATTGAAAATGCGAGGACGTCCGGTTCTTGCCATAAGAGATTCCCCCTTGTTTTTCTTAATTATATACTAATCGATCCAAAAGTCATTGACAAGGCAGGAATGGGTGGATAATATAAGGAATGATCGATCCACAATTCGATGATATGTCCTATATTATATAAAAAGGAGCAGTACAGATGTCCGATAAATTTTCTCCCCGTTTCCCATGGTTGGGGCTGCTGGCCTTGGCTATGGCTGGTTTTATAGCCATTATGACTGAAACTCTTCCAGCAGGTTTGCTGCCGCAAATCAAGGAAGGGCTGCAGGTGTCTGAGGCAGGGGCAGGGCAGCTTGTCACATTTTATGCAGTGGGATCACTGATTGCCGCCATACCTGTGGCTGTGCTGACAAGGGGCTGGCGACGCCGCCCGCTTTTACTTCTAGCGATTATCGGTTTTCTGGTCTTTAACACCATTACAGCCCTCTCGTCAAACTATGTACTGACACTTGCTGCACGATTTTTTGCTGGTGTTGCAGCGGGTGTTTCCTGGGGACTGATCGGCAGTTATGCACTAAGGATGGTACCAGATCATCTCAAAGGAAGGGGAATGGCTGTCGCGATGATTGGAACACCGATTGCTTTATCATTCGGTGTTCCAGCAGGTACGCTGCTGGGTTCAGTTATGGGCTGGAGATCAGTATTCTGGCTCATGTCATTGCTGGCGTTTGTACTGATTTTCTGGGTACTCTGGAAAGTACCTGATTATCCGGGACAATCTGCTGAACAACGAATCTCTTCAATAAAAGTGCTGCTGACCCCTGGTGTAGTTCCCATTCTGGTTGTCGTTCTGGCCTGGATGCTGGCTCATAATATTTTGTACACCTATATTGCCCCTTTCCTCGCCGATGTCGGTCTGGAATCAAAGGTTGGACTCATGTTACTTGTGTTTGGCCTGATGGCATTGGTGGGCATCTGGATTACAGGTATTCTTATTGATCGGTGGTTACGTATGCTGGTTCTCATCAGTCTTGCGGGCTTTGCCCTGCTCTCTCTGGTTTTGGGACTTTGGAGTGAGCACGCTGCTGTAATCTTTACTTCTGTTGCGTTGTGGGGGCTGACCTTTGGTGGTGCGGCTACACTGTTGCAGACCTCACTTGCCCAAGCTGCCGGAGAGCAGGGAGTGGATATCGTTATGCCGATCAATACAACCGTGTGGAATCTCGCCATTGCCATTGGCGGATTGGCGGGAGGCGTCCTTCTGAATCAATGGGGGGCCTCGTCCTTTACCTGGGCCATCCTGCTTCTATCGCTTGTTGCTTTGTTTGTTGCATTGCGCGCCAAAGCCCATGGATTCCGCTCAGCACGGCAGTAGCTAAGCAAACTGTTTCCTTTCTAATATTGGCAATAGCTATACAAGCTTCATATTTTTTTTTATCAAACAGCCTTTTTTCCGAGCCCTCTTGCAGGGCTTTTGCTGTTATGTGGTATGATGAATTGGAAGGATAGGAGCAATATGTCCTGACCTGTATATGTAAGCGCTTATAAGCGACGGAAGGTGCAGATATGTTTAGAAGGCTTATACGAACATCCAACAATCTTAAAATGAAGCATAAATTGCTCATATCCTATGTACTTGTCGTTATGATTCCGGTACTGATAATAGGACTTGCTGTAACCGGATATTTTCGCAAGCAGGCGCTGGACAACGCAATTGGACAAACGATTAACAACGTGGACAAGGTCAAGAGTCAGACTACCACATTGCTGCGTGTGCCTACGGATATTTCCAACATTCTGATGTTCAATAATGATTTGAAAGAAATTGTGAACAAACAATACAAGAGCGTTGTGGAGCTAACCTCGGCATACCTCGAATATACAGATTTTCAGGAGTACAGGCGTCTCTACCGTGAAGTTGCGGGCATCCGTTTTTACTCCACCAATCCGACGCTGATCAACAATCTGGAGTTCATTCCGGTGGACAAGCAGACCGAGGAGAGCTACTGGTACCAGAAGGCGCTGAAAACGACGAGCATCGGTTGGTTCTACATTCCTGACAAGGGAGATAACCCTGTTCACAAGCTCAGTCTGGTGCGCAAAGTACCTTTTGCCGAATATCGGACCGAGGGTGTGCTGATGATTGTAATCAATCAGGATGAGCTGAATGGATTATTACGTCAGGAACCGTTCGAGACGTTGATTACGGATGAACAGGGTTATGTGGTTGCGGCCAAGAATACCGATCTGGTGGGTAAGACGCTGGATGAACTTGATTTTGGCGTAGATCTGCAAAATCAGGCCAAAGGCACAATAGAAGCGGATTTTCAGGGAGAGCCGTCCAACATTGTTATTGATGAGCTGCGTCCTGGATCGAGCATGAACAGCCTGAAGATCATTTCGGTTTTTGCCACCAAGAATATTGTCAAAGACGCCAATATGATTAGTATGATCGGTATGCTCTTTATTACGCTTGTGCTGGTCATTGCATTGCTGCTTGTATACATCATTTCATTCCTCACGTCGAACCGATTGTTACGTCTGAGCAAACATCTGAACAAGCTCGCCCTGGGCGATCTGAACGTGACTTCCCGCATTGACGGGAATGATGAGATTGGACAACTGTCGAGACAGTTCAATTATATGGTGAAGAGCATTAATGAACTGATGACTCAGGTGGTGGAGGCAACGGAACAGAACAATCAATTGGAAATTGCGCAGAAAGAGATTAAACTGAAAATGATGGCCAGCCAGATCAATCCTCATTTTTTGTTTAATGCTCTGGAGTCGATTCGTATGAAAGCCCATATCAAAGGTGAGGCGGAGATTGCCAATATCGTCAGGCTTCTGGGCAAGTTGATGCGCAAGAGTCTTGAGATTGGCAGCGGCAGAACGACTTTTAGAGCCGAACTGGAGATGGTACGTTCCTATCTGGAAATTCAGAAATTCCGTTACGGCGACCGACTTGCTTTCCAGATTCATATCGATCCGGAGGTGGAGAAGATGTACATCCCTCCTTTGATCATTCAGCCTCTGGTAGAGAATGCGATTGTGCATGGTTTGGAAAATAAAGAGGGCACGGTCCGTGTGTGTATAAATATTCGTTTGGTGGAGGATATTGTCCAGGTGCATGTCAATGACGATGGAGCAGGCATTACGCCGGAGCGTCTGGCTGAAGTGGTGCAGTTCATCTGCGGACCCGAAGAACAGGAGAAGAGCCGGATTGGCATGCGTAACGTACATCAACGTTTAACCTTGACTTACGGTGAGCCATATGGATTGCAGATTAAGAGTGTGTATGGGGAAGGAACAGAGGTTTCTTTCACCTTGCCAGCAGGAGGAGACCAGCATGTATAAAGTGTTATTGGTAGATGATGAACCGAGCATACGTGAAGGACTGACCACGATCATTGATTGGGAAAAGTACGGCTTTCAGGTGACTGGTACAGCTGCGAGCGGGCGTGAGGCCATTACCCGCTTCGAAGAACTGGAACCAGACCTGACGATCATTGATATTCGAATGCCTGGCATGACCGGGCTGGATGTCATTGAAGAAGTGCGGCAGCATCATCCGGGATCACATTTTCTAATTCTGAGTGGGTACGCCGATTTTGATTATGCCAAAAAAGCCATAAGCTTCGGCGTGGATGGGTATCTGCTCAAACCGGTGGATGAAGAAGAGATGATCAGTGAGCTGGAGAGGATCTCTATGGTGCTGACACGGGAGCGCGAGACGCTTGCCCGCCATGCTGGTGAAGATACAGCCTACCGGGAGCACCAGATTGAAGCATTGCTTTTCGATAGTCTGGAAAGTACGGAAACAATGGAAGCAAATGCTCTAGGATTGAATTGGACGCAGTATCAGATTGTGCTGCTGGAGCTGCATGCCGAACCTGATTTACAGCGTGGCAGTATGGTAAAACGCAGACTGGCGGAAGCTTTTGACCAGAAAGATCGGGGGATTGTATTTTCGTTCCATTCCGGACTGGGGCTGTTATGCAAAGAGCCTATTTTGAATGTACAATCTGCCCAAAGTTTATATGATGAGTTGGAAGGGCTGCTGGGGGAATGGGATATTCACATGTACGCAGCAGCAGGTCAGCCTGTGAGCTCCACAGCAGAAATTGCACATTCCTATCATCAGGCCAACGGTGTATTAGGTGGGCGGTTCCTGTTCGCTGAACAACGCGTTATGCTATGGGATGAAAAGAAGGGTGAAATTGTTTCTGGACCAGTTGTTTCGATTGGGGATGAAAGTGGTGAGCCGGATGAAGCAGAACTGGCGGACAAGCTGTATTATGCGCTTGACATTCGGAGCAGTGAATCCGTGATGCGTGTGTTGACTGAGATGGAAGAACTCCTGATTTCGCATCACCAGTCAGAACAGGCGATTAAGACGGCATTCTCCCAAGTATTTTCATTGGCTATCAACAAACTCGCGGCAACCAATCAACAGATGCAATCCATCATGCAGGAGCATTCCGTTCTCATTACGGAGGTATACCATCAATTAACGTTACTGGATCTCAAAGGGATGGCCGCCGAACACCTGAACCGGCTTATTCAGCGCATGGGTGGAGGCAGTAAGGATACGGTACTGAAACAGATGATTGAGTTTATTCGCCGGAATCCGGGTGAGAATCTCAAGCTGGAGGTACTTGCAGAGGTATTTAACTACAATAGCAGTTATCTCGGCAAACTGTTCAAAAATCATACCGGGGAATACTTCAATGCATTTCTCGATAAGGTTCGAATGGAAAAGGCGAAGGAGCTGCTAGATGAAGGATTAAAAGTGCATCAAGTTGCTGCCAGAGTAGGGTATGCCAACGTCGATTATTTCCACGGTAAATTCAAAAAGTATGTAGGGGAATCACCTTCCGCGTACAAACATGCTAGAGAGCTTGCCAGATCACAGTCCAAGGATGCCTCAGGAGAAACGGAACGATAGTAATCCAAGCTTTAGCTTTCAGAAGGTTACTTCTGTCGATGCATTTCTCCTGATTTGTCATAAAACGTTTTCGAGTTTCATTTTATTGAAAGGACCTTAGCGGTCCTTTTTTATTTCTGTTTTACATAAAGTAAACGATTTCTATAAAACGTTTTCGATCATTACCATTTTCAAATTGAATTGCCTTTAAATATCATTTATTAATAATAAGCGGCGTCATTATCACTAATTTTATAGATATAATGTCGGATTAAATAAGGACATATCTAATTTTTATATGATTTTCTCTAAAATCCAGATGGTATTTTGAAAACGCTCTATCAGGTATGATTATTTTATAAAACAGAGGAGGGGGAACGGAGATGGAAACGCTAACAGAAAAATCCGCTTCCGAGAAAAAGAGCAGTGACCCCAATCCGCCAACACAAAATCGGCGGAACAGAATTTGGGAGAGCATGAAACAGCAAAAGTATCTTTATCTCATGTCATTGCCATTCGTAGTTTGGGTTTTTGTATTTAACTATCTGCCACTATGGGGATGGACGATGGCTTTCCAAAACTATAAACCTGCCAGATCGTTCGGTGATCAAGAGTGGGTTGGTTTTAAACATTTTGTAGAGTTGTTCAGTGATGATCGCTTCTACCTGGTACTTCGAAATACGCTTGCAATGAGCTTGATGGGGCTGGTTGTCGGTTTTGTTGTGCCGATTTTCTTTGCGATTCTCTTGAATGAGATGAGAGGCATGTTTTTCAAACGTGCGGTGCAAACGGTATCATATCTGCCTCACTTTGTATCCTGGGTCGTTGTGGCAGGGATCATTACCAAGATGCTCTCCACCGATGGAGGGATTATCAATGACATTTTGGTAAACCTAAACATTATCGATCAACCAATCCAATTTATGGCGAAGGGGAACCTGTTCTGGTACATTGTAACCGCTTCAGATGTGTGGAAGGAAACCGGATGGAATGCGATTATCTATCTGGCAGCCATTACCGGTATTGACCAGGAACTTTATGAAGCTTCACGTGTAGACGGAGCCAACCGCTGGAGACAGATGTGGCATATTACATTGCCAGGAATTCGGACTACGATTTCCGTATTGTTAATCATGTCCATCGGGCATCTGGTGAGTATCGGAATGGAGAAACAGCTGTTGCTGGGTAACAGTCTGGTCACCGACTACGCTGAAGTCCTTGATCTATATGCGCTCAATTATGGTTTAAATATGGGACGATTCTCATATGGTACCGCCATAGGCATATTCAACTCCGTTGTCAGTATCATCCTTCTGTTTACAGCTAACGGCTTGTTCAAAAAAATCACCAAAGAAAGCATCATGTAGGGGGGAGACATTATGGCGAACAAAGCATTCAATGCTACTCGGGGCGATAAGCTGTTCGATATATTCAATATCCTCGCGATGACCCTGGTGCTGATTGTAACTTTATATCCATTCCTTAACGTACTAGCTATCTCGCTTAATAACTCGACGGATACCGTACGTGGTGGAATTTACTTGTGGCCTCGTGAATTCACATTGCAAAACTACAAAACGATTTTCCAATACGAAGGATTGCTGCAAGGTTTGCAAATTTCCATTTTGCGTACAATCGTAGGTACTGTGCTCGGATTGATCAGTTCTTCCATGATCGCCTTTACGCTGAGCAGACCTGACTTCGGGTTGAGAAAGTTCGTTTCTACGACGCTAGCACTCACGATGTACTTCTCCGGTGGATTGATTCCAGTGTACCTCTTGATGCGTGACTTGCACCTAATTGGTACCTTCTGGGTATATGTATTGCCGGGTATGATCAGTGCATTTAACGTGTTCATCATCCGCTCCTTCATTGATGGCCTGCCATATGCATTGCAGGAATCTGCCAAGCTGGATGGTGCCAACGATTTTACCATCTATTACAAAATCATTTTGCCGCTCTGTAAACCTGTACTTGCAACCATTGCTTTATTCCTGGCTGTAGGCCAATGGAATGCATGGCTGGATACGTACCTGTACAACGGCTCAAAAGCGCATCTGACTACGCTCCAGTACGAGCTCATGAAAGTATTGCAAAGTACACAGCAAGGCTCGGGTGCCGGACGTAACGCAAATGACATGGCACAGCAGATGACTCAGATTTCACCGGAATCCATCAAAATGGCGATCACGATCGTTGTTACGGTTCCAATCCTGATTGTGTATCCATTCCTGCAAAAGTATTTTGTAGGCGGTATGACACTGGGTGCAGTAAAAGCTTAAGCAAGTTTATGCAGGTCGCCACATAGATAGAGCGACCGTATAATAAAAAAGCATCAGGATGCCCGAAGCGCAGCCATTTGGTCTGCGCTTCACCGTATAGGGCTGCGGAGTGGCATTCATGAAGCTATAGACAGGGACAAAAAGTCCCGGCTAAGACAGACATATGAAACGGGAGGATTACCATTATGGCAAGGTTCAAAATGAAGATTGCACTGGCTCCAGTGCTTGCGATGTCTTTGCTCGCAGGTTGCGGTGGAGGCAACAGCGGCGAAACGTCGTTTAAGGATACAAGCGGTGATACATCTCCGATTACATTCAGCTTTTTTAGCGTGGATCCCAGTCCGAACTGGAACGGTATGAAAGATGAGGTAGGTCAGGTTCTAACGGAAAAAACAGGTGTAACCCTCAATGGTGAATTTGCCGTCAGCGGCGGTCAAGATAAGATATCTTTAATGGCAGCGAGCGGAGATTATCCGGATATCGTGTCACCCAAAGGAGAGCTAAGCAAGCTCGTGGATGCCGGAGCCATGTTGGATCTGACAGATCTGATCGATCAATATGCTCCCAATCTGAAGAAGCTGTATGGTAATTACATGGACCGGTTGAAGTACAGCAATGAGGACCAGGCAATTTATGTGCTGCCGACGTATTATGCGGTAGATCAGAAGTACTTTGATGCAGGCGGCGGATTTGGTATCCAGCATCGTGTATTGAAGGAACTGGGATACCCTGAAGTGCGTACGCTCCAAGATTATGAAAATGTGTTGAAGGCATATAAGGAGAAACATCCAACGATTGACGGTCAACCAACGATTCCGTTATCTCTCGACGCAGATGACTGGAGAATCATGATTACCGTAACGAATCCGGCCTTCCAGGCAACTGGTGCTCCGGATGACGGCGAATACTACATCAATCCAGAAACGTATGAAGCCATGCTGCACTATAAACGCCCAGAAGAAAAAGAGTACTTCCGCTGGTTGAACCATATGTACAGCGAGGGATTGCTTGATCAGGATAGCTTTGTACAGAAGACAGACCAATACAAATCCAAAATTGCAAGCGGACGTGTACTGGGTGTCATTGACCAGGATTGGGGATACTCTGATGCAGAGAATGCTTTGAAATCTGCTGGTAAAGATGAAGCGACCTATTCTCACTTCCCGGTAACTCTGTCTAAAGATATCAAGGATCAAACCTTCCAGGATCCTGGTTTTGTATCTGGATGGGGTGTAGGTATTTCTACCACGAATCCCGACCCGGTTCGTACAATCAAATTCTTTGATTACCTGGCTTCAGAAGAAGGACAAGTGCTGATGAACTGGGGTATTGAAGGCAAGCAGTACGAAGTGAAGGATGGCAAACGTGTCATTCCTGCCGATGTGCTGGATCAAAAGACAAACAATGCTGCCGTATTCCAGAAGGAAACAGGGATTGGCCTCTACACCAATTTGTCGGGCCACTACGGTGACGGTGTCAAAGATTCAACAGATAACTATTACACAACGAATTTCCCTGAACAGATTGTAGCCGCTTATTCCGATGCGGAGAAAGAAACACTCAAAGCATACGGAGCGACAACGTGGAAGGACCTGTTCCCTAGTGAAGATGAATTCCCGGTTAAAGCATGGGGGGCAGCGTATAATTTGCCGACTCCTGGTGATTCGGACTACAATGTCATTTTCCAAAAAACGCAGGATATTATCCGTAAACGCATTCCAGAAGCGATTCTCAGTTCCCCTGATCAGTTCGATGCCATCTATGACGGAATGATTGCCGAGCTGAATAAAGCCGGAGCGGAGAAAATGGAACAGCAATACACTGAACTTGTGCAAAACCGTGTTCAATTGTGGAACGGGGAAGCGAGCAAGTAATTCGTTTTAGTATGTGAAATTTTTCGAAGCGAAGAACCCAGAAAACTGGGTTCTTTTTTATGCCGAAAACGTTTTCCAAAAAACGTTTTCTTTTTTATAATTTCACTATTGACAAGGAGTTTTAGAGGGATTATTATTCAAGTATGAAAGCACTTTCATTATTGATTTACCAAGGCATATATACGCACACCTTAATCAACAAGAGTAAGAATTGCTCCCTCGAAATACTGAATAAATGAAGTGCTTTTCACTCCATTTAGAAAACGCTTTTTATGTTAGTAAATCAAACGTTTTACAATCAGAATCACCCGATCACGGTATGTGCAGGTTAACCTGTTCTACAATAGATAGCTTCATTTTATCCATAAGGGGGATTACACATGAAGGGCAAAACACCAAAAACATTCGCAATGCTTCTGTTAGCCAGCGCTCTTGCCATTACAGCAGGATGCAGCGGCAGCGGAGGAGGAACTACGGCTTCAGAGACACCAACGGACACAGGGGATACGACCAGTCCAATTACCTTTACGTTCTTTGGTGCTGACGCAAGTCCAAACTGGAACAACATGAAGGACGCAGTCGGCCAGGAAATTACTAAACAAACAGGTGTTACAATTGAAGCGGAGTATGATGTGAATAATGGTGGCGACCAGAAGATTCCTTTGATGGCTGCCAGCGGTGATTACCCTGATATTATCTATCCTAAAGGTAACTTGTCTAAGCTTGTGGATGCAGGCGCCATGCTTGATCTAACAGACCTGATTGACAAATACGCACCAAATCTGAAGAAAATCTACGGGGACCAGATGAACCGTCTGAAATACAGTTTGGAAGATCAGTCCATTTACACGATCCCAACAAACATGGGTGTAGATAATGTTGCGTTTGATGCTACAGGCGGATTTGAGATTCAACAGAAAGTATTGAAAGAACTTGGCTACCCGGAAGTAAAAACACTCGAAGATTATGAGAAAGTTCTCAAAGAGTATTATGCTAAACATCCAACCATTGACGGACAACCGACCATTCCGCTGACGCTGAATGCAGATGACTGGAAAATCATGATTACGGTAACGAATCCAGCCTTCCAGGCAACCGGTGGACCGGATGACGGTGAATATTATATTAACCCTGAAACCTATGAAGCAATGCTGCACTATAAACGTCCAGAGGAGAAAGAATACTTCCGCTGGCTGAACAAAATGTACAATGAAGGCATTCTGGACAAAGATACATTTGTACAGAAGGATGACCAATACAAATCCAAAATCGCAAGCGGTCGGGTACTGGGACTGATTGACCAGGAATGGAACTATGGTGAAGCTGAGAATGCTTTGAAATCAAAAAACAATGGTGAAAATACGTATGCTCACTTCTCTGTATCCCTCAACAAGGATATTGTGGATCATACGTTCCAACCAACCGGATTTGATGGATATGGTATCGGGATTTCGAAAACTGCGAAAGACCCTGTACGCATTATCAAATTTATGGATTGGCTCGCTTCGGATGAAGGTCAGGTGCTTAGAAACTGGGGGATTGAAGGCCAACACTACAATGTAGAAAACGGTCAACGCGTGATTCCTGCTGATGTGCAGGATCGCAAAGTTAATGACAATTCTGCCTTCACCAAAGAAACAGGGATCGGAATGTATAACATCTTCAGCGCCAGATATGGCGATGGTGTCAAAGATTCCACAGGTAACTACTACACCACGAACTTCCCTGAGCAAATCCAAGCAGGTTATACTGCCGCAGAGAAGGAAACTTTGAAAGCTTATGGTATTACAACGTGGAAAGATTTCTATCCTTCTGAAGATGATTTGAAGCTGAAAGATTGGGGCGCAGCATATAACATGCCAGTACCTTCGGATACGGATTATAACGTAGCATTCCAGAAAACACAGGATATTGTCCGCAAACGTATTCCTGAAGCCATCCTTGCCAAACCGGAGAATTTCGACAAAGTGTATGATGATCTCCTGGCAGAGCTTGATAAAGCAGGTGCGGTAGAAATGGAGAAACAATACACCGTTTGGATCAAGGAACGTGTATCGCTGTGGACAGGAAAAGACGTGAAATAATACTGAAAATAAGTCATAATATAAGATCATTTTCATTGCGAGAAAGGCTCCCTGAAAGGGGCCTTTTTTGTTGTTGACGTAAGGTTGAGGATAGCATATAATCGTTATTGTAAGCACTTTCAGTAAGCGTTTTAAAATATTTTTCGAAAACGTTTTATATAGTTTGATGGAAAGTTTCTATGAGTTAAGTTTTAAGAAAAAGAATACAAATTTATTTTTTTGGTAAGCGCATACAGAAATGTGTCTTACAGTGGTATCCTCAGGCTTAAAGCCTGTTATACAGATAAAACCTTCATAAATAATAGGGGGACTAGACAATGAGAGGCAAAATGAAAGGCAATACACCCAAGACGTTTGCAATGTTGATGCTCGCAAGTGCAATGCTGGTTACAGCGGGCTGCGGAAATTCGGGAAGCAAGGAAACCTCCGAGTCAAGCGGAACTGAACCAGTTACCATCACGTTCTTTGGAGCAGACGCAAGTCCAACCTGGAACAAGATGCAGGATGCAGTTGGTAAAGAAATTACCAAGCAAACAGGTGTTACGATCGAAGCTGAGTATGATGTGAACAATGGTGGCGAACAGAAGATTGCGCTTATGGCTGCCAGTGGTGATTTCCCGGATATCATTTTTCCAAAAGGTAACTTGTCTAAACTTGTCGATGCAGGCGCGATGCTGGACCTGACGGATCTGATTGAGGAACACGCTCCTAACCTGAAAAAAATCTATGGGGACCAGATGAACCGGCTGAAATACAGTTCGGAGGATCAGGCCATTTATACAATCCCAACGAATATGGGTGTAGATAATGTTGCGTTTGACGCAACAGGTGGATTCGAAATTCAGCAAAAGGTATTGAAAGAGCTCGGATACCCTGAAGTGAAAACACTAGAGGATTACGAGAATGTATTGAAAGAGTATGTGAAAAAACACCCGACGATTGACGGCCAACCAACCATCCCGTTGACACTGAATGCCGATGACTGGAAAATTATGATTACGGTAACAAACCCGGCCTTCCAGGCAACTGGCGCACCGGATGATGGAGAATACTATATCAACCCTGAGACGTATGAAGCAATGCTGCACTACAAACGTCCAGAGGAGAAGGAATACTTCCGCTGGTTGAACAAAATGTACAATGAAGGACTACTGGACAAAGATACATTTGTGCAAAAGGATGACCAATATAAATCCAAAATCGCAAGTGGTCGTGTACTCGGTCTGATTGACCAAGAGTGGAATTATCAGGAAGCGGAAAATGCTCTTAAATCTGCGGGTAAAGATGACAGCACATATGCTCACTTCTCTGTATCCCTGAACAAGGACATTGTAGACCATACGTTCCAGCCAACCGGATTTGACGGATACGGCATCGGAATCACAACTTCTGCCAAAGATCCGGTTCGCATTATCAAATTTATGGACTGGCTTGCTTCGGATGAAGGTCAAGTGTTGAGAAACTGGGGAATTGAAGGCGAGCACTATAATGTAGAAAACGGTCAACGGGTGATCCCTCAAGATATCCAGGATCGCAAAACCAATGACAACTCTAACTTCTCCAAAGAAACAGGAATCGGAATGTATAACATATTTAGTGCGAGATACGGTGATGGCGTGAAAGATTCCACAGATAACTATTACACAACGAACTTCCCTGAGCAGATCCAGGCTGGGTATACTGCAGCAGAGAAAGAAACGTTGAAAGCATATGGCATTACAACATGGAAAGACTTCTATCCTTCCGAGGATGATCTGAAGCTGAAAGACTGGGGCGCAGCATACAACATGCCAGTACCTTCAGGTACTGATTACAGCGTAACATTCCAGAAAACACAGGATATCGTGCGTAAGCGTATCCCTGAAGCAGTTCTGACTACAACTGCGAACTTTGATAAAGTATATGATGATTTCCTTGCCGAGTTGGATAAAGCCGGCGCAGTCGAAATGGAGAAACAGTACACTGTTTGGGTTAAGGACCGTGTATCTCTGTGGACAGGCAAAGACGTAAAATAACAATGATTAGATAAATAGTAAATATACAAAAAAAGGCCCTTAGCAAGGGTCTTTTTTTGCTGAGCATGTGATGTTTAACATTGACGCAAAATTCGAAATCCAATATAATTTTCTTACTGAAAGCACTTTCAGATAAAACCGATAGATCCATATAAGTAACAGGGGTTGGAGCAAGAAATATCAGTGTTTAATATTTATTTGAATTATCCGAAAACGTTTTAGTAATTGTATTGATTGAAAAATAGTTGATTCATGAACAGGAGTTATCTATGTCCCCATTTAATGAGAGAACAAAAGACAACCGACTGTGGTATCGTCAGCCCGCTACCCGTTGGGAGGAGGCGCTGCCTATCGGAAATGGGCGCCTTGGCGGTATGGTATACGGCGGAGCAGCGGACGAACAAATCCAGCTAAATGAAGATACATTGTGGTCCGGATTCCCACGTGACACCATTCAGTATAGCAGTCAGCGGTACCTGAAGCAGACCCGTGAACTGATTATGTCCGGGCAATATGGTGAAGCTGAAGAATTGCTGAACCGTGAAATGCTGGGACGTGACGTGGAAGCTTATCAGCCGATGGGTCACTTTAAGTTGCAGCATGAGGATCTGGATGGAATCCCGTTTGATGAATTTGAGCGGGAGCTTAATCTCCACAACGGGATTACAACGACGAAATATTCATATGGAGGCACACGTTATGTACGTGAAGTATATGCCAGTGCACCGGATGATCTCATGGTTTGTACCATCACTTCTGATCATGATGGAGCTGTGAACGTCAGTGTTACTTTGGATAGTCCACATCCATATCACGTTGAGGCTTCGGGCCATGCACTTACGTTGTTCAGTAGATGTCCGAGTCATGTTGAATCGAATTATTTCAGAGATCATCCAGAGTCTGTCATCTACGAAGAAGATCGAGGGACGGCTTATGCTGTGCGATTGGCCACAACTCTGACGGGAAAGAATGCCGAAATAGCGATTAGGGACGGGAAACTTCATGTTCAGGGAGCCGACCAGGTTGTTTTTTATCTGACCGCGGCGACTGCTTTTGAAGGTTATGATGTAGCGCCTGTAAAAGAAGGTGTGCTTCTGGAGCAGGAGTGCGTGGAGGTAATCACCAAAGCGATGGCTCATGGCATGAAAGCACTTCGGGAGCGACATGTGCTGGATCATGAGGCTTTATTTTCAAGAGTATCTATTGATCTCGGCGCATCAGCCAATGAAGAATTGCCTACAGATGAACGGCTGCAAGCTTATCAGGCTGGAGCCAATGATCCCGGCTTGGAGGCACTCTATTTTCAATATGGCAGATATCTGTTAATGGGTAGTTCGCGCAAAGGAAGTCAACCAGCCAATCTGCAGGGAATCTGGAATCATCAGGTGGAGCCGCCATGGCACAGTGATTACACAATTAATATCAATACCGAGATGAATTACTGGCCGGCAGAAGTATGCAACCTGAGTGAATGCCATGAGCCGCTGTTTGGCTTGTTGGAGGATCTAAGCGATACCGGGAGAAGAACAGCGCGCATTCTGTACGGAGCGCGCGGCTGGACAGCCCATCATAATGTAGATATCTGGAGGACTTCCACGCCTACAGGCGGAGACGCTAGTTGGGCGTTCTGGCCGATGGGCGGTGTGTGGCTGACTTCACACCTGTGGGAGCATTATTTGTTTACCCGTGATCAGCAATTCCTTGCGGAACGTGCGTATCCAATCATGAAGGAAGCGGCACTCTTCTGTCTCGACTGGCTGGTGGAGGGACCAGATGGATATCTGGTTACGGCTCCCTCAACCTCTCCAGAGAACAAGTTTCTCACCCAGGAAGGTGAAGCTCGCAGCATCTCCATGGCTTCGACGATGGATATGACATTGATCCGTGAATTGTTCGATCGATGTATTGAAGCAACGAAGCAGCTGGATGTGGACCAGGAGCTGGCGAAGGAGTGGAGTGAGGCACGCAGCAAGCTCTACCCATTCCGAATCGGAGGCGCGGGGCAGCTGCAGGAATGGTTTAAGGATTTTGCCGAATCCGAACCGGGCCATCGTCACGTTTCTCATCTGTATGGTCTGTATCCAGGTGAACAGATTAACCGATTGGATACGCCGGAACTGGTGGCAGCAGCACAAGTGTCATTGGAACGTCGGATCTCCCAAGGTGGCGGGCATACAGGCTGGAGCTGTGCCTGGTTGATTAATCTGTATGCGAGGCTGCTGGATAGCAAGCTGGCACATCAGTTTGTTCGTACGCTGCTGGCTCGATCCACCCATCCCAATCTGTTTGATGATCACCCGCCGTTTCAGATCGATGGCAACTTCGGTGGCACTGCTGGTATTGCGGAGATGCTGTTGCAAAGCCATTTGGGCGAACTGCATTTGCTGCCAGCGCTGTCTGATCACTGGGCCAATGGCAGCGTGAAAGGGCTTCGAGCACGTGGTGCATACACAGTGGCAATGGAGTGGGCAGATGGCAGACTCTCAGGCGCTGAGATTAAGGCCGATCACGAGGGTTCGGTTACCATACGTAGTGCATATCCATTACGTGTGGAAGGCAATGAGCAGGCTAAGGCGCAGCTCACGCCTCAAGGAGATTATGTAGTTATTTTAACCATGGCCGCAGGACAAATGACCCGCGTGTCATCATGAGACGGAGGACTAAACGATGACGATTTTTCAATTTCCACAAGATTTCCGCTGGGGAACAGCAACAGCTTCTTATCAAATCGAAGGGGCAGCGCAAGAAGGCGGGCGCGGGGTATCCATCTGGGATACGTTTGCCCGTACGCCCGGCAAAGTATTTAATGGAGACAATGGCGATGTGGCCTGTGACAGCTACCACCGTTACGAAGAAGATATTGAGCTGATGAAAAAGCTTGGGATTAACACCTACCGTTTCTCCATCGCCTGGCCGCGTATCATTCCGGATGGGGATGGTGAGATCAATCGGGAAGGGTTGGACTTCTATCACCGATTCGTCGATAAGCTGCTCGAAGCGGGAATTGAACCGTTTTGTACATTGTATCACTGGGATCTGCCACAGACACTTGAGGACATTGGGGGCTGGGGGAATCGCAGAACAGTGGATGCCTTTGTAAAATATGCCGAAGTCATTTTCAAGGAGTTTTCCGGTAAAATCCATTTCTGGCTGACGTTCAATGAACCATGGTGTATTGCGTTTCTGTCCAACCTGCTTGGTATTCATGCGCCAGGAAATAAGGACCTGCAAACATCCATTAATGTTGCTCACGGACTACTCGTTGCTCACGGTAAAGCCGTACAATCGTTCCGTCGCTTGGGTACAACAGGACAGATTGGTATTGCTCCCAATGTATGCTGGGCCGAGCCTTACAGCAAATCCCCGGAAGATCAGGCAGCATGTGATCGGGCGATTGCTCTGAATACGGACTGGTTCCTGGATCCGATCTACAAAGGCTCTTATCCACAATTTATGGTTGACTGGTTTGAAAAAGCAGGTGCCACAGTACCGATTCAGGAAGGTGATATGGAAATCATCTCGCAACCCATCGACCTTCTTGGAATTAACTATTACACCATGGGGATCAATCGTTTCAATCCAGAGGCGGGTGCATTGCAATCCGAAGAGGTTGATATGGGACTTACCAAGACCGACATTGGCTGGCCCGTGGAATCACGCGGATTGTATGAGTTCATGCACTATTTGCAAAAATACGGGAATGTGGATGTCTACATCACAGAAAATGGTGCTTGCATCAACGATGACTTGGAAAACGGCAAAATCAATGATGATCGCCGGATTGCATACTATGAGCAGCATTTGGCCCAAATTCATCGGATTATTAACGACGGAATCAATCTGAAAGGTTATATGGCTTGGTCTCTGATGGATAACTTTGAGTGGGCGGAAGGATACCGTATGCGCTTTGGTCTGGTGCATGTGGATTACCGTTCGCTGGTCAGAACACCTAAAGAGAGTTTTTACTGGTATCAAAATGTGATCAAAAATAATTGGTTGGAAACACGTGTTTAATCAGAAAAAAGACGGTGGCATCGAAAATCCGATGCCCCGTCTTTTTTTGTTATTTAATTTCAGCGAAGAGTGCACAAGTTCATAAAGGCTTCATAAGGTCCGGATATTTCATGTTATGAGGAGAGCGTTTTTGGGTTATAAGAAGTAAGAAGAAGTGTTCCGGTTCTTGTCAACAGTTAAAACACAAATAAAGTGTCCAAATTGCGAAATAAATTTGAACATTTGTTGACTAAAAATCATACTGATGTGGTATATTGGTATAAGGAAAGCACTTACAAAAAGGGAAAAGGAAGTGTTTACTATGGCATCGAAGACAGCAATGGTAAGCCAATTGGAGCGCAAAGATAAAAATATGCGGCGTGCAGTGCTAACGATGACAGTTCTGGCTTGGATTGCCCTTATTACGGGAGTGGTCATGTGCCTGATTAACCTGAATGACTTTAATGATCGTAACCTCGGATTAATGGTGGGAATCGGTTTCCTGGTTGGCAGTGTATTTATTTATGTCATTGCCAAATCCATTGGACTAGTTCATACACGCCGGGAAGACGAAGGTGCCGATTAAATATTTTTCCGTTTATTCGTTCATAATAAGACTGGATAAGTACTCGAAATCCCAGTCAATAAAGCCCTTTGCGGATTCGTTGATACTGTTCAACGGGACTGCAAAGGGTTTTATTTTGTGACTTGAAGTGTAAAGATTACAATGAGGAAATATCAAGTATGCAAGTGATTTGTGAGAAAAAATTCACACATTTAAGGTGCAAAATCGACAAATTTGTTAACATGAACAAAAAAGTTGCTCATTTCTGATATCTTTAGAAGGAAGAGAGTAGTATACTGTTTTTTCAGTATGAGCGAATTTAAGGAGAGGGGATCAAGATGAACAAGAAACCTAGGTCGCTAATTCGGATAATCATTCCGGTTGTCCTGACGTTGGTTACAATTGCATTGATTGTCTGGCCAATGCTGGCAGGCGGGCAGTACGTTGTTCTGGATCCGAAAGGGCCTATTGGCGCTTCGCAGAGAGATTTGATTGTCATTTCGACAATTCTGTGTGCAGTCGTTATTGTGCCTGTATTGATTTTGTCTGCTGTAATTGTATGGCGTTACCGCGACAAACCGGACAATAAATCTGCATATGAGCCTAACTGGGCTCATAGCACAAAAGCGGAGGCAATCTGGTGGACCATTCCAATTATTATTATTGGGTTGCTGGCGATCGTTACGATCCGCTACACCTATGATCTGGAACCTTCGAAACCAATGGCTTCCGAGAAAGCACCGGTGACCATTCAAGTATCTTCACTGGACTGGAAATGGTTGTTTATGTATCCGGAGCAAGGTATTGCAACGGTCAACACGTTGAATATCCCGGCAGACCGGCCCGTAAAATTTGAGCTCACTGCGGATTCACCGATGAACTCATTCTGGATTCCGCAATTGGGTGGACAAATTTATACAATGTCGGGTATGGCGATGACCTTGTACTTGCAAGCTGATCATGAAGGTCAATATTGGGGTTCAGGTGCCAACTTTACCGGGGAACATTTTGCCCAAATGCGTTTTGATGTTAATGCTACATCGGAAGAAGATTTCGACAAATGGGTAAATGAAGTGAAGCAGCAATCCCAACCGCTGACGCAAGAAATGTATAAAACACTGGCGGAACCGGGAACAAGCAATGTAGCTTATTATTCTTCCTTCCCTGAAGGGCTGTTCCAGGACATTGTGACCAAGTATGTTGTTGACGGTCAAAGTGCTCACAGCAAGCACGGTGAAGCTTCAGGTACCAAAGAGATTACTACACAAGACGTGGACAAGAGTGCTAACTAAAGATTCGAAAGGAGGCCCCCAATGTTAGAGAGACTTAAGGAGTTTGCATCGGAGTTTTTCGTTACCGGCGATCCGCTGATTTATGGTGCGGATGTGGCGATCGGAATTACGATGATTACCATCGTAGCGGTGCTGACTTATTTCAAAAAATGGGGCTGGCTCTGGCGTAACTGGTTAACTACCGTCGATCACAAAAAGATCGGTATTATGTATATTATTGCTTCCATTATCATGCTTTTCCGTGGTGGTGTGGATGCACTGATGATGCGTCTTCAGCTAGCTATGCCTAACATGGATTTCTTACATCCCGAGCATTATAATCAGGTCTTCACGACGCACGGTACGATCATGATCCTATTCATGGCGATGCCGTTTATGTTCGGTTTATTTAATGTTATTGTACCGCTTCAAATTGGGGCAAGGGACGTTGCGTTCCCATTCCTTAATGCACTAAGCTTCTGGTTATTCTTCCTGGGAGCAATGCTGTTCAACCTGTCCTTCGTTATCGGTGGTTCACCGGACGCAGGCTGGCTCAGTTATCCGCCTTTATCGGAGCTATCGCATAGCCCGGGGGTAGGACAAAACTTCTATATATGGGGTATTCAGATTTCGGGTATCGGTTCCCTGGCTACCGGTATCAACTTCCTGGTTACCATCATTAAAATGCGTGCGCCAGGCATGAAATGGATGAAAATGCCGATGTTTACATGGTCGGTATTCTCCACTTGTATTATCATTCTGTTTGCTTTCCCAATCTTGACAGTGACACTTGCATTGCTCTTCCTCGACAGGTTTGCCGGGGCGCATTTCTTCACACTTGATCTGGGCGGTAATCCGATGATGTATATCAACTTGATCTGGATGTGGGGTCACCCTGAGGTATATATCGTTGTCTTGCCGGCATTCGGTGTGTTCTCCGAGATTGTAAGTACATTCTCGAAGAAAAAATTGTTTGGTTACAAATCAATGGTATTTGCGATGCTGATCATTAGCTTCCTTTCCTTCTTTACATGGGCGCATCACTTCTTCACGATGGGTTCGGGAGCAGATGTCAATGCATTCTTCGCCGTAACCACGATGTTGATTGCTATTCCGACAGGGGTTAAGATCTTTAACTGGCTGTTTACGATGTATCGAGGCAGGATTTCAATGGCAACTCCGATGTTGTGGACAATTGCCTTTATACCGTGCTTTATTGTTGGGGGTATGACAGGGGTTATGCTATCTGTTGCACCAGCTGACTTTCAGTTCCACAACAGTTACTTCCTGATTGCCCACTTCCACCAAGTGTTAATCGGCGGTGTTGCCTTTGGTTATTTCGCTGGTCTGTATTACTGGTGGCCTAAAATGTTCGGTTTCAAACTGGAAGAGAAACTGGGCAAATGGGCATTCTGGTTATGGAATATCGGTTTCTATGTATGTTTCATGCCGCAATATGCTGTCGGCCTGATGGGGATGACCCGTCGTCTGAGCACATATGGATGGGATACTGGCTGGTGGGAATTAAACTTTGTATCCACAATCGGGGCGTTCCTGATGGGAGCAGGTTTCTTGTTCCAGGTTGCGCAAATCGCAGACGGTATTCGGAAATACAAAACACTCAAAGCATCTGGCGACCCTTGGGGTGGTCGTACGCTCGAGTGGTCAATCCCTTCACCTGCTCCTGAATATAACTTCGCCGTTACACCGCGCGGAGATGATATTGATGAGTGGTGGGAAGAGAAAGAACGTCGTGCTAAAGGGATCTATCCACCTGAACAGCCGCTTGAGCCGATTCATATGCCTAAAAATTCTGCGATCCCGTTCATCATGTCTATATTCTGGTTCATCGCCGGTTTCGGCTTTGTATTCGGATGGCTGTGGATGGCGATTCTTGGACTCGCTGGCGTAGGGATTTGCATGATTGCTCGTTCATTCTCATATGATACGGATTATTATATTCCGGTTGACGAAATTAAGCGTACCGAAGCGTCGTTAAGGGGGTCGGTATAAATGGCTCAAGCAGCCGCAAAGCACGGTCATGACCATGCACATGATCATGACCATGGTCACCATGACCCGCAAGAATTGAAAATACTCGGATTCTGGTTCTTCCTGATTTCCGACGTTATCCTGTTCTCCGTATTGTTCGCAACCTTTATTGTGTTGCGTGACAATACGGCGGGCGGACCTGTGTTGTCTGAATTGATCAAAATGCCTGGCGTTATTGCCGAGACATTTATCTTGCTCACAAGTTCATTTACAAGTGGACTTGCGGTTCTTGCCATGAATCAGGGCAAGGTGAAGCAATTGATCAGCTGGCTGGCAGTTACAGCCGTTCTGGGTGCGAGCTTTATCGCCCTGGAAGTAACGGAGTTTATTGAGTTGATTCATGAAGGGTTCAGTTATACAACTAGTGCAGCTTCTGGTGCATTCTTCACCCTTGTAGGTACTCACGGACTTCACGTATCGCTCGGTCTGATCTGGATGATCGGATTGATGCTGCAGCTGAAAAAACGTGGAATTACCGATGTAACTCGCGGTAAAATTAACGTAATCAGCTTGTACTGGCACTTCTTGGACGTCGTCTGGATTTTCCTCCTGTCGGTCGTCTATCTGATGGGGGTGATGTAGATGGCAGAACATAACTCACATGAATCCCATGGCCACGAGCAGCATGGTTCACTCAAGTCCTATGTCATCGGCTTCATTCTGTCCGTCGTCCTCACAATCATCCCACTTGTGGTGGTTCTGAATGATATGATGGGCAGAACAGCTACACTGGCTGTTGTTTTGGTAACAGCTGCACTTCAGTTCGTGGTTCAACTCTTCTTCTTCATGCATATCCGTGAATCGGAGAAACCACGCTGGAATGTAATGGCTCTGATTTTTGGTCTGTTGATCATGCTGACCATCGTCATTGGTTCTGTCTGGATCATGTTGAACAACACAGTTGCACATTAAGTTTTATGCAATAGCTTAAGGGATCTCCCGACTTTATTAAAAGGTCGGGAGATCTTTTTTCTACCTATTTGATTGAACGGAATGCGGGTAGAATATGTGCAGGAAGAGATGAGTTCCAAAAGGGCAAGAATAATGTCGAAAAAAGTTCTTGATTTTTTTCCTCGAATCCGTATACTCAGAACTATAAGTAATCCGAAACGTTTTGGAGGAAAGCAATTGGCTACAATTAAAGACATATCACAAATGACGGGATTTTCGATTACGACTGTATCCAGAGCTCTGAATGGGTACTCGGACGTCAGCGATAGTACGCGCAAACTGATCAAAGAAGCCGCCGAAACCCTGAACTATAGTCCAAATGGTCTAGCGAGAGGCCTGGTCATGAAGGAAACCAAAACGCTGGGGTTGCTCGTATCAGGCATGACGTACAAAAACATCGATAACAACTTTGTATTCGAAGTGCTTTGCGGTATTAATGACAGCGCTGCTAATTCAGATTATGATCTGATTTTGTTCAGCACGAATACAGCGAAGCAAAAGATGAAAACGTACACACAGCTGTGCAGGGAACGAAAAGTGGATGGTGTCATACTTCAGGGTGTAAAGACGGATGATCCTTATTTGCAGGAAGTATTGGATAGTGACATTCCTTGTGTATTAATTGATATCCCCATTCATAGTGAGTATGTTGGTTTTGTATCAACGAATCACAAACAAAGTGCACAGACTGCTGTAGAGCACCTGATTGGTTTGGGTCATCGGCAGATTGCCATGGTGAACGGTTACCCGGAAGCTTTTGTATCCAAGGAGCGCTATGAAGGATACTCGGATGCAATGAGCAACGCAGGATTGAACTTGAATCCTGAATGGATCGTAAACGGGAATTTTACAGAAGAGGAAGCACAGCAACAAGCTTCAAAGTTGTTGAAGGCTTATCCTGAAATTACCGCAATCTTTTGTGCAAGCGATATGATGGCTCTGGGTGTAATGAAGGCTGCGAATGAACTAAACATCTCAATTCCGGATAGATTATCTGTAGTGGGATTTGATGACATACCAACAGCTGCCTATTTTCATCCACCACTCACCACCATCGGACAGAACATGTATCAGTTGGGACATGAAGCTGCAAATCTGCTGATGGGCATGCTGAGATCGGAAGACAGCCCCAAATTTAATATTTTGCAAAATGAATTGGTTTTGAGATCCTCGACAGCCAAACCAGGTCGCTGAGTTTAGCTGAGAATACGGTTCACGAGGAATTGCAAAATGAACGAGATGAAGAGAGCACCGAAATGTTTTATTAAATCCGAAACGTTTCGGTATTATTTTCAATCAAATCCAAAACGTTTCGGATACCACATAAGATAGACATAGGGGGAATACACATTGCTGAAATACGATGCAGGACAAGGAGAATGGAGTAACTGGCTGGTAACTGAAACCGGGTTTGATCCGGCTCATCAAGGGAAAGGCGAAGCTGTTCTCTCACTTGGAAACGGCTACATGGGACTTCGCTCTGCAACGGACGAGAATTATGTTGGACAGGTGCGGAATTGGTTCGTAGCTGGAACCTTCAATAAGTTTGATGAACATGAAGTAACAGAACTCCCAAATGCAGCAGATGTGACGGAGCTTTCAATCACCCTGAACGGGGAAAACTTCAGCTTGGAAAAAGGAAGAACGATCAGCTACAGTCGTCAACTGAATCTCAAAAACGGTGAGCTCACTCGTAACGTGGTGTGGCAGAGCCCAACAGGAGAAAGCTTTGAACTTCAATTCCGTCGCTTTGTTTCCTTGAGCAACCGTCATCTGGTTGGTTCATCGGTGAGCATCAAGCCACTGGATGGTCAGGCACGTGTTCACATTGCATCCGGTATTAATGGACAATGGACGAACTCGGGTGCACAGCATTTCACGGAAGGCGAAAAACGGATATTTGAAAAGACTTATATTCAAATGACGTCAACGACGACACAATCGGCTATTGATTTTGTAACCAATACAGTGCATCACTGGCAGCTGAATGGTGAAAAGGTTGAGCCGGAATTGCGTCAAACGATGGGACGCCGCAAGGTTGGCATCGAAGGAACAGTGACCGTGGAAGCGGGACAATCGGTAACATTGGAAAAAATCTCGAACGTGCATACCAGCCGTGATCTGGTTTACAGAGACGGTGGATATTCACTGGAGCAGATGCGTGAATCGGCGCTGACGGAGCTGAAGCAAGAGGCTCAAAAAGGGTATAATCAGCTATTTCGTGAAAGCGCTAACGCTTGGGCAGACACCTGGTCCACGTACAACATTGAAGTGGACAGCACAAGTGGATATGACCAGCTTGCCATCCGTTTCGCCATCTATCACCTCGTCATTATGACACCGGCACATGATAATCGCATGGGAATCGGGGCGAAAGGGTTAAGTGGTGAAGGGTACAAGGGACATTCCTTTTGGGATACGGAAATCTTCATCCTTCCATTCTTCATCTACAGCAATCCCAAAATCGCAAGATCCTTACTGGAATATCGATATCAGGGGTTGGATGGAGCCAGAAGCAAGGCCAAGGAGAACGGATTCCAAGGAGCCATGTATCCGTGGGAAGCAGCATGGATCGAAGATGGCGAAGTTACACCGGTATGGGGAGATGTAGATATCGTAACCGGAGAACAGACGAAGATTTGGTCCGGCTTCATTGAACAGCACATTACTTCTGATATCGCTTATGCCGTTTGGCATTATGTGCAATCTACAGGTGATGAGGCGTTTATGGATCAATATGGTTACGAGATCATTTTTGATACAGCAACGTTCTGGGCAAGCCGTCTGGAGTGGGATGAGTCCAAAGGCCGCTATCACATCAATGAGGTTGTTGGACCGGATGAGTATAAGGAACATGTGGACAACAATGCGTTCACCAACCATATGGCTCACTTCAACATGGAGCTCGCCATTCAATATTATGAAAAGCTTCAGCAGGAGAAACCCGAGTTGCTTCAGGCATTGTCTGCGAAGCTTGACCTGACATCTGCTCGGGAAGCATGGAACAAGCTGGATCAAATGTATCTGCCAGGGCCGAATGAACAAGGACTTATTCCACAAGATGATACTTACTTGCAGAAGAAAGTCATTGATCTTACCCCTTATAAAAATCAGACGAAAGTCGCCAGCATCTTTAATGACTACAACCTGGATCAGGTTGGTGAAATGCAAATTTCGAAGCAGGCTGACATCATGATGCTGTTCTTCCTGCTTGAGAATAAATTCGAACCCGATATCAAACGTGCCAACTACGATTACTATGAGGAAAAAACATTGCATGATTCCTCATTGTCCCTGTCGACGCACAGTATTCTTGCCAGTGATTTCGGTGATCGTTCGCTCGCATATGATCTGTTCCGTCGTGCGTCCGAGATTGATCTGGGTCCGCACATGCACTCTTCGGATGCAGGCATCCATTCAGCTTCTCTGGGCGGAATATGGGAATGCGTTGTGATGGGATTCGCCGGAGTTCGCATGTTGGATGGCCAGCTGCATCTCGATCCGAAGCTGCCTGAGTCCTGGAGCAGTCTGAAATTCCCGCTCTACTGGCACAACCAGCTGCTGCATATCACTATCACGTCCGAGGGTATTCTAATTGATAGTGATGCAGAGGAAGAAATTTCTCTCCTGCTGTCCGGAAAGCAAGTTACTTTCAGCAAACGGTTTCAAACCTTGGTTTAATATAAATCCATGTGGGAGGTCAATCAAATGAAAAAAGGGTCTGCAAGTTTGGTCATGATGCTGATTTTGGTATTGGTATTATCTGCGTGTTCTTCATCAGGGGGAAACAACAATGCGGAAGGTGGAAAAGGAGAAAAGGTGAAACTAACCTTCTCCGTGTGGGGAGATGTCAACTCCGGTGCGGATGAAGTGAAGCTTGCGGAAGAGTTCAATGCTGCACACCCGGATATCGAAGTAAAGTTCGAACCTATTCCAAGTGAAGGTTATGGAACAAAACTCACCACATCCCTGGCGGCAGGTCAGGCACCAGACGTATTCCTGGTTGGTGAAGGCGACTACTACAAATACGTTGATAAAGGTGTCATTGAGCCGCTTGATGATTATTTGAGCAAAGACACTGCGTTTAATCTGGATATTTTCCAAAAGGATCTCATTGAAAATATGAAAATTGAAGGCAAACAATACTACTTGCCTAAAGATTTCAACCCACTTGCTCTGTGGTACAACAAACGCATGTTTGATGAAGCGGGAATCCCTTATCCAACAGATGAATGGACTTGGGATGACATGATTGCAACTGCACAAAAACTGACTAAAAAAGATGGCAATAAATATACTCAGTTCGGATTCAACGCAGGCAAATGGGAATATCCGATCTATACGTACCTGTGGGATAACGGTACAGACATCGCGAATGAGGATGGAACAGCTGCGGAAGGCTACATGAACAGTGAAAAAACGATCGCGGCAATGGATAAATACGTCTCTTGGTCTCAAGGAGATAGCCGTGTATCCCCGACGCCACTGGATTCCGAAACACTTGGCGGAGATTCATCAATGTTCATGACAGACAAGCTCGCTATGATGATTACAGGTCGCTGGATCAAAGGTGATCTCGACAAATCTGATGTTCAATATGGTTCTGCACTGATTCCACAAAATACGGACGGTACTCGTTCAAGCATTATCGCAAGTGCGGGTTGGGCGATCAACGCAGCCGGTAAAAATAAAGAAGCAGCTTACGAACTGGTGAAATGGCTCTCGGGTACAGATGCACAGAAGCTTCGCTCTGCAAACGGTAAAGTATTGCCAGCGACTGTGAAAGAACTGGACGAAGTCAAAGCCAAAGAAGTAGCAGACAAACCGGTCATCGAAATGATGGATTATGCTAAAAAACCGGTAACCATGCGTTCTACAAACGGACCTGTGTTTGTTGAAGAATTCACCAAGGCGCTGGAAAAAGTGCTGCTTGGCAAACAGGATGTCAAAGGCGCTCTGGATGAAGCTGCGAAGAACGTTGACAGCAAAATCAAGTAAAAACCATGCGGGTGAGTCGGCGGCCATGCTGATTCACCCTCTTCATCAAGGAGGCTGCTATGCGTAATTCTAAATCCGAGCGTGCCGGGTATTGGTTCATAATG
The DNA here is from genome assembly GCF_045040695.1 of Paenibacillus sp. FSL K6-0108. Taxonomy (NCBI): domain Bacteria; kingdom Bacillati; phylum Bacillota; class Bacilli; order Caryophanales; family Paenibacillaceae; genus Paenibacillus; species Paenibacillus sp. FSL K6-0108. The sequence goes on along the minus strand of NZ_CP150288.1, from coordinate 6,489,895 downwards.
CCCTGGCTTATAGGCTTGTTGCTCTTTACCATTGGTCCAATGTTATTTTCCCTGCTGCTCGCTTTTAGCAAATGGGATATTATTACCGGCGTACAATCGATTGAATGGGTCGGTCTGGATAACTTCAAAACGATGTTTCATGATGAGCTGTTCTATCAGTCGTTGAAAGTTACCTTCATTTTTGCTCTGGTGTCTGTACCGCTCTATCAAGTGGCGTCACTGTTGATCGCCTTGCTGCTGAATATGCGGAATAAAGGGATGAAATTTTTCCGATTGATTTATTTCATGCCATCCATCATTCCAGCTGTAGCAGCATCGATGATGTGGATTATGATTTTCAATCCGGAATACGGCATTCTGAACCGGGCGCTTGCCTTATTCGGCGTGCAGGGACCTGCTTGGCTTCAAGACCCCAGCTATGCGCTGGGCGCACTGATTGTCATGGGCTTGTGGGGCGTCGGCAACACAATCATCATTTATTTGTCCGGCTTGCAGGGGGTTCCCGAAGAGCTGTATGAAGCTGCCAATCTGGATGGCGCGGGACCGTTTCAACGGTTTTTCAACATCACATTGCCTATGATTTCTCCAACGGTATTCTTCAACGTGATTATGGGGATTATCGGCGGATTCCAGTATTTCACACAGGCATTTGTGATGACCAACGGGGGACCGCTGAACTCGACCTTGTTCTATAACCTGTATCTGTACAATAAAGCATTTACCGATTTCGAAATGGGTTATGCTTCGGCACTCTCCTGGGTATTGTTCATCATCATTCTGGCGTTTACGCTGCTGGTCATCCGCAGTTCTTCGATGTGGGTCTATTACCAGGGCGATAACGAAAAGGATTGAGAGGAGGACAAATGATGAATCAAGCAACGACACGGAAACCGGTATACTCGAAACTATTTTCTATGCTCATCCTTATTGCTGGTGCGGCCGTCGTGCTGATCCCGCTGTTATGGACGTTTGCAACGTCTCTTAAAACACCTGCCGAGGTGTTCAAAGATGATTTTTTCCCGGCTGTATGGATGTGGTCCAACTATAAAAATGCCGTTCTGGCCATCCCGTTTTTTACATTTTTGAAAAATACGCTGATTATTCTGATTCCGGTATTAGTCGGTACCGTATTCTCGTCTGCCCTATGTGCGTATGGTTTCGCCCGGTTTAACTTCCGCGGCAAACGCACACTGTTCCTGGTTCTGCTGGCGACGATGATGCTGCCTTCGCAGGTAACGATGATTCCGATGTTCATCATGTTCAAGGAAATCGGCTGGGTTGATACATTTTTACCACTCATTATCCCTGCATTTTTCGGGGGTGGAGCGTTTAACATCTTCCTGATCCGTCAGTTCATGCGCGGTATTCCGCGTGATCTCGATGAGTCCGCTTTCGTGGACGGAGCAAACAAAATGCAGATTTTCATGAGAATCATGCTGCCGCTGTCCATGCCGCCGCTGATTGCTGTTTCCATCTTTACCTTTATGGGCGTATGGAATGACTTCCAGGGACCGCTCATTTATTTGAACTCCAGTGAAAAGTATACGCTGGCTCTCGGATTGTCCATGTTCAAAGGGTTGTATAACGTGGAATGGAACATGTTAATGGCTGCAACAATGCTGATTATGCTTCCACCACTCATTGTATTCTTTGTTGCACAAAAATACTTTATTGAAGGCATTTCCATCTCTTCTGCAATCAAGGGCTAATCGTCCGTATTAGTAGAAGAGATAAGCGGTAAGCCAAACCGCAGAGGAGGACTACCATGGCCACATTAACAAGCAGACATCCTTTTAATTTGTATTATAACGCAGGTGAATATGTAAAAATTTGCGGTACTCAGGACGGATACTTTCCCGATTTTGGGCATCATATGGCTAACGAAATGGGCGGGGTATGGCTGCATCCGATCAAGCTGCTGGACGGCTTCTGGTTGAAGGTAACTGATCTGGATCGCAACATTGCCGTATGGGCAAGGGCCGACGGATTCACCAGCGAGTCGTGGGGAGGAAGCCGGTTCGACTATGATCACGGATTGAGCCACATTCCGGTATCTATCGAACGGAGTCAGTTTGCCCCTGATTATGAAAAAGGAATGGTCGCAGAATATGAGATCAGCGCTTACGGCAAAGGAACAACTCGGCTCAAGCTGGAGCTGCTGTCACGTACCGATCTCCGTCCAGTGTGGTATTCCGATGAGATCGGAATTATCCCAGGAGCGGGCGAAAAGGCAGAAGCCATTACTTCGCGCAAAGTCATCGTCAAAGATGATACCCAAGACTGGTACGCCATGATTGGAAGTGACCTGCCTGGAACGGAAACGACAGTTGGTCCTGAAATTTACGGACCGGAACTGACGGCAGGCAAGGGAATAGGCATTTCTTTTATAACCGAATGCACGCTGGAGGAGAAGGATGTGTTTCGCTTCCGGTTATTTGTTGCCGGTTCGGAGTCGTCCCGTGAAGCCTGTGAGCAGACTTATGCAACCATCGAACGTGACCACGTCAGTCTGAAAGAGCAGAAGCAGCAGCTCTACGACAAGTTGGATCAGCGCGCAGTACTGACTATTGAAGGCGAAGATGAGTTGAACGAGCAATTTGCCTGGGTGAAGCGCAATAATCAGTGGCTGGTGCAGCAAGTAGACGGAATCGGTCGCGGATTGACGGCAGGTGGACCCACGTATCCGTGGTGGTTCGGCTGTGACAGTACGTATGCACTTCAGGGTGTGCTTGCTACAGGAGACCATCAATTGGTGCGGGATACGCTTAATCTGTTGCTGGAGAAGTCCAAGGAAGCGAACGGTAATGGACGTTTTGTGCATGAAGTGACCACCATGGGAGCCGTATCTAATCGCGGCAACACGCAGGAAACGGCACACTATATCGCCTTTGTATGGGAAATGTTCCTGTGGACCGGAGACGATGCACTTCTGCGCGAGCATTATGACTACTGTGTCCAGGGAATCGACTGGCTGCTGGGTGAGATGGACCCGGATGGGGACCTGTTCCCTTCCGGTTACGGCATCATTGAGATTGCCGGATTGAATATGGAACTGATTGATAGTGCCGTATATACAGCGAAGGCTCTTCAGGCGCTGGAGCACATGAGTCTCTATTTGGGTGAAACGAAGCGGCACCAGACCTATCAAAAACTGGCCGAACAAGCGGTACGTGCGGTGAATGATGTGTATTGGTCTGAAAAAGACAGTCTCTATACGGATGCCGTTGCACCTATTTCCGATATTGTACCCAAGGTGGATTATATGGTTTCTCTCGCTGAAAAGCAAGGAATCACAGACTATCGGGAGTACGTGGAAGGATTGCTGGCCGATGCAGGCGAGAATCAGAAAGACCGCGGTTGGCTGCTGAACAAAAACTGGGTCATTGTCACTCCAATGGAAGCAGGAATTGCTGATCAGGACAAAGCACAGCGTGCGCTCGAAGCGATGCGAAATCGCGATTTCATCGGCGAATATGGTACGTATCTTGCTGCCATGTATCAACAGGGCACGATGACAATCTCTACGGGAGCACATGCGGTTGCAGAAGCGGCGTACGGGCATCCGGATCACGCACTCGATTTACTGCGCCGGATGGGGAAAAGCTTCTCACGTGTACTGCCGGGTTCATTCTCGGAGATGTCCCCGGACTACGGCTGTGTCGTGCAGGCGTGGACCATCTATGCACTGGCTGTACCTGTGGTACGACATTTCTTCGGCGTTCAACCGGAAGCACAGCATCGTCGTGTGATCTTATCACCTGATATGCCGCAGGCATGGGAACACAAAACATGCAGTCTGGAGCATCTAATGGTAGGCGATGCAGAGTTCGATATTCATTTTGAATCCCGTGAGGGCAAACGGGTTGCGAGCATTTCGAACCCTTCGGGCTGGACGGTTGTTCTGGACTGGAAGGGCGAAAGACGGGAAAGCAGCGAGAAACAAATTGAATGGCAACTGTAAATGTTTTTTGTTGAACTCATATAGAGCAATGACATGGGGAGGAACGGAAAGATGAAAGGGAACGGAGCACTTCAAGCCGTTATTTTTGATTTGGATGGTGTCATTACCGACACGGCGGAGTACCATTATGTAGCGTGGAAAAAGCTGGGGGAATCGCTGGATATTCCGTTTGATCGGGAGTTCAACGAGCAGTTAAAGGGCATTAGCCGCGGAGAGTCGCTGGCGCGCATTTTGCGTCTGGGTGGCAAGGAAGATGCGTTTTCGGCTGAGGAAAAGGAAGAATTCGCACAGCGTAAAAACAAACATTACGTTTCGCTGCTGGACTCGCTGACACCAGAGCACACTTACCCTGGAATTCGGGAATTGCTGATGGAACTGCAAGCCTCCGGTATTCCTGCGGTGATCGCTTCGGCGAGCAAAAATGCTCCTCAAATTCTGAAGGCGCTGGAGTTGGACTCACTGTTCAGCTATGTGGTTCATCCGGATTCCGTACCACACGGCAAACCAGCACCTGATCTGTTCCTGCGCGGCGCGGAAGAAGTGGGTGCTGACGTTAAAGCCTGCATCGGCATCGAGGATGCGCAAGCCGGTATTGAGGCCATCAAAGCCGCAGGCATGATCGCTGTGGGTATTGGCGAAGAAGCTGTGCTTAAAGGTTCAGGTGCGAATGTGGTGTTGAAGGATACGACACAGCTGACGTTATCTTTTCTGGAGAGCACGTTGAGAGAGAACTCGTTGAAAGAAGTTTAATAAACCAAAATATGCAAGAAAGGGGGAGATACAGCATGAACCGGGCATGGTGGAAAGAAGCTGTGGTGTATCAGGTTTACTGGCGAAGCTTCTTGGATGCGAATGGGGACGGCATCGGGGATTTGGAAGGTTTGATGCTCAAGCTCGACTATATCAAAAGTCTGGGGATAGATGTCATCTGGCTTAATCCCATTTATGAATCGCCGGACAAAGATAACGGATATGACATAGCGGATTATTACCGCATCATGGCGAAAGCCGGAACGATGGAGCAGTTCAGGCAGTTGCTGGACAAGGTCCATGCACTGGGCATGAAGCTCATTATGGATCTGGTGGTTAATCATACATCAGAGCAGCATGCATGGTTTGAAGAATCGCGTTCTTCTGTCGATCATCCGAAACGGGACTGGTATATCTGGAAGCCGGGTAAGACGGATGGACCGCCGAACAACTGGCGCTCCTATTTTGAACCGTCAACGTGGACTTTCGATGAGCGAACGGGAGAGTATTACTTCCATTCCTTTGCGAAGGAGCAGCCTGATCTGAATTGGGAAAATGCTGAACTGCGTCAGGAGATCTATCGGATGATGCGTTTCTGGCTGGATCAGGGCATTGACGGCTTCCGTATGGATGTCATTAATCTGCTCGCCAAGCTGGAAGGCTTCCCAGATGCGGAGCATCCGGAGCATATTGAATATCTGGGCAATAATCCGGGCATTCATGAATATTTGCAGGAAATGAATCGGGAGGTTCTCCAGCATTATGACATTATGACCGTGGGAGAAATTCCGTTTGTTACACCAGAGGATGGCCTTCTGTATGTGGGGGATAACCGGAAAGAGCTGCATACGTTATTCCATTTCCAGGTGGCGGATGACATGCCTACTTGGGATCTGGCACGGTACAAGGAAATTCAGGAGAGCTGGTATGAAGCGTTCCGTAATGAAGGTTGGAACTCCCAGTTCCTGAACAATCACGATCACACAAGGCAGGTTTCGAGGTACGGCAATGATGGACAATACCGCGTGGAATCGGCCAAACAACTGGCGACCATGATTCATACTCTTCCGGGAACACCGTATGTATTCCAGGGAGAGGAGATCGGCATGACGGGTGTCCGGTTCTCTTCCATTGATGAATATCACGATATTGCAATGAAGAACAAATATAAGGAAGAAATCGGTAAAGGCCGTGCTCCGGCTGAAGTGCTCCGAAGTCTTCAGCCGCTGAGCCGAGATAATTCCCGTACACCAATGCAGTGGAATGGCAGCAAGCACGCCGGTTTTACCGAAGGGCAGCCGTGGATGCAGGTGAACCCCAACTATGAAGAGCTTAATGTGGAGCGGGATTTGGCCGCGCAGGACTCCATATTTGCATATTACCAGCAGCTGATTGCCCTGCGTAAAACGCACGCGGTTATGGTCTATGGAGATTATCGCGACCAATCGGCAGGGGAAGAGCATGTATATGCATATAGCCGCAGTCTGGATGGAGAGACATGGCTTGTTATGCTCAATCATTCGGACCAGGAGCAGTCCTATCGTCTGCCTGCTTCCTTCGCTGATCGAACCACGAATGCCCGCTTAATTATTGGCAATCTGGATCGGTCAACCTCCGATGAGGTTAGAAACGGCACCGTTCGTTTGCGTCCTTATGAGGCGCTCATTTACTCCTTATAATACATCGCAAGTTACCTGAGCCTGGCGGGGATTTCCCGTCAGGTTCTTTGATTTATTTTTGTCGAAAAAAATCTAACGAAATACACAAAAGATAAAAAAAGTTGGTATACGTCATAATAAGTTGTTGCATGTAAAATATTCCAATGATATTGTTGTTTTGTACCAGTTTTCGCCAGTTAAACGAATTTCCACTACTCCCTCTTCAGTAAGCCGTGTTTTCCTACATAAATATAATTTCATTCGGTTGCATAGTTAAATCCATAATCCATAACTGAGAATCATGAACCATTTGCGTCACTTGTTATACTGTTTGGAATCGGACGCACCTTACTCCATGGGAGTAGCTTGTTCTTCATCAGAATGGTGTAAGTTCACTCAGCGTAGTTCTTCCTTCACTTTCTTGCGTTAGCTGGAATCCATTTTATGGCGTATCATGTTTATACTTCTATTGTTATCTATGAAAAAATGAATTCAGGAGTTGAAATAAAATAATGAAGGCCAAGGTTATACGTTATTATCGTTTTGGCGACCCGAGCGAAGTACTGTGCATAGAGGAGAAGGAGCTGGTGCCCCCCGGCCCCGGTGAATTATCGGTAAGGATGCGCGCTCGGCCCATTAATCCCTCAGATGTCATCCCCGTCCGAGGTGCATATCCGCACCGGACGGTATTGCCAGCTGTACCTGGGTTCGAGGGAGTTGGGGTAGTGGAGGCGGTAGGGCCGGGAGTATCCACTCAACTGTTGGGTCGACGCGTCTTGCCGCTGAAAGGCGAGAACACGTGGCAGGAAGTAGTGAAAACGTTGGATCGACATGCGATCTTCGTGCCCGATGAAATTAATGACGAGTCGGCAAGTCAGATCTACATTAACCCGATAACCGCTTGGCTGATTTGTATGGATATGCTTCAGCTTACGTACGGGGATACTTTAATCGTCAATGCGGGTGGTTCCGCAATCGGGCGAATTTTTGCACAGTTATCGAAAATTTTGGGATTCCGTATGATTGCGCTTACAAGGAATGATCGCCATACTGCTGAATTATATCGCCTCGGGGCATATTCTGTCCTGAATACGATGGAAGAGTTGTTGCAGGAGAGAATTGCAGAAATAACGGAGGGATGTGGTGCTAGTGCTGCTGTCGACTGCATCGGAGGGACAGACGGAGAGCGGCTCGTAAGTTTTCTAAGGCCTCATGGCACGGTAATAAGCGTCGGACTTCTCTCAGGCATCGCCCCGATATGGCATGAAGCCACTCAAGGAACGCAAGTTAAAGTTAAACTCTTTTGGCTGAAGCACTGGGTAGAGCGATGCTCGCAAGAACGGTGGGAACAGGTATTCAATGAAGTGATTGAGCTAGTTCGGAACGGCCGACTATTGATGGCAAACATTGGGCCGACGTATGAGCTTACCAATGTGAAACAGGCCATTGCAGCCGCTGAATCAAGCATCCTTGGAAAGGTTCTTTTATTAAGTTAATACATACTACACCACTGAATTGATATTCCAGAGATAACCATTCTATTAATATGGGAGGAATTTTTTGTGAAGATTAGAGAAATGATGTTTACGGCGATTATGGCAGCAGTTATCGCAGTACTGGGGCTCTTACCGCCTATTCCTCTTCCGTTTATTCCAGTGCCTATTACGGTGCAGACACTGGGCGTCATGCTGGCAGGCAGCATACTTGGCGCTAGATTGGGAGGATTAAGTCTCTTACTCTTTGTCATTCTCATTGGTTTGGGGGCACCGTTGTTATCGGGTGGCAGGGGAGGCTTATCCGTTCTGATTGGCCCTACAGGCGGATATGTTCTTAGCTATCCAGTAGCGGCATTCGTAATTGGATTCATGGTTCAACGCACATCCACTACAGGCATGAAATTCTGGAAGTTTCTCCTCAGCAACGTTGTTGGAGGAATCTTAGTTGTGTATGCTGTCGGCGTTCCATTCCTATCCATTATCACGGATGTACCGATTGCAAAGGCAGCAATAGGCAACCTTGTTTTCATTCCAGGAGATCTGCTCAAAGCCGTACTTGCTTCACTCATTGCCGTTAGAATCCTCAAGGTAAGTCCTACGATGATTCAGGAGACCAGGAGCCAAGCTCCAAGGGCTTAATCGACGTCCCAATATGAAGAACAAGATGTATCGGATTTAAGCAACCGTTTATTTAGATCAGGACTCGATTCCATAAGCGCTTCTCTGAGTAAATCGCGCTTTAGCGACGGAGGGACAATTGTGATCCAATTTTCAAATGTAACATTCGGCTATGCGAACCGTGCAACAATGTTGAATGAGATAAGCCTGAGAATTAATCCTGGGGAATATGTGGCTTTTGCCGGAAGGAACGGAGCAGGGAAATCCACCATTGCAAGGTTAATGAACGGACTGCTCCGCCCTACGGCGGGCCAAGTAACCTATAAAAATTATGCGACGTCCAATGAAGATGACTTAGGCATCATTCGCCAGAGGATCGGGATGATCTTTCAGAATCCTGAGAATCAGATTGTTGCCTCTACGGTGTTTGAAGATATTGCTTTTGGTTTGCAGAACGTTTGCGTTCCCACTGGCGATATCGAGCGTCGCGGAACAGAGGCGCTAAGACAGGTAAGCATGTTGGATTACCGTAATGCGGACATTTATTCGTTATCAGGCGGTCAAAAGCAGCGTATTGCTATTGCGGGTGTTCTTGCCATGGAGCCCGAAGTTATCGTTTTTGATGAATCAACCTCGATGCTGGATCCGGAAGGCAAGGAGCAGATCGCGCTTCTTATGAGGGAACTACACAAAGAAGGTATTACGATTGTAACGATCACGCACGACGTAGAGGAGATTGCAGCGGCATCAAGAGTCATTGTGCTAGACCAGGGTGCTATTTGTTACGATGGAACACCGGAAGAGTTGTTCCAGAACGAATACCGGCGAATTCCCGGTTTAGCTGCCCCGTTTGTCGTGGAGGCAAGAGAGACATTGCGCCGGGAAGGGCTCCAGCTTTCCTCATCACTAACTCTGGAAGATTTGGTGGTTGATTTATGCAAATTACGCTAAGAGAGGTTTCCTTTATGTATCATTCCGGGACGCCACTGCAAAATAATGTCTTGGACAATATCACACTCACTATGGGGAGTAACCGCATCATTGCTGTCGTCGGAAGAACAGGCTCAGGAAAATCGACCTTCGTACAGCTAATTAACGGGCTTCTGCAACCCACGGCCGGAACGGTCGAAATCGGATCAATTCGAATTACGAACGGCAAGAAGCGAGCACAGGTCCTCTACGACAAAGTAGGCATTGTATTTCAATTACCGGAGCATCAGCTGTTCGAGGATACGGTATTAAAGGATGTCTCGTTTGGGCCCAAAAATTTGGGTTGGCCTGCAGAAAAGGTTCGAAGTAAATGTTTAGAGGCGTTGAGCAAGGTTGGTCTAAACGAATCATTTTGCGAGCGCTCCCCCTTTGAACTCAGTGGTGGGGAGAAACGGAGAGTCGCCATTGCGAGCGTGTTGGCTATGGACCCGGAGGTTCTTATTCTCGACGAACCGACTGTTGGGCTGGATTCGGAAGGGAAAGAACAACTTATGGAACTGTTCCGCTCCTGGCAGCAGGAAAAGGAACGCACGATCATTATGGTGACACACGATATGGAGATTGTGGCTGAATATGCCGATGAGGTGGTTGTATTCGAACGAGGCCAGGTCCAAACCAAAACAGATCCGCTGACGTTATTCTCTGAATACCGAAACGAGCTGAATGATATGGGGCTGAAGTTACCCCAAGCGCTCCAACTCGTTGAAGCCTTAAACGCAAAATTGAACACCTCGTTGGAGCTGAAATCAACGAAGAAGGAATGGATTTTAAAGTATATCGCGGATTGCTTCCAAAGGAAGGAATTATAGTTATGTCCTTATCTCAATCATTTATCATTGGTCAGTATATTCATCGCGACTCCATCATTCACCGACTTGATCCGAGAGCCAAACTTACGATCGTTTTTCTCTTTATGCTGTCAGTCATGCTGCTAAAATCGTGGATTTCGTATGCACTGTCCGCGGCGTTGGTCGTGGGCGTGGTAACTGTATCACAAATTCCAGCCTCCTATATTATCAGGGGGTTAAAACCTGCGTGGCTGATCGTCCTGGTTACATCTTTGTTTCACATCTTCTTGACTCAAGGGGATCGATTGTTGTTTGAGGCTGGGGCAATTACGATCTACGAGGAAGGTGTCGTCAAAGCAGGCAGCATTGCCATTCGAATCATTCTTCTTCTTGTCATAGCCTCCTTGTTGACGCTCACAACGAAACTGAGCGATCTCACTCAGGCTATCGAAGAATTGTTGAATCCCGTGAAGCGGTTTGGTGTCCCTACACAGGAAATTGCAATGATGATCTCGTGGACTATTCGTTTTATCCCAATCCTTATCAATGAGACGGATACGATTATGAAGGCGCAGCGCGCAAGAGGTGTCAGCTTTAATTCCGGCAATATAGTAAGGCGGCTGCAGAGTTTTATTCCCATCGTGGTGCCCATTTTGCTGTTGTCGTTCCAGAAAGCCGAAAGTGCTTCGCTAGCAGTCGAGGCCCGCGGCTATAGCCCCGGAATGAATCGGACGCAGCTGAGAACGTTATCCCTCAAGAAGCTGGACTATAAGGTAATAGCTGTATCCATTCTTTGCTTCGCTTTGCTGTTTGTACTACGAAGGTGAGGTAATCTATGAGAATTTACCCGATGAATATCAATGAATATCGCAAACTTATTTCGGTATCTATGGGCGATCAACCTGCGACGGTGTGGCTGAAGCAGGTATCATACTTGAACGTATACACCGGGGAAGTCGAGCAAGCGAATATCTATCTGTCTGATAGTCGCATTGCCTACGTGGGACCGAAGGAACTGCCCATATCTTCTAACACCCAAGTAGTTGAACTGGAACGCGGCCATATTATCGTGCCTGGATATATTGAACCCCACGCCCATCCATGCCAAATGTATAATCCGTTTACTTGGGGAGAGGCTCTGCTTCGAGATGGCACAGTTCTGTCGATTAACGACAACTTGACTTTACTTATGCTTCTAGGGAATGATGCGTTGCAGTTCATCGAGAAGCTGGAGCAGGAGAGCAGTCATATGTTCCTGTGGTGGTGTAACATTGACAGGCCCGATCTGGTCGACCAATCGACCATGGAGGCGTGGTTGCAGCATAATCGAGTGATACAGTGCGGGGAGTTAACAGAATGGCCGAAGCTGCTCCAAGGCGATGAAGAATTAATTGAAAGGCTTTATCTTGCGAAGCGGCATCACCGGATGAGGGCGGAAGGTCATTTACCGGGGGTATCCTACGAAAAAATCAGCGCCATGGCTGCAGCAGGTATCGGGGCAGATCATGAATCACTCCATGCAGAAGATGTGCTCAAGCGGTTGCGAGCCGGACTTTACGTGGCCCTTCGATACTCTTCGATCCGTCCGGATTTACCTGACATCCTTAAGGGGATGGGCCATGATTCACGATTCAACTTGAATCGAATGATGCTTACCAGCGATGGTCCGTCACCGAACCTTGTGGAGAAAACGAGCTCCGCCAGCATGATCAAGATGTGCCTGGAAGCAGGAATACCCATGGCGGAGGCCTATCGTCTAGCTACTTTAAATCCCGCGGTCTATTATGGCTTGGAAGAAGACTTGGGTGGGATTGCGCCAGGCAGATTGGCTTGCTTGAACGTCCTGACCTCCATTAACGAACCTGTACCACTGCATGTCATGCAACGAGGGGAGTGGGTGGTCCGCAATTGGCGGCGAGTATCGGAGCCCGACGATACAGCGATATCCACATGGCTTCGCAAGGTCTTTCCATCCCGACGAACGTTCGTTAACTTAAGGCTGGAACAGATGGAAATCCAGACAGATACCGGGATCGAGCTTGTCAACGATGTCATTACGAAGCCATACCACTTTGATCTCCGTTCAGAATTGGAAACAGATGAAAACTGGATGACACTGCTGGATGCCAACGGTGATTGGATGATAAACACTCGAATTAAGGGCTTCGCAACCGGTGTTGAGGCATTGGCGAGCACGTACAACGCGTCGAACGACACGCTCCTGCTCGGACGCTCGCCGTCTGCAATGTGCGAAGCATCTCGGGAGCTTCAACTTCACGGGGAAGGCATCTTGGTGTATTTCGTTGATGGAGAGAAGGTGTACATCCCCCTTCCATTGAGTGGAGCTATGAGTTTAGAGAGGATGGAGTCGGTTGGTACTCGTGTGGATCAGCTTAACCAGAAGATGCGTGCCCACGGTTACCGCTTCACCGATCCTTTGTATTCCTTGCTATTTCTGACGGCTTCACATTTGCCACATATTCGCGTATCCGAAAAGGGGCTGTACCTGGTGAAAACAGGTGAAACGTTGTTTGCGGCTACACCGCTTAGTTAACCCATTAAGGAGGGTGAGATGATGTTACTAGCTGAAGCAGTACGGATGCACGCTGCCCAATATCCTGAGAAAATTGCAATTTTTGAGGATGTACGGCAGATTTCCTACGGGCAGTTATACAACGGTATAAAGGTAGCAGCCCATGAACTCCTTGCCCGCGAGGACGATTTTGGCAAGGGGAGCATGCCTCTTGTCGGTTTGTTGATGACCAATAGTTCCACGATGATCGAATTCTTCCTTGCAGCTACGAAGATCGGACTATGTGCAGCTGTGTTTGATCCCAACTGGAGCGATAAGAATTTGGCCGATGTTATCCGCGAATGCGAGCCTTGTGTGCTTGTAATAGATGTGGAGTTGCTCCCTAGAATACAAAATCTTCCGGTCTTATCGAGGGTGATACCTATAGATGTGAACAAGCCTCGTCCTCACTTGGGGGAAGTGGCTGAATCGCAGCGTTCTTCTGCGGAAGAGAGCTTATTCTATATGGGGTACACTTCGGGAACGACTGGGCGCCCCAAAGGATTTCTTCGTACTCAGAAGTCTTGGATCGATAGCTTCTCATATGCATGCGAGACGTTCGGACATGACGTGAAAGATCATGTATTTGCACCGGGGTCTTTAGTCTATTCCCTTACGTTGTATGCAGCCATCCAAACAATGTATATCGGTGGATCATTCCATCTGACAAGCAAGTTTCGAGCGGAGTTCGTCCTGGAGACGATAGCATCACATCCGATTACCCACCTCTACCTCGTGCCCACAATGTTTGAGGCCCTTTACAAAGAATTTACCACTCGTGGTTCAGTTTCTGTCTCACCGACAGTCAGATCGCTCATTACGTCCGGTGATAAATGGACGGCCGAATCGAAGCGGAAGGTAACGCAGCTCTTTGAACATGCAGGATTATACGAGTTTTATGGTGCATCCGAGCTAAGTTTCGTCACCGTGCTGGACCCGGAGGGCAACCGGAAAAAACCGGATTCCATCGGTAAGCCTTTTACCGGTGTGGAAATTTCACTTCGTAAGGTGGACAATACGGAAGCGGAAGAAGGCGAGGTAGGGCAAGTGTATGTGAAGAGTCCGATGATCTTTGCAGGTTATTACGGCAACGAAGAAGAGACAAAACAGGTCGTTCATGGGGAGTGGGCAACGGTAGGGGATCTCGCCAAACGTGACTCTGAAGGATATTTGTATCTGGTCGGTCGGAAGAAAAACATGATTATTAGCGGTGGGCTTAATATATATCCGGAGGAAATTGAGAAGGTGCTGTCAATGTATGATCCAATCGAGGAGGTTGCGGTCGTTGGAATAACGGATCCGTACTGGGGACAAAAGGTGACTGCCCTCGTAAAGCTCAGAGCGGGGGCCGAGGCTAGTGATGATGAAATAGTCTCGTTTTGCCGTCGCGAGCTTGCCAGCTACAAATGTCCAAAGGAAATTATTCGGGTGAAGGCTTTCCCATATACGACAAGTGGGAAAATCTCGCGAGCAAAGATTAGTGGATTACTGGGATTAGAAATATGAGCGAGATGTCGATCCCTGTGATTCTCTCGGCGAAGCGGACCGCAATAGGTAAATACGGCAGTGTGTTCAAGGAGACGCCGCCGGAGATGCTGGCGGCAGAAGTCATTCAGGCCATTTTAAGAGAAATTCCGATTCCCCCCGGAGACATCGATGACGTTCTACTGGGAAATGTGGTGGGTCCAGGAGGCAATATTGCCAGATTATCCGCTTTGCAAGCTAATCTTCCCGTAGAGGTACCCGGAGTGACTGTTGACCGTCAATGCGGATCGGGCCTCGAGGCAATTCATTTGGCGGCAAGGCTGATTCAATCAGGTGCTGGAGAAGTATATCTGGCGGGTGGTGTGGAGAGCACAAGCCGCGCCCCCTGGAAGCTGGAGAAACCGCTGTCCCTATACGGGAGTATGACACCTCAAGTGTTTACTCGTGCAAGGTTTAGTCCTGATTGTATAGGAGACCCCGATATGGGCACCGCAGCCAACAACGTTGCTAAAAAGTATGGTGTTACTAGAAGCGATCAGGACCAGTATGCTCTTGAGAGCCATAGAAAAGCGGTTGCTTCGATCCAAAGCGGGCGTTTCCAAGGCGAGATAGTTCCGTTTTCTATCATGGTGGATAGAAAGCTGAGAATCGTTGATACAGACGAATGCCCTCGCGAGAATACGACACTGGAGAAGCTTGCTGCGTTGCCTCCTGCTTTTGAACGGGACGGGACGGTGACGGCTGGAAATGCATGTCCATTAAATGATGGGGCTTCTATCGTCTTGATGATGTCCATGAGAAAAGCGATATCCTTGGGACTCCAACCCGTAATGAAATTTATCGACAGTGCGTCGGCTGGTGTTGATCCGAACTACTTGGGTATCGGTCCAGTTCCCGCAGTACGTAAGTTGTTGAGCCGCAATCAGATCGCAATGGATGACATTGATATAGTTGAATTTAATGAGGCATTTTCTTCGCAAGTTCTGGCATCTCTGAGAGAACTGCAAATACCAGTCGACATCGTCAACGTAGGAGGAGGGGCACTTGCACTGGGGCATCCGTTTGGGGCATCAGGAGCAATTCTGGTCACCCGCCTTTTCAGTGAGATGAAACAAACGCAGGTGTCTCGCGGAATCGCCACACTGGGCATCGGTGGTGGGATCGGGCTTGCGTCGTTGTGGGAGAAATGCGAATAGGAGGAATTGGCATTGTTGCTAGAGGGACAGGTCGTAGTCGTTACTGGCTCCAGCCGGGGCATTGGCCGGGCAGCCGCGATGCGGATGGCACAGGAAGGCGCCAAAGTTATCGTCAATGGCGTACAAGAGGGACGGGTTTGGGACGTTGTTCAGGCGATCCGGGATCAGGGCGGTACGGCTATCGGGGTCGTTGAGTCGGTTGAAACGATGGACGGTGGGAAACGCATCGTAACGGAGGCTCTTCGCGAATTCGGCAAGCTCGATATATTGGTGAATAACGCCGGGGTCGTTCACGATAAGATGGCCCATAAGATGAATGAAGCAGAGTGGGATCTTGTTTTGAATTCACATCTCAAGGGAGCCTTCGCTTGCATCCGATCAGCATTGCCAGGCATGAGGGAGCGAAGGGAAGGATGCATCATCAATATGGTCTCAGTGGCGGGTTTGACCGGAAAGGTCGGGCAGATGAATTACAGTGCCGCCAAGGCAGGAATGGTTGGCATGACATGGACGCTTGCGCTTGAGCTTAAGTCATACGGAATCAATGTGAACGCGGTAGCTCCGGCGGCCCTTACGGATATGACGTCGCCGCATATCGAGAGGGCAAAACATCTCTCCGAAACCACTGGTGAATTGTTTCCCGATTATTGGAAGGTGGGGTCGCCGGAGGAGGTGGCTGAGCTGATTCTCTCTTTATGCCTGCCACGCAGCCGCAAGATTACGGGTCAAATTTTCTCCGTTAATGGAGCGGAAATTGGTGTGTGGTCCCCTCCAGAGCATCGTGTTGCAGCCGTCGGGACTGACACGAGGCCGCGTTGGGATGCCGTTGAACTGTATGAGCAGGTGTTGGCAGCATATGCTCAGGCCTAGACATATTTCCCTAAATATATGAACTGATGGAGGATGCTTTGTTGAAGAAAAGACGTATTTTTATCGGCATGATGGCTGGCATGGGAAGAGTGAATCGTTGTCTTCCTATTGCTCTAAAGTTACGAGAGATGGGGCATGAAGTGGCATTCACAATCTGGGGTAATGCTGGAGCTGCAATGCAGCGGATGGGGTTTACTTTTATACCCATCCCGGAGATCCCTGCTCCTAGGGGAGTAGTGTTTCATCCGAACTTCACGGATTTGAATCACTTCTTGTCCATGATGGGGTACTCAGATCCTGATTATATGCGAAACGAGCTTGAAGCCCGTCTACGGGTGACTGCCAGCTTCAAACCGGACCTCGTCATTTCCGATTCCAGCGTCCCGGCAGCGTTCATTGCTCGCAAGTTAGGCATTCCACTTGTCTCAATTAATCAGTCCAGTACACTTCCAGGCGGAATGCCTTTCGCATCCAAAGACGGGTCGATTGGAGACGTGCCAGACGTCACAGGAGTGTTGAATGGTGTGTTGGACGATTATGGTCTGCAACGGGCTGACCATCTGCTTTCGTTTCTGGCTGGTGATCTAGCCCTCCTCCCCAGCATACCGAAGTTTGATCCGGTAGATCTCGATGAGGTGTCGATCCCAGTTGAATACGTCGGTCCCGTGGTATGGAAAGATACGAACGAAATGGGAATGCCGGCAAACTGGCTGACGAAGTCTAGTGCCGACAGGCTTCCTCGTGTATTCGTTTACACAAGTCGACTCGTGGAGTGGGGCGTGGAGAGTGGCAGCCATATCTTCAGGGAAGCAGTAAAAGCGCTGGGTGACACTTCGACTGAGCTTTTGATTGCTACGGGGTTTAATCCGTTAGAAGGGGATAAGATCCAAGTACCGCCCAATGTGCATTTCACTTCATATGTGTCAGGAGTGCTGGCCGCCGAATACAGCGATGTCATGATCCACCATGGTGGACATGGAAGCTGCATGACGACCATTTTGACGGGGACTCCATCACTGATAATTCCCACCTGGGCGGAACGGGAGTTTAACGCCCGACGGCTGCAAGAGGTCGGCGGTGGCCGAGTGATGCCCCCGGAAGAGGTTACGGGTTCTGCTCTGGCGGAAACCGTTCGTGCCATGATGACTAACGGCGATATGGACAAAGCTTCAGCGCTCAAGGAAAGCGTGTTTGCTACGCATTTGGGAGGCGCTGAGCGGGCAGCTGAGCTTATTCGCCAGCTGTTGTAAAGAGGGGGCGTATCTATTGAAAAGTATTTTGGTCGTAATGAGAAGCCCATCATTGCTTCTCATCTCCTTGTGCATTTTCTTTATTGGCTTGGGTTACGCCCTAACGATGCCGTTTATGCCGTTATTCGGAGTAGAACGTGTAGGTATGAGTCCCCTATCGTTGGGAATCTTTCTGGCCATTGGATCGTTAAGCGGAATCATCGTTAGCACACTGCTTAGTCGTTTATCCGATAGGATGCCTGTACGCAAGTGGATCATTATCGGGTCATCCGTGTCAGCTTCAGTAGGGTATGTTTGCTATGCGAACACGGACAGCTACGTTGTGCTAATGCTCGTTTCCTGTACGTTCATAGCCTTGTCATTCTCCGCTTTCCCGCAGTTATTTGCTCTTGCGAGGGAAGTTGTAGAGAGGGAGGCAAGCGAAGATGTCACGATTATTATGGCAATATTGCGAGCATTGGTGTCGTTGGCCTGGATTCTAGGTCCGGTGATGGCTTCTTTTACGATCTACCGATTTTCGTATACTGGCCTGTTTCTCGTCGTCTCGTTTATGTACATGCTCGTCGCAATCTTTGTGCTGGTTATTCGGGTGCATGAGATCCGGGAGCCGAGTAATGAGGCTGAGCCATTAACAGATTCGAGACGCAGTTTCAAACATCTGCTGATGGCTCCGCAGGTCGTGTTTTCTTTACTTGCATTTATGGCTTTCGAGTTGGCTAATACGATGGGGGCAATCGTTACTCCTTTGTATGTCACACAGGAGCTGGATGGAGGAAAATTGGACGTCGGATTGATCTCAGGTGTTAATGCAGCCTTGCAGGTTCCAAGCATGATCGTCTTGGGAATATTGGCCAAGCGGTTTGGCAGTATTCCGGTTATGCAAAGTGCGGGATTATTCGGAATAGCGTATTTTATCCTGTTTTGGTTCACGAATTCGGAGTGGCAAATCATTGCAATTCAAATATTTAGCGCAATTTTCATCGCTATCGTACTTGGAGTTGGAATGACATTCTTCCAGGACCTGGTGCCGAAAATGACTGGCACGGCGACCACGCTATACAACAATGCAAATATCATTGGTTCCATGGCGGGTGGTCTTTTGGCAGGGGCGGTGGGGAATTACTTGGGTTTTAAAGCGGTTATAGCCTCCTCGGCAGTATTGGCTTTCTTGGGTTTTGCATTGTTAATTGCATCAAATGCAAATAAAAAGACATTTCGGCATATGGAAGGAGATACTTATGAAGGCTAGCGTAATCATCCTATCATATAACCAGAGAGAAGTTATTAAGGCTTGTTTATCCTCCTTATCTCGTCAGCGCATAGATGATGGTGATCAATACGAGGTAGTCATCGTTGATAATGGGTCCCAGGACGGCACGGGAGAGATGATAGGCGGTTTAACGTTTGATTTTCCTATCCTGTATTATTATGTTCCAAGAACGGCAGAATCCAGCAGAGCTGCGGCGCGAAACAAGGGAATCACTAACGCTAGTGGAGATGTCGTTGTGTTTCTCGATGGAGATCAACTCGCCGAACCGAACTTTATCTACGAGCATTTGAGAGTGCATAAGCTGGCTAAAGGAAAGCTTGTTATCGGATTTAGAAGATATTTGTCTCAGAGCAGCATGGACTTAACCTCGTTAAAACCGGGATGGGTTAACACGGTATTGTCATCGTCAGAAGAGGATGAGAGATTCCTGCTCATGAAACGTTTTTCAGAAAATGGAAGCGCCTTCCGCACGGCATGGCATCTGTTCTTCAGTTGCAATTTTTCAGTCGACAGAGAACTGATGATCCAGTCTGGTATGTTTGATGAAGGGTTCAAAGGCTGGGGGCTTGAGGACAGCGAACTCGGTTATCGTCTGCAGAAGGATGGAGGAGCGTTCGTATTTAATAAAAATGCGTTAACATTTCACATCTATCATGCTTCCGAGTTTGATGAAAGCCGACACCTTGGTTGGAAAACCAATATGGATTACTTCCTGTCTCTTCATCCCACATTTGAAGTGCAGGCGCAATATATTTTAGAGGAATTCTTCAATCCGGAGATCAGAAATTCGTGGTGGGATTGCTACGTTCGCTTCGAGCAAGTCGTGAGAGTGTACCAGGGCTACGAAGGAGATAGATTACCTGTTAGTGTCATCGTCGTCTATGAGAGACGGCCTGAAGTGCTCCAAGCGATTGCGGCGGAAGCTGTATTCAGAGAAGTGGTAGTCATTGATAAGACGACGTCATCGGATCTGGATATCTTATGTCAATTCATTGAGAACGACTTTGATGTTCTGTATTACAAGCAACCTTCTGAAGATGATTTGATAGAGTTGTATCACAGGCTGGCAGTGAGGGGAATTGTGAAACATGAAATTTTTAAGTCAGAAGAAGCGATGGCGCGTAGTAACGGGAGGGAAACATGAATTTTGAGTTGACCGAGAAACAGAAACATATTCAACGTATTGCACGTACTTTTGTAGACGAGGAACTAATCCCTCTGGAGCCTCAGTTGTTGCGCAATGAGCGTGAGGGAAGACCGGGAATAGAACTGGCGCAGATCCGGCAACTTCAACAGAAGGCAAGAGCAATCGGCCTCTGGGGCATTGAGACGCCAGAGGCGTATGGAGGATCGAATCTTGGTACTGTCGCCAGTGCGCTGGTGAAAATGGAGCTGGGACGTACGTGTATTCCCTTTGTCTTCGGAGGGGAAGCAGACAACATCCTATTTCTGTGCAACAAGGCGCAGCAGGCCAAGTATTTGCTCCCTGTTATCGCAGGCGAGCGAAAATCCTGCTTCGCGATTACGGAGCGCTCAGCGGGGTCCGATGCAAGCCGGATTCAAATGCGGGCCGAGCGCGTGGCCGATGGATGGATTCTTGACGGGGAGAAAATGTTTATCACCAACGGGAACGAGGCGGATTTCGCAATCGTTTTCGCCGTGACTGATGCTCAGGCTGCGCCGGGGAAAGGGATCACTTGTTTCCTTGTTGATCGGGACATGGGGTGGAGATCGGATCCAATTCCTACCATGGGCGGGGACAAAAGCCCTTCTATACTTACATTTGACCAAGTATTCGTCCCGACCGAGAATGTGCTTGGGTTGGAGGGACAAGGGTTGACGACAGCCATGCAGTGGATCAGCAGAGGACGCTGGGTCATACCGGCTATTGCTGTTGGCGCTTCAGGACGACTGCTAAATATGGCAATTGATTATGTTAACGAACGGACCACATTCGGGGAACTGCTCGCAAACCGTCAGAGCATCCAATGGATGATCGCCGACTCTGCTGTTGAACTGGAGGCATTAAAATGGTTGGTGCTGTACACGGCCTGGCGGGTAGAGAAGGAGCTTGATGCTAGGCACCATGCAACGATGTCCAAGCTGTATGGTGCCGGCATAGCAAACGACATCGTGGATCGTGTCCTTCAGATTTTTGGTGGTATTGGTTATACGAAGGAACTACCAATTGAGCGCTGGTACCGGGAGATGCGAGTATGGAGAATCTATGAGGGCACGGACGAGATCCAGCGTCTGATTATTTCTCGTAATTTGCTCAAAGGCAACGTCCGGATTGGAGAATGGGATTAACGAGCCTCATAACATACCGAGCCTTCGTAGGCTAACACACTGGCATTGGCGCCCGTTGGATGTTCGACATATACCTCGATAGTGCATTCCAATTTTGGAAGGGTCTTAGACACGGCTACAACCCGTACGATGACACGAACCACATCCCCCTCCAGCACAGGAGTGCGAAAACGGTACTTTAAGTTCTTTACAGCCCAGTTGTCAAACTCCAGTGATTGTAGTCGATTCCCGATCATGCCCCCAATAAGCATACCTTGTACAATTCGCAGAGGCGCCCCTGCCACGCGAGCTTTAATAATATCCAGATGGATGGGGTTGGTATCGTTAGAGGCGTTTGCGTAATCGACCAGCATATCGCTTGTGATAGTTCCGAGGCAAACGTCTAACAACGCGGCACCGATTAGAGGAGGCTGCTTGCCATCCCACATATAATGTATTTTGGAGAAAAGCCGCGGGTACTCCTGTTCGGCGTTCGAGAAGGAAGTCTGGATTGCTGGCGGATTCATGAGCACTAGCGTTGTCTCTGCTGAGAGCACGGGGCGTCTCGAAATGTCTGTAACTTCCAGTACGCCACCAAGTAAATGAATGCTGCCTTGGGATCCTTTTGTCTGGCGGGCGTTTGCGAGTCTGATCTGGTAAAATAACTCCTCATCATATTGCAGCTCACGTTCGTAGGCGAAGGCTTGTTGACCGTGAATCATGATTTTATCGGGAATGTCCATCCAAGGTACCTGTTCCTGCTGCCACCATACGATCGGATAGGTGAGGGGGATATTTCGGGTGGCAGGGCGGAAAAGCTCCGGGAAGCCAAGCGAGAATAACCCAATCTGTTCCTTCGTGATGACAACCCGCTGTCGAGCGGTAGAGACTCCAATCCATGCGCTGTAATCCATAGCTTGCATCTCTCCTTTGAACTAACTACGACGATTATATCGAAGGCGGATCGGATCATCAACGTACAACGAGACTGTGAGAGTTACATATAAGTAAAGCGAGTGGAAATTAGAACATCCAGATAGCCCCTAATGAGAAGGCGGAGAAGTTTTGCAACCGTACTCGTTAGGGATTTTTATTCCAGAAGGGTCTTATTTTTTAAAAAAAAGGTACACAAAAGATAATAAATGAACTAAAATGAACTTATATGAACATTATCTGACTAACGAAAGGAATGGATTAAAGATGCAAAACCGTTATGCTGCACACCCAAATGAGGTAAAAACGTATGATACTGCCCGTCTGCGCGAGGAATTCCTGATGGAACAACTGTTTGCCACAGATGAATTGGTAACGGTATATTCCCATGTGGATCGTTATATTGTAGGAACGGCTGTACCTCAGAGCAAGGATATTGTACTTGAAGTGAACCTGAAAGATATCGGAACGAACTTTTTCCTGGAACGTCGTGAAATCGGTATCATTAATGTTGGAGGCCATGGAACCGTAACAGCTGACGGTCAAGGATACGAGATTGGTGCGAAAGAGTGCCTGTATATTGGCAGAGGTGTAAAAGAAGTTGTATTTAAGAGCAGCGGAAACGAACAGCCGGCTCAGTTTTATTTTGTATCCACACCGGCGCACCATACGTATCCTACGCAAAAGGCAACCCAGGAGCAGGCTCAGCCGAACCATCTCGGCAGCATCGAAAGCTCCAATGAACGGACGATTTATCGCTATATCCACCAGGGAGAAGGCGGAATCCAGAGCTGTCAGCTGGTGATGGGCATTACGGAACTCGACAAGGGCAACATGTGGAATACCATGCCTGCACATACCCACAACCGCCGTTCCGAAGTATACTTGTACTGGAACCTGCCGGAAGATGGCGTCGTATTCCACATGATGGGCGAGCCAAACGAAACACGGCATCTGGTTGTACGTGACCGCCAGGCTATCATCTCTCCAAGCTGGTCGATCCACAGTGGTGTCGGTACGAGCAGCTATACCTTCTGCTGGGCAATGGCTGGTGAAAACCAGACGTTCGAGGATATGGACGGCGTGGCGATGAAGGACCTGAAATAGGCGCGTAAATCCCAAAGAAACAGGAAGTTGATCTGTGATGAATCCATTGAAAAGACATGAAAAAATTATGGAGGCTCTGCTGGAACGGCAGGAAGTCACCGTCAGTGATCTGAGTGAACTGCTGCAGGTGACGGGCAAGACCGTACGGGAGGATCTCGATAAGCTGGAAGGCATGGGATTGCTCGTACGTGTCCACGGGGGAGCGATGCTGGCCCAGAACGACCAGTATGGCATTCTTACGAGTCGTGGAGCAGCGGAAAAACATCAATCCGAGAAAACGGAGATTGCCGAACGAGCCCTTGCGTATATCCGGCCAGGCGATATTGTTGCGCTGGACGGTGGAAGCACTACGTTGGAGATGGCGAAGCGTATGGACAATCAGCCCATTACCGTGGTTACCAACGATCTGTTCATCATTGCCGAACTGACCAAAAAGGAGCAGGTGCGACTGGTTGTCCCAGGCGGAGCAAGAGTTCGCAATATGCTGGTGGGAGACGATACGGCGGCTTTCATTTCCGATCTCAACATTCACAAAGCATTTATCTCAACAACGGCGCTTCATCCGGAATTTGGACTCTCCATATATACAGGAGATCTTGTGCCACTGAAAAAAGCGATGATCTCTGCCTCTCAGCAGGTATATGGCGTCGTGGATCATTATAAATTCGGACAATTTGCCCTTCGGACCTTTGCACACTGTTCGGAGCTGGACTGCATCATCAGCGACAGTCGCTTGGATGAGGAAACAGCAGCCTTGTACAGGCAAAATGGCATCGAAGTGGATTATCAGAGCTGACCTTCAGTTCCACAGTGTTACGTGACTGCCGGGGCTGGAATGTACGGTTTGCAACCCAATAACCATGCGGAGGAATCATTCATGAACCCATTTGATTTAAGCGGACAAGTTGCACTTGTCACTGGTACATCGGGAGGACTGGGGCAAGGAATGGCGATTGGCCTTGCTGAAGCTGGGGCAGATGTTGTGCTGGTGTCCTACTCCAATCCATCGGAAACAGCACGTGCCATTGAGGCTCTAGGACGCAAAGCGTATGTGATTGAAGCTGATTTGAGCCGTGAGGACGAATTGACTGGTGTGTTTGAAAAGGCATTAGCCTTTCAAGGGAGAATTGATATTCTGGTCAATAATGCAGGAATTATTCGTCGCACGCCTGCAGCTGACCACGGACAACAGGATTGGCATGATGTCATTGGCCTTAATCTGAATACGGTATTTTTCCTGAGCCAATTGGCTGGCAGACATATGATTGAACGCGGAAGCGGCAAGATCATAAACATTGCCTCCATGCTGTCCTATCAGGGGGGGATTAACGTACCGGGATACACGGCCAGTAAACATGGGGTAGCCGGTTTAACGAAAGCACTTGCGAATGAATGGGCAGGCAAAGGTGTTCAAATCAACGGGATAGCCCCAGGCTATATGGAAACAGACAATACGACTCAGATTCGCGCTGATGAAAATCGGTATCGTGACATCACGGCACGGATTCCGGCTGGTCGCTGGGGAACACCTGAGGACCTGAAAGGTCCGGTTGTTTTCCTGGCATCGGCGGCTTCGAATTATTTGAATGGTCACGTACTGAATGTGGATGGCGGCTGGATGGCTCGTTAAACCTGCAAGCGTCCGAATGCAAAGGAGGCAGTGACATGAAACTTGGTATTCTTGCGCATACGTTTGGCAAGCAGCCTACAGCGCAGCTTGCACAGACCATCGCGGATAACGGATTTAATTCGGTACAGCTGGCATTAGCCAAGGCTTTGTCGGATGTGGATTCTGCGAATGGCAAGCTGAGCCCTGGACTCGCGAATGAAATCGGAGATCAATTTGCACAGCGCGGAGTCAAGATTGCAGTACTGGGTTGCTACATTAACCCGATTGATCCTGACCCGGTGGCCCGTCGTGCAGACATTGATCGATTTAAGGAACATCTGCGTTATGCCCGGGATTTTGGTTGCAGCATGGTGGCAACGGAGACTGGCGGCCTGGATACGTATCGGGACACGCATCCGGACGGATATGAAGAAAAGGCGTGGACGGTGCTGCGGGAGACGGTGGAAGAACTGGCGGAAGAGGCGGAAAAGTGGGGCGTTCATGCGGCGATTGAGCCTGTGTCCACCCATACACTTCATACGCGTGAACATATGATTCGCCTGTTTGAAGAAATTCCTTCATCCAATCTGGGCATGCTGTTCGATCCTTGTAATTTGATCAAACAGCCACATGTGGCAGACCAGCCTGCATTCCTGCGTGAAGTGATGGAAACGCTGTATCAGCGGATCATTGTCATTCATGCCAAAGACGTGGCGTTCAATGCGCAGGGTGAGAAGTTCAATCCGGTGCCCGGTGAGGGCATTCTGGATTATCCGTTATTTTTTGAACTGTTGAAGACCTATAAACCGCACATTGATATTTCACTAGAAGGGGTAACGGCGGAAGAAGCTGTCCCGGCGGCCAAGCATTTACGTGAGATATGGAGTGGCGTTCGGGTATAAACGGTATAAAGCCGCGCAGAAGTTCAGAAGGTGATGTTGCAAAAAATCCGGAAAACCTTTGCGGGAGCAAAGGTTTTTTTTGGTGCAGCAGTCTTCATAATACATAATTAATATTTCTTATCGGAAAAATCGGAAATACTTCTTTTCAAAAGCGACATCTTGTGAGAGAATATGGAAAACATACGCCACCATGTCATGACATCTAGGTAAATCCAAACGTATAAGTTAAGGGAGGAAACAGTTTTATGTCAAACGAACGTGAGCTTTCATTTGAAACATTGGCAATCCATGCAGGCCAGGAGATTGATCCGACCACCCATGCACGCGCTGTACCGTTGTACCAAACAACATCCTACGGATTCCGTGATACGGAGCATGCAGCCAATCTGTTTGGATTGAAAGAGTTTGGCAACATCTATACACGTCTGATGAATCCGACTACGGATGTGTTCGAACAACGTATCGCTGCACTTGAGGGAGGCGCTGGTGCTTTGGCTACTGCTTCCGGTCAAGCAGCGATTACGTTCTCCCTCTTAAATATCGCAGGTGCGGGAGATGAGATTGTTTCCGCAGCAAGTTTGTACGGTGGAACGTACAATCTGTTCTCAACCACACTACCGAAACTTGGCTTGGATGTAAAGTTTGTAGATTCCAGCGATCCTGAAAATTTCCGGGCGGCGATTACGGAGAAAACCAAAGCATTGTACGCTGAAACGATTGGTAATCCGCAAGGCAACGTACTGGACATTGAAGCAGTAGCAGCGATCGCGCATGAACATGGCATTCCTTTGATTGTGGACAATACATTCCCGAGTCCTTATCTGCTTCGTCCAATCGAGCATGGAGCTGATATTGTTGTTCATTCGGCCACCAAGTTTATTGGCGGTCACGGTACATCCATTGGTGGTGTTATTGTGGACAGCGGCAAATTCGACTGGAAAGCAAGTGGCAAGTTCCCGGGATTGACAGAACCGGATGCCAGCTATCATGGTGTCGTATACACGGAAGCGGTTGGACCAATTGCTTATATTATCAAAGCTCGTGTGCAATTGCTGCGCGATTTGGGTGCAACGATCTCACCTTTCAATTCATGGTTGCTCATTCAAGGACTGGAGACACTGCATCTGCGAGTGGAACGTCATAGCAGCAACGCACTCGCAGTGGCGCAATATCTGGAGAAGCATGAGGATGTGGAATGGGTCAGCTACGCTGGTTTGCCGAGTCACCCTTCCTATGAACTGGCACAGAAGTATTTGCCAAGAGGCCAGGGAGCCATTCTGACCTTTGGTATCAAAGGCGGCGTGGATGCAGGACGCAAACTGATCGAGAATGTGAAGCTGTTCTCTCACCTTGCCAACGTGGGTGACTCCAAGTCACTGATTATTCATCCGGCAAGTACGACGCATCAACAGCTGACAGAAGATGAGCAGACCGCAGCAGGCGTTAATCCTGAATTAATCCGTTTATCTATAGGTACAGAGAATATTCAGGATATCCTCTACGATCTGGAGCAAGCCATTAAAGCTAGCCAGCAATCAAGTGTTAGTGTTTAATTTACAACGTTAATAAATTCATTATTACGAGCTGCTTGTCCTTATGGACGAGCGGCTTTTTTACTTTCTGCTTTATACCAGTTCCGGTGAAATACCCATTTACAAATGCAAAGCACAGGCATATAATAAAACAAAAGTTGTATTGGGTAAAAATAATTGCATAAGCACAAAAATGATTATCATTCTCATTCAAAATGATTTGAAAATCATTCAACAATCAATCAATAACCATGCTGCTGCGGGATTCCCGCAGCAGCATGTGTCATTTTTAGGGTATTAACAATGGCTCTCATTCTCAATACGACTTCAATACAGGAGACATGGAAGCAGTAAAATGCAGTCCATAACCTTACATTCAGAAAGGATTGTGATTCATATGCAAGCGATACACCAACCCGTTCAAACCCAAACGAAAGCGAAACAGCATCCAGCCAATACACCTGGCCCGGGTCGGGGGCGCAAACCGGACTTTCGAGCCATGCTGCGCAATAAGGAAATGCAAGCTGCTCTGGGCAGTGGACTTTTGATGCTTATAGCCTGGGCAACGGCATCGTGGTCCAACCCGCTATCCATACTGCTGTATATTGTTGCTTATGCCATAGGTGGATGGACCAAAGCCAAAGAAGGCATAGAGACACTGGTCAAGGATCGTGATCTCGATGTGAATCTGCTCATGATTGCCGCGTCGCTCGGAGCAGCAGCCATTGGCTACTGGAATGAAGGTGCCATGCTGATCTTTATTTTCGCGTTAAGTGGTGCACTGGAAAGTTACGCGACAGAGCGCAGTCACAAGGATATTTCATCGCTGCTGGCGCTCAAACCGGAAACGGCGCTGCGGATTGAGGACGGGAAGATGAATCTTGTATCCATCGATGATTTGCAGCCGGGGGATCTGTTGCTGGTCAAACCGGGCGAACTGGTTCCGGCGGATGGTGTCGTGTACCGGGGGAGCTCTTTTATCAATCAGGCCTCGATTACAGGAGAATCCTTACCGGTGGATAAAGCCGCTGGTGACGAAGTATATGCAGGCACCGTGAACGGCGAAGGTGCTTTATATGTAGAGGTAACTAAATCCGCTGAAGGTTCACTGTTTGGCAAAATCATTAAACTGGTGGAAGAAGCGCAGACAGAAGTGCCGGATTCCCAACGCTTCATTGAGCGATTTGAGGGGATATACGCCCGTATTGTTGTTGCTGTAACGTTGTTGGTCATTGGGGGGATGCCGTTACTGCTTGGTTGGACATGGAACGAGGCGTTTTACAAAGCAATGGTCTTCCTGGTGGTAGCTTCACCTTGTGCCCTCGTTTCTTCCATTATGCCAGTCATGTTATCAGCCATGTCCAGCAGTGCTCGTCGTGGTATTCTCTTCAAGGGTGGCGCTCATGTGGAGAACATGGCCCAGACCCGGGTGGTTGCTTTTGATAAAACGGGGACATTGACGATGGGTACACCACAGGTGACCGATATTATAACGGCAGACGGATATGAGCGGACACAGGTATTGGGTGCGGTAGCCGCCATCGAGAACCTTTCGATGCACCCATTAGCTCAGGCTATTGTGGAGCAGGCAAGCAAGGAGGACATCAACCTCCCGATTGCTGAACAGGTTCAAGCTCTGACAGGCTGGGGCATTGAGGGGAAAGTAAACGGTGTTCTTTGGAAAATTGGAAAAACGGATGAATTGGATACACATCATACGAATGAGGTAGAAGACACAAATGATGTAGAAGGGCAATGGGGTTCTTCTGATCTAAACAATCTGACTCTGTGGCATGGGATACGTGCCCAGCTTGAGAGTGAAGGCAAAACCGTGTCAGCTATAACAGCGAACGGGGAGATGGCCGGACTGATTGCAATGAGGGATACCGTACGCCCACAAGCGGCGGAAGCGGTGAAAAAGCTGGAAGCCATGGGCGTGAAGGTGGCGATGCTGACAGGTGATCGTCCCGAATCGGCAGCAGTGATCGCCCGCGAAACAGGCGTGAGCCTGGTATACGCAGGATTATTGCCCGAAGATAAAGTGAAACAGGTGCATCTGCTTCGTGAACAGTACGGCCAAGTGTTAATGGTTGGGGATGGCGTGAATGATGCGCCTGCACTTGCGGCGGCAACGGTTGGCATGGGCATGGGCGTATCAGGCAGCGGCACGGCACTGGAAGTGGCGGATGTGGTGCTGATGAACGACAATATTGAAGAGATCGCCTGGGTGATCAGGCAGGCTCGCCGGGCACAGCGGACTGTAAAGCAAAATATGTTTTTTGCCATCACAGTTATTCTGGCGTTGATCGCGGGCAATTTCCTGCAGGACGTTGCATTGCCATTGGGTGTAGTAGGCCATGAGGGCAGTACAATTCTGGTTATTCTGAATGGACTGAGACTTTTGCGATAATGAGAAGGAGTTCGCCGAAGAGATGCATAAAGGCATTGCCGGTTCGCAATTGATTGCTTTTGAAGAGAACGGTCACGGGGCATTCTATGATGAGTTGGAAAGATTCAATGCCGAGCTGATTCGATTTATCAAATCCGGCGTGTAATCGTCCTACGACCTTTACAGATCGTTCCAACTATTTCATTGAATCTTCATTTGTGAACAAAAAAAGAACCTGGAAGTTCAGCAAGCCGCTGTGTTTTCAGGTTCTTTTTGCCGTCCATCGTTGGTTCATGTGGGGCCTGTTCTCTGTTCTTTCCATTAAAAGAGTTCAGTCAGTCCAATCATCGTGATTAATCCGAGCAAAAAGGAAACTGTGGCCGCTCGTGCATTGCCGTCGCCGTGGCTTTCGGGAATCAGTTCTTTGTACACAATGAACATCATCGCACCCGCTGCAAAGGCGAGACCATAAGGGACCAGACCGGATACCAGACTGCTGAGGGTGTAACCAATCATGGCTGTAATAATCTCAACTGCACCCGTCAGCGTGGCGATTCCGAGCGCCTTGAAGCGACCGATGTTCTGATTGACAAGGAAGAGGGCGACCAGGAATCCTTCCGGTGCATTCTGCAGACCAATGGAAAAGGCAATCAGATTGCCAAGTCCTGCGTCACTGCTCGCGTAGCTGACACCTACCGATAATCCTTCGGGCAGGTTATGCATGGTGATGGCTGCAATAATCATGAAGGCTTTGGCTTCAATTTTGAAAGGCATCTTCTCGGGATTTTCCAGATCCACATGGGGAATCTTCATCTCCAGCACAAGCAGGACCATGCTGCCCAGCATAATACCAAGGGCAAGTACAAACAAATTGGATTGCCCGAGCGCTTCCGGAATGAGATTGTACACCGAGGCAGAGGTCATGATGCCTGCTGCGTAGGCAAGCAAAATATCACGCAGACGGTGGGTTACTTTGCGCATAAATAGAATAGGTATGGCCCCTAGGCCGGTAGACATGGCTGAGATAAAGCTGCCAATGAGTGCATCGTTCATGCTTCCATTTTCCCTCCTGATGAAGACTTCTTCATAATCGCTGCCGAGCATTGACACCGTACATAAAAGAGATCATAATGAACAACAGATTAGAATGATTATAAATTAGAATTCCGTTTCTGCATAGGTTAATTGTCATAACGGGCAGGTCATGTGGACATGATGTAGGCTTTCGTTCTAGTGTATGCAAAAGCGTTTGCTTTTGATGCCGGAGTGCCTGACCTTTTTGCAGAACCCGGGGGAGGAACTATACATGTATAAATCAATTATTATTGGAACAGGCCCTGCAGGGCTGACAGCAGCAATCTATCTGGCACGTGCCAACCTGAACCCACTCGTTATTGAAGGACCGCAACCTGGTGGTCAACTGACAACAACAACAGAAGTGGAGAACTTCCCAGGTTTCCCTGACGGCATAATGGGTCCTGAACTGATGGACAATATGCGCAAACAAGCAGAACGCTTCGGTGCAGAATTCCGTACAGGCTGGGTAAATAACATTGATATGAGCGAGCGTCCATTCAAAATTCAGGTTGAAGGCATGGGTGAACTCGTATCTGAAACCTTGATCCTGTCTACAGGCGCATCTGCTAAATACCTCGGTATTCCTGGAGAAGAAACGAATGTGGGCCGTGGTGTCAGCACTTGTGCGACATGTGACGGATTCTTCTTCCGCAACAAAGAAATCATCGTTATTGGCGGTGGAGACTCCGCGTTGGAAGAAGCGAGCTTCCTTTCCCGTTTCGGTTCCAAAGTAACTCTGGTACACCGTCGTGAAGAATTGCGTGGGTCCAAAATCATGCAGGATCGTGCACGCAGCAATGAGAAAGTGGAAATGGCATTGAATCGTACCCCACTCGAAGTAATCGCTGGTGATAACGGTGTAACTGGTCTGAAAGTATTAAACAATGCAACTGGGGAAGAAGAAATCATTCCTGCTAGTGGTGTATTCGTTGCCATTGGTCACACACCAAACACTGGATTCCTGGGCGGACAAATCACAACCGACGAACACGGTTATATTTTGACTACACCGGGCACATCCGAGACTAATATCCCAGGCGTATTTGCTTGTGGTGATGTACAGGATACTCGTTACAAACAAGCGATTACAGCAGCAGGCAGCGGATGTATGGCTGCGATGGATACAGAGAAATATATTGAAAGCTTGGAGCACAGCGCAGTAGTCCTGTAAGGGAAAAGCTGTTTATATCAATAAATTAGTCTATAAAAAACAATATGAGGTGAATAAACATGGAAAACGTAATTGTATACACATCAACCAACTGCCCAAACTGCAAATCAGTAAAAAGCTTCCTGGCTGACAAAGGCATCTCTTATGAAGAGCGCAATATCGAAACAAGCGATGAGTTTGCACAACAAGTATGGGATATGGGTGTACGTGCCGTACCGTTGACTGTCATTGGTGAACACCGCATTCTGGGTATGAACAAAACTCAATTTGCCAAAGTGCTGGACGCTTAAACTACGCTGTATAGAGTAAGTTCAAGTCACATGCAGCTATTCCGGTTCGCGCGAGCCGTTTGAATATATATTGGAGAAGCCTTAGTCCAGTTCAGGACTGAGGCTTCTTTGCATGAAAAATCCCCTTTCACAGCTACAACAGAGCACATGTTTATGAACTCTATTGTGGATGTAAAAGGGGATTTGACGTTCAAATCGAACATATTTTATCTAAAAAAAGATACTCATAATGGTCTGAAATACAACATACACCAGTACGCCTGACAGCATGTACATGAAACCAGCCTTCTTTTTGCTCTGAAACAATCGAAGTATGCCAAGGCTGAACAGCGGCGCAAGCA
Organism: Paenibacillus sp. FSL K6-0108; assembly: GCF_045040695.1. Classification (NCBI taxonomy): domain Bacteria; kingdom Bacillati; phylum Bacillota; class Bacilli; order Caryophanales; family Paenibacillaceae; genus Paenibacillus; species Paenibacillus sp. FSL K6-0108. Next base: position 6,457,351 of record NZ_CP150288.1, on the reverse strand, counting down.
CGATCAGGAACAGGAGTACGGTGACAAACATTTGCGCCGAGATATCTGAAGTATCCACGTAGGTCACGAATTTTCACTCCGTTTCGTCATCGGAATTAACACAGCGACATTCATGCCGCCATGACAAAAATCACATATCCCTATTATACCTCTGGATTTCTTTAACAAAAAGGGAGGAAATGGGGCAAAATGATGTCAATTTTCATCGGTTATTAGACGGACACTCTTATTTTTCCTAGAAATTGGGAAATTGCTGAGTAAGCGGCACCAACACGCGTGGAGCGGCTGCCCAATGCGGCCCATTCAATCTGCAAACTGCGGCGGTGGTAGGGCAACGTACGCTCCTCCACCACTTGTTTCAATGTCGTTTCAATCCATGGTCCTGCTTCGGAGAGGGGTCCGCCGATAATGATACGCTCCGGATTAAAGCTGTTGACGATGTTGGTGATACCAACCCCCAGTTTGCGGCCGATCGTTTGGTACAGGTCCAGGACAGCTTCGTGGCCTTTCTCGGCATAATCAATCAGTTCACGGGTCGTGTGCGCAGGTAAATGCAATTGATGATCCGGATGTTCATAGGCTTTTTCCGATGCGTATAACTCCCAACAGCCACGACTACCGCAAGAACAGGGCCGACCCTCCGCTTCAATGGACATATGGCCTGTTTCTCCTGCGTATCCCCAAGCTCCTTTGTATAGTTCACCGTCCACCATAATGCCTGAACCAATCCCCATGCCTGCACTGATATAGATCAAATGACGTACTCCAATACCGGCGCCAAAATTCAATTCTCCATGCGCACCTGCATTAGCTTCATTATCGATGGTCACGGGCAGCTCGAACGCTTCTTCCAGCATGGCACGCAGGGGAACCTTCTCCCACCCCAGGTTGGGTGCAAACAGTACCGTTCCTTCCTCGTCCACCATACCGGGTACTCCAATACCAATGCCAATTACACCATGAGGGGAGGCAGGGGCTGCCTGAATCAGATGTTCCGCTGCAAGTTTCAATTGTTCAAATACGGAGGATACATCATGATGCTCCAGCTTCATGGTGTACTCTGTGATGATATGACCTTCCAGATCGGTAAGCACACCCTTTAGGTGGGTCACGCTGAGCTCCAAACCTACGGCATATCCTGATGTACCGCGAAATAGCAGCATCAGAGGTTTACGCCCACCGCTGGATTCCCCAGGGCCAATTTCCTGCAGGAGCTCATCATTGATTAGATCGGCAACCAGATTGGACACCGTGGCTTTATTCAGCCCTGTAATCTCGGATACCCGAGCACGGGAGAGGGGAGCATGACGCCGAATCGTATCGAGCACGATCGACTTGTTTATTTTTTTGACCAGCATCTGGTCTCCAGTAATTTTCATATCAATAAGGCACTCCTATTCTTCTATAAAAGGGTTCAGACCCGCAATCCGTAAACAAGCTATTCGACTATTATAGCGTAAACAAACACGCAAAAAAAATTTTATTTTTACTTTGTTTAACCAATAGACAAAGTATAGCCGATGTGTTAGGATAACGTTGTAAACGATTACTTTTAAAACTATTGAGGAGGCATTTACCATGGCCTATTTTGAATCCGTTAATAAAATTTCATTCGAAGGTAAAGATTCCACGAATCCATTTGCTTTTAAACATTATAATCCGGAAGAAGTTGTAGCCGGCAAATCGATGGAAGAGCACTTCCGTTTCGGCATGGCTTACTGGCATACACTAACTGCAGGCGGCAGTGACCCGTTCGGTGCAGAGACAGCTGTTCGTTCTTGGGATAAATACTCCGGTCTGGACCTCGCGAAAGTACGCGTGGAAGCGGCATTTGAATTTTTGGAAAAAATGAATCTCCCGTTCTTCTGTTTCCACGATGTGGACATTGCACCAGAAGGCAACAGCCTGCGTGAGTTCTACAGCAACATCGACACGATCGTTGACCTGATTGAAGACCACATGAAATCCAGCGGCAAAAAACTGCTCTGGAATACAGCGAACATGTTCTCCAACCCACGCTTCATGTTTGGTGCAGCTTCTACTTGCAACGCAGACGTGTACGCTCATGCTGCAGCGCAAATCAAGAAAGGTCTGGAAGTGGGTAAACGTCTGGGCGCAGAAAACTATGTGTTCTGGGGCGGACGTGAGGGTTATGACACATTGCTCAACACAGACATGCAGCTGGAGCAAGACAACATTGCCCGCATGTTCCACATGGCAGTAGACTACGCGAAGGAAATTGGCTTTGATGCGCAATTCCTGATCGAGCCTAAACCGAAAGAGCCAACCAAGCACCAATATGACTATGATGCAGCAACTTCCATTGCCTTCTTGCAAAAATACGGTTTGGAGAAACACTTCAAACTGAACCTGGAAGCGAACCACGCTACACTGGCTGGTCACACATTCGATCACGAAATCCGCGTTGCCCGTACAAACGGCATGCTCGGTTCCCTCGATGCCAACCAAGGCGACATGCTGATCGGTTGGGATACGGATGAGTTCCCAGTTGATATGTACGATGCTACATTGACGATGTACGAAGTATTGAAAAACGGCGGTATCGGCCGTGGAGGTGTGAACTTTGACGCGAAAGTTCGTCGTGGTTCCTTCGAAGCAGACGATCTGTTCCTCGCACACATCGCGGGTATGGATACCTATGCGAAAGGTCTGAAAGTAGCTGCAAAACTGATCGAAGATCGTGTATTCGATGACTTCATCGAAAAACGTTACAGCAGCTTCAGCGAAGGGATCGGAGCAGATGTGGTTGCTGGTAAAGCAACACTGGCTTCCCTTGCAGAGTACGCGCTGAACAACGAAAGTCCACGCAAAAACCAATCCGGACGTCAGGAATTGCTGAGAGCGAAACTCAACCAATACATCCTGGCTGACTAATATCAGATTTCATCTGTGCAAGGCAGGCATGATGTGTACTATGCCTGCCCTGTACAAGCTTGTACCACGGAACGCCTGAACAAGCATGACATTCGGACCGTCCCCGACTTTCCCCTGGGAAGGCGGGGGCGGTTTTTTGACCCTTGAACCAATGATGCACGATTGACCTACAAACGTATCAAGGTTTCATTAATAACCAATGACGAATCAAGGTCAATGGATCAATCTTTCCGCTATAAGAACGAGTACGTTTTTATTGTTTTGATATAAATGTTTGTCTGAGATGGTGCATGCAGAACGAAGTGAGCAGAAAGGACCCGAGGAAACGGTAGTGTTCGCATTTATCCCCGGATTTTACCCTTGGAAAAGGGGATGAGAAAAATCCGGGGGTAACGGCGATCCGAGGGTTTTCTGATCACGGAGTGACCACATGAGCCTCAGGGTTTCATTTATACAATCCTGTTACAAACGAGAGGAGTTAACCCATGAGTTACGTAATTGGTGTCGATCTGGGAACTAGTGCAGTCAAAACGGTGCTGGTTAACCGTGAAGGAAAAGTGGCGTTTGAAGCATCCGAGGCTTATCCGCTGTACCAGCCCAAAGCTGGATATAGTGAACAGAATCCTGAGGATTGGGTAGAGCAGACCATTGTTTCGCTGCGCAAATTACTGGAGGTGTCCGGTGTACATCCTTCGGAGATCGAAGGATTGAGCTTCTCCGGACAGATGCATGGATTGGTGCTGGTGGATGCCGAGGGCAAACCGCTGCGCAATGCCATTCTGTGGAACGATACACGGACAACGGCTCAGTGCCGCCGCATCGAAAAAGTGCTGGATGGCAAATTGTTAAGTATTGCCCGCAACCGTGCGCTTGAAGGTTTTACCCTGCCGAAAATCCTGTGGGTACAGGAAAACGAGCCGGAATTGCTGCAACAAGCAGCCCTATTTCTGTTGCCGAAGGACTATGTGCGTTATCGCCTGACAGGTGATTATGCCATGGATTATTCGGATGCAGCAGGTACATTGCTGTTGGATGTTGCCGGCAAACAGTGGAGCACAGAAATCGCGGAAGCTTTTGAACTGCCAGTATCCTTGTGCCCACGTCTTGTGGAGTCATTTGAGGAAGTCGGCACATTGCTGCCTGAGATTGCGGATCAAACCGGACTTGCAGCGGCAACCAAAGTCTATGCAGGTGGTGCGGACAATGCATGCGGAGCCATCGGCGCAGGCATTCTGAGTGAAGGACAGACGATGTGCAGCATCGGAACGTCCGGGGTTGTGCTTTCCTATGAAGAGCGCAAGGATCTTGATTTCGAAGGCAAAGTGCACTTTTTTAACCATGGCGAGAAAGATGCCTTCTATATTATGGGGGTAACGCTTGCAGCAGGATACAGCCTGTCCTGGTTCAAAGATACGTTTGCAGCAGACAAATCATTTGATGTGCTTTTGCAGGGGATTGATCAGATTCCGGCGGGAAGCAACGGCTTGCTGTTCACACCTTATATCGTTGGCGAGCGTACACCGCATCCGGATGCAAACATTCGTGGCAGCTTTATCGGCATGGATGCCGGGCATAAGCTGGAGCATTTTGGACGTGCAGTGATGGAGGGCATTACATTCTCCTTGCGGGAGTCCATTGATATTCTGCGTAACGCTGGCAAAACAGTGAATGAAGTGATTTCCATTGGTGGCGGCGCCAAAAATGAAGCTTGGCTGCAAATGCAGGCCGATGTTTTCAATGCAACTATTGTGAAATTGGAAAGTGAGCAGGGCCCGGCGATGGGCGCTGCGATGTTGGCAGCCTATGGCTGTGGCTGGTTCCCATCTTTGCAGGAATGTGCAGCAGCGTTTATCCGTCCTGCCAAGTCCTATGCACCTAACCCGGAGACAGTTAAGGTGTATGATGGACTGTTTGCACTGTATCAGGAAGTGTATGGGCAAACACGCGGCCTGAATGACCGTCTGGCAGCATATCGTTAATTGTTCAGATCTCTGCTATATTGAGATCTCAATAGGTCATTAACTATTAAACCAATGAAGTATGACATTAGGAAGGCACCTGCGAAAGCGGGTGCCTTTTTTGTCGTTGTTCATGAAAAGAAGCATATCGTGTGTTCAAGGTTCCTAAACGTATTGAAAGGTTTCCCTGCCAGACATAACCCTGTTCAAGACACGCATAGATTAGATATTGAGGTTAAGAAACCAGCTAAACGACTCATGGTATGAAATCAAAATGACTATAGATATGTTCTACTACACGTGTGACAGACTCAGCCTGGAGGTGGGGATTTGGAAGATCAAAAAGCAACCAGGAGGCCGCATGTCACTTTGTCCATGATTGTTCGCAATGAGGAGCACAGGTATCTCGGGCAGGCGTTGGAGACACACCGGCCGTGGATTGATCGTGCGGTGATCATTGACGATGGAAGTACGGACCGTACCGTCGCCTTATGCCAGGAAATACTGGCGGACATCCCGCTTACATTGATCGTGAACCCCGCCTCCCTGTTTGCAGATGAAGTGAGTTTGCGTAAGCAGCAGTGGGAGACAACAGTAGCTACCGGGCCGGAATGGATTTTGAACCTGGACGCAGATGAAATTCTGACAACTGATTTTGGTATCGTCCGAAACCAACTGTTGAGTGGAACGGAGGATGCCATTTATTTCAGGTTGTTTGATATGTGGAGCGAGTCACATTACCGGGAAGATCAATACTGGCAGGCTCATACGTATTATCGGCCATTTCTGGTACGATACCGTGCAGATTGGAGCTATGAATGGAAGGAAACCCCGCAGCACTGCGGCCGTTTTCCACTAACAATTCAGCACTTTGCCTATGGATGCCATTCTCCTCGAGTGAAGCATTATGGATGGGCACGTGCAGAGGATCGGATTCATAAATACGAGCGCTATCAGGCACTGGACCCGGATGCGAGATATGGTTGGAAGGAGCAGTACGAATCCATTTTGGATGCAGAGCCAAGACTCCTGCAATGGACCGAATAAGGGAAGGAGGACAATGAATTTGAAAAAGGAAAAAGAACAGGGGAAAGAAGAGCAAAAGGAAAAGATTCTTATCGCAAGCCCTGTTCGGCAGACGGCTGCGGTACTCCGTGAATTCCTCCAGTCCCTGGAATCGCTTGAGCGAACGACGGTAACGACAGATTATCTGTTTGTGAACGACAATGAAGAAGAAGCGGCATCCAATATGCTCCATGAATTTGCACTTCAACATAAAGGCAAGCTTTTGGAAACCAACCCAGATAAGAGAGATGTCAGTCAGGGAAAAGGAATTTACAACAAGGACGAGGGTGGGCATTATTGGCGCGACGAACAGATCTGGCGGGTAGCGGAATTGAAAAATCGGATACTGGCATATGCCCGTGACCAGAAGTACGATGCCGTGTTCCTGGTTGATTCCGATCTCGTCCTGCATCCACGGACATTGGAACAGCTCGTATCCAACAGGAAGGAGATTGTCTCCAATATCTTCTGGACCAGATGGCAGCCGGGCACAAGGGAAATGCCACAAGTCTGGTTGCAGGATGAGTACGCCCTGTTTCGCAAGGGTGGCAAAAGCAATACAAGGGAGAAAGCAGAGGACGAGGGTACTCAAACAGATGCATTCCTGAGACAATTGCGTACCCCAGGCTGCTATGAGGTGGGGGGACTTGGGGCGTGTACTCTTATTCGCAGGAACGTATTGGAGGCCGGGGTCTCCTATGACCAGATTCCAAATGTGTCTTTCTGGGGGGAAGACCGCCATTTTTGCATCCGTGCTCAGGCTTTGGGCTTCCGTTTATACGTGGATACACATTTTCCAGCCTATCACATATATCGACTATCGGAATTGCAGGGAGTTGCTGCTTATAATCGCAGAGTCCTACGCGGAGATGAATCGATCCGTATTTCGCTATGTATGATTGTGAAAAATGAAGAGGCTTCGCTCGCCAGATGTCTGGACTCGGTTAACGGGATTGCTGACGAGATTGTAATCGTAGATACGGGTTCGACAGACCAGACGCGTCAGATCGCAGCTCGTTATACAGAGCGCATCATTGATTTTGAATGGGTGGATGATTTTGCGGCGGCAAGGAACTTTGCCTTTGAACAGGCAACAAGTGAATATATATTATGGCTGGATGCAGATGATGTGTTTGAACCGGACGACCGGATGAAGCTCATTGAACTGAAGCGTTCCTTGGACCCTGCTGTGGACAGTGTCACGATGGACTATCATCTATCCTTTACGGCGGAGGGTAAGGTTGCATACAGCCTGCGGCGGAACCGGCTGGTACGACGGGATCGGAATTATCGCTGGATTGGTGCAGTGCATGAATATCTGGAAGTAGCCGGTCATCTGCTGCATAGTGATGTGGCAGTCACACATAAGAAAGATAAGGAATACACGGATCGCAACCTAAAGATTTATCGCAAACGCGAACAGGCTGGGGAAGAATTCTCTCCGCGTGATTTATATTATTTTGGGAATGAACTGAGAGACCACGGGCATTTTGAAGAAGCAGTACAATATTATGGAAAGTTTCTGGACACCGGGCTGGGGTGGGTGGAGGATCAGATTACAGCATGCCAGAAGATAGCGGATTGCGAGGCAGCACTTGAACGTTCGGAAAAGGAAGTCTCGGCATTGCTGAGATCCTTTGCCTTTGACTTGCCAAGGGCAGAGATTTGCTGCCGATTGGGTGGATATTTTGCCGACCGTAACGATTATCGCAAAGCCTTATACTGGTATGAGCAGGCGACCCGCGCCGTTCGCCCGACCGATCCAATGGTAGTATTAAACGAAGCGGCATGGACATGGATGCCGCATCTACAATTGTGTGTGTGTTATGACCGGATGGGCAATCGGGCAAAAGCAAAAGAGCATAATGACATTGCTTTGATGTACCATCCGACACATCCCAGCATGTTGTATAATGATAAATATTTTAAGGATCTGGAGAAGGATAGCATGGTGGAGAAGGCATAAAGCAGCAGGTAAATTAAAAGTTAGTCGAAAAAAATAATCTAATGGACTTATCGTGATAGAACCTCTCTCACGGAATGGAGTGGGTGGATTACCCCCTGTTCCCTGGAGAGGTTTTTGCGATTCCATTTAACGGTATGCCGGAGAATTTGATGCACACTCTCTCACAAGAAATTGGATCAATTGATTACATCCAGGGGACGATATGCTTTACAATAGTCCTAACGGAAAAGCGGTGATAACGAATACTTGTCTTCGGCTGCCGAATCTATGAAACAAGGGGAAGTTGGCATGAATCTGACGGAAGTATTATTAGAATCGAGACTGGTGGCTATTGTTCGCGGGATTAGCCGGGAATCTGCTAAGGCAGCAGGACAGGGGATGACAGATGGGGGAATCCGTCTAATGGAAGTGACGCTAAACACACCTGGGGCACACGATATTATTGCAGACTGGCGCGAACGGCATGAGGGTAAGGCTTATATTGGGGCAGGTACGGTACTGAATGTGCAGATGGCCAAAGAAGCTGTTGCAGCAGGTGCTCAATTTCTCGTGTCTCCGAATGTCGATCTGTCCGTTATTGAATATGCTGTAGAACATGGAGTGGAGATCTGGCCTGGTGCGATGACTCCAACGGAGATTGTGGCTGCTCATGAATCAGGAGCAAAAGTGGTAAAGCTGTTCCCAATGGCGAGTCTGGGCATTCCATATTTACGTGAGATCAAGGCTCCACTGAATCATATCCCGCTGCTTGCAACAGGAGGAGCCACACTGGGTAACATTGCAGATTATTATGCTGCGGGTGCGGCAGCAGTGGGCCTTGGAAGTGCACTTTTACCAAAAGAGGCACTTGCAGCAGGGAATGATGAGCAGATTGCCACTTGCACACGTGCATTTGTGGATATCGCGAAAATTGAGGGTTGAACCATCAGATAATATAAGAAGTGATGTGGATTAACGTCCTGTTGATCTTGCTGTCGTATGATGGAGTCAGGCCAGAAAACGGAGAGGAGTGACACCAGTGAAAGCTAAAACGATGATTGGCGGGATGATTGCTGTTGCCGCGGTAACTGCGGGTGGTTTATGGAAAGCAGCGGTGAGGAGCCAGACCCCCAAAAAAATTCCGATTACGCTCACACCGCCCATGCCATTTGAGGATATAACCTTCGAGAGTGGAGGTGGGAGAGTGCATGGCTGGTTCATTCCGGCTGGAGCTCATATCCCGAAGCCTTGGCCGTTGGTTATTATCGCACATGGTTGGGGCTCCAACCGATCACGTGTCCTCCGTTATGCGCGCCCCATTTGGGAAGCAGGCTACGCACTCTTTATGTACGATGTTCGAAGCCATGGAGCCAGTGATCCGGTTAAAGCGGCTTCAGCCTACCTGTTCCGCGATGATCTGCTATCAGCGTTGCGATATACGTCGTCACGGCCAGAAATCGACCCTTCGGCGATCGGTGTACTGGGGCACTCCTTGGGTGGACTAGGGACGATCCTCGCTGTGACGGAAGGCATTCCTGTATCAGCGGTGATCACGGACTCCATGCCATCCCAATTCGAGGTTATCGTCAGTGCAGAGCTGAGACGGCGACATCTGCCTCTGTTTCCGCTGGCCCAGTTAATTCCGAGAATCTGGTTCTGGCGGCTTGGTGAATCGCTGAAAACGTATCGTCAGCGTGATCCAGTCATACTGCTGAACGAACGACGCAAAGGGATGCAGCTTCCGATGCTTATGGTACATTCCAAAGGGGATAACTTTATTCCACCAAGCGAACTTGAATATTTTATGTCCAAAGCTGATCCGCCCGTGGAGCATCTATGGGTCAATAGCGGTGGGCATAGCTGTTCAGAAGAAGACCCTGCGTTCTGGAACACGGTAATTCCTTTTTTGAAAAATCATGTCCATGTGCAGGCTCATACCGATGAATCTGTTATACCGGACATCAATATAGAGAAGATTCAGCCCATTTAATGCTTAGGCTGATCATTGAAACGCCAACCCGGTTGGCGTTTTTTTGCTTTTCTATATAATATGCAGAAATTCACAGTTGTAAAATTGTTGGGAAAATGACGATTAAAAAGGAAGCTTATGGTATCATAGAATAGACTGGCAATATTCATGCGAGGTTATTTTGCATGCATCCTTGTATGAAATTGAAGGGAGAGGTCCAGATTTGAGTTTTGATTGGAAATTTAATGTACGATTCAAAATGTTTACAGCCAAAGCGGCTACAGCAGCTATGGCAACATTGCTCCTGGCATATCAGACACCAGGGTTTGCAGGCACTGCATCTGCAGCGACAGCGGAACAGGTGACAGAATCCGCAGTGGGGGAAAAAGAACAACTAGGATTAACAGACAACGAGGTGCCTGAAGGAGCCAAAATCTCCTCCAAGCAAGCCAGCGAGAATATACTGAAATTATTTCCATTGTTAAAGAAGGCAACGATTTCGTCCGCACGATTTGATTCACCGAACTCTTTTCCACCGCCGGATTACAAGGCATGGGATATCAATTTTGAATTGCGTGAAGGGAACCGGTCTACGGGATTCAGCGCATCGGTACATGCGGTTACAGGGGAAGTGCTGAGTGTACATTTGCCTTCTGAGTTGCTGGAAAAGCAGGTTTCGGATGCGGAGACGAAATTAACGAAAACGGAAGCGAGAAAGCAGGCAGATGAGTTTTTGTACAAGGCCATCCCGAATCTGAAGGCAGATGGTTTTGTAGCCGTTGATGATCGATTGATCAACAATGCGCAGCAATCTCTGTTTGGCCGAACAGAATATACTTACAGCTATCAACTAAAACATGAAGGCTTGGTATCCGAGGCGGAAACAGCCTACATAAGTGTAGATCAGAGCGGTTTGGTGACTGGATATTCACGGACTACGACTGGAGCTGAATATCCATCATCGAAGGCAGCCATTTCAGCGGAGCAGGCTCAGCAGAAATTCGAGGAACAATTCGATGTTCAGCTGGCCTACATTAGCGAAGACCGTTATTCTTCTCGTAAAGGTCAGAAATACTACTTAGGGTATACGCCGAAGAACTCAAGTGTTACGCCACTTGATGCCAATACACTGGATCGAATTAACAGCCTGACAGGTGAAGCTCTTGCCCAGGAAGATTCCCAGGAGAACAAACCTCTGAAAGGCAGTGTAGCCGCTTTTACACCCAATACTGGATCGAAGCTGAATGCGCAGCAGGCAGAGAAGCTGGTCAAAAAGAATTTTACTATACCGGAAGGTTATCAATTGGATTACAGCCAGTTAACCAAAGGAAGTTTTGCGAGTCCAAATAATCAGGTCTGGAGCCTGAGCTGGAGCAACCGCAATGCAAGTGTGTCTTACATGTTTATGAGAGATATTTCTGCACAGGTGGATGCGGCAACCGGACAGATCTACAGTGTGAACATTTATCAGCGCATGATGCCGGGCGTGGAGCAGGAGAAGTCGGAGACGGAAGTGAAAGGCAAGACCGTGACCAAATCTCAGGCGGAGAAACTGGCTGTCAATACAGTCATCTCACTTGTGCCGGATGCAAGCGAGCAATTCCGACTTTCATCGGTGCTTGAATTGGACGATGCACGCACGTTTGTATTCCAGCGATATCTGAACGGGATTATGGTTAAGGATGATACGGTGCAGGTACAAGTTTCAAATGATGGAACAATCAATGAATATTATGCGCTGACTGCTGCAACACCTGAACAATTGCCGACAGATGCCAAACCGTCCATCAGCTATGAGAAAGCCAAAGCTACCTACCTTGAAGAATTCAAATTGGTACTGGCCTACTCGCGTTACGGAGGTTTCAGTATGGGCAACAGTGAACCGGTTCCTGTGGGTGCCAAGCTTGCTTATATGCCTACTCGAACTGACAGTACGTTGACTAGCATCTCGTATGATGTACTGGATGCCAACACGGGAGAATGGAAGTCGATGTACGGCAGTATGACGGGAGCAGTTCAAGTTACAACCAGCGATATTACGGGACATGCCGCTGAAACAGCTCTGCAGAACATGGTGCAGCATGGTGTGCTTCTGGCAGATGGACAGGGACGAGTTTTCCCGGATCGGGTTATCACCAAGGGAGATTGGTTCACTTATCTGGCAAGAGCAGTTAATCCAAATTTGGATGTGTATTATAGCGGGGATGGGGAGGGCAATCTATATGCTGATATTACCCCAGAGAGCCCTTATTACCAAGCGGTGCGGACATTGATCGATCAACGCTGGTTAGCAGGGGCCGACTCTGAAACGAAGCTAAATCCAGAAGAGGAGATGACTCGTGAAGAGTTGGCCGTATTGCTCGTGCGCATTCTGCGTTATGAGAAGCTGGCCGGATTCTACACGCTGCCATCGGATCTTCCCAACCTGGCAGATGCGAGTGCGGTCAATAACAAGGGAGCAGTTTCCCTCAGCATCAAGCTGGGATTGCTGCCGTCGATCGAAGGACGCTTCATGCCTGCACGCAAAGTGACGGTTGCCGAAGCGGCCCAGGTATTGGAGCGGCTGGCCAAGCTTCAGGGCAAGACGGATACATTTATGAGCGGTAATCGTTTATACTGATTGGAGTTTGTTGCATAATAATACCCGGGGGAGTCATATGATGAGGATAACGGGTAGGTTAGGTTTGTTTTGCTAAGGACAGGGGGACCTTCTGCGGAGGGTCTCTTTTGATGCTTTTCGACAAAACTAGAACCCTGCCGTCATCCCCTTTTGTGATACAATGAGGCATGAGAATTTTGCAAAGAGAGGTGGTATCCTTTCATGGGCAAGCATGGAAAACGAGTGATAACCCTACTTTTAGCTGGCTGTCTGGTTGCGGTGGCACTGCCGCATGCGATCGATCTGGATCAGCTATATGCGGCGTCGGGAACATCAGACATATCCACGAATACAGATCTTCGAGAGACTTTGCTTTCCGCGATGTCACAGCGAACGGAGGAACTTGTTTTTACATACAAAGGCAATGTGAAAGGCCTCAAGAAACAGTTGCAGAGTTCCATTGACGAAGCAATGACCAGCGATCCTTACATTCAATATACCGTCAAAAGTTACGCGTTTAACTATAAAGGCTCCAACGTATCCGCAGAGGTTCATGTGAAGCTGGCCTACCGGGAAACGAAGGAACAGACCGATTATGTGAACCGCAAGGTGACCAACGTGCTGAAAGAAATTATTGAGCCTGGCATGACCAATCATGAGAAGGTCAAAGCCATCCATGACTGGATTGTACTTAACCTTTCCTATGATACATCCTTGAAGAAATATACCGCGTACGACGGACTTGTTACCGGTAGCACCGTATGTCAGGGATATTCACTGCTGGCGTATCGCATGCTGGAGCAGGTGGGGATAGACAACCGGATCGTAGAAGGAACGGCTGGTGGGCAACTGCACGCCTGGAATCTCGTTAAACTGGATGGCAAGTGGTACCATATGGATACAACGTGGGATGATCCTACGCCTGACCGTAAGGGCAAGGTAAGTCACAGTTATTATTTGCTCAGTGATAATGAGATGGCACGCGACCATGTCTGGACAGCGAAAGGCAAATATCCTGCTGCATCTGCCCCTTATCGTGAAGCTTTGCAAACGTTGGTGAAGGCGGGGGGCAGCAAGGCAGCGGCTTATCAGAAGCTGTACCATACGTTGGAATACTCGCTCTATGACGAAAGTGATGCGGTTAGGGGACACTCCGCACTGAAAATCAAAGTTCAGAATGTGCTCAAAAATGGCGGAACTTCGTTGACTTTCAGATATAAAGGCACGGAGACGGGACTTGTAGAGGATTTGCAGGATTTGTATCAGCTTGGCATGAAGTCGATATCGTATTACGTGTCCAACATGGAGGATACCGTTGATCTGCGGGTGAAGATTACCTGGACCATGTGACAGCAGCTGGAATAATGAATTTAAACGTAGTTTAAGACAGGGACGCTTCATTGAGAAGCGTTCCTTTTTTGTGTTAGAAGAACATCAATTAGGGTGTTGTATATTTTTTGTATATGTCGCTTTGTTATTCTTCTTGTTGGTGTATGCCAACATTACGCAAGAGGAGGATATGCAAAAAATGATGAAAAAAGTGAGCGTTGCGATCATGGCTGTGTTGCTGATCACGCAAATGATGCAAGGATGGATATCGATGCCAACCATGCATGCTCAGGATGATATGACAGCAATTGTAACTACGGATACTGCGCCAGAAGAGGGTTCTGTTGAACCTGTAACGGGGAATGGTGATAATGGAGTGTCAATGGATTCTCTTGGGTCTAACGGGTCTGCGGAAGTCATAAAGGAAAATTTAATTACAAGTGTTCAAATGTATAATCAAATACCGGAGTATGATGGGAATGGAAATATTAATATAAAAGGGGAGCATATCGAGGATATACGACCCAGCATTAAAGATGAGGTAGCTGTGGTCTTCACATGGGGGCTTCCCAATAACACCCATGCTTATAGTGATGGTTCCACTTTCACTTTTCGTTTACCGGACAAATTCATCATTGGATCACAGCTAAAAGGAGATTTGGATGGCGGAGTTGGAGAATATGTCGTCGATCCAGATGGTGAGATCACGTTTACGTTTAATGATCGTATCGTAGGTGAACAGCTGGAGGGTAATTTCTACGTATGGATCAAGTTCAATGAGAGCAAGATGGATGGCGGCTTGAAACAGCCAATAGACTTTAGTTCGGTAGGACAAGGCATCATTAATGTGCATTTTAAGAATACAGCCATAGATAAACTTACGAAATCAGGGATTGCGAATAAAAATAACTTCAACTCGGATGAGATAGAATGGACTGTTGATTTCAACCAGGGTGAGAAGGAAATGAATAATGCCTTATTGGAGGATACCCTGGCGGCAGGGCCACTCAAGGGGAATATTGAAATTCGTGAACTGGATATTCAATTAGACGGATCTGTCAAAGAAGGAAATATAGTTAGAACAGAACCTCAGTTCCCAATCGCTCTGGGGAATATCGATAAGGCTTACCGCGTGAAATATACAACGAGCATCAAAGCACCAACAACTAAACCTTTTACAAACGTTTTGTATGAAAATAAGGTGGTTCTGACGGATAGTCAGAGCGAGCATAATGAAACTGGTATTGGTAACGTAAGGGTGAGTTTTAATGAGCCTTTACAAAAATCCGGACAAGAGAGTGCTTACAATCCAGTGACCCAGACGATCACATGGAAGGTGCAATACAATTACAATCAACAAGCGATTGCGAAGGCAAACGCATGGATTGAAGATCGTTTTGACACAACAAAACATGAGTTAGTTGACGGTTCAGTAACAGTACGTCAAGTAAACATTGATGGTAATGGCAAGCCAGCAGGTACAACTTTAGTGAATTCCAATGAATATACACTTACAGGAGTGGGCACAGGTTTTGATGAAGGCTTTAAATTACAATTTGAAAATGATATCACCAAGGCTTATGAAATTGAATATCAAACCAAAACGATAGATCGCGTCTATAAAGATGCTACAGTAACGAATACGGTGAACATGTATGATGGGACAGAGAAAGAAGGCAAAAAAGACATTAAAGAAGTTATCTTCGCCAAAAGTGTAAGCAAGGAAGACTTCAACATGAAGGAAATCGAGTGGAAGATCGTTCTGAACCGTGATCTGAAGGAGATGACGGACATCGTCATTACAGACAATTACGCTGGAAGGCATATGAAACTCATTCCGGGCAGCCTGCAAATTAGCGGCGATCAGAAGGATCAATTTGAACTTGAGCCAGTTGCAGATCCAGATGATATACAGTTTGAAAAAGGTTTCTCCATTCAGTTGAAGGCTGACGGTAAAATAAATAAAGAGCATGTGATTACGTATAAGACCAGCTTTGATCCAACAGCAGGTATGCCAACCAACAATGAATATCGTAACGAGGCTACTTTGAATTGGAATGAGTCAGATGTACCGCAAGCTTCCATTACTAAATCAGCCGTTGTAACACCGCAAGACTATACCATTCAAAATGGTAACAAGAAGGGCGAATACAGCGCCAAGGACAAAACGATTACCTGGACCATTGATGTGAATTACAATTTGTATGACATCCAAGACGCTATTCTTAAGGATGAATACTTGGGTAATCAATCGTTTGTAGAAGGTTCTTTAAAAGTAAATCAGCTTACTCTGGAGGGAGCAAATAACGTCATTGCCATTGGTAATGACGTTGCGCTAACGGCAGGGCAATTCCAATTGAACTCGGACGGTAAAGGTTTTGCATTAAACCTTGGAAACATTGGAAAGACAGCCTATCGTGTCGTGTATAAAACAAGTTTGGATGGGAATTTTGCAGTAGAGGGCACGTATTCCAATCATGCTGTCTTGACGGATGGTGAGGGGGGAGCGGTACGATTTGACAAATCAGCGTCGGTCATACCTGAACACGGTGGGGTCTACGTACACAAAACAGGACAGCAAATAGGTTCAAGTGATAAGGCTTCCTGGACTGTAAATGTCAACCCAAGTCAGTCGTATATAGCCGCAGGTTCCGTATTAACCGATACGTTATCAGATAATCAGATTTTGCTTGCAGATACGTTAAAGTTATATAAGACCGATCTGCCTGCGAACAACTCGGGGAATGTGTCCACCAAGGCTGGTTTGGTTGATCCTGATGAGTATGAACTGATTGTGGAAGGCAATACATTTACATTCACCTTTAAGAATGAAATGAAGACCGCTTTTATATTGGAGTACCAATCCTTTATAAATGCCGATAGCGGGGATAGAATCGGGAATAACGTTGAATTCGCAGGTCAGTCTTCGTCGGTAATTGGGTCAGACCACCAGACAGGTATTCGAGTTTCCATGGCTGGAGCAGGCGGAGGGGCATCTACAGGTGTTGGCAAAATCAAGATTTACAAAGTAGATGATACAGGTCTTCCGCTCGAAGGAGCGATATTCGCTATCTATAATGCGTCTGGAACGACGCTTCTGGAAACGTTGAAACCAACAGATGTCAATGGAGAGGTCGAGACCTCCAGAAAATACAGATTTAACAATCAAACCAATGGTCTGCCATACAAGTTAAAGGAAGTATCTGCACCGAATGGCTATTTGATTGATCCGGAGTATGGAGCCTCCACAGGGAAAACAATTGACTTCAAAGACCCTGATCAACCCTTTGAGATTAAGAATGAAAAAATTAGACAGGGCTTCGAATTAACGAAAGTAGATTCTGTGGATACATCAAAAACTTTGAAAGGTGCAACATTTGAACTGTATTTGAAGAATGGCCCGTCGCGAGATAAAATTGCCGAGTTAACCACAGGTGATGATGGAAGGATTGCCAAAGGAGATCTTGAGCCAGGAGACTACGAATTGGTAGAAACTGAAGCTCCGGCATATTATCAATTGGATGCAACACCAGTTACATTTACAATCGCAGCGAATCAAACTCAGATCCTCACTCTGTCTCATACAAATGTGCAGGGCACGGGTGGCAAGCTGGTTGTTACTAAAGTGAATGCCAAGGATCAGTCCGTATTAAGCGGAATTGAATTCGAACTGCGTGACAGTAACTCTGACGTCATCGCCACAAAAGTGACGGATCTTAACGGTGTGATCGAGTTTGACAGCTTGCCGTATGGCCCCTATACATTGGTAGAGACCAAGGCAGAAGGCTTCGTTATAGAACAACCTGAAACGGCTGTATCGATCACCAAACCAGAAACTCTATTAACGATTGAAAATAAAGAAAATGATCGTTCGGTAAAATTGATAAAATATAATTCCGGCAAATCGCAACATCTTCAAGGTGCTGTTTTTGAATTACGTGCTCAGAGTGCTCTGATGGATGCTAATGGAGGTTGGATATTCAATGTGGTTACAGGCATTGATGAAGCCCAACTCACTACCAATCTGATGGGGGAAATTGTTCTCAGTGATTTGGAACCAAATAAGTATCAGCTGATTGAAATAAAAGCACCTGCAGGGTATAAGTTGGACAAAACGCCGGTTGAATTCGAGATTACAGATAAACAGACGGAACCCGTGGTGGTGGAAAAGACGAATACCGCCATTCCCGTACCGGACGGGCCAAGTGAGCCTTATAATCCCGGAACGCCAAGTACAGGAACACCGGATCCTGGAACATCAACGCCAGATCCATCAACTCCAGGCACAACGGTTCCAGGTGCGGTGGTAACGCCTGAAGCTTCGGAACCAGAGGATGAAACCGAGCAGGGAACAGATCCGGATAAGGGAGAATCCCCTTCCGACTCAGGAGATTCGACTGTTGTTGATGATGAGGATCCCTCAGCTGTTGCCGATGCGGGCGATGCTATTAGCCCAGGAGTGGATCATACATCCTCCCCAGCAGATACGAATGTTGCAGGAGCAGAAGAAGGGAAGGACGCTTCTTTCGTGGGCATGCTGCCTAAAACAGGAGAAGAGAGCACATGGGGATACACTCTTGTAGGTACTCTTATGATTATTCTCGGCAGTATGGGATACTTGTATCTTCGTCGCAGACAACAGATGAATTCGTAGACAGGAACATGTAACCTCGGATACTTCTTTACATCTATAACCAAACACCCCTGGCAAGCGCTTCTGAGATTCAGAATGACTGCGCGCATGCCAGGGGTGTTTTTGGTTTTTTTACAGCAGGTTTAAGGCAGGTCACGCTGAACTACCTCTGAAGTCACTTGAACCGCTCTTATAATCAGCCGATGTGTCGGATTTACTAATGGATCACAGGTAATCAAGGTGAGCACCTGTCCCAGATGCGGGTCCTCAAGTACAGACAAGTCCGTAGGCTCCACAACGGATATCTGATCCACTTTGTATTGGATATGTGTCTGATCTGCCAGAGTGACTTTAATCCAATCACCAATCTCCAGTTCTCCCATTCGGTTGAACAGGCGTCCTTTTTTATGAGCACGATGGGCGGCTATCGCTGCATTTCCTTCAGTTCCGATGCGTGCCGTCTCCACAAGATGCGTTGCTGCGACCTTCATATTGCTTTCGGTTGCATCCTCCAGAATGGGCAATTGTACATCAATCTCATCAATGGTAATAACCCCCAGTGCATGGGGGTAATCTTCCTGCTCTTCATCGTCGCTTTCATTATCGATTATGGCAGGATTCTGTCTGGCTTGCTCAAAAGAATCATTGATTTTAGTTAGGCCGAGTTGCAGTTGTTCCAGCTCATCCATAACTTTGGCTTGCTGCCAGTCAAAATATTTCTCCTGCAGAAGAGGCAAGAAAAGAACTAAGATGCCGAGAACAACAAGCGTGGAAAAAAAGAATTTCATCGTACGAGTACCCCTTTTGTTCAAAAATAGTTTAATTGTTCTATTGTAAACATAGAGACATATACAAAACCTGAACAAATCAAACAGGCAGCCTTTTCTTTCGTAGAAAGAAGGGAGGCTGCCTGTTTATGGACATGAAGTAACCGATGTTGATCGATACCATTATGTGGAAATAATCATTCTGATGTTGTAAAATCACATTCCTGTAATGGTACGACTTTTGTTTTTTTGATGAATTTATAACCCAGCCATAAAATCAGGAATAACGGAACGCTTAAATATGCGACAAGGGCTCCGCTCCAATCAATTTGATCGCCCGTAAACGCCTGATAGTTCTGTCCAATAATGACGATGATACATAACACAAAAGCAAAAATCGGTCCGAATGGGAACCAGCGTGCACGGTAGGGCAGATCGTTCAAATCCCGGCCCTGGGCCACATAGGCACGGCGGAAGCGATAATGGCTGATGGCAATGCCAAGCCAGGTGATAAAGCCACACATACCGGATGCATTAAGCAGCCAAGTGTATACAATGCCATCACCGAAAAGGGAGGCTAGAAAAGCGAGCATACCCACCGCTGTAGTTAAGAGCAGGGCATTCATTGGAATGCCTTTTTTGTTTAGCCGACCCAGAAAACGAGGCGCTTTGCCATCCCGGGCAAGAGCATACAGTACACGACTTGAAGCATACATGCCCGAATTTCCGGCTGACAGTACAGAAGTCAGAATAACGGCATTCATGACGGAAGCAGCTATAGCCAGACCCGCCTTTTCAAAGACAAGTGTAAACGGACTGACTCCGATGTTGTTCAGATCACCTTTAAGCAGATTCGGATGTGTGTAAGGAATGATCAGACTGATCACTGTAATCGCCAGAATGTAGAAGATCAGAATACGCCAGAACACTTGCCGAATAGCACGAGGGACATTTTTACGCGGATTTTCGCTCTCACCGGCTGCAACGCCAATGAGCTCCGTTCCCTGGAAAGAGAACCCTGCAGCCATAAATACACCAAGAACCGCAAAGAATCCGCCATGGAACGGTGCGTCCCCAACAGTAAAGTTGCTGAATCCAACCGCTTCTCCGCCGATAATGCCGAAGATCATGAGCACACCAACGGTGAGAAAGATGATTACTGTGGCGACTTTGATAATGGCGAACCAGTATTCTGACTCTCCATAACCTTTAACGGACAACACATTCAGGGCAAAGATTAACACAAGAAATAACAGACTCCACAACATGGACGAACTGTCAGGGAACCAGTATTTGATGAGTACGGTTGCGGCAGCGAGCTCTGCCGCAATGGTGACGGCCCAGTTGTACCAGAAGTTCCAGCCCATGGCGAATCCGAGGGCCGGATCAACAAAGCGGGCAGCATACGTATTGAATGAACCGGAGTCAGGCATGAAGGTGGCAAGTTCTCCGAGACTGGTCATAAGAAAGAAGACCATGATGCCAACGGCAGCGTAAGCAATCAGTGCACCGCCGGGGCCTGCATTGGAAATAGCGGTGCCGCTCGCGAGGAACAGTCCCGTACCAATGGATCCACCGAGTGCAATCATGGTCATATGCCGTGCGCGTAGTCCTTTTTTCAGGGTGGGTCCTGTTGTGTTTTGCTTATTGAGGTCTTGCATGGAAACACTCCTTCTTTCAGCGTACTAATACTAATGGGTTCAGAACAATGGCAAATAACACAAAAGACCGCAGGCATTAGCCTACGGTCTTTATATCAATTGTCCGCACCTCGTCCCAAATGTTTAAGATAGCTCAACACAGAAGAAAACATACCTTCCGAGGATGGTATCCTTCATCTGTGACAGTTCTGCACCTTTCGGCAACAGCCCCAGCCGCACTGGACAACGTAAGGAACGTCCTGCGGGCTTCGGCGGGTGCACCTTTCGGCTGAATTCATAAGCGGCTCCTTAGCGCCTCCCTCAGCGTACTGATCGCACCCGCGACCTCTACCTCATCATCATGGATGAGGTGTATCTATTGTCTATGAAGTTATAAATCACAGAACGTAACGCTCCATGTTTTGTTTGGTAAACAGACAATCAGTATAACCCCCATGGTATTCCAGTGCAATAACAATTGTTGGATATGAATCGAAAGGACTATTCCGACGTCTTGTTACGTCCGGCCATCTGCTGCCATACGGTTCCGGCTGCCTGTTCCCCGGATTCAATCCGTTCAAGTGCCATTTTGGCTTGCAGGCTGACTTCAAACTCAGGGTCGTCGGCTGCCTTCCGCAGCGCTTGCTCTGCTTCTTCGGTTCCAACTTCGTACAGGAAGCGGGCTGCACGCCAGCGTACAAGTTTGCTTTTGTCAGATAACGTAGCTGTCATGGCTGCTGTTGCAGCAGGATCACCAATATCGGAGAGGGTATCTCCCGCAGTCCGACGTACAGCAGGCGAACTATCCTGCAGAGCTTCGTACAGCAGTTCCATTGCTTCCGGTGTACGAATATCACCGAGATATACAACAGCTAGCCGGCGTATCTGCATTTTATTATCATGAAGTGCATGGGCAATGAGTGGCAGTCGTTCTACTGTGGGTTCCATGCCATCAAATGCAGCGTAGCGAACATTCCAGTCTTCATGATGCAGGGCCTCTTCAAGCTCGGCACCATCCAGCTGGCGGCGACGCTCCACGAACTCTTCGGAATTGGTGCCGTGCTCAATGGCTTGTTGAATCACTCGTTCCAGACGCTCTGGCGGATATGCGGCTTCCAGTTCCTGTTCAACTTCCCTTGCAATATCAGGTAATTCTCCGTAGCGAACACCGTAATCACTCAGTTTCCGTTCCTTAATCAGTGTTGCACTGGCGACTTCAGTAACGGCTTTGACGAATCGATCCGAGAGCGAGATCCGCTCTTCCTTGGCGCCGGCCTTGACCCGAATCTGCATCGGCACACCTCTGAAGAATTGAACGAATACTTGTGCTTCACCAAAGTGTTCACCAGAGGCATCTTCAGATTCGATCCAATCCAGATCAATTCCTTGTTGACCGAGACGACTTTGAACTTCGCCAAGAATGACGGACCAATCTGCATTTCCCTTGCGGTCGAGCGCTACAAAGTCGGTCGTGTGAAATACACTTTTTACTCCGGGGATATGAAGCATCTGGCGAATAAACGCCGGAGCAGACCGTTCATTATCCAGTGTATATGTTCTGCGGATTCCGTCCTCCAGACGTTCGTCCAGATGCAGCATCATCGTATTGGGACTGGGTGTTGGTTCAATTGAAACAATATTCATCGGTTCATAACCTCCTGTACCGGATTAATTCTTAAAGTTCCCGCAATGGGCACGGGCATAACCCTATTTTACATGAATTTCCGCAAACTGCGAAATGGGTAATGAACCTTACACAGTTTGTTAAGAGGTACGAAGATAGTTAACACTTCTTTTATGTTCACACACGAACATTTTTAAATGAAGATTGGCACAATAAATAGAATAAATGAACTGGAGGTTATAACGATGGAACCCATTACCGTACTTTCGGACGGAAGTCGTGGTATTGATTATGACAATATGATTGAATTGTTGAATGAATGGATGACAGACGAAGACAGGGAGTCAGCATCGAAGAAAGAAAATAACGTAGAAAGCGATGCCAGCTCGAAATGGGGCACATCACGATATTGTATTGTGGATTATCAGGACGCAGGGCAAGCCGTTTCAGCAGCAAAAGCGATTCGGGCATTCATACCTCAGATTCCTTTACTGGTGATTACGGATTTTCAATCTCTGATTCGCAAGCGCCATCTGCAGCTTGTTACCGGAACAGGTCCGATGAAGATGATCCTATGGCATGAGAAAGAACCGGATAGGTTGATCATGGAAA
The DNA here is from genome assembly GCF_045040695.1 of Paenibacillus sp. FSL K6-0108. Lineage (NCBI taxonomy): Bacteria > Bacillati > Bacillota > Bacilli > Caryophanales > Paenibacillaceae > Paenibacillus > Paenibacillus sp. FSL K6-0108. The sequence continues at coordinate 6,434,315 of NZ_CP150288.1, read as the reverse complement.
TCCAGCGGTGGATGTATTCTTTTGCATACAAAACAAAAACAGCTCTGCCCTCAACCCAGCTGATGAGACAATGACAGAGAGAGAGGACATAAGCCGTTATTAAAGTCGGTGTGTACTAAATGACGTATTTATATCCCGTTCCCCAAACCGTCTTGATATACCGTGGATTTTTGGGGTCGGGTTCAATTTTTTTACGCAGGCTGGAGATGTGCACATCAATTGTACGATCCAGATATGCCCGTTCTGAGCCTTTAATTCGATCCATGAGTTCATTACGAGTGAACACTTTGCCAGGATTCCGGTACAGCTCCTTCATAATTTCAAACTCAATATGAGTGACCTCAATTTCTATGCCATCCACAAATAAGGTTCTTCTGTAATCATTCACACTGACATGCCCGGCAACCTCAGTAGGTTTGTCCTCTTTTATTGGCTTGTCCGGGTAGGAGATGGCCGATCTGCGTAATAATGCCTTAATCCGCGCATCAAGCTCTTTCAGACTGAAGGGTTTACACAGAAAGTCATCGGCACCATTGTGTAATGCTCGGAGTCGATCATTCAGCATGGTGCTGGCCGAGATCATCAATATAGGTACAGTCGAGTGCTGGCGAAACGCATCAACCAGATCATTACCGTCTGTTTCTGGCAGCATCAAGTCAGTCACTACAATATCGGGCTGGAATCGTGGAAAAAGCTGAAGAGCTTCACGTGCATGATGAACCCGTTCAGTTATGTAACCCTCCTCCTCAAGAAAGAAAGCAATCATGTCAGCCAGATTTTTCTCATCTTCTATAAGAAGTACTTTGATAGACATTGAGGTCACACTCCTGATGAAATAAATTTGTTAAGAGATTTCTGAAAGAATGCTGTAATTTGTGTAGAAATGCTGCAAATTTTTTAATGTTTGTATTCCAGAATATAGGATGTATATGTAGTGAGTTCTATAGAGTTGCAGTCAAACCCCAGTATCTTACCATGAATTCAGCATCTTTGCCGATCATTCAAAATTTCCCAAAGCTACATGAAGCGTTAATTACAGTATAATGTATCGGAGCGATTAAAGGGAAAAAAGTAGGTTTTGAGGAGCATTTTATTAGAAGGAAGCGATGTCTTTGTTGAATGCAAACATAGAAATCAGTCTTGAGGGCAACCGCCTATGGACTACATAAAGACAAGCAAGGCATTGGAGTGGGTCGTGATCAAACTCCGTATTCCATGGTTGGGTACGGCCATACTTATTATCCTTGGTACACTGGGAACGATATTTCCGTTGACTCTGTTTTACGGGGTTCAGCTGTTGTTCGGAACAGCCGCAGCTTTTATTGCTTTGCGTTTGCATGGAGCCATATATGGATTCACGACCCTGATCGCAATTTGTGCTTTGAGTGTGTTATTCGAAGGCCTCGTCCCTGACAGTTTATTTATGATAGGTACTCATTTCATTGAACTAATCTGGATGCTGGGATGGCAAATACGCTGGAGAAATGGAAGCATCATTAAAGCCAATGCGGTATTCTGGGTCGTGATGCTGCTGCCAGTGATTTGTTACGGGTACTTTATGATGGGCATTAATCTTGAAGAATTGAAGTATGGATATATGCATATCGCTGTGACCAGCATGGTTAATGCGCTGATTGCAGGTATTGTAGTGGATTTCTGGATTACCACTGGCGAGGTGAAGTCGAAACGAACTGGAACCATTCCGCTCAGACGAATTGCTTTTAAATACGTCGTAGCTTTTGTAGTCTTTGTCTCTCTTGTTCTGTTATCGGCTGATAGCCGCAGACAGCTAGGTCAGATCAATAACAACATCTTAATGAATCTGAAACATGCGGCAAATGCTGTTGTAAGGGATATGAATGAACAATACTTAACGGATCAGAACATGCAGCAGAGTATGGAACGCTATCATCATCTACTGGATGTGAACGTCATCATTCTCGGCCCAAATGATAAGGTTATTGCATCAGGACTGGATGTGCTCCCGGTGGGAGAACGATTGGATATTAACAAATATCGTTTCCTCAAGCCAGGGGTGGACAGTATACAATTCCATTCCGGTGACGCTTATTATGGCGATGTGCTTACTCACTGGAAACAGGCATCGTTCTTGTATGGAGCGGATATGACTACAAGTACTCCTTACCGGGTATTTGTTGAGACCAACTCGGCCAACTATTACAATCGGATTGAGGCGATCTATCTGACCACACTTCAATCCCTGTTCATCATTTTTGTAGTTTCGATGATTGTGGCTGCTCCTCTAAGCCGTAAAGTGGTAAGTCCATTGAAGAGACTCACACGGATGACAGGCTCCCTTCCCAGACTATTATTTCGTAATGGTAAGATGGATTGGCCGACCAGCCACGTTACCGAAGTGCAGATTCTAATTGGCAATTTGCGCAAAATGGCGGATGTGCTTCTGGAACAATTCGAACAGATTCGTCAGGACAAACTCACCCTGGAGGACAGGGTAAGGGAACGAACCAAGGAGTTAAAGAATAGTGAGGAGATCAAACGAGCCATTATTGATTCATCCATCGATGCCATTATAGCTGTCGATTCCAACGGGTTAATCATAGAGTTTAATCCTGAAGCCGAAAGAATGTTTGGATTGAAACGAGAAGAGGTTGTATTAGAAAAAGAGGCCCCATCCCTTTTTCAGGGAGCGAGCTGTATGGAAATCAAGGAAATGCTGAACCAATGTGAGTATATTCGGGGGAAACGGCATGTCATCGTCGAAGAGATTTCAGGCATTCGCCGGGACGGTTCAGTTTTTCCGATTGAGTACAAAATTGTAGAAATTCAGCTGGGCAATAACGAAACGCTGTATAACTTATTTATCAAGGATATTACCGAGCGGACAAGAGCAGAAGAAGACCGTGTACGTCATGCGCTGGCTCTGGAGGAGCTGAATGCTGAGCTGTTTCATGAAAAAGTTGCCATTCAGGAACAGCGGGATATCAGTGAGCATTTTATTGAATCTGTTCGGGAAGGTCTGATCATGTCTGATCATTCTGGCACCATTACGATTGTTAATCGAAGGATTGAAGAAATGTTTGGCCTCGGAAACTTTTTGGGCAGATCCATCGAAGACTTGGCACAAGCCATTAATACACGGATATTAACCTCTGAATTCAATCTGGTAGAGCAGACTCGTGCTTTTCTGAACGGAGAGCGTGCTTTTGTTGAGACAGAGTTTATATTTAATGACGTGGGAAAAAGCGTGTTTTCCTTATATATGAAACAAATGGATGTTCCGGGTAAAAAGCATGGATTTCTGCTGGTGTTCCGCGATCGTACAGAGGAAGAACGCCTGAATCGGATGAAGAACGAACTGATCAGCGTGGTATCACATGAGCTTCGTACCCCTGTTGCAACCATTATGGGTTATGTGGAACTAATGATGATGTATGATCTTCCCGCTTCACAGCGTCAGGAGTTCATGGAAACTATCTCTTCGGAAGGTGCACGGCTGAGCAGTCTGCTGGATGATGTACTTGATATTCAACGATTAGACAATGAAGGCATGACGTACCACATGACGTATGTGCCGTTACTTGAACTGGTTGAGGGTGTAGCCGAACAATGGAACATGACATCCATTCAGCGCATCTATGTGCATGCGTTTAATGGAGATTTTTTTGCTTATGCAGATCAGAACCGGATGATTCAGGTATTGCACAACCTGATTGGTAATGCGGTCAAGTATTCACCTGGAGCGGACAGAATCGATATTACACTGTGGGAAGAAAAAGAATGGTTGTGCCTCGACGTGCGTGATTATGGAATAGGTATTCCAGAGAACGCGCAGGATATGCTGTTTAAGAAGTTTTATCGTGTAGATAATTCGGGTCATCGCCAGATTGGCGGAACAGGGCTGGGACTTTACATTTCTCGCAAAATTGTAGAGGATCACCAGGGTACGCTAACCTTTATATCCGCACAGGACAAAGGAAGTACGTTCAAGGTTCGATTGCCCAAGCAGGACGAACTCTTCTAAGGGAAGAGAAACCTTTATCTAATAGGATGCTTTCATCCTGAAATAGATAAAGGTTTTTTTGTTTTTCAAAATTTTCCGGATAAAAAAACAACTTCTTTTGCAAACTGTCTATAGAGCCATAATTTGCATGCCATGCAAAAGGAGGACGGCAGGTCTATGTTCCGTAAACAAGAGAAAACCCTTATTATTGTCTGCCTGGTTGCAGCGGTGATTGTGCTGTATGCCGTTGTCAAAAGTATTATCCGGATTATGAGTTATTGAGACATCGTCATACAGAAGATATAAGGTCGTACATAACGATTATGTGAAAGAGGAGTGTAACCCCATGTCATCCCTGGACCCTGTTCTGCTCAGCCGGATACTGACCGGTCTTACCCTGTTTGTACACATCATTTTTGCTTCCATCGGTGTTGGCGTTCCACTCATGATTGCTCTGGCTGAATGGCGCGGACTGCGCACGAATGATATCCATTACACCTTGCTGGCGCGCAGATGGGCGCGAGGTTTTGTCATTACGGTCGCCGTTGGTGTGGTCACAGGCACTTCAATCGGTTTACAGCTCAGCCTGCTGTGGCCGATGTTTATGCGAGTAGCGGGGCAAGCCATTGCCTTACCTCTGTTTATGGAGACATTCGCCTTTTTTGTAGAAGCCATCTTTCTTGGAATCTACCTTTATACATGGGACCGTTTCAAAAAGAAATATACGCATATGCTGCTGCTGATTCCGGTGGCGCTGGGATCCTCCGCCTCTGCGATATTCATTACAACGGTGAATTCCTTTATGAATCAGCCTCAGGGATTTACCCTGATCAATGGCATCATGAAGGACATCCACCCAATTGCCGCGATGCTGAATCCGGCTACCCCGACCAAGGTATCTCACGTGCTCGCCTCATCGTACACCCTAAGTGCAGGTATTCTGGCGGGTATAGCTGCGTTCAGTTTGCTTCGGGGACGGAATCATGTGTATTACAAAAAAGCACTTAAACTCACAACGGTATGTGCGCTCGTATTTGCAGTCAGCACCGTCATGATCGGAGATTCTTCCGGAAAATTTCTGGCGAAGTACCAGCCGGAGAAGCTGGCTGCCGCAGAGTGGCATTTCCAAACGATGACGAAGGCCCCGCTGGTCTACGGTGGAATTCTTGACGAGAACAATGAAGTAAAATACGCCATTGAGATACCCTATGCACTCAGCATACTGGCGGGAAACAGACCTGACACGGAAGTGAAGGGGCTGGAAGAATTTCCGGCGGATCTGAGGCCGCCGCTGTCCATTCACTATATGTTTGACCTGAAAGTGACGACAGGTGTGATCATACTGTTGATTCCGGTGCTCTATGTAATCCGCCGCTGGCTGCCAGGGCGTAAGCCTTATCCCAAGTGGCTTTTGCTCGGTATCGTCTTTCTTGGACCGCTGGCCATGATTGCCATTGAGCTCGGCTGGATGTTTGCCGAGGTAGGCAGACAGCCATGGATATTGCGCGGTTACATGAAGGTGTCGGAAGCAGCGACAACGTCTTCTTCGGTGGGCTGGATGCTGATTCTGTTTATTCTGCTGTACCTGATCCTTTGTTTTTCAGCGATTCGGGTACTCAGCAAGCTGTTCCGTAACAAGGAAGCAGAGAAGGAACTGGAATCTCTCGGCCTGGAAGGAGGGATCGTGCATTGAGCTTTGAAATTGCAGGCATCGCGATCCTATGGACGTTTCTGTTTGGATATCTGATCGTGGCTTCAATCGATTTTGGAGCTGGATTTTTCAGCTTTTACAGCATACTAACCGGACATGAGAACAAAATCCATAACATTATTCAGCGTTATCTCTCCCCCGTGTGGGAAGTGACGAATGTGTTTCTAATCTTTTTTGTTGTCGGTCTGGTCGGATTTTATCCGGATAGCGCTTTTTATTATGGGACAGCGCTGCTTGTTCCAGGTTCATTGGCGATTGTGCTGCTTGCGATTCGGGGGGTGTACTACGCCTATAACACCTACGGGAACCATGGGCAGAACAGCCGGATCTACATGGCATTGTACGGAGCGACGGGATTGCTGATTCCGGCGGTGTTTTCCACCATTTTGGCGATATCCGAAGGTGGAATTATTGAGCAGGTAGGAGATCAGGTCTTCTTTCGCTGGCGTGAGTTTCTGACGAATCCGTATACCTGGTCTGTTGTATTGCTTGCGCTAGTCAGTGTGCTGTATATCTCAGCGATGTTTCTTACCTACTATGCCAAGCGTGCGGAGGATGAGACTGCGTTTGAAGTCCTGCGGGAGTATGCGCTCTTATGGAGTCTGCCTACGATCTTTGCCAGCTTCCTGGCATTTCTGCAGATTAACAAACAGAACCCTGCACACTTTGAACAGATGTTGAATATTTCTTGGATGTTCATCGCATCTTTTATCTGTTTTGTGATTGCCGTCTCACTGGTATGGAAACGCAAATATCTGGGCTGGTGCTTTATCGCCGTTATGCTGCAGTTTGCCTTTGCCTGGTACGGCTATGGGCGCTCGCATCTCCCATACATTCTGTATCCGTACATTAATATTTACGACAGCTTTACGAACAAGACGATGGGTATTGCGCTCATTACGGCGTTCAGTCTTGGACTACTGGTGCTCATTCCTTCACTCGTGCTCATTATGAAGCTGTTTCTGTTTGATGCCAATTATGTGCGGGGTAATGCTGGCAAAAAGAAAGGATGAGTCCGTTCATGCTTCCAAACATGCTGTTCATTATGCTTCGACGGTTGCTTCTCAGCTCTGACGCAGGAGTGACGGGGATTCCCGGTATAACGGGATTGAGTTTTTTTGAGACCTTTACGATTATGTACGCCCCACCACTGATCATCGTGGCTGCAATTGCATTTTTGTTCATCTACTTGGCAAAGTGCAAAAATCCAAAGGATTGATTCGTTGGTACGTGCTTTCCAATTCGGGGTAATCTTTTGTTAAGATACGAGGAGGGGAGGAGGGCCCTTTCATGCCGAAAATCCGTTATAACAACATTGATAATGTAAGTACGGACAAAACGCTGAAGGAATTCAAGCAATGGAGGGAGCAACGGCGCAGCAAAGTTAAGGATTATTCCTACACCGTGCCCAAGCACCCACCTGAACTGGATTATCTGCACGCCAACCGGGCTGAAACCACGATTACCTGGATTGGGCATTCCACGTTTTTTATTCAATATCATGGATTAAACATCGTGACAGACCCGGTCTGGGCCGAAAAAATGGGATTTCAGCGCAGGCTCGGTGCCCCTGGCATTCCAATTCAGGACATTCCGCCTCTGGATGTCGTTCTGATCTCGCATTCCCATTATGATCATTTGCATCTTGCATCGCTGCGGAAGCTGGTCACGGCCAAGACGCTGCTCATCGTTCCGGATGGTCTAAAGCGCAAAATGGTACGCAAAGGATTCCATCGGTGTCATGAGATGAAATGGTGGGAGCATATTACGCTTGGCGGAATCAAAATAACCTTTGTACCTGCGCAGCACTGGACGCGCCGAACCTTATTCGATACCAACACGTCCCATTGGGGTGGTTATGTATTGGAAAAGAATCACCCGGCAGTCGTCCCGTCTGATGAGAGCGCCGCGACGAGGGAGGACTATGATTCGGAAAAGTCGAGAGCAGCCGGAACGAATACGCTTGAACGATCATCTGTTGATGATTCTCCTGGCGATCCACCAGTGATTTATTTTGTAGGGGATACGGGGTACTTCCAGGGATTCAAAACGATCGGTGAGCGCTTTGATATCGGTGTCACCCTTATGCCAATCGGTGCATACGAGCCGGAATGGTTCATGACCTCCCAGCATGTGACGCCGGAGGAAGCGCTGCAGGGATTTGTAGAAACAGGTTCTCAGCTTATGGTTCCCATGCATTATGGAACATTTAAGCTGGCGGATGACACACCCAAGGAAGCACTCGATCGAATGGAATTGGAACGAGAACGACTGGGTATCCAAGCCGAGCGCATTCGGGTATTGGGACATGGTGAGACGCTGCGTATCCGGCACGAAGGACAGAAAGAGGACTAACAAAAGTGAGCCGAATATGCTAATGTAGGAGTATACCCGCATGAACGGCACATTTACCAAATCTTTAACGATCAAAAAGCGGCCAATTTTCGAATTTGCCGCTTTTTTGTGTTATAATATGGTGCCAGAATAGGCTTCGGGATATTGAATCCAGATTTATGTTAGTCGCTATTCATGCAGTATGCAGAATATAAAATAAAAGGATGGTATGCTTAATGATTAGTACAAGCGGCATCACGCTCCGCTACGGAAAACGTGCACTTTTTGAAGATGTGAATATCAAGTTCACGCCAGGCAACTGTTATGGTCTGATCGGCGCCAATGGAGCCGGCAAATCAACGTTCCTTAAAATTTTGTCCGGTGAAATTGAAGCAAACTCGGGAGAGGTGCACATCACCCCGGGCGAACGTATGGCCGTTTTGAAGCAAAACCACTTTGAATATGATGAGTATCCAGTTCTCGAAACGGTAATCATGGGTCACGGTCGTCTCTACTCCATTATGAAGGAGAAGGACGCATTGTACGCCAAAGCGGACTTTACGGAAGAAGACGGCTTGCGCGCGGGTGAGCTTGAAGGTGAATTTGCCGAATTGAACGGCTGGGATGCAGAGCCGGATGCAGCGGCACTCCTGATTGGTCTCGGTATTGATCGTGACATGCATGAGAAGAAGATGGTTGATCTGAGCGGTAACGAAAAAGTTCGTGTCCTGCTTGCACAAGCCTTGTTTGGTCGTCCAAACAACCTGTTGCTCGATGAGCCTACCAACCACTTGGATCTCGAATCCATTCAATGGCTGGAGAACTTCCTCATGGATTATGAAGGTACCGTTATTGTGGTATCCCATGACCGTCACTTCCTGAACAAAGTATGTACACACATTGCCGATATCGATTTTGGTAAAATCCAGCTGTACGTAGGTAACTACGATTTCTGGTATGAATCCAGCCAATTGGCGCTTGCATTGCAACGTGATGCCAACAAGAAAAAAGAAGAGAAGATTAAAGAGCTGCAAGCCTTTATTCAACGTTTCTCTGCGAATGCTTCCAAATCGAAGCAAGCGACTTCGCGTAAGAAACAACTCGACAAAATCACGTTGGATGATCTTCGTCCATCGAACCGGAAATATCCGTTCATCAACTTCAAGCCTGAGCGTGAGGCTGGTAAACAGTTGCTGACTGTTGACCGCATCAGCAAAACAATTGATGGCGTGAACATGCTGAATGATCTCAGCTTTGTGGTGAACAAAGGCGATAAAATTGCTTTTGTTGGCCCGAATGGTAATGCCAAATCATTGTTGTTTGACATCCTTATGGGTGAAACAGAAGCGGATAGTGGCGAATACACTTGGGGGATTACGACAACTCAGGCTTATTTCCCGAAAGACAACTCCAAATACTTTGACGGTGTAGACATGACTCTCGTGGATTGGCTGCGTCAATACTCCAAGGATCAGGATGAAACATACCTGCGTGGATTCTTGGGACGTATGCTGTTCTCAGGCGAGGAATCCCTGAAAAAAGCAAGTGTACTGTCCGGGGGCGAGAAAGTTCGCTGTATGCTGGCGAAAATGATGCAAACGGGTGCCAACGCTCTGATTCTCGATGAGCCAACGAACCACTTGGATTTGGAGTCCATTACCGCGCTGAACAACGGTATGATTGATTTTGACGGCACCATGCTGTTTACATCCCATGACCATCAGTTCATTCAAACCATCGCTAACCGGATTATTGAAATCACACCAAATGGCATCATTGATCGCCAAATGAGCTACGATGAGTATTTGGAAAGTGACGAAATTAAAGAACTGCGTAACAAAATGTATCCGATAGAAGCTTAAGATAAGCTTAAGTGTCTTCACTGTGTATAGTTAAGATGATGAACGAACTATACGTTTTCCTAAAGAATAAAAAAGAACCGCAAGTTCTCCAGGAGGAGGCTTGCGGTTCTTTTTTCGTTACGTTATACCGGGTGATCCTATACCGTTAAAACTCTCTCATCAGAGCTGTTTGTGGTCTAGGATCCGCCAGTACGGCGGCGCTGATTGTTAGGCTTTTTGTTGTTTTGGCTCTTCATCGCTTTTGGTCCGCCTTCAAAATAGGCACTGGATTGGTTACCCGTGTTTGCCTGTTCTTTCTTCTGCGCCAATTTCTGGCGTATGGCATCCTGCAAACTGATCTTTTTCGGTTCAGTATTATCGCTCATCGTTATTCCCTCCCGGTCTTACAGTAAGCCGTCCGAATTGGACGGGATGTACTCATTTTATACGTTTTACAAAAGCCCCACAAGGGCAACCTGATAAAATGCTGAAATCCTTCAGTTTTTTTGACTGGAGCAACACTTTTTCTCTTCACCTACAGCCCTGCGGTCTGGCAACTTTGTTTCAGCTTTCCTACAGCAATGCAGCTTGGCAACACTGTTTCTATAGACCCACACGGTACGCATTTGGTAACATGGAACAACCGTAATACGATACGTTAAAGGAGTGTCGCCCGCTTTGAACGCCTATGAAGAAATACGCAAAGGAGAGCGCGGGGCTTGGGTCAGTATTGTGGCCTATCTAGTCTTGTCTGCTTTTAAATTGATCTGCGGATATTTGTTTGCTTCCAGTGCTTTGCTGGCAGACGGTTTTAATAACCTTACAGATATTGTTGCGTCTGTTGCTGTATTGATCGGACTACGCATATCCCAGAAGCCACCTGATTCCGATCATGCCTATGGTCACTTTAGAGCGGAAACAGTCGCTGCCCTGATTGCATCATTTATTATGGCCATGGTTGGTCTGCAGGTATTGGTTGAAGCAGCTCGTTCTTGGTATGAAGGGAACTTTGTAGCACCGAATCTTTGGTCAGCAGCGGTTGCGGTTGTCTGTGCGCTGGTCATGCTGGGCGTATATCGTTACAATCATCGTCTTGCCAAACAAATTAACAGTCAGGCCCTGATGGCTGCGGCCAAAGATAATCGTTCGGATGCTTGGGTCAGCATAGGGGCTGCGGTAGGAATCATCGGTGCGCAATTTGGCTTTCCCTGGTTGGACAAAGTCGCTGCAATTGCTGTAGGCCTGTTGATCTGTAAGACAGCTTGGGAAATCTTTCGTGATTCAACACATCGTCTGACAGACGGATTTGATCAGAAAGAACTGACAGACCTAAGATCATCTGTGGCGCGGGTTCCTGGAGTGGAAATGATCAAGGACGTGAAGGCACGTGTGCACGGCAGTCATGTACTGGTCGATGTAGTTATTGAAGTGGACGGAGGACTGAGCCTGATCGAAGGTCATCAGATCTGTGACCGGGTCGAAGAGCGCTTGAAACGTTCACATAATATTATGCATGTACATGTGCATGTGGAGCCGAAGATGGAAGTAGGCACGACGGGAAGCCCTTGAAATCGGGAGGGACAAACCTGAAGTCATGGCATTTAAAATGAAAAAGAGGACAGCCGCTGCCTGCGTGCTGTCCTCTTTACTTATCATTAGAACGATAATACGATACTATTGAATAGCGACGTGGATCCAGGCTTTACCTTTCCACGTATATACTTGTACCCATTGACCACCGTCGAATCCATCTACAACTTCACCTGTTGTATCGATGACTTGGGAGCCCAGTGCGCCGATTGGTTTGCCATTAGGTGCGTCATAGAACCATGTGCGCTCCAACAGGTTGAGCAGCATCGTAGGGACCAGCACCTCATCTCCTGCTTTCACAACAGGCTCATCAAAGATTTTGTCGTCCGTTGTTGATGTTGTTGTTTCAGCAGTCGTAGAAGTACCTTCTGTACCGGTTGTGTCTACGGTTGTGCCAGTTACGGTCTCAGCTGTGCCTTCTACAGTTTCTACAGCAGGTTTGTTCACTTCAACGGCCGGCGTTGTTGTGGTTGTGGGAGTTCCCGTTTCTGGAGCTACCGTTCCGGTAACCGCTTCCTCAGCACCTGCGGCAGCAGCCATGGAACCCATCAATGTCAGAGCAGCGGCAAAACTTACGATTTTTTTCATTTGTTTTTCCTCCTCGTTTAGTGTTGTCCTGTGTTAAAAGTAACCAAGCAAGCTTACTTATGAATCACAAATTATAACAATTTATTCTTGAATCCTCCAGTGTCAACTGGAGCATATGTGGGTATATGGGGAGGCTGTAAATATCATACTTCGGTGGGAGAAAACCGGGTTGGCTATATCATAATGGTCCTGTTTTTATGATGTAATCGGGGAGAAGCGATGGAATAGACCAGAAGGGAGCGTAATACATAATAGAGATACGTCGTAATGTGCTGGGAGAAGAATTGGTGCAAAAAAGAGATTATGAACGCACAAAAGCCTACCGGCTTTGGCAAGCGCGATAGGCTTTTGTATGTATCGAATGCTGTTTATAATTGGGAATCCCCATTCATCGCATTCGGCTGCGTCCCGTAATCAGGGAGATGACGAACAGTACGACAAAGATAAAGAAGAGTACTTTGGCAATGGAAGCAGCTGCCTCAACAATACCGAAGAATCCAAAAATACCTGCAACAAGAGCAATAATTAGAAACAGTACCGACCATTTCAACATGGGTATCATCCTTTCGTTTATAGAACTTTGGTAGCGAGAAGTGTTCGTCTCACTGCCGTGTGTAGTTGTTCTTTAACCGAGGTCATTCGGGTTGAAACATTGCGATATTTTACCAGGAGGAGTTGTTTTTACTGTACATATCCTATTTGTTTCGCCTCGGAATGGGTCGGGTAACTAAGCAATAACAAAACCGATTTATACTGGAAAGTGAGGTTCTTTTATGATCTATCAAATTAGTGTGGCTTTAATTGCAGTTGCATTTGCAGTACTTGTATTCTTCTTAATTCGTACCTTGAAGTCTGCTCAGGGTTCACTCGACAATGTGTCACAGACACTGCAGGAAGTTCAGAAGACCATTGATGAGCTTAGTTATGAAGTCAAACAGACCGTAAGACATGCCAATGATATTACAGTTGATGTGCAGCACAAAATGAAACAAATTGATCCCGTTATGGAATCTGTACAGAATCTGGGTGAAGTGCTGAACGAAGTGACGGAAGCAGCAAAGCAGGTGTCATCTACTTTGATGGCCAAGTTCCAGACGAAACGCAGCAGCACTGAACAGAGTAAACGTTCCGAAGTAGCGAAAGTAGTACAGACGCCGCCCGCTACACCGGCAGATCGTACACTGCAATCCTATGAAGCTACATATCATGATGATGCCAAAGGAAGCAAAAACTGGCTGAAATATGTGGATTTAGCGGCTAATGTATGGCAGCGTATGCGGAAATAGCATGACCGTTTTGTAACGAATAGAAGTCTTCAGAGCGGTGATGAACCTGATGAAAGGGTGAGAATCATGATGAAACTACTGCTTGTTATGTTTAGCGTAATTTCTCCCTTTTCCGTTCAACCGGCAGCGGTACCCGCTGCTCATGATATGCAATGGACGGCATTGGAAGAGGAGTCACCAGAGATCATTCTGGCTGCTGATCGATCCGGACCTGTCCAGCATTTTCGGACTCTGAATGACATATCTTTGGATGACAGCATCGATGATATTTTAGCTAATAAAGGCAAACCAGTTCATAAGGAACATGATCCATACCTGGGTTGCCCTGAGTATCAGTTCAAGGATGTAACGGTTGGGTTCTGCGAAGATACAGGAGTGGCCAATTATGTGCATATTGATGCTTCCGAGAAACGGCTGAAGATTAATCAGGATTGGATTGATATGAATATTGAAGCCATTCGAGATGTTTTGGGCAAGCCGTATTATGTAGCAGAGGATGGAGAAGTTTTTCTTCGAGGAAGTCAGGCGCTGAAGGTGTATATGAAGCCAGGTTCCAATCATATTGAAGGAATAGACCTCTTTGATGAATCGGTTTCCTAGGATTGTTAATTCAGAAGCGTTTCAACCCGATATCGTATGGTTATATACTAAGTAGCTCGATAAAGAAGATCAATCAGAGGAGAGTGGAAACGATGAATTCAACCAATGCGCAAGCTTATGCAAAAGTGGTAGAAAACGGAGTTCAAGCGGTAGAAGCGGTGAAAGAATTGCAGATTACCGGATACCTTGCTGATCATATCTTCGTTCTAGCCCATGAAAAGGATCGTACAGATCGGATTGCCGATACGGCAGATGCCAAAGAGATCGGAATTAAGGAAGAAGGCATATTTGATTCCATGGCGAATCTGTTCCGCTCCCGTGGGGATGAACTCCGGGCCAAAATTGTTTCGATGGGCTTCACCGAAGCTGAGGCGGATTTTTACGAGAGTGAACTCGATAAAGGCAAGGTGCTTGTAATTGCCAAAAAGAAAGAATAGCTTAGCTGATATACAGCATGTAAGCTGGACAAGCTCCAGACCTAGTATTTTGCATCAATCAAAAGAGCTTTCCAGTTGATGACGCAAAATGCTTAACCAAAAACATAGATAAGGAATGGGGATTTCCCCATTCCTTATCTATGTTTTTGCAAGTTTGGAAGCGGGATCAGATCGCAGCAAAAACAGGGTAACAAGCAGGTGGATTCTCCTGCGATGGTGCCATTTACTGATAGAAGTTTTCTGATAATACGATTATAGTTATACTAGGAATTATTATGTCTACCGCTGTGTTGTATGCGAAATTTGTATAATTAAGGTTGTTAGCTGACCTGATAAGAATCGACAAACCCGGACGCCACAGATAAGGAGATAGAAATGAGAATACTTATTGTTGACGACAATCCGACGAATGTCATTATCATTCGAGAAATTCTGAAAAAAGAAAACTATCGTGACATTGTAACGGCAAGTTCTGCCATGGAGATGTTTGAAGTCCTTGGGATTGGTGAGGAAAACAATGAACTTCGTCCCAAGCCGTCGGATATTGACCTGATTTTGCTAGATATGATGATGCCGGAGATGGATGGAATCGAAGCATGCAGTATTGTGCAGAAATTCGAAAATCTCAAGGATATACCTATTATTATGGTAACCGCGATCGGAGATTCCAAGAAATTGGCCGAGGCGCTCGATGCAGGTGCATCCGATTATGTGACCAAACCGATTAACAAAGTCGAACTGATGGCCAGAATTCGTCTTGCGCTGCGCCTAAAGCAGGAGAAGGACTGGCATAAAGAGAGGGATCAGCGGATTCAGGATGAACTGAAACTTGCGGCTATGGTGCAGAATGCTGTGTTAAGCCCAGCAATTGAAGATCCGTTGTTCCACGTTAATGCTATTTACAAACCTTCGTTTGAACTTGCGGGTGATCTGTATTCCTGGTACCCGCTTGGTGAAGGCAGATATGGAGTCCTGTTGCTGGATATGATGGGTCATGGCATATCTTCATCCCTATTTACCATGTTCATTGCTTCCGTGTTGAAAGACACGGTTACAACGTATGTGGACCCTGAAAAGGTTATTCAGGAGCTGAATCGGCGTTTTAATCAGTTGCATCTGGAAAAACAGCTGGTGCAGTACTATTTTACAGCAATATATCTGGTCGTAGATACACGCATGAAGCGAATTGATTATGTGAACGCAGGCCATCCGCCGGCACTCTTTTTCCGTCACGACGGAAGTGTGACAACGTTTGACAGCGTCTGCTGTCCTGTAGGACTGTTCGACAAGATGGATATTGAACCACAGACGGTTCACTATGAAGGTGATGGTCACATTGCACTTTATACGGATGGTTTGACTGAAGCTGTTCAAGGTGATCAGGAAATGCAGCAGGCTTTTCTGAAGGAACATCTGGCGGGTTCTCACCAGTGGGATGAAGCGGCCATGCAGGCGTTGTTCTTCAATGATGAAATTCCGCAGGAGCGGGATGATGATAAATGTTTGGTGTGGATTACCTTAAATAAGGGGGGCGAAGCTGAATGAAAATCAGAAATAAACTGCTGATTGGCTTTACCGCTCTGATGGCCATCATGATCGTGCTGACGTTTGTGAGTTACGAACGGCTGAATAGCAGCAATAAACAGATTGACCAAATGTATCAGGAGCGATATCTAAAGGTTAGATACACCTCGTCGGTACGTGGAGAGGTTAATGATATAGCGAAAGTGCTGGCTAACTTGTTGCTGAATCCCAATAATTCGATTAGTGCCGCAGACGGCGAACTGAAGGACATGCAGGAAAAGGGGGAACGTTACCTTGAGGAAGTGCGGGATCGGGCAGACAGCGCACCAGAGCACCAACTGGTAGATCGTGTGAATACGGCCTGGGAAGCTTACAATGCTTATGCCGCGAGACAGGTCAGTTTAATGTCCCAGAACCGGGTGGAAGATGCCAATAACTACCGGAATTCAACCGGCTTGGCGGTGCAGAAGGAAGCTGTAGACAGCTTGAATGCCCTGTCCCGTTTTCAGGATCAGGAGATAGATATCGAGATTAAGGATGCAAACACAGCCTATATGCGCGCGGTCCAGATTACAGTAGGCATTATGATTGCGGGGCTGCTGCTTGCACTTGGCGTTATCATGTGGGTACTACCGAGTATTACGCGGGGTCTGAATACCGTATCCATGATGATCACCAGCTTTGGAAAAGGCCGTTATCGAACCATTCGCCGCATACAGGTGAAGTCTACCGACGAAATTGGTCAGATTGCCAATGTGTTCAAGGATGTTTCCAGTGATTTGGAAGAAAAACTGGAAGTGGAGAAAGCTTATCTTCAAGCACAGCAAGATCAGAACTGGATGAGTTCGAACATAGCCAGAGTTCCGGAGTTGTTGCGAGGCATAGGTTCAATTCGCCAGATCTCACAGATGTTTATTAGCGAGTTCACGCCTGTGCTTGGAGCTCAATTGGGTGTTGTATACCTGATCGATGAAGAGAAACATCCGGATGAACTGAGACGGTATGGCGCCTACGCCTTTGAAGAGAATGAAGATGTCGGCAAAGAGGTTTACCGTATTGGCGAAGGATTAATTGGCCAAGCCGCATTGGATATGACCCCTATTATTATGGAAAAAACCCCGGACGATTATGTGAACATCGGATCAGCAACGGGATCATCGCGTGCTTCTGGTGTCATGATCTATCCTGTCGTATTTGAGGATGAACTGATTGGTGTTGTCGAACTGGCTTCGTTTGAAGGATTCACTAATCTGCATACACAGCTGTTCTCGCAGCTGATTATGAATCTGGGCGTTATTCTCAACAATGTTCGTCGCCGTTTGCGGGTGGAGGAGTTACTGCGGGAATCTCAGGCGCTCACAGAGGAATTACAGGTACAATCCGAAGAGCTTCAGACACAGCAAGAGGAGTTGCGCCGTTCCAATGAAAATCTGGAAGAGCAGACGGGAGCTCTCAAACGTTCTGAGGAGCTGCTTCAGCGTCAACAGGAAGAATTGGAGCACTTCAATACCGAACTGATTGCCAAGACTCGTGCACTGGAAGAACAGGTGCGTGAAGTGGAAGAGAAGAATGATGAGATTGAGCAAACCAAAACACAGCTGGAACAGCAAGCCATGCAATTGTCGATGACGAGCAAATACAAATCGGAATTTTTGGCAAATATGTCACATGAACTGCGTACACCACTGAACAGTCTTTTGATTCTGTCCCAATTGTTATCTGAGAACAAGGATGGAAATCTGAGTGTTAAACAGCAGGAATACGCCCAAACGATCTATATGTCCGGTGCGGACTTACTGAAAATGATTGATGAAATTTTGGATCTGTCCAAAGTGGATGCGGGCAAAATGGATATCAATTATGAAACGATGCGGATGGAAGAACTGACCAGCTTTGTTCAACAGAATTTTGGCCCAATGGCGAATAAAAAAGAACTCGATCTTAACATTGAATTCGACAGTAATTTGCCGGAATGGGTATATACCGACAGCCATCGCGTTAAACAGATTTTGCGGAATCTGTTGTCGAACGCGTTTAAGTTTACCAACCGGGGATCTGTAAGCTTGATTGGACAGAAGATGAAGAAAGAAGAGCTTCCTGGGTATCTAAATACGAATCAGGAATATGTAGGCTTCACCGTGAAGGATACCGGGATTGGAATTCCTTCCGACAAGACGGATCTGATCTTTGAAGCATTCCAGCAGGTGGACGGTACAACCAGCCGTAAATACGGTGGAACGGGTCTGGGCCTGTCCATAAGTCGCGAACTTGCCCGCCTGCTTGGGGGAGCTATTCAGGTAGAGTCTTCCGAAGGTGTGGGCAGCAGCTTTACCTTGTTCCTGCCGGATAATCACGAAGATGAGGTTCAGGTGGATGACGCGGTAAGAGAAGCCGCAATTGCTTCTGAGATTGAAAACTTCGGAAGAGACTCACAGACGATGCGTTCGGGTAGACAGACCGTGCTCACACCTGACCCGGATAGCACTTCGTTCATGGAGCTGCCTAAAACTGATTTACCTGTGCCTTCACAGCTGGAAGATGATCAGGAGAACCTATCGGAAGATGACAAGATTCTTCTTATTATTGAGGATGATGTGAATTTTGCACATATTTTGATGGATATGGCGAGAGGTAGAGGATTTAAGGCTATTGTGGCGCTTCAAGGAGACAAAGGACTCGAAATGGCCCGTCAATATTTGCCGGATGCGATCATCCTTGATATTCAGTTGCCTGTCATGGATGGCTGGGCGATTCTGGGTGAACTGAAAAGCAGCTCGGCGACACGTCATATCCCGGTACATGTCATCTCGGTTATTGATGATATGAAACAAGGTTTGATGATGGGAGCCATTGCTTATCTGAAAAAACCTTCCAGTAAAGATTCGCTGGATAAAGCTTTCTCGCATATCGAATCCTATACAGAGAATCAATTGAAACGTTTATTGATTGTAGAAGATGATGAAATACAGCGGAAAGCAATTATAGAACTGATTGGCCATGATGACGTTGCTATCACAGCAGTGTCCACTGGCAGTGAGGCCTTAAATGAATTGCACAGTCAACGCTATGATTGTATGGTTTTGGACTTGATGCTGACAGATATGACTGGATTCGAGCTGCTTGACCAGATTCGGGACGACCAGTATTTGAATGATCTTCCGATCATTATTTATACAGGTAAAGAGCTGGACAGCAAAGAAGAAATGAAACTTCGCAAATACGCGGAGTCCATTATCATCAAAGACGTGAAGTCACCTGAACGTCTGCTTGATGAGACGACCTTGTTCCTGCACCGCGTAGAAGCTAACCTGCCAGAAGATAAGCGTCGAATACTGCAGAAGCTGCATAACAAGGAAACCTTGTTTGAAGGGAAGAAAATACTGCTTGTGGATGACGACATCCGTAATGTATTTGCCCTTTCAAGTGTGCTTGAAGGCTATCGCATGGATGTGACCTTTGCGGAGAACGGCCGTGAAGCTCTGGAGATTCTGGACAAGAACCCGGAAATTGATCTGGTATTAATGGATATGATGATGCCGGAAATGGATGGTTATGAGGCGATGACACGGATCAGACAAATGCCGAAATTCGAGAAATTGCCAATTATCGCCTTGACCGCAAAAGCAATGAAAGATGATCGAGGCAAGTGTATAGAGGCCGGAGCATCCGATTATGTGAAAAAACCGATTCAAACGGATCAATTGTTATCCTTAATGCGCGTATGGCTGTATTCGTAACCCTATAGTTTGGGTAATGAAAGACAATACAACAATATGCAAGTAACAAATGAAGAAGTGGAGAGAAAATATGACACCGTGGGAACCTACCGAGGCGGAGGCAGAATCGATCCGCATGCCGCAAGATGAAGAGCGTGAACTGATCGAGATCGAGTTGCTGTTGGAAGGTATGCACCGTTTATATGGATATGATTTCAGGAACTATGCGTTACCGTCATTAAAACGCAGAATCTGGCATTATGTACATGCCGAAGGGTTGAAGACCATTTCAGGTTTACAGGAGAGAGTGCTTCATGACCGTTCTGTTTTTGATCGTTTTATACAGAATCTGTCCATCCCTGTAACAGAAATGTTTCGTGACCCAACCTTGTTTCGGTTCTTCCGGGAAGAGATTGTTCCTGTACTTAGGACTTATCCGTACATCCGGATATGGCATGCTGGCTGTTCTACAGGAGAAGAAGTCTATTCCATGGCGATTATGCTGCATGAGGAAGGACTGTACGACAAGGCCAGAATATACGCAACAGATATGAATGATCGTTCATTGCAGCAGGCCAAGGAAGGCGTATATGGCATTGAGAAAATGAAATTATATACTACAAATTATCTGGAAGCCGGGGGCACCCGCGCATTTTCGGAGTATTACACCGCGAAATATAATTCCGTTATATTTCATCCTTATCTACGGAAAAATATTATTTTTGCCGAACATAATTTGGCAACAGACCGGTCATTTAACGAGTTTAATGTAATCTTCTGCCGTAATGTCATGATTTATTTCAATGATGAACTGCGGAACCATGTGCACGGACTTTTTCATGAAAGTTTGAGCCACTTCGGCATCCTTGTTCTGGGGTCCAAAGAATCGATTCATTTTACAGAATTCAGCGATGCCTACGAGCCGTTAGACCGGACGGAAAAAATATACCGGAAGATTAAATAGGGGGTTAGGCTTAGTCATGGGGCTCAATGAACCAATCCATATATTATTGGTAGATGACCGCCCCGAGAACCTGCTCGCTCTCGAAGCGGTTCTGGAATCGGAACAGTACAAGCTCGTCAAGGCAACCTCCGGGGAAGAGGCACTTCGCTGTTTGTTGAAGGACGAATTTGCGGTCATTGTACTGGATGTGCAGATGCCTGGGATGGACGGAATTGAGACAGCAAAACTAATCAAGGCGCGTGACAAGTCCAAGGACGTGCCGATTATTTTCATCTCTGCAAACAGCAGAGAGGCTGAGCATTTATTTGCGGGTTATTCCGCAGGGGCCATTGATTATATGGTCAAGCCGTTTATCCCTCAGATTTTGAAATCCAAAATCGAGGGCTTTGTAGAAATGTTTATCACGAATAAACGTTTGAAAACACAGACGATGCTGCTGCATCAGAAGACGCAGGAACTGGAGAAAATGAACCAGCAGCTCGTTCAGGCCAAAGAGGAAGCGGAAATCGCTGCAAACGCGAAGACCGAGTTTCTTGCCATGATGAGTCATGAGATTCGTACGCCGATGAATGGTGTTATCGGTATGGTTGATCTGTTGATGGAAACCGATCTGAAAGAAGATCAGAAGGAATACGCGGACATTGTACGTCGCAGTGCCGACGCACTCGTTACGGTGATTAACGATATCCTTGATTTCACCAAAATGGAATCGGGCAAAATGGAGCTGGAAGAGCATCCGTTCGAACTTGTTTCCTGTATTCGTGAAGTACTGAGACTGTTCGCGGTTGAAGCTGGCAAAAAGAATATTGAGCTTGAATATTTCCTGGAAGATTCGGTACCCGAACTGATCTATGGAGATATGGCAAGGCTTCGCCAGGTTTTATTGAATCTGATTGCCAATGCCATCAAGTTTACGGACCACGGTGGCGTGTATCTGATCGTATCCGTTAATGAGGAAAAAGACGGGCGAATGACGCTGGAGTTTGCTGTAAAAGATACAGGAATAGGCATAGCGCCTGACAAAATAGATCGTCTATTCCAGCCGTTTTCCCAACTGGATACTTCCATGACGCGTAAATATGGTGGAACCGGTCTGGGGCTGGCTATATGCAAAACGCTTGTTGAGATGATGGGTGGAAAGATATATCTGGATACGTCGGAACTGCATGGTGCTACGTTTGTATTTACCATTCAGGCGCAGCGGTATGTCGAGACTGAGCTGACGAAAGGTATGGGGGAAGATCAGCTTACGGACATTAAAAAAAATTATGAAATGCATCCAAGTGTATTAATCGTTGATGATCACCCTATTAATCAGAAACTAATGTCTATTATGCTGGGCAAGCTAGGGCTGGCCTCAGATATCGCCGAAGATGGCAAGAAGGCGCTGGAAATGGTTTTGGCAAACCGCAATTATGATTATATATTTATGGATTTACAGATGCCCGTGATGGATGGATTGGAATGTACTCGCAGAATTCGTGAGAGCCTTCCTCAAGACCAACAGCCGGTTATTGTAGCGATGACCGCCAATGTCATGGATGGAATTCAGCAGCGGTGTTCAGCTGTGGGCATGGATGATTACATTAGTAAACCGGTCAAAATGGGACAGGTGAAGCAGAAATTATCCCGATTCCAGGAACAGAAGCAATTGTTCCAATCCAATTCATCGGCCATGAATCAGGCCAATTGAAATATCTGCTAATTCGATTAATGTTTCATATAGGCTGTAGATGGGTTATTAGGTAAAGAAACCATTGATCAGGAGAGAGATGTCTAATGAATACAAATAAAAATGAAAAATTCAATGCAAGAACAGAAACACATGACGGCGTATGCACGGTGTATCTGACTGGCGAACTGGATTTGTCAGTTGCTCCTGAATTCCGTTTGGTGATGGAGCCGTTAGTGGACAACAAGGAACAAGATTTAATCATTAACATGCAAGATTTGAAGTACATTGATAGTACAGGGATTGGTATCCTGTTATCTGTTCTGAAAGCACGGCATGGAATGGAAGCTCGCTTTGAAGTACAGGAAGTTCCTGCGCAAATTCAGAAACTTTTTGATATGACGGGTATTGCCAAATTCTTTGTCTCACAGAAGAATTCCCAATAGGAAAGGATCGAAAAAGGAATGAATGCAGAAGTTCAAAGAGTCACCCTTAACTTACCGGCGACAGCTGATTACGTTGATATTGTAAGGCTCAATTTATATGGTGTTGCGTCCAAAATGGGATTTTCTTATGAGGACATTGAGGATATGAAGGTTGCTGTATCCGAAGCTTGTAACAATTCTGTACTGTATGCTTACTCACACGAAGGCGGCATGGTTGAGGTTGTGTTCGAAGTGGATAGTGACACGCTGGCTATTACTGTCAAAGATGAAGGAGCCAGCTTTGAGAACATTAACCCGTCCGTATCCCGTGCAGGCCTTCACGACAAAGAGCTGACAGATGCCCAAATCGGTGGACTTGGATTTTACCTGATGCAAGCTCTGATGGACGATGTCAGTGTGGAAAGTGAGACGGGCAAAGGTACGAAAGTAGTACTCGTAAAACGTCTTGCAAGAAGTGAGGAGAAAGTATGAATGAAAAAGTGACTCCCCCAGAGTCCATGTCTGAAGCTATAGGTTTGATCTGGGAATACCAGCAAACCCAGGATAACGAAATTGCAACAGTTCTTATCCGCAAATATGAACCGATGGTGAAGATGGCAGCAGGTAAAATTGCTCGGAATCGACCCGATCTGTATGAGGATTTGTATCAGACCGGGCAGATGGCTCTGATTCGTTTGCTGAAGCAATACGATATCAATCTCGGAATTCCGTTTGAACCTTATGCCATGAAGAGCATGATCGGTCATATGAAAAATTATTTAAGGGACAAGTCTTGGTATATTCAGGTGCCCCGCAGAATTAAGGAAAAGGGAGCACTTGTCCAGCATGCCATTGATGAATTGACAGTGAAGCTGGAACGTTCACCAGGTGTGAACGAGATTGCTGAATACCTTGATTTAACCCCTGAGGAAACCATTGAAGTCTTGGCTGGTCGGGAATGTTATCACTATGTGTCACTGGATTCTCCGCTATCACAGGATGAGAGTGCAGCCACTTTGGGTGAGTTGATCAGTTCGGATGTAAATGACTTTGATTCGGTTGAGAAGCGGATGGACTTGCAGCAGGCATTGGGACAGTTGAAGGAACAAGAACAAAAGGTGCTTATTTTGGCATTTCAGGATGGTCAGTCACAGCGGGCCATTGCTCAGAAATTGGGAGTCTCCCAAATGAGTGTATCCCGTATCCAGAAGCGAGCCACCGAGAAATTAAAACAGATTATGTCGAATACTTCCTTGTTATGAGATGCAGATCGGTGATGATATTGAGCACGGCATAGAGAAGGACACGTGATTCCAATGGAATGCATACGTGTCCTTTTTGGGGATCAATGATTTTCTAATGAATAGCTGAATGCGGGAGTGGATGTTTGTGATTGTGAATAAAGTCAAGCTGAAAGCACGTCGGGACAAGGCCACCTACTCAGACCATTGGGATTGGTGGGATTGGGTGGCACCTGATCAGGAGAGCATGGCTGAAGCCTTGGAGGAACTAACGAGCGAATTTCCAGAAATGCAGTACTGGCTTCGCAAAATACCGGAGGTAGAGTCCAACTATCTGTCTGTCCGCTTCATGAATGGCACGGAGCCTGTGATATTCGGTTCTTTATTATATGCGGTTAAAAATGAAAGAAACGATCAACGTCAAGATAATCAGATGTTTTTCTATGTGGATCAAGAAAGATTGGTTACCCTGAACATAGATGATAATACTAGAGGGATTATGAATACTGGTGAGCGTGCGGCCATGTTACAACAATGCAATGAAGCACGGGACGGCATGTTTGTACTCTTTCGCGCCATATTGCATTATTACCATGTAGGTATGGATCACTTTGAGATGAATCTGCGAAATCTGGAGCGGACGATGGAGTCCCGCAATGCACGCACACTGATGGATCAGATTCTCGCGGCTAGATTCGAGCTGCTGTATTGGAGTAACCTGTTCATTCCGTATTCCGAATTAATGGCAGCCTCTAGGGAAGCCTACCTGGATGAATTGAAAGAGAATCGCTTTTTCCAACAGCTCCAGCACCGGATCGAACGAATGGAGCGGTTGTTCAAACATTATGAGACAGAGATTGATACACTGATCTCCATTGATAATGCCATTTCAGGAGTGCGTGGCAATGAAATCATGAAGACGCTGACCCTTGTAACCTCGGTATTCACACCCGCAACAGCTGCAGGAGCAATATGGGGAATGAACTTCGAGAATCTGCCGTGGATTGACAAAACATGGGGGGTAGTGCTGGTCCTTGCGCTTATAATCATTAGCATGATTGGCATGTATGTATGGATGATGATGAAAGGCTGGACAGGGGATCTGCTCAAGGTAAAGTCCTCCCAGCCGTCGGTGAAGAAAACAGAGAAGAGTGCTATTGGCAAGCGAAGGCGGTAAGTTTGCTGACCTTGGTCCGGTCATTTATTTTTTATAATCTTCAATGTACCCTAATAAGTCAGCAATATATTGCCCTACAATGGGCATGTTCACGAACTGACTGAGAATAAAGGCGAGCAGACCAAGAACGACGAAGGTTCCCACCGTCAAACCCAAACCACGTGCCATACCTGCGGTGAAGTTGGTAATGATGCGTTTTTTGGGACTGCTGTAGTTTTCAATAATATCCTTGATTTGAGATTTTTCCAGGCTGTCTGCAATCTGATCGAGTCGTGTGTTCAGACGTTTGACCTCATGACGTAATTCAAAAGGATGTTCACTGGTATCATACTGTTGTGCGGGTTTTCCTCCGGTAATGGGTGTATTGCCGTTCATTGTGACTTTACTCATGTTCTTCCTCCTTTAAATTTCGCAGTGTGGATAAAAAATAGCCAGCTGGAATACAGCTGGCTATTGGTCACTCGAACAACAAGCCTTACAGGCTGGTCGAGTTCAATTCTTTACGTGTATCTTCCTTCGCTTCTACAGAAGCGGCAGCCACTTCTTCCGATGCTTTGGATGCTTCATTCGCCACATCAGCGGAAGCCTTTTTCACGGAGTCCATAATGTCATTACGACCTTGGTTTACCGTTTTTGCAATATCAGAAGTTTTGGAAGAGACCGTTTTAGCCAGTTCGGAAGCTTTATCACCGACAACCGCTGCAACCTCTTTTGTGCGATCTGTAACGATTCCCACTATCTCGGAAAGATCGCCACGCAATTCGCGTCCTGGTTTAGGGGCAAAGAGCAGCGCTGCTGCAGCACCCAGCAAACCTCCGATGAAAATGCCTTTGGCGAAATTGGAACCGCTTTGTACAGGATATTGTTCTTCTGCTTTATTCATGTCAAATCACTCCTTCTTCAAATTTAAGAAACGGATACGAAACAACGAACACCTTGTTGGACCGATCAGGCAGCCTGTCTGAACAGTCTGGACACAAGCCCCAGCAAAAAGACAAAGACTGCTGTTCCAATGATGGCAGGAATTACGGCAAAGTTACCGATGACTGGTCCCCAGTTACCAAGCAACAGTGCTCCCAGCCAGGCTCCGGCAAATCCGGCAACCATTGCACCGATGATTCCTCCAGGCATGTTATGACCAGCAAGTGCATCACCGATTACACCGATAATGACTGCCATAACAATGCTGATAATGATACCCCACATACCAACCGCCTCCTTTATGCTTGATGTAGGATGGTGTCTGTTCGCGTTTGCTTACTTCGTATATAAACGCCGTGCTTCAAGGTGAAACAATCACTGTAGGATGAAATGTATTGGGGATTATAGGATATTCAATTCAGACGGCACGTTGAATCCCTTTATTCATACAAAGGATCCAAGCCAGTCCGGCAGCAAATCCGGTGAAAACATCGGTAGGAAAATGGACACCCAGCATGATACGGCTAAGACCGACCAAGAATATAAAAGTGATTCCGCAAAGGACAGGCAGAGCGATGCCGGACTCACGTTGATGTCGTTCAATCGCCCAGATGGCAAAGAGCATGCCATAAAACCCCATCGAAATCATCGCATGACCACTTGGGAAACTGTATCCATGAACAACCAGCAGATGTTCCAACTCAGGTCTGCTGCGTCTGAAAAGTTCTTTCAATAAGGTGTTCAGAATCCACATCATGGCAAAACTGCTAAGTAAAGCATATCCATATATGAGGAAACGGGGACGGCTCTGCCACACGAATAGAATAGAGAAACCGATAGCTGCCAAGGCAGAAAGTCTGAAAGAACCGAGCGCAGTGATGAATGAAATGAAGGGCAGCAGATGAAGACGTGAATCCGTGTTCAGATAAAACAACTGCTGAACCCGGTCATCCAATGAAAGGATTGCATCGTTACCGAGCAACGCCCCCAGAAACGCCAGCAAGAAGACGACCGAAGCGCTGGCTATCATTCCAACACCAGCCCAATTGACTAATGGACGTACCGAAGTTTTGCGGGCTAACCCGGAAGTGGGTGAATACTTTTTGCGCAGCATATAATGTATATCTCCTTCAGGGATGATAGTAGGCAGATAAGGATTAATAAAGGATTACCCGAAATGTCTGTCGAAAAAACTGTAAAAACGTCGCTTTTGTACTATACTATTTAAGATATCCCATGCGGCGTCGTGACGCAAAGCAGAGATGAATTCGGCAGTATAAAGGAGAGAACTCGCATGGAGAGTGCCCTGTTAATTAAAGAATACCGTGCGGGCGTTATGGAATGCGCCCATTACGGACACATAAGCATTACGGATGAGAACGGAAATGTTGTATATTCAGCCGGCGACCCTCATTTTAGAGCGTTTACCCGTTCATCCGCTAAGCCTTTCCAGGCCATTCCGGGGATTCGTGCCGGTATTGCCGGACAGTATGGTCTGACTGCTCAGGAGATTGCCATCATGGCTTCCTCGCACCGATCGGAACCGATGCATATTCAGGTGCTGGAGCAGTTGGAAAGCAAAATAGGATTGGGCGAAGAGTGCCTGATTTGCGCACCGAGTTATCCCCTAAATGAAGAAAGCAGGAATCAATGGCTGCGTGCCCAAGGAGAGAAGCGTCGTATCCTGCACAATTGTTCTGGTAAACATCTGGGCATTCTCGCATACACTCAGATGAAGCAGGCAGATTTGGGCAGTTATGCAGAGCCAGAACATCCGGTACAGCGTGAAATTCTGGAGACCTTGGCCTATATGGCAGGGATTGAACAGCAAGAGATTGAACTTGGGACGGATGGCTGCGGCTTTCCGGTATTTTCGTTGCCGTTGTCGGCATTATCGAACGCGTATCTGAAACTGGCTTGCCCGGATCTGATTGAGGACCTATCTACCCGCTCTGCGGTAGAGACGATTACTGGAGCCATGAACGAATATCCGTTAATGGTAGGAGGAACGCAGCGCGTGGACTCTGTACTGCTTGAAGACAGCAACATTGTAGCCAAGGGCGGTTTCAAGGGTGTATTTGGTTTTGCCCTGAAAAAGGAACGCCTTGGAATTACGTTTAAAGTGCTTGATGGTTCGGAAGAAGAATGGGCCCTTATTGCCCAATCTATTCTGGAACAGATTGGGTATAGCAATCGGAAAACCATCGAACGACTGGCAGAAGTATATCCACCAGACATTCGGAACGATGCCGGTAAAGTCGTAGGACGGGCAGACACTGAATTCAAGCTTTACTCACCTGAAGAAAGTGTTTAACCATAAGCAAGGGGCGTGATTAGAATACCCGGACCACGGGTAAAGATGACATACCAACTGGTATTGATTTATAGAATTCTAATATACACGCATGAACTGCTGCGATAGTGTGGCAGTTCTAAACCTTTGGAGGTGGATGAACATGATTAAAGTAGTGACATCGGAAGAAAGGCACACGTCGGATCGAGGTTGGATACACAGTGAATTCAGCTTTTCCTTTGCGGACTATGATGATCCAAGCAATGCCCATTTTGGTTGTCTTTTGGCTCATAATGACAACACACTGATGCCGCAGGAAGGCTTTAAGCGACATCCACATCATGACTTGGAGATTGTTAGTTATGTCATATCAGGTACGTTGAAACATACGGACAGCATCGGAACGGAGCAATTGTTGGAACCGGGAACGGTTCAGGTCATGAGTGCGGGTACCGGGGTAGAGCATTCAGAGACTAATCCGTCCGAGGATGAACCGGTACGCTTCCTACAGATGTGGTTTTTGCCATCTCAGCGCATGCTGAAGCCCTCTTATACCAATCGTCGTGTGGAAGACCAGGAGTATCTGAACCGTCTTTGTCCGATTGTATCGGGGCAAGGGGGAGAAGGAGCTGAGGGAGCATTGCCTATTTCACAGGATATAACTTGCTATCTATCCCGCTTGGAATCCAGTGAAAAATTAATGTACCCTCAACATGAAGACAGGCGTACACATCTCTTCCTGATTAGTGGCCATATTGAGATTGTATGTTCAGATGGCAACTTCAATCTCAAACCGGGTGATGCTGCACGAATCCGCAAAAGCTGTGATCTGCAAATTACATGTACAGGCAGCGAGGCTGCCGAATTTGTACTAGTGGATTTGCCTTGACGGTAAAGGAAGGCGTAAACGAATCATCGTATTATGGTTCAAAACATAAAGTAGGCTGTCCGAGGGACAGCCTTGAAATATAACTAACACCAAAGGACCTGTTCCACTATGTTGTGGGGACAGGTCCTTTGGTGTACGTGTTGCTTTAGAGCCCGGCTCATATGTCCGGAGGTAACGTCGTCCTAGGATTTACGGAGTTTACCCAATTCGGAAGCGACTGCTTCCACTTCAGAGATACTCAGATGTTCCTTGCCCAGAACCATCTCATACAGGTCATACAAATCTTCGTACTTGTCGAGTGGGAAAGCCGAAGCCTGCATGGCAGCTCCACTGGCCATCCGCAGCTTCGTCTTGATCGCCTCAATCATATATTCCATGTTGGCTGCGCTAGCTTGTGTTAAATCCATCGTTATGTCCATCCCTTCCGTATCGGAAACTGTTGTCATTGTATCATGATTGGACAGGCCCAGGCCAATGCTTTTGCGGCAAAATCAAGCATCGGGTAAAATGAGGGATATAACAATAGAACCTTAGGTAGGGAGTACATGTGTAAAGGAGGTAAGAGATTGGCGGTATATAAGCGAGAATTGGTTCGTCATCAAAGTAGGGAAGCCCGCCAAAATGTGCAGGGAGAAGACTTGGTAATGTTTTTTAAGCGCATCTACCAACTTCATTCACCGGATGAAATCACCTTTCTCTGTATTGGGACGGACCGATCCACCGGAGATGCACTGGGCCCACTGACAGGCAGTCTGCTGCAGGAGGCCGGAGTGAACCACGTTGTAGGGACGTTGGCTTCTCCTTGTGATGCTGATACGCTGGAGAAGAGGCTGGCGCTTGTCCCGTCACATCATGCCATTATCGCTATAGATGCTTGTCTGGGTCCAAAACAGGCAGCAGGTACATACTATCTTGCGGAACATGCACTTATTCCGGCAAAATCGGTTGGCGGCAAGCTGCCACCGGTTGGTCACTACAGCGTGGCTGCTGTAGTGAATGCTAATGGACCGAGACCTTATTCCATTCTACAGATGACCTCGCTTCATTTCGTTATGGGCATGTCCCGAACGATTGCAGAGGCGGTCGTCGAAGCAGTGAAATACAGATAAACGTTTCATTAATGATATGCAGGCTTAATAATATACAACTTGAATTAATTTAATTCGCGCAGAGAGAGGGATTTATATGGAAAAAGTGATGTGTGACGGAACGACGATTTGTTATGCCGAACAGGGTAAGGGAGAGGCACTCATTTTGCTCCACGGATACTGCGGCAGTTCATCCTACTGGGATGAAGTAGTGCCTGAGCTTGCACGCAGCTATCGTTGCATCGTACCCGATCTGCGTGGACATGGCAAAACGGACGCGCCTGTAGGTAGTTATACCATTGATCAGATGGGCAATGACGTATTGCAATTAATGGACGAGCTAAAGGTGGACAAGGCTGTCCTGTTTGGTCACTCCATGGGCGGATATATCGCACTTTCTATCGCACAGCGCCATCCAGAACGATTGAATGCCTTTGGCTTGATTCATTCGACAGCGTATCCGGATAGTGAAGAAGGCAAGGAAAAACGCCTTCGCGCAGTATCTACCATTCAGACGGAAGGCATTGTTCACTTTGTAGATGGTCTGGTTCCCGGTTTGTTTGCACCAGAACATGTGGAATCGCTATCGACACAAGTGACACGTGTGAAGGAAATTGGTTACCAGACTGCGCCGCAAGGGGCAACCGGAGCTGCGTTGGCTATGCGTGAACGGCCGGATCGCCGTGATGTATTGTCAGCTACACCGCTTCCCGTCCTGCTGGTTGCCGGCGAGAACGATGCCGTCATTCCACCGGAACGTACATTTACAAGTGATAAGCCGCATATTACACAAGCCGTGATTCCTGGAGCAGGACATATGAGCATGTACGAAGCTCCGGAAGAATTAATTCAGGTCATTAAATCATTTTTGACGGGATTATCGAAGTGATATTGATGGAACATGAATAGCGTATTAGATGATTCCGCCTCCTTGACGGATAGTCTGAACCTTGCTAACCCCCTACAACGTTCGTTCAAGAACGGTAGGGGTTTTATTTGCTTAGGGTCATGGTAGGGGAGAGCCCTTAGACTATGTTTTGGCTTTTTGTCATGGCATGAATTAAAATGATGAGAATAGATCATTTAAATGAAACTGGAATGTAAACGTTCGAATGATGAGGGGGCATATAGCATGTTCAGGAAAGATTATCTGCTCCGCATGATGGAGGAAATGACAGAAGCGATCGGTAAAGCATTTACACTCAAACAACAGCGGAAACACACGGAGGCTCTATCCGAGTTGGACGAGCTGCTGCGCAGACAGTTTGGCCTGAATTTATCGCTGCTGAACTCACTGCCTGCCGAAGATGTCATTGAGATGTTCCGCTTTCGTGGCATCATTGAAGTGGACAATCTGCAGCAAGCCGCCAGGCTGATCGAAGAAGAGGCGTACATTTATAGGGAGAAGGCCAAAGTTGAGGGCATAGATAACCATGAAAAAATGGAGTCAGAGGATGCAGCACTTATTCGTCTGATGAGATCACTTCATTTCTACCTGTACGCACTTAATAACGGGGCCAATCCGAAGCTGCTGGAGGCACCAGACCGTGTGGAGGACATATTGGAGCAGACAAAACCATACGAACTTCCCGCACGAACGGAAAAGCAGCTTGCCCTGTATCGTGAACAGCAGGGGCGGTATGATCAGGCCGAGAATAGCTGGTACAGACTGCTGCAGGTAGGCGACAGCCATCCCGTTCATTATCGGGGTGAGGTACAGGCTTTTTATGAAAGATTAAAACAACTGGAAGATGAGCAACTGCAACAAGGGGGCTTGCCTCGTGAGGAAGTGGAAGAGGGGCTTGCCGAACTAAATCGTTAAACCCCATGAATACGCACCTTAACTTGGAGAGGGAACGGAATTGTGGTATGGTAACGGTTGAAACCAAATCGAAAGTGAGATGTACCCCGTGGATTCATTGCGAAAGCTTATACAAGACATCTTTGAACAGAATTCGCTAATTACAGCGACCTGGAGCCAGCTGCGCAGACGGGACAATGTCTCGTATACCAAAGTGCAAGTCAAGCCGGTAACGCTCAAGAATCAGCTGCATTATCAATTCGCATTTCATTATACCAACAAAGTGCTGCACGAGAATTTGACTCCGGCTGAAGCGGTAGAACGCATGACTTTGTTATGCGAAGAGACGTTTCGTCAAGGACTGCTCTGTACGACAGACGCAGACTATCAAATTTTGATCAGCAAAAAATATAAAGTATCCATCTTGACCAAGTCTGCTTCCAAGACTGCTGTGGACCTCTCGCATAATCGTAAAAAGCAATATGTGCTGGAGGATGGGGTTCCCGTTTCATTCCTGGTCGAGTTGGGCATTATGAGCGAGGAAGGCCGAGTTTTGGCACGCAAGTATGATAAGTTTAGACAGATCAACCGTTTCCTCGAAATGGTACAGGATGTCATCCCGCATCTGCCGGAGGGGCGTCCACTGACCATTGTTGATTTTGGTTGCGGGAAGTCTTATTTGACTTTTGCTTTATATCATTATTTGTCCGTACAGCAGCGCAGATCGCTCAAAATTATTGGTTTGGACTTAAAAGCCGATGTTATTGAACACTGCAATGATCTGGCCAACAAACTGCATTACGGTGACCTGAAGTTCCTTGTTGGAGACATCGCTGACTATGACGAGCTGAATGAAGTTGATATGGTTGTGACGCTGCATGCCTGCGATACAGCTACCGATGCTGCTTTGGAGAAAGCCGTTCGTTGGGGCGCTTCCGTCATTCTATCTGTACCGTGCTGTCAGCACGAGCTGTTTGACCAGATTGAATCCACGGTGATGAACCCGTTGTTGTCACACGGCATTCTGAAGGAACGCTTCTCCGCTTTGGCAACGGATGCCATTCGGGCCAAGCTGCTCGATCTGATGGGATACAAAACGCAGTTGCTCGAATTTATCGACATGGAGCATACGCCGAAAAATATATTGATCCGAGCCGTACGCGGCCAGGCAGGCCAGAAGGCTGATATGTGGAACGAATATACCGCATTCCGTGATTTCATTCACGCAGATCCTTATTTGGAGCGGGCTTGTGCGGACTTGCTTCCAGGTGGCGGCAAGCTGAAAGAAGCTGCGGCGAACCATGGAGCAGATGCGAGCGAAGAGAATTCGGGCGGGGCCATCAAAGATGTCACCCAGGATCCTAGCCAATGTAATCACTGTTGAAGTTGATGCAGATCGTCTGTCATTGTCCTTGACAGGACATACTGGTAAGAGGGTCCCGCGAAAATAACATAATGTGCCAAAGGTTTGTAATTAGGCAGAAGACCCTAACGGGAGCTTCTGTCTTTTTTTTGTTTTGATTAACGAGTAGGATACGAGGATGGGAAAAAGGAGGGAGACGCAATGAAAGGGGAGAAATCGGATAACAAAGTGAAGTGGAGTAAGTCGAATGATTCAAATTGGCCGGACAGGGTGGGAAAGGTGGTGCAAGCAAATCAACGTATAGGGTTTTCCCGATTATCAGAAGCGGCACTGACCGTCGTTCTTGGATTAATGGCTGTGGTCTTACTATTGGCAGGATGTCTACGTGGGGGATTGTTTTATTTCTCGGACGTAAACCCCATGGTGCTGATGGCAACAGGCAGTGCATTTGTTTGGTTTATCCTGTTTATTATGGTTTTCAACGTACCCCATACGAGTGGACAACTAGGGATGGCTCTGTGGTTGAATTACCTCAAACGACTATATGTGGCCATTATGCAGTATGCTCATTTCCGCTGGATGTTTTGGCCCCTGGCTATGGCCGTCTGGTTTGGCCTGCATGTATGGATAGGCTCTGTCAGCGTACAGGGAAGCATGGATGAGATGCTACGCTGGAGCTTTCTGGCGATATTTGCGCTGCTAACCGTTACGTTGGCCGCACGCGCGAACGGAGCGCGCTGGTTTGCCTGGGGTTGGCAAATGGCAGGCGGCCTGCTTGTGCTAAGCGGAGTGCTTAACGCGTGCGGTGTGCTGCCACTGCCTTATGGGGTCATGCGAACCGCTGACCCCGAGATCAGCTCTGCCGGAGCCCGGCTCGGCGGATTGCTGCAGTACCCCAATGCGTACGGCGCCGTTGTTGGCATGTACGCATTGGAGCGGCTGGCTGCCGCCGCGAGAGTCATGGCCCGGCCCGCAGTGGCCGGGCGGCTCATCGCGGCAGCGCTGCCGCTCATGCCTGCGCAAGCCGCGCTCCTGCTGAGCGAGTCGCGCGGCGCTTGGCTGGCGACCGGCTGTGCCGCGGTCGCCGCCTTCGCTTTGCAGCGGCGCGGTGCCCGCCTGCCGCTGCTGCTGGCCACGGCCGCGCCTCTAGCGTGCGCGGCCTGGCTTTACCGCCAGCTGGCTGCTGCCCAGCTGGCGCCTGCACCTGTGCCCGGCCTGCTGGCACTGGCCGGGGCATGGGCAGCTGCGCTGCTCGGCACGCTGCTGCTGTGCCGTTTATGGCACAGCGGCGCTCGTGCGCGCGCCGCTGCCCATGCGGCCACAGTGCTGGCGGGAGTCATCGCCGCCACTGTGGCCGTGGGCTCCACCGCCGACCGTATGGCGGCTGGTGTCGGCACAGGGCTGTCCCGCCTCCAGATGTGGCGGGACGCCCTGAAGCTTTGGACCGAGGCCGCATGGCTGGGCCACGGGGGAGAGACATGGCGCAGCATGTTTCGCGCCATTCAATCCTCGCCTTATGTCGGAGGCGAGGTCCACAACGGACTCCTCGATCTTGCCCTTGATACGGGCCTGATCGGGTTGATGCTCATCGCCGGATGGTTCTTTTTCACCTTGCGAACGATGTGGGGGCGTGCACCTCAGCTGCTGCCTTCAGTTATTGTTTTTGTCCTCCATGGCGCAATGGACTTTGACTGGAGCTTCGCCTTTCTATGGATGATGTTCATTTGGCTGGCGGGCTGGGCCCTCTCGACTCCGACTCTACAGCACGGGACGGCTGACCTCAAACGGCCCTGCTTTTTCCGTCCATTAAACCCGTGGCCTCCACGGATATTCACGGGGCTGTTCATCATGTTATGGCTTGGCGGCACAGCCTGGCTTGCTGGACAACATCTAGCGGCAGAACATCAATATCGTCTGGCAATGTCAAAAGTTACAGGAGGTGATGAACGCAAGGTGCTGCTTACTGCGGCGTACAAGTTCAACCCCTACAGACCGGATATCGCCATCTCCCTGTCCCGTACGTTTCCAGCGAAAAAGGCTGAATCCATATTAGTGCAGAGCTTGTCCTTTTCCCCTGTTTCCCCCCAACTCTACGGAGAGCTGGGGCGGTTGGCCGCTCAATCGGGTAGAGGAGAGTTAGCTGGGAACTATTTTGAACAAGCCTTAGCCTTGAATCGTTTTGACACGTCCAGCCAGTCCCAGGCCTTGTATTGGATGGAACAGGCATCACGGAGGGAACGGGCGGCAGGATATACTGCACGAGGAAGGCAGACGGCTTCTGCTGGAGTAAGGATATACAAACGTTATAGAAAACTGGCTGAAGAAGTGGCGGCAGGGCAGGAGAGAAATGATCGGCGTTTTGAGCTTGGAGAAGACGCGTTACGTTACGGGAATAATTTGCGCCTCCTTGCTTTTGGTCCATTTGCTCCAGAGGTGACCAGAAAGAGCCCCTGAATATCTGACCTCATGTAACACCGAAGATGAACAAAATCTATGAGAATGAATGATTCTACATGTAACAGGATAAATGATTCCGCATCAATCTGAGGAAAGCACTGGCTCACACCTTAGTAGGTTCCATTCAAAATGAGGAAATATGCTGCTAAGTTCGCTGTTCGGCTAACGGTTCATTTATTTTCGAATCTACAGGCGATATCCACCAAATGCCTGCTTAAAGGCACCTTGCAGCGGTTCTACCTCCACACCCCATAGAGCTGCAATTTCGGCGCTGACATCCGTATTCCACCACTCGCATAACTTCTTGCGATTATCCCGATTTTCTCCGATCCAGAGCAGATTGGCGATCACTTTTCCAAAATACAAGTCTTCCGCCTGCTTCATCAGCTCGGGGGAGATGTATACCTTTAGCTTTTTAGCTGTTCGGTACAGCTCTTTGCTGCATGCTCTTCGGATACCTCGGGCAGAAGGCAGTTTCTGGCCTGGGGTGTTATGTTTTACTGGGGGAGTACCGGGTGCTGATTTGAATGACATCTTCTCACGCTCCTCTCCCGATACCATATGCAAAGGGCTGCCTTCGGGACACTATCCCAAACGGGTGAAGTAGCAACAGCTAGAGGCCTGTGATAAAATAGGGACGAACATCCATGGTGCTAAAGGCACTGCCAATCAGGATGAAGAAAGAGGGTCGAGATGGACGTTATTCATAACATTGTCAATCAATTATTCGATTGGATTCAGAGTCTTGGATACTTTGGAATCATGCTCGGACTAATGCTTGAAGTTATTCCGAGTGAAATTGTACTGGCATATGGAGGTTTTCTCGTTTCACAAGGCCATATTAATTTTTTCGGTGCATTGATTTTTGGTACCGTGGGCGGTGTCATAGCCCAGCTATTTATTTACTGGATTGGCCGTTATGGCGGAAGACCTGTACTTGAACGCTACGGAAAATACATACTGATCCAGAAAAAGCACATCGACCATTCCGAAGAGTGGTTCCGCAAGTATGGGACAGGGGTCATTTTCACGGCGCGTTTTGTTCCGGTCGTAAGACATGCCATATCGATTCCTGCCGGTATATCCAAAATGCATACGGGTCGATTTATTTTGCTGACAACCCTCGCTGTTATACCTTGGTCTGCATTGTTTATATATTTAGGGATGATACTTGGAGATCAATGGCAACATATCAACGAAAAGGCGGCACCTTATATTATGCCGATTCTGCTCGTTGCTCTGGCACTTATGATTGTTTATGTACTTATTAAATGGATGAATGCTCGTAAAAAGAAGGGAAGTGTCTAGTTATGGGAAAACCAAACTTGTCTCACAAATTCGGTAAAGGTCTGCCTCCGAAGGAATTCATTGAGAGTATGACGAAGAACCAAAGTGAGTTTCAGGCAAACTACGACAGCTTTACATGGCCAAGCGAGGATGATCGTGAATTTTTCGAAAGCCTGAATCACCGCGATGATTTGCGTGTGCTCATTTTGGCTGCTGACTGGTGTGGCGATGTAGTACGCAATATTCCGGTCGTGTTCCAGGCGCTGGAAATCTCGGGCATTCCGACAGAAGTTCTTATTATGGAAAATCACCCCGAAGTGATGGATGAGTTCCTTACGATGGGCGGACGCTCAGTCCCTGTCGTTATTTTTGCAGATACGGGTGGACATGTGCTGGGTCAATGGGGGCCTCGTCCGCAACATGTGCAGGAAGTGATGGTAGAATTCAAACGTCTCAACCCGGACCGTGAAGCAGCAGATTATCAGGATAATTTGGCCGTTGCACGTCAAGAGATTGGGAAACGTTATGGGGAAGGAACGGAGTCAAATGCAGCGATTATTCGTGAGCTGCGTGAACTGATTTCGGGTTACTGAGCCGATATGCTTAACATTCGTACATTTTCATTGGGACCGCTCCAGACCAATGCGTATCTGCTGCAGGGTGATGATCCAGGTAAAGCCGTGATTATTGATCCTGGAATGAATCCGGGGCCATTACTCAAAGCCATTCAGGACCTGGAGATTGAAGCGATCCTGCTCACTCATGCGCATTTTGATCATATGGGCGGCGTGGATGAAATTCGCAAGTTGAAAGGCTGTCCCGTTTATTTGCATGACTTGGAGAGTGATTGGCTCACGACGCCGAAATTAAATGGTTCTTTGAACTGGCCGCAGGCTACTCCACCGCTTTCGACAGATCCGGCTGAATATGCCATGGATGAAGGGCAGACACTGAACTTTATTGGTCATACGTTCAAAGTGTATCATACTCCAGGACACTCACCAGGCAGTGTAAGTCTGCTATGTGGTGACGACCTGTTTGCAGGTGATGTGCTGTTCCGCATGGGTGTAGGCAGGACGGATCTGACCGGAGGCCGTGAACGGGATCTGATTGATTCAATCCAGAATAAGTTGTATACCTTCGCTGATGAGGTCAAAGTGTATCCAGGTCATGGTCCCAAAACGACTATCGGATATGAGAAAAAGAACAATCCCTATGTATCTGCAAGATGATCCGACAATTTATGTGAAGAAAGTCTGGACAAGTGACAACTTTTTCATTAGAATAGCAATTAGTTGTTACAAGCAATAATGAACCATCTAACTGAAGCAATACAAAGAAACACCCTAACTTGCGAAGCACGCAGACTGTGGTCTATACCCGGTTTGCGTTCTTTTTTTGTTTTCAGTCTCTTTTTTACCCAAGTGACACCGTTTAACCCCTACATACAGATCGTTGACAAGAATCTACAGCAGATCGTTCTAGTCCATTTAGCAAGTCGATTTATAATAAGTTCGAGATGATAAATAGTTTGAAAAATTAGGGAAAATAGCTAATGGAAGCGAGGAAATAGAAGTGGAGAAAAAGCGAGTAATTCAGTTGGGACAGCGTGCCGAGCATCCGATTATCGAAGAAAGTCGTAGAGCAATGGAAAGTGGCAGAATAGAATCAGTTACCCAGCGTTCTCAACTACATAACTTTATGAATAATGAGATTTATCCAATCAAGGATCAACAGCAAAATATATGGAGAAGTCGTTTATTGAGCAGTGGAGCCCGCAGCCAACCGTGGTTCGACAAACTGCAAGATTACCGAAATGAAGTCTGATTGCCCGGGAAATTGTCGGCTTCAGATTTTTTTTGGATTGAATTGAACGTTTCTGCAGAGCCTGTCGTAATAACATAAGACTAAGCGGAGAGCAGGTGATGATTCAGATGGAGGCAGCCGAACTGGAAGAGGTACAGAGAGCGATGCAGGGAGATGACAGTGCACTGGCAGAACTGCTGCAGCGTCATTACGCTTTTGTATATAAGTATCTTGTCAAAGTAACGATGGATCCCAACGTCGCCGAGGAGACAGTGCAGGACACCATGATTCGATGTATGGAAAATATCCATAGGTACGATGGTTCGTCTGCCTTTTCGTCATGGATGATTACGATTGCCACCCGTATATATATCGACAAGACTAGACGCAGGAGAAGAGAGCAGATTTGGTTGGAAGCCATTCGTAATCAGGCTGTCCGAAAATTGCGATGGCAATTCGAGAGTCGGAATGAAGAATGGACAGATGTAATGGATGCCATGACAAGATTAACCCCGGAACATCGTATTGCCGTCCTGCTAAAGCATTATTATGGCTATGGATATGATGAAATGGGTGAAATGCTGGGTATTCCATCCGGAACGGCGAAGTCTAGAACAGCCTATGGGCTTCGTCAATTGAGAAAGGAGTTGGGATGAGCATGAGCAGATCTGAAGAACAGGATGAACAAGAAATTGTGATGCGTATACAACAACAGATGAGAGTGCTCGATGATGCGTATGAACCTGCCAATATTCCTTCGTTAGCCACCATTGAAGCCCAAGTAAAGGAACGAAGACAAATGAGACGACGAGCCAATCGAATCGAAATGATCCTGTTCTGGATTGCAGGATTGTTCATTATCTCATTTGGTGCCTTCTTGCTTCATTCAGCTCCAGCTCTATATCTGGGTATCCAAGCCATTAGCTTGTGTGCAGCAATAGTCGTGGCAGTTAGCTGGTCAGGGCGACGCCGGAAGGAGACCCGCCATGAATGATCTGCATTATTCATTGAATGAAATTCCTCTTGTATGGGTCATTCTGATTGCCATTCTTTTGCTCATTCAGGGAACATGGATTTTTCACGATGCACGAAGGCGTGGTCGTTTCCCCTGGTTATGGGGGTTATGGGGAATTACTGGATTTCCAACACCCCTAATCATCTATTGGTTCATTGTGGTGCGGGGAGATCGGAAGCCCCCTAGGCAAACATTAGGTAAATGATAGAATTATCGGAATGCAAAAAAAGATTTTGCACAAATGTTTTGTTTAATTCTAGTAATCGTAGACATCGCTATTCTTTTCTAGTAGACTATACAAATAATAAAAAGATAGACTACCAGGAGGTTAGACGATGCTGCGATTAGGAGAGAAGGTTGTCATCGTCGCGGATGCGTTTGAGCAGAATCTTCCTGTGGGGGAATATGGTTTCATCATCGCTTATGACCGGAATCCGGACAATGCGTTCGATTACGTGCTTCGAGTGCCGCAGGTGAATCGGAACTTTTTTGTTCCATCCGGCGACGTCGACTTGGAAGAGGTTCTGCTGAAGCAGGAAGCTGAGCGGGTCGAGCGAGAAGCGTTGATAGATTACGCCCTTGCGACACACAATGAGAAACTGTTTCATCATTTGATGAATGGAGATTTCGAAGCTGTGGAAGAGGAAGAAGAAACCGCGAACGATGTTATGTCACAGGCGGATTTTATAAAGCAGGTTAACCTGCGTGCATGGATTTAGAATTTGAAGAGTCGGCTGATGCCGGCTCTTTTTTGATTTTCCGAATCCTATTTCAGCACACCAAGTCATTATGTTCAGAATCGGTTCAGAGACAATTGATAAAATACCTTGCGATGTAGAAGGGATTGCACCCTTCAAATTTTACATAACAAGGAAGGTAGATATGAAGATGAGAAGGAGCTTTCGCAACGGTAAAAAATTCGTGATGATGTTGTTGGTCTGTCTGGTGATTATGGGAGGCAACCCGATCTTTCAGATATGGGATATAAACCGCGCTTACGCCTCTGTTGGCGAAGAGTGGACACTATTGGGGGAAGCCGGTTTCTCGGCTGGAGAAGCTTCTGCTCCCAAGCTGGCAGTGGATCAATTAGGAACAACATATGTTGCTTATTCAGATAGGGGCGCTGATTCTAAAGTAACGGTGATGAAGTATAGTGAGTCCGGTGATTGGCAACTGGTAGGTGATAGAGGCCTATCGGTTGGGTCAGCAAGCGGAATCACACTCGTGCTGGATCAAGCAGGCACTCCATATATTAGCTATCAGGATAGCGGCGTTAGTGGTAAGGCTACGGTCATGAAATATAGTGAATCAGACGGTTGGGAATTGGTAGGAGAGGCGGGCTTTACTCCAGACAGGGCAAACTACCCTTCGCTCGCGCTGGATCAGGCGGGTAATCCTTATATTGCTTTTAAGGATGGAGCCAGCGGGAAAGCAAACGTAATGAGATACATCGAGCCAACGGGCTGGGAGCTGGTGGGCAGTGCTGACTTCTCCGAGGGAGAAGCAATCTCTTCCTTTTCATTGGTTCTCGATCAAGCGGATACACCTTATGTGGCTTTTCAGGATGAAGCCTACAAAGCTACTGTCATGATGTACAGTTCCAACGAATGGAAGGTGGTAGGCCAAGCAGGCTTTACAGGAGGGTACGCAACCTCCCCATCACTTGTGATAAATCCATCAGGACAACTTTATATTGTGTTTCAAGATGATACGAATAAAATGACGGTCATGACATATCGTGATGAGATATCAAGTTGGGAGAGGGTAGGTCAAGCTGGTTTCTCTCCAGGTTCTGCAAATTCTCCTTCGCTGGTTATGGATCAGATGGGTACACCTTATGTGGCTTTCAAGGATAGCGCAAATGGAAACAAAGCAACCGTAATGAGATACAGCGAGCAAAATGGCTGGGAGTTTGTCGGTCAAGCCGGTTTCTCTGCTGGGGTGGTGTCTACACC
This sequence comes from Paenibacillus sp. FSL K6-0108, assembly GCF_045040695.1. Lineage (NCBI taxonomy): Bacteria > Bacillati > Bacillota > Bacilli > Caryophanales > Paenibacillaceae > Paenibacillus > Paenibacillus sp. FSL K6-0108. The sequence goes on along the minus strand of NZ_CP150288.1, from coordinate 6,392,352 downwards.
TTCACTCGCATTGGATCAAAAAGGTACGCCGTATGTTGTTTATCAAGATGCATTCAATAGTTCAAAGGCGACGGTGATGAGGTTTGGAGCGAAAGCTTCGTACACAGTCTCCTATGATGGTAATGGAGCTCAGTTGGGTAATGCACCAGTGGATAATCAACAATACAATGATCAAGCGGGAGCAATCATTTTAGGCAATACAGGGAATTTGGAAAAAACAGGTTATACATTCGCTGGCTGGAATACGGAAGCAGATGGAAGCGGAACGAACTATAACGCAGGTGAGACGTTAATCATGAGTGCTGCTCATGTAACGTTGTATGCGAAGTGGACGCCATCCACGTCCAATGAGGATGAAACAGGAAAGTGGAAAGTTATTGGCAATACAGGTTTCTCAGAGGGAATGACTTTTGACCAGGATCTTGCCCTTGATGCCCATGGCACGCCGTATGTCGTATATCAAGATGTATCCAATGGCTTTAAAGCAACGGTCATGAAATATAGCGAAGTGAGTGGATGGTCGGCAGTCGGACAACCAGGTTTTACTGAGAGTTTTGCAACAAAAAACAAAATAGCAATAGACCAGAATGGAACAATATACGTTGCTTTTAGTGATGTAAATCATGTTGGCAGTGCAACCGTCATGAAGTATACGGAGCAGGATGGCTGGGATTTTGTAGGTTCTCCAGGTTTCTCTCCAGGTAATTTATCAAGTCTTGATTTGCAACTCGATGCAAACGGTGTGCCGTATGTTGCCTTAAATAGCAGTTATCGCCTCACAGTTATGAAATATAATGACCAGTCTGGAGAGTGGACGTCCATCGGCAAGACCGAAAATATTCTGGGAGGCGCGGGAGGAAGTATATTGGCTATAGGGCCAGACGGTGTCCCTTACGTTGCATTCAGCGATAATAGTGGAGGATTCAGATTGTCTGTCATCAGATATAACGAAGCGGATGATTCTTGGTCCTTCGTTGGCAATCGTGCTTTTTCACAAGAAAACGTAGCTGAGTTTGCGCTTGCAGTAGATCAGAACGAAACGGTATATATTGCTTATACCACTGGATTCAACGGACAAAAGGCAACAGTTATGAAATATACTGGCTCCGGAACATGGATAACGGTTGGGGATGCTGAGTTCTCTGACGGAGCGGCAAATTTCGTTTCGATGGTGCTTGATCAAGATGGAAGCCCGTATGTGGCATATATGGATTCAGCAAATATGAACAAAGCAACCGTCATGAAATATACCGAGGCGGATGGTTGGAATGCGATCGGTGGGACTGGTTTCTCAGAGGGAATTGCACAGAACACTACATTGGAAATTGACGCAGCAGGGAACCTTTACGTTTCTTTCAAAGATGGAAGTAACGGTAACAAAGCTACAGTCATGTCCTATGCACAACCGAAGAGATATCAGATCACTTACAACAGTAACGGAGCTACATTAGGAGACGTGCCCACAGACAACCAGGCGTATAAGCAACAAACGCTGGCTACAATTTTGGGTAACACAGGAAACCTGATGAGGACTGGTTATGATTTTGCAGGCTGGAATACGGCAGCGGACGGCAGCGGAGTAAACTATAGTGTGGGCGATACGCTCCTTATAGGCACCTCTAATGTGACATTGTTCGCGAAGTGGCTTGTGTCGAATAACGGCGGAACAAACCCTCCAGATGGTTCCGACAACTCCAGTGGTGGAAATGGCGGTAACGGTTCAAATCCTGGCGGTGGCAGTACTTCTGGGCCTGCAAGCGGAGCGGCAGGTACAGCGTCTTCGGGAGGAGGGGCGGTTAATTTCGGTGTTTCGATCTTGGTGAACGGGAAACCAGAAAAGGCCGGAACTCTAAGAACGGCTAATGTGAACGGACAGAGTGTATTGACTCTGACAGTTGACGAGCAGGCTGTCATGAAAAAGCTGGATACGGAAGGCATGAACGCCGTTGTCACCCTCACTATAAATGGTGGAAATAAAGATCGGTTTATCGGTGAACTCACTGGAAGATTGGTGAAGTTCATGGCAGACAAGGAAGCCGTACTTATGCTTCAAACGGACGCCGCTTCCTATTCTTTACCTTCCAGACTGGTGGAAATTAATACGCTGGCACAACAACTTGGTGCTGAAGATCACCTCGAGGATATGGTCCTCCATTTGGAGATCGCACCTGCTTCTGCTGAAACGATATATGCAGCGGAAAAGGTTGCTCATCAAAACGGTTTTGCCTTGATTGGTCCGCTTTTTGATTTCAACATAACGGCCACATATGAAGGCAGATCTGTAAGTGTGGACCGGTTTAACAAATACGTCGAACGAGCAATTACTTTATCCGGTGAGGTTGATCCTTCCAAGGTAACGACTGGAGTTGTGGTTGAGAAGGACGGCGGCGTGCGCCATGTTCCGACCAAAATCACGAAAGTCAATGGAGTGTATCATGCGCAAATCAACAGTTTGACGAATAGTGCGTATGGTCTCGTTTGGAATCCGCGGACATTTGCCGATGTTGCAGCACACTGGGCACAGACGGAAGTAAATGATATGGGGTCAAGAATGGTTATCCGTGGAATATCGGATACGATCTTTAATCCGGATGAAAGCATTACCCGCTCTGAATTTGCAGGTGTACTCGTGCGGGCACTGGGACTTCAAACTAATGAAGGAAACGTCCGATTCAGCGATGTAAGTTCGAGTGATTGGTATGCAGGCGAAGTAAGTGCCGCTTCCGACCTGGGTCTGATCGACGGTTATAAAGATGGCACATTCCGGCCAACACAGAAGATTACCCGTGAAGAAGCGATGATGATCATTAATCGGACGATGGAGCTTACCGGATTGGATCATAAGCTGGATATCGACACTGGCCAAGATCTCTCCCGCTATATAGATATGGATATGGTCTCGTATTGGGCGAGAGAAGCTGTCGAGTTCAGTCTTCAATCCGGGCTTGTATCTGGTCGGAGTAACGCGACCATTGCTCCAAAATCCATGATCACTCGGGCAGAGACTGCGGCGCTTATTCGTCGGTTACTGCAGCATTCGGGCTTGATCTAAAGAATAACTAGTAATGTATACAGCAAAAAGGCAGAGCGAATTCGCACTGTCTTTTTGCCAATTTAGACTAGGAGCAATCATTAATACAGTGAATTCTTAATAGCGATGAGGCACGCAGGAAGGATATCATTGCTCAGATGTCTAAAAAATCACTGGAACCCTTTTTCTACGTAATAGAAGTCAGTACAGTCCTATGCATTGAATTGTCGAACTATCTCACCTATAATGAAAAAAGTTATCTTGGGACTTTAGCCCGTTAAACGAACGATTCGTTTTCGGCGGTTTCGGGAATTAGAACGAATGAAGGAGGCATCCGGACATGAGTATTTCAAATAATGACGTTCAGCACGTGGCCAAGCTGGCTAGACTTAATTTGACTGCGGAAGAAGAACAGACCCTGACAGGACAGCTGAACGCGATTTTAAAATATGCTGAGAAGCTGAATGAGCTGGACACTGATGACATTGAACCTACCACTCACGTGCTGCACGTCAGCAACGTGATGCGTGATGATGAGACGAAGGAAAGCCTGTCAATTGAACAGGTTATGCGCAATGCACCAGAAGAAGAAGAAGGGCAATTCAAAGTGCCTGCTGTAATGGAATAACGGATAACCGGAAGGAGGACGAATTACGTGAGTTTATTTGAACAATCGTTGCCGGAGATACATAACAAGCTGCACGCCAAGGAGCTGTCGGTCAGCGATCTGGTGAATCAGGCATATCAGAACATTGGTGAACGGGATGAGAAGGTTAAGGCTTATCTGGCACTGGATGAAGAACAAGCACGTGCTCGTGCACGTCAACTGGATGATCGTCTCGTCAGCGGCGAGGAAAAAGGTTTGCTTTTTGGTCTGCCAGTTGGCATTAAGGATAACATCGTTACAAACGGACTGCGTACAACATGCGGCAGCCAGTTTCTGCGCAACTTCGACCCGGTGTATGATGCAACGGTTGTTGAGAAGTTGAAAGCAGCAGATACCGTCATGATAGGGAAGTTAAACATGGATGAATTCGCCATGGGCGGCTCCAATGAAAATTCAAGCTTTTACCCAGTACGTAACCCTTGGGCACTTGATCGTGTTCCAGGCGGTTCCAGTGGTGGGTCTGCTGCGGCTGTTGCGGCAGGAGAAGCTTATTTCACATTGGGATCAGATACAGGGGGCTCCATCAGACAGCCTGCTTCCTATTGCGGCGTTGTCGGTTTGAAACCTACCTACGGACTCGTATCCCGTTTTGGTCTGGTTGCATTCGCATCTTCCCTGGATCAGATTGGACCTTTGACGAAAAATGTCGAGGATTCTGCCTATGTGCTGCAAGCCATTGCTGGTTATGACGCCAAAGATTCGACATCCGCGAAAGTGGATATCCCGGATTACTTGAGCGGACTGACAGGGGATGTCAAAGGACTTCGCATTGCTGTTCCGAAGGAATACATTGGTGAAGGCGTTGATCCTCAAGTTAAAGAAACCGTCTTGTCTGCCCTGAAAGTCCTCGAAGGACTCGGCGCAACATGGGAGGAAGTATCCCTTCCGCATACCGAATATGCGGTAGCTACGTATTATCTGCTCGCTTCATCGGAAGCTTCTTCGAACCTGGCTCGTTTCGACGGCGTGCGTTATGGTGTTCGTGCAGACAACCCGGAAAACTTGCTGGATCTGTACCACCAGTCCCGTAGTCAAGGTTTTGGTCCCGAAGTGAAACGACGCATCATGCTTGGAACCTATGCGCTCAGCTCGGGATACTACGATGCGTATTATTTGAAAGCTCAAAAAGTACGTACGTTGATCAAACAGGATTTCGACGACGTATTTGCCAAATATGATGTCATCATCGGACCAACCGCGCCAACAACGGCATTTAAACTCGGTTCCCAGGTTGATGATCCACTTACGATGTATCTCAACGACATTTTGACTATCCCTGTCAGTCTTGCTGGTGTACCAGCAATCAGTATCCCTTGCGGATTCTCGGATGGACTGCCTGTCGGCATGCAGATAATCGGTAAAGCTTTTGATGAAACGACTGTACTGCGCGTAGCGCATGCGTTTGAACAAAATACGGAATTCCACAAGCAGCGTCCGCAGCTGTAGACTGCCCGGAACGGAGGAATATAGAAATGTCCGCATCTAAATATGAAACGGTCGTTGGACTTGAAGTCCATGTCGAGTTGCATACAAACTCCAAAATCTTTTGCGGCTGCTCCACTGCCTTTGGAGCTCCGCCCAATACTCACACGTGTCCGGTCTGTCTCGGACATCCAGGCGTATTGCCTGTATTGAATCGCCAGGCTGTAGATTATGCGATGAAAGCAGCCATGGCTCTTAACTGCACCATTGCTGATGTCAGCAAGTTTGACCGCAAAAACTACTTCTACCCCGATTCACCAAAAGCTTATCAGATTTCACAATTCGATCAACCGATCGGTGAGAACGGCTGGATCGATATTGAAGTCAACGGTGAAACGAAGCGAATCGGCATTACGCGTCTTCATTTGGAAGAAGATGCAGGGAAGCTTACCCACGTTGACGGCGGCTATGCTTCCTTGGTCGATTTCAACCGTGTGGGTACCCCGCTGGTGGAAATTGTGTCTGAACCTGAGATTTCTTCTCCGGAAGAAGCTCGTGCATACCTGGAAAAATTGCGTGCAATCATGCAGTACTGTGATGTATCCGACGTGAAGATGGAAGAGGGCTCACTGCGTTGTGATGCCAACATTAGTTTGCGTCCGCATGGACAGAAGAAGCTGGGAACAAGAGCGGAACTGAAGAACATGAACTCCTTCCGCGGCGTTCAGCGTGGTCTGGAATATGAGCAGTTCCGTCAGGCTGAGATCCTGGATGATGGCGGTGAAGTAGTTCAGGAAACTCGACGCTGGGATGAGGCTCAAGGGAAAACACTGTCGATGCGTGGTAAAGAGCAGGCGCATGACTATCGTTATTTCCCGGACCCGGACTTGGTGAAGCTGCATATCGATGCAGCCTGGAAAGAACGGATCAGAGCTTCCATACCGGAGCTTCCGGACGAGCGTAAAGCTCGTTATACTGCGGATTATGGATTGCCTAGTTACGATGCGGAGGTTATCACCTCTTCTAAAGCGGTAGCAGATCTTTTTGAAGACAGTCTGAAATACACCAAAGATGCAAAAGCCGTATCCAACTGGATCATGGGCGATTTGCTGGGATATTTGAACACCAGTAACCTGGAAGTAACTCAGGTGCCACTGACTGGACAAGGTCTTGGTGAGATGATTGGGCTGCTTGAAAAAGGTACAATTAATAGTAAAATCGCCAAAACGGTATTTAAGGAAATGCTGGAGAGCGGCAAGCTTCCTCAACAAATCGTTGAAGAAAAAGGTCTGGTCCAGATTAGTGACTCAGGTGCCATTCTTGCCATTGTGGAGCAGGTTGTTGCGAACAACCCTCAATCCGTGGAAGATTACAAGGCGGGCAAGCAGAAGGCCATTGGCTTCCTTGTTGGTCAAGTCATGAAAGAAAGCAAAGGTAAAGCCAATCCAGGCCTAGCCAATCAACTGCTTACAGATGTACTGAACCGCTAATCCATCCGGTGAGGCCGGACAGAAAGAGGCTCGTCCCTGTGACAGCCTCTTTTTGTGTTAGGGGTACAGATTTGATTTCGTTGTCCTGGTTCAGTGATGTACGAAGGAGATGAGGAAGGTATGGAGATTCAATCTTTGTCATTAAACGATGTGGAGATGGTAGGTCAGCTCTGGCGCTTACAGCATGTGGCCTATCGGCTTGAAGCGGAAATCATCGGGTTTCAGGAAATTCCACCTTTAATGGATACGATGGAGACACTGCAAAATTGTGGAGAGATCTTCTATGGCTATCTGGACACGGACGGTGAATTGCTTGGTGCGGTTGCCGTGGATGAGGAAGAGATTAATACATTAACAATCACGCGAATGATGGTACACCCAGACCATTTCCGTAAAGGAATTGCTGCTGCCTTGATGATGCATGTGTTTAAACAGCATCCCAATCTTCCGCGTTATATCGTTTCTACAGGAACGTTGAATCAACCAGCCGTGAAATTGTATACCAAATTTGGTTTTGAGCCCGTGGAAGTTGTACAAATTGCACCCGGAGTGGAATTAACGACATTTCATAAGAATAAAGATTAATGATGTGAACAACTTGGAGGAGGAATACCGGCTTTGGGCAATCCCTGGTTAATAGATGAGTGGCACATTTTATTGCGATTATTACTGGCTATGCTGCTTGGAGGGCTTGTAGGCCTGGAGCGGGAGCGTTCCAATCACGCCGCTGGTTTGCGTACCCATATTCTGGTATGTCTTGGATCTGCACTTATTATGATGCTGTCTGTTTATGGCTTTAAAGATTTTGCAAATGAATTAAACGTAAGGATTGATCCGGCACGTCTCGCTACAGCTGTTATTACCGGCGTTGGTTTTTTGGGAGCGGGCACGATTCTTTTTACAGGCAAGTCAATTACCGGACTCACAACGGCAGCTTCAATTTGGGTTGTGGCGGCCATCGGACTGGCCACAGGCGCGGGGTTCTTTTTTGCCTCCATCGTGTCAACGGCTTTGGTATTACTTAATCTCTGGGTATTCAATAAGCTGGAGCTCAGGTATATACGGGGAAACAAACTTCATGTGGTTACGCTTCACACCTTGTCTGATCCCGGTTTTCTGGAACAGGTATCTTCATTTATGGAGCAGGAGAAGATTAAAATACGTAAAATAACGGTGAATGAGCAGGATTTGGCTTATGCAGAAATGATATCCGTTGAACGCAAAATTGAAATTGTGCTGCATGTTTACATGCCACATGAGTTCAGTGCAGTGCAGCTTGTAACCAAGTTAAGACAGTGGGAACATGTAACGAAAGTGTCGGTCGAATAAATGAATTAAACCCTCTGAGGCCTTTAGTGCCGGAGGGTTTTTGCTCATAACCATATTTCTTCCAGTTACTCTCCCGGCTCTTTAGGGTACTATCTAACCAAATGCATGAAGAGCGGGAATGTTAACCCGGAAGGAAGGAGTCGTTTATGAAACGGAAACAGCAATCAAACAATAATTCCAGCGAAACGCGAGGAAAACCTGTCCGATATCGGACTCACAAGTTTATTGCCGGGTTACTAAGTGCGGTTATTCCTGGTCTGGGTCACGTCTACCTTCGATTATACATGAGAGGTCTGACCTTCATGATGCTTGTGCTTCTGGACCTGTCAGCACTCTTGTACTTCTCATCCATTGGAATACAGATCAATGTACCATTGCTTATCCTGCTGGCATTGTTTATTCCGGTAATATACTTTTACAATGTATTTGACGTATTACAATCTGCGGATTGGGTGATGATGCGCAGAAAAAGAGCGGTTACCCACAATAGCTTGGACAAGCCCACCCCTAATGAACGTTCGGCTGGGGAAGCCATGATGGTTTGGGAAAAAGGTATTTCGTTTGGACTGCTTCTGATTGTAGGAGGATCCTTGCTGGTATTGTTCTTTCGCAAACCGCGTTGGTTTAAAGAGCTAATCGCTGTGTACGGTGGATATACTTTTGCTGTTCTTATGATCGCAGGAGGACTAATCCTTTTCGGACGGGAAATTTGGGTCATGCTTCGGAAGAAGAAAATCTAGTTTGAACTATCAAGGAGGGATAGCCATGAACCGTAAAGTCCGGGTCGGCCGCTACACAGCTGCCGCTTTAATCATAGCTGTCGGTCTGCTGTTGATTTTGGATAAACGGTGGGGAACGGACTATGTATATGAGATGGTCGATTGGTGGCCCCTCTTGCTCGTTGTGTTAGGTGTGGAATACATACTGTTATTCTTAGTGACACGTAGAAGATGGACTGCAGCTCCAGACAACCAGAGTGAGAAAATTAAAATGCGTTTCAGACCCGATGCGAAAGGTATACTGTCAGCCCTTGTGCTGACGGCTTCTGTATTTATCGTTACGGAGCAGGATCACTACATGCATCTGTGGAACAGGGTAAGTCTTAATCTGGGAGCAGCATCCATGGACTATAGTCAGGCAGCAGGATACATGGAAGATAAGGGCACAATTCGGGTACCTGTGGGCATGGAGACCTCGGACCTTGTTGTTGAGGGAGTAAACGGGGATATCTCCGTACAGCGTGGGGATACGGAAGAGATTGAGGTACGCACCGTAGTTTGGGTAGATCAGACAACCGAAGTACAGGCCAAAGCAGTGGCGGACGCTTCGTTTGTTGAGACGGATGGTACAAAAGTGATTCATATTAAGACAACAGGCAAAACATATGGAGAGAACGAAAAAACACAGCCGCGGATGAATATCACCATAACGATTCCGGATGATCGTCGCTTCAATCTCGATATTCGTACATCCAATGGAGCCATATTGTTGAATCGTCCGGAAGCCATTAGTACCATTTTGGCCGAGACAGGAAACGGACGTATACGAATTACGAACGCCGTAGGTGATATTTCCGGTAAAACGCTGAATGGTGATGTCATTGTGGCAAATGCCATCGGAAATGTAGACTTGAACAGTAATCGAGGGGACATGAAGGCACGTGGGGTCTCCGGAAATGTGAATTTGACTACACAAGTCGGAAGTATTAGCATCACGGACTCCGTTGGAGAAATTACAGCGGACACCAGAAACGGAAATATCAATGTAGATGGCGCAAGTTTGGCACTCAAGGCTCAATCCCTCAATGGCAGTATAAGCATTGTATCTTCCAAAGTAGGCGGTGACTGGGACGTTTATAGCGCTGTAGGGGCTATTAACATTCTGCTTCCGGAGCGGGGAGATTATAGTCTAAGTGGCTCCAGCAGTTATGGAGATTTGCAAACGGATCTGCCGTTTACAGTGAAGAATAAAACGATTGAGGGCCAGCTTGGTGAAGGAGAGTATACGGTTAAAGTCGAGGGAAACAGCGACCTCACTATTGATCGTAATCCTGAAGTGCCTCCTGTTGGAACAAATTCACTGGAGTCGGAAGATACGGCTGATGGCTTGGAACAAATGACCGAAGACGGACAGAATTCCCAAGACCAAACATCCGAAGTTCCCTGACTGACGCGTTGACAATAAACTTGCAATCGCCGTACAATAAATATAAACTGGCAAGGTTAGACGGCAGGAATAATGTAAACACATTGTTCCAGTCCAGATCAACTCTGAATGAAGAGAACATGTGATCATACATTTTGTCTCTGCAGAGTAATGAAAGGTAAGGCGGTGGGTTTTATGGCAACACGTGTCCAACATGCGTTGGAGCATCTGAAAACGACCGGTGTCCGTATTACACCCCAGCGTCATGCCATATTGAACTATTTGATGGAATCCATGGGGCATCCGACAGCCGATGAAATTTACCGTGCGCTTGAACCCCAGTTTCCCAGTATGAGCGTGGCGACTGTATATAACAATTTGAAGATGTTTCTGGAAGCGGGCATGGTCCGGGAGTTGACATATGGAGATAACTCAAGTCGATTCGATGCCAATGTGACGGATCATTACCATGTTATCTGTGATAAATGCGGCAAAATTGAAGATTTTAGTTATCCTTCGCTAAAAAGCGTGGAGCTTCAGGCGGAGTCAAGTACAGGATTTGAAGTACATGGTCACCGATTGGAAGTTTATGGCGTTTGTAAAAGTTGCAGGGATTAAGAGAGTTGAATTACAATATTAACGTGCAGAATTCAGTTTGGATTCTTCACGTTTTTTGTTTTTAGGACGATAGAATGTATATAGTCTTAGCAGATTAGATATTTCATGATTCAGCATGATTAACGGAGGTAGACGTTTGAGTAGAAAAAGCAGATATACACGTCAGAAGCGTCGTTCATTCTGGCCTGGATTTTTGGCTGCCTGTGTTGTTGCAGGCGGTGCTTATTGGCTAATAACGAATGTTTGGCTTAATCAGATTCACGAAGACCCCGACTGGATTGGTATGAATCAACCTATTTTTGTGGACGGACAATTGATGGACGGCGAGGCGTCAGGAACGGGAGATCAGCTTAAATTTCCTGTATCGGTGCTGCAAGAGGCGATCGATCCCGGAATACGTTATGAAGCTGACACAGGTGATATCATTATTGCAACACCGCAGCGAGTGCTCCATATGAAGGAAGGCAGTACGAAGGCGGAACTTAATCATCGGGATTATCCCATGACGGTTAAACCGGAGGTGGTTGGGGGAGAAGCTTATATTCCGCTCAAACCATTGAAAGAGGTATATGGGATCGCTATACAGGAAGATGCTACAACGGGTGCGGTGCTGCTGATGCGTGGAGGTGACACCATTCAGTATGCGGAGATTAATACATTGTCTTCCAAGGCGGACAAGACAGTTCCGCTATACAAACGCGGGGGAGAATCTTCTCCCATCATTGCCGATATGGAGCAGAACACACGAGTAAGGGTTTGGCAGACAGGGGATGACCAGAGCTTTGTTCAGTTGGATAATGGGTATGCCGGTTATGTGGCTAATAAGTATGTCACTCTTACGGAGAAAAAGGAACTGGACAAGCCCAAATTCACAATGACTGCGGCGGAGAAAAAGTGGCAGAATAAACCGGTCAACCTGGTTTGGGAAGCCGTATACAATCGACAGCCTGATGTGTCTTCAATTGGCAAGATGCCTGGAGTTAATGTGGTCAGTCCCACGTGGTTCCATATTACAGATGGACAAGGCAATGTTAAAAGCAAAGGGGATAAAGCATACGTAAACTGGGCTCACCGTTCCGGCATGGAAGTGTGGGGCTTGATGGACAACAGCTTTGATCCGGATATTACGAAAGAAGCCGTGGCCTCATATGAGACACGTACGCATATTATCGAGCAGATGCTGGAGTATGCACAGACTTATCATTTGGACGGCATTAACATTGACTTTGAGAACGTCTATACAGACGATGGACCGAATATCACTCAATTTGTCCGCGAAATCAAAGCGATGGCGCGCATTCATGGTTTGATGCTCTCGGTTGATGTGACGCCGAAATCAAACAGTGAGATGTGGTCTGCTTTTCTGGATCGTCGCTCGTTAGGCTCTTTTGCCGATTATATTTTCGTTATGGCGTATGACGAGCATTGGGCGGCGAGTCCAAAGGCTGGTTCGGTTGCCTCGCTTCCTTGGACCGAGTCTTCTATGAGACGGATCCTGGAAGAGGATGAAGTACCATCGAACAAATTGATTATGGCTGTGCCGCTATATACTCGAATCTGGACGGAAGAGACCAATGATCAAGGAGAATTGAAAGTGTCTTCCAAAGCGGTAGGCATGAGCACCGTCACAGACCTGATCAAGGAAAAGAAACTTAAACCTGTTCTGGATAAACAAAGCGGACAGAATTATGTGGAGTATGCCGAAGATGGGGCAACCAAGAAAATCTGGATAGAAGATGCCGTTTCACTTCAGGCACGCGTTGATTTGGTTGCTTCGTTGAAATTGGGTGGAGTAGCTGCATGGAATCGAAGCTTCGCCGATGCATCGGCATGGGAGACGTTAAAACAGGCAGGGTATTCGAAATAAATATGAAATAGCTCTTTTGAACTTATATATTAATTAATTTAAAAGTCTATCTGAAATTCAAAAAAAGGTCCGGTGAAGATACCGGGCCTTTTTTCTGTCTCTGGGCTTGGATGAAAAGTTGATGAAAAGTACATCTAGCTGTTGGAACTTATGCCATGATCTGTGTCGGAAGGAGACGTGGAATGCGCTTTCAGTTGTGAACTGGTTGTATTGGCCTGATTAGGGTCCAGGGTAAGGATGGTGTGACAGAACATACAACGATCTGTCTTGCCGAGCATTTTGGTTAACTTGCCACATTCCGGACAGTCCACTTGTACTGCGCTTGTGGAAAGCATGCCAGCCCAGAAATAAATAGCCAGACTAGCCATCATGGCAATCAGGCCGATGACGAGTCCCACAGCGGCAAATACTTTGCCTGCGTGTCCCCAGAACACAATTCCGGCAGTTCCCAGTACCATTAGGCCCATGCCGAGCATGGTAAGCAGTAGTCCCCAAGTGCGAAAAGCATTAATTTTTGCTGATTTGAAAATCATGAAAAATGCTCCTATCGTATGAGTAGTATCGGACCTGGATAAGAAGGAAACTTCAGCCTGCATGTAGAATTACATTATAACTGACTTGGCGCTTATCTGCCATGAATTGTATGGAGGGAATCGTGGAACTAAAGAACCTTGCTTTTTTGTCCGAACAGTCGGAAGAGACAGGGGCAGTTGGGGCTATCGCTTATTCCCGCCCGGGAGAGCGATTCCACGGCTCCCTAATTCAGGATTTTGAATTGCTCGTACTTGTTGTTCATAATACCGACCAGTTGATATCCAAAGTTGGACACTACAAATATGGTGATCTTCGTTATCAAATGATCTATATCAGCCGTCATGAGCTGCAGAGCAGTGTAATTACGGGGGATAACAATAACATCATGCAGTGCCTGATTGAAGGTGAGATCATTTGGGAAGCGGGTAATGCCTTGAGCGCTTTGCGAGAGGAACTATCTGCTTTTGGAACCGAATTGCGTGAGCAAAAGCTTCTGCATGAATTCGCAAGTTTTTTAAGAATGTACGTGGAAGCCAAACGTTACATTCAAGAGGGCCATGTTGTTGATGCCTATTACAATGTACTTGAGGCTCTAGGGAACTGGGCTAGAATTGTACTTATTGAACAGGGGATTTACCCGGATCATGCCGTCTGGACACATGTGCAGAGTTTGGATCGTGCTTTGTGGAAGCTCTATCAGGAGCTTACAGTAAGTTCGGAGACACTGGAACAGAGAGTCGAGCTTGTACTGCTTGCATGTGAATTCTCAGTGATGTCCAAAATGGGCGATTGCTCCGGCTTGCTTCTGCGTGTGCTGGGAAGTCGAAGGGAACCGTGGAGTATGGATGAACTTGTCCACCATCCACAGTTGAGATTTGTACGGGAAGATCTGCCTCTCATCCTTCGTAAGCTGGTGTTTCGTTCTATAGTAAAAGAATCGGCAGGATGGCCATCCTTTATAGGAGGAGATGGACGGGAAATCCGCTATTGGATTGAGGCGTAATTACTCGTGAAGCCTGACCTTATGTGGATTATAAAGCGGGAGGGGAAACCTTCCTTTTTTGTTTGTTTAATAATTTATAAAAAGAGGTTGACTCATATTTAGTAAATATGATACATTATATTTCGTTCCTCTAACGAGCTTATCGTCAACAAACGATTAATTCTGCATAGGAACTAGTGAAGAACTAAAAGCTTCAAAAAAAGAAATTAAAAAAAGTTCTTGACGAAAACAAATGAAATGTGGTACATTATTTAAGTCGCCGCCGAAAACGCGGTTGAGACGAAAATGAGTAACACAAATCAAGTTTGATCTTTGAAAACTGAACAACGAGTGAGTAATCATCCTGCTTGCAGGATGAACGTGAAAGTTTTTGGTGCATGCCATTTGGCTGTATGAAAACTGGAACATAAATGAGATTTTTAATCTCGTCAGATTCAAAATGAGCTTATCGCTCTTTTCAATACTTTATTGGAGAGTTTGATCCTGGCTCAGGACGAACGCTGGCGGCATGCCTAATACATGCAAGTCGAGCGGACTTGAAGAGAAGCTTGCTTCTCTGATGGTTAGCGGCGGACGGGTGAGTAACACGTAGGCAACCTGCCCTCAAGTTTGGGACAACTACCGGAAACGGTAGCTAATACCGAATAGTTGTTTTCTTCGCCTGAAGGAAACTGGAAAGACGGAGCAATCTGTCACTTGGGGATGGGCCTGCGGCGCATTAGCTAGTTGGTGGGGTAACGGCTCACCAAGGCGACGATGCGTAGCCGACCTGAGAGGGTGATCGGCCACACTGGGACTGAGACACGGCCCAGACTCCTACGGGAGGCAGCAGTAGGGAATCTTCCGCAATGGGCGAAAGCCTGACGGAGCAATGCCGCGTGAGTGATGAAGGTTTTCGGATCGTAAAGCTCTGTTGCCAGGGAAGAACGCTTGGGAGAGTAACTGCTCTCAAGGTGACGGTACCTGAGAAGAAAGCCCCGGCTAACTACGTGCCAGCAGCCGCGGTAATACGTAGGGGGCAAGCGTTGTCCGGAATTATTGGGCGTAAAGCGCGCGCAGGCGGTCATTTAAGTCTGGTGTTTAATCCCGGGGCTCAACCCCGGATCGCACTGGAAACTGGGTGACTTGAGTGCAGAAGAGGAGAGTGGAATTCCACGTGTAGCGGTGAAATGCGTAGATATGTGGAGGAACACCAGTGGCGAAGGCGACTCTCTGGGCTGTAACTGACGCTGAGGCGCGAAAGCGTGGGGAGCAAACAGGATTAGATACCCTGGTAGTCCACGCCGTAAACGATGAGTGCTAGGTGTTAGGGGTTTCGATACCCTTGGTGCCGAAGTTAACACATTAAGCACTCCGCCTGGGGAGTACGGTCGCAAGACTGAAACTCAAAGGAATTGACGGGGACCCGCACAAGCAGTGGAGTATGTGGTTTAATTCGAAGCAACGCGAAGAACCTTACCAGGTCTTGACATCCCTCTGACCGGTACAGAGATGTACCTTTCCTTCGGGACAGAGGAGACAGGTGGTGCATGGTTGTCGTCAGCTCGTGTCGTGAGATGTTGGGTTAAGTCCCGCAACGAGCGCAACCCTTGATCTTAGTTGCCAGCATTTCGGATGGGCACTCTAAGGTGACTGCCGGTGACAAACCGGAGGAAGGTGGGGATGACGTCAAATCATCATGCCCCTTATGACCTGGGCTACACACGTACTACAATGGCCGGTACAACGGGCCGCGAAGCCGCGAGGTGGAGCTAATCCTAAAAAGCCGGTCTCAGTTCGGATTGCAGGCTGCAACTCGCCTGCATGAAGTCGGAATTGCTAGTAATCGCGGATCAGCATGCCGCGGTGAATACGTTCCCGGGTCTTGTACACACCGCCCGTCACACCACGAGAGTTTATAACACCCGAAGTCGGTGGGGTAACCGCAAGGAGCCAGCCGCCGAAGGTGGGATAGATGATTGGGGTGAAGTCGTAACAAGGTAGCCGTATCGGAAGGTGCGGCTGGATCACCTCCTTTCTATGGAGAATCGTTTCCCGCAGCGGAAACATTCAAATCAAGTCTTCAGGAAGCATGCTTCCGAAGCGAGCTTTACTTCGTAAAGCTTTTAGCTCACTCGTTGCTCAGTTTTGAGAGCTCAAACTCTCAAACAGCTTGCTTTTGCATGGAGCTTGTTCTTTGAAAACTAGATATCGAAACGAAATATGCGAATTAGAACATTCCTTTTTAGCTGAACTTGTGTTAAACAAGTTTCAATAAATTGGTACTTAATTGCTTTTGCGATGGTATTGAATGGGAGCGACTTTTGGCTTTGCGCAAGCAAAACAAGGGAAGCGAGCAGTCAAAACCGGAGCAATATGGTTAAGCTACTAAGAGCACACGGAGGATGCCTAGGCGCTAGGAGCCGATGAAGGACGTGGCGAACAACGAAACTGCCTCGGGGAGCTGTAAGCAAGCTTTGATCCGGGGGTGTCCGAATGGGGAAACCCAGCTGGGGTAATTTCCAGTTACTCGTAACTGAATACATAGGTTACGTAGAGGCATACCAGGGGAACTGAAACATCTAAGTACCCTGAGGAAGAGAAAACAATAGTGATTCCGTCAGTAGCGGCGAGCGAACGCGGAGAAGCCCAAACCAGAGAGCTTGCTCTCTGGGGTTGTGGGACGTCTCACATGGAGTTACAAAGGAGCCGGTTAAACGAAGAGGTCTGGAAAGGCCCGCCAAAGAAGGTAATAGCCCTGTAGTTGAAAGTTGGCTCTCTCCGAGACGGATCCCGAGTAGTGCGGGGCACGTGAAACCCCGTATGAATCCGGCAGGACCATCTGCCAAGGCTAAATACTTCCTAGCGACCGATAGTGAAGCAGTACCGTGAGGGAAAGGTGAAAAGCACCCCGGAAGGGGAGTGAAATAGAACCTGAAACCGTGTGCTTACAAAAAGTCAGAGCCCGTTTTAGGGGTGATGGCGTGCCTTTTGTAGAATGAACCGGCGAGTTACGTTCCCGTGCAAGGTTAAGGTGAAGAGCCGGAGCCGCAGCGAAAGCGAGTCTGAATAGGGCGAATGAGTACGTGGACGTAGACCCGAAACCGGGTGATCTACCCCTGTCCAGGGTGAAGGTGCGGTAACACGCACTGGAGGCCCGAACCCACGCACGTTGAAAAGTGCGGGGATGAGGTGGGGGTAGCGGAGAAATTCCAATCGAACTCGGAGATAGCTGGTTCTCCCCGAAATAGCTTTAGGGCTAGCCTCGGAAAACAGAGTCGTGGAGGTAGAGCACTGATTGGGTGCGGGGCCCGCAAGGGTTACCAAGCTCAGTCAAACTCCGAATGCCATAGACTTACTTCCGGGAGTCAGACAGTGAGTGCTAAGATCCATTGTCAAAAGGGAAACAGCCCAGACCATCAGCTAAGGTCCCCAAGTGTGTGTTAAGTGGGAAAGGATGTGGAGTTGCACAGACAACCAGGATGTTGGCTTAGAAGCAGCCACCATTGAAAGAGTGCGTAATAGCTCACTGGTCGAGTGACTCTGCGCCGAAAATGTAACGGGGCTAAACACACCACCGAAGCTATGGCTTGATGCTTTGCATCAGGGGTAGGGGAGCGTTGTATAAGGGTTGAAGGTGTACCGTAAGGAGCGCTGGACATTATACAAGTGAGAATGCCGGTATGAGTAACGAAAAGATCAGTGAGAATCTGATCCGCCGAAAGCCTAAGGGTTCCTGAGGAAGGCTCGTCCGCTCAGGGTAAGTCGGGACCTAAGGCGAGGCCGAAAGGCGTAGTCGAAGGACAACAGGTCGAAATTCCTGTACCACCGTAAGCCGTTATGAGCAATGGGGGGACGCAGCAGGGTAGTGACGCGGACTGATGGATGTCCGTCTAAGCAGTGAGGCTGATGTGTAGGCAAATCCGCACATCGTTAAGGCTGGGCTGTAATGGGGAGCGAAAATTATAGTAGCGAAGGTCATGATCTCACACTGCCAAGAAAAGCCTCTAGCCAGGTGATGGTGCCCGTACCGCAAACCGACACAGGTAGGCGAGAAGAGAATTCTAAGGCGCGCGGAAGAACTCTCGTTAAGGAACTCGGCAAAATGACCCCGTAACTTCGGGAGAAGGGGTGCCCCGGTAGTGTGAATAGCACGAGGGGGCCGCAGTGAAAAGGCCCAAGCGACTGTTTAGCAAAAACACAGGTCTGTGCGAAGCCGTAAGGCGAAGTATACGGGCTGACGCCTGCCCGGTGCTGGAAGGTTAAGGGGAGCGGTTAGGGAGTAATCCCGAAGCTGTGAACCGAAGCCCCAGTAAACGGCGGCCGTAACTATAACGGTCCTAAGGTAGCGAAATTCCTTGTCAGGTAAATTCTGACCCGCACGAATGGCGTAACGACTTGGGCGCTGTCTCAACGAGAGATCCGGTGAAATTTTAATACCTGTGAAGATGCAGGTTACCCGCGACAAGACGGAAAGACCCCATGGAGCTTTACTGCAGCTTGATATTGAATTTGGGTACGATCTGTACAGGATAGGTGGGAGCCTTTGAAGCCGGAGCGCCAGCTTCGGTGGAGGCACCGTTGGGATACCACCCTGATCGTATCTAGGTTCTAACCTGGTACCGTAATCCGGTGCGGGGACAGTGTCAGGTGGGCAGTTTGACTGGGGCGGTCGCCTCCTAAAGAGTAACGGAGGCGCCCAAAGGTTCCCTCAGAATGGTTGGAAATCATTCGAAGAGTGCAAAGGCATAAGGGAGCTTGACTGCGAGACCTACAAGTCGAGCAGGGACGAAAGTCGGGCTTAGTGATCCGGTGGTACCGCATGGAAGGGCCATCGCTCAACGGATAAAAGCTACCCTGGGGATAACAGGCTTATCTCCCCCAAGAGTCCACATCGACGGGGAGGTTTGGCACCTCGATGTCGGCTCATCGCATCCTGGGGCTGAAGTAGGTCCCAAGGGTTGGGCTGTTCGCCCATTAAAGCGGTACGCGAGCTGGGTTCAGAACGTCGTGAGACAGTTCGGTCCCTATCTGTCGTGGGCGTAGGAAATTTGAGAGGAGCTGTCCTTAGTACGAGAGGACCGGGATGGACGTACCGCTGGTGTACCAGTTGTTCCGCCAGGAGCACCGCTGGGTAGCTATGTACGGACGGGATAAGCGCTGAAAGCATCTAAGCGTGAAGCCCCCCTCAAGATGAGATTTCCCAGTATGTAAGACCCCTTGAAGACGACGAGGTAGATAGGCTGGGGGTGGAAGTGCAGCAATGCATGGAGCTGACCAGTACTAATCGGTCGAGGGCTTATCCAAATATGCAAGTTGTAAGTCGCACATTTCGTTTCGGATCTAGTTTTCAGAGAATAATCTCTGAAGAATATTCCCTGATAGCTCAGTTGGTAGAGCACTCGACTGTTAATCGAGTTGTCACAGGTTCGAGCCCTGTTCGGGGAGCCATATGGAGAGGTGTCCGAGTTGGCCGAAGGAGCACGATTGGAAATCGTGTAGGCGCCACAAGCGTCTCGAGGGTTCGAATCCCTCTCTCTCCGCCATTAGTAAGGCCCGTTGGTCAAGGGGTTAAGACACCTCCCTTTCACGGAGGTAACAGGGGTTCGAATCCCCTACGGGTCATAATTTAACTTCAAAAAAAAGAAGTTGATTTTCACAGCAGTTTTATGATAAGATCATAAATGTGTTGTTCGGAGGCTTAGCTCAGCTGGGAGAGCATCTGCCTTACAAGCAGAGGGTCGGGGGTTCGATCCCCTCAGCCTCCACCATATAACTTTTATAACGACGCGGGGTGGAGCAGCCCGGTAGCTCGTCGGGCTCATAACCCGAAGGCCGCAGGTTCAAATCCTGCCCCCGCAATTAACCTTTCTTTCAAGAAAGTGATCTGGAACCGTGGTGTAGTTGGCCTAACATGCCTGCCTGTCACGCAGGAGATCGCGGGTTCGAATCCCGTCGGTTCCGCCATTTTAATCTTTACATGAGGAAGCTGTTCACTAAATCTGCTATATGGCACCGAACGCCCTAGATAAAGTGTAACGTTTCAGGATTAAACTTTATTGTGGCTCGGTAGCTCAGTCGGTAGAGCAGAGGACTGAAAATCCTCGTGTCGGCGGTTCGATTCCGTCCCGAGCCACCATTTACGAAAACTTAATACGCCGGTGTAGCTCAACTGGTAGAGCAACTGACTTGTAATCAGTAGGTTGGGGGTTCAAGTCCTCTCGCCGGCACCACTTATGGAGGATTAGCGAAGTGGCCAAACGCATCAGACTGTAAATCTGCTCCCGTACGGGTTCGGTGGTTCGAATCCATCATCCTCCACCAGTTTTTAGGGGCATAGTTTAAAGGTAGAACAACGGTCTCCAAAACCGTTGGTGTGGGTTCAATTCCTGCTGCCCCTGCCAATTAACTTTCAAGACATATTGTATTATGGCGATCGTGGCGAAGTGGTTAACGCACCGGTTTGTGGATCCGGCATTCGGGGGTTCAATTCCCCTCGATCGCCCCTTTATTTTTTTTGGGGATTAGCCAAGCGGTAAGGCAACGGACTTTGACTCCGTCATGCATAGGTTCAAATCCTATATCCCCAGCCATTATGCGGACGTGGCTCAGCGGTAGAGCATCGCCTTGCCAAGGCGAGGGTCGCGGGTTCGATTCCCGTCGTCCGCTCCAAAATATGGCGCCATAGCCAAGTGGTAAGGCACAGCTCTGCAAAAGCTTTATCCCCAGTTCGAATCTGGGTGGCGCCTCCAGTAATTTTTCAAAACTTCATATGCCGGCGTGGCGGAATGGCAGACGCGCTCGACTCAAAATCGAGTGGGAAACCGTGGAGGTTCGAGTCCTCTCGCCGGTATTCAAGTAAGTAAAGCTCATTAGATGCATAATCTAATGAGCTTTTTTATTTTGACAGATACTATACGGAGTATGATTGGTAGAAGGAAATTAAATTATTTATTTATATGTATTGACGTACATCTTTAATGGGTATATTGTAGACATGTAAAGTCCTTAATGCTAATTCCTTTAATTGCGGATATTATAGCTCTTTTAAATTCATATAGAAGATGCTTTCATAAAAATAATAGTCCCGTTTAACTTTTTATATTTTCATACAAAGAAATGGAGTGAGTCATCGTGTCCAAGGAAAAACAGGTATCTAAGCAATCTGAACTTTTATTCAATCTATCTGTATGGGAAGAAGCTTGGAGAAATCAATCTATAGGTTCTACATCCAATATGAAAAACGCTGCATTCTACGCGACAGAAGCATTTGAACAATGGGCTACAAAATATCATCAGCAGTCGTTTACTGAAGAGGGAAGGCAGCGATCTGAACGCATCATAGGCTGGATCGAAAATCAGGGAGTGGATTTAAACGGTTTATCCATATTGGACATTGGAGCAGCGTCTGGAATTTTTACTATCCCTTTTGCCACCAAAGGAGCGACTGTTACAGCTGTAGAGCCATCAGAACTGTTCAATTCATTAATGAAAGAAACGATTCCTCCGTCCTTGCATTCCAGTATAGATATTGTGTCAGAACGGTTCGAGGAAATATCGATTAAGGAAAAGGGCTGGGAAAAGAGATATGACTTCGCATTTGCATCCATGTGCCCGGCAATGTCGGATTGGGAAACGATTGAACAAGCAATAAGCACTGCACGGAAGTATGTTTATATCAGCACGATGGCCGGGCCAAAAGAAGATACACTATTAGATGAGCTTAAAAAGGTACTGGGTGTCTACCCTCCAAACAATTATGGTGACATGGGTTATATACAACAGCTACTATACCTGAAAGACTATTCCTACACTACTTTGATCACTAAAGAAACAAGTTATTTTAAGATGTCAGTGGAAGAAGTCGTAGACAAACTTCAGGAATGGCTTGGCACGCATGAATTGCCAACGGATGAAGGTTCCCTTGCCCTGGCTGAGCACTACATCAGAGACACGTATAAGGAGGGTGAGGTTGCATTTTCACGCGGCGGGAAGTTCGGTAAAATTCTGATTCAATTGGAGCAACCGAATATGAAAGGGGTACGTACCAAAGCGCAGTAAATAATGTGACCAATATTAGAAAATTATATTTATTTCAAGTAATACGTAGTTACAAGGGAGTCGCTGTATTGACTCCCTTTTTGTATCGTCATATTTAGAACAACTTCTTTGGTTAAGTGTAAAGGGGTAGTTCTTCTGCAAAAGAGAAACGGACAAAGCTGTCGTACTTCAATCCTCTTAAGATCTCCCTACTGCTTCATGGACAATTCAGCCTTCTGCCTACGTTCTCGGTATTGTCCAGGAGTGATCCCTTCCCATTTTCGAAAAGAGCGGATAAAGTTCTGGGGGTTATTATAGCGCAGCCGCGCAGCGATGTCCTTGACCGTTAGCTCGCTCTCGTCCAGCCACTTTTTAGCTATACTGAAGCGGTACTTTGTCAGATACTCACTGAATGCACAGCCTGTTTCTTTGCGAAACACACTACTCAGGTAATTTGCATTGTAGTGGAGTCTGGATGCGCACTCCTCCAACGTCAGATCTTTATCGTATTCTTGCTGGATGATGGCAATCATTTTCTCGGAAATGTGCTGATATTGAGCGTACTGTCGTTCCTTCAGAATAAGAATGATCGGTATGATGATATGTTCGTTAAACCACTGCTCAACCTCAGCTGCGTACTGTAAAGCATGAAGTTCATTGAAAATAGATCCATGGCCTTTGGAGATCTGTCCCAGCCGTATACCGGATTCCTGCATCATCTGCAAAATATGTGTTAATAATCGGGTAAGTGCTACCTGATATTCTTCTGGTGTGCATTCCATGCCAAACAGTACTTCAAGCAACTGGTGGAGAAGAGAGGAGGCATGAGCCTCATCTGCATTTTGGATAGCCTGTAAGAGCGTATATTCCAGTGATTCGGGATAAGATAGCGCCCAATAGGATGTGCGATTATCGACTGCTTCAAATTGAAAGATGATGCCTGCTCCCAGCTTCATTCGATGTTTGAGCGCTTCAAGGGCCTCCGTATAAGCTTGCGGGATCTGAAACAGGGAGGCGCAAGGCTGACTAAAACCAATGCTAACCTGCAGACTAAGGATCTCTCTGATTTGATATTGAAGTTGTTCCGTTAATGTGGACAGATGTTTTGAAAAACGAACCCCGTCTTGCTCAGGAGAACCGATGATCGTAACGACAGTATGTTCATAGACCACAGGAAGCAGCTGTTGTTCTGCGTAAACACTCTCCTCCAGTATATTTTGAATGGCAAACAGCAGTAGATCACGATCTTTGGCATGATATTTGGTGTGATTTACGAGATCAGCCTGGACTGCAATGACGGCTATTTGTTGCCACTCTTGAAGCTGTGAATCATAACCATTCTCTCTGAGGTTGTCATGAAGAGTAGAGGGTGGATTTTTGCCAAGAAGCAGGTTGATTAAAAAATGAGTACGGAGCTGCAAGTTATATTGATTTAATTTGCTTTCAAGTTGGGATTGTGAAGCAGTTAGCTGAGAAATGCCGGTTCTGATTTGCTCGAATTCATCCATATGAAGTATAGAATGGGTTTTGGAATGACCTTTGGACAATGGCTTGTGACCGAGCTGTATAAGAAGTTTGCGGATGGGGATGTGCATTCGCCTCGATCCAATCCATGAGAGTAATAGAGAAAGCAGTAGCATAGCGGTACTGATATACATGGTGTGCAACCCAATCTGAACATACTCGTGGGTTAGAATGTTCCTAGGCGAAACGAGAATATATGTCCACCCTTTTAGAGCAGAATGCGTATAGGACAGCGAGTAGTCAGTGTCTGCAATACGTACCTCACGTTGACCTGAAGAGGCGGTGAACCCACGCTTAGATAACAATTCACTAAAGTTGGCCCCCGAATTGCTGTCCCATATTCCTGCTGCATCCAAAGGCTGTCCAATATAAAAAGGATCAGGATGAACCATAATACGTTGTTCACGATTCAGAATAATCAGCCCGGCGGCAAATTTGTCCGGAGAATTCTCTTCCATTGCTTTTTGCAGTGAACACGCGGGAATTCCTGCAATCAGTGCAGCATCAGAAGAAACATTTATATGGGGGATCGTTCTCGCAAGTGCAATGTGATACATGCAACCTGAATCCACTATACGCTCCTCATTGTTAAATATGGAGGATGGGGTGAGCTGCCAGCCGGATGTAAGTGTGTTTGATAACAAGTCTTTCATGGGCAGAGCCATTGGAAATTCAGTATTAAGGTACAGGCCAGCATGATTAATAAGCCAATCCTGTGTCTGATTTACGAGTGTAATATCCATTAGAGGCTCCCATGACCTCATATTATTAAATTCGTTCTGTAGCTTCTCAGCAAACAAAGGCCCAGTGTCTTGGATCGATGATGATGAAGTTAGCGAACGGAGCGTGTCTGGTGACCGAACGGCCTGATCGAGCATATAGCTTACGGTGGCAAGTTTGTGCTCCACATTGGTTTGCATTTGGATCAGCAGTTGTTTATTGGCTTGAATACGGTGCAGTTCCGATTGTTTCGAAGAATAGATAAAAGCAGCGATTCCGGTCAACAGAATGGGCAGCGTACTTAACAAGATTCCGAAGACTACCATCTTATGTAGATAGCTGAATGATCGCACAGTTCCACTCCTGACTTTGGATTAGTAACACTTTCTATATTAGTAAACGCTTACATATATAACAATCTAAATTTTGTTTATTTGGATAAAAAAGTAATAAAGATTCAATTCCAAAGTAAAGTGAAGAAATATTTAAGATCGTATTTCAGCTTTGTGGAGTTATTTGGAAGACAAAATGGGAAACTGCAGTCAAGGGAGGACGTAGATAAGAGATATGGACGCCATATTCATAAGGGGTGAGGGGATCTGGAAAAGGGCAATTAGGTATATGTGAGGCTTCTATTTGGTAGAGTGGTCAGCGGTCTGATCCAGGGACAGTCAAAGGTCCAACACGATCCCCGACCTGAGTCTAGGATGAAAAACCGTCCACGGTCTGTTTTGAAAAGTCGCAGTTTCCCCTAGAATAAGGACATAAGGTTAAACAAGAAACAAACAAACAAATACACACAAGCCAAAATTAACGAATCGAAAGGGTGGTGAACAACAATTATGAGATGGAATAAAGGAAATGGCTGGGCGATTGTACTGATTGCGCTGGGTGCTCTCCTCCTCTTCGGAAAGTTAACTCCTCTACTGGGACACTTAATGGGTTATCTGATTCCGATCCTGATGATTGCACTTGGATACTACGGAGTTAAACGAGGAAACGTACTGCTTGGATGGATTGTTCTCTTCATCGGTATCCTCTCCTTGCTAGGTAAACTGGCCTGGTTGATCGGACCGATCATCGCGATTGGGTTAATCATCTTCGGATTCTCCATGTTGAGTAATAATCGCAGTCGTCGTGGCCGTTACTAAACTTTCACGATTATGATAAGGAGGACAGAACAAAATGAGTGTATTTCGTCGAATGCGGGATATTACCGTAGCTACTCTAAACGAACATCTGGAGCAAAGTCAGGATCCGGTCAAACTGATTGATCAGTTTCTGGTCTCGACCCGCCAAGACATCGGTGAAGCCGAGAAGCTTCGTCATCAATATGCAAGCCATACCAGACAAATGAAACAACAAGCGGATCAGGCAGCAGGTATGGTACACAAACGGGAAGAACAGGCTTCCATGGCTTTGAAAGCAGGCGAGGAGCATTTGGCCAAACTTGCTTTACAGGAGAAAATTCTCCACGAGGAAAAAATGGAGCAATACAATGAATTGTACGCACAAAGCAATGCAGCATTACAGGAACTGGATGAACAGATCGACCAACTGAAAGTGGAGTATCAAAATGTATACAGCAAACGTCAATACTACTATGCTCGTATGCAGACGATCCAATTACAGCAACGAATGAATCAGAGAGGTCATTACAACGGTCAGAATGTGCCCCGTATGTTCAATCGGCTGGACGATCAGGTATCTGATCTCGAATATGAGGCACAAAGTCTTCGGGATTTGCGACGTATGAGTCAGGATGGGGCAGGAACGTCTGGCACCATGTCATCCTCTGCGCTGGACAAAGAACTGGAGCGACTGAAGCAAAAGCTTAACAATGACAGAAAGGAGTAGACGAATGAATAAACTTTACCGCTCATCGCGTAATCGTATGCTGACGGGGTTGATCGGCGGCATTTCTGAAAATCTCGGATTTAGTTCCACGCTGCTGCGTCTCATTTTCTTCATCAGTATTTTCGCTACGGGAGGTACTTCATTGCTGATCTACTTTATCGCTGCATTGGTAGTACCCAAAGAACCCTATCACGTTGATCCATACACTTATGGTGCTGATCACGGAAGAGGGTACAAGTAAACGAAAGGAGTAAGCACATGAGCAAATTATACCGCTCAACGCGTGACCGGATGCTGACAGGATTATGTGGTGGGATAGCCGAGTCGATCGGCATGGATTCAACCTTGCTGCGTATCATCTTCGTCATCAGTATCTTCGTAACTGGCGGCACGTCGTTGTTGATCTACTTTATCGCAGCACTGGTGGTACCCAAAGAGCCATATCCACCATATGATCCATACGGCTATGGTCCGGGACCCGGTCCTGGGGCTGGTAGAGGATACAATAACTTTGATCACGAGCCGCCAAGAGGTCCTTTTCAGAACAACCATCATCAAGGCCCAGGAAACTTCGGTCCCGGTCCGGGATACAACAGCAGACCTCAGTCTGGTCCACGTTCTTACGATAACAACACTTACGGAGCAGGGTCACAGCAAGAAAGTGAACTTGATTCCATGATGAAAGATATTGAGAAAAAAGCATTGAAAAAAGAAGTTGAAGAGCTTCGCCAAAAATTATCTCGTTACGAGAAGGGAGAAAAGTAAAATGGGAGTATTTAAACGGATTAAGGATATGACGAAAGCGTCGGTAAATGATATGTTGGATAAAGTGGAAGACCCGATTGTAATGTTGAACCAGTACTTGCGTGATATGGAGGCTGAAATTCATGAGGCAGAGGTAACAGTCGCCAAACAAATGGCGAACGAGCGTCGCATGAAACAGCGTCTGGACGAGGCAGAACGCACATCGGTACAACGTGAATCCCAAGCAGAAGCTGCACTGGCTAATGGACAGGAAGAAGTTGCACGCAAATTGCTGGAAGAGAAGATCTACTTCGATCAAAAAATTACGGAATACAGAGAACTTCATGCTCAGTCCGAAGCTCAAGCCAAAGATTTGCTGCAACAGCTGCATGACATGAAAGATGAGTTCTACAAAATGCGTAACAAACGTAATGAACTCGTATCCCGTGCACAAATGGCGAAAGCCAAAAAACAAATGTCCCAAATCAACAGCTTGCACTCGATCGAGAGTGGTGGCGCATCGCTTGGATTCCACCGCATGGAAGAGAAAATCATGCAAATGGAAGCGGAAGCTGATGTGATCCGCGCACCTTATCGTAATACACAATCCACGTACACTAATCCTGTAGATACTGAGAAGCAATTCAAAGTGGATCAACAACTGCAAGCTCTCAAAAATAAAATCGGCAATGGTGCCAAAAATGAAACGGGCGGTACTTCAAAAGAATAACTGTTCCCTCAGCAAACAATATGATATTCTATAAATCGTGAATAAAGAACGGTTTCTAGAACAAAGGTTAAGCCATACAGGTGTTCAATGCCTGATATGGCTTTTCCGACGAATTGGGAAGATCAACTTACAGAGGAGGTGCGGCAGAGATGAATAAGAAGGGTCAATGGCTTGCTGTTGTCATCATTGTCATCGGCATGCTGATGTTACTGAACCGAAGTATTAACCTGCTAACCGTCGCCGCACTGATTCTGTTAACGATAGGTATGGTACAAGTTCGTAAAGGTGACACACACAAAGGTTATCGATATCTAGGCATCGGTGCCGCTCTGTTATTGCTTGATAATTTAATGATTGTATTTCTGATTGTGTTGGCATCGCTGGCCTATTTTTATTCCAAAAACAAAAAGATTCATCTAGACAGGAATGTCATGCGCAAACAAAATTTCATGGCTCGCTACTATTGGGATCAGGCTCCTTGGACATTGCGCAGCATGAGCCTGTGGCATGCATTGGGTGAGGTTAACGCAGATCTGTCACTCTCTATTCCGGAGGATAAACAAACAATTGTGCTTCTGCAAGGGGTTATGGGAAATGTTCGTCTGACGATGCCTGAGGATTATGGTGTCGAAATTGAGGCATCTGTACTTTTTGGACGGATAAGTGTTAATGGAGAACAGGATAGTGGCATGATGAACAAATTGGTATGGAGAACCCCTGGATATGAGTCCAGTGAACATAAAGCAAAATTTGTCATTTCTTATATTGTTGGCGACCTAAACATCAGTAATCCGTAATAAGTTAAATAGGTGAAAAAGGAGGAGACCCGGATGAAGACAAAACGACATACCGACATGGTAACCCGAAGTATGGGTGAAGGGATCCTCCTTGTTTTCATTGTACTCGCCGTGATCTTGTATGTATTGTATACATATGGTTATCTTGCTCCGTTTACAGGATGGAGGCACCTGATTCAATCAGGGTCTGCATTACTATTGCTCTTGGTCGGTTTGGGTGCGGCCTTTGGATTTTATCAGAGTTATCGGGTCAAACGCAGGCTTGAACTGTTGCGAGAGACACTACTGCAATGGGAAAAGGGTTCACTCTCACGCACTGTGCCGGATCTCGGCATTGATGATGTCGGCCGATTAAGTGAGCAGCTTGGACGCATCGGCAAAAAGTGGGAAGATCAGGTCTCCTCACTGCAACGACTGTCTACGAATAACGCGCAGTTGGCTGAACAGGCCAGAATAACGGCCATTGTGGAGGAACGGCAGCGGCTGGCACGGGAATTGCATGACGCGGTATCGCAGCAGCTGTTCGCCATTTCTATGACCGCAACAGCGGTTGGACGAAGAATGGAAAAGGATTTTGCACGTGCCCAGCGGCAGGTGGCCCTGATTGAAGAGATGGCGTCGGTAGCTCAGTCCGAGATGCGCGCGCTGCTTTTGCATCTGCGACCTGTCTATCTGGAAGGTAAACATCTCGAACAAGGTCTGCGTGATCTGGTGATGGAGTTAAAAACAAAAGTACCTATGGATATCGTGCTTGAAATGGATGAAGACATTCATTTGATCAAAGGCATTGAGAATCATCTGTTCCGTATCATTCAGGAAGCGATGTCCAATACATTACGTCATGCGAAGGCAGAAAAGATGGAAATTCGGCTTCAGCGCCGAATGGATGCCATTCGGGTATTAATTCGCGATGATGGTCAGGGATTTGATCTTGACGATCAGAAACAGGCCTCCTATGGTCTGGCCAATATGCGTGAACGTGTGACTGAGATTGGGGGAGCCATTCAATTTGTAACGGCGCCGGGCAAAGGAACAAGAATTGAAATTACAATACCTTTGATGAACGATGAAAGCGAGGAAGAACATGTCAATGGAGACGGGAATAGAAACGGAGACGGAAGTGTCGATCAAAGTGTTGCTCGTGGATGATCATGAGATGGTACGCATTGGCCTCGCTGCGGTGCTGGATACGGAAGATGGTATTGAAGTGGTCGGGGAAGCGGGCAGCGGCGAGGAAGGCATTCGGTTGGCACAGGAATATAAGCCTGATGTGGTTCTGATGGACCTGGTCATGGAAGGGATGGACGGCATTGAAGCCACCCGGCAGCTGCTCAAAATGTATCCGGAATGCAAGGTCATTGTGCTGACTAGTTATCTGGATGATGAAAAGATGTATCCGGTTATTGAGGCAGGAGCCTTCAGTTATCTGCTGAAAACATCCAGAGCTAATGAGGTGGCGGATGCAATCCGCGCTGCAGCTCGTGGGCAATCGGTTCTGGAGTCTCAAGTGGCGTCCAAAATGATGAATCGTTTCCGACAGCCGCAGGCAGCCGCACCTGCGCATGAGGAATTGACCGATCGGGAAATGGATGTTCTGCGTTTGCTGGCCAAAGGAAAATCGAATCAGGACATCGCAGATGATCTGATTATCGGGATCAAAACGGTCAAATTCCACGTGACGAACATTCTTGCAAAACTTGGCGTAGACGACCGTACACAGGCAGCCATTTATGCATATAAGAATGGACTTGCGGAATAGAAAATGAAGCGTGTGAACGTTGAGGCGATAAGGTCCAATCAGCCATGAAGATGGTGGATGGGGCTTTTTTTGTTTGCCAAAAAGAAGTTTAGCAAATGAGCAATGGGGGCATGCTGTTGATAGATTCATAGAATGCAGGAAAGAGTGGAGGGTTCGAATGTTAAATCGATGGATGACAGCTGGCATACTGGCATTGGCAATCATTATACTTGTAGGCATGACTCATGTGTATGCTGAGAAGGCGGAATCCGAAGCAGGCAAGTTGGAACAATTGATGAAGACTGCAGATACAGCAATCGATCATGTGGAGCGTCTAGTCATTAAATGGCAAGGGGAAGGCCGTGGAGATGCAAAAGAGCAGGCAGAGCTGCTCGCTCATCGGCTGGGATTGCAACAGCCAGAACGCGGTGTTCAGACGGGGCATGAGGTGTATCGCAGTGAGATTGCTGTTGACGCTAAGCACGCTGGCATTCTGGTCAATGTTGTCGTTACGGGGAATAAGGAATACTACGCGATCGTCCAATTATCAGGCAATGAAGATACAGACCAACGTTTACTTATCACATTACATGAACAAGTTTCCCAGTTGCTCATCGATTCGGGAATGAAGGCTGCATGGAATTTCGCAGTGCAGGGCACAGGCGCAACTGAAGAAAGTGGCGCCAGCAGTCAATTGCAGCAAATCGAGGAACAGCTGTCTGGAGATATGAACATGCAAGCGATAGAACGTTATACGGACAAAAGCACTGCAAGCGTATCCTATGGGGCTTCGGCTCTGCCCTTAGCCATTAAGAGCGGTAAACATCACTTGAATATGCAGCTTGCGGTCCATCAGGACGATGAAAAGGGGACCAATCGGGTTACAGTAGGTTTCCCGGTGATCACGATCGAATATTAATGCATTATTCATGCAAATTTATAAGTCTGATCGTGAATTTGTATAGATGAAATTTCCATGAATTGTTGAAAAATAGGGATAACATTTCTTTGGAAAATTAGTGCAACCCATGGGGCTTTATGCTAAAATGGCATCACATCCAAGAGGGAAATTTGCTGGTAATTGACGGTTGTATGTTGCGTATATAACACCATTACATAGCTCGGGGAGAGTGTGGAGATGTCTTCCCGGAAAGAAAGAGGAGCCCATGGTCGAAAAACAAATGCAAGATGAAGTGCAGACACCAGGTGCAGTATTTTTCATTTTTGGAGCAACGGGTGATTTGGCCCGCCGGAAGCTGTTTCCGGCGATCTACAGTCTCTACCGCGAAGGCAAGTTAGCCGAAGATTTTGCGGTTATTGGTGTAGCGCGTCGTCCGAGGTCACCAGAAGAATTCCGGGAAGACATCTATGAATCCATTAAAGAGTTCTGCCGCTATCCAGCGGGGGAACCTGATGAATGGAATGCTTTTGTTGAACATTTTGAGTATAAATCACTAGATATCAATAACGTGGACGGTTTCAAAGAATTGCGTGAGCAGACAGAGAGTCTGGAAGCGAAGTTTAATACACCAGGTAACCGCCTGTTCTATCTGGCGCTGGCACCTGAGCTCTTTGGCAGCGTCTCCTATAGTCTGCGGGATGGCGGGATGCTGGAGAGTCGCGGGTGGAATCGACTTGTGATTGAGAAACCATTTGGATATGATCTACAATCTGCGGAGCATCTGAATGAGCAGATCCGTGAAGTGTTCCGTGAAGAAGAGATTTATCGGATTGACCACTATTTGGGCAAGGAAATGGTGCAGAATATCGAAGTCATTCGCTTTGGTAATGCCTTTTTCGAGCCGCTTTGGAACAATAAACATATTGCCAACGTTCAGATTACCCTGGGAGAGACGGTTGGTGTGGAAGAACGTGGTGGATACTACGATCACTCGGGAGCATTGCGCGATATGGGACAGAACCATATGCTGCAGATGCTGACGATGATTGCCATGGAGCCGCCAAGCCGTTTGTTCCCGGAGGACATCCGCGATGAGAAGGTTAAGGTACTGCGTTCGCTGCGTGCGTTCACCTCTAATGAAGAAGTGAGCACTAACGTTGTGCGCGGCCAGTATACGGAAGGCGAGTATCGTGGGAAGCAGCTTCCCGGTTACCGTCAGGAGGACAAGGTTGATCCGGAATCCAATACGGAGACATACTTTGCCGCACGTGTATTTGTAGATAATTTCCGCTGGGCAGGTGTGCCGTTCTATATTCGGACAGGCAAGCGCCTTCCGGTGAAAACGACCGAGATTGTGGTTGAATTCAAATCCATGCCGAGTAACGTTTATCTGGGGAAAAAGTACAAGCTGGAGCCGAATTTGCTCGTCATTCGGGTGAATCCGATGGAAGGCATTTATATTAAAATCAATGCCAAAAAGCCGGGTTCAGACTCCGAAATTCAGCCGCTGGCGATGGACTTCTGTCAGAGCTGCATGATTGGAATCAACTCGCCGGAGGCGTATGAACGATTGCTGCATGATGCAGCAGAAGGAGACTCCACCTACTTTACCCGTTGGGACGAAGTGGCTACAGCATGGTCCTTCGTTGACCGGATTGCGGCGGCTTGGGCGGAAAATCACGGAGAGCTGCACACGTATCCAGCAGGTACGTGGGGGCCGGAAGCAACAGGCAAACTGCTGGAGCAGGATGGGTTCCACTGGTGGCCGGTTAATGGTCAGGACGAAGACAGTGTCATCTGGCAAGTGAACAATTAATCGCGGGAGTATCACTCATTGAGTGGCAGCAATTTTTGAATAGAGCATAAGTCATTTTATTAGTGACAAGATTAACACTGTTAAAAATAAGACTTGGGAAGAACGCAGAGATGTGATCTTTCCAGGTCTTTTTTTGCGTTGGAGAAGTGGGGAATGTAAAAAGTTTCATATAATAAAATAAGTTATTGACAAAAAGTAAGTATGTAACTTATACTCAATTCATGAGATAAAGAGATTAAGCAAAGACATACGAAACCCGATGGTGAATCGGATACGTACATCATTCATGAGATAAAATGTGAACCAGGTGAAGGGGTTACGACATACATTCATGAAGAAAAAATTTTAGCATAATATCTTTAATCTAAGAATACTATTTTGTATATATTGAATGGAGGAAAAGAAAATGTTGGATGTAGGATTGTTGTTAATTCGTTTGGTGATTGGATTGTCGTTCATGGCGCACGGGGCTCAGAAATTGTTTGGATGGTTCGGGGGATATGGAATCAAGGGAACCGGCGGCTGGTTTGAATCGATGGGGATGAAACCTGGCGCATTGGTAGCGCTGCTGGCAGGGCTCGCTGAATTCGGCGGCGGATTGCTGCTGGCTCTGGGTCTGCTCACACCGGTAGGCGGCATTCTGATTGCACTGACTATGGTTATTGCCATTGTGAAGGTTCATGGTGCGAACGGATACTGGTCCACGCAAAACGGATTTGAATATAACCTTGCAATCCTGGTGGTTAGTGTAGCACTAGCTTTGACAGGTGGAGGACAATACGCTCTGGACGCATTCATTTTCTAAGGGCGGCAAGCGAAATGAATAATGAGTACCTGGATGCCATCATGATGGCGGAAGGGTGCTCTTTTTTTTGCAATCGGAAAAGTGAGCAATCTGCTGTACGTAACCGGTTATTTTCGGTAAAGATTATGGTACAATAGGAAAGTTGGATACTAAATCAGATCTACGGCATGAATGGAAGCACAATGCTTAGGGAGGATGAACTCCGTTGTAAATGTGTAAAATTAACATAGGATGCTTAATTGCCTAATATGCGAAATTGTGAATGTACAATCAACCGGCATAGCCGGACTTTATACAGATTGAATGGTCGACCGGCCTCGCCGGATTAACGTGAATGAACGGACGAAAGGGATAGAAGCTATGAGCAAAGCTGCAGATAACATTCTTCAACAGGAAGTGGACAAACGCCGGACGTTTGCCATTATCTCTCACCCGGATGCGGGTAAAACGACATTGACCGAGAAACTGCTGCTGTTCGGGGGCGCAATTCGTCTCGCCGGTACAGTCAAAGCTCGGAAAGCTAGCAAACATGCAACAAGTGACTGGATGGAAATTGAGAAACAACGGGGGATCTCGGTAACGTCTTCCGTCATGCAGTTTGATTACCTGGGTCATCGCATCAACATCCTGGATACACCGGGTCACCAGGACTTCAGTGAAGATACGTATCGTACACTGACAGCTGCCGATAGTGCAGTAATGTTGATTGACGTGGCCAAAGGTGTCGAGGCACAGACCATTAAATTGTTCCAGGTTTGTGCGAAGCGTGGTATTCCGATCTTTACATTCATCAACAAGCTGGACCGTGAAGGACAAAGTCCATTTGATCTGATGGAAGAACTCGAAAACGTACTGGGCATTCGCTCCGTACCGATGAACTGGCCGATTGGTACAGGTCGTGAACTTTGTGGTGTGTACGATCGGATGAAAAATCAGGTGGAATTGTTCCAAGGGGACGATCACTCGACGATTAAAGTGCAAAAAGTGGAAGGATACGAGGATCCGATCATTCGTGAGATGGCAGGCGATTATCTGCATGATCAGCTGTGTCAGGACCTGGAGCTTCTGGATGTTGCAGGAGATCCGTTCGATATGGAGAAGGTACAGCGCGGCGAACTGACACCTGTATTCTTCGGTAGTGCCATCAATAACTTCGGCGTGCAGACGTTCCTTGAGAACTTCCTGCAGCTCGCACCGAAGCCGGAACCACGTCGCAGTACAGCGGGTGAGATTGAGCCAACGAATGAGAAATTCAGCGGTTATGTCTTCAAAATTCAGGCAAATATGAACCCGGCACACCGGGATCGTATCGCATTCCTGCGGATTGTATCCGGTAAGTTCCAACGTGGTATGAGCGTGAAACATAATCGTGTGGGCAAAGAGATCAAACTATCACAGCCACAGCAATTCTTGGCACAGGATCGGGATATTGTGGAAGAGGCTTATGCAGGCGATATTATTGGTCTGTTCGATCCGGGTATCTTCCGGATTGGCGATTCATTGAGCCAAGGCAGCGAGGTTATTTTTGACGAACTGCCAACGTTCTCACCAGAGATTTTTGCCAAAGTTACAGTTAAAAATGCATTGAAACATAAACAATACCAAAAAGGGATTGACCAGTTGACCGAGGAAGGTACGATTCAGGTGTTCAACACCGTTAGCTTCGACGAGACATTGCTCGGCGTAGTGGGTCAGCTCCAATTCGAGGTATTTGAATACCGGATGAAAGGCGAGTATGGGGTAGATGTGCAGCTACAACGCATGCCTTATCAATTCGCTCGCTGGATCGTGGATGAGAATCTGGACCCAAGCAAATTCCGGATCAACTCCGCTCTGGTAAAAGATAAAAAAGGGAATTATGTGGTTCTGTTTGAAAATGAATACGCGATGAGAACCGCAATGGACAAAAACCCGACGGCCAAATTCCTGGAGACAGCTCCATAAGCTGTTTTTCCTAAAATAGTAAATACAGCAGAAACAAATGACCTAAATCCCTAATCAGAGGGGTTTAGGTCATTTTTGTCGTTCCCATCGTTTATATCTCATTGAAATCCTTGCTGATTGAGTTGCAAAGTCTTATTTCCAGCTCGGGATTAGAGGCAGAAGGCTTTTTTCTTTTCTAAACCAAGTATACACAAACAAGGTACAGCCTCCTGAGTGATGCTCAGTGGCTGTACCTTGTTTGGTTGGGGGACCTAATTAGTCTGCGGGGGATGTAACTGCCTTGCTCTTTGGAGCAGGGCACCATCCAGACCAATGAGCCAAAATCCCTCTTTGCAGACAGAACAACGTGATGATGGTACCTTTCCCTCCAAGGCTTCAGTTATCTGATGGGTTGAACGGGAATGGTGTGCAGATGCTCCTGCGCGATTTGAATTAATTCTTCCTGCTTGGCAGGTTCCGTGTTCTTCCAGATCATTTCGAAAATGGCGCCGAGTCCGGGTAATGCTGCTTCCGGTCCATCTACAGAACCTTCGATCATCTCCCGGAGCTGATCATCACTTTTATCATGAACTTTATGAACAATCGCTTCACGCAGGCTTAATGTAATTGGCATCGCAAGTCCCTCCTCGTATATTCGGCTGCTCTAATACTGTTCCCTGGGAAGCGTGAGCGCATTCAAGTTTATTGGGCTTTGTGGTATACTACGAAGGATATTTAAGTAAGCAGTTCACCCTTTAATTGAAAAATGGACTACCAATAGATGCGTAATGCTGAAGTGCAGCGGGAGGTTAGACCCTAATGGCAAAAAAACAATATGCGGTGATCGGTATGGGACGGTTCGGATCAAGTGTAGCGAATGCGCTGAGTGGCATGGGATTCGACGTACTGGCCATTGATGCGGACGAACAGCGGACCCAGGAGATGTCCAATGTGGTGACACATGCCGTATCGGCAGATTCAACGGATGAAGAAGCGCTGCGAGCGCTGGGCATACGGAATTTTGATGTCGTCGTTGTGGCGATCGGTGAAGATATTCAGTCGAGTATTCTCACGACCCTTATTCTGAAGGATATGGGTGTGCCTGTTCTGATTGTGAAAGCACAAAATGAGCTTCATGGTAAAGTATTGCAGAAGATCGGAGCGGACAAGGTCATTTATCCTGAGCGGGATATGGGACTGCGTGTAGCCCATCATCTGACCTCTCCAAACATTCTTGATTACATTGAGTTGTCTGAGGATTACAGTATTCTGGAGATGAGAGCTTCCGAGCAAATGATCGGTAAAAATCTGCTGGAGTTAAATATTCGTGCACGCTTTGGATGTAACGTAATGGCAATTCGCAGCGGGAATTCGATGAATATCTCTCCGTATGCAGAGGATCGGATTGCGGACGGGGATGTGCTGATCATCGTTGGTCACAAGGACCATTTGACGAAAATGGAGCTTGCGTATCCAAAGTGATTGGTACGATGATGAAGGGGACCTTTGTCGAAGATTTTCAATGTGTCTTTTACCATATTGATAAAAAATCCCGCAGACGGGAAGGATGGAAAGATGGATATTGTATCACCGCAAAATACACGTGTGAAGGAATGGGCACAGCTGCTGGAGAAAAAGCACCGTACCCGTCAACATAAATATATTATTGAAGGCATTCATCTCGTACAGGAAGCGCTGCGTGCCGGGGCAGACCTGGAATGTATCGTTTACGATGGGGAGCAGGGTGTACCCAAGGAACTGGCTGGACTGGAGGCTCCACTTCAGCGTGTGGAATGGATCAGTGTATCTCCTGCGGTTATCGCCAAGTGTACGGATACGATGACACCCCAACCTGTTTTTGCCGTTGTACATAAAGGTCGTGAACCGCTGCAAAGCTTGTTGTCTTCTTCCAGGGGGCTGGTTGTAGTGCTGGACAATGTTCAGGACCCCGGTAATGTGGGCACGATTATTCGCAGTGCGGATGCGGCGGGAGCGGCAGGTGTGGTGCTAGGTGCTGGTTGTGCGGATGTCTATAATCCGAAAACGATCCGTTCGACGATGGGGTCATTGTTTCATTTGCCGATTGTAGAAGGGCAGCTGGAATCGTTGCTGCCTGAAGCAAAGGCTGCGGGCATAAAGTTGGTTAGTACGTCTTTGCAGGCAGATTATTCGTGCTACAGCTATGATTTTACACAGTCGGTGTGGCTTGTCATTGGTAATGAGGGCAAGGGCATATCGGAGTCTACTGCACGACTGGTGGACGATGCGATTACGATTCCCATGCAGGGACAGGCAGAGTCACTTAATGCCGCGATGGCAGCGACGATTTTGTTGTTTGAAGCGATGAGACAGCGGATGGCTATGGCTTAATCAATAAATAATTCCTGTCCATTTCCCAATGAACTGTCCCTTTCCCTGAATAAAATAACTGTCCAGAACACTCAAAGACTGGTAGAAATGCAGCGTATTCAAGCGTACATTTCCCAGTCTTTTTCTCTCTCTTTTCTTCTCCTCAAGCTCTTTCCTCAAGCAAAATACAAGCGCAGTAAGGCTTTCATCCATGTACTCCTCAAACGTTTCCTCATTCTTTTCCCTGATCTTCAGCTTTTGCCCATCGATTTCTCAGCCTTTTTGGACAGTAATTATTATCTCGAAAGTAGGGGAGAAACCTTGTGGGGTAAGGGATTAGGGGATGTAGAGTGAGCGCAAGTTTTGGGACATTAATTTATTTTCAGATGGCTTGGCCGATGAATAGTATAGTCGATTTTTGTAGGACTGTAACTATCTCAGGGATTGATCAACAAAGGACATATTTGAATCCTTCGAGATAAAGTCAATTAACCTTTTGGCAGCGGGAGACAAGTAACGATCTTTTCTCCATTTTAATATGACTTCCCATTCCCATCCGCTTTCCTGAATGGGAATCCATACTAAGCCGTCTAACATAAGTCCCATTGTTTGAGGGAGTACAGACACTCCAAGACCGGCTTTAATAAAACCCGCGACTGTTATCAAATCCTCGGCGTCATAGGTGGAAGTGAGTTTGAAATTGGTATCTTTGAACCGTGAGGTTATAGTGGCCTTTAATCCACAGTTTTTTTTCAACCCTACGAAGGGTTCTCCAGATAATTCAAATAAGCTTAGACTCGATCGATCAGCCAAGTGATGTTTAGCTGAAACCACGATAAACAAAGGTAATTTACGAATGGCAATCCACTCATGATTATCCAATGTTGTTTCTTTAGAAGTAATTAGCATGTCAGATGTCCCTTTATCCAAGTATTCATTGATATCTCCGTGGTTACCCTGATACAAATCAAACCGCACCTTAGGATGGTGTGTTTGATAGTCTCTAATAATGGAAGGAACCAGATCCACTCCCAAAATATTAAGATAAGATATGTGAACAACGCCGGTTTCGGGATTAGACCACTCTTCAATTTCCTGAATGCCATTTTGAATGTTTTTTAATGCTTCTTCCACCCACTTGCTAAACATATGCCCGTACCGATTTAACTGAACATTCCGGCCATTACGTTCAAAAAGCGGGACACCGAGTTCATTTTCGAGTTTAGATATGGCGTGACTTAAAGCTGGTTGAGTAAGATTTAATGCCTTAGAAGCCATAGTCATATGTTGAAGTCTTGCTACGGTTAGAAAATATTCTAATTGTGTAAGCTCCATTTAAGCACCTTCTTACATTAATATTAGTAATTGATTTTATGAAAACTATAAATTAGACGCACATCTTAATCAAGCTTAAAATAAGATTGTGCTTAAAGACCGCTTAGCTAAATGTAAGAAAGCGGCTGCCCTCTCAGGGTGTCCTGTATTGAATCGCTGTAATGTTATGAAGGACAAAATCAGAAAGGAGTTGTTTATTAATGCCAGCATACGTTATTTTTATTCGCGAGCAAACTAATGATCCGGAGGAATTAAAAGTTTATTCTTCCAAAGCTCCCGCAGTACTTGATGGTCATCCAGTTAAACCGCTCGCCATGTATGGCACTCATGAAGTTATTGAAGGACAGCAGGTTGAAGGTGCAGCTCTGCTGGAATTTCCAAGCTTTGAAGAAGCCAAAGCTTGGTATTATAGTCCAGCTTACCAGGATGCAGTAAAACATCGCCTTAAAGGCGGGACATATAGAGGAATCATTATCGAGGGAATATCTAGTGGCAATTAATCATTAAGAGTTCTACAAAAATAAGTAATAGCAGATTTATAAAAATTAAATGCATTTTAGGAGGAAAAATAATGGCAATTACTTATGCAAACCCATTGACGGAATATGAAGGAAAAAAAGTACTGGTGACAGGCGGAACAAAAGGAATGGGCGAAGCGATCGCCAAAAGATTTGCCTCAGCTGGAGCGACAGTTTTAACGACTGCACGCTCGATGCCAACTGATCTGGCCGATCCAAATTTGTTTGTACAAGCAGATTTATCTACCAAAGAAGGCGTCGAGAAAGTTGTTCAAGCTGTTAAAGATCGCTTCGGTAGCATTGATATTGTGGTCAACAATGTTGGAGGAAATAATACACCTCCCGGCGGTTTTCTTGCAGCAAGTGACGAACATTGGATTGAATCTTTGAACTGGAACCTTCTAGCGGCCGTGCGGTTGGATCGTGGATTGATTCCATTGATGCTTGAACAAGGAAAGGGCGTCATTATTCACATTTCGTCAATCCAAAGAGTTTTACCCTTGATCGAGTCAACGATCCCTTATGCTGCAGCAAAAGCAGCTTTGAGTAACTACAGTAAGAGCTTATCTAAAGAATTTTCTCCAAAAGGAATCCGGGTTAACCGT
Source organism: Paenibacillus sp. FSL K6-0108 (assembly GCF_045040695.1). NCBI lineage: Bacteria > Bacillati > Bacillota > Bacilli > Caryophanales > Paenibacillaceae > Paenibacillus > Paenibacillus sp. FSL K6-0108. Next base: position 6,351,865 of record NZ_CP150288.1, on the reverse strand, counting down.
GTATCGCCAGGGTTTATCCAAACGACAGCTGCTGACGCTATGATGGAGAATATTGCTCAGGTGACAGGAAGCTTTGAAAGTGCGCTCCAGTCGGTTATGGATGCCCTAGGAGGTATTCCAATTGGACGTCCTGGATATCCAGAAGAAGTTGGTGAGCTTGTGGCGTTCCTTGCTTCTGATCGTGCTGCATCGATTACCGGTGCCGAATATGTTATCGATGGAGGAACTGTCCCTACACTTTAACTTTACGAAGACATATTATTTATGACTAAGGCTTCAATTGATCAATTTGGATAATTAGGTTTAATTCATTATTTATTTTAATCATTTAAACGAAAATGTGAATTATAAAACGGAAATACTCGTTTTATATACTAAAAGCATGGACGATTAACAAGCCATGCTGAAAAAGGATAGGGGAGATATGTATGTTAACAGCATTAGCAAACCCGATTCAAAAATTTATTGAAGCTACAAATGATCACAATATGGAAGCCCTGTTGTCCGTTTTCAATGATTCTAGTGTTGTTAATGATCATGGCCGTGATTTTTCCGGCCTAAAAGAAATTAAAGAGTGGGCGGATACCTACCATATCGGCATGAATGTTACTCTTGAGATTAAAGAGGCTACTGGTACTGGTGATAACTACTTTGTAAGCACTGTGGTAACGGGGGATTTTGAGGGAGGGCCATTCCCTTTTGAGTTTCACTTCTCCGTAAACAATGATGTAATTGCAGCTTTAAAAATTATTGGATAATTCAAATTAGCAATTTCATTCACCGACAAAAAAGACTCGTAAAATAAGCTGACTCTCTTCTGGAAGTAGAGAGCCGGCTTATTTTATAGTTATAAAATATGTTTAAACCCAGGTTAAATTTCTGTTTTATTACTATTTCTTTCAAATAAATTTTAGTTGAATCACCATATACAGGGTGTTAAATATAAGTGCTTTGAGTTCTTCCACTCCCTCTGAAGTCCATTTATTTCAACTCGAACGATGAGTGAGGAATGGGCTTTTTTGCATGCGGTGAAAGTTGAAAAAAATAAATCGAACGATATGGAGCTGGTATGCCAATATATAGTGTAAGGAGAAAGGAGATGGATGATGAGTGAGACAGAAGAGTACATAAAACTTGTAGAATTAACCCGGGCTGGCGACTACGAAGCATACGGCGAGTTATATGAGCTAACGGTGATGGATGTGTATCGCACGGTTCGTTTTCTGATTCGTGACCCATCTGACGCGGAAGATCTGGTACAGGAAATCTATATTCAGGCATACCGGTCCTTAGAGCGATATGATTCGGAAAGAGCCTTTCGTCCTTGGTTAATGGGTGTGACAATGCGGCAGGTCCGAAGTTATCGGCGCAAACGATTGACGCAGTTTCGTTTTAGCAAACAGATGGAGAAGTCTGATATGGGACTGGAGTATGATTTTTCCGGTGACTTGATCAACAAACTGGCAAATCGTCCTCTGCTTGAGCAGGTGCACCGATTGCCATACAAGCTGCAGCAGGTGGTAACTCTTCACTATTTGAACGAGTACACGCAAGAAGAGATTTCATGCATATTGGAAATTCCATTAGGAACGGTGAAATCTCGTATTCATGCAGCACTAACCAAGTTGAGGCAGAATCAGAAGTTAAATGTGGGTATTCGGGGAAAGGTGGAGGATTTGCATGAATCTCGATGAACAGCTGCGAACAGCCTACCAGGAAGAGACCAAAGACTGGACAATTCATGAAAAAACAAAACATAAAATCATGAATGCTATTCGAAGTGAATCACGGCTCAAAGGACATCGGAAAAAATGGTTGGTTACTGTGCTGCTGGCTGCTGTGCTTATCATTCCTACTGGAGCTTATGCAGGGTATACCTATTTGGCTAACGAAATGTATGGTTCACAGGAAAATATATCAGCGGTGGGTGGAACACCGGAGGATTACATGAGACTGGATGAGAAGCTCCAGACAGCCAAAGCACATTTAAGTGAAGAGGAATTCATTCAATTTATGGGTCTGATGAAGCAAATGGGACAAATGGCTTTGAAGCATGCGGATCAACAGGGAGAGATGCACCCCGAGAACTGGAGTGCCACCGAACAGACGGAGTTTAATCGCCTTACTGCGGAACTGGAACCCTTTTTCAAAAAGCTGGAAGCAGCTAGTGGAGACTCTCCAAAAGAACCTATGGACCAGGAGCAATTTTGGGAGGAACAGCTGGCAATGGCAGAGACGAAGCTTTCCAAGGAGCAGTTTACCGAGTTCAAATCGTTGTATGAACAGATGAAGCAGTATGAGGGCATGGTGATGGATCTGGATGGGAACATCCATGAAGAACGGTTGTCTGCGAAGCAAAAGGAAGAACTGCAGCAGGCACGCGAGCGAATTTTTCCCTTCTTGGAGAAGCTGGGACTGGATGTACGCAAGCCGGGTGAATAACTTTAGGTAGTGTTCAGGAGCTAAGGAGCGAAAGGATGTCATTCCTTTTGCTCCTTTTCATTTCGTAGATAATCTTCTTATCTGCCTTGCATATTCAGCCGATACTGATGCGGCGTAGTGCCTGTTGCTTTGCGGAAGACTTTGCAAAAGTAGGATGGGCTGGACATGCCTACACGGTGGCCTATTTCCGGAACAGTATATGTGGTACTTGTGAGTAACACGCAAGCATGACGAATACGGGTAGCTTGGGCGTAACCAACGATGGTGGTGCCGGTAGCTTTTTTAAATATATGGGACAGATGATAAGGCGAGAGATGCAGTGTATCTGCGATATCCTCCAGACGAAACGCTTTATTGTAGTGCTCTTCAATCCACTGCATGACAGCCTCAGCATGAGGATGCAGAATGGGAGAACCCGCTGGGATTGTTTTAGAGCTGGAATAATGCTTGTCCTTCCAAAGATAACGAAGCTGTGCGAGCAGCCCAAGTAAAAAGAGTCGTGTATCTTCTTCCGCTTCATGTGGAAGCAACATAGGCAGAATATCGGCAAACTGCTCAATCATTTGAATCAGCGGTGACACAGCGGAAAGACGGATCGGTTGAAGCGGAAATGCTTGCCCCAGAAGGTCCAATATAAAACGATTCGAAACGGAAAATTGCCGAGAGTGCGGGTTCAGCAGATGCTGCTCATACATCAGTACGCTGCGGATAAAGGGATGCTCTTTCGTGACTTGAATCTGGATCTGATGCAGCTGAAAAGGGCGGAATATCATCAGTGTACCCGGTTCAAGGGGGAATGCCTGGCCTTCTGTTATGAGTTGTCCATATCCATCATGGATATATGTGATTTCAACCTGTGAATGAGCGTGAAAAACCTCTCGGAACGCAGTGGTGGAGGTGCGACGGCATGCCAGATTAAATTGGTCTCTGGTGATGATGGGCATTAGGAATGCCTCCCCTTCATGAGCGCAATATAGTTTCATTTTACCACAAGATGAACGCATAAAAGCGCTTTATTATTGTGTATTGTGAATGGAATAAGGGAGGTATGCATTCATGTTGAAAGTAGCCATTATTGGAGCAGGCGCGATCAGTGCAGCGCACATTACAGCATATTTGGCATTTCCTGAACGATGCGAGATCGTAGCTGTGGTGGATATGTTCACGGAAAAAGCACAGAAACGGATTAATGAATACGGGTTGGAAGGAGCACAAGCTTTTACCGATTATCATGAATTGCTGGATCAAAACATTGATTTGGTTTCGGTATGTACCCCTCCGTATACCCATGCACCAATTACATGTGATTTTTTGGATGCAGGTACACATGTGTTGGTCGAAAAACCAATGGCTTCTTCTTTAGAAGAGGCAGATATGATGCTCGAAGCGGCGCAAAAGAGTGGGAAGTTGCTGTCGGTTGTGGCTCAGAATCGTTTTACGACACCGATGATGAAACTGAAAGATGTGCTGGATAGCAAACTTGTGGGTCCCATTGTCCACGTACAGGTCGATTCATTCTGGTGGCGAGGCCATAATTATTATGATTTATGGTGGCGTGGCACATGGGAAAAAGAAGGTGGCGGCTGTACGCTTAATCATGCGGTTCATCATATTGATGCCATGTTATGGATGATGGGTCCCCCAGTGGAATTGCAGGCCATGATGGCGAATACAGCGCATGATAATGCCGAGGTAGAGGATATTTCCATGGCGATGCTTCGTTTCCAAGAAGGAGCACTTGGCATGATCACCAGCTCAGTAGTGCATCACGGAGAGGAGCAGCAGTTGATTTTTCAGGGTAAAGAGGCCAGGGTATCTGTGCCTTGGAAGATCGTTGCTTCTAAAGCACGAAATAATGGATTCCCAGAACCGAATTCAGATCTGGAACAACAGATTCAGAAAATTGCTGACGAATTACCGGATGTTATTCATGTGGGGCATGCCGGGCAAGTGGAAAATGTACTAAACGCCATTGAGACAGGATCACCACTTCTCGTGGATGGAATGAGTGGACGGAATACACTGGAACTCATTGTAGGTATCTATAAATCGGCCAGTACGGGGGAGAAGGTTACTTTTCCACTAGAGGCAGAGGATGCTTACTATACAAGGGAAGGGATTATGCAGCATGCGGTGCATTTTTATGAAAAAAAGACAGCCGTAGAGAATTTCGAGGATGTGGATATTACGTTAGGGAGAAATTTGGAGTCTTAGAGAAAATAGAATATTGATGCCATTCTCACATTCTATTACAGTGAGGTTGGTATCTTTTTTTAGTTGCAGCAGAGATTAAAGAATTAATACTCATACTTCGAAATTATATTCCATAATTATAACACATCCAGTTAGAATTTCTCTTTTGTTGCCATCATATGGGTAAGTATCACACGTAATAAATAATGGGCCTTTAATCATTTTAATGGAAGAAAAGATAAAAGAATGCAAAGGAATCGGATGTGAGTAACAAAGGATGGGTAACCTGCGGGGCTATCACACTTGGGCAAATCACATCCATTAAGACATGCGTAGAAGATGATGCATTGGATTGAAGAGCACCATGCGGATGAAATCAGACTGGAGCATATGTCGAACGATATTCATTTATCCGAGTCCTATGCTTCCTGTATCTTTCAAAAAGAAACAGGAAGCAGTATTAGGACTACGTCACAGCCCGAAGACTCAAGCAGGCTTATCTTATTTCATTCAATTATTTCGGGAATCAGCTGGGAACTACTCTGCTACAGTATCGGCAGCATTTTAAACGCAGCTGTAGACATTAAATCACATGAGTGTAACTGCTGATGTTATTAAAAGTAGCGTCAGTACATTATCGTGATGAAATTTAAAGTGTTATTTTATGCTACAGCCACTTATCGGCCCACCGTTCCACGGCGCTTAATGCGCGTCCCAGCTCTGTGCCTTTGCGGGACAACATATATTCTGTCCGAACAGGGCGTTCCGTAACCACATGACGCACGACAAGTCCCTCTTCCTCCAGTTCCTTCATTCGTTCATTAAGTACCCGTTTGCTCAGGTCCGGGATATAAGCGTGAATTTCACTGAATCGTTTGGGTTCTTCCATCAATGTATGAATAATGAGGGCTACCCATTTCCGGCCAATGATCTGATAAGACTGTTCCACCTTTTCGCATATTTGCTTGGCATTCTCATCCTCGCTCATAATTGTACTCCTTTGAATTAGTTATGCTTATTATAGCACTAGTATACTTATTGTAACCTGGATGTCTACAAGCATTATGTATAAAATATCACATACCAATTGTTTATAATCTTACCACATAAAGCGTTAACAATAAATAAAAACCCTGTAAACACTAGTGTTCACACGTTAGACACGATTGTTGACGAATTGTGACGACAGGTGTAATATGGGTAACGTCAATTCAATTGGTTACAATTTATAACCTTAATTAAGGTTGTGGAGAGAAGGAATGTTCCATGTTTAATTCAGGTCAGATACACAAGCGGAGGTAAGGCGGGGAACTCCCCCACTAATTCCGTCTTTTGTCATGCTTGGATTTGAACATTTTGCATCATCATATACTATACTGCACAGATCACAGGAGGCACTCCAATGGACGCAATGACATTTGTCCTCTTCGGGGCAACAGGCGATTTAGCCAAACGTAAGATTTATCCTGCATTATATAATTTGTACATTGATTCAAAAATGCCGAAATCCTTCTCCGTTATCGGTCTTGGACGGCGTGAATTGTCAGATCCTGACTTCCAGGCGAATGTTGAAAAGTCACTGCATACCTTCTCCCGTCAAACACCGAAAGAAGAAGCACAGGTTCGCGATTTCATTGGAGCTTTCCGTTATTGTTCCCTGAACAATACGAAGCTTGAGGATTACACCAAATTGCTGGAACTGGTTCAGAAACGTGAACAAGAGCTGAATATTCCTGAAAATCGCATGTTCTACATGTCGGTTGCACCGGAATTCTTTGAGCCAATCGCACTGAACATTCAAGAAAGCGGCTTGGGTAACACCAAAGGCTGGAAGAAACTTATCATCGAAAAACCATTTGGACACGATCTGCAATCTGCTCGTGAACTGAATGAGAAACTTAGCAATACCTTTGCGGAAGAAGAAATTTACCGTATTGACCATTTCCTTGGTAAACCGATGGTTCAAAATATTGAAACCCTGACCTACGCGAACCCGGTCATTCAGGCTTTGTGGTCCAACCGTTACATTGCCAATGTACAGATTACGGCAAGTGAAACAGTTGGTGTAGAAGAGCGTGCTGCGTATTATGACCAAAGCGGTGCTCTTCGTGACATGTTCCAAAACCATATGCTCCAGCTGCTGATGATGATTGCACTGCATCTGCCAAAACGCTGCACACCAGAAGAAATTCAATTCAAAAAACAGAAGATTGCTGAAGCTCTTCGTCCATTGACGAAAGAGAATATTTCTTCCGAAGTTGTTCGTGCCCAATATGGAGCAGGTGAACTGCAAGGTGCTTCTGTTGTTGGATATCTGGACGAGCCTGGTATTCCAGCTGGTTCTCAGAATGAGACTTATGTTGCCGCGAGACTGTGGATCGATGATCCATTCTGGAGCGAGGTTCCATTTTACATTCGTACAGGCAAACGCCTGGCTGAAAAATCAACCAGAATTGTTGTTGAATTCAAGGCACCACTGAAAACAGGTCATGAATCCGAAAATACAACGGAGCCTAACCTGCTGACGATTGAAATTGGTCCAAAAGAAAGCATTTCGCTTCAATTGAATTCAAAAAACCCACTCAACCAAGGCGAAGTGGAACCAATGCATATGAATTTCAACTCAGGTGAACGCAACATTCCGGAAGCTTATGAAAACCTGATCTTTGACGCGATGCGTGGAGATTCTACATTCTTTGCTCACTGGAACGAAGTTGAACTGGCTTGGCAATGGGTACAGCCGATTTTGGAAGCATTCCAGGAGGGCAGCGTGCCACTCGATACGTACAGCGCAGGTTCGCAAGGACCAGAGTCGGCAGATCGTCTGATTGCAGAGAACGGCTACCGTTGGTGGTAAATTCTGCTCGATAATATACAATTTTTTATGAATTACACCGTTCCAATTTTGCGTAAGTCCTTCCGGTAATACCCGGGAGGCCGCAAAAATTTTTAAATATAGATTACTTGGCTCAATTTAAATCAGTTCATAACAATTACGCGCGAGTAGTGAAGGGGACGAAATCGATTCTGAAGAAGCGTAGCGTGCGCCTTTGTCTCCATATTTTAACCATAAACATTATTAATCAAGAAAATTTGGAGACAACAGCGATCGAAAGAACGATTCGTAACCGGAACGGCTACTGCGCCAAGGTTAAGCACTTATTTTGGAATTGGCCAGATAAAAATTAGAAATGTTCATAACAGGAGGAACTAGCAATGAAACTTGGACTTATTGGATTAGGTAAAATGGGATTGAACCTGGGTAGAAACCTGATTGATCACAAACATGAAGTGGTTGCTTTTGACCTGAACGCTGAGGCTGTTAATGAAATGAAAGAATACGGCGCAACAGGCGTATCTTCTTATGCGGAAATGGTGGCTTCCCTTGAATCCCCACGTGTATTGTGGATCATGGTTCCTCACAACGTGGTTGACGCTGTATTGGCTGAAGTAAGCCCACTGTTGTCCAAAGGCGACATCATCATCGAAGCGGGTAACTCGCACTACAAAGAATCCATCCGTCGTTACGAGGAAATGAAAACTAAAGGCATTCACTACATGGATGCTGGTACATCTGGCGGTATGGAAGGCGCTCGTAATGGCGCATGTTACATGATCGGTGGCGATCCTGAAGCTTGGGCAGTCGTTGAGCCAGCGTTCAAGGATACTTCCGTTGAAAATGGTTACCTGTATGCAGGTAAAGCAGGTAGCGGTCACTTCCTGAAAATGGTCCACAATGGTATCGAGTACGGTATGATGGCTTCCATCGGTGAAGGCTTTGACGTATTGGAGAAAAGCGGCTTCGATTTCGACTTCGAACAAGTTGCTCGTGTATGGAACAACGGTTCCGTTATCCGTTCTTGGTTGATGGAATTGACAGAGCGTGCATTCTCCAAAGATGCTAACCTGGATGAAATCAAAGGGGTTATGCATTCTTCCGGTGAAGGACGTTGGACGGTTGAAACAGCATTTGACCTGCAAACTGCTACACCGGTTATCGCGTTGTCCCTGTTGATGCGTTACCGCTCCCTGGAAACAGACACGTTCACAGGTAAAGTTGTCGCAGCATTGCGTAATGAATTTGGCGGTCACGCTGTAGAAAAAAATTAAATCATATATAACTGTTAACATATGCGGATAATCGGGTAATGATGAGTATAGTTGTTTACAAAATTCATCAAGTGGAGGGAACATATCATGAAATTTTTCTTAGATACAGGTAATGTTGAAGAAATCAAACGGATCGAACGTCTTGGTCTGGTGGATGGAGTCACGACCAACCCGTCTTTGATTGCCAAAGAAGGTCGCGTATTTAAAGAAGTGATTCAGGAGATCTGTGGCGTTGTTAAAGGCCCGGTCAGTGCTGAAGTGATCGGACTGAAAGCCGAGGATATGTTGAAGGAAGCTTATGAAATTGCAGAGTGGGCACCGAATGTAGTAATTAAACTACCGATGACCGAAGATGGACTCTATGCTTGTCATGAACTGACGCAAAAAGGAATTAAAACCAATGTAACGCTGATCTTCTCCGCAGCACAGGGCCTGATGGCGGCGAAAGCCGGTGCAACGTACATCAGTCCATTTGTTGGCCGTCTGGATGATATTGCGGTGGATGGCATGAAGCTGATTCGCGATCTGCGTCTCATTCTCGATACGTATGATTTGCCTTCCGAAATTATTGCAGCAAGCATCCGTAATATCAAACACGTGGAAGATGCAGCACTTTCCGGTGCGCATATCGCGACCATTCCAGGTTCGCTCCTGCCAACATTGTGGAAACACCCGCTGACAGACAGCGGCATTGAGCGCTTCCTGAAAGATTGGGAGTCCGTTCCGAAATAATAAAATGAGGACAGTAGTCTGATTCCTCAGACCTGCGTTCCATGTAAAAGCCTTTCGTCTTGCAGATAAACAAATCTGCTGGCGGAAGGCTTTTTTAGTGCAGCATGATGATATCCCCGTACGAGCAGGTGCTGTCCTTCTTTTTCGGGACAACGGTGCATAAGGATAGTATATAGCCTATAGCTCATCCCGCAGGGGAGGGACGCCCGATGATGAGAAGACGATGGCGAAGCCGAAGACGCCGCAAGCCGCCAAGTGGCAGGCGCAAAATGTGGTTGATTATTTTATTGGTTACAGCGTTTTGTTTGATGCAGGGTTTTGCCTATGTCGATAAGAAGATGAAACCGCCCATTATGCATCTGGCCAAAATCAGAGTGAAGCAAATTGCAACGGAAGCGATCAACAAGGCGATTACCGCGCAGGTAGCCGAAGGCAAATCCACCGAAGGACTAATTGACTGGAAAACCGATACGGCTGGGAAAGTGTCCGGATTCATGCTGAATTACGATGAGCATATGCGGATCACCGCGAGTACGATGAATATCGTGCAATCCACTTTGCAGAACGTGCATATGTTAAAAGAAAAAATTCCGCTGGGGCAGGCGTTGGGCAGCCCGGTATTGGCATCCTTTGGTCCCAATATACCGGTTCGTATTGAGCCTCAGGGAGCCGTCAAGGTGGATCTGAATACCCGTCAGCAGAATGCCGGTATAAACATGATTCTGGTTGAAGTGTACATTCACATCATTGCCGAAGTTGCGGTAGTGGTGCCCTTTGACATGGAACCCGAGACTGTAGATACGGAAATTCCGATATCGTACCTGTTGGTGGTCGGGGATGTGCCCATGTACTACTATGATAATCAAGGCAAGCCGGTGGGCAGTAATGGCAGCAATGCACCTGCGATTGCCCTGCCATCGGGTCAGACGGGTGTGTCCAGTGGTCATGGAGGAATGCCTAATTCAAGCTCACCCAATCAACAGCAGGCTCCAGCAAACGGGCTGAACGGAAATGGACTGGAGGTTGAACCGGATTTGTCTGATCCAAACGGGGGAGTGCAGCTTGATGTGGATGTGAACCACTAAGGAGTCAAAGGCAAATATCGAATAAAAAACGGGGCCTCAATGATGAGGTCCCGCTTTGCATTAGAAGTCATTTCAATACAAACAAATATGAAATATGCTTCTTATTTTCTTTATTTCAACTTCATTCGCTCATTTGCTTTTGGCTTTTTTCTGTTTGCGTTCTTCCTGCTCCCAATGCTTCAGATGCGGGTAGGGGTCAAACGACCATTCGTGCAGTCCGCTGTCCCGATAGATGCCGTAATGCAAATGAGGAGGGAACTTACCCTGCGTACCCGGTTTTCCGTATCCTGAGCTGCCTACCCAGCCCAAAATCTGACCAGGGGTAACCACTTCGCCAATATGGGCGTTTTTGTCGAAACCGGATAGATGAGCGTAATAGTGGTAATGGTTGTTCAGATCACGAATACCGATACGCCAGCCGCCAAACGGATTCCAGCCTTTGATTTCCACGACACCGTAACAGGTACTGCGCACAGGCAGGCCATGCGGTGCAAAAATATCTGTGCCTTCATGAATACGGTATCCGCCCCAGCTGCGTTTGGTCCCCCAAGTGCTGCGGTACGAGTAGTTGGTCCCGAGAGGGACCGGAAAGGCGTGACCAAACAGATCAAGGTTGTCAAAATGCTCATATAATTTCGCGAATTGCTGAATGCGCTGCACAGCCCTGGAATTATGATAATATTCCCACAGGGCGATGTTGAAGTCCTCGGGTTTGTTCCCATAATTCTGAATAATGGAAGCCATGCTGTAAAGTACATCCAGATCATTATTGGCATCTGCAATACCATCCCCAGAGCCGTCACGACCATAACCATTGAAAAAGACAATGGACCTCGGATGTTGATCCGTCTCATCCGGATTTAGCCATCCTCTCCAGGCTGGGGGAGTCATAAATATACCGGTCAGCCGTTCCGGATGTTTACGATCTTTCGGATGTGCACGCGAGATGGTACGTTCATATTGATCAATCGCTGCGAGCCTGTACCAGGGAATGTGTGTCATTTGACCAATGCTTTCATATAAATGCCGACGTGAAGCGAAAATGTCCGCTGGTTTTTGCTCTGTAGCCTGAGGTTTGGAATCAGCGGCGGTGGGTTCACCGTGAACATCAACAGGCAAAAGTGGGAGAAGCAGTGTGCCTGCAAGCAATGTTTTGATCCAAAAGGAGTACGTTAACCGCGATGTAAAGCGATCTTGCACAGGGAAGCAGCCCCCTTTCCAATGAGATGATGCACATGAGTGCCCGGTGAACCAAGCTATAACCTAGCGTTCTTCAAAAGTCTTTATTTTATCCATGTAAGACATGAATGCACAAGATGTGACAAATGGGAGTTTTTCCAGCGCTTTCATGGTATAATATGTTCCGAGCAACAGCCTAACTTCAGTAGAAAGAAGGTTTATGCATTGGCTAAACGTGTTAAAGAACCGAAACCGGACTGGATTCGGATCAAATTGACAACCGGCGATAACTATCAGGAAATGAAAACGATGATGCGTTCCAAAACGCTGCATACAGTATGTGAGGAAGCACGGTGCCCGAATATTTACGAATGTTGGGCCAATCGGACGGCTACTTTTATGATTTTGGGCGACATTTGCACACGGGCATGCCGTTTTTGCGCGGTCAATACCGGCTTGCCGACGGAACTTGATTTGCAGGAACCAGAACGCGTGGCAGAAGCGGCAGAGCAGATGAATCTGCAGCACTGCGTAATTACGAGCGTGGCGCGTGACGACCTGAAGGATGGAGGGGCGACGATCTTTGCCGAGACAGTGAAGGCCGTTCGTCGTCGTTTGCCTTTATGCAGCGTAGAAGTACTGATTCCGGACTTTTTGGGTGACCGGGATTCCTTGCAGATTGTAATGGATGCCAAACCGGACATCCTGAATCATAACATCGAGACTGTAGAGCGGTTATCGGACAAAGTCCGTGCCAAGGCGAAATACAAGCGTTCACTCGAATTGCTTGCTCGTGCCAAGGAAATGCAGCCAAATATTCCGACGAAATCGAGCATCATGCTTGGTGTGGGTGAGGAATATCATGAAATCTTGCAAACGATGGATGATCTGCGCGCTGTGGATTGTGATATTATGACGATTGGTCAATATTTGCAGCCTTCAGAGAAACATCTTTTTGTGGAGAAGTATTATCCGCCAGAAGAGTTCGCATCATTGAAGCAGGAAGGACTGAAGCGAGGATTCAGCCACGTCGAATCCGGACCTATGGTCCGCAGCTCCTACCATGCCCATGAACAAGTGAAATCTGCTGCGAAAAATAGTGAAAAGGCGGCATCTCACGCATGATGGAGGAGACAGGTTTGGAAGAAGAAAAAAGTTCAGAACAGAATCAGGAATCGGTTCAGGAGCCTGTACAAGACAAACCCAAAGAACCGGTGATTGTTCAAATCGGCGGAAAAAATTATGAAATCGTTCAAAACCACAAAGAAGGCTGGAATCCTGAAGTTTTCCGTGATCGTTACAGCGAAGTGCTGGAGCGGTACGATTACATTATTGGGGACTGGGGTTACAGCCAGCTGCGGTTAAAAGGATTTTATCGGGACAATCATCCCAAAGCAACGAAGGATTCCACAATTTCCAGCATGGTGGATTATATCAATGAATATTGCAATTTTGGCTGTGCGTACTTTGTGCTTCAGAAGAGCAAAGACCAGCCTCAAGCCAAAGCAAAAAGCGGTTCCTGAGAAGGACCGCTTTTTTGTTGCGTGTATTTAGTCCAAAAAAGCTGTACGAACCCTGTTCCAGAACGGATAGGGCCGGAAACGGGCAAAGCTGACCTTGTGACGGGCCACTTGGCAGCGTACCGAAATGAGGTCTTCCACCATAATGTTTACGTGGTCAATGGTAAGCAGCAACCGCTGATCCTTGCGTGAGAATATATCACAATGATGATGCTTGGGCAAAATAACTGGTGAACCCAGCGTCCGATAGACGCGGTTATTGATTGAAGCGATCTCGGCGATTTGAATAGCTTCGATTGTGGGATGTACCATGGCGCCACCAAGCGCCTTATTGTATGCCGTACTCCCTGAAGGGGTCGACACACAGATACCGTCTCCCCGGAACATCTCAAACGTTACGTCATTAATGTCGACCTGAGCAACGACCGTACCGTCTACGCCTTTTAACGTAAATTCGTTCAGTGCAATATAAGAAGTATTGCCCGACTTTTTACGAATTTCAAGCTCCAGCAGCGGATACTCCACAATCCGGGGTTTGAGTCGTTCCGGGTCGCCTTTGCCGCTCATCAATCGAACCAATTCCCGTAATTCTTCCTTCTTCCAATCGGCATAGAAGCCGAGATGGCCTGTATGAACCCCAACAAAAGCAATGTCCGGGATGCGGTCGATGAAATTGTGAAATGCTTGCAGCATCGTACCATCGCCTCCGATGGAGATGACAATCTCCGGCGATTCTGCATCCAGCTTAAACCCTTCCTCTTTGGCCAGCGCATGAAACTGCTGACTGAGATCAATCGATAACTGGTCTCCGCGGTCTTGAACATAGTATCTCAAGATGAAAGCTCCTTTGTGGTCATTATACTACCGATGATAATCAATTCCACGGAATAACACAACGTTGGATTGATATTCAGTTGAATATAAACACACAGGATGGCTTATTTTTTCATACGTCGAGGTAAGAAAAAGGGACTCATCAGAGAAAGCATCAGCAGTAAAAGGATTACGCCTCCAAATATACCTATTCCCGAAAAAAGAATCTGTCCCCAGTCTGGTGTATACGAAAATAATTCGGGCGAGGCACCCGTTTGGAACAAAACAGGCCACTCGTAATGGCTCATCATCGGTATCCATAGCAATAATACAAGTATGGGTGCAATGAGAGCATGGACGGCTCTGGCAAACAGAAAGGGACCATATCTCATAGGAGTGTTGCTCAGGACACTCATGATCTGAGCATGAACAGATAACCCGCCCCAGGAGAGAACGAAAGCAGCAGCAGCAGCTTTGTACACGAGTGGAATGGATGTACCGGCTCCTCCTGCTTCTTTGGCTCCCAGAGTGACTTCGAATAATCCGCCTACGAGGCTGTGGGATAAGGCAGGGGGGAATCCCGTATATAAAAGCAGTTGTTCCGTAATGGCATATAACCCGCTTAGCCATCCGGTTTGAATAAGTAACTCCATCATTACTGAGAAGAATACAACTAACCCTCCTACGATAATAATAAGGCGAAGGGATGAGGAGACTGACTGGCGCAGCAATTCACCAAATGCCCGTCCATCAGCCTTTCTTGCCTCGTGCATTGCATAAATGGCTCGGAGCAGTCTGTTTTTGTGTATCTCTTTAGAGGCGGAAGGAGAGTCATGGACCAATTGTTTATCCTTACCGGAGACACCGCCATGAAACCGCATGAGCAGACCTACAAGAAATGCAGCACCGTAATGCGATGTGACTAATAGGGGAGCAATAGCGACATTATGAAAAAAACCAACCGATACGGCTCCAATCATGAAAATGGGATCGGATGATGTGGTGAAGGCAACAAGGCGTTCACCTTCTTCCCGAGTAACCAATTTTTGCTCCCACAACTGTGCGGTCAATTTGGCTCCAGTGGGATAACCAGAAGCACAACTGACAGCAAACACAAATCCGCCGCTTCCGGGAACGCGAAATAGCGGACGCATCAATGGATTTAAGAGAGTACCCAAAAAATGAACAATGCCGAAGCCGAGAAGCAGCTCGGAAAGCACCAAAAAGGGAAAAAGGGAGGGAAAAAGCACGTCCCACCAAATGGATAGTCCACGTACACCTGCATGCCAGGTTTCCACAGGAAACAGCACCATCAATACACACAGGATCAGGAGAGCTAATGGGATCAGGACATGGGTGATTCGTTGTGAAGCGGCCATGAATTCTTCTCCTTTATTTTTGGAATGGTCAGTGTGCAGCAGTTCGCTGGTGCTTTTGCCATCAATATATGAGACAAAGCGGACAAACAGTACAAATTAATGTTTGGAAAGCGCTTGCAAAAGTGGCTGTGTTTTTGAGTGATGTATGCTAAAATAATAAAAACGCTTGAACGTCACCTGATTACCTAGTAGGTGGAATTAAATCGGATGGAGTGATGATTATGAGTCTTGTCACCGGAATCCTGGTTTGTGCTTTTGTCTATGTTATACGTGCCTCGCTTGTGCGCTCTGAAGAAGAGGACTGGCGAAGTTATTAATGAAATATCTGGTGCGCCAAACCTCATGTTTGGCGCTTTTTTGTGCCTTCAGTATGAGGTGGACCCGTATGGGTCATGGCGATGTGGGACCATGATCCTTTCATGTTATATAGGACTTTTGGGATTTTTTTGATAGAATGAAGGTAAAGGTGTTCGTAGCCTTGTTCTTCAATCTCCTTTCATAATTAAGCATGGGAGTGTAATATATGTCAAAATTCGACACCAGAAAGGAGAGGGAAAGCGAAATGAATCCTAGTTTGAGCATCTATGACAATCTTGGCGGAGAGGCAGGCGTTCGCGCGCTGGTTGAAGCTTTTTATCCGATTGTTCAGCAGAATGAGAAGCTGGCACCTCTTTTTCCGGAGGATATTCAGCCCGTAATCGAAAAACAATACATGTTTTTGTCTCAGTTCTTCGGTGGTCCTGCATTGTTTTCCGAGGCTTTTGGTCATCCGATGATGCGTGCCCGCCATATGCACTTTGAAGTGACGGTTGAACGGGCAGAAGCTTGGCTTGCATGTATGGATCAGGCGTTGACACAAGTAGGTGTGGAAGAGCCGTTGCATTCTTTCATCCTGCAGCGATTGTCGGGGTCAGCACATCATTTTGTGAATACACCTTAGTTCCGATTACAAGCTTTTGGGAGAGGGATGGAATGAGTGGAATTAGAGCCTCTGTATAAGGTAAAAGTGAAGTGTCATTATTGTGAGGCGGAGTATGATACCTCACGCGTAAGACCAAGCTTGAAAAGGCCATACCGGACGGATTCCGACTTTTGTGCGTACTACAAACGGGAAAACCCGGATTTCTATGTTGTTCGAATTTGTCCGGAGTGTGGATTCGCTTCGACAGAGAATTCGACGGAACAATTAAACGATAAACAGCGCAAGGCTTTCAGGGAGCAAATTGGGAATCGTTGGGTGAAACGAGACTACAGCGGGGCGCGGACACTGGAACAGGCAATGGATTCATACAAGCTTGGTCTGCTATGTGCGCAGGTCATTCAGGAGAAAGACCGTGTCGTCGCTGGGCTGCTGCATCATATTGCCTGGCTGTATCGATACATGGAGGATCATACCCAGGAAAACCGTTTTCTTGAATTTAGCCTTGAAGCCTATGTCAAGGTTTTTGAACGGGAAGGTACCGGTGGAAATGAAGCCAAACTGCTGTATCTGCTCGGGGAGTTGAACCGCAGGGTAGGTCGATTCCATGAGGCTGTAAAATGGTTCGGCAGGGTTATTCATGACAAGCGCATTACCGATGCTGCCATGATTCGTTCTTCGCGCGAGCAGTGGGCATTGCTGCGGGAACAGATGATTTCGGGCCAGCTGGAGCTGCCAGCTGAGATGATTGAAGCAGACAAAGAGACTGCGAAACGCAGCCCCATCTGATCAATGACAGTTGTTCTCTAATTGCGGACAGGACGACTGGACAGCAGGTAATCACTATCGTTATCGATTACAGTCATGCTGGTGTTACAACAAGGAAAGACCAGCAATTTCTTCTTGCCTTCGCGAATGCGTACAAGCTCTTTTGGTTTGAGCGGCAGCAGTACATTGTTTGCATGGCAGTATGGACATTGCTGTACATAAATGTCCCCCATTACAATATCGTAAGGCCAGCTGTTCTCAAAGGGAATCATTCTTGCTCGCCTTCCGTAGAGGCAGGTTTAGCCGCTTCTTCTTTGGCCAATTCGGCGATTTTCTGCATCAGGATATGCTGCGGCATATGCATCAGGTGTTCAAGGGGAACACCCAGAGATTCTGCTAATTTGACGGCTGTGTCAGCCGAGACTTGTAAAGGTTTCATACGATGACCTCCTGAAAATAGCTTAAACTATTTCTCTAGTATAGAGATATCGCGCTTATAAAACCAGTTCTAATTCAAGGTTAATTATCCATTCTGCTGAGAGAGGTGCCTTATTTAAATGAAAACACCATTACAACCCGTCTGGGATCTGGAGTCCATTTTTAGTGGAGGTTCTGCCTCCGAGTCGTTCGCTGCATATTTGATTGAGCTGGAGCAGGATGTACGCAAGCTGCAAGCCCTTTTGAAAGAAACACCTGCACCGAAATCGCTGGAAGAAACGAATGCGTTCGATCCGATCCTGGAATTGCTTCAGAGCTGTTATATCCGAATTTCGGAAGGGTCCGCATTTGTCTCCTGTCTCTCTTCACAAAACCAAAATGATAAAAAGGCAGTTCAGCTTCAGGGCACCATCAGTTCTCTTGGTGCGATGTTGAACAGCAGCAAGTCCCAATTCGATAATACGCTTAGCCAGACGACAGACGCTGTATGGGAAGCATGGATTGCCCGGGAAGATATTCAGCCTCTTGCCTTTGTGCTAAACGAGAGCCGCACGCAAGCTCGTGAGAAGCTGTCCCCTGAACTTGAAGGTCTTGCGCTGGATCTTGGCGTAGATGGATACCATGGGTGGGGCAAATTCTATAACACGATTGTAAGCAAGGTTAACATCCCATTTGAACAAAATGGTGAAACGGTGATGTTATCCGCAGGTCAGGCTGCGAATAAGCTAAGCGACAGTGACCGAAATGTACGCGAGACGGTATTCGCTAACTGGGAACAGGCTTGGACTGATGTCGAAGACTTTTGTGCAGATACATTAAACCATCTCGCCGGTTTCCGTCTCAAATTGTATGAGAAACGTGGCTGGGATGACGTTCTCAAGGAACCATTGGCAATTAACCGAATGTCTCGTCAGACGCTTGATACGATGTGGAACGTAATTAACGATGCCAAACCTGCGTTAGTTCGTTATTTGGAGCGCAAGGCTAAACTGCTCGGTGTAGAGAAACTTAGCTGGAGTGACGTTGATGCGCCAGTAGGCAAGTCGGGTGGAAAAGTCACATATGACGAGGCGGCTATCAACATTGTTGATCAATTCGCCAAGTTCAGTCCCAAACTTTCCAAATTTGCAGAGATGGCTTTTGAGAATCGCTGGATCGAAGCTGAGGACCGTCCTGGCAAGCGTCCAGGGGGATTCTGTACGTCGTTGCCACTCAGCAAAGCAACACGTATTTTCATGACCTTCTCTGGGACGCCGTCGAATGTGTCGACACTTGCCCATGAACTTGGTCATGGATACCATCAGCACATTATGGAAGAACTGCCGGCCTTGAATCAACGCTATGCCATGAATGTGGCGGAGACGGCTTCTACCTTTGCCGAGCTGATTGTAGCCGATGCATTGGTTCAGGCAGCAACGGATGAGCAAGAGAGGCTTGCTCTGCTTGAAGACAAGATACAACGAAGCGTTGCGTTCTTCATGAATATTCACGCTCGTTTCCTGTTCGAAAATCGGTTCTATGAGCAGCGCAAAAAAGGCTTGGTGAATGCAGATGAGCTGTCCAAATTAATGGTGGAAGCACAGCAAGAAGCGTTCTGTGGTGCGCTTGCATCGGATCATCCGCATTTCTGGGCATCCAAGCTGCATTTCTATCTGACAGGTGTACCATTCTACAACTTCCCGTATACGTTCGGATATATGTTCAGTGCAGGCATCTACGCCAGAGCGCAGGAGGAAGGCACGGCATTTGCCGATAAATACGATGATTTGTTGCGGGATACGGGCCGAATGACGGTGGAAGAACTGGCTCAGAAGCATCTGGGTACAGATCTCACACAACCTGATTTCTGGCAAAATGCAGCGGACCTGGTCATTGCCGATATTGATCAATTTCTGGAGATGACAGAATCCGCAAAATAGTATTCCTATATATGTAATGGGACTGCAATTCTGTGTAAATGCACACAGGGTTGCGGTCTTTTTTTTTGTATTTTTTAAAGTCAGGCTTCTGCTAAATATTTTGTCGCAATTCAGAGAAATAACTCGCTAAAAGGACGCAAAATGGCAATTAATTGTGCAAATTATAGTTATAATTACCCAAGTTTGTTTTTCTTTGTTGAATGACCACATATGTTGTCATATAATGAGTCGTAAGTCCTTGTTTTGTAGGATGAAGTGCATAAAGGAGGAGCGTTATGGTAAAAATTGACCAGCTTTCATTAGCACGACAGTTGGATCTGGTGTTCAAAGAGCTTGATCATGAATTATCAGGGTTAGATTCAGGTGTAGTTTTTGTGCAAATACGAAATAATGTAATTGGAAAGTTCGGGATTCGACATAATCCGATAACCGGACGTGACGGTCAAATGGAAGTGGAGGACGGTGGACTAAACGAAATCCAGCGCTCTTCTTTCCGCGCAATGGCACTGGAGACTTTGAAATTCAAGCGAAATTGGACTCATGGAGAAATTGCATATGATTTTACAGTAAGACAAGGCATGATTCTCGTTGATGCCACGATGGAGTCCAACTATAATATGGCGAATCTGATGATTCGTTATCCAAGAACCAATACATACATGGATTCAGGCATGGAGTCGTCTTCATAATTGTGATGAGCCACACAGGAAAGCGGCACTTCCGAGGAAGGCCGCTTTTTGGTCTTTGCATATATGAGCACGAATTACGAGCTTACGAACGACCCGATAATTGCTGCTCAGCGATTTGCACCAGACGTTTAGTGATGTAACCACCCAGAGAACCTGTCTCACGGGAAGTGTAGTTACCGTAGTAACCATCTTGGGGAATTGTTACACCCAGCTCTTGTGCAGCTTCAATTTTCAATTGTTGCAATGCTGCCGTTGCTTGGGGAACAACCAGATTGTTGGAGCGGTTTCCGCTTCCTTGGTTTTGACCTCCGTACATGTGTGTCACCTCCTTATGGCTTGGTGATGTTAGTATGGTTAGAGAATGAGGAAATATGCATGATATGGCGTAAGGGAAAAATTGGACGAGGAAGAGGATATAATACATGAAAAAAGCCGATCCAGTATGGATCGGCTACATAGAATAAAAGGTAAATATAGGGCGGAGCTCCCATAGAAGGGCTCTGCGAGTGCAAGATTACTATTCGGTTGGCGGAATAATCTCAATACGTGTGTGAAGGTCAACGGGCTGTTCAGGTTCCAGACGAATTAGTCCCGTTTGCTCGTCTGTTAAGTTCAAATTAGGGGCATCAGGAAGCCAAGTATAGGGTTCAATGCATAGAAATTGATCGGATTCGCCCTTTGTAAAAAGGACCCAGTGTTTGAAATATGCTTCATCCGCTGAATATTTAAGCGTATATCCATCCTGCCTGCGTAAGTGAGCTGCCGCTGGCTGATCTTCGGAAGCTTTCAAAATCGTATCCCAGTTTCGTCCCTGCATGTTCATGCCTTGGTTCAAAGAGGACCATTCTCCAAGAGATTCAATCTTACCTGTAGGCAGTTGTTCTTCGTTCTGAGCATAAATTCCGGAAACAGGGAGTTGAAGTGACCATTCGGCAGGTTTGCCATCAAGCAGAAACCATGTATGATATCCCATTCCAAAAGGAGCAGGAGTGGAGCTCAGATTGGTCACACGCAGACGCTGGCTTAACACCGCGTTTTGTAATCTGAACGTCATCTCAAGCTTCAAGGGAATTGGAAATTGAGCCATCCAATGCTCTTCATTTTCAGTTAATAATTCCGTTGTAATTGCACAGCCATCCTCATCTTCTTCAATGTCGCTGACACACCAGGACTGGCTGCGGTGGAGGCCGTGAATATGGTTGTCATTGGCCGTATTCTGATCGAATTGGTAATGAACTCCCTCATATTCGAATTGTCCTCGATGAATGCGGCCTGGCGGAACAAGAAGCGGAACGCCGAAGTGATACGGCTTCTGCAAATAAAAGGCGAGTTCGTCTTCTTCCGGACTGCGAACGACATCACGGTCCTGCACCAGATCGCGAATCGAGATAATATTATTTCCAAGACGCGGCAGCAGGGTGATCTCCAATTCACGGCTATGTAGGATATACGTGTCGTAACCATTCCATTGGCCTTTGGTCACTTGTTTCATATCGATGCTCCTTTTCCCACTTGAAATCTGTCTGCAAACAGCCATGTCTATATGCCGTTGCAGGCGTGTCATTGTGTACATGCCACTTATCCCATCAGCAAACCGAATGAATGCTGGTGATGAAGATAAGCAATTCCATCATAACAGATTTCTGTGACGTGGGTAAAAAAAAGCTATTCCCATTTTGACATTCTGCTCCGTGCGGATTAAGATGGTATTCTGAACGATACATTTTATGCGATGAATGATAATTAAAGCGATGACAGGGACAAGTAAGCCAAGAGAATTCTCTTCAGAAAGCCGGTGGATGATGTGAACCGGTGTGAACTCTTTACCGAATGGACCCTTGAGTGCCGGTTTGAACAGGCAAAGTCTGATCTTGGACTGTCCTTAGTAGAATTGGACGTACCCTCCACGTTACGGAGAAATGAAGGCATTTCTTCTACATGATCTAATGAGGTCTGCAGGAATGAAGAAATGCGAATAAGGGTGGCACCACGGTCTCACGTCCCTTGCGGATGTGGGGCCTTTTTGCGTTCGCGGAGAATACGAAAGAACAAATAGGGAGGCGTTATGTGAAATGAAAACAGTACTTTCGGGAATTCAGCCGAGTGGCAAGCTCACGTTGGGCAACTACATCGGAGCAATTAAAAACTTTGTGAAATTGCAGCATGACTATCAATGTCACTTCATGGTGGTTGATCTTCACGCTGTAACAGTAGCTCAGGAGCCAGCAGCGTTGCGTGAGCAGTCTGAGGCAGTAGCAGCTCTGTTCATCGCAGCCGGAATCGATCCGACGAAATCCAATGTGTTTCTGCAATCCCATGTACCGCAGCACGCGGAATTGGGCTGGTTGATGACAACTCTGACATCGATGGGTGAACTCGAACGCATGACTCAGTTCAAGGACAAATCATCCGGTAAAGATTCCGTTGGTGCAGGACTGTTTGTCTATCCTTCATTAATGGCTGCTGATATTTTGCTGTATAATGCTGATCTTGTGCCTGTAGGTGAGGACCAAAAGCAGCATCTGGAATTGACGCGCGATCTGGCGGGACGTTTTAACCATCGTTATGGTGAGTATTTCACGATTCCAGACCCTTATATTCCACAGGTGGGTGCTCGGGTAATGTCACTGGACGACGCATCTTCCAAAATGAGCAAAAGTAATCCCAATGCGGGCAGCTACATTGCCTTGCTTGATCCGCCCGATGTGATCCGCAAAAAAATCAGCCGTGCCACAACGGATTCCGGTCGTGAAGTTGTATATGATCCGGCAAACAAACCTGAAGTCAGCAACCTGATGAGCATCTATGCTGAATGCGCAGGCCTAACATTGAATGAAGTAGCAGAACGTTATGAAGGCAAAATGTATGGTCCGTTCAAAAAAGAACTGGCTGAAGTGGTGGTATCTGTTATTGAACCTTTACAGGAACGATATCGTGAGATTCGTGAGTCTGGCGAATTGGCCGACATTCTGGAGACTTCAGCTCGTCGCGCAGAAGCAGTAGCTTCCCAGACACTTCATGCGGTTAAAGAGCGCATGGGGTTTGTTCCTAGACGTACGTTGTAATAGGACTTGGCCAAGTAACTTTAAAAAAAATGAATTGTTCACATAATAAAGAGGAGCCCTCATAGGCTCCTCTTTATCGTTTCAAACTAACTATGAAGTACACCGGGTCAAGAGGCAGTTTCTGAGGCGGTACGTGCTTCCTGGCGCTCTTTTTTTGCACGAATCACGAATCCCCAGCCGATGTTGGCAACGGACACGACAAACAACAGTGTAGCCAACCAGCCGGAGTAAGAGATCATAATCGCCGTAACCGCTAACAACATAATCGAAGAGAATGCAAACCATAGCGATAAACCTTTGCTCATTGGGAAAAACCTCCATATTGAAATTTGCTTAAATTCCGTATAACCTGAAGCGCACGAGCCATAATAATCTTGCAAGCTTGCAATTACATTACAGACACAGATTGAAGGGAGATTTTAAATATGGCTCAAGGATCTCGTTCTAACAACTTGGTGGTACCTCAAGCAAACTCAGCGCTGCAACAATTGAAAATGGAAGCTGCACAAGAACTGGGTGTAACGATCCCACAAGACGGTTACTACGGTAACTACACTTCCCGTGAGACAGGATCTCTGGGCGGGTACATCACCAAACGTCTGGTGCAAATCGCTGAGCAGTCTCTGGCTGGGTCTGGCAAATAATTATTATAATCAAACAGTAACAAGCAGAAGCCCGGAGCGGAAACGCTCCGGGCTTTCTCGCGCATTCGTTCCTATGTCTGATTGTGCCCTTCCATGCACTTTTCGTCAAGAGCGTGCAGATAAAAGTTTTTTATCCATTTTCTCGTCGCTTAACCAGCCTACATACGTATCGACCGTTTCGAAATTTCGATCCATAACGACTACAGCGACAAATGGGTACTGTTTGCGGTGTCGATAACGCACATCGGCCCAGCGAACCTTGTACCCTGCTGGTAATTCTTCCACCTCTGCGACAGCATAGGACGTGAAGTACAGAAATGCAGCGACTTCAGGAGCTTTGCGTGAAGCGGCTACGGCAGCGTGAGTGGACGATGAGGCATGGAGATTCCAGGATAGTACTGAATGATCCATTTTGCCAATTTCATAACTTCCATCTTCATGTCTTTTCACCACATGCCATCGATTCCAGGATATCGTCGGGATCACCATGTAATGAGCCTCAGAATTATTTTGATCGAGTTGCTTCACCTGTCTAACAGCCATAGCACGTGCCATGGTCCGCCATACATAATACAAGCCCATCAAAATATACAGTGAAACAAAGAGTGGTGCAGGGGCGATCAGATCGAAGGCCCATAACAAAATGGCCAGCACATGTGTGGTAAACAGAAACGGATCAAAAATATGAATGATGTTCCAGGCGATCCAGCGTTCTGTAAAAGGTCGTGCTGCCTGGGTTCCATAGGTATTGAACAAATCGGTAAAAACGTGTACGCCTACGGCGACAGCAGTCCAGGCCGCAACGTGTCCAATAGCGACACCAGGGAAGATCAGTGCGATGACACCAGTAATGAGCAGAACCCATAACAGGAGAAATGGCAGTGAATGTGACATGCCCCGGTGATTGCGGATGTAGAGCGAGTTGCTTTTGAGACGTAACGCAGTATCGATGTCAGGAGCCTGCGAGCCTACAATAGTGCCAACCATGACCGCAGCTGCGAGCATGGGACTCGTCGCGACAACAGGATCGACATAAGCCAGACCGGCCAAACCAATCCCCATGACAAAATGTGTAGAAGTATCCATAAACGTCTCCTTTGTGTGGTGTATCGTTATTGCGAGTTGCTTCTCTATCTAGGTGATACCCATATATAGTGTATATTATCCGCCTACCGAGAAGCAAAACATCCTAAATTCCAAAGATATGACAAGAACCTGCTCAA
Source organism: Paenibacillus sp. FSL K6-0108 (assembly GCF_045040695.1). NCBI lineage: Bacteria > Bacillati > Bacillota > Bacilli > Caryophanales > Paenibacillaceae > Paenibacillus > Paenibacillus sp. FSL K6-0108. The sequence goes on along the minus strand of NZ_CP150288.1, from coordinate 6,326,747 downwards.
TTGACAGCAATTGTACGAGCATTGTCAAACTCTTTTTCCTTTTCCTGTGATAAACTTTATATCGGAGGCCAAAGAGAGAAACCTCCACGAGATCAAGAACAAGGGGGATTCACAAGCGTGGACAATCCATTGAGATACCAGGCTTCTTCCGAATCGGCAACACGATCTGCGCCTCCAATGAAAACAGGGACGTGGAAAGATTTTATCCATATTACGAAACCGGGTATTCTTCGAACCAACCTTATTGCGGTTTTTGGTGGCTTTTGGCTTGCATCCCAGTGGGACATCAACTACGGCAAAATGCTGCTGACCCTGCTTGGAACGGTGCTGATTATGGCTTCTTCCTGTGTATTTAACAATTATTTTGACCGTGAACTTGATCTCAAAATGGAACGTACCCGCAACAGGTCCTTGCCAACAGGACGTTTAACACCCAAAGTCGTTCTATCCTATGCCATTATTTTGGGTGCGCTTGGATTATCCTTACTCTTTTCCTTTTCCGGAGTACTTGCAGGATTATGCGGCATTTTTGGCATGTTTGTCTATGTGATTATGTACACCCTTTGGTTAAAGCGTTCGTCGACATGGAGCACCTCCATTGGTGGGCTTTCAGGTGCAATGCCACCAGTCATCGGGTATGTCGCAGTAACCGGAAGGATGGATCTTGGTGCATGGCTGCTTCTGGCCATGTTGTTTCTATGGCAGCCTCCACACTTCTGGGCGCTCGCAATCCGCAGAGTGGAAGATTATCGGGCTGGCGGATTTCCGTTATTGCCGGTTGTGAAGGGGATTGAACGGACCAAGGTTCAGATGATTCCTTATCTGGTTTTGCAAATTTTTGTCCCGGTCCTCATGTATGCTTACGGGTACGCAGGAATCTTCTATCTTACCATTTCGCTAATACTTTCCGTGCTGTGGCTGTACTACGCACTTAAAGGCTTTCGTGCACACAATACAGATGCCTGGGCCAAAAAGGTATTCCTTTACTCCATTAACTATCTATCTTTGAGTTTTATCTTGATGATTCTGGATACAGTGCACAAATGAGCAGAAATGAGCAGTATGAATGCTGTAATAAACATTAGATGGGCACGGGTCCGTGGAACAGCTGCAATAACAAAGGAGCCCTTTGTCGGTTGGATTCTTGATATACATATGCATCAAAGTGGTGTTGGAATGAAGAAAAACCATTAAAAAACACGATCCAGAGTCCATGATATTTATCGAAAGCCGTTAAAATTTTATGTATGCGTATTCATATGATCTGATATCGGAAGGGACGAGAATGATGCTGAAAAAGTATAAATGGACATGGATGCTGCTGGGGCTCGCACTAATTATGGCTGTGTATTTGATGTGGGGCACCGTTTTTGCCAGCAAGGAAAAATTACCCGAGATTCGGGAGATTCAATCCTTTTCAATGGAAAATGTAGATGGAAGTACAGTATCTCTGGATGATACCAAAGGCAAGGTGCGTTTGTTCTACTTTTATTTCACCAGTTGTCCGGATGTGTGCCCAATTACGACGTTTACGTTATCCCAAGTGCAGGATCTGTTGAAAGAGGACGATACCTTTGGCAAGGATGTCTCGTTTGTGTCCATTTCGTTTGACCCGAAAGTGGATACCAAGGAAAAGATTAAGGAATTTGCAGATCGATTCCACGCGGATTATGATGGATGGTACTTCCTGCGGGGGGATATGGATCAAACAAAGCAGCTTGCCAAGGAATCATTCCAGATCCTCATTGAGGGTGAGAGTAAGGAAGATTTTGCCCATATGAACATGATTGGATTGGTGGATCGAAATAACCAGTTGCGCAAAGTATACAACGCGTTTAATACAGAGGATGTTGAACCAGCAATCATCGCAGAGGACATTCGCAATCTGATTAAGGAATAAAGATGTCTTCAAAATAACTCCGCAAATAAAGAGGCTGCTCCCTGGGTTGAATAAATACCCGGCGAGCAGCCTCTTATGGTTTAGAACGATGGGAGTTCAGGATATTGGATATACGATTCCAATCCGGCTTTCTCCAACTGGGCGATGATGTATTCGTCGGGAGTTCCCTCCACACCCGCATAACCGCGTCGTGTATACATCTGCACTGCATCCGGGAAGGCATCTCGCAGCACACCCCTGATTTTTTTACCCGAACTGTCATTATCCATAAATAAGTAGACCTCATCGTAACCAACCTGTTTGCGCAGCGACTCTAGTTTGAGGGAATTCAGTGTTCCAAACGTACACAAAATGTTGATTTCGGGCCCTACAAGACGTTTGAGTTTGCTGCGGTCATTTTTACCTTCCACAATGACATGAATAGGCATCATATTCACCTCTTGATCGAGAGCTTATGTCGACATTCCCCGGGAAATGTTGCAGCGAAAATCGACTGAATTATATAAAATGGAACCGTTCGTCCATTTTATATAGTTTAGCTGTAAATGGGGGAATGATGCAAAGCCAAGAAAAATACAAGCCTTTCGGCTGTCAAAGGGGTTGGATATAGAACATCCTGATAAGGTCAACCAAGTATGCTTTTAGGATCAGATAGGGAAGCTTCCCGTCTGGCTGTGAAGTAAGGGAGCAGCATAATGCCGATCATCAATAATACAAAGGCAATGAAATACGGCGATAACCCCATACGGAGCTGTCCTGCTGTGATTGGGCCGATGAAAGAACCGATGGAGGTAGCAATGGATTGTAATGAGAAGATACGACCCAGCTTGTTTCCGCCGCTTAAATGAATAAAGAGTGTTGCCATGGCTGGGAAAATAATGCCTTTGGACATCCCCAGAACGAAAAGCACGGAAGACAACGGAATTTGTGGTATCGCCGCCATAACAAAGAAACATAAAGACATCAGCAGCACACCTGCAATCAACCGCAGTTTGGGGGAATAGCGGTTGAGAAATAGCATGCTCAGGGTAAATAGTGCTCCAACACTGATAATGGAAAACAAAAGTCCGGTAGACATCATCGATGAATGTCCGCCTCCACGCAGAGGCAGTTCAAAAAAAAGAATTCCTTGAGCACAAGCAATGACAAGGGGCAGAGCAAAATATCGCCAGGATACGGGCAGGAATTTTCTTTTTTCTCCAGCCAGGTTGCTAGGCATGGCGGGCTCGGTCACTTTTTCGTGCTGAACCTCAGCGAGGCCTTTGGGCATGGATAACCATGCGATAACGCCGGACAGAATGAGCAGATAACCGAGACTCGCAAAGGTGGCGGAAAATCCTAAAGCTCCGACGATCAATGCGCCTGCGGCGGGGGACACCACGGATGCCAGCGTATGTACGACGCCATGACCTGACATATACTTGCCTTGCTTGATCGGATCATTTGATAATTGCGCAAGCAGTGCGAGACAGGCCGGAGACAGAAAAGCAAGTACAAACCCGCTGACGGAGCGCAGGGCGAGCAGCTGCCATGGCGTATGGATTTGAGCCTGGATTAGCAAAATGATGCCTGCACCCAGCAAACTGAATACAATGTAACGACGGCTGCCATGTTTGTCGATTTGGGTTCCGGCAATCAGATTGCCTGGGAGATGAGTCAAGGAATAGATGCCCATCATCCAGCCGATGAAGGTCGGGGCAGCCCCGAGCGAGATAGCGAAAGGGGTCAAGATTGGATACTGCGCGTGCAGATCAAAAACAGCAAGGAACAAAAATAGATATAGCCAGATGGCCGTTTTCACATAAGCCCCTCCTTGTTAAGCGATGCATGTTCAATTACTGGTCATGATGTGTTCCCCGTTCCTTGGACAGAACCTCATGGTACTACTTGTACGCCCGGCGGGACGAACTTAGACCGTTTATTTTTACATAGGAGGGCTTAGCTGACAGCAGCTTCGGAAATCATGTATAATATTCGGGAAGTGTTAATAATCAACTCTAATACGGAAGGTGTAGTCATGAACATAGAAGTAATCAAAGAGTTTGTGATGCAGAACTGGCTGGTGATTGTGGTTGCGTTGATCATTTTGTTCTTTGTTCTGAACGTGGTCAAAACCGTATTGAAATGGGCGATTGCCATCATCATTATTGCGGCTCTACTGATATACAGCGGCATCTCCATTGATCAGATCAAACAGACAGTTACTGACGTTCAATCAAGTACGATGGACACATTGAAGAAGGAAGCGACGAGCATGATGCTCAAAGAAGCTTCCAAAGCAACATACACCAAGGGACAGGATGGAGCATTTACCATCACAAGCCCCAATGTGGAGATTAAGGGTAGAACGAATTCGGATAAAGTCGATGTTACATTCCGGGGGATCTCAGTGGGTGAATGGAAGGTCGACAATGAAACGATACGAACTTTTGTCAAACAGGCACAGGAGAACGGAACAGCACCGTCTTCGTAGTAAAGGAGGAATGGATACGTGCTGCAAAGTTGGCTGGATAGTCTGAAAGAATTCAACGGCATAACGATTATGCTGCTGCTGATTGTGGCTGCTTCATTGCTTCAGGGGTGGTCCAGAGGTGCTTCGCGTTCGGCAGGAAGACTCTTTGGATTCCTCATGGATGGCATTATGGCGGTCATTGGTATTCTGTTATCCATCGGTTTAACCTTATGGCTTGCGCCATATGTTCAGCAATGGTTGTCTGTGCATGCGGCAGACATGCCAAACCGTGAATTGAACCGATGGGAGCAGATGTATTATACATTGATTACGGCGATTGCTGATTTTCCGCTGATGCGGTTTGCCGTGTTGTTTGTAATTAGTTATGGCTTCATCCGATTGGTTCTCGGATTGCTTTCTTCCCTTATTTTCAGCAGAAGATACAGTGCAGCAGAGCAAGAAAGCAGACCAAAAGGATTTTTCAGCCGCTTTACGGGTGCTGTGATTGGTACAGTTATCGGCTCCGTCCGCGGGATGATTGTGATTGCCGTGTTGTTCATGATTGTCAGTCTCTATCCGGGCAGCATGTTTAGTCGCTATGTAGAGGCTTCACCCATTTATATGCAAGGGGCCAAATCGGTTATAGAGCCATTATCAGGTACTTTCATCAAAGACAAGCTGCCTGTATTTACGCAAGCCGTGCAAAAGGAACTTGGCGCGATCCTGCAACGCAAATATGAAGTCATTGACCATAACATTCCGGCAGATATTGAATCTGCGGCAAAAGAAATTGTGAAAGGTCAAACGACAGATGAAGCGAAAGCCAGGGCATTATATGACTGGGTAGGTTCTCGCATTCAATATGACTATGGCAAAGTGGATGACTATGAGCAAAAGGGCATATGGCATGAGCAGACGCCACAGAATACATTTGATACACGTCAAGGCGTATGTATCGATTACGCGCGTCTATATGCGGTCATGGCTCGTTCACAGGGGCTGGAAGTCAAAGTGGTTACAGGTCTTGGTTATAACGGGCAGGGTGGTTATGGTCCGCATGCCTGGAATGAAATATATTTAAGTGATTCGGAAAGCTGGATTCCGCTTGACCCTACTTGGGCAATCAGTGGCGATTGGTTCAATCCTCCTAACTTTGCCGATACCCATCTGAAAGATCAATCAGCATAACATTACGCCGGACATGGGTCCGGGAGATGACGACGTTGCCAGGTTATCATGCCGAGGCTGTAAAGTCTGGACGGTATGCATCAAGTCATGAAAGAGGTAGGATGAATGAACAATCATTCAAAAGAGAAGGACGAACTTACGGACAAGCGGCGCTTCAGTTACCGAATGAACGTATTTTTCTTCGCTTCCTTTGTTATTTTTAGCGTTATTATTGTGCGGCTGGCATTTTTGCAATTCGTGGAAGGGCCTGAGCTCAGTCAGGAGGAAGCGAGTAACATTACCAAAGATGTACCGCTCGCTCCTGTGAGAGGAACCATCTATGATTCCACGGGTGAGGTGAAACTGGCTTACTCCAAGCCGATTCAATCCTTGTATCTGACTTTATACAAAAATTATGGGGATGTGGATGGCAAACCAAATCCGAATATAGCGGAAGTGGAGGACATCGCCACCCGGCTGCATGATGTTTTTGAGCAGTATAAGAAAAAGGATTCGGAGGCCCTTACGGTCGATAACATCTTAGAAGCAATGGACCTCAATTCGCGTAAAGCGAATGGGTTCATGCCACGTCTGATCAAGAGTGATCTGTCTGATGAAGAAGTGGCCTACTTTCTACAGCATAAGGACGAATTCAAGGGAATTCAGATTGTAGAGGAAAGTGTACGTTATTATGATCCGGATACGGTAGCCGTTCAGACGATTGGTTATCTCAAAAAGTTCAAAAGCTCCAAATCGTTGAAAAAGTACCAAGAGATTGATGAGGCTAATAAAAAGCAAACGGACCCCGGGCTTGTATATACCGAGAACGAGTTTGTTGGCTTTGATGGACTGGAACTGCAATATCAGGATGTTCTGCGGGGAAAAAGTGGTTATAACTCCGTGGACGTTGACTTGCGGAATTTGCCTGAAGGTGTAGCAGGCACTACCCCACCCGAAAAAGGGTATGACCTGATTACAACGATTAACAAAAATGTTCAGGTGAAGACAGAACAGGCGATACTGGATCAACTTAGCTGGCTGCATACACATCAGGTCTCCGGTAAGCTGCATCCGAATGCAAAAACAGGTTTTGCAGTCGCAATGGAAGTGGATACAGGGAAGATTGTTGCTGCTGCCAGTATGCCGGATTACGACACGAACGTGTGGAGAACTGGCGGTATAAGCACGGAAGATTACGATAAAATAAAATATATTTATCAAAATGGTACCATTCGTGGATTCCCGCCAGACGATTCAGGGAAACGGGCGGAATCGGTTGTATTGCTTGGTTCCACAATCAAACCACTTAGTGTATTGATTGGTTTGAAGGAAGGTTTTTTCACGACCAATTCCGTTTATTCGGACAGAGGTTCAACGACTTTCGGTGGAGATAACCGCAGAGTACAGAACTCCTCCGGTCACGTATATGGACTGTTGACTCCGCATGATGCGATTCGTCATTCTTCCAACGTGTTCATGATTGATGAAATCGGCAAGAAGCTGTACTCCAAGTATGGCGCCAAGGGAATTGGCGTATGGGATAAGTACATGGAGCAATTCGGTCTTGGTGTGTCTACAGGAGTAGACTTGCCTAATGAGAAATCTGGTCTCAAAGAATATGAGAATGAATTGGAGAGTTCTTTAACACGTCTGGTATATGCCTCCTTTGGACAACAAGGGAAATATACAACGATGCAGCTGGCACAGTATGCTACGATGCTAGCGAATAAAGGAAAACGAATGCAGCCTCAATTAGTCAGTGAGTTCCGTGATTCGGAAGGCAATGTGGTTGAGAAAATGAAACCGAAAGTGCTCAGCACAGTCGAATTTAATGATGCTTACTGGAATGAGGTACAGCGAGGCATGGCAACGGAGGTATCTTCATTTAGCGGTTTCCCTTATGACTTTGCCAGAAAAACAGGTACATCCACACAGTTAGTCGGAGGAAAATTGGTGGATAACGGGGTGTTTATTGCTTACGCACCGCGTAACAATCCGAAGCTGGCTGTAGCTGTGGTTATCCCGGAAGGGGGCTTCGGTTCCAGTAGTGCGGCACCAGTTGCACGTGCGATCTTCGATGCGTATGACGAGGAGTTTGGTCTGGACGGTGTACCGAAGAAAAAGCCGTAAGTTAATTTAAGGTTGATTTAATATACTCCCTAGAGTAGACATTATTAAGTAGTCTACTCTCTGGGAGTATTTTTCATTTATATTATGAAATATTCTTGATTGAGTGAGATAGAACTAAGTGTTAAGAATGAAAAAAAGTAGAATTCTATTAACGGGTTTAACTAGTGTTGAATATTTGGAGTTAAATAAAAGATAGGAATCATGACAATAAATTATCTTTTAATCTACTTGAAAATGATAGACATAATTATAAATATATGGTATTTTAAATCCATGTCGGCCGACTTTATTATTTTTACTAAAAAAGAAAAAGGTGGAATTGTATATTATGAAAAAAATATCTGTTCTATTTTCCTCTATACTAGCCTCGTCTCTTTTAATGGCTGTTCCAAGTTTTGCTGACTCTAGTAAAATTTTTACGGAGTCAAGCCAAAGCTCCGTGGATTTGATCCAAAGTTCAGTGGAATCTAACCCAACATCAATTTCTGACTCACTTATTATGCCTAGAGCAGTAAATGGATATTGGAATATTGATATTAAGCAAGATGAAGAAGTAAAACTATCGACATTCACAATTTCGGAAAAATCGACTGTTGCATTACTTGTTACCCAAAAAAGAACAGGTGGTAAAGCTCCATCGATTAATAAGCCTAGATTATATTATCATCTCACAAGTTCTAGTGGGAATAGTCTAACATTTAGAGATGTCTACGGTGACACTACTAATGAGCATGTTGCCTGGACTTATGTGTTGCCAGGTACATATACATTAAGCGTTTATTTCCCTGCAGGTGCAAGTGGTGAAATGACAGCTAGCACAACAGGTAACGTTTACACTACTCCGTCTAATTAATTAAATAAGTTAATGGATCTGTTGCAATGAACCTAAAACATTGGTAAAAACACTTCACTACCTTAACGGAACTGACCCCATAACGAGAGACAAGTTAAAACACCTTCAAGTGAATGAAACCTTGTCGTAAGATAAGGAGATCATCTTGGAGGTGTTTTTTGCATTGGCAACTAGGGTGAGTTATCCCGGAATGAAGAAGCAGGTACAGATTAATTCATAGCGTAAAGGAGAGGATCCAATCGGGTCCTCTTTTTGATATGGGAGAAGGAAGATGCTGCATTTTACAAAATACTGTGTAACTAAACGGAATGTATTACGTTTATACAGATGAATAACTATATAAATATATCAGAGTAATCTATAACGAATATATATCCCTAGTTTACGAAAATGTAACTATAATTAGGAAGATGTTACAAGCAACCTTTGGTAGACTTATATAAGTTATAACTATAATTTTATTCAGATTGTTAACTATACTTTTACATAAGAACGGAGAGGCTTATCCCATGTTTAACCGATTGAGGAAAAAGAAAATGTCCAATGAAGATACACCAGTCAACAACAAGCCGTCTAGTGTAAGAATGAATATGTTTTTTTTCGCTGCGTTTGTAATATTCAGTATCCTAATTTTTAGGTTGGCCTTTGTGCAATTTGTCGAGGGACCTGAACTGACCTATATGGAAACCAGCCGTAATACCAAAGATATTCCGCTCGCTCCTGTTCGGGGGCCAATCTATGATGCGACAGGGAAGGTCGCGCTGGCTTATTCGGAGCCTGTGCAGTCCCTCTATGTGTTGCTGTACGAGGATTATAGAAATGATGACCGCAAGCAGGAGGCGCAGGAACTTGCGGATGAACTGGCGGCTATATTTAAGCAGTTTAATCCGGGGGACAAAGAACAACCCGATGCAGAAGAGATCATGAAGCGACTGGATCTCGAATATCAGAAGACTTTTGGGTATGTACCTAGGTTGGTTAAATCCGATTTAACAACCAAAGAGATTGCCTATTTCATGGAGAAAAAAGCAGATTTTCCAGGCGTTATGGTCCTTGAGGAAAATGTCCGAAGATACGATCCAGATAGGGTAGCTGTTCAAGTGGTCGGCTATACAAGAGAATTCAAACGAGTGCCAACTACGTTGAAACAATATAAAACGATCTTGGAGTCTAATTCAACTCAGCGTGACCCAGGTCTTGTATATAATCAGGAGGAGAAGGTTGGCTTTGATGGATTGGAGCTCCAATATCAGGAAGAGCTTCGTGGACGAAGCGGCTACCAGTCCATCGATATTGATGCACGCAATTTACCAGACGGAACGATGAATCTGACCCCACCTGAAAAGGGGTATAGTATAATTACAACCATTAACAAGGAAATTCAGATGGTTGCACAACAAGCTATTACAGATGAATTGAGAAAGTTGCCTAATGCTATTACAGGATATGCTGTGGCAATGGAAATCGATACAGGTAACGTAGTAGCGATGGCAAGCATGCCGGATTATGATCCAAATGATAAATGGGATTACGACAAAATAAAGTATGTATTCCGCAACGGAACCGCGGAGTCTTTCCCTCCCAATGATTCGGGTAAAAAGGCTGAGTCCGTTGTTTTGTTGGGTTCCGTTATTAAGCCTCTTAGTGTACTAATTGGATTGAAAGAAGGTTTATTCAGTACAGGACAAACCTATTATGACCAAGGGTACGCCACTTTGGGGAAGGATGGGAGAAAGGTTCGAAACTCGCACTCGGCATTTAACGGCTCAATTACGGCGAGAAGAGCGATCGAGAAATCTTCCAACGCTTTTATGATCGATATGGTGGGTAAGGGTCTTTATAAAAAATATGGGGCGACCGAAGGTGTGGAAGTGTGGGACAGATATATGAAAAAGTTCGGTTTGGGCGTGTCTACAGGAGTGGATCTGCCGAAAGAGTATCTGGGCACGCTAGAATACAATTTTGATAATGATGAATCAGGCCTGACGCGGCTAGCGTTTGCTTCATTTGGCCAGCAAGCGAAGTATACAACACTTCAACTCGCACAATATACCACGATGCTTGCCAATAAGGGCAAACGTATGGAACCACATTTGGTGAAAGAAATCCGTGACGTCGAGGGCAATGTGGTCAAGAAAATCAAACCAAAAGTGTTAAACAAGGTTGATTTTGCCGATGCATACTGGAATGAAGTGCATAAGGGTATGGTCACCAAAGTAAGTTCGTTTGACGGTTTCCCCTACGATTATGCCAGAAAAACAGGAACCTCGGAGCAGGGTACAGGACCGAACAAGAAAGAGAATGGTGTATTTATAGCCTTTGCACCACGGGACAATCCGAAGCTTGCTGTAGCTGTCGTTGTACCGGAAGGTGGGTTCGGGTCAGTCAGTGCCTCGCCGATTGCACGGAAAATCTTCGATGCATACGATGAAGTGTATGGCCTCGATGGGACCCCAAAAGGGAAGAAAGATCAGGGGAAAGATACGGAGTAACGTGAATGAAGCAACGTGAATGAAGCAACGTAAAGGATAAAGAACAGAAGATAAGTGGAAAAGAAAACAGGCTAATTAAATCGCCAATATACTCTTTTGGACAGGCAGGGGAAATTATCCCTTGCCTTTTTATTTTTCATCGGCTAAAATTTGCACAAGGGAAACATTATTAGACGAGTATAAATTTTGATACCTTGTACAACAAAATTAGGCATGGACAATTATGTTAGGAGAGGGAAAGGGGCGATTGGAATTGTTGATGGTGAAGATGAGGAGCATACAGAGAGGATTAATGACGCTTGCAGCTGTTGTTTTGGTTATCGTGCTAACAGCATGCTCAGGTTCAGCGGAAACAGGAGGCAGTGAAGGGAAGGTACAAGTCACAGCCACAACAGGCATGATTGCGGATGTAGCACGTGAGGTCGGCGGGGCATATGTTGATGTGACCGGGCTGATGGGCCCAGGGGTTGATCCTCACTTGTACAAGGCTTCGCAGGGAGATATTCGGAAGCTGGAGCAAGCAAAGGTCATTTTCTATAACGGATTGCATCTTGAAGGCAAAATGACAGACATCTTGGAGAAAATGTCCAAGAGCAAAATAGTAACGGCTGTCTCGGAGAACATTCCGGTGGAGGAATTGCGTTCAGGAAAAGATACAGGCGGAACGGAATACGATCCACATGTCTGGTTTGACGTCAGCCACTGGATGCATGCCGCAGAGGCGGTGCGCGATACACTCGTGGAAGCGGATCCTGAACACGCAGAAGAATACAAGGTACAAGCGGAGCAGTACCTAACGAAACTGAAGGCATTGGATGCCGAGGTGCGGGAAAAAATCCAGGAGATACCGGAAGCCAGCCGGGTATTGGTTACGGCGCATGATGCCTTTGGATACTTCGGCCAAGCTTATGACATGAAAGTAATGGGGCTTCAAGGAATCAGTACAGCAGCAGAGTATGGTGCGAGGGATGTCAGTGAGTTGCGGGATTACCTTGTAGAAAACAATATCAAAGCGGTATTTGTAGAATCCAGCGTACCGGCAAAAGCGATGGAAGCGATTATTGCCGGGGCAGCCGAAAAAGGACACACCGTAAGCATTGGTGGCGAGCTGTTCTCGGATGCGATGGGTGCTGATGGAACAGAAGAAGGAACGTATATCGGCATGATCCGCCACAACACTCAGACAATTGTAGAGGCATTAAAATGAGAAACCTTATGAAGAAAGGAGAGGAAAGAGTATGAGTGAGACCATTTTATCTGAAAAATCTCAACCACAACCAAATGCTAACCATCTGAAGGGAACACAGCCTACATCAGCTCCTCTTAGTGTTCGGGATCTGGCGGTGGCTTACCATAAAAAACCGGTGCTCAGTGGGGTATCTTTTGACATCCCGGAAGGTCAGCTGATTGGCATTCTGGGTCCCAATGGGGCCGGGAAATCAACCTTAATCAAAGCCGTTCTGGGACTAGTGCCCAAAATGCACGGCGAAGTTAAAATTTTTGGTCAGTCCTACCGAGAACAGCGGCGCCGCATCGGCTACGTACCTCAGCGTGAATCCGTCGATTGGGATTTCCCGACCCACGCCCTCGATGTTGTCATGATGGGGCGTTATGGACATCTGGGCTGGTTCCGCCGTCCAGGTAAAAAAGAACGGGATCTGGCAGCTCACTGCCTGGAGCAAGTGGGCATGGGTGATTATATGTACCGCCAGATCAGTCAGCTGTCCGGTGGACAGCAGCAGCGTGTCTTTCTGGCACGGGCACTGGTACAGGATGCCGAATTGTATTTCATGGATGAGCCGTTTGCAGGTGTGGACGCCACAACAGAAAAAGCCATCATTTCATTATTGGAACAGTTAAAGAAGCAAGGGAAGACCGTACTGGTTGTTCACCATGATCTGGCGACAGTGGAGGAATATTTTGACCATGTCTTGCTGCTAAACGGACGGTTGGTTGCAGGTGGACCGACGAATGAAGTATTTGTACCGGATACGTTGCAAGAGACGTACGGAGGCCGGATAGCAATGATCGGAAGCCGGTCGGAGAAAGGCCAGGTGTAGTGCATGTGGAACTGGATAGCAGCCATTTTGTCCGATCCCAATACTCGCTGGATACTGCTTGGCTGCTTGCTGCTTGGATTCAGTAGTGGAATTATTGGCTCTTTTACATTTTTGCGTCGTCAGAGTCTTATGGGAGATACGCTGGCGCATGCAGCTCTACCGGGAATTTGTATCGCGTTTATGTTGACTGAAACCAAATCTGTTGGATTATTTCTGTTCGGTGCGCTCGTCGCTGGAATTGTGGCGACCTTCGGCATATCGTGGATTACACGGTATTCCCGGATCAAGCAGGATGCGGCGATGGGGATTGTACTGACTGTATTTTTCGGAATTGGCGTAGTGATGCTTACTCGTATTCAGCACGGAGCTAGTGGCAGTCAAAGCGGACTGGATAAATATTTGTTTGGTCAGGCCGCATCCATGGTGATGACGGATGTGTATGTCATGGGTGGTGTCTGTCTTGTATTATTGATTGCTTGTCTGGCATGGTTCAAGGAGTTCAAGTTGGTGAGTTTTGACCCGGGCTTTGCACGAGGCATGGGATTGCCGGTTGGCATGTTGGAACAGCTGATTCTGCTGTTGACCGTGATTGCGGTTGTTGCGGGGATTCAGGCGGTTGGCGTGGTGCTTGTCGCTGCTTTGCTGGTAACACCTGCAGCAGCAGCCCGCTGCTGGACGGACTCGCTCTCACTTATGGTACTGTTGGCTGGTGTATTTGGAGCACTAAGCGGTGCGACAGGTACAATCTTCAGTACATTGGTGCCTAATCTGCCGACAGGGCCAGTAACGGTACTGGCAGCGACAGTGCTATTTGCGGGTTCCGCGTTGCTTGCTCCACGACGTGGACTGCTGGCACGGCGCTTGCGAAGTATACAGGCGAAATCCGCTTATTTGAGAGAAGAGCATGCCACGCTCCAGACACTCTCTGCACAGCGGGCACAGCAGGAACGGGGTGAGTTGTAATGGCAACGTTTTGGATTATATTAACGGCCATTCTGGTATCCTCTGCCTGCGCCATTCTTGGCTGTTTTCTTATATTAAGGCGGATGGCACTGGTTGGAGATGCAATCAGTCACGCGGTGCTTCCGGGTATTGCGATTGCTTTCCTGTGGAGCGGCTCACGTGATTCGTTATGGATGCTGCTCGGCGCAACGGTATTTGGATTACTGACGGTGTTCTTCATTCAAAGCTTGCAGGCTGGTGGACTATCATCGGATGCTTCCATCGGAATAGTGTTTACGGCACTCTTCGCAGTGGGTGTCATTCTGATCAGTCTGAATGCCGCGCATATTGATCTGGATCTGGACTGCGTGCTGTTCGGTGAGATCGCCTATGTCCAGTGGGATACCCTAACACTTGGAGGGACGGATGTAGGCCCGAGGGCGGTCTGGATGCTGGGCATCACCTTGCTGGTCATTCTCCTTGTCATCGGCTTGTTCTACAAACAGTTCAAGTTGTGTGCTTTTGATCCGGCGTTGGCTGCGGCCTGTGGCATTCCGGTGGTACTGTTCCACTATCTGCTGATGGGGCTCGTTTCCATGACATCGGTGGCTTCATTTGAAAGCGTAGGGTCCATTCTCGTGGTAGGCATGCTGATTGTACCTGCGGCGACGGCGTACTTACTCACGGATCGATTGGGCAAAATGATTCTGTACAGCGTGCTCGTAGGAGCGGCTTCCTCGGTTGGAGGCTATATCATGGCTTACGCGCTGGATGCTTCCATTGCAGGTTGCATGGTGGCCGTAGCAGGCATTCTGTTTGTGCTGGCCCTGCTGCTGTCTCCAAAGCATGGTATTGTCTTCCGGTATGCTCGTCGCAAATTCGCGGCACGGTAATGAATAAAAAGTAGCAGCCGCCTGCATTTGCAGGCGGTTTTTTCATGGATTTGAGTAAGTTTGATCTCATACCAGACTCTTACACGAATTGGAATAGACATTTGTTGCCATGTTGCAAAGGTTCACCCTTATCGCGGGTTACTTTGTTGCAGGGCGATGATCTGTGGTAAAATGTCGTTAGCTGTGACGTCCGGAGCATCCGCCTACGCGAATGCCGGGCGATCTTTTTGTGAGAGTATGTTAGATAGATATAAAGAGCATATAAGTTGAACTGGAGATACATTGGGAAACGGAGAGGACAGAAGGGACCTGAAGAAGCGATTACTTGGTTTTATAAACTTTGTTTTTCCAAACAGGTATATTGGGTTTTATAAATAACAGGCGTAGTGGAGGGAACGGAATCGATCTGAAGAAGCGAAGCGTTCGCCTTTGTATCCAAATTACAACTATTAGAAAGTTGGTTCAAGAAAACTTGGATACAACAGCGATCGGAAGACGATCCGTCCCCGTAACGTTCACTCTGCAGACCCTTAGGAATACCAATGTTGTAGCTATAAAGGAAATATATAAAATCAAAGATAACAGCGATCGAAAGGTTTTCTGGCCACTTAGTGTCTAGATGTATATCCATGAGTTCAACTTGGAGAGAGACAACTGAGGAGGAAATACGGCATGAGTGAATTAAAATACAAATTGCTTGCATTGGATATGGATGGAACATTGCTTAACGATAATCATGAGATCACACAGGAAACCGCCAAATGGATTCAGATCGCCATTCGTCGGGGAGTGCATGTGTGCCTTTCGACCGGAAGAGCTGTTTTTCATGCAATGCCTTATGCGGTGCAGCTTGGGCTGGAGACCCCGATGGTTACGGTTAATGGCAGCGAAGTTTGGAAGGCTCCGCATGATCTGCATATGCGCCATCTGATGGACCCGGCATTGATCCGCAAAATGCAGGAGATTGGAGAAAAATATAATAGCTGGTACTGGGCATACTCCGTGGAAGAGCTGTTCAACCGTGATCGCTGGACGGACAATATTGAAGGTCTGGAATGGCTGAAATTCGGATTCAACACTGAAGTGGATGAAGTTCGTCACCAGATTATGATGGAGCTGCAGCAAATGGGTGGCTTGCAAATGACGAACTCCTCACCTGTTAATATTGAAATTAACCCTGGTGGTATATCCAAAGCGAGCGGCGTAGCTGAAGTCTGCAAGCTGCTGGGCATAGAGATGTCCGAAGTGGTTGCTGTTGGAGACAGCTTGAATGATTTGGCTGTTATTGAAGCTGTGGGTCTTGGTGTTGCGATGGGCAACGCGCAGGATCAAGTGAAGGAAGCAGCTGACCTGATCGTAGCGAGCAACAACGAAGATGGCATTGTCGAAGTTATTCGTGAACATATTTTGAAGGGGGAGTAACCTTTGCTCGCAACCGTTGGCTGGATTTTGATTGTACTGCTGTTTGCGGTGGGGATGGCGGGAACGGTATATCCCATACTGCCTGGTGCTATAGCGATTTTCTTCGCGTTTCTGGTCTATGGATGGTTCTTCAGCTTTGATCCGTTTGGTGTATGGTTCTGGATTATCCAGATATTGATCGTCGTGGTACTGTTTGTGGCTGATTACGTCGTCAGTGCCTGGGGTGTGAAGAAATTCGGCGGCTCCAAATTATCGACGACTCTCAGTACGATTGGTGTCATCATAGGCCCATTTGTCATTCCGGCATTCGGTCTCGTACTGGGACCATTTATCGGTGCTTTTATCGGGGAACTGATTGGAGGGTCTTCACCTGCCAAAGCTTCCAAAGTCGGATTTGGTTCGGTGGTGGGGCTATTTACAAGCACCGTCATGAAAATTATTTTGCAAATCGTCATGATTGTTCTGTTTATTATCTGGGTGGTAAGATTCGCATAGACGTTCGGGAGCGGCTTGATCTGGATACACGTCGGTGTGGGGGAAAGAAGGGGAATTGGCTTGTCTAAGAAGGAAACATTCATTAGGGGTACACTCATTTTGGCGGCAGCTGCGCTGATTGCGAGGGTACTCGGATTGGTTCAACGGGTACCGCTGGAGCACATCCTCGGCGATATCGGTAACGCATCGTTTACCATCTCCAACACGGTATATTTAATGCTGTTAACCGTAGCTACAGCAGGCATACCGAGTACACTTAGTAAAATGGTTTCGGAACGCTATGCACTGGGACGCGCAGGTGAAGCACAACAAATCTACCGCGCAGCCCTGATCTTTGCGGCTGTTGCCGGGGTAGTAATGTCTGCTTTACTATGGTTCGCTGCGCCTTATTATGCGACGTACGTATCCAAAGTTCCTGAATCGGTGAGCGCCATTCGGGCCTTGGCTCCAGCACTGCTGCTCTTTCCGGCGATAGCCATGATGCGTGGATATTTCCAGGGTCGCGGCAATATGACGGCAGGCGGCATTTCACAGATTGTGGAGCAGTTTGCACGTGTAGGTACAGCGATTATTGTGGCGTATGTTATGCTGCAATGGAATTATGATGATCAAACGATTGCTGCAGGGGCTTCATTTGGTGGCGTATTCGGGAGCATTGGCGCTTTTGCTGTTATGCTGTACTTCACCTTGAAACTGCGCAAAAATGACCGTGCAGCGCAATTGAATTACGAGCGTGCGGAGCAATTACCCATGCGGGGCATTTACAGCGATATATTCAAACTTTCGATTCCAATCGTATTATCCTCGCTCGCTGTTCCGGCGATTAACTTTATCGATTCATCGCTGGTAGTTCCGCTGCTCAGCGGACGGATCGGACTGGAGGAAGCGACAGGAGTACTTGCGATCCTGGGTGCCAAGGCCCAAAGTATCGCTGGTATTCCGCCCATTTTGGCTATCGCACTGAGTCAATCGCTTGTGCCAGTCATTTCAGCAGCTTTTGCTCGGAAGGATGAAGTTCATCTGAAAAATCAGGTGACGCTTGCTATGCGCATTTCGATTCTGACAGGAATGCCAATTGTTATCGCTTTGTGTGCGGCAGCGTATTCCGTTAACGGATTGCTGTTCACTAGTCCCGACGGGACACCAATCATTACATTGTTGACTTTCGGTACCATTTTCCAAATTACGATGATGACCACCAACTCCATTTTGCTCGGGGTAGGCAAACCACGGATCACAATGATCAGCGTGGCAGCAGGCATCATAGTCAAACTTGTAGCGAGTCTGATCTTGGCTCCGATCTTTGGCATATATGGAATCATTATCGCAACCGCATTATGTTTCCTGGTCATTACGTATCTGAACCTGCGGGTGCTTCGGAAAATTGTTGATTTCTCAATCATGGGTGATCGTTGGAAAGGATTCATCATTACTGTTCTGCTTGCAGCGGGTGTTGGTTTTGCAGCCAACTGGGCTGGTAACTCCATCTTTGATTTATTCCTGCCAGCACGTGTATCTTTCCTCGTTACTTGTCTGTTTGTGGGTGCGCTTGTGGTTGTCGTTTACCTGGTACTCATGGTTGTTCTACGTGTACTTCGTAAAGACGAACTAGGAAGTTATCCTCGTATTTTGCAAAAAATACTTCGTCCGCTTATGCGTCTACAACGTGGAGCCGGGCAACGAGGGTAATCGATTCAACACATAATACACATTTTCATTATATTGTTTGAAATAAGTACAAGCTCTGTCTGCTTTAATAGCGGACAGGGCTTTTTTATATGCAAAGATGGCTGAATCAAGAAGCCTTTGAAAGGGTACTCGCGTTTCAATTTCTAGACGATTTCCCTATAAGGCTGATCGCCCTTAATGCGTCAATGTTTTGGCATCATGCGCCAATGCAGTCTTCAGCATGCCATACCGATGTTCATGGCTCATCTCAAACAGCCAGGGGCGACGCGGGATTGTGAGATGACCGAGACAATCGCGATTTTGCAGCCAATCCTGCCTTGTTATCGGTTCATAGGGCGTATCACCCCATACGGCCAGCAATTCAGGACTATATAAGCGTTGTCCTTCTGCCAGGCATTCCTGATCCAGCATCTCCTGGGTATAGATCTCAGCTTTCCCGGCTTCATCTTCATGTGCGGTGAACAGACCGGGCCAGTATTCGGCACGTGAGCCGAGGTGGGGAACCGAGCGTGCAAACTCCAATACTTGTGTAAACACTTGTTCCACGCCAAAAAGCATCGCATATAAGCCTTTGCCAAACATAATCCGCTCATCCAGCTTGCCAAAATGTTCAATAACCCGGCCTGCAAGACCTTTTCCCGGTCCAAGCGGAAAAACGATATGATTCAGCCCAGCCAGGTTATGCAAATGGAATGCAGGTTTGGACAGCACTTGTTTTTGAAAATAAGGATGCTGCACCACCCGGCTCTCAATATAGTTCTGCTCATTAATAATTAATGCCACACTCAGCAGCGAGCTGCATCGCTCCAGCCAAAATCGTTCCCAGAACGGTGTCATGAACGCCGATACATGAAAATGGGGCAACAAATGAAAACAGCTCCGGCCGATCCGGCGGCTGTTCATATACAGCAGAAGCTGGGGATAGGCATCCTGGAAAATAAGTGCATTACACCGCTCCAGCAGTCGATACATGTGCTCACGGTCGGTTTGATTTTGCAGATTATGCATAAGGTCACTCTGAAGATCGGTCATGTGATATCCGCCGTTGCGGGATACCATATGGGCAAGCAGGGCCCAATGCAGCTCTGGATACTGTTCGTAACATTCCAGGTATGCTGCTGTGCGAGTGATGTTACTCCGGTTGTTTTCCTGCGTTAATGTCTTGATTTCTTCCAGAATGATACAGTCCTCTTCACAGACCAGTGCACTGAGCGTATTTCGGGCAAAAGCATTCTCGTTTCCAGGCAATAGCCGCTCCACCTCAGCTTGTAAGGCAGCAGCCATGTCAGAGTCCCAAGCCATATCACGCAAAGGATGACGAAGCTGTGCAGAGGCCTGCCAAGCTGCCTGTTTACCCCTCCACACTTCCCGGGCGGCGCCTGGGATCGATCGGACCATCTGCAATATCGACCCGTGATGGGCAGACTCGGAGGAATCCGTTTTAACGGGAGTCATGACATGACATCCTTTCCTGATATTCTGATTACGGGTTGAATCAAGAAGCTGTTGATATCAGTATGCGCTGAATATTTGACTTCCACTCTGCAATTTGCTTCACTTAGAGAATAAGACAAGGTATAGAAAGGAAGATGTTGTAATGGAAAAGATTACATCGAAACCGGAATTTGATGTGGCCCTCCAATCTCCGCGTTTGACCGTAGCTGTATTTAAGGCAGATTGGTGTGGTGATTGCAAGTACATCGATCCGTTTATGCCTGAAGTTGAAGAGAAGTTCGCTCGTGAGCTGAAGTTGATTGAGGTTGACGTAGATCAGGTGGGTACAGTGAGCGAAGAACAAAATATTCTCGGCATCCCCAGCTTTGTAGCTTACACAGATGGCCGGGAACTGGTTCGTTATGTGAACAAACTGCGCAAGTCGAGAGAAGAGATTGAGCAATTCCTGCAGCGTGCAGTTGAGGTGTATAACACGATTAATAAATAAAGCATGACAGGTTCAATATGTAAAAGGTTATAATTAAAGGAACGCCATTTCTCTTGAAATAGGGAAGTGGCGTTTGTATTTTTAGCATTTTTTGGGGAAGCTAATGAGGTATTTAATCCTTCTTAAACTGAAGGTCGACTTTTCGACAGACGTTAACATTTTGTCACAAAGCGCGGGCGTCAATGACACATTTATCCGGTATAATGAATCTAGTTGTGAAATAAGTGTCAAAGTATCGAATCAAGCGGAGAATGTCGTTCTTCGCCATCTTAAACCAACAGCGGGTGAGAAAAAAATTGAAGCACTTAACCTTGTTTAAATGGTTAACCTTATTAACCTGTCTTGTCATGTTTCTGGCCACATTTGGCGGAGGCGTTGTAACCCGAACGGAATCGGGTCTCGGCTGCGGTGCGGAATGGCCTTTATGTAACGGAAAACTTGTGCCTGCACACACCGTTGCCTCACTTATTGAATTTTCCCATCGCGCTGTAAGCGCACTGGCAGGACTGTTGTCCATTGCCTCTTTTGTAGCCTTTTTACGGTTTGGCAAATCACGCCGTGACCTGCAATTGTTTTCATTATTAACGCTGATCTTTGTGATTGTCCAGGGAATCATGGGGGCTTTTGCTGTCGTATTCTCTCAATCTTCCGCAGTCATGGCACTGCATTTCGGCTTTGCCTTGATCGCTTTTGCCAGCTCCTTGATGATGGCCCTTGGTATTCGGCAGGAGGCTCGTCACGGTGGATTGGAACGACTGAATCGATATCCGCGTGTCAGCAAAGGGTTTCGAAATCTGGTATGGTTTTCTACAATCTATACGTACCTCGTGGTATATACTGGAGCATTCGTGAGCCATACGGATTCGGCTGGAGGCTGTTCCGGCTTCCCGCTCTGTAACGGGCAGATTATTCCCGAGCTCTCGGGAGGTGTAGCTGTTGCTTTTGCTCACCGGGTAGCGGCTGTTTCATTAGTGATTGTCATTGCGATCCTCGGCCATTTTGCTTATCGCAAACATCCGGATAACACAGAATTAAGAGCACTCGGCGTCATTTCTGTGGTACTGGTTCTGTTGCAAGTGGTTATTGGTTTTGGACTGATGCTTACGATGAACCGGCCTGAAGTGTATATGTTTGTGGCGCTGGCACACATGCTCGATATTGCCATTTTGTTTGGTGTATTAACGTATATGAGCTTTCTGGTGTACAAGCTGCATCGGCCCGTTAACCGGTTCTAATCTATATCCGAATTATTGTAGTTCAGGGGATGAATCGTGAAGTTCACCATCCGATGATGTACATCATTGGACAGGTGAACTTTGTTTGGTGTCAGGCGTGTCAGGGCACCCTAAGGTAAGCAGAGTGGAAAGAGGAGGTTATATATGCTGCGAACGTTGCTGGGTGAAAAGCCGCGTAAAAACGAAGGGGTTCTCAAGGAAGCAATGGAGGCGATGGCGGATACGCTTGAGCTGTTTCAGCGACAGATGCATGTGGACCATGATCCTACCCATGATTATCGTAAATTGTATGTGTGGACCCAGGGACTGATCTCCTCGTTGGATGAACTGGAGCAAAGCTGTTTTGCTGCTTCCCATTTCCGTCTGAAAGTCAAAGCGGGCTTTACGGATGATATGACGATTCCAGAAAAAGCGGAGTATGCACGTTATGTGTATTTCTATAAGGATGGCTTCATCCGATGTTTTGCCATTCTGGATAAGTTAGGTACAGTGTTGAATGAAATATTTGAGCTGAACACAACCAATGTTAAAACGCATTATTCTTATTTTACCGTCTTAAGACAGTTCGGATATGATAAACTGCATCATACTCTTGCCAACCAACTGATACAGATCAAGGACTCCTACCGTGAGCCCATGAGTAAATTGCGTAAACGCCGAAACATGGAGATCCATTATATGAATTCGGAAATGCAGGATGATCTGTGGCAGCTGCACCAGACTTTGCAAGGGAAAGTGAAGCTGGAGGATCTGGATCAGCATCTTCTGGAACTCCGCCAAGGTGTGGATATGGTATGTGAGACGTTAAAAGCAGCGTATGGATACATCAATGAGAAGTGGCACAAGCCGGGAATAACCCAATCATCGAAGTAATTGGATTGTAATATTTCCCTTTGACAAATCGGAATACTTGGATTATACTGAGTTCCTGATCGACAGATAGATGGAATTAACATTTATGACATTAACATTATAACAACTGAACTTATAAATTAAATATTTCTTATCGAGAGCGGCGGAGGGACAGGCCCGATGAAGCCCGGCAACCGATTTATAATTGCATGACAGCTGTGTCATACTTTATAGATGTTAGGTGCTAATTCCTACAAAATGGTGCAAGGCACGATTTTGGCAGATGAGAAGGTATAATCTTTCACGTGAAGAGCCCTTTTTGTTTCTGCAAAAGGGGCTTTTTTTTTTATACGACAAGGGGAGTTTTCCTTTCATTCGGGTAAAGATACATGTAGGCAGTGGGAAGGAGCAGTAATTTTGATTGAATTAAAGGGTTTAACCAAAACGTACGGTAAAGGTTCAAAAAGTACGACGGCCTTGTCGGATTTGAATTTGAATATCCGCAAGGGTGAAATATTCGGAGTGATCGGTCATTCCGGTGCAGGCAAGAGTACATTGATCCGTTGTATCAATTTGCTCGAACGCCCCACGGCAGGCGAAGTTTGGGTTGATGGAATCAACCTAACCGATCTCAATAAGACCGATTTACAACAACAACGGCGCAAGATCGGCATGATCTTTCAGCACTTTAACTTGTTATCCTCGGCTACGGTGTACGACAATGTCGCTTTTCCTTTGAAGCTCGTTAATACACCCAAGGCTGCAATAGATCGCAAAGTGAAGGAAATGCTCGCATTGGTTGGATTGGAGGATCACAGCAATAAATATCCGGCTCAACTATCAGGCGGACAGAAGCAAAGGGTAGGTATTGCGAGAGCACTTGCGAGTGATCCGAACGTTCTGCTGTGTGATGAAGCCACATCTGCACTTGATCCCCAGACAACCGATTCGATTCTGAAGTTATTGCTGGATATCAATGAAAAGTACAATCTCACCATTGTTCTAATCACCCATGAAATGCACGTGATCCAGAATATCTGTGATCAGGTGGCGGTTATCCATCAGGGAGGCATCGTGGAACAAGGGCCGGTGACGGAAGTATTTCTTAAGCCGCAGCATGCCATTACGCGTGACTTTATGATGCGGGACCATGAAGTGGGGATTGCATTGGAAGAGACTGCTTTGGCGAATGCAGAATTGCAGACGAATGGTTCTTCTAAGCTTGTGAAAATATCCTTCCTGGGCAATAAAACCTATGAGGCGATTTTGTCCAGAACGGTTCGCAAGACAGGCGTGGATTTCGCCATTTTGCAAGGCACCATTTCAACCATCAAACAAGTTCCCTATGGACAACTGACCGTACGGTTTGAAGGGCAGTCGGATGAGATTAATCTCACCATTAAAGAGTTAATGGATCAGGGACTTGATGTGGAGGTGCTTCGTTAAATGGATTTTTCAACAGTGCGTTGGGAAGAGATCGGTAAGGCTTCCATTGAAACCCTGCAAATCCTGGGGGCATCAGGCCTGTTCACGATTATCATTGGTTTGCCGCTAGGCGTATTGCTGTTCATGACGGCAAGGTCGGCATCAATCCAGTCGCAAGTGGTCTACACGATACTATCGTTCATTGTAAACATTTTGCGATCAGTGCCATTTATCATTCTGATTGTTGCACTCATTCCGTTTACGCGTTCATTGGTCGGCACAGCTACAGGGGTGCTGGGTGTTATACCTCCGCTCGTCATTGCTGCAGCTCCATACTTTGCCCGGTTGGTGGAAACTACACTGCGTGAAGTGGATCGTGGCGTCATTGAAGCGGCACAGGCGATGGGAGCTTCAACCGCACAGATTGTACGGCGTGTGCTTTTGCCGGAGGCATTGCCGGGTCTGCTAGCTGGAATCACCATTACAATCGTTACCCTCGTTTCCTATACGGCGATGGCGGGAATGGTTGGTGGCGGAGGTCTGGGAACATTGGCAATCAATTATGGTTATTATCGTTATCAAAATGAGATTATGATTATTGCCGTTGTATTTATGATCATTCTGGTGCAGGTACTTCAGATGGCTGGCGATCGTTTAGTTAAATGGTTCACCAGGAAATAACACATATATAGCATTTGCCTGAATCGGTATCGACTTGGTGCAAAATGCAAAAAAAATTTATTGGAGAAGGGGTTTTACACATGAAAAAATGGTCTTTTGCTCTACTTAGCATTATGCTGATTGCGGTTCTAGCGGCTTGCGGAAACAACAAGGATTCCGACAGCGGCGCTGACAATGCTGGAGGCGCACCTCGCACCGTGGAATTGAAAGTGGGAGCATCACCAACACCGCATGCGGAAATTTTGGAAAGCATCAAGCCTGAACTCGAAGCAGAAGGCATCCGATTGCAAATCGTGACTTTTAATGATTATGTTCAACCAAACCAACAGCTTGAAGACAAACAACTGGATGCGAACTTTTTCCAACACCAGCCTTACCTGGATACAGAAAACAAAGAACGTGGTTTCCACCTCGTTGCTGTAACACCTGTGCATGTTGAGCCATTTGCTGGCTATTCCAAAAAAATCAAATCTTTGGATGAGCTGAAAGACGGCGCTAAAGTAGCCATCCCTAATGACCCATCCAACGGCGGTCGTGCATTGTTGCTGCTTGCAAAAGAAGGTCTTATCACGCTGAAAGATGACACAAATATCACTTCCAACATTCAAGATATCACAGCTAATCCGAAAAACCTGAATATCATCGAGCTGGATGCAGCCATGATGCCTCGTCAGCTGGATGAAGCAGACCTGGTATTCATCAACGCCAACTACGCGCTGGAAGCCAATCTGAACCCAGAGAAGGATTCGCTGCTGATTGAGGACCTGCAAGGTAACCCTTATGCAAACATCCTCGTATCCCGTGAAGATAACAAAGATGCAGATGCCATCCAAAAACTGGCTGCAGCCCTGCATTCCGAAGAGGTTAAAACATTCATCAAAGATCGTTATCAAGGTGCTGTAGAACCTGCGTTTTAAGCTAATTGATTAAAGCTGAAATTGAACGGCTCATGAAGCCACTAAAAAAGCTCTGCTTTCTCTTTTTAGAGAAGGCAGAGCTTTTTGTTTTGTGCAACATGTTATAGATTGTTTCGATGTAGGAGTACCTTAAGAATCTTATGCATTTTACTTTGTGGAATTTTACCGTTTATACGGGTCAGTATCCGGACGTCCATCTGTCTGATGGCTTTCAGAATCTGTGGACTCCTGTCCAGCAGCATGCTGTTGATAAGCTTCCTCGGCAGGAGAAAGCGGGTTCTGATCTCCCAGATCAGTATCCTTTTTACGGCCAGTCAGCTTGCGTCGAATCCATCCAAAAGCACCAACAATGGCGGCAACGATGACAAACCATCCTTTTTTCAGCAAAAGCAATAATCCAACTTTCTTGGCTACCGCTACACCAGCACCACCAAGAATCAGACTGGTCAGGCCGAGTTCTGATTTTTTGTCTACGGATGCATCAAACTCTTCATAGGTATTTCCTTTGATCACGTTGAGCTGGTTAAGCACAGAGCTTTCAAACTGTTTGCGATTTTCTTCAAAATTGGCACTATCCGTAACGAGGATAACACCGATGTATCCTTCACGGGTGAGTACGTTCACATTGTAATTGACGAGTTTTTCCCGCTCTGCATCCTCAAGACCAAGAGAATAGATCAATTGATGTTTGCTGCTGTCATAGGCTGGATCAATTTCCCATCCCGTGATAAACAGCTGGTTTTCGGGTGTCGTTTTCTCATTTTGCTCTTCTGTACCTCTTTTGTAGCTATCAAGCAGTTCATCGGCGTCCAGATCGTCTTTCTCACTGTCATCGACATGACCGGTATCATTATATTCAAAGATAACATACCAGTTGGAGTTTTCGCCGGCGCCATAGATACTTCCAATTTCCGTTCCATTGGGGAAGGATTCGGTGTCCTCCAAAAACCTTTGGGTGTTAGCTGCATCGAGATAGGATAGGTTTTCGGCTACGTTTAATGTTGCTTTGTTATCAAGTACTACGTTTGAAGGCCCATCAATCCATTCATAATCCTCGGTGGAGCTATTGCTTTCACTTTCTGCAGATGCTGTGGTCGAGAATGGAGCTTGAAATGAGGCGATAAGCAAAATTGCGAGTAGAGAGGCTAACCATCTTTTCATTTACGCTAAATTCCTTTCGAAGGTGTCATGAAATGTTGCCATTTACATGAACATATGTATTGTGTCGTTATATTCATAAGAAAATAAGGACTTATCGACATTAACATAGGCATCCAGACCAGACAAGGGAATTCTGGTGATAAAGGGTGTATTTTCCTCCAAAAGACCTAATCCATTTTATTTCAGATGTTTGAAAGCTAAGTATTTAGTCCTTAATTTACACTTTTTTGCAAATGGTACAGATTGGTGGGAAACGCGAGTTGTGGGGGGATGATAAATCTTTTATACTGGATGAGTGACTGCTCTTTGAAGAGGGGGATGAACGTGAAGGGAAAGATTGCCCTCATAACGGGAAGTGCCAAAGGTCTTGGTAAAATGACGGCCCTCAGTCTGGCGGATCAGGGTTGTCATATTGCTCTGAATTACGTACATAGCCGTACGGAAGCTGAGTCGTTACAGGCTCAGATTATCGCCAAGGGTGTGCGTTGTATTGCCGTTCAGGCCGATATTTCCAAGACAGAAGAGATCACCTTGCTCGTCGCACAGGTCGAAGAGAAATTGGGCAGCATTGATATTCTGGTGAACAACGCCGGTCCGTTTGTCCGTGAACGTCGACTGTTTGCCGAGTATTCCGAAGATGAGGTTCAGATGCTTGTGCAAGGAAACCTGCTTGGACCGATGCTGCTGGATCAGCGTGTATTGCCGGAGATGCGGCGCAAGCAGTGGGGGCGAATTATCCATTTTGGCTTCAGTCATGCGGGAGAAGCGAGGTCATGGCCTCATCGGGCGGTTTATGCTGCTGCGAAAGTAGGTCTGGTTTCATTTACAAAGACACTTGCTGTGGAGGAAGCTCCCTACGGCATTACGGTGAATATGGTATGTCCAGGTGATATTCGCGGTGCCAACAAAGAGAAAACGATTGATGAGATGGCAGGTATAACTGACGAGGAAACGCCGAGAGGACGTCCTGGGAGCGGTGAAGATATTGCGCGGGTGATCACTTATCTGTGTCTGGATCATTCCGATTTTATAACAGGTAACATTATGGATGTATCTGGAGGACTTGATCCGATTCGTCCTAACATACAGCGTGAGGATGCATAGCACAAAAAAAGAGCCCTCCGCTTCATGCAAGCGAAAGGCTCTTGAGGTTTATTTCGTGAAGGATTGATTAGAATACTTGTACGACTTCTTCGACACCGTCAACTTCTTCAAGAAGGGCACGTTCAATCCCGGCTTTTAAGGTAATGGTGGAGCTTGGGCAGCTGCCGCAGGCACCGACCAGTTTCAGCTTAACGATGCCATCCTCTACGTCGACCAGTTCCACGTCACCGCCATCGCGTTGCAGGAACGGACGAAGTTTGTCAAGCACGTCAGATACCTCATCATACATGGTGCTTTGTGCGTTTTCGCTCATTTTTTTTCAACTCCTTTCCTCACTATATTATATTACATTTGGCCCTAAATTAAAATGGTCAAACAAAGCAGGTGAACCTACATGAGACCGATTATTGAATTTTGTGCCAATAATATGCATTTTGGCACAGATGAAGTCATGGATCAACTGGAAGAAAATCCAGACTATGATGTGATAGAATACGGCTGCCTCAGCAATTGCGGCCAATGTTACATGACTCCATTTGCACTGGTGAATGGCGAGTTAGTCATCACCGACAAAGTGGAGGATTTATATAACGCCATCTTGGCCAAAATTGCCGAAGCCGATGCCTGGGATGAGTTGGATCTCGATTAACCGAGATGACGCTTGGACATCCAGAGCACGCCGCTTTTTAAAATACGTGGCACACGTCCCATCATGGACGTTTTGCCCATCAGCCCAAATCCAGCCTTCTTGCCGAGTGCACCGAGTGTGCCACGAAGCTTGAGTGGCTGCGGATTGGGCTTTTCGCCTTTCCAGAGGGCATGCTGAATATGGGCGATTTGTTCACCCTGTACTTCGGCAGCCTGACCGCTTGGTGCATAAGGCACGCTGGCGCAGTCACCTACTACATAGACATCGGTATATTGCGGAATTTGATAATATTCATTCAGTACGACACGACCTTGTGGATCCTTGGTCACATCGAGATCCTGTACAACTTTTACGGGCTGAATTCCGGCAGTCCAGACTACCGCATCCGTCAGAATTTCTTCATCCCGGTTGAAAATGGCATTGGGTTCAAGTCGGGAAATGGCAATATGTCCGCGTGTCTCGACCTGATGTTCGCCGAACCATTCATGAACATAAGCAGACAAGCGCTGCGGAAAAGCGGATAATACACGTTCACCACGGTCCAGTATACTGATGTTCAGGTCCGGTCTGCTCTCACGAAGTTCGGCAGCCATCTCGACGCCGCTCAATCCACCGCCGACGATATGCACATTACCATAAGCTTTAACTTCGTTTAGACGAAGGTAGGTTTCCCGTGTTTTGCTGAAGCTTTGAATTGTACAGCTATATTCCTCGGCTCCCGGCGTATTGTGGAACCGGTCTGTACATCCAAGACCAATAACAAGCTTGTCATACTCTAATGGGTCTTGGCCTTCAAATTCAATCTGACGCTGTTCCAGGTCAATCGAAGTTACTTCTCCGTAACGATAAGTGACTTTGTCGCTGACCGGGAATTGGATACGCAGGTCATAATCGGATACGGTCCCTGCTGCGAGTGCGTAATATTCGGTTTTCAATCCTTGGAAGGGACTGCGGTCCACTAACACGATTTGTGTATCTGACGGGATCTTACCTTCCAGAAGTTCCTTGATAATCGTGAGGCCACCGTAGCCGCCTCCGAGAATGACGAAATTTTTCATGACTCGGCTTCCTTTCTGCATCAGTCCCGTGTGAACGGGGCTGTAACCTGTGGAGCAGCTATGCAATAACATAGCTGCTCCACTTTTGTTTTTATTTGAAATGATTGAAAATGTGCATTTAAAATTACAGATATGCTTCAGCAATCTGCACCACTCCATGCCAAAACGCTCCCGGGTAGAATGAAAGTCGCTTATCTTATGGAAATGATGCTCATGCTACATGCTATTCGTACACTTGAATTTCATTGTAGAACGTATCACGTTCAACCGGAATGCGGCCTGCACCCTTAATTAACCATATAAGCTCTTTACGCGTGAGACCTTCAGGTGTTAGTGCGCCTGCTGCATGACTAATCCGTTCACGAACGATCGTGCCGTGTGCATCCGAAGCACCGAATCCAAGGGCGACTTGAGTCAGCTGTGGACCGATGTTAATGAAGTATGCTTTGATATGATCGATGTTATCCAGCATCAGACGGCTGATCGCAATCGTTTTGAGATCCTCGTATGCGGAGTTACGACGCATGATGCTCGCGTTTTTGCTTTTCGGCTGCATGGAAAGCGGGATAAAGACCATAAATCCGTTGGTTTCATCTTGTAATTCACGAATCTGTACCATATGGTTCACACGATCTTCATAGGACTCAATGGATCCATAAAGCATCGTGGTATGGGTACGCATGCCCAGATTATGAGCAGTACGGTGCACTTCCAGATAACGGTCAACGTTCGCTTTGTTTACACGCATTTTTTTGCGGTATTCATCGGACAGAATCTCAGCGCCGCCACCAGTCAGTGATTTCAAACCTGCTTTTTGCAGTTCTTGTAATACTTCCTTGATGCTGAGTCCACTGATGCGGGTGAAGAAATCAATCTCGGCAGCCGTGTAGGCTTTCAATGTAACGTCCGGATATTTCTCGTTTAAAGCACGCAAGGAATCGACATAATATTGAAAAGGAACATGGTTGTTATGTCCGCCTACAATATGGAACTCGCGTACACCTGGGTGAATATGCTGTTCTACGTAATCAATCATTTCCTGACCGGACAGTGTGTAAGAGCCATCTTCGCCCTGATCTTTACGGAAGTTACAGAATGCACAGTGGGCTTCGCATACGTTGGTAAAATAAAGGCTCATGTTTTCAATAAAATAAACTTTCTTGCCATTCTTACGCAGGTTGGCCTCATTGGCCAGTTGGCCCAAAGTCAGCAGATCATCCGATTCATACAGATAAACGCCGTCTTCTACGGTCAGCCTTACGCCGTTCTGTACTTTCTCAATGATTTCAGCCATTCTTTTGTCTGTGAACGGTGTTACCAATGTAGACATGTTGTATCCTCCTGTTCTTTACCGGATTTGAGTTGGTGTGTAGGACTTGCTTACAGAACTACATAGAAAAGATGCGGACATCAGCCGCCTCTCATTGAACTAACTCTTCATTACCCGGTGCAGCTTGTGCTGCGTACATAAAACTAATTTTTTCATTAAAATGAGTCTTGTGACTCTATATGCATTGGGGACTGCGAGCAGTCTCGAAATGTGAAAAAAATTACAACTCTAACCATCACCTGAAATAAGTCATGACAAAATATCGACATTTCAAAGCGATCACCTACCCATTATAAACCTCGTGTCCCGGGGGTTCAATACACTGGGAAGAAAAAGGAGTTCAGGGGGAACGCGGAAACAGGCAAAGATGACTTGAGCCCCTTGACGGGGTGGAGTATAATTTAAAGAAGAGTTAACGAAAGGTTGTTCAAAAAGTACGCTTTTGATTACGAAGGATGCCTAGCGGCATCTCAGCGTCGAATATGGGATTCAGCCAATCCCATCTTCTTGGTACTGAAAAGCGCCCTTTTTGAACATGATTTTATATGAAAAAGGAGAGTGACCTGGCATGATTAGCATCAGCGAAACAGCTGCAGACAGATTGAAAGAAATGCTGGCACAGCAAGAGACACCTGGTATGTTCTTGCGTCTTGGCGTAGCACCGGGCGGTTGTACCGGCTTTTCGTACGCCATGGGCTTTGACGATAAAGAGTCCGATGAGGACCTCTATATGGATATTCAGGATATGAAGGTAGTTGTGGAGAAAGAAAACCTGAAATATCTGAATGGCCTCGAAATTGATTTTGAAGAATCCGGCATGTCCGGCGGCTTTACCATCCACAACCCTAACGCAGTGGCAACATGCGGCTGCGGATCATCCTTCCGTACGAAGGAAGAGGCGGGCGTACCGGATAAGGATTGTTAATAGTGTAGATTACGACCTCTATAGCGGATTAGTCTTGTACTAATCTCGTTATGGGGGTCTTTTTTTATTACATGGATACCATTTCCAATTTTTGTATTGACATTTTGTTACATTCGAAGTTATATTGTTTTTGTGCAAACGTTTGCGCACTGCAAAAAGCACGAATATGGACGATGGTAAACACAAGAATAGGCGATGATGTCAGAGAGGAGGCAGGACAGGAAAACGTTCGGGAACAGGATTGAACAATAATCAAGCCGTCACTCCGTGAACTAAATGTCTGAATAGACGGCTTCATATCGAGGGAGGTAGGATATGAAAATAGCACGACGGATCGGCGCATTTCTTTTATCGTTGCCGCTCATTTTTTCATTGCAGACCACTGCTGCTTTTGCAGAAATTTCCGCTTCTCATGTGTATCATAATCATATGCCGAATTTTTGGGCTTACTATGACACTTCCCAATATGCTTCAGCTTCAGTCGGAACTCCAATCCGGTACACATACGATGGTCAGGTTATTAATTTGAAAAATAGCCCTCCTGCCGGATATCCTTATTATCTGCCCAGCGGGGCACCAATGCCGCATGACGATCTCGTATCATACTATACGCATCACGCCAAAACCGGAGCTTATTTGTCTTGGCCGTGGCAGGTGGCTGGCGATTTGAAGAACAACCATCCTGCTGCTGGTATGCAGGTGACGATGTCAGGCTCACTGCTTAACAACGTAGACAGCTTTATGTATACCAATAATGTAAACGGTTACAATAACAAAAATTGGGGCGCTCCTTGGAAGAACGCCTACAATAATCTCAAAACCGTCAATGGTGAACGAACGATGGATCTCATTCATTTCTCAGGTCATCATTCCATGGGGCCCCTGGCTGGAAACGAATATTTACTCAAGGATCTTATCTATCAGAATGCGGTGATGGCTCAGCCTTTTTTCCTGGGCGATTCGTTTAAATCCTCCAAAGGATTTTTCCCCACCGAGCTCGGGTTCTCGGAACGAATAATTCCGGTACTCGACAAGCTGGGCATTGAATGGTCAGTCATTGGAAACAATCATTTCTCACGTACATTGCAAGATTATCCCCTGTTGAATGACCCCGGAAAGGATACGATGGTGTCGCCGCCAAACCGCGCGGACTTACAGAATACCAGCAATGTGGGCTCGTGGGTATCTTCTCCGATGTTTAACGAGAAGCAGGTGGTATACAACAAATATCCTTTTGCCTCCACACCGCATTGGGTTCGATACGTCAATCCTGACACGGGTACAGAGAAACGTGTCGTTGGCATTCCTGTCGCTCAGGCTGAATCATGGGAGGAAGGTTATCAGGGCTCGGTCAAAGCTGATGCACTCAAGCCGTTCGAAGGCATGGTGGATCAGAAGCAGTTTTTTGTCATCGCACATGACGGAGATAACTCCTCGGGTCGAGCTGGTTCGGAGGATACGTGGCGTAATGCGGGTAATGTGACTTATTCCCAACAGGGAGTAAAAGGGGAAAGCATCAACGAATATTTGCGTACGAATACCCCGAAAACTGATGACGTTGTGCACGTGCAAGACGGATCGTGGATCGATACACGCGACTCGTCGTCCGATCCGACGTGGTATCATTGGCGTCTGCCTTTTGGCATATGGAAAGGACAATTCGATGCTTTTAACAAAGCCACAGGTCTCAATCTGGAACCGAAAAAAAATCTGGATGGTGTCCAGGAAGGCATGACGGTATCGTTCGAGTATGGCTATCATTATCTGGAGCGCAATTTCGCTCTGGAGCAGGCTGCACTCAATTATGCTAAGACAGCTGAGCAGATCTGGCTGGACAGTCATCCGAATTACTGGAAGCCGACAACGGCGCTTGATCGTGAGATTACGTATGAAGGCAACCAGCTTAATCCATGGATGATGGCTTATCCGGTCAAAGGGGATCCGTCCAACGACTACAAAGGTGGCGCCAATCCGGCCGAGTTAAGCTGGTATTTCCTTCTGCCGGCGCTGGATTCCGGCTTCGGCTATTACGATGAGAACGTAGATGATGGTGTGAAGCCGACCTTGTCGTTCAACCAGTCATTATTCTTTTCCAAGCCCTATGTAAACACCCAACTGGCAAAGGATCGTACGGGCCCATCGGTGTGGTGGCCTCAGCGTTATCCGTATAATCCCGGCAGTGCCAATGTCAGCAAGGCAGAAGGCTGGACGCTCCATTATTTTGACAATACCTTTGGCATTTACACCTATGCCTATGATGCAAACGGAATCAGTGATATCAAAGTGAAGGTGCGTACGCATCGCGACAAGCTGGCCGACGCCAAAGACAATACGTTCCGTGTGTATGATCCTGCAGATCTCAAGGCGAAGGGAGTAGCTAATATTGACCCAGCCAAGGTCAGCACATGGAAGGAATACCCGATGAATAAACGCGACTTGAAAGCGGATATCAACGGTGTCGCCTGGCAGCCAAGCAGTACGGATATGTTCAAACGGGTACCTGCTCAGGAGATCGGTGACCTGTATTATACGTATTTTGACGAATTCCAGGATCAAATGGTCGATTATTATATTGAAGCGGTTGATGCCAATGGCAATGTTACCCGGACTGACATTCAGACTGTCTATGTAGGTACAGGAAAGTACACCAAAGATTCATCTGGAAAAATAGTGGAGGATGCCAATGGCTCCATTAAAGGTACACATCCGTTCCTGATCGTAGACCGAACACCACCAGAAGCACCAACGGATGTGAAGACAGTGGGGGTCACGGACCGCAGTGTTACACTGGAATGGACCGAACCCACCGATGATGTCGGCGTGGAGGGTTATGACATTTACCGCGATGGTACCCAGGTGGGGAGTTCCAAGACAGCAAGTTATACGGACACCGGGCTCCAACCTGAAACCGAATATGAGTATACGATCAAGGCGAAGGACAAGGCGAATAATAGTTCAGCCGCGAGCGCTCCTTTGAAGGTGACGACGCTGGGGGCAGATACACAACCACCAACGGCACCTGCGAATGTGAAAGTCAAGGGGATGACTGCTTCGTCCGTGACACTTGAATGGACAGCCAGCAGCGACAATTACGGCGTGGCACGGTATGACATTTACCGGAATGGCAGCAAGGTAGGAGAAAGTGTGAAGCTATCGTTCACGAATGAATCTCTCACTCCTGCCACCAGCTACACCTATACGGTGAAGGCGGTGGATGCTGCGGGCAACATGTCTCCAGCCAGTGCACCCGTGACGGCGGAGACGGAAGAGGGCAATGTCGTTACGATTTATTACAAGCAGGGATACACGAATCCAAGTATTCATTACCGCCCGACAGGCGGAACGTGGACGACGCCTCCTGGGGTAGTGATGCCAGCGGCAGAAATGCCGGGTTACAACAAAATGACGATTGATGTAGGTGCGGCTACCGGTTTGGAGGCGGTGTTCAATAACGGCAGTGGCACATGGGATAACAACGGAGGGAAAAATTATCAGTTTCCTCTGGGCGTCAGTACTTACAGCGCAGGGAAAATCACCGAAGGTGCGCCGGTAGTGGATGTAACAGCACCAAGCGTGCCATCCGGATTAGCGGAAACATCCAAAGCGGCGGACCGTGTCACGCTGACATGGGAAGCTTCAAGCGATGATGTTGGTGTGGCCGGATATGAAATTTTCCGTGACGGAACGAAGGTGGGTACAAGTACAACGCCTGGTTACACAGACAGCGGCCTGAAGCCTTCAACCACTTACAGCTATACGATCAAATCCTATGATGCAGCGAACAACAAATCTGCCGCCAGTACCGAACTTGCGGTAACGACGGACGCTGCCCCGGACAGCAACAGTGTGACCATCTATTACAAACAGGGATACACAAGTCCGAATATTCATTACCGTCCGACGGGCGGAACGTGGACGACACCACCTGGCGTGGTGATGCCAGCAGCAGAAATGCCGGGTTACAACAAGATCACCATTGATGTAGGCATGGCAACCGGTCTGGAGGCGGTATTTAACAACGGCAGCGGTATGTGGGACAACAACGGCGGGAGAAACTATCAGTTTCCGCTGGGGGTTAGCACGTACAGTGCGGGAACCATTTCACCAGGTGCCCCTCCAGGGGCGCAGACTGCTTTGGAGATGGGGAAGAGAGAGGATTTACTCTCGGCTTTCAATAGGCAAGTTACTTTACAGGCAATACATCGAAAGAGCGCGTGATAGTGTAATATAGTCACAGACTTTAGGTCATGCCTTGGACCCCTGTTCATCTTTTGGGATGACAGGGGTTTTGAGTGGTAGTTGACAAGAATAATTGTAACAATTATAGTTACAACATAAAGTTTGAATTTACAAATCAAAGGAGAGATTATGATGAAAATTGGAATTATTGGTGCAACAGGCAAAGCGGGACAGTTGATCTTGAAAGAAGCTGCGGACAGAGGACATGAGGTTACAGCCATTGTTCGAAATGCATCCAAGGTGGAGGATAAGAGCCTGAATGTGCTCGAGAAAGATGTATTCGATCTTACAGGCGAAGATGTCAAATCATTCGACGTAATCGTCAATGCGTTCGGTGCACCGGCAGGTAAAGAAAACCTGCATGTTGAAGTGGGACAGGCCTTGATCAATGTCCTGAAGGACGCCCCTAATACACGTCTGATCGTTGTGGGTGGAGCGGGCAGTCTGTTCACGGATGAAACCAAAACCTTGCGCATTGTGGACTCCCCAGGATTCCCTGATGCTTACAAAGCAACAGCGACCAACCAAGGGCAAAACCTGCAGGATCTGCAAGCATCCTCCGGTATTCAATGGACTTTCCTAAGCCCAGCGGGATTCTTTAATCCGGAAGGCGTGCGTACTGGCAAATATCAAGCCGGCCATGACGTGATTATGATGAACAGTGAAGGCAACAGCTACATCAGCTATGCGGACTATGCCATTGCTTTGGTGGATGAGATCGAAAATCCGAAGCACATAAACGAACGCTTTACGGTTGTTGGCGAAGTGAAGTAATTGATTTAACATAATATCAGCAGATAAACGGACACTAATCACTATTCCTATAGTGATTAGTGTCCGTTTTGTGATGGTGATGGTGTTATGAGCTGTTTTCTATAATCCGGGTTATGCTGGACACAACCTACGCCACCTAATGAGGTGCAACGTCATGTGTAATCGTGTTATCTATGGATTCAGCTGCCGAATCCATACTATCAACACCATCTACAACCTCAACGAGCCCTACAGCCAATGTGGTGACTGCCGCAGCGGCAACCAGATGTTTTGCCCCGAGCTTTACTCTCTCCATATCTTCTTCTTTCATGCCAACGACAACATCTTTACCACCTTTATACACATACTTAGCTGATATGACTACACCTTTAGCTGTATTGGAAACAGCTCCTCCAATATCGGTAAGTCCCGTATCTAACGCTGTACTGTCCTTTCTGATCACACCACTCGCCATATCATATGTACCGCTGGCAAGTTGTCCTACCGTTTTCCCTGTATTAATCGTAGCTTTCTCTACACCATTACCAATTTCTTTAATGAATGGACTTCCTGTAAGTTCTCCAGCCACTCTAACGGTGCCGCCGAGTACTTTTCCGGTAACTTCTCCAGCAAACTGACCCAGTTCTTTTAAAAATCCCATATATATTCCCCACCTTTTGAAATAAGGTTGCACATGTGCTGTCTGAATCTTTTATCTTAATTATATAAGTATATGAGCGATAAGACTATTTACGTTCAGATTCATCAAGCGTTCCCACATTTTAGAAGTGTCTCAAGGAGCAGCGACGCAGTGGAGGGCACGGAATCGATTCTGTAGAAGCGAAGCGTGCGCCTTTGTATCCAAATTTCAACTAATGAAAAGTTGATTCAAGAAAATTTGGATACAACAGCGCTCGAAAGAAAGATCCGTACCCGTAACGCCACCTGCTGCTCATCAGTCACTTATTTCCGTGTTAGTCGATAAACCCTTCCAACATAACGGTCGGCAAGCCGTTAGATTGCCATGCACCTTTGCTGTAACCGCCGTTGTAGCCCGGCGTTGCTTCAGGCTCCCAATAGAACACGCCTTTACCTTTGCTGCTCGGCAGGTTGCGGAATTGCGTTTTCATTGCTGCGACAAAACTTTTACCAGCTGCCGGTTGGGTATTATCCATCCCGATTTCCGATACGATAATCTCTTTGCCGTATCTGTTGATCAGGTCCTTGGCATTGTTTACAGCATTGGTCACAGCTGTGTTCCAACCCGAAGCGGAAGGATAAAGGGACATGGCAATCATGTCAAAGTTGGCGCCGTTATTGATCAGACCACCGATATTCCATACATAAAGGGCATTGTCATCCCCACCTGCCAGGTGAACGATGGTTTTGGTGTTGGTGCTGATGGATTTCACGGCATTATGACCCGTGTTCACCAGCCACGCATAATTTTTCATGTTGGTGGATGCCTTTCCATCTTCCCATAACATGCCATTGCTTGTTTCGTTACCGATTTGAACCCAGTCTGGAGTTACGCCTTTGCTCTGCATAGCCGTCATGACTTCACGCGTATGGTTCCATACAGCATCCATTAACTGTTGGAATGTGTAGTTTTTCCAGGCCGCAGGTTTCGTTTGTTGACCTGGATCAGCCCAGGAATCGCTGTAGTGAAGTGTCAGCATGACACTCATGCCTGCATTTTTGGCACGCAGGGCCAGAGCCGCTGCACGGTCCTTGTTCATGTAACCGTTCCCATAATCATTCGAAGGATTAACAAAAACACGAATACGAACGGAGTTAATCTGGTAATCATTTTTCAAAATATCAATAATATCACGCTGTACGCCGTTCTTGTCTTTCCATTTGTAGCCTTGCGCTTCCATTCCCGGAACCCAACTGATGTCGGCTCCTTTAGCGAAGCTCGGTGCGGCATCGGCATGCTGGCCTGAGGGCAGGATAATGGAGGTGAACAATAAAACAAAGACCAGAGCGATGGATATTTTGAAACCCCTTACATTTTTGGGCATTACAATAGGCCTCCTCAAATATAGGTTGAATTGCAACCTAATTATAGCGGCCATCGTTTACTCAACTATAGGGTCCATTTCCAATATTCTGGTTGTTTTTTCAATCATTCTTCCGGTAAAAGACAAAACAAAAAGCCGTCCGAAGACGGCTTTTCTACCCGTGGCGCTTTTTGAAACCTTGATCCGTATCCCGCGCCTCCATCAGCATCAGTTAATTTGAGCTAGTGGATCGGGTAAGGGACACGTTCAACATGTCATTAGAAATGTTGACGCACCTCCTTTCCTTGTGCCAAGAGTATACACCACCCATTTTCGAAAAGCTAGTCTTTTTTTCGTATTAATGCAAAAATTATTTCTCGGTTTGGAACATCGTAATATCCCGATCATAATGACTCTTCGTACCGTTATCGTTGCGAATTCTTACGCTATCTTCGCTGATCTGCTCCACGATGCCACGGCCGACTTCACAGTATACGCCAGCCGGATCTTCCTGCCATGCAGTTACCGTACATTGGGATAGCGCAGCCGTGAAAAACTCAATATTTTTTTGTAAAGTTCTAGGTTTGTTCGATTTCATTATATACTCCTTTAACAAATGCAATTTTGGAATGTGAACAGCAGCCGGACAATTTACACTGTACATCACTTTACTCTGTCTCTTTCTCTTTGTAAAGGGATGGAAAAAGTTATCGCCATGAGTTATCATTTACATAAATTTTACACTGCATTTACACTGCGATGACGCTTGTATCCAATCACGAATAGTACAATTATATCATGTAAGCAAGGATAGAGATGCAATACATTCGGAGGCCATACATGCATAGAGATATTAAAACAGGCAATTACGTTAACCGTGACTTAAGTTGGGTAGAGTTCAATCGACGTGTGCTCCAGGAGGCGCAGGATCCAACCACACCTCTGCTGGAACGCATGAAGTTTCTTGGCATTGTCGCCAGTAATCTGGATGAGTTCGTAAGTGTCAGGCTAGCGGAGACAAAAGAAAAGATTAAGGCGGGATTTACGCAAAAGGATTTTACGGGGTACACACCCTCCGGCTTGTATCGGAGATTGATTAAGCGAACGGGGACGATGGTCGCCGAGCAATATAAAACGTATCGGGAACTCATTCGTCTGCTCGCCAAGAAGGGCGTGCATTTTCAGGAATATACAGATCTGAATATGACTCAGCAGCGCGCAATGGATCAATACTTTCATGACATTATTTTCCCCGTGCTGACACCAATGGCGATTGATCAGAGTCGTCCATTCCCTCTGGTACACAATAAGTCTGTATATCTGTCTGTGATGCTGCAGAAGGAAGAAGAGCAGGACGGTGAGCCATTTCTGGCTATTGTTCAGGTACCTTCCAATCTGCCACGCGTAGTTCAGGTGCCTCTTCGGGCGAATAGTAAAAAGAAAACATTCATTCTGATTGAGGATCTGATCAAACATCATATTCATACCTTATTCAGCGGATATGTTCCGCTGGCTGTGCAAGAGTTCAGGGTAACCCGCAATGCGGATCTTTCCATTAATGAAGAAGAGGCTGAGGATTTACTTGAAGCGATTGAGAAGGAGCTGCGGCGCAGACGCCGGGGAGCACCGGTGCGATTGGAAATCTGCAAGGATTTTCGCCCGGATGCATTGCTGGAGTTGCAGGAAGAGTTCGAAATTCAGGACCCTGTGTATGAGATCGATGGACCGCTGGATTTGAGTTTTTTGGCCGGGTTTGTGGATAGTCTGGAAGGGTTTACTCATCTGAAATACAGTCCGGTGCAGCCAGTGTATCCCTTGGAATTCCTTCCGCGGGAGAGTCACTTTGAATTGCTGCGCAAACGGGATGTGCTCGTTCATCATCCATACGAATCATTCGAACCGGTAACAGACTTTATTGTGGAAGCTTCGGAAGACCCACGCGTGATGGCGATCAAAATGACGTTATATCGGGTGAACGGAGATTCCCGTCTCATTCCCGCACTGGCTCATGCAGCCGAGAGTGGCAAACAGGTAACGGTTGTTGTTGAGTTGAAGGCCAGATTTGATGAAGAGCGGAATATTGCATGGGCACGCACGCTGGAAAAGGCAGGGTGTCATGTTGTATATGGATTGGTCGGATTAAAGACCCATGCCAAAATTATTCTTGTTGTACGCAGGGAACAGAGCGGTTTGAGAAGGTACGTACATGTTGGAACAGGTAACTATAATGAAAGTACAGCCAAAGTGTATACCGACGTGGGACTGTTCACTTCCAACCCCATCATTGGTGAAGATGCGTCGGAACTGTTTAACGAAATTACCGGATATTCAGGACCCAAAGCGCTGCAGGCATTTCGCGTCGCCCCAGACGGCATGAAGGACGAACTGTTCGCGCTCATTCGTCGGGAAACAGAGCATGCGCTGAAGGGCAGACCGTCCAGAATTATTGCCAAAATCAATTCCTTGTCCCATCAGGATATGATTGATGAATTGTATCTGGCATCTCAAGCCGGAGTACAGATCGATCTGATCGTACGTGGGGTATGCTGTTTGCGTCCAGGGGTGGAGGGACTTAGTGAGAATATTCGTGTAATCAGCATCGTGGATCGATTCCTGGAACACTCCAGACTGTTTTATTTTGAAAATAACGGGAACCCGGACGTGTATCTATCCAGCGCAGACTGGATGACCCGTAATTTGAAGCGGAGAATTGAACTGATGTGTCCCGTATTTGATCCGGAGCTGAAGAAGATGCTGGTCGACATATTGAATCTGTCGCTTATGGATAATGTGAAAGCAAGGGAGCTTATGCCTGGCGGCAATTATGTATTTGTACAAAATGAAAAGCCCCCGCTGAGAAGTCAGACGGAGGCGATGGGCATTATTCCCTGGAAGCCTGCTGAATGGAGTGCGATAACGTAACTCCCCAAGCTTCCTGCAAATCTTTGACGGCCTCTTCAAGGCCGCTCACTTCCAGTAACGGCTCGGCTGAACAGATGAATTGCATCTGCAGCGAGTCGTTTTCTTTTGCTGCCTTGATGGAAGTAATCCTCTCAGATCGATTAATCGCTTCAGTTACGCGCAGCAGAGAGCCCAAACGATGGGCGTGCCTTTCATCCGAATCCTTTAGAATGTCCCTGTGCTTATGCAGCAGCTGGGGCGTTCTTTTTTTTGGATGATAATCGGCTGCAATGGCGCTCAGGATCGTCTCCCGATGAGATAGTCCATAGATGCTTGCATTCATGATCCAATAAGCCGAGTGCTGCGGATACCGGAAGTAGTTAATCTGTTTGCCAGCCATGTGCAGCATGGAGACCGTGTACAGAATACGGGCATCTGCTGGATCAGGTGCACTACCTTGCAGAGCAGTATAAAGGGTAAGTGCATCATGGTGGATCCGATTCAGACGTTTCTGCGGAATGGGTGGACCAAAATGAATGAAGTTGCGAATGCTGTCCCGCAGCGCATCTGGCACGACCGGCTTGCCTTCGGCCAGGAGATCCCTTAGCAAACCATCGCGTAATCCCGCTCCACTCACGACATAACGGTCCCCCTGGATCATTCGGAAGACTGTCCGCAATATAAGTACACCTGGAACAATAATGTCCGCACGATCCTTGGCAAGTCCGGGTACTTTCTTGCGTTGTGCGGAGGTTAGATGTGGCAAAGAACGAGCGATATTTTCCATCTCTTCTGCACCAATTTCGTAATGATGCGTAACCGGTAATGAATACTGCGTTCTCTTCTGTTCGATTTTGGCCAGTGTTCGCATGGTACCACCAAGCCCTATGAGAGGGAGTCCGGGGTGCTGTCCGATCCAATCCTGATCACTTAATGCTTGTATAACTTCATTACAAAGTGCAGTCACACTCGTTTCAGTCCACTGATCTTCCCCGCCATAACGGGCGTGTGAGTTAACCGCGCCAATAGGCAGAGAGATGCTGTGTAGTCTTTTTCGATCACGGAATACAGTGATTTCGGT
Source organism: Paenibacillus sp. FSL K6-0108 (assembly GCF_045040695.1). NCBI lineage: Bacteria > Bacillati > Bacillota > Bacilli > Caryophanales > Paenibacillaceae > Paenibacillus > Paenibacillus sp. FSL K6-0108. The sequence goes on along the minus strand of NZ_CP150288.1, from coordinate 6,283,996 downwards.
ACTGCCGCCGCCAATATCCACGACGTAACCATCCGCCAGATCAATGGATTGAGTGACGCCAAGGAAACCGTAATAGGCTTCCTGGTCGCCAGATACACATTCGATGGTAAGTCGAGTCTCGGCTTCCAGCCAACCTATAATTTCTGAGGCATTGCCTGCATTCCGAATGGCAGCTGTAGCTGCAGCACGAATTAGTTTGGTTTGATAAGCTTCGCAAGTAGCCCTGAATTGTTGCAAAATGGTGATGGCCTTGTCCAGTGAAGGTCGCAGGATGGTTCCGTCTGGTTCAACCACATTGCTTAGACGAGCGGCATATTTGTCTTCATGAATGATGCGATAGGCCCCATCCTGATCGAGTTCATAAATAACCAGACGAATGGAATTGGAGCCGATATCGATGATTCCGATGATTTCGTTATGTGTCATAAGCATCTCCTTCTACAGAAGTAATCTACCCGATTTTCAGCAAGGCAGCCATGGCTTCCGGTGAACCCGGAGGCGTCGAGGAGAAGGGCGTGGTCAGCATGACTACAATGATGAAGACGATAAAGCAGGCAAACAGAATACAACTTACAGCAAAACCACGGTTGCTTTTCTTCATAAACAGTCGAATACCTGTCACGAATAGAAGTACCGTAATGGCTACCAGAACGATAGAAATTGCAAAATAGGCTACGCCATACAGTGATTTGAAAAATGATTCCATGTCTTCTGAACGCTCCTTAGATCCTCATTTTTAAGCCTCTCCAAATCATTCCTTAGTAGCATACGATAGATTGATGCGTTTGAAAAGCAAACTAGGCGCCTGTTACAGCCTTGAACCAAGCTGATAGACTTTATCCATGGAAAAGGGGCCCCTGCCTTGGACAGACATCCAAGAAAGCGCGGCTCCTGTTGAGTATGTATAAGGAAGGACTATTGTTCACGAAAGGAGATCAACCCATGTCGAGACAGCTTGCAAGCAAATGGCTGAAGACAGCGGCTCTGTTGAAATATCCGGCAGCTGCCGTCCACATTCCACAGACGAAGGCGTTCAACTCGGGGAATCTGCTAAACATGCTTAGTCAATATGGAATGGTGTATATCAAACCTGTTGTCGGTGGTGGAGGTTACGGTGTCATTAGGGTATCAGCAAGTGGAGGAGCCTATCATTATACTCATATGAAAGTAACCCGCTCTTTTTCTCATTTTAATCAAATGTACCGCTCCCTGATCCGTGTAAAAGCCAGAAGGAGATACCTGATCCAGCAAGGCATTCATCTGGCGACCATTCAAGGCAGACCCGTCGATTACAGAGTCAAGGTCGTCAAGACGGAAAGAGGCTGGGTATTCCGTGCTATGGTGGGACGGCTCGCGCGTCCGGGACTGGTTGTGACTAATCTTTGCAAAGGAGGAACGATGCTGTCCGGCCGGAGAGCGCTTGGTCTGTCCCTTCCACATATTTCGGGAAAACACAAACGTCGAGAGATGCGTTCACTGACACTCACCTGTACGCGAATTATGGAAAGTCAATTCCCGGGTGTGGGGCAGCTTGGCTTCGATTATGGACTGGATCATTCCGGCAAGATATGGATTTTGGAAGTGAACACCAGACCACAGTGAAAATAGTGAAAAAAAGCTAAAAAAATCCAAAGGGAATCCGATAATATTATAGAAGGAAACGAGATGGAAAACGTTTGAAATTCAGGAATTAAGGGTAATTTACTCGCATCAACTCTTGAAACTATGAATTTATTCTAAAAAAAATACTCTGATAATCGTTCTGTTTGATAAGCAGCGGTCCTGTGTATAAATACTGTCCACACTATCCACGTTGATCAATCAACATTTTTACCATTTATCAACAAACTATACACAGGATTTCCACATGATGTTGTGGATAACAAGAACGCTTGTTCTCTTTATGAATCTCTGATATGATAGTTTTGAGGAAAAAAAAGGAAAGGTTGTGGCGGGAAATGGCTATGTTATCCGATGAGATGTTGTTGGATTCTTACCATAAGGCGATTGAGTTGAATCTCGAACGAGATTTCATCGCACTGCTGTTGGAAGAAATCCATAAGCGCAAACTGGGTACCGACGTATCTGCCATTCTTCACTAGAGATCCTCATTGCAGGCAATGTTACAAGTATCCGGACATGTCCCATAGACTGACAAGCCATAGCGTGCTTGTCTGACAATGGTGACAGTACATCATATGATTGCAAACGTTTTCCGCTTCGTCTGCCGTGTCAGAGGAAGTGTGAATGGCGTAGGGGCTGTATGGTCCGGTGTAATCGTCCAATTTGCCGCATTCTGACAGTCCCTGAAGGCAGTGGGGACAAGCCTGCTCCGGTACAACCAGACCGTTACACAGCGGGCATATATAAGACAAGGGTATCCCTCCTGATGTTGAATTCACTCAGGAGTAAGATACCCTTTTTTGTGTCTTTTATGTTCTATAAGATTCCATAAGGAATTAGCGCTTCATGTTACTGCTGTGTCCCGGGGACAACTTGGCTTCTGGGTCGAAGTAAACCTTGGCATTGTTGACTGCGGTTGGCGCTTCACCGAATCCGACAGCAATCAGCTTCAGCTTGCCTGGATAAGTTGTAATATCTCCGGCAGCAAAGATACCCGGAATCGAAGTTTCCATGCGAGAATCGACCACGATGGAATTGCTATCAATCTCAATGCCCCATTCTGCGATGGGTCCCAGGGAAGAAACAAATCCAAAATTGACGATGACATCATCGACTTCAATTTCTTGTGTTTCCTTCGTTTTGACGTGAGCCAAAGTGACCTTGGTAATGCTGTCTTCACCGTGAAGTTCCGTAATTTCGGTAGGTGTAACGATGTTCACTTTGGAATTCATCAGATTTTCAACACTGTGCTCATGCGCGCGGAATTTGTCGCGGCGATGAATCAGGGTTACTTGCTCAGCGATCGGCTCGAGCATAAGCGCCCAGTCAACAGCGGAGTCACCGCCACCGCTAATCAGTACTTTTTTGCCGGCAAAGGCGTTCAGATCACTGATAAAGTAGTGCAGATTGGTTTTTTCGAATTTGGCCGCACCCTCAAGCTCTAGACGACGGGGTTCGAATGCACCCACGCCTGCAGTGATAATTACGGCTTTGGCGTGATATTCATTCACGTCGGTTTTAACGACGAAGTGACGTTCTTCTAATTTTTCTACCGATATAACCTTTTCCTCAAGACGGATGTTGGGGTTAAAGTGGCTCATTTGCTCCACCAGGTTATTCACCAGTTCCTGCGCGGTTACTTTTGGGAACCCGGCCACATCATAGATGAATTTTTCGGGATAGAGGGCGGCAAGTTGTCCACCAAGTTGAGGCATACTTTCAACCAGGGTAACAGATGCCTGACGCATTCCTCCGTAAAACGCGGCGAACAGACCCGCAGGGCCGCCACCAATAATAAGTAAATCGGTCATGTCATGACCGGCAGTTTGTGCAGTCAAGAATCAACAACACCTTTCATATTTTAATAGGTAGTTAACAGAAATAATGGAGCCGGGTACGCAGGGTAACCAGCGTTTGTTGCTGAACTGTCTTTCTCATTATAAACGGTGTAAACTGGGTTGCAAAGTTGGCAGTTTGATGAATCTGGGAACAATAGATGAAGATCAGGTGAGAATAGGATGAAATTGGAAATGAAAGGTTATGAAAAATAACAAAAAAAAACTTGATCTTTGCCAGAAATACAGATATCCTTGACCTGTACTATGTGTTTTTTTGTCTAATTTAGCCCCAATTTGTAATGTGAAGACAATACCCGCGTTTTGTTGAATCTTGTGTATAATTTCACAATTTTAAACGATAACTTGCATGCAAAAAGTTCAAATACATTCGCGAAGTTAACATTTGTCGTCATAATGGATAAGACCTCATCAATATGGGTAAGTAAGAGCCTTTTTACAACAAAACAATCGAATGGCTGATGCGAGCGAAACTGGAAGGGGTATAGACATGAGCAGTATTCCCAAAATCGTCATCCTCGGCGCGGGCTATGGCGGGATTCTGACAGCCCAGCGGCTGCAGAAGGAATTAAACTATAACGAGGCCGATGTCACGTTGGTGAACCGGCATGATTATCATTATATTACTACACACCTACATATGCCGGCAGCCGGCACAGATACCATTGAACATGCAAGGGTTCCGATTTCAAAGCTGATTGACGAGTTCAAGATTGATCTGGTCAAATCTTCGGTGAAGGAGATCCGCCTGCAGGATCGGAAGATTATTCTGGAGGATGGCACGTTATCCTATGATTATCTGATTATTGGACTGGGTGGAGAACCGGAGACCTTTGGCATTCCAGGTATGCTGGAGCATGCCATGACGATTCGCAGCATTAATTCGGTCAGAATGATTCGTGAGCATATCGAATATCAGTTTGCGATGTACAAAAACGATAATAAACGTAACCGCATTCGTTTTGTCGTAGGTGGGGCTGGCTTCAGTGGTGTCGAATTCGTGGCTGAACTTGCGGATCGCATTCCTCAGCTTTGCAAGGAATTCGACGTAAATCCCAAAAATGTGCACATCTATAATGTGGAAGCAGCGCCTTCAGCTCTGCCGGGTTTTGACCCGGAACTGGTTGAGCATGCAATGAACGTCTTGAAGAAGAAAGGCGTTACTTTCAAAATCGGCGTTCCGATCAAGCAATGTCTGCCGGACGGAGTTATTGTGGGTGAAGGAGAAAAACTCGATGCAGCAACGGTCGTATGGACCGGCGGTATTCGTGGGAACGCCCTGCTTGAGCAGGCTGGCCTTGAAGTGATGCGTGGACGGGTGAAGGTCGATGAATTCCTTCGCGCTCCAGGGCATGAGCATGTCTATGTCATCGGTGACAACTCACTGGTATTCAATAACGAAGGGCGCCCATATCCACCAACTGCTCAGATCGCGATGCAGCAGGGTGTTAACTGTGCCAAAAACGTTGTCGCTGCCATTCGCAAGAAGCAGCCACAGCCTTTTGTGTTTACAAGTAAAGGTACAGTTGCATCGCTGGGGAAAGGTGAAGCTATCGCCGTCGTAGGCGGTAAGAAATACAAGGGATGGAAGGCGGCCCAGCTGAAAAAGCTGGTGGATCTTCGGTACTTGTTTATCATCGGTGGCATTCCCCTGGTACTGAAGAAAGGGCGGTTTTTTGGATGAGACATTGCAGTGTCCAGGTCAGAGGCTTACTCACACGTGAAGAACTGGATCGTTACAACGCCCTGATGCAGGTTGGCGGTTATCTGGAGGAACAAGATCAGTATGATCTGGCTTATATCGTTCAGAAGGAAGTTGATATTCTCATTTTGCCTGCGATTGAACGGCTTAAAGAGAAGGGACGCGACCGTGACCGGGCAACAGCTGAATTTCTGGAGTCTTTGAAAGCGGTTGATGAAGAGGATCAGGATTAAGCAATCACAGCAATCACGTTATCCAAAAGAACCTGATTCATTCATTTAGTATTGAACATTTCATATTCATTGAAAACGTAAAAGCACCGCTGACCCTCTCCTTAATGGAGGTGTCGCGGTGCTTTTTGTGATTTATTCGATTTACAGCTTGAGCATCTCTTCCAATGTTGCTTCGTTCAGCAGACTTCCCACATAGAACGAGCCGAATTCGCCATAACGGGCACTGACTTCGTCAAAGCGCATCTCGTAAACGAGCTTCTTGAACTGAAGTGCATCATCCGCAAACAGCGTAACGCCCCATTCCCAGTCGTCAAAACCAACGGAACCGGTAATGATCTGTTTCACTTTGCCTGCGTAACTGCGGCCAATCATGCCGTGGCTGCGCATCATCGTGCGGCGCTCATCCATGGATAGCATGTACCAGTTGTCGTTCAGCTCGCGTTTTTTGTTCATCGGATAGAAGCAGATATATTGCCGTTGTGGCAGGATCGGTTTGAGACGGGCAATGATTTCCGGATTCTGCATCGGGTCTTCGCCCTCTTTGCCAAGATAGTTGCTCAGTTCCACTACACTGACATAGGAATATGACTTGGTGGTGTATTGGGCAAACATCGTTTTGTTAAACGCGTTCTCAACGGCCTTTAGGTCTTCCAGCGTTTCACGCAAGTGCATCATGACAAGGTCAGCCTTCTGTCCCACCACGGTATAAACGACTGTACTTCCTTTGGATGAATCCTCTACGGCTTTCCATTCCTTCCAGAATGCCTGGAGCTCGTCCAGAGCTACAGCGCGTTCCTCATCATCGGCTGCTTTCCAGGCGGCCCAGTTAATCGAGCGGAAGTCATGCAGGGCGTACCAGCCCTCCAGTGTTGATGCGGCTTCGTTCATTGAATTGATTCCTCCTGCAGGTTATATTTCCAAATCCCGGTAAGGGACGGTTGAGTGCTTTATCGTCTTCATTGTATCCCAACAGGAAGCAGAAGGGCAAATGAAGAGAAGGTGAATATAGGGAAAATTGTCCAGAAAGTTCGTTGCTTCGCCACATTTTTTGCGGTACACTATCTACTATCCGTAGTAAGAGAAACCGAGTCAGTGAAAGAAGAGGTGAACGTCACCCGATGCAGTTTATACCTGTGCTGGTATTGATGGTGTTATTTTTCGTTATGATGTTTGGTATCGGTTTCATTCTGAATATGCTGATGAAGACAACCTGGTTTCCTTCCTATCTGTTCATTATTGTCATTCTGCCTGTCGTTGTGTACTCTTTATGGGATCATACGGCATCGCTGATGTCGCATCTGGGATCTTTCCATATTGTAGACTATATGACAGGCGTAGCTGGACTTGCTGGCGCGGTCATCAGTGGCTGGGCTATTCGCAAACTTCGTCTGGGTGGGTACAAAATGTTTTAATCGGCTAGCCAAATCGGTAGCAACGCTGGACTGCATTTTCCTTAAAGGTCTTGCCTTTGTCGTAAACGCTTACGAGTGGCAAAGGGAAGGCTTTTTGGCATGCATCCAAAAAATGTGCATGATTATTCGGACATGTCTCATATATATTTGGATAACATTTCTCCATCGGTTCACTTGTTTTCTAAGGCCGTAGCTTTTATAGTAATCTAGCAACTCTGCGAAAACGTGAATGCTGTCGACCTAGGACGAAACGGAGCGAGAACAGGTCCGTTTTTTACCTGTTTTTGAGCATTTGAGGATCGGACATTTATGATAGAATAGATAAACAACCTTTTGGGGAGAAGGAGATCAAGCTATGCGCATGAACAATTTGCACCATTATACTGAACATCATCGCTACTGCGTATACAGGGAGTTTGGACTTAGTGCCCTGGATGACCGTATGCTTACCGGAGCGTATCAGCCCATGGTAGGTGCCTTTGCGGTTGGCTTGTATCGACTGCTTTTTCAGCATCTTCCCGGTGAACAGGTCGGTTACTCGGCACTTGAACAGCAACGCAGGCTGTTCATGACGCTTGGGCTTGAGCCAAGTGAGAAGGGGCGCAAGTATTTGGTGGAGCAGGCTTCTAAGCTGGAGGCTGTGGGACTGCTTCAGACTTCACGGCTCTATATTCCGGAAAATGATGATTACATTTATGAATACGAGCTCCAACCGCCGCTCTCACCGGCAGAATTTTTCCGTACACAGCATTTGACACTGCTGCTTCGTGACAAAATCGGCAAGTTCGCCGTACTCTCACTGCGTTCCGGTTTTTCAGCTATTGAGGGTGGGGAAGCACCTTATCCGGCTGCCAATAAAGAGAATATTTCCGTTCCTTTTTACGATATATTTGAATTGAACACCCATGTCATTGATTACGAACTTGAACAGGCGTTATCGGAAGTGTCGACTTCGGCCCAACGGAGTGGAACAACGGGTGCAGCCGAAGAGAACAGCTTGAATTATGCCGACATTATCTTGCGTTTTCCGCGTGAGTCGGTCAATCGTCGTCATGTGGAGCAATTGCGGTTCGATCACGAACAGCTTGGCATTGTGAATTATGTGGTGAACAAGTTCAATCTTAGCGTACAGGATGTATGTCGTTTGCTGGATGAAGATGATATCTTCAACCCACAAGGACAGCTCGTGCTCGATGATCTTCAACACAAGGCAAGCCTGCAGTTCAGACAGACCAAGAAGCGACATGAACAGCAGACGGTACAGGCAGCGAAGGTTGTTGCCCTCAGACAGCATATGGAGGAGCCTGAGCGGAAAGAGGATTCCGGGGAACCGCCTGTCGAACATGTGGTACAGATGGAATACTACGTCGAAGTGCCTCCGCAATTTTCGACCAAGTGTGACATTCATCAATACAATATGATGCTGCGCAATGAGCCTTACACAAGATTGCTTCAGACGTTCTTCCCTGGAGCGGTACCGGACAACCTGGTGGATATTTTTGAGAAAATCGATCTCAGCTACAAGTTGCCTGGTGAAGTAATCAATGTACTCATTCATTATTTGATGGCATTGCTTGTATCCGGCGGTGAGCAAAGAATTAACCGTAACTTTGTTGAGGCCATTGCCTCCAACATGCTGCTCAAGCAGGTGAATTCCTATGAGAAGGCGGTACAATACATTCGTGACCAAGCCAAGGTCAAAGGCAAACAGGCTGCTGGTGCAGCTGGAACCCGCTCCCGTACATACGGCAAAGGAACCAAAGCCAAACCCGAAATTCCGATTGTACAAGACATAGGCGCCGAAGGCGATGCAGTATCCGAAGAAGAATTCGAAGAGATGATGAGATTTGCCCAGCAGATGCAGGCAAGCAAACAAAAGGGAACTTCATAACTTTCATAATATTGACCCAAAAGACGAGTCACCTAAATCAAAGGAGACTCGTTTTTTATTCTTCCAAGGAAAAGAGGAGGGCTCTTGATGGCAAAATGGGATAACATGCTGTCCATGCTTTGGATGATGCGATCCGGAAGAAAGCTCACCGCCGCTCAGATCGCGGACAGTTTGGAGATTAGCGTCCGCACCGTGTATCGATATATCGACGCCTTATGCGCCAGTGGCGTGCCAGTTGTTGCGGAATCGGGCCATGATGGCGGTATTCGTATTTTGGAAAATTTCAAGGAAACACCATTGTTTTTCAACTCTGTGGAATTGAAGGCACTTGTGGATGCGTTTAAATTTGCCCAAGGTGCTGGTTATCCGTATGTGCAGGAGCTGGAGTATGCGTTGAAGAAGGTGGAGAACGGACTGCACGAGGAGCAGCGTCACGATCTGGCTCGCCAGCAGAGCAGCTTGGACGTCGTTTCTTCAGCGCGTGCACCATCTGTTGTTCCATTGTTGCGGGACTTGGAACAGGCGACGAAAGACGGTCGAACGGTCCGTATGGTCTATCGCAAAGCGTATGCGGAGCAGGCTGACAAACGTGAAATCGATCCATATGGGCTAGCGTATGACCGAAACGAATGGTACGTTGTCGCATTTTGCCATCAGTCGCAGGCGATGCGGACGTTTCGCGTCGAACGAATCGAACAGCTGGAGATAACCGAAGCGAGGTTTGACAAGCCGGAGTCTTTCTCTGCGTCTGCGTTTTTCTATGAGCAGTCCAACCAGAGAAGGGAGGCAGATGGACCGTTAATGGTTATCCGTATCGAGGGACAGCCTGACACGCTTAATGCGGTTTGCAACCACTGGCATCTGCGCCACTATTTGACGGAACGAACTGATCGGGAGGCACGGTTTCTGATCGATGCTCCGACAATGAACAAATACCTACCGACATATTTCCTGACGTTCGGCACAGCCATTCGCATCCGAGAACCACTGGAGTTGAAGCTGCGGATTCAGGAAAAGGCATACGGTATCGCCAAGCATTATGAAAACGATCCGAATTGAAGTTTGCTGACAACATTTGTCAGTGGACTTGTTATATGATAAAGACACAGCTGCGGCAGCCAAACCGTGCGAAGAAAGGAAAGGTGAATTTATCGATGTTTCAACAACCATACCAATTGTATGACTATCATGTTTGGGCAAATAATCGATTGTTTGCACACCTGGAGCAACTTCCAAAGGAAGTATTCCATGCGGAAGTGAGGAGTGTGTTCCCATCCGTATCACAAACATGTGCACACATGTACTTGTTTGAACAGCTCTATATGCTCGTGCTCGCGGAAGTTTCGAACGAGGAGATTTTCCCAAAAATCTCGGGCTGGACAGAGGAAGCACAGGGCAAAACCGTGAACGAGATGCGTGAGCTGTTTGGCAGCGTTGCCAAACGTTTCTGCGATTTACTGCGGCATACGCCTGACCCGGACAAAAAAATGACGATTGAGCATCCAAAATACGGTAAAATGGAAACACGTTTTTCCGACATTCTACAGCATGTTGTCAACCACGGGACGTATCACCGGGGCAATGTGACCGCGATGTTGAGACAGCAAGGTTACAGCGGTGTGCCAACCGATTATTTATTTTATTTGTTGGAACAGCAGAAAGTTCAAGGGTAAATGAATCAGATTAGAGTGAAGAGCGAGTCGACCACCAAACAAAAATTTGTATCGATAGGTTTTGCCATGCTGATCGGAGTTATCATGGGGGTGGCAGCCAAACTTGTTGATTCTCCGGGAATCAATCCTATATTTGATGATATTGGTGGACGTCTGGGCGTATGGGTATTTGCTGCAGCGCTTATATCGGTTTTTAGCTATTCTCCCAAATTGGCGGCAGTAAAAATATTCGTCTTTTTTGGGTCGATGCTGACTGTGTATTATGTTTACACCGTATTACTTCTACATTTTTCTCCAGAGAGAGCTATGGTTTTTTGGGGGATATGCGCGGTGGTGTCTCCGATCTGTGCTTATATTATGTGGTATGCACGTGGGAGTGGGCTGTTATCTATTGTTGTTGCAGCTCTCCCCGTTACATTATTACTGTCAGAAGGGTTTCAACTACGTCACGCTTACTTACCTATTCACACTCATTACTACTTAATTCCAGTTCTTATGATCATATATCTAATCATGATTGTTGTGTTGTTGCTGATCATACCGATAAATAAAAAACAAGTTTTACCCATCCTGTCGATAGCACTTATATTGTCATTTATTATGATCTATTTTAATGTTTTAGGTCGGATATTTGGTGGAATGAACGGCGTATTGTAGGGTTTAATTAAAAGTGCCAAACATGAATTCAGCCCTTCCGACTTCCTGTAGGGAAGCGAAAGGGCTGGATTTTTCTATTGTTTTTTCGAAGGCCTAGAAGTAGGTTAACCTTGTGAAACTTTTATCGCAGAATCGTCGTTGCTTTATTGCCAGCATAATCTTCGATAACGAGCTTCAGGGAGCTGCTGCTGGACACAGGGGTGAAAGTCAGTTCGCTCAGCTTCGTTCTGCCCCGAATAATATAAGGGAATTTTTGCGAGACGTAAGTCACCCCAAACTCCCGTGGGACCTCATTCTCATAGATATAAATCTTGTACCAATCCTCCAAGTCAGGCAATGCAAGGGTGTACTTACCATCTTTTACCGTAACCTTATCCTTGGCATATGGTGTAATCTGAGTATCTGCCAGTTGTCCGGTCGTTGTGACTGAATTCTGTTTGCCGATGGCAATATCCAGGACGTAATGTTCACCATTGGTCGGAAGGCCTGTCAGAACGGCAGATTGTTTTCCTTTTTTGACCTGAAGTGTCTTGGTGAAATGTTCCTTTGTATACTCTGTTTGGAGTGTAAGCTGGATGGGATCTTTACCTTTGTTTTTCTTCGGGTTTTTCCAACTGATAATAGCATCGCCATTGTGTTTGAATTTCACATCAATATCCGAAACAGCTGCATTCAGATCATAGGGCAGGACGGTTGCTTCACTCTCGGTCCCGTCTGCGCCTACAGCCCGAATGGACAGTTCACCCGCAGGTTGTTGGATCGATTTAATATAAAATGTGGAGTCGTACACACCACCGACATAGACACCATTCTCATACAGATTGTATTGTTTGACCTTTGAATAGTCTTCGATATCCCATTCGACAACCAACTCATCAGTGTTGGTCAGTGCCTTGGCAATATGGAATCCGGTTGGAGCATCCGGTTTGGCGGCAGAACCGTCGGAGATGCGAATTTCACCAATGTTCATCTGATAATTTTCAATCGTACTGCCATTAGGATCGAAGGATATACCAAAAGCTGCAACGGTCTTCCCTTGGTACCCACTCAGATCCAGTGAAGTAGTCTTCCAGCCTGACGTGTGCTGACCTGAATCTGGCACTTTGACTTTGACCACTTTGGTTGGTTCATCCTCGAAGATCAGTCCGACATACATGGAGGAAGCGTCGTTGACAGACGGTTTGTTATAGGTGAGTTCCAGTTTGGATTGAGCGTTGATCGACAGATCCGTCTTGTACAGGTGCAGGAAATTGTTCGTATTCAGACGTCCGTTCACGACCAGGGAACTGCCGCCAGTGAACGCACCAACGGAATCATATGTGTAGCGATCCCCTTTTTCATAGGTTGGACCATAGTCAAAATCAACAGTGAGCTTGTCACCCTGACTATCCATCCACCACTGCCAAGTGACCGGGATATCCTGAATATTGATATTGGCCCATTCGCTTTCATTGGAGATGGTTCCGTTCTCATAATATTTCAAGCCGTGGCCAGTATTGAAATTGGTTACAAAATTGGAGCCATGAATGACGGAGCGTTCGGTGAGGTAAGCGGCAATGCCGTCCCACTTTGCACCGGAAGCGTACACGTCAGACAGATCGACGGAGGTTGTTCGGCGCGCGTTGCTTGGGTCCTGATTCGGACCTGACCACCAGGCACGGTCGCGCACAAAGGTCATCCATTGGTACTCATCTTCGGCTCTATGATTGGTGCTGCCATCGCCCATTTCTTCATCCAGTGCATTGTGGGTAAAGTCGGCACCGAGTGTTGCAATACTGTTCATCGGCTGACCATTTTCGTCCAGATTGTTGCGCAGATCGTAGCGCTGCTTCCAGCGACCAAACTGGTCATTCCCACCTTCGACACCGGCAAATACCGTTTCCAGCGGATCAAGTCCCAAACCAATGGCATGGTCACGGGAGTCGCGCAGCATATCATGGTTCCACACGTAATTCAGGAAGATCGAATCCGAGACTCTGCCTAATGCAGAATCTTGCACAAAAGGACTGTTGAGTCCGTTAAACTGGTTCTGGTATTGAATTTTGCCTGTTGTATTGATGGTCGAATCATACCATTGAACATATAGTCCTTCGTCTCTTAAATACTTCATGAATTTCTTGTAGGAAGCAATGTCTTCAGGGGCAACACCTTTGGCGACTTCCTCCTGATTAAAGAAATATCCGTCGTAGTTATAATATTTAGCCATCTCGACCAGCTTTGCAGCGACTGGGAAATTCCCGTTTTCATCCTGAACAAGCATCTGCTTGTAGGTTTGTGGTCCGCGATCGTTGTCGGAGAAGAAGATGTTGGCGATGGACCGGACACCGTTTTTGTGTGCTGCATTGGTGTAGGCCGGATTCGGAATATTCAAAATGCCAAACTCAAAGTACTTTTCCGTCCATTCCTTATTGGGGTCATACAATTCCTCGGGTACGCCAGCTGAAGCCATACCATGCCAATAGCTATAATAGTCAGTATACTGCCAATAATTAAAGAGGTACTCGCTGAATTCATTCGTGTAAGGGGTGCTATCAAAGAATGCGTTGCCATAATCCCCACTCATTGTAAACAACTGAGTGTCCGGGCTGAGTTCAGGATAAGCTTGCGTGGCTGCAAAGGCATCATTACGTGGCTGCAAAGGTACACGAGCACGAAGCAGATCACCATGGATATCACTTTCGGGTGTCCAATTCAGAATCTGGGCAGCGGTGTAGCCATGCTGATACGGCTGGTTTACGCCTTTTGCACTGTCACCTGTGTAAGGGAGCGTGTCTCCTGCATAAACAGATGAGGCAATGACTTGTCCCAGTAGAGCAGACGTGAGAACCACTGCGGTTACTTTGGGGATAAGGCCTTTGGGTTTGTGTTTGCGTGTCATGTTGTTCCTCCTTCAAGTCGAATGAATGTAAGGTATTCTTTTACACAAAACTTAACTTATGGTTAACGATAGATCATGAAAGCATTTTCAAATAGGGTGAAATTAAAGAAATAGAGGTATAAACTAAAGAAAAGTTCCAGGTGACAAGTTAATGTCAGAAGGCAGATGATATAATTTACTCATGAAATCAGCAGCGGGGGGATCTTGCGATTTGAAAATTGTTAGCGTTTACAAAAATTTCTTCCAAAATAATATGTTTATGAAGATGCTGTTCATCTTCTCCTTGATTTCGATTGTAACGATTATTACCTTGTCTTATATCATCTTCCTGTCAGTGTCCGATGCTACGATTCGCCGAGAGCTGGCGATTCAGAAGGCAGCCATGGAGAGTGTCGACCGATATATTCATCAGCAGTATGAATCGGTGCAGAACATGGTAAGGGACATGCATCAGAATGAGGCGCTGTCAGCCAATATTACCTACTTGATGAATCACACGTACGCCGAATATGTACAGCATGTGACGAATGGTTATTATGCGAATCAGGATGATTACTCAGCGGATGTACTGAAACATTTTCAGAACATCATGGATCGCAATTCGGATATCAATCAAGTGATGTTATATAGTGCAGAACGGCAGGATCTGTCTACCTTCAACCAACATAAGCAGTTTAGAAAGCTGAACACCAATGTGGCCCATTCCTATATTCCTGACGTGATGGCGATGGAGACACCAAATATCAGTGCACCAAACTATTGGATCCGCAAAGAAATAAATCAGTGGGACCCTGCGCTGTATGCGATTCGTGTGCCCATCAACAATACACAGACCCTACGAAATTTGGGACAGTTCCTCGTTTTCTTTGACTCTGCGGGCATTGGCAATGCTCTCGACAGTTATGAAAGCAATCTCAAGGGAGAAATTGTGGTGCTGTCAGCCAAAGGTACGGTATTGTTCGATTCCAACAGTAACTATTACGGCAAAAAGTACCCGTATATCAATGTGGCCGATTCGTTGTTTGATCAGACGGATATGGATTCAATGAAGAAGGAAAAGAACATGTATGTGAACAAATTTGTCTCGGCGGATCAAGGATATGTGGTGGTTGGTACGGTTCCAGTGGATGAGATGGCGGAAGCCTATGCAGGTACACGCAATACAATCGTATCAATCAGCATTATATGTATTCTGTTTGCCGTGCTGGTCCCGGCGTTTTTCATTATCAATTTTGCCAAACGCACCCGCAGAATCATTCGTTTCACCCAAAAAGTTAAATATGGGAACCTGACAGCACGCATCGATGATGCCCGTGATGATGAGCTGGGACAAATCTCGCATAGTTTCAACGACATGCTGGATGAACTTAATCAGTATATTGAACGCGTCTACAAGGCAGAGATTAAACAAAAAGAGACGGAACTGGTTGCACTCCAGGCTCGGATTAATCCTCATTTTCTCTATAACACGCTTGAAGTCATTCGGATGAGGGCCATATCGCAGGGAGCGAAAGATGTCGGCGAGATGATCTATAGTTTATCTGTGTTATTCAAGAGCCTTGTTCAACAGAAGAAAAATTATACGCTGAAGGATGAGATGGAAGCTTGCCGCTTATATCTGGAGTTGTTCCGGATTCGTTATAAGGACATCTTCATGTATACAATTCAGTTGGACCCCGAGCATAACCAGCATCCGGTGGTTAAGCTGTCCCTGCAGCCGATTATTGAAAACTATGTGGTGCACGGCATTCAGACTGAACGTTCGGATAATCAATTAACGATCGTTGTGGAAGAACTGGGCGACGCTTTGCAGGTAGAGGTCAGAGATAACGGTAAAGGCATTGAGCCTGAGCGCCTGACTGAAATTTTAGAAGAACTGGAACGTCCGGAAGAGTCGGGTAAAATGTTCGGACTGCGCAGCGTACACACCCGTTTGCGTTTCCTGTATGGACCGGAATTCGGCATAACGATTGAGAGTACACTCGGAGAAGGAACCCTGATCAAGGTACGTTATCCTCATACAGAAGGGACAGTTATTTAATATGTACAAGGTATTTATTGTGGATGATGAACCGTTCATCATTGAAGGATTGTACGATATTTTGGATTGGTCGTCGTTTGATATGGAAATTGTAAGCCATGCCGGCAATGGACAGGCCGCATTAAACGCCTTGTCTGCGCAGCCTGTGGACATACTGATCACGGATATATCCATGCCATTCATGAATGGTCTGGATCTGATTCGGGAAGCAAGGCAATTGCAGCCTGACATCAAGGTGATTATTCTAAGTGGTTTTAATGAGTTTGAATATTTGAAAGAGGGCATGCAGCTGGGCATCGAAAATTACCTTCTCAAACCAATCAATGTGGAAGAACTGGAATCGACGCTTCGCAATACGGCTTCCAAGCTGGATCATGCGTTGTCTCCTCAAACGGATGATGCGTATGGTGTTCAGATTCTGAAAGACAACATCCTTCATCGATGGCTGACAGGACAAATCGCGGCTACGGAATTCGAGGAACGTGCACAGTTCTTGAATCTTTCGCTGGATGCACCTGATGTTGCAGTAGCTATACTGCGCACTAAAGGGGAAGTATCCGGCATGTTTGAGCGAGTGGAGGGTATGCTCAAGGAAAAGTCCTATGTGAACGTATTTCATGACATCGATGGAGATATCGTCATGGTTGCCAATGTGCATGCAGGCGAGGATGAGAAAGAGAAGTTTATGGAGTGCCTTCAGGCATTATCCGCTGCGCTGTGTGAAACACATCCTGCTGTTCTGATTGGAGTAGGAAGTCTGATGCGTGGACTTCACTATGCGCCGACAAGCTATCAAGAGGCGAAAAAGGCGCTCCAGTATGTGATGATCTATCCCGACCTTAAAGTGATTGATCATGCCATATTGGAGAAGGGTGGAAGCTCTGCTTCTTCCTTCTCGATCGATTGGAAGGAGTACGCGAAGCTCATTCTATCCCGTAATGCAGAGCTGCTTGCGGAGCGAATTCGGGCCGATTTTGAACAGCACCGCGACGGGGTTACTCCGGCTGAGTTGCAGAACATCGCATTGGAAGTGGTCATTCGCTTCAAGATGGAATTGGAGGGCATCAAACATTCGGATGAATCGGCTATTTACCAACGTGGCCTTCGCCTTGTATTGGACAGCGGAACCTTTGATGAGCTCGTGCAGGCGTTACAGCAGGTTGGTACGGAGACGATTCAGTCCCTGCTTCAGGATTTAAAGAATCCAATTGTTAACCAGGTACTTCAACATATTGACAAACATTACGCAGAAGAACTTTCCCTGAAGCTGCTGGGTGCCCACTATCATCTTCATCCGGTATATTTGGGACAACTGTTCCATAAGGAGACGGGGGAGACTTTTGCCGAATATATCAACAAATACCGGATTGAACGTGCCAAGGAACAGCTGCGCAATTCGAATCTGAAAGTGCATGAGATCGCAAGGAATGTAGGGTACTGGGAGACCGGATATTTCTATAAACAGTTTCGCAAGTATGTGGGAATTTCACCAACCGATTTTAAGGTTTTTGGATAATTTCCAGTGGATCACCGATTGGACCAGTGGACTGAAATAAATGAGACATTCTGGGGACAGGAGGGCATGCAATGGAGTTGGTGCCAAATGTTACTCAGCATGTCTTTTTTGTGTAAGCGATTTAATCAAATAGGTACAAATTAATGAATCGGTACTAATTTCTCTTTAATTTGTACCTCGAAATATTAAGTTTATCTTCTTTTTGAAAATGCTTTCATTCGATAAGGTTAAAACAGTTAGATTATAGAGTCTAAGGGAACACGAAAAGGGAGGATCAAGGAAATGAGTAAACAAAGAAAAAGTTTTTCTCTCGTACTTGCATTGTTGATGGCGGTTACACTCGTTCTTAGCGCCTGTGGAGGAAGCAAGGAAGCTTCAGAATCAGGGGAAGCAGGAGAGGCTCCTGTCGAGCTGATCTGGTACACCATTGGTACCCCTCAGAAAGATGTTAATAAAGTGATGGAAGAAGTCAGCAAGTACACGAAAGAAAAAATTAATGCCACAGTAACGATGAAAATGGTTGACTGGGGTGACTATCCGCAAAAGATGCAAGTTAACGTAGCATCCGGCGAGCCAATGGACATCCTGTTCACCTCTTCCGGCGGATTCGATTATGTTCAAAATGCCAGAAAGGGTGCATTCTTAGAGCTTGATGACCTGCTCCCTAAATATGGTCAGGATCTCATTAAAACCATTGATCCTGCATTCCTGAGTGGTTCGAAAGTAGACGGACACAATTACGGAATTCCAGCCAACAAAGAGCTGCCTCAACAAGAGGTATGGCGTTTCAACAAAACGCTGCTTGATAAATACAAAATGGACATCTCCAATGTTCGTTCGTTAGACAGCCTGGAGCCGCTGCTCAAAACGATCAAGGAAAATGAGCCAAGTGTGACTCCATTTGGAATGGATAAAAACTTCGTTCCTTATGTGCCTTATGACTATGTCATTCAGAACTTGCCAATGGCGATCAAACTGGATACGACGGATTACAAGATTGTGAACATTCTGGATACTCCGGAAATGAAAGAAGCTCTCAAAACGATGAGCAAATACTACAAAGCTGGTTATGTATCACCAGAGGCAGCAACAACAGGCTCCACCAATGACCTGACCACATCAGGCAACTGGTTCCTGGATCGTGCACAGACACAACCGCTCGCGGACAACCAGTGGTCAGCAAGCTACGGATACCCGGTCGTTTCCACACCAGCTAGTGACGCGATCATTACTAACACATCTGTACAAGGTTCGATCATGGCTATCTCAGCCAACTCCGAGTATCCGGAGAAAGCCATGGAGTTCCTGAACCTGCTGAACACAGATCCAGTGCTGCGCAATATGGTTGATTCCGGTATTGAGGGCGTTCACTACAAAAAAGTGGATGACACGCACATGGAAAATCTGGCTGAATCCAAGAACTACGATATGCCTTCTTACTCCCTCGGTAACAACATGTTGTTGTATCTGAACAACAATGACCCGGATAACAAATGGGATGAGTTCAAGAAATTTAATGCAGAGGGTGTAAATTCCCCAATTCTGAGCTTTAACTTTGACTCAAGCAAAGTGTCGTCGGAACTGACAGCAGTGCAGAATGTCAAAGAGCAATACTGGGCTGCATTGATGACAGGTACGCTGGACCCGGAGAACAATTTGGAGCAAGTGATTGAAAAGTTCAATCAAGCCGGACTTGAAAAAGTGATGGCTGAAGCCCAAACCCAGCTTGATGCCTGGAGAGCGGCAAATAAGTAAGGGTAAATTCAGGGATCGGGCCGCTGCTTGTTGCGCCCGATCCTTTTTCATTCAAGCCTGAAGGAGGATCTCCATATGACCGCATTTTTGAAAAATCTGATTAGAAACCGAGTCATGCTGTTCATGGTGCTGCCAGGCGCCATCTGGTTCTTCTTCTTCTCCTACTTGCCATTGGTGGGTACAGTAGCAGCATTCAAACAATATCGTTTCAGCCGCGAAGGCTTCTGGGCCAGTCTGATGAAGAGCGAATGGGTGGGTTGGGATAACTTTAAGTTCCTGTTCAGCACCAACGATGCTTGGCTTATTACTCGAAACACGCTTTTTTATAACCTCGCAATTATATTTCTGGGGCTGGTATTCGCTGTAGGTTTGGCGATTCTGCTCTCGGAGCTGGTCAATAAACGATTGGCCAAATTGTATCAAACAGGTATGTTCCTGCCGTATTTCCTATCCTGGGTTATTGTTGGTTATTTCGCGTTCAGCTTCCTGAGCATGGACCGGGGGATGTTGAACCAGATTATTGGGTGGTTCGGTGTTGAACCGATTCAATGGTATTCAGAAGCGAAGTATTGGCCGTATATCCTGGTGTTCGTAGCTTTGTGGAAAACGATCGGGTACAACAGCATTGTCTATCTCGCTTCCATTCTGGGGATTGATAAGTCGCTGTATGAGGCGGCAATGATCGATGGCGCCAATAAGTGGCAGCAGATTCGGAACATTACGATTCCATTGCTCTCCCCCATCATTATTATTATGACATTGCTGGCTGTGGGACGGATTTTCTATGCCGACTTTGGTCTCTTCTATCAGGTTCCAAGGGATTCGGGTACGCTGTATGCCGTTACGAATGTTATTGATACGTATGTATATCGTGGCTTGAAAACAAGTGGTGAGATCGGTATGAGTACCGCTGCCGGATTGTATCAATCCGTTGTAGGCTTCGTGCTTGTTATCATTTCCAATTATGTTGTGCGCAAAATCGATAAAGATAGCAGCCTATTCTAGGATAAGGGAAAGGAGTGAACCACTGTGGCTCAAATCGTAAAAAAACGTGACTTCCATCATGTATCCAATGGCTGGAACGTCATTATGAATATTTTGGCCGGACTATTCGCTTTAATCTGTGTATTTCCTTTCGTGTTTGTAGTGATCATCTCGTTCACGGACGAGAAAGCACTGGCCCGTGACGGATATCGACTGATTCCGAAGGAATGGAGTCTCGCAGCCTATCAGTTTGTGTGGCAGAGTGGAGACACGCTGCTGCGTGCTTATGGGGTAACCATTTTGGTGACGGTACTGGGTACCATCATCAGTCTGATCCTCATGTCACTGTATGCTTATGCGATATCCCGCAAGAGCTTCCGTTATCGGAGATTTTTCTCCATATTTGCCATACTGACCATGTTGTTTAACGGCGGGATGATTCCGACCTATATGGTCGTGTCCCAACTTCTTCATTTAAAAGATAGCATATGGGCATTGGTTTTGCCGCTCGCAATGAATGCCTTCTATATCATGATCCTGCGTACGTTCTATTCAACTAGTGTGCCGGATGCGGTCATAGAATCCGCGAAAATTGATGGAGCTGGAGAATTCTATACGTTTATGAAAATTGTCATTCCATTATCGCTGCCAGGGCTGGCGACAATCGGACTGTTCAGCACGCTCGGTTATTGGAACGATTGGTTCAATGCGCTGTTATATATCGATAATCCTAACCTTGTACCATTGCAATCCATGCTGATGCGGATCGAGTCCAGCATCCAGTTCATTCAGCAGAACTCGGCGAACAGCTCGATGAGTCTGGCGGCGATGCAATCCATTCCGCAGGATACTTCACGGATGGCTATGGTGGTTCTCGCCACATTACCGATTATTTTCGCTTATCCGTTCTTCCAGCGTTACTTTGTACAAGGTCTGACGGTCGGAGCTGTCAAAGAGTAACCGAATCACTTCTATAGGGTGGAGGTATCGAAGGATGATATACAAGGATAAAAGCAAAACCGTGGAAGAGCGAGTAGAACATCTGCTGAGCTTAATGACCACGGAGGAAAAGGCGGGTCAACTGATCCAGCCTTTTGGCTGGCAGACATATACAAATGATCAGGGGAACATCTCGCTGAATGAATCCTTTAAAGAACAAGTGGAAAACGGGGGCGTAGGCTCCCTGTACGGTGCGCTTCGTGCAGATCCATGGACGGGTGTTACGCTTGAAAATGGACTGTCCGCCAGAGAAGGGGCTGAAGCCGTAAACCTCATTCAGCGTCATGCTGTAGAGCATTCCAGACTGGGGATTCCCATTCTGATCGGAGAGGAATGCTCACACGGACATATGGCGATTGACGGTACAGTTTATCCGGTCCCCCTGCTCTTGGGAAGTACATGGAACGTGGATCTGTACCGTGATATGTGCCGGGCGGTTGCTCGCGAGACGCGTGCTCAAGGTGGTGCGGTAACGTATTCTCCGGTGCTGGATGTTGTACGAGATCCACGCTGGGGGCGTACCGAGGAGTGCTTTGGTGAAGACCCGTATCTCATTGGTGAGCTAGCTGTTGCTTCCGTGCAGGGACTTCAGGGTGAGCGTTTGGACCAAGAGGATGCGGTAGCGGCAACCCTGAAACACTTTGTCGGTTATGGCAGCTCGGAAGGTGGACGCAATGCGGGACCGGTGCATATGGGCTGGCGTGAACTGCTGGAAGTAGATCTGTATCCATTCCGCAAAGCGGTTGAAGCAGGCGCTCAATCCATTATGCCGGCATATAACGAAATCGACGGTATCCCTTGCACGGTTAATACGGAACTGCTGGATGATGTTCTGCGAAAGGACTGGGGCTTTGACGGTCTGGTAATTACGGACTGCGGTGCCATCAACATGCTCGCAAGTGGGCATGATGTGGCGGCAGATGGATTGGAAGCATCCGTACAGGCCATTCAGGCTGGGATTGATATGGAAATGTCCGGTGAGATGTTTGGACAATATCTGGTGCAGGCGATCTCGGAAGGAAAACTTGAAATGCATGTACTGGATCAGGCTGTCCGCCGTGTGCTGGCACTGAAATTCAAGCTGGGATTATTCGAGCAGCCTTATGTGGATGCCGATCGAGCTGCAAAAGTCATTGGCAGTGAAGAGCATATTCAACTGGCACGCCAATTGGCTGCAGAAGGTGTGGTCCTGCTCAAAAATGAAGCTGCAACGTTACCTCTGTCGACGGCAACAGCGGGCCGAATTGCTGTCATTGGTCCTAATGCGGACCAAGCCTACAACCAGTTGGGCGATTATACATCCCCCCAACCGAAGTCCAAAGTGGCTACGGTGCTGGATGGCATCCGCAGTAAGCTTGCCGTTAGTCATAGTGGGCACATGGAGGAAGGTTCAGATGCTCATTTGAATGATGAAGGCCAAGTGCTATATGCTCCGGGTTGCCGTATCAAAGGCGATTCCAGAGAAGGGTTCGAGCATGCGATAGAAACAGCGCGGCAGGCCGATACGGTCATTATGGTCGTTGGCGGCTCGAGTGCCCGTGATTTTGGTGAAGGAACGATTGATCTGAAGACAGGCGCTTCCAATGTGTCCGATAACTCATGGAATGACATGGAATGTGGAGAAGGCATTGACCGCATGACGCTTGGACTCGCCGGAGTTCAGTTGGAGCTGATTCAGGAGATTCACAAGCTTGGCAAAACACTTGTCATTGTTTATATCAACGGTCGTCCAATCACCGAGCCTTGGGTGGATGAACACGCCGATGCCATTCTCGAAGCATGGTATCCAGGCCAAGAAGGCGGACATGCCATTGCAGACATTTTGTTCGGCGATGTGAGTCCGTCCGGTAAACTGACAATCTCCATTCCGAAGCATGTAGGTCAATTACCGATCTACTACAATGGCAAACGTTCGCGCGGCAAGCGATATTTGGAGGAGGATTTGGAGCCTCGCTATCCATTCGGATATGGGCTTAGCTATACTACGTTTGATTACAGCGAACCGAAGCTGAGTACAGCATCAATGACAGCAGACGAGACGGTTACTGTATCCGTGGATGTCACCAATACAGGGGCCTGCAGAGGTGCAGAAGTCATTCAGATGTACGTATCCGATGTGGTCAGCCGAGTGGCTCGTCCAGCCAAGGAGCTGAAGGGATTTGCTAAAGTTAATTTGGAACCCGGAGAGACGCAGACGGTAACCTTCCATATTGCAGCGGAACAGCTGCAATATGTCGGACGTGATCTCAAGCCTGTCGTTGAGCCAGGACTATTCCATATTCATATCGGAAGCCATGTGAACGATACGCAGTTTGCCGAGTTGACGGTAGAGGAGGCGTAAGGAAATGGAACGCATCAGACGATTTATTCGCGAGTTATCTGAACGTCAGTGGTTGGAGCAAATGGAGCTGCGCAGCTGGAACATCACCCGCGCTTATTATAAAGTACCAGGACAATACGAGGATCAAAAGGCTTATCCAGAAGGTGAAGGGTTGAATCGTTTTCCGAGTGATCAGGGAACGACTTATTTCTTCCGTACACGTCTGGAAGTGCCAGCATCCTGGCAGCAGGAGCCATACGGACTTGTATTTGAATCCGGTGGGGAAGGCTTGCTTCGGGTCAATGGACATTCCTATCAGGGGCTGGATCGTAATCATACGTATGTAACGCTCGATCCTTCCAAAATAGGGGGACAGCCTGAGCTAGAGATTGAGTTATTTGATCCGGTGCCTGAGCCTGTTGATCCATTGAATCAGCAGGCGGTTATTCAACCACCGATTACATCCATCAGCAGTTTGTTGGTTCGACCGAATAAACCAGTCCGCAGCCTGATGTACACGGTCACGATTGTGCGTGATTCCGCGGTGCTGCTGCCGGAAAGTGATTTCCGCCGTGTACGCCTGCTGGAAGCGATCTATCGGGCGATGGACCAATTTGTGAGTTTAACAGAAGAGGCTGTCAAGCAGGGGAATGACATCCTCAGCATCGAAGAAAGATTGATCCATGAAGTGCGAGAGATTGGTGGAAACGCCGAAGGCTTGGAGCATATGGTGGGGCAATCGCACATCGATATTGCCTGGCTGTGGCCTGTACGTGAGACGGTGCGCAAGACCAGTCGTACATTCTCCACGGTGGATGCACTGATGAATGAATATCCCGATTATGTTTATTCCCAGAGTCAGCCTTTGTTATATGCTTTTCTGAAGGAACATGATCCCGAGCTGTATGAACGGGTGAAGAAACGCATTGCTGAAGGACGCTGGGAACTGGTTGGCGGTATGTGGGTTGAGCCGGATCTGAACATTCCGAGCGGGGAATCCCTGATTCGTCAGATGTTATATGGTCAACGCTTCTATATGGAGGAGTTCGGCAAAACATCACAGATTGAATGGCTGCCTGATACATTTGGTTATTGTGCTTCCCTGCCTCAGATTTTGAAGCATGGTAATGTCGAGTACTTCATGACGACCAAGCTCGGATGGAATGATACAAACGTGTTTCCATATGATCTTTTCCACTGGGTAGGCATTGATGGCACGTCCATCCTGTCTTATCTCAATCATGGTGTTAACGAGCATACGCTGCCGAAGGACATTCATGATCATTGGCAGTCTTACCGTGAGAAGGCGGCACATCCTGAGCATATGCTTCTGTACGGGCATGGTGATGGTGGCGGCGGAGTGACGCGAGAGATGTTGGAGTACGTGGATCGTTCGGAGTTAATGGTGGGCCAACCGAAGAATGGTTATAGTACCGCCGGAGCCTTTTTTGACGGAATCGAGAAGGCGCAGCCTGATCTTCCGAAGTGGCATGGCGACTTGTATTTGGAGCTTCACCGGGGTACCTATACGACCCATGGCCGCAATAAGCGCAACAACCGGAAGGCTGAAGTGCTTTATCGTGAAGCGGAGCTCTGGAATACCCTTGCGCTTTCAAATATGGATGCACAGCAGGAAGTGGAAGTACGCACTTCCCTCCATGATGGATGGAAGCTGATTTTGCTGAATCAATTCCATGATATTATCCCTGGTTCAGCTATTACGGAATCCTATGTCACTTCGGATGAAGAGTATGTTCGGGTATTTGAGTTAGGTAGAGCAGGCTTGAATCAAGGGATTGCGGCATTGACGAAGGAGATTAACACGCAGGGGCCAGAGGGTTCTGTTCCTTATGTTGTGTTCAACAGCCTTGGTTGGAATCGAAGTGAAGTTGTTCAACTTCCAATGCACGACGGATTGGATCGTTACGTCATCGATGAAGAAGGTCATCGTTTGCGAATGGATCGGGAAGATAGCCAAATCTCGGTTCTGGTAACGGACATTCCAGCATTTGGGCATAAGACGATTTGGCTTGTACCGGAAAATGCAAGGGAAACGAATGTACGGGCAATGGCGAGCATTGCCGGGCAAAAGAAATTTAAAGATACATGGGAAACCGCGTTCTATCAGGTACAGTTCAATGATCGTGGCGAGATATCCCGCTTGTGGGACAAGACAGCAGAACGCGAGATTCTGAAGCCGGGTGAACAAGGCAATCAATTTCACTTTTTCCATGACCGTCCAACGCTCTGGGATGCCTGGGATATCGACAGTCGTTATGAGGCTCAGGTTGCTGGAGAAGTGGAGCTCTTGGAGAAGAGGCTGGTTCTGGCGGGTACTACGAAGGATGTACTTCGCTTCCGCTGGAAGATTCATCAATCGGAAATCACACAGGACGTTATATTCTATCATGACAATCGACGGATCGATTTCAAGACTCATGTGAGCTGGAATGAAGATCATAAATTGCTCAAAGTAGGCTTCCCGATCGATGTAACGACTTCCAAAGCAACCTATGAAATTCCATTCGGTGCATTGGAGCGTCCGACCCATCGCAACACGAGTTGGGAGCAGGCTCAGTATGAAGTGTGCGGACACCGCTTCGCAGATGTCGCCGAGCACGGATATGGCGTCAGTCTGCTCAATGATTGCAAATATGGATACGACGTACAGGGAAGCACGATTCGCCTTTCCTTGCTGCGTGCACCGAGATGGCCTGACCGGACTGCGGATATTGGAGAACATGATTTCACCTATTCCCTGTATCCACATGAAGGCGACTGGAGAAGTGCACATACGGTACGTCAGGCAGCCGAATTGAATCATGAAGTGCCTGTGCATCAGGTGGAACAAATGCAATTGAGGCATCAAGTACAGCAGAGCGCAGGGGCTGAAGCAGGAACTGGAGCAAATTCGACTGCAACTGTGGGACCTGTACGTCAGGCAACCGGAGCATGGATTAATTTCGACAGCCAACATGTCATCCTGGACACGGTCAAACCGGCAGAGGATGGACACGGCACCGTACTTCGTTTCTACGAGTCATCAGGCAAACGCGAAAGCATCACATTACAATGGCCGCATGCCTTTGAGCAAGCATATCACTCCAACGCTCTGGAAAAACCGATCAAACCACTGGCCCATACCAATGGCCAGATTACATTATCTTTTAAACCTTACGAAATACAAACCGTGCTACTGCGGTAAACCTTTTTGAAATATTTTGAGCTATATAGGAGTAAACGTATTTACACGATAACGAAGAGGGCAGAAAGAATTCGAAGAAGTGAAGCTAAAAGCTTTCTGAAAGAAAGCTGCATCGAAAGCATATGCTTCGCCTTTATCCCCGGATTTTACCCTTTAGAAAAGGGAATCAAAAAATCTGGGGATAACAGCGATCGGAGGATATTTCTGACCGCGCAGTGGTCCCGTGTAAATTTTTTGTTTCATCCTCAATAGCTACACCATTCAATTTGTTTAAGGAGTGCACTCATTCATGGAACAATTCAGATTACCCAAAATACCAATGCCACCTGTTGCATTGCCACAAGCCATCCAGGCTGTAATGGAAGAAGCGGAGCAGAAGCTGGCACATCGACCGAAGCTGCTTCAATTATTCAAGAACTGTTTTCCGAATACGATTGAAACAACTACGAAATTAATGGATGACGGCACAACTTTTGTCATCACTGGTGATATTCCGGCTTCCTGGCTGCGGGATTCCGTGGAGCAAGTGGTGCATTACATTCCATTTGCCAAGGAAGATGCAGACCTGCAACGGATCATTGGCGGTCTGATCAAGCGCCATATCCAGTATGTTCATATTGATCCGTATGCCAATGCCTTCAATGAGACAGCGAATGATTGGCACTGGAACACAACCGACGTGACTGAGATGTCTCCTTGGGTATGGGAGCGCAAATTCGAGATTGACTCCCTGTGCTTTGTTATCCGTCTGGCTTATTTATATTGGAAAGAAACTGAATTGACGGATATTTTTGATTCCAGCTTCAAAGCCGCAATGCTCAAAATCGTGGATTTGTTCCGGGTGGAGCAGCATCACATGGAGAAATCACCATACAGCTTTACTCGCAATAACGGCATTGCTACGGATTCGATCCGCAATAATGGACGAGGCATGCCTGTCAATTATACAGGCATGATCTGGTCTGGATTCCGTTCCAGTGATGATGCTTGTGATTTCCACTACAACATTCCCGGCAATATGTTTGCCGTTGTTGCCTTGCGTCAGATGCAGGAGTTTGCGGAGTGGGTATTCCGTGACATGGCACTTCTACAGGAACTTAAGGATCTGGAAGCTGAAGTAGATCATGGTATTCAGCTTTATGGTATTTACCGACATCCTGAATTCGGACCGATCTATGCGTATGAGACCGATGGCTTCGGCAACTACTGCCTGATGGATGATGCGGGTACACCGGGACTGATGTCCATTCCGTACCTTGGCTACGTCACAGCGGATGATCCAATTTATCAGAATACGAGACGTTTTGCGCTGAGCAAAGAAAACCCGTTCTACTATGAGGGTAAAGTTGCCAAAGGAATCGGCAGCCCGCACACTCCGCCGGATTATATCTGGCATATGGGTCTGTCCATGCAGGGGTTAACGGCCCAGTCTGCTGAAGAGAAGCTCGAAATCATTGGGATGCTGGAAGCAACGGATGCGGATACAGGATATATGCATGAAGGTTTCCATGCCGATGATCCGACGATTTTTACGAGAAAATGGTTTGCTTGGTCCAACAGCCTGTTCTCCCAGTTGGTTTATAAATCCATGAAGGATGGTCTGCTATGAGCAGCGCACAGGTGAAGGGAACCAAACTGATTATTTTCTCTGATCCAACGTTTCCGGTGGAAGGCACTTTGCCAACGCAAGGTGCTCTTGAAGAATGGAAAGCATCCGAAGAGATCATTGTTGTGGGCGCGGATGAATTGGCTTCGGCATTGGGCAACTCGGCTGGTGAGGGATGTTTCTTGAACCTTCATGCGCCTTATTTTCCTAAATCTGCGTGGACCGAAATTGCAGCTTTCCTTCATAAGGGCGGAAGTCTGATCAGTGTCGGGGGTGCACCTTTCAAACGTCCTGTACGCAAAGAGAATGAGGCATGGGTAACCGAGTCGGAACAAACGGCGTATCACCAGGAACTTTATATTCATGAGGCGTTAAAGGTATCCGCAGCCAAAGTGGATGAACTAACTTCATCAGAAGATATTCCACTCCTTGCAGGTAAAGAAGGACTGTTCGAGAGTGCGGATACCTGGAATCTGGTCCCCCATACAACCAAAACAAGCGATTTGCCACACCAGATGGGTTCATCTGGTCCGATGAGCACGCAGATCTCTCCCTTGCTGCGAGGCCGCAGCAAGGATGGACGCAGCATCGCTGCCCCGATCGTATTGTGGGAAAACTCCCGCAGTACGTTTGCCGGTTCACGCTGGCTGTTTGTGCATCTGCCTTTGACAGCTACCTTCTGGGAACAGAACGGAGCAGCCGAAATGGTGAATTGGGCACGGTATTGCGCCAAAGGTGTGACCGAGCTATCTCTGAAGCCGAACTATGCTTCCTATGAACCGGGTGAACGAGTTTCACTGATCCTCCAAACCCAAATTCTACAGCGTGCAGGCAGCAGAAGAAGTGAGCCTGAGGTGTGGACGTTTGATTTGACGGTTGAACGGGAGAATCACACCAACGGCACGGTAGAGAAGGTATGGAATCATCAACTGGAGCTGGAACTTTCAGGCGAACAGCGTTTTGAACGTATTCTTCTTCCGGTTTCAATCGAGAGCGGGCTGTATCGAATCGTCGGTCGTGCTCAGGCACCTGATGGAGAAGTTCGCATAC
Source organism: Paenibacillus sp. FSL K6-0108 (assembly GCF_045040695.1). Lineage (NCBI taxonomy): Bacteria > Bacillati > Bacillota > Bacilli > Caryophanales > Paenibacillaceae > Paenibacillus > Paenibacillus sp. FSL K6-0108. Next base: position 6,254,595 of record NZ_CP150288.1, on the reverse strand, counting down.
TGCGGCAGGGCTTCTGGGGTCAGGACGCAGCGTTGTTGGCAGAAGGAGAAGTCATTACACGCAGCAGAGATTATTTTATCAAAGACGGTCGTCCGCTGCCTGTTGTTGGTATGACCTACATGACCTCAGACGTGGCACGGAAATTCCTGTTCCTTCCCAATGCGGATGTTTGGGATCGGGATATGGCACAGATGGCGAAAGCCGGTATTAACTGGATTCGGACCGGAATTTGGACGGCCTATCGCAACATGATGCAGGTGGATGGTCACATGTCCGAGGATGTACTGCGCGCCATTGATGCGTTCCTGTTAACGGCCAAACGGCATGGCCTTCAAGTAACATTCACCTTTTTCTCCTTTACACCTGAGACGTGGGAAGGAACGAATCCGTATCTGGACCCGCAGAGCGTAGATGCACAGAAACGCTTCATCCGCAGCATTGTTAGTCGTCACAGACATTCCACACATGTGGACTGGGACTTGATTAATGAACCGTCGATGTTTGATCCTGTGCGCATATTCTCTGATGGGCCACGTTCGGCAAGAGATTCATATGAGCAGCAGGCGTTTATCGAGTGGCTTCAGCAGCGGCATCAGACGATTGAAGCGCTGCAGGAGGCATGGAACATGTCACCTAAACAGCTCCCGGACTTTACCGCAGCACTCATTCCAGAACCGGAAGAGATCAATTTCGATGTACAGGACATGCACAAGGCTAAAAAAGGTACAAGATGGCTGGATTACTGTCTCTTCTCGATGGAGATGCATAACGTTTGGGCTAGAGAACTTGTAGGCACGATCAAGGATCTCGTTCCTGATCATCTGGTTACCGTGGGACAGGATGAAGCTCTTGGGGCACAGCGGCCGTCGCCGTTCTTCTATGAACAGGAAGTGGATTATACAACCGTGCATTCCTGGTGGCTCAACGATGACCTGATCTGGGACGGCATTTTTGCGAAAACACCACATAAACCGAATCTCATTCAGGAGACAGGCATCATGTATGTGGAAACTCCGGATGGACGGGCTAAACGCACAGAGGAAGAGCTTCACAGCATTCTGGAGCGCAAATACGCCTATGCCTTCTCGACGGGTGGTGCCGGAGCTGTGCAGTGGATATGGAATACGAACTTCTACATGGATAATGCCAATGAATCTCATATCGGGGCGCTGCGGGCGGACGGTACGGAAAAACCAGAGGCTGATGTGTCTTATGACTATGGACGATTTATGGAACAAATTCGAGACCTGTTTACTGATCGTGAGCTGGAGGAAGTTGCAGTGGTCTTCCCGTATTCCAACGACTTCTCGAACCGTGCCCTGGCCTACGATGCAACCACAAAGTTGACCCGTGTGATGGCTTATGAGCTGAAGCAGCCATTCCGGGCTGTATCCGAGTATCATCTGGAAGCGTTGAAGCAGCAACCACCGAAGCTGATCATGGTTCCGAGTCCGCACAACATGGACAGCAATGCGTTAAGCGAGCTGCTGAACTTCGCGGAAAATGAAGGAGCAACGCTGCTTATCACTGGGCCGCTCGGGTTGGATGCTTATTGGAAGAGAAGTGATCGGGCAGATCATCTTGTCGGCCAGCGCAGTCTGGGCAACGTACAACGAGAAGAAATGCTGAATATTAACGGGGTGAATCACCGCGTCACGTATGGTCGTCGCCGGATTGCCGAGGTGGCGAAGGAATCGTTGCTTCATACAGAGAATCATACACCTGATGAAGTAGTAGTAATGCCATTAGACAAAGGCAAGTTGATCTGGAGCCCGCTGCCGCTGGAGCTGAACGGCCGGGATGAGCCGCTGGCTGACCTGTATCGATATGCGTCAGAAGTGGCTGGCATTGAGAATGAACTGGAATGGATATCTGGCGGTGACCTTGCAGGAATCTACGGCCGGAAGCTTTGCTTCCCGAAAGGAAATCTGTACGTATTTGTATCAGAGTTCGCTTGGGATCATGAGGTGAAAGTCAGAGATAAGCGGACCGGGGTTCTGTATACGTTCCTGTTGGAGAAAAATCGCTCTGTGCTGTTTGCCACAGATGCTGCCGGACAGCTGCAAGCCGTATATCGTCCGGATGAAGTAGAGATTGTACAACAAGAGGTAGAGGGGGAATAATACAATGACCAAACCAACAAGCAAATCGAAAAGAGCGCATATTATTTCTCATACGCACTGGGATCGGGAATGGTATCTTCCGTATGAGAAACACCATATGAGATTGGTGCAGCTGGTGGATTCATTACTGGATCAGCTCGATCAGGGCCCTGATTTCAAAAGCTTTTATCTGGACGGACAAACAATCATCATTGACGACTATCTCCAGGTTCGACCTGAGCAGAAGGAACGGCTGGAGAAACATATTCGTGATGGACGAATTGTCATTGGACCATGGTATATTTTGCAGGATGCCTTCCTGACCAGTGGTGAAGCGAATGTACGTAATATGCAGGTCGGACATCGGGATGCCAAACGATATGGAACACCTTCCAAGATTGGATACTTCCCAGATACCTTTGGACTGGTGGGACAGACACCACAGCTTATGCTGCAATCGGGTATCGATAATGTCTTCTTCGGGCGAGGCGTGAAGCCAACAGGCTTCAATAACACGGTGTCAGACGCTGGATACGAATCCAGTTTTTCAGAGCTGATGTGGGAAGGTCCGGATGGATCGAAAGTGCTTGGTGTTTTATTTGCCAACTGGTACTCCAACGGGAATGAGGTTCCGGTGGACGAAGCTTCGGCCCGCAAGTTCTGGGAGACCAAGCTTGCAGATGCGGAGAAATATGCATCGACCAATGAATTGCTGTACATGAACGGATGCGATCATCAGCCTATTCAGAAAGATCTGCCTGAAGCCATTCAAATGGCTGAACAATTGCATCCCGAAATCGAGTTTGTTCACTCCAACTTTCCGGACTACCTGTCAGCATTGAAAGAATCTGCGGTTCAGGAGCTGTCTGTTGTAAAAGGAGAGCTGCGCAGCCAGCGTACCGATGGCTGGGGAACCTTGGTGAACACGGCTTCGGCACGCGTTTATCTGAAACAGATGAACCAGCTGGGCCAAGCCATGTTGGAAAAGGTGGCTGAACCACTGGCTTCGTTCGCGCATCTGCTGGGTCATCCATATCCGCATGATCAATTTACCTATGCATGGAAAACGTTGATGCAGAATCATCCGCATGACAGCATATGTGGTTGTAGCGTAGACGAGGTGCATCGCGAGATGGTCACACGGTTTGATAAGAGCCGTCATGTCGCTGAGGCCCTGATTGAAGATAGCACCACCCAAATTGCCGCAGCGGTCGATACGTCAACCTTTGAACGATATGGTGAAGAAGCACGTCCTGTGGTTGTGTTTAACACATCGGGATGGGAGCGCAGCGGTGTGGTTCAGATTGAACTGGATGCGGCCCGTTTGTACTTCCGCGACGGTTTCTCATTGGAAGATATGGCAGCCAAAATGAACGCCATTGACCTGTCAGGTCGTAAATTGGTGGATGAAGAAGGCAAGCCGGTTCCATGTACGGTAGAGGATCTGGGGCTATCATTCGGCTATGATCTTCCGGATGATCGATTCCGTCAGCCATATAGCTGCCGTCGGGTGAGCATTACGTTTGAAGCAGGGAACGTGCCTGCACTTGGTCTGAAGACGTATGCCTTGGTTCGTATGGACAGCAATGCTGCGAGTAATTCAAATGCTGTTGCTGAAACGTCTGTAGGTACTGATGCGACTTCAACTACACTGCTGCGTGGTGAACGTGGCATGGAAAATGAATATTTTATCGTAAATATTGCAGACAACGGGTCTTTGGCACTCACGGATAAACGGACAGGCCGGACGTATAAGGATCTTGGCGTGTATGAAAATGTCGGTGATATCGGCAATGAGTACATGTTCAAGCAGCCGGAGAATGAAGTGGCATTGACGACGAAGGATATTCGGGCAGAAATTCGTGTGATTGAAGATGCGCCTTACAGAGCTTCGTACGAAATTGTTCATCATTGGGAGATTCCTGAATCCGCTGACGAAACGCTCGATCGTGAGCAGCGTGAACTCATCTATTACCCACATCGTAAAGCTCAACGTTCCAAACAAATGGTTACGCTCAAGATCCGAACCATTGTGTCGTTAAGCCGCAGTGGAAAAGGTATCAAGCTCGAAACAACCTTTAACAATCAGGCGAAGGATCATCGGGTACGGGCACTCTTTCCGACAGATCTGACAGCGGCTGTTCATCACGTGGACTCGATGTTCGAAGTTGCTACTCGTGATAATACCCCTGCACCGGAATGGCAGAATCCGAGCAATACCCAGCATCAGCAAAGTTTTGTTGATGTGAGCGAGGATCAGGCTGGATTGGTTGTAGCTAATCTGGGTCTGAATGAATATGAGGTGCTTAAGGATGGACGGAATACGATTGCTGTGACATTGCTTCGTGCTGTAGGAGAGCTTGGAGACTGGGGACTGTTCCCGACACCGGAAGCTCAGTGCCTTGGCGAACATTCCTTCCAGTTGGAGATTATCCCTCATGACGGGAACGGAGCAACATCCGGAGCGTACATTGAAGCTTACCAGTTCCAGATTCCATGGACTTTGACTCAGACGAACGTACACCCGGGATTCCTGACGCCAAGCAACACACCGTTTGAGTGGCAAGGGGACGGTCTTGCGTTTTCTTCACTGAAGGTGAACGAGGATTCGGGTGATCTGATGTTGCGTTGGTACAATATGAGATCCAATACAACTGAGTTGAAGTTTGCTGCTTCTGAGTCCATCCCGCAAGCATTGGAAGATGCATACCAGAGCAACATTCTGGAAGAAGAGACAGGCAAACTGAATGCTTCAATGATAAATGAATCTTCCACTGCCTTGATCAGCAAAGAATGGGCTCTTCAAGCGGGACCTTGTGAGATTGTTACGGTGGGGTTACGCCGTTAATTTTCCAAGCGTGATCGGATCAATTCTTTGTGTAGTGTCTAACCGAAGTTCTGCGTACTGTCATGGAATGGATAATGCTTTTTCCAGCTGAACATGTTGAGTTATTCCTCAAGTTTATATAGAATGAACAGTAGAATTACAAGCGATCGAAGGTTACCCTGCCATCATGATGGTCATCGTAAAATTCAATTGTTCATTCTATATTGATACTATTAAGGGGGCTTGAAGCCATGGAATCCTTGGGAGGACTGCTTCAGCAGCTGAATCCTTCCTTTCGTGAACAGTCGCGGCGGATTGCGGCGGATTTAATGGAAGATCCGTACGTACGCGAATTCCGCGCAGGTCATCCTGAACTGAAAGATGCACAGCTTATCACCGATCTGAGCAAGCTGTATCAGTATGCCAAAGATTCGAAGAACTGTGCGAACTGTCCGGGACTCGACAACTGTCCTAACGATTTCCAGGGTCACTTTTGCAAACTGGAAGTAGAGCATTTTAACGGTAAACCCGAAATTATAGATAAAAAAGCACCTTGTTCCAAACATATCGCCCGGCAAAATGAGCATATTATCAAACAGAGAATCCGCAGTTTCTATGTGGACGAGCGTGCGCTCAATGCAGGTTATAACGATGTTGAAATTATGGGCAAGGATCGGATGCGTGCTCCGGCAGTAAACCAGGTTCTGCGTTATATTAACGATACCAAGGAGAATGGATTATCTCCGCAAGGACTGTTTTTGGAAGGATCATTTGGAACGGGCAAGACGTTCCTGATGTGTTATATGCTGCATGAACTGGCTGTTGCGGGCCATACAGGTGTCATTATCTACATGCCTGATTTTGTGGAGGATCTGAAATCCATGATTAGCGAAGGAAACAAGCTGAAGGAAACGACGGATATTCTGAAAAGCTGTGATCTGCTCATCTTTGATGATATTGGGGCAGAGAATCTGAACCCTTGGGTTCGGGATCATGTGATGGGTTCCATTCTGAACTACCGTATGAATCGCAAACCTACATTTTACACGTCGAACTACAACTTGGATGGGCTGGAGAAACATCTTAGCTTCACCAGCAGGGACGGCGAGGAAATGAACAAAGGCCAACGTTTGATGGATCGGATTCGTCCGTTTGTGGATGTCATCTCGGTTCGGGGTGAGAATCAGCGGGGCAAACGTTAATTCCTATGATGCTATCGATCTGATCTGATTTATTTTTACTCATATATAGTCCCAAAAAAAGCCTGGCTTTCGCATTGTCGCGAAAACCGGGCTTTTTTGGCCTGCGTGCAGCCTGAAGTTCCTTATTCGGTGATAAATTTGAAAATAACCATTCCGAAAAAGATAACCGTCATCAGGCCGGCCATGCCAGCAACACCCGCTATCAGATCAAACAGATCATTACGGGGTTCCTCGTTCACATGTTCACGCGGGTCGTTGATCCGCACATTTGCATCCATGGTATTGCCTCCTTATGGGGATAACAGCTTGCCCTTACAGGGGGCTGAAGCCCGGAGTAATTTTAGTATACTTGGAAAAGAAAGCGTTTGTAAAGATTTTGCAGTGAACCTGCAAGTTCTTCGAATGTGAAGATTTGATGTTGGGAAGATGAACATTGATGCGTTCGTTTCACAAGTTTAGAGTACCTGTGTTATACTGGAAGTGTCGTTTACGACGTTACAGGTTAAAATAAACCGTAAGTATATATAAGGAGGACAATTTCATGGCTATTGTTAACGTATCCGATCAATCCTTCAACGCTGAAGTCGAAGGCGAAGGAACGGTTCTTGTTGATTTCTGGGCGCCTTGGTGTGGTCCTTGTAAAATGCTCGCTCCAATCCTGGAAGAGCTGTCCACCGAAGTTGGCGATGCAGTGAAAATTGCTAAAGTCAATGTGGACGAAAATCCGGAATCCGCTTCCCGCTTCGGCGTAATGAGCATTCCGACATTGATCTTCTTCAAAGATGGTCAACCGGTTGATAAAGTGGTTGGTTTGAACTCGAAAGATGCTCTCAAAGGAATCATCGAAAAACACCAATAATTAACCAAGATTTCACATACGCCTCCGGTTATGCGCCGGGGGCGTTTTGCGTCGAAACCTTTCATATAGGACAATATAAGATATACTATTTATTATAAGGTGAAACTGAAATTTACATGAACAACGGAGAGGGCAGAAATGACCTGTAGAAACGAAGTGGTCGCCTAAAAGCTTTCTGAAAGAAAGCTGCTTCGGAAGCATGCGCTATCCCCGGATTTATACGTTATAAGACAAGAATCAAAGAAATCTGGGGGTAACAGCGATCGAAAGGTCATTATGTCATCGGAGTGCCTCATGTAAGGTGAAGCTATCAGCTTTCTCAGTAATCGGGAAGGAGGACCCACCGAATTATGGATGAATTCATTACAAACGTGCAGGAACAGGAGAAGGCTCTGGAGCAGATCCGGCACAAGCTGGCTTTGCTGCCTGACATGTCCGGCTGTTACCTGATGAAAAACAGTGAAGGTACCATTATCTATGTAGGTAAAGCGAAAGTGCTGAAGAATCGCGTAAGATCCTATTTTATCGGCAGTCATAATGGGAAGACACAGCGCCTGGTGTCGGAAATCCGTGATTTCGAATATATCGTTACCGGCAGCAATATGGAAGCACTCATTCTGGAGTGTAACCTGATCAAGAAACATATGCCGCGGTATAACGTGCTGCTCAAGGATGACAAGACCTTTCCTTACCTTAAAATTACGAATGAAAAGCATCCCCGACTCGAAGTGACCCGGCGGGTGCTCAAAGATAAAGCCAAATACTTCGGACCTTATCCGAATTCATATGCGGCACACCAAACGAAAAAGCTGCTTGACCGGATGTATCCGCTACGCAAATGCGGCGTGATGCCGAAGGAAGTATGCCTGTATTATCATATGGGACAGTGCCTCGCTCCCTGTGTGCAGGAAGTGGGCAAGGAGCAGTATGATGAGATCTCCCAGGAGATCAGTTCATTTTTGAGTGGCGGGCATGAGGAGATCAAGAAGGATTTACAGCGCAAAATGCAGGAAGCGGCTGAGGATCTATATTTTGAACGTGCCAAGGAACTTCGGGATCAGGTCATTGCCATTGATGCGATGATGGAAAAACAGAAAATTACGATGGCGGATGCCAGAGACCGCGATGTGTTTGGTTTTGCCATTGATAAAGGCTGGATGTGTGTCCAGATTCTATATATGCGTCAGGGGAAAATGATCGAACGCCACGTGTCGACGTTCCCGTTTTATGGTGAGGCATACAGTGATTTTATGTCTTACGTGACCCAGTATTACAGTGATAATCCAGCATTGCCGCAGGAGATCTTATTGCCGGAAATGCCAAAGGATCTGGCGGCTGGTGGCGATAGTATGGATGATGTATCTGATGCTGATGGAGCGGTATCTGCTGCCGTGACGGCCGAATCAGAAGAGACAACACGATTGGCGCAAGATTCTACGATTGAGTTACGCGTTGCCGAGTCCCGTGCATCTTATGGAGATATTCAAGCAGAAGCAGTAGCTGAAGCGGGAGAAGCTGCAATGGTCATCCAGGACCACGCTGCTGCCTCTGAGGAGGCATCGGCTGATAAACAGCCTCCAGGCTTCGAAGACCCTTCTCAGATAGCTGCAGCCTTGCAGGAATGGCTGGAAATCAAAGTCCACATTCCACAGCGTGGGTTGAAACGGCAGATGATTACGATGGCTGTAGATAACGCGCGTGTAGCATTGGAGGAAAAGTTCCGTCTGATTGAGCGCAACGAAGAGCGGACCTCGAAGGCTTCAGAAGGTCTGGGACGTTTTATTGGTCTGGATCAACTGCGTAGGATTGAAGCATTTGATAACTCCAACATCCAGGGAACGAATCCGGTTTCTGCCATGATTGTATTCACCGATGGCAAACCGGATAAGAAAGAATACCGGAAATACAAGGTGCGTTCGGTCGAAGGACCAGATGACTATGAAACGATGAGAGAAGTCATTCGGCGCCGGTACGAACGGGTGTTGAAGGAAAACTTAACCCAGCCTGATCTGATTGTGGTCGATGGAGGTAAAGGTCAGATTTCGGCAGCCGTGGACATTTTGGAAAATGAATTGGGATTGTTTATTCCGGTATGTGGACTGGTGAAGGATGCGAAGCACAAGACCTCACAATTGATGATCGGCAACCCGCCGGAAGTCATCTCCTTGCCGCGTGACAGTCAGGAGTTCTACCTGCTGCAGCGAATTCAGGAAGAGGTCCACCGATTTGCGATTTCGTTCCACCGCGAGCAGCGTGGGAAATCGATGGTGACTTCCCGTCTGGATGCTATTCCAGGGATTGGAGAAAAGCGGCGCAAGCTGCTGCTGAAGCATTTTGGCTCTTTACGCAAAATAAAAGAGGCCAGCGTCGAAGACTTCCGGCCTCTATCTATTGGTGACAAGCTTGCGAAACAAATTATTGCAGCACTTCGGGATGAGGAGTCGTGACATACGGCTTCTCTTTTTGTTTTGGATTCATCTTGTAGATGACATAACCAACGATGGCCGGAAGCACAATCCAGAAGAGTCCAGCGGAAATGTTCAGAGCATCACCCATGAAGATCAGGCTTAGCCCCATCAACAGGCTGTCAAAGATAACATGTGCGAATACAACGGCGATGAAGCCGTGACGCAGCATAATCAGACTGAACAAGAGTCCGATGACTGTAAGCTCTATTGGACGTGTGATGACCGGATAGATCGGGTACAGGGTGTGTCCCAGAGCCCAGATCAATGTGGGGATGAGGCAGGCAATGAACGTATTGCGTACAACCTTCTGCATCATGCGAATTCCGAACAGACGATAGACTGTTTCCTCACCAATCCCGGCCATCCAGGCCATAATCGGGAAGATCCAGGCATAACTCATGTTATAAGTGGACTGGTCAGCCGATGTTGTTGACCAGCTTCCAATACTGCGCTCCAGAATAAAGAACAGTACGGATTGCACACCCAGCAGAATCAACGCCCATAAGTAACCTGTATACATACTGTGCAGCACATATTTGCCGTATCCGGGTTCTTTGGCCCGAGGCCAAGGATTCAGACCGATTTTGCGCCACATGCCGTCACCTGCAACGAGCGACAGATAGATGGTTGCACTCATGACTAACGTGATCCCAGCTTGCATCACCATCAGGAAGGTCAACATAAAGTTAGACAACCCTTGCGCCTGAAAGAGCGGAATCATGTTCAGTGTGCCAATCACGGAAGCCGCAAAGTATATCACAGACAGAACGATTCCGCGTTTGAATGACGTGTGTGCTCTGGTCAGAATGCTGTAGATAATCGCGAGCACGCCTAGCACAAAGGTCAGAAAAGCATAACCGCCGTAAGTCATCCAGTTGGCTTGCCTCGTCTGATTTTTTACATAATCGGTATGGGAGGCAGGGACCGAAAAGACCGATTCGAAGGAGCGAACGGCTCCGTTTTCAAACGTAAAGTTCAGTTCCAGCTTGGAATCCCCGATTTGCTTTTCATTATCCGTGTATTTCAGCCCCGCTTCTTCTTCACGGGTGTCCAGCTGTAGTTTTGGCACATTATACCCAAATTCGCCAAGTACGCCAGCGGCAAGCTGCTCTTTTTCAGTTAAGGAAAGGTTATCTTCAGCTAAACGTTGGGCAGCATTCACTTTGCTTTTGTCCTGCTCAGCCTCAATGGATGCATACAGGGAAGAAGGGAGTTCGCGCTTGAAACCGACAACTTTTCCTGTTCTCATATGTACGTCAACATTCAAATAACCGCCTTTGTCCTGATCGGGCAAACGAACGCGGTACACATCGTAAGGATAGGTTGTTTCCCATTTCTTGTTATAGGTTTCTAACTGTTTGGTTTTCGCCATATACCCATAGATATCGGAATGGGTTTGGTACGTCACAAGCTCGTTTCCGGTATTCGTCGGAAGGGTATAATCAGGTAGAGAAGCTGCAAAAGATCGTGCCGACTCCGCTGCTTTCTCCTTGCTTATGAAGGAAGTAGACTGGATATCAGTCGTTTGCGATGAGGTGGCAGGGAAGATTTGAAAAACGAAAAACAGAATCAGGCCAATCGCCGCAAGCAACCCTAAACGCTTGAAGTTAGCTTTGAGTACCAAAGGCTGCCCTAAGGGATTCATTTAATGTTGTTCCTCCTTTATTAATATGGATATTAAAGTAAAGATAGCACAGCCCAAGCCCCGAATGCCAATGGCGAAACGAGAAGCGGTGCAAATGCATGAAAACGAATGAAAATGATCGAAACAATCTGATCTATCCGTCGCCATATCTGAGTTTTTCCCTTTTTGACGGAATTCGATGCTATTTACACAAAAATCGTTTTGTATACAAACGTCGCAGCGCTTATAATTTTGAATCAAATGTCCAATATTCCGCATGTCTTTAGGCTATCAAGGGAACGAATAGAATGTATCAAAGGTATTCCAACCTAATGTATATGTATTACAGTGAAAATCATACATGTTTACGCTCCGAAATGGGCTTTCCAGGTGCTTGGCTATTCCGTCGAGTGATATGGAAAAGCGCTTCGGAGAAAGGCTCCACATCGTGGAGTCATTTTCTTTTTGGCAGAGGTGGATGATACTCAAGTGAAAATGAATGTTCAATGGATGCGTCTATCACCACCCCGAATTCTGGTCCTGGGGTTCGCGGGTATTATATTGCTCGGGACACTTCTGTTGATGCTCCCGGCATCCAGTCGAAGCGGAGTCAGCCTTCCTTTTATTGATGCACTCTTTACTGCGACTTCTGCAGTCTGTGTAACGGGGCTGGTTGTAGTGGATACAGGTACTCATTTTTCGACGTTGGGTCAGATCGTAATTGCAATCCTGATTCAAATTGGCGGGCTTGGCTTTATGACGATGTCGACACTGGTGGCGATTGCATTCAAACGCCGGATCTCTCTGCGTGAGCGGTTGATTTTGCAGGAAGCGATGAACCAGAGTACGATGGAGGGGATCGTCCGCCTTATTCGCAAGGTTGTGATGTACTCGCTCATATTGGAAGGCATATGTGGCACGTTGTTCGCCATTCGCTGGTCGTTCGATATGCCAATGGGGCAGGCTATCTATTATGGATATTGGCATGCGATCTCCATGTTCAACAATGCCGGGTTTGACATGTTCGGAGAATTCCGCAGCTTTACGGGGTATGTGTATGATCCGCTCGTGAATTTTACAGCCATGTTCCTGATTGTCTCTGGCGGGATCGGTTTTGTCGTTCTGTCCGATCTGGTGGAGTATCGGAGGACGAGAAAGCTGTCGCTGCATTCCAAAGTGGTGCTGTTGACAACCGGTTTGTTGATCGTCTTTGGAGCACTGGTGATCTTTGTGTTTGAATTCAGTAATCCCCGGACATTGGGAGGGCTGAACTGGGGAGGTAAAATTCTCGGTTCGTTCTTCCAGTCTATAACCCCGCGAACCGCAGGGGCCAATACGTTGGATATTGCCGGACTGAGGCAGGCAACGCAGTTTTTCATCATTATTTTGATGTTTATCGGGGCCTCTCCGGGTTCCACGGGAGGCGGGATCAAAACGACCACCTTTATGATTATGATCGGGGCTGTTGTCGCGATGATTCGTGGGAGAGAAGATATTGTCTTTTTCAGGTATCGACTCTTACAGGAACGGATTTTCAAAGCATTGACAATTACGTTCCTCGCACTGTTGCTGATTATCGCGGTCACGATGGTGCTCAGTACAACGGAAGACAGCAGTTTTCTGACGATTTTATTTGAGACAACATCAGCTTTTAGTACGGTCGGTTTATCGATGGGGCTTACACTGAAGCTGACCACGATCGGCAAGCTTTTGATCTGTTTCACCATGTTTGCAGGACGTCTTGGCCCGATTACGCTCGCGTATGCACTCGGACAGAAAAAGGGTAAAGAATTGTACAGGTATCCGGAAGGCAAAATGATTATTGGATAAGGGGTTCGTGAAGAACAATGAAAACACAGCAGTTTGCGGTAATTGGGCTTGGGCGCTTTGGCTCCAGTCTGGCACAGGAATTAATGGAGCTTGGGTATGAAGTGCTGGGTATCGATAAAAATGAAGAAGTCGTCGAAGACATGAGTGAATTGGTCACCCATGCCGTCGTCGCGGATTCTACGGATGAGGAAGTGCTTCGCTCCCTCGGCATCCGCAATTTTGACTGCTGTATCGTTGCCATCGGGGCTGATATCCAGACCAGCATTCTCACTGCTATTTTACTGAAGGAACTCGGTGTAAAAACTGTTGTGGCCAAAGCCATTTCGGTTCTTCACGGACGGGCACTGGATAAGCTGGGAATTGATCGTGTGGTTTATCCTGAGCGTGATATGGGAATCCGGGTTGCCCATCAGCTTGTTACCCCGAATCTGCTGGATTATATCGAATTATCCGATGATTACAGTATTGTGGAGATGAAGGTTCCAGCTTGTCTGCATAATAAAACGCTATCCACTCTGAATGCACGGGTACGCTTTGGCTGCAGCATTGTAGCCTTGCAAAAGGAAGCCGGGGTCATTATTGCCCCGACTGCACTGGACTCGCTTCAGATGGGTGATATCATGGTAATTATCGGCATGAATGATGACATTGACCGTTTTGAGGAAGAAGTGATCAGCCAGGAGAGCTAGATCTGAATCTATGAATTGGAACGCTGAGCATTGAACTCGGCTGATGAATATGAATGTTAAGGCGTCGTCGTCCTCCGTGAGGGCAGCGGCGCCTTTGCTGTAAAGAGCGCAGCCGTTTCCCTGACCCATTGTCTGGAGGTCTGGCTGAGGTTTTCCTTTTCCCCATAGATCATGCAGGTTGTTCGCCGGGTCTGTTGCAGCTGCGGCAGATATACCGAGACGAGATCATTGTCCGCAAGCAATTGAGGGCGGAGATACGACTTGGGCAGCAGGGCTGCGGCTTTGCAGGTGGGCAGAAGACGGACAATTGCTTCAAAGGAATCAATCTCCATGCGAATATCCGGCATCACGGCGCAGCGCTGGAACAGGTCGTCGGTTAATTTGCGATACCAGGTTCCCTTGGAGAACGTAATCATCGGCAGATCCTGCAAATGTTCCATTCCGGCTTCTTTACCCGACAGGGGATGCGTTAAAGGCACAACCAGCTCCAGATGATCATCAAAGAGTGGCACACAGTTTAGCCCGGCTTCACTTATAGAAGAGGCAACGATGCCTACATCAGCTTTTTTATCCCGCACAAAAGAGACAATTTCATGCGTTTTCCCCGTCACCAGTTTGATTTCCGCATTTGGATGTTTCTCCATAAAGGCATTTACCAGCGGCGGCAACGTGGTTTGAAGCGTTGTCAGACTTGCTCCAAGTGTGATGGAGCTTTGTTCTTCGTCCTTGTACTGGGCCAGCATGGTCAGAAATTTTTGTTGCTGCTGTTTCTGCTCTACCGCGAAAGTATAGGCAAACTGGCCTACGCTGGTTAATTCAAGTCGTTTACCACGGCGATGAAAGAGCGCTACGCCGAGTTCATCCTCCAATTTGGAGATCTTGCGAGACAGCGCCGGCTGTGAAAGATTCAGCAATTTCGATGCACGGTTCAGACTGGACTGCTCTACAACCGCCGCAAAAGCGTTTAATTCCTCAAACATGAGCACTAACCTCTTTTCTAATGAACGTACTTTGCGTGAGGCATCTCCTTGTCAAATATTTCTCCATGTTGTATGGCCTGCACGTCCGATGTTTATAACTTATACCTATAGGTTATAACATTTAATAATTATATTGCAATTCCATTATAAGAAAAAAAGGAGTAACATGAATCGTGACACAAGTTGTTCACACCTGAAGAAAACGGAACAATTTGTCGAACCTTTCCTTGGGAAAGGTTTGTGTCATGATAAGCGAATTTTATTTATGAAAACGTTGTATTTAGCGAAAGGGGATCGACATTTTATGAAAGGGTTTTACTCCAGAAAGCTGCACTCCTTGCTTGGCGTCATTCCGCTCAGTCTGTTTTTCATTGAGCACATGGTGACGAACTTCTCGGCAGTTGAAGGCGGCAAAGAAGGCTTTAACGATGCAGTTGCATTTCTGAATGGCCTGCCGCTCGTAATTGTACTTGAAACGCTTCTCATCTGGTTGCCGCTGTTCTATCACGGTGTATATGGTTTGTACATTGCCTATCAGGCCAAGCCTAACGTGGGACGCTTTGGCAATGAGCGCAACTGGCGTTATACGCTGCAGCGCGTCAGCGGTGTCATTACGTTTGTGTTTGTCATCTGGCATATTTGGGAGACTCGTTTCCAGGTTGCGTTGGGGAATGTCACACACGAAGAGCTTGGCGGGGTCATACACGGCATCGTGATGAATCCGGTAACGTTTATTTTATATCTGATCAGTGTGGTTGCGGCATCCTATCACTTTGCCAACGGCCTTTGGTCGTTTCTTGTTAGCTGGGGGATTACGGTCGGTCCTCGCGCACAGCGTGTATCTTCCTACGTCTGCATGAGCTTGTTTGCCATCGTTGCCCTCATGTTTATTGCATCCCTGCTTGCTTTCCGGAGCATGGATTTCCAGGTAGCAACTTCAATGATTGACGCAGTTAAGACAGTTCTGATTTAAGCATTTGGACTTTAAATGCTGACTTATAAGGGAGTGAACAGCAATGGCATCAACTAATGTAATTATTGTGGGCGGAGGTCTCGCGGGATTGATGGCGGCGATCAAATCGGCTGAAGCCGGAGTCCATGTTCATTTATTTTCACTGGTTCCCGTCAAAAGATCCCACTCCGTATGTGCCCAGGGCGGCATCAACGGTGCGGTAAATACCAAGGGTGAGGGCGACTCCCCATGGGTACACTTTGACGATACCGTATATGGCGGTGACTTCTTGGCGAATCAGCCTCCAGTCAAAGCAATGTGTGAAGCGGCACCAGGCATCATTCACCTGATGGACCGGATGGGTGTAATGTTTAACCGGACACCGGAAGGTTTGCTTGATTTCCGTCGTTTCGGCGGAACGAAGCATCACCGTACAGCGTTTGCCGGTGCAACGACAGGACAACAATTGCTCTACGCATTGGATGAGCAGGTGCGTCGCTGGGAAGCGGCCGGTCTCGTGACCAAGTATGAGAACTGGGAGTTCTTGCAGGCGGTTATTGATGACGAGGGCGTCTGCCGCGGCATCGTAGCCCAAGATCTGAAAACGATGAAGGTACAGACGTTCCCGGCAGAAGCAGTTATTCTGGCGAGCGGCGGCCCTGGCATTATTTTTGGTAAAACAACCAACTCGGTGATCAATACAGGTACTGCTGCAAGTGCGGTGTATCAGCAAGGTGTTAATTACGCGAACGGTGAGTTTATTCAGATCCACCCGACAGCGATTCCAGGCGATGACAAGCTGCGTCTGATGTCCGAATCGGCTCGTGGTGAAGGTGGACGGATCTGGACGTACAAAGACGGTAAGCCTTGGTACTTCCTCGAAGAAAAGTATCCGTCATACGGTAACCTGGTTCCGCGTGATATCGCGACGCGCGAAATTTTCAGCGTCTGCGTGGATATGGGCCTCGGCGTGAACGGCGAGAACATGGTATATCTCGACTTGTCCCACAAAGATCCGAAGGAGCTGGATGTGAAGCTCGGCGGAATCATTGAGATCTACGAGAAGTTCATGGGCGATGACCCGCGCAAAATCCCGATGAAAATCTTCCCGGCAGTCCATTATTCCATGGGCGGCATGTGGGTAGATTATAACCAAATGACCAACATTCCAGGACTGTTCGCAGCTGGTGAATGTGAATACCAATATCACGGTGCAAACCGTCTGGGAGCAAATTCCCTGGTATCTGCAATCTACGGTGGTATGGTGGCTGGACCGAAAGCGGTTGAATATATCAAAGGACTCAAAAAATCGTCCGCAGATATCAGTTCTTCCGTATTCGATGGTTATACCAAGCGCCAAACGGAGAAATACGAAGGCATCCTGAAAATGCAAGGTAACGAAAACGCCTATGTCATTCACAAAGAGCTTGGTGAGTGGATGACGGCGAATATGACGGTGGTACGCTACAACGATAAGCTGGAAGCAACCATCGGCAAAATCAAGGAATTGAAAGAGCGTTACGGCAAAATCAACATGTACGACACTTCCGGTTGGAACAACCCGGGTGCGGCATTTACCCGTCAGCTGTGGAACATGCTTGAACTGGCAGAAGCGATGACGTTGGGCGCGTTGCTGCGTAACGAAAGCCGTGGAGCGCATTACAAACCGGAATTCACCGAACGGAATGACGAGGAATTCCTGAAAACAACGATCGCAAGCTGGTCGAAGGAAGGTCCAAAAATTTCGTACGAGCCAGTCGACGTTTCCCTCATCCCACCACGGATCCGCGACTACTCGAAGGATTAAGTAAAGCGAAATTTCGGTCTATTAATAAAGTTAATGAATTAGCATCTTAACTGAAAAGCAGTAAACACATAGAGGCGAAGCGTTCGCGGAGCTTCTCTAAGTTACTGCGAGGAGTTTATTTTATATTTATAAGATTCAAAGTTAACACCTTAACGGAGCAGGCAGAAGAATACTGAAGAAGCAAAGCGTTCGCCTTTATCACCGGATTTTCACCCTTATAAAAGTGGATCAAAAAAATCTGGGGATAACAGCGATCGGAAGGATCTTCTGCCAGTGGAGTGACCATGTGTGAACATTGTGGTCTTATAACGATAGCAATCAATCATCGTCACCAAAGGAGGGGACAACGATATGGCGGACACAGCTACAGCCAAAAAAACCGTCAAGTTTATCATCACCCGTCAGGACAGCCCGGAGTCATCTTCGTACAACGAAGAGTTTGAGCTTCCATACCGTCCCGGCATGAACGTTATTAGCGCCCTGATGGAGATCCAGCGGAACCCGGTCAATACAGAAGGCAAGTCCATTGCCCCGGTCTGCTGGGAATCGAACTGTCTCGAAGAAGTTTGTGGAGCATGCTCCATGGTCATCAACGGCAAGCCGCGTCAAGCGTGTGCTGCCCTGATCGATAAGCTCGAACAGCCGGTTCGGATCGAACCGATGAAGACCTTCCCGGTGGTTCGTGACCTCGTCATCGACCGTACCCGGATGTTTAACGCCCTAAAACGGGTTAAAGCGTGGATTCCGATTGACGGTACCTATGACCTCGGTCCAGGTCCGCGGATGCCTGAGAAGAAACGTCAGTGGGCTTACGAGCTGTCCAAATGTATGACATGTGGTGTATGCCTCGAAGCATGCCCGAACGTGAATGAAAAAACAGACTTTATCGGTCCGGCTGCACTTTCTCAGGTACGTCTGTTCAACGCTCACCCAACTGGGGAGATGAACGCCGAGGACCGCCTGGAAGCGCTTATGGAAGATGGAGGCATCGAGGGCTGTGGGAACTCGCAGAACTGCGTGCGCTCTTGTCCAAAAGGTATTCCGTTGACTACCTCCATTGCCGAAATGAATAAACAAACGACCAAGCACATGTTCAAACGCTGGTTGGGTGTGTAATTTAATTGAATACGACGCAGACTTCGAATCTGCACCAATAAAAGAAGTCGTGATCCTGGGCGCATATGCCCTAAGATCCCGGCTTCTTTTTCCATAGGCAGAGGAACCGGGCTAGTCATGCAGAATATGGTATACTTAGAGGATCGATTGGAGCGGAAGAAGGAGGGGGACGAATGAGAGAAACACCGCATGAGGGCAGAAAGATCTCGCCGCCCCAGCGCTCACGGCATGAATCTGATTCGGAGAATTCCGTTTTTCCCGGAGAGGAAAAGGATCATGATCCCTCCCGGCGCAGTTTTTTGCTGCGCATGATTTTCATGACGGCGAGTGCCAGTTTGCTCACAGGAGGTTATGCCTGGTTATGGGAGCCACGTCATCTGGAGATCAAGCACGTTGAATTGAAACTGCCCAAGTTTCCAAAAGCATTCGAGGGACTGCGTGTCATTCAGTTCAGTGATGCTCATCTTGGATTCCATACCGGGCTGAAGCAAATGGAGAAGCTGGCTGAAACGATACGGGAGCAGCAGCCTGACCTGATTTGCTTTACCGGAGATATGGTTGAACGGGAAGCAGAACCGATGCGTGAATGTATTCCTGCACTGGCTTCTATGCAAGCGAAGTATGGCAAATATGCCGTATTGGGGAACCATGATTATCGAGGCCAGCAGCAGCGTGAAGTGGAGCTGATGTTCAAGGAGGCCGGGTTCACGTTGCTCCGAAACAGTCATGTTCTGATTGAACGAGGGGATTCACGTATTGCGATAGCAGGTCTGGATGACGCGCTTACAGGTAGGCCTGATCCTCTTGTAGCAATCAAGGGATTGAGTAGAGAGGTCTGGAAACTGCTGCTTATGCATGAGCCCGATTATGCAGACATTGCGGCACCATACGGTTTCGGACTGCAGCTCTCTGGACACAGTCATGGTGGTCAGGTGCGTTTTCCCTGGATTGGAGCATTGACTACCCCGAGAGGTTCGCTCAAGTATATTCAAGGGTTATATTACGCAGGGGATAAGCATATGCCAGTCTATGTGAACCGTGGCTTTGGCATGACCCAACTGCCGATTCGCTTTTTGTGCAGGCCGGAATTAACGGTTTTTGAACTAAAGGGTTAATAACATAAAGCATATAGAGCATAAAGGGAGGTTAGCCAGATGGAACGAATTGCGATTGTATCCGATATTCATGGCAACATGACTGCTTGGGAAGCGGTATTAAACGATATTCGGAGTCGCGGATTGGAGCGAATCTTTTGTCTTGGCGACCTCGTCGGCAAGGGGCCTGATCCGGTACAGGTTGTTGATCGGGTGAGAGAGACATGTGAGCAGGTTATCCGTGGCAACTGGGATGAGCTGGTTGCGGTTAATCAGGACAATGAGAATTTTACTTGGCAAGCGAAGCGGCTGGGTCAGGAGCGATTGGCATATCTGGAGAGCTTGCCGTTTAGCCACCAATTAGAGCTGAGTGGTCGTACGATCCGCTTGGTGCATGCCTCTCCCCAAAGTGTATATCACCGCGTACAGCCATGGGATGAGATCGAGAAGAGGTTAGCGATGTTCGATGCTCCGGCAGATGAACCTGAGCTTGGTGTGGCGGATATCGTGGGATATGGAGATGTACACAATGCATACTTGCAATTTCTAAATGGGAAAATGTTGTTCAATGCAGGCAGTGTGGGCAACCCGCTTGATTTTACCCAGGCTTCTTACTGTATTCTTGAAGGAGAGAACAGCAGCAATCGGAATTCACCGTTCAACCTTCAATTTGTAAGAGTACCGTATGATATTGAACAGGAAGTACAGGCCGCACAGCGGGCCCAGGTACCTTCGCTTGATTTTTATATCCGAGAGCTCCGTACAGGCGTTTATCGAGGTCTGCAAACGGATTAGTCAACATAGGAATAAACCCCTGTAATGAATTGGCATACTAATGTTCGGACTAATGCTACTGATTGTAGTGTTGTTGAGTATATTGATGCTTTATCGTTAATCCATGTATTCTATTTGCGCCGGATCATCCTGGAAGCATGCTTGTCTTACCGGACTCGAACCCGTTAGGCAAAAGGAGCGATTGTCATGCTGACCCGAAAAATGCTGGGCCAAGGATTGCCTGCTTTATGCACAGAGCGCCTTGTTCTTCGATCATTACGTCAGAGTGATTACAGCACGCTATCGGAGCTGTTTTCCGACCCGCAGGTAATCCGTTATGTGAACAGGGGAAGTCAGCCCACACCAATCCGGGCTCGGCGATTATTGAATCAGATCCGCAGCAGCAGTGCCAAGCTGGATTCACTGCATTACGGCATCTGCTGGAAAGGCAGCGAACAGATCATCGGCATCACTTCATTCCAGCATTGGAACGACCAGAACGGTACCGCACAGATCGGATATATTCTAAACAGGTCCTGCTGGGGTAAGGGGGTCGCGACTGAAGCAGTGCGGCGTTTGCTGGAGTTCGGTTTTGACGAGCTTCAGTTGTACAAAGTGGAAGCCCGCTGTTACGAGGCGAATGTATCATCCGAACGGGTACTTTGTAAAAGTGGCATGAGTTATGAACGAACCCTGCCTTCGTTTGTATTGAGTCATGAGGATGGAGAGACGCCGGATACCATGCTGGATGTTAAGGTGTATAGTTTGTATCGTGAACAGCATGTCCGTTTTCATTTGGAAAATTGCCTGCAACCGCTGGTATCCGACAAGCACGAGTAACATAGAATAGAGCATATTGCATATTTCCACGAGCGTCTTTCAATTAGTTAAAAATAGATCGATTTAATGAAACAGCAGAGGTTTGAAACGAACTTCAATCATTTGTTACACAATTGAAATATAGCTGCAATTGAACTCTAACAGACAGCGGGTAAACTTATCTCATGACCCCCTTTTTGATAAATAGATATGCTGTTGGGACCCGCTCTTAGCGGGTTCATTTTTTTTTATATAAGCATCCAGAAGCGCTTCAAGACGTGTTTATTTTGATTTCTCCAGTCTGCTTCTGAATTCCCTAAAACCTTTAGGTGTTTTTCCTTGGTCTTTTTTAAAGGTTTGTATGAAGTGATTCACATGATTGAAGCCCACATTGCGAGCGATCTCGGTAATCGTATTCTCCGAGGATACCAGTAGTTCGCAGCTTTTTTTAATTCGATATTTTATGAGGTACTCATATGGCGTCATATGAACTGTCTTTTTAAAACTTCGTAAACATTCCGAAATGCTCAAATGCGCAGTATCGGCAATCTCACGCAGCGTGATAGGACTCGAGTAGTTCTGATGGATAAAGCTTAGCATAAGCTGCAATCTTTCCTGCTGCCGTTTTGCGTGTTTTGGTGCTTCCTCTTGCGGTAGCGAAAGGTTGGATATTAGGATGAACCAAAGCTGTACGGTCTTGATCGAAATCTCATATTCCCATCCCCAGCTCTTGCTTCTATTAAATACTCGTTTCATGTTCCAAAGCATGTCCAATACTTGATTTTCCCACTCGACGTTAGCTGAAATAACGATAGAAACAAAAGAGGAACGGGTGTATGGCAGCACATACTTCTCTTCCATTGTACTGTCTGAGTGGAAAGCGAGCAGCTTTTCTGGGAAGTTAAAACTCACATATTCGCCATCATGACTTAGCTGTGTCGTGACATGAAGAATTCCCTTGTTGATTAGAATCGCCTGGCCGGTTTTTAACTCATGATCAATTCCATTGACTTGAATTACTAGTGTTCCTTTCGTTACTAGCGTGATCTGCAGTTCTTCATGCCAGTGCAGGTCGTTAAATCCCCGTCCTTCGGGAACGCTTGTATAGAGTGTATGGGTGTACATGATGTAAGGAAATGAACGATCTGGAAATGCAATGGTCTCATGTAGCGGTTTTGGCATGCCAAAAACCTTCTTTCTATGACGATATATCGATATTAAGTAGTGATATATTTGCACATTTTAAATAAAAACGATGATATTATTATATCATATCTATGGCTTATCATTAGAGCCTGTGCACAGATCGGATAAGACCTCTTGGAGGGTTTTAAGTGAAAGAACGCAAGGCGTCGTTATTGCTTCATCCTTATGTACTTCTTTTTATCGCCATTCTATCGGTTTCCGTTTCTTCAATTATGATTAAATCTTCAGATACGCCAACCGCTATAGCAGGTATGTATAGGCTTTATATTTCAGCGGTCATTATGCTTCCTTTTGTCTCTTGGAAAACAATCCGCTCCTTACATTTGACCGCCAAGGAGTGGGGGACGTTTTTCCTAGGTGGTCTGCTCCTGGGACTGTATCTCTTATTCTGGATGGAATCGCTCGTTTATACTTCGGTGGCAAGTTCCATGGTCATCTTAGCGCTGCAACCGTTGTTTGTCATGATCGGTTCGTATTTTATCTTCAGGGAACGGGCTGGCATTCTGAGCTTACTTTGTTTAGTGACCGCGCTGTTTGGTTCGATCATTATCGCTTGGGGAGATATCGGTGTTTCTAGAGAAGCACTTATTGGGGACGGATTATCTTTAATTGGAACCATACTTGTTTCAGCTTATATGCTAGTAGGGCAAAAGTTGAGTCAGAAAATCGATGCCAATTTGTATAGTGTCGTAGTTTTTTTTCTCGGGGGAAGTGTTCTGCTCATCTACAGCATATTAAGGGGCTTTTCCATAACCAACTATGATTCTTCGGACTGGACCTATTTCTTTCTACTTGCGATTGTTCCCACGATCTTCGGCCAGTATATTTTCAATCGACTGCTTAAAACCATTAGTGCTACAACGGTATCGGTAGGTATTATTGGAGAGCCCGTTCTGGCAATTATGCTAGCTTATCTCTTCCTGGGAGAAACCATTTCCATCTTCCAGTCTGTAGGCGGATTGATAACGCTGCTGGGTATGCTGATCTACTTCTGGCAGCAATCACTGCAGCATTCACCGTCGAAGCGCCTATCGTATTAAATGTGGGAGCCGTCAATGTCCCACTTCGCCGAAGCGCAGGATTCAACACAGCAAAAACGCATACAACTAACGGGAAACGACAGTTCCCAAACAAAAACCCTTACAGCGTGCTTGTTCACGTCGTAAGGGTTTACTGTGCTCTCTATGTTTAAAACGGTACAACTTGCATTTGTTTCTGCTTAAAATACACCCATTCCGTAAAACCGATCTCTTGCAGACGTGTGCGAACGTCATCCAATTCATCGGCAACCCGCTGCGGTTTGTGGGCGTCTGATCCAAAAGTCACCTTCACTCCATAATAATGCGCACGCTCCAGAATGGCATCGGACGGGTACCAACCACCACTGAGCTTGGTTTTACCCGACGTATTAATTTCAATAGCCACGTTCGATTCTGCAATGACCTGCAGCGTTTCATCAATGGCTTGATCCGCGATAATGTCCGAAAAGGGTGGATAGTTTCCTTTCATCGCATCAATATGTCCGAGAATCTGGAACATGCCGCTTTGGGCAGATTGCCGAATCAATGCATAGTAACTTTCTTTTACTTCAACTTTACGCGCATCGCTTAATCCATTCCAGCGGGTTTTGTTGAATATGCTGACATCCTCCGTATGATGAACTGAACCAATAATATAATCAAAAGGATATTGCCCCAGTGTACTACGATATAATTCGGCATGGACAGGGAAATAGTCGGATTCAATGCCAAGCAGCACATCGATTTTGCCCGCGTATTCTTCCTTCAGTGCTAGAACTTCTTCCACGTAATGACGCAATTCCGACTTGCCCATCGCGATCCGGGGGAAAGCCTGCTCTTCGTCACTGCCGAAGTAAGGGGTATGATCCGAGATACCGATGACCTGAAGTCCAGACTGGATACCTGCCTCAATATAGTCGCGAATATTGCCGTCTGCATGACCACAGCGAAAATGATGGGTGTGAAGATCAAATTTCATATGGAAATCCTTCCTTTCTCATGGCTCATTTATCATTCTGAACTGATGAACTGTGTCTCCGGCATGCCTTTGAGATCGCTCAGGAATTGCTGCATGGCTGAATTGACATAACGGCTTGATTTGTAAATGACTCCGACAGGGTGACTGACCTCCAGTTCACTTAAGGGGATCATGCGCAGTGTGCCTTGCCGCAACTCATGGGCAACGGATTGTTTGGATATCACGGCTGCCCCGAGGTTGATCTCAACCATCCGTTTTACTTCCTCGCTGCTCGACAACTCCATGACGATATTGGGCTCAATGTTATGTTTCTTGAAAATGCCTTCCGTAAAGCGGCGTCCCACCGTATCGGGAGACAGCAAAATCAGCGGTGTGCTGCGCAGGACATCCACCGCAGCATGCTTTTGCTTCGCCAGTGGATGGAATGGGGATACGACAAGTTCGAACGTATCGTAATACAGCACGGACGTATTCAGGTTGGGATTACGTTCCGTGAGATAACCGATCCCAATATCGACCATACCATTCTCAACCTGGGTATAGATTTGTGATGAAGGCAGGGATTGGATACTCGTCTTGATGAGTGGAAATTGATCCTGAAAGTAGGATAACACTCGTGGCAAAATCTGAATGGCAATGGATGTGGTTGTACCGAGCCTGATATGTCCCTGAGGAGTCTCATCGAGATCCATCAGTTTCTGTTTCAATTCTCCCACGATGTCCAGCATGCGTTCTGCATGTTGAAGAAACACCTGTCCGCGATCGGTGAGGGTGACCGGTTGGTTACGGTCGACAAGAACGGTGCTGAATTCGTCCTCCAGGCTCTTGATCTGGGCTGAGACGGCAGGCTGGGTCAGATTGAGAAGTTCCCCGGCTTTGCGGAAACTCATCGTTTTCGATATGGTAATCAGCGTCTCCAGTTGACTGATATTCATGTATGGCCTCCTTGCATGCAAAATTTCTTCTGTCTATCCATAGGTGGAATCCCGTAACTGGTCATTATTCCGTTCCTTAAATTATAGGTGATTCAGGACAGCAGGGCAATGAAGGGAACATCATGGATTTGGGGAGGTCCATTAGAACGAGAAATTAATTTTATTTCAAGAAATTAAAAATTTTAATATTTCAGAAACAGTAAAAAAGTCCTAAATACCTTTTGCCGTGCCTCTCCATGGCAATTGTTCCTGCAACAGATCCTAAAAGCCTCGTTTTTTCGCTAGAATCAGCTATAAACATTTGCCCCGTGAATGACGATAAATTATAGTACACATGCCTTACCGAATTCTTGGTGAATTCTTGTACGTGATAAAGTATAATAAATTTATTGAATATGGGACTTTTGGTGTGTGACCAATAACCCAGTGTAAGGGGGACATTAGACAGTGAAAGCGGAAGTGATTAATCCTTTCCTGGAATCCGCGCGGAACGTATTCGAACAGCTCATCCAGATTTCGCCTTCCACCGGGAGTCTTGGCGTGAAAAATGTGGAGTACATCGCAGACCATGTCTGGATCGTGATTGGAATGACTGGACAACTGAGCGGAAACATCGTGTTTGGAATACAAGAGTCGGTAGCATTGAAAATCGTTTCTGCCATGATGGGCGGCTTTGTCATTACAGAAATGGACGAAATGAGTAAAAGTGCTATTTCTGAACTTGGCAATATGATTAGCGGCAATGCAAGTACCATCCTGTCCAATCAAGGTGTCGTTGTTGATATTACACCTCCACAAGTGATGAATTCTGAATACGTGAGTTCTTTTAGTGCAACGAAGGCATTGAGTATTCCTTTGCTGATGGACGGAATCGGTGAGATGGATATTCAAGTGATGATCTCGTAGAATAGAACCATACGCCCTTGGGGCAATATGTGTTCAATACGGGAGGACGTCGGGGATGTTGAAAGATCAGGTTGTTTTTATCACAGGTGCGTCGAGCGGAATTGGTGCGCTCTGTGCACAGATGCTGATAGAAGAAGGAGCCATCCCGATTCTGGCTGCCCGCTCACGGGACAAGCTGGAAGAGATTGGTGCTTCGCTGAAAGGGCAACATGAACTACTCACGTTAGATGTAACGAATACTGAGCAAGTTCAGACAGCCGTGGATGCGATGTTGCAGAAATACGGACGAATCGATATTTTGCTGAATAACGCTGGTTACGGAAAATTTGCAGCGATGACGGATATGTCTGTGCAGGAATTCGATGAGATGATGGACGTTAATTACATGGGCATTGTTCGCTGCACCAAGGCAGTACTGCCGCAGATGTTACAACGAGGCAGAGGACAAATCGTGAATGTAGCTTCCATGGCTGGCAAGATCGGAACTGCCAAATCCGCCTCATATACGGCAACCAAACATGCCGTACTTGGCTTCAGCAATGCCCTGCGCCAGGAACTCCGCAAGACAGGAGTCACGGTAACAACCATTAATCCCGGACCTATTGATACACCGTTCTTCCAACGGGCGGATCCCTCTGGAAATTATGTAAATAATGTACGCTGGATGATGCTGAAACCGGAAGAGGTTGCGGGGCATATGATCCGGGCGATGAAGAAGCGCAAGGAAGAAGTGAATCTGCCCAGACTGGCTTCGGCTGGAATGTGGCTGTATCAGCTATTTCCACGTCTTGCTGACAGGCTCTCGCACGGTGTAATGAATCAGAAGTAAGATGCAACAATGGGCATCATATATCGGATGAAAGAAGGGCTCCGCCGAGGGGCTTTTCTTTTTTTTTGTGTGCAAAAACATGTATCCTGAATAAGATTTGGTCCGCAGGCTTTTTTCGCATATAATGAAAGGTAATGTGATGACAGGCTTCGGTTTTATTAGTACAAGCAGGGCTATATATGTTCAACTAAACATTTATTAATATTTATTAGATGAATGGATATAGCGTCATAACGAATAAATTTAAAGGATGGACATACATGACGAATCAAACATTTGCTTCAATTGGCGTAGAACAGGATCTTGAGGCTGTACTCGCCAGACATGGCATCACCGAACCTTCACCGGTACAGGCACAGACGATCCCGGTTATCTTGGAAGGTCGCGATGTGGTTTCGAAATCTCAGACGGGAACAGGCAAGACGCTCGCCTATTTGCTGCCACTGCTGCAATCCATCAAGAGTGATGTAAAGGGCACGCAGAAGCTTATCATAGCGCCTACACAAGAGCTGGCGATGCAGATTGTACGTGAGGCACAGCGGTATGGAGAAGAACGCAAAATTGGCGTTCTGGGGCTCATTGGCGGAGCAGCAGTAAAACGTCAGATCGAGAAGCTGCGTGAACACCCGGAACTGGTTGTGGGAACGCCAGGACGACTGAAGGAACTAATCACGCTGAAAAAGCTGAAAATGCATAATGTCTCCACGATCGTTATTGACGAGGCAGACCAGGTATTCCAGCTTGGCGGAGTAAGCGACGTGGACTTCGTATTGCGCAGTGCCCTGCGCGACCGTCAGCTTATTTTCCTGTCAGCGACAATTGATGAACATACTGCTGGACTCGCAAAGCGCGAGATGAAAGAGCCGGTACAGATCGGAATTGAACCGGACCGCGCAACGGCGGCGGGACTTGAGCATTTTTATTTTGTAGAAGAGAACCGTAACAAAATTGATATGCTGCGCCGTCTGGTGAGACAGTATAACCCGGATCGCGCCATCGTCTTTGTCAATGCGACCGAGGATATTGCCGAGGTTGAGGCGAAAATGAATCATCTGGGCTTGTCCGCAGCTGCGCTGTATGGAGATGCTGACAAGGTAACCCGGAGCAATGTACTATCCGCTTTCCGCAATGGCAAACTGCAACTGCTGATTGCGAGCGAGGTTGCAGCCAGGGGACTGGATATTGAAGGCTTGCCAATGGTCATTAACTATGATCCTGCATTTGATTCGGAACATTATGTTCACCGTGCAGGAAGAACAGGTCGTATGGGTCGCAGCGGTATCGTGTTGTCGATCGTGGACGAAACGCAAATTTTCATTATGCGCAAGTTTGCGCGGGAACTTGGAATCGAATTGCCGGAACGTGTATTGTTCGGGGGTAAAGTACTCGAGGCTGACCCGCGTCCGGATACGCGGCCTGAAGGGCATTCTTTCTCCAGAAAACCAGGGCAGTCTCGGGATCGTAAACCCGGTCAGGCCAACCGTAATGGTGGCGCCAGAGCTGCTGTATCAAATCAACGCCCGGCGGGAGGCAAACCAGCTGGCAATGCAGGCAGAACAGAACGGGACCAGGATCGCAAGAACAAGGGCGCTCCCAAATGGAGCAAAGGCAAAGAGCCACGCACTGAAGAATAAAACCTGACGAAAGAGGTGCAGGGATAGATGGAAAACGTTCAACCCCCCGTATTGAAAATCAACGGGCTAAGCGGAGGATATAGTGCCAAGCGGCCGGTTCTCCACGGCATCGATCTGGAAGTTGGACGCGGAGAAATGGTCGGACTGATCGGATTAAATGGTGCTGGAAAAAGTACAACGATGAAACATATTTTAGGATTAATGACTCCACAGCAGGGGGAGGTGCGAGTCATGGGCAAGAAGCGGGACGAGGATCCGCAGATATATCAATCCGCCATGGCCTTTGTACCGGAATCCCCCGAGCTGTACGACGAAATGACGGTCATGGAGCATTTGGAGTTTACAGCCAGAGCATACGGTGTTTCTGAGGCTGATTTCAAACAGCGCACGGAGAAACTGCTGAACTTGTTCCGCATGAATGAGAAAAGTACAAGTTTGTCAACCCACCTGTCTAAAGGTATGCGTCAAAAGGTTATGATCATGTGTGCTTTTGTGGCGGGGCCGCCACTCTATATCATTGATGAGCCTTTTCTGGGACTTGACCCGCTTGGAATCCGCTCTTTGCTTGATTTTATGCTCGAAATGAAGGCCTCTGGATCTTCCATTCTGCTCAGTTCACACATTCTGTCCACCATTGAAAATTACTGTGACCGTTTCATTGTCCTACACCGAGGACAGGTCATTGCTCAAGGGACGCTGAATGAGCTGCGTACTCAATTCGGGGAATCAAATGCCACGTTGGAGCATATGTTCTATTCCCTTGTACAAGGCAGGGATTAAGCATGGATCTCAAGCAGCTATGGAAGCAAAGACGCACGGGATTCTGGAATGGAATTCTTCCTTATCTGGGTTATGTCATTCAGAGCGGCGTAGCCATGGTTTTCTTATTTCTCGTCATTGCGTTCTCCGCCTGGTATACATCGTTTGTCCAACACATCCCGGCAGGATTCCCGATTCGCTGGATTGCGTTGCTGCTGCTGGCACCACTGGTACTGTTTAGCAGCTATCGTACATATCTGCACCCGGCAGACATCGTATTTTTACGTCCGCAGGAATATCGGATGCAAGAATATCTGAAAAACAGCTTCGCTCGCGGTATCATCTATAAAACTCTGGGCATGCTGCTCGTATTTGTTACGCTGTGGCCGCTCTATGTTCGTGCAGATCAGGATGCAAGACCATTCGGCTGGTTTATCCTGCTTCTGCTGTTATGGAAAGGGCTGTCCAGCTATGCGGCTTGGCAAGAAATGCGCATGGTGCAAATAGGCGCCGCAAGAGGATATCGCTTGCTCCGATGGGCACTGGCTGTACTGGCGATTGCGGCCTGGTTGTGGCAGCCTCCTCAGCGCAGTATCTGGTTCCTGCTGCTGCTGGCTGTCGTTTATATCGTTGCCCTGCGTATTCCTCTGAAACACCGGGTTTCATGGGACCGTCTCATCCAAGTGGAGAAGGGCCAGGCTGGAAGAGTGATGCGGACGCTGGGCTGGTTTGTGGATGTGCCTTCATCAGGTCAAAAAGTAAGTTCCCGGCGCTGGCTCAGCAAATGGGGGAGCGGCCTCCCATGGAATGCAGGGAAAGCCTATCGCTATCTGATTACCAAAACATTCATCCGAACTGAAGTGTTCTCTATCGTCGTGCGCTTGGTCGTACTGGGTATGCTGCTGTCCTGGTGGACGGCAGGCAGTTATTTCGGTATTGGTGTATACCTGTTCTTCCTGCTGCTTGTAGGTGTGCAGCTGGGTGCACTGCGTCGCAGTCATAGTGAATCGTTCTGGATTATGATTTATCCCATCTCGGGAGAGAGTCGTCGTTCCCAGGTGCTGGGATTCATCTCGAATCTGCATGCACTGGCTGCCTTGCTCATGTGGCTGCCAATGCTGGCTGCGGGAATGAGTGGATGGAGTATGACAGCAGCAGCATTGGTCCTTGGTGTGCTGGTCATCTACTTGATGCGACGTTCGCAAGGCAACAAGTGGTTGAAGGAAGAAGAGGATGAATGAACAGCCGAGCGTCTGACCAGTTAATGTTTCAATGGAAATGCGGCTAGAGATTCTTACGTAACCTCACCGAAGAAGGGTATTCCGAGCTGTATCCCGGAATACCCTTCTTTGTGCTGCAGTCAGCTGACCTTGTTCCGACTCCTGGTGAGGACGTATGGACTAACAGAGGAACGATTTTGTGATGATGACGAGCAAGATGAACAAAACGAGAATGGCACCGGTATTTGTAAATCCTCCGTAACCGTAACCGCCGCATCCATAACCGCCTCTAGTTTCTTCAACAACTCCAGACATGGTCATTCCCCTTTCAAGATGGTGTTGGGCACGCCCTTGCGTACATCGTATATTATGTGCCTTGGGGATAGGCTGATTGGGCCGCTGCCCGGTAGAGCCTGAAAATCATCGTTTTGGGCATTTGCCCGTCAAAATAGCCATATGTCCTCAAAACGGAACACAAAATACCCCTTTGTATCGAGAGACATTCGTCAGGATACAAAGGGGTATGTTTTTCAGAAATCAGACGTAAGTCCGTTTCTTACTTATTTATTGGATGCATTACTGCATATGAATATGAATTAAGTGGTCTGAAGATCCAAAACTCCACGATAGATCGTATCGAACAGATCTTCCAGTCCGGATTCTTCAATACAGGAGAAGGCAATTCGCAAATCGGCCTCACCCAGCGCGATGGTACCAACGCCGTATTTCTGCAGCAAATGGGTCCGGAGCTGCTCTGCGCCGACATCCTTCAGCTTCAGGCACATGAAGTAACCGGAGTTGAACGGATAGTAATCCCAAACCTCACCGTATTTACCACTATCGAGGATGGCCTTTACCTTGTTGGCACGGCCTTTCATGATTTCAAACTTCTCCAGCTTCTGTGCTTCGAACTCAGGTGCTTTCAACGCATCCAGTACAAAAGTTTGGGAAGGATGCGGGCCACTGGAGATGGTTGCCCGGATAATGCCGAGTGTTTTTTGCTCCAGAGCATGGAGAACCGCAGCATCTTCATGGGCGTACGTGATGAATCCAACGCGGAAGCCCCATACGAATTCTTCCTTCGTGGCACCGTCAACTTTGACAGTCAACACACGTGGATGGAGGTTCGCCAGTTTGCCAAACAGGGATTCATGAATGGAATCTTCGAAGAAGAGACCAAAGTAGGCATCATCTGTTACAGCAACAACATTCACTCCAGCCTCAGCCGCTTGACGAATCGCATCTACGATTGAATCTGCTTCTTCGGCGCCAGGTGTATAACCTGTCGGGTTGTTCGGGAAGTTCAGCAGCACGATGGCTTTGCCTTTGTCTTTCTGTGCAAGCAGCGCTTCGAGCAGACCTGCACTGTTGAAGTTCAATTGATCATCAAACAGGGGATAATGAACCAATTCGCCGTGACGACGAATTCCGAAGGTCAGCTCGTAATTCTCCCAGTTTTTATCCGGATATATAACAGCGTCCCCTTCTTCGGCGAACAGGTCGGCTACAATACTCAGTCCATGAGTTAATGCGTTAGTCACAATTGGGTTACCAAACGTTTTACCTTCGAGGGAAGGTGTTTCCTTCAGCATCTTGTCTCTCCATACGGTCCGCAACTCAGGCTTCCCTGCAGGAGGAGCGTAAGGGTACAAATCCTTCGGTTGGTATGCGGACAGCTTATCTTGGATAACAGCTAAGTGCATTGGCACACCGTCCTCCAGAGCAATACCAATCGTAGCATTGTAGGTTTTGGCCAGACTTGCTGCTTCAGCAGACTGACTCAAAATACCTTCTTTTGGAAAATAAATTTCTTTGCCGAGCTGCGACAGCATGGAGTAGACGTGACTGCTGCCTGCCTGAATACTTTCGTTCAACTGTTCAGCCAGTGGATTCATTCTTTTCATCCTTCCAAGTCTTTGGGATTCAACTGCCTAACATTATAACACCTTGCCTTGCCCCCGTCACGGAAATTACGCATAATGACAGTTTCATCACTTCACCGCGTTGTTGCAAGTGTTTTTGAGTTAGGTTAATGTTACTTCTCCCGTTTGATTATACCATGGAAAATGAATGTTATTTCTGATGGAAAGGACAATATTTCCGCATCATTTCGGCTGTTTCAGCATCTCGTCCTTCGTTACGCTGTTCCAGTTCGCCACTAATATGATCAAAGCGTTCAGTCGAGAGATTCTGTCCAAATTTGAACTTGGCACTGATCCGTTCAGGAACAATGCGGACCACAGCGACAGCTTTAAGCTGACCCGTATAGCGTGGATCGGTTGCATCAATGGGAACATATCCCCCTTGCGGCTGAAGTTTCTCCATGAAACGTTGCAGCACCTTGCCCTTGATGTCCAGATCCTTAACCGGCTCCGCCTGTCCGAATGCCATTACACTTTTGAAAAAAGAGGTCGCCGGACAAGCTAGCTCGGGATCACTGAAGTAAGATGGAATCAGGGAAAACTCTTCAGCAACTGTAAAGCTGACAGAGGAATCCTGTTTGATCTGCTTCATTTTTTCGCCTGCAAGACTACCATGAAAATAAAAACTCCCGTCCATATATACGAAGTTTAGTGGTGTCACCCTTGGCTGTCCATCTGGACTGACTGTTCCCAGAAAACCAAAGGAGCATTGGTCCAGAAATGCTATGATTTCCTGCTCTTCATTTACAGTGAATTCTTTTCTTCTCATCTATTTTTCCCCCTTGATCGATTATGAATTGGATCGTTGCACTCTAGCCATAACAATAAAACTCGCATTGACATAAAAAAAGATCCAATTTACATTCATTTTAGTAGTCCAATTTGAAAAGAGGTGCACGATGGAATTGTGGCTTCCTATGGATTCATACGAACGTCAACACCGATATAAGTATGAGGCAATGTACCATGCTTTGCGCGACGCCATCCATGCGGGGACACTGGCTGGAGGTACAAGGCTTCCTTCCACCCGAGAGTTGGCACGTCAATATGAAATGTCACGTGGTTCGGTAGCCCAAGTATATGACATGCTGCTCGCTGATGGGTATGTGAAGGCATATCGGGGGAAAGGGACTTTTGTTACCGATACGTTAACGGAACAGGAACAATTAGGTCAGGAAGCAGTCATTCAGCTTTCTCCATGGGGGGAACGGGTGAGTCTGCTGAATACACAGATTCAGAGGGATACACGATCTGCCATTGAACAGGATTCATCCCTGATCAATTTTCATGTGCATCGCATGCCTATCGAGCATTTTCCGCAAGCGGAATGGAAAAGTGCCCTGGCTGCCGTCCATCGGAGTGATCGGCGTGAACAAAGTGGTGTAGCTGGTGATCTGGAACTACGGGAGGCCATTGCGTCACATCTGAGGTGGACACGGGGCATCCAGGCGGATGCCTCGCAAATCGTGCTGTTCAGTGGTTCCATGCAGGGGATCACCTTGCTGACACAACTGCTTATCCCTGAAGGGGCTGCAGTTGTATTGGAAAACCCGGGTTATCAAGGAATTGCCCAGGCAGTGAAGTCCTGCGGAGGAACGATTATTCCAGCGGAAGTAGATACCGGGGGCATTATTCCGCAGTCATGGGAAGCACAGACATTATTTGTGACACCCACCCGCCAGTTTCCTACAGGAGCTGTTCTTGGTCTGGACAGACGAAGAGCCATACTTGAATGGGCCTCGGAGCGAAATGCCGTCATTATTGAAGATGATTATGACAGTGAGTTTCGCTGGGGTGGCAGACCGATTGAACCGCTCAAAGTGCTCGATCGTGAACAACGCGTGATCTATGTTGGTTCTTTTTCACAAACGATGATTGCGTCCTTCCGGCTTGGATATGTGGTGCTGCCACCTAGTCTGGTGAAGCCGCTGCTTGCTGCAAAAACGCTATACGAACCAGTACCCTCTGCTATTCTGGAGCAGCGTGCACTCGCAAAATTTATGGCCAGAGGCGGGTATTTGCGCCATCTACGACGATTGACCCGGCTCTACGGGGATCGGCATGCTTTTTTTGTCAGTGAGATGGAGCGGGAGTTACCGGAACCCTTTATCATGCAGCCCGGAGATGCAGGATTGCATATTTATGCTACATGGAAGGGAGACATCAGCAGTTATCGGCGGTTCAAGGCACTGGCTCGGGAAGAAGGTGTCATATACCGCGATGCGGTGCGTTATCGGCTGACTCCAGGGCCTCCGGCTGTGTGTTTTGGCTTTGCACATCTGGAGAAAGAGGAGATTCAAGAGGGCATACGGCGAATGCGCTTGGCATGGGAGAAGTGTACATTTTCGTTTCGGTGAATTCCGCTGTATAATGGAATAAGGCGTTTCGCTCCAGCAGGAGCAGAAATCATATATAAACACATATTGCATCATGATTGATGCAATATGCGAAGAGATTAACTTTCAAGGGGGAGTGGCGACATGCTGCAGGCATCGCCGTCATCTTTTGTTATTTTGCCCGCCGTCGCCAAAATTGTCTGCGAACCGGGATGGAAGTGGCAGAAGCGGGAAAAACCGATGCAAAACTATGACTTATTTTATGTATGGAGTGGTGAAGGGACCGTTGTGCTGAATGACCGGTCGTATGAAGTTGGCAAGGGTAGTTGCTTTCTGTTTAGACCAGGCGATCATCCTACTGCAACTCATAACAAGCAAAAACCGTTGGTACTTACCTATATTCATTTTGATGTAGATATACCCGTTAATGATGTTCCCCAGTCCTATCGTGAAGTACTGGAAACGGTGGAATTTGAGCATTTGCTGGCTCGGTATGTAAGGCTCTTTCTATCCGATGTATATGGACGGGATGAAGAGAGCCGGCTGATTCTGAAACAGCTGATGATTCATTTGCTGCGCGCGGATACGGAAGCTCCTGTGGAGAAAAAGGTGAGCAACCAGTTGTCTGATGTTATCCAGGAGGTTGCTAACTATGTACGCCAGCATCCGGGGATCACACATCGCGTGGAAGACCTCGCCGCCAGGGCGGGACTATCGCCTCGATATTTCTCGATCAAGTTTAAGGAATTGATTGGTTCGTCCGTGCAATCCTATATCATACGCATGCGCATTGAGCGGGCCGAGCATCTGTTGGTGCATACCGGCATGAATGTGACCGAAGTGGCAGATGCACTTGGATACCGGGATATCTTTTTCTTCAGTCGTCAGTTCAAGCAGTATACCGGCAAAAGTCCGTCCGAGATTCGATAGGATCTCTCTGACCGGTAGAATATGGCAACGTTTCAATTCTGGGAAGCAGGGGTAAGTATGTAGCATTCCAGACGATCGAAAGGGGGAACTTGTGATGAACGGAAAACGTCGGGTCCGCAACCGGGGATGCTCTATCAAGGGCTTTAATATTTTCCGGAACCGCCTGCGCCGCTCCAAACCGGCAGTTGAAATGCAGGACGTATGGTTTTAAGAAATGGCCAGAATACCAATATGACGAAGCATTGCTTCGTATTGCTCGTATACATGTCATGAGAACGGGAATGGAATCATCCTGATTTCTACATAGCTCTGAAGCAGATAATCGATTCTCTGATCAGCAAAAGGTACCCATAGCCTGACACTTTACCCTAAAAGTGTTCCGGCTACGGGTACCTTTTTATATCGAAAAAGGTTTATTTGGTCTTTTTCTTCCGATCGGAAATTAAAAAAGATGACTCCTGTTATTCAGGAATCATCTGCGTATTACTCATTGGATGGGTTTTAACCGACCGAGCAATTCTCCCATTTTGACGGAATCACCTGGCTGCAAGCCTGGTTTCGGTTCAAATGTACCGCTCTGCGTTAACAGTACGACGGTGGAACCAAATTCAAAATATGCGAGATCATCGCCTTGTGCCCATGAACTAACATCCACACCGGCGTACTGTATGCTGCTCACATTCATCGCGCCTACTTTCACGACAGCAACTTCTCCGAAATCATGAGCAATATACGTAATGAGCCGTTCGTTACGACTAAGCACCGATTTCATATGGGTCAGACCAAAATCATTGACAGGATAAACCTTGCCTTTAATATGTTCACTCTCGATTCGGCGACCGCTAACAGGGGCATGAATGCGGTGATAGTCGCGTGGGCTGAGATACAGGACAAAGGCATAACCATGCTTGTACTTCTCCAGATGTGGTGAGTGGTTTAATAATTCAGCAAGTGTATAATTCTGTCCCTTAACATTCAGGAGCGTGCCAGCAGATACAGGACCGGCTGCTGTAATTTTGGCATCTACCGGACTGATCAGCGCATGTTCTGAAAGTTCAAGCGGACGCATTCCTGGTTTAAGTTTACGGGTAAAGAAATCATTCAACGAACGATATTCCTTCCAGTCTTTCTCAGCCTCCTGAACAGGGATGTCGTAGGTCCGGACAAAATAAGGGATAAATGCCTTGCTTCCCCGGCTCTTGGAGAAGGCTCCCACAGTCCGGGAGATCCATTTGCGAGAAGAAAGCTCGGTCATTAACCGCAACAGCGTTTTTGCCATGAATATCCCCCTTAGGGTTAGTGCGAACTTCAAGGCCGGCAGGACCGGCCGTTCTGCATAATATTGACACAGAATGCCCACGAAATCAATATAGGCCCCTATCGTACGTCTGAGGTTGCCGTGGTATACGCGAATTCTGCTCCAGCAGCAGACGTCCATAAGCCATCGGTTGTCGGTAACTGGCTTTCCAGTGCTCCGTCATCCCGGCTTTTCGGAAACCGTAGCGTTGATCCCTTCCGTTGCATTCGATAAAATAAATCCGCCCGTTTTCTGTTATCCCCAGATCAAGTCCGAGGTCCGCAAGATGTGGCAAGCTCGAAGCCAGTGTCCGTGCGATTCGGAGCCCGACAGACCGGATTCTGGTCTCTAGTTCAAGTAAATGCCAGTCGGATGCTTCCACTTCAAGGGCTTCAGCCAAGGTCATGACTTTGCTGCCTTGAGCGATATTCGTGACAAACGTATGTCCTGGAGCCACCTTGGCGAATATGCCCGTGATCCCCCATAAACCGTCACTTCCCCGTTGCACGGAGACCCGCAGATCTACAGGTCTTCCTTCATAGCGAACCAGAGGTATTCGCTCTTCTATGAGATGAGCATGACGGAAAATACGGCGCAAGGTGGCTGATGGCAGTTGTCCCTTACTCAGTCGAAAGGTAGCCCATCCCTTGCGTGAAGTCCTTGTCTCACATGTCAGTTTCCACTGACCATCCTTTTGGAATATCCGCATAATGCCGTGACCAATGCTTCCGCTGCATGGCTTGATCACCAGATCATCGTAATGTTCCATCATATATGCCAAAGACTCAGGTGTAGCTTTGACCGCACGAGGGAGATGTTGCCTGAGACTGGGGTCTTGGTAAAGCATATCGTGAATGTGGTCTTTGCTGTATCGATTACGTACGTTATATACCTGTATGCCCTGCAACAGCAGTTTGGTCACCTGCTGCTGTTCCGAACGGCGAAGCTGGAGAGCACGGTTATGAATAACGGGAGGCAATGGCATCCTCTGACGAACGTATATGCCCTCTTTTTTTACATAAGCAATACAGGTTTTCGTGTCCGAATCCACGTCTTCCAGCCGCAAAAAACAAGGGGTTAATCCATAACAGGCCGCTGCCTGTTCATAATTCGCGAGTGATTCCTGCCCCGTCCTTCCAGTCGCTATCCCCCGGTACATGCGTGAATCGAACATAATACCGATCGTTTCTTGTAGCATGACCGTTCCTCCTTCAATGTTATCACGATCCTGGATCGTCTCATGGCATGCCGGCCTGTCACCACATAGATGGACATCACGATAACGCAGACCGGAATCATGATGCTTCGATATGCATCGACATGTACTTGTTAGCCTTCCGCTTCCATGCAATCCAGGTAAAGGTGGGTCGCTGTGCGGATGGGAAGTCATTTTACGGATTTATACAAATGCTTATAGATTATCGTATGACATTGCTGGATCAGGGGCGTGGACAGCCGCCTTTCATCTAAAGCCGTGCACAGCCTATTTCGCCATGGACAAGTCAATCACTCGTATGTTGACTCCTACACTCATCCAATGTTATTGGCAAAAGTCGTGATTTGAAGTGGCAGATGCCTATATCGAAGCATATGATGCCGGAGACGAACGTTAGAGGAAGGAGCTAGCTGCATGAGTAAAAAAGGCAATAAGAAGGTCCCTACGCCAAAACTGCGGCATGTGAGTCCCAAATTTAAGGAACTGGATCTGTCCAATCGACGGTCAGACACAATGGACTCAGGTTTCACTTCGAATAGGGAACGCTTGGATAGAAATAAACGGAATTCGAAGGCCATTCAGGCATCAGAAGAATTCCTATATGAATCAATTGAGCTACCTGCTTCAACGAACGAGCTGGAAGACCTGGAAGACCTGGAGATCGAAACCGAAGCCATCAAGCCGGAACCCGTAGAGTCTGATAGCGAGAAAGTTGTCGAGACGCAAGATAACCTGGAAAAGCAGATTCAGGTCAGCAGCGTGGCTCCGCTTGTTCTGGAAGAAGAGCTGGGTATAAACAAGCAAGAAACAGCAAGCAGGGAGCGGCTGCAAATCCTGAACCAGAACCAGATGCCAGGTCATACCGGACACTATATCTATACGGACGACCTGAGTGATTTTGCTGTTACGGAGAGCAAACTGGCTCCTTTCTCTGTGGATGCTTCCAAGCTGAAACCGGATGCGGTCGGCAGTGAAGCACTGCAGGATTATGCGGTGACCAGCATTCACATTGCAGACGGGGCCATTGTTTCTGCGAAACTTGCGGAAGCGTCTGTTTCTGAGGAGCACCTGATTGACGGCTCCGTGTCTGGTCACAAAATAAGA
Source organism: Paenibacillus sp. FSL K6-0108 (assembly GCF_045040695.1). NCBI lineage: Bacteria > Bacillati > Bacillota > Bacilli > Caryophanales > Paenibacillaceae > Paenibacillus > Paenibacillus sp. FSL K6-0108. The sequence continues at coordinate 6,215,160 of NZ_CP150288.1, read as the reverse complement.
AATGCTTCTATTGCCGGTGAGAAAATCAGAGATGGCAGCATTACTTCTCAGAAGCTTGGCAACCAGGTAATCGATTCGGCCAAAATTGCCGACGGTTCCATCGGCACAAGACATCTCAGCCGCATGCTTGTAACGGAAGAATTAATCAAGAATCATGCCGTAACTGGAGACAAGATCGCGATTAGCGCCGTGGATACAAGGCATCTCACCGGAGGAGCTGTGCATACTTCCAAACTGGCTGACGATGCAGTGACTACATCCAAAATTCGTGAAGGTGCTGTCACAGGCAGCAAAATCGAAGAACTGTCCATCGAATCTCACCATATTCAGGCAGGTGCTGTTAAACAGACACATCTGGCAGAAGGGGCTGTTGGTCGTTCACAATTATCCAGTGGCAGTATTGGAAGTGACCAGATTGAGGATGGATCCATACAAACAAGACATTTGGCTGAAGGTTCACTAAGTGGAAGACATCTACTGGACGGTTCAATCGGTTCAAGCCAGATCCGCGCTCATGCCGTTGGCAAGGAGCAGATTGGCAATGGAGAAGTGTACAGTGAGCATTTGACGGAAGGTGCAGTAACCAGCAGCAAACTGGCAGACCAGTCTGTTGGAACAGCAAAATTGCTGGAGCAGTCCATTACGGCCTCCAAGATTGCTGATCAGAGCGTCATTTCTTCCAAAATTGCGGATGAAGCCGTACAGGGTAAACATCTTGCCAAAGGGTCCATCCGTGCGGAACACATTGCAAATCGGGGAATCACGCCAGTACATGTCGATAATTCCGCAATTCACTCCATTCACATTGCAAGTGGAAGCATCGAGGCAACTCATCTGTCTACCGGAAGTGTGTCCGGAGATGCTCTCGCAGATGGCGTGGTGTCAGAGCGGCATCTTGCAGAGTCGGCCGTAGGTACGTATGAATTGCAGGATGCTGCCGTTACAGCTGTTAAGATCGCGGATGGAAGTGTGACAACAGAAAAGCTTGGAACGGCATCGGTGAGCAGCAGAGTGCTTGCCCCGGGAAGTGTCATATCCTCGCATCTTGCGAACGGTGGAGTCACAGGTACACATCTGGCTCCAGGGAGTGTGGGTTCCGAGGCCCTGAGACCTTATGCAGTGAAATCAGATCACCTGACAGAACATGCCGTAGGAGCACCTCATCTTCAACCAGGTAGTGTTGAAACGGATGCTATCGCACGGGCGGCAGTCACAACAGACAAATTGGCTCCTGGTAGTATAACTTCAGCCCAGTTGGCTGGTGGGTCCATTTTTCCGCCTCATCTAACAGATCATGCGGTTACCTCCCCAAAGCTCTCACCTGAGAGTGTTGCCACAGATAAGCTGGCGGATTTTGCAGTTACTTCAGCTAAACTGGCAGACGGGAGTGTGACTTCTTCCAAAATTATGGCGGAAAGTATTAACGCCAAACATATTCCAGCAGGAACGATTCGCGGGTATCACTTGAAGCAGCATGCCGTTTCCCTGGAACATTTGTCGGAAGAAATACGCTCACCGGAATTATTTGCTGATGGCAGTATTACAGGCAACAAACTTCGGCACCGGTCCGTAAGTGCGGACCATTTGGCAGCAGACTCGGTATCCGGGACAGAACTGCAACAGGCTGCTGTAAGTAGTGAGCACTTGCAGCCATCCGCAGTACAATCCGTCCATCTGGCTGAAGGCAGCGTGAAATCTGAACATTTGGGAACTCAAATAGTGAGCTCACTGCATCTGAAGGCAGACATCATTCATGAGGAGCATATTGCTGAACAGGTGGTCACATCACATCACTTGGCACCTGGATCTGTGGGAACAGATCATCTGGCACCTTTATCTATTACAGCGGCTCATCTTCAGCCAGGTTTGATCAGTGGTTTGCATCTTCAGGCAGAGTCGACAAGTGCTGTTCACCTGCAGCAAGGAGCTGTACATTCCCGTCATATTCAAGATGGTGAAATTCTTCCTCATCATATCCATGAACGCAGCATCGGAACGTCTCATCTGGAAGAAGAAGCGGTAAGTACAATTATTTTGCAGGATGAATCTGTAACACGCTCCAAACTGGCGAGTGGTAGTGTTGATGGCAGCAAATTAGCCGCAGGGGCAGTATCGGCTACCCACATTGCCAACGAAAGTGTGCAAACCCGTCATATCCAAGAAGGAGCAATCCTTGCTGATCATATTCAAGAGTGCAGTATTGGCTCAATTCATTTGGATGAGAAGTCCGTAAGTGCAGTTCATTTGCAAAATGGATCTGTAACGAGTGCCAAACTGGCGGACGGCAGTATAAACGGAAGCAAGTTACTCGAAGGTACGGTATCGGGGATTCATATTGCATACGAAAGTGTGCAATCCGGGCATATTCAGGCAGACGCCATTCATGCTGACCATATTCAGGAGCGAAGCATCGGCACAACCCATCTGGAAGAGGAAGCAGTAAGTGCCATTCACCTGCAAAATGGGTCCGTCATCAGTACCAAACTGGCCGACGGCAGTGTAACCGGCAGCAAGTTGCTCGAAGATACGGTGTCGGGAATCCATATCGCATCTGAAAGTGTGCAATCCCGCCATATCCAGGCAGGAGCAATCCTTGCTGACCATATTCAGGAGCACAGCATCGGCATGTATCACTTGGAAGAGGAAGCAGTAAGTGCCATTCATCTGCAAAATGGATCTGTAACAAGTACCAAGTTGGCCGACGGCAGTGTAACCGGCGGCAAGTTGCTTGAAGGAGCGGTATCGGATATCCATATGGCAGACGATAGTGTGCAATCCCGTCATATTCAGAAGGGAACAATCCTTGCTGATCATATTCAAGAGCGCAGCATAGGCACAGCCCATTTGGAAGAAGAGTCGGTAAGTGCAATTCATTTGCAAAATGGATCTGTAACGAGTGCCAAACTGGCGGACGGCAGTATAACCGGCAGCAAGCTACTCGAAGGTACGGTATCCGGGATTCATATCGCATCGGAAAGTGTGCAATCCGGGCATATTCAGGCAGGAGCCATTCATGCTGATCATATTGAGGAGCGCAGCATAGGTACAGTCCATCTGGAAGAGGAAGCAGTAAGTGCAGTTCATCTGCAAAACGGGTCCGTAACAAGTGCCAAACTGGCCGATGGCAGCATAAACGGCAGCAAATTGCTCGAAAATACCGTATCGGGAATTCATATTGCATCGGAAAGTGTGCAAAGCCGGCATATCCAGGAAGGAGCGATCCTTGCTGACCATATTCAAGAGAATAGTATTGGCACGTCCCATCTGGAAGAGGAATCGGTCAGTGCGGTACATCTGCAAAATGGATCTGTAACGAGTGCCAAATTGGCTGATGGCAGCGTGAGCGGCAGCAAATTGCTTGAAGATACGGTGTCGGATGTCCATATCTCAAATGGAAGTATACAATCCCGCCATATCCAAGAGAGAGCCATCCAAGCTGACCATATTCAAGAGCGCAGTATTGGGATTTCCCACCTCAAAGCGGAATCGGTCAGTGCTATTCATCTGCACAATGGTTCCATAACAAGTGCCAAACTGGCCGACGGCAGTGTAAATGGCAGCAAGTTGCTTGAAGGATCGGTATCGGCGATCCACCTGGCAGATAAAAGTGTGGAATCTCGGCATATTCAGGAAGGAACGATCCTTGCTGATCATATTCAGGAACGCAGTATTCGCACAACTCATTTGGAAGAGGAGGCCGTGAGCGGAATCCATCTGCAGAATGGATCCGTCACAAGTACCAAATTGGCCGACGGCAGTGTAACCGGCAGCAAACTGAGTGAACAAAGCATTACCTCCAATCACTTGAATGCGGGAATTGTAGGTCCGGCCCATTTGAGCGAAGAGATATGGAATGCGATTCGTCAGTTCAGTGGAGAAACGCTCGAACAACTGGCAGCGATTAAAAAACAAGAGGCATTGCTTCAAGCAGGAAGTGAGGCTGAACCGCCATCACAACCGGCAATTGTCGTGGAACCCTCAAGTGTCGATCTGAAGGAAACGCAGTTTATCCAGACGTCGGGTCAGGAGCTGGGGCAACAACAAGAGCTTCCATCGCAAGCTAACCAGCTTGGAGATTCATTGACGACAGCTGGCACGGTCCAGCCACAGCTACCGCGACCACAGTCTGAATTTTCACATGAGATCGGTGGAATTAAGGAGTTCACGCTGAGTGAGCAAGCAGTTAAGCAGGAGCATTTGAGTGATGGAGCTGTTGGAAGCAGCCAGCTGCAGCATGGAGCTGTGGGTCCTGAACACCTGTCATTCCAACCCGTACGGAGTGTCGGCCGACAGCCTGTTGTGCAGCAGTTCGGTATGGAGGCCTTTCTATTGCCTGAGAATGAACAGAGCGTGGAGGTAATGGTAGCCTTTGAAGAGTCGTTTATATCAGAGCATTATGTCATTGTCGCCATGTGTAATGATCGGGGATTTCAGGTGTCGCTCCTCTCCCAGAGTGAAGATGAAGCCGTACTGGAAGTGTCACGTACTGAGGGCTCCACACACACCTACGGATTGTTGTCATGGATTGCTGCTGGTCCTTCCGCGTAAGCGTGCGAAATGATGTCTTTTCATTCAACATTCAAGATAACTGTAGGCGAATAATTTTCATGTTAAATAGACAAAAGCGGTTCCCGGATATGTCCGGGACACCGCTTTTTTCATATATAAGCTTGCTCCGTTCGGACGATGAGGGGTGCCTGAACGATTGAATATGAGTTCAACAACTAATGGATTTTTACAGTCCTACAGCTTGATAAGCTTTGGTAATCGCAGTAACCTCAGCGGAAGTTGTACCGTACAGATCTTTGGCTGCCTGGATGGTGGCTGTTTTTGCCGCGGCAAATTTGGATGTTGGCGTCAGATAGTTCACGAGTGTGCTGTAGAAGATTTGAATGGCTTTATCGCGCCCGATGCCAGTTACAGTCACACCGTTATGCGTGCCGCCTTGAACGGCAAGATAGTACGCTTTGTTGATGATGCCGCTGTTAGTATGAACGCCGCCGTTGTCAGCTGTTCCAGTATAACGGTCACTGTATTTGTCAGGTTGTCCATACAAGGTAGGGTTGGATAGGGAGCGCAGTGCATCGCCTGCAATGTTAGGTGTATAAATGTCATCACCGATCAACCAGTTTTTGCTTTGGATGGTGTTGCCGAAGATATCCGCGAAGGCTTCGTTCAATGCGCCCGGTTCATTGCGATATTCCAGGTTGGCTGTGTTTTCAATGACACCGTGAGTCAATTCGTGACCAACGACGTCAAGATCACCGGACAGGGAAGTGAAGGTTGTACCGTCTCCGTCACCAAATACAATCTGTACCCCGTTCCAGAACGCGTTATTGTAGTTGGAGCCGTAATGTACCGTGGATTTGATCAGCAAACCGTTGCCGTCCAGACCGTTACGGTTGAATTTGTTTTTGTAGAAATCATACGTGGCAGCAGCGTAGGCATGGGCATCTACTCCGGCACGATCGGTCCATACATTGTCGGAATCCGTCAGGAGAGCACCTGGAATGGTGGATCGATTGCTTGCGGTGTAGGTTTCGATTCCTTTGCCGCGAGTAGTATCTTTCAGTTGGAAGGTAGTGCCGGATTGAGTGGTTGTAAGGGTTTTGGTATCACCAAGTACACCTGTACCTGTTCCTGTTGCGAAGTTGATGATGTCATATTGAGATACGATACTGCCGTCAACGGCATTCACGAAATATTTGGTGCGCAATGGGGCTGGTTCAAGCACATTGACTTCGGTAATGTAAACAAGGTAGGTTTGGTTGTCCTCTTCATTGTGGTAAATATTCAATTCGGCTTCAGGGGTTTTCTGTGGTTCGCCAAGCTCTCCAACGCGGGAAATGGCTTCGTCCGATGCAATTTTGATCGCATCTTCTGCACTGATTTCGGCGACGCCGTCATTAGGGATGGCTTGTTCTTCAACTGGTGGGAGATCTCCAAGTGCAGATGAAACTTGGCCTGTTTTGTCTAAGTGGATCGTTTGCTCGGCACCGTAGACTGGAATTCCCTTAATGTATTGTTTCAGTCGGAAGTGTCGTACACCAGAGGTGTCGGTAGTTCTTTTAATAATTTTGAGTTGGGATTTCACGTCGGAATTCAGGAATTGTTCCTGTTGTCCAAGGAAATTGAAGATCGTTTCGTCAGAACCGCTGTTCAACTGGATACCCTCCTCGGAGGCATAAGGGGCCTGCAATGGAATGGACTGATCAGACAATGGAGCTGCAGCAGCAGAAGATACGGAAGCGAGCAAAAGAGCTCCTCCAAGAATTGTTGGCATAACTTTAGCAAATTTCATAGTAAACTCTCCCATTCTCAATATGATTTTTTGGAAAACACATGATTATGCCAATCTCGGTTGGAGTCCCGTCTGCAACTTGGGCAGCGCGGAGTGTGGGGCTGAATCTGAAACGTGGAATATGACAAAGAAACGATAAGGAACAAATTCGGCAGAGCCTGTAAGCCTGTGGTTGGGCGTGTCAAAGGAGTACCGTTTATCCAATTCAGCCATGAGGCTTAATCGTTCATTGTGGTTCCTATTTCAGAAGCCAGGGGTCTTGTCCACTTGCGAAGCAGAAGATGTTCTTACGGAGCCGGGGTGTTCGTTCCGGGTTCACATAATAAAACCTGAGTTACATATTGAACGGCATCACTCCTCTCAAGGTACATGCAACAAAGCAAATACAGTCTACTTTGCATCAGCCTGCATCCATAATCAACCTAAGGTCAATTAACTGAAATAAAAAAGATTAAAAGGGAACATATGTTCATCGTTAGGATTTTTTTGTAAATTCACTCTGCTTGCAACGTATATTATCACAATGTAAAAGTTTGGAAAAGATGCAATTTTAAATTTCTTTTGAAATTGTGTCTGAAGTAGGGGAGTCGTAGCAGATTTCACAAATGTTGACGAATTTTGTCTGAATAAATGGATTGACTGAGTCTGGTGGCAGACAGAACCTGCACGGTTCAAGGACATACGCCGTTTCCACTGCTCCATGAATACATAGAATAACGTGTACTCCCTTTGCATGGCGATGATGTACACCCGGGAGGTGACTGTGTTGCAAAAACGCGGCAATACAGCTTTTGTTGCAGCCAAATCGAAGCTGGTACAAAGAAAAGCGCAATTAAAGAAGCGTCGTTTGAAATCTGCTTACAAAAAGGGTACAAAGGCCTACAAGTACGTGATTCCACCCGTGGAGCAAACGGAATTGCCAGCATTCGAAGCTGAGCATGCGATGAGAGAGACACTCGCACAAGGTTCGACGGACTCGCATAACCCACTGCTTTCGGTCATTATACCTGCCATGAATGAAGAGCGAACTATCGGTGCAGTCGTCCGTCAGGCACTGCGGATATGCCGTGATGCTGAAGTGCTTGTTATTGTGAATGGTTCCACGGATGGGACGGCAGCAGCGGCAAAACGGGCGGGGGCACAGGTGCTTCGTTATACCGAAGCTTTGGGACATGATGGAGGCAGAAGAATCGGTGCAGCGGCAGCTCGTGGCAGGGTGCTGTTGTTCACGGATGCAGACATTCCAATTCCGGCAGAACATCTCGCGCCTTATGTGCGAGCGATTCTGGATGGGACGGATGTGGCGCTTAATGATTATAACGGACCGGTGGCACGTATCCCTGTTCACCCTGTGGTAGAGGCCAAACATGCGCTGAACAGCATGCTCGCCAGACCTGATCTGCAAGGCGCTTCCATGACAGCCATTCCGCATGCATTAAGTCGCAGGGCACTTGAAGTGATTGGTACGGACGCACTGGAGATTCCACCGTTGGCACATGCAAAGGCGGTTACCAGCGGGTTAAAGGTGCGTGCCGTTCATCATGTGCCAGTAGGCAAAATGAACGCAGTTCGAGTCAAGAAACGAAGCGGACCTGACCCGCTCAGTCAAGTGGTATGGAATGATCATCTGACAGCCGTCAGGTGGATTACCGATACACTTGGCCCACGCGGAGGACATTCCGATCTGCAGCGTGTTCGCAGCCTGACGAGGTGAGCATGTTGCCTAAAACAAGAAAGAAACCTCGTCAAAAGGGGCGACATGCTGGAGGTGAGGAAATGAAAAGGCGTTCAGGGGGCATCGGTCGTCAACGGACAGCAGGCAGACGAACCGCAATAACCACAAGAACCAGAACCATAACTACAGGCAGGAGAAACCTGACTAAATCACCGCTAAAGAGTTCAGCAGCGAGTAGGTCTGCAGCAAACAAGTCCGTATTGCATGAAGCATTCAGTGCAGGTCAACGAGCAGGACGCCATGCGTTGGAAAATGAACATTCCCTTGAACAACATGCACGTTCAACATGGCAGGTTCATGAGGCAGCGATCTCAGCGGAGCTAAGGGGTTATCCTGCTGTAATGCAGGCAGGAAAAGCATTCATGCAGGGTTATGCTCAAGCTGCGGGGCGTTCATTGAATATCATTCCACTTGCCCTGAATAAACCTGCCGCTGCAGTCGTCTGTGCCTGCAATGAGGAACTCACGCTGGGGCAAGTCCTTGTACAACTGAAACGGCTGCCGCTGACAGATATCGTTGTGGTATTGAATGGAACAACGGACAACAGTCTGGCACAGGTGCTTGAACATCCTGGTATCACGTTGGTATATGAACCTGACCGGACGGGACATGATGTAGGCCGCGCTTTGGGGGCCAAGATGACAGGGGCGGAGACACTTCTCTTTGTGGATGGGGATATGGTCGTCCCGGCAGAGCAGCTCGCCCCGTTTCTATATGCTGTCGATCGGGGGGATGATGTGGCACTGAACAATCTTTCATCCCTTTTACCTCCATTTGCCCGCCAGGATGAAGTAAGCCGGGTCAAAGCCTATCTCAACCGTGTGCTTAACCGTTCGGACCTGGGTTCCAATTCGTTGACAGCCGTACCTCACGCTCTCTCGCGTAACATGATCCAGATTGTAAAACCGGAGGCGCTGGCCGTTCCTCCCAAGGCGCAAAGTCTGGCCATTCAGCACGGATTAAAAGTGACTGCGCCCAGTCAAGTGGATGTCATCCGTTCCAATCGTTTGCGTTCCACCAATACGGGCAGCGGTAACGAAGTTGCCCGATTGATTATTGGAGACCATCTGGAGGCGATTGCGGCCTGGCTTGATATGGGCGGCAATTCGTCACAAGCAGGCCGAGCCATTTCCCGTGCTGAAGTGGCCTACAGGAGGAACGCCAGATGACACTGACCAGTATTATTATTCCCACGTACAACGGACTGGATCTATTGCAGCCATGTATCGATGCCATTCGAAAATATACCGATCCTCATATGTCCTATGAAATCATCGTTGTGGATAATGGTTCGGTTGACGGAACGGCAGCGTATTGTGCCCGGGAACGAATTCGTTTTGTCCGTTTACCCGACAATCGGGGTTTCCCTGCTGCATGCAATGCAGGACTCCGCGCAGCATGCGGTGATGAACTGCTGCTGCTGAATAATGATGTTACAGTTACCTCCCACTGGCTTGAAAATCTGCGATCAGCCCTCTACAGTAATGAAAACATTGGCATTACAGGACCAGTGACCAACTATGCAAGTGGCATCCAGCAGGTAGAGGTTGAGTTCCGGGACATGGCACATTTTCAGGAACTGGCTGCTGCCAACAATATAGTCGATTCCTCCAGATGGAAGGAAGTCAGACGGATTGTTGGCTTATGCATGCTCATGCGGCGAAGTGTGATGGATGACATTGGTGTGCTTGACGAAGTCTATTCGCCGGGACACTATGAAGATGACGATTATTGCTACAGGGCTTGCCAGAAAGGGTATCGTTTACTGGTCTGCGGGGATGTTCTGGTACATCATCGAGGCAGTGCGAGTTTTCTGAAGACCGATCCTGCAGCATGGAAACAGTTGCTTGAGCGTAATCGATCCATTTTTATCAGCAAATGGCATGTCGATCCCCTTAACTATATTGAGACATCTGATGAAGGAGGGATAGTGGAATGAAAGGTGTAATTCTTGCTGGCGGAACAGGAACACGGTTGTACCCTCTGACCCGGCTGATTAACAAGCATCTGATTCCAGTCGGCAAGCATCCGATGATTATGTATGGCATCGACAGACTCCGCCAGGCAGGCATTGAAGAGATATTGATCGTGATCAACAAACATTCCGCTGGGTTATACACGGAGTATTTGGGTAGTGGCGCAGATCATGGCGTCAAGCTCACGTATCGGATTCAGGAGAAGGCAGGAGGAATTGCCGAAGCATTGGATCTGGCGACTTCGTTTATCCTTCCCGGAGAGAAATTTGTTGTACTGCTGGGTGACAATCTGTTTAGCGACGATCTGAAGCCTTATGTGGATCGGTATTTGCAGCAGCCCGCGGGAACAGCTCGTGTTTTGCTTAAAGAAGTGGATGATGCACGGCGGTATGGGGTGCCGGTGTTTGATCCGAAGCATCCGGAACGAATCGCATACATTGAGGAAAAACCGAGTGATCCCAAGACCTCTTATTGTGTTACTGGCATATATATGTATGATGACCATGTATTCAATCTTATTCAAAACATTGCACCTTCTGCACGCGGCGAACTCGAAATTACGGACGTGAACAATCATTATGCAGCGGCTGGAGGACTGGAATACGATATTTTGCAAAAATATTGGAGTGATGCAGGGACGTTCCAATCGCTTCAGGAAGCAGCCATCCGCATGAAGGGTCAGTTGCCCTAAAATATATGCGCCTGATGCTGCCGCTGTGAAGGGTCCCATGAGAGCAGAACAATCTGCGCCGGAGCCGGAAGTATGCTCCGGCGCTTTGTGCAGCGGCGGCACTCCTCGTGCATGCCAAGGGAGGGAATGCCGTGAGAGTAGCAAAACGCAGCGATTTGGGAAGGAAGAAGACACCGGGCGGTCATGCCGATTCCTGGAAAATATTTATGGGGGTGCAGCCCAAAGCGAGTTCAAATCGTGATTGGGGAAACAAGGGTACGAAGCAGGAAGGTGTGGAACTTGCAGGAATGGAGCGCAACCTTCATACAGAGCCAAAAGGCAAATCCGGCGGACGCATCGGTAAAAGGCAAGTGGGGAGCACAGGAGCACGAACCAAAAAGGGAGCAAAAACTGGCGAAGGACGGGGCCGTTCAGGCATACGTGTGAAAGCAGGCGAGCGTGCAGGTATGAGCCGCGGCAGCAAAGGGGCGCGAGCCAAAGCGGGCAAGCGCGCCGCTGCAGGCCGCGGGCATGCTGCCCCGCGGGGCGGGCGGGCCGCAGGCGCCCGCGCCAAACAGCGCACGGCTGCGCAGCGTGCGCCTGGGCCAGCACCGCGAGCCGGCACGCCTCTGGCGCTGCCTGCCAGCGGTGCTGGCCCCGCCCCCGCAAGCGACACACCGGCACGGTGGTGTCGCGCCCGCGGGGCGGAGAAGCGCTGCCGCGCATGCTGGCAGCGCAAGGGCACTTGCGCCTGCGCAGCCGGCAGCAGCGCCCGAGGGCGGCTACGCCGAGGGCTTCCGCGACGGCGTATTCGCGGGCGGGGAGGCGCTGGTGGCGCAGCACATCCCGCCTGATCATATTCTGCCTGCCGTGGCGGCGGCAGATCTGATCGAGGCGGGATTCCGCCAGTATGCGCCCACCCTGACCCGGCTGGCCAGCCCGTATGAGATGGCTGGCCACATCCAGGGGGCGCTGGATGCGCAGCGCCCCCTGTCCGTCGTTCGCCTCGGAGATGGCGAACTGCTTACCCTGGCAGCCGATACGGTGCTGCCCGGCGAGCAAGTGCAGGAGCTGGCACCGTTTCTGCCTTATGCAGGGGTGCCGCGCTCCACCCCGGACATCCGCGCTGCGCTCGCGGAAGCCATTCGCGGCGCGGATTGGATCGGTGTTCCCATCTCGCGTGCGCCTACTTTTCAGGGGCTGTTATTTCCAGTGTTACGCCATTTCGGCATTGATTGGTCCCGTCTGAATCTGACCAGTTCCACAATTAACTACAGTCTTCACCATTCCGGTCTGTTGTTGCCTGTGGTACAGGGACGCCGGGTGCTGGTGATTGGAAGCCGCGCTGTTGAGCTCGGGGCGTTATTGAACAGCCGCGGCGTCCATGTGACAGGCATCATAGATGCAGTGGAGGGAGTTGCAGATATCCCGAGAGTGATGCAGCAGACTGCGGAGCACTTGTTCGATATCGCACTTGTAGCAGCAGGAATTCCGGCCGTCATTATATGTCGCCGAATCGCTGGTGAACTCGGTCGGGTTGCCATAGATTTCGGACATTTAGCGGACAAATTGGTTACAGGAGAGCTGCAACTCTAATGGATGGTCTGGTGCGTCGTAACGTATATCCAGACGAGGGGAAATGGAGGAAGCAACATGAGCACATCAGGCAGACGTTCAAAACAGCGAAAAGCATTGCCATCCGAAACTGTTGTTTTGCATTCAGCTCGAAGCCGTAGTGGAAGGAAGATTAGACGCCAAGGCTCAGGTAAACGGGCAGCTAAGAACGCAAAACTGTATAAGCAGGGCTACCATAAAGGCTATGATGAGGGCGTGCGACAGGGGGAGAGCTCATTCGGGCTGGTATTCGAAGGGGTAAGCATTATTATTCCGACGTACAACCAGCGCGAATATGCCCTCCAATGTGTGTCCAGTATTGAAAAGCATACACCGGCCCCTTTTGAAATTATTGTTGTGGATAACGCGTCAAAGGATGGCACGGCGGAAGCCATGCTTCGCAAAGGTGGTATGGTAAGGGTCGCTGCGCTGGATAAGAATCGTGGTTTTGCTGGCGGGGTCAATTATGGACTGATGATGGCAAGGGGTCGACATATCGTCGTGCTGAACAACGATACTCTGGTCACCCCGGGCTGGCTCGAAAACATGATGACCTGTCTTAACAGTCATCCTGAGATGGGCGTCGTGGGTCCGGTTACGAATTACATTGGCGGAGATCAGCAGATTGAAGTCCCGTACAGGGAAGTGGAGGACATGTGGTCATTTGCTGCCCGACATAATCGTCCGGATGCCAAGAAGCATCGTGAGACCGAAAGGCTGGTCGGATTTTGCTGGCTGTTCTCACGGGAATTGCTGGAGCGGGTAGGTTATCTCGATGAAGGTTATGCGGTGGGTAACTTTGAAGATGACGACTGGATCATTCGGGCGAAGCTGGCGGGATACAGGCTGGCGGTAGCCGGGGATGCTTTCATACATCACTACGGAAGTGTAAGCATGAAGGCACTGGGAGAACAGGATTATGTAGTCGTGAACAAGGATAACGAGCAGTTTTATACCCAAAAATGGGGAGATCCTCATGCGCTGGTTACGGAAACTGTCCGGCTCTCGCTGCATGTCAATGGGTCGCCCAGTCAGCAGGAGAACACGCCACCCCTTGGTAATATGGACTCACCAGACCTGCGACAGCGCATTTCCACCAAGGGCAGCAGCGATGTAGCGCATAAGCTGAGACGCAGCACGGACTTTTACCCGGAAGGCTGTTTCATCTCTGATATCAAGGGCGATGTTTATCGACTAATACGTGGACAGCGACGCAAGCTGAACATTCCCGTTCCACGCGGCATTTCTCCCGTTCTGGTTGCGAAACCAGATCTGCTCGGCGTACCTGCAGGTGAGCCACTGATATCTGCGGGTGAGGTACAGGGCTGGCCCCTGGAAAGAAGTCATGTTCATGCTCAACCCGTTCAGAGCAGCCGGGATGCGCTGGAGGAAGGCATGATTGTTGCCGCGACGAATGAGCGGGATATATGGTACCAGATCAGTGGAAGTAAACGCAGGAAGTTTGCAACCCCTTATGCTGCAGAACGATGGGGAGTGCAATTCGGGCATGTCGTTCATGTATCTGCGAACCAATTGCGTTCGATCGAAGAAGGCTGGCCCATTATTGCTCCTCCCCAGCTCTTGAACGAAGATTTGTAATGACCGGGTTCGGCTGCCTTGTATACCGGCACGACAGCATGATGCGGAATATGATGTACAGCGTATCGTAACGCTACACATTTTTCCGCATCCGAACTTTACATATATCACGAATTATGAGATGTAACGAGAGGTCATCCATCTGTTGCGGTGTCAGCTCCATGGTGAAGGCCCTGACATAGCATAAGATAAAAGCGTTATCGGAAGGATGCGGATTGAGTGAAGATGAGCTGGATCTGGCCAGGTATGTGTTGCTGTTAAAAGCCTTTGATACCCTCCGATGAGCTATGGATAAACAGCCGGACCAGCTTAACGATAATGCCGGTTCTGCCAAACTGGTCTTTAACATGGTTGAGATAGGTTCAAGAATTAGAGAGCTCTTGTAGAGCTCTTTTCAAATTTAAAATTTAATCTTTCTATCTTCTTATAGGTTTATTCTATTGGCGGAGCCATTGACGCTTGAAGAGGTGAGGAGTACATTTATAGCCATAATTCTTATTTAACAGATAGGAATTAATGGTCTGGGTGGTGATCCATCCCTGATCTGAGAATGAATCAATCAGGAGGTATGCCGATGTCTTCTACATCGAAAAAAGTAGTGCTTTGGAGCAAAACAGGCTGTCATTTCTGCGGGGAGGTTAAGGCATTCCTAACGGCTCGCAATCAGCCTTTTGAGAACATCGAAGTGCAAGGCAACGATGTGCTGAGGGATGTGCTTGAAGCCAAATATGGCATTCGCCATGTACCTGTCATTGAGGTGGGTGGAGACGGCAAGTATGAAGCATTGCTGGAGCCCGATCTGGAGAAACTGGCAGAACTTCTTGCCCTTCCCGATGAAGCAGCAGTCTGACCGGACGTGGCGGATCTCTTGAATCAAGTAGTTCCCGGCTGCTAAAGACTGTCATTTCAGTGAGCAGTCGGGACTTTTAAGTGATTATCCATCCTCGTATTCAGATATCCAATCCTTATATAGAAAAGTTCTATAAGTAACGCTGTTGACCGATGTACGGGGCAGTGATAAGATTTGTGGAATTAAAACATACCAAACTCATAGGAATAGTTAACTTTTGAATTTCCTTCATTCGTAATCCATATCAGAGCGGACTTTAGAAATTTCTTATAAATCCTAATCCAAGGAAGGCGGAATGTAATATGACGACTCAGCGCAGTTTGAAATTTGGAGCGATTGTCCACGGTGTCGGAGGCAGCATGACGACTTGGAGACACCCGGAGGTTCAGCCGGATGCCAGTGTGAATTTTGATTTTTACAAACGCCAGACGTTGAAAGCGGAGGAAGGAAAATTCGATCTCGTTTTTATCGCTGACGGTCTTTATATTACCGAGAAATCCATACCTCACTTCTTGAATCGATTTGAACCCATCAGCTTGTTGTCCGCTCTGGCCGCCATTACGTCACGAATCGGTCTGGTTGGAACACTCTCCACCTCCTACAGTGATCCATTCACAGTTGCCAGACAGTTCGGTTCCCTGGATCTGATCAGTAATGGCCGTGCGGGTTGGAATGTGGTTACATCCCCGCTTGAAGGTTCAGCCAAAAACTACAGTAAAAGCAATCATCCAACCCACCCGGAACGTTACCGGATTGCAACCGAATACTTACAGGTGACTAAGGGCTTGTGGGATTCATGGGAAGATGATGCCTTCGTAAGAGACAAAGAGAGCGGCGTTTTCTTCGATCCTTCCAAGCTGCACACACTCAATCATGAAGGAGAGTTCTTCTCCGTACAGGGCCCACTTAACATTGCACGTTCAAAGCAGGGGCAGCCGGTTATTTTCCAGGCAGGTTCTTCAGAAGATGGCAAGACCCTTGCTGCCAAAGAAGCGGATGCTGTTTTCACAGGACATGATTCTATTGAGGATGCACAGGCCTTCTACAAAGATGTCAAAACCCGCGCAGCAACCTATGGACGTTCCACACAAGATATCGTCATTTTGCCAGGAATCAATCCAATCATTGGACGGACAGAAGAGGAAGCAGAACAGAAATATCAGGAGATCGCCAGCCTGGTCACGATCGATAAAGCGCTGGACTACCTGGGACGTTTCTTCGAGCATCATGACTTCTCCCAATATCCGCTGGATGAACCATTCCCTGAATTGAATGGCATTGGAAGCAACAGCTTCCGCAGTGGTACGGACAAAATCAAGCGGGATGCCAAAGAGCAAGGATTGACGCTGCGTGAAGTAGCCCTGAGGGCAGCTACACCGAAGAGCAAATTCCTTGGCACACCGGAGCAGGTGGCTGACAAGATCCAGGAATGGTTCGAAGCCGAAGCAGCGGATGGATTCATTATTCATTCCGAACTGCCAAGTGGATTGGCTGATTTTGTGGAACTGGTTGTTCCGATTCTGCAAGAGCGTGGCATCTATCGCACCGAATACGAACATGACACATTGCGTGGCAATCTCGGTGTGCAAATTCCCGTGAATCGTTACACGGCTGCCCGTGAGCAAGTGGGAACCGAGGCTTAAGAAACTGGGAAGCTGAAATTCGGCACAGTCAAGGAATGAGGCGTCTGGATAAACTATTCAGATTGCATATGCGGAAAGTGCCGAATGATGCTGCAAAACCAAGTTAACAGATAGGTTATGTTGATAAAAAAATCTATGATTCATTAAATCATTAATTCAATGAATCAATGACACCTGTATACACAGAGGGGGAAGCTATATGAACAGGTCTATCTCATGGATGAAATATATGGCATTGGCGGCAGTATTGGTACTGGTATTATCCGGTTGCGGAGCGGTAGGTAACTCGAACAGTGCAGTTCAGGCTTCCGGTGGGGAGCAGGCGGCTGGGCAAGCAGAAGGTGGGAACCTGACCTACGCACTCGCCACCTCGCCGGATACGCTGGACCCGCATCGAAGCGGCCTTGCCGTAACCGTACGTGCGATTCGAACGATCTATGACAATCTGGTGGTACAGCTGCCGGATGGCTCCATCAAACCTTGGCTCGCCAAGGAGTGGAGTGTATCGGAGGATGGCAAAAGTTATACGTTCAAACTGCGTGAAGATGTGAAGTTCCATGATGGAACACCATTTAACGCGGAAGCCGTGAAGTTCAATCTGGATCGGGTGATCGATCCGGCCACCAAAGCCGCCAATTCCCTTGCCCTGATTAGACCTTATAGCTCCTCGGAGGTTATTGATGAATACACCATCAAGGTGAATCTGGAACAGCCTTCACAAGCTTTTCTCGGTAACTTGAGTCAGGCCCTGCTGGGGATTGTATCTCCTACGGCCGCCAAAAAGTATGGCGATCAACTGGGTAAAAATCCGGTAGGGACCGGTCCGTATACCTTCGTGAAATGGGATGAAAATGCGGATATCGTTGTCGCCAAAAACAAGGATTACAACTGGGCTCCTGCAACCGTTGAAAATGAAGGTGCCCCTCATATTGATACGATTACGTTCAAAATTGTACCGGAAGAAGCAACACGCATCGGCAGTGTACAGAGTAAGCAGGTGCTTGCCGCCGAGACCGTTCCGCCGCAAAATATTGCAGCCCTGAAGAACGATCCGAACCAGCAATTGCTGCAGGCCAATACCGTTGGTTTGCCATATACCCTCTTCTTCAATCTGCGCAAAGCGCCTTGGGATGATGTGAAAGTCAGACAGGCGGTGCAATCTGCAGTTGATGTGGAATCCATCGTGAAGACACTGTATCTGGGCAACTACGAACGAGCGTGGTCTGCGCTGTCTCCGGGAATCCTCGGTTATAATGCTTCTCTGGAAGGAAGTATCAATCCGGATGTCAACAAGGCCAATCAGCTGCTTGATGAGCAAGGTTGGATCAAGGGAGCAGATGGCATTCGTGAAAAAGAGGGTAAGAAGCTGACTCTGCATTATGTGGACGGTTCGCCGAACCGGGAGAAACGTAATGACATTGCAGCGATTATTCAGCAGCAGCTCAAGCAGGTGGGTATAGCTGTTGAGGTTGAAATTACGAAGGACGTTGCTACGGTCATCTATCAGAACTGGGATTATGATCTCTATGGCAACAGCCAGGTCAATTCTGATCCGAATGCGCTCTATGCCTTCTATCATACGAGTGCAGAAGGTGAACGTCCGACATTATCCGGTTTATCTGATCCGAAGATCGATAAACTGCTCGAACAGGGAGCGGTGGAGACTGATCAGGATAAACGCGTGGATATCTATAATCAGATTCAACAATATCTGATCGAGCAGGCTGTAATTCTACCGATCTATGTGTTCCCTTATACGGTGGCTGCATCCAAGTCGGTGCAGGGTATCAAGTTTGATTCACTTGGGTATCCGTTGTTCAACGATGTTCGGATTCAGCCATAACACGAAACGTCAATTATGCAGACAGGAAGGAGACGACCCGGTATGGTTCAAACGATACTGACAAGACTTGCTACATCGCTTCTGGTTATTTTGGGAGCTTCGGTGCTGGTGTACTGCATCATGTATCTGCTGCCGGGTGATCCGGTCCTGCTTATGCTGGACCCGTCATCGGCAACACCCGAGATGATTCAGAACCTGCGGGTTCAGCTCGGTCTGGATCAGCCGTTTTATATCCAGTTTGCCAACTATTTCGGAGACATGCTGCGTGGGGATTTCGGCAAATCCATGATTAATTCCGACCCGGTGCTGCCCAAAATTCTGGAACATTTCCCTGCCACACTGGCGCTGACCGCGCTCAGCTCAATCATTGCGATAACCATTGGCATTACGCTCGGCGTACTGTCTGCCATTCATCGTAATGGCGTGATTGATTTTATCGCCCGGCTTGTTGGATTGTTTGGCATCTCCATGCCGACCTTCTGGACCGGCATTCTGTTGATCCTGTTGTTCTCGGTTCAGCTCGGCTGGTTCCCGGCGATGGGCTCCGACGGATTCAGTTCATTGGTGCTTCCTGCTGCAACATTGGGTCTCGTCGGTGCAGGTTTCATCGTACGTATGGTACGTAACAGCATGCTGGAAGTGGTGAACGAACCGTTTATCGTGGCATTACGAGCAAAAGGTCTTTCACAGCGGACCATCATGTACGGTCATGCGCTGCGTAATGCACTGATTCCTGCGGTGACGGTCATCGGCATGTTGATTGGTGATTTGCTTGCAGGAACTGTCGTGGTGGAGACGGTCTTTTCCAGACAGGGTATCGGCAGAATTATCGCGGATGCATTGATGGCCAAAGACCTGCCTGTTGTGCAGGGCGTAGTCTTTTTCACAGCAATGATCTATGTCGTGTTGAATTTATTGGTGGATATCTCTTATGCGTACATTGATCCCAGAGTTAGGCGTGCAGTCCGAACGTGAGGACGGATGGAACAGTCTGAAACATCTGAACGCGTAGTGAGGAAGGAGGAGTCTTATGAGCATGAAACCATTGGTGGGTGACAAAAAAGGTTGGACCGCGAGAACAGGGCGTTTACGCCTGTGGAGCCGTCGTCCCCTGCGTCACCGCGTCTCATTCGCGGTATCCCGTTTATTCTTTTACGCAGCTTTGCTGGTCGTGGTGTTTACCGTCACTTGTGCGATTGTGCCGGGATGGATTGCCCCTTATGATCCAACTCAGATGATGACGGATGCCATCCTGCAGGCTCCCTCTGCTGCGCACCTGTTTGGCACCGATTATTTTGGCAGGGATATCTTCAGTGTGGTTGTACATGGCAGCAGGGATTCCCTGCTGATTGGATTTGCTTCGGTGCTGGTGGGTGGTCTTGTAGGCAGTGCCCTTGGCATTGTTGCCGGCTATGCAGGAGGGGTATTGGATACAATCACCATGCGTGCCGTCGATATTCTGATGGCTGTTCCAGGCGTATTACTGGCATTATCCGTCGCGGCAGCGTTGGGACCTGGACTGCTTAACATTGCACTGGCTGTTGCGGTATCCTCCATTCCGGGATATGCACGGGTGATGCGTGGGCAGGTTATGTCCGTTAAAGGTTTGCCTTTTATTACAGCTACACGTTCACTTGGGGGCTCCAATGCCCGGATTTTCTGGAAGCATGTACTGCCTCATTCGTTGTCACCGTTGCTGGTTATGGCGACGCTCGGCGTAGGTACCTCCATTCTGACAGGCTCGGGTCTCAGCTTTCTCGGACTTGGCGTGTTGAAGGAAATCCCGGACTGGGGAGCGCTGCTCTCGCAAGGGAGAGGTTATCTGACGGTTGCCTGGTGGATCTGTACCTTCCCGGGACTCGCAATTACCATGTTTGTACTTGCGGTTAATTTGATTGGAGACGATATTCGCGATCGGCTGGACCCCAAAGTAAATGGAGCGGCTTGACCGCTATTCCAAGGAGGAAGCATAATGTCACATATCGTTATTATTGCCGGAGCGCCTTCCAAACGTTCGCGTCTGACAGGCCTTACGGATTACAGCAGCAATAAATTAAAAGAGGCAGGCATTACCGTTGAGGTGATTCATGTAGCCGACCTGCCAGCGGAAGATCTGGTGCAGGCCAAGTTTGACAGCTCATTCATTCGTGATGCACTCGCTGTTGTTGAAGCCGCAGATGCAGTCATCGTGGCAACACCGGTATACAAAGCATCATACTCTGGCGTGCTGAAGCTGTTCCTGGATCTGATTCCACAGGAAGGACTGCGGGGCAAGCTGGCTCTTCCATTAGTCATCGGCGGCTCGATTGCCCATCTGCTCGCCATCGATTATGCTTTGAAGCCTGTTCTCGCAGCACTTGGTGGCAGACATATTCTTGGCGGAGTATACGCGGTTGACCAGGGAATTGATCGGCTCGATGACGGAAAATATGTGCTTTCGGCGGACATCACTACAAGATTGGATCGGTCCCTGGAAGAATTGATATTGACTCTGGAAAAGAATGGTATTACGATATCATAAAACCAAGTAAATTCATTGGATAAATAGATATAGATAACGTCTGCGGACGTAGATCAGGGGGCGCTTATGAATATTGAGAACATTGAAGCATTTGTATACATCAATCATTACGGAAGCTTCAATAAGGCTGCCGAGGTACTCTTTTTGTCCCAACCTTCTGTCACCGCTCGTATTCAGTCCCTTGAACGTGAACTCGGCTGCAAATTGTTTGACCGTCTTGGCAAACAGATTGTGCTCACGGAAGAGGGGAGAAAGTTCCTTCCCTACGCCCAGCAGGTGCTGCAAGTGATTCAGAAGGGCAGACAGAAGATACAGCAACGCCGTACAACGCCTGATGCACTTCGACTCGGCAGTACGGTATCCGTATCCAACTATGTCATTCCCGACTTTCTGCCCAAAATCAAGGAAGCTTACCCTGAGGTGAACATCAAACTGACTACAGCGACGACGGACCAACTGGTCGCCAAGCTGCTGGGTCAGGAAATCGATCTTGCTTTTGTGCGGAAGGTCATGCATCCTGCGATCCGTACGGTTGCTTTTTATGAAGATCCAATCCAGCTATACGTGTACAAAGGCCATCCATTTATTGAACGCGGGCATGTCAGCATGGAGGCGATCAGGAATGAGCAGCTGGTCTTTTTTGAATGTGGTTCACTGGACTGGCTGCGCATTCACCGGGCCTTTGACTCGCTGGAACACCCGCCGGATATTACATATCACGTTGATAATTCGGAAACGGCGAAGAAGCTGGTGAAGCAAGGAGCAGGTATTGCGTTTCTCCCAGGTCTGACAGTGCAAAAGGAAGTGCAGGATCAGGAGCTGTTCCCCATTCAGGTACATGAGGTTGCAGGTGTATCATTGCAGATCAGCGTCGTTACGTTAAAAGAAGAACATTCGCCTTTTGCAGAGCCTTTCGGGGAACTGCTGCGGCAGCTATAGAGACTTGTTAACGAAGTAAGAACGGATTTGAAAAGTCAGGTTCGGGATGATCGAAGGAGGAGAATGTGATGGGTATTCGTGTTGGCATATTGGATCAAACCCCGATCTACGAAGGGGAGTCGCCGATTGATGCTTTTCGGCATACGATTGAATTGGTACAGCGGGCGGAACAGCTTGGATTTCATCGTTTCTGGGTATCGGAACATCATGATTCAGGCCATGTTGCCGGCTCCTCACCGGAAGTGCTTATTTCCCACTTGCTGGCGCATACGGAGCGGATTCGTCTCGGTTCTGGCGGGGTGATGCTGCAACACTATAGTCCCTATAAAGTGGCTGAGAACTTCAATGTGCTCTCTGCACTAGGTCCAGGAAGAATCGATCTGGGTATTGGACGTGCACCTGGGGGGTTACCCCGCTCCACACAGGCTCTTCAACAAGGGATTCAGGAGGCTGCTTCACTAAAGGATAAAATTAATCAGGTGAAGCAGTTCATCCATAATGAACCGCATGAAGATGAAACACATCCTTTGGCAGGCTTGAGTGCTGCACCGGTATCCGCAATCCCGGCTGAGCTCTACGTGCTTGGGGCAAGTGTCGATAGCGCAGGCATGGCGGCGGAACTGGGATTGCCTTATGTATTTTCATTGTTTATTAATAGCAACACGGAAGTAGCACTGGAGGCTTTGCGTATTTACCGGGAACAATTTGACCGCTCACATGGACGGGAGCCATACGCCATCCTCGCTATATCATTAATTGTAGCGGAGAGTGCGGAAGAAGCCGAAGGACTGGCAAGTGAACATATGCTGGTCAAGATCCATCTGGAGAATGGCAAGGTATTAACCGTTGGTTCCGTGGAGCAGGCGGAAGAATTCGGTCGGCAGTCGAACGAGAAATATCGGATCGAGATTCTGGAGCCAAGTGTGACCAGAGGTACAAAGGAAACAGTCGGTCAGGCTCTGGCGAAGTTCCAGCAGGATTTTGCCGTGGATGAGCTGATTGTTACCACGGCCACACGTGATTTTGCCAAGCGCATTCGTTCGTTTGAATTGTTGCGTGAGGCGCTGGATGAGCAGGGACTGGGCGAATTTGCGAATGAGACTTCACCTGCGCAAGCGGTGATCGGTTAGGTATATACTTGGTATAGAGCATACCTGTTGAAGTTGAAGTTGAAGTGACCCGTGTATTATATTAATGGATCTTACATGGCACATCCGATGATAAAAGGAGGCAATGTCGTGAGCAGTGATCTGAAACAGCCTGAGCAACAGGCAGAGCAAGAGGAACAGATCCGCAAGCATGAACTTTACGCTGGGCAGGATGAAGCATTCGCAGAGCACTTAACCGCGATTCGGCGACATTTGCATCGTAACCCCGAGCTATCCGGAGAGGAACGGGAAACGACAGAAGCCATTCGCGGCTGGCTGGTGGAGGAAGGGGTACGGATTGCAGATGAATATTCACTGCGAACGGGCCTTATCGCTGAAATTGGGCAGGGCGATGGCCCGGTAGTGGCCTTGCGCGCAGATATTGATGCCCTTCCGATCCAGGAAGAAACGAAGCTGGAGTATGCCTCGCAAATCGCTGGCCGAATGCACGCCTGCGGTCATGATGCACACACCGCCATTCTGATCGGTGCTGCGCGATTGTTGAAACAGCGTGAGTCCCGGCTGCCGGGCAAGGTTCGTTTGATTTTCCAGCCTTCGGAGGAGAAAGCGACGGGGGCACGGCAGGTTATCCAGAGCGGCGCGTTATCCGAGGTCCAATCTATTTTTGGTTTGCATAACAAACCGGATCTGCAGGTTGGTACGGTAGGTATCCGAGAAGGAGCGCTGCTCGCAGCGGCAGATGGTTTTGTGGTCAAAGTGGAGGGTGTTGGAACCCATGCGGCAGTGCCGGAGGCGGGCATTGATCCGATTGTCGTTGCCTCTCATATTGTGACTGCATTACAGGCCATCGTGAGCCGTAATGTTGGAGCACAGGAGAGTGCCGTGATCAGTGTGACCAAAATAAACAGCGGCACTGCCTGGAATGTCATTCCCGAAGAAGCCATCTTAGATGGCACTGTGCGCACCTTTGACGAGAAGGTTCGTGCCCGGATTCGTGAGCGTTTCAACCAGGTGGTTGCCGGCGTCGCAGCAGCCTATGGGACACGGGCTACCGTGCGCTGGATTCAGGGACCACCTGCCGTGGTCAATGATGAGTCACTGGCTGCTGCGGCTGAGCAGGTCGCGAGTGAGGTGGGGTTGACCAGTATCCGGCCGATACCTTCCCCGGCGGGCGAAGATTTTTCCTTTTACCAAAAGGAGGTTCCGGGTCTGTTCCTCTTCCTCGGAACGTCAGGCCCACACGAATGGCATCATCCTGCATTCGATGTGGACGAACGGGCACTGCCGCTTGGAGCACACCTTCTGGCAGCGCTGGCTGAACAGTCATTGCAGAAGTTGCAGTCAAATGGCAAGTAACCGATAACCGTTACGTGAATAAGTGATTAATTTAATGGTTAATTAATAAGATAATATGCTAATACAATAGCGAATGGACGCAAAAAACGGTGACTCAATCAGGTGACCGTTTTTTGTTGTTTCCGTATTTTTAATTTCAGCATGAAATGAACATGACCTATCTCTTTGTTGCACATGATCTTCAAGCCGTGTCGAATCTGTGTGATCGGTAATTTTTCTGTATCGCCTTTTATTAATTGTCGCTGATGTATCTCTAATTTCAAACGTTGGGATAAACAGGGCTGACGCAAACACGTCATCTCTCTTCCCATTTGCATCTAAAATGACAGCCGTAATTTTCTGATTATGATATGGAAATATTTGTTGACGCTCCAAAGTAGGATGTGCTATATTTTTCTCGACTGATAATCGTAATCATTACTATTTAAATTATAGCTAAGTGAGCTCAGGCTAATTCCATATCAAGAATAGGAGTAGCGGCTGCGATGAAACAGGAGATTGATTTTATCAAGTTTAATCCCACTCAAAATATGACGGTTCTGGTGAAAACGAATCATCCAGCAGAGACATATCCACACATCGCCGCCCAAATTATGTCCTATGACAACGTATACGCCGAACAAGTGGGGTTCATTGCCGGAGCGATAAAACCGGAGGCGGCTGCCCATTTGGAAATGGCCGGTGGAGAGTTCTGCGGGAATGCCTGCATGGCCTTGGCTGCGTATATCGCATCCGAGAACGAGTTGAAATCCACCGATTTCACAGAAATCATCCTGGAGGTTTCCGGGACAGATCAATTAATCAGGTGTCAGGTGAAGCAGCAGCACAATCAATATTTTTGCCAGGTCACGATGCCCCTTCCTGAGCAGATTGAACAACGAACCGTGAAGTATGAGGGAATCGATATGGATATAGTGATCGTGCGATATCGGGAGTTCATTCATATCATCATTGAAGTGGAAGCGTTTGATGAAACGATGAGAAAGAGGGCTCAAGCGCTGGCGCGATTATTAGGCTTAACCTTGGGGGATAAGCTCATTGGCATCTTATTATACAACGCCCAATCGGAGGAGCTGGCACCGCTCATATTTGTCCCGCAGCTGGACAGTCTGATCTGGGAAAGGGGGTGCGGTTCAGGTACAGCCTCGGTGGGAGCCTATCTGGCATGGAGCAGGCAAAAGGAAATCGTTCAGCATATCAAGCAGCCTGGTGGTGCGATTAAAGTGATGGCTGAGTGGAATGGAGCAGAGCTTGAACGAATTACGATCGAAGGATCGGTTGGAATCGTGGCCCAGGGCAAAGCATTTATAGATGCATGACCATGACGAGTTAGAGGAGGAAAAGGAATGGAGACATTGATTGATTTTCAGACATGCTTGAGTGAATTTTCTGAGAAATTCGATGAGCTGGCAGGCAGATATGATCATACGGTTCAGCATAGCTCAGAGCTGGAGGCATTAATTGATGACTATTCCACGTTTATAACGGACAAGCAAAATGAACAAATCTGGGAACAACTCGCTCAAGAGGAATCAGGTAGCATGCACCAGCTGGTCCTTGATCTGCGAGATAAATCTGCACGGTGTGTGGCGGTCATGGAGAAATATCGCGCATTGAAGCTGCAAGACGGAGATGTAGAAATCGCGGATTATTTCAGAAATATAGAAGAATGTATTGAAAAAGAGTTTGGCAGCTTTCATGTCACCACGGACTCCAAAGTGCTGCTGGTAGGCTCCGGGTCATTTCCGATGACACCTCTGTTTATTGCCAAGCGAACAGGGGCAGAGGTGATGGGCATCGATATTGACGCAGAAGCCATTACACTCGGACAGCAGGTTGTGAAGAAGCTGGGTGCGGGCTTAAACATCCATTTGGAGCAAACATTGGTAGAGGATCTTGATTTTACGAGAAAAGCAACACATATCATTTTCAGCTCCACGGTGGCCAATAAATATGATCTGCTCGATCAATTGCACGCATTGACGAATGAACATGTGGTGGTGGCGATGAGGTACGGTAACCAGTTAAAGTCGTTATTCAACTATCCGATGAGAGAGACCGACAGCAGCAAGTGGAAAATGGTCGACAATATTCTGCGTCCGGATGATGTGTTCGATATTGCGTTATACCAAAAAGCATAGCTCGCTTGAGCTTGGGAAAGAGAGGTCCATATGAGCGGATTTCAACGAGTGCTGTTGCTCGGAACAGGCCCTGCATCCATTCAGCTGGCAGTAACGCTCAAACAGGAATTCAGTTGCACCGTAGGCATAGCGGGAAGAGAATCGGTGCGCTCACAATCTTTTTATGAAGCAGTTCGGCAAAGTGACGGATTCATTGGAGCAAGCATTCAAAATGAAAAACATCGACCGTTGGCAGGTGAATGCTTTGTCGATCAGGTGTTTCAGGGATATGAGGCCATTGAAGGCGAATGGGATACGCTCATTTTCGCTGTGACAACCGATGCTTATATCGATGTATTGAAGCAAATGAAGGATAACTTCATCAAACAAGTGAAATGCATGATTTTAGTCTCTCCAACCTTTGGCTCCAACCTGCTGGTAAGTCATTATGTGAGGCAGCTGCATGCGGATACGGAAGTGATCAGTTTCTCTACCTATTTGGGGGATACCCGATGGATGACTGACCAACCGTCCAACCATGTCATTACAACAGGTGTCAAGAAAAAGGTCTATATCGGTTCTACTTCAACGCCCTCTGAGCATGTGGGCAGACTGTGCAGGATGTACGAGCGATTGGGCATTGCCCTTGAAGTTATGCCATCTGCACTCGAGGCGGAAACGAGAAATATTTCTTTATATGTGCACCCGCCATTATTTATGAATGACTTCTCATTGGATGCGATCTTCGGAGTATCAGACACTCGGAAATATGTATATAAAATTTACCCCGAAGGCCCTGTAACGCAATATTTGATTCGGGACATGCGGACATTGTGGAACGAAATGATGACGATCACGGATAGGCTCCGTATCCAGGGTGTGAATCTGCTTCAATTCATGACGGATGATAATTATCCGGTGCGATTGGAGAGTTTATCACGCCATGATATAGAGAACTTCAATCAGTTGCAGGACATTCATCAAGAGTACTTATTATACATACGATACACCTCGTTGTTGATTGATCCCTTTTCGAAGCCCAACCCGGAGGGCAAGTATTTTGACTTTTCGGCGGTTCCCTTCAGGAAGATGTTTGTCAATCACGATGGAGCGTTGGACATTCCCAGAATGCCCAAGGAGGATTATTACCGCATCAAAATCATTCAGGGCATTGCGAGACATTTGCAGGTAAGCTGCCCAACCATCGATTCGTTTATTGCCACCTATGAGGCGAAAATTCAAGAGATCGCTCGCGCTCACCCGGATCAGCATTTATCCGATGCATTTGTCGTTCAAACCTTCGATGAGGACATTCGGATGATCTGCACAGGGCTGGCGAACAGCACGGTTTAATTACATCTCAATCTATATATCTTTCATCATCAGGAGGAAATGTTGTGAAAAAGGGTAGTGCTTTTGGTTTAATGTTGCTGTTATTGTCTGTTATTACCGTGCTCGCAGGATGCGGGCAGGATAAGGGGACAACAACGCAGTCTGCGAATAGCGAGGTCAAGCCGGAACTCATTTATGCATCCGCCAAGGATATTAATGATATGAATCCTCATTTATACACCGGCTCCATGCCCGCACAAGGAATGGTTTACGAATCCCTGGTCGAAAACACGGTCGATGGAATCAAGCCATTACTGGCAGAATCGTGGGATATTGCCGAAGACGGGAAAACGTATACGTTCCATTTGCGACAGGATGTGAAGTTCCATGATGGTGAACCGTTTAACGCCGAGGCGGTCAAACAGAATATTGACGCAGTTCAGGCGAATGCCGAAAAACATGCCTGGATTAAACTGTCCACCAAAATCGTAAGTACAAAAGTTATGGATGAATACACATTTGAACTGGTGCTTTCCGAGCCCTATTATCCAGCTCTGGTGGAGTTGTCCATGACCAGACCATACGTATTTATATCACCCAAGGATTTTACGAATGGTGGCACAAAGGACGGGGTAAGCGGCTATCACGGCACAGGGCCCTACAAGCTGACAGGACATAAAATCGATGAGAATGCGACATTTGAAGCCAATGAAGAATACTGGGGCGGCGCACCTGAGATCCAAAAAATCACGTCCAAGGTTCTCCCGGCAGGGGAAACGACATTGCTGGCATTACAGAAGGGCGAAATCAACTTTATATTCACCGATGATCGGGGTGCCGACAGCATTGATGTTGAAGCCATGAATCAATTGGCTGACTCGGGTGATTTTCAAGTGGTCCGAAGCGAAGCGATGAATACAAATATGATCGTAGCCAACAGCAGCAAGATGGATAATCCTGTCCACGAAACGGCTGTTCGTGAAGCGATATGGGTTGCCATTGATCGGGAAACGATCAGCAATGACATTTTTAACGGAACGCAGACCGTAGCGGACAGCTTATTTTCGTCGAACGTTAATTATGCCCATGTTGAATTGAAGAAGCGGGAGTATAATCCCGAGACCGCGAAAGAGCTTTTGGAGAAAGCAGGTTGGGCATTAACAAACGGTAAGACAGTGAGAACGAAGAACGGTCAGCCATTAGCTCTGACCTTGTATTATGACAGCAATTCATCTTCGCAAAAAACACAGGCGGAATTGATCCAGCATGCCTTAAAAGGATTAGGGATTCAGCTGGAGATTGTTGGTGAGGAATCCACTTCCATCGCGAATAGAAGGGCAACCGGGGAATATGATCTGCTGTTTAATCAAACCTGGGGACTGGCGTACGATCCACAGAGCACCATTTCAGCGTTTACCTCGGATTCCGCCTATAAACATACAACAAGCGGCATAGCTCAGGCGGATGAACTATATAAGAAAATTGATGAAGTCATGGTTTCTACAGATGAGGCATCCCGCCAATCCCTGTACGCCGACATTATGAAAATAGTCCATGATGAAGCGGTATTTATTCCGATCACCAATGGGCGGGTTACAGTCGTGGCTCCCAAAAACCTGGATGGCATCTCATTCAAACAGACGCAATATGAATTGCCATTTGAGCAAATGAAATTTAAATAGAGCGGGGATGGATATGGGAAGTTATATAGTCAAACGGATATTGCTCGCCATACCCTTGCTGTTCGTCATTTCATTGATAACGTTTGTACTCATTAATCTATCGCCCCTGGACCCCGCCGTAGTTGTATTACAGGCACAGGAGGTTCCTCAGATCACGGATGAATTAATCGCCCAAACGAATGAAGCATTGGGGTTTGATAAACCGTTCGTTATTCAGTATGTGAATTGGTTGATGGCCTGTATGCAGTTGGATTTTGGCAGCTCG
This sequence comes from Paenibacillus sp. FSL K6-0108, assembly GCF_045040695.1. Taxonomy (NCBI): domain Bacteria; kingdom Bacillati; phylum Bacillota; class Bacilli; order Caryophanales; family Paenibacillaceae; genus Paenibacillus; species Paenibacillus sp. FSL K6-0108. The sequence continues at coordinate 6,185,605 of NZ_CP150288.1, read as the reverse complement.
TATGTATCCGGTGAACCGGTGTTGTCCCTGATTGGTCCTGCATTCCTGAACACATTAAAATTAACGCTGGTATCATCGGTGTTCATTATTGGATTCTCCATTCTGCTGGGTGTGATCTGTGCCATGAGAGAAGGGAAAGCCGTTGATAAATCGGTGAGAGGCCTCTCGTTTGTCCTGACCGCCATGCCATCTTACTGGCTCGCAGCCATCATGATCTCGACTTTTTCCGTCAAGCTGGACTTGCTGCCTACGAGCGGAATGGATTCGTTAAAAAGCTACATTTTGCCGGTGATTGTAATCACTGTGAGTTATACAGGCATTTATTTTAGAACGGTCCGGAGTTCCATGTTAAGCAACATGAATGAGGATTACGTGCTCTATGGAAGGGCAAGCGGCTTAACTGAGCGGAAGGTGACCCTGCATATTTTGCGAAATTCGCTGCAAGTGGCGGTATCCATATTTTGCATGGCGATCCCCATCGTGCTCGGCAGTACCGTTGTGATTGAAAATGTGTTCGCCTGGCCGGGACTTGGGAGGTTGAGCGTGCGGTCCATCCTCAATCGGGATTTCCCGATTATTCAGGCGTATGTTCTTATTTTGGCCGTAACCTTTGTGCTGTTTAATACGATTTCTGACGTGATCAATGCGGCGATGAATCCCCGATTAAGAAAGGATCTCTAATGCGATTATTAAGAAATTTGAGTAAAGACAAGCTTGCGATGACATCGCTCGCTGTTATTGTGATCATTATTGCTGTGGGCGTATTTGCCCCGTTGTGTGCACCCCATGACCCGGAGGAAGTGAATATGAAGCTTCGATATGCTTCCGCCTCCTGGAGTTATTGGCTAGGAAATGATCACTTGGGCAGATGTGTGTTATCCAGACTCATTTATGGTATTCGTCCCAGTGTGCTATGGGTTTTGGTTGCCCTGATGATATCTGTTCTGGTCGGAGCTGTTGTCGGATTTATCGCGGGGTACTTCAAGGGGAAGACAGATGCCTGGATCATGAGACTTTGTGATGTCATGCTGTCTTTCCCGGGATACGTCATGACACTGGCGGTGGTCGGTATTTTGGGTGCGGGACTTGAACATATTCTGATCGCGTTTGTAGTCATGAAATGGGCGTGGTTTGCCCGCGTCATTCGCACATCCGTGATGCAGTTCTCCGAGATGGAGTATGTGAAATTCGCCAAAGCCTCTGGCATTGGCAGCTTCAAAATTATAACCAAGCATATCGTTCCGGTAACATTTGCCGATATTGCGGTAATTGCCAGTGGTTCCATGTGTTCGATGATGCTGCAGATCTCGGGACTTTCTTTTCTGGGTTTGGGAATCCAGGCCCCTCATGCCGAATGGGGGATGATGTTGAATGAGACAAGGGAAGTCATGTTCTCCAGACCGGAGTTAATGCTGGCACCTGGACTAGCCATTGTGATTGTGGTGTCGGCCTTTAATTTTTTATCGGATGCACTTCAGGTCGCGTTGGACCCCAAATTAATGACTTCCCAAGGTAAGCTTCGTAAAAAAGAGGTGGGAAAAGCCGTTTATGAATATCGTAGAGGTTAAACATTTGAAGATCTGGGACGCCCATACGGACAAGGTCATTATTCATAACAGTTCATTTCAGGTCAAACAAGGAAGCTGTCTGGCGATTGTCGGAGAAAGCGGAAGTGGCAAGTCCGTCACATGCAGGTCCATTATGCGTTTGAATAAACCCTGGATTCGCCAATCCGGAACGATTCTCTTCAAAGGCGAGGACATGGGCCAGCTTTCTGAACAAGAGATGAGACGAAGAAGAGGCAAAAACCTGTGTATGATTCTGCAAAATGGCATGAGTGCGTTTGACCCTTCTTGTGTAATCGGTGTCCATATCCGGGAGACGCTACAGACGCATTTTGACTGGAGCAACAAAGAAAGCGAACGGAAGATCATGAGCGCCATGGAAAGTGTCATGTTAAAGAATCCGCAGGAAATCCTGAATCAATATCCACATCAGCTATCCGGGGGCATGTTGCAGCGCATTATGATTGCATTGGCACTTGTGCTGGAGCCGGATCTGATCATTGCGGATGAACCGACAACGGCGCTGGATACGATCTCTCAATATGAAGTGGTTGAACAATTGATTCGACTGCGCGAGCGAATGGGTTGTTCCATGCTGTTTATATCCCATGACCTCGGTGTGGTCCAGAAGATTGCAGATGAAGTGATGGTCATGAAAGACGGTGCCATTGTGGAAAGTGGGCATATTCGTTCTGTTTTTACGAAGCCAAAGCATGCCTATACGCAATATTTGGTTTCCACCAGGCTGGAGCTGAGCAATCATTTCAGGAAACTGATGCAGGGAGGGGATACAGATGCTCAAGGTGGATGGGATCGAAAAGTCCTATAAACAAGGCGGATTATTCTCCAAACAAAGACAGAAGATATTGAAAAAAGTTTCATTTGAATGCCAGCATGGCGAATGTCTCGGCATCATCGGCGAAAGTGGGAGCGGCAAGTCCACGTTGGGGCGTCTGATCCTGGGCATCGAGAAGCCGGATCGCGGGCGTATTTTATTTGAGGGGAAAAACGTGAATGATCGCCGCGTGAGAAGGGGCAGCATCAGTGCCGTATTTCAAAATTATACGTCCTCCATTAATCCGTTTCTTACGGTGGAGGAAGCCATTATGGAGCCTTTGAAGGCTCAAAAAAAAGTGGAGCCGGGTATGCAAATCAAGGTGGATACGCTGCTGCATCAAGTGGGATTAGACTCGTCCTACAGGCTCAAATATCCGCATGAACTATCCGGTGGAGAGGCTCAGAGAGTATGTATTGCGAGAGCCATATCGACTGAACCCCGATGCATTGTATTCGATGAAGCTATCAGTTCTCTGGACGTGTCTGTGCAGATTCAGGTGCTGCGATTGCTAAAAGAATTAAAGCAATTTTATCAGATGAGCTATGTGTTCATTACGCATGATATTCAGGCGGCAGCTTATATTTGCGACAGAGTTATTATTTTCAGGGACGGTCAGATTGAGGAAATGGTGCCTATTGAGCAGCTGAAGCATGTTCAGTCCGATTATGCGAGGAGATTATTAACCTATTTAATTACGTTTCAGGGGGAGGATCAGGGATGAGTGGAGCGATGTCATGGCCGTTTCTGCGTTTGTACATCCTGGTTCTTCTGTATTTTAGTGCAAATGCAATTCTTAATGTCATTATTCCTTTACAGGGTGAATCCCTGGGGGCGAGCAGTACAACCATCGGGCTGATTATGGGCGCCTATATGTTCACAACCATGTTTTTCAGACCATGGGCAGGTCACATCATTCAAAAGCGCGGACCGATCAAAGTCCTTCGTTTTATTCTGATTATCAATGGATTCGCCCTGATTTTATACACGTTTACAGGGCTTGGAGGCTATCTGCTCGCTCGTATTTTACAGGGGGTATCTACCGCTTTCTTTTCCATGGCGCTGCAGATTGGCATTATTGATGCCCTGCCGGAGAAAGACCGTTCCCAGGGCATTTCCTATTATTCGTTGTTCAGTTATATTCCCGGCATTGTGGGACCTGTCCTGGCGCTAGGGATTTGGCAGACAGGCGGGATGGATTATTTTACAGTGGTTCTGATCGGTATTGCGATCTGCACAGGCGTCTTCGGATATACCGCCAAAATGGACAAGAGCAAGGAGCAGCATCCTGCTGAAAATCCATCGGAGCAGCGCGTAAGCATGCTTCAATCCTTTCGTCAATTGGTGCAAAATCCATTCTTGTTTAGATGCAGTGTACTGATGCTAAGTGCTTCCATTGTGTTTGGTGCTATCACGACCTTTATTCCGCTGTACGCCAGTCAATTGCCAAGCGGCAATGCGGGTGTCTATCTGATGCTTCAGGCAGGAACTGTGGTGCTCACCCGGATATTGTTACGTAAAAAAATCCCCTCCGATGGCAGGTGGCACGCACCTTTTATCATGGGAACGATGCTGCTGTTGGCAATAGCCGCACTATGTGTAAGCTGGGCAATCACGGAAGGAGCTGTCCTTTTGTATGTGGGGGCCATCTTGATGGGCATTGCTCAATCCATCCTCTATCCAACGTTAACCACCTATTTATCCTTTGTGCTGCCGCAGTTGAATCGGAATGTGTTAATTGGTTTATTCATTGCGACAGCAGATCTGGGCGTATCTCTGGGCGGTGTATTGATGGGACCGGTCGCTGATTTATCCTCCTATTCGTATATGTACATGATTTGTGCTATCCTAGGGGCGGCAATGATTGCTTTTGCCTATCAACGAAGAAAACCCGTCACAGATATGTCTGTGGGTTAACTGCCAGAAGAAAGTGGGGTAACGGTTTGGAGTCATCTGTAACGGCGAACGGCAAATTAAACCCGGTATCCTTTTCATTTATCCGGTTTTATCTGTTGGCCTTTTTATTTTTTGCCGCCAATTCGGCTTTGACGATTATTCTCCCTTTGCGGAGTGAAGCCGCAGGATTGAACCAGGCCGAGATTGGCCTGATGATGGGGGCATACATGTTTACGTGTATGCTTCTAAGGCCTTTTGCAGCGCAGCTTCTGGGACGTTATGGCCCGCTGCGTGTGATGCAGTGGCTGTTGATTTTGCATGCCGCAACACTGCTGCTGTTTGTTGGTTTTGGTGTGGAGGCGTATTTGTGGCTGCGGCCGCTGCAAGGTGTAGCTACGGCGTTCTTTTCCATGACGATGCAGGCGGGCATTGTCGAAAAGCTGGAGGATAAGGACCGGGCTCAGGGATTGTCCATGTATACCCTTTTTACGATGGTGCCGTCTCTGGTCATTCCCATACTCGCTATCCAGATCTGGGAAAATGCCAGCGACATCTGGTTTACTATGCTAATGATCGGTTTGGCGGCTCTTCCACTCCTGATCGGCTATAACGTGGACTTGCCCCGAAGCACGGTACAGAATAAATCGTATACGCTCGGGGATATGGTGCGGTCATTCGGCGGCATCTGGCGCAGCACACCACTGTTGATTAGCAGCGTAGTTATGCTGTTTGCTTCATGTGTATTTGGAGCCACGGCGACCTTTCTTCCGCTGTATTTGGTATCGACCGGGAAGGCGAGCGCGGGGGTGTTCTTAACTATCCAGGGATTGGTCGTCATCTTGTGCAGATTCATTCTGCGTAAAAAAATCCCTTCCGACGGCAGCTGGAATACGTGGCTGATGGCGGGGCTGCTGTTATGTGCGGCACTGGGAACCCAGCTGCTTGCTCTGTCGGAGACGATCGGTCCGTTGGTATACCTGTCTGCGGTGTTCAGTGGGTTTGCCGTGGCCTTGCTGTACCCGACATTAACCACGTATTTGTCATTTGTGCTGCCGGCCGATTCCCGATATGTACTGATGGGCATTTTCATGTCCTCGTATGATCTGGGCTTCTCTCTGGGCGGGCTTGCGATGGGGCTAATTGTACAAATAAGCTCGTATTCAACCATGTTTACGATCTGTACGCTGCTATCCGTTGCCGCCATGATTCTCGTTGTAGCTCTCAGGCAAAGGATGGAAGCGGGCAATAGGGCTAAATCTGTGGTGGCAACCTAATTAATCCGACATCTATAAGAACAAAATTAAAGGCTTATGGACTGACTTTCTGGAATTGTATCATTATGATGCGAAGCTGCAGGAGGTTGGCCATAGGCCTTTTTTTTGCTGGGGTTTGCGGCAGTAGCGTAGGGAACGGAATCGATCTGAAGAAGCGGTAGCGTTCGCCTTTGTCTCCGAATTTCTAACCTTTGAGAGACTAAATTAAAGAAATTTGGAGACAACAGCGATCGGAAGACGATCCGTGACCAAAGCGGCCACCTCGCGCGAGAAAAACAAAAAAATGATTTGACAACAGCGTGCAACAGGATTATAGTCATTGTTGTTAATCGTAATAATTACTATTAAGGTCAGATCCATATGACCACAACCATAAGGAGTAGATACACATGACACAAAAGCAGGTTCCGGTAACTGTTCTTAGCGGTTACCTCGGTTCAGGTAAAACCACCGTTCTTAATCACGTACTGCACAATCGGCAGGGGCTCAAGGTCGCGGTCATCCTTAATGACATGAGTGAGGTCAACATCGATGCCGCTCTGGTGAAGGGTGAGGCGACATTGTCGCGCACCGAAGAAAAGCTGGTGGAGCTGTCCAATGGCTGCATCTGCTGCACCTTGCGAGATGATCTGATGCAGGAGATTGAGAAGCTGGTGAATGAAGGCAGGTTTGATTATATCCTGATTGAATCCACAGGCATTAGTGAACCTGTGCCGGTAGCGCAGACCTTTACATATGCCGACGAGGAGTCGGGTATTGATCTGACAAGTCTGGCAAAGCTGGATTGTCTGGTAACCGTTGTGGATGCCCATCGATTCTGGCATGATTTTGCCTCAGGGCAGAGCCTGCTGGATCGGAACCAGGCCACGGGTGAGGAAGATACCCGCGATGTTGTGGACCTGCTGATTGATCAGATTGAGACATGTGATGTCCTGCTGCTGAACAAATGTGATCTGGTCGATGATGTGGAGCTGAACAAGCTTGAAGGTGTCATCCGCAAGCTTCAGCCTAATGCCAAAATCATTCGGACTGTGAACGGACAGGTCAACCCGTCTGAAATTTTGAATACAGGTCTCTTTGACTTCGAGAAAGCAAGCATGTCCGCCGGATGGATTCAGGAGCTGGAGAAGGAATCACATACACCGGAGACCGAGGAATACGGTATTGGCTCCTTCGTGTATCGTCGTCGTAAACCATTCCACCCTTCTCGTCTGGCTGAATTCATGAGCTGCTGGCCGGAAGAAGTGGTGCGTGCCAAAGGGCTGGTCTGGCTCGCGGCTGAAGGGGATCTGGCTGCAAGTCTGAGTCAGGCGGGATCGTCGATTCAGTTTGGCCCTGCCGGGCATTGGGTTGCGGCATTACCGGATGCGGACAAGGAAGAAATTTTGCGTACAGAGCCTGATGTACTGGAAAAGTGGGATGCACAGTGGGGAGACCGTCAGACCGAGCTGGTCATGATCGGGATTGAAATGGAGCGCGCCATCATTGAAGAAGAACTGGACCAATGTCTGCTCAGTGATGAAGAAATGCAGGCCGACTGGGGACTTTTCGACAATCCTCTGCCGTGGCCAGTTGAAGCCGTATAAAAACTAATTTATAAAAGGAGCTGTAAACCGTGGCCAAAAAATCAAAAGTGGTACGTGAAAAACAACGTCAGGCCATCGTAGCCAAATATGCGGAGCTGCGCCGGGAACTGAAAGAAAAAGGGGATTATGAAGCGCTGCAGAAACTGCCGCGCAATGCTTCTCCGACCCGATTGAAAAATCGCTGCGAACTGACAGGCCGCCCGAGAGGATATTTGCGCAAGTTCAAGGTTTCGCGGATTGTATTCCGTGAGCTGGCTCATCAAGGGCAAATTCCGGGCGTCACGAAGTCAAGCTGGTAAGACGCATGCATGACGTATTTGATTATGATTGTGTAATTGTTGGAGGGGGGCCAGCCGGGATCGGCATGGCCTCTGTCCTGCAGGATCTGGGAATGCCTCGTTTTACCGTGCTGGAACGCAGTGAGGTGGGGGCAACTTTTCTGGCGTGGCCGGAGGAAATGCGTCTGATCACCCCTTCGTTCACAAGTAACGCCTACGGCATGATGGATCTGAACGCTGTGGCTTTGAATACGTCTCCGGCGTACACACTGGGAACAGAACATCCGACAGGCCTGGAGTACGCGAAATATTTGCAGGTGGTGAGCCAGTACAAGAAATTGCCTGTGCAAACGGGAGTAGATGTTTCGGAGGTTATTCCGGAGGAGAATGGCTTCCGGGTCGTGACATCCAATGGACAACTGCGCACACGCTATGTCATCTGGGCAGCAGGTGAATTTCAATATCCGAGACTGGACCTGTTTCCTGGGGCTGAGTATGGTGTGCACAGCAGTTTATTTTCCAGCTGGACGGCGGTTCAGGGAGAAGAATGTGTCATCGTTGGTGGCTATGAAAGCGGTGTGGATGCAGCCGTTCACCTGAGTAAACTGGGGAAAAACGTAACGGTAATCGACCGAAACGGACGAGGACTCGCCAAGGGCAGCAGTGATCCCAGTGTGGAGCTAAGCCCCTATACGAAGGATCGCCTGCGCGCGGCAATGATGGATGAGCGAATACACTTGATGCAAGGTTATGAGGTCAAATGGATTGAACCGGATGAACAGGACGGTTATGTCCTTTATTGCGAGAACGATTCAGGAGAGTCCCGCTTACTCAAGACGGGGCAGCCTCCTGTTCTGGCGACCGGGTTCCGCAGCAGTCTGCACCTGATTGAGAATATGGTCGAGCGCAGCAAGGAAGGTCAACTGCAATTGGGAGCGGCGGATGAATCGACGATTGCCCCCGGCCTGTTCATTACCGGACCCCAGGTCATGCATGGTCAACTCCAATTTTGCTTCATTTATAAATTCAGACAGCGCTTTGCGGTGGTGGCCCAGGCCATGGGTGAGAGACTTGGGCTGGATCTGGCTCCGCTGGAAACCTATCGCAAAGAAGGCATGTTTCTTGATGATCTGTCCTGCTGCGGTGAAGACTGCACATGCTGAATTCGGTTGTGGAGCAGCCCGAAGAACTTCGTAAAGTGGTGCTGGTTGGCTTCGAATCCGCGGGCAAATCGGCTCTGTTTCGGGGACTTTCGGGCAGAGATACAGGCGAGGAATCCAATGTTCGGGGCTCCACGGTAACCGTCCGCAGGGCGGAGCTGCTTGAGCACCAGCTTGAACTGCTCGATACACCTGGAATCCGGATGAAGGATGATAGTGTCACGACCATGCTGACGTTAAAACAGCTCGCAGCCGGTGATACAGTGATCTTGGTCGTCCGCGGCACGGATGTGGTGCAGGAACTGCCTTTACTGCTCGGCATGCTGGATGTCACAGGCAAAAATGCTGTATTGGTGCTTACGTTTGCCGACAAATGTGGTCCCGGATTATCGGCTCAGGTTGACTATTACCGCAAAGGTCTGGGCATTTCTGTTCTGCCGCTCAATACAAGGGAAATGGACGGAAACGCCCAAGATCTGATATGCCGAGCGATTGTTGCCGCCAGACCCATGAAGAGGCATCTGGAGCTCACATCACCTCCTGAATCGCCTGTGATCGAACCGCAGACAACGATGTTTGAGCATACGGTTTGGGGACGTTTTGTGGCTTTGGCCGCATTGATATTACTATTTGCAGCACCAGTGTATGTGGCCTATCTGTTCTCCGGCTGGATACAACCACTCGCAGATGCCTGGATTCTTGAACCGCTCTATCGCATGACTGCGGGATTATGGAATCCGCTGCAGGCGATAATGCTTGGAGATTACGGCATAATTAGTCTGGGCTTGTATTCGTTTATATGGGCATTTCCGGTCGTATTCCTGATTGGGGTCAGTGTGGCGGTGACGGAAGAAAGTGGACTGAAAGACCGGATAACCGACTCGCTGGATGGGTGGATGCGCAAAATCGGCATGAACGGCAAGGATCTGATTCCGGTCCTCAGTGGTTTTGGATGCAATGTCGTGGCTGTGTTCCAGAGCCGTACCTGCAGCTCCTGTACACGAAAGGCCTGTGTTTCAATGATCTCCTTCGGTTCTGCATGCAGCTACCAGATTGGAGCTTCTCTATCCATATTCAGTTCTGGCGGCAAGCCGTGGCTGTTCTTTCCTTATATGCTTGTACTGGTACTTGCGGGCGCAATTCATACACGTCTGTGGAATCGAAATCGACTGGATGACACGCTCCCGTTACATGCTAACCGTACATTTCTGCAAAAGCCATCATGGCACTCTGTAAGCTGGCGCGTTCGGTCTGTCATGAAACAGTTTCTTGTGCAGGCGATGCCTATTTTCATCGGTATTTGTGTGGTGGCCACGCTGCTGGAGCAGACGGGGGTACTCTCTGCCCTGACTGGCGCGTTGACGCCGGCACTTGCGATCTTTCATCTGCCGGGTGATGCCGCGGGCGGCATTTTGTTTTCCATTTTGCGAAAAGACGGGTTGTTGGTGCTGAATCAGGATCAGGGTTCCTTCGTTGAAGACTTGAGCGGCGGGCAGCTGTTTATTCTTGTGTACCTGGCTTCCACGTTAACGGCATGTCTGGTGACGATGTGGACCATTCGCAAGGAGTTGGGAGCAGTATTTGGCATGCAACTGGCAGGCAAACAGCTCGTAACGTCACTGGGCAGTGCATTAGTATTGGCGTGGCTGTGGAACTGGATTGCATAACGTTGTTGATGAAAGGGTGTGATCTCCATGCTGGACTCGTTTACCATTCGGAGAATTCAATCGGTGATGAACGGATATATCCATGAGAAGGTCCCGGCACCACTGCGCACTATGGTGAAATTAACGTATGAGATGAATGACAATGAACTGATTTTGACCGAGGAAAGGCCCGCTGAAGAACGATATCAGTGGGACAAACTGCATATTGCCCGATTTTACTGGGAAGAGAATCAGTGGAAGGTGTATGCCAAAGACGAACACAGCAGCTGGAATGTGGTAGACGTCATTGAGCCTTGTCCGGATTTTGAAGATCTGCTGGAGCAGGTTGAGCTGGACGAAGCGGGTCTGTTCTGGCGCTGAAATGCGCGGTTTTTAACGCAAATATGTGCTGGAGGGAGGGTTTGGAATGCAACAGGTACAGCAAAATAACAGGATTAGCCGAGTAGCGAGCGATTCTTTTATCATGCCGGATAAAGCCGAGCGCTTGCGGTTATTCGGCTCTGTTGATCCGATACAGGGAGATAAGCCTGTGCGGAAAGAAGAGATGCAGGATTTGCAGAATAGCAAAAATGATTTTCTGTTTGACCTGCAGCAAGTCGGTATTGATCAGGTGAAGTATCCCCTGGAGGTCATTTCGGCCAAAGATCCCGTGAGATTGTCCAGTATCGGAACATTTCGGCTGACAACTTCGCTGGATCGCGAATCCAAAGGTATTAACATGAGCCGCTTGATGGAGCAGCTTCAGCATAGTCGCGGTGAAGGGCTGACTGACCGGATTCCGGATCTGATTGCGCTGACGCAGCAGATGGCTGAACAGATGAATCAGCCAAAGGCAGAGCTGAAAGTGACCTATCCCTGGTTCTACGAACGAAGCGCCCCCGTAACGGGTTTGTCTGGATTAAATCATTCATTGGCTACGGTTCATGTGATCTGGGAAGCTGGTAAATCCCCTGTACTGAGAACGGGTTTACATATACAAATCACGACGTTATGTCCATGCTCGAAAGAAATCAGCGAATACAGTGCGCACAATCAGCGAGGAATATTGCGTATCCAGGTGCAAGGCAACCCGGGAGAAGCTTTGCCAGGCTATTGGAAAGAAGAACTGCTAAATGTGGCCGAATCCAATGCAAGCAGCAGCCTGTATCCCGTACTCAAAAGACCTGATGAGAAACGGGTTACGGAACGTGCATATGAGAACCCTAGGTTTGTGGAAGACATCGTCAGATTGGTAGCAGCAGATCTGTATGAGAAGCACTGGGTAAATAAATTTAAGGTAGACTGCAGAAATGAAGAGTCCATCCATCAGCATGATGCGGTAGCCCGCATTGTGTATGATAAGTCGAGATAGCAATGCCTGATTGATGGCTATGGAATTCATTTTATATCACAATTCTATATGAAGAAAAACAGAAGAAGCGCCGTCAGAGAGATTAGAGGCGTTTCTTCTGTTTTTTTGTGATTCTATGAGCGATTCAGGCACCATTACGCTAGACTTCGTACAAAATTTCACCCGTTCGGGATACATCATATCCCTCAAATGATTGCAGCTCGTGCCTAAATTCCGGTGATTGCAGAATGCGCAGTACCGATTCAATCCATGCTTCGTTCCCCTGTTTCTTCAGCATCACCAAATCATAACGTTCCTGAACAAGTGGAATAAAATCAACCTGTCCGACAAGTCGTGCAGCCTTCTCGCTGCCAATTCCTACATCGGCTTCACCGGAACTGACCTTGGCCGCTACACCCATATGACTGGTTTCTTCCACGTTATATCCAATCAGATGGGAAGCAGGGATACCATGCAGACGCAATTGTTCATCCAGCAATACACGTGCCCCCGAACCTTTCTCCCGGTTAGCGAGTCGCAGCTCAGGCTGCTTCAGATCTGTCCAGTTCTGCAAGCCGCGCGGATTACCACGTTGAACATACAGCCCGGCAGGTCGTGTCAGCAGATTCACGACGACATACGACCAGCCGATCAGGATTTTGCGTATATAAGGCAGATTATATTCACCTGTATCTCCGTCCAGCAGATGGGTACTGACCAGATCGGACTCCCCGCGGTACATGGAGATCAAGCCGTCGAGACTGCCCATGAAAGAACGCAGCGGACGAATATCTCGTGTTTGCTTCTCCATATAGCGCATCAAAATATCGAGGCTGACATCCTGTCCTGTTATGACCAGATGACGAGCCGAATGGGCGGCTGGAGTATTGCCCGTCATGGAAGTTGAAGCCGCCCATGCCCCTGTGGATAAAGAAGAAGCATCCGCAGCGGGAGGTACGGCATGAGTAGACGGATCGTTTCCCGTCCCGGGATTCGATAATTCAGAAGGGTGAACTGAATCCACCCGGTGCGCTGGCGATTGAAGCTGCTTGGAGCGCTGTTTATACGCTTCCAGATCGGTAGCGTCCACTCGCATTTGTTTACCAACGCGATACGCGACGAGGTCTCCCTTTTTGATTAGATCGTAAACGGTCAGTTTGGATATTTTGAGCAGCTTGGATATTTCTTCGGTGGTATAGGATTGCTCCTCCGTCATCAGTGAAGATCCTCCTTCAAGGTACAGATCATAACTATATAACCTCAACTAATGGATATTTACACTGGCACTCCAATGACAGAACAATCTTCCGATCGCTGTTATCCCCAGATTTCTTTGATCCCTTTATTAAAAGGGGAAATCCGGGGATAGCGTATGCTTCCGATGTAGCTTTCTTGCAGAAAGCTTTTAGGCGAAGTGTATGCTTTCGAAGTAGCTTTCTTGCAGAAAGCTTGTAGCTTCGCTTCTTCAGATTATTTCTGTCCTCTCCGTTATGGTGTAAATGTTAGTTGAACATATATATTCAGATTTTAAACTATATTCGTTCATCAACGCTCATCTTCCCGGATAAACGCTGGGGTCTCTTGTACTATACCATTAACAGCCAGAGGGGATAAACTCGTCCATCGGAATTTAGTCATCCATGCCTTGGCATTCAACGGGTGTACAAAAGACGATCTTCCTATTTCAATGATCTTATGTATAATGAAATATAATTAATTATATCTAGTTATAACTAAACATAACATCGGGGGAGAAGTGGATGAAAAAGGGTATTGGATATGTGTTGGGGAGTATGTCACTTGGACTGGCTCTCGTAGTAGCTGGTTGCGGTGCAAGTACGGACAGTAAAGATGCATCCACAGCAACAGAACAAACGGCTTCAACACCAGCGACATCAGGAGAGAGTTCAACGTCCGGGGCAACAGATCCTCAGGAAAAGGTGGAGCTAACGATCTCAGCGGCAGCCAGTCTCACGGATGCCATGAAAGAGATCGAAACGAATTTTGAAGCCGCGAATCCCAATGTGGAGCTTAACTTCAACTTTGGTGCATCCGGTGCATTGCAACAGCAGATAGAACAAGGTGCGCCAGCAGATGTATTTGTATCGGCTGCGACCAAAAATATGAATGCGCTCGTGGATGAGAAGCTGATTGCATCCGGTGATCAGAAGAATTTGCTGCAAAATTCATTGGTAGCCATTATTCCAGCGAATGGTTCAGATGCTGTCACAAGTGAGAAGGATCTGACGGCCGCTTCCATCAAGACCGTAGCGATTGGCATACCCGAAAGTGTACCAGCAGGAACCTATGCCAAGGAAGCATTGACCAATGCCAAACTATGGGATCAGCTGGAGGGTAAGCTTGTACAAGGCAAGGATGTCAGACAGGTTCTGCAATATGTAGAAACAGGCAATGCGGATGCGGGTTTTGTGTACAAAACCGATGCACTCACTTCGGATCAGGTGAAAATTGCATTTGAAGTAGACAAGAACAGCTATACACCAGCCAATTATCCAGTAGGGATTATTGAAGGTACGAAGTACCGCACAGAAGCAGAACAATTCTACACGTATTTGCAAACGCCTGAAGTGCTTGATGTATTTGCCAAGTACGGGTTCTCCATTCCGGAATGAATGTGAGCGCAATAGACTGGGCGTTATTCTGGCCACCGGTTCGCCTTTCTCTTCAGGTTGCACTGCTTTCCAGTGTGATCGCAGCCGTGTCTGGCATTGCAGTGGCCTGGAGGATGTCGCGTACCTCGTTCCGTGGGAAAGTTTTTCTGGAAACGGCATTTATGCTTCCGCTCGTGCTTCCGCCGACGGTGGTCGGGTTTATTTTACTCGTGTTATTGGGTCGTAAAAGCCTGCTGGGTCAGTGGATCGAAGCCATTTTCTCCGCACCTGTCATTTTCTCCTGGTGGGCTGCCGTGATTGCCTCGGCGGTGGTTGCGTTCCCATTGGTATATCAGACAATGAAATCCGGTTTTGGCGGAATTGATAAGGATCTGGAAGATGCGGGCCGCTCCATAGGAGCAAATGAATGGCAGGTATTTCGTCATATCTCACTTCCGCTTGCAGGGAGAGCGTTGATGACGGCGTTCATCCTGGGTTTCGCGCGTGCACTGGGGGAATTCGGGGCTACGCTCATGATCGCAGGTAATATTCCGGGCAAAACGCAAACCGTACCCACTGCGATCTATGTTGCAGTGGATTCGGGCAATCAGACGATGGCCTGGATGTGGACCGGCTCCATTATTCTCATTTCGTTTATGATGCTGCTTTTAACCAGACAGCCGCGTGAAAGTAAGGCATGATTTGGGCCGTTTAAAGTGAAAGAGATAAGGATTAGCATTCAAAAACCCGCTTAAGGAACGAACCTTTCCTCGGAGCGGGTTTTCATTTACGCATGTCACGTATATAGCAAATCATGTATGTTTGCGTTCATCCAAGCTGTTCTTTGTTTAGCTTGTTTGTACCGAAGGTGTCTTGTAGCGGGCAGGGTCCAGCGTTTTGATCATAAAAACAATCTCTTCCTGATGTTCAGGAGTCTGTACCGTTTTCAGGTGAAAAGGTTCATATCCCCGCCGTTCATACATGGGAGCAAGCCAGGGATGGCGCGTCGCGGTTGCCAGAAAAACGGCAGGGGCATCAAGTTTTTGCAGAATGATATGCTGCTCTACCCAGTCCAGCAGTTTGGATCCGTAACCCTGGCTTTTATGGGCCGGGCTTACCGCGAACCAGCGGATGAAGGGATAAGGGCTGATGGCTTTCCGCTGTGGATCTTCTGCTCGGTCAAGGGTAACCGTGGCAATGATCTCTCCCCCTTTTTCAAGAATATAGCATTCATGCTGTACAATATTGTTCTGGATAACTTCCAGTGTAGCGTGTCCGGCTGGAAAAGGAATGTTCAGGGTTCGAATTGTCTCATAGGCATCCACAGTAACAGCCAGCAATGATTCGGCATCTTCAAGCGTAGCCAATCGGTATTGTTCAGTCATAGTCGATCAATCCCTTCTATAAAAAATACTATTCCAACCTGTTAAGTTTGTTTAATATTTTGGTGTTATTTTATCATGAAATTCATATTTGGAATATAATTCCCAAATCAAATCTGTCTATAAGTCCATCGAAAGCTTCTATATGTAAAAATGACAAAACTTTTTCCAATTTTACTCGTTTCAGGACTCGCCTAAACCATGCTCTATCCTGTAAAATAGAACTAACTGATTCCAGCCAAGAACTGAAATAAGGAGAGACGACTAATGAATACGAAACCTGATTGCGGTATATCGTTGCAAATCGACGACTATCTGGATCTTTTGCATTTTGCCATCCAAATCGAGGATCAGGAATGGCAGCAGTCCCTTATCCACCAGCTCAAAATATTTCAGCCGGAAGCGGAGCAGCGCACACCTGAAGAAGAATTATGGATGAGATTTGATTATATCAACAGTAAACTAACAGGTCTCTGCCACCAGATTCACGCGGCCCATTCAACAGATGAACGCAAGAAGTTTGAAGAACGAATCGGACTTTTACAACTGCAGCGCATAGAAGTGGCTCGTAAAATTAAATGGGCCAGTCGCAGATAGATGTATATCTGAATTTAAAGTAGTCTGGATCTAAAGTGACTTTAATTGGTATTGATCTGAATTGAAGAAGCGATCCCCACCCAGTTGGAGGATCGCTTCTTTTGCTTTACTTTGGGATCATGCAGCTAGTGAAGCATAGAGAAGTTCTATAACGTTATCAGGATGTCCTATTAACATATATATTGCCTGAGCACGACAGACGGTGCTATTCTTTGTTCAACCTAATTCCGACTATACAAGTGTGAATGGTTAGTTAAATCGAAGATGAGGAATGGGAGTACACATCATATTGGCTGAGATGACAGCCTGTGGAGGAGATCGGGAATGGTTAATCAATGGGGGATTCAGAAATTCCGGACAGCATTGCTGTTCATTACGATGTTGGCGGTATTGGCGGGTTGCAGCTCGGGTAATGCATCGAATGAATCGGATACCGTATCTGCATCAGGCCAAGATAAAGTGAAGAAGATTATTGTGGGCACAGGTACTCAATTCCCGAATGTTTGCTTCATTGATGAGAATGGTAAACTGACGGGATACGATGTAGAACTGATCCGCGAGATTGATAAACGATTGCCTGAGTATGAATTTGAGTTCAGCACGATGGAATTCAAAAACCTGCTGCTCAGTCTGGAAACGAAAAAAATAGATCTGATCGCTCACCAGATGGAAGTGAATGAAGAGAGACAGGCCAAGTTCCTCTTTAATGATGAAGCATATAACATTTTCCCTAATAAAATCGTTGTAAGCGAGAAAAACCAGGATGTAAAGTCCATCGAGGATCTGAAAGGTAAAAAACTGATTGTTGGCGCTACGAGTAATGCGGCTGTACTGGCTGAGAAATGGAATGCAGCGAATGGCAAAGCCATCGACATTGTGTATTCTGGTGCAGGAGAAGATACGAATACCCAGATTAAAACAGGGCGGGTAGATGCAACCATCAGCACGCAGTTTGCCATCGATTATCAGAACAAAGTAGTGGATGCACAGCTAAAGACTGTAGGAGAGGCTCTTTCCAACTCCAAAGTATATTTCATTCTGAACAAGGATGAGGAGGAGCTCAAAACGAAAATTGATGAAGCGCTCAAATCCATCAAGGAAGATGGAACATTGAGCAAATTGAGCACGGAGTGGCTGGGAGCCGATTACACGGTTGAGGAATAGTTCGTTGAGAAAGGTGAGCGACGGTTATGGGTAAATCATTCGATCTGTCATTGGTTCTGGATTTTGTCCCTGAGCTGCTGAGATATTTGCATATTACACTGATTGTACTGAGCGGTTCGATTGTGCTTGGTCTGGTGGGCGGTGTGCTGCTGGCGGTTCCGAGATTATACCGGATTCCGGTGCTGAGCCAGCTCGCAACCCTGTACGTCTCTTTCATGCGGGGCACACCGATTCTCATCAAGCTGTTTCTGGTCTATTACGGGTTACCCGAACTGCTCAAGCCCATAGGTATGGATCTGTCCAGAACCGATCCTCTGGTATTTGTTATCGTAACCTACGCGCTGAGTGATGCAGCATCCTTTGCCGAAATTTTTCGCGGAGCTGTACGCAGTGTGGATAAGGGCCAGACAGAAGCAGCTTATGCTGCGGGCTTGACTACGTTTCAGTCGTTTCGGCGTATTGTGGTTCCGCAGGCACTCATTGTTGCTTTTCCGAACATGGCGAATACGTTGATTGGCTCGTTAAAGGATACGTCACTTGCTTTTTCGATTGGGGTCATGGACATGGTGGGCAGAGGGCAGACGCTGATCTCGGCTACATCGCATGCGCTTGAAGTGTATATCAGTCTATCAATTGTCTACTATGTTATCGTGCTTGTACTTGAAAAAGGGTTTGCTCTCGCAGAACGCAGACTCCAGCGTCACGAACGTAAGAAAGAAGTCCGCGGGCCAGCGGTAAGAGCTGAACGCCTGAAACGAATAGCGGGGTGAGCGAATGTCTATCGATTTCAACTTTATCTACACATCTTTTTTCCAGATTCTAAAGGCTTTGCCACTGACACTCGTCATTACGATTGTACCGTTGATCGCAGGCTTTGGCATAGGTCTGGTTACTGCTTTGGTGCGCATCTATAAGGTTCCCTGGGTCTACCGGATCGCTGATTTCTATGTTTCATTTTTTCGGGGGACACCGATGTTAATGCACTTGTTCCTAATCTATTACGGGATTCCGCTAATCATCGATAAACTTGCTGCCCGGTATGGCTGGGCCGTTCAGTCGTCTTCCATCCCGATTCTGGTGTTTGTGCTGATCGCCTTCTCTTTGACTGCTGGAGCTTATATGTCGGAGATTATCCGTTCCGGCATTCTGGCGGTAGATACCGGGCAGATGGAGGCTGCACATGCCGTGGGCATGAGTACTTCCCAAGCGTTGAGACGCATTATTTTGCCTCAGGCGGTTGGTGCGGTTCTGCCGAATCTGTGCAGCATGTTTGTTGGTTTCCTGCATGGATCAACGCTTGCGTTTACCGTGTCACAGATGGATATTCTCGGCAAAGCGGATGTGGTTGCTTCGGTTAGTCTGAAATTTCTTGAGGCTTTCATTGCTGCCGCATTGATTTATTGGGGGCTGACGGTGATTGCCGAACGGATTACAGCTTTGCTGGAACGCAGAGTTGCCGTTTACAGCAAAGGAGGGGTGTCATGATATCACTGACGAATATACACAAGTCTTTTGGCCAGCAGGAAGTGTTGAAAGGTATTGATCTGACTGTGGAGCAAGGGGACGTTGTTGCCATACTGGGACCGAGCGGGTCCGGCAAAACGACATTGCTGCGGTGTGTGAATTTTCTTGAACGTGCCGATGAGGGCAAGGTTCAGATCAGCGGATTAAGCGTAGACTGCAAGCATGCGCGTAAACATGACATTGTGCAGTTGCGGCGAAAAACGGCAATGGTATTCCAGCATTATAATCTGTTCAAACATAAAACGGTGCTGGACAACGTTACGGAAGGCTTAATCATCGCCCAGAAAATGTCCAAAACAGATGCACGTGAACGAGCCTTGCGTGTACTTGAACAAGTGGGTCTGTCCGCCAAAATTAATGAGTATCCCAGCATGCTGTCAGGTGGACAACAGCAGCGGGTGGGCATTGCTCGGGCACTGGCCTTGAATCCGGAGGTCATTCTGTTCGATGAACCTACCTCGGCGCTTGATCCTGAACTTGTAGGGGAGGTGCTGTCCGTCATTCGATCCATTGCCCAGGAAGGCATCACCATGATTGTGGTCACCCATGAAATGGGTTTTGCCCGTGAGGTGGCGAATCGAGTTGTATTCATGGATGGGGGCTCCGTCGTGGAAGAAGGAACACCGGAGGAAGTATTTGTACGGCCCAAACAGGATCGTACTCGCCAATTTCTTAGCCGTTACTCATCCGATTGGAGTTATGTCATCTGACGATATAGGCGCAAGCTGGAGTAACTGACGATCCCGGCCCGGCATATGCTGTAGCAGGCAAATGCTGATAGGCCGGGTTTTTCTATGGGTGAAGCAGGCCGTGACGGTAAGGAGGAGGACCATGCAGAGCAAAATCGATGAAATACTCACACATATTGCACATTCCCACCAGCAGGTTGCGCGTGTACTGGATGCCAAACGTCAAGTCGCTGTGCGCATGTCTGAAATCATCAATCATTTGCCGGATATCGAACCGGAGCTGGATGGCGTTGACGGTCTGCTGGATAGCTCGGGACAAATCAACAAAAGCATCATCTCCTATTTGGGAGGCCTGGCAGACCTGGAAGAAGCCGTAGCCGAAACGCTGACCCAGGTCATGCGGGAGATGGCGGATCAAGAGGAAGAATAAGCCCGGAAGGCGGGTGATTGGACATGAGCAGAGAACAAAGTCTCATCCTGATGCTGGATGCAGCCGCCAAGATGCAGTGGAATATTGCCCTGATTTTGGAGGCCAAGGCGATTGAAGCCGAGAAGGTAAGGAACTGGGCGCTAAATCATTTGAACGGTGAGGCTTTTCTGACGCATAGCGATCAGGTGGCAGAGCCACTCAAAATGCATGATCAGCTGGTGGAGATACTGGAAGGATTGACCCGGATGGAAACCGGATTATGCAACAACCTGAAGGCCATAATGGTGCAGAATGAGAGTGAAGAAGGCGGCATGGACGGTGGCATGTTTGGCGGCATGGATATGGGGGATCTCGGAAAATGAGTCTGTTGCGGCGTGAGCAGGAAGCGAAGCTGTCCCTCATTGAGTCCATTGCACACAGCCAGCAGGCGCTCGCCCGCATTCTGGACAGTGTGGCCAGTGTGTCTGCCCACTCGGAAGTATCCGCCCGCAGTCTGGCCGAGAACATTCGTTTGCTGAGCCGTTATCAAGAAGAGATGTCCCGGATGGTGACGGGAATTGAACTGGCTCAAATCAAGCATGGGGAGCCTGGTGTGCCATGGCTCAAAGACCCTGGATATGCGATCCGCATGGTCCGGAACATACAGGAGGAATGTTGACATGTTAAAGAAGAAAAAAATACGTCTTAGAACCAAAAGAGCCCTGCTTGTTCGCGGGGCACGTCTGCGGAAAATCCGTAAACTACGTGCGCTCAAAGGAAAACGTGTACTGCACAAACGTACCCTCAAAGGGCGCAGCGCGTGGCTCAAAAAAAAGAAACGTGCGGTACGACGGAACCGGAGTGTGAAACCTGCACAACCGTTCGTCCCGGCTACCCCTACCGATCCGAACCCGGACAGCGCCTACAGCCAAGGATACAACGAGGCGTACAACGAGGGATTCAACGCGGGTTTCGCCAAGGGATTCGAGGACGGACATCAGCTGGCTTACAAAGCGCAATAACAGAATAGATGTGCATTTTCGGATCACGATAGATGCATGTCCAGTGTATGACGATTGCCCGGGGGGACAGATCCCTCCGGGTTATTTGTATCGCCGCAAAAGCGGACATGCCCGTGCAGGCGAATGTGGAGGGCAGACGCCAATTTTGTGTCTTGCAGGACACCCGTCCATGATGCATCTGACCCCGGGGCATATCCTTTAGAGGGAACACCAATCTCGGGGAGAATCTGGAATGGGATCTCCTGAAGGAAGACAGGGTGAAGGATGTGGCAAAACGACGACACCGACCGCCTACAGAAGCGGAGATCGCTTACCGTGGCGGTTACGCAGAAGGCCGCAGATTTGGCGGCTGTCAGGCCATGATGGAGCGAGTGCAAATGTATGAGCCGACCGTGCGGAATATGAAAGTGCTGTACATTCCGCAAGGATTCGATGCCATCGATGAGGGCGTTATTGGAGCTTTGCAGCAATCTGTTCGTGAGTGTGTTGTCGGATCGCCGGCAAACATGCTGCAGGAAGCCAGCGAGCACAGGCCCGATCTGGTGCTGGTCATGAATGGATTGCACGTATTCCCCCCCAATCATCTGGAACAGGTGAATGGCATAAGAGGATTGGGAATACGAACAGCAGTATGGTTTGTGGATGACCCGTATTTTACCGAAGATACGACAAGTATTTGCCAGCATTATGATGTCGTGTTCACGCATGAGGAAGCGGCCGTGCCGTTCTATACTGCACATGGGGCCGGTCGGGTGATCTATATGCCGCTGGCAGTGAACCCGGGCATGTTTCAACCGAGGCGCACGGGGCCACAGCATCAGTATGACATTTGTTTTATCGGCACTGGATTCTGGAATCGAATTGCACTGTTCGACGAGCTGGCTCCTTTTCTGGCGGACAAAAAGGTATTCATTGCCGGCAGCCAATGGAACCGGCTGAAACGCTCCGACATCCTGGGCCGATTTATCCATGAAGGCTGGATTGATCCTGGAGCAACAGTGGATTATTACAATGGCGCCAAAATCGTCATTAACGTTCACCGGACTTGCGAGAATGGGGAAGACAATCGCAATACGCATCATCTGCAAGGTCATTCCATTAATCCGCGGACGTATGAGATCAGCGCCTGTGGCACGATGCAGATAACGGATGCACGCAATGATCTGCCACGCCACTACCGGCCTGGATACGATATCGAGACGTTTACAACGGCAGCCGAACTTCAGCACAAAATCAAATATTATCTGCACCATGAAGAGGAACGGCGAGCCCTAGCTTGGCGTGGGCTGCTTACCACACTGAACCAGCATACGTTCACCCGTCGAATTGCTCAGCTGCTGGAGCACGTGTAAGTCTCTTTCTGCAGGACAGCAGAGTTAGAGAACCCTATCCCAAAAATAAAGGAGTGGCGGTATGTCTCTCAAACACCGTAAAACGAGAAAGTTCCATGCACCAGTACTCAGTCTGGCTGACCAAGCACGCAAAAACGGTCAACATGCCGGATATGATGCGGGGAAGGAAGAGGGATATTTGCGCGGCCGTGCCAACTATATCGTCAATTGTGCACAGGAGCCATTGCCTTTCCGGCAGATCCACGTGCTGTACGTATCTTCAGGCAAAGGTTTTCCATACTCCCCGTTAGATGAGGCTATCATGGCCACTTTACAGGGGATGGTTGCACAAGTAACCCTTTCGGATCCACGTCAGCCAGTTTCTGAAATAGCGTTGCAAACCCGACCTGACCTGGTGCTTGTGCTGGATGGCATGGATATTCCAATGGAGCATCTGGATGCAATTCGGCAAGCAGGCATTAGGACGGCAATTTGGCTCACGGATGATCCGTACTATACGGATATGACACTTGAGACAGTACAGCATTTTGACCATGTGTTCACATTGGAACTGAACTGTGTCGAATTGTATCAACAAAATGGCTGCCCTTCTGTTCACTACCTGCCCTTTGCTGCATTCACCAACCATTACTTCCCGATCACTACTCCATCTCCATTGCACCGGGATGTCAGCTTTATCGGTTCGGCATACTGGAACCGGGTGTATTTCTTCAATCCGATCATGGCACAGCTGATGTCGCACAATACCGTATTTAATGGCATCTGGTGGGATCGACTGCCTGACTATGCTGCTTACGGTGAGAAGATCGAACTGGGTCGCTGGATGACCCCGCAGGAAACGAACGATGTCTATAACGGTACCAAAATTGTCATTAACCTTCACCGCTCCCACGAAGACGATTCCGTTAACAACAACCATGTTAAAATTTCACCTGCCTCTCCGAATCCGAGAACATTCGAAATTGCGGCTTCGACGACCCTTCAATTGACCGATGCGCGGGATGATTTGGCACGTTTCTATAAACCGGGCGTTGAGATCGAGACATACTCCTCCCCTCAGGAGCTGCTTGATAAAGTTGAATACTACCTCACTCATGAGAAAGAGCGGCGTGAGATTGCACTTCGAGGGTTGGAACGGACATTGAAGGATCACACGTATGGCAAACGAATCAACGAACTGCTGAGCATTATATTCCCTTAATCCTGTCCGGAAGGAGGTGTGCACAGAACCCTGCATATTCGTATTCAGGGTCCGTGCTGCCATGGCGACTAAACCCAAACTCATGTTGTTTTCCCATGTGTGCAACACCCGCAGCATTACGGGGGCGGAGAAGCTGCTGCTTCATTTTATGAGAGAGATGGGTTCCATCTTCGATTGTGTACTCGTGGTTCCTCAGGAAGGTAAGCTTGCCGGACTTGCACGGAGATTCGATATTCAGGTCAAAGTATGCTTCCTGCCGATGCTTCACGGTGTGTACACACCTTACCGAGGGATTGCAACGGATGCAGAACAGCTTCGCCATAAACCAGCTTATCAGGACGTGGTCTCCCTCATTCGGGAGACCGCCCCTGATCTGGTGTTAACGAATACCTGTGTCAATGTGATGCCAGCCGTAGCAGCGAAGTCTCTGCAAATTCCGGTGATCTGGAAGATTACCGAGATTATTCAGTTGAATGAACATGCAAACGAAGCTGTACAGATGATTGGGCGTTACTCCGATTGGATCATAGGTATATCCGAAACTGCAGTAGCACCATTCAAACAGGCCGGCATGAGCAGCAAGTTGACGGTGATCTCACCAACCTGGGACCCAGCCTTGCCGGATCCCGAGCGGTGGGTTCATTTGAGGGAACGCAAACGCAAAGAGCTTGGGTTCAAACCATCGCAGGTCTGTATCGGTTACATCTCTTCCTTTATATATGATGCCAAAGGTCTGAAACCTTTTATAGATATGGCTTTGCAATTGTGTGAAACCCATCCGCGCTGCCGTTTCTGGATCATTGGTACATCAGCGGATAAAAAGTACTATGACGAATGTGTATCCCGGGTGAAGAAATCCGGTTATTATCGCAGATTTACATTTACACCGTTTGAAGAGAACGTATCACTGGCCTATACGGCCATGGATATGGTAGTCATTCCGAGCATGGTCAAAGAAGGGTTCGGCATGACTGCGTTGGAGGGGCTTTATTTCGCCAAACCGGTTATTGCTTTTGCCCAGGGCGGACTCAAAGAATTGCTGGAATCGGTAGGCAGTGGTGCATTTTTGGCCCCGGCCGGGGATTCACAGGCGCTCGTCACCCTGGCAACAACCCTGCTGAATGATCCTGAACTGGCCTCCGACACCGGTTGGCGTAATCGGACAGAAGCGGAAAAGCTGTACGGAATTGAAACCTACAGGGCAAAGCTGCATACGATGATGACACAGTGGTTGATGCGTTTTCCCGGATGGTTTCCGTACATTCAGCCTCCGAATGGCCCAGTGTACGCCTGGGGGGAGGGCCGTTTACGAACCGTGCTGATTCTGGAACCGGCTTCGGTTCGGGCACGATTGTTCCCATTAGCGTTGATTCAGGCGCTGCCACTCTCGCCTTTGCCTCCGCTTGTCGTAGGCCAGCCTGTTCATGAAGAAACAGAACCTCGCTCAAGCCACAGAACTGGACGAAGTCGTTACCCGCTTTCAACCCCACGCAGTAGGGCTCGTGAACGAACAAAACGAGGAACGGGAACAGGCAGAAGGAAGCTGAGGTCTAGCAAAAAGAAGAAACAACGTGTGCGCGTAATGCAACCGACTGTTCGCAAACGTGCGACTGGCAAAACCAGACGAAGCCGGGTTCGACGGAGATTATCCAATAGACGATGAAGGCAGGGATTACGATGAAGATCATGACGGTGCTGGGTACGCGACCCGAAATCATACGGCTCAGCCTGATCATTTCCAAGCTGGACCAGTACGCGTCCAAACATATTCTGGTACACACGGGACAGAACTTCACGGAAAGTCTCAGCGGTCTTTTCTTCAAGGAAATGGGCTTGCGGGCGCCGGACTACGTTCTTCAGGATGAAGCGGCCTCGCTCGGTCGACAGTTATCCTCAATGTTTACGCAAATGGAGGATTTATTACATCAGGAGAAACCAGATAAAGTACTGCTGCTTGGTGATACAAACAGTGCATTATGTGCTGTTCTGGCTGAACGGATGGGCATACCCGTCATTCATATGGAAGCTGGCAATCGATGCTTTGACCTGGATGTGCCGGAAGAAAAAAATCGCAGAGTTATCGATGCCATTTCCACTATTAATATGCCGTATACCGAACAGAGTAAAAAACATCTGCTTAGTGAAGGGGTGCCCAGTCGCCGAATTGTGCTGACAGGCAACCCGATCTATGAAGTGATGCGTCACTATGATGCACAAGTAAGTTCCAGCAAAATACTGAAGAAATTGAAGCTGAAGTCTGGACAATATTTTTTGGTTACGGCCCATCGGGCGGAGAATGTGGATCACCCTCCTCATTTGCTGGAGATCATGAAAGGCTTGAACCAGGTCGCTGAAGAACATGCCCTGCGAGTCATATGCAGCATTCACCCTCGAACGGCTATTCGAATCGCCGAGCATCTGCAACTGGAGATGCACCCGCTGGTGGAGTTCCACGAACCATTCGGTTTTTTCGACTTCGTGATGCTGGAACGACATGCACGCTGTGCACTTACGGACAGTGGTACCGTACAGGAGGAGTGCTGCATTATGGGTGTGCCTACAGTAACCATGCGCCGCACAACAGAACGACCGGAGACAGTGGATTGCGGCAGCAACGTGGTCTCCGGTCTGAATGCGGAGCGTATTGCGGGCTGTGTGAAGGTAATGATCGAAATGTCAAACGACTGGGATTGTCCACAAGGCTACAAAGCGACTGATGTATCCAGTAAAGTGGTCAAATTTCTGCTTGGAGGGAAAATGCATGTTTGAAAATAAGCGTATACTCGTGACTGGTGGTACGGGATCATGGGGTTATGAACTTGTGGCTCAACTGCTGCCCCAGCAGCCCAAGGAGATTATCGTATACTCCCGGAATGAGTCCAGCCAAGTGGCGATGAGTCGTGAATTTGAAGACCCGCGTCTTCATTTTCGCATTGGTGATATTCGAGACAAGGAAGCCTTAACGGTGGCCTGTCAGCATGTGGATTATGTATTTCATCTTGCAGCGCTCAAGCATGTGCCGGTGTGTGAAGACCAACCTTATGAAGCACTCAAAACCAATGTAATCGGCACACAGAATGTCATTGAAGCAGCCATTGAAAATAAGGTGGAGAAGGTCATATATATATCAACCGACAAGGCCGCCAATCCATCCAATTTCTATGGCATGACAAAGGCGATCGGTGAGAAGTTGATCGTATATGCCAATCTGCTGCATAGCAATACGCGGTTTGTTACTGTTCGTGGTGGGAATGTCCTTGGAACGAACGGCAGTGTCGTACACTTATTCAAGAACCAGATTCGATCCAAAGGTCAGGTATCCATCACGGATATGAAAATGACCCGATTCTTTCTTACTCTGAAGGATGCAATCACATTGTTGTTCAAAGCTTCGGTGGAAAGTGTCGGTGGTGAGATTTTTGTCATGACGATGCCGACCTGCAAAATCGTGGATCTGGCAGAAGTACTGATTGAGGATTCGGGTGTGGAGAATGTATCGATTGTAGAGCGTGGTACTCGGCCTGGTGAGAAGATTCACGAAATTCTGATGAGTGAATTCGAGAGCATGACCACAGTGGTATACGATGAGCAATATCTGGTGATTTTGCCTACACTGGGT
Source organism: Paenibacillus sp. FSL K6-0108 (assembly GCF_045040695.1). Classification (NCBI taxonomy): domain Bacteria; kingdom Bacillati; phylum Bacillota; class Bacilli; order Caryophanales; family Paenibacillaceae; genus Paenibacillus; species Paenibacillus sp. FSL K6-0108. Next base: position 6,158,443 of record NZ_CP150288.1, on the reverse strand, counting down.
ATACCGGGATTGAAAGAGCACTACACGAACTGTCCTCCAGTATCCTTCAGCAGCTTCAGTTCAGAGCATCAACTGATGACCAAAGAAGAGATTCGTGAAATTTTGCAACGCGGAGGATTTCTGTCATGAAACTGCTGATACTTGGGGGGAACGGAATGGCCGGCCATGTTTTGGTCGACTATTTCCGCCGTCAAGGCGTTCATAGCGTCTTCTACACGACCCGGGATGTCTCGGATCCCAACGGTCTTCTACTAGATGTAACTGACTGCTTTATGGTCGACCGCCTTGTGGAGATGGTTCATCCAGATGTTATCGTGAACGCGGTAGGTGTTTTGAACAGCTTTGCGGACGAAGATAAAATTACCGCATATCATATTAACGGATTTCTGCCGCATCGTTTGCGGCGGATCGCGGACACGATTGGTGCACGCCTGATTCACATCAGTACGGATTGTGTGTTTAGTGGGGATCGGGGGGCATACCGGGAAGATGATGTTACCGATGGAACATCTGCCTATGCGATCACGAAAGCACTGGGGGAAGTCCAGGATGCGGGACACCTAACAATTCGTACATCCATTATAGGACCTGAAATTCGGAAGGGTGGCATCGGTCTGATGCATTGGTTCATGTCCTGCACAGGTGAGGTTGGCGGTTATACACGCGTCTTCTGGAATGGGGTGACTACCCTTGAACTGGCCAAGTGGATAGATCATTATCTGGTGTCGCCAGTCAGCGGTCTAATCCATTTGGCACATCCGGTGCCTATCAGCAAGCATGATCTGCTTGTGCTGTTCCAACAGACATGGGATAAACAGGATGTTGTTATTGTACCCGATGATAGCGTTGTTCAGGACCGCACGTTGGTTTCCACACGTGAGGATGTGAAGACAGACCTTCCGGATTATTCAACAATGCTGAAGGAGCTGGCATTATGGATGGAGCAGAGCTAACAGGCAAAAAGGTGCTGATCACGGGTGCTTCTGGCTTCACTGGACGGCATGCGGTTGCCTATTTCAATGCTGTCGGTGCGGCGGTTGTAGCGGTGGTCAGGCGGACAGGTATACATTCGTTTGGCGATGGCGTGGCTGTACATGTATGTGATCTTAACGATAAACAGCAAGTCCGTCATCTGATAGATGAGGTGAAGCCGGATTATGTATTGCATCTTGCAGGCAAAAATTCCGTGCCCGATTCATGGTCCAATCCGCTGCTGGTGCTTGAGACCAATGTGATGGCTGTTCTGTATTTGCTGGATGCGCTAAGAAGCTGTCCTGAGGCACGGACCGTTATTGTGGGCTCCCGATTAAAATATACTCCCGCACCGGGTGTGCCACCACAGCCTCCACACCCGTACAGTCTCAGCAAAGCATTAGAGGAAATGGTATCTCTATCGTGGATGTCTCTCTTTGGACAGCAGATAATGCTGGCCGAGCCGGGAAATCTGATCGGGGCAGGACCTTCAACAGGCATATGTTCGCTGCTGGCGCGTCATATTGTTGCCTGTGAACAGGGCGGTAGGATGGAGGCCTTTCGTCTATCTGGCAGGGATAATACCCGTGACTTTCTGGATGTGCGAGACGCTGTCCGGGCCTATGCAGCTCTGCTTGTCCAGGGCACAACGGGTAACGTATATCCGGTTGTATCAGGCACGGAGCGCAGCCTGGGAGAGATTGCGGATACGCTGCTCACCATGACTGAAGCGGAGGTGCCTGTACGCTGGGACGGAGCTTCCTCCGGTCCCGACGGGGCTGGAGATCTGGAGGAGCTCTCGGCGCTGCGCAAGTTGGGCTGGCAGCCGCTGATTCCATTTACCCAATCTCTCCAAGACATTCTAAATGATGTTCGTACCCAGCAGGGGAGGTCTTCCACGTGAATCCGAGAGTGTCCATTGTCATTCCATTTTACAACTGTCCCTATGTAACTCAAGCGATTCAGAGTGCACTGAATCAGACATATACCGATGTGGAGATCATTATCGTCAATGATGGCTCTACCCGGCATGCGGAGCTGCTTCAGCCTTATCTTCCCTACATTAATGTTCTTGGCAAAAGCAACGGCGGTACTGCTTCGGCTCTGAATCACGGCATCCGTCATGCCTCCGGGGACTATGTCGCCTGGCTGAGTTCGGATGATATCTTATATCCGGATAAGATTCGTCATCAGGTTGAATTTATGCAACGGGAGAATGTGCTCATCTCCCATACCAACTTTAATTACATTAATGAGCACTCTGCGGTGACCAAGCTGAACGGAGGAGCAGAGCCGATGGCAGAACCGGATTGGCTGCGCCTTTTCGTAAACGGCAATCCGGTAAACGGCTGTACCGTAATGTTCCGCAGGGATCTGTTCAGTGGGGTGGGTCTGTTCAACGAATTGCTGCCATACACGCATGATCTGGATCTATGGCTGCGTATCCTGCTGAATGGTCATCGTTTTCCGTATTTAAACGAATCGCTTACTGCATATCGACGGCACGGAGAAATGGGAACGGTACGCCATGCGGATTCCATCAGCCGGGAGGCCTCCATGGTATGGTCCCGATACCGGGAGCCTTTGTTGCAGCGGATTGCGGCCATGGGAGGGTAAAGAAAGAACTTTGGTGGGGGTTATGAAGGCCGCAACTGGCCGAATAACACCCTCTTTATTTTAATGTGTGGAAATTATGCGAAGCTGTGCAACAGATGCCTGATACCTATAAGATCTATCCTCATATAATAGAGAGAATGGTGAATAGTTACCCGGAGAAAGGGGAGGACCGAATGGAGCCGAAAGTATCAATTGTCATTCCTTTTTATAATTGTGCGTATATTGATCAGGCTGTTCACAGTGCCATTCACCAGACGTATCCGCATATTGAGGTCATTGTGGTAGATGACGGTTCTACGAAACATGTGGAGCTGCTTCAGCCATTCATGGATCACATTCGCTACATTCGTAAAAAGAATGGTGGCACGGCAACCGCGTTAAACGAGGGAATCAAGCGGGCGACAGGTGATTACTTTGTCTGGCTCAGCTCCGATGATGTAATGCTGCTGGACCGGGTAGAGAAACAACTGAAGTTCATGCTTGACGTTAAGGCATCCTTCTGTCACGGGGCCTATCATTATGTAGATGCCAACAGCGAATGGTTGGACACGGTGAGACCAGAAGTAGGGAGTCGTCTGGAGATGCTGCAGGTGCTTACCGAAGGCTGTCCAATCAATGGTTGTACTGTGATGCTGGAAATGGATGCATTTCGGAAGTTCGGCATGTTTGACACCGATTTTCGCTACACGCATGACTATGAGATGTGGCTGAGACTGTTTCCGCTCTATGAGCTGTTCTATTACAATGAACCTCTGATGTGTTATCGGGTGCATGAATCCATGGGAACCAAGAAACACTTTAAGGCATTAAAAGCCGAGATGGAACTTGTTCAAGCGAAGCATCGGCCCGTATTACTCAATCTGCTGCAGATTGGCGGTTACTGGAAGTAAAGGCTAACAGACATGGAAACACAAATGCTAGATCGTGAACCGTAAGAAAAAGAGGGTATTCGGATGCCGTAAAGTGAGTGCGGTATCCGAATACCCTCTTGTTTGCTCCTGTACATAAAGTGACTTGATTCTAATTTTTCTCAGAAGTTAGAATGTGCATGGTTGCGGGATCAGGGAAAACGTACCCTTTAGGCAGTTTCCTTATTAATTCGTTCATTACAACGTAATCTACCTCGATATGCGTTGTCGACACAGGGATGGAGAACCAACGATTATACAAATCACTGGGGACGAGCAATGTCATATTCTCTGACCTCCCAACTGAATAGCTTCATGGTAGACATGCAGTGTACGCAATCCCATCTCTTCCAGTGATCGATGTTGTTCAGCCCAAGTTTTGGCTGCTGCTCCTACCCTTGCGCGGGTGGCATCATCCTGCAGAAGGGCATTTAACAGTGCGCTGAGGGCTTCGACGTCCTGCGGTGGCACGACCCAACCAGTATGTTCAGGCTGCACCATCTCAGGCATGCCTGCCGTACCGCTTACAATGACAGGCAGCCCGGCGAGCTGAGCCTCTGTGACCGAGAAAGGCTGTGTATCCTGCAAGCTGGGCTGCACATAAATGTCAGCATGACGCAGGAATGAAGGGATGTTGTCGAGTTTGCCCCAGAAAACGATGTCTGTACCCACGCCCAGATTATTGGCTAAGGAGCGTAAATCCTCCATCAGGTTGCCTTCTCCAGCAATCCAGCAGACCCAATCGGAGCGGGTCTTCTTCAGGCTGGAGAGTGCTTTGACCAGAATGTGCACCCCTTTGATGTGCTCCAGCCTGCCCGTAAAGGCGATCACCTTTTTACCTGCTGGCTTACGCTGACGGAACTTGGCCCTTGCTTGGGCACGGTAGGCTGGAATATCTACAGCATAAGGAATAATTCGGAATTTGGACTCGGGAACACGCAGGGCCGTAAGTGTGCTCTTAATCCAATGGCTGGAGACCAGAATAAGTTCGGATTGTTCAGCGCTTCGTTCTTCCAATGACAGGAAGTAGCGTCCGCGTTTGGATTGCAAATATTCGGAAAGCGTGAGCTGCGCGTTAGAGTTCTGAGCATCGTAAAAGGTTTCACGCGCAAGCGCTCCGTGATAACTCGTTACCATGGGTGTATTGCGGTTCAAAATCCGTCTCATCGCGACGGCTGCTACCGGGTCCTGCGCATGGATGACATCGTACTGATCAACCCCGAGATAGGCGGCTCCCATTTCAAAGGCATACCTGTTCAATTCATAATAAGCCACGAGAGAATCCGCAGTGAATTGAGGCAAATCTGTCGGATTAAGTTTGGCTTGGAGCATGGGCCATACCTTATCCTTGGGAAAGGAACGATTGAGATTGCGAATGTATACTTCATTTTTGGCTCCGTTGGTGCCCATAATATCCACCTCCACGCCAAGAGCCATCAGCCTGTCAGCCAGCTGTTTCACATATGTCCATATTCCACCCATCTGTGTAAGCTCCCAATAGGTCACGAGCAGAACTCTCATAGGTACCTCCTTGTCACGGCCTGCACAGGCCGATCTTCTATCCTGTTAGTCTATGAAAAAAAGCAGACGAAAGGGTGGGCATTTCCGTGGAATTAATTAAAATGGGTGATTGCAAATAGCAATGGATGAGAGCAGGCATACCATATCTAGAGAAAGGTTCAACTCTGCTCTACAGGAGGGATATACCGTGGCCGTATATGTACTGGAGATTCACGAAAACCTGCTGCAAACCTTTGTTCCGATGAGATATATGGACATTGAATTGTCATTTGTGGGGAATGACGATGTGGATATCTTTGTCGGAGGAATCAGTCACACGCACGGGGAGCTGTATCGCTATTTTTGTCGGATTGGCGCGGATACGGGAAATCACATTATTCATAATCTCGCAGTCTCATCCGATCCGTGCGAACTGCGCATCATTAGCAACAGTTCTACACCAAGTCATCTGGTTATTCGCATATACTGCAGAAGTGACCAAGGCCAAACCTTGGGTATACTTTCGGAGCATCAGATGATCAAGTTGGCAGATTAGCAAAGATCGCTTCCATCAGGCTTAGTTAACCAAAGAAGTGGGGCAGGAATAGACCTGGTCCATTTTTTGGCATACATACACTGATTCATTATCTAATAAAAAAATAGCTTGACAGCAAAGGTATTTTCATTAAAATTAACCTATGCTTAAACAAAAGTTTAAAACGACGGTTTAAAACAAAAGTTTGAAACGTCGTGAATATAAGGCCGATGGAGAGGCGGAACCAAAGAGAATGCCTCCAGGCCGGAAAAGAGAGTGGAGAGAGTGAAACAACAAACAGCAGTGCCCCAGGACCCGGCAGAATTTTCGATTAAAACGATTATCCTACCGCTACTGGCTATTATCGTCGGGATGATTATGGTCATCTTGGACAGCACGGTGGTTAACGTGGCGATTCCGAATCTGGTTCAATATTTTGAGACGGACCTGAAGACGATTCAATGGACCGTTACAGGTTATACGTTGGCCTTGTCGGCCGTCATTCCGCTGGCAGGATGGTTAACCGACCGTTTCGGGGCCAAAAGAGTATTTCTGTTCACGATTGCAATGTTTACTTTGGGCTCCGTATTATGCTCAATCGCACAGTCGCCTGAACAATTAATTATTTATCGTGTCATCCAGGGACTTGGTGGAGGCATGGTAGCGCCGATTGGTATGGCAATGGTATTCCGTCTGGCTCCTCCTGAGAGAAGAGGCTCTATCATGGGTATGCTTGGGATTCCCATGCTGCTGGCTCCTGCACTGGGTCCGGTATTATCCGGCTGGTTCATTGAATCACTCAGCTGGCACTGGATCTTCCTGATTAATCTGCCGATTGGTATTGCCGCTTTTATTCTATGTATCAAATTTCTGCCAGATACGGATCGTGGACGCACGCCTGCGCTCGATCTGCTTGGTATGATTCTGGCACCAATCGCATTCTCGATGCTCGCATACGGTGTAAGTGAAGGCGGAACAAGCTGGACGTCTGCAACAACACTGACAGGTGTGATTGTCGGAGGCGTGGCGCTGATCCTGTTCGTTATCGTGGAACTTCGTCACAAAAATCCGCTGTTGGAACTCCGGGTGTTCAAATCATCTGATTTCACACGGGGTATTATTCTGGCTTGGGTATCACAAGTCGCTTTGTTCGGTGCGATGATTTTGATCCCACTTTATCTGCAGCAAATCAAAGGTTACACTGCATTGGAAACAGGCCTGATTTTACTTCCACAAGCGCTGGCGTCGGGTGTGGGGATGCCGCTTGGAGGACGATTGTTTGATAAAATTGGTGCAAGACCACTGGCTTTTGTGGGTCTGGGTATTATCTCGGGTGCGCTGTTTATTCTGTCTTCGATTACCGCGGAATCGGGTCTTGGTCTGATCATTCTTAGTCTTGTCATGATGGGATTGGGGATGGGTTTTTCCATGATGCCACTCAATACGCATGTACTGAATGCTGCTCCACGTAAGCTGGTAGGTCGGGTTACCCCGCTTACTGCTGCTGCACAGCAAGTGGTTGTGTCTTTTGCAGTTGCTGGTCTGACCGGATTCCTTACATCTCATATTGCAAGCAATACAGCTGGAGCGACTGATAGCACAGGTATGGTTAATGGATTAGTCGCTGGTTTTAACGACACCTTCTTCCTGGCGGCTTGCATTGCTCTGTTTGGATGCTTGCTCAGTCTGATCCTGCGTAAACCAAAACGGTTGGAGGAAGATTCCCTTCAAACAGGAGAAAAGCCGGATCCAGCGATGATGATGGGACATTAATTCAAATAAGCTGATCTCATAAATTTAACGTAAGGCAGTTCAGAGCATTTTTCTGAACTGCCTTTTTGCTGTGCTCAAAAGAAAATGCTCAAGGCAGTCATCATTTCCCGAAATGAAATGGCGTATCGGTCAGGTGAGAAGGAGATGGTCATATGTTGCCTGCCCTGACTGCGTATATATTCCCGCAGTTTTTGGTCGCGCATAAGTTCTACAGCTTCGGATACCGCAGCGTTCACGTTGCCAATCGGATAGAATTTTCCTGTTTTGTTATGTGTAATAAAAGAACGTACACCATCCGAATCGGTACTGAGTACTGGGCAACCGCAGCAGATGGCTTCGGCAACGGCGTATCCAAAGCCTTCAAGCAGAGAAGTGGACAGCATGATTCCTCCCGATGCTGCAATCATGGAGTAGAATTTTGGCATCTCGGAATGGGGAACATTGATAAAGATGCCAATCCGATCTTCAAGCCCATACTCCGCAAGCATGTGTCGGAACATAACCTCGTCCTCTGGATTGGCCAAGGTGGGATCGTGAAACAGCCACAGTCTGGCTTCCGGGATTTTTTTAATGATTTCACTGGATATCGTCAAGTATTCCCGCCAGTTTTTGTTGTGTTCGAGTCTTCCCACCCAAGCTAGTACTGGATAAGGAGGGGCGTCCACCGAAATTGGGGCAAAAGTAGTGGTATCCAGCATATTGGGAATGACAAACCGATGAAGCCATGGGCACATATGGATGAACAGCTCCAGTAAATGATCCGTTGGAGGAATAACAGCAGCATTACAGTGGGCTTGCAGATAGGGCAGACCCATTTGGATGGTTTCCAGAGCAAGTTCACGCGTTCCCAATCCCTGAGCTTCAAAGATAATACGTCCATTATACCCGAGGGCTCTTAACCTGCCCGGCATGGCAATATCCGAGGTAACAATTATGGCGTCGTATTGATGATGATGAATTAAACTGTGAATCTGCTCATCACTGGAAGAAGTGAAGACCGGCGTGTTGTTATTGTTCTGCAGTCCCGAGCCAGGGTACAGATACAATACATGTGCTTCGATGCCATGGCGTTGCAGAACGGCTGTACGCAATCGGTTTAAAGTATCTACACCGCCGCTTGGAACATAAAATGTGAATAGTACTTTCACACGGTTCACCCTCTGACTTTTGTGCAGGCGCTCATGCTCCTGTACTGTATGGTACGTTACCCTAGAGTGCAGGGTGTGGGTGTATGAAGTGTTGTTCACATTTTAGACACATTTTTTTAAGCTCTCTTTTAAGTGACTTTAAGCTTCATTTAGGATACAGAACGTAAGATACAAGGAGCTTCCCGTGTTGACCATCTAAGGAAAGTAGGATGGCACACGGGTATTTTAACGGGAAAGGATGAATGATGTGCTCGAAGTGAAGCAGGTAAGCAAAGTTTTTGATGGACGGCGCGGCGTGCATCAACTGGATTTCACAATGGAGCGCGGTGAGATTGTAGGATTTTTGGGACCGAATGGTGCCGGGAAAACCACAACGATGCGAATGATTACGGGCTATTTGCATCCAACAGCAGGATCCATTGCAGTGGATGGCATATCGGTTCACGATCAGAGCAGGAGCGTTCGTTCCAAAATCGGTTATCTGCCGGAAACACCGCCACTTTATCCGGATATGACGGTGCAGTCGTATCTTAAATTCGTCGCTAATCTGAGAGATGTCCCGACACGTGAATTGAAACTACGGATTAGTGAGATGGTGAGCAGGCTGGGCCTTCAGGGCCGGGAAAAGCAACTGGTTCGCGGGCTGTCCAAAGGGTACAAGCAGCGTCTGGGTTTGGCGGGAGCCATTATTCACAAACCGGACTTGCTCGTGTTGGATGAGCCGACTTCAGGACTCGATCCGAATCAGATTATGGAGATACGGGATTTGATCCGTGAACTGGGTGAGAATCATACCGTGCTGCTCAGTACACATATTTTGCCGGAAGTGAGCGCACTTTGTAATCGCATGTTGATTATTAACCAGGGGCAGCTCGTTTTGGACGGTTCACCACAGCATTTTGGTTCAGCACTGGGGGATCAGTTCAAGGTATACATTGAAGTGAAGGCAACAGAGCAGCAATTACATAATGTGCTCGCACCATGGGAGAACGTTCGGAGCGAAGTCATTCCAGCAGCTGATGGACAAGCATCCATAGGGGCTGCGGATACGGTTAGAATGCTGCTAACCAGTGAATCTTCCAATGATTTTCGGGAAGAACTGTTCTACCTTCTGTCGGGTGCAGGCTTGCCGATCCTGGAGATGAAGCGTGAAAATCTAAGTCTGGAACAGATTTTCCTGAAGCTTACCACAACGGAATCTGAATCTGAATCGGATACCATTTCAGAACAGAAGCAATCGACAATGCCCGAGGACGCTCCAGGTGATTCCCGTACAGGGGAGGGATCCAAATGAGACGAATGATGGCGGTTTGCAATAAAGAACTGCAGGCATACTTCCTGTCACCTACGTCGTATTTTGCGTTTGCCGTATATGTACTGATGACGAGTTTGCTGTTCTATTCGAGTTTTGTGTACTACCAGCCGAGTATTGTGGATTATCGTCTGGTGCTGGGTGACACGTTATCCATGCTGCTGTTTGTGGTGCCGTTGCTGACGATGAGACTGGTAGCAGAGGAATTCCGGCAGGGAACAGACGAACTATTGTTGACTTCACCTGCACGGGTGACCGAGATTATTTTCGGTAAATATTTGGCATCACTTGCCATTCTTGTTGTACTTATTCTGTGCAGTCTCGTGTACCCGTTTATAATGTCCTTCTTTGGTGAACTGGATCTGACATCTGTATGGTTGTCTGCACTGGGTCTCTTTTTCCTGGGCGGAAGCATGATGGCGATTGGACTGTTTGCTTCCACGTTATCTCAGCACCAGATGGTATCTGCGGTAGCCGGTTTTATTATTTTGCTCGTATTCTGGATGCTTGATTCATTTGCAGGCAATACCGGATCTGCGTTACAGCAATGGCTGGACCCATTTGCGCTGACAAACCGGTTTGACAGCTTCACGAAGGGTGTACTTAGCGGCCCGGATATATTGTATTATGTAACGCTCTCAGGTGTGTTTCTGCTGTTAAGCATTCAAATTGTGGAACGGAAGCGGTGGAGGTGAGAAGATGAAAAAATGGTTGAGTCATACCAACAGTACCGTGCTGTCTGTAGCGGTGATTGGCATCTTTATTTTGCTGACCCTGTTTCTGAATTCACTTGGCGGCTTCCAGCTGGATCTGACTTCGAATAAACAGTACACCTTATCAGACCAGTCTCTTACCGCGATCAAAAATGTAAAAGAAGACGTCAACATTCTGGTGTTAACCGTTGAAAATGCCAATAATACAGTCTTGAACCGCGAAGTATCGGATATGGTTCAGGAATATACAAAACGCAACAGCAAACTGACGATGAAGCAGTACAACCTGACGCAGGAGCCTACGCTGGCCTCCAAATATGGCATCACAGGCAGTTCGATTGTATTGGAACAGGGCGATCAGCATAAAGTGATTGATATCGCCAGTCTATTCACGGCTGTAGGGGATGGAAGCGATGGATCATACCAGTTCACAGGTGAGGAAAAGTTGACACAAGCCTTAATGAATCTGTCTTCCACGGAGATGCACAAAATGGTCTTCCTGACAGGACATGAGGAGCTTGGCCTGGATCAGCTGACTACACTGCGCTCATCTCTGGAACAGAATAATATTACGACAGAAGAACTGCAGCTGAATCAGGCCGGTCAGGTTCCAGAAGATGCGGACGTACTTGCGATTATTGGGCCACAGCGGGATATTAGTGATACTGAACTAAAGGCTATTCGGACTTATCTCAGTAACGGGGGGAAATTACTGTTATCCCTCGGTTTTCACGAAGATATGAAATTGACCTGGAAAAATATTGATGCACTCATGACGGATTATGGCGTGGTGGATGAGCATGCAGTTATGGTGGACAATCAGCAAGCCAGCACAATGGGCCCACTGTGGGTCGTGCCAGAGTATGGCTCCCATGCCATCACGGATAAACTGTCAGAAAGCAAACTGTATCCGATGTTATCCCTGTCCATTGCTTTGACAAGCAAAGAGCAAAATAAATACACGTTGTCGCCGCTCATTCATTCATCAAATGACAGTTATGGCGAGACGAACATTGCAGGTTTATTGCAAAACGAAACATCCAACGATCCGGATCAGGACGTTCAAGGCCCGGTTGAGCTTGGATATGCGGCGGATACAACGGATGGCAAACCGAAGGCAGTTATTCTCGGCTCATCCATTTTCATGCAGGACTCGGAAATAGCGAACGGCGGAAATCGGGATTTTATTCTGAATACCGTCAATTATTTAAGTGGAAAAGAGGATGGGGTAACGATTCGGCCACGGGTACAATCCGGTTATCAAACGGCGTATTTGGATGGTGAACAAGCCAGAACCATTTTCTTCGTGGCGATTGTCGCATTCCCGCTTATCTTTGTTATGATAGGTGTACTCTTATGGTGGAGGCGCAGACGCGTATGAAAAAATGGGTCCCAACGATTCTAGTCTTAGTGGTCTTGTTGATCGGATGGGTCTATGCGGCCAATCAAAATTATTTTCGTGAAGAAGAAGCGGAGAAGGTAAAGTTGCTCGGTATGAAGTCTGCCGATATACAGTCGATCACGATTCATGATCACAATACAGACACATCAGGTGCTTCAAAACCCGCATCGTCACACTTGGAACAAAAGAATGGCGTATGGCATATGGTGGAACCAAAGGCTTATCCTTTGAATGGTTATACGGTCAGCAGTTGGCTTGATGCCTTAAGTGGTGCTGATCAGGAAATGGTTGTGGAGGAAGAGCCGAAGGATCTCGACAAGTATGGATTGGGTGCAGATGCAACGTTGCTGGATATCCAACTAAAGGATAATCGTGAGATCAAACTGAGCATAGGTGGACAGCTGCCAGCAGATGACGCCCGTTATGTGAGGGTGGACTCCGGGCCTGTTGTAGCCGTACAAACAGAATCGATCAGCAAGATAGAATTATCGCGGCAGGATTTGCTGGATACAACTCCGTTTAATATGGATGAAACCAACGTCACTTCGCTCGAATGGGAAGGCGAAGCAGCCACCTGGATGCTCAAATCTTCCTCCGAAGAGGGTGCAGCAGAGCAGACGTGGATGCTGAATGGCGAAGCAGTTGAAGCTACGGATGCCGTATCGCTGATTGGCAAAATTAAAAATCTGTCCACAGCCGACGATGTGCGCAAAGCTTCTGAAATGAAAGGCACTGTGCCGCGCTTTACGTTATCTGTTGAACAGACAGTTAACGGAGAAGCTGTAACGGATGTGTATCGGGGGCTTACTATTCCATCGGAACCAGATCAGATCTGGGTAATTACACCAGACGGTCAGTGGGCCTATCCCATGGATGCAGCTGGTCTGAAGGAAGCAGAGCAATTTCCGAATTCGATCCAAAAATCAGATGCAACTTCTTCGAGCGGACAAGACGCGGATGCGGCTTCCTCATCCAAGTAAGCATAAAGCTCTTTTAATAATGAAGGTTCAAAAAATGGAACAGGAAATACACGGTTAAATAGAGCGGTGCTGCACGTTGTGCAAGCATCGCTTTTTTGCATTTATACGTGGAAGAGACTTCGAGTGCACCCAGATATTAATCGGCTGATGTTCCATATCCTTTCAGCATATCGGTCCGTACAGAAGAGCATCCTATCCTTGTGACCAAAACCAACATAATTGGAGGATGAGACATGCCAGCAGCCAAAAAGGCGACAGCAATCAGCTTATCTTTGTCTACTGCAATCTTCGTAATGGCCGGATTGACGGGTTGTGGAACCAGCACAAAAGATAATAATCTGCACACCCAAAATGTTCGTCATGAAGTGAAAGGCATTAACCGTTATGGTGTTGAGTCCAACGGAATGGATGGTATTCGTGCGAAAAGCTATCGGACACATAACGTCACTAACCTGAAATCAAGTGACGAGCTGGCTAAACGCATTTCAGAAATGAAGGAAGTGAAGTCAGCACATGTCATGCTGACTGATCGTAACGCATATGTTGCAGTCCGTTTGACAGATGGTCACGCTGGCAAACTGGAAAGCAAATCTTTGCGTAACCGGGCTAATGGCACCATGCGTACCGAAAGCATGGGTCATGATATGGGCGGTGTGCGTGTAAATGGTGGTAATGGAACGATGTCTCCATACAGCACTAGTGGCATTGCGCCGGGGTTGAATACCAATGCAGCTACGGATCGCAGCCACATGGGCAATGACCGCAGCATCTATGGAACGATGGGTACAGGATCTTATGGCATGATGCGTGGTTTGACCAACAGTGGCAACGCACGTACAATGACCGATGGACACTACGGAATGAAGAGTGAAACATCGCGTATTGACAGCACGGATGACAACACACCTGAAGAGATTAAATCCAAAATCTCGGCGAAAATCAAACAATTTGCACCTCACGTGGAGAATGTATACGTATCCGCTAACCCGGACTTTGTACAACATGTTGAAGGTTATGCCACAGATATCCGTAACGGCAAACCGGTTAGCGGCATGCTTAACACGTTCCAATCGATGGTTGAACGTATTTTCCCAACGAATGCGTTGAACACGAATCACCGAAACGGTGTGCGTAATAATGGTATCATGAATCCTAACAACAACGATGGCATGACGAATCGCTTGAATCGGTAATCTGGGTTGAACAATATGCCTTTGCGCTGATGATCAACATTAGTCGCAGAGGCATGTTTGTTTTTTAGTTTGCACAAACATAGCGTTGATTCATTCAAATTGCAATTTGCTGCCCATTTTTTTGATAAAACTGAACCAACGCCCTTGACCTTACATAAGATGAGTTGACTGTATCCCCTTAACCTTGTTACACCAACACAACCCGAGCAAGGAGGGGTGAACATTGAAGGGTATCGATCATAAAAGCAAATTTCTGTTGACCCACCGTGAACGCGAAGTATTCGAATTACTGGTTCAGGACAAAACGACGCGTGACATCGCAGGGCAGTTATTCATCAGCGAGAAAACGGTGCGTAACCATATTTCGAATGTGATGCAGAAACTCAATGTTAAGGGTCGTTCGCAAGCAGTTGTAGAGCTGATTAAGCTCGGAGAACTGAAGATTTAGTTGCGATACTGCACAGTTGATTGAAGCAGCACGAAAGTCTTTTTCTATTCTTCATGATGAAGAATGGGGAAAGACTTTTTTGTTTAATGTTTGAAAGCGAAAACAAGCGAATCCTCAAAGTGAAGAAATCGCTTGTTTTAAATAGTCTAGAAATCTAAATTCAGAAACTGCTCATCGCAGTTCGCTATTCTGATTAGCTCAGATTTTGGATAGCCGATCCGCTTTGTCTTTTCGCAGCACCACCAGCAGGAACAATGTATCTTTCCTTTGGCAAAAATCCCTTCAAACTTGTAGGACCAACCGTACCGAATAGCAAGCTGTGTTTTACGTTGAATGACACGCCTTCTGTGATGCCTGTAATAGGCCTGATTTCTTTGCTGAGATTTCATGGATTATCACGCTCCCTTGGGAAAAGGCTCAGCCCGCAGAAATTCCAAGGGTACAGGTTGCTACGGGCAGAGCGTGATAGAAATCTTCGTCGTATATGGCATAAGGGTTCACCTACATATGGTTATTTGCATGCTCCTTAATAAAAGCTCTCCATTGTTTCTTCGAAAAAGGTTGATAGAAGAGCTGCTCCAATTCCCTATACTGTGTTTCATCCAGGTGAAGAGGGAGAGCCTTTTTCGCAATCTTGGCGGCAGGTTGGGAAGCGGATTTCGTACCGCCAGCTTTTCGTTTGATTGGAATATGAAACTGCAGCAAGTCTGCGAGGCTATTCCAACCTTCCCAGCTCAATCGTGCTCCGCGCTTCCAGTCGATGGCATAGAGGACATAGTATTTACGAGCTTCGGTCTGTTTTATGGCAATAATCCAGGTGGAAGGAATCATTTTTTGACGTTGTCGTTGATTCATCGAGTGTACTCCTTCCTTAGAAATGAAATGTGCACATTCGCTTCAAGGTTTATCTCCAATATAAGCGGAATCCCAATTCTTAATCAAGAAGATACCTTTTCAAAATTTTCATCATACATACCGCAAATACCTAGTTAATATCCTCTTGATTTGCCACAACGTATTGATTAAAATGAAGGTATAAAAATAATTTTCTTTATTTATTGTTTGTTCATAAAAATAATTTTCAAAAAAAGGAGTACTCATGGCGGCGATACTACATGCGTTGCAGCAAGAACTGAATGAACTTCCGTCTCAGGAACGGCGAATTGCAGAAGTGATTTTACAGTCCCCATCCGATATTCCGGGCTGGACCATTAACCATCTTGCGCAGCAAAGCGGAACAAGTGCGGCTACGGTAACCCGCTTTTGCAAATCATTTCATTTCAAAGGATTTCCCGATTTCAAAATGAAGCTGGCCGCAGAACTGTCTCATTCCACCAATGAAACAGCATATCAGGATATCGTGGCGGGCAATCCTTTATCCAAAATTGTGGAAGCCATCGAAGCCAATCATCTCGCATCCATTGCGGATACAACACGTTTGCTGGATCTGGGAAGGCTGGAGCATGCGGTTCAGTTACTATGTCATGCCCGCCGTATTGATCTCTACGGTGTTGCCACCTCTTCCATCGTTACGCAGGATTTCTATCAGAAACTTGTACGGATTGGCAAAAGCTGTACCGCTTTCTCGGATTCACATATGCAAATTACGTCAGCCTCTTCACTGAGCGAAGGAGATGTGGCGATGGCGGTATCCTATTCGGGTGAAACGCCGGAGACGATCGATGCTTTGCATTGTGCCAAACAGGCCGGAGCTTCTACGATTTCACTGACATCCTATGGCAATAACAAACTTGCTGCGGTGTCGGATATTCCGCTTTTTACATCTTCACTGGAAGAAGGTATGAGGCGGGGGGATATGGCTTCACGGATAGCTCTGCTGCATGTCGTCGATATTCTGTTCACGGGCATGGTGAGTGCCGACTTTGACCGTTTTATCCCCAAATTGGAACAATCGTATCACAATGTACAGTCTTATCGAGTTCAACATAACGGAGGTGCCTGACAAAGATGAATATACGTATTTTTGAAAATGAAGAAGATTTGAACGCAACGGGTGCAGGGGTGATTGCCAGTTTGCTGCAGACGAAACCCCGGGCTGTATTGGGACTCGCGACTGGCAGTTCTCCTGTGGGCATCTATAAACAGCTTATTGCTTTGTATCAGAAAGGTCTGGTCAGCTTCGCGCAGGCATCTTCCTTCAATCTGGATGAATATGTGGGTCTACCTGTAGAGCATCGCGAAAGCTACCGCAGCTTTATGAATGAACAACTGTTTTCCCATATTGATATCGATCTCGCCAGAACCCAAGTGCCGGATGGGCAGGCTTCGGATTTGGGACAAGAATGTGTTTCCTATGAACAGCGAATTGATGATCGCGGGCCTGTAGATCTGCAGCTGTTGGGTATTGGACATAATGGTCACATTGGCTTCAATGAACCGGGAACCGAGCTTACAGGACGAACACATGTGGTAGATCTCAAAGAAGAGACAAGAAAAGCAAACGCCCGCTTTTTTAATCATATTGATGAAGTTCCCACTCAGGCCATCACGATGGGTGTAGGTACCATTCTTAAAGCCAAACAAATCCTGCTGATCGCTCGTGGTGAGGAGAAAGCCGAAATTATTCGTGAAGCCTTTATGGGTCCGATTACAACACAATGTCCCGCTTCGCTGCTGCAATGTCATCCAAATGTAGTCGTATTGCTGGACCGTGCTGCCGGGAGGTTGGTGAAATGAATGTAGGGCATATGGAAATTCAAGAGCAAGAGAGTGAAAAAACCATTTCGCTTCTTCGAGGTAAAATCGTACTGCCCGATGGTGTAATGGAGGATGGTGTGCTTGTCTGGACGGAGGGGAAAATCCTTTATGCTGGTGAGCCTGAGGGACTCTCTGAACATATTCGCCGTGAAGCCATATCTGTGCCTGTATCCAAGCATGGTGTCATTGTCCCTGGGTTTATCGATATCCACGTACATGGTGGTAATGGAGAAGATTTCATGGATGCAAGCAAGGAAGTGTTGGATAAAATCACTTCATTCCACAGCACACAGGGGACTACTGCAATGCTCGCGACGTCCATGACAGCGCCCAAAGACAGTCTCGATCGGGTATTGTCTGAAGTGGACAGCTATCGTTCTGGTGACATGCCTTATGCACAGCTGGAAGGTGTACATCTGGAGGGCCCTTTTTTCAGTCCCAAATGGCCTGGCGCACAAAATCCGGAACATATTGTATTGCCTAATGTCTCCTGGCTCGAAGCTTGGGAAAAACAATATCCGGGCCTGATTCGTCAAGTTACCCTAGCACCTGAACGTGAGGGAGCGCTCGAAGTCATTTCATGGCTGCGCGAGCAGCGAATTACAGCAGCATTAGGACATACGGATGCGACTTATGAAGAGGTACAGCTCGCGGTTGAAGCTGGCTTGCATCATGCAGTGCATACCTTTAATGCGATGACACCGCTGCATCACCGGAATCCCGGAGCTGCCGGAGCAGTGCTCAGTGATTCCCGCATCAGTGCAGAGGTCATTGCAGACGGTATCCATGTGCATCCAGCGGCGATCTCGCTCATCGCACAATTGAAGCAATCTACCGATCAAATCGTATTAATCACGGACGCGATGTCTGCTGCAGGGCTGGATGATGGTGAATACAAAATTGGCGACCTGCCTGTGATTGTTAAGGAAGGTGTAGCCCGTTTGAAAGACGGAGGCGCACTAGCGGGAAGCACACTCACAATGATTCGCGGTTTTCGCTATCTGGTACAGGAAGTGGGCTTAAGTCTAAATGCGGCTTCACGTGCAGCCAGCCTGACGCCGGCACGTCTGCTCGGCATTGATCATCGTACGGGTTCCTTTGCTAAAGGAAAACAGGCAGATGTAGTTTTGCTGAATGGTGAGTTGGAAATTGAGGAAGTGTGGGTGAAGGGGAAAAGGCTGCAGCATTCGTCGATTACTCAATCGTGAGGCAATAGGATGCCGATCAACTGAATCCTGGATTACACTAAACAAGCGTTGCACTGCAGAATTTTTTCTGCTGTACAACGCTTGTTTATTTATTTCAGCATTTTGCATCATTCGATATTAACGCTCAATTTAAGATCATAGATTTTTTTTCACAACAGCAGGAACTCCTGCGGCCATGCAATATTCAGGAATATCGTCCTTCACAAAGGCACCGCCACCTACGACGGACCAGCTTCCAACCTTTATTTTTTCCCTGACTGATGCTCCGATACCAATATATGCTCCGGCTTCGATAGCCACGTTTCCTGCAAGGCAAACCCCGGGACCCAACGTAACATAGTCGCCGATAACTGAATCATGGCTGACACTCACGCTTCGATTCAAGATCACATGCTGTCCGATACGGATCTGTTCTGATATAACGGCACCTTCAAAGATCATGCTGCCTGCTCCAATCACATTTCTCCGCGACCAACGGACATTAGGGTGGATCAATGGAGGGGCAAATCGAAATCCTGAACTTGCGGTTGTAAGGGCAAAGCGCCGCTTCAACGCCGGATCTCCAACCCCTGCGCATACAATCCCCACTTCATCCCTCAGCAGTTCAATATCAGCTAATGTCCCGAGAATGGGGAGACCCTCCACGGTTAGTCCTTTCATATGTGGACGCTCGTCCAGAAGCCCAACGACTTTAATGTTTAATTCTTCACATAACCAAACAATTTCCCGTGCATGTCCTCCTGCCCCCCAAACAATTAGCTTCCGCATCAGCTTTGAACCCTTTCTAAGGTTGTGAGCGCACCAACAACTTTGCGTATATGATCTCTGTCCATTTCCTCCCATAAAGGCAGGCTGACAATATGCTTTGCCATATATTCAGTCATTTGGAGACTGGCATGGGGGCACGATTTGAACTGCTTTTGCTGGTGACATGCTGGCGAAAAGTACGTTCTGGCTTCAATGGATTTTTGATCAAGGCCATGAACCACCTTCCGGTTTTCCAGAGAGGCGGGACTGAGAACAGATATGAACTGGTGGACAACCGATCCCCGCAGCGTTTGCAGGGACCATCCATGTTCCAGCAAGCCTGCTAGATGAAACTCGTGAAGATAAAGCTCATGGATGGACTTGCGGTTGTGCTGAACTGTCCCAAAGTGATCCAGTGTGGCCAGGGCAATTGCAGCGGTGTATTCGGATATTTTGCTGTTCAATCCCGTAAAGACAGATTCCCGGCTTCGGGAGAAACCGAAATTGCCGGCCTGGCGAATCCGCTGGATCAGATCATGATCTGCACTGTACACGAGTCCTCCTTCACCCACAGCAAAGGATTTTGTCGCATGAAAACTGAAAACGACGGCTCCCGGGAATCCGGTGCCGAATTGCTCTCCTGTCTGTGTCTCCGTCGTGCCGAAGCTGGCAGCCGCATCGATAACAACCGGAATGCCATGCTGAACCAAATCATGATACGGAGACAAGTCCATGGCGTTGCCAAAGGTGGCATAGGGTACACATACGGCAATCTGGTCTCCGAGATGCCTGACGGCATGCTCCAGCTGATCACGATTTAACTCCCATGTATCGGGTTCAATATCAAGGAAGTAGGGCTCCAGTCCGCACCACTGCGCAGCTAGCGGCGTAGCAGCAAAAGTAAAACTTGGCATCAGCGCATACTTCCCTCCGGGACGCTTGCTCTGAGCGATCGCCAGCATCAGGCCAACGGTAGCGTTATGCACCGTTACCGCGGATCCTTTACCGCTAAAGTTCTCTTGGATGACCCGTTGCTCGAACTGTTGGTTCAGGGGCCCGTAATTGGAATATAGACGGGTTGCTTCTATGGAGTCAACATAGGGAAGGAAAGTTTCTTTTTTTACGAGCTTGGGTCTTAAAAAAGGGATATCATACATGTTTCATCTCCTTTCCTGGGCGGCAGAAATACAATTTTATTCATTTAACGATGACAAGAGGGCCTGGATTCGTTCCAAATCAGTATGGATTTGCGGACGCCCCTGAATGCTCAGTCGATACGCATGAAGAGCGCTTCGGAACAAGTCGTCCGAATGCAGATATCCCTGATCACGGGATGAGATCACGATATCGAGCCATTCCGTCATGGATGTCCGAGTCAGCTCCTGGTTATTTTGATTTTGATGTTTGCGAAGACTGCTTAGACTATCGGCAACATACACTGCTTTGCCTTTGGAGAGCAGGTTAAGCCAAGAGGCAACGTCGTTCAGCAGGCTGTACTGCCTTCCATTAAATGTTCCGAATGGGTGAATCAGATCCTTTTTGCGGAACAGGACGGTGGTGGGTTCACCAATCACGTTCAGGCAGCGGCTCAGCATATGGTTAGCCAGATCGTAACCGTCCAGGATTCGGGTCTCTTCATATAATTTTCGCGATGCATAAATCGGTGGAAGAATCTCACCTTGTTCATTTATGATGTTCCTGTAGGAAGTGACAAGAGAAATATTCTCAAAATTTTGATAATAATAAAGCATTCTTTCGATCTTTTCCTTGTGGAATACATCGTCATCCATCAGATAGTTGATAAATAAGCCTGAAGCCAGATTAAAACATTTGTGCCAGTTACCCAAATAGAGGTTTTTATCGTTTTTGAAGTATTTAATCCGGACATCTTCATGCAGATAAGGCATCAGCATCTTCTGGACTTCATGGTTCGTGCTGTCATCGCATATGATGATCTCTAGATTGGAGTATGTTTGTTCCAGTACGCTTTCAAGTGCAATCCGCAGCATGTCTGGGCGATTGTAAGCCGGGATGAGGATGCTTACGAGCGGGGAATTCATATTGATTCCACCTTTCTGGCGGTTGGTTAGGTCCTGAATGGGAAGGCAGGTTTCCTTGGCTGTTGTGACGGTTTCTCCAGCAGCGAATGATTCACCGGCACTACACATACATGTATATTACGTGGAAGATAAATGATGCAGGTCCGGGATATATTGCGCGCGATCTTGTCATTTTTGCAATGAATTTGTAAAGGAGGACGAACATGTTGGTAAACGAGATACCGATGCTGATGGTACATCTGTTTGTATCGGATGAGATGCCGAAAGAGGAAATCAGCAAGCTGACGGCAGAACTTGAAGCTGCCCACATCAAAGTGAAGCTCTATCAGGCAGACCAGTCTCCCGACGGGAAGCTGTTCCAGAAACCAAGGGTGTACGTATCACTTGGCAATAGCTGGGGACAATTTCCTGGTCTCTTCTCGCTGCCACCTCATGAGAAGAGGCGCTGGCTTCATTACGGCTCGGCTGATGAAGTCAGCGCCACTCAATTGATGTTTTGTTGGCTCAAAGCTACGGATCCGCTTCCCGAGAATAAAATCGTTCCTCCGTCCCAATTCTCTTCCGATACTCCGTTGATTTCCGTATTCACGGCAAGCTACCGATCCGGTGATAAAATTCAGCGGCCTTACCAATCATTGTTGAAGCAGACCTATAGCAATTGGGAATGGGTCATAGTAGATGATTCAAATGATCAGGAAGACAATTATAGCCGGTATCTTCTGCCACTGGAGGATGAACGTGTCCGGAGATATCGGCAGGATGCAAGTTACGGATATATTGGCTCGGTCAAGAGATATGCTGCAGGATTGTGTACAGGCGAAATTTTGGTAGAGGTGGATCACGATGATGAATTGCTGCCGGATTGTCTTGAGAAAATTGTAAGAGCTTTTCAACAACACCCGGAATGCGGCTTCGCCTATGGTGATTGTTCCGAGGTGTATGCAGGAAGCAATAAGGCCCATTGGTATGGGTGGGATTGTGGGTACGGGTACAGCGTTTATTATCGGGTATGGCTACATGAGATGGGTAGATGGCAAAATGTACAAAAGCATACGACCATTAACGGCAATACCATTCGTCATTTGGTCGGTCTGCCGAATCATCCGCGTGCATGGACACGGGATTGTTATCATCTGGTCGGAGGCCATCGGAGCGAACTTCTCGTATCGGATGACTATGATCTGCTTGTGCGTACATTTCTGTGCACCCGTTACCTCTACATCCCGGATTTACTGTACATCCAATACCGTAATGAGAACGGGAACAATACAACGTTTACCCGAAACAAGCAGATTCAGGTACTGGTCAGGGAATTGAACCGAAGTTACCGGCAAAGGATCGGATTGAGATTAACAGACCTGGATCTGCCGGAACTACTTCCATACAGCCGAATCTGGCAGACCTCTCCCCAGGATCCCGCCAGAAAGTCGGGAAATATCCTTCTGGAGGATGCTGCGAAGGTCTCCGTTATTTTCCCGCTCCCCTATTCTTGGACAGAGCCAGACTACACCCAGTTATACGGCACATTACAGAGGGGACTTGACAGTGGGTTCAAGGATATGGAAATCATTGTTGTCGGCCGAATACCCGAGGAACTGGAACAGCATGCTTCCATGGCTCCATCGGGAGCCATTCGCTGGTGGCCGATGGAACAACAAGATTCGTTGGACATCTGCATCCAATATGCCAAAATCATCGCCACATGCAAGGAAAAAGTCGTTGTTATGCCCTAAACCTACCAAGAACTAGAGAAAAGGGCACATGACCTGGCATGCTCGCAAGAAGCACCACGGTCATGCACCCTTTTCGGGAGATTGTTGTGTTCTAGTATTCAAAAATCAACAACATTTGAAGTTATTTTATATTGGGAGTTAGGCAGGTCCCTGGTCGCCCTGAGGCCCTTGATCGCCCTGAGGTCCTTGGTCACCCTGAGGTCCTTGGTCGCCCTGAGGTCCCTGATCGCCTTGAGGCCCTTGATCGCCCTGAGGTCCCTGATCGCCTTGAGGCCCTTGGTCGCCCTGAGGTCCTTGATCGCCCTGAGGTCCTTGGTCACCCTGAGGTCCTTGATCGCCCTGAGGTCCTTGGTTACCTTGAGGTCCTTGATCGCCCTGAGGCCCTTGATCGCCCTGAGGTCCTTGGTCACCCTGAGGTCCTTGATCGCCCTGAGGTCCTTGGTTACCTTGAGGTCCTTGATCGCCCTGAGGTCCTTGGTCACCCTGAGGTCCTTGGTCACCCTGAGGTCCTTGGTCGCCCTGAGGTCCTTGATCGCCCTGAGGTCCTTGGTCACCCTGAGGTCCTTGATCGCCCTGAGGTCCTTGGTTACCTTGAGGTCCTTGATCGCCCTGAGGCCCTTGATCGCCCTGAGGTCCTTGGTCACCCTGAGGTCCTTGATCGCCCTGAGGTCCTTGGTCACCCTGAGGTCCTTGATCGCCCTGAGGTCCTTGGTCACCCTGAGGTCCTTGGTCACCCTGAGGTCCTTGGTTACCTTGAGGTCCTTGATCGCCCTGAGGTCCTTGGTCACCCTGAGGTCCTTGGTCACCCTGAGGTCCTTGGTCGCCCTGAGGTCCTTGGTTACCTTGAGGTCCTTGATCGCCCTGAGGTCCTTGGTCACCCTGAGGTCCTTGATCGCCCTGAGGTCCTTGGTCACCCTGAGGTCCTTGATCGCCCTGAGGTCCTTGGTTACCTTGAGGTCCTTGATCGCCCTGAGGTCCTTGGTTACCCTGAGGTCCTTGGTCACCCTGAGGTCCTTGATCGCCCTGAGGTCCTTGGTCGCCCTGAGGTCCTTGATCGCCCTGAGGTCCTTGGTCACCCTGAGGTCCTTGGTCACCCTGAGGTCCTTGGTCACCCTGAGGTCCTTGATCGCCCTGAGGTCCTTGGTCGCCCTGAGGTCCTTGATCGCCCTGAGGTCCTTGGTCACCCTGAGGTCCTTGGTCACCCTGAGGTCCTTGATCGCCCTGAGGTCCTTGGTCACCCTGAGGTCCTTGATCGCCCTGAGGTCCTTGGTCACCCTGAGGTCCTTGATCGCCCTGAGGTCCTTGATCGCCTTGAGGCCCTTGATCGCCTTGAGGTCCTTGATCGCCCTGAGGTCCTTGATCGCCCTGAGGTCCTTGGTCGCCTTGAGGCCCTTGGTCACCCTGAGGCCCTTGGTCACCCTGAGGCCCTTGAGTACCTTGAGGTCCCTGAGTACCTTGAGGCCCTTGAGTACCTTGAGGTCCCTGAGTACCTTGAGGTCCCTGAGTACCTTGAGGTCCCTGAGTACCTTGAGGTCCCTGAGTACCTTGAGGTCCCTGAGTACCTTGAGGTCCCTGAGTACCTTGAGGCCCTTGAGTACCTTGAGGTCCCTGAGTACCTTGAGGCCCTTGAGTACCTTGAGGTCCCTGAGTACCTTGAGGTCCTTGGTTACCCAGTGGTCCTTGAGTACCCTGAGGCCCTTGATCACCCTGAGGTCCAACACTGGAACCCAGGAGCTCGTCGGACACGAGTCGGTGGGCTGGCACCAATTGTCCGCTTGCATTTTTGCCCCAAACGGAGATTTGGATGTCATTCTCTACCGGACCAGTCACTGTGAACACAAACTCGAATGCATCAAGATTGGCGAAGTAAGAGAGAGTCAAATCTGTGTTAGGAGCAATATTTCTGGATTCAAGTACATACAGTGTTCTGGTGCCTGTCAGAAAATAACCTTGGATCAACACTTGGGCGGAATCTACCTGATTACGATTATCGATAAGAACGGTGACAGTCTGCGTGGGTCTCACTCCGTTAACTGGAGCATTGGCAATGGGACCAGTTGAAAGAACCGCCATACATAAACACCTCCTTATAAAAAGTTTGTGAACATCGTTCTACAAAGAACAAGTTCTCTATAAGCTATGATTCAATGATATGTTGCGTTTATAAGTTTGCCTCTGTTTATTTGCTGATTTTTTCTCAATTATCCAACTGCTCATCCGCGACAATACGCTGTGTATTGACAAGATTACCCATATCGTCCTGGCCCCATATTGAAATTTCGACAAGACCTTCGGCAGGCCCGCTTGTCGTAAATACAAATTCGTACTCATCAATATTTACAGCATAATTTTTGGTAACAACCGCATTGGGTGCCAGCGAAAATTCTTCAAGCACAAATAACACGCGTACAC
This sequence comes from Paenibacillus sp. FSL K6-0108, assembly GCF_045040695.1. NCBI lineage: Bacteria > Bacillati > Bacillota > Bacilli > Caryophanales > Paenibacillaceae > Paenibacillus > Paenibacillus sp. FSL K6-0108. The sequence continues at coordinate 6,133,064 of NZ_CP150288.1, read as the reverse complement.
CGGTCAAAGAGTAGCCCTGAATCAGAACTGTTGCGGAGTTTGCTTCATCTCTGTTGGTTAAAATGACAGTGATTTGCTGCACCGGCCTTGTGCCTGCAACAAGATTATTTTCAATGGGTCCTGACGATAGAATAGCCATGGAGTATCAACCTCCTTCATATTTGATTTGAACAGGGTTTACTAGGAAGAATAAGAGAGGGTTATTGGAATATTTTGTATCCTATTCTGTTTATTGAGGTGACGACAGTTTTTCTACCCATTAAGTTACTTAAGTTACAGTACAATTACGGATTGGTTCTTCAGGACTTCGAATTGACGGCGTTTTTCCGCTTCATCCCATAAGTAATGAAAACCCCAGCGATTGGCGGTGTCATCTTCACGAAGTCCCTGCTTCAGAGTGGAGTAGCGTGAGCTCAAGTATTCCAGGCCCAGATACTTATAGTGCAAAAGCAGCGCTTCACTCGAGTGAGGGCGGACGATTTCTCCGGCAGGCACAGCTTGATGTCGCCCGGGCCCGAAGTTCATCTCTTGGACAGCATTCGGGTTAAAGATTTGGGGCTTGTCAAACAGAGTACTCCTTACTCCTGTTCGTACGGATCGGCATAAAGTTTCACCGTCTCCAGGAAAGGAATCAGATACCATTTGATATCCTTGGGGAACAACCAGAGTAATGCCTTGCGAGGTACATTGCTGGAGGTATTGTCTGAGATTCGGGTGATAGAGATGTTCATCAATATCACAGACAATAATCCAGTCCGCCTTATTTCTGCTTGCTTTCCAAAATTGGTTGAACAGATTTTGTGCGGATCGTATAAGCGAGTTGTCCTGAATATCAAAACGTTTGAGATTCACCTTGGGATGGGACTTCAACAGAGAGAGGGATTGATCGGTGGAACCATTGTCGAAGATGAAATATTGATCTGCGATGTCATCATAGTGGCGAAAAAAGAACGGTAGCATCTTTTCTTCATTCCAGCATATGCAGTAGATGTGTACTATCATTGGTATTCTCCCTTCCATTCGAAAAAACAGGATGTGCTGGAACACTATATGTCGATTGGGAGTGCATCGTTCAGCATAATGCACGGGGTTCCTTTCTTTGATCGGATGGAAGCCTTTATCGTGGACGCAACACGGTCATGAAATTGATCGACGGCATGCTGAACACCACCCGTAGAACGCTGCGGGCCAATATGGCGATGGCAGGTACGGACACCTCCGAAGTTCAGCAGGAAATCACACATATGATGCAGCTTGTGCATATGTCAAATTTCACAACCTTCCGCTCATAAGTGGAGGATGCAGGAGTACATCCTTATTTTTGCCGTCGAATGCCTTTAACGTATTTTTCATCAAACAATTCATGGAGAGCAATATCCCTGACAAGATTATCGAATCAGCAGGTATAGACAGTGCGGGAGAATTCCTGACGTTCAATCAGATTGTACTGCCTATTCTCGGGCCGGCTATCTCCACACTTTTACACCGCTCGTGTTATTTATGTCTGGATAAGTATCCGCTTCCGGTTCTGGTCACGCTTGTTCACGGGTACTATAATTCGCCGTCTTCTCCGAACAAATTATCGGCAAAAGGATAGCCAGCATATTAATTGGATCGGAGTCGCTTATAGAGCGGCTCTTTTCGTGATGTCTGCCGTATATTTCACGGAGCGGAAGCAAATGATATCTTTTACTGAGAATAAATGGACGAGACGAGAGCAGACCAGGGAGGCAGATACGATGGACGCTACAACCAAACAGCAGGAATTGCCTTTGAGCGGTCGTCTTGTGATGGATGAGGAGACATTGCGCTCCGTGTTTGCCGATTGCGCAGATATCGTATTTCATCCGTTTGACACCGCGTGCTCGATCTCGGCACTTTGCGTGTACTGTGTGGGTTTATGCGACACGGAGCGGCTGGAACGTCAAGTGCTGACGCCTTTGCAGGAAGTCGGAATCGAGGCAGCCCAGGTTCCGATGGCATCAGTCAAAACGGTTGAAACCCCCTCTCAGGCTGTCCAAGCCATCTTGGAAGGGGAGGCGCTGCTGCTACTGGAAGGTTCAACTGTTGGCGTAACCTATCCGCTCTATAAAGCAGCCAATCGCTCTACGGAAGAGCCGCTCGCTGAATCAGCCGTCCGCGGTGCACGTGATGGGTTTACAGAATCTCTGCCCACGAATTTGTCTCTGCTCCGCAAACGCATCAAAACACCTGCGTTGAAACTTCTTACCCGCACGGTTGGGGAACGATCGAATACGAGTATCACTCTTGCTTATATGGAAGGCATTATTGATCCAAAGCTGGTGGAAGAGGTCCAAAAACGGCTTGATAAGCTAAGGGTCCGGGACATATTGGAGAGTCAATATATCGAAGAAGATATTGTGGATCAGCGATTGTCACCATTCCCGCAGATGATAGCCACAGAGCGTCCGGACGTAGTCGCTTCGAACCTGCTTGAAGGTCGTTTTGCCATATTGGTTGATGGGACCCCCTTTACGCTGATTGCTCCCGTAACCCTATTTTCCATGCTGCAGTCTCCGGAGGATTATTATCAATATGTGTTTATGAGCGTCTTCTTGCGCTGGTTGCGCTATCTGTTCTACGCCCTGTCCATGCTGCTTCCTTCAGCTTACGTAGCTATTACGACTTATCATCAGGAGATGATTCCGACGGTGCTGCTGCTCAGTATCGCCAAGGCCAGAGAGGAAATTCCTTTCCCTGCTTTGGTGGAGGCGTTCATTATGGAGATTGCTTTTGAAGCTTTGCGTGAAGCAGGCGTACGGTTGCCGAAGCAGGTTGGTTCTGCTGTAAGTATCGTCGGTGCCCTGATTATCGGCCAAGCGGCGACGACAGCCGGCATTGTATCAGCTCCGATGATTATCATCGTTGCCATTACCGGAATCGCATCCTTCATGATCCCGCGTTATGCTGCCAGCATCGCAACGCGTTTGCTTCGCTTCCCAATCATGATCCTCGCCGGTACGCTCGGACTGACAGGTGTTATGCTGGGAGTCATTCTAATTGTCATCCATCTGAGCAGTCTTCGCTCATTCGGCACACCTTATCTGTCACCGCTTGCACCCACGATAGCGAATGAAGTCAAAGATGTGTGGTGGCGTCCATCGCCATGGAACAAGCCGCGTTAATTTATGTTCAATCTCAAGCGATGAAGGAGGCAGGATTATCATGTTAACCGATCAAGGAAAAATATCTTTGACACAATTGGCTTACATGATTTTCCCGGCCATTCTGGCAACATCGATTTTGTCGGTACCCGGAATTACGATGCATTATGCAGGTCATGATATGTGGATGACTCCGATACTAGGATCGATCTTTGGAATTGCTGCAATAGGCATATCGTTTGGACTGCATCGGATGTATCCGGGAAAAACGCTTATTCAATCCAGCGTACTGATTGCCGGGAGAATCCCGGGAAAGGTATTGGGGCTGGTCTATCTCTTCTACTTGCCTCATATCACTGGTTTAATTATCCGAGAATATGGCGAGTTCATATCCAATAATGCTCTTCCGCGCACTCCGATGTTTGTTATCATGGGTACCATGGTTATTGTGTGTGCCATTAATGTCAGACTGGGCATCGAAGTGGTCGGACGAACCGCCCAGGTCTTTGTGACGTTGCTGATTGTACTTCTAGCACTCATTTTTATATTGCTGATTGGAGAGTTAAATCCCGCCGAACTGTTTCCGTTTATGGAAAACGGACCGCTGCCCGTTATTCAAGGAGGCTTGGCTCCCGCTGCATGGTTCAGTGAGTACATCGTGCTGGCCTTTCTGCTGCCCTATGTGAATCAGCAAAAGCGGACAGCTCGTGTTATGCTCGGCTCACTGCTTCTGACAACGATGGCCATGACGGTCACGAATGTATTTTGTCTGTTCCTGATTGGGGATCTGACAGATACTTTTGTATTTCCGGTGATGATAGCCGCAAGGTACATCACGATTGCGGATTTTCTACAACATATTGAATCGATCATTATTGCGATATGGATATTCGGTATCTTTGTCAAAATCTCCGTGTTTCTGTACATCTTCGCGACTTCGACTGCGGAATGGTGCGGTATGAAAGATTATAAACCTCTCGTTGGACCGCTGGCATTCATGTCTTTGATATTTGCTTACTGGGTAGCAACAGGCGGGTCGGGTATATCCAGTTTAATCACAGCTTCAGCCAACCTCTATACCCTCAATATACTGTTAATGCTTCCGGCCCTTACCTATGGGATTGCATGGCTCAAGAAGGGATGGTCACATGTTCGGAAGAAAAGGACGAATACCTGATCGGATGGTGGCAGGCTGATGCAAATCTGGCAGCGAATCTTGGTCACTGCACTCTGCTGTGTCCTGTTAAACGGGTGCTGGGACCGTACCGAGATTAATGATCTGGCCATCGTTTTGGCAACAGGCGTGGATTATAAAGATGATAAAGTTGAATTGACCGCACAAATCTTCATTCCTCGCAAAGGCGGTGGAGGAGACAGTACAAGTGGAGGCGGCAGTCCGAGCGGTGTCACATTAATTCGCACAGCAGAAGGGCGTACCATTGCAGAATCGCTTAACCGGCTGCAGCGTAAAGTTGCCCGAAATATGTTCTGGGGACATTGTGAAGTCATTGTGCTTAGTGAAGCTGCGGGCAAACACGGGATACGTGAATATATTGATTTTTTCCTCCGTTATCCGCAGATCAGGGAACATGCCTATGTATTTTCCACCACAGAAGCTGCGAAAGATATCCTTGCCTTGCTTGATCCGCTAGAGAGGAGTTCAGCCGAATCTCTGCGTGAAATGGCCAATATGAAACTGGGTACACGTACAACGTTGCTTGAGTTGGCCAAATCTATCGAAGGGCCCAGTGCTTCCGTCATCTTGTCGCGCATGTTGATTCTGCCACCGGAAGAAAATCAGGATAAATTGACAACGACGCCTTATATCAAGGGACTTAGTCTCTACAAAAATGATCGTTACATCAGAACCGTTACTGAACCGTTAACGGTTGGTGTACTATTGCTCGCCAAAGAATTGAACAACATCATCATGCCTGTAGATTTTGAGCAGTCCAAGGGTTCTTTTTCGATACGTCCTCTTGACATTCAAACGAAATATAAGCCGAAAATTTCGGGCGGACGCTGGAGCATGGCAGTTGACATTCAGACCCGGGGTGAAGTGGTGTTAAACACGACAGATGAGAACCTTACCGACCCTGCGGTGCTGAAAAAACTGGAACAGGCATGGTGCAAAAAACTCTCCGAAATGGCTGAAAATGCTTTGCGCATGTCCCAACAGGAGATGCATACCGATTTGTACAAATTTGCAGTGGAATTTCGCAGATATTACCCGAAGCAGTGGAAAGAACAAGAGAAAAACTGGGAAACGATCTATTCGGAACTAGACGTGAAGATAAAGGTGAAGGCCAAGGTGGTACGTACCGGCAAATCTACGGGACCGCAGGGCATCCCGGATGAGGAGGAGAATTGAACGGTCAAATTTTCAGGCACGTAAATACGCCAACGGAAGGAGACATTTTATGAAACTGGCGTCCGTTCTGGGCATACTGTTGCTCGCTGTAACAATCGTCTATGTGGAATGGAAATACAGTAAGGAGAAGAGAGCCAAGTGGCTTTCAGCAGGATTCACTTCTGTGAGTGCGTTAATTGGCATTGTGCTGCTTTTCGATTCGAACTTGCCAGGACCAAGCGATGTGGTTAAGTTTCTGTTTGGACGTGTGGATCAGATGATGAAATAACATAAGAAGAACCACACTCCGTTGCGGGGGAATGTGGTTCTTCGTTGTTCTGACATGTTGAATGCGAGAGAAACGAACCAATCTATTCCTTGTTGACGGAAGTATTAATGGCTTCTTCCATCTCGGCATCATACAAGCGGAAAATCCCTAATCTCCAGAAAGGCACATCCTTAAGACCATAACGTTTGGCCAGGCCAAGCTTATCGTTTACGTAGGACGAGATTTCACTGTTCAGACTGCCACGCAGGAGCTTTTGTTTAGGGACACCCATACTTAGCAAGTTGAATAGCCTCATGGACCATGTAGATTATATTCATGCACTGAATTGAGTTATTAACGCATTTAGACTTCCTGTTACTCCATTTAAAATACAATATTTCAAACTATAATCGCTGTATTTATACGTGAAACTCTGTAATGTGATAAAATAGATCTCAAAAAAGCCGGGATCTGCGGATCACGCATTACGGAGGCGTGAAACATGGAACGTAACGCTATGCTCGAATTCGACCCGTTCATCACAGAGCTGGCGGAGAAGCTGCACGTACACGGATATTATGCCTTTTATGGCGAGCACTACAATGAGACCGATATGGAGCATTATCGCAGACACCTGTTCACCTCATTCAGCAATATCGTGTGGGTAGAGCTGGATGCGCGCAAAAAGTATATGATTGTGGATCATCGTGGACGCAACACAGTGATGAAATTAATCGACGGCATGCTGAACACCCGCAGAACGCTGCGGGCTAATCAGGCGATGGCTGGCACGGATACTTCCAAAGTCCAGCAGGAAATCACGCACATGATGCAGCTTGTGCATATGTTAAATTTCACAACCTTCCGATCATAAGTGGAGGATTCAAGAGTAAAATCTGGAGGATGTCTCCGGAATTTGGTTTGCTTCTACTGGACACAACGCTAACGAATCAGTCACACCTTATTGTGAGGATTAGTCTGGATCGGAATGGCTAACGAACGTCAGCCACGTTAATTCAGTAAAAACCTGATGAATGACATGCAAAACAAGGGAATAAAGCGTCTACGATTCGTTAATTCGCCGAAACTGCGGAATTACCTCGAATAGCACGTGCTAGGTTTGTTAAAAGGTAAATAACGAGCCGTTGCGAATGTATCCAGATCTAACAATCACAAAAGGGGTGTGCCGTCCATATTTATGGCGGCACACCCCTTTTGTATATCTATAACTACTACCCATCATTTGTAAAGTAAGCTCAGTCTTAAAATAAGTTCATGGAAAAGCTGCAACATAGTGCAGGAGACGAAATCGATTCTGGAGAAGCGGAGCGTTCGCCTAAAAGCTTTCTGCAAGAAAGCTACTTCGGAAGCATATGCTATCCCCGGATTTCACCTTTGGAAAAGGTATTCAAAGAAATCCGGGGATAACAGCGATCGAAAGAACGATTCGTATCCGGAACGGCCACTTGCACGCTGACCAGCACTTATTTTTGAAATGAACTATACTTTACAAACTCTTCAAAAACTGAACAATCGTCAACAACCCTTTATCAAAGTTCTCCAGGTTGAAATGCTCATTCGGTGCATGCAGATTCTCGTCTGGCAAACCGAAGCCCATCATAACAGCCGGGATACCAAGCACACGTGAAAGTTTCTCCACGATCGGAATGGAGCCGCCGTCTTTTGTAAACAGGGCACGAACGCCGTACACTTGCTCATAAGCATCGGCTGCCTTTTGCAGGAATGGATTGGAAGGATCTGTATTGAAAGCGAAGGCTTTCTCAATCTGTTTTATATGCAGCGTTGCGCCTGGTTGAACGTGAGCGCGAAGATGTGCTTCGATACGGTCCAATACATGCTGAGGATCTTGGTCCGCAACGAGGCGGCATGTAATTTTGGCATGAGCTTCCTTTGGAATAACGGTTTTGGTGCCTTCACCTTGGAATCCACCCCATACGCCATTCAGCTCCAGCGTTGGACGTGCGCCTACACGTTCCACGAACGAGTAACCTTCTTCCCCGTACAATTGCTCCAGCCCGAGGTCTTGACGAAGCTGTTCTTCATTGAAGCCCTGCTTAACGAACTCTTCTCTCATCTCAGGAGAAAGCGGCAGAACGCCATCATAGAAACCGTCGACGCTCACGCGGCCTTGCTCATCATGAAGCGAAGCGAGCAGGGATACCAATGCGTGCAGTGCGTTCGGTACACCGCCTCCAAATGAACCGGAGTGCAGGTCCGTGTTGGCTGTATTCAGATCAACTTCAAGTGAGCAAAGACCACGCAGACCTGTGGAGATCGCCGGTTTTCCTTTTTCAAGCAGGGACGTATCCGAGATGAGTACCATGTCTGCACGCAGCTTGTCTGTATTGTCGTTCAGGTAGATCGGCAGGTTCGGGCTGGAGATTTCCTCTTCACCTTCGATGCAGAATTTCACATTTACGGGAAGTTCCTTGTTTTCGGCAAGCAGAGCTTCAACCGCCTTAATATGTAAGAAGATTTGACCTTTGTCATCCGTAGCACCACGTGCAAACAATTTGCCGTCCCGAACAGTAGGTTCGAATGGAGGTGTTTCCCACAGGTTAAGCGGATCGACAGGCTGTACATCATAGTGTCCATAGATCAGTGCGGTTGGTTTGCCGGGCGCATGCAGGTGATCTGCATAGACAATCGGATGTCCCGCTGTTGGAATAATCTCTACATTTTCCATACCTGCACGAGTGAGTGCATCTGCAGCCCATTGTGCGGCACGGTTAATATCCTCTTTATGCGCTGAAATGGCTGAAATACTTGGAATGGATAACCATTCATTCAATTCTGCCAGGTGTTTTTCTCTATTTTCTTGAAAATAAGTCTGTTCCTTCATTAAAAGGCCTCCTTCATGTTTTGCTTTACCCTATTGTAATCCATTTTGATGCGTTAATAAAACATTGGTTAAAAAATGATCTGCTGTGTACCGTTTCATTCCCCTGGATATTATGCGTATAATACAAGAAACGGATTTCATCCATATATTCTCATGTAAACCATTCCACAGGGGAGTTGAGGGAGTTCCCATGACAGTCAGAGCATACGCAAGCAGGCAGGTGAGCGCTGATGGAACCAGTTAGGAAGGTAAGACCCTCCAGCAGACTCATACGTTGGCCAGGCTTAACCAAAGGACGACATAAAGGGCGTTTTTACCGAAATAGTCTGATGCTTATTCTGCTTATTGCCAGCATTCCCGGACTGATTACAGGTGTTGTGATGTACCAGTTGGTCGTTGGCCGGATGGAAAATGAATTTAATCAGATGCACCAAAGCCAGATTGAGAACCGGGCACGTAACGTGGACGATCAGCTCGCTTATCTGGAGATGACCTTGTCCCATTGGGCTTTTGAACCCAGGTTTGGCAATGCGCTGCGAACGCTGGATTTTGTATATTATTTCAATGAGACACAGGAGGTTGTCACCACACTTTACGTGCTGCAAGGCTCCCATCCGCTGATCAAATCTGCGCAGCTTTATTTGCAGGAACCGAAACCGATTTTGTTTAACCGGGATTATAACGAGTTGAAGGATGATGCAAAAATACAGGCTTATGATCGCTATCTGACAATGGGCAACCATGTGTATTGGACAGACTGGATTGCGAGCCCACTTCCCGCGCAGAATGCCTTACTGCATACCGATCCGGGCAACGCACTGGTTCTTGTACATAAGATTCCGGGGGAGAGTGTTAATCCATTTGGTGCACTGATCATTACACTGGATAATGAGAAAGTCGCCAGTTTATTGAAAACGCTTACCCCTTATGATGAAGGCTCAACGTTCCTCATGGACCAGCAGGGCAATACACTGGTTACCGGTAATCCGGCAGCAGGGAAGGCAGACCTTACTTTTGAGCAGCAGCTTAAAGAAGAAGTTGGCCTGCATGCAGACAACCATTCATTTCTGTTCAAATATGAGGACGAGACCTATTCCGTATCCTATGGATCACTGAGTCGGATCGATTCAGACTGGACGTATGTCTCCGCAGCTCCGTTGACATCCGTGACATCGCCGGTGAAGCTCGTATCCAAAATCATCGTTATTGCGAGCGCAGGAAGTCTCATCCTGGGGCTGGTGTTATCATGGTTTGCTTCACGCAGAATATACTCCCCGGTAGCAAAGATGCTCCATTTATTGACACCGGCGAGGAATGAAGCGACAACAGACACCAGGCTGGATGAATTTCAACTGCTGGAGCAGCAGTGGAATGAACTGACTTCGCAGAGTATGACCGCACACCGTCAATTGCAGGAGCAGCTTCCCCATCTGCGGGACAGTTTTGTATTACAGCTGGTGCAGGGGCATCTATATGCCTATAACGAGCAGGATCTCCAGCAGCGGATGAGGAATCTTGGCTTTGAGGTGGAAGGCCAGCAGTTTTTGTTACTTCAGATGTATTTTACGGGCTATGCCCAGTTGCAGGGTCGATTTGGAAGCCAGGATACGGGGCTGGTTACCTTTGCAGCAGTTAATATCATTGAAGAAGTTGCCAAAAGTTATTTCAGTCAAATTAGTGTAATGAACTTTCACGACCTGTCTTCAGCCATGCTTGTGATTACACCCGAGGACGAGCCTGTGAAGTCACAAGCATTGTTATGGGGACAGGAGCTTGTGGAGGTCATTGGTCAGACTCTGAAAATGAACGTGACGGTGATGGTAAGCCGCCCTGCCGCTTCTCCGCAGGAATTGCCGGGATTATTCGTGGAGATGGAGCAGGCAGTTGCTTATCGCAGCGTGGAAGACGGAAGCCAGATTCTCGATCTGGAGGATGAGCAATGTTTCCGCAGAACGGAAGAAGCCTCGTATCCACTGGGGCTGGAAAGTGAGATCCTTCAGGCAATCAGAATTGGGAAGCAGGATGAGGCTGAGCGAGTTCTGGAGCAATTCATGACCGAGGTTACCCGGGCAGGGAGCAGCGAATTCCAGGTGCAGCAGATGATGCTTCAATTGCTGGGCAGTATTCAGCATATGATGCTGCAAACTGGAGTAACGCCATACAAGCTGTTTGGTGGCTGCAACATGTATGAGCGCTTGTCCGCGATTCGTGAACCTGCACAAATGAAGAAATGGATGATTGGAGAAGTATTGCTGCCATATGTGCAGAAGATCGAGATGCGAGCCCAAGAGCCACTGAAGCAGGTCGTGGAACGGACGATGTTGTTTATGGATGAGAATTATAGAAATGAAATTTCCCTGGAAGGCTGTGCAGATGCGGAGCAGATGACACCTTATGCATTAAGCAAAGCATTCAAACAAGTATCCGGAATGAATTTCATTGATTATTTAACACGGGTACGAATGGATGCGGCGAAGCAATTGCTGCGTGAGACCACGATGAAAATCAATGATATCGCAGGTGCTGTTGGATACCAGCACAGTTACTTTAATCGGATTTTCAAGAAACAGGAAGGCTTGACGCCGAGCCAGTACCGTGATCAATGGCAAGGCAAATAAACAAAATAAACCTGTTCTTCAGGCATTATTGCTAACCGGATTCCCGTTCAAGGGACTCCGGTTTTCCATGTTTCAGAAGGTAACATCTCGGAAACAAAGAAGGATAATGCTGCAAAAATGTGCAATCACATCTACCTAAATATGTCCAAATCGGAGTGAGAATGGCGTTATAGCGGGCTTTTGGATCACTTTGCGCAACCATGCAAAAAATGAAGGTTGCCGGAAATAGGACAGCTGTATAGTCTGAATAACAGAGAAATTGATAACGCTTACACAAATGGAAAGGGGAGACATGATGAACGGGAAGACGGACTGGAATGGTAATGGCGCCGCAGCAGCTCCAGTGGAAATGGCCGCAATGCCAATGAAGCGGGAGTCCAACTGGAAGAGGCAGATTAAACGAAATAAATGGCTGTACGTGCTTGTGCTTCCCGGATTTTTGTACTTTGTCATTTTTAAATACTTGCCCATGTGGGGGATCGTTATTGCCTTCCAGGACTATCAGCCTTTTCTGGGCATTCGCGACAGTCAATGGGTGGGCATGGAGAACTTTACGAATTTCTTCTCTAACCCGGACTTCTTCCGATTGCTGAGGAATACGCTCGTTCTTGCCCTATATGATCTGATATTCTTTTTTCCGGCACCGATTATTATCGCTTTATTACTCAATGAAATCCGGGTCGCTCTCTTCAAAAGAACCATTCAGACACTGGTTTACGTACCTCACTTTGTATCCATGGTCATAATCGCAAGTATTACTTATGTATTCCTGACTCCGCAAGGTGGGGTTTTATATGACCTGATCTCCTGGATCACTGGCAAACCGATCGATGTATTGGCGAGTCCGGGGTCATTCCGTCCACTCATTATTGTTCAGATGATGTGGAAGGAGATGGGCTGGGGAACGATCATCTTCCTGGCGGCACTGGCAGGTGTGGATACAGAGCAGTATGAAGCTTCGATTGTGGATGGTGCAGGTCGATTACGACGTATGTGGCATATCACGCTCCCGGCCATTCGCACAACCATTGTCATCTTGCTCATTCTCAGGCTGGGGAACTTTCTGGATACCGGTTTTGAACAGATCTATCTGATGACCAACTCGCTGAATCGTGATGTGGCAGATGTATTTGATACGTATGTATACACCGTCGGGATTACGCAAGGTGCATTCAGTTACAGTACCGCGGTTGGGTTATTCAAGTCTGTGGTCGGAATTATTCTGGTGCTGGGCAGCAACAAACTGGCCAAGAAATTCGGGCATCCCGGTATTTATTAATCTGGCATCAAGCGGGACAGCTGTTTTCACCATTTACCATTTCATAAGGAGGAGCGCCCATGAACAGCCGTCTATACAACAGCCCTGCCGGCAGAGTATTTGATATCTTCAATTACGTCATGCTGGGGATTCTGGGCATATTAACCGTCCTTCCTTTCCTGTATATTATAGGAAATTCATTTGCGACCGAAGCCGAGATTACCGAACGCAGTTTTTTCCTTATTCCGAAGGTGTTTTCGTTCAGTGCGTATGAGTATATTTTTTCTTCGTCCACCATCTTCCGCAGCATAGGGGTTTCCATATTTGTTACGGTTGCAGGGACATTGGTCAATCTCTTCTTCACGCTGACGATGGCTTACCCGCTCTCCCGGAGTGATTTCTGGGGACGGAATGTCATGATGAACATGGTGATTTTCTCCATGCTGTTCGGTGGAGGGATGATCCCGACCTATCTCGTCATTCGTGGACTTGGACTTCTGGATTCCTATTGGGCCCTCATGCTTCCTGGCGCGATTAGCGCTTTTAACTTAATTGTTGTCAAAAACTTTTTTCAGCAGATGCCGCCAGGGCTGGAGGAAGCGGCCCGCATCGACGGCTGTTCGGATCTGGGGGTACTGTGGCGCATTGTTCTGCCATTATCCAAACCGGTAATTGCCACATTTGCGTTATTCTACGCCGTAGGGCACTGGAACAACTTTTTCTCGGCACTCCTGTACATTTCGGACAGTGACAAATGGCCTTTGCAAGTCATGCTCAGACAGATCGTTTTGCTCTCGCAGGCCAGTGTCGGAGATATGGCGAACATGGACCCCAATTTTGTGCAGCCACCGGAGCAGTCCATTAAGATGGCGGTCATTGTCGTTGGCACCATTCCGATTTTGCTGGTGTATCCGTTTTTGCAGAAGCATTTTGCCAAGGGTGTCATGTTAGGTTCAATCAAAGGCTAAAGCCAAGGGGGAGAACGTATGGGACAAAAAACGGGATTCAAAAAAGGCGCATTGCTGCTCTCTGCATCATTAGTACTGAGCACGGTTCTGGGAGCTTGCTCGACGGACAAAGCGGGTTCCGGTTCGGGAGCAACTGCGGGAAGTGGAAGTACCGATCAGATTACGATCATGCTTCCGAACTTTGAAGCGGAGAATCCACCGGATAACAGCCCTGTGATTCAGAAACTTGAGGAACTGACCAAGATGGATGTGAATCTGCAATGGGTACCAAGCAGTTCCTATGAAGACAAGTTCAATATTACACTGGCTTCGGGCAAGCTGCCCGATGTTATGGTTGTGCTTGGCAAATCCCCAAGTTTCATTAATGCAGCTCGTACCGGAGCATTCTGGGAGCTTGGGCCTTATCTGAAAGATTATCCGAACCTGAGCCAGATGAATGAAATTATTACCAACAATGCTTCCATCGATGGCAAAACCTATGGCATCTACCGCGCACGAGCTCTGGGACGTAACGGAGTCACGATCCGCAAGGATTGGCTGGAGAAGCTTGGTCTGGAAGAGCCAAAGACCATTGACGAGTTCTACAATGTATTGAAAGCGTTCACGAAGGATGATCCAGACGGCAACGGTAAAGACGATACCTACGGTCTGGTGGCGAGCAAATTCACGGGCCCTTGGGATAATATGCAGATTTGGTTTGGTGCACCCAACAAGTGGGGCGATGATGGTAACGGAGGTTTGATGCCGGCACATGAGACGCCAGAATATATGGAAGCTCTGAAATTTTTCCGCCAAATCTATAGCGAAGGTCTGGTCAACAAGGACTTTGCCGTGATGGATGCAACGAAACTACCTGATCCTTTTGTAAACGGGCAAGCAGGTGTCATGGTGGATGTAGCGGATAACGCACAGCGGATGGATCAGAAGATACTGGAGAAAGATCCGTCAGCGACTGGACATGTGGATGTACTTCAAGCGATGGAAGGTCCAAAGGGATTACGCGATATGCCAACATCCGGCTATTCCGGTATGATTGCAATTTCCAAAAGCAGTGTCAAAACGGAAGAAGATTTGAAAAAGGTGCTGAGTTTCCTGGATCAACTGAATGAACCTGAATTGCAGGCGCTGCTAGGGAACGGTCTGGAAGGCAAGCAGTATGAGAAAAAAGAGGGTTACGTCATTCCGACGACTGACAAACTGGCACTGCGTGATGTACAGGGGCTGAACCAGATTCTGATGTTTATTCCAGAGGACAAAACGCTGCGCGTGCAGCAGACACCTGTTCGTGAAAAGGTTGCTCAGGTGCAGAAAGCGAATGAGGAGATCGTTATCGCAAATCCCGGTGAACCTTTAATCTCTGATGTATATGCCCAGAAAGGGCCGCAGCTGGATAACATCATTAATGATGCCCGTATCAAATTCATCGTGGGGCAAATTGATGAAAAAGGCTTCCAGGATGCTGTTGCATTGTGGAAAAGCAGTGGCGGCGACGACTATGTCAAAGAAGTGAATGAGCTGTACGCTGCACTGAAGTAGTTTGATGTTCCAGAGCCCGGCAGCCTTGCTTGTAGTGCAAAGGTGCAGCCGGGCATTTCCGTATATGCATAATTCAGGACAATTAAAACCATCTTCCTCTTTTTTTGTGAATTATAGCTTCCAGTCTTTGGATTTTGATGTATAATCATTGCAAAACAAACCTATTTGAACTTAAATGAACGTTATCGGTAAATGGACGACCACTCTTGCACATA
This sequence comes from Paenibacillus sp. FSL K6-0108, assembly GCF_045040695.1. NCBI lineage: Bacteria > Bacillati > Bacillota > Bacilli > Caryophanales > Paenibacillaceae > Paenibacillus > Paenibacillus sp. FSL K6-0108. The sequence goes on along the minus strand of NZ_CP150288.1, from coordinate 6,117,863 downwards.
CAGGGAGGAAGCGACATGTGGAACAGGGATGCATTTGAAAATCCCGAGGCGCAGTACCGGGTTCATCCCTTTTGGTTTTGGAATGGGGATATGGAAGAAGGGCAAATCAAACGGCAAATAGCCGAAATGTCTGCACAGGGCGTAGGTGGTTTTTTCATCTGTCCACGTCAGGGGCTGGAGATTCCCTATCTGTCCGAAGCATGGTTTGACAAGGTACGGATTGCAGTGGAAGCGGCGGCCGCCTGCGGCATGCAGGTATGGTTATATGACGAGTATCCCTATCCAAGCGGGATGGCCGGCGGTGAGGTGACACTTGATTTTCCTGAGGCGAAGCAGCGCCAGCTTGTACATCATTCATTCCATGTTCATGGCGGAGAAGCTGTGGATCATGAGCTGCCATGGGGGAGAATTCTATTCGCAAAGGCAATTCCCAAAGATGCGAAGGGCAAACGATTGTGGCATGAATCCATTGATTTGCGCAGCAATATTGGTAATATTCAGACGGATCAGGTATATCAGGAGACAGGGCTCACGTCGTATAATCGCAAGCGGTTTTTTACATATCGAACGGCTTTTCGATTGTTATGGGAGGCTCCCGCTGGGGAATGGGACGTGATTATATTTCAGGAAGAAGAGATAGATGATTTCAAATATTACGGAAACTTTGTTGACCCGTGTCACAAGGAAGCGATGAGCCGTTTTATTGAACTGACCCATGACCGGTATAAGGGAGCAGTTGGTGAACAATTTGAAAGCGTAATCAAAGGCATGTTCTCCGATGAGATCGCGCCGCTTGGGCGTATCCCGTGGTCTCCACAGCTTCCCCTATATTTTGGTGAACGCTGCGGTTACAGTCTGGTTGAGTCGCTGCCTGCGCTGTTACATGGCGATGTTCCAGATGCAGAACGAATCCGGTATGACTATTATCAGTCACTGCATCTGCTGCTCAGGGAGTCGTATCACAAACAGGTACATGACTGGTGCGAAGACGCAGGAATTCAGTATGCGGCAGAAGTACCAGGAGTACGGATGACCACGCAGTTGTTCAGCCACATGCCAGGTGGAGATTCGGCACATGAGAAAATCGGACGCCCCTTATCCTGGATTCTGGAACGGTATGGCAAAAAAATGCGCGACAATCCGAAGATGGTCAGCTCGCTTGCCAGACAGCTTGGCCGAAGCCGTAATCTGATTGAGTGTTTCCACAGTGTAGGCTGGTCGATGACCTTACAGGATGCCAAATGGATGATTGACCGGATGGCAGCCATGGGCACCAACTTTTTTAACTTCCACGCCTTTTTCTATACCATCGGCGGACTTGCCAAGCATGATGCACCGCCATCCCAGTTTATACAGAACCCGTATTGGCGTCATTTCCGGCAACTGGGAGATTACACGGGACGTTTAAGCTATCTGATGAGCACCGGGACTGCGGACATTCGTATTGCTGTGCTTGATCCAACGACTACGTTCTGGAGCCTGATGGGTAATCCGCTTCACGGATTCGAATATGGCGGAGAAGACGAAGCAGAACGGGCGAAGCTGGATCGCTTAACGAACGACTGGATGCGAATCACCTCGCATCTGCTTGAAAACAGACGTGACTATGATCACTTGGACCCCGAGCTGTTAGCCGAAGCTGTACTGAACGAAGGGACGATTCAGATTGGCGTTGCACGTTATGAGGTGCTGCTTCTACCACCGATGCTGAACCTGGAAGCAGCAGCCTGGCAGCAGGTGAAGCAGTTCGTGGAACAGGGGGGGACTGCCATTTCCGTAGGTATGCCACCGCATGTATCCATCCAGTCGGGAAGTCCTGTGAGAGATGAGGCCGCCCAGTTTTTTGGGGCAGACAATCAGCCGCAAGAGGAGTACTGGGGTAATGTGGGAGAACCAGGACATGACGGCAGCGAATCGATGTGGCAGCAGGGGCAGGGAAATGCCTATTTTCTCCCCGCGGGAACAGGTCGTGGGGATGACTTCTCCCTGGAACTGATTTCCCTGCTGCTGGATCAGGTGCTGCCCGAACCGATCTGTTGGATCATGGAAGAAGAAAGTGCGTCGCTGCTCATGCAGACCCGTCAATTATCGGACGGAGAGTTTATGGTCTTTTTGTCCAATCAGGAAGGGGAGAGTCTTGAAGGGCAGTTGAAAATAGTAGCCAAGCGGTTATGGACGGAAGTGGATCTTTCAGCGGGTACAACTCTGCTGGCGGAACGGCTCAATCTGGAAACAGGACAGCATGAACCATTGCCGTTTACCAGCAGTGGTGGTGAGTGGTGCATTTCGCTAAAGGTTGCTCCCTATGAAGCGCATGCTGTGAGGCTTACTTTACAACATGCCCAAGATGTATCAGAGGCGAATTCTTTTGCTTTGAACCAAACAGGGGCGAAGTCTTGCGCTGATCGTTTAATTACCGAGAATACACCCTACACCATCAAACTTCCTGCGGAGGGGCCATGGCGTCTGGAAACCGTGCAGTCCAACACCCTTCGAATGGGACAGTTCAACGTAACAGCTTCTAATGACAACGGTGTAATTTTTGAACGTAATCATGTTGCAGTTAAACCGTTTATTGACCAGGCGGCTGAATTGTCGGAGAAATATCATCTTCCGCTCCAGTTTAATCAGGTATTTGGCACACCGAAGAAAGCTTCCGTTGCCTATCCAATTGAGTGTAAATATACGACTACATTTGAGCTGAGAACGGCATTGGCAGAATGTCTGTTATTTATGGACAGGGCAGCGATATCAGGTGACTGGACCATAGAAATCAATGGACAACAGATTGGACCCGATCAATTTGAGGCGATTGAAATTACCGATCATCAGAATATTGGCTGCAATATAACAGAGTTCCTACACAATGGTCTGAATGAATTAACGGTTACCGTTCAGGTCACGAGGGATGAAGAAGGTATCGTCGATCCGCTGTATCTGCAAGGACGATTTGGCGTGGAGTTCCATCATGAAGGCATGGTCTCTCTCATTCCCGAGCCGGAAACGGCGACCCGAATTGGTCTTGAGCCTCAGCCGCTTTATCCCCATTTTGCAGGGGAGATGAGTTACAAACGAAGCTTTTGGCTGGAACAATCTGCTGAAGAGGTCACGTCCTTTGAACTGGAATTCAGCGACTGGCAGGTACAGGATGTGGTAGAAGTACGGGTGAATGGTCATAGTCTGGGCGTTCGATGCTGGTCTCCATATCGTTGGACAGGAGAAGCCTCCTGGCTTCGATCAGGGGATAACGATATTGAAGTACGGGTTACCAATACCTTGATTGGACTGCTGGAAGGCACGTATTTTGACTCGGACAGCCACAGTTTGCAGGAAGCCGGTCATGTGCATAGTGTGAAGCATTCGTAATTGGTGAAAGCAAATGGGAGGAGAAACAAGATGGGACATCGTATCCAGTTTGACCGCTACCCGGGTGGCGTGATGAAGGCGCTAACACTCAGTTATGACGATGGCGTGGTGCATGATCGCAGACTGGTGGACATTTTCAATCAACATGGGTTGCGGGGTACATTCAATCTGAATTCCGGTACGCTGAGCAAGCCAGGCCGGATTGAGACGACGGAAGTTGCTGAATTATATGACGGGCATGAAGTGGCTGTACATACGGTCACCCATCCCACATTGCCCTATGTCCCGGATGAGCTGCTGACCGAAGAGATTATGGAAGATCGGAGAGCGCTGGAACAGCTTGTCGCTTATCCGGTACGAGGCATGGCTTACCCGAACGGGGGTTATGACCGATCTCTCAGTACCAAGCTCGAATGGCTCGGCATCGATTATGCACGGACGGTTGAATCCCATGGCAGGTACACGCTGCCTGAGCGGCCGCTGGAATGGCATCCAACCTGCCACCACAACCATGATTTGGCGGCTCACGCCGAACGATTTATCAAGCACACGAAGAAAGGTACGCCGCTTTTATTATATGTATGGGGCCACAGCTACGAATTCAATGATAACGACAATTGGCAGGTTATAGAACGGTTTGCTGAGCAGATCGGTGGCCGGGACGACATATGGTACGCCACAAACATCGAAGTGATAGCTTACTGGAAAGCGGTCAAACGTCTGGAGTGTTCAGCTGATCGGTCCATCATTCACAATCCGTCGGCCATCTCCATCTGGTTTACAGCGGATCAGCAGGTGGTTGAAGTGAAGGCTGGAGAGACATTGCGACTAACCGAACAAATCAAGGTATAGGAAGGGAGCTGACGATCATTCATTATTTTCATGAGAACGAGGCGATTGCAGGCAAGGTGTATGATTCCATTCCGGATATTCTGACCACGGTGGCCCAGCGATACATTGGTGACCATCCGAAGCACTCCTTTTTGTTCCGGGCGTACCATCGAGGAGGTTTCCGCAGACTTGGGGATTACCGTTATGATCTGAATCTGGATGCCAAGTGGAAGGAGGCACGTGCAGGACAGTACGTGTACGTATGGGGCAAGTTGTGGAGCCAGCAGGAGGCTACGCTGAATACGGGCCTGAACTGTTATAGTCCGGTGACGGTCTACGTGAATGGGGAAGAGATTTTCAAATCCGAACTGCTGCAGGAGCTGTTTCCCGAGCGCAGAACCCAAATTCCGATTTCCGTGAAATATGGCTGGAACGATGTGCTGCTTTGTTTTGTCAAAACAGAGGTCGGATTCGGCGGAATTTATGGCACGGCTTCATTCAAAAATTTCCCGCTTCACTTCCTCACACCTGGCGTGAATCGTCATGGCCAGGAGGGATGGTTGTACTCCGAACCTGTTGATGAACCTCTATCAGTACTGCCTCATGATGGCATGACAGAAGCAGAAACGGGCCTCTCCTGGTATCCGCGCAGAGAATGGACAGAAAAGGAACAGAACGTTGGAGCTTTCGCCAGAATCTTTGGTGTCGAGCAGTCCGCTGTGGCGTACGCATGGTCCAAACTGGATGTCATCCAACCGGGATCGTCACCTGTTCTTCTGCAAGGGAAACATGAGGGCGCACTCACCCTGTACGTTGATGGCAAGGAGATTTATTCCGCCGGGGAAAGCGGCAATTTCCGCATTGAGCTGCCTCGCCGCTTCGGTCCATCTGATCTGGTCGCAAAAGGTGAATCCAAAGCTGGGAGCAAGTTGTGGGGATTCACATTGGAGGATGTGGAAGATTCCACTGCGAAAGGCTGGAGATTAAGACCACCTCATCCGGTTGCAGGATGCTCCGATGCGTGGCTGTTTACGGGTGTATTTTCCCCAGGCTCTGAACCTTCTCCCGAAGACGTCGTGGTAACAGATACTGTTTTTGATGATGGAGCCCAAGGTGTGTACTGGCATGTAGATCTTCCCGACACGAGTGTTCGTCCCTATTTGGAAAATACCCATTATGGTAAATGGAATTATCCACTCGGTGTTACCCTGCTTGGACTTCTACAGATTGGACAGGAGTTGGGGCGTGAAGACTATGTTCAGTATGTGCGGGACCATATCAGCCTGAGTACGTCATTTGACCGTTACGGTCTATGGGATCGGGAAAGGTACGGCGCCGCGGGAATCAATAATCAGTTGTCTGCCATCGACAGTCTGGATGATTGCGGTTCATTTGGCTCTACGCTGCTAGCAGCGATGGAACTTGGCGACATTCGTGGAGGCAGGGATACAGCAGATCGTATTGCGGGTTATATTATGGATGAACAGGAACGTCTGGACGACGGAGCCTTTTACCGTGTTCGAGGCAGCGGAGAGATGCGCCAGGAAACGATGTGGTGTGATGATCTGTATATGAGCACACCTTTCCTGATGCGTTACGGGCAACTGACGGGAGATACGTCTTATTGGAATGATGCGATCAACCAATTCCTGATGTTCCGCAAATATCTCTACATTCCCGAACAACAGATCATGTCTCATGTGTATGATTTTGTGCGTGGACGGGCGACAGGCATACCATGGGGGCGAGGAAACGGATGGGTTCTGTTTTCGCTAACCGAATTGCTATCGATTCTGCCAAGCGATCACGTCAAACGGCCGGAACTGCTGAGCTTCTACCGGGATTTATGTCAGGGGTACCTGGCGCTGCAAGGTGAAAATGGTCTCTGGCATCAGGTGCTGAACCGTCCGGATTCGTATGAGGAAACCTCCTGCACATCGATGTTCATCTACGCCTATGCCCGCGGTATTCGTGAAGGCTGGTTGGAGCAGCCAGAAGCCTATCTGGATGCGGTGCGCAAAGGATGGGAAGGCATGACGCGCTTGTCAATTGACTACAAGGGCAATGTATATGGGGTATGCCGGGGTTCGGGTTATTCCTTTACCGCACTCTATTACCGGGATGATCTGGGCTGGATTCTGAACGATACGCACGGAATAGGCATTGTGCTCTTGGCCGGGATTGAAGCGTATAAAATGAACCAGCAGTTAAGTCAGAATTCGCTCGATTCTTCGGTCACAGCCGCACAACGCTAGTAAAGCAACAACCTTTAGTGCATCTGCATAGCCTAACGAAAAATATAGCGGCACAGCCTAAAGGCTTGCCGCTTTTTCCTTGTCATTAGACTTATTATTAGTAACATTATGTTCAGAATCCGAATTAGTCAGGTGTTTAGAACAGTTCCAGTTGCTCAGGTCCCTCTTCCTCCTCCGGCTCCGTACGGTCAGGGAAAGGCTTTACGGGCTGCTCCAGCAGCTCCATCATCATCTGAGCATTGGCAGCAGCGTCGCCGCCCGAGTTGTTGTTGAAAATCACATAAACATCCTTGCTCTGCTCTTGCAATTGCTCCAGATAGCCCTTCCACTCCAGCAGCTCTTCCTGGTTGTAGCGATACAGGTAACGGGTCTCGCGCCAATTGGGGGCACCATTTTGGTGCCAGCCGGATACATTGCGCCCGTGCATGCGCACCAGCGTCATCTCAGCATCGGTAGCTTCGGGTACAATAGGGATAGAGCCTGGGCCTGCTTGAGGTTCGTCACAGACGCTGTGAATCCAGCCTTGTTCCTTCAGAAATGCCAGCGTCCGTTCACGCATGCCCTCTTCATACCAGCTGCGATGACGAAATTCGAGGGCACATGGGATGCCTTCCATTCTCAGCTTTACCTCACGGAGTTCATTGACATTGTCCCGATTGCATTCAAACCACGGCGGGTACTGGAACAAGGCCGCTTGCATTTTGCCTGCTTCCATGACAGGCTCCAGGGATTCGCGAAAAGCCTTGTACATCTCCGAGGTGCTGGTGAAATAGGGCTTTCCCCGCAGATGTCCTGTCATTCCTTGATAGGCTTTAACGATAAAAGCAAAGGATTCGGGCGTCTCCGCTGCCCAGCGTGCCATCCGATCCCGAGGCTGAACGGCGTAGAAGGAACTGTCGACCTCCACGGTCGTAAAATATTGTCCATACAGACGGAGCTTGTCTTTCGCTTTGGTACGGCTCGGGTACAAATCCTCTTGATCTCCCCAGCCTGTAAGTCCAATCCGAATCATAATTAACACCTCCTGCTGCTGCTGTTTCTTATGTTAGACTGTAACACATCAATCTTCTATGTATAGTTAACCGATTCGCGGGTGCCTGACCATGTTTAACATTATATCGTGTGATTTTTGCTCATTCAATGCGGACAAATTTTGGGAATTTTTGAGTTTGAAGGATAAAGACGGTACAATGGCTAAAAGCTATAGAGATATGATCCGGCTGATATAACAGCGTATAGACAGTTGGGCCAGTGACCATGTGGAGGGCGATACGTAATGACGGAATGGTATGAAGAGAGTTTTGGAGAAGACTATCTCCTGGTGTACAAACATCGGGATGTACAAGGTGCATATCAGGAAGTACATAAAATGATAAACTGGTTAAAGCTTCAGCCGAAATCCAGAGTATTGGATCTGTGCTGTGGTATGGGCCGTCATTCTCTGGCCCTTGCTGACGCTGGTTTCCAGGTGACCGGAATCGACCTGTCTGATGTGCTTCTGCGTGAAGCACGTGAATTGGACACTGAACATCGTGTAGAGTGGTACCACGCCGATATGCGTGAGCTTCCGCTGAAAGGCGGATTTGACGCGGTGGTCAATCTGTTTACCTCATTTGGTTATTTTCGAGAGGATGGAGAGCAGCTAAGAGTGCTGCGCGCCATTCATCGGATGTTGAAGCCGGGGGGGAGTTATATTATTGATTTTATGAACACAGCTTATGTGACTCGCCATCTGGTGCAGCATTCAACACGTGAAAGCGAAGGACAGCATATTGAGGAGTATCGCAAGATTCAGGATGGATTTGTGCAAAAAGAAATACATATCACCGATACCGCATCGGGCCAAAAACCTCGAATCTATCAGGAACGCGTCAAACTGTACACTCGTGAACAACTACGTGATCTGCTTCACGAGGCAGGACTCGTGGTAGATCAGGTACATGGCGGTTATGATGAAGAGAAGTACGATGAGCAGACATCGCCCCGAATGATTTTTGTCGGCCATCGACCTGTGCAGTAGAGTTGGAGGAGAGTAATAATGAATCGAACGGAATCCATTTCCATGCCAGCAGGCATGCAGCGGGTCAAGATTACGATGGCTTTTCCCCTGCGTTGGGTGAACAGCTATGTGCTTCATGAACCGGATGGAACAATAACGATTGTTGATCCAGGACCACGCAGCGCTGAGACGGAGCAGGAGTGGCACGAAGCACTCGCTGATCACAATTTAACTTTTCAGGATATCCGTCAAATTGTACTGACCCACCATCATCCCGATCATCTGGGGTTGTCCGGCTGGATACAGCAGCAAACGGGTGTGCCTGTACGAATGTCCACACGATCTCGCCAGGAAGCGGATTACATGTGGGGAACGGAGGCGACCATAAATACGATTTTGCCTGAATATTATGGCCGCCATGGAATGCCGGAAGACAAAACGCAGCAGATCCGCGAACATATGGAGGGGTTCATCTCACAGATTACGCCACTCCCGGTAGTGACACCGATTGAAGATGGAGAATGGCTGGTTATGGGCGGGAAAAAGTGGCTTGCAGTGGAAACAGGTGGCCACGCGCCAGGGCATTTATCCTTCTATGCACCGGACTCCAGAGAGATCTTGTGTGGAGATGCCGTATTGCCTCAGATCTCGCCGAATATCAGCTTGCAGCCGGGAAGTGACGATCAGCCCCTGCTGTCTTACATGCAAGGGCTGCATCGACTGGGGGCTTTGGATGTAGAAGCGGCATATCCTGGGCATCGGAACCCGTTCGGCCACTTTGCTGATCGAACGGTCTATCTGCTTACTCATCATGAAGAGCGCCTTCAGAAGATGATGGAGAAAATCCTGGAAGTGCCGACGAGTGCGTATGATATCTGTGTATTTATGTTCGGAGACCGCTTGGAAACACATCAGCTTCGTTTTGCGATGAGTGAGACGTTGGCGCATCTGCAGGAATTGATCCGGCGGAAGCGTATTGTACAGGAGCAGCAGTTAGATGGTAAGTTCATCTTTAGGGAACATATTCAGGATTAAAGGGCTTTGAGCAGGAGAACATCCTGTTCAGGTCTTTTTTTGTATGTAATTTTTCCTGGAACATTCTATAAATGAAATAAAGCTTTAGTCTCTCTTAACCGTTCATTCATCTTCTTTTAAGCCAACACTTCTATGATAAATGCATGAACTTCGCCAGAGAAAGTAGGGAAGAGCGATGACACGAAAAAAAAGAAACCAATGGAGAAAATGGCAAGCCTCGGCGGCAGCAACGTTGACTGTGGCTGCACTCTTTCAATATGTAAGAACTTCTGATGCCTTTGATGCCGCTTATGCGGCGGCTAATGGTACCGATATAAGCAGTACAGCTTCTTCCACCCAGGTGGACACCCAGGATGATGTCATGAACGAATGGATGAACAGCACAGACAGCACAGACACAGATAGCAGTTCTAAAGTGTCGTCGAATGAAGGCTATAGCCTGGATGAGGGAACGACCGATGGAAGCAACGATCGTAGCCGTGCGATCGTTCCTAATCAAGGCAGATCGTCGGGCGGCTGGATAACAGATCAGAGCAGTAATCAGGATACTGACTCCGGGTATAGTCGTGGCAACTATCAGTCACGCACAGGTGCATCATGAGCCGCACGGAGCAAGTCTCCCGTCTGCTTAAGTTCCGCTTCCGTGCGATGAGTACCGACGTGGAAGTTCAGTTAGCAGCGGGACGGGAAGAGGCTGAGCATGCGGCAGCGCTGGTGAAGAACTGGTTCGAAACGCAGGAACAACGGTTCAGCCGATTTGTGGCAGACAGTGAATTGAACCGTCTGAACCGTTGCACGGGATGGATGCCGGTCTCCGCAGCAATGGATGAAGTGTTAAGTTTGGCATACGGATATATTGGTCAGACGGAAGGGATTTTTCAGCCAGGTATCTCTCAGGCTCTGCGGGCTTCCGGTTACGATGTCAGCTTCGAGCAGTTACAGCAAAGAGAACTGTGTCAATCAGGAACTGAACGCAAATTGGATATCCGACAATTGAATATAACAGATGTTCGGAATGACGACTATGAATATAGTCGCCCACGTTGGATTCAAAGGGAAGGCAGCCGAATGGTTCATAAGGACCCTGGGACGGAGCTGGACCTTGGGGGAATTGTTAAGGGCTGGGCCGTTGAGCGTATCGCTGATTGGCTGCAACGTACACTCCATATTCCAGCGGGATTAATTAATGCAGGTGGAGATATTCAGGCATGGGGGACAACACTTCATCCAATGTGGTCCGTACAAGTCACCGATCCCTATCAGGAGGAGCGTAATCTGATGGGCAGAATTCAATTCAGAAAAGGCGCGGTTGCCACTTCAGGAGTGATACGAAGACAATGGCACAATTCGGACGGAAGCCTTTCACATCATTTAATTGATCCCCGGACGATGAAGCCGGCGGATACCGATGTGCTGCAGTGTACCGTTTTGGGACAGCATGCGTCGCAATGCGAGATTATTGCCAAGACGGTCTGCATTATGGGGAGTGCCGAGGCCGTGGGCTGGTTAAACCGACATTATGATCGACATGACGTCCTGTGGATGACTCGGGATGGAAGCACTTACTTTAGAGGAAATACCGATACGCTTGCTGAATGCTGGCCCGGTTTTGATCCGGATCACCGTTTCAGTCTTTTATAAACGACAAGTCTAACAGATATGGGGGAGCCGGTTATGGCGCAATGGATTGTAGATTACCTGCCGACATGGAATATCATTCGAATTAGTGGGATAGCCGCATATTTGCTGCTCTTTGCGGGTGTGTTTCTGGGAATTGCCCAAGGGATGCCCATGGCCAAAGGCAAACCAAAAGCAGTCATGTTTAAATGGCATACCCGAACGACCTGGCTCGCCTTTGGACTTGGACTCGTACATGCGTTAACCCTGTATATTGATCATTATAGCCCTTTCACCTGGAGTGAATTGCTCATTCCGTTTACGGCTTCAGTGCATCCAATTGGTAGCGGACTGGGCACGTTATCGCTTTATGGTTTGGTGATCGTGCTGTTATCCAGTGACCTGCGTAACAAGCTTGGCCGCAAATGGTGGTTTATGTTCCACATGTTGTCTTACCCCGTATTTATCGGTTTATTGTTTCATGGCATGGTTACAGGCTCCGATTCAAGCCATGTGCTTATGCGTCTGATGTATGTATTCACCGGCTTGAGCATCATTGGTATCACGGTACTTCGTGGTTTGTTGCGAGAACGCAAAGGACCGGATATTACCATTGGACCCAGTCGTGTACAGCCTAAGCCGGTATCAGCCGAACAAAATTGGAGAGAGATGTATCGTTTGGCGGGAGCGGGAAGACAGGAACATCTGAAATAGCGTATTGCAAAAAAATGAATCCATACAAAAGAAGCGGCCTTCGTGGCCGCCTTTTTGTATGGACTAGATAACCAGTCTTATGCAAATTATACGATATCATCGCTTACTGGCTTATCTCCCAAAGCTTCTTCAAGCTCCGATTGTTTGCGATGCGCAATCCGGCTGCTGGCCGCCGAGGCGATAGCCCCCACGATATCATCCAGAAACGTATGCACAGGCCCGAGGCTCTTGTCGTTCAGACGTTCAAGAACACCGGGTTTTAGCTTGTCTACATAACCGTAATTCGTAAATCCGATACTGCCGTATACGTTGACGATGGAGAATGCGAGAATCTCATCCACGCCATATAACCCTTCATCATTCTCAATCATCTCCTGCAAGGGAGGTATGAGCTTGCCTTGTTCTGCCAGCAAATCGAGCTGAATGCCAGTCAGCACTGCGTTCTGTACCTCGCGTTTTTGGAGAACCTTCTCCACATTGTCGATACATTCTTCCATCGTCAGACCCGGGTAATATTTTTTCTGCAGCATCATGACCAGTTCTGCGATCTCAAGGATCGTAACGCCCCGCTTGTGCAGCCATTCCCTCGTTGCCTCTGCCACTTTGCGGCTGTTCAGGCTATAAGGGATTTTTTCTTGCTCAGGATGTTCCATGGGCGATTCCTCCTCTGAAGTTAGCAATGTCCCTACACATGTATCCTAATACGTAATTAACCGTTTTGGGTTTCTTTGCTATCCCTCGGTGGGGATGGAAAGCCTGTTTTCAGCTTTATGCATGATGAGCTTGTTTAAAAAGTAGTTATTTTTTGGGCAAAGGCTCGTATACATGGTAGTACAAACTGTAAAAATGATGAGGGGGAACGTGATCATGAGTAAGATCCGTTATTTGCGTACAGCTTCTGCAGCTGCGCTGTTGAGTATTCCTGTGGTGTTATCAGGATGTGGCATGTTTGGGGCACAGTCCTCCGAGGCCGTTGATCCACCGCCACCGATTCAGGAAGCGGCCATGATTCAGGCGGCCGAAGGCAATGGATCACTCGCCAAGCTGCCGCTTACAACCGTATATCTGCAGGACCAGCAAGGGTTGCTTGCTCCGGTATCCATGACGCTTCCGTCGGGAACCGATGTCAGCAGTCCCAAGACCGCTCTGGATACACTCGTGACGGGTGGTCCATATGCAGGGATGCTGCCTGAGGGATTTCAGGGCGTTCTCCCGCAGGGCACCGTTGTACAGAACGTAACGATTCATCCGGATGACAAGTTGGCAGTTGTGGAGTTCTCCGGCAACTTTGCCAAGTATGATGCCAAGAACGAGCGCAAAATGCTGGAGGCTGTAACTTGGACACTCACGGGTACACCGGATGTTCAGAACGTTCAGATCTGGGTGGACGGCAAAAAGCTGACTCAAATGCCAGTAAACAGCACGCCGCTGCCTGAGCCGTTGAATCGGGCCGTAGGCATTAATCTCGATCTGGGTGATACATTCACGACCAACAGCAGTCCGGTAACGGTTTATTTCTCAGCCGCTTCACCAGCAGGCATTCAGTATTATGTTCCGGTTACACGTCTTGTGGCACCAGGTGGGGACCGGGTGCAGGCCGCGTTAAATGAACTGATCAAAGGACCAGCCAAAGGCGGCGAACTGGAAGAAGTCATGACAGGTGGAACGCAGCTGCAATCGGTCAAAACGTCCGAGGATGGCACCGTAACGGTTGCGCTCAAAGACGACATGTTCACTGAGGGGGATGTGGTACCAAGTGAACTGCTGCAATCCGTCGTGTTGACCACGGCTGAGAACACTGCGGGCAAGGAAGCGAAAGTCCAGATCGAATGGAATGGGCAAAAAACAGTCATGAGTGATGATAATCGCGATTACAGTGCCCCCGTATCGAAGCCTGAATATATCAATGAAATTCCAATTTAAGTCACAAAGAGGGGTCTGATGTACGGTTGACAGAACTCTTTGGAGGACAGGGTGCTTTTAAGTGAACTCTTTGGTAAAATAGAAGGGATTAGTAAAAGTGTGAACAAGCTCGACATTACAGGATGCTTAAGTCGTAGGAGGCAGAAATGATGAGATCTAACGGACGAACCAGCGACCAGCTGCGCCCGATGAATTTAACAATTAACACGAATAAATACGCCGAAGGTTCTGTACTGATTGAAGTGGGAGATACCAAGGTTATTTGTACAGCTACGGTGGAGGAACGTGTTCCTCCCTTTATGAAAGGGCAGGGTAAAGGCTGGGTAACGGCTGAATACTCCATGCTGCCACGTGCAACACATACCCGGAATCAGCGTGAAGCGAACCGTGGCAAATTGACTGGACGCACGATGGAAATTCAGCGTCTGATTGGCCGGGCACTGCGCTCGGTCGTTAATTTGCAGGCGCTTGGTGAGCGTACGATTACACTGGACTGTGATGTTATACAAGCCGATGGAGGTACACGTACAACGTCCATTACCGGTTCGTTTGTAGCTCTGGCCCTCGCGGTGAACAAAATTGCCCAACAGCATAAATTGCAAGTATTCCCGATTACGGATTTCATTGCAGCGGTAAGTGTAGGTGTCGTTGGAGAACAGCCTGTGCTGGATCTGAACTACGATGAAGATTCCAAAGCCAAGGTAGATATGAACCTCGTAATGACAGGCGGCGGGAAATATGTGGAGCTTCAGGGAACAGGTGAAGAAGCGCCATTTGACCGTCGTGAGCTGAACGCAATGCTGGAGCTGGGTGAGCAGGGGATTCTGGAAATGATTGAGCGTCAAAAAGAAGTGCTCGGTCCCATTGCACTCAAGATCGGTGCTCGTGGATTAGGTGAAGCCTAAAATGAGTCTGGATAGCCCAATTATCATTGTCGCAACCCGCAATGCGGGGAAAGTACGTGAATTTGCTCATGCATTTGCTCCGCTGGGCAAAGAGGTCAAAAGCATGTTCGACTATCCGGAGCTGCCGGATGTCGTTGAAGATGGCGTAACCTTTGCAGAGAATGCCTGGAAGAAAGCCAAAGCGGTGGGCGATGCTCTTGGTTTGCCTGTCCTGGCTGACGATTCGGGATTGTGCGTGGATCTGCTGGGCGGTGACCCGGGAGTGTATTCTGCGAGATATGCAGGCGAGGGTGCAACCGATGCAAAGAACAATGCCAAACTGCTTGAGGCGCTGGAATCGCTCAAGTCCGGTGAGGATACGGAGCAACCGCTTCTGAGTCCAGCAAGCTTCGTCTGTGCATTGGTGCTGTATGATCCGGCAACCGGACACAAGTACGAAGCGGAAGGTACGGCTGAAGGCTGGATCACTGCTCAAGCAGCCGGTGCAGGCGGCTTTGGATATGACCCGCTCTTCTATGTGCCTGAATACGAGATGACGATGGCCGAGCTTACACTAGAGCAAAAGCAGGCGATCAGTCACCGCGGGAATGCCCTGAGAGCACTCGTATCCAGCCTGGAAGGCTGAGATTCAAACGAATCGGCTCATTGAATATGAATGTTATAAGGTGAATTATTGCCTTGCTTAAATATCAAAGCGTTAGTGGAAGGTAAGAGTCATTCCTGTGGAGTGTCTCACCGGCCATTAACGTTTTTTTATTTTATACAGGTGAGAATGATTGAGCCGGTCTCGGTGTTCCTAAAAGTCGGTACGGGGACCTATGCTGAATCCTGATTTTGTTTAGAAAATAAACAGGAACTTGTGTTCCTATACCTAGGAATGAAATAAGAAGATTTCACGTTTGAGCAGAGTGTTAGGACCGGGGTTGGAAGAAGTTGCAAGTCTTGCACCGTATGGGTTAACATTCAAGTTAACGAATCATCAATGAACTCAAACGGAGGGGATTTGCTTATGCAAGAAGTGAAGCTTACGGTGTCTTATGATGATTATGAGAACGGTATTCGAATGGAAACGTTGATTAGGGAACTGGCTGCCAAACCGGAGGCTGGTTCGCTGGAGAGCCTGATTATTGGAGACTGGGGACAGGCTTATGAAAATTCACCGGATGAATTCATGGGAACACTCACCGGATTGGCTTCAAGCTTTCCATCTTTGAAGAAATTGTTCATCGGAGATATGGGCTTTGAAGAATGTGAGGTTTCATGGATTATTCAGACGAATCTCACACCACTATTGGTTGCTTTTCCTGAATTGAAGTCATTCACAGTGAAGGGCAGCAGCGGACTAAGTCTGGAGCCAATCGAACATGCCAAACTTGAAGAATTAATCATTATTTGCGGTGGTCTTCCCAAAAGCGTGTTAGCTTCAATTTCCCGGGCTAAACTGCCTGAATTGCGTAAGCTTGAGCTGTATCTGGGTGTGGATAATTATGGTTTCGACGGTTCACTGGAAGATGTGCTGCCACTTTTGGAACAGGGCTTATTTCCAAAGCTCGTCTACCTGGGTCTGAAAGATAGTGAAATTCAGGATGAGATTGCGAAAGCTGCAGCTGAGGCTCCAATTTTGGATCAACTTGAAATCCTGGATCTGTCAGAGGGCACGTTGTCTGATGAAGGGGCAGAGGCGCTGCTTGCGAGTGACAAGATCAAAAAACTTAAACATCTGAATCTCAGTTATCACTACATGTCGGATGAAATGCTCATTCGCTGGAAACGTTCCGGTATATCTGTAGATGTCAGCGAGCAACAACAGAGCGATGAAGATGACTGGCGTTACCCGTCGTTAACGGAATAAATGATGTCAGGCATGACGGAAATGGAAGAAAATTTGCAACGCCCAGTTAAGAATTCTGAGCTGGAGCAGCCGTTATTGTTAATTGGCAACCCGAATAATCGCCGTACCCTTGGACTACAGGAGGCAAGACAGCGTCTTGGCTTACAGCCTGCACTTGTGCTGCCTTATGCCCGTTTGCTAAAGATTTGGAGACAGGGTGGAACTATTGCGAATGCCCTACAACAATGTCTGGAAGGGCGAGGGACTACATACACGCAGGGAGAGCCATGGGTTTCTTCACCGACATTGATGTCATATGCGAATCATGATTCAGCTCATGGAGTGAAAAGCGTACCTCTTATTCGGATTGATGCACCTGGTGAGGAGTGGGAAGTAGAGCGTGAGCTGCTCTTTCTTGGAGCTGTGAAGGAGATATCTCCATTAACCGATAGCCTTTCTGCGAGTATGATTCCAGCAGCACAGACACTCACTCTTGAACAGGAGTGGGGGCGGATCTACGCGCCCAACCAATGGTTTCGAGGCTGGAAGGCATGTTTGGAGCGAATTGCCCGTGAAGCTCAGGAATATTGGCCTAATGCCCGGTTCATGAATGACCCCCATGACATTGCGATCATGTTTGATAAAAGGAAATGCCAGCAGCATTTATCTGCTCATGGCGTTCACGTTCCCCCAACGCTCCAATCTTCGGAGTTGATCAGCAATTATGAAGACCTGCGCACAGCGATGAAAACAGCCGGGATGAATCGCGTTTTTGTAAAACTTGCGTGTGGCTCCGGGGCCTCAGGTGTTGTTGCCTATCAAATTAACCCGCAAACGGGTGCCGAAATCGCCATAACCACTGTAGGAATGGAACGGGTTCAGGGAGAGATTATTTTTTATAACGAAGGCCGAATGCGCAGATATACACGTACCTCGGAGATATCGGCGCTGATGGATTGGCTGTGTGCTGAGGGTGCCCAGATTGAACGCTGGATGGCTAAAGCAACTTATGGTTCAAGTGTGTTTGATATTCGCCAGCTTGTAGCAGGTGGACAAGCAGCTCATGCCGTCGTACGGCTTAGTCAGACACCGATCACCAATCTCCATCTGCGCAATGAACGGTTGCTGCCTGTAGAAGCGGGGCTGGATGAACATCAGATGGATGGGGTTCAGAAGGAAGCGAAAGCAGCAATGGCTGCCTTCCCCAACTCGTGGTCAGCAGGTATTGACGTGATGCTCAGTGCAGGTACTGAACAGCGTGCCTATATTTTGGATGTGAATCCGTTTGGAGATTTGTTGTACAGAGTACAGCATAACGGACTAGGAACGTATGAATGGGAAATGGAACTTTTGCGAAAGGAGCCTCACAACCATGCCGGATATGAACACCATCGTAGGCTCCCATGATCTATTAATGATTACGCTGGACACGTTAAGGTATGACGTGGCCAAGCTGGAGGAACAGTATTGCCCCAACCTGTGCGGTACGGGGCCTTGGGAGAAGCGTCATACTCCGGGAAGTTTCACCTATGCGGCGCATCATGCTTTTTTTGGTGGCTTCATGCCTACACCTGCCAATACGGACAAAGCCTCCCACGTACGACTTTTTCATTCCCGGAATACCGGATTAAAGACACATCCGCATACGTGGCTGTTCGACACACCGGATATCGTATCCGGATTCGCTGCTGAAGGGTACCGTACGATCTGTATTGGCGGCGTCATTTTCTTCACCAAGAAAAATCCGCTCGCCAAAGTGCTGCCGGGTTATTTTCAGCAGAGCTACTGGCGGATGAATTTTGGGGTAACCAACCCCAAATCGACTGAGCATCAGGTTAAGCACGCCTTGAAGCTGCTGGAGCAGAGCGCACCGGATGAGAAACTTTTTTTGTTCCTGAATGTGTCTGCCATCCATGGGCCCAATCGTTATTTTGTGGAAGGTGCAAGAGAGGACTCAGTAGAGACACAGCGTGCAGCGCTTCGTTATGTGGATCAGGCCCTTGGGCCATTGTTTGATGCAATGAGGCAGCGTTCGCGGCCTACGTTCTGTCTGGCTTTTTCCGATCATGGCACAGCTTATGGTGAGGATGGTTATCAGGGGCATAGGCTGGCGCATGATGTGGTCTGGAATGTACCATACCGTGAATTTGTTTTATAGAACAAATGATTCATATCATCAACAATTACAAACCGGATAGAGGGAGGAAACCGATGGACGATCAATCTCAACATACGACAGCAGGTCATTCCGCACAGTCCGGATCCAACACAGCTACAGATCTCAGAGAAGTACTTGCTTCTCCCTATCGCTCTTATTTATATTCGTATCCCCACAAGACAGCATATCGGGAGTTGAACCCACCTTTACCGCTCGGTCCATTGTGGGAACGTGAGAATACCGAAACGTATTTTTTATACATGCACATTCCGTTTTGTGCCGCTCGTTGCGGATTCTGCAATCTGTTTACGTTACCGGATCGTCGTGATGACACCCATGTGCGTTATGTGGATGCGCTTGAACGGCAAGCCAAGCAGTGGGCACCACTCACATCACGCAGACCCTATTCGAGGTTTGCCATCGGTGGTGGGACGCCCACATTATTAAATGAATTTCAGTTGAACCGCCTGTTCGATATTGCGGAAGATGTAATGGGGCTTGATCCGACACAGGCTTCAATTTCGGTAGAAACGTCACCGGATACCGTGACGGAAGCCAAATTGGCGATCATGAAGGAGAGAAGCGTGGACCGGGTAAGTATGGGCATTCAAAGCTTTATCGAAGCTGAAGCCTCAGCCATTTACCGTCCGCAGAAACCACAGGAAGTGGAACGTGCGCTTGAGAAGCTTACGCGGTTTGAATTCCCTTTGTTGAATCTGGATCTGATCTACGGTCTGCCGGGACAAACGGTGGAATCGTGGTTGTATTCGCTGGAACGTGTACTCTCATATGAACCGGGTGAGATTTTCATTTACCCACTCTACACCCGCGAGAATACCATTGTGAAACCCGATGATATTCAGCGTCAGGGACCGGATATTCGGATGGAGCTGTATAAGGCTGCGCGTGAGACTTTAAAAAGCAGAGGCTATATCCAGTATTCCATGCGCAGATTTGCCAAAGAACAATCATCTTCTGGAAGCAAAGTGGTTCTACCCTACAGCTGTCAGGAGGAAGGCATGGTTGGTCTGGGTTGCGGTGCACGCTCTTATACCAGTGAAGTACACTATGCTTCCAAGTATGGTGTTAGTTACAAAGCTACACAGAGCATCATCGCCGATTATGTGGCAACCGAGCGCTATGATGTGGCCAATTACGGCATTATACTCAGCCGGGAGGAGCAGAAGCGCCGCTTTATTCTGAAAGCTCTGCTGCATCGGGAAGGTTTGGCGCTGTCTGATTATAATCAGCGATTCGGTACGGAAGTCTTGTCAGACTACGGATGGTTAGGTGAATTGCTGTCAGAGGGCATGGCTGAGCTTGAGCAGGACGATCGGGGTAATCGGGTGCTGCGTTTGACAGAAGAAGGTTTGGGCTACTCGGATGCTATTGGAGATTGGCTTATCTCCGCTGAGGTTCGTGAACAAATGGAAGGGTTTGTATTCTCATGAGAGCAACCTTGTATTATCGGGGGAAGCTGTCGTCCTGTAATTACGACTGCCCATACTGCCCGTTTAGCAAAACGGTAGATTCCAAGGAGACGCTCGAAGTGGATGAACAACAACTGCGTCAATTTGTGAATTGGGTGAGAGATCAGGAGAGTGCTGGTCATCAATTTTCGATTTTCTTTAACCCGTATGGAGAAGCTCTGGTACGACGTTGGTATCGGGAAGCGATGATTGAACTATCGCATATGCCACATGTGGACAAAATTGCAGTCCAAACCAACTTGTCTGTCAAACTGGACTGGGCCCGCGAATTGAACCGGGATAAAGCGGCTTTCTGGGCGACCTATCACCCACGTGAGACGAAGGAGTCTTCTTTCGTCAAACAATGTTTGACTTTACGTGAGATGGGACTTGCTTTTAGTGTTGGGACGGTTGGATTGCGCAGTGCATTTCCTGCTATAGCATCGATGAGGCAGACGTTACCCGATGACGTGTATATGTGGATCAATGCATTTAAGGATCGACCCCAATATTACAGCGTGGAAGAGGTCGACTATTTACGGTCAATTGATCCGCTGTTCGAAGGGAATTTGCAGGATTATGAGAGTCTGGGCAAGCGCTGTTCGGCTGGTTCGGAGGTGTTTTATGTGCAAGGGTCAGGACATGTAAAGAGGTGTTACAAGGACCGTCGAATTATCGGGCATCTATACCGCGATGGTTTGGAGGCTTTAGCAGCGGATCGGCCGTGTGGCATGAAGAAGTGCGGCTGTTACATCGGTTATATTCATATGGAGGATTCACCGTTCAGGGATATCTTTGGCAGTGGATTACTTGAACGTAATCCGGTACTGATCAATCCATAAGGTTTCATTTAAAGTAGAATGAATGGTAACCATGATTTAGTCAGTATGACAAAAGGGGTGCCTGATGACAGTAGATATGCTGCTCATCGGCACCCCTTTTTAAAATGAAAAGATCGTCTTATTCATCGAATGGCCACTTTGTACGTACGGAGCCACGAGTTAATCTGTGTCAGATAAGCAAACAGCTGTGGACCAGACATTAACTGTCCAAACCAGGGCAGGTTCGATGAAGCATCCGGGGAGGAGGCCAATTTGCGAATTTGAGCTTTGTCGATCAAGGGCAGGATTGGAGAGCTTGCGTCATCCAGAATATCGAGCACCTGCTGTTTAACGGCAGCAAGATACTGCGGGTTATGTGTTTTCGGATACGGACTCTTTTTCCGGTACAATACATCATCAGGTAATACACCTTCCAGTGCCTTACGCAAAATACCTTTTTCTCGTCCGCCAGTCATTTTCATTTCCCAAGGCACGTTAAACACATATTGAATCAAACGATGGTCACAGTAAGGCACCCGAACTTCAAGCCCCGCTCCCATACTCATCCGATCCTTTCGATCCAGTAGAGTGGGCATAAATCGGGTGATGTTCAGATAGGACATGACTCGCATCTGGGCTGCCTTACCGGTCTCTCCATCGAGTAAAGGCACTTCAGCCACAGCATCCGAGTAGCGGTCCGCGAGATAATCGAGTGGCCTGATCCATTCCCGAATGTCCGGGGATAACAATCCAGCTCGCATGTCAGGGGCAACAGACCATGGGAATGTACCGGAGTTCAGCATCTCTTCCCGATGGAACCAAGGATAACCGCCAAATACTTCATCCGCTGCTTCGCCTGAAATGGCAACAGTGGCTCCTTTTTTGATTTCTTTACAGAATAGATAGAGAGAGGAATCTACATCCGCCATACCCGGCAAATCCCGTACGAGCATCGCCTGGGTCAGCGCATGGACGAGTTCTCCGTTTTCAATCTCAATCCAGTGATGATCTGTCTTCAGTTCCTCCACCATTCGCTGAATCCACGGTCCATCTGCACCAGGCTGAAAGGAATGTGCCTGAAAATGCTTTGCATTATCCACATAGTCAACAGAATACGTGCTGACCTGACCTTGACCTGTACGATTGTAGTAATCCACCGCTAGTGCAGATAGAGCACTTGAATCCAGTCCCCCTGACAAAAGGGAGCAGACCGGAACGTCCGAAGCCAATTGGCGCTCTAATGTATCCTGCAGCAGTCTGCGTACTTCGGCAGCTGTTTCCTCCAGATTATGTTCGTGATTATGACTTTCCAGCTTCCAGTAAGCATAGGTTTTAATGCCATTTCGGTTATAGATAAGCGCATGCGCAGGTTTGAGCTCGTTAAGGGAGGAGTATACGCCGTGTCCGGGTGTCCGGGCAGGACCGACTATAAATACTTCTGCCAAACCTTCAGGCCCAACAGCGGCTTCAACATCCGGGTGGATAAGCAGTGCTTTGGGTTCTGAGCCAAATACGAGTGCGTCCTTTGCATGACTGTAGAATAGGGGTTTGACGCCCAGCCGATCACGAGCCATAAAAACCTGTTCGCGCCCGCTATCCCAAATGGCAAAAGCAAAAATGCCGTTAAACCGGTCAACGCAGGCCGGTCCCCACTCAATATAAGAGGCGAGCAGTACTTCCGTATCACATTGTGTGCGGAAATGGTGTCCGCGCTGGAGCAATTCCTTTTTCAACTCGGGGGCATTGTATAGTTCTCCGTTATACACGACGGTATAGGAGGTGTCTCCCTGTAACGCATGCATGGGCTGTGCCCCGTTCTCCGGGTCCATAACACTGAGACGCCGATGTCCGAACGCACAAGGATTGGAGATCCATGTACCTGAAGCGTCGGGCCCCCGGTTCGACAAACTGTCCGTCATCCGGACCAGCAGCTCTGATTCCTGGGTCAAATCCCGATTCCACTGTATGAAGCCGGTTATACCGCACATGGTTTGTTCATCCTTTCTTAGTCGAGTCATTCATCCGTATGGCTGCTTGAATCGCTAACAGCAGCAAATGTTGTCTTTTTCGTCAGAAGTCGTAACAAATATATGCCGAAAGCAGGCATAAAATGTCTGTCCTCTTCGGAAACTAGTTCTAGGAACAACGGCCTTAACATGCCTGTGAAGGAGAGAACTTGCAAATGGACAGTATGACCTATTATGTATCTGTCATGGGGCGCTCCGTTATTCCAGACCAACACGCAACGTCGTATGAATGGGTTATTCAGGCGACGCCTCAGGAGGCGGAACAATTACTGGGGTTGCTTAATCTGATGCAGGAAAAAGAGGAAGAGGCCTTTCCAGGAATGGTATTCCCTTGGCCGGATTCTCCGGAAGAGTCTGTAAACCGAGCATATGAAGGTGTGTTACAGCAGGTGTATCAGGAGATTTATCGATTGGGAACACCGGAGACCCGATACCAGATTGAACAAAGTACATGAAATGGACAAAGGAGCGCGATAACAAATGTATGCCATTCAGGATGCCAAAATACGCAGATTAACTGAAGTGGATGGAATGTCTTGTGCAGAAGTTGAGGTACAACCTGGAAATACGGGTGATCCGTCTTTGCTTGTATACGTTGCAGCTACCCAGCCAGGGAATTCACTTGAAGTCGTTCGAATTGTACGCAATCATTCGGATGCAGTCCTGGATTGGTACAATAACAATATGCACACAGCGTTTGAAGATGCCACGGAAACGGCATTTGAGAACAGTGAAGGCATTACAGCAGGAGAAGATAAAGCCCGATTTCAGAGTGAGTTACTTGCTTTTGGATTGCTGGGGCCGACACTTCAACGCTATTTGGTGGGGCAGGCTTAAGAGGAATGTTCCAACAAATGGTGAGAGCAGAATAGGATAAGCCAAATAATCCTGAGTCATACTAAATGCAAGTTCCGGGGAGGTGATAGCAATGGCTTCCAAGTTCAAGAAAAACAAAGGGAACCTTTATGCGCATCATACCGAGTTTGCCGAGGAAGTGCTCGCCATTAACAGCAAGCGTCCTGCCCAGAAAAATCCGTGGCTTAAGGGAAACAAGTAACCGGAATGCAGAAACCCGCCCTTCTTTGGAAAGGCGGGTTTTTGAATTTTTCATTTAACATAATTTCTGACAATGCCTGCGCCCTTATAGAGCTTACGGTCAGGCATATTCACGCAGCACTTGAATACCTTTGACGATATTGTACACAAAACTTAATGCATAAATGATAAAAAACAGAATTACAAATCCGACTGCGGAACCCAGGCTGTGGGCTGTAACGAAGAAATAAAGCAGCGGGATTGCCGCAAGAAACGGAAAAATATGCGAAAATAAGGCCCGTTTAGCATGTCCCTCAATATAGTTGTCTTTGGCTACAATCCAAATAATAATGGGAAACAGGAACGGGGCAAAGAAAATACTAAAATAGGATAATGCTGATAAAAGCTGTCTCATAGCGTTTCTCTCCTTTATTTGGTTCAGTAGAATGTATGTATGCAAATGATTACCCAGCAAGCCTCGTCATGAATATGTGTCCAACCCATTTCTATATACACCTGAACTTAATACATTCAATATTGCCTGCCTAATGCATTCATATTCTGTATCTGTGCTGAGTATGAAAATAATACGTTCAAATATGAGGAATGATGCAGTTATTAATTTTTTTATAAAACTATTGAAAAATATAGAAATGAGAGTATAATAGTAATAGCGCGGTGTTTTTTATTATACATATTTGTCTCAGTAGCTCAGCAGGATAGAGCAACGGCCTTCTAAGCCGTCGGTCGGGGGTTCGAATCCCTCCTGGGACGTCAGAAAAAGCTTCCTTCGGGAAGCTTTTTCGCGTACAGGGGAAGAGAACCCCCAAGGTTCGTCGGAGGTTGTGAATGATATATAGGCATAACCTATCAGAAGTATAGAATTTATATATTTAAATAATAAGTCGTCTTGTGCCACAATGAAGATATCAATCATGAAAGCGATGGTGGTATCCATGCAATCGATTAATCAATGG
The DNA here is from genome assembly GCF_045040695.1 of Paenibacillus sp. FSL K6-0108. NCBI lineage: Bacteria > Bacillati > Bacillota > Bacilli > Caryophanales > Paenibacillaceae > Paenibacillus > Paenibacillus sp. FSL K6-0108. The sequence continues at coordinate 6,092,900 of NZ_CP150288.1, read as the reverse complement.
CAAGCGAATGAGTATGATAACAAACTGGCTTTTGTATCGGGTTACGGTAAAAGTTTAATCTCATGGCTTCAACCTCAAAAAGGGGAGTACATCCTTGACTTGGGCTGTGGGACGGGAGACTTAACGTACGAAATTTCTGCAGCGCAGGCAGAAGTGGTGGGCATGGACGCATCGCTGGACATGATTCGACGTGCAAGAGAGAAGTTTCCCGATATCGAGTTCATGGAGGGGGACGGCCATCAGTTTTCGACGAACAAACTCTATGATGCCGTCTTTTCCAATGCAGCTTTGCATTGGATGCGAAGCCCACGACTTGTAGTGGATAGTATATGGAAGTCATTGAAGCCAGGAGGACGCTTTGTGGCAGAATTCGGAGGCAAAGGAAATGTGCAGATCATTGTAGATGCACTAGAGGAAGTGTTTGAACGACACACTGGCATTCGTGGATCAGAGCGCAACCCTTGGTATTTCCCGACGATCGGGCAATATAGCAATATTTTGGAACAATGCGGATTTCTGGTGCGACAGGCCTACCACTATGACCGTCCTACCAGACTGGCGGATGGTGAACAGGGTATAGAGGGCTGGTTGTCCCATTTTGGAGGGGACTATTTTGATGGCTTGAATCAGGAACAGATCCAGGAAATCTGTCGTGAAACTAGCAAAATCGTTGTGCCGAAGCTCTGGAAAGAAGATGCCATCTATGCCGATTATAAGCGTCTTCGGATTGAAGCTGTGAAGCCGGATTGTTAAATAATCAAATGATATTTCTTTGTTAAAAGAATTAAATTAATTTTTTTTATGCATTCCATCGATCACATACAGGCTGGGAATCTCTTCAAGGGGAAGAGGCTCCCGGCCTTTTCTCCTAGGATGCATTTATAATTTGAAATTTTTAATCGACAAATAAATATAATTTCGGACTTTTCTCCGACTCAAGAACCATATAAGTAATTTTTATATCATATTTGTAATTTATTTGAAGGAAAATATGTTATTTTAGTAGAATAATTTACCAAGGGTCAATCTTCTTGCGGATAGGGCGGTGAGTTGTCACAGGTATTGCAGTGCTTGTCATAGCAGGACCCAAGCGATTGGTGAGGTGCTTTCATATTGAGAAGGAGGGGCATAGCCTTGAATAAACGATGGATATCCATATTGTTAAGTATTCTAATGACTTTTTCTATTATCATGCCAGCGGCCGGAGCCGCTCCTGCAGACGTTCAGCTTGAGAACTCGCTAAGCAAGGCCGAAGCCACACAATGGAGAGAAATTCTTGCCCAGCGTGAAGGAAAGCTTGCAGCAGATCCATTTTTGGACAAGAGTCTGGAAGGTCTTGGGGGAGAGAAAACAAGAGTCATTGTTGAGCTCTCCAATAAGCCAGTTGCTGTTGCGCAAGGTGAATCTACCCTCTCAGGAAAATCTTTTACCTCCTCTATGGAAACAAAGGCTGTGACTCAGGTCGAGCAACAACAACAGTCATTTGTACATAGCCTCACTCAGAATAAAATCAAACATGAAGTGTTGGAAAAGTATGCATATGCCCTGAATGGTGTAGCCATCGAACTTAAGGGCAACCAATTGGGACAGTTGCTTCGCATACCGGGTGTTGTCAGTGTATACCCTGACCTTGAAATCACCGTAGCCCCGGATACAGATGAAGTGAATCCTTATATGAAAGATACCGCACCATTTATTGGCGCCCCTGAAGTATGGAATCTGGGATACAAAGGAAAAGGCATCAAAGTGGGTGTTATTGATACAGGAATTGATTATGAGCATCCTAATTTGCAAGACGCCTACAAAGGTGGATGGGATTTCGTTGGGAATGACGATGACCCTTATGAAACAACACGTGAAGAATGGAAAGGTTCTGGCGCACCTGAATTTAATGCCAATGGAAGCGCCTATTACACATCCCATGGTACTCACGTAGCCGGTACCATTGCTGCTCGTGAAGCTGGAGATTACGGGATTGTCGGGGTTGCTCCTGAAGCCGATATTTATGCATATCGTGTTCTTGGGCCCTACGGAAGTGGTCAAACTTCATGGGTGCTTGGTGGAATTGACCGTTCCGTTGCCGATGGCATGGACGTAATCAATCTATCGTTGGGTAACGCTGCCAATGATCCTAGCTATATCACTTCAGTTGCACTTAATAATGCCATGCTTTCTGGCGTGACTGCAGTTGTGGCAAGTGGTAATGATGGCCCGAATCGTTATACATTGGGTTCTCCAGGAGCATCGGCTATGGCAATCACTGTAGGTAACTCCACAGGGCCTAGCCAAACCATTACAGCCAACACTCATTTCTGGATTGGTGGGCAAGGTCAAGGTACGCCTCCTGAAGAACAGCCTGTCCCAGAAGTTGATCCATCTCCTGAACTGGGAACAGCACCGGGAACCGATACTCCTGAAGTTCCGGCTCAAGGTGAACCATCAACCACACCGGATGATGATTCATCTGTATCAGCTTCCGAGGTAAGTGCGACAGGTGAAGAAGCAGCATCAACCAATGAAGCTGCTTTGTCTGAGTCAGTGTCTACCAATACTGCAGTTATGGATGTGGAAGACAGCCAATCCGAAGAGAGTGCTCAACCAGCCTCGCCTTCTGCGCCAATCGAAACATCTCCAGAGGTTGCACCTGATCAGGAAGAGCCTGCTGTTGCTCCAACTGAAACGGAGCCAAATCCACTGGCTGTTACCGAATCGGTGTATCGCCTGGATGTGATGGGCTGGAACCTCTCAGCAGATCCGGAATCTATTTTGACGGGTCAATATGAGCTCGTATTCGCAGGCTTGGGTAAACCAACGGATTTTGAAGGCAAGGATTTTACAGGCAAAGTGGCTTTTGTACAGCGTGGTGAACTGGCATTTGTGGAGAAAGTAGCCAATGCGAAAGCTGCGGGTGCAGTGGCTGTTATCGTATATAACAATATTCCAGGTCCGATTGGAGTGAGTTTGGGAGATAATTTTGAACTCATTCCAACCTTGAGCATGTCGAAGGAAGATGGAGAAAGTATCAAAGCAGAGCTGGACGCCGATCAAAATGTTGAAGTGAGCTTTAGTGAATTCATTAAAGGTCAGACGGCTGGCGATGAAATGAATCCATCCAGTTCCCGCGGACCAGCCAAGGTAACGCTGGATATCAAACCGGATGTGGTTGCACCGGGTACCAGCATCTTGTCTACTGTTCCTGCCTATGGCAAGGACGAACCAGAAGCGGATTATTCACAGGCTTATGATCGTAAATCAGGTACAAGCATGGCCACACCTCATGTTGCTGGACTGGTTGCCCTGTTGATTGAGAAGCACAGTGACTGGACACCTTTTGATATTAAAGTTGCACTCATGAACAATGGTAAAGTGCTTGACACGACCAAATATGATGTGTTTGATCAAGGTGCAGGACGTATTCAAGCAGTGAACACAATTGATCCTGCTGCATTTGTTAAAGTATTGGATGTAACGAAATACACAGAGAATGGCGTGACTGTCGAGAAACCTAATGTTACAGGTAGCGTCAATTTTGGGAATTTCCTGAGCACGGACGAAAAAACCGCCAGCAAAACGATCAAAGTGGAGTCGCTGAATGGCAACGGTGGAAATTATACAGTAAACGTAAATCCAACACGTACGGTACCTGGCGTATCGGTAGCGGTGGACAAGAACTCTTTTACACTGAATGGTGAGGAAGAGCTGCAGGTTACCATTACAGTTCCAAAAGGGGTAACTGCTTCAACAGAAGCGCAGGGATACCTCCAGTTTTCTAATGGAACGGACACATTTACTGTGCCATATGTCGCTCATTTCAACCTTACACTGGCAGGCGTTAAATACATTGAGACCGTAAAAGGGACAGAGAAGAACCCGTTCCATTATCCATTGAAGTCTGATGGTACACTGGATACTCTTAATGTAGCTATGGAATTCTACAATCCCATGAATTTTGCTCTGATTGAGATCTTCGATGGCCTTAACCCGGATGGGGGCTATTATGGAGATGGATATATTGGATCTATTTTTGGCAACTACTACAATTTTGCTGCCAACACAAGATATAATCTGGCTTGGGATGGACAGTATGCAGATTATACTACCGATGAGGTAACGACGATTCCAGATGGTCTTTACACGGTTGACATTACTACAATCGGTGTTGATGGCAAAACCTATAAGGAAGATACTTCTCCATTTTTGGTGAAAAAAGAAGGTCCGAGTGTCACAGCACCAGAAAAGTTGGAATTTAAGCAAGATGAAGCTGTTGTTATTAACGGTAGCGTAGAGGATTTGTATTTCCGTGTCGCTCCAGCACTTAGAGATGGCTGGAACATTGAGTTTGATCCGGCGGCTTCTTTGGAAGCAACATATGTCGTGAAAAAAGAGGATGGTTTGAATTACAAGGAGGGTAACTTTGAAGTACAGCCTGATGGCAGCTTCAGTCTTCCTTTGGAGAGCATCCAAGCGGGTGAATATGACCTTGAACTTACGGTTAAAGACCAACAGGGACTTTCAGGTAAGGCCACTACGGCGCTAAGTTTGAAATCCAAAGAGACTGAGCCGGAAACTCCAGCTGTCAAAGCACCTGGAACACCTGTGTTGTCTCACAATAACGGGGGTGTTAATGGCCTTCTTGAAGGATCATATACCGTATCCATGAACCTGTGGTGGGGTGAGAATGCCACCAGCTACAAGCTTTATGAGGACGGGGTTCTGATCGACACGCAGAAGCTGACATACAACGCACCTTTGGCACAATTTGCGCAAACGAAGATCACAGGTAAAACCAATGGCACTTATACGTACGTAGCCGAGTTAACGAATGACAAGGGGACTACGCGTAGTCAGACGTTGACAGTCCGGGTTACCAATGCTTCGCCAGGCAAGGCAGTTCTCTCTCAGGATAACTGGGATGGCGACGGCAATTATAAGGTTACTATGAACCTGTGGTGGGGAACTAATGCTACGGAGTACCGCCTCTACGAAAATGATAAGTTGATCGACACCCAAGTACTCAATGCGGTTACGCCTAATGCGCAAAGCGCTGTCACTTCGCTGACTGGGCGCACTTCGGGCACGTATACGTACCGGGCTGAGTTACTCAACGCAGCTGGTGTCACCAGCACAGACAAGATCACAGTTAAGGTGAAGTAAGTTCTTCTGCACGGAATAATTGAAGGAATGGGTATTTGCATAAACGGCCTCCATCTCGGTTTCGCGGATGGAGGCCGTTTAATTTTGTTATTTTTCATGTAGGGAATAGTTGGTTTTGAAACTAACCGATCACTCGATTCTTGCTGGCCTTGATTCCTGCAATCAGTAAAACTACTGCAAGGAGCACCTGTACCAGTAGTGGGATCGTCCATCCTTTTGTCCAATCATGAAGCAAGCCGAACAGCAAAGGTCCCACGGCTGCCAGCATGTACCCAAAGGATTGAGCCATACCTGAAAGCCCTGCAGCCTGTCTTGCATCCGACGTGCGCAGTACAAAAAACATGGTTACAAGTCCGAACGAAGCCCCGGCTCCAACGCCGGCCAAAGCAACACCGACGGTTACGAGAGAGGATATACCGCTTAATAGGAACGCGTATCCCATGATCAGGCATGAGCAGGTGATTGCTGTCAGCCCACGTTGATCTTTCATTCGCCCAGCCAAAATGGGAACGATGAACGTTACCGGAACACTAACCATTTGCATCAGGGATAGCATCCAACCTGCTGAAGATGAACTGAAACCCTGATCAGATAGAACCTCGGGCAGCCAAGTAATTGTAGTGTAAAAAATTAAAGATTGCAGCCCCATGAATAGTGTGACATACCAAGCTAAGGAAGATGTCATCAGACGAACCGGCTTCGCTTCGGTTCTCGAAGCAACATAAACTTCCCCGCGTCGGCCAGAACGGACGTGAGGCAGCCAGAGAATCAGGGCCAGAATGGACAGTACAGCCCACATGCCCAGTGAGGCGTGCCATCCCATGGCGGTCAGGCCTGCGGCTGGAACACTGATTCCTGAGGCGATAGCGCCCCATATGTTCATGGACACGGAATATAGGCCGGTAACGAGTCCCACTCGCAATGGGAAATCCCGTTTGATCAGACTGGGCAGAAGTACGTTGCTCAGAGCGATGCCGCATCCAAGGATTGCTGTTCCGACGAAGAGAACGGGAACAGAGGGCATAAACCGGAGGGCAACGCCTATGGTTACCAGGATTATGGCAGTTAACAGGGCGGTCTCTAGTCCGAATCTTCGAGCCAATTGTGGGGCGAACGGAGAGATTGCCGCGAAGGCAAGCAATGGAAGAGAGGTCAGTAAGCCTGCTAATGTATGACTTATTCCTGTATCTGTACGGATCAGCTCCACAATTGGACCTGCTGCCGTGATCGGTGAGCGCATTGTCGCTGCGATAACAATAATACCTGCCAGCAAGAGTCCAAGTTTCATGGATGCCGGCGATGAATTATCAACCGTAGAGCGGTCAGGCGAGTTTTGATGTAAAGATGAGGGCATGGTAAATCTCCTATAGTTTATTTGTCTAATATGTATACATTGATACATACATATACACAAACAAGCATAACATCCCGTGTCAACATCAGACAATGAACGTATCCGATCATCCCCTGAACGCAAAAAAAGCTTCCCGAAGGAAGCTTTTTTTAATACGTCCCAGGAGGGATACTCTCCTTACAGTCGAGACTGCGAAGTAATGCTCCCGAAGCTTATGCTCCGACGAACCATGGGGTTCTCATCCCCTGAACGCAAAAAAGGCTTCCCGAAGGAAGCTTTCTTTAATACGTCCCAGGAGGGATTCGAACCCCCGACCGACGGCTTAGAAGGCCGTTGCTCTATCCTGCTGAGCTACTGAGACATGAAATTTTCAAGCAAAAATGATTTTATCACAAATAATGATGAATATCAAACGTTTTATTTTAAACTAATTTTCATATATGATATTTGGCGGCAGCAACGTTTTTTTCATTATAATTAAGGTTATGTTAGAATATCAGAAGAACTCAAAAAATAGATCGACTTTCGTTTAATATACATCTACTTATGGTTGATTGCGACTGGAGATTCAGGATACAGAGGAGGTGCTCCTATTAAGGAATCCACGACCCCGGAAGCCGAGCACAGCAACAATATCGTGCTGTTTCCTAAGACGCTGGACTATTACCAGATTCAATTGACGGTTATGCTAGAAAATGAACGATACGGTGAAGCGATGGATCTGCTTCGCTTTTTACTGCAATGCCAAGGTCAGGAAGAACGGCATTATGACGAATGGCGAGCGTTGCTCGAATGGCTTCAAGCGGCTTTCCCTCATTACGGGGAAGATTCACCAGTGATTCGTGAAGAGGGTGAAGAAGAGGATATCAGTGAAGAGGACATGGCGCGCCAACATGCCCGGTCCAAGCTTGAGCAAGACGATGGTTATGCCGAGAAAATGCTTCGTACCGTGATGGAAGAACCTTTATCCGAACAAACGATGCTGGCGCTGGAGCAGCTTGCGTATCTTGATCGGCCAGAAATTGATGATTCGCTTACCGGTTGGCTCAAGGACAAGACACTGCATCCTTTGCTTCAATTCCGTGTGCTTCAGACATTACGCCGCCGAGGTGTCCAAGGCGTTATTGCGTTCACTCGTGGGGAAGAGCCGGTTGAAGTGGAGATTGATACCGTACCACTAAGACCTGAGGACTTCCCGCTTCAGATTGTTCAGATTCTTGAAAGGGTAGCAGATCAGACGGAGGTTCATGAACCTACACTCTTTTATTTTGCACAAGAACTGTGGATTCAATATGTCATGGCCGTATATGGAACCCGTGATTATATGTCCATGCTGGAAGAAAATGATTCCATGACAGATATATGGGCAGCCGCTCTACATATGACCGTTGCAGATAGTCTGGGCGGTTCGCATGACGAGGAAGATACTCGCTCAATGTATGCTGTGACTGGGGCGATGCGCTTTCGTCTGGAGCAGGCATATCGATCGATGAAGCAGTTTGTTTCTGCCGGTTTGGATGGCCAGTAGGGGCCGGAAACGTTTTCCTCAAACCGTATCAAGGGATTCCCCTTGAAAAAGAATCTAATCTTGTTTATACTAAAATGGTTATTTTGTACGTGATTGCCTACGTGAACATGTGAATTTTGGAGGGGAAAGTATACAATGAAAGCAACTTGGGAAAAGATAGAGAAGAACCTTGGGGTTCTTGAGGTTGAAGTGGGTGCAGATCGTGTAACTGCAGCACTCGACAAAGCTTTTAATAAAGTAGTTAAACAAGCAAACGTACCTGGATTCCGTAAAGGTAAAGTTCCACGTCCAATCTTCGAAGCTCGTTTTGGTGTGGAAAGCTTGTATCAAGAAGCAATCGACATTTTGCTTCCTGAAGCTTACACAGAAGCAATCGACCAAACGGATATCTTCCCGGTTGATCGTCCTGATGTAGATATCGAACAATTCGCTAAAGGACAAGTATTCAAGTTCAAAGCGAAAGTAACCGTTAAACCTGAAGTTACACTGGGTGACTACAAAGGCGTTGAAGTTGCTGTAGCCAAACATGAAGTAACGGATGTAGAAGTGACTGAAGAGCTCGAGCGTCTTCAACAACGTCACGCAGAACTCGTTGTAATCGACGAAGGCGCTGCACAAAACGGCGATGTTGCTGTAATCGACTTTGACGGTTCCGTTGATGGTGTACCGTTCGAAGGCGGAAAAGCTGAGCGTTATTCCTTGGAACTTGGTTCCAACACGTTCATCCCAGGATTTGAAGAGCAAGTTGTGGGTCTGTCCACTGGCGACTTCAAAGACGTTGAAGTGACTTTCCCAGAGAGCTACCATGCAGCTGAACTGGCTGGCAAACAAGCGGTATTCAAAGTGAAAGTGCATGAAATCAAACGTAAACAACTTCCTGAATTGGATGACGAGTTTGCTAAAGATGTTAGTGAATTCGATACACTTGAAGAGTACAAAGCTGATCTGAAAAAACAATTGGAATCCCGCAAAGCAGACGAAGCCAAAGCAGCTCAAGAAAATGCTGTTGTAGAAAAAGTGGCTGAAAATGCTGAAGTGGACATTCCTTCTGCAATGGTTGACAGCGAAGTACAAAACATGATGCGTGATTTCGACAACCGTCTGCGCAACCAAGGTATGAACCTGGAAATGTTCCTGAGCTTCTCCGGTCAAACACAAGCTGACCTGAGAGGACAAATGCAGGAAGATGCTTCCAAACGTGTTCGCAACAATCTGGTTCTTGAAGCAGTTGGTAAAGCGGAAAACATTGAAGTGTCTGACGAAGAAGTTAACCAAGAACTCGAAAAAATGGCTGAGTCTTACAAGCGTCCTGCTGAAGAGATTCGTGGCATTCTCGAGGGTAATGGTTCCCTGGACAGCCTTCGTGATGAAGTGAAACTGCGTAAAACGATCGATGTTCTCGTTGAGAACAGCAAAGTCGTTGAAGCTGTTGAAGCTCCAGCTGAAGAAGTTGCTGCAGAAGCTGACGAAAAATAAGACAAGCTGTTATGTAATGAACAGCTGAATAAACGATAAGGCACGTGAATCATTGCGTGCCTTATTTTTAAATTGTGGCATCCATTTTATAGGTGAATCAGTAATAATATGGATGGATTTGTTGCAATATTGTTTGCATCTCCAACGTCCTATGGTTCTCCTTCAAATAAAATAAGGGTAAACGGCATAGGATTGCTCCGATTTGCACATACATAGAAAACATGGTTAAATATGATCAGGCAAAAAAGTAAATCGCTCCGTCTTGACACCACTTGTGAAAAATGACATTGTCACAGGAACGTGTTAGAATGAATTTGGGTTTGCTTTACAGGTAGCCTATGTCTAATTACATGTAGAAAAGAGGTTGGTCTCATGAGTCTGGTGCCAATGGTTGTTGAACAAACCAATCGAGGCGAGCGGTCTTACGATATATATTCGCGTTTGCTGAAGGATCGCATTATCTTTTTAACCAGTGCGATTGATGACGATGTAGCCAATCTTGTCATAGCGCAGCTTTTGTTTTTGGCAGCCGATGATCCTGAGAAAGATATCAGCTTGTACATTAATTCACCTGGTGGTTCTGTCACCGCAGGGATGGGTATATACGATACGATGCAATATATCAAGCCGGATGTATCGACCATTTGCGTAGGTATGGCAGCAAGCATGGGCTCGTTATTGCTGACAGCCGGTGCTCCTGGCAAACGATATGCGCTGACGAACAGCGAAGTGATGATTCATCAGCCGCTTGGCGGCGTTCAAGGACAGGCTGCGGATATCAAAATTCACGCCGAATGGATTATTAAAACACGTCAGAAACTGAATCAAATATACGTCGATCGTACAGGTCAACCTCTTGAGAAAATCGAGCGGGACACAGACCGTGACTTCTTTATGAGTGCTGAGGAAGCCAAAACGTACGGCATTATTGACCAGGTGCTCAGCAGACCGATCAATTCCTAAAGGGGTGGTTTCATGTTTAAATTTAACGATGAGAAAGGGCAATTGAAATGCTCTTTTTGCGGTAAATCTCAGGAACAGGTGCGCAAGCTGGTCGCTGGACCAGGCGTTTACATTTGCGATGAATGTATCGAACTGTGCACTGAAATCGTAGAGGAAGAGCTTGGTCATGACGAAGAACTGGACCTCAAAGATATTCCAAAACCGAAAGAAATCCGCGATATTCTTGACCAGTATGTCATTGGACAGGATCAGGCGAAGAAATCTTTGTCTGTAGCGGTTTATAACCACTATAAACGGATCAACACGCAAAGCAAGATTGAGGATGTTGAATTGCAAAAAAGTAACATTTTGCTGTTAGGACCTACGGGTTCTGGTAAAACGTTGCTTGCGCAAACGATGGCCAAAATCCTTAATGTTCCTTTTGCTATTGCTGATGCGACTTCATTGACAGAAGCTGGTTATGTCGGCGAAGATGTAGAGAATATTCTGCTCAAGCTGATTCAAGCTGCTGATTATGATGTTGAAAAAGCAGAGCGCGGCATTATTTATATTGATGAAATTGATAAAGTAGCGCGTAAATCCGAGAACCCATCCATTACACGTGATGTATCGGGTGAAGGTGTTCAACAGGCGCTTCTGAAAATTCTGGAAGGAACTGTAGCTTCTGTACCACCACAAGGTGGACGTAAGCATCCTCATCAGGAATTCATCCAAATTGATACCACTAACATCCTGTTCATTTGCGGCGGTGCCTTCGATGGTCTGGAACAAATGATCAAACGCCGGATCGGTAAAAAAGTCATCGGCTTTAACACCGTTGCGGAACAAAAAGATCTTAAACCAGGTGAATATCTGGGTATGGTATTGCCGGAAGACTTGCTGAAATTCGGTCTGATTCCGGAGTTTGTAGGCCGTTTGCCAGTCATCTCCACTTTGGAACCGCTGGATGAAGACACATTGGTACGGATTCTTTCCGAGCCAAAAAATGCGCTTACGAAACAATACCAAAAATTGCTTGAGCTGGATAATGTGAATCTGGTGTTTGAACCAGGAGCATTGCTTGCGATTGCGAAGGAAGCCATTAAACGTAACACGGGTGCACGTGGACTGCGCGCAATTATCGAGGGCATTATGCTTGAGATTATGTACGAAGTGCCTTCCCGTGATGATGTTACGAACTGTGTCATTACCGAAGAGGTCGTTGAGAAGAGAGTCGTGCCTGAACTGAGCCAATCCAAGGACGACAAGCAGGAAGAAAGTGCCTAACTAAAGGCGAATATTCCGTTTCAACACTGAAATATAGACTTGTCAGTTCTCCACTCCTGGCAGAAGGCGAATTCATGTCTCTGTCAGGGTGGAGCTTTGACGTTGTGGGGAGAGAAATCACTCATGTTTTTAAGACAAGATACACGACCCGTAAAAGTGGGGAACTTAACGATTGGTGGCAGCAACGAGGTCATCATCCAGAGCATGTGTACAACAAAAACGGCAGACGTTGAGGCAACCGTGGCAGAGATTTTGCGTTTGGAAGAAGCGGGTTGTCAAGTGGTGCGTGTAACGGTGAATAATGAGGAAGCTGCCGCAGCCATCAAGGAAATCAAGAAACGGATCAATATTCCGCTTGTAGCGGATATCCATTTTAATTATAAGCTGGCTCTTCTTGCGATTGAGAACGGCATCGATAAAGTACGGATTAATCCCGGCAATATCGGTAAACGTGCCAAAGTAGAAGAAGTCGTCAAAGCTTGTAAAGAAAAAGGTATTCCGATTCGGATCGGGGTAAACGCAGGTTCTTTGGAAAATCATTTGCTCGAAAAGTATGGCTATCCAACGGCAGATGCTATGGTAGAAAGTGCACTTTATCACATTGGTATTTTGGAAGAGCTGGATTTCCACGATATTATCGTGTCTCTCAAAGCATCGGATGTACCGATGGCCATTGAAGCGTATACCAAAGCTGCTCAAATCATTCAATATCCTTTGCATTTGGGCATTACCGAAGCGGGTACGTTGTTCTCTGGCACAATCAAAAGTTCAGCCGGTATGGGTGCCTTGTTATCCATGGGTATTGGTTCCACAATGCGGATATCGCTTAGTGCGGATCCGGTTGAAGAGATCAAGGTAGCGCGTGACCTGCTCAAAACCTTTGGTCTGATTTCCAATGCAGCTACACTGATTTCTTGTCCTACCTGTGGCCGTTTGGATATCGATCTGTTCTCCATTGCAAATGAAGTGGAAGAGTATATCTCCAAGCTTAAGGTGCCGATCAAAGTATCCGTGCTGGGTTGTGCTGTTAACGGTCCAGGGGAAGCGAAGGAAGCGGATATCGGTATTGCCGGTGCACGCGGAGAAGGCTTGTTGTTCCGTCATGGTAAAATGATCCGTAAAGTGCCGGAAGAAATCATGGTTGAAGAATTGAAAAAAGAGATCGACAAAATCGTGGAGTCTTATGAAACGACAGGAGTTATTCCTGGCCGCTCGCACTGATTCATTTATATATCGTTTTGTGAACAGTCCGTCAGCAATGACGGGCTGTTTTTTTGCTCTTAAACATACAATTTCCCGACCACCCGTTTACGTCTCAGTGAAAAGGCTATACTACCAAGTATTAGCATGATCTCATATGAGAATGGGACAGAACAGGAGGGAATTGAGACATGGGTGATTTTGGTATGATCATCATGATGATCCAGTTATTTTTTGGTGTGGTGATCGGTTTGTATTTCTGGAATTTGCTTCGTGGCCAGAAAACAAATCGCAGTGCGGTAGAACGTGAATCCCGCAAGGAACTGGAAAAGCTGCGGAAGTTGCGCTCCATTTCACTCACCAAGCCTCTGGCTGAGAAGACACGTCCAGCAACCATTAATGACATTGTGGGGCAAAAAGATGGACTCCGTGCCCTTAAAGCCGCGTTGTGCAGTGCTAACCCACAGCACGTCATTATATATGGACCCCCAGGAGTAGGGAAAACAGCTGCTGCAAGGGTGGTTTTGGAAGAAGCCAAAAAGAATCCGTCATCTCCCTTTAAGGCCGATGCCAAATTCACGGAACTCGATGCCACGACGGCGCGTTTTGATGAACGGGGTATTGCAGATCCTTTGATTGGTTCAGTGCATGATCCGATCTATCAGGGAGCTGGAGCGATGGGTGTAGCAGGCATTCCTCAGCCCAAACCTGGTGCGGTTACAAAAGCACACGGGGGGATGCTCTTTATTGATGAAATCGGTGAACTGCATTCCATCCAGATGAATAAATTGCTGAAAGTATTGGAGGACCGCAAGGTCTTTTTGGAAAGTGCGTACTATAACTCGGAAGACACGCATACTCCTGCTTATATCCACGATATTTTTCAAAATGGTCTGCCAGCCGATTTTCGTCTGGTTGGTGCAACAACTCGTTCGCCCCATGAACTGCCTCCAGCCTTGCGGTCTCGCTGCATGGAGGTCTATTTCCGTCCATTGCTGCCCGAAGAGATCGGGCAAATTGCAGAAGATGCCGTGCAGAAAATCGGTTTCAGTCCATGTCCAGAAGCAGTTGATGTGGTCAAGCGGTATGCAACCAATGGCCGTGAAGCGGTCAATATTATTCAGCTCGCTGCTGGGCTGGCCTTGACTGAAAAACGTGAAACGCTGCAGGCATCGGATGTGGAGTGGGTGGCTGGCAGTAGTCAAATTCAACCTCGTCCAGACCGCAAGGTGCCTCAGCGGCCGCAGATTGGTTTTGTAAACGGCTTGGCCGTATATGGCCCCAATATGGGCACCATTCTGGAGATCGAAGTATCTGCTGTTCCGGCTCTTAAAGATCAGGGGCGAATCAACATTACGGGGGTTGTGGATGAAGAAGAGATTGGAGGCGGTTCACGTACGCTCCGGAGAAAAAGCATGGCTAAAGGCTCGGTTGAAAATGTGTTAACCGTATTAAAAGCCATGGGCATTCGCCCTAACGACTATGATTTACACATTAACTTCCCAGGTGGAACACCAATTGATGGTCCGTCTGCGGGTATTGCGATGGCTACAGCCATTACATCTGCGATCCAGAGGCGTCCCATTGATCATGAGACGGCGATGACTGGGGAGATCAGTATTCATGGCAGGGTAAAACCGATCGGTGGTGTATTAGCTAAGGTAGAGGCTGCATTCCAGGCGGGTGCTAAAACAGTCATTATTCCGGCAGAGAACTGGCAGTCTATCTTTGAAAATCTGGATGGTTTACGTGTTGTTCCGGTCGATACCGTTGAAGATGTGTTCCGGGAAGTATTTGACTGGGTACCTAATGAGGAGCAAGCCAAACAAATCAACCTTGCGGAGGAGACGGCGATACCTGGACCGGAGGTTTTCCCGCCAGCAACCGCATCCTATTTGCGTGCTGACCTGCCCCGTCCAAGACAGGTTACAGATTCGGGAAGCTGCTAAGCCTTTCCTCTCATTGGTTTTTTATGTGAACATTTGATAGAATAATGAATGACTACAACCTGAGAGCCATTGGAGGTGCGAAAGCGATGGGACCGAGCAAAACGAAAGGTCGTCGTTTTCCTTTACTGCCTTTAAGAGGACTTCTCGTCTACCCGAGTATGGTACTGCATCTCGATGTGGGCCGGGAGAAATCGGTCAAGGCTTTAGAAAAAGCGATGGTAGAAGAACATTTGATTCTCCTATGTTCCCAAGCCGAGGTAAATATTGAAGAACCAACACAAGATGACATTTTCAGAATCGGAACCGTTGCCAAGGTCAGACAGATGCTGAAGCTTCCAAACGGAACGATTCGTGTACTTGTGGAAGGCTTGGAACGGGCTGAAATCATTGAATATACGGACAACGAGGAATACTATGAGGTTCTGGCTCAAGAGCTTCCTGAAGAGGAGAACAGTCATCCGGAAACAGATGCACTGATGCGTACAGTTCTGAACCAGTTCGAAAATTATATTAATCTGTCCAAAAAAGTTACACCCGAGACACTTGCAGCCGTGTCAGATATCGAAGAACCAGGTCGCTTGGCCGATGTTATCACCAGTCACCTGTCCTTGAAGATTAAGGACAAACAGGAGATTTTGGAGACCATCGACGTCCGTGAACGGTTGGAGAAGCTGCTGGACATCCTGAACAATGAGCGGGAAGTACTGGAGCTTGAACGCAAAATCAGCCAGCGCGTGAAGAAACAAATGGAAAAAACCCAGAAAGAATACTATCTGCGTGAGCAGATGAAGGCAATTCAGAAAGAGCTGGGTGAGAAAGAGGGCCGTGCCGGCGAGGTGGAGGAACTCCGCAATCAGATGGAGGCCCTTGGCTTGCCGGACAAGGTGAAGGAAAAGGTTGAGAAAGAAATTGATCGACTGGAGAAAATGCCATCCAGTTCTGCTGAAGGCGGCGTAATTCGCAACTATGTGGATTGGCTGCTGGGACTGCCTTGGACGCAGATGACAGACGATGATCTGGATATCCAAAAGGCTGAAGATGTGCTAAATGCAGATCACTACGGTTTGGAAAAACCGAAAGAGCGTGTGCTTGAATATCTGGCTGTTCAGAAGCTGGTGAAAAAGCTTAAAGGACCGATCCTCTGTCTGGTTGGACCTCCAGGGGTCGGCAAAACATCGCTTGCCCGCTCCATCGCCAGATCGCTTGGACGCGAATTCGTCAGAATATCGCTTGGCGGTGTAAGGGATGAAGCCGAAATTCGCGGTCATCGTCGTACCTATGTGGGTGCAATGCCAGGCCGTATCATTCAGGGTATGAAAACGGCGGGTTCACTCAATCCGGTGTTCCTGCTGGACGAGATCGATAAAATGGCTTCAGACTTCCGTGGAGACCCTTCCGCAGCGTTGCTTGAAGTACTTGATCCTGAACAGAACAACACGTTCAGTGACCATTTTGTAGAATTGCCGTTTGACTTATCTAACGTTATGTTTATTACAACGGCCAACACCGTGCATAACATTCCACGTCCACTTCTGGACCGGATGGAGATGCTCAATATTCCGGGGTATACCGAACTGGAGAAGCTGCAAATTGCCAAAAACTATTTGCTGCCGAAACAGAAACAGGACCATGGCCTGGAAGAAGATCAGCTCAATATCGGGGATGACAGCTTGCTGCGTGTCATTCGTGAATATACACGAGAGTCCGGCGTACGGAATCTGGAACAACAGATGGCTTCGTTGTGCCGGAAAGCGGCCAAAAATATCGTGTCCGGTACGGAAGGTCAGATTAACATTACACCGGATGAAGTGAAGGATTACCTTGGTCCTGGTAAATTCCGCTATGGTATGGCTGAACTGGAAGATCAGATTGGTACTGTGACGGGACTGGCGTGGACTGAAGTGGGTGGAGATACCCTTGTGATCGAGGTTACCGTTGTGCCTGGAACAGGCAAGCTGACGCTGACAGGTAAACTGGGCGATGTCATGAAGGAATCGGCTCAGGCGGCATTCAGCTACACCCGCTCCAAAGCTGCACAGCTTGGCATTCCGTCTGACTTCCACGAGAAAAACGATATCCATATTCACGTTCCGGAAGGAGCCATTCCAAAAGATGGACCATCTGCCGGGATTACGATGGCGACAGCGTTAATCTCTGCTTTGACGAACAAACATGTCTCCAAAGACATTGCCATGACTGGCGAAATAACGCTGCGTGGCCGCGTGTTGCCGATTGGCGGACTGAAGGAAAAATCACTGGCAGCCCACCGCGCCGGTTACAAAAAAATATTATTGCCCAAGGATAACGAACGGGACCTGCGAGATATTCCGGACAGCATCAAGGAAGATGTGGAATTTGTCCCTGTAGCCCATATGGATCAGGTGCTGCAACATGCGCTTGTAGAACAGGCAGGAATGCATCTGTAGCCCGTTAAACGAGGGATCGTATGAAGAGTAAACCGTTCTGCGGAAGCTTTGGCGTCCGCTGGAACGGTTTTTTTGGTATGATAGAACAATCCATGGCATAATACCAACAGCAGCTATAAGTAAGAGCACAGGTGTTCAAGAGAGGACAGATACATTATGAAAGTAAATCAATCCGAATTTATTATCAGCGCCGTTCGGCCTGAACAATACCCCGAGGACGGCCTGCCCGAGATTGCCTTGGCGGGACGATCCAATGTAGGGAAATCATCTTTGATCAACCGTTTGATTAATCGCAAAAACTTGGCACGGACAAGTTCCACCCCTGGTAAGACACAGCAACTGAACTATTATAAAATCAATCAGGATCTCTATTTTGTGGATTTCCCGGGTTATGGCTATGCCAAGGTATCGAAAGAGCAGCGTTTTGCCTGGGGTAAGATGATGGAGAAGTACCTATTGCAGCGCAAGGAATTGAAGCTCGTTATGCAGATGGTGGATATCAGACACGAACCATCCAAGGATGACAAGATGATGAATGAGTGGCTGCGTCATCATGGGCTTCCTCTCGTTGTAGTAGCAACCAAACTGGACAAGATTCCCAAAACACGTCGACCAAAACATATCAAAATCATCAAGCAAGGGCTGGATCTTCGTTCAGGTGATCTGTTTGTACCGTTTTCATCGGAAGAAGGTTTGGGGAAAGAAGAATTATGGGAGATCATCACCCGTTATGCTGGAATCGGTCAGGCTACAGACGAAGATGAGCCACAAGCTGAAGAAAGTCACGAAGACCACGAAATGAACAAATAACCAGGGATTGTGCCATTTTATTTAGGAAAGTGAGCAACTTGGGGTTATGTTTGATAAGATCAAGAATTAATCCATATTTCATGGGTTTTCGGTGAAATATCATTGTTTTCTTTTGGAGCGAAATAGCTATGCGGTAGTGTATAATGAGCATAGGTGCATATGTGCCAATCGTATCCAAGAACCGGTATTGCCGGCCTGAACAATTTTGAGATCACTGCACATGTGCAGGAAGACAAAATAATCGGGAAAGAATTGAGGAGATTTTTATGGCTCAGCGATTAGCCACAGAGTATGTTAAAGCCACTTTGAAATTGTCAGAACCCCAGATGCATCAGTTTTTGCGCATGACAGACGATGGCCGGATTCATCAACGTGTGAAGGTGATGGAGAATGGCTGTCAGGAGATTGTGTTAGAAGATGTGAGTGGAGAACAAGTTCATTTCCCATTTGACCGTATGGAAGGGTTTTACATCTGTGAGTTATCTTGCCGCCTGGTAAACCATCATCTGACGAACGTAGTTCGGAAGCTCTTTATGAACTTTAAGGGTGACGGCGTTATCCATCGTATTTATGAAGAGTTCACCATGACGTATGTTTATGCTCAAGGCGTTGTCCGTAAAATCGTGGAGCAGACCGGTGAGAATATCCGAGTCATCTACGAATACAAAAATACATTGCTTGAATTGCAGCATGTATTCCATGCTCGGGATGTTGAACGCGAGATAAACCGGATTTACGTCGAGACTGATTTATTACTCGATACAAGAAGGGGTGCTTCTACTCCTGAACAAATCCAACAGATTGATGAAAAGCTTGCTCGTAACCAGAAACGGCTGTTTGAGCTTGAAGCCTATTAACCTGAAGTATGGAATACATGATTGAATTACGACAGCATGAATAATGTTTAGATATCTTGGGATGGTCCAAAAATCATCCCAAACCTGAATAGTCATGGGGCCTTCCATGGCTATTTGTTTTATATGAAATTTTCATGAATCTTTATCTTTAAAACAAGGGTTTAACGTATAACGGTGAAGATTGGTGAGACACTACAATAAATGACAATGCATAGGATGATTTACATGGGGATTTCATAAACATTTCATAAAAATAGCCCGGTCAATGTATGGATGTGTGATATAATTAACCATGTCAATCATAAATGGATGAACATATGTAGAAAACACTTTGATTGGAAATTTATTAGGCAGGTGAACTTGCAATGCACATCGTTGTCGTTGGTTTGAACTATCGCACGGCGCCTGTAGAGGTTAGGGAACGATTCACATTTGCAGAAAAGGATTTGTCTGAAGCGCTGCAGCAGCTCAAGCTGACCAAGAGTGTATTGGAAGGTGTAATCGTAGCCACATGTAACCGTACCGAGTTGTATGTTGTGGTAGACCGTCTTCACATGTGTGGTTATTTTATTCGGACATTCATGGAACAATGGTTTAATGTTCCACGGGAAGAATTCACGCAACACTTATATATATATGAAGATGATCAAGCCATGCGCCATTTGTTCCG
Organism: Paenibacillus sp. FSL K6-0108; assembly: GCF_045040695.1. Classification (NCBI taxonomy): domain Bacteria; kingdom Bacillati; phylum Bacillota; class Bacilli; order Caryophanales; family Paenibacillaceae; genus Paenibacillus; species Paenibacillus sp. FSL K6-0108. The sequence continues at coordinate 6,073,247 of NZ_CP150288.1, read as the reverse complement.
TGTCATCTGTGGGCTGGACTCAATGGTTATTGGCGAGACTCAGATTCTTGGACAGGTGAAACAGGCTTTTTTCAAAGCCCAAGAAGAGAAAGTTACGGGGACCTGGTTTAACATGCTGTTCAAACAGGCTGTTACATTGGGCAAACGCGCGCATTCAGAGACTTCAATCGGAGAGAGTGCGGTATCTGTAAGTTATGCTGCTGTAGAACTGGGCAAGCGTATCTTTGGTATGTTTACGGATAAAAAGGTGCTGATTCTGGGTGCCGGCAAAATGAGTGAACTTACCGTAAAACATCTGTACACCAACGGAGCTTCCGAAGTCATTGTGGCGAATCGCACACTGGCGCGAGCTGAGGAACTGGCAGCGAAGTTTCGGGGAACCCCTTGCACGATGGAGCAGGCATTGGCGAGACTGAACGAGGTTGATATTGTCATCAGTTCGACGGGGGCCGAAAGATATGTACTGGATGCCACTGTTGTTCGAGAGAGCATGAAGCGTCGTCAAGCGCGTCCGCTGTTTCTGATTGATATTGCTGTTCCGCGGGATATTGATCCGGCGATCGGCGAGTTATCCAATGTATTCCTTTATGATATTGATGATTTGGAAGGAATCGTGGAGAGCAATCTGGAGATGCGTAAGGTGGAAGCTGCCAAAATCGAGGGAATGATTGAATTGGAGATGGAAGATTATTATCACTGGCTCAAAACGTTGGGCGTTCGTCCTGTGATTCGTGCCTTGCAGGAGAAAGGTGCTTCCATTCATGAAGAAACGATGGATAGTCTATTTAATAAATTGCCTGAACTGGACGAACATCAGCGCAAAGTGATCCGTCGTCTGACGAAAAGCATCGTGAATCAAATGACCACAGATCCAATTAACCGGATTAAGGAAATGGCAGGTTCCAAGCACGGTGATGAAGCGCTGCGCATGTTTACTCAGATCTTTGCTCTGGAGGATGCAGTAGAGGTGGCCGCTGAGAAAGTGAATCAGAGTGATGCCTCCGCTCTGCGCAAACCGGATGCCGTTCAACTTAATGATTCCCGGCAAGACCCCGTGCCGGCTTATGCTCCGGCAGGCGTATAAGGCGGGTGGGCAGCTTGACCCTGGCTGAACAAATCTATGAAGCTTTAATCTATATGTATGCCCTGAGCCTACTGTTCTATTTCTCGGACTGCATTCGACGCAATGCGGGGGCGAAGCGGACAGGCACAGGGTTTCTTGTTATTGTATGGGCGCTTCAGGTGTTCCACGTCATTTTACGTATGTTAACCGAAAGGCATTTCCCAATCTACACCACGTTTGATTTTTTGTTTATCTTTTCATTTAGCATCGTGCTGGTGTCTCTGGTAATGACACGGATCCAGCGATCCGAATTTGTCATTCTGTTGCTGAACGTGGTGGGTTTCTTCGTTACGGTGTTGAACCGTTTGTGGTTTACCGCAGGTGAGATATCTCTCCATAACTGGCAGACTGTGCACGGATTGCTTATTATGCATATCACCTTGGCGAATCTTGGTTTTGCGGCGCTGACGGTGGGTGCTGTATTTGCCATGTTATATCTGTTTCTGCACCGCAAGCTGAAGAATAAGAAATGGAATGATACCGTACGTCGTTTGCCAAGTCTCGAAGTGATCGGCAAATACATGGATGGGGCTACACTGATCGGCACACCTCTTCTTGGTGTTTCAATCATGCTCGCGGTATTGTCTATTGTGGCCGAGACGCGCTGGGGCCTGCTTCTGGATCTCAAGGTTATTGCCACGGGGCTTGCCATAGCGATCTATGTGGGGTACTTCGTCTTCAAAAGAAGGAAGCAGTTCTCCACAGTCATTATGGCGAGATGGACGCTGATTGGATATGCTTTTGTCATTATCAGTTTTTTATCCAATGCGTATTCAGCGTTTCATCGTTGGACGGGAGAGTGAATGGGATGGAACGGTACACGCCAATATTTGTAGATATATCAGGAAGATCCTGCTGCATCGTTGGAGGCGGACGTGTTGCTGAACGTAAAATAAAAGGTTTGCTTCATGCGGAAGCGCAAATCAAGGTGATTAGTCCGGAAATTACGCCAACGTTACAACAATTGCATCATGATTCCCGAATTCAATGGCTGGCCCGGTCCTACCGCAATGGAGATTTGCGGGGGGCCTTTCTCGTATATGCGGCAACGGACCATAGTGAAGTGAACACAGCTGTTGTCCAAGAAGCTGAAGATGCGGGTATACTGGTGAATGACGCCATATCTTCTGAGCGAAGCACCTTTATTACACCAAGTGTAGTCAGGCGTGGCAGACTGAGCATTGCGATATCGACGGCTGGAGCAGGGCCTCTGGCTGCCGCAGAAATTCGTGCTACCTTGGAACAGCAATTCGGAGATGAGTATGAGACATATATTGAATTTTTGTATCAGATGAGGATGGAAGTAAAGGCACGTGTATCTACTCCAGGTGTCAGAGCTAAATTATTCCGTCGTTTAACCGAAATGAATGTGCTTGAGAATATCCGTACAGGTCAGTTTAAGTGGTGGACCGAAGAACAAATTGGGGACTGGATATCCCATAATCAGGAGGACGTGTAGACATGCGGACAATTAAAGTGGGAAGCAGACAAAGCGCACTTGCTTTAACCCAGACTGGCCATGTAATTCAAGATTTACGTGATATTTGTGAACGGGAGGGATTAGCTTTTGATTTTGAAGTACATAAAATCGTTACAAAAGGAGATTTGATTCTTGACGTAACCTTGTCCAAAGTCGGAGGCAAAGGACTGTTTGTCAAAGAGATTGAACAGGCGATGATGGATCATACGATTGATATGGCTGTCCACAGCATGAAGGATATGCCTTCCGAGCTGCCTGAAGGGTTGACGAACGGAGCTGTTCCACGCCGTGCAGATCCCCGTGATGCACTGATTTCGAATGGTGGACTCACATTGGATCAATTGCCGAAAGGTGCAAGAGTAGGGACGAGCAGTCTGCGTCGATCCAGTCAATTGAAAGCATACCGTCCTGATTTGCAACTCGAATCGCTCCGTGGCAATATTGATTCCCGTCTGCGCAAGCTGGAGACAGAGGGGTTGGATGCCATTATTTTGGCTGCTGCTGGTTTGTATCGAATGGGCTGGCAGGATCGGATTACGGAATATCTGTCAGAAGAGGCTTGTCTTCCTGCAGTAGGTCAGGGTGCGCTTGGCATTGAATGCCGTGAAGATGATGCGGAACTTCTCCATCTGTTGCAATTGTATAACGATCCGGAAACCGCATTTCCTGTGTTGGCTGAACGTCGCTTCCTTAGTGTATTAAATGGGGGCTGTCAGGTTCCGATTGGAGCTCATGCGGTATGGGTGCCGCAGCAAGATGCAGATTCCCCGAATGGACAAAACGCGTTACAATTAACAGGTATGGTCGGCACGCCAGACGGTGGACTGATTCTTAAAGAAGCTTTGACAGGCAAAGATCCGGTTCGTCTTGGAGAAGAAGTGGCTTGGAGATTGATTGAACGGGGAGCAGAGCAGATACTGGCAGAAGTTAGGGGATGAAGACATGGTGGGAAAGGTCTTTTTGGTAGGTGCAGGTCCAGGGGATGCCAAGCTGATTACAGTGAAGGGTTGGGAATCAATCGGTAAGGCGGATGCTGTCGTATATGATCGGCTGGCTAGTCCAAGATTACTTAAACAAATGAAGCCTGGTGCAGTTAAGATATATGTAGGTAAACGACCGGATCGACATACGATGAAGCAGGAAGAAATCAACCAGCTGCTGGTTGATCTTGCCCTGGAAGGCAAGGTTGTGGTCCGGCTTAAAGGGGGCGACCCCACGATATTTGGCCGTGTAGGTGAAGAGGCGGATTTGTTGCGCAAAAACGGGGTTCCTTTTGAAATTGTCCCTGGGGTAACTGCAGCAATAAGTGTACCTGCTTACGCCGGAATACCCGTGACCCATCGTGACTATGCTTCATCCATCTCCATTATTACGGGACATGAAAGTCCGGACAAGCTTGATCGCAGCATTCATTGGGATAAGGTGACGAATGCAACGGGTACACTTGTTTTCATGATGGGTGTTGCCAAAATTGGATATATTAGCGAACAGTTGATACGTCACGGACGCCCGGCCCAAACACCAGTCGCATTGGTTCGTTGGGGTACGAGAGCCGAGCAGGATACGATTACAGGCACGCTTGAAGATATCGAAGCCAAAGTCATCGCTGCGAACTTTCAACCCCCCGCTGTCATTGTGGTTGGTGAGGTAGTAAACCAGCGTGAACAGTTGAAATGGGCAGAAGCCTTACCGCTGTTTGGCAAACGAATCCTGGTGACGCGGGCACGCAGTCAGGCTAGTGAATTGGTGAATCGCATTGAGGAACTTGGCGGTGAGCCTTATGAATTTCCGGTAATCGAGACTGTGATGCCTTCAGGGGAGTCGGCACTTGAAAGTGTCAAACAGGCCTATGGTGTGTTAGATACATTTGACTGGATATTTTTCACAAGTGTAAACGGAGTGGAGTTTTTCTTCCGTCATTTGGAGCAGCAGGGGAAAGATATTCGATCCATTCATCAAGCGAGAGTGGCGGCGGTAGGGCCTTCCACTGGGGAAGCTTTGCGTAAGTATGGTATCGTAGCCGAGGTCATTCAAGGGCCATTTCAGGCAGAAGGCATGCTTGAAGCTTTTGAAAGTGAACTAAAGGAAGGTCAGAGGGTTCTGTTACCGCATGGAGACCTTGCGCGCTCCTGGCTGCCTGAACAGTTGAGAGAACGGGGACTTTTGGTCACCGAGGCCATTATATATGACACCATTTTGGCTGGCGAGGATGACGACGAACTGCTGAAGCTGCTTGAAGAGGGCGGCATTCATGCGATGACCTTCACGAGTTCATCTACCGTAACCAATTTCATGAACATTCTGAAACGTATGGGATTGCAGGACCCCTTGTCTTTATTGAAAAATGTTGAGGTTGCGTGTATCGGGCCTGTTACTGCGAAGACGGCGGAAGCAGCAGGCTTGAAGGTCACCATGATGGCTGAAGAAGCAACCATTGAGAGTCTGATTTCTGTGTTGTCCGAGTGGAAACGAAAGCCTGCGACAGAAGCTGTATTTCCCCGTTAAACATAAATTGAACCGCAATCGATAGATGAAGCGTGCTGAATTCGATACGATACCGGCGCGCTTCGCTTTTTGCTCCACATTACTATTCAGGGAGGTTTTACACGAATGAGTTTTCCAATTGTACGGCATCGCCGTTTACGTCAGTCCACAGGTATTCGCAATATGGTGAGAGAGACCCATTTGACTGTGGATGACTTTATCCAACCCATCTATGTCACTTATGGTGAAAATGTAAAATCCGAGATCAAATCCATGCCGGGTGTATTCCGCTTCTCGCTGGATCGTCTGCAGGAAGAAGTAAAGGAGATTGCGGATCTGGGTATTCCGGCTGTGCTCTTATTCGGCATTCCCGAAACCAAAGATAGTGTTGGATCGTCTGGATTCGCAGAAGATGGCATTGTACAGGAAGCAACCAAGCTGATTAAGTCCTGGTACCCTAATCTGTTGGTCGTTGCGGATACCTGTCTATGCGAATTCACCGATCACGGTCATTGTGGCATGGTGCACACCGTTGAAGTGGACGGTCACATTTGTGGAGATGTTCTTAATGACGAATCGCTGGATCTGCTCGTGAAAACAGCGGTATCCCAGGCCAAAGCTGGAGCGGACATCATTGCACCATCCAATATGATGGATGGATTTGTCCAAGCGATCCGTGCCGGACTGGATGAGAATGGCTTTAGCCATATTCCGATCATGTCCTACTCCGTAAAATATGCGTCGGCGTTCTATGGTCCATTCCGTGAAGCAGCGGATTCCACGCCACAATTCGGAGATCGCAAGTCGTATCAGATGGACCCGGCGAACGCTCGTGAAGCATTGCGTGAAGCCGAAACCGATGTGCTGGAAGGAGCGGACATGTTGATGGTGAAACCTTCACTGTCCTATCTTGATGTTATGCGTACGATTAAGGATCAATTTGATCTTCCACTGGTAGCTTACAACGTAAGTGGTGAGTATGCCATGGTGAAGGCAGCGGCGATTCAAGGCTGGATTGATGAGAAGAAAGTGGCCATGGAAATTCTGCTGAGCATGAAACGTGCGGGTGCTGATATGATTATTACCTACTACGGAAAAGACGCCTCACGCTGGTTGGCCGAGAAATAATAGCTTGCTTCCATAACAGCCAGGATGAGATTAACGTTTATCAAAAATATATAAAGGTCCCTTCCAATAAGGTTTGGAGGGGCCTCATCACTAAGGAGGATGTTCATGACTGCACAACAAGGAACTCGTCGCAATGATGAGCGCTCACGCAGCGCATTTGAAGAAGCAAAGCAGTACATACCTGGGGGAGTGAACAGCCCGGTTAGGGCGTTCAAATCGGTGGGGCTTACCCCGATCTATGCAGAGCGTGGAGAAGGCTCCAAAATCTATGATATTGACGGCAATGCTTTTATTGATTATGTCGGATCCTGGGGTCCGCTCATTATGGGACATGCGCATCCTGACGTGGTAGAAGCTTTGCGGGAGACAGCTCTTAAAGGAACAAGTTTTGGTGCGCCAACGCTGCTGGAGACAGAGATGGCTAAACTGGTCTGTGAGCGTGTGCCTTCGATCGATATTGTACGAATGGTGAATTCCGGTACGGAAGCAACCATGAGTGCGATTCGGCTGGCACGTGGCGTAACAGGACGCAGTAAAATTTTGAAATTTGAAGGGTCATACCACGGGCATGCTGACAGCCTACTAATCAAAGCGGGATCTGGTGTGGCAACACTAGGCCTGCCTGACAGCCCTGGTGTTCCAGAAGGTGTAGCCCTTAATACGATTACAGTTCCATACAATGACCTGGAATCGGTGAAGCTTGCTTTTGAACGTTATGGGGAAGAACTGGCAGCCGTCATTGTGGAACCTGTTGCAGGAAATATGGGCGTTGTTCCGCCCGTTCCGGGTTTCCTTGAAGGCTTGCGCAGTTTGACGTCTCAATACGGCAGTCTGCTCATTTTTGACGAAGTCATGACCGGTTTCCGTGTAGGTTTAAACTGTGCACAGGGGCGATTTGGTGTCACACCTGACCTGACTTGTTTGGGTAAAGTCATCGGTGGAGGGCTTCCGGTAGGCGCTTATGGCGGCAGACGTGATCTGATGGAACAGATAGCTCCGACAGGACCGATCTATCAGGCTGGTACGCTGAGCGGTAATCCGCTTGCTATGGCAGCAGGATACACCACGCTCAAATTGTTGACACCGGAGGTCTATGATCGTCTGGAGGCGCTGTCCGCACGCTTGCAGGCCGGGTTTGAAAAGAATGCAGCAGAGACAGGTGTAGCCATAACAATTAACCGTGTTGGTTCGATGGTTTGTCCATTTTTCAGTGCTGTTCCGGTTACGAATTATGATATTGCTAAAGAAAGCAATCTGGATCAATTCCGCCGTTATTTTGCGGCCATGATTGATCAGGGTGTAAGTGTTGCACCTTCCCAATACGAAGGCATGTTTGTCTCTGGTGTGCATACGGAGCAGGATATTGACGATACAATCGAGGCGAATCGTATGGCTCTTCAATCATTATGACCATTAAAAGTTGGAAACGCCGTGGGGAATGGCTTGAGCTGATGCCAGGCAAAGCGGTGACAGGCAGTTCAGACAGGCAAACGGCTGCAGAGCAATGGCTCTTGTCTGAACTTCGTTTACCAGAGAAAATGTTGCGCCAGCTAAAGACGAATCAGGGCATACAACTGGCAGGGGACCGGCTTCGGCTGGCCCTTTTTGCGTCTCAGCCGATTGATGTTGAACCGCGTTGGGCGGAAATCGATGTCCTGTATGAGGATGACTTCTGTCTGGTCGTGCATAAACCGGCCGGAATGAAGCTTCATCCCGATGGGAGCCGTAAGGATCAATCGATTACCCTGGATCATGCGGTTGCCTCCTACTACGAAATGAATGGGATTCAGGCAAATGTACGTCATGTTCACCGTCTGGATGAGGACACGACTGGGCCTGTATTATATGCCAAAAATGCTTTTGCCCTCACCAAACTGGATGAAGGGATGCGACGTAAAGATATTGGACGCCATTACGTCGCCATAGCTGATGGTCAGATATCCACGGAGTTGAATACAATTGATGCTCCAATTGGGAAGGACAGACATCACAAGCAACGCAGGCGTGTATCTGAAGGTGGGCAGGAAGCTGTAACCCATGTGGAGATTGTGGAGGTGTGGGATAGGTCTACCCTTATCCGGCTAACACTGGATACAGGACGTACGCACCAGATTCGGGTACATTTAAGTTATGTAGGCCATCCCCTAGTTGGAGATGAGTTATATGGAGGCAGAAGGGATTCTATTGGTCGGCAGGCGCTTCATGGGGAGACACTGAGTTTTAGTCATCCGCTCACAGGGGCACGAATTGAGGTGGCTGACCCTTGGCCGCCGGATTTCGAACAACTGGCAGGGCGGGAAAGCAAGGACCAATAAACTGGGAAGGTTTGCATAAAAGGTGGCATGCTCTTCTCATTCAAGGCATATAGATGGGGTAACGAAGGATTTGGACCATGGATCAGTCCCATGAGAAGGATCATGGTGAACATATGCCGAAAGGAGGACGCCACCTTTGTTGAATCAACCTTATGGTTTACGGTTCGATATTTATGAGCGCGTTCATTTGTCAGAGGGAGTCCCTGCAATTGAGGAGCTGGAGGAAATTGAGTTATATCCCCGCATTCAGGTGATAGGTCAGGATGATCATGCAACATTGCGAGGCCATCTTTTGTTAACAGGTGCGTATCGGGGAGAGAACGAAATCTCGGAGGAACTCAAACATTTTATCCCGGTGGAGATCACGGTACCCCTGAACCGGGTAAGATCGCTTGAGGATATTTCCATTGAGATCGAGAATTTTGATGTCGATTTATTATCCAACCGAAGTCTGAACATTACAGGCGTATTGTCGCTTCGGGGTATAGAGGGATTTCCGGTGGAGGAACCGCAGGCTTGGTCAGCGGATGAGTTTACCGTTGTACACTCACCCGACCCTCGGCAGGGCGACCGTTACGTTGAAACAGAGCAGACAGCCAGCTCTCCCAATGTATTTGCTCAGGAATATCTGCTCCAACGGAGCGAAGAGGAGTTACAGCGGGAGCATCTATTTCAGGCTTCTCCCGAACAGTTTCAATCCTGGCAGCAAGGGGATGGGAATGCAGAGCAAAGCCAAATATTAGCTGAAAACGAAGAGTCCTCGTCCTTGAGGGACCAGGAGGATGAAGCGCAAGCGAATGAGTTGTCCGATTCCCCTTCTCCAGTTTCGTCTTTTTTGGCGGAGACAGCCGACAGGTTGGCTTCTTACCCTGAGTCTGAGTCTTTGCTTCCTCTGGCTGAAGAGTCGTCTGTTTGGTCCGAGCCTTCTGTCGAGACCTTACATACGAACTTAAGGAATTCGGATCATGCCGATTCAAAGCTGGACGCACAGCCTTCAGATGAACCGGCAGCACCGGAAGTATGGCATTTTGAATCTGCCCGATCGGAACCAAAGCTGGAGGATCAGGCGTTAGCAGATGCCCAGACAAGTTCGCAGTCAGAGAACTGGCAGGATGTATTTGCAGCATCGGAACCGGAAGTTTCGAAAGAAGACATCCCTCCACTTGAATCATCGGACACGAATGAGTCTGCCGAAAATGAAGCTTTTATCCCTGAACCTGTGGCAGAGACGGAAGACAAGCCGGAGCTCAAGGTTGCTTTTGGCAGTAAGAAAGAGTCTGCACCCAAACAGCAAGAGGGCGTGGGCATCTCCTCCTTGTTATCATCGGGCAGAGTGACACGAGAGGCGGAAACAGAACGGGAGCAAGAGGCGCTTGCCGGAGTCCCACAGGAAGAAACATTCCAACCTGATGATGTAGAGTGGAAGAATCTGTTTCTCGGCACCATTGTAGATCAGACCCCGTTCCGCAAGGTGAAATTATGTATTGTACAACGTGAAGAGACTTTGGATACCATTGCAGATCGATATCAGTTAAGTACCAGAGAGCTCCAGTTATATAACCGGTTATCGGAACAGGTTGTGGAAGAAGGGCAGATCCTATATATCCCTTAATCTGTACGAAGCTTCAATGTCCATTTCGACCCGTGATCCCTTGAGGATGGCGGGTTTTTGCTTTGTTCGCCCACAACATGCATTGCAGCGCGCTTTTTCCGCTGTTGTCAGGTTGACTATCGGGCACGGGCAGGGTATGATGTGTTTAGGTTTTTTGAAGAACAACGTGGAACGGGAGTAGTAGACAGTATGACCTTTCAGAGAGCGGGATTGTAGCGCTGGGAAATTCCGTAGGAACCAACTGATCGAAGTCGCCCGGGAGTTGCCTGTTTGAATACAAGGGATGAGTAAGCTTTATTGTCATTCATACCTGAGGTAGGATGGGCCGGTCGCAGCCGTTATCTGCTTGAAGTGTCACGTAAGTACAGAAGGGGCAGTCTGTCTTTCTATCTGCGTGAAACAAAGGTGGTACCGCGAAAGCTAACCTTTCGTCCTTTGATGGATGAAAGGTTTTTTTGTTTTTTGGCGATGATGAATAAGTAACGGAGGAATGACACATGTCTGAACAAAAAAATTCAGCTGCAACAGAAATGCCAACCACATATGATCCGAAAGCTGCGGAACAAAAATGGTATTCCACTTGGATGGAAAATGGATATTTCAAGGCGGGTCAGCGTAAAGATGCTGAACCTTATACGATTGTAATCCCACCTCCAAATGTAACCGGAATGCTTCATATCGGGCATGCGCTCGATTTCACACTGCAGGATATTCTGATTCGTACCAAGCGGATGCAGGGCTATGATGCACTGTGGCTGCCGGGCTCCGACCATGCAGGTATTGCTACCCAAACCAAAGTGGAGCAAAAATTGCGTGAAGAAGGCCAGACTCGTTATGATTTGGGACGCGAAAAGTTCTTGGAGAAGGTCTGGGACTGGAAAGAACAATATGCAACAACCATTCGTCAGCAATGGGGCAAAATGGGATTATCGCTCGACTACTCTCGTGAACGTTTTACACTGGACGAAGGCCTGTCCCAGGCTGTACGTAAAGTGTTTGTTCAATTGTATGAAAAAGGCCTCATCTACCGAGGCAAACGAATTATTAACTGGGACCCGGTGAACCGGACTGCACTGTCCGACATTGAGGTTGAATATAAAGAAGTTCAGGGTCATTTGTACCATCTTCGCTACCCACTCAAAGACGGAAGTGGTTATGTTACAGTAGCGACAACTCGCCCAGAGACGATGCTGGGAGATACAGCAGTTGCTGTTCATCCGAAGGATGAGCGTTACGCAGACATGATTGGCAAGGTGCTTGTTCTGCCTATTATCGGCCGTGAGATTCCGGTTATTGCAGATGAGTATGTAGATAAAGATTTCGGAAGTGGGGCCGTGAAAATTACGCCTGCTCATGATCCGAATGACTTCGAAGTGGGTCTCCGCCATGATCTGCCACAGATTACGGTGATGGATGAGACGGGTACGATGAATGCCGAAGCAGGCAAATATCAGGGACTGGATCGCAGCGACTGCCGCAAGCAAATTGTTGCAGACCTGAAAGAACTGGGCGTATTGATCAACATCGAGGATCATACGCATCAGGTTGGACACAGCGAACGGACGGGAGCTGTCGTTGAGCCGTATTTATCAACACAGTGGTTTGTTGAGATGAAGCCGCTCGCGGAGAAAGCGATTGAGAAGCAACAAAGCGGTGAAGGAGTTCGTTTTGTTCCGGATCGTTTCGAGAGAACGTATCTGAACTGGATCGAAAATGTTCGTGACTGGTGTATCTCTCGTCAATTGTGGTGGGGTCATCGTATTCCTGCCTGGTATGACGAGGAGACTGGAGAAATTATTGTATCTGCTGAAGATCCGACAACATTGCCAGAATACGCTGGACGCAAGCTGAGACAGGATGAAGACGTTCTGGATACATGGTTCAGCTCCGCATTATGGCCGTTCTCTACATTAGGCTGGCCGGAAGACACGGAAGATCTGAAACGTTATTACCCGACAAGTGTACTCGTAACAGGGTATGACATTATTTATTTCTGGGTGGCGCGCATGATCTTTACCGCTCTGGAGTTCACGGAAGAGGTTCCGTTCAAGGATGTGCTGATGCACGGTCTGGTTCGTGATGCAGACGGACGCAAGATGTCCAAATCGCTAGGTAATGGTGTTGACCCACTGGATGTTATTGAGAAATATGGCGCGGATGCGATGCGTTATATGATTTCGACCAGCAGCACTCCGGGACAGGATCTTCGTTTCCGTTGGGAACGGGTGGAACAGGCTCGTAACTTTGCGAATAAAATCTGGAATGCTTCTCGCTTCGCCCTGATGAATCTGGAAGGGTTCACCTATGAAGAACGTGATATTAGTGGGGACCTCGGAACTGCGGATTACTGGATTTTGCACCGCCTGAACGAAACTTCTCGCGATATTACGCGTCTAATCGAAGCGTATGAATTTGGAGAAACAGGCCGTTTGCTGTATAACTTTATTTGGGATGACCTTTGTGACTGGTATATTGAATTTGCGAAGTTGTCCTTCTATGGGGAAGATCCGGTTGCCAAGAAGAAAACACAATCCGTGCTTGCTTATGTGCTGGATCAGACCATGCGCCTGATTCATCCGTTCATGCCTTACATTTCGGAAGAGATCTGGCAGCATCTGCCGCATGAAGGCGAGACGATCACGTTGGCTTCCTGGCCGGTGTATGACCCTGCACTGGAGAACCCAGAAGCGGTTGCCGAGATGAACCTGCTTATGGACACCATTCGTGCAGTGCGAAACATCCGTGCAGAAGTAAACGTACCCATGAGCAAGAAAATTGAATTGATGGTGAAAGCGAACAACGCAGAGACGTCCAGCATCATTGAACGCAACAGCCATTACATCAAACGTTTCTGTAATACGTCCGAGTTCGACAGCGGCCTGGATCTGAGCTCACCGGATAAAGCTATGACTGCTGTCATTACTGGGGCTGAGCTGTACTTGCCGCTGGCGGGTCTTATTGATATTGATCAGGAAGTGGCTCGTCTGGAGAAAGAGTTGCAGAACCTTGAGGGCGAAGTACTCCGTGTGGAGAAAAAGCTGGCGAACGAAGGCTTTGTTGCCAAGGCTCCTGCCAAGGTTATTGAGGAAGAGCGCGCCAAGCAAGCAGATTATTCCGATAAACGGGATAAGGTGATTGCACGAATCAAGGAACTGAAAGGTTAATATATTCGGGTCGGATGGAGTGTTTATGCGCCATCCGGCCGCTTTTTTCAACCAAACTCAAACCGAAGGTGAATCATATGACGGAACTTAACGGGACAGAAATAGCATCTCCTTTACTTACCTATGACGAGGCAGTGAACTGGATCAATGGTCTTATTCCTTTTGGCATCCGACCTGGATTGGAACGAATAGAGGGATTAATGTCATTGCTGGGCAATCCTCACCAGCGTCTCAAATTTATTCATGTCGCGGGAACGAACGGCAAAGGTTCGACTTGCGCTTTTTTGACGTCAGTGCTTCTTCAGGCGGGATATGATGTTGGAACGTTCACATCGCCGTATATCACCAAATTCACAAACCGTTTTCAGTACAACGGTGAGGATATCCCGGAAGAGATATTGCTCAAACTCTCGAACCGCCTGTATCCCTTGGTTCAAGAGATGGCTTCGACTCCCCTTGGATCACCTACGATGTTTGAGGTATCTACGGCACTCGCCCTTCTGTATTATGCGGAAGAGTGTTACCCGGACATTGTGGTATGGGAGACAGGGCTCGGGGGAAGGATGGACGTAACGAATATTGTTACACCCGTGGTATCGGTCATTACCAATATCGGTATGGACCATACGGATGTACTGGGAGATACGATTGAGGCGATTGCTGGAGAGAAAGCAGGCATTATTAAGGCGGGGGTACCCGTTGTTACCTGTGCCACACAGCCAAGAGCTGTGAAGGTGATCCAGGAGACGGCAGAGCGGCTGCGTTCAACCGTGTATCTGGCGGGAGATCGTTTCTCCTATCATAGACTCGACAGTGATGAGAACGGACAATCTTTTCATTTTACAGGACCGTTCCGTGATCTGGACGTTCGTATTCGCATGCAGGGTGCACATCAATGCGACAATGCAGCGGGCGCACTTATGGCACTGGAGTTGCTTCGCCAATACATGGCATTTATGCTGGATGATGAAGATATTGCACTTGGACTGGAACATGCCTTCTGGGCAGGAAGGTTCGAGAAAGTGGTTGATCAGCCCCGCATTGTTCTGGATGGAGCTCATAATCCGGAGGGGGCTGAATCGCTGGCCAAGAGCATTATCGACGTATATCCTCACAACAAGTTAATTTTGATGATGGGCATGCTGGCGAATAAGCATCATGAAGCGTATTTGCAGCATATACTGCCACTAGTGGATACGCTGATCCTGACCGAGCCAGATTTCCGACGCAAAATGGATGCAGCCGAATTGCTGCAGATCGTCGAACGGGTACGTCCCTCCATTGCGAAACCGGAGCTGGAAATCATCGTCGAGCCCGAATGGGCAAAGGCACTTGATCTATTGAAGTCACGGACGGAAGCGGAGGATCTGGGGGTGGTGTCCGGCACATTGTACCTGATTGCAGATGTGCGGGCAGCCCTTTTGCATCAAACCGATTCTGAAAAAGGTTGGTGAAAGTTTTGTTAAATACATCGGAACACGTTCATTTTATAGGGATTGGCGGATATGGCATGAGTGCCATCGCGAGAGTTATGCTTGAGATGGGATACACCGTTACCGGATCGGATGTTGCTTCACAGGAGTTAACTGAGAAGTTGGCAGCCAAGGGAGCGAAAATATATATCGGACATACGGCAGAGCACGTAAATGGGGCAGATCTGGTAGTCTACTCTACAGCAGCTCCTGCTGATAATGTGGAGCGGGTGGCAGCCGAGCAGCTGAACATCCCGATTCTGCATCGCGCACAGATGCTCGCACGTTTGCTTAATGAGCGCAAGGGTGTGGCTGTAGCCGGGGCTCATGGGAAAACAACCACGTCATCCATGATTGCACTCGTTATGGATAAATGTGATACAGACCCGACATACATCATTGGCGGGGAAATCATGAATGTAGGTACCAACGCCAAGGCAGGCCAAGGCGATTGGGTCGTTGCCGAGGCAGACGAGAGCGACGGCTCATTTTTGCAGTATCACCCTTGGCTTGGTATTGTGACGAATATTGAAGCGGATCATCTGGAGAACTATAACGGTGATTTTGAGGAGCTTAAAAAAGCTTATGTGCAATTCCTGAGTCAGATTCGTCCAGAAGGCACGGCCATTGTGTGTGCTGACGATGAGAATGTTCAAGCCATTTTGCCAGAGCTGAAATCACGGGTGACCACATATGGCATTGATTATGCTGCTGATTATACGGCAACAGATATCGTGCTTGGCGACCGCCGAATTTCCTTTACAATGAGCCATCAGGGCAATGTGCTGGGTACGGTGGAGTTGTCTGTTCCAGGTAAACATAACGTTTATAATGCGATGGCTACAGTCATTACCTGTCTGGAAGCAGGTATTCCATTTGAGAAAATTACGGCTGCCATTATCCAGTTCCATGGGGCGAAACGCAGATTTCAGGTACTGGGCGAGGCGCGTGATATATTGATTATTGATGACTATGCGCATCATCCGACCGAGATTGAAGCTACCATCAGTGCGGCCAAAGCAACGGGGAAACGTATCATTGCGGTATTCCAGCCCCAACGTTATACACGTACGTTCTTCCTGCTGGATGCGTTCAGTCGTGCCTTTGCAGAAGCGGATGAGGTTCTCATTACCGACATCTATTCTCCTGCGGGCGAAAAACAGATTGAAGGTGTTCACTCGGCTAGACTGGTTGAACTCATCGTTCAAAACAGCAATGCTTCTGCGCGTTATCTGCCGACAAAGGAAGAAGTTGTTGCAGATTTGCAGAACCGTCTTCAACCAGGCGATCTTGTGCTCACGATGGGCGCAGGTGATATCTGGAAAGTTGGCGATACACTTGCCAAAGGGTTGAAATAAATACATTCATGAACCGTCTGACTTCATTTCGAAGCAGGCGGTTTTTTTGTTTGAGATGGAATGTTTCAGGTTCTCTCCGCATATAGCTGTTATAAATGGGACAAAGGAGAGGGTACGGGGTGAGCAATGCTAGAATGACGTTTCGCTTTGGGGATAACGAGTCGGACAAGCCTGAAAACAAGGGGATAAACACATCGAGCACATTTGCCGCTTTGAGTGAAGATATTTCGCAAAGTCCAATGCCAACACCAACGCAGTTGAATACAACGCCTTCATGGACACCAGAGGATATTCCCGGTGACTGGGGAGAGACGACGCTAACAGGCTCCACTGTACCTGAACCTTACCAAAGAACGGACAAGGATTCGAAACTTGATGAGCCGGGATACAGTTATAATCAGTTTACTGCATATCCGGGAGATGAGGACGAGAACAGGATAGACGAGCATTATGGTGGTCATGATTGGCTTGCAGAAAGTGCAAACTACTCTTATAAGCGAAATCGTCCCCCGAGGGGGTGGAAAATGATTGGTTCAGTAACGGGTGCGCTTGTAACCGGGGCCCTCTTCGGCATGGTTATTCTTTCTTTTTTTAATCGGGAAGGGGCGGTAGATCCTGGAGGCAAGATTCCCGCGAATCAGGCGGTTTCTGCTGTAACAGGTCAAGAGGGAGTGGCTGGTTCGGAACAACAGCCCGTGGCAACGACTACAGGCGGCAGCTATTATGCACTGCAATATGGTGTATTCAGTTCTCCTGAACGCGCTGAACAGGCGAAGGTGGAACTGTCTCAGGCAGGCATTGCCGCAGGTTCTGATCCGGAGGATGGTAATCGGGTATACGCAGGTATTTCGGCTGACCGTGAGGAGGCCAAGCTGCTCAGCTCAAGGCTTAAGGCCGAAGGTGTGGAACTGTACGTCAAGGAAATCGTCAACCCAGAAGTGAACCCGACAGTATTTGGCGGAAAAGCAGAGGATGTGCAGCATTTCTTTGCGAGCGGATCAGCTCTGGTTGAGCAACTGTCTACCCTTTCGATCCAGCAACTCGGCCAGTCTGTTCCTGAAGCGGTCTCAACCGAAACGATGACCGCACTACAGAACCAACATGAACTCTGGCTGAACAGTTTAAATAGTATTGCACCCGGTCTGGGTACAGACGTACAACCGTATGTATCGGCGATGGAGAAATCAATGAACAGTGCGGTAACCGCACTCGCCGAATACAACAAAAATCCCGCTAATGTGCATATGTGGTCTGTGCAGTCTGATCTGATGGAATATGTATTACAGCAAAAAAAATGGCTTGAAGCGATAAAACAGTAATCCGCCCTTTCCCATAACACAGCCTTGAAATCCCTATCCGGCAAGGAACTGGAAATAGTTCCCCTTGCCGGATTTGTGTTTGTATTGACGTACAAAACCCCGTATAATAATGTGGGTGTCAAAAAATGGCGAGGGAAGATCACCGATGAAAAAAAACTTCGGCATGTTATTGCTGTTTCTGCTGCTCGGCTGGCTGGCCGGTGCGTGGATCGCCAAGGCACTGCAGCCTGTAAAGGCCGTTGCCTTTCTAACAAAAGCCACGACCATTCGTTGGTCTCCGCAGGCTGATCTGGATATTATCAGTTATGATATTTCACTTCAATTTCAAATGAGCCTCCTAAGTCTGATTGGTATTATTGCTGCTGTATGGCTGTATCGCAGGTTATAGGAGAATGACGAATTTTGACGAAGAAACTAAAAAAATGATATCTACTAGCGTGATCCGATAGGATGTCGCCGTAGCATAAGGGGCCGGTTATTTTGGATAGAACACAACAACGTCGCATTATTCTGGCTTCCACTTCGCCACGGCGTAAAGAACTGATCGCATCACTCCATCTAGCTTTTGAAGTAATACCAAGTCACGCCGATGAAGATACACCGCCGGAATGGACTCCTGAACAGACGGTACAGGAACTTGCGATGCGTAAGGCGCTAGCCGTTTATCGCGGACTGGAAGGCCGTGAACAGGATGCTGTTATTGTTGGTAGTGATACTGTTGTCGTTCTGGACGGCGATATTCTCGGTAAACCCGTAGACGAAGCGGACGCTGAACGTATGTTAACCCGTCTACAGGGTCGTGTACACCGTGTTTTCACGGGAGTAGCTTGTATTGATGCAAGTAATGGACAATCAATGGTTCAGTATCGGAAGACTGATGTAACGATGAAGGAATTGTCTGAAGCTACGATTCGTGCGTATGTTCAGACCGGGGAGCCTTCGGACAAGGCAGGATCATATGCCATTCAGGGCATTGGTGCTTCATTGATAGAACGTGTTGAAGGATGTTATTTCAACGTGGTTGGCTTACCGCTGTCCTTGCTTAGCGATATGTTGGATGGATTCGGCATACATGTACTGCCACGTACATGAAATTCTGCAATTGACGATCTGAAAAGAGGGAATATATGGAGTCGCCTCAATATATGATGCGCGACATCCCCCAGGAAGAACGCCCGAGAGAACGCATGATGGAATATGGGGCGGGCGCCTTAAGCCATGCTGAATTGCTGGCGATCTTACTTCGAACAGGTACAAGACAGGAATCCGCAGTGCATATGGCACAGCGGATTCTGACTGAAGCGGGTGGAATTCGCTCGTTGATGGATTTCAGCCTGGAAGAACTGACTTCGATGAAGGGAATCGGCATGGCCAAGGCTGTACAGCTAAAAGCGAGCATAGAGCTTGGTCATCGGATTGCGAAGAGCAGACTTACACAGTCAACTTCAATCCGTACTCCTCGTGATGCTGCCGATATTCTTACCGAACAACTGCGTTACTTGCAGAAGGAACACTTTGTGTGTCTTTTCCTGAATAGCAAAAACCACATTATTGCCCAGGAAACACTCTCCATGGGTAGCCTTAACGCTTCGATAGTACATCCGCGTGAAGTGTTCCGAGCTGCCATCAAATGCAGCAGTGCCTCTATTGTGTGCGCACACAACCATCCCAGTGGTGATCCTACGCCTAGTCCAGAGGACATTCAAATAACCAAAAGACTGATTGAGGCCGGTGCAATTGTTGGCATAGATGTGCTGGATCACATTATTATTGGAGATGGAACGTACGTAAGTTTGAAGGAGAAGGGCCTAGTATAATATAATGGTTGGCGTTGATGTTTTCCTATGAATGTTGACGGCGTTGTCCGTAGAAGATAGGTTCACTTTACAAATGCAAAACAATGCAACACAAAACAAATGCGAATATTAGCTCCGCCATTGTGGTGGGAATGAAAATGAAACGCTCTTGTTTAACAGGGCAGCTATATGAGGCAGAAAAGGAGATTACGTCATGTTTGGTGGTTTTACGAAAGATTTGGGTATTGATTTGGGGACAGCGAATACGCTGGTTTATGTACGTGGAAAAGGAATTGTGGTGCGCGAACCTTCGGTTGTCGCTATACGGACAGATACAAAAAGCATTGAGGCAGTAGGTGAAGCCGCCAAAAAAATGATTGGACGTACACCAGGTAACATTCGTGCCATTCGTCCAATGAAAGATGGCGTTATTGCCGATTTTGATACAACGGCAACGATGATCAAATATTTCATCCGTGAGGCGCAGAAACAACGCTCCATGTTCCAACGTCATCCGAACGTGATGGTATGTGTACCATCTGGGATTACTGCAGTAGAACAACGCGCGGTTGAAGATGCAACCAAACAGGCTGGAGCGCGTGAAGCCTATACGATTGAAGAGCCTTTTGCAGCTGCCATTGGTGCAGATCTGCCTGTATGGGAACCGACAGGTAGTATGGTTGTCGATATTGGTGGCGGTACAACGGAAGTGGCTGTCATCTCTCTTGGTGGTATTGTAACAAGCCGTTCGGTTCGTGTAGCGGGTGATGAGATGGATGAATCCGTGATTCAATACATTAAACGCCAGTATAATCTTATGATTGGTGAACGTACGTCCGAGCAGTTAAAGATGGATATCGGATCAGCTATGCCGCTTGAGCAAGTGGAAACCATGGAAATTCGTGGACGCGACCTCGTTACAGGCCTGCCGAAGACGATTACAATTACATCGGATGAAATCAGCGAAGCTTTGGCGGATACGGTGAATGCCATTGTTGAAGCTGTAAAAGTAACCTTGGAGAAATGTCCTCCTGAGCTGGCAGCGGATATTATGGACCGCGGTATTGTTCTCACAGGTGGCGGTGCATTGCTTCGCAATCTGGACAAGCTGCTTGCTGGTGAAACTGGAATGCCAGTTATCGTAGCAGAGAACCCGCTCGATTGCGTTGCAATCGGAACAGGTAAGGCACTTGAGAATATTCATTTGTTCAAGAGCAGAAGCAGTTCGGCAGTTCGTTCCAAACGTTAATTGATATAGGCTAAGCTTGGCTCGCTTATCGACCAAGGGGCATGATATCAACGAAGAGGACCCGGTTAATCCCGGGAGAGCTATTACCCGCATACCCGGGGAGAATCGGCTGATATTCTCGATGGGACTATAAGTCTGACAGTCTCCCCGCCGGGCATGGCTCGGAAGAGAATAATGGATGTTAGAGGGTGGTCGAACTGTTTAAACTGCTGGGTAACAAAAGACTTTTTGTTTTGCTGGTGGGCCTTGTTACATTTATCGCGTTAATGGGCTTTACGCTCGGTCCGCGAACCGCTCTATCCTGGCCGGAGAAATTCCTGAAGGATTCAGTCGGATTTGTACAATACGTATTTTACAAGCCCGCTTCTTCTGTAGCGGGCTTTTTCAAAGATTTGGCGAACATGCGTACGGTATATCAAGAAAATGAAGAGCTTCGTATTGCGATGGGTCACTATACCCGTGATCGGCTGAAGTACAATGATATGGAGCAAGTGAATGAACAGCTCCAGAAAGCGCTCAATTTTACCGAGGAACAAAAGAATCGGTATAACTACGGTTCACGAATTGCTCAAGTCATCAGTGCCAACTCCGACCCGAACAGCAGAACGATTAATATCGACATTGGTGAAAATGCGGGAATCAAGGCCGGGATGGCTGTTACTTCGCAGGAGGGGCTGGTTGGGGTGGTCAGTCATGTCAGTTCATACACGTCAACGGTTAATCTGTTAACATCCATGGATGCGAATGATCCTACTTCCAATGCCATTGCAGCTACAGCGGTTGGTAAAGAAAAAGTGTTTGGCATGATCGAGAGTTATGATCCGAAGACTGGCATGCTCAAAATGACCAAGATTTCTGAAGATTCAGATATCAAAAAGGGTGATGAAATCATCTCTTCCGGGATCATCAATAACTTTCCGAAGTACATGCGAATCGGGGAAGTGAAGAGTGTTGAGAAAAGCGAATATGGGTTAACAAAAACAGCTACAATTAAGCCATATGCAAGTTTTCTGGACTGGAAAGAGCTGATTGTGATTATCCCGCCTGAGGTAAAAGAATAATGATAACGCGCAAGCAAGTCTTATTCCTGTTACTGTTCGTTTTGTTCATTGTTGAAGGAACGATCCTTCCGCTGCTCATTCCTTCGGGCTGGCAAATGCGCATTTCTGCCAATCTGGTTTACATCGTGATTTTGTTTATCGCTGTATATCATCATCGGCACACGGCGTTGGTGCTTGGCATATTATTTGGACTATTGCACGACGTCGTATTCTACGGCGAAATGATTGGACCATACGGATTCTCTATGGGATTATCGGCATATATGATGGGACTTATTTTTCAAGCGCCGCGTGCACCACTGCCAGTGATGGTTTCCGTCGTCCTTTTGGGAAGTCTGCTTAATGACACCATGTTATTCTTTCTTTACAAGCTCTTCCAACTTAATCACGTTACATTTGACTGGGCTTTGCTTGAATACATGATTCCCAATTTGTTCATTCATTTTGTGTTCGCGCTGATCATTTATGTTCCTCTTCGGAAACAACTTGAGCGGATTGGTAAGAGAAAGAGCAAAGCACAAGAAGCTGCTTAAACCATTTTTGGAGTGAGAAGCAGGAACTTGGGGACCCGGGCACGAAATGTAATGAGATGGGAGGGACAGGCTTATGACGGTAAAATCGAATCACGTAACGATTAAAGGCATCCGAGACGGCCTGGTTTTCCTGTTGGACGATCAATGTGAATTCGAGGAATTGCTCTATGAGCTCCGCTATAAGCTGGAACACAGCCATCAAAATATTTTGACCGGACCGATTGTTCATGTGGATATCAAACTGGGCAGCAGGGAAGTGACGGAGGACCAGAAAGAAGCAATTCTTGATATACTGAAACAAAAAGGGAATTTGCTTATTCGCTCCATCGACACACCAGCCCTTAAACCGGAGATTAAAGGGCCGCCGCCGATTGTGACCATGTGTGGCATGGTACGTTCGGGTCAGGTGCTTCATCATGAAGGGAATCTACTGTTTCTTGGAGATATCAATCCGGGGGGCACAGTAACGTGTACCGGAGATATATATGTTTTGGGTTCACTAAGAGGCATGGCTCACGCTGGGATTGGCGGGGACGAAGATTCAATTATTGCTGCATCGGTGTTTGCGCCAACGCAGCTGCGGATCGCTGACATCATCAGTCGTCCCCCTGATGAGTGGGAAAGCCGAGAGACCGGAATGGAATTTGCTTATTTACAGGATAATCAGATGCAGATCGACAAGATGAGCAATATCGTTCGGTTGCGCCGAGATTTTAATGTGTTTAAAGGAGTGTAGCTCATGGGAGAGGCGATCGTGATCACTTCGGGTAAAGGCGGCGTGGGTAAAACAACCACCTCGGCAAACATCGGGACAGCGCTGGCGCTGCTCGGCAAAAAGGTTTGTCTGGTAGATACCGATATCGGCCTTCGCAATCTGGATGTCGTGATGGGACTCGAAAACCGGATCATTTATGATCTGTGTGACGTTGCAGACGGCCGCTGCCGACTGAATCAGGCTTTGGTCAAAGATAAGCGTTTTGAAGAATTATATATGCTGCCTGCAGCACAAACGAGAGATAAGAACTCTGTGTCACCGGAACAGGTGAAGGACATTATCCTCGAATTGAAAAAAGATTTTGAATACGTCATTATTGATTGTCCAGCCGGAATTGAGCAGGGGTTCAAAAATGCGGTTGCAGGAGCTGACCAGGCAATTGTGGTCACTACACCTGAAAATGCGGCTGTCCGTGATGCGGACCGTGTCATTGGTTTGCTGGAGAGCTCACACATTCAATCACCAAAACTGGTCGTGAACCGAATCCGTAACAATATGGTTAAATCAGGCGATATGCTCGACATTGACGGCATTTTACAAGTACTTAACATTGATCTGATCGGGATCGTTCCTGATGATGAGCTTGTCATTAAGGCAGCCAACTCGGGAGAGCCTACAGTAATGAATCCGGATTCACTTGCGGCCATTGCCTATCGTAATATTGCTCGTCGTATTCTGGGAGATACCGTTCCCTTGATGCAATTGGAGCAAAAAAAGGGTGCTTTCTCACGCTTCAAGAAATTTTTTGGAATGGGTTAACTTGCTCTTCTCATCACAATCATGTTTGACAGCCGTGGCCCTCAAGCCCGGCTTTTTGAATATGATGAAGCATTTCATTAAAGGTATCTTATCTAGAACAGGATATGCGTCTAAAAGGAGGACTCCACGTTGTGGGGTTATTTTTGCTTCCAGCCGAAGCATGTTCATATTATGAACAAGCCCCTCATAGGATGTAGTAAACAAGCCTCGGCGGGAGGACATTCCATGAATACGAAACTCAGAATCAAGCAGAGAAGAGAAGAGCGCATTCGGCGATTAATGGATGGTGCTACGGAAGAAATGATGCAGCAGCGAGAATCGGTCCCGATATCCGATAAGCGTACATCTGCGCAACGTAATCCGTTCTCGGCTATGGATATACAAGAAAATCTACGAACAGCAAGATCTTCACTGGTAGAACAGGAAAGAGACCCAGAATGGCTGTGGAAAAAAGAGAACGGGCATTATGGTCCTGGTGGCTACCCACGCTTCAGTCTGATGAAGTCATTCGTGGGACGAACGGTGGTTAGTGTTTTATTATTTGGCGGCATCTGGGGAATGTTCCAGTTGAACACGTCATGGACGGCACCTGCCAAAACCGTAATCGCTGATGTGCTGCACCGGGATATGGATTTTGCCTATGCCGCTGCATGGTATGAGAGACATTTTGGCGGAACCCCATCATTCCTGCCTGTTCTTGAACATACCACGGATCCTGTGAACGGGTCGGGGATTCGGCATCTGCTGGGCAAACCGATCTCGGGAACGGTCGTTCAGCCTTTTGCAATGAGTATGAAAGGCATTGAAATTGTTCCCGAAGCTGGCAGTACAGGACTCGTTCAAGTTGTCAGCTCAGGTACTGGACGAGTACTTCAAGTATTGGATGATCCCGAAAATGGAACTACGGTTGTCATCCAGCACTCTGGCCAAGTCACAGCCATATATGGACGCTTGAACGAGAGTGAAGTCCAGATGAATGATTGGGTAGAAGCGGGGGACGCTGTCGGCAGCCTAAAGGAGACAGGAGATGATCAACCTGCCACATTATATTTCGCTGTAAAAGAGGGCGAGCAGTACGTAGACCCAGCGGAAGTGGTTGCCCTTGATTAGGTTGTGGGGGGTACGGATCTCGTTTCATCCTTTTTTTGTGATTATCATGATGGCTTCCCTGTTGACCGGGAACTTTATCGAACTCATCACACTTTTTGCTATCGTTTTTATTCATGAATGTGGACATGCTGCAGCGGCAGCCCTTCTGGGCTGCCGTGTCCTTTCGATACAGATGCTTCCTTTTGGTGGCGTCGCCGTTATTGAGGACGCCGGAAATATTACAGCCCGTCGGGAGATCATTATCGCTTTGGCAGGTCCTTTTCAAAATATGCTCATGGTTGGAGTTGTTTTGTTGCTGAAGTACGGGGGCCTGGGAGACCCGATATTTTTGGATTATATTATACAGGGGAATCTGTTAATTGCCCTATTTAACCTGCTGCCCGTGCTGCCACTGGACGGAGGTAAAATTGTACAGGCACTTGTCAGTCTTGCTGCTCCCTACTATACAACATTGATGTGGACCTACAGAATCAGCATTCTGTGCAGCGCAGGGGTGATTTTGGTTGCTATTGGTCGTTGGTTTATAGGCGATTACGGGCTGCCGTTAAATATCCTGCTGATCGGGATTTTTCTGTTCTACTCCAATGTGATCGATTACCGAAATATTCCCTACCGATTTATCCGATTTCTGATGAATCGTGAAGGTGCATTCACCCGACATGCAGCTGCAGGCAGTTTGGCGCAGCCGATAATCTCATTTCCGGCGAAACCTTTGGAGACTATTTTGCGTCTATTAAAGAGAGAAAGATACCATATGATATATGTGATGAATAGACAGGGAAGAATCATGGCCGTTTTGCCTGAGCAGCGAATCATCGGTTCTTATTTCAAACAAGATACGGATAAGTTATAACATCTTGATGGATCTGTCCTGAATTTGGTTAATACATGTACAATGAGTATGGCGAAGATATAGAATGGATGTGGATGAATTGAATTGTCTTCTAGAGGTGAAGCCATGAAACAAATGATTGTACATAATGAACATAACCTCATGCAAATGGCGCTTCTGGAAGAAGGCAAAGCTGTAGAATTCATGGCAGAGCGTACACGCGAGCGTGGACTGCTGGGTTCGTATTTCAAAGGACGGGTAGTGAACGTGTTACCAGGTATGCAAGCTGCTTTTGTGGATATCGGTCAGAAAAAGAATGCTTTTCTGTATGTGGACGATGTATTGCATCCCAATCTGGAGAAACAACCCAAAGTGAAGCCCTCGATCGCGGAGCTGCTTCGTCCAGGTCAAGATGTAATCGTTCAGGTCCTGAAGGAGCCAGTAGGAAGCAAAGGAGCCCGGGTGACGACTCATTATTCGCTGCCGGGCCGCTGGCTTGTCTACATGCCTTTAGCGGATTATGTAGCTGTCTCCAAGAAAATTGCCCGTGAGGGGGATCGATCCCGCCTCAAGATCCTGGGTGAACAACTGAGACGGGACGAAGAGGGGCTTATCATACGAACCGTATCCGCAGAGGAACAGAGGGAAGCCATTCAGGCCGACCTGGAAACATTACGTGAGCACTGGCGTCTGATTCGTGAAAAAGCGGATAGTTTGCCTTCACCAAGCCTGCTGCACCGGGATCATAGTATGGTTCAGCGGATCATTCGTGATGTGTATACGCCTGGCATCGATGAAGTGATTACGGATAATGATGTACAAGCTCGTGAATTGAGTGCTTTGCTGGAGGAAATCTGTCCAGGCCATCAACCTAAAGTACAGGTGTACAGGGGAGAAGAATCGATTTTTGCTGCTTATCAAGTGCAGGAGCAGTTGAATAAGGATTTTGCCCGCAAGGTATGGCTGCCTGGAGGCGGATATATTGTCATTGATCATACCGAGGCACTCACTGTAGTTGATGTCAATACAGGCAAGTACACGGGAGCAGGCGGCGACAGTCTGGAAGAGACAGTAACGGAGACGAACATGCAGGCAGCGGTTGAGATCGCCCGTTTAATGCGTCTTCGGGATATCGGCGGCATGATCATTGTGGACTTCATTGATATGGAGCAAGCGATGAATCGGCATGAAGTTGCGGCAACGCTGGAAAATGAACTCAAGAAGGATCGAACCAAGGCTTTTGTCATAGGTTGGACCAAGCTGGGCTTGCTCGAACTTACCCGTAAGAAGGTACGGGAGGAGAGCACGCTCCCTTACGTGGAGCCGTGTTCTTCCTGTCATGGGACAGGTAAAAGATATATTTCGCCTTTGCATTGATTTTTAGTATAGTTGGTGGTATAATCATCAGGTATGTGTTTAGCCTATTGGTCTTGCACATGCTGTAACCGCACTGGCCGGGTACAAGAACAGTTCCGCAAGGACACTGTCACCTGAGACCGGGCGAGTCTGAGACATGAGGAGGTGCAAGGCAAATGTACGCAATTATTGAAACAGGTGGCAAACAGTACAAAGTCCAAGAGGGCGATGTTCTGTTCATCGAGAAATTGACTGCGAACGATGGCGAAAGCGTAACGTTCGACCGTGTCCTGGCTGTATCTAACGATCAAGGTTTGACAGCAGGTACACCATTGGTTTCCGGAGCAACTGTAACGGCTAAAGTGGAGAAACATGGCAAAGGACAAAAGGTTGTTGTATACAAATACAAACCTAAAAAGAACTACCATGTGAAGCAAGGTCACCGTCAACCGTATACAAAAGTAACTATCGAAGCAATCAAAGCGTAAGAAGGTGCGATAAGTGATTATCGTTCAAGTCTTTCGTAATGATGACGGGAGCATCGATCGTTTCTCCATCAAAGGGCATGCTAATTTTGCCAAGCGAGGAGAAGACATCGTATGTGCCGGGGTATCCGCTGTTACAGTAGGTACGGTGAACTCGATCGAAACATTGACTGGTGTCGAAATGGACGCCAAGATGAAGAATGGCTTTTTAAGCGCTTCTTTACCGGTGTTGGAGAAAGACGGAACCTGGTCCCAGGTACAATTGCTGCTCGAATCCATGGTGCTTATGCTCACTGATATTGCAGAGTCATACGGAAAGTATATTCAGATAGAGCAAGTCAAATAATTAAAGAAGGAGGACAACCAATCATGTTGAAATTAAATCTTCAGTTATTCGCATCGAAAAAAGGTGTAGGTTCCACGAAGAATGGTCGTGACAGTAACGCACAACGCCTTGGCGTTAAACGTGCTGACGGACAAACAGTAACTGGTGGTAGCATTCTCGTTCGCCAACGCGGTACGAAAATTCACCCAGGTACTAACGTGGGTATCGGTAAAGATGACACTTTGTTTGCGAAAGTTGACGGCGTTGTGAAATTCGAACGTTGGGGACGCGATCGTAAAAAAGTAAGCATCTACCCTGTGAATGTTGCTCCAGTAGCAGCTGCAGTAGAAGCATAATATCGGCATTCCGCCTAAGGAGCCTTCGGCATTTTTGCCGGAGGCTTTTTGTATTTATAGGTTATTTCGATAATGAACTGGCAGAAAAGACATGTTATACTTGGATACGGTGGGAATTAACCAACCGAGTTTTGTAGAACGGGGAGAAGCCATGAAATCTTGGAAAAGAGTGCCGTGGATTGCGGCATGTTCACTTCTGATTCCTTTGGTTTTCGTTATGCTGTATCCAGCTGTTATTGCAATTGCTGTGTACGCATTGTGGTCCGTCGCGGTGCTTTTTGTTTCTGTGAACGTGATGAAGAGACAGGCAGAGGCGGAACGCAGAACCATCATACAATCTATGGAAAAGACAGCAATTGCATCATTAAATCATCATAGGCATGATTGGATGAACGACCTTCAGGTGTTGTATGGATATCTTCGGCTAGGCAAACTTGATAAATCAGTGCAATGTGTGGAAAGAATAGTAGAGCGGGTTAACGAAGAAAGCCGAATCTCCAGATTGGGTATTCCTTCACTCGTATTTTATCTCCAATCTTTCCGGGCCAGTGGAGTCGCTCTGGAATTGCACGTGGTTGTAGAGGAAGAGTTGCAGCTTAGTGCTCTGGTCTCTCCCGAGGATGGCGAGTCGCTTACGGGGGCGATTGCCGATGCGATTCGAGCCTATCAATATGGCGGCGGCCGGTCGTCTTGGGGAGAGGTTCGCAAACTGACCTTGAATTTCGGACAGGATCACGGAGATGTAGTTGTCCGGCTGGATGGGGATCAAACACCCGATCCGGAAACATTACGGCAGCTCAATGCCGTACTCAAAGGAAAAAAAGTCAGAACGGAGCAGCTTCCGTCTGAGGATACGTTTATACAATTCAGAATGCCTTGCGGAATATAGGAAGAAGGGGTTAACCAATGTTTGTAGATAAAGCTAAGATTTACGTAAAAGCCGGAGACGGAGGGGACGGAATTATTTCGTTTCGTCGTGAGAAGTATGTACCGAACGGCGGACCTGCCGGGGGGGATGGAGGCAGAGGAGCCGACATCATTTTCCGTGTGGATGAAGGCCTGCGTACGTTGATGGATTTCCGTTACCAGCGTCACTTCAAGGCCCCTCGTGGTGAGAAGGGACGCAATAAAAGTCAGCATGGCGCAAACGCTGAGAACATGATTGTACGTATTCCACCAGGAACTGTGATTTTGGATGAAGACAGTGGAGAAGTGCTGGCTGATTTGACACGTCATGGTCAACAGGTTGTCGTTGCTCGAGGTGGTCGAGGCGGACGGGGAAACATTCGTTTTGCCACGCCTAACAATCCAGCGCCAGAACTGGCCGAAAATGGTGAAGAGGGCGAAGAACGTTACATCGTACTTGAGCTTAAGGTCATGGCAGATGTCGGTTTGGTTGGTTTCCCGAGTGTCGGAAAATCTACGCTGTTGTCTGTTGTTTCGGCAGCCAAGCCTAAGATTGGAGCATATCATTTTACAACCATTACGCCTAACCTGGGTGTTGTTGGTGTGAGTGAAGGTCGCAGCTTTGTTATGGCCGACTTGCCGGGCCTGATTGAAGGTGCTCACGAAGGTATTGGGCTTGGACATGAGTTCTTGCGTCACGTAGAGCGTACACGTATTATCATTCATGTCGTTGACATGTCGGGTTCTGAAGGACGCGATCCCTTCGAAGACTGGCAGAAAATCAACGAGGAACTGAAATTGTACAATCCTGTACTCGCTGAAAGACCACAGGTTGTAGCAGCTAATAAAATGGACATGCCGGATTCCGAAGCTAATCTGGAACAATTTTTGCAGAAGGCTCGTGAAGTTCAACCGGATATTGAAGTTATGCCTATTTCATCTCTGACACGGAAAGGGATTCAAGAGCTTTTGTATCGTGCGGCTGATCTGCTCGATCAAATTCCGGACGAGCCAGTGGTTGAAGAAGTCGCAGACTTATCCGAACGTAAAGTGTACAGCCTGGACAAAAAAGAGGACGAAGGCTTCCGTATTGTGCGGGAGAATGAAATCTTCGTTGTTGAAAGTGCCAAGATTGAACGTATGATGAAACGAATGCAGCTGAATTCGCATGAAGCTATTCTCAAATTGGCGCGTACATTGCGACATATGGGTGTGGATGCCGAACTGCGTAAACGCGGAGCTGAAGAAGGCACCATTGTGCGCATTGGCGATTTTGAGTTCGAATTTGTGGAAGGCAGCAGCTATTATTAAGATAGCAGGCCACCGTATACAGACAGGCTAAAACAAAACGCAGAGAAGTGGGATACCCCGCTGCTCTGCGTTTTTTTATCTTCCCTTACCTGCGCGTAGGATAAACTTGTATACGGTTAGGAATAGTTTTTCAAAAATAGACATGTAATGTATTGCCCTTTTGGAATAGATCCTTTATAATGTCCACTATATGAAAACATGAGTCTTTGAGGAGAGGACGTTCTGTGAATGAACGCTATTACTTAGTACGGGAAGACATTTTGCCAGAGGCGGTTGTGAAGACCATGCAGGTAAAAGAACTGCTGGCTTCCGGGGATGTCAAAACAGTTCATGAGGCGGTTGAACAGGTTGGATTAAGCCGAAGTGCCTTTTATAAGTACAAGGATGGTATCCATTTGATCAATCAGCTTGAACGGGAGAGAATTGTAACGATCTCCATTGATTTGGAGCATCAGTCAGGAATATTGTCTCGTGTGCTCGGACATGTAGCCGGTTATGGAGCCAACGTGCTCACTATTAATCAAAGTATCCCGCTCCAGGGAAGAGCCAACGTTGTCATTTCAGTGGAGACGTCGCATCTTCATGGAGAAATCGGAGAAATGCTCGATCGCATGCAGGATATGCCCGGGGTTCGACGCACGCGCATCGTAGGTCAAGGTTAATTAGACGTTTTTGTAAAACGTTCAGAAATAAGTTGCATGTATGGTACAAATTGTACAGGGGTGAAGGAGAAAGAAAGACATTGGGGGGAGATCGTTAGTGAAACCGGTAAAAGTGGGATTGTTGGGTCTGGGAACGGTGGGGACTGGGGTCGTTCGCATCGTGGAAGGAAATCAGGAGGATCTGAGCAGTCAGGTTGGATCACCAATCATCATTGAGAAAATTGCAGTGAAGAATACAGAGAAGGATCGTGTTATTGCTGTAGACCGTGCGAAGCTCACTGAAGATCCATGGGAAGTCATTCGTCACCCGGATATTGATGTTATCGTGGAAGTTATGGGTGGCATTGATCAGACCAAAGAGTATATTCTTGAAGCACTGGAGCGGGGCAAGCATATCGTAACCGCGAACAAGGATTTAATGGCTCTGCACGGTTCCGAGATCTTGGCCAAGGCACAGGAAAAGCAATGTGATGTATTCTATGAAGCGAGTGTTGCCGGAGGCATTCCGATCATCCGCACACTGATTGAAGGCTTCTCATCCGACCGGATTACACGCATTATGGGGATTGTGAACGGAACAACGAACTTTATTTTGACCAAAATGAGCCAGGAAGGCGCCTCGTATGAAGAGGTTCTTGCAGAGGCTCAAGCACTCGGATATGCAGAAACTGATCCGACTTCGGATGTCGAAGGACTCGATGCAGCTCGCAAAATGGCGATTCTGGGTACTTTGGGCTTCCGTACCAATGTGGAACTGAAAGATGTAGCTGTTAAGGGGATTACATCTGTAACACGTGACGATATTACGTATGCCAAAAGACTAGGTTACGAGATGAAGCTACTGGGTATCGCAGATCGTCGGGATGATGAGATCACCATTAGCGTTCAGCCGACGATGGTAAGACAGAATCATCCGATTGCATCCGTCAATGGGGTGTTCAACGCAGTGTATGTACATGGCGAAGCTGTGGGTGAGACGATGTTCTACGGTGCGGGCGCAGGCGAGCTTCCGACGGCAACTTCTGTAGTAGCGGATATCGTGGCTGTGATCAAAAACCTGAAGCTGGGTGTGAATGGTCTCAAAGCGATTGTGCCTTATAAACAGAAGCGCCTGCAAAGTGATGAGCACATTATGTCGAAAAACTTTATTTTGCTGCATGTGGATGACAAGGCAGGGGTACTGGCGCAAATCACACAAATCTTCGCTGAATACGAAGTCAGCCTCGCTTCCGTTGTGCAACAGCCGAACGAGCACAACCCGGATGCTGAGATCATCATCGTTACACATAACGCCAGCAAGGCAAGCATGGATAAAGTATTGAAACACTTTGAATCCCTTGCCGTCATTCGTCGCATTAAGAGTGTGTATCGGGTGGAAGGATAATACGTCCCAAAATTCCGGTTTGAGATTTCAAGTCTAGGTCCAGGTTTAAGGTACACGTTTAACCATATAGATGTATGCAATCATATTAATCATATTCGGATTATTAACGACAAAGGAGTTTACCCACAATGAGATATCAAGGATTACTGCAAACGTATAGAGAGCACCTTCCGGTTAATGAAAACACGCCGCTGCTTACACTTCACGAAGGAAACACCCCTCTGGTTCATGCGGAGAATCTGTCCGAGGAACTCGGATTGAATTTATATTTCAAATATGAAGGTCTGAATCCGACCGGATCATTTAAAGACCGTGGCATGGTTATGGCTGTTGCCAAAGCAGTGGAAGAAGGCAGCCGTACGATCATGTGTGCATCGACAGGTAACACTTCGGCGGCAGCAGCAGCGTATGCGGCTCGTGCTGGTCTGAACTGTATCGTTTTGATCCCGAATAACAACATTGCGCTGGGTAAACTAGCTCAAGCCATGATTTATGGAGCTAAGGTGATTGCGATTAATGGCAACTTTGACCGTGCATTGGAAATTGTGCGTGAAATTACTGCCAAACATCCAATTACGCTCGTGAACTCCGTGAATCCGTTCCGGATTGAAGGACAGAAAACGGCTGCATTTGAAGTTATTGAACAGCTTGGTCAAGCACCTGATGTACTCGCAATTCCAGTGGGTAACGCAGGAAACATCTCGGCTTACTGGAAAGGGTTCAAAGAGTATAAAGAAGCAGGCAAATCAAACTCCCTGCCTCGTATGGTCGGTTTTGAAGCGGAAGGCGCCATGGCGATTGTCAAAGGTGAACCGATCCTTGAGCCTGAAACTGTAGCAACAGCTATTCGGATTGGTAATCCGGCAAGCTGGAAAACCGCTGTAGCTGCAGCTGAGGAGTCTGGCGGACAGATTAACTATGTTACTGATGAAGAAATTCTGACAGCATATCGTACGATCGCCGCTCGTGAAGGGATTTTTGCTGAACCAGCATCCGCTGCATCTGTTGCTGGTGTATATAAACTGAAGAGTGAAGGGTATTTTAAAGGCGGAGAGACTGTAGTTTGCGTACTGACAGGACATGGTCTCAAAGATCCTAATATTGCAATCAAAACGGTAGCGACTGAGCCGCTTGTTGTGGAAGATTCCGAAGAAGCGGTTATGGCGGCAATTGCACAGCTGGAGCAGCAATCCGTATGAGTTTGCAGAAAAAGGTAACTGTAAAGGTACCTGCAAGTACAGCCAATCTGGGTCCAGGGTTTGATACCCTGGGCATGGCATTGTCTCTGTATGCATGGCTTGAGATGAAACCGGCTGAACAGACAACATTCCATTTACATGGAGATCATCTGACAGGCTTGCCAACAGATAAATCCAATTTGATATATGAAGTCGCACAGATGGTATTCAGCGAAGCCGGAATCTCCGTGCCAGAGCTGGAGATTTCCATGTATTCCGATATTCCGCTTACTCGGGGACTGGGAAGCAGTGCATCCGCCATCGTGGGCGCGTTGGCTGCTGCTAATGTTTTAATTGGCACTCCTTTATCTGATTCCAAACTTTTGGATATGGCTACGTCGCTGGAGAAACATCCGGATAATGTAGGGGCCTCACTATATGGGGGTATCATTACAGCAGCGTGGGATGGCAGTCGGGTAGACCATATTCGCATTGAGCCGCATCAGGATTTGCAGACTTTGGTCATCGTACCGGACTTCGAGTTGTCCACTTCGAAAGCAAGAAATGTAATTCCACAGCAGTTTGACAAGTCTGATGTCATTCACAACATAAGCAGATCATCCTTACTCGTTGCGGCTTTGGCAAGTGGGAGATTGGACATGATTCAAAAGGCGATGTCTGACCGGATTCATCAACCCTACAGGGCATCATTGGTACCCGGAATGGCTGAGATCCTGGAACACGCAGTCAGTCATGGAGCCTTGGGGGCTGCATTGAGTGGAGCGGGACCTACCCTTTTGACGATGGTAGACCGTCATGATACTCGCAAGCTTGAACTAGAGCAATATTTGATAGATACGATGAGCCGTGAAGGCATCACTGCATCTGCATTGTGGCTGGATCCGGACCTGAACGGTGTTACCGTACTGCCTGATCAAGATGAAAGTCCATTTATGGACAGAGTTAAAGGGGAAGTTAACGCATGAAACGAATTGCAGTATTACCTGAAGGTTCAGTTTCCCATGAAGCCGTAGATTTTCTGTTTAATGGGGAGCCTTTGGAATTGCTTCATTCCAAGCTGATTTCTGATGTTTTCCGGGCTACGGATAGTGGGAAGTCCCAATACAGTGTTATACCCATCGAGAATACGATTGAAGGCTCCGTTAGTTTGCATATGGACTGGCTGGTTAATGAAGTGGATATTCCGATGCAAGCAGAATGGGTTTATCCATCCATCCAGAATGTCATTGGGCATGGATCCGAGTTCAGGACAGAGAGTGGTGAATATGATTTCGGTAAAATTACGAAGATCATGTCCCATCCCGTAGCGATTCCGCAGTGCCAGAATTTTATTCGCCTGCATTCACCTGGAGCAGACCTTGAGGGTGTAAACAGTACAGCGGAAGCTGTAGAAATTGTGAAAAAAAACCCTGGAAAAGGTTGGGCTGCGATTGGCACAAGACTGGCTGCACAGAAGCATGGTTTGGATATTATGGCTGAACGGGTTACCGACCATGATAACAACTATACTCGTTTTGTGCTGATAGGCCATGAGCCTGTTCAGATTCCACGAGAGCCTGATCATGTGAAAACCAGTCTGCTGGTTACATTGCCTGAAGATGCACCGGGTGCATTGCATCAGGTGCTGTCGGCTTTTGCCTGGCGGAAGCTGAATTTGACCCGACTGGAATCTCGTCCAACGAAAAAAAGGTTGGGGAGTTATTATTTTTACATTGATGTAGAGGAAAGTGCAGATTCGGTATTGCTTACCGCAGCGATGGCTGAGATTGAGGCATTGAATTGTCAGGTGCGCGTTCTTGGCAGCTATCCGTGTTATACATATCCTTCGCTTAAAACGACCTGAATCCGGGCGTACAATGTTGAAGGTTGTCATAAGACTGGGTAAAATGAGCAAGAAATAGCTTGTCATTTGTTGTACAATGAACGAGATAAATGTAGTTTCGGAATCTGGGAATGGAAATTTTATGGAGGTGCAGTCATCGGTGTCAGAACAATGGATTTATTTGGATGGTCAATATGTGACCAAGGAGAACGCAACCGTTTCGGTATATGATCATGGATTTTTGTATGGAGACGGTATTTTCGAAGGTATTCGGATTTATAACGGTAACATTTTCAGATGCAAAGCGCATTTGGATCGTTTGTACGATTCAGCCAAATCCATCAGTCTGAACATTCCGCTGTCTTATGATGAGATGCTGGAAGTGATGGCTGAAACGGTACGTCGCAATGATATGCGTAACGGTTATATTCGTCTGATCGTTTCACGCGGACCTGGTAATTTGGGTCTTGATCCTCTGCGCTGCCCTAAAGCATCCGTTATCATTATTGTAGAGCAATTGGCGATCTATCCGGAGGAAGCGTATCTTACCGGGCTCAAAGCCGTATCTGTATCCCAGCGCCGGAACATCCCGGACGCATTGAATCCAAAAATTAAATCATTGAATTATCTAAATAACATCCTCGTTAAAATTCAGTCTAACTATTCAAATGCTGGTGAAGCAATTATGCTGAACTCCCAAGGATATGTTACTGAAGGTTCCAGTGATAACATCTTTATTGTTAAAAATGGTGTAGTTTATACGCCACCTTGCTATCTTGGCGCGCTGGAAGGAATTACACGTCAGGCCATTATCGATCTGTGCGGTGAGCTGGATCTTGAATTAAAAGAAGTTCCATTTACGCTACATGATGTGTATATTGCCGACGAAGTCTTCTTCACTGGAACAGCTGCGGAAGTTATTGCTGCTTGTGAGGTTGACGGCAGAACGATTGGAACGGGCGTCGCAGGTCCTGTAACCTTGAGACTGCTGGAAGCGTTCCGTCAAATTGTCGACAAAGACGGTTACAAAGTTTGGGAAGATTAAATAGAACAGACTGAATAGTGAAGCAGGAAATCCTTCTTGTCTCAGAATCTCAGCATACCTGGAGTATGCGATTTTTGGGGCGGGAAGGATTTTTTTTGCTTAGTTGATGTCATTGGCCCAATTTCTGCATAGGATGTAGTAACGGTATGGGCGAATGCACTGCCCAAGTATCACGTCTAGGAGGTTAGTTCCAAGTGAAAATACACATGGTGAAAAAAGGCGACACATTATATCTGCTGTCCCAAAAATATAATGTAGCGTTGGACAAAATTATCGCAGCTAATCCGCAAATTGCTGATCCCGACAAGTTGGAGATTGGTATGAAGGTCAAAATTCCTGCGGAACCTGTAACACCAAAGCCGGAAGGCATGTTGCACAGCCATAAAGTTCAGCAAGGAGATTCATTGTGGAAGTTGTCACAGGCTTGGGGAGTTCCGTTAAAAGATATGATTAATGCGAACCCACAATTGAAAAACCCTAATGCTCTTCTAGTAGGGGAGACCGTGTACATCCCATCAGCGAGTGCACCGGGAAATGGGGCTTCTGAGAATGATGCTTCATCCAATATTGCTCATGAAAAACTGTCGCCTGAAGGGAAGGAGTACACGGGAGTTAAAGAAGAAACGGCTCCAGTTGTACCGGCAGTTCCAGTACCTGAAGCAGCACCTGTACCTGAAGTATCTAATTTAGTTCAGGCTCCTGAACCTGCAAACCCGGTCATACCTAATATCAAGCCGGAAGTGGAAGTGTTACCACAGTTACCTGAAATTTCTGAAGAAGAGCCGCAGAAGGAAACATACAAAAAAGAAGACGTCAAATCGGAAGTGCAAGTAAAACCGATAACTGAAGCCCCGACATATACGATGCCTAATCTTTCACCTGAAGTCATGCCTTTACCTGTAATACCTAACAACACGACATGGCCTACAGAAGTGGCGTCTGCAACCAAGGCACCATGTGGTTGCGGTAGTAAAATGCTTCATGCTCCTGTTGAGCATCCGTACGCCCAGGTTCCTGTACCCGCACAAGAGGTATATACCTCTCCACAAAACATGTATACAGTTGGAGCGATTAACAATACTACATTCCCAGGTATACCTGAAGTAAGTCCGTATTCCATAGGTAATACATCGAATACGCCATGGACCGGCACAGAGTATAATCATAACAACGTTATGCCGAACGTATCTGCTGAGATGCAGAACTATTCATATCCGATCGCTCCAGCAGCTCAGGTGAATAGTCCATTTCCTCCATTTGCAGCCAATGAGCATATGAACCACCAGCCGCCTAATATTTCTCCTTACTCGATGCTTCCATATCCGCCATGCGGATGTGGCAACCATCATATGCCCAACCAACAATACGCATATCCCTCACATAACTACCAGAACCCAGCATGGGGCACATACAATCCTTATGGGGTACAACCTGAAATGACTACATCGATGATGCCTAATCAGCCATTGGAGTATGCATATCAGAATCCATACCCTACTCAGAACATGGTGCCGCCGTCTCCGTTGGGGGCATTTGGTGAAATATATCCTCCACAAGGCAAGGGGGAAGGTAAAAAGGGCGGACGTGACGAGGCTAACTTAAGCCAATCCTCTACAGAGAATGAGGCTGAGTTCAATCTTGAAGCGAATCCTAAACAAGCAGCCAAAACAGGAACCGCGAAACGCAGAACATCCAAACCAGCTTCCAAATCCAAAT
This sequence comes from Paenibacillus sp. FSL K6-0108, assembly GCF_045040695.1. Taxonomy (NCBI): domain Bacteria; kingdom Bacillati; phylum Bacillota; class Bacilli; order Caryophanales; family Paenibacillaceae; genus Paenibacillus; species Paenibacillus sp. FSL K6-0108. Next base: position 6,035,110 of record NZ_CP150288.1, on the reverse strand, counting down.
CGAAAGTATCTGTATCCGGGAAACAAACAAGAGCGCGCACAGGGATAAGCACTAAACGTGATAACAAAAAGCGTAGAAACCCCTGGATACAACAATAACACTGTAAAGTAACTAAATATCGTTAATCTTCAGAAGGTCGACTCTGAGTAGAGCCGACCTTCTGAGTTTTGTATGGGAGCAGCGGAATATACAAACGTATAAAATTGATGCGCTTGAAAGGTTCTGTAGCAGATTAAGAAGCACCTGAATGGGACGTGATAGTTGGGGAGCAGTGTCTTAAATTCACTATCGTTTTAGAAGAGGTATCAAGAGGTTAGAATCTATTAAATGTTTTTTTAGAAAAACTATTGCATTGGTCTCGTCAGTGTGATATATTATTTAAGTCGCCGCTGAAACAAAGCGCTGACAACAAAAAAAGTAACATAAACAAGTTTGATCTTTGAAAACTGAACAACGAGTGAGTAATCATCCTGCTTGCAGGATGAACGTGAAAATTTTTGGTACATGCCATTTGGCTGTATGAAAACTGGAACATAAATGAGATTTTTAATCTCGTCAGATTCAAAATGAGCTTATCGCTCTTTTCAATACTTTATTGGAGAGTTTGATCCTGGCTCAGGACGAACGCTGGCGGCATGCCTAATACATGCAAGTCGAGCGGACTTGAAGAGAAGCTTGCTTCTCTGATAGTTAGCGGCGGACGGGTGAGTAACACGTAGGCAACCTGCCCTCAAGTTTGGGACAACTACCGGAAACGGTAGCTAATACCGAATAGTTGTTTTCTTCGCCTGAAGGAAACTGGAAAGACGGAGCAATCTGTCACTTGGGGATGGGCCTGCGGCGCATTAGCTAGTTGGTGGGGTAACGGCTCACCAAGGCGACGATGCGTAGCCGACCTGAGAGGGTGATCGGCCACACTGGGACTGAGACACGGCCCAGACTCCTACGGGAGGCAGCAGTAGGGAATCTTCCGCAATGGGCGAAAGCCTGACGGAGCAATGCCGCGTGAGTGATGAAGGTTTTCGGATCGTAAAGCTCTGTTGCCAGGGAAGAACGCTTGAGAGAGTAACTGCTCTCAAGGTGACGGTACCTGAGAAGAAAGCCCCGGCTAACTACGTGCCAGCAGCCGCGGTAATACGTAGGGGGCAAGCGTTGTCCGGAATTATTGGGCGTAAAGCGCGCGCAGGCGGTCATTTAAGTCTGGTGTTTAATCCCGGGGCTCAACCCCGGATCGCACTGGAAACTGGGTGACTTGAGTGCAGAAGAGGAGAGTGGAATTCCACGTGTAGCGGTGAAATGCGTAGATATGTGGAGGAACACCAGTGGCGAAGGCGACTCTCTGGGCTGTAACTGACGCTGAGGCGCGAAAGCGTGGGGAGCAAACAGGATTAGATACCCTGGTAGTCCACGCCGTAAACGATGAGTGCTAGGTGTTAGGGGTTTCGATACCCTTGGTGCCGAAGTTAACACATTAAGCACTCCGCCTGGGGAGTACGGTCGCAAGACTGAAACTCAAAGGAATTGACGGGGACCCGCACAAGCAGTGGAGTATGTGGTTTAATTCGAAGCAACGCGAAGAACCTTACCAGGTCTTGACATCCCTCTGACCGGTACAGAGATGTACCTTTCCTTCGGGACAGAGGAGACAGGTGGTGCATGGTTGTCGTCAGCTCGTGTCGTGAGATGTTGGGTTAAGTCCCGCAACGAGCGCAACCCTTGATCTTAGTTGCCAGCATTTCGGATGGGCACTCTAAGGTGACTGCCGGTGACAAACCGGAGGAAGGTGGGGATGACGTCAAATCATCATGCCCCTTATGACCTGGGCTACACACGTACTACAATGGCCGGTACAACGGGCTGCGAAGCCGCGAGGTGGAGCTAATCCTAAAAAGCCGGTCTCAGTTCGGATTGCAGGCTGCAACTCGCCTGCATGAAGTCGGAATTGCTAGTAATCGCGGATCAGCATGCCGCGGTGAATACGTTCCCGGGTCTTGTACACACCGCCCGTCACACCACGAGAGTTTATAACACCCGAAGTCGGTGGGGTAACCGCAAGGAGCCAGCCGCCGAAGGTGGGATAGATGATTGGGGTGAAGTCGTAACAAGGTAGCCGTATCGGAAGGTGCGGCTGGATCACCTCCTTTCTATGGAGAATCGTTTCCCGCAGCGGAAACATTCAAATCAAGTCTTCAGGAAGCATGCTTCCGAAGCGAGCTTTACTTCGTAAAGCTTTTAGCTCACTCGTTGCTCAGTTTTGAGAGCTCAAACTCTCAAACAGCTTGCTTTTGCATGGAGCTTGTTCTTTGAAAACTAGATATCGAAACGAAATATGCGAATTAGAACATTCCTTTTTAGCTGAACTTGTGTATAACAAGTTTAATAAATTGGTACTTAATTGCTTTTGCGATGGTATTGAATGGGAGCGACTTTTGGCTTTGCGCAAGCAAAACAAGGGAAGCGAGCAGTCAAAACCGGAGCAATATGGTTAAGCTACTAAGAGCACACGGAGGATGCCTAGGCGCTAGGAGCCGATGAAGGACGTGGCGAACAACGAAACTGCCTCGGGGAGCTGTAAGCAAGCTTTGATCCGGGGGTGTCCGAATGGGGAAACCCAGCTGGGGTAATTTCCAGTTACTCGTAACTGAATACATAGGTTACGTAGAGGCATACCAGGGGAACTGAAACATCTAAGTACCCTGAGGAAGAGAAAACAATAGTGATTCCGTCAGTAGCGGCGAGCGAACGCGGAGAAGCCCAAACCAGAGAGCTTGCTCTCTGGGGTTGTGGGACGTCTCACATGGAGTTACAAAGGAGCCGGTTAAACGAAGAGGTCTGGAAAGGCCCGCCAAAGAAGGTAATAGCCCTGTAGTTGAAAGTTGGCTCTCTCCGAGACGGATCCCGAGTAGTGCGGGGCACGTGAAACCCCGTATGAATCCGGCAGGACCATCTGCCAAGGCTAAATACTTCCTAGCGACCGATAGTGAAGCAGTACCGTGAGGGAAAGGTGAAAAGCACCCCGGAAGGGGAGTGAAATAGAACCTGAAACCGTGTGCTTACAAAAAGTCAGAGCCCGTTTTAGGGGTGATGGCGTGCCTTTTGTAGAATGAACCGGCGAGTTACGTTCCCGTGCAAGGTTAAGGTGAAGAGCCGGAGCCGCAGCGAAAGCGAGTCTGAATAGGGCGAATGAGTACGTGGACGTAGACCCGAAACCGGGTGATCTACCCCTGTCCAGGGTGAAGGTGCGGTAACACGCACTGGAGGCCCGAACCCACGCACGTTGAAAAGTGCGGGGATGAGGTGGGGGTAGCGGAGAAATTCCAATCGAACTCGGAGATAGCTGGTTCTCCCCGAAATAGCTTTAGGGCTAGCCTCGGAAAACAGAGTCGTGGAGGTAGAGCACTGATTGGGTGCGGGGCCCGCAAGGGTTACCAAGCTCAGTCAAACTCCGAATGCCATAGACTTACTTCCGGGAGTCAGACAGTGAGTGCTAAGATCCATTGTCAAAAGGGAAACAGCCCAGACCATCAGCTAAGGTCCCCAAGTGTGTGTTAAGTGGGAAAGGATGTGGAGTTGCACAGACAACCAGGATGTTGGCTTAGAAGCAGCCACCATTGAAAGAGTGCGTAATAGCTCACTGGTCGAGTGACTCTGCGCCGAAAATGTAACGGGGCTAAACACACCACCGAAGCTATGGCTTGGATCGACTTCACTGCTTCTTTGAGGCGTGTTGTCCACAAGGACATTTTTGTCAGACAAGGATTGAAATCTTGGATGACCAAATGCTTCCCAGGGGATAAACACAGGGCTTCGAAGCTGGAGTGAAGTCGATCCAGGGGTAGGGGAGCGTTGTATAAGGGTTGAAGGTGTACCGTAAGGAGCGCTGGACATTATACAAGTGAGAATGCCGGTATGAGTAACGAAAAGATCAGTGAGAATCTGATCCGCCGAAAGCCTAAGGGTTCCTGAGGAAGGCTCGTCCGCTCAGGGTAAGTCGGGACCTAAGGCGAGGCCGAAAGGCGTAGTCGAAGGACAACAGGTCGAAATTCCTGTACCACCGTAAGCCGTTATGAGCAATGGGGGGACGCAGCAGGGTAGTGACGCGGACTGATGGATGTCCGTCTAAGCAGTGAGGCTGATGTGTAGGCAAATCCGCACATCGTTAAGGCTGGGCTGTAATGGGGAGCGAAAATTATAGTAGCGAAGGTCATGATCTCACACTGCCAAGAAAAGCCTCTAGCCAGGTGATGGTGCCCGTACCGCAAACCGACACAGGTAGGCGAGAAGAGAATTCTAAGGCGCGCGGAAGAACTCTCGTTAAGGAACTCGGCAAAATGACCCCGTAACTTCGGGAGAAGGGGTGCCCCGGTAGTGTGAATAGCACGAGGGGGCCGCAGTGAAAAGGCCCAAGCGACTGTTTAGCAAAAACACAGGTCTGTGCGAAGCCGTAAGGCGAAGTATACGGGCTGACGCCTGCCCGGTGCTGGAAGGTTAAGGGGAGCGGTTAGGGAGTAATCCCGAAGCTGTGAACCGAAGCCCCAGTAAACGGCGGCCGTAACTATAACGGTCCTAAGGTAGCGAAATTCCTTGTCAGGTAAATTCTGACCCGCACGAATGGCGTAACGACTTGGGCGCTGTCTCAACGAGAGATCCGGTGAAATTTTAATACCTGTGAAGATGCAGGTTACCCGCGACAAGACGGAAAGACCCCATGGAGCTTTACTGCAGCTTGATATTGAATTTGGGTACGATCTGTACAGGATAGGTGGGAGCCTTTGAAGCCGGAGCGCCAGCTTCGGTGGAGGCACCGTTGGGATACCACCCTGATCGTATCTAGGTTCTAACCTGGTACCGTAATCCGGTGCGGGGACAGTGTCAGGTGGGCAGTTTGACTGGGGCGGTCGCCTCCTAAAGAGTAACGGAGGCGCCCAAAGGTTCCCTCAGAATGGTTGGAAATCATTCGAAGAGTGCAAAGGCATAAGGGAGCTTGACTGCGAGACCTACAAGTCGAGCAGGGACGAAAGTCGGGCTTAGTGATCCGGTGGTACCGCATGGAAGGGCCATCGCTCAACGGATAAAAGCTACCCTGGGGATAACAGGCTTATCTCCCCCAAGAGTCCACATCGACGGGGAGGTTTGGCACCTCGATGTCGGCTCATCGCATCCTGGGGCTGAAGTAGGTCCCAAGGGTTGGGCTGTTCGCCCATTAAAGCGGTACGCGAGCTGGGTTCAGAACGTCGTGAGACAGTTCGGTCCCTATCTGTCGTGGGCGTAGGAAATTTGAGAGGAGCTGTCCTTAGTACGAGAGGACCGGGATGGACGTACCGCTGGTGTACCAGTTGTTCCGCCAGGAGCACCGCTGGGTAGCTATGTACGGACGGGATAAGCGCTGAAAGCATCTAAGCGTGAAGCCCCCCTCAAGATGAGATTTCCCAGTATGTAAGACCCCTTGAAGACGACGAGGTAGATAGGCTGGGGGTGGAAGTGCAGCAATGCATGGAGCTGACCAGTACTAATCGGTCGAGGGCTTATCCAAATATGCAAGTTGTAAGTCGCAGATTTCGTTTCGGATCTAGTTTTCAGAGAATAAACTCTGAAATAAAATGAAAATCGGTACATCACAGAAAGTGTATATGATTTTCAGTTCCAACTTTGATTTCAAGAAGCTATGCTTCGACAAATCGCGTTTGGTGGCGATGGCGGAGGGGTTCCACACGTACCCATCCCGAACACGACCGTTAAGCCCTCTAGCGCCGATGGTACTTGGACCGCAGGGTCCTGGGAGAGTAGGACGCCGCCAAGCGAAACCCCTTTGGGGTATTTTTTTTCGATATGGGCCCTTAGCTCAGTTGGTTAGAGCGCACCTCTGATAAGGGTGAGGCCGGTGGTTCGAGTCCACCAGGGCCCATAGTAATACCAGATATACTAAAAGTATATGGGGCCATAGCTCAGCTGGGAGAGCGCCTGCCTTGCAAGCAGGAGGTCAGCGGTTCGATCCCGCTTGGCTCCACCATTCCCTGATAGCTCAGTTGGTAGAGCACTCGACTGTTAATCGAGTTGTCACAGGTTCGAGCCCTGTTCGGGGAGCCATATGGAGAGGTGTCCGAGCTGGCCGAAGGAGCACGATTGGAAATCGTGTAGGCGTCACAAGCGTCTCGAGGGTTCGAATCCCTCTCTCTCCGCCAGATAATTTTTTAGTGAGGCCCGTTGGTCAAGGGGTTAAGACACCTCCCTTTCACGGAGGTAACAGGGGTTCGAATCCCCTACGGGTCATTGTTTTATTTTTAGGGGATGAGAATCCCAAAGGTTCGTCGGAGGATAAGCTTCGTTAGCAATGGCTTCGCAGTCTCGAACGAAGTGAGAGTATCCCCTACGGGTCATTTATGGAGGCTTAGCTCAGCTGGGAGAGCATCTGCCTTACAAGCAGAGGGTCGGGGGTTCGATCCCCTCAGCCTCCACCATATAAACTTTTAATAACGACGCGGGGTGGAGCAGCCCGGTAGCTCGTCGGGCTCATAACCCGAAGGCCGCAGGTTCAAATCCTGCCCCCGCAATTAACCTTTCTTTTAAGAAAAGTGATCTGGAACCGTGGTGTAGTTGGCCTAACATGCCTGCCTGTCACGCAGGAGATCGCGGGTTCGAATCCCGTCGGTTCCGCCATTTTTTATTTTATTTACTGCTTGCGGACGTGGCTCAGCGGTAGAGCATCGCCTTGCCAAGGCGAGGGTCGCGGGTTCGATTCCCGTCGTCCGCTCCAATATTATTTGCGCCCTTAGCTCAGCTGGATAGAGCGTTTGACTACGAATCAAAAGGCCGGGAGTTCGAATCTCTCAGGGCGCGCCATTATAACTTCATATGCCGGCGTGGCGGAATGGCAGACGCGCTCGACTCAAAATCGAGTGGGAAACCGTGGAGGTTCGAGTCCTCTCGCCGGTATAACATAACGGGATGTAGCTCAGCTTGGTAGAGCACCTGGTTTGGGACCAGGGGGTCGCATGTTCAAATCGTGTCATCCCGATCTCAAAAAAGACGGATTATCTATTTATAGATGATTCGTCTTTTTATTTATGTTTAAAAGGTGGCCATATTCTAAGCAATGATAATCTCTAAGTTCGTGACATCCATTAATAAGGAATTAATATAGCTTTTTTCTGCTTATCTCTCAGTCATAGCGCATTGTGGATGCCATAGGTAACTTTGCATAAACCCCAGTTCTTTCGGTCACAATAGGTTTAAAAAGGGATAGAAGGGGTTCATGTGAACACGTTTAACTTCAAAAAACAATTCAAAAGACGCTGGCGCCGCTGGAAAAGAACAGTATGGATGACTTCAGCGTTGGTTGCCGTGGCCATACTGGCTTATAGCGGTTTGCCGATTTCTTCTGCAATTGAGCGTTTGCTCACAACCAATTTCAGTGAGGCTGTATCTGTAATGGGACCTGCCACGAGTGAACCAAGGTCTGATCAGGAAATCCAAACTTTGATGGGACAACTGGAATCGGATCCGGATCATTTAACCAGTGTTGTGTTGGAAACTCAATATATCTGTGGAGTAGAAACGGAACAATTGGGTAAGATGGCAATTCCTCAATTAAAGATGCTGCTCACACAACATCCGGATTGGGATGCTCAGGTTGACTCAACAGAAGTGTTACGGATCAAGCAGCATGTGGATGACCTCTCTCCAGTATGTAAAGAGCAGGCTTATATTAGCATAGATGCTGTGGGAAATCTTAACCTTTATGAAGGACGACCTGAAGAAGAGAAAGTTATCCGTACTTTTTTTCAGATGGACGTAGGCACATTGGAGACCTCACTGCCTGAAGGTGTGTTGGAGCAATTGCAGCAAGGTATCCGTATTCAGGACAAGGATGAGTATGACAGTGTGATCTCCACGTTCAGCGATTATGCAGTGGATGAGGCCAGTAAAGAAATTCGTAATGGTGGATAAAGAACAGGCGGATCTACATGCATTAAACGTATTGTTAGCATCCGATGGAGGAGAAGTACTTGGTTGAAGGACACCACCATTAGGTCTTACAACATATGAAGTGAACGAAGAGCATTCACTGGTTATATAAATATGAATTGAAATGAAGGACATCGAAAGGTGTCCTTTTTGTCGTTTCATGACCGATACACCGTAATATAGGGAATAACGATTGTAGGTTATTTACGAATTCAGGCGAGTATATGAAAGGACAAAGTTTTTCCTGCCGCAGGGTCTATCTTTTGTTATAATGAAATGAACGATACATATGTTCGCTTTTGTAAGGGAGAGATGGATTTGCGTTTTTTGGGAATTGACCCGGGGATTGCGATTGTCGGTTTTGGTTTTGTGGATAAAATCGGCAGTAAGGTAACACCTGTTCAATATGGCTGTATTCAGACAGAAGCTCATACCCCTGAAGAGGAACGGTTGCTTCATGTATATGAGGGCATGGTGCAGCTGATTGATAAATATAAACCGGATGCGGTAGCGCTGGAGAAACTTTTTTTCAATCGTAACGTCACAACAGCGATGTCTGTCAGTCAGGCGAGAGGTGTCATGGTACTGGCTGCTGCCCAGAAGGGACTGCCGATTGCCGAATATACACCGATGCAGATTAAGCAGGCGATTGTTGGATACGGAAAAGCGGAGAAGCGGCAAGTGCAGGAGATGGTCAAGATGTTTTTGCGTTTGCAGGCGATTCCGAAGCCGGATGACGTAGCAGATGCTTTGGCTGTAGCGGTGTGTCATGCACACTCATATACATTAAATTCCAAGTTGAATGAGGTTTTGCGAAAATGATTGATTTTCTAAGAGGACAGTTCGTACATCTGGAGAATGAATATATTGTGCTGGATGTGCATGGGGTTGGTTATCGTGTATTCTGTCCAAATCCTTTTGCATTTGCGAAGCAAGAAGGCGAAATTATGGTATATACCCATCACCATGTACGTGAAGATGCGATGTTGCTGTTTGGTTTTGCCACTCGTGAGGAACAGAAATTATTTCGCAAGCTTATCGAGGTATCAGGTATTGGGCCCAAAGTTGCTCTAGGTATACTCGCTGGAGGTACGCCGGACCATGTTGTGACTGCCATTTATCAAGAGAATCTGACGTTTCTGACCAAGCTGCCGGGGATTGGCAAGAAAACAGCGCAGCGTATGATACTGGATCTTAAGGACAAATTGGATGGTTTCGGTGCTGCCACGTATGCAACAGGTTTGTTTGCCCCTCCTTCGGAAGAAGCAGGAAGCGGCTCTGCCTGGGATGAGGCTCGTGAAGGGCTGAAAGCGCTGGGGTATACCGACAGTGAACTGGATAAAGTGTGGCTCAAACTGAAGAAAGATGTTACGTCGGCCGATTCTGTCGATGTGTTGATGAAACGGGCACTGCAAATGCTGTTTACGGGATAATTAATTTTGCCTCTATAATAGAGCAGTAAGCCGCATAAAAAAGGTAGGGATGAACATGGATGACCGGATTATTTCCGCGAACCTGATGATGGAGGATCAAGCTGTCGAGCTCAGCCTTCGTCCCCGGTATTTGAATGAATATATTGGGCAGAACCAGGTCAAGGAGAATTTGAAAATATACATTGAAGCCGCCAAGATGCGCAATGAGGCGCTTGACCATGTGTTGTTATATGGCCCGCCCGGACTTGGTAAAACAACACTTGCCAATATCATTGCCAATGAATTGGGTGTTAACTTGCGCACAACATCCGGACCGGCGATTGAACGTCCAGGTGATCTGGCTGCGTTGCTCACAAACCTGCAAGAAGGAGATGTCCTGTTCATTGACGAAATTCATCGCCTTCATCGTACGGTAGAAGAAGTGATGTATCCCGCCATGGAAGACTTTGCGTTGGATATCATGATTGGAAAAGGCCCAAGTGCCCGCTCTGTACGTCTTGATCTGCCATCGTTTACGCTGATTGGGGCTACAACCCGTGCAGGCTTGCTGTCTGCGCCTCTCAGAGACAGGTTTGGTGTTATTAGTCGGCTGGAGTTCTACACGGTGGATGAGCTGGCCTACATCGTCTCACGAGCCTCAGAGATTCTAGGGGTGGAGATTGTTGGTAATGCTGCCGAAGAGATTGCATTGCGCTCCCGCGGGACACCAAGGATTGCCAACCGTTTGCTAAAAAGAGTGCGTGACTTTGCCCAGGTTCGGGGTGATGGTATTATCACACAGGCTCTGGCGGAAGAAGCACTGCAGCGTCTGCAGATTGATCCGCGTGGTCTGGACGAGATCGATCACAAGATGCTCAAATCCATGATTAACAGTTTCCGTGGAGGCCCGGTGGGCCTGGATACAATTGCCGCTACGATTGGTGAAGAGAGTCAGACCATTGAGGATGTGTACGAGCCCTATTTACTGCAGATTGGCATGCTTCAACGTACGCCGAGGGGCAGAATTGTAACGGACTTGGCCTATCACCATCTGGGTCTGCCGGTTCCACCGAGAGACGCCAAATAATTGTGACTATAAATCAATGAAGTTCATTTTAATTTACAACTTGGGACAAACATGGAGAGGAGACTGATCGTGGGGAAAGTAATACAAAAAAAGAAGTGGAGTCGTCGTTTGAAGGTGTTGGCCGCAGCTCTGTTGACGGTAGGATGCCTGCAAGTGCCTGTTTATGCTGCTGAAAGTGACGGGCAGATGATCCGGGTAGCCATGTTTGCGAACCTGGGAAGCACCTATAAATCGACTACTCCACTGATTACGCTTGAGTCAGGTGGAAAATGGAATATTGGTTCCGAAAGCGGGGCAAGTATAACTCTTCCAGCAGGACAAATCCGTTTCAGCGCAGATGGGTTCCGCGTAAAGGTATTGGAAACAGGGGATTTCAAAACAGCGGCAGCAGCTGCAAAATTGTTGCAGGCAACCAGCGATAAGCCATTGTTATTTACCACGTCTTTAAGTGGGAAAGCCACTTATCAGCTCTACACGGGTAACTATGCAACAGAGGCGTTGGCTGGACAAGCGGTTGCACGTGTACAAAAAGTGGCTGCAGCCCAGTTGGGTGGACAACAACCAGTGGTGACGGGCAGCAAGCGTTTATCTACAGGAGTCTACAGTTCGCTCCAAGAGGCAGAAGCGGTACAAGCATCTCTTTCATCGGCAGGAGTTAGTTCTTATACCGTTCTTCAACTGGATGGAGGGAGTCAAGGGTATACCGTATGGGTGGGTGAAGCCTCATCAGATGCTGATTTGTCTGCATTCAAAAAGAGTGTGGAAGCCAGTGTTCCAGGAGTAAACCTGTCTCCGGTAAACAGTAATAGTGCTGCGCTTATTATCCGGCAGGATGCCGGGTTAAGCACTGATGCACTTAAAACAGCCCCGCATTACACCATTGCCGGCAGTGAAGCTAAGGCTTTCGTACAAGGAGATGGCAGTGGGATCAAAGTGGTGGAGCGTTCCGGGCGGACGTATCGCGGTGACATGGAAATAAGCATTGTAAGCGGCGACTTGGCTTTGGTTAATGTTGTTCCACTGGAGCAATATTTATACTCTGTTGTTGGTGCAGAAGTTTATTCTTCCTGGCCAGCAGAGGCACTGAAAGTACAGGCTGTCGCTGCACGCTCTTATGCGCTTCAGCAGGGGGATCGTTTTAAAATTGCCAATGTCGTGGATACCACACTCAGTCAGGCATACAACGGAATGGGTTCAGAAAATGATAAAGTCTCCAGTGCGGTTGATGCCACCTCTGGTGAAGTCATCAAGAGCGGTGGTAAAATTGTTGAAGCTGTATTCTCTTCCAATGCAGGAGGACAGACTGCACATCCATCCGAAGTATGGAACGGAGGCGAGGGTGTGTTCATTAATGTGGATAGCCCTGGAGATACATCAGCTCAAGCTGGATTACAGACATGGTATCATGTGCTGTTGAGTACAGGAGTCAGCGGCTATATCCGCGAGGATAATGTCAAAGAATTAACGACCAAAACGGATGCGGGTTTAGCCAAAGTGACGGTTACTGCCCAAAATACCAATGTGCGTCCCGTTCCGTTAATTCAATCGAATGTTGATCCGGTAGCGAAAATGAACCCAGGCAACGAAGCTGTTGTTCTGGCCAAAGTGCCGCAATCCAATGATTATGCATGGGTTAGAGGGCCGTTCACGTCAGCCCAATTGGTTAAAACCCTGCAGGGTAAAACGACTTCTGCTGTTCCATCCTCAATCTCAACGCTCGAAGTGACCAAGCGCGGGCCATCAGGAAGAGCACTTGAAGTTACAGCCAACGGCCAGCCCATGACGGTAAAATATGCAGATACATACCGTTCTGCTTTAGGTGGATTACCGAGTACTTTATTTGATATTGCAGGGACCGGAAGTTATACTGTATTAGGCGCTGACGGCAAAACAGCAAGCAAAACCGGCTCACAGGGGGCTGCTGTACTATCTGCGTCGGGCACAGGAACTTCATCCAGTAATGCTCTTGTAGTTATGAGCGGTGATGGTCAAGCCCGAGCTGTAACTCAGGGCCAAAGCTTCATGTTCATCGGTCAGGGAAATGGGCACGGATTGGGCTTATCCCAATGGGGTGCAAAAGGTATGGCAGATGAAGGGTATGATTACCAGGCAATATTGAAACACTATTATCAAAATGCGACTATTGTTAAGGAATGAATTTACTATGAATGTGAACTTATATGATTTTGAATTGCCGGAGCAATTGATTGCACAGACACCACTGCTTGACCGCACGGCGTCTCGATTGCTTACCTTAAACAAGGAGAGCGGTGAGGTTAACCATCACACGTTCCCTGATATTATCGACTTCCTTCAGCCTGGAGATACACTAGTTCTGAATGATACACGTGTTCTTCCAGCACGGTTGTTCGGAACCAAAGCGGATACGGGAGCGAAGGCGGAAGTGCTTTTGCTCAAAAACGTGGAGGGCGATCGTTGGGAGGCTCTGGTTAAACCAGGCAAAAAGCTGAAAGCCGGTTCGGTCATCGTTTTTAGTGACGAGCTCAGGGCAGTCATTGATGAAGAAGGCGATATGGGTGCGCGTTTGCTTACGTTCTCCTATGAGGGAATCTTTCAAGAGATTCTGGATCGTCTGGGTGAAATGCCGCTGCCTCCTTATATTAGAGAAACACTGGATGACCGGGAAAGGTATCAAACCGTATATGCGAAACATGAAGGATCGGCCGCTGCTCCGACAGCGGGTTTACATTTTACAGATGAACTGCTGAACCGAATTCGGGATAAAGGCGTTAATGTAGCTTTCATCACACTTCACGTGGGACTCGGAACATTTCGGCCCATGTCGGTTGACAATGTGGAAGAGCATGTCATGCATGAGGAATACTACTCTCTGTCTCAAGAGACGGCGGATCTCATTAATGAAACGAAAAAACGCGGCAACCGTATATTTGCTGTAGGAACAACAAGTTGTCGAACCCTTGAAACGGTCGGGAGCAAGTTTGAAGACGGGCAGTTGCAAGAAAGCAGCGGCTGGACCAAAATTTTTATCTATCCGGGATATACGTTCAAAGTGATTGACGGGATGCTTACGAATTTTCATCTACCCAAATCCACATTGGTCATGTTGGTCAGTGCGCTTGCGGGCAGAGAACAAATCATGCATGCATATGAGGAAGCGATTAAAGAACAGTACCGTTTCTTCAGCTTTGGCGATGCCATGTTAATCTATTAAGATGTGAAGGTATTACGATTAATTTTTAGAGGATGATTAAAACCAATGGCAGCAATTACGTACGAACATATTAAAACGTGTAAACAATCCGGAGCCCGTTTGGGACGTGTACATACACCTCACGGTATTATTGAGACACCAACCTTCATGCCTGTAGGTACACAGGCGACGGTGAAAACGATGAGTCCAGAAGAGCTGAAAGAGATGGATGCTCAGATCATTCTGAGTAATACCTATCATCTGTTCCTGAGACCTGGACACGAGATTATTCGTCAGGCAGGCGGCCTGCACAAATTTATGAACTGGGATCGTCCGATTTTGACTGATAGCGGCGGGTTCCAAGTGTTTTCTCTTAGTGAGATGCGCAAAATTACGGAGGAAGGCGTTAACTTCCGCTCCCATCTAAACGGGGATAAAAAATTCCTTTCGCCTGAAGTGGCAATGGAAATTCAGAATGCACTGGGCTCCGATATCATGATGGCATTTGATGAGTGCCCACCGTATCCGGCTGAGTATGAATATGTGAAAAAATCACTTGAAAGAACGAGCCGCTGGGCAGAACGTTGTCTGGAAAGTCATGCTCGTCCGAACGATCAAGGGCTGTTTGCCATCGTTCAGGGAGGCATGCACGAAGATCTTCGTCGCCAAAGCGCAGCAGATTTGACTTCCATGGATTTCCCGGGTTATGCTATTGGTGGACTGAGTGTTGGAGAACCGAAACATTTGATGTATGGCGTATTGGACTACACTGTTCCTTTGTTGCCGTCCAATAAACCACGCTATCTAATGGGTGTTGGTTCACCCGATGCATTGATTGAGGGATCGATTCGCGGAGTGGACATGTTCGATTGTGTTCTGCCTACCCGAATTGCCCGTAACGGAACAACGATGACCAGCCAAGGACGACTGGTAGTTCGTAATGCCAAGTTTGCAACCGATTTTGGGCCACTGGACCCTGAGTGCGATTGTTATACTTGTCGAAACTATTCAAGAGCCTATTTGCGTCATTTAATCAAAGCGGATGAAACGTTTGGCTTGCGATTGACGACCATCCACAATCTTCATTTCTTGCAGAATTTGATGCGCAATGTGCGTAAAGCCATAATGGAAGATCGTTTGCTTGATTTCCGGGATGAATTTTTCGATCAATATGGTCTTCATGACAATGACAAAGGTTTCTGATCAGGTTTTTGCGGAACCGAAGTAACAAGCATTATTTGTACGCATAGTCGATAAGGGGGAGTTTGAATGTTCCAAGCATTACCAGCTACAACCGCTAATGCTGGCGGTGGAATTGTATCTTTGATTGTACCTTTGGTACTCATGGTTGCAATTTTTTACTTCTTGATGATTCGTCCACAGAACAAAAAACAAAAGCAACGTAATTCTATGTTAAGCCAATTGAAAAAAGGCGATAAAATTGTTACTATCGGTGGTCTTCACGGAACGATTGCTGAAATCACAGATGATGTGGTTGTATTGCGTGTAAACGATGTTACTAAACTGACTTTTGATCGTAATGCGATTAGCAGTGCAGTTGCACGTGAAACGGCTGAATAAAATATAGATGTTCTAAAAGCCTGTAAGGCTATGAGTACGTTTGCAGCGTATTCATTATTGCCAGAGAACTGGATCTCCATGGGGACCCGGTTCTCTTTTTCTTTTTATCAATTAACCGGTTACTCCGATCTGCTATGATCTTCGTGTGTTGACTCCAAATATGCCGCCTAGCGCAGAAATCAGGAATGCACTTGCAAGCTGCAAACTGTCTTTCCAATTGAACGAGGCATCGAGGGCCAGAAATCCGATCAGTAATACGATTAATCCATAAACGATTCCGGTAATACCTCCGTGATACCAGCCACGTTCACCCGACCTCTTACCAGATACAAATCCACCAACCAGCAAGGACAAGCCATGAACAACGTACGTATACAGGGAAAGATCCTGTTCCCGCATTCCGGTCATCCAGAGAAAGAAGGATAGAATCAATGCGCCTAACATCATCCACACAAAAGCATGACAGAGTCCCGAAAGAATTGGGTTAGACACTCGAAATGAAGCCATTCGGCGAATCAACTGCATGAAGCAACCCCCTTGTACAAGTTTGAAATTAATACAGTGTATGGTCAAGCCTTCCGACTTATGAACCGAATTTTCCATTAAATGAACAGATTAGATTTGCATGGACATGTAAGCTTCAGGTCAAAATAGGGATTACGCTTCAGGAACCTGTATAAAATTCAGATCCGAAGGAGGAACCTTGTTGTGAATTTCTCAGATGTCGGAGCACATATCTTTCGAACCATCTTGATGTACTTTATTGTCTATGCATCTATCCGGATAATGGGAAAACGAGAGATTGGGAAGCTGTCCATGTTTGATCTGGTCGTATCCATTATGCTTGCAGAAATTGCGGCATTTGTCATTGAAGACACCAATAAGCCGTTATTTCATGGTATTGTCCCGATGCTAACGGTGCTTGTAGTCCAAATTGCCATGGCTTTTCTCAGTCTCAAGAGCCGTAAGTTACGGCTAATGATTGATGGAAAACCCACTGTATTGATATCTAAAGGAACATTGCATCGGGATGAGATGCGCAAGCAGCGATATAACCTGGATGATCTTTTGCTTCAGTTGCGCGAACAGAATATCGACAGCATCGGTGAAGTGGAATTTGCCATTTTGGAGACGACAGGCAAGTTAACCGTTTTTCCCAAAAATCAGTCCTCCTCCAGTGGTAATAACGCCTCTGGCGGCAAAGATGGAACTATAAATAGCATTCAAAAAGCGAGAAAAGAAAAGGTCGATGGATTCCAAAATATCAAATATGAAGGGCTGCCCCTGCCCCTGATCATGGATGGTAAAGTGCAAGACCAGAACCTTGAGCTGATTCAGAAAACACGGTTTTGGCTTAAAAATCAGATGCAGGGAAAGGGCATTCTTGATTTCAAAGATGTATTTTTATGTTCCATTGACCATAACGGAAAAGTATACGTAAGTTTAAAAGATGAAAAGTGAATTTATTTACGTGAACGATGCTTAAACCAGGAACCGATGATGGGAGCTCGGGAAAGATCGTGAAAATCAATCATTTTGGTCCAACCCATAACGAGAAAATAAACAATTAAACCGACCATGGGCGCAAGAATCATTCTGAACCAAAAAGGAAGCACGGCCGCAGTCTGTTCGTATATGACCAGAGTAGCGGCGCCCATGATGAACATACCCGTCCCTGTCTTGACCCAGTCCATGATTTTGAATCGGAACTGAAGCAAGCTGCGCACACTTCTTGCATGTAGAAGAGTAACAACCGTTGAATTAACACAAATGGCAATGACCGCTCCAAAAATGCCGTATTCCGGCCGGGATGCGAGCACCAAAATCAACGTAATTTTGATAACAGCACCAATAAACGTATTAAGTAGTGCCTTTCCTGGACGATCTAGCGCCTGAAGAGCCGCTTGAAGTGGAGCCTGGATATAGATAAACAAAGCAAAAGGAGCCATAAGCTTAAGCATGCTTCCAATCGATGCATCGTTGTATAGTACGAGACACATCGGTTCGGCAAGCACATACATAAACACGGAAAATGGAGCACCAGTTACGAGTGCCAGCCGCAAAGCCTGATGCATCCGTTTATGAATAAGCGCACGGTCACCTCGAGCTGAAGCTTCAGATAATGATGGAACAAGTGATGTGGCTAATGAGGAAGTTAATGCTCCAGGCAGTAACAGCAGTGGAATAATCATGCCTTGTAATGCACCATACTGTGCCGTAGCGAGTCCTTTGGCGATACCTGCAATAGCTAGACTCTGTGCGGTGACAATCGTCTCGGCGAGATAGGATAAGGAACCCACTAACCGACCGGCAGTTACCGGTACGGAAATCGCGAGTAAACGACGAAGAAGTCCGGGCTCTGATCCATTTGAGTTTTGTAAAACAGCAGGTTGGGCCTCAATTGGAGAATTGAGCATCATTTGATGTTGAGTATGATCAAGATACTTTTTCTGTCTAGCATAGTTCCACAGCAAGACGAGCATACCGACAAATTCACCGACAAGTGCTCCCAGCATGGCTCCTGCAGCAGCTTGAGCAATTCCATGGGGCAAGAGGAGCCAGGAAAACCAGATCACACAGATAATGCGAATGACTGTTTCAACGATCGACGAAACTGCTGTAGGCATCATGTTTTGCTTTCCCTGGAAATAACCTCTGTAGACCGCAGACACAGCGATGATTGCAATCATAGGGCTCATGCTGACAAACGTGTGATAGACCCTCTCATCAGTCAGCACATAACGGGTGACCCATGGAGCAAAGACAATGCACAAAAACATAAACACAACACCAAGGGTCAGTGTGAAGCTAAGGCTGATTTGCAAAATCCGTTGGGGCGAGTAACGGTTGGCGCCTGTATCCGCTTCGGCTACGAGCTTGGCTACTGCCAATGGAATACCGCCAGTGATTAGTGTGACGAGTACGATGAAAAAGGGATAGCTCAGTTGGTAGATGCCAACACCTTCTGCACCGATAACCCGTGGCAGCGCAATGCGCGGGATGAACCCGAGAATCCGATTAATGATGCCTGCGGCGAGCAGGATCATGGCTCCCTGGATAAATGTCTGTTTCTTCAAGACTACCCCTCTTTCCCGGTTGGAGTACAGATATTCATAAACGGGACAAAGCCGTCGTTCTTCATCTTATGCCAGTCCAATATCTTCTCATGACAACTTGGACACGATTAACAAAAAGATCCATCTCCGGCAAGAAGGAATATGATCGGGTAAAGTCGAATGTTGTAATATTGATGCCGCGTAAAGGCTTGGATGTATGAAGGGAGGCTCCCCGTTGGAAGAAATGAATGATGTGGAGTTGGAACAGTCTATAGAGATGCTCTGCCGTAGCAAAGCAGAGGAACTAAGGCTTGTCGGTTACGAATATGTCACCAGCAAAGATGTCTGGAATTGCATCAGTCATAAATATGAAAAGCAGGGCATTCCACCGCTTCACCAACTGGTGAACGACATATTGTCACTGAAAGCAACAAGCTTTATGAACTTTATGACCGTGTCTGCATACCGGGGGTCCTCTTTCTAGCGAAAGGGATCTTTTTTGTTGGAAATTGACTGCTTTTTACGGCATCGCTATAATAGGAATATTGAGAACGAAAGGGGATCTAGGAACGGCATGAAAAGAATTATCAGTTTCATTCTGGTCGTGCTTGTCACCACAGGGGTTATGGTGGGTACAAGCCCGGAGCTGCTCAAAAATATACGCTTGGGCCTTGATTTAAAAGGAGGCTACGAGATCTTATATGAAGCAGAGCCGCTCGAAGCAGGGCAGCAAGTCAGCAAAGCCTCTCTGGTGCAAACAGCCAAAAGCCTCGAAAGCCGTGCCAATGCGCTCGGAACCAGTGAGCCTGAAGTAACTACGGAGGGAACCAACCGGATTCGATTGAAACTGGCAGGGGTTACGGATGAGGCCGAGGTTAGAGCCAAAATGAAAGAACCTGCTGTTCTGACCTTCCGGAGTAAAGCTCCGAATGACAAGGAAGGAGAATACTCCAAAATTGAGCTTCGCGGTAATGAGTTTGTCGAAAATGCGGCTAAGGTTGTCTTCACTCAATTAAATGAGCCGATGATCGACATTAAAGTAAAAGATAAAGCCAAATTTTCTGAAATCACAAAACGTTTGATCAATCAACCTTTAGCAATCTATCTGGATGATCAATTGCTTTCAGCACCAGAAGTTAGACAACAATTGACTGATGGGTCTGCTCAAATCTCAGGTTCGTATACTCGTGAGGAAGCCAATCAGCTTCGCGATACCATTAATTTGGGTGCGTTGCCTCTGAAACTGACAGAGAAGTACTCTCAAAGCGTTGGTGCAACGCTTGGTAAACTATCTCTGGACCAGACGATTAAAGCGGGATTAATTGGTTCCGTAATTATCCTGGTGTTCATGATTGGTCTGTACCGTATTCCGGGGATTATCGCGAGCTTTGCCCTGATCACACATACATGGCTTGTGCTTGCAATCTTCTATATGGGAGAATTCGTACTTACCCTTCCGGGGATCGCGGCATTTATCCTGGGTATAGGGATGGCCGTGGATGCCAACATCATCACGTACGAGCGGATCAAGGAAGAAATGCGCAGTGGTAAGTCGATATTGTCTTCAGTAAGAGCTGGTGGTAAAAGTTCGTTCCGTACAATTATTGACTCTAACATTACAACGATCATTGCTGCAGCAGTTATGTTCTTCTTGGGTACGGGTGCGGTTAAAGGCTTCGCACTGGTACTGATTTTTGATATCGTGACCAGCATTATTACGAATATTTTCTTCTCCCGCTTCCTGTTGACCCTGCTTGTGCGGGCTAACGTATTGAAGAAGCCTAAGTACTTCGGAGTGAAGGAGAGTGAAATTCGTGCGCTTTAATTGGAATTTTGATTATGTTAAAGGCAGTAAAATTGCCTATGCCTTTTCCATCATTTTAACGATTGCAGGGATCATCAGCATTTTGGCTCTGGGTTTGAATTATGCGGTTGATTTCCGTTCAGGTTCAAATGTGGATATTACGGTGTCTAAAGCAATCACCGCAGATCAAATTAAGCCCATCGTCAGTGACCTAGGTGTTGACACCAAGGATGTTCATATTACACCTGGTGCTGATCGGGTTAACGTTCGTTTCTCGAATGTACTGGATGAAAATCAGGAAAGCAAGTTTAAGCAAGAGTTCACCAAACTGGATTCAACCGCTTCTTATGAAGTCAACACGGTTGACCCGGAAATGGCTAAAGAGCTTGAACGTAATGCCATATACGCGGTTCTTATCGCAAGTATCGGGATAATGATCTATGTAGCCATCCGATTTGAATGGCGCTTCGCTGTGGCAGCGGTGGTTTCACTGTTCCATGATGCATTTGTGGTAATAAGTGTATTTTCCATTTTCCGACTGGAAGTGAATCTGACCTTCATTACGGCTGTACTGACCATTGTCGGTTTCTCGATCAATGATACAATCGTTATCTTTGACCGGATTCGTGAGAATATGCGTTTTGCTAAAAAGACTACGAAAGCCGATTTGCGTGAAGTAGTCAACCGCAGTTTGGCGCAAACGATGACACGTTCCCTGAATACAACATTCACCGTGTTTGTCGCTTCGCTCTGCTTGTTTATTTTTGGTGGAGAATCCATTCGCATGTTCTCTCTTGCTATGGTCATCGGAACATTGTTCGGTGCATATTCTTCGATCTTCATCGCCGCTCCATTGTGGCTGGCGCTTAAAGGTAAACAAACAGAGAAACCTAAAGCAGCTGTCAAAGCATCCAACTAAACATTGTATTGTGAAGCCGCGTCTGCCAGGCGCGGTTTTGCAACTTTAGGTAGAGTATTAAGGGGGGCATCGCCATGACCAGAGAACGTTTCCCTTCTGTTCACGCTGCCACGTGGAGCGGGATCGCCGGGAATTTGACACTTGCAGTAATCAAGGCTGGGTTCGGTTATATGGCAAACAGCAAATCGTTGCTTGCAGACGGCCTTCACTCTGCTTCAGAAGCTGCTTCTTCATTGTCCGGCCTCTTTCCCTCGAAGTCTGTACAAACAAAAAGAAAGGCTCGTAGGGAGCGGTCAAAGGAACATTCACGTATCGCGAGACCTGGAATTTCGGTATTATTATCTGTGCTTATCCTTATGGGAGGTTTGCAGATCGCCATCTCCGCTTTGGGTAGTCTGTCTGGAGAGGAACCAGAATCCTTAGAAAAATATACCCATGCACTTGTAGTAGCTTTTGCAGCACTGGCTGTGAAAGAAGCAATCTTTCAATATCAATACCGGTATTTCCGTAAACGAAATCAATCGCAGGCTCTGGCTTATGCACAGCAGCATCGTCGGGCACTCTACTGTTCACTTATCGTCCTGGTCGGCATTGTTGGTTCCATGACAGGAGAAACGATGGGGTGGAGTATTCTTCGATATATGGACCCCGCAGCTGCATTGATCGCTTCCTGTTTTGTGCTGCACAAAGGGTACAGAATGATTGTGGATACCGTATATGGTTCACTTGTTCAGGAATTGGAACAGGAAGAAGCAATTGACTTCAAAGAAACGGTGCAGCGTGTATATGGCATTATTACGATTGAACATCTGGTAGCACGTGAACAGGAACATGATGTTACGATTGAACTGGTCATTAGTGTAAACCCTAGAATTTCTGTGCTCGAGGCACAGGAGATTTCTAATCGGGCGAAGACACTTCTCTTAACTCGTTTCAGTCATGTGAAAGAAGTACAGATCCAGGCTGTACCTTATGATCCTGGGTATCCTTATAAATCCAATCATGAACTGCCAGATCCTGAAGCGACATTAATTCAGTAATGAAGCTTGGTCCAGTAGATCAGGAAAGGAGCGTTATCATTGCTTTATTCGCAATACCGGTGGAACACACCGAATATCGATCTGGAGGCGGCTGCGGGACTCTCGCAGGCGCTTTCCGTTTCATCACTTGTTGGACGTTTGCTGGTTAGTCGGGGGGTTCATAATGAAACAGAGGCAGAACAATTTCTGCATCCTGATCTGAATCAGATGCATGATCCATATCTGCTTCTAGGTATGAAAGAAGCTGTGCCCCGAATCCAGCAGGCCATTGAGCGTGAAGAACATATTTTAATATATGGGGACTACGACGCGGACGGAGTATCCAGTACATCCCTGATGATCCATCTGATGCGTCATCTCGGTGCTTCTTATGATATCTATATCCCTCATCGTTCCAATGAAGGTTACGGGTTACACAATCATGCCTTGGATTGGGCTCATCAACAAGGAGTCACGCTGGTGATTACGGTAGATACCGGAATCAGTGCGGTAGAGCAGATTGCTTATGCTGCAACGCTGGGAATGGAAGTCATTGTGACGGATCACCATGAACCACCTGAAGTTTTGCCAGAGGCCTATACGCTCATTAATCCAAAGCTTCCGGGCTGTCCTTACCCTTTTAAAGGGTTAGCTGGTGCGGGTGTAGCGTTGAAGCTCGCTCAGGCATTGATCGGAGAAGTGCCTGGAGCATGGATGGAAATTGCCGCTATTGGAACGGTTGCCGATTTGATGCCATTGGAAGGCGAGAATCGGGTTATCGTCAGTTATGGTGTTGAGTCCATGCGAGGTACACGTCTGCCTGGTGTAAGTGCTCTGCTTGAAATTAGTGGCGTAGATCAAAGTCAGGTCACGTCAATTAATATTGCCTTTGCAATGGCACCGCGTATCAATGCAAGTGGACGTTTGGATCATGCTGGTCGAGCTGTATCGCTGCTTACAACCGAGGATCTGGATGAGGCACATACTCTGGCAGGCCAACTGGACTTGCTGAATCGTGAAAGGCAGCAGGTTGTTGAGGGCATACTTTTGGAAGCGACAGCCCAGTTGGAGCAGAAGATTCAGCTTAACTCCGGAGCAGTGCCAGACGTCATCGTTTTGGCGGGAGAAGGCTGGAATGTTGGCGTTGTGGGTATTGTGGCTTCCAAGTTACTTGAACGGTATTATCGGCCAACGCTAATTCTGGGCATCGACCCGGAGAGCGGTGCGTGTAAAGGCTCAGCGCGCTCTATAGAGGGGCTGGACATCTATGAGGCATTAACGGCTTGTAAACACACGATGGACCATTATGGTGGTCACCCGGCTGCAGCAGGCATGAGCCTTCATCGTGATCAGCTAAAAGAGCTGGAGGCCGGATTGAATGAGTTTGCTGCATCCGTACTGACAGAGGAGGACTTTGTTCCCCATCGCCTTGCGGATGACGAGTGCAGAATCAGTGATGTGCCACTGCAGGTCATTCAAGAAATTGACAGACTCCAGCCATTTGGCATGAGTAATCCTTCTCCTCGTTTTGTATTGCGCGATGTGACTGTAAAAGAAACGCGAACGATGGGACGGGAAAAACGTCATCTGAAATTGGTTCTGGAGCAGGATGGCCAGCAGCTGGAGACGGTCGCTTTTGGCAAGGGGGCACTGGCTGAGTTCCTGCCTCCAGGCTCCATCATTGATGTTATGGGCGAGTTGTCGGTCAATGAGTGGAACGGGATGAGGAAACCACAATTGATGCTGCAAGACATTCAGGTTCCCCATGCACAAGTTTTTGATTTGCGGGGAAGTACGGAGCCTCTGAATGCGATGAAGCAGTTCTTGAGTTCGCTTGAAATACATTTACGATACAAGTCAGGCTCTATTGGCGCCATCGTTCGGAAAGAAACAAATGTTTCCGAGGGAAATTCATTGTATGAACCGTGCCTTTGGGTATATGATAGAAAGGTCGGTTTGTTTCCGTGCAATGCTGCCGCGCAGCATTATGGGCAGGAACAGGTCCGGACGTTATTTGTGTTTGATACGCCGGAAACCCCGGAACAACTTGATGCAATGCTGGCTTTATTCAGCGGAGCCGAGAATATCATCCTTCTGCACGGATCAGGCAACCGCCAAGATCGCCTTCAGATGCCTTCCAGAGAACTCTTCAAGCGTATTTATATGCTGGTGTCCAAATGGAGAGCTGAACCGGTGGAGGAACAAGAGATCACTCCTGTGCTCAGTCGTCAGTGTGGCTGCTCGCCGCGCATGATTACCATGATGTTGGATGTTTTTGAGGAGTTATCGTTCATTACCCGAGAAGATGGAAAGATTGTGTTTGTGGATAACCCGCCCAAGCGTGAGCTAACCGCTTCGCGTCATTATCAGGCGCTTGAGAGCATGGCCGAGACAGAGCAGGTGATGCTGGATGCATCGACCCCTCAACTGACACAATGGATGATATCCCGGATGAAGGGCGTATCTTAGATGGAAGTTGTGCTATTTATTTTAGGAGGAGATTATTTTGGATTTTAAAGATTATATTCGTGTCATTCCTGACTTTCCACAACCGGGAATCAGCTTCAAAGACATTACGACATTGTTGAAGGATGGAGAAATGTACCGCAAGGCGATCAATGAGCTGAAAGTAATGGTTTCGGATCTCAAAATTGACGTTATTGCTGGACCTGAAGCACGTGGATTCGTTGTGGGCGCTCCTCTGGCGTACGCTCTGGGTGTCGGTTTTGCTCCGATCCGTAAAAGTGGAAAATTGCCTGGAGAGACGATCGAAGTCGGTTATGATCTTGAATATGGCAAAGATACGCTTGCTATGCATACAGATGCGATCGAAAAAGGACAAAATGTCCTGATTGCGGATGATCTGCTGGCGACAGGCGGAACGATTGCTACCTCCATTAACCTGATTGAACAATTGGGTGGCAAGATTGTAGGTGCAGCATTCCTGATTGAGCTGTCTGATTTAAATGGACGTGCAAAATTGCCGGGTATTGATGTATTTACATTGATGAACTACTAGAATTCTGGCATTTATTGCTGTTAAATCACGTGAACTGGATCTCCCGTTTCCCGGGAAATAATATACAGCATTAACTATTTGCAAAAAAGCCTGTCTCTCAACCCGTTAAGGTTAGAGAGCAGGCTTTTTGCATTGTACGATGTATAAGATGAAGAATGAATAAACATTGTTCGTTCAAAATTAGTCGGCAAGAAATCAATCCGGAGTTTTCTCGGTTAAAGGCTGTTTCTCCGTTTGATCATTCGACCAACCCAGTACTTCAAATAATTTAAACAACAAGCTCAGCAGAATTCCGACGATGGTTGCCAGAGCCATTCCCTTGAGATGAATACCATAAAATGTGATCTCAGTACCACTGAGTCCGATGACGAGTACAAGGGTAGTTAGCAACAAGTTGGTAGGTTTGGCAAAATCCACTTTCTGTTCGACCAGAATACGCAAACCGGATGCCGCAATTACTCCGAACAGAAGCAAAGACACACCACCCATAACCGGAACGGGAATGTTAGCTATAAGTGCCGAGAACGTACCTGAGAACGAAAGCACGATCGCGATAACGGCAGCGCCGCCAATAACATACGTCGAGTAAACCCGTGTCAGAGCCATAACACCAATATTCTCACCATAAGTTGTATTCGGTGTGGATCCTACAAAACCGGAAAGAATAGTTGAAACGCCGTTCCCAAGCAGGGAGCGATGCAGACCTGGGTCCTTGGACAGATCTTTGCCCACAATGCTGCTCGTTACAAGCAGATGTCCGATGTGTTCAACAATGACAACAAGGGCGACAGGCAAAATGGTAAAGATGACTGACCAGTCAAATGTCGGTGTCGTTACAGTAGGCAGCGAGATAAAGTCCGCGTTTGCTATATTCTCGGTTTTTACCTCACCCATAAAATATCCAAGCACGTAACCGGATACAATCCCGATTAGAATGTGAATGATCTTGGGGAACCCACGGAAGGTTACTGCACCAATAACAGTGATACCAAGAGTCACTAGGGCTAAAATAATCGGTTTGGCTTGAGGTACCCAGTCGGGGTTCTCAGCAGGGCTTGAATTGATCAGACCAGCCATTCCGGCTGCCACAGGTACAAGTTCGAGACCAATCAGGGCAACAATGGCGCCCATAACCGCTGGCGGGAATACCACGTTAATCCAGCCTGTCCCTGCATACTTGATAATAAGAGCAACAATGCAGAATACAACTCCTGTTACGATGAATGCTCCCAGTGCCATAGAGTAACCATTATCAGGATGTTCGAGTAACACAGAAGAAACAGGTGCGATAAAAGCAAAGCTTGACCCAAGATAGGCCGGGATCTTTCCTTTACACATGAGTATGTACAACAATGTTCCAATACCGTTCATAAGCAAGATCATACTTGGATCGACACCGAACAGGTTCGGCACAAGTACCGTGCTGCCAAACATGGCGAACAAATGCTGGAGACTCAGCAGCGATCCTGAGCCAAGCGGCATTTTTTGATTAACCTGAATTTCACGTTGCAATGAATGTTCATCTCCTTTTTTTCCGAAACACAAATCTTCAATATAGTACAGAGTTTCTCTTCATTTAGCAATAACATTTTTCAACTAAGCACAGCCAAACCATTTTTATTTTGCGAATTGATCCTTCTATTTCGGTAGATAACGGTAATAATTAGGTAATAATACATAGTAAATAAGGATGATTTCCGAACTCTGTTAAATATCGGGCAACATCTTTGGGGAATGACACATAACGTATAAAAAATTGGATATGTACTCTTATTCGTCAGTAGTTGACGGGAAACGGGCGAAGCGTCATAATTATAGGAAATTACTTTTACGGGGAACCTGTGTTGATATCATGTCACGGGTTCCATTTTGTATAGAAAGGACACGGAACAGATCAGAATGGGCATAGAGCAATTACTCGAGAAGGCCGGGGCATATATCAAAGAACCCGATCTGGTGCGCATACGAGAAGCTTACGAATTTGCTGATCAGGCCCACCATGGACAGACGCGAAAATCGGGAGAACCGTATATTCTGCATCCGCTTGCGGTTGCCGATATTGTTGTAAACATGCAGATGGACACCATCTCCATAATTGCAGCGCTTCTTCATGATGTAGTAGAAGATACTACGGTTTCACTTGAAGAAATCCGCAATCATTTCGGCAATACGTGTGCCATGCTTGTTGACGGCTTGACGAAGCTGGAACGTATTCAGTTCCGCTCCAAGGAAGAACAGCAGAACGAGAACTACCGCAAAATGTTCATCGCCATGGCGCAGGACATCCGTGTCATCGTGATCAAATTGGCTGACCGTCTGCATAATATGCGGACACTCAAGTTTCAGTCGGAAGAAAGCCAGCGTCGGATTTCATACGAAACGCTGGAGATTTTCTGTCCGATTGCGAACCGTCTGGGTATCTCTGCGATCAAATGGGAAATGGAGGACATCGCCCTCCGTTATTTGAATCCGCAGCAATACTACCGAATTGCCAACCTGATGCACAAAAAGCGTGCGGAACGTGAGCAATATATTGATACCGTTATGGACGGCATTACAAGCAAGCTGGATGAGATGGGAATTCAGGCAGATCTGTCGGGACGTCCCAAGCACATCTACAGCGTGTTCAAAAAAATGACAACGAAAAACAAACAGTTTAACGAAATTTATGATCTGCTTGCGATTCGTATTATTGTGGATAACATCAAGGATTGTTATGCTACGCTCGGCATTATACACACGTTATGGAAACCGATGCCTGGACGTTTCAAGGACTATATAGCAATGCCGAAGGCGAATATGTATCAATCGCTGCATACCACGGTCGTAGGTCCGAATGGAGAACCGACTGAAGTACAAATCCGGACATGGGATATGCACCGCACCGCTGAATTCGGTATTGCTGCCCACTGGGCCTACAAGGAAGGCGCTGCGAACGGAAACGGAAATAATTTTGAAGATAAAATTACGTTTTTCCGCGAGATTCTTGAACTTCAAAATGAAGCCCAGGATGCGTCTGAATTTGTAGAATCGCTTAAAATGGATTTTTTCTCGGATCTGGTGTTTGTATTCACGCCTAAAGGTGAAGTTATCGAATTGCCTACTGGATCTGTTCCATTGGATTTTGCATATAGAATCCATACAGAGGTGGGTAACCGGACGATTGGTGCCAAAGTTAATGGTCGTATCGTTCCGCTCGATTATCATCTCAAAACCGGCGATATTATTGAAATTTTGACGTCCAAACATTCTTACGGACCGAGTCAGGACTGGCTTAAAATTGCAAAATCCTCTCACGCACGAGCGAAGATCAAGCAGTGGTTCAAGAAGGAACGCCGCGAAGAAAACGTTGAAAAAGGCCGCGAAAGCTGTGAGCGCGAGTTGAAACGTATGGGGCTTGATCCATCTGCGTGGATGACGGATGACAAATTGATGGAAGCATGCAAAAAATATGCGTTTAACGATATTGATGACATGCTCGCAGCGGTTGGATTCGGTGGCATTACGGCTGCACAGATCGTGACCAAAGCAACGGAGAAACTGCGCAAGGAGCAGGAAGAATCCAGCTTGCTTGAACTGAACTCCGAAATGCGTGAACTGAAGCCTGCACCTGAGCGCAAAAACCGTCCGACGAATGGCATCCGTGTCAAGGGTATAGACAATTTGCTGGTTCGTTTTGCACGCTGCTGTAACCCTGTACCAGGGGATGCTATTATCGGGTATGTTACACGTGGACGCGGGGTTTCGGTACATCGCAGTGACTGTCCGAATATTCCGTCCAGTACGGATGGGGAAGAAGCAGCTCGCGTCATTGAAGTCGAGTGGGAAGAGAACATTGAAGCCAACTACAGTGTGGATATTGAGATTACGGGCCATGATCGCAATGGTCTGCTCAATGAAGTGCTTCAGGCTGTCTCCGAAAGTAAAACCAATATATCTGCCGTCACCGGACGAACAGATAAAAATAAATTAGCATTGGTGCACGTCACAATTCTGATTCGCAATACAGAGCATCTGCATTCGGTTGTGGAACGGATCAAACGAGTGAAAGATGTCTATTCTGTGCATCGAATTATGCAGTAAGGAGCCTGTAAGATGAGGGTGCTTGTACAACGCTGTAAAGAGGCTCAGGTGACCGTTGGAGAAGAGCTGACGGGGAGAATTGAATCCGGATTGATGTTGCTCGTGGGAATTACACATGAGGACACGGAGAAGGATGCCATCTATCTGGCAGATAAAATCGCTGGACTTCGAATCTTTGAGGATGAGCAGGAAAAGATGAATCTTAGTCTGGTCGATGTGGGCGGGGCAGTATTATCAGTCTCCCAATTTACATTGTACGGGGATTGTCGCAAAGGAAAACGGCCAAGCTTTGCAGCTGCAGCCAGACCTGAAGCGGCAGAATTGTTGTATGAAACGTTTAATCAGCTGTTACGTCATAAAGGGATTCAGGTTGAAACCGGACGTTTCGGAGCGATGATGGATGTCACTTTCACGAATTGGGGACCGGTTACTTTAATGCTCGAAAGTCCTGTTCGTCAAGAAACACACGCATAATTGGTTGGGGAACAGGCCATAATAAGGGATAATTCGGTTCATTAACACAAGATGATCAAAGGAGTATCCCACCCATTATGCGCCAATCCGTCAAGGAAACACGTTCCCGAGTAGAACCTCTGCTTCTGCCTGGAAACCTGAGTGAGTCGCTGAAGCTTGCTCGCGTTGCTGCCGAATGTGCAACAACGATATGGGCGCTTCAGGATTTGGACAAAAGGGAGCAGAGCCGTCTTCCGCGTGACTGAGTGCTAACCATTTGGAATGAATGAAAAGTCTTGATTCGATTATCGGATCAGGGCTTTTTTGTTATGGAACTAACCGTTGCTGAATCGAATGGCCTGAATAAAGTCAAAATAATACAGGTTAGTGATGTTATAAACGACTTTGGTTAGGGTAATAACAGAACGAGGCACGATAGCGTGCCAGGTTCAGTATTTATTACGGGCAATGAACAAGAAATGATATACCAACAATTTCTGCGAATACCCGATTTCAAGAAATTTCGAACACGGAAAGGAGAACATACGTTATGAGTAAAGTTGCTTTTTTATTGGCGAATGATTTTGAAGATTCGGAAATGCAGGTTCCATATGATGAGGTGAAAAAAGCCGGGCACGACGTGGAAATTATCGGCTTGAAAGCAGGAGAGACACTGAAAGGTAAAGGTGGCAAAGCCTCCTATACTTCAGATAAATCGATCGCTGAAGTCTCGGCTTCGGATTACGACGCGGTTGTCATTCCTGGTGGATCTTCTCCTGAAAATTTGCGTACGGATGCACATATCCTGAAATTCGTAACAGAGATCAACAGTGCAAAGAAACCAATCGCTGCGATCTGCCATGGTCCGCAAATTCTGGCGAGCGCGAATCTGTTAAAAGGCCGTACGATTACATCCTATCCACCGCTTAAGGATGACATGGTGAACGCGGGAGCAGAATTTAAGGACCATGAGGCGGTTGTCGAAGGCAATTTTATTACATCAAGAACGCCTGCCGATGAACCGGCATTTGTTCGAGAGTTGTTAAAAGTAATCTAATGACGTCGAACGGGCGTACGTTAAATTCAATCATGTTGTAAGGTGAACTTGAATCTTCTACGTTTCATTTTACAAAACGTTTATTCCGATAAAGGAGGGTTTGACATGACAAAACATATTCAGGCTTATTTTCGGACCGAGGACGAGGCGGAGGGAGCGAGAACTTCCCTTCAGACGTTCCGTACTGAGCATTTGGAAGTAGGGCAGCTGGACAGTGCGGTTGGTAGAGACAAACGGATTATGGTACCTCTGGTGCCGTATAACACAGCAGGTGGCGTAGGAACCAATGGTGCCATGGGTGTGGGTGCTGCACCCGGGGTTCCCGCCAGTGAAAATGTAATTCCTGTCGTCAGCAATGTGGACCGCGATACGGATAGAGGTTCCCGGGATAATGTCAATGAGGATGGCGATCTGTTGAATGCTGCCGATGTGTCCTCGGCTGACTATGACGATCTGCGTTATGTTTTGTCTGCCAAAGTAAGGGATGAGGATTATGAGGAAATCGTTCATAAACTTCGTTCCAACCAAGCCTATGTGGAAGAATTGAATTAACATGTATATCGAAGCCCTTGCAGGGTCTGACTTCCATGTCAGACCCCTTTGTAAGGGCTTTTTGTAATGGAAAAAATAATAAAATATAAAGCGCTATCATTTTTGTAATATTACTGTAATATTAGTTACATAAGCCTTTAACATAGCCCGTTTATAATAACACACATGACCCCCTTTTTTTATATATCCTTTGAGCCTGCACACCGTGTGCAGGTTTTTTTTTTGAGATGAGAATTGATATGTTTTGGGCCGAAGCTTACCCCGTATTTAAATTTTTGATAGAATAGAGAAATGGATTGAAACGGCTCTGCCCTTATGTAAGAGTGGGGAGCCGTTTCTGTTTGATCGATGGAGATTGTCAATTATATAGAATGCCTCGTTTGAGAAATGACACTTTTAATGCTAAAGCAAAGGTGTTCTCATGCGAATGGCTAGTGAAAGATTTGAGGGGGAATTAGTTTTGAGTAAGGTAGGAAGAAATGATTTATGCCCATGCGGAAGCGGAAAAAAATATAAGAAATGCTGTCTGGGCAAGGAGCCCTCTGCGGTAGAATCCGTACTGCAGCTGATATCAACGGAGCAGCCTGTTCAAGAAGCCTCGATTCAGCCTGAGAGCAAACTGACCCTGACCAAGCTGAAAAAGATGGTGGAGCGCGAACTGGAATGGGAGCATCAGGCTCATGAACAGCTGGCCCTGCAGCTTATTGAGAACATGAGGAACCAATACGAGCGGGAAGTGATTTTGGAAGCTCTGGTGCTATGGAATGGCTATTCCCGTCAGAACCGCCCTACTGTGAAGAAGACAGGCTCGTTCTGTGCCGCAATCGAGTATTTACTGTCCGAGGAATATGGCTTCAATGTTTCGAAGGTTGAGCTGGCCGTAAAATATGAGGTAACAGCAGCAACGATCTCCCGAAAGGTGAAGGAGATGTTCGATTACATCGAAGAATACGGCATGGGCGGCGAAACGGACGAGCTGATGATTCTGAACAGCCCGGGCACATCGAAGGACAAAGCGCAGGCTCTGCTGCATAAGGCGATGGAAGCCAGTTCTTCCAAGCGCAGAATAAAGCTGGCGGAAACGGCGCTGGAGATGTACTCTGACAGCTCTGATGCCTATCTTATTCTGGCTGAGGAATCGGAAAATGAGACTGAGGCACGAGCTTACCTCAAGGCCGGAATCGCTGCTGGCAAACGCGAACTGGGCGAACTGTTTTTTGAGAAGAACAAAGGGGACTTCTGGGGGCTTCATGAAACTCGTCCATATATCCGAATATGCAAAAGCTACGCCGAATCCTGCTGGTTTGGCGGAGATGCCAATGAAGCGGCACAAATCCTGGAGCATATTTTGGAGCTTAATACGGAAGACAATACCGGAGCGCGTTACCTGCTCGGTGCTGTGTATTTATACAGCAACCAATTGGAGCAGGCAGAGCAGCTGCTGGAGAAGTATGGAAAAGGTGACGCTGCAGCCGCCTTTGCCTATGACCAGATCATTTTGGAGTATAAGAAGAACGGAATCACCTCTCAGCTCAAAAAGCTGTACCGTGTGGCCCGAGGTGTGAACAAGCATGTGCCTGATTACCTGCTGGGTTTGAAGCGGCTGCCGCATAACCTTCCTGATTTCGTCGGAATGGGCGATTCCGACGAAGCGATTGAATATGTCATTATGCACTCCCGTTTATGGGCGAATGTGCCGGATCTGCTGAAGTGGATGCTGAAACAATAGAGGTAGGAGAAGGCAATAGAAGTTGGAATTCATTTGATGAATCCAGCTTCTATTAGCTTTGATTTCTGTGGACTCCGCCTCCCGTACAGCGTGTGAGAATTTTTTTAATGCTATCTTTTTGTGTTAGCCCTTGACTTTAGTACTGCGGTTCATTACAATCAGAAAATAAATTAAGATTATAAAATAACACTTTTCAAACCATATAACTTGATGATTTGATGACGGGACCAAGTACTCCGTGCCCACATGAACAGAGAGGAATCCCTTGGCTGTAAGGATTCTCTTGATGAGCGGACGAATGACTTCCCCGAGAACAGACGGCGAACACATTAGATTTTATATCTGATGGTCATTAGCTGGCCTGCGCAGGGCGTGCGTTATACGTAGAGCGGAATGATTTGTTTGATCGGATTGCCTGAAGCAATTTTGGATCATCATATGATCACCTGAACGGCGAAAGTGTCAGGGATTCCGGAATGTGGGTGGTACCACGGGTGAATGTGTAAACACAATCCCTCGTCCCTTTGTTTGCTGTGTATACAGCGACAGGGCGAGGGATTTTTTTATTATACAGAGAAAATAGATGCTGGAGGGATGAAAGATGGCTTTTCAAAAACCGACTGGAACGCAGGACTTGCTGCCTGGTGTTGTGGAAAAGTGGCAGTTCGTAGAGGAAAAAGCGCGTGATCTGTGCCGCCGTTTTAATTACCGCGAGATTCGCACACCGATCTTCGAACAGACTTCTTTATTTGTACGTGGCGTTGGTGAGACAACCGACATTGTTGAAAAAGAAATGTACACCTTCAATGATAAAGGAGACCGGAGCATGACCCTTCGTCCGGAGGGTACAGCGGGAGTTGTCCGCGCTTATGTGGAAAATAAAATCTATGGTGAACCGGATGTGAGCAAACTCTATTACATCGGTCCGATGTTCCGGTACGAACGTCCGCAAGCAGGTCGCCAGCGTCAGTTCCACCAGTTCGGTGTTGAAGCCATCGGAGCCCTTGACCCAGCGATCGATGCTGAAGTCATTGCGCTTGGGTATCAACTGTGTGTAGAACTCGGATTGAAAGATGTCAAAGTCGAGATCAACTCGGTGGGTAATCCAACCAGCCGTGCTGAATATCGCGAAAAATTGCTTGGGTTCCTCAGACCGATGAAAGACAGCCTGTGCAAGGACTGTCAATCCCGGATGGAACGTAATCCGCTGCGTGTGCTCGACTGCAAAGTCGATCAGGACAAATTCGTAGGGGCACCGTCCATACTGGATAGTCTGGATGAAGAATCATTGAACCACTTTGCCAAACTGAAAGCGTATCTGGATGATTTCGGCGTAGATTACGCAGTGAACAATCGTTTGGTACGTGGACTGGATTACTACACATTGACTGCTTTTGAACTGAAAGCTCAAGGCATTGGCGCAATTGATACAGTCGGCGGTGGTGGTAGATACAACGGCCTCGTTGGAGATATCGGTGGACCGGATCAGCCTGGTATTGGTTTCGGTATCGGTCTGGAGCGTATTCAACTGATTCTGGAACACCAGAACATTGATGTTAGTTCCCTTGCCCCACTGGACGTATATTTTGTTGCTCTTGGTGAAGCAGCCGATCGTGAAGTCAATCGTCAGCTGTTCAAGCTCCGTCAATCCGGTCTGTCTGGTGAACGCGACTATCTCGGTCGCAAGATGAAAGCCCAGATGAAATCAGCCGACCGATTCAAAGCCCGTTACACTGCCATTCTTGGTGATGACGAGCTGGAGCGCGGGGAAATTGCCCTGAAGTCCATGGATACAGGTGAACAACAAACGGTGAAGCTCGATGATCTGGTAGCAGCTATACAGGGAAGTAAATAAGAACGAGTTTGAAACTGCAAAATAGCAACAATTGATCCGGCAAAATTACTGAGGTTGACCCATGTTTCCGATTAATCGGAAGTTGGCGAGTCAGAGGTAACCTGCCTTTTCGAATAAAGTTGTCTTCACGCAACCGCACTGTTGAATAGCGGGCTCTGCCCGCCCATACAGAACGGAAATTCACATATGAGGAGTTTGGTTATGAAAAGAAGTCATCATTGCGGCGCATTAACACCCGCACACATCGGTGAAACCGTAACATTGAACGGCTGGGTACAGACCCGCCGTGACCTGGGGGGCGTACTGTTTATCGATCTGCGTGACCGCAGCGGAATTGTACAAGTTGTTTTCAACCCGGCTTACTCTGGCGAAGCATTGCAAATCGCTGACAGAGTGCGGAGCGAGTATGTTATCGCGGTAACGGGTAAAGTCGTTAAACGTGACGAAGAGACTGTAAACAAAAACCTGCCTACAGGCGAAATTGAAGTCCAAATTACCGAGATTGAAGTGCTGAACGCGGCAAAAACACCTCCATTCTTCATCGAAGATGGTGTGGAAGTGGACGAATCCCTTCGTTTGAAATATCGTTACCTGGACCTGCGTCGTCCGGAAATGTTTGAAACATTGAAATTGCGTTCCAAAGCATCCAAAGTGTTCCGTGATTATCTGGATGGCGAAGAATTCGTTGAAGTCGAAACACCAATCCTGACCAAGAGCTCCCCGGAAGGTGCGCGTGACTATCTCGTACCAAGCCGTGTGCACGAAGGTGAATTCTTTGCCCTGCCGCAATCCCCACAAATTTACAAACAATTGCTGATGGTCGGCGGACTTGAGCGTTACTATCAGATCGCTCGTTGTTTCCGTGATGAAGATTTGCGTGCAGACCGTCAACCGGAATTCACCCAAGTCGACATCGAGACTTCCTTCCTGCAACAGGATGACCTGCTGCCAATGATGGAAGAGCTGATGGCAAAATTGCTGCGTGAGACAAAAGGAATTGAGCTGGAACTGCCTTTCCAACGGATTACGTATGCAGATGCCATGGGTAAATATGGTTCGGACAAACCGGATCTTCGTTTCGGCATGGAACTGGTAGAAATGAACGATATCGTAGCGAATAGTGGTGTGAAAGTATTTGCTTCTGTCATTGAAAAAGGTGGCGAAGTAAAAGTGCTGAACGCCAAAGGTTGTGGCACATGGAGTCGTAAAGAGATCGATGACCTCGGACCATTCGCAGCGCGTTACGGTGCAAAAGGACTGGCATGGATTCAAGTGAAAGATGGCGAGTTCAAAGGGCCAATCGTGAAGTTCTTTACGCCGGAAGAGATGGAAGCTGTCAAAGAACGTACGGGTGCTGAAGAAGGCGACTTGCTGCTATTCTCCGCTGACACCAAAAAAGTGGTTGCTGATGTACTTGGCGCACTTCGTCTGAAAATCGGCCGTCAACTGGGCCTGATCGATGACAGCAAATTCAAATTTGCATGGGTTGTGGACTTCCCATTGCTCGGGTACGATGAAGATGCGAAACGTTATGTCGCAGAGCACCATCCGTTCACACGTCCAAAAGACGAAGATGTACATCTGTTTGACACAGATCCGGGTTCAATTCGTGCTCAAGCCTATGACCTTGTTCTGAATGGTTATGAAGTAGGCGGCGGTTCGATGCGTATCTACAAACGTGACGTTCAGGAAAAAATGTTTGCTGCCCTGGGACTTTCCCCAGAAGTAGCCAACGAAAAATTCGGATACCTGCTTGAAGCATTCGAATACGGAACGCCACCACACGGCGGAATTGCCTTTGGTCTTGACCGTCTGGTGATGCTGCTGGCAGGCCGCACGAATCTGCGTGAAACGATTGCCTTCCCGAAAACGGCAAGTGCAACGGATCTGCTCATGAATGCACCTTCTGAAGTGGATAACTCCCAATTGGAACAACTTCACATCCGCGTAGCCCGTAAACCGGTGGCGGAAAAGAAATAAAGGAGGCATCGATTCTCAATGCTCCATCAATTTTCAAGAACAGAACTGGCTATCGGACCTGAAGGTCTGAACGCCTTGAAAAATAGTACAGTCGCTGTGCTTGGCATCGGCGGCGTGGGCGGTATTGCAGTGGAAGCTCTCGCCCGCAGCGGCGTTGGACGTATCATTCTGATTGATAAAGACGTAGTGGATATCACCAACATCAATCGTCAGATTCATGCTTTGACCACGACCGTGGGTCAGAAAAAAGCAGATCTGATGGTGGAACGGGTGAAGCTCATCAATCCGGAGTGCGACGCGATTGCACTGAATATGTTTTACACGGAAGAAACGTATGAGGAATTGTTCAAGTATGAGCTGGATTATGTGCTGGATGCGTCCGACACGATTATTTACAAAATTCACCTCATCAAGGAATGCCTAAAACGCAAGATTCCGGTGATCTCCAGCATGGGCGCGGCAAATAAAATGGATCCGACGAAATTCCAGGTTGCAGACATTTCGAAAACGACCATGGACCCGATTGCCCGTGTTGTCCGCACAAAACTGCGGAAAGAAGGCATCAAAAAAGGTGTGAAAGTGGTCTTCTCCACCGAAGAACCATTGAAACCTCGCGCAGACGTAACGCAGAAAATCGTTCCTGAGAATGCGCCGGAAATTCGCAAGGCGAAACAGCCACCAGCGAGTAACGCCTTTGTTCCTCCGGTAGCCGGACTGATTATGGTCAGTGTGGCTGTCAAGGAACTGATCGAAATTGCAGAGAACAAGCAGCAGTAATCTGCTGTGAATGGAAAGCGCAGGTACCGTCAAGGGTACCTGCGCTTTTTTCATGCGCAAAACCTTAACAAATGTCAGGGTTACGTGATGTACTTCAATCTAAAAAGCGTGTATGATATGTGGTGCTGCGCGAAATGATGATAAATACTTTTGTTCGGCTTACATAGAGAGAGGGGAAAGGAACGAATGAAACAAGGATGGATGACCAGACGACTTGGCCTAGAGCCGGGAGACCAGTGGAAGCGGGAAATTGTGGCGGGAGCCATTTCCTATTTTGCCGTGGTGTATATCGTAATGGTCAATGCAACAATTCTGTCTGATGCCGGAATGCCGTTACAGGCAGCTATGGTGGGTACACTGCTGACATCCATTGCAGGGTGTTTGCTGATGGCATTTGGCGGAAAGTCGCCGATTATCGTTGTACCTGGCATGGGCATCAATGCATTTTTCACTTACACACTCGTACATTCGATGAAATTGAGCTGGCAGGAAGCCTTGGCGGTTGTATCCGTCACTGGTGTGCTGTTTGCGGTCGTAGCCTTTACATCGTTATATAAACTGATTAGTGAGGCCATTCCGAAAAACCTGCAGCATGGCATAACGGTGGGGATTGGCTTATTTCTGACGTTTATCGGTTTGCAAAAAAGTGGAATCGTCATCGCACATCAGACCACATTTGTGGCTATTGGACATTTTAATGATCCTGGAGTGATCACTGCCTGTGTTACTCTTGTAGTCGCCTTAATTCTTTTTATACGCAATGTACAGGGCGGGCTTCTGATTAGTATTTTGGCGGGAACAGGACTAGCTTATGTGCTTGGTGCTGTAAAACCGGGTGATCCTGTATCTGCCATAGAGGCATTGCATCAATACGGCGGTCTGTTTGCCGAGTTGTCATTCATGAATCTGGTGGATCTATCGTTCTGGATTGCAGTATTTCTGTTGCTGCTGATCGTTGTATTTGAAAATATTGGCCTGATTACAGCTCAAACCCATCTCATTGGTCGACCCCAGCGCTTTAAGGGGAGCTTGCGTGCATTATCCATCAGTACCGTATTGGCAGGTGTATTCGGAAGTAGTCCTCCTGTGGCTGCGGCGGAGACGACTGCAGGGATTGCTGCTGGCGGACGCTCGGGGTTGACTCCACTCGTTACAGCTGTGCTGTTCGGAGCAACGTTCTTCTTTATTCCACTGCTCGGTTATATTCCGGACAGTGCCATCGCACCGATTTTGATCATTATTGGCGGCTTGATGGTACAAAGTGTGAAGGATATGGATTTCAGTGATTTCACGGAGGCCTTTCCGGCTTTTCTGATCATGGTCATGATTCCATTTACGTATAGCATCGTGGACGGTATGGCATTTGGATTCATTGCGTATCCGGTGGCGAAGCTGGCGGCGGGCCAGGGCAAACAGGTGCCTAAAGTCATGTATGGCATTGCCATCCTGTTTTTGGCCAATTTTGTGCTGCATGGGATATTGTAAAAGACAGGAAACGTAGTGTAAGTTCATACGTATGATCTCTGGTGAACAAGGGGAGAACGGGGGAACGGTAATGGAAGAGCAACAACAGGCAGGTCAAGCTGAATCGAAAATAGGAAAAAAAGGATTCAAGGATTTTGTGAAGCTGATTGCTGCGACAAATCCACCAAAACTAATTCTGATCATCGCGTTGATCCTGACACTTATTCAGACGACAGCCGGACTGATTGTCCCATTGATGACCAAAGGCCTGATTGATGGGCTTACAATGTCTGCGCTGAACAAGTCCGTTATTTTCCTGCTGCTGGGGGCATTTGTTATTCAAGCCATCGCTTCAGGCATCAGCATCTATATGTTGAACTATGCAGGTCAACGGGTGGTTGCGACATTGCGAACGAAGCTGTGGAACAAGGTATTATCCCTACCGATGCCATATTTCGACCGGAATCGTACAGGGGATACGATGAGTCGAATTACGAATGATACAAGTCAGATTATGACGCTAATTGCGGATTATCTCGTCTCTTTTGTGTCCAATATCGTTGCGGTTGTGGGCGGTGTAGCGTTGCTTTTCTATCTGGATTGGGTTATGTCACTCATCATTTTGAGCCTAGTGCCGCTAACCTTGCTGATCCTGCTGCCTGTTGGTCGTAAAATGTACAAAATCTCCAAAAAGCAGCAGGACGAAATGGCAGGTCTTACTTCGGTGCTCAGCCAAGTCATTGGCGAGATTCGTTTGGTGAAAGCGTATGGAACGGAGAAACAGGAGGCGGAAGCAGGCGATTCCCGTATAGGGAAGATGTTTGCTTTTGGATTACAGGAAGCTCGGATTTTGGCGTTGATCGGTCCACTCTTTACGTTTGTCATGACGGCTGTGCTGGTTGTTATTCTGGGTGTTGGCGGCATGCGGGTAGCTTCTGGATTGCTGTCTCCGGGCGAACTGGTTGCCTTCATTCTGTTGTTGTTCCAAGTGATTATGCCGATGGGGCAATTTACGACACTGTATTCACGTCTGCAAAAGGTTGTCGGTGCGACAGAACGCATTCAGGCTATTCTGGCACATGAAGAAGAACCGCGCCATAGCACAGCAATTGCTCCCAAGGGCAATGAGACGATTACATTTAACAATCTCCATTTCTCTTATGTAACAGGGGAAGAAGTACTGCATGGAATTAATCTGACCGTTCCTGCCCGTAAAGTGACGGCCATTGTGGGGCCAAGCGGCAGCGGGAAATCAACGCTGTTCTCCCTGTTGGAGCAGTTCTATCTTCCAGAGTCGGGTAGTATATCGTATGGTGGACAAGCCATAACCGATTATTCATTAGCCTCTTGGCGAAGCAAGATTGGATATGTATCCCAGGAGAGCCCTCTGATGGCGGGCACGATTAAAGAAAACATGACATACGGGCTGGGCCGTGAGGCGAGTATGGATGAAATTAGACAGGCGGCAGAAATGGCGTATTCCTCCGCTTTTATTGATAAACTGCCTCAGGGCTACGACACGGAAGTGGGAGAACGCGGGATCAAGCTCTCCGGTGGTCAACGCCAACGGATTGCCATTGCTCGTGCACTGCTGCGCAGCCCGGATATTCTGCTGCTGGATGAAGCTACGTCCAGTCTGGACAGCACCTCTGAACATGAAGTGCAGCAAGCCCTGTCCAATCTGATGGAAGGACGAACAACGGTTGTTATTGCACACCGATTGTCCACCGTTGTCGACTCTGATCAGATTGTTGTTCTGGAACAGGGACATGTGACGGGAACCGGAACACATGCGGAGCTAATTAGCAACCACCCGGTATACCGTGAACTGGCACAGAAACAGTTTGTGGCACAGGATGGAAAGCCGGATTCAGAACCGAAATGATGGAATAGGAAGACCGTTGTTCATCTGTTCTTTGCGAACAGGAACAGCGGTTTCTTTCATTTTGCTATCCAGGTTGCTGTAGCTTTTTGTACATCAATATGATATAGTGGGTATCCTTTTGTGTCGTCAGTGTTGACTATGCAGAAAAACATATTCTTAGGAGGTAACTGAAACATGTCAGACAGCTTTCAAAGTGCCTATCAAGAAGAAGAGTACAGGTTAGAGCGAACGATGAAGGAAGTGGACAGTCAGCTGGAACGGCTGCAAAACATTCCGGTGTATACCGGCCACGACTTCACAGAGCAAGTGCTGGAGGCCGGACGTGAAGAGCGCCGCACCGCCTTGTCCAAGAGCGCGCAGCAACCCTATTTCGGACGCTTGGATTTCGAAGAACAGGGCAGTGGTGCACGGAAACCGCTGTATATTGGCAAAATCGGCGTAGACCGCGAAGAGGTGGGAGAGCATCCGCTCGTCATCGATTGGCGTGCTCCTGTCGCAAGCCTGTTTTACTCATTTACCGGAGGGGAAGCCTCCGCAACGTACGAAGCCCCAGAGGGACTCATTGAGGGTCTGGTTTATCTGAAACGAAACGTAGTCATTCGCCAGCGTATATTGGAACGTGTAGCAGATACGTACAATCGGGACAGCGACCAGCCAGCCGTATCGGATGAATTTCTCGTGTATCGATTGGGTGAGAACAAGGACAACAAGCTCCGTGATATCGTATCCACCATTCAGGCGGAGCAGGATCAGATCATTCGTGCGGCGAGAAACACCGCATTGATCATTCAAGGTGTGGCCGGTTCGGGAAAAACAACCGTCGCACTGCATCGCCTCGCCTTTTTACTCTATCAGTACAAGGAGCAGGTATCCGCAGAGAAAATGGTTATTTTCGCACCCAACCACATGTTCCTGGATTACATATCGGATGTACTCCCGGAGCTCGGTGTAGGGGATATTCAGCAGCGTACATTCCCGGATTGGGCGATGAACCTGCTGGGATTGGAGCTGCCTTTGGCAGACACGTCAGATACATTGAACACCTGGTTTGAAACGCCGGATGCACGTCCTGAACTCAATGACGATGTACCTGGGCGTTATAAAGGCTCAATCCGGTTCATGGAATTGATTCGGGAGTGGCTGTCCGGGATGGAAGATGAATCTGTACCTGATATGGATTTCAGTCCATGGGATGGTGCAGTGCTCGGCAAAGCCGAGATTGAGAACTGGTTCGGGGAGGAAT
The DNA here is from genome assembly GCF_045040695.1 of Paenibacillus sp. FSL K6-0108. Lineage (NCBI taxonomy): Bacteria > Bacillati > Bacillota > Bacilli > Caryophanales > Paenibacillaceae > Paenibacillus > Paenibacillus sp. FSL K6-0108. Next base: position 5,992,998 of record NZ_CP150288.1, on the reverse strand, counting down.
ACAAACATTATCCGCTGGCGAAACGCAAAGAACGGGTGATGGCGCGTATTCACCGCTGGATTGAGATGGAGCTCAAGAAACCTTGCCCGGAAGCCGTTCGCAAAGATCGTAAAAAGAAAGCGGCAACCCGTGAGAAGGCCTATGCCAAAAAATGGCCTCAATATGAACCGCTTACGCTGTACAAACAGCTGTTCAAGGTTGTTAAAGGCGGTTCGGTACCTGCCTCGCTCAGCGGGCTTATTCCCAAATTGGTGATGAAGCAAACGGCTGCAGATTTGAAGCAGGATATCATCCGTGAAGAGGATCTGCCTGCATTGGTGTACATTCATACCTTGGTTCATGATATTGAAGGTTCCGAGCGATTCGATCACGTTGTCATTGATGAAGCGCAGGACTTTTCTCCTTTTCATGTGGCGTTATTGGATCAGTTTGTCAAAGGGCATTCCTTCACCATACTGGGGGATCTGTCCCAAGGTATTCATGAGTATCGTGGTGTTCATGCGTGGGAAGAGATGAGCTCCCTGTTTCCCGAAGAACAGAATGCATACTTTGCCTTGACCCGAAGTTATCGCTCGACGATGGAAATTATCGATTACGCCAATACGATTCTGGAGCGGGGCGTCAAGAGCGGCATTACGGCGATTCCAGTGTTCCGGAGTGGTGATCCCGTGCGGACTTTGTCCTATGGGAAAAAGGGACGTACAGCAAGCCTCGAACAGGCTTTGAAGCTGTTAACGGTCAAAGACTATCGCACCGTCTCCATTCTGACTCGTACCCTGCATGAGGCAAAGGAGCTTCACCAGGAACTCCAGGCAGCAGGCTGGGAGCTAAACTTGATTGACGGCGGCAAAAAACAGTACACAGGCGGTCACTCCGTTTTACCTGTCTATTTGTCGAAAGGCTTGGAGTTTGATGCAGTAATTGTAGCGGACGCGGATGAGAATCACTATTTGCCCAATGCGGGTGATGCGAAGCTGTTATACGTTGGCTGTACACGGGCATTGCACGAACTGTGGTTATTCCACGACGGCCAATTGCCAGACTATGCATCTGCAACCCACAATCCGGAAGGCGAGTCTGTTGCCATTCAGGGTTGGCCTGTTAGCGAGGCAGAGTGAATCTTTGTTGTTGAACATAGCATCAATATAGAAAGAGCATGGCGCTGTTCAAGCACCATGCTCTTTTGTACGTTCTCAATAGATGTGTGTTGGTTCCCAAAGGATATTTGTAGTTTGGTTGCTGATTATCTGCTGGTTAACTTGCAGGGGGGCGTTGGGTCAAACCCGGTTTATCCAAAGCTGACTTATGACCGGCGGGATGGCGGTTAACCAGGAAAATGCCCAGACAGATCATTATACCGCCTGCACCTACAATCCAGCCGACATGCTCTTTCAACAAGACGAAGCTCGACAGCAGTCCAAACAGTGGCGCCAGAAAAAGAAAGGAACTGGTTTTGGCCGGATCCGTGTTTTGCAGCAAATAAAACCAGAGGGTGAACTGAATGATGGAACAGAAAATCGTCAGCCATACCAGGACAACGATGGACGTTGTATTTACGATAAAATGAAGCTCCTCTGTAAACACACTCAGTAGAAGCAGTACTGCGCCTCCAGCGAGCATTTGGTAAGCGGTAAGTACAAATGTATCATGAGCAGCTCCCCAGCGTTTAATGAGCAACGTAGATACAGCAAACAAGACAGCGCCGCCAAAGCCAATCCACGTCCCAGGACTCATGCTCAGATGGAATCCAAAGGTTAACGCCACTCCGACAAATCCGAGAACCACACCGGTCCATTGGCTAAAACGATAGGACACACCATATAGCGCAGCACTCAGGATGATGACAAGCAGCGGATTCGTAAACGTGATAATGGCCGATTCTCCCGAGCTAATCCAGTTCATGCTGTAGTAGGCACAGCCCATCACTCCCGCCGACTGGAACAGACCGATTATGGCGATTTGCATCCACTGTTTCCACCCCACAGGCATGGGACGTTTTCTGATGATCCACGCTAGTAATGCTCCTGCCAATATATAGCGAAGCCCCATTAACAAAAAGGGAGGAGCATACATCATGCCGATTTTGCCTACGGGAAACGAGGTTCCCATGATGAAAGTTGTAACCAAGATCAGGAGCGTATATTTTAAAGGTTTCATCAGAATACCTCCCTTTCGCTTCCTATGCTCATAACGTCTGACCGCTATCTACTGTAATTAGTTGCCCGGTCATGGATGGTTGCTCCAACGCGGAGCATATCATATGTGCAATGTCTTCGCTTGCCGCTATTCGCTGCAACAATAATTCACCGCCCAGACGATGCATCTGTTCTTCCTTTCCTGCCCACCAACGGGTCGCGACTGCACCCGGAATGATGGCGTTAACCCGAATATCGGGGGATAATGCATGTGCCAAAGACTTCGTCAGACCGTGAACTGCTGCTTTGGAAACGGCGTAAGGAAGGGAGGACCCTGATCCTGTACTGCCAGCTATACTACCAAGGTTAACGATCGCGCCTTGGCCTGCTTGCAGCATTCCTTTCGACACAGCTCGTGCACAGTAAAACATGCCTTTAACATTGACGTCATACAGTTCATTCCATATTTCATCCGTTACGGATCCCAGATCCTTCATTGGGATATGATGCGTAATGCTGGCGTTATTTACGAGTGCAGTCACAGGTCCAATTTTTTCAGTGATAGAGGCCACCATTTGGCGAACCTCGACATCGGAGCCAACATTAGCCTGAATTGCAAAAGCGTGACCTCCCGCATTCAGAATATGTTGCACCGTTTCTTCCGCTTCATTTTGGGAACGGGAGTAATTCACAGCGACGGTGGCTCCACGATTAGCTAACAATATACTGGTAGCTCGCCCTATGCCCGTACCCCCTCCGGTTACCAAAGCTACGGTGTTTGTCCAGTTCATCATCATTAACACTCCTTAAGTGAACTCAGCGAACAGGAAGTTGCTGTGTTCTGATCTACCCCGATTGTAGCTCGAAGCAGCTATACTGTATAATGATTGTTAATGTGCTGGATATCATTTTTAATGATGTCTGGATAGATATAGACATTGCAGGGAGGTTTACAATGGAGAGTGGGGATTTAAGGATATTTCAATGTGTCGCACAGGAAGGAAGTCTAACCCGAGCTGCAGCGCGACTCGGTTATGTTCAGTCCAATGTCACAGCAAGGATACGACATTTGGAATCCGAAGTAGGGACACTGCTGTTCATCCGTCATAATCGGGGGATGACATTATCTCCAGCAGGGGAGATGCTGCTGACGTATGCGGATAAAATTGTAGGCCTGCTCGATGAGGCGGTTAAAGCGTTGAGCTCTACCATTGAACCTTCTGGACCACTGCGCATTGGCTCCACGCAGACGGCCGCAGCGGTACGTTTACCTGAGCTTTTTGCAAAATATTATAAACAGCATCCGGCTGTCTCCTTATCTTTGACTACTGGTAACTCCCAAGTGCTTATGGATCAGGTTATTGGGTATGAATTGGAAGGGGCGTTTATTGGTTGTTCATGTGACCACCCCGATATTGCTTCTACTCCCGTATTCGATGAAGAATTATTCGTTGTTTCCTCCGGTATGGGACCGGAAGACGAAGAACTTACCAGTAAACCGATTCTGGTCTACAGCATGGGATGTTCATATCGTCAGATTTTGGAGAAATGGTTATCAGTTAGCGGTGTAACTCGTCCGGTCATTATGGAATTTGGAACCCTTGAGGCTATTATTAGTGGGGTTACATCCGGAATGGGAATTTCACTTTTACCCGAAATCGTCATTCGGCATCAGATCGAAAATGGATCACTGCGCAAGCACACACTCCCGGCAGGCATGAATCGGATGATGACTCATTTTATTACGCGCAAGGATGCCTTTGTCAGCAGTGCACTTGGCGCTTTTATGGGGATGCTGCCGCGGGAGTATGATATGATAGAGAATAGCAATTAATCAGGATTTCGTAAGAATTAAGTATCAAGTAAAGGTAATCCGTTAAGGAAGTGATGAGCAATGGATTTATTTTCGTTTCAGCAGGATTCAGAACCTCAAGCAAGGCTGCTCGCTGACCGCATGCGGCCAGAGCGGCTTGATGAATATATTGGGCAAGAGCACATTATTGGACCGGGAAAATTGCTTCGGCGCGCCATTGAAGCAGATCAGATCTCGTCCATTTTGCTTTACGGTCCTCCGGGATGCGGCAAGACGACCCTCGCACATATTATTTCCCAGCATACGCAGGGACAGTTTGTTCGTCTGAATGCGGTAGATGCCTCGGTCAAGGACGTGCGTGAGGTCATCGAGCAGGCGCAAACGAACAAGCAGTTGTACGGAACAAAAACCATTTTGTTCCTAGATGAAGTACACCGTTTTAATAGCTCTCGTCAGGATGCACTGCTGCCTGCAGTAGAGAAGGGCACGATCATTTTTATTGGCGCTACAACGGAGAATCCGTTTCATTATGTAAATGGGGCCTTGATGAGCCGTTCCACGCTGTTTCAGCTGGAGTCTCTGAACAAAGAGCATTCTCTCATTGCGATGCGTCGTGCACTTGCAGATGCAGATAAAGGATTGGGATTCATGGATCTGCATGCCGACGATGAGGCATTGGAGCATATTGCGACAATGGCGAATGGCGATATTCGGCGAGCGCTGAACGCGTTGGAACTTGCTGCACTGACCACACCACCAGAGAAAGACGGCTCAATTCACATTACGCTTGCTGTAGCTGAAGAGTCTATTCGTCGTCCGATTGTGAAGGCAGATGAATCGACACAATATGATGTTTTGTCGGCATTCCATAAAAGCATTCGGGGTTCCAGTGATGCGGCACTGTTCTGGTTTTTGTATGCAGTAGAGAAGCTGGGCATGGACCCGATGACGTTTATCCGTCGTCTGATTGCAGCGAGCAGTGAAGATATCGGACTTGCGAATCCGCAAGCGATGACCCAGGCGATAGGGGCACTGGATGCTTATCGCAATAACGGCTGGCCTGAAGCCAAGCTGAACATCGCCCAAGCGATCCTGTTTGCTGTTGAAAGTCCGAAGTCCAATGCGGTGTACACCGCGATCTCGAAAGCGATGAATGCCATCGATGAGGTGAAATCTGCTGAGGTCCCTCTGCATCTGAGGGATACCCATTATTCCGGTGCAGTGAAGCTCGGACACGAAGGCTACCAATACCCGCATAATTATCCGGGCCATTATGTGAAGCAGGAATATTTACCGAAACAACTTTCACGTCGTGTTTTCTATGAAGCAACGGAACAAGGCAATGAATCGAAGATTCGTCTAAACCAACAGCGGCGCAGAGAGCTGTAAGATCGATGACGCGGGAGATGCTTGAACGATGAAAGAAATTATATTTATTGGAATCGGTGGAATTATCGGTACGTTAAGTCGATATGGGATACAGTTATGGATGCCGGCAGCCAATGAAGGTTTCCCTTGGGCAGTACTGCTGATCAATGCCATGGGGAGCTTATTTTTGGGTTGGTTCTTCACTATAGCGGTTCCAGGCAAAATAACGCCTCAGCTTCGTCTTGCGATTGGTACGGGCTTTACCGGGGCATTCACCACATTCTCCACCTTTACTCTCGATATGGTCCGTTTATCTGAAGGAGGAATGTGGGGGAAGGCTGTTATATACCTCGTTGTGAGTTTACTTGCAGGGTTATTACTCTGTGCATTGGGGGTTAAGGTTGGACAGCGAATGCTGGGTAAACCGGCGCAGGATGGTGCTGCATCATGATCATCTGGATTGGTCTTGCAGGAATGTTGGGTGCAGTGCTTCGCTACAGTTTGGGTCGATGGATATCCGGTTCGCTCGGAACGGCCTTCCCATGGGGGACATGGGTGATTAACATCAGTGGTTCCCTGGTACTTGGATTGCTCTATGGAGGGCATCAGTCAGCTTCAATTCCAGATGAAGTCTGGGTGATAGGGGGTACTGGATTTTGCGGAGCGTACACCACATTCTCTACATTTGGATATGAAACCCTGGGTTTGATGGGGCAGGAACGTTACTCAAGAGCATTTTTATACGTCATCAGTTCGGTACTGCTGGGGCTTGCGGCTTCTTTTGCAGGAGTGTGGCTAACTGCATAAGTGAAAATAATTATTTTTTTTGCAGGGAAAAGAAGGAAAAAAGCCATCCGTCATGGTATACATGAAAGATGGCTTTTGTTATAGGAATACAGGGTATTGTGCAAAATCATATGGGGATGGATTCATTTCGGTTATTGAATTTATTACAGCGCCGGTACAGGCACTTTTTGAACCTGATCAATCGTGCCGCCGCCAAGACACACATCTCCATCATAAAACACAACGGCTTGACCGGGCGTAATCGCTTTTTGCTGTTGATCAAACTGAACATCCACGCTGCCATCTTCCTGCCATGTCAGGGTTACACCTTGATCCGGCTGACGATAGCGGAATTTGGCGGTACAACGGAAGGGCACGTTAGGCATGTGTGCTGCACCTGCGATCCAGTTTACACCGGTTGCAGTCAGACCTGTTGAATACAGGCTTGCATGCGCATCGCCTTGGACAACAAGCAGCTGATTTTTCTCCAGATCCTTGTCTGCCACGAACCAGGGCTCACCATTACCGGAACCGCCAATGCCAAGACCTTGACGCTGTCCAAGCGTATAGTACATCAGACCGTCATGACGGCCCTTTACTTCTCCGGTTGCAATATCAACCATGTCTCCGCCTTTGGCAGGTAGATAGTTGCTTAGGAACTCTTTGAAGTTGCGCTCACCGATGAAGCAGACACCTGTGCTGTCTTTTTTCTTTGCAGTGTACAGGCCAGCCGCTTCTGCAATCTTGCGCACTTCCGGTTTTGGAAGATGACCAATCGGGAACATGGCTTTGGACAGCTGATTCTGATTCAGTGCATTGAGGAAGTACGTTTGGTCTTTGTTGCTGTCCACACCGCGCAGCAGTTTGAACGTTCCATCTTCTTCAATAAGGCGAGCATAGTGGCCTGTAGCCACATAATCAGCGCCGAGATCCAGTGCTTTGTTCAGGAATTCGCCGAATTTGATCTCACGATTACACATGACATCAGGATTCGGTGTTCGACCCGACTTATATTCATCAAGGAAATAGGAAAATACTTTATCAAAGTACTCTTTCTCGAAGTTGACAGTGTAGTAAGGAATGCCGATCTGTTCGCACACCCGGCGTACGTCCTCTGAATCTTCTTCAGCGGTACAGTGGCCGAACTCGTCCGTGTCATCCCAGTTTTTCATGAAAATGCCGATGACATCGTAACCCTGCTCTTTCAGCAGCAGTGCGGTGACGGAAGAATCGACACCTCCGGACATGCCAACGACGACCCGTGTATTTTCAATTGTTTTGGACATCGTTATCACCATTTCTCTATATAAATGTGTTTCGCTTCTTATTCTAGCATAACCGGACTCAAGTTACGATACACCCGGCCAATTTTGGATAGTGTCCACCACAGGCGCACATTTTGGAATTTCGTCAATCTTTTTTTTCCATAAAGCATGCAGATATGTTAACATTAGCTGAGGGTTATGATCGGAATACGGAGGATTAGCAGGACAAGGCCTGTATTTTTCATATCCCGCTGTGGCGGATCCTAGAAAGACGGTCTTGGACCACATCCTGTTATTTTATGTTTCACAACTTGTTTTCCCGAAAATTGAAAGAGGTGACTCCTTTGAAAATATCGACAAAGGGCCGTTATGGGCTCACAATCATGATGGAGCTGGCAGCCAGAACAGGCGAAGGCCCTACATCTTTGAAAAGTATTGCCGAGCGCAATCAGCTCTCGGAGCATTATCTGGAGCAATTGATTGCTCCCCTGCGTAATGCAGGACTGGTCAAAAGTATCCGTGGCGCTTACGGCGGTTATATTCTGGCAGGCGATCCGGCTACCGTAACCGCAGGGGATGTTATTCGTGTACTGGAAGGTCCAATCTCTCCAGTGGATTTCACGGAGGAAGATGATCCGGCGAAGCGCGACTTGTGGTTGCGCATCCGTGACAGCATCGCAGAAGTACTGGATTCAACAACGTTGAAGGATCTGATTACATTCCAGGATCAGGAACAAAAAGATTCCTACATGTTCTATATCTAAAATATAGTTGATGATGAGCATCACAGATGACACACTAAAGCCCCCATATTTGGGGGCTTTAGCCGTGCAACAAGCTATATGGTGATTCTTCCATTTCTACGATAGCCTGTGATGAACAGGAATTATGTAACCTTGTTTGCTGAAGAAGACATTGTTCTTGAGGTTGCCCTTCCGAAACGATGTAGTCAGAAGTCCGAGAATCTAGCGACGCTTGAGTGCTTCTATATCAGCTTCCATACGCAATTGACGACGGTTCAATATATCAATGCTGTGCTGATGGGTGTTTAATTCGGTGGATACTTTACGTTCAAACGTGATTTGAGAAGCTTCGAGGCGTTTGGTAACTTCCAGTGTCTCCAGTACGGCCTGCTGAAGCAAAGGAATGTTTCTGGTTTGTTCCTCGATGGCGTCAAGTCTGCCATCCATGGTATCAAGTCTGCTATCCATGGTATCAAGTCTGCTATCCATTGTACCAAGTCTGTCTTCGATCTTTTCAAGATGTCCATCAATGTTGTCGAAACGTTTGTCCATTTGTTGAAGCTGATTCAGAATTTGACTGAGAACCTGATCGCTCATGCCGATCTCTCCTTTTTGAATGGATATTAAACATTATACACGAAGATATGACACAATAGCATTTGTTTAAATTTTCAATTACGCATCATAAAAATATGGAAGTCCAACATATCACGGGGTGAAATCAATGAACAGAATATATTTGGATCACGCCGCATCGACACCTATGCATCCACAAGTCGCGGAAGCGATGATGAAAGTGATGACGGGGCAATATGGCAATGCATCGAGTATCCACGCCTTTGGGCGGGAAGCCAAACGGACCGTCAGTGGGGCAAGGGATGTCATTGCGGCATCTTTGGGTTGTTTCCCAGATGAACTTGTATTTACCGGAGGCGGCACGGAAAGTGACAATCTGGCGATATTTGGCGCAGTTTCAGCGAGACAAGAACGGGGACGGCACATTATTACAACCGCCATTGAACATCATGCGGTATTGCATACGTGTCATGAGCTGGAGCGACAAGGCTATGACGTGACCTATTTGCCTGTAGATGAATACGGAAGAATACGTCTGGAAGAGCTGAAAGATGCCATCCGGCCAGATACCGTGCTGATTACCATGATGTATGCCAATAATGAAGTTGGTACGATTCAACCTATCCGCGAAATTGGTGAACTGGCTCGTCAGCATGATATTTTGTTCCATACCGATGCAGTTCAGGCACTTGGCACCCAGGAAATTTCCTGCAAGGAACTGCCTGTGGATCTGATGAGCTTCTCTGCTCATAAAATTAATGGCCCCCAAGGCGTGGGAGCGCTCTACGTACGGCGCGGAATTGTGTTGGAAGCAAGATCACATGGGGGTCTTCAGGAGCGGCAGCGACGGGCAGGTACTGAGAATATAGCGGGTATCGCTGGCTTTGCGGAGGCGTTGAAACTGTCAGGAGAACAAGCGGAGGTACGCCGTGAACATGACCTGGCATTGCGATCATTGCTGTTGGAACAACTGGGGCAGCAGGTAGGGGCGGAGCATTTTCACGTCAACGGACATCCGGAACATACACTGCCCAATATTCTGAACATCAGCTTTCCGGAAGTATCCACAGAGACGATGCTCATGAATTTGGATATGGAAGGTATTGCTGTTGCAAGCGGTTCGGCGTGTACTTCCGGCTCCCTCGAAGTATCTCATGTGCTGAAAGCGATGAAGCTGCCGGAGCCATTTTTGCATTCCGCGATTCGTTTTAGCTGGGGATTGGGTAATACTACGGAAGAAATCATGATAACCGCCGAAAAAATTGGAACCATTCTTGGGCGCCTGCGTAATAGAGCCTAAGGGGCTCTTTGCACATGGAACAGAAGGAGGGAAGAAGTTCCATTTCATCGGTTGGATAGAAGCGGTTTTGATGATTCGGCGTCTGATTGCCACTCATCAACTTTGGGCATACCTAGCAATAGCGCCGCAGCTATTTAATGATAAGAAGATGAGGGGGACCCTGCGATGAAGCTTCAGGAAATGATCGGACTTGCCGTTTTTGACGTTGAGGACGGGAAGCAGGTCGGTAAAATCCAGGATTTCATTGTGAATGACGATTGGAAAATTGAAGGCATTGAACTTGAAAACAAAGGCCTGTTTACCAGTCATGTCAAAATCGTGCAGTGGCAAGATATCGTTGCCTACGGCGAAGATGCCGTCATGATCCGTAATCAACAGGCTGTCCGCAAAACGGGAGCCGACGACATAAAACACACGTACCTCCTCGGCCAGTCTAAATTGAAAGAGATGTCCGTGCTTACCGAAGAAGGTTTGCTGCTTGGACGTGTCTCTGATGTTTATTTTGACCAGGAGTTGGGAAATACAATAATAGGGATTGAAATTACGGACGGTTTTGTGTCCGATTTGATTGAGGGCCGCAAATGGCTGCCATGTACAAGCGATATGTCTATTGGGGAAAGTGCCATCATGGTGCCGCCACTGAGTGAACAGCGCTTGGAAAATGCCATTCATTCTGTTAATGGATAGGTGAATGAATATGAAATGTCCAAACTGTAGTTCCAAAGATATTGGGAAAATCGGTTCCCACCAGTTTTATTGCTGGGGATGCTTTATCGAATTGACAGTGAACGGTGAGAAAATGTCTGTATATCAAGTGGAAGAAGACGGCACGCTCAGTTCCCTCGATGATTTGTTCTTCGGGGAAGAGCTGCCGCAAGACTTCCCTCATCTTCATGCTTCTTCTTAATAAGAAGCTTAACTTCTTCTATATGCGGTTTCATGACAAACATTGTCATTGAATGCTGTCATGAAATGATGACAGATGTATATAGCTGCGGTTACATAGAGGTTCAATGGGACTTGTATGAATATATGAGATCCCGGCTCACAAGATGCGTCTTCTTCATCATGAAGGGGGCGCTTTTTTGTTTTTGATGAAATGGTTGGTCTGCATTTCTGTGCGGCGATAATAAATATTCTCTTCCTTACATATACTGACTTTCAGAGCCAGTCCAAAAGGGAGAGATGCAAGTGGAGCAATTAACCAAAAACAAGCTGTTCCGTTATGCCATCTGGCTGTTACTCGGATTGATTATTCTGTATTTTATCTGGCTGCTGCGTCCATTGCTGCTTCATATATATGGATTTCTGAAAACCGTACTGGCACCATTTATCGTGGCCCTCATCATTTCGTATGTCCTCAATCCGATTGTAAGCATGCTGGGAGGACGCAAGGTCCCTCGAACCATTGCTGTGTTGTTAATCTATGCTTTTTTCCTCACCTGTATCGGGGTCATCCTGATGAATGTCATTCCGGTGTTGATTGAACAGCTGGAGGAATTGAACGAACATATGCCGGAGCTGTCGATGCGTGCCCAGAGTCTGATGAACAATATGGATCACAAATTAATGCCGCCAAGTGTGCGTACGGGTATGAACAGCTGGTTTTTTCAGATGGAGGATCGGCTGACCCAGGGCATAACAAAGCTGATGGATAATATCGGGACAACCATTAATGTGTTGTTCAACGTATTTATCGTGCCATTCCTCATTTTCTATATGTTAAAAGATTTTGAGGTGTTTGAGCGTACGATTGTGGCGTACCTGCCTCGCTCACGGCGCAAGGCCATTGTTTCGGTCATGAAAGAGATTGACACGGCCTTGGGAAATTATATACGAGGACAGTTTATCGTTTGTGTTATTGTAGGCATCTTTGCCTACATCGGTTATATCATTATTGATATGCCTTACGCACTGCTGCTCGCCAGCATTGTCGCTGTATTTAACATCGTGCCTTATCTTGGCCCGTTTCTTGGAGCTGCTCCTGCGGTGGTGATGGCTTCTACGGTATCGTTTAAAATGGTTCTTTTTGTTGTCATCGTGAACACATTATGCCAGGTGCTGGAAAGCAACGTTGTTTCCCCCCAGGTGGTGGGGCGAACATTGCATTTGCATCCATTGTCGATTATCTTCGCGCTCCTTGTAGGAGGTGAACTGGTAGGCATAGTGGGTCTCATTCTGGCGGTGCCCGTCTTTGCTGTTCTGAAAGTGATTGTGCAGCACTTTTTTGCATATTACATCAAACGAAGAACGGATTGACCGTAGCAACGGTCTGCTCCCAAGGGGTGCGTTGACACCATATAGGCATATCGATATAATAAAGGTGTATGTTTAAGAATAAGAAATCGATGATGAAATGAAGTACGCCGAGGGTTCCTTTTCTCAGAGAATAGACTTCTTCGGATCAGATGTAATCTGAGCCCGATGGCTGGAAGAGTCTTGAAAGTTGAAGCGGCGGAAAGCTGATTTCGGAGTGCAGGACAACCCTGCCGGAAGCGACCGTTATTTCGCATCAACGAGGAGATTGTTTGTTTCATCTGCGGATGAACAGCAATAACCAGGGTGGTACCGCGATTACGATCGTCCCTGACTATTCAGGGGCGTTTTTTGTGTTTGTTTTTACCTGTTAACAACCCGGAGCGAATATGCACCGGACTATTATAATTAATTGGGGGCACTCTGTATGAAAGCCAGTGAAATCCGGTCCAAATGGATAGAGTTTTTTGCAAGTAAAGGTCACAAAATCGAGCCAAGCGCATCACTTGTACCTCACAATGATCCATCCCTTCTGTGGATTAATGCGGGCATGGCACCATTAAAACCATATTTTGACGGTCGGGAGAAACCGGAGAATCCGCGTCTTGCCAACTCTCAAAAATGTATTCGTACGAACGATATTGAAAATGTTGGTAAAACTCGCCGTCACCATACGTTCTTCGAAATGCTTGGTAATTTCTCCATTGGAGACTACTTCAAGGAAGAGACGATTACTTGGGCATGGGAATTTCTCACAAGCAAAGAATGGATCGGTTTCGATCCGGAACGTCTCTCTGTAACGGTATATCCTGAGGACGAAGAGGCCTTCAAATTGTGGAATGAAAAAGTAGGCTTGCCTGCTGAACGTATTATCAAACTGGATGAAAACTTCTGGGATATTGGCGAAGGCCCGTGTGGACCTTGTACCGAAATTTTCTATGACCGCGGCGAAGCTTATGGCAATGACATGAGTGATCCCGAGATGTATCCAGGCGGAGAAAATGAACGTTACCTGGAAGTATGGAACCTGGTATTCTCCCAGTTCAATCACAACAAGGACGGCAGCTACACACCGCTTCCGAACAAAAATATTGATACAGGTGCAGGACTTGAACGCTTTGCTTCCATTCTGCAAAATGTAGATTCCAACTTTGACACAGATCTATTCCAACCGATGATTCAAAGAACAGCGGCTCTTGCCGGTGTGAAATATAATGACAGCGTAGAGATTGACGTTGCCCTAAAGGTCATTGCCGACCACATTCGGACCGTTGCCTTTGCTGTAGGTGATGGCGTTCTGCCAAGCAATGAAGGTCGCGGATATGTCATTCGCCGTTTGCTCCGTCGTGCCGTACGCTACGGAAAAGTGCTGGGACTCGACCGTCCATTCCTGTATGAACTGACAACAACAGTCGGTGAAGTGATGGGAGTGTATTACCCAGAGGTGGTAGACAAGCAAGAATTTATCGCCAAAGTGATCAAAACCGAGGAAGAACGTTTCCACGAAACACTTAGCGACGGATTGGCTATTCTGGCAGACATCAGTGCTGGAGCTAAATCCGAAGGTCGCACGGTAATCAATGGTCCGGAAGCATTTAAACTGTATGATACGTACGGTTTCCCGTTTGACCTGACCGAAGACTATGCGGCAGAGCATGGCATGACTGTTGACCGTGAAGGATTCGATGCCTCGATGCAGGAGCAGCGTGATCGTGCACGTGCAGGACGCCAGGAAAGCGAGAGCATGAAGGTTCAAGGCGGACCGCTTGCTGATCTGGAGGTTAAAAGCGAGTTTGTTGGTTATAATGACCTGTTGACGGAAGCAAAAGTGGTAGCCATCGTTGCTGGTGATGCACTGGTAGACTCCGTAAGCGAAGGACAGACATGCCAGGTCATCCTTGACAAGACTCCGTTCTATGCGGAAAGCGGTGGACAAGTAAGTGATCAGGGCTTGCTACGCGGTGCAAGCGTAACAGCGAAAGTGCAAGGCCTGTTCAAAGCTCCGCTCGGACAACACGTGCATCTGGTGACGGTAGAATCCGGTGAACTGCGTGTAGGTGAAGTGATTAAAGCGGAAGTCGATGCTTCCAAACGCGGCGATATTATCAAAAATCATACCGCAACCCATTTGCTGCACAAAGCGCTCAAAGATGTGCTCGGAACACATGTAAATCAGGCAGGATCACTCGTAGAGCCTCAACGTCTGCGTTTTGACTTCTCACACTTCGGCAGCATTACGCCGGAAGAATTAACGGAGATCGAGCGTCAGGTGAACGAACAGATCTGGAATCGTCTGAACGTAAACATTGAACTGAAAGCTATTGATGAAGCCAAAGAAATGGGCGCAATGGCATTGTTTGGTGAAAAATACGGCGATATCGTACGTGTGGTACAAGTCGGAGATTATAGTTTGGAACTTTGTGGCGGCTGTCACGTAAATAATACATCAGAGATCGGTATCTTCAAGCTGGTGAGCGAGAGCGGAATCGGCTCCGGCGTACGTCGGATTGAAGCTGTGACTGGCCGCGGCGCGTATCTGTACGTAGAAAGTCAGCTTGAATTGCTCAAACAATCCGCATCCCTGCTCAAAGCCAATGTGGCGGACGTGCCTAAACGCATTGAGGGTCTGAATCAGCAATTGAAAGAAGCTGCCAGAGAGACTGAATCACTGCAAAGCAAGCTGAGTGCCATGGAAGCAGGCTCATTAACAGATCAAGTGGTACAAGCAGGAAATAAACAATTGCTTGCAGCTCGTGTGGATGCTCCGAACATGGATGCACTGCGCACAATAGCTGATGAATTGAAAGTAAAACTGCCTGATGCAGTGCTCGTACTGGGCGCTCCAGCTGATGGCAAAGTGAATTTTGTTGTAGCTGTCCCTGCTGAACAGGTAAAACAAGGATTGCATGCAGGTAAAATCGTCAAGGAAGTTGCGGCAGTGTGCGGCGGCGGAGGTGGCGGACGTCCTGATATGGCACAAGCCGGAGGCAAGGATGCGAGCAAGCTGGATGAAGCGTTGAAACTGGCGGTTTCACTGGTTAGTGAGCATACTGCATAAATCGAACGAGTGGCTTTCAAACGCCAAAATATAGTTCGAAGGGGTTCTGTTCGTTTATACGGAGGTTGGATCGGGATGCTTCTTCCCGTCCAACTTTTGTACCCGAGAGCGAGTGGAATCGAATGATGCAATATGCTGAAGCCAGTAAAGGACAAGCAAAAAACACATTTGGCTTATCCTTTGTTTACTTGTGGCAGTCAGAATATGTTATTATATAAGCAGAAATCAATTCGGCAGGACATGGTCCCCATGTTCATGCAGGAGCGAGGTGTCATCAATGGACTCCATGGATAAGACGGTTAAATTTAATGTGAAAGCCGACGAGCAGGAAGCATCCTCCAAAGAGATTCTTCTCACGGTATATGATGCACTGGTGGATAAGGAGTATAATCCTATTAACCAGATTGTCGGGTATCTGATTTCTGGAGACCCCGCATACATCCCTCGTCACAACAATGCACGCAGTCTGGTCCGTAAAAAAGAACGTGATGAGCTGATTGAAGAGCTTGTTCGTTCTTATCTGGCCAATCACCGGTAATGTACATCGCTTCCGCTGTGATGCAGCCTTGCGGGCAGCGGGAAATGAACCGACAGAAGACAGCCTGAAGCTTGAGAAGGCGAAAATTGTTCGACCTGAGCAGGCTTGAGGATGGGAGAGCATGGATGAAAATATTAGGTTTGGACTATGGGGACCGGAGAATCGGAGTTGCCGCTAGTGACGCCTTCGGTTGGACTGCCCAGGGATTGGAAGTACTTGAACGCCGCCGGGATGAAGGTGAGTTCGCTCGGATTGCGGAGCTTGTGCGTGAGCATGAGATCGGTGAGATTGTTGTCGGACTTCCCAAAAACATGAACGGCACCGTAGGGCCGCGTGGTGAAATATGCATTGCTTTTGCCGAACGCCTGCGGGGCGAACTGAATTTACCTGTTCACCTTTGGGATGAACGGCTGACAACCATGGCAGCAGAACGAACATTGCTTGAAGCGGATGTCAGTCGCAAAAAACGCAAGCAGGTTGTGGACAAAATGGCCGCAAGCCTGATTTTGCAAAATTATTTGGATGCCAATAGTAAAAGGTGAGGGGGATCAACAATGGCTGAAGATCAACTGGGTATGGAAGAAGAATCGGAGATTATTTACATTGCGGATGACGAGGGTAATGAAGAGGAATTCGAAGTCATCATGAAATTCGAAGTGGACGGTTCGGAGGCCAAGTACATGATGGTTGCTCCGGTTGAACCCGAAGATGGAGAGACGGATGTTTATGCATTCCGTTATGAAGAAGAGGGCGACGATATTAAACTTTTCGTCATCCAAGATGATGCCGAATGGGATATCGTCGAGGAGACGTTTAATACATTTCTTGCAGAAGATGAAGAGGAAGCGAACTAAATGACAGAATACAGCCGCGAAGACTTGAAATGGACAGATTCGCTGCGTCTGGCTTTTGGTGCTCACGTTGAGCTGGAAGAAGAGAACGGTAAATCGCATCCGTATGACCTGCTGGCTGAGTTTGAAGTGAAGGGCCAACAGTATGCAGTGCTCCGCAGTTCATTGCGTCCTTATGACGAAGTTGAACTTCTGCGGGTTTTACCGGGAAGTGAAGGCCAGATCATGCCGGAGTTAGTTACGATTGACGATGATGATGAGTGGGAGAACATCTCTGAATTGTATGATGAGTGCACACTCCCCATTGACGAGGATTGATTATCAGCTTCAAATTGAAGAAACCGGAAGGGCGGAGAAGTCCGCTCTTTTTGGTTGTGTAAAGGAGTTGTATCTTTTTTGAAAGGAAAAGAGATTTTAGTCTTTCTGCTTATCATCGTGGTTGTTGCCGGAGGCGCAGGTGCATATGTCTGGAACATGATGCGTCCGGTACAAGCATCCACAGAACCGATCGTTTTCGAGATCAAGAGCGGGTCGGGAACTTCCAAAATTGCGGACCAGTTGGAGCAGGAAGGTCTGATTCGGAGTGGTTTAGCCTTTAAGGGATACCTGAAATGGAAGAAACAAGGGTCGAATTTTATGGCAGGTACATACTCCATAAATCCAGGCGTATCATACGATGAGATTATTAATAAGTTGAATAATGGTGAAGTTGTGCCCGAATCCATGATCAAGTTTACTATTCCTGAGGGATATACGGTGTTACAAATGGCAGACAAACTGTCTGCTGAGGGAATTGTGGATCGGGAGGAATTTATCAAACTTGCCGATGATCCATCTGCTTTTGATATTGACATTCTTAAGGACATTCCAGTGGATGAAGAAATGCGATATGTGCTGGAGGGATATCTGTTCCCAGAGACGTATGAGCTGAAAGAAGGAAGTTCTACTCATGAGGTCATGCAGCGAATGATTGAGGAATTCCAGACCAAGGTTGATTCTATCCCTGATTTGGCCTCCAAACTCAAGGAGAGAAATTTGTCTTTGCATCAAGTGTTAACGATCGCATCGCTTGTTGAGAGAGAAGTCGTGGTGGATCAGGAACGCGCGCTTGTGGCAGGTGTAATCTATAATCGGATTAACCAGGATATGAAACTGGAGATCGATGCTACAGTTCAGTATTTACTTGATAAGCCGAAGGCCAGATTGCTTTACAAGGATCTGAAGGTGCAAAGCCCCTATAATACGTATCTGAACAAAGGGCTGCCACCTGGACCGATTGCAAGTCCAAGTCTGGCCTCTATTGAGGCAGCGTTGGAACCGGAATCTTCGGATTACCTGTTCTATGTGACCAAGAAGGACGGTACATTTGGACATCTTTTTGCCAAAACATATAGGGAACATCAGCAAAATATAGCCAAAAGTAAGGCTGCGCAATAAGCGGAGGGGATGTATATGAGTACGAAACATGAACTGCTCGTTACGGCGGCAAATGTGAAAGAGGCAGAAGTGCTGCTCCAAGCAGGAGCAGATGCTTTGTTAATTGGGGATGATCGCTTCGGCATGCGTCTTCCCGGCAGCTTCAGTGTGGAAGAAACAGCAGAGGTTGTTGCCGTTGCAGCGAAACATCAGGCTCGTGTATATGTGTCTATGAACAATCTGATGTCCAACGAACTGCTAAAGGAATTGCCTGAATATGTTCAAGCACTGGGGAAAATCGGTGTTCATGGTGTTGAATTCAACGACCCGTCTGTGCTAGCTGCTATTAAGGAGTATGCTCCGCATATCCAGCTGCACTGGAACGCTGAGATGACATCAACCAACTATGCAACGGCCAACTATTGGGGGACCAAAGGCGCGAGTCGTGTCGTGCTTGCTCGGGAGCTTAATATGGACGAGCTGACAGAGATGGTCCCATTTCTGAAGGTGGAGGCCCAGGTTCAGGTGCATGGCATGACGAACATATATCATTCCAAACGAAATCTGGTGCAAAGTTATATGTCCCATCAAGGTCGTCCTGTAGAGGGACACTTGGGTAAAGAGCGTGGTTTGTTTCTGATCGAGGCTGAACGCCGGGATGAGAAGTTCCCGATCTATGAAGATGTGAACGGGACTCATATTATGAGTTCGGAGGATATCTGTATTCTCGAAGATCTCCATCTGTTAATGGAGGCCGGGGTACACAGCTTCAAAATCGAAGGCATGTTAAAACCGCTTGCGTATAACGAAGCTGTTGTACGTGCATACCGTATAGCTCTGGATAGTTATGCGGCAGATGCCGATGCTTATGCATTTTGTGAAGAATGGCTGGACGAAGTTCGTCAATTGCAGGACCCTGAACGGGAGTTGTCGTTTGGATTTTTCTATAAAGAACAGGTGTATTAATAGACGAGGTGAACAACATGGAAACAGTGGCGGTACAGCGGAAGTTCTCGGGTAAACGTAACCGTCTGGACAAACCGGAGCTGCTTGCTCCGGCGGGCAATCTGGAAAAACTTAAATTTGCAATCCACTATGGTGCAGATGCTGTGTATATCGGTGGACAGGCTTATGGACTCCGTTCCAACGCGGATAACTTTAGCTTTGAAGAAATGCGTGAAGGTGTGGAATTTGCCAAAAAATATGGAGCCAAAGTTTTCGTGGCCACTAATATTTACGCGCACAATGAAGATATTGAAGGAATTCAAGCGTATTTGCAAAACTTGTATGATGCAGGAATTGCAGCTATTATCGTAGCAGATCCAGCAATTATTGAAGTGGCTCAACGTGCCGTACCAGGTTTGGAAGTGCATTTGAGTACACAACAATCCACTCTGAACTGGCAAGCTGTGAAGTTCTGGAAGGATGAAGGGCTCCCACGCGTCGTTCTCGGACGTGAGACAAGCTTTGAAGAAATTGAAGAAATCAAGGCCAATGTGGATATCGAGATCGAAGCATTTATTCATGGAGCGATGTGCTCATCATATTCCGGACGTTGTGTGTTGTCCAACCATTTTACGGATCGGGACTCCAACCGGGGGGGCTGCTGTCAATCCTGCCGCTGGAAGTATGATCTGTTTGAAGATGCCCGGGAAGATACCGTGTGGGTCAGCGAAGAAGAAATGCAAATGCAGGCACCTGCACCATTTAAATTGGGAGAGAACCAGATTCCCCTATTCCAGGAGCAGGACAATTCTTTTTCCATGGGTTCGAAGGATCTGTGCATGATTGGGCATATTCCTGAGCTGATTGATGTCGGTGTGGATAGTTTCAAAATCGAGGGACGCATGAAGTCCATTCACTATGTGGCAACTGTAGTTAACGTATATCGTCAGGCCATCGATTCTTATATGGCTGATCCGGAGAATTATGTATTGAAGCCTGAGTGGGTAGAGGAAATGAACAAGGCAGCGAATCGTCCGCTCAATACCGGATTTTTCTATGATACACCGGATCATGAGGATCACATCTATGAACCGGAAGAAAAAGCGGTACCTTACGACTTTGCCGGATTGGTTATGGACTATGATGCGACTACAGGAATGGCGACCATTCAACAGCGCAATCATTTCAAACCGGGACAGGAGATTGAATTTTTCGGTCCGGGAGGCACCTTTTTCAAGCAGGTTGTTGGAGAACTGCAGGATGAAGCTGGAAATATCCTAGATGCAGCCCGTCACCCGTTACAGCGTGTAAAAATGAAGGTAGATCAACCTGTTTCCTACTTTGATATGATGAGAAAAAAGAAGTAGGTGCAAATACCTATATTTTAACAAAATAATGCTATGATTTAGCAATATAGTGTTATAAAATTTACAAATTTGACCTCCGTATATCGGCACATGGGGGTCTTTTTTTTATAGAAAAATAGGAAAAAAGTTGTAATTAATTTCGAAAAAACGAAAGGGGAAAAGAGAAAGTTGTCGAATACTACATATTTATAGGGGAGAGAAAGAAAAATCCAACAAGTAAATTACTGGCAGGTGAATGGGATTGGTTCAAAAGAAGCAGAAAGACAGTGGGGAAGAATTGACAACACCCGAGAAGGTTAAGCCCGAGAAAGTTCAGAAAGTGAAGAAAGAAAAAGTTGTTAAAAGCAAGACAGGGGATGCTCCAGGCCATAAACCCTCTAAATTGGGCGGGAGTAAGCTGAAGTTGGGATGGAATAAAGCAAAAAACCAATTGAAACAGCAGAACTGGAAAAATGTTGGGGGAACAACGTTTACACAGATTAAAAAGGCTAATCCGGTTAAATCGGTAGGCGTTAAACTGTTTTTGATCTTTTTTGTAGGAATCATGTTTTTTGTCATTGGTTTAGGCCTATTATCCTATGCTAAAGCCAAAGATACGATTGAGAAGAATGCATCCCGATCAAATCAGGAAACCATTGAACAGACTAAACAAAAAATGGACATTATTCTGGAGCGGTTTGTAGATACATCCACACAAATTTTCTTCGATCCGGAAATGCAGTCCTTGCTTCAGAAGATGTCTGATAAGAATTTGTCCGCATATGATACGTTTGTGAATTCAAGCTCCATCAACAAACAATTATCGAATATTGCTTTTACGAATAAATCAATGGAAGCGATTTATCTTGTGCCTACAGACGAAACAAGGTCTACCATGGGTACAGGTGGCAGCAGTTCTTCCATGGGCGATATTCGTAATGAGGCCTGGTACGATGAGTTGGTTCAAGCAGGCGGATACCGCTGGCTTCCAACAGAAGTCAAAGAGGATGGCAGCGCATCAACGTTCCGAATTGCCCGTTCAATGAAGAATCTGCAAGGGACAACCCAGTCCTATGTGTTAATCATTGAATTAAAATTGGAAGTGCTGGAGCAGCAATTGAAGTCTCTCGACTTGGGTGAAGGCGCAATCCTCCAACTCATTGCTCCGGACAATAAGGTTGTAGCTTCAACGATTGCTGATCGTACAGGGAAAGATACGGATTTGGGATTTATAAAAGAGTTAAAAGAAAAATCCGGCAGCATGAATACAGAGTATACGATGGATGGAAATTCAACCAATATGCTGGCGTCATACAGCACCATGGATACATCCGATTGGAAACTGATCGGGATGGTTCCAACTTCTATCCTGGTGAAAGATGCCAAGGGTATTCTGACATTGACTTTATGGATGGCATTGATCGATGCCGCTATTGCGATACTGATCGGTATTTGGATGGTTCGCATGATTGCCCGCCCAATGGGCAAATTGAAAGATCTGATGCAGGAAGGGGCAAAAGGGAACCTCAAGGTGCGTACACCCTATAGCTCCCAGGATGAGATTGGTCAATTATCGGCTGCATTCAATCTCATGATGGAGCAAATTACGAAGCTGGTGGAGCAAACCAACCGTTCTGCACAGGAGGTATTGGATACCGCTTCTGAGCTGAGCAGTGCATCCAAGAAAACTGCAGTTTCCGCTTCCGAGATTGCAGTAGCCACGGAAGAAATTGCAGGTGGAGCGAGCAGTCTGGCAACAGAAGCGGAGCGCGGTAATGAATTGACTGACAACATCTCCCGTCAGATGGAGAGTGTGGTTAACGCGAACGAACAAATGGGTGATTCAGCCCGTCACGTAGAGAAGTCCAGTCAGACAGGTACACAGCATCTGAATCAGTTGATGACTAAAACACAGAAGACTGAAGAAATGATCGGTGCGTTGGTAAACAAGGTAGATTCCTTGAAGGAGAGTACGTCTTCCGTTCTTAAGGTGCTTGATGTTATGCAGAATATTACCAAACAAACGAACATTCTCTCCTTGAATGCAACTATTGAAGCCGCTCGTGCCGGTACGGCTGGACGCGGATTCATGGTGGTAGCGAATGAGGTTCGCCAGTTGGCTGAACAATCCAGACAGTCCATTGATATGGTCGGCGACATTACAGACAAAATTATGACCGAAATGAATGAGACGGTGGATCAATTGTCTGCAGCTTATCCGTTATTTAAAGAACAAATGGATGCCGTGAAAGATACCAACGTCATATTTGCTTCAGTACAGCAGCAAATGGGTGCGTTTGTTGAGAGCCTGAGCATGGTTACTGGTTCCATCGGAGAATTGAATCAATCTCAAGGCACGTTGTCGGAAGCGATGAGTAATGTCAGCGCAGTAGCTGAACAGTCTTCTGCAACGTCCCAGGAAGTTGCCTCCTTAAGCAGTGAACAACAAAATATCAGCAACCAACTGGTGAATTTGTCTGCTAAACTGGAGAATGTGTCGACAGAATTGAAAGATACTTTGTCTCGCTTTACAGTCTAATTCGAGTCTATTTGATTCAGTCGAGAAGCCTGTCCCTAATAAGGGACAGGCTTTCTTGTTGTTACCGAATAATTCCATTGTGAATGAAGAATACTATGCCAAAATGCTGAACGGAGTGGCCTGATGCATGTACAACTGAAGCGGCGGATTTACGTTGCATGTATTTTTCTTACAGGTTTATTTGTTTTGCTGATGATTCGTTTGGCTTGGGTTCAGGTCATTCAAATCGACCGTACGATGCCAGGATTTCAACGTACCGTTCGTGAGATGTCCGTGTTGCAGCGAGAGCGAGGAGTGGTGCTGGATACGGGACGAGGACAGTTTGCCGATTATAAGGGGCGGCCCTTGACAGGCAAGCTGGAGTGGGGGTTGGTCCTTTTCCCGCATCTGGATCAATCAAGTCATTCATATCCATCCACGATGGCGAATTCGGAAGTTAAGGAATTGGCAGCCCTCTTGCATACCGATGTGAAATCGTTACAAAAGGAATGGAATCAAGGGAACGCACCCCATTTCTGGACAGCAGGTGCCCACCAGCCAATCACGTTGACTGATTCTCAGATTGCTCGCCTTCGTAAATTGAAGGCAGAGGGAGCAAGTGTATATCCCCTTATGACACGGTATGAACAAGCCGTTACGGGCATGCAATGGCTGGGTTATATTGCTGAACAGCCTGGATTTATGAATGCACAATTGGCTCACAAAAATGAGGTGAAGCAGCCTTTTGCGATGAAAACTGGAGCAGCCGGGCTGGAAAGAACATTGGAACCTTTATTAATGGGCATTGGGCCTACCCTCGTAACACGTATGGTCACAGGTTCAGGTGAGGTTATTCCAGAAATTCAGCCGCGCGTCATTGCACCTTCCAATACACACTATCCATTGCAGGTGGAGACGACAATCAATATCGATTTACAGCAAGGGATAGAGCAGATGGTGAAGAAGTCTGGAATGAAGGAAGGAGCAATCGTTGTCCTGGATGCAGCCAGTGCAGACGTACGTGCGATGGTTTCGGCGCCGTTCTATGATCCCCAGCATGTAGACCCTAAGCAAACGGCTTGGGCGAATCGTGCCGTGCAGGGAGCAGTACCAGGTTCCATATTCAAAATCGTTACAGCAGCGGCCGCGCTGGAATATGAAGCTGTATCTAAAGGGGAGACGTTCCATTGTGGTGGCGAGTGGGGGAAATATGGCCTGTCCTGCTGGAAGGAGCATGGGCATGGGACATTGAATCTGGAGCAAGGGTTTGCCGAGTCCTGCAATATTGTATTCGCAGAAACTGCTCGTCGTCTTAGTATGGATCAGCTGGAACGTACGGCAGATGTTTTGGGATTGGCACGTCCGATTGGCTGGGAGGGAGAGCAGGTCGCAGGAATACCGATTCTGCAACATTTTGATCATGAGGACGCAGGAAGAGTAAGATTGCCATTCATTTCTCCACACGATGAAGGGGCCAAGATACAGACGGCTATCGGTCAGCGGGACGTTCTGGTGACTCCATTGCAAGCGGCCAATCTGCTCGTTACTCTCTTGCATGATGGGAAGGTGAGTGCTCCACGACTCGTTCAGCGTATCAGGTATGCCGACGGTGATACGATGTTGAATATGCCGCTGCATGATTCACCTTCGTCAGCGGGACGAATATCACCAGCTACAGCCCATCAGTTGTTGTCCTGGATGAAGAAAGTGGTCCGTGATGGAACGGGAAAATCCCTGCAACATGCGCGGTGGCAGTTGGCAGGGAAGTCAGGTACAGCACAGGTACAGCAGCACGGAGAGAAACGCAACCATCAATGGTTCATCGGATATGGTCCTGCGGAACAACCCCAATATGCTGTAGCAGTCCTTGTCCAAAACGTTGCTCCAAGCAGCCGTCATCAAGCGACGGAGATGTTCAGGAAAGTGATGGATTACTTGGCTGAATTGTCATGAACCCCGGGTGGAGCAGGTTCCTGCACCGATGGCTCAGTGTTCCGACCGGGCGCTGAGCCGACCGGTGTGTCCATGACCAAAGGCGAGGATTCAAATTCATCTTTCGGCAAATGAATCCATTGTTGGAGGTAGCCTTGCTGCAGTAGTTCCTTAAGCAGAATCAGCAGTACCGGAGACAATACTACACCAGCCAGACCAAAGACAGACAGCGAGATCAGCATAAAGGAAAGCATCAAGTAAGCGGAAGAGACTCCGATCGAATTACCCGATATTTTGGGCTCCAGCAGCTGGCGTGTCAGCATGGTTACAGCCAGGACTATAATTAATCCTATCGCAAGGCTGCTATTCCCCACAATGAACAGATACACAATCCACGGAATGAATATAACAGGAACACCCAACAAAGGTACAAGGTCAAAAACGGCGCAGATCGCTGCGATGGTGAAGGCATTGGCAGTTCCCAGAATCAACAAGCCTGCATAAATCAATACAAAAGTGATTAACATCATAATCATCTGGGCCTTCAAATATGAACGAATCGTCTTGAATACATGATTACGCATAAATTCAAGAGCCAGTTTCAACGTTTTTGGTGTTTTGGCCCGTGCAAACTTCCGCCAGGATTCAATCTCAATACTGAGAAAGAACGCGAGAATAATGGCAATCCCGAAATTAGTAATAAAGGAAGAAAATGAACTGAGAAAACCGATAACGATTTGCGCACCACTGGTCACCCATTTGGACAGGAATCCGGTCAGAGTCGCAAAATAGTCATTAACCTTCTCGGTTATTCCGTCAGGTAAAGCATCGGACTTGTCCTGAATGAAATAAACCAGATTGGTGAATTCACGCTGAATCATCTCGATATAATAAGGGAAGTTATCCTGCAAATTAGAAATTTGGGATACGATAATTAATCCCAATCCAAAGAAGGCAGCAACAATAACCGCAAGAAACAATAACACCGAAATGGCAGCGCCCAAGGTTTTGGGTAATCCTTTGCGGTGCAGAAATCTTGCCAGAGGTTCGATCATCCAATACACTATAAATGAAAGAAAAACTGGCGCAGCCAATTGATATAATCGACTGAAACCGTACATGATAAAATACACGGTTAATACGAGCAGCGCAATGTCAAAGACGGTGCGCCCGTATTTTTTATAAAGCGGCAGCATGGGCAGGGCTCCTTTGCACGTCATTAAGGTAATAATTAGGATATATTTATTGTACACGATCGCTATCTTTTTGGGAAAAGAGGATTCAAGAAAAGGCTGAATTATGATAAAATTAAAGGCGGTTTATTTTGGTTAGTGCTATATTATGGCACGGTAATTCAGCAAGAGAAGCGGGGAGTTTGTAGCATGACAAATTTACTTCAGAGCATATTACTTTGGTTATTGTACATTTCATCTTTTTATGCCTTTATTCCGAGTTTGGTTAGCAGACTTTTCGGTTTTCGTGTGTTCAGGCGCGGGAAAAGTGAGACGGAGTTTTCCTTAACCTTTGATGATGGGCCAGATCCGGAATATACACCCAGATTGCTGGATTTATTGCGTCAGTATGAGGCAAAGGCAACTTTCTTTGTAGTCGGAGAGCATGCCGCCCGTCATCCCGAACTTATTCAGCGCATACATGAGGAAGGCCATCTTCTCGGAATTCATAATTATATTCACAAAACCAATTGGTTAATGCGTCCACGGACGGTTAAGAATCAGATTCAGCGGACGGGTCAAATTATACAAGAGGTTACAGGGGTTAAAACTTGTTATTATCGTCCACCATGGGGAATTATGAATCTGTTTGATTTTTTTAGTAAAAAAGATCGCCGGATCATACTATGGTCGTCCATGTTTGAGGACTGGAGAAGTAGTGTTGGCGTTGAGAAATTGACCGAACGAATGTTGAAGGAGCTAAGGGGTGGGGAGGTCATGTTACTGCATGACCGAGGGACTACTCTCGGCGCTGATGCACATGCGCCGGAGCATATGCTCCAGGCGCTCGAAGTCGTATTGCGGGAGGCGAACAGACAGCAGTTGCACAGTGTACGCATCGATACGTTGATGGGAGGCGTTACGGTGAGTGAATCTAAAAGCACGATTCAACCACAAACACAGTTATCACTTTGGAAACGGGTGGTCGTTGCGTTATGGTTAGGCTGGGAAAAGCTGTTTCATTGGTTATACCATTTGCATACAGCGTCACCAGAGGACCCCATGCTGCACTACCGCTCCCGTGTATATCATGGAGCGTTGGTTGAAATGGATGACGGCCATGTGATTCGTAATGGAGATCCGGTTATTGAACTTCATTTTGATAATAAAAAACTTTTCGATCTTGGCATGACTTCACGCTCAAGCATGCATCTGGCCATTCGCATGATTCGGGCTATGGAACAGCAACTTCCTGATTTGGCCCGGCAGGTCGCACTTGAACCTGAACTTCGTTCAGCCAAGGCTCTATATGGTGTGAGTATGATTAACCGGGGACCTGAGAAATTCGGGTTTACGGTTCGGGAGTTGGCTCCTGGGCCGTTCAGTTTTGCATCCAAAGTGTATCTGAAACTTCTGCTAAGCGTCATTCATCCGGCTGGAACGAAACGTCTGAAGCAGCGTTCTGAACAATTGGTTCCAAAAATGATTGCGATGCCGCTTGATGTGCTGCTGGATCGATATGGTCAGCACGCATTGGTGGCAGCGACATCGGAACAGTCCTCAGAGGAATTGTTGGTTCCTGAACAGGATCTTGTACCTGAACGAAACTGATTGCGAAATGAATAAAGAAAAGGGTTGCCCTTCGCCGAAGTCGGCTGAAGAGCAACCCTTTATTTATGTTTCCAGGTATAGAAATTCACCGGATATTGCTTGAATTAGATACTCAGTACGCCGCCGTTGCTTGCATTCGTTACCAGTTTGGAATAACGAGCGAGGTAACCGGTTTTTACTTTCGGTTCAAAGCCCTTCCAACCTGCGCGACGACGTTCGAATTCTTCGTCACTGATATGCAATTCGATGATGCGGTTATTCAGATCAAGTTCAATGATGTCTCCTTCTTCAACAAAAGCGATTGGACCGCCTTCAGCAGCTTCCGGAGAGATATGTCCGATACTGATTCCGCGGGATGCGCCAGAGAAGCGTCCGTCGGTGATCAGACCTACTTTGGCACCAAGGCCCATACCTACGATCTGGGAAGTAGGAGCGAGCATCTCAGGCATTCCTGGTCCGCCTTTTGGTCCTTCATAACGGATAACAACAACATGTCCTTCTTTTACTTTCCCGTTTGCAATGCCTTCAAGCGCTTGTTCTTGGGAGTCGAAGCAAATAGCAGGACCTTTGTGGTATCCGCCAACCGAAGCGTCAACAGCACCAACCTTGATGATGGCGCCTTGCGGTGCAAGGTTACCAAACAAAACAGCCAGTCCGCCTTTTTCTGAATGCGGGTTGTCCAGATGGTGGATGACATTAGCATCCTGAATTTCTCTTCCTTCAACGTTCTCACGGATTGTTTTACCCGTTACTGTAATGCAGTCACCATGAATCGCACCTGGTTTCTTGAGCAATTCGTTCAGAACTGCACTTACGCCACCCGCATTGTGTACGTCTTCGATGTGAAGATCGGAAGCAGGTGCAAGCTTCGCCAGATGAGGAACGCGGTTAGCCACTTCATTGATGCGCTCAATTGGGTACTCGATACCTGCCTCATGAGCCAGTGCGAGCGTATGAAGTACCGTATTCGTGGAACCACCCATAGCCATATCCAGTGCAAAAGCGTTGTCGATCGCTTCTACAGTAACGATATCGCGTGGTTTCAGATCCATTTTGATGAGTTCCATCAGTTGTTTAGCGGATTGTTTAACAAACTCACGACGCTCAGGAGCAACAGCAAGGATGGTTCCGTTGCCAGGCATAGCCAGTCCCATTGCTTCAGCGAGGCAGTTCATGGAATTCGCTGTGAACATGCCGGAGCATGATCCACATGTTGGACAACCAAACTGTTCAAGTTCAAGCAAGCTCTTATCATCAATTTTACCAGCTTGATAAGCACCTACGCCTTCAAATACGGAAGTCAGGGACAGAGCTTTACCATTGCTGTCACGACCTGCCTTCATTGGACCGCCGCTGACAAACACGGTAGGGATATTACAGCGGAGTGCGCCCATCATCATGCCTGGTGTGATTTTGTCACAGTTCGGGATACATACCATGCCGTCGAACCAGTGTGCAGATACAACAGTTTCCACGGAATCCGCGATAATGTCACGGCTCGGCAGCGAGTAACGCATACCAATGTGTCCCATGGCGATTCCGTCGTCAACTCCGATGGTGTTGAATTCGAATGGAACGCCACCGGCTTCACGAATAGCTTCCTTTACAATTTTACCGAATTCCTGCAGGTGGACATGGCCGGGCACGATATCGATGTAAGAGTTACAAACGGCAATAAATGGTTTGCCAAAGTCCTCTTCTTTAACGCCCGCTGCGCGGAGCAAACTGCGGTGCGGTGCACGGTCAAAACCTTTTTTGATCATATCGGAACGCATCTTCTTGGCTGACATGGTTTATTTCCCCCCAAATTTAAATATTGAGCAACATGAATGGAAATATAAATGGCAGTACATCTGTCGTTTAATTTCATCCGTACTCTAAAAAAATTGACCAGTGATACTGGTTTCGAGCTTCCCGTAGTTTGTGAAGTTCTTTGCTGCTTTAAACCCGTGAACAACCCGGTTTTTCTATAGAGTCTATCACAACCGTCGTCATATTTCTACAATTCAATAGAAAGAAGCTTCAATCCATTAGTGGAATGAAGCTTTCTTGATTTGATGCAATGCCTCAGGTGATTTTTCACCGCTACCCATGAGGATTGGTTAACTACTCCCGCCTTTACGGCCAATCTTCCGATAGAATTCTTTATTATGAGTTTCGGAAGTTGCTTCTCCACCCTTGCGTCCAATTTCCTTATAAAATTGAGAATCGTGCGCATCTGAAGTCGCTTCTCCACCTTTTTTACCTATCATTTGGTAGAAGCTCTGATCATGTTTTTTGGCTGTAGCCAAGCCTCCTAGTCGGCCTGCTTCTTCGCGACTCATTTTGTGTTCAGACGTCTGTGGACGTGCCATTACAAATCACTCCTTATATTATAAGTAGATTGTTGCAGCGCGTATTCCTACTTACCACAACATTTCCAGCCTGAAACAAATCGATCTTCAAGGAGACAGAGCAGGATGCAGTTTCATCTGAACCAGGATGCTGAACGTTTTAATGTCCCCTGACGATTGAAGTGAAAGCGGGAAGTATCGGGCTCAATGAGAGGCTTAAAGGTGTGACGGACGGCTGGGTGCGCCAGGGTTATAGCGAACAGTAAGGCTATAGCTACAATCACCGGAATGTACAAGCTGGTCTCCATATAATTGTAAACCCCTGACCAGATCGCTAGGCGAACGAGAAATCCATGTAAAAGGAACATATACAGAGTACGTCGTCCCAAATCGGTCAATTTCGATGTTAATGCAGGAACCCAGGCGAGAAATAATGCTCCAGAGCCGATCTCAAGTGCATAGATTCCGAGTCGGTACATTCCTGCAAACCACTCATGGTGGCCAAGCTCTGCGTAAGTCATGCTGCCCAGTAACCAGCCTGGTGTAATGTTAAGTCCTCCGAGTAAGATCCAACCAAGAAGAGCAGCAGACAACGTAGCTGCAATTCTGCGGCCCCATCCGGATTGCAAACGGGAGCGGATGGATGCTCCATAGTCATACCCAATAACAAAGAAAGGAAGAAATACAAACGTTCGGCTGAAGCTCAGCCAAAAACCGTCAATGGGTAAATATCCGGCACATACCCCCAGTATCACGGCACCGAGTAGTCGGTATATTGGTTTCCAGGAAAGTGTGAGACGAAGCAGCAGCCGCCAACAGAAATGACTTGCCAGAAACCAGAGCAATAAATAAGGTGCAAAGAAAGACAAACGCATATGCGGTGTGTGGAATACGGTGAAATCCATTATTGCATACAAGGACTGAAACAAAAGGTACTGTAATGCAATCTGCTTAAGCACAATACGGCCAGATGTACCTTTGAGTGAATGTCTGGCAAAGTAGCCAGTTACCCATACGAACAGCGGCATGTGAAACGTATATATCCACAGAAACAGAGCCTCTGCTCCTGCAAAACGTGTAATGATTGGTTCAAGAGCATTGCCTGCTAATACACAGACAATGAGCATAAAGCGCAGGTTGTAAAAAAAAGCATCCTGATCTTCGTGAATAATGGTCGGTTTGTTCATGTTGTAGCCCCCTCTGATAACCCTTGACGAATACTATCGTGTTCTGTATTAAGGGTAATATGGATGTGTATTCTTCATTGTGATGTAATTCACATAGGAAAGCGCTATCCTTTCCAGAAGCTGTGACAACAAAATGAACGCTCCGGGATTGACAACGGTTGCATAGAGGCTGACAATGGGGAAAGAAGATGAGTAATTGTAAATATAAGGAGGGGAGAATTTATGTCGACGAATACCCGCCGAAGCCCTGAAATTGTTACGTTTGGCGAGAGCATGGGTTTGCTGACAGCAAAGGATACAAGAGGTCTCGAATATGCGGCGACATTAGACAAATCATTTGGGGGCGCAGAGAGTAATCTGGCGATAGGTGTATCCCGGCTTGGGCATACCAGCGGATGGTTTGGTCGCCTGGGCAATGATCCGATCGGTAACATGATCATCAAGGCTATTCGTGGTGAAGGTGTAGATGTATCCAGAGCAAGGTTGAGCGACAAAGAGCCCACCGGTTTGATGATTCGTGAGAACGCTTCCGGGAAATCCTCGGTGCACTATTATAGGAAGCTATCCGCAGCAAGTGCGATTACTCCTGAAGATCTGGATATGGATTATATTGCGGGTGCGCAAATCCTTCACGTTACAGGTATCACTGCAGCGATAAGCGCGTCGGGACTTGCTACTGTTGAAGCTGCTATACATATAGCCAAGCAGGCTGGTGTAAAAGTAAGTTTTGATCCGAATCTGCGCCTTAAACTGTGGTCGGCTGAAGAAGCGCGTCCTGTCCTGCTTCGTCTCGCTGAGCAGGCGGATTATTTCCTGCCGGGTCTGGACGAGATGAAACTTCTGTATAACGAAGAAGACGATCAAAAAGTACTTGAGCGTTTGTCCGCCTTGAATGCAGTCAGTATCGTGAAGGGCGGCCCTGATTTGACCTACGTATTGGTGAATGGTACCCTAACGGAAGTTCCGTACTTCAAGGCAGATCATGTCCTGGATACAGTCGGGGCAGGAGATGGATTCTGTGCGGGCTTTTTGTCCGGCCTTATTAAAGGATATTCTCCGCAGGAGGCGACCCGTCTTGGGAATTTGACCGGTTCCATGGTTATACAGGCTGTTGGCGATTGGGAGGCGCTCCCGACATGGGAGCAGGTCGAGGCGAAGCTGAACAATGTAGCTCATGTTGAGCGCTAGTTGCAGCTGATATCATATATGTCTCATCTTCGTTCATGAATGTAAGGCTTGTAATAGACAACCACATTGACAAGGGAGAGAATGAAATGAAGAAGCTTCAGCTGCTGCAAAAAATAACGGACAGTGGGGTTGTTGCGGTTCTGCGTGCAGATTCTGCTGACCAGGTGATCGCCATGGCCGAGCAAGCCATCGCGGGAGGCATCAAGATTATTGAAATTACGATGACGGTACCTGGTGCCCTCAAAGCCATTGAGAAATTAAGCCGTGTATACCATTGGAACACACAAGATCCCGAGAAATTTGCCATAATCGGAGCTGGGACCGTACTTGAACCTCAGACAGCGCGTGCCGCGATCATGTCAGGCGCAGAGTTTGTTGTGGGTCCTTCCCTGAACCCGGACACTGTGAAAATTTGCAACCTGTACCGTATTCCGATTCTCCCAGGGGTGATGACCATTGCCGATGTACAGTGTGCATTGGAACTGGGCGTGGATATTGTGAAGTTGTTCCCAGGTAATCTCTACGATCCTTCCATTATCAAAACGATGAAGGGGCCTATGCCGCAAGCAAATTTCATGCCGACCGGTGGGGTATCCTTGTCCAATCTGGGCGACTGGATCAAGGGAGGCGCCGTAGCTGTTGGTATCGGCTCGGATCTTACTGCGGAAGCAGTGAAGACGGGGGACTTGAGTCATGTTCGCCGCAAAGCGGAACAATACATGGATGCTTACCGCAAGGCCAAGGCTGAATAGCGGTGAAATGGGAGCCTCAGGAATGAAGGCTCCTATTCTGCAAGCCGCGGCACCTGCGGGAGTGCAGAAAGGTGATGAAGGTTGAGAAATCGATATAATACAGGGCGTAAGAAGAGGGGCATCGGCAAGTTCCTGCTTGTTCTTTTGGCGCTCATTATCATTGGGTGTGGGTTTGTGGCCTGGAAGTTGTTTACGCCTTATGGACCACAGGAGATGGCGCAGACAGCCATGGAAACTGCAAATCAGGTGACTGTAACTGAAAAAGACAACTGGATTGATTTTGTGCCGGAGAAATCGGTTGGGATGAGTGTTATTTTTTATCCAGGTGGGTTGGTTAAACCGGAAAGTTATGCCCCTCTTGCCCATGAACTTGCGGCAGCAGGACATCATACCATTATTGCAAAAATGCCGGTTAATCTGGCGGTACTCAAGCAGAATCTTGCGGATGATATTATTAAAGCCTATCCGGAGGAACAATTTGTCATGGGAGGGCATTCTCTTGGTGGATCAATGGCGGCGCGTTACGCGGCTTCCCATCCGGATGCACTTCAGGGTATCTTTTTTCTCGCATCCTATCCAGATGAAAAAGGCAGTGTGAAGTCACTGGGGATACCAGCTTTATCTATACTGGGTACTAATGATGAAGTTGTAAATGCCACAAAGTATCAGAATGGTCGAGCATATTTGCCAGAAGATACGGTGTATTACACCATTGAAGGTGGTAACCATTCGCAGTTTGGTGACTATGGTCACCAGAGCGGTGACGGCGAAGCTAAGGTAAGTGAACAGGAACAACTGTCCCAAACGGTTAAAACGACTGTGGGCTGGCTGAATACAATCAAGTAAGCTGCCGGTTCAATGGTGAATGGTACCAATCCACAGCAGACGGGAACTGGAGGTGATACGGATGTCCATGCTTCAAATCCATGGTAAGCGAGTTACCTGCCGAGGCATTCTATTCGATAAGGATGGAACGCTGCTGGATTTCTTACAGCTATGGGGGCCGTGGGCGGAGTCTTTGCTGAATCAGCTGGAATCACAACTGTTAGAGCTTGGAGCCTCGTTCACGGTGGAGCGTGAGCAAGTGCTGGGTACGGTCCGTAATCGTGAAGGTCATCTGACTGGATATGATCTTCAAGGGCCACTAGCTATTGCCACGGTAGACGAGAGCAACGGTTTGCTTGCTGGACAGTTGTATGCAGCAGGCATGCCTTGGAATGAAGCCATCACGACGATCCGCCGTTTTTCCAGTGTAGCTATGGGTGAGGTTAGGCAGAGAAAAACGGCCAAATCACTGCCCGGATTAAATGCATTTTTGCAGAGGTGCCAGGAAGCATCGATTCCCATGGCAGTCGTCACTTCGGACAGCACAGCTGCTGCGGAAGAACATATGGAGTGGATGGGAATCCGGTCTTATTTTACATCAATCGTAGGCGGCGACCGGGTGGTTCGGGGCAAACCGGATGGAGAGGCAGCGGTTCTGGCTTGCAGAGAACTACATATTCTTCCTGAGGAAGCTGTAGTTATTGGTGACAGCAATGGGGATATGCAGATGGGGCGGAACGCAGGGGCCTCATATATGATTGGTTTCTGTCCACAAGTCGAGCGCAGTGACTATTTGCATGATGCCGATGTCATTATTCAGGACTATCATGAGCTAAAGATCATCTCTGAACGTTCTTCATAGGGGTGATCTCGTAAAGGAGGAGAGAGGATGAACGCAACAGAACAACTGGCTGCCTGGATTAAGGAAAGTTCAAACATTGTTTTTTTCGGAGGGGCCGGAACTTCAACGGAAAGCGGGATTCCCGACTTCCGCTCTGCCGCTGGCTTGTACCAGACGGAGCAGCATTCACCCTATCCACCGGAAGAGCTGCTCAGCAGACATTTTTTTGATCAGCATGCTGATATTTTTTATGATTTTTATCGAGGCAAAATGCTTCATCCCGATGCGATGCCCAACGGCTGCCATCGACTTCTCGCCAGATTGGAGCAGGAAGGAAAACTTCAGGCGGTTATCACGCAAAATATCGACGGATTGCACCAGAAGGCGGGCAGCAGCAATGTTCTGGAGCTTCATGGTTCGATCCATCGAAACGCTTGTATGGATTGCAAGAGATTTTATGGGTTGGATGATATTATTACGGCAAAAGATACAGTTCCTCGTTGCACGGCATGTGATGGCGTGATCAAGCCGGATGTTGTTCTGTATGAAGAGGAACTGGACCAGACGATAATATATCGTTCGGTTGACGCATTGTCTTCGGCGGATTTGCTGCTGGTAGGTGGAACTTCACTAACGGTGTATCCAGCCGCTCAATTGATTACGTATTTCCAAGGGAAACATACGGTCTTGCTTAACGCTACACCTACGGCTTACGACAGGCAGGCTGATTTGCTAATTACAGACCCTATTGGCGAGGTAATGAATAAGGTGGACCAGCTTCTTGGTTAAACGTAAGTCAACATTGTCCGAATAACCGCATTCTCCGGCATACGGACCGGGTATTAGAGGGCGGAACCTGGGGAAAGAAGGGATTCATGATGGTCTACGTAGCCAGCGATGCACGCTACGAAACAATGAAATACAACCGCGTTGGACGTTCAGGTTTGAAACTGCCAGCGATTTCACTTGGGTTATGGCATAATTTTGGTGGCATTAATAATGCGGAGAACGGCCGAAATATGATTACCCGTTCGTTTGATCTGGGCATTACGCATTTTGATCTTGCCAACAATTATGGTCCGCCGGCAGGTTCGGCAGAGCAGTTATTCGGTCAGGTATTGGCACAGGATCTGAAGCCATATCGAGATGAACTCGTCATCTCGACCAAAGCCGGGTACTATATGTGGCCAGGGCCTTACGGCGAATGGGGTTCTCGTAAAAATCTTGTTTCCAGTCTCAATCAGAGCTTGAAGCGCATGGGTCTCGATTACGTAGACATCTTTTATTCTCATCGTTATGATCCCGAAACACCTCTGGAAGAAACGATGATGGCGCTCGATCACATTGTTCGTTCAGGCAAAGCATTATATGTCGGCATCTCCAATTATCCTGCAGAACAGACAAAACAGGCGGCCGAGATTCTCAAAGGCCTGGGTACACCTCTGTTGATTCATCAGCCTAGATATTCAATGCTCGATCGCTGGATTGAAGATGGGCTTCAGGATGTACTTGATGAATATGGAACAGGCAGCATCGCGTTTTGTCCATTGGCACAAGGCGTGCTCACCAACAAGTATCTGAACGGTATTCCAGAGGATTCACGTGCTAAGGGCCCGTCTGTATTTCTGAATGAGAACAACATCTCGCCAGAGACATTGCGCAAAGTACGTGCGCTGAACCAGATTGCAGCATCGCGCGGTCAGAGTTTGGCCCAATTTGCGCTTGCTTGGGTACTGCGTGATGGCAAGGTAACTTCTGCACTGATTGGTGCAAGTCGACCTTCGCAGATTGAAGAGAACGTGGCTGCTCTTAGCCAGTTGGAATTCTCCACAGAGGAATTGGAGCGCATTGAATCGATTCTACGTCCGGAACCGGATCATAAATAAAGTTCAAAAGGTGCATCTTAGCCATAATGGCTGGATGCACCTTTTTTGTCTCTTATTATTTATGCTGACCTACGGGGATAGAAGATCCTGCTTTAGATTACAGGTTTATCGCTGGTTCGGTGGTGCTTGGCGTGTCCCTTGAGGCAAGGGCCTATTAAGAATATTTTCCCGGTACAGGCTAGGGGCCTCCCCATGGAATCGCTTGAACTGTTTGGAGAAATACAGCGCATCTGGCAAACCCACAGAGGCTGATACCTGTTCGATGGACAGATCCGGACGTTCCCGCAGCAGCTGGCGCGATTTGTCGATCCTCAGTTTAAGCAAGTAGGTTACTGGGGATAGTCCGGTTTCCTGTTTGAAAATGCGGGACAGATACGCACGGTTATAGCCAAGACTGGCAGACATTTGCTCAATCGAGACAGGATAGGCATATTGGGTAGACATGTATTGAATCATCTGTTTTACCGTTCGTCGTACGGAAGATTCACCTGGTATTAAGGTCTGACCCTGAGAAAGGTGATTTTGTGCCTCGGCTAGAATCATATATAACGTACCCAGCGATGTAAAATGAGAGCTTTCTTTCCGCTCGGCAAAAGCCGTCTGCATCACGGATAACCAGTCTGAAATACCACAGGAGGGTCCGGCATGAAAGACGGATTTCTCCGGACGGAAGCCTGCCTCCTCTGTATGTTTTGCAGCCTGGCTGCCGGTAAAGGCCATCCATCGATATTGCCAGGGATTCCGGGCATGGGATTGGTAGCTTACAAGCTGCCCCGGTTGAATGAGGAAACAATCCCCTGCGGATAGTTCGTAGGTATGCAGTTCAGTGCGGAACGTACCGGCTCCTTTTTCTACATAATGCAATAGATAATAATCGTATAGCTTCGGTCCAAGGGCGTGACCGGGAAGAGTTTGGCTTGCACCTGCAAAGAGGACATGCAGTGCCCCTTTTTCATAATAAACAGGATTGGAGGCGACCGAGTAGCTGAGTGCTCCACTTTTGCCGGAGGTTTCCGGAATTTGTTTTGTCGGATCCCCCGTTGCTTCTGTTGGACCTTCCTTACGTTGTTCAGTCATGATGATATTCCTTTCCTTCCTGGATGTTCCATTCATTATACGTCGAAAGGTCACATTTATCCATATGGAAAACACATGGTTGCATTTCAAGAGGAACCGCCTTCTTGTATAATAACATTAAGAAAACCAACAACATTGAGATGGGGTGCAGCAGCAATGAACATAAATGAATTGAAACAAAAGTTTATTGACAAGTACGGAGAGAGTGGAGCGGACATCCGTGTATTCCATGCCCCAGGGCGGGTGAATCTGATCGGTGAGCACATTGACTATAATGGTGGATACGTGCTTCCGGCAGCGCTTGAATTCGGCACCACTTTGATTATCCGTGAGCGTGAGGACAACAAGTTGCAGTTGGCTTCCACAAATATGTCCTATGAAGGAACGCTGGATACGTCCTCCATCGGCAAAGAGAAAACAGGGGAATGGACGGATTACCCGGTAGGCGTCATGGTTGAACTGCAAGGCAAAGGCGTAAAAGTAACCAAAGGTTATGACTTTCTCTATCATGGAGAAATTCCGAACGGCGCAGGACTTTCCTCTTCCGCATCGCTGGAGGTACTCACTGGGTATGCCATCCAATCGCTTGAAGGTGTTAAGGATATTGATACGGTTCAACTGGCGCTGCTGTCCCAAAAGGCAGAGAACGAATTCGTCGGCGTCAACTGTGGCATCATGGATCAGTTCGCTGTAGCCAATGGCGCAGAGGATCATGCGATCCTACTGATGTGTGACACCCTTGAATATGAAAAAGTACCTTTCCGTACCGGCGCCTACAAGCTGGTCATTGGTAACACGAACAAACGCCGCGGCTTGGTGGACTCGGCTTATAACGAACGCCGCTCCCAATGTGAGCAGGCACTTGCTATTTTGAAAGAACAACTGCCTGCGCTGAACTATCTGGCGCAGCTTACACCAGAACAGTTCGGCACACTGCAGGATCACATCAAGGATGAGAAGGTAAGACAGCGCGCACAGCACGTCGTGGAAGAGAATGCACGTGTACTTGCATCCGTGGAAGCACTGCGTGATAACGATCTGGAAACCTTCGGCAAGCTGATGAATGCTTCTCATGAATCGCTTCGTTATCTGTATGAAGTGAGCTGCGAGGAACTGGACGTGATGGTTGAAGAGGCTCAACGGATTCCAGGCACTCTGGGTGCACGCATGACCGGAGCTGGATTCGGCGGATGTACAGTTTCCCTTGTGCATGAGGACGATGTAGAGCGTTTTGTAAGCGAAGTTGGAGCGGCATATGAAGCACGTACCAGTCTCAAGGGCGATTTCTATGTATGTGGAGTAGGCGACGGTGTTAAAGAATTGAAGGAGGCGAAGTAAGATGGCGATTTTGGTGACAGGTGGAGCAGGATATATTGGTTCTCATACGGTAGCAGCTTTGTTGGAGCGTGGAGAAGAGGTCGTTGTACTGGATAACTTGCAGACAGGGCATCGTGAAGCTCTGCTGGGCGGGAAATTGTATGAAGGTGATCTGCGTGACAAGGCATTTCTGGCGAAGCTGTTCGCAGAGAACTCTATCGATGCAGTCATTCACTTTGCAGCCAATTCACTGGTTGGCGAGAGCATGAAAGATCCTGTGAAATATTATGACAACAACGTATTTGGCACACTGTGCCTGCTGGAAGCGATGAATGCAGCGAATGTACGTCGCATCGTCTTTTCTTCCACGGCTGCTACTTATGGCGAACCGGAAAAAGTGCCGATTGAAGAGAGCGACCGCACGGAGCCGACGAACGTTTACGGTGAAACCAAGCTGATGATGGAGCGCATGATGTCCTGGTTCGATAAAGTACAGGATATCAAATACGTCTCCCTGCGTTACTTCAATGCTGCTGGAGCCCATGATAGCGGCAAAATTGGTGAAGATCACCAGCCGGAGAGCCATCTTATTCCACTCGTACTGCAAACCGCGTTAAAACAACGTCCACACATCGCCGTGTTTGGTGACGACTACGCGACAGAAGACGGAACTTGTGTACGTGATTACATCCATGTAAGTGATTTGGCGGATGCCCATCTACGGGCCGTAGACTACCTCCGTAAAGGGGAGAACAGCAACGTGTTCAACCTGGGCAACGGTCAAGGCTTCTCTGTTAAACAGGTTATTGAGACGGCTAAGAAAGTAACCGGACTGGATATTCCGGTTGTTCAGGAACCACGTCGTGCGGGTGATCCGGCTGTACTGGTAGCATCGTCTGCCAAAGCAAGATCCGTACTGGGCTGGAATCCAAAATGGACGAATCTCGAAGATGTTATTCAAAGTGCATGGAGCTGGCACCAGTCCCACCCTGACGGCTACGGAAAAAACTAGGAGGCGAACATCGATATGTCACAGACTCATATTGCAGCAGGCGCCACAGAGCGGACACCGGAGCAGCAGGAAGCACTGCATGCCATTGAACGTCTGGTAGCATTTGCCTTGCAGAACAAATTGATTGAAGAAGCGGATCGGGATTACAGTCGTAATCTGCTGCTGGAGCAGTTCGGGTTTTCTGAGCCATATGCCGGAGTATTGAACGAGACGGTGTTGGATGGACCCCAACCATTGCTGGATACGCTGATTGACTATGGTTTTGAAATCGGACTTATCCCTGAAAATACGGATACGTACCGTGATTTGCTTGATGCAAAAATTATGGGTCAATTAATGGCCCGTCCATCCGAGGTGGTACGCGCATTCCGCTATACGGAGCAGACCGAAGGTATCGAAGCGGCTACCTCCCAATTTTATGAGCTTTCAATTCACTCCAACTACATTCGGATGGACCGCATCTCCAAGAATGTGTATTGGACACAGGATACAGCTTATGGCGACATGGAGATTACGATCAACCTGTCCAAGCCGGAGAAAAGCCCAAAGGAAATCGCGATGGCCAAGCTGCTCCCGCCTCCGGTATATCCGAAATGCCAACTTTGTCGTGAAAATGTGGGCTATGCCGGTCGGGTCAACCACCCGGCCCGTCAAAACCTCCGTGTCATTCCATTGGAATTAAACGGCGAACCTTGGTTCTTCCAATACTCGCCATATGTGTACTATAACGAGCACTGCATTATTTTCCACCACGATCATGTGCCGATGAAATTGACCAAAGATACACTGCGCAGGCTGCTGGCCTTCGTGGGAGAGTATCCGCATTACTTTATCGGTTCCAATGCCGATCTGCCAATCGTTGGCGGCTCTATCCTGACCCATGACCATTTCCAGGGTGGGCGTCATACCTTTGCCATTCAAAATGCGAAGCCAGAGGCGGTATTCCGTCACGCAGGTTCACCGGGACTAACGCTCAGTCTCGTGAAATGGCCAATGTCCGTACTGCGGCTGGCATCACAGGATCCGGCTGAATTGCTCGAAGCGGGTAATGCCGTCTATGAAGCGTGGAAGGGGTATAGCGATTCTGCGGTGGAGATTGAGGCATTCAGTGAGGTCGACGGAGAACAGATTCCGCACAATACAGTGACTCCAATCGTTCGTCGCAGTGCGGACGGAGGATATGAGATGGACCTCGTTCTGCGGAACAATCGTACGAATGATGAACATCCCGAAGGGATTTTCCACCCGCACCGCGAGATGCATCATCTGAAGAAGGAGAACATTGGACTCATCGAAGTGATGGGCCTTGCCATCCTGCCAGGTCGTTTGAAAGAAGAACTGGACAG
Source organism: Paenibacillus sp. FSL K6-0108 (assembly GCF_045040695.1). NCBI lineage: Bacteria > Bacillati > Bacillota > Bacilli > Caryophanales > Paenibacillaceae > Paenibacillus > Paenibacillus sp. FSL K6-0108. The sequence continues at coordinate 5,951,605 of NZ_CP150288.1, read as the reverse complement.
CATCGCGGATATTCTCGCTGGGGATATCAAGCTTGCCGAGGCAGCCAAAGCTCCCGAACATGTGTTGAACAAACACCTGAGCTGGGCAAATGAACTGATTGAACGTTTCGGTCCCAACCTGAACAAGGAGCAAGCCGTTGCGCTTGTACAACAGGAAGTCGGTTTGAAATTCGCCGAGATTCTGGAACATGCGGGTGTATACAAATATGATGAAGCAGGACGCCGAGCCTTCCGTCGTTTTGTGACCAGCATGGGATACACCGAATAAACATGTATAACGAGGAATGGGATGTCCCATAAGTCATAAATATGACAGGGGACATCCTTTGTTCGTGTTATTTTGTTTTAATGAACATGAGACACGCTATTCGCTCCCATTTGCCCAGATCTGAGAGCTAACGAATCACAGAGATGTTATTTTGTCGATTCGTTCGATTTTTTAGGTTTTAACAACGTTTTATGACGAATTAGCGATACTGAGGTTCGTTAAATCTTGCAAGCGTTGATGATCCGCCTTTTAAGGGTCGGTAGGTTCGTTAGCGCTTGAGCGAGGCGGAATTCCTTTTGAGACAGCCCCTTTTTGGTGCTTCTTTTCTATGCACACATGTATAATGTTAGAAGAAAAGTCATGGACATTCCTTAGCATTTAAAGAGAAAAGGGGATACGAAAATGGAAAAAAAGGCTTTGAATGTACCATTGGTTACCGATGCAGAGGAATTGCAGACTATGGTAGGAAAACCAAGCGAACAAGTACTCAACAAGGTGATTTCCTTTGTGGATACACATGTACAGCACTTTCTGTCCATGTCCCCATTATTCTTTCTGTCCACTTCAGACAGTTTAAGTAAAAGGGATGTATCCCCTCGCGGCGATGAGGCAGGCTTTGTGAAAGTTCTGGATCAATATCGGCTTGTCTATCCTGAACGTCCGGGTAATCGTCGTATCGATTCGTTGCTGAACATCCTGTCCAACCCTGGAGTTGGCATGATTTTTCTAATTCCGGGTATGAATGAAGTGCTGCGCATCAACGGGAGGGCCTCCATTACGAAGGATGAGGAATTTATCGCGAGCATGGGGTGGAGCGGCAAAACCATCGGGGCTGCTGTCATTGTGGATGTGGAAGAATGTTTCATTCATTGTCCAAGAGCGTTTAAACAGGCAGGAATATGGTCTTCTGAGACATGGGTGGATAAGGAAAATCTGCCTTCGACCAGTGAAATGTTCCGTGCACATTTGCAAATCAATGGATTGATATAAAGTGAGTGGCTATCGATTTGTTTTTGTACAATCGGGGTACTATAATGGGAGTTGCACTAAAATATGAATCTCCATTGGAGGCGACATAGAACATGAAATCTTTTCAATTTTATAATCCAACCCGATTGATTTTCGGTAAAGGTCAGCTGGAAGCACTGAAAACCGAAGTGCCGAAATACGGCAAACGGGTTCTGCTTGTATATGGTGGCGGCAGTATCAAACGCAGCGGTTTGTACGATCAGGTGATCGGACTGCTCAAGGAAGTCGGAGCTGAAGTAACGGAACTGGCTGGTGTAGAGCCGAACCCGCGTCTTTCGACGGTGCACAAAGGTGTAGACCTTTGCAAAACGAAAAACATCGACTTGATCCTCGCTGTAGGCGGCGGCAGTGTACTGGACTGTGCCAAAGCAATCGCGGTAGGCGCCAAGTATGATGGCGACATGTGGGACTTTGCACAGCGTAAAGCCGTTGCACAGGATGCTCTTCCGCTCGGTACCGTTCTGACAATGGCTGCTACCGGTTCGGAAATGAACTCCGGCTCAGTTATTACGAATCAGGAAACACAGGAGAAATTGGGCTGGGGCAGCGCGTATTCATTCCCTGCGTTCTCAATCCTTGATCCGGTAAATACATATACCGTTCCTCTGGACCAAACGGTTTATGGCATGGTTGATATGATGTCCCACGTACTGGAGCATTACTTCCATCTGGATGCCAACACACCGGTCCAACTCGGATTCTGTGAGACGATTCTGCGCACAGTTATGGATGCAGCGCCTCGTCTGGTTGAAGACCTGGAGAACTATGAACTGCGTGAAACGATTCTGTATTGCGGAACGATGGCATTGAACGGCGTACTGAACATGGGTCTCGCTGGTGACTGGGCTACTCACAATATTGAACACGCGGTATCCGCAGTGTATGATATTCCGCATGGCGGAGGGCTCGCAATTCTGTTCCCGCACTGGATGAAACACAATGTGGACGTCAATGTGGATCGTTTCAAACGTCTGGCGATCAATGTGTTCGAAGTTAACCCTGAAGGTAAATCGGACAGACAGATTGCTGAAGAAGGCATCGATGCATTGAGCAAATTCTGGACATCCATTGGTGCCCCTAACCGTCTGGCTGATTATGATATCGATGACAGCCAAATCGAAGTTATGGCTGATAAAGCCATGCTCTTCGGCCCATTTGGTAACTTCAAAAAATTGCAGCGTGAAGATGTTGTATCCATTTACAAGGCTTCTCTGTAAAAACGAAACACATAGTCACTGCAATGTATTCCAGAACCGTAAATCTCCTTTGAGGAGATTTGCGGTTTTTTGTTGTGAATAAGAGCGAATCGGAGCATGTTCCAGCAACGCGGACATATGAAGATGAGAATAACCATTATCGGGTCTCCAATACAAATGAGGAAAGATTTTGAAACATAACGGCACCTTGCTACGTATTTATTTACATGAGGAATGCCCAGTTGGATGGAATTGCGGCAGAAGAGAGGAGGAACGGGGAATGGAGTCAATCTATTGGGGGTGTCTAATCGGAGGAGCCATATTTGCAGTTGTCAGCCTTGTGCTAGGTGACTTGATTGATGGCTTGCTGGACGGGGCCTTTGAAATGCCAGGCCTTGATTTTTTCAAACCTGTTGTGCTGGCTGGTTCCATAACAACCTTTGGCGGAGCCGGTATTATGCTGACACGTTATAGCTCGTTAAGTGCAATTTCGGCATTGATACTATCCCTGCTTATAGGTATTGCTGCAGCCATGCTGGTATTCTTCGCATATATCAAGCCGATGCGTAACAGTGACGTCTCCATAGCGTTTTCCATGAAAGAGCTATCCGGGAAAATTGGAGAAATTACCATTCCGGTACCGGAAAAAGGTTTTGGTGAGGTTATGATCAAGATTTCTTCCGGTAATACGGTGCACACGGCATCCAGCTTTGAACATCGTCCCATTGCGGCGGGAGCGCGTGTTGTAGTAGTGGATGTAACCGAAGGTGTGCTGCGTGTATCGGAATGGGATGAAGATGTACTTAAAGATATTTAAGGCAGTTTCGCTGTTAGCAGTGTAAGCACTCATGTATGAATAAGGGGAGAGATGTGGAATGAATTTTGATTTGGATATGGATGTATTGTTGATTCCTGCAATCGTTGTCGGTGTTATTCTGATTCTTGGTTTGGCGTTCTGGGCGAGGTACAAAACGGTTGGGCCGGATGAAGCCATGATCGTTACGGGTTCATTCCTGGGAAGCAAAAATATATCCGACGATGACTCCGGACGCAAAATTAAAATAGTTCGTGGAGGCGGCGCATTTATCTTGCCAGTGTTCCAGCAGTCAGAGTTTATCTCGCTGTTGTCCCATAAGCTGGACGTTTCCACGCCGGAAGTCTACACGGAACAAGGTGTACCGGTCATTGCCGATGGTGTCGCCATTATCAAGGTCGGAAGCTCTGTAGAAGACGTGGCTACTGCAGCCGAGCAATTTATCGGTAAGCCGGTAGAATCGTTAAGAGGCGAAGCACAGGAAGTTCTGGAAGGGCACTTGCGGGCCATCCTCGGAACGATGACGGTGGAAGAAGTATACCGTAACCGCGATCGCTTCGCGCAAGAGGTTCAAGGTGTTGCTGCCAGGGATCTGAAAAAAATGGGACTGCAAATTGTCTCTTTTACCATCAAAGATGTTCGTGACAAACAAGGCTATCTGGATGCCCTCGGTAAACCGAGAATAGCAGCCGTCAAGCGGGATGCTGAAATTGCGGAAGCGGAAGCGATGCGGGATGCACGTATTCAGAAGGCTAATGCCGAAGAGCAAGGGCAAAAAGCCGAGTTGCTGCGTGATACAAATATCGCTGAAGCTGCAAAAGAGAAGGAATTGAAAGTAGCGACATTTAAGCGGGATCAGGATACTGCTAAAGCGGAAGCGGATCAGGCGTACCATATCCACGAAGCGCGTGCGAGACAAACCGTGGTGGAAGAAGAGATGAAGGTTGAGCTCGTTCGTAAAGAACGTGAGATCGATCTGCAAGAGAAAGAAATTATCGTACGTGAGAAGCAATATGATGCTGAAGTGAAGAAAAAGGCAGAAGCAGATCGTTATGCGGTGGAGCAGGCTGCCGAAGCGGATAAAGCCAAAAGAATGCGTGAAGCCGATGCGGTACAGTACTCCATTGAAACGCATGCAAAAGCTACTGCTGAGCAGAAGCGTCTCGAAGGTCAGGCGATGGCAGATGCCGAACGCGCCAAAGGTACAGCAGATGCAGAGGTTATTCGCCTCCGGGGTCTGGCGGAAGCAGAAGCGAAGGAAAAACTGGCCGAGGCGTTCCAAAAGTTCGGCGAAGCTGCCGTGCTCGACATTATCGTCAAAATGCTGCCTGAACTTGCTGGCAAAATTGCGGAGCCGATCTCGGCGATTGATAAGCTGACCGTTGTGGACACAGGGAAGGGTGAAGGCGCAGCACGTGTAAGCAACTACGTAACCGAGCTCATGGCTACGGCTCCCGAGATGCTCAAAAGTGTCTCCGGCATTGATGTGGAGCAGTTAATTAAAGGTCTCACCAAACCTAAAACAACAGCACCGGTTGCTATTCAACAGAGTGAACCTGTAACGACTCCCTCTATAATTGATAAGATTGTGGAAAAGGCTGGGGTTGATGAGTAAGACAAAGAATCATTAAGCACTCATGCTCTATTGACCTTAAGGCGAATTTTTGTTACTTTTTAAGCGAGACGTCCGGCGCGGTTTGCCCGCTTCCGGATGTCTTTTCTTTCTTACTAGGGTGTGACTGAATCACACCTAAGATGGTGTGAAAAAGAGGTGCAAACATTGAGTAGCCTGCAAGTAGCCAAAGCGCTAAATAATAATGTAATTATTGCACAGCATCCTGAACATGGAGAAGTTGTCGTGATTGGTAAAGGCATTGGCTTTAACCGGAGAACGAATGATATTATTCCACTGATGGCTGTGGAGAAGATGTTCATTTTGAGAAACCAGCAGGAGCAGGAGCAGTATAAACAGCTTCTTCCGCAAGTGGATGAAGCATTGATCGAAATTATTAACGAAGTCATTACGTATATTGCAGAACATACGGACGTGCCTTTAAACGAACATATTCATATCGCATTGACTGATCATATTTCTTTTGCGCTGAAACGGAAAGAACAAGGGATTGTCATACAAAATCCTTTTCTATATGAGACCCGTGAAATTTATCCTGACGAATATCGCATGGGTGATTATGCGGTACGTTTGATTAAAGAAAAATTGGGCGTAGATCTGGGAATGGATGAAATCGGTTTTATTGCGCTTCACATCTACAGTGCCATGACCAACCAAAATATTTCTCAAGTTCGAGAGCATTCTCAACTGATTACCGATTTGGTGAGCCTGGTGTCCACCCAACTGGACTATTCATTTGAGACCGAGTCGCTGGATTACTCCCGGTTACTGACTCATCTTCGATTCGCCTTGGAGCGTATACGTCGGGGAGACAAAGTGGAAGAACTTCATAAATTGGATTCCCTGTTGAAGTTGGAATATCCTGAAATGTACTCGCTTGCATGGAAGCTAACGAAGGTGATGGAAAAAAGGTTGAATCTCCCTGTTTATCCGGCAGAAGTGGGATATTTGACCATTCATTTGCAGCGACTGAATCAAAGGAAAGAAGAAGAGAACAAGTGAAATATTCCCACAAGTGGAAGTCTGGTTTGAGAAATTTTGTGTAAAGGCTTGCATCGTCTATGAAGTGGTGCTACAATGGTCTCCGTAATCAAGCAACTGAATAAACACAAACGACGTGTTACTGATTCGATCAGGCATGAGTTAATTAGAGTGTGATTGTTCTTACCTTTATCCGGGTATGCTATACCCAAAGGTTGGTACAGTTCACTTTATTAATTCATGCCTTTTTTGTTTTCCCCTTGCTTGCATCACGATATACAAACTTAGACGAAAGGGTGGATACAACGCAATGTTTAAAAAGCTTTTTGGTGTATTGCAAAGAGTAGGTAAAGCTCTCATGTTGCCCGTAGCGATTCTGCCAGCAGCAGGTTTGTTGCTTGGGATCGGCAACATGCTTGTCAATCCAGATTTTTTGCAATATGCAACGGTGCTTGACACCCCTTGGGTAAATTCAATAGCGACGATTATGATGAATGCGGGTCAGATCGTATTTGATAATCTGGCATTGCTGTTCGCTGTCGGTGTAGCCGTCGGGCTGGCTGGAGGCGAAGGTGTCGCAGGTCTTGCGGCCATCATTGGTTACTTGGTCATGAACGTGACTCTGGGTACGGCTGTTGGTGTTACACCAGCCATGATCGGTGAAGTACCAGGTTATGCGAGCATCTTGGGTATCCCCACATTGAGTACAGGCGTGTTCGGAGGTATTATCATTGGTATTGCCGCCGCGCTATGTTACAATCGATTTTTCAAAATCGAACTGCCGTCTTACCTCGGTTTCTTTGCAGGTAAACGATTTGTCCCAATTGTCACTTCAGTCGTTTCCCTCTTGATCGGGTTGCTTCTGGTGATCATCTGGCCGCCGATTCAAAATGGCCTGAATGCTGTATCTCACTTCATGGTAGATACAAGTCCGACATTATCGGCATTCATTTTCGGAGTGGTAGAACGGTCACTTATTCCGTTCGGTCTGCATCACATTTTCTATTCACCATTCTGGTTTGAGTTCGGTGAATATGTGAACAAAGCTGGAGATGTCATTCGTGGAGACCAGCAAATCTTCTTCAATCAACTGCGAGATGGTGTGAATCTCACAGCAGGAACGTTTCAAGTTGGTAAATTCCCGTTCATGATGTTCGGTTTGCCAGCTGCGGCGCTTGCGATGTACCATGAAGCAAGACCAGAGCACAAAAAGTATGTTGCAGGGATCATGGGATCAGCTGCGCTGACTTCGTTCCTCACCGGGATTACAGAGCCACTTGAGTTCTCATTCCTGTTTGTAGCGCCAATCCTGTTTGCAGTACACTGTATCTTTGCAGGTTTGTCTTTCATGACGATGCAAATTCTTGGAGTCAAAATCGGGATGACATTTTCCGGTGGATTCATTGACTTCCTGATCTTCGGGATTATCCCGAACCGCACGCCTTGGTGGGATGTTATCATCGTAGGTTTGATTCTTGCAGTGATCTACTATTTCGGATTCCGATTGATCATTCGCAAATTCAACCTCAAAACACCAGGTCGTGAAGAGGCGACACCTGAAACAGCTTCGGGTGGTGGAGGCTCAGGTTCAACGGATGATTTGCCTCACAATATTCTTGCTGCCTTCGGCGGACAAGAAAATATCAAACATCTGGATGCCTGCATTACTCGTTTGCGGATTGAAGTAAATGAGAAATCCAGTGTAAATAAAGATCGTTTGAAACAATTGGGTGCATCTGGCGTACTTGAAGTGGGTAATAATGTACAGGCCATCTTCGGTACACGTTCAGATACGATCAAATCTCAAATGCAGGATATCATTGCAGGACGGACACCGGCACCAGCAGCTGTGGCTAAGCCAGCTCCTGAACAGGAAAAGGCGCAAGGTGAAGAAGGCGAACGAATTATTGCGGAAGACATCGTTATGCCAGTGAATGGCGAATTGATGGACATCACAAACGTTCCTGATCCAGTCTTTGCCGAGAAAATGACAGGCGACGGCTTTGCTGTTCTGCCTCATGATGGCAAGATTACTTCTCCTGTATATGGTAAGGTGTTTAACGTATTTCCAAGCAAACATGCCGTGGGCATTATGTCTGACGGGGGCAAGGAAGTGCTTGTTCATATAGGTGTCAATACGGTGAAGCTGAAAGGTCAGGGCTTTAACGTGCTTGTGCAGGAAGGCGACCTCGTATCGGCAGGACAGCCGATTATGGAAGTAGATCTGGAGTATGTGAAAGCTAACGCACCTTCAATTATTTCTCCAGTGATTTTCACCAACCTTCCAGAAGGCTCCACAGTAACGCTTACGAAAAGTGGGGTACTGAAAATTGGCGATCAGCCGATTATTGAGATAAAATAAGAAGTGTTACGACGATGGCAAGCAAGTGTAAATATATGCAATGCCTAAACTAAATTATTGAAAGTGAGATGATTGTAATGCAACAAACATTCAGAATTACAGACGAAGATGGTATCCACGCACGTCCGGCGACAGCCCTGGTTAATACAGCAAACAAATTCAAAGGTGCAGAATCTTTTGCAGAAGCTAACGGTAAAAAAGTAACATTGAAATCCATCCTGGGCGTACTTTCCCTTGGTCTGGAACAAGGCGACACCATCAGCATCATCGTTGAAGGCGAAGGAGAAGCTGAAGCTCTTCAAGCTCTGACAGACGTTATGGTTAACGAAGGGCTGGGCGAAATTAATGCTTAATGTTTCCGGGATCGCGGCTTCGGCGGGTATTGCTATCGCCAAGGCGTTTATCTTGGAGCATCCCAACTACTCTGTAGAAAAACGCGAAATCAACGACGTTGACGCAGAGATCGCGAAACTCGACTCGGCACTGGGCAAGTCCCAGGCTGAGCTTGAGGCGATCAAAGAGCGTACTTTACAAGAGCTTGGCGAGAAAAAAGCTGAGATTTTTGCTTCGCATTTGCTCATTCTGAATGACCCGGAACTGATTGATCCGGTTAAAGCGAAAATTGCAGATGATAAGGTTAATGCGGAATTCGCATTGAACGAAACAGCAACGCAATTTATCGAAATGTTTGAAAACATGAAGAGTGCTTACCTGCAGGAACGTGCTGCAGATATGCGTGATGTAACCAAACGTGTGCTGAATCACTTGCTTGGTATCGAATTCATGAGTCCGGCTGAGATCAGTGAAGAAGTGATCGTGCTTGCGGAGGATCTAACGCCTTCCGACACGGCTCAACTGAACCGTCAATATGTTAAAGGTTTTGCAACGAATATTGGTGGACGTACTTCTCACTCCGCGATTATGGCTCGTTCGCTTGAAATCCCGGCTGTCGTTGGAACCAAGGACATTCTGGCTCAAGCGAAACAAGGCGATATGATTATCGTTGACGGTCTGGATGGTCATGTTTTGGTTAATCCAACGGATGAGGTCATTGCGGAGTATCGTTCCAAACAGGAGCAGTATGATGCACAACGTGCCGAGTGGAGAAAACTGCGTGACGAACCAACCGTAACAGTGGACAACGTTCATGTTGAACTTGCAGCCAACATCGGTACACCGAATGATGTAACTGGTGTTCTGGAGAACGGCGGCGAGGCTGTAGGTCTGTACCGTACCGAATTCCTGTACATGGGCAGAGACAAGCTCCCTTCCGAAGACATTCAGTACAATGCTTACAAAGCGGTACTGGAAAAAATGGAGGGCAAACCTGTTGTAGTTCGTACACTCGACATCGGTGGAGACAAAGAGCTTCCATATCTGGATCTGCCAAAAGAAATGAATCCATTCCTCGGCTTCCGCGCAATTCGTCTGTGCCTGGACCGTCAGGATATTTTCCGTACACAATTGCGTGCCTTGTTGCGTGCAAGCGTACATGGTAACCTGCGTGTCATGTTCCCAATGATCGCAACACTGGGCGAATTCCGTGAAGCGAAGGCAGTCCTGCTCGAAGAGAAGGAAAAACTGGTAGCTGAAGGTATTGCGGTATCAGACAGCATCCAACTGGGCATCATGGTCGAAATTCCTTCGACTGCAGTTCTTGCGGATCAATTCGCCAAAGAAGTTGATTTCTTCAGTATCGGAACGAACGATCTGATTCAATACACCATGGCTGCTGACCGTATGAATGAGCGTGTCTCCTATCTGTACCAACCTTACAACCCTGCCATTTTGCGTTTGGTTAAGATGGTAATCGATGCAGCGCATCGTGAAGGGAAGTGGGCTGGCATGTGCGGAGAGATGGCTGGAGACGCAACAGCAATTCCATTGCTGCTCGGTCTCGGATTGGATGAGTTCAGTATGAGCGCAACCTCCATTCTGCCAGCTCGTAGTCAGATCACCAAGCTGTCCCGTGCGGACATGCAGGAACTGGCTGCAAAAGCTCTGGATATGCAAACGGCTGAACAAGTTGTTGAATTGGTTCAAAGTATTCAAGCGTAATTTTGCCGGGGTTTCCTCCGGATTTGAGGTTTTTCTTTTTCCGATAATAAGCTGCATTGATGTAGCGATTTTGCCGGTATCCGCGATTCATTGTGGGTATCGGCTTTTTTTGTTATAAACAGGACATTGTGATTCGGACTCTAGTGTGTAATCAAACCTTCTTCAAACCTCGGTCTGAGAACTGAAGGGCGCTTGAACGTGGCTAAGGCAGACAAGCGCGTTGTATTCTGAATTGCCAGAGCGCTCAGTGCTGCTAAGGAATCTGAGACATCTTATTCCGGGATTTGAAGCACCCGCAGAAATCTAAAGAACCTGAGACACGCTATGTCGGAATATACAGCCATTCTTAGCATTTTTGTGAGGAGATTTAGAGAAATAACGTGTCTGATGTTCCTAAGAATTAAAAAAGTGGGCTTGGAGGTCAAATAAGACATCCTGGATTCGTTAGAATATCTTCTGGCTCGGTACTATCCGTCACAGGCATACGAAACTCTGGGCTTCCAGACCAGGACGCTGGTATACATCGGAGCATAGCTTGCCTGCGTTTGAGACATGCTCTAACAGGATGATGTTGAGCAGCAACAGTGGCATCAGTAAAAGGGAAGGCAACGCGAAAGCTCTTGCTGATTGAAACATCAGCAAGAGCTTTCGCGATAACAATGATTTAATTAACTGCAAGCGCAGTTCAGTACAGGTTTGCGGGCGGCGTTGGTTTCATCCAGACGGGTAACTGGTGTGCCATAAGGGGCATTGAGTACCAGTTCAGGTGTCTCTTCTGCTTCCTTGGCAATGCGAATCATCGTATCGATGAACCCATCAAGGGTTTCTTTGCTCTCGGTTTCTGTCGGCTCGATCATGATGCACTCTTCAACGTTCAGCGGGAAGTACACGGTTGGCGGGTGATATCCAAAATCAAGCAATCGTTTGGCAACATCCAGTGTGCGTACACCGTACTGTTTCAATCCCCGTCCAGACATTACAAATTCATGTTTGCACACGCCAGGATATGGAATCTCGTAGTAAGGTGCGAGACGAGCCATCATGTAGTTGGCGTTGAGCACCGCACATTCAGATACCCGGCGCAAACCTTCAGGTCCGTAGGTACGGATGTAGGCATAGGCGCGGACCAGTATACCAAAGTTGCCATAGTACGCTTTGACCCGGCCAATGGATTGATCGCCTTCGCGATCCAACGCATATTTGCCCTCATCATTTTTGATGACCATCGGTTTAGGCAGAAACGGAATCAAGCGGCTCTTCACGCCAACCGGGCCGGCACCAGGTCCACCTCCGCCGTGCGGAGTACTCATCGTTTTATGCAAGTTCAGATGCACCACGTCAAAGCCCATATCGCCAGGCCGGGTGATGCCCATAATGGCATTGGAGTTGGCTCCATCGTAGTACAGCAAGCCACCTGCCTGGTGCACAATGGAGGCAATCTCCTGAATGTCTTTTTCAAAAAGTCCGAGTGTGTTCGGGTTAGTCAGCATGAGCGCTGCGGTGTCCGAACCAACAGCTGCGCGAAGTGCGTCCAGATCCACCAGCCCGTCTGCGCGGGAAGGGATCGTTACCGTTTCGAAACCTGCTACGGTTGCACTTGCCGGATTGGTCCCGTGAGAAGAGTCCGGTACGATGACTTTCGTACGCTGTTCGCCACGACTTTCGTGGTAGGCACGAATCATCATAAGCCCGGTCCATTCGCCATGTGCACCAGCGGCCGGTTGCAGTGTAACGGCGTCCATACCGGTTAGTCCTGCAAGGTCATTTTGCAACGTGTAGAGCAGTTCAAGTGCACCTTGAATGCTGGATTCATGCTGATATGGATGAATTTTGGCAAACCCGTTGTAACGGGCCACATCCTCATTAATCTTCGGATTATATTTCATCGTACAAGAGCCCAGTGGATAGAATCCGTTATCTACCCCGAAATTACGACGAGACAGGGCAGTGTAATGGCGAATGACGTCAACTTCAAAAACCTCAGGCAATGCTGCTGCTTCCGACCGAAGCATTTCCCGGGGAATTAGTGAATCCACAGCTTGATGGGGAACATCGCATTCAGGCAAGGAATAAGCGACCCGACCCGGACTGCTGAGTTCAAAAATCAACGATTGCTCCGGTGCTGGAGAGGCAGCCTGGTTAGTAACTGTTGTGATGGTTTCAGGTTGGCCCGATGTGGAGATAGAGGTTACCGTTTCCGATTGTCCTTGTGCTGATGTCGTCGTTGTTGTTTTTGTTGTCGTTTCCTGAGTCACAGCGATCCCTCCAATACACGTGCGAATTCGTCGATCTCTTCCTTGCTTCGTCGTTCCGTAACCGCAATCAGCATATGTCCGGCGAGCTCGGGATAATCACGTCCAAGTTCATACCCGCCAATGAAACCTTCATCGAGCAATTTCAGCTGCAGTGTCTCCACATTTGTTCCTTCAGGCAGTTGGATAACAAACTCATTGAACGTCGGTGCGGTAAACGTAAGAGCGACGCCTGGAATTGCGGTAAGTGTGTTAAGGGCATAATGGCTCTTTTGCAAATTCAAATCAGCGACGTCGATCATGCCTTGTTTACCCATAATAGACATATAGACAGAGGCGCTTAGCGCGAGTAACGCCTGGTTGGAACAGATGTTGGACGTCGCCTTTTCCCGGCGGATATGCTGTTCACGTGCTTGCAACGTGAGTACAAAACCACGCTTGCCGTTGCGGTCCGTTGTCTGGCCTACAATTCGGCCAGGAATTCGGCGCATATGAGCCTGGGATACGGCGAAGTATCCGCATGTTGGGCCGCCGAGTGAAGCGGCGATGCCAAGGGGCTGTGCGTCGCCAACGACGATGTCAGCACCCAGCTTGCCTGGGGCTTCCAGCAGACCCAGCGATAGCGGGTTGGCGCTGACCACGAGCAGGCTCTTGTGCGCATGCGCAAGATCTGCGGCCTGTTTTACATTTTCCACGGCGCCGAAGAAGTTCGGACTCTGGATCATGACGGCTGCGGTGTCATCGGACACGGCAGCTTGCAGGGCATCCCAGTCGGTTACACCATTTTGATATCCAATCTCAACAATCTCCAGATTGAGGCCGTGTGCGTAAGCTTGCAATACCTGACGGGACTCAGGGTGCACGGTACGTGACACAATCAGCTGTTTGCGGCGGGTTGCCGCTGCGGCCAGATTGCCTGCTTCCGCAAATGCAGTTGCACCATCGTACATGCTGGCATTGGCTACAGCCATGCCTGTCAACTCACAGATGTAGGATTGAAACTCGAAAATCGCCTGCAATTCTCCTTGGCTGATCTCGGGTTGATAAGGTGTATAGGCGGTGTAGAACTCGGAACGGGAGATGACATGATTAATGACGGAAGGAACGTGGTGATCATAAATGCCTGCACCCAGGAAACTGGCGTGTGTCTCGAAGTTGGCATTCGCTCCCGCTTGCTTCGACATATGACGTGTCAGTGCATATTCATCGAGTTTGGAGGAAACAGGCAGTTCACCCTGATAGCGAATCTCCTGTGGAATGTCATGGAACAGGTCCTCAATCGTTTCCACGCCGATGGTTGCCAGCATGGCACTCTGATCCTGCTCGGTCATGGGGATGTAGCGATGCTTGCTCATGCTTGATCAGCTCCTTGAGTAGATGTCTTTGGCGCACGTATCCGTTTATGAAAAGGGGTCTTCACAACCTCGGTTTTCAGTTTCTTGCCACGAATTTCAATCTCCAGCGGGGTACCCAGTGCAGCATATTTGCTGTCAATCAAGGCCAGCCCCAGATTACGTTTCAACGTAGGTGATTGGGTTCCTGTGGTCACTTCACCAATCTGCATGCCATCGGCGTAAATTGGATAATGGGGGCGGGGAATGCCGCGCTCCAGCACTTCGATGCCGACCAGCTTGCGGGCAGGCCCATCATTTTTTTGCTGCAACAGGGCTTCATGTCCGATAAACGGTCCGGCATTCAGCTTCACGAACATGCCAACGCCAGCCTCCAGCGGTGAGATGGTTGCAGACAATTCCTGTCCATACAGGGGCAGCTTGGCTTCAAAGCGCAGCGTATCCCGGGCACCCAGTCCTGCCGGAACGAGTCCGTGACCTTCTCCGGCTTGCATCAATCCGTTCCACACCGCAGCGGCCTGTTCCGCAGAAACGTAGAGCTCGAAACCATCTTCACCCGTATATCCGGTGCGGGATAACAGCAATGTAACGCCACAGACCGTCGCATTTGCCACAAAGCGGAAAGGCTCAATCGATGACACATCGGTGTCTGTCACCGTTCTGAGAATATCCACTGCCAGCGGACCTTGCAGCGCAAGCAGCGCCGTTTGATCCGAATCATTGGTCATCGTTACGCCTGGCGTCATGTGCTGCTGCAGCCATGCCCAGTCCTTGTCGATGTTGGAGGCGTTAACCACCAGCATATAATGCTGATCTTTCAGTTTATAAATCAACAGATCATCGACCACGCCGCCATCCGGATAACACATTAACGTGTATTGAGCCTGACCGGGAACGAGTGTTGTTACATCATTGGTGGTCATGTGCTGTAAAAAAGCTTCTGCGTGTTCACCTTGTACGGTGAATTCGCCCATGTGGGATACATCAAATAATCCGGCACGTTCTCGCACCGCTTCATGCTCTTTCTGAATTCCGCTGAATTGTACCGGGAGCTCCCAGCCACCAAAATCAATGCATCGTACGCCTTCATATTGCTGATAGAGTGGAAAGAGTGGGGTTCTAAGCAAATCGGACATCCAATCACCTCGTCATGGGCCGTCAACCGGCCGAGTGTATAACCATGGATCAATGAAACGGGCATCAACTTTTAATATAAAAGTAAGGTAAGGACGCGATAGGCAGCGCCGCTCTATAACCTGTTTTCGTTTTTTTGGGAAAAAGGAAAAGGACAGGCCAAAGAATCGGCATGCCAGAAGCACGCTGTATTCTTAGGCTCTGTCCTTGGTACCTGAGAGTTACCCCGCCGCCTGATGCAGCAGGTTTCCCCTTGGGTGATCATAACGCCCACACCGGGCGAATAGATGCTCTCCAGAGTTGCGTCCCGTAAAAGTCCTTTTGCCTGAGAGATTCACCTCCGCTTGTCGGTGGTTTACTCCTTCGGCGTTACCGCATGTACACCCTGAGTCGGTGTCAAGGGTAATCTCTCCCTTTACATTCATCCGCGGGTATTGCATAGACCAATTAAACACATTTACTACTCTCATTAAAGCCTGAATCGACTAATGATGTCAAGAACGATATCATAGAAATTAATAAAAATCCGAATAATATTCTAAATTTAATTTATAACGTTCGTCTATTTATAAAGAGTGCGCTTACTTTTCTAATATTCACCATTATATGTAGGGAGTGTTCATTTGAGTTACAGGCATATAAGAAAGAAAATCAAATAATTTGTGAGGTATCTTGACATTTGATTGGGAAATATCATACGCTATGTTCTGGGAAAAAGGTTAAGGTCAAAGAAGCGCATGCACTCATTAATGAAAAGCGAGGCGGATATCGATGAGCGAATTGAAAAGTGATTTCCTGTACAGTGAAGAGCACGAATGGGTGCAGACCGTAGGGGAGGATACCGTACGTATTGGCATTACCGAGTTCGCGCAGCATCAGCTGGGTGACATTGTGTTTGTGGAATTGCCTGACCTTGAATCGGATGTAAAGGCAGAAGACAGCATTGGAACGATTGAATCCGTCAAAACCGTTTCAGATTTGTTTTCTCCTGTAAGTGGAACCATTGTGGCTGTAAATGAGGCATTGCAGGATTCACCGGAGCTGGTTAACAACTCTCCATATGAGGAAGGCTGGATGATCGAGATTCGTGTTGAGGGCGACCTGACAGCAGCACTATCCACATTGATGAATGCGGATGCGTATCGTAAACATACGGAATAATATGAAGGTATAATTCACCGGTTGGATCGAGAGCTATAGCTTGATGTAAAAGTCCGTTTAGCGTGAAAAAAATGAAATGATTGTTTATAGATCCGGATGGTGATACTGCTTATTCGGAGAATACTTGGGCGCAATGGCCTCACCTGGGACAGGGTGAGGTGATTGCGTTTTTTTTCGTTGTTAAATGATGAATTGGATGGAGTGTGTATCACTCTAACGTGTTCCAATATCATTTCGAAATTGAATAGAGATGGCTCGTTTAAATAGAATAAATTTACAATTTCATTTGTCATTAAAATGAGGCAATTCGTGGGTATGATACATGAAAGGGAATAAAAGGTTTCGATCCATTTACAGGTTTAAATATGGAACAATCCTTTAAATTTAAATCTTGTCATCAACGTTCATGACGGAAGTAGGTTTTCATTTCGTTGTAGAAGATACCGTTTTCATTTACGATATGTTTGTGAAATCAAGATTTATTTCTGATTTGTACCTTTGTTCGTCTGGATCATTGTTGTCAAAATTCAGTGGAATCAAGGTTTAATATGTTGAGGAGGTTTTCAGTATGAGTTCAGTGGGCGCAAAGTCCGAAAAAAGTGGAGGAATACGGGTCGGCGTTCAGAAGTTTGGACGTTTCCTGAGTGGTATGGTTATGCCGAACATGGGTGCATTTATCGCCTGGGGTTTAATTACGGCATTGTTCATTCCAAAAGGATGGTTCCCTAACGCAGATTTTGCAATGCTGGTTGATCCAATGATCAAATATTTGCTGCCTTTGCTTATCGGTTACACAGGCGGTACCATGGTGCACGGCCAACGTGGTGGTGTAGTCGGTGCAATTATGACCATCGGGGTTATTGTCGGCAGTGACATTCCAATGTTCCTTGGTGCCATGATTGCCGGACCATTGGCAGCCTGGATCATTAAGCAATTTGACAAGGCAGTCGAAGGCAAAATCAAATCAGGGTTTGAGATGCTCGTTAACAACTTCTCCGCTGGTATTATTGGCGGGATTTTGGCCCTACTAGCCCTTAAAGGCATCGGGCCTTTCGTTGAAGCAATTAGCAAGGTGTTATCGGCCGGGGTAGAAGCTTTGATGAATGCTGGACTTCTCCCGCTGGTCAATTTGATCATTGAGCCAGGAAAAGTATTATTCCTGAACAATGCCATCAACCATGGGATTTTGACGCCAATTGGTACGGAACAAGCAAGAGAACTGGGTCAATCTGTATTATTTATGCTTGAATCCAATCCAGGACCTGGACTCGGCATTTTGCTGGCATACTGCTTCTTCGGTCGCGGATCAGCCAAGTCTTCCGCTCCAGGTGCTGTAATCATCCATTTCTTTGGCGGGATTCACGAGATTTATTTCCCTTACATTCTGATGAGACCGATACTGATTCTGGCTGCGATGGCTGGTGGTGTAGCGGGTACATTGACCTTCATGCTGACTGGAGCTGGTTTGGTATCGGCACCGTCACCGGGAAGTATCATTGCCTACTCGTTGTTAACACCTAAGGGTGGATATCTTGGCATGTTTGCAGGGGTAGCCGTAGCTGCAATCATCTCGTTCCTCGTAGCATCCATACTGCTCAAAACAGGTAAACAGAAGGACAACGAAGATCTGGACAGTGCGTCCAACCGCATGAAGGATATGAAAAATCAGGGCAAAACGGGCAACCTCACCGTTGATAAAGACAATCGTGAAGCTGACCGTGCAGCTGATATTGCTTCTTCGGCAGTAAAAACGGATATCAATAAAATTGTATTCTCCTGTGATGCAGGGATGGGTTCGAGTGCCATGGGGGCCTCCATTCTGCGCAAGAAAATGAAGGCAGCCGGTGTGGATGTTGCTGTAACCAATACGGCGATTAGTGAGATTCCACAAGATGCCGACATCGTCATCACACAGAAAACATTGACTGACCGGGCCAAATCCGTGGCTCCAAATGCAGAGCATATTTCCATCGATAACTTCCTGAAGAGTCCTGAATATGAGGCACTGGTGGAGCGCCTCAAATCCGACTCCTGATGAGTAATATTACAAGGAGACAGCGTGAGATCGTGGAGTTCCTACTGGAGCATCCGCATGAGGTAACTGCTGGCGATATAGCTGTTGCGGTCAAAGTAAGCACTCGTACCGTGCATCGGGAGTTGCAGATGATTGAACAATGGCTTGAGCCCCTTGGTATGAGATTGGAAAAAAAATCGGGAACCGGGGTTCGAATTGATCCCGGTTCCGATGATTTGGCCGTATTGCGCCAACAACTTGAGCTTAACGAATATGTGGAGTTTACGCCCGAAGAGCGTAAACTCTTCATGCTTTGTATTTTGCTGGATGAAGCCGAGCCTGTGAAGCTGCTTGCGCTGGCCTCAGATCTGAAGGTAACCGTGTCGACAGCAAGCAATGATCTGGACGATCTGGAGCCGCGCATTCAGCTGGCGGGCTTGAAGTTGGTTCGTAGGCGTGGATATGGGGTCAAGATCAATGGAAGTGAGTTGGCTTATCGCATGGCTATTTCCGCGCTTGCTCTTGAATATCTGGATGAATCCGATTTGTTCGGTAGACAAGCGGAGCAGGGCGTTTCCAAAGTAAGCAGCAAGCTTCTGGAAATGATAGGACATGAGGATGTACTTACGGTCGAGAACGCGTTATGGCAGCCGGATATTGAGTGGTTGGAAAATATACCCGAGCGTCAATACATGAAGCTGTTGATCCAATTGTCTGTAGCCGTTGTGCGGATTCGCAAAGGCTTTGGCATAGGTCGGAGCACTCAACAGGACAAAAAAGACGTTGTAATGCCTCTGCAAGACGAGCGGAAAGTGCCGGAATATTTGGCTTCCCGTTTGTGCGGTGTTCTATCCGCCCAGCTCGGATTGGAGTTTGTGAGCGAGGAGCAGGCCTATTTTCACAGGCTGTTGATTGAAATTGAGCAATCGATACATTCCTCGCGTCTGCTGCCCGTAGACGATCTGGTCTTACTGGATATGGTTCGTTCCCTCACCGATCAGATGCAGGAGAAAACCCATTTTTCGTTCCATGAGGATCGTCTGCTTCGTGAAGGTCTGATTGCCCATATGGAGCCGGTGCTGGAACGAATGGATGGGCGGCAGATCATCCGTAATCCGCTGCTTCAGCAGATCCGTAAGGACTATGAATCATTGTTTGAGGATGTAAAGTCGGCGGTACGAGAGGCTTGGCCAAATACGGATGTGCCTGATGAAGAGATCGGATTTTTGGTGATGCATTTCGGTGCTTCCATCGAACGGCTGCGAACGCTAAAACGTGAAATCAGGGCTGTCGTTGTCTGTACGAGCGGGATCGGATCATCACGGATGTTATCGAGCCGTCTGTCCAAGGAAATTCCCGAAATCCGGATCGTGGACAACGTGTCATGGTATGAGGCCGCACGTATACCGAAGACGGAATATGATCTGGTTCTCTCTACTGTCGATCTGCCAATGGATAAACATCAATATTACAAGGTGAGTCCACTGCTGACGGCAGAAGAAAGTGAACGTTTAAGGCACTTCATCAGGACAACGACGCTTCAGCGGGAACATAGTCCCCCATCTGAAGATTCAAAGGCAACTGCACGGATTTCCGATCCTGTTGGACTGGAAGCCACCCTTATTGAAATCGTGCAGATTATTGGCAAGTTTCAGGTGTATCCACTGGATAATCAGGATATCGGATTTTTTGAAACGGCCTATGCCATGTGCAGCGTTTTGCATCAATCCGGTGTGTTGAATAATCCAGAAGAGATTGCCAGGCTGCTGGAGGAGCGTGAAGCGGTGGGAAGCCAGAAAATTCCCGGTACTTCCCTCGCGCTGTTTCATACACGCAGTGATGGCATCTACAGTCCTTCAATCACGCTGTTCCAATTGACAAAGCCGCTTCTGCGTACGCCGGAAGACCCTGCGGGCGTCAGCCATGTGCTCTTGATGCTTGGACCCAGACGATTATCGAAGGAAAGCTTGGAAGTACTAAGTGAGATCAGTGCGCTATTATTGCAGGAAGAAATGGTTATATTACTTGAAAAAGGAAATCGGGATAATCTTATTCATTACTTATCCCAAGAGCTCGCGGGATTTTACCGCAGCAAAACCGAAATTGGAGGTATACAAACATGAGTGTGTTAACTAAAGATAAAGTCATCATGAATGCAACGGCTCAGGACAAATACGAAGCCATTCGTATGGCAGGTCAGATTTTGAAAGACGCGGGACATATCACCGCTGAATACATTGACAAAATGCTGGAGCGTGAAGAGATTGTCTCCACGTATGTCGGCAATGGACTAGCGATTCCACACGGCACGAAGGAATCCAAATCATTCATTTTGTCCACAGGCATATCGGTTATTCAGTTCCCGCAAGGTGTTGATTTTGGGGAAGAGAAAGCGTATATGGTAATTGGTATCGCCGCTCAGGGTGGAGAGCATATGGAGATTCTGACCAGCATTGCAGTCATCTGCGCAGAGGAAGAGAACATGGAAGCTTTGCGTCATGCTCAAACCGCTGAAGAAGTCATCACTATTTTGGAAAGTGAAATGGAACTATGAAGGCCCTTCACTTTGGAGCAGGCAATATTGGACGTGGCTTTATCGGGTTGATTCTGTCCCGTGCAGGCTACAATGTCGTTTTCTCGGACGTTAACCAAGAGCTGGTTACGGCTCTGGAGCAGCGTGGAGAGTACACGGTTGAACTGGCTAACGAGGCCAAGGACCTGGAGACAGTTACCGGTGTGAGTGCAATTGATGGCACCAACCTGGATACCGTTGCCCAGAACGTTGCAGAAGCTGAACTGATCACAACTGCAGTGGGTGTAAACATTCTGAAACATATTGCTCCCGGTATTGCCAAAGGACTTACGTCCAGACTGGGAACGGGTGATGTCTTCCAGCCCCTTCACATTATTGCCTGTGAAAATGCAATTGGAGCCAGTACTCAGCTGAAAGAACATGTATATGGTCTGCTGGATGAGCGCACTCGCCTGCTTGCGGATCAGTACGTGTATTTCCCGGATTCTGCCGTAGACCGGATTGTGCCGATTCAGCATCATGAAGATCCATTGCATGTACAGGTAGAGCCGTTCTACGAATGGGTTGTTGACCGTTCACAAACGGCTCCTGCATTCAAACCGGTTGAGGGTGTAATGTATGTGGATGATCTGGAGCCTTATATCGAACGCAAGCTGTTTACCGTAAACACCGGACACTGTATTGCCGCTTATATTGGATATGTGAACGGGTTTGATACGATTCAGAAGGCTATTGCCGATGAAAAAGTCAAATCCATCGTATATGGGGCCTTGCAGGAAACTGGTGCAGTTTTGGTGAAGCGCTTTGGATTCAATGCGGATGACCACCAGCTGTACATTGCCAAAATATTGGAACGCTTCGTTAACCCGCATCTGACGGATGAAGTAACTCGTGTAGGACGTTCTCCGCTGCGGAAATTGTCCCCGAATGACCGTCTGGTTCGCCCGGCTCTCCAGGCTTACGAGTATGGAACGGAGACAACATATCTGGCGATGGGAATGGCCGCTGCCTGCAAGTTTAACATTTCGGAAGACCCGGAAGCGGTGGAACTTCAGACTACGATCCAGCAAAAAGGAATTGAAGCAGCACTCAGCCAGTATACGGGGATGGACGAGAGTCATCCTGTACTGAAGCAGGCTGTAGCGCATTACCAACAAATACAGAAGTAACGTTTTCATTTAATATAACGTGATATCTACAGAGGAAGAGCCTCACAGGATTAACTGTGGGGCTCTTTATTTTGCTCTGCCTTCTTTTTGTACATATCCAGACAAGCCTCGCAGATGCAGGACTTCCTGCGCTGTTCTGCCGGAATGGGGTCAAATACCTCCGGGAACACAGCCTGGTTGCACCAGCATTCTGAATGAGGTCGGCCAGCGGCATAAGAGCAGCCATTGGCCTCGCCGCACAAAGGACATACAAGAACTTCTGGAGTGACCTTCTTTATATCCTGCTCAACAGACATACGAGTCTTCCTTCCCCGATAAATTTCTAACCACGAACGATCGACAGGTTTATTCAAGTATAGCAACTCAATCCATTATATCAATCCTCAGGTTATTCTTCAGGGGGCAATTCAATCTTCAATCCTTCCACATGCTTGCGACTCATCAGTTTGCGTTTCTTGCGGTTCTCTTTGGTCTCCAGCACGATGTCGAGGTCATAGTCGTCGCCCGGATAAAGTTCCTGTGCAGAAATATGCAAAGTCAGGCGTTTCTTGTGAATTTTGACTTTGCGTCCACGCAGCATGACTCCGATATTTCCGCGACTGTCCTCCACATCACAGACGATCCCTGACTGATTCAGATAAGCTGCATAGACGCGATCCCCTTTTCGGAATGCTTTAACAGGGGCAGCGGGTTCTAATGTTTCAGGCCGATCAGCAGATTGCTTTTTCGTTCCAGTCTGTACGGACGGACTGACAGGTTTCGTCATGTTCCTTGTTTCGTTCCATTTTTCTTGTTCAACCGTGCTGTTTGTTTGCGATGACGTTGAACTTACATTAGGCACGAATGGAGAGGAGATGGAAGAGACACTTTGCGGGACACCCTGGTCTGATATGAGCTTGGAGCGCTCAATAATACGCTGTGGCATTCCCAATTTCAGTGCAATGGAATAGGCATAACTTTCCCCGGCTTCTCCAATCCGCAATCGATAGAGTGGCTGAAGAGAGACCGTATCAAATTCCATTCGTGCATTCTCAAAGCCGGGCGTGGCTGCTGCAAAATGTTTGATTTCACCAAAATGGGTTGTGGCGACAACGGTAGCGCCGCGGCTGTGCAGCTCCTCCAGCATAGCGATCGAGAGTCCGACCCCCTCACCGGGGTCAGTACCTGACGCCATCTCATCAATAAGCACAAGCGTCGATGAATCGGCTTGCTCCAGGATGCCAATCATGTTGCGAATATGTGCAGAAAAGGTACTGAGTGCTTGCTCCAGGCTCTGTCCATCGCCAATATCGACAGCTATTTCATGATAAACGGCCATCTCACCCTCTTCAGCGACAGGCACAAGCAGACCGGATTGCATCATTAAGGTGAGCAGACCCAATGTTTTGAGTGCAACCGTTTTGCCACCCGTATTCGGCCCTGTAATGATTAGTGAGGAGTACGTCTGACCAATTGCAAAATCAAGCGGAACCATGGATGCACCCATAAACGGATGGCGGGCATGATGAAGCCGAACCCGTCCATTGGCATTGACACGTACAGTCCGTCCGTCCATGGTCGCCGCATATTTCGCTTTGGCGAACAGGAAATCCAGAATTCCTACCGTTTCCGTGTTTAGTGAGATTTCTCGATTATAAGACTCTGCAAGAGAGGTTAAGTCACCGAGAATTTTCATCTCCTCCCGTGATTCCTCGGCTTGCAGTGAAGCCAGCTCCATTTGCAGACCTACTAATTCAGCAGGCTCAATATATACGGTTTGGCCACTTCCCGATTCATCCAGGACACTGCCCTTAACGTGTTTACGGAATTCTTTCTTGATGGGCAGCACGGTTCTTCCGCCACGCTGACTAATCACATTTTCCTGCATGATGGAGCGGTGTTTGCTTATTAGCGAATCCAGCTTGCGCTTCATGCGTTCCTCATTGACCGTCATTTTTTTACGAATACGTATCAGCTCTTTGCTCGCCTGATCCTGAATGCGTCCACTATGGATACAGCGTTCAATCTCGCTCAGCAGGGATTCCATCCATATCATGGATGAAGCGTAGCGACTAACTGTGGGGGCCACTTCGGATTTGCCCTCCATGTATTTCATCAGCTGTGCGCAGCTGCGCAGAAACTGGGCAAGATGGCTGAAATCACGTTCCGTAAATAAATAACCGGTACCCAGCAGATCCATAATGGTCTCCATGCCATCGAGTGATGGAATAGGCACACTGGCGCCGTTACGAATCAAAGCAGCCGCTTCAGCGGTCTCTTCCAGCCGCATTTTAATCAGAGAAGCGTCCACCATTGGCTTCATGTCTCTTGCGTAACGTTTGCCCAAATAGGATAGGGCACAGGCGGCAACGTTTTTTTGAATTTGGGGATAACCCAGACTGGTTAACGTTTTTTCATTCATGCATGATCTCTCCTTGGATATAAAATGGAATTTCGGTTAAAGCGATGGAACATGGAACATATTCCCGGAAAACGCAAAAAGGGCGGAGAATGAACAAACGTCATTCTCCGCCCTTAACGTACGGGAAAGCAGGGTCCATTATAGGTCTATACAAAAAAATCCACGCTGAACACAGCGCGGAAATAGACCCGGACACGTACAATCCCGGAGGCGATTTATGATATCCGCTGTTCTTAACTAAGTACAGGGTAATGGCGCATCAAGAAATACACGTATGCCGCAAGGCACAAGTGAATTGAAGACCAAACTCCTGAATATGAAACTTGTTAGTTAAGAACGCTCACCGACATCAAAATCTCTCCTTTGATTGAGGAATATGAAACCAATATAAACTGTAAATTGCCTTAAAGTCAACCTTCAAGAATAAATAGTGGACTTGAATAACAATGGGTTTTAAAATAACAATAGTAAATTAATCCAATGAAAGCGATATTATACATACGTTTTGCATTAGTTCGGGAAGTGATTCCGAAATCGTTCTCGTCCAAATCACGCAAAATGCACAAAGGAGGATGCTCTTTTTGCCTAAATACCTGCTGCGTTTGCTCTGTTTTACGATGATTCTCGGAGCCCTTCCAGTCATTGTTATTGGTTCGGTCTCCTATTCGATTGCTTCACGTGACATTGAACAGAAGGTGCGGGAGAGTAATTTGCAGATTCTGCATCAGACCCAAATGCGGGTAGAGCAAGTATTGCGCAGCCTGCAATTATCGTCCATCCAATATGTGAATTCTCCACTGGTATTACAAGCGATGAAAAAACCGCTGGACAGCAGCGAATTTCAGGAAATTCGTGATCTGACTTCCGGATTTAATAATTTGCAATCGGTTACAAATATTGACCAGGCCTATCTCGTGAATCTGGATGAAGACTGGGTTGTATCGATGCGATCCTTTGGGAAATTGGATGATTTCAGCATTCGGGACCGGATTGGCTCCTATTTGAAATATACCAACAGCCTGTTCTGGGTGACGCAAAATGTGAGTTCATCCAAAGAGAGTACACCGGTATCGGCCGGAGTCGGTGAAGCGGCACAAGAACCTGCACCTACCCTTATTTCATCCGACAATGTGGTCAGTATGGTATTCAAGATACCGATGATACCAACGAATGTGAAACCCAAGGGATTTCTGGTTATAGACATCGCCGATACAGAGCTAAGTACATTTCTAAGCCGAAATCCGAATTCAGGGGATATGTACGTTCTTGATCGGGAGCAGAAATATTTTCTCAACGATACAGAACAAGACGGAAAATACAACACGCTGAATCAGGAAATCCACGAAAAGGTACAAACGACGGGACAGTCGGAGGGTTTCTTCAGCGCAGAGGTGGAAGGAAGCCAGGTGGCGGTTAGCTACAGGCAGTCCCCACTTAATGGCTGGTTGTATGTTTCCGTTGTATCGCTGAGTCAGATAACCGCCCAGTCTCAGAAAATTGCATTGGTTACAGGTGTGGCTACACTGGTCATGTTATGTTTGACGGGACTAGTAGCCTTTTATGGTAGTCGCAAGATGTATTCTCCCATTTCCAGACTTCTGCAGTTTACAAAAGGGTTGGATTCTCCATTGGCTCCGTCGGGACGCCGTCAGGATGAATTTATATACATTGAAGAGCGATTATCCACCTTATTCAGCTCGGAGAAAACGATGCGCGAGCAGATGAAGGGACAGCATGTTCATTTGCAGGAATTTTTTATGACCAAACTGCTTACAGGCAAAATATCGGAAGATGACTTCAGGTATCAGGGTCAGTTATACGATTTTCCAACCTCATGGTCCAGACTTGGGGTACTTACACTTCAGATTGATACCCTTGAAGGGACAAGATATGAAGAGCAGGACCGGGATCTCCTGCTGTTCGCGTTAAACAATATGGTCGGTGAGCTGCTGCCCTCTGAGATTCGGTTTGCACCTGTCATGATTGATGACGCCCAAGTTACGATATTGGCATCTGTGTTGGATGATGAAGTACAGCTCAAAGAATGGATGCACACCCAAGCTGAATTGATCCGAGAACGGGTTGTGACCTACCTGAATTTGCCTGTGAGTATCGGTGTTAGTCGCTCCTACACTGCTATAGGTGATTCACCAAGAGCTTACCAGGAGAGTCGTGAGGCGCTGCAAGGCAGGGTAAGTTTGGGCAGCCGGATTATTTTGCATTATGAAGATATTCAGCCGCGCGGACAGACAGAGGCAGCATTATATACACAGCTCAGAATGATTGAAGACCAGTTGGCTTCTGCGCTCAAGCAAGGAGACGAAGAGAAAACCGATGAGTACTTTAAGAAATACCTCGGTTTGCTTGCGGACAAGAAGCTGCACTTCAGCGAATACCCCGTTATCATGGTTCAACTGTTGTCCCGTGTGTATCAGCTTGTGCAGGAGCAGGGTGGAAATGTGGCGGAAGTATTGGGCGAAAAGGCCTCCATGGCTCGACTGCTCAAGTTGTCCACATTGGATGAAATGACGACCTGGTACCGCAAATGTTTATTTCAACCTGTGATTCAATTCTGGCGCGAACAGGAAGAGTCTCAATATTTGAATATTGCCCGGCGCATGATTCGGCTGATCGAGGAGCGATATGATCGTGAATTGTCGCTGGAAGCTTGTGCAGAAGAACTGAATTTTCATCCCGTCTATCTGAGCCGTGTGTTCAAGAAAGAGGCTGGTGTGAACTTTACGGAATACCTCGCCGAATACCGGATGGAAAAAGCGAAAACCTGGCTGCAGACGACCAACCTGAAAATATCGGAGATTGCCGAGAAACTCAATTATACGAACCCTACTGCTTTTATCCGTACGTTTCGTAAAATTACTGGAACCACCCCCGGAAAATACCGGGAGCAGCAGCGATAAAGCAACCTGCTCTGCCTGCCATGGCAGGCAGGTTTTTCTTTGTTTCAGAGTCAGTCTTTATTCTGTGATTGGAGCAGAGTTAAGACAGGAATATCGAAGGTTAAATGTGGTTCATTAAGGGGAGCACTCCACCATTACAAATGCCTTAAACCCTTGCTGCATAAGGGGAAAAAAAAAGCTAAAACGAGACGATAGCCAGTTACCCGATTATCCTCCACAATGAAGACATGAATTCAGGAAGTGATATTTTGTAATCGTTTCCAATGTGGGGAGGAAGACACTATGAAAGCTGAAACGGCGGCTCGGACACGACCCGCTACCCGCAGTGACAAAAACCTGCTGTGGAGGGATATCATCAAAAACCGGTGGCTCTATATTATGTTGATACCGGGCGTGCTTTACTTTGTTATTTTCAAATACATACCCATGTACGGCATTACGATGGCTTTTCAGGATTACACGCCTTACAAGGGCATTCTGGGCAGTGACTGGGTAGGGTTCAAGCACTTCCAGCGTTTCTTCGGGGAACCGCAGTTCTGGACTTTGTTCCGGAATACGTTTTTGCTAGCGATTTATAATATGGTGTTCTTCTTCCCGCTGCCAATTGTATTGGCACTCATGATGAATGAAGTTCGCCGTGAACGGTTCAAACGATTTGTACAGACGCTGGTATATGTTCCGCACTTTGTTTCCTGGGTTGTTGTGGTTGGTGTGTTCTACATGCTATTCACAACCGAGGGTGGCGCTATTAACGAATTACTTTATAACCTGACGGGACAAAAAGTGGCTTTCCTGCTTGAGCCTGGCTGGTTTCGAACGATGATTGTTGGACAATCCATCTGGAAAGAGGTAGGCTGGGGCACGATTATTTTCCTGGCGGCACTTTCCGGTGTAGATACACAGCTCTATGAAGCTGCACGGATGGATGGTGCCAATCGCTGGCGCCAGACTTGGCATATTACGCTGCCTGCCATTCGCAGTACAATCATTATTTTGCTCATTCTGCGTCTGGGGAACTTCCTGGATACAGGCTTTGAACAGATCTTCCTGATGCTCACGCCGACGAACCGGGATGTGGGTGAGGTATTTGATACCTACGTCTACACCAAAGGTCTCACACAGGCACAGTACAGTTATAGTGCTGCTGTTGGTTTGTTCAAGTCGGTGGTCGGACTGGCGCTTGTACTGGGTGCCAACACGATGGCCAAAAAATTCGGGGAGGAAGGCGTCTACTAACACAAGGCAGCAGACGTTCTTCACCAGACAGGAGTGAACATTAAGATGCAACAGGATAAAACATGGGGCAATCGGATCTTTGATATCCTCAATCATGGCTTGCTGTTATTGATCGGAATCGTGACCGTTATCCCGTTCATTTATATTTTGGCCGTCTCGTTTACGAGTCCGCATGAAGTGGCCAAGGGAGGATTCATTCTTTTCCCAAAAGAATTCTCCCTCGCTGCTTACCGTTACATCTTCTCCACAGACACATTGATTCGCAGTCTGGGTGTATCAATCTACATCACCGTCATCGGAACACTGCTTAACCTGTTGTTCACATCGCTTATGGCGTATCCACTCTCCAGAAAATACTTGCGTGGACGTCAGCCCATCCTGCTGGGTGTACTGTTCACGATGCTGTTCAGCGGCGGGATGATTCCAACTTACTTTGTCGTAAAATCATTGCACCTGACCGATACATTATGGTCTTTGATGCTGCCAACCGCCATTAGTGCGTTCAACCTGATCGTACTCAAAAACTTCTTTCAGGCCATCCCGGACGAACTGGAGGATGCCGCTAAAATCGATGGATGTAACGATGTGGGTGTATTGTTCCGCATTGTTCTGCCTTTGTCGATGCCGGCAATGGCTACATTTTCACTCTTTTACGCGGTGGCTCACTGGAACAGCTTCTTCAACGCCGTAATCTATATCAACGATAGTGAAAAGTGGCCCGTACAGGTATGGCTTCGTGAAATTGTTATCCTGGCTCAGAGCCGGATCGGGGATACCAGTATCGAAGAGACCGAGATTCAGCCGCTCACCATTCGCATGGCCGTTATCGTGTTCTCCACGATTCCAATCATGCTGGTATATCCGTTTCTGCAAAAGCACTTTGCCAAAGGAGTGATGCTGGGATCGGTAAAAGGTTGAAATTGCGCATGGTTGAACATCAGAACTGGTTCATGACTGTATAAAAAGGGGAGGTTTTCGTTTGATGAAAGCAACAAAAAAGAAAGCCGTAGCTGTCTTAAGCACACTGGCATTGGTGACAGGTCTGCTGGCAGGATGCGGATCGGATGAAGGTCAGGCTGCCGAGGGCGGCGTACAGAACGTGTCCATTGCAATAGCCCAGGTGGGTGATGTACCGAGCAAAGGCAATGAGGTGCAGCAGAAGATTGAGGCGTATACAAATACCAAACTGGACATTCAGTGGATTCCGGCTTCGGCTTACAATGACAAAATTAATGTCATGATTGCATCCAGCGATATGCCCAAAATTGTAAAAGTGCAGTATAACCCAACCGTGACGAGTGCGATGCGTAACGATGTATTCTGGGAAGTTGGTCCATTGTTGAAGGATTATAAAAATCTGTCTGCACAGAATGAGCGTTTCTTTAACAATATCAAAGTGGAAGGCAAAATCTACGGGGTACCCGTATTCTCTGATATTGCCCGTGCAACGGTGATTTACCGTAAAGACTGGTTTGACAAGTTGAATCTCAAGGTACCAACGACACCGGATGAATGGTATGAAACGATCAAGACGCTGGCAACCTCCGATCCGGATGGAGACGGTCAGGATAATACGTATGGACTGATGCTTTTCAAAAAGTATAACGAGGATCAATATTCCTTCACGACACGTCTTGGCGTAAGTTTTGGTGCACCAAACAAGTGGAAGGTGGAAGATGACGGCAGTTTTACGCCGGAATTCATGACACCGGAATATATGCAGGTGCTGGATTTGCTGAAACGTTTGTATAGCGAGAAACTGCTGAATCAGGACTTTGCCGTATTCGACTCTACCGAGGCGGAGAAAAAATACGATTCAGGCGTCGTGGGCATACGTGTTGGTGTCGCCCAAAATGGGAAGAGCCAGCAAGAGCGTCTGTCCAAGAATGACCCGGATGGCGTAGTAGACATTGCCGGTTTGCTTGGCGTGAGTGGGGACCGTGTGGCTGGCCAAACGGGTAACTCCGGTATTCTGGCCTTCCCAAAAGCGACGGTTAAATCGGAAGAAGAGTTGAAAAACCTGTTGTCTTTCCTGGATAAATTGATGGACCCGGAGATGGCGACGCTGCTGATGCGTGGTATTGAAGACAAACATTACAAGAAGGCTGGCGAAGACCAGGTGGAGATGAGCGACTTCGATGCGTTCCAGCGGGAAGTGAAGCCATATCGTGATAACTTGCCTTACGTAGAAGGATACAATGTGCCGAAATTGAAAGATACCGAACTGGGTGAGAAGGGGACGGAACTTGCCAAAGAGCTGGCAGAACATGCTGTACCAAACCCTGCATTAACTTTGTATTCGCCTACTTATGGCGATCGTGGGGCAGATCTGGATCAGATGATTGCAGATGCGCAGACCAAATATATTATGGGCAAAATCGATGAAAATGGCTGGAAGCAGGAGATCGAGAATTGGGGCAATGCGGGCGGTACCAAAATTCGTGAGGAATATGCCGAAGACTACAAAAAACAGGCTAAATAAAAAGCCGGAAGCGGAGGAACATCATGAAAGAAACACTGCAATTCACACCGGTACGGATGGCCGAACAGTTCATGGAAAGTTATCGCAATCATGAGTTGTATCCGACCTGGCATTATGAAAATGGTTGTCTGCTAAAAGCGCTGGAAGAGCTGTACACCCATACCGGAGAACAGAAATATTTTGACTACATCCGTGAACTGATGGATAACTTCATTCAGGAAGATGGCTCGATTCGATCGTATGCGGTCGAGGAATATAACCTGGACCAGATTAACCAGGGGAAATCGCTGTTCCTGTTGCTGGACAAAACGGGTGAAGAGAAGTACCGTAAAGCCGCCGATTTGCTCATGGTACAGCTTAAGGGACAGCCCCGTACGAGTGAAGGCGGATTCTGGCACAAAAAAATCTATCCGTTCCAGATGTGGCTGGATGGGCTGTATATGGCCACGCCGTTTCTAACGCAGTATGGTGCGGTTACTGGCGAGGAGAAGTGGTTTGACAAGGCGGCGTTACAGCTGCTGCTGGTGGAGAAACGTACACGTGATCCACGCAGCGGTCTGCTGTACCATGCATGGGATGAGAGCAGGGAACAGCGCTGGAGCTCGGGAGAAACGGGGTGTTCTCCGCATGTATGGAGCCGGGCGATGGGCTGGTATGTGATGGCGGTAGTGGATACACTGGATCATCTGCCTGTCGATCATGAGCAGAGAGGTCAGATTGTAGGGATTTTCGAACGTGTAGCAAATGCGCTTGTACATGTACAGGACCAACAGTCCGGGTTATGGCCTCACTTGCTCGATCAACCGGGGCGTGAGCGTAATTATTTGGAGGCATCGGGAACCTCTATGTTTGTGTATGCACTGGCGAAGGGCGTACGTAAGGGTTATCTGAGTGGCAAGTTTAAAGCGATCGCAGAAAAGGGTTATCAGGGACTGCTGCTGCATCTGCTGCAAACGGACCGTGAAGGTGTACTGTCCCTGACGCAGTGTAACGGCGGTGCAGGGTTGGGCGGTACCCCGTATCGTGACGGGTCGTACGAGTATTATGTGACTGAATCCATTCGAATCAATGATCCGAAATCGGTAGCTCCATTTATTTTGGCAGGAGTGGAGATGGAACTGGCGACACGCTAGTTCTTTCTTCAGACTTATTTATGATAGCGCATTCATTGAGCGTACCCTGAACAATTTGGTTATCTAAAGGAGAGATGGTTGATGAGTCCAAAAGGTCGGATGTCCCGTTTAGGTGGATTGGTCGTGGTTGGTGCAATGTCCGCCGGACTGCTTGCAGGCTGCGGGGGAGAGAAATCACCTGCGGCAGGGGAAGGCAAGCTTCCCATTTCAATTTCTTTGATGCAGGTAGGTGATGTGCCAGCCAAGGAGAACGGGATTGAACAAAAGATTGAGGAATATACCAATACGGATGTCAGTGTACAGTGGATTCCGCAGTCTGCTTTTGATGATAAAGTGAATGTCATGGTAGCTTCGGGCGAGATGCCGACCATCATGCGCGTGAATTATGTGCCCACAACATTTAACGCAGCCAAAACAGGGCTGTTCTGGGAAATTGGACCTTACCTGAAGGATTACAAAAACCTGTCTGCTCAATCCGAGGCTTATTTTGACAATATCAAGATCGAAGGAAAGGTCTACGGGGTACCCAACTTTCGCGATATCGGGCGTACAGCCATCGTGTACCGCAAGGACTGGTTCGACAAGCTGAAGCTGGATGTACCCAAAACGCTGGATGACTGGTACGAAGTGATGCGCTCCATTCGCAAGGATGATCCTGATGGTAACGGCAAGGAAGATACGTATGGAACGGTGCTGTTCAAAAAGTATAACGAAGGTGTATCCTCTCCGCTAACACGGATCGCCGTAAGTATTGGTGGGGTGAACAAGTGGGGTGTGGACGATGAGGGTAAACTTACCCCTGAGTTCTTGACCACAGAATATGTGGATACAATGAAGCTGTTCAAGCGCTTGTTCAGTGAGGGATTGATCAACAGTGACTTTCCCGCGCTGGACCCTTCCGATGCGGACAAAAAAATCGACTCCGGTCTCGTAGCCATGAAACTGAACGGTGTTGCTCAGAACGGAAAGTCGTTCCAGCAGCGGCTGACACCAAATGTGCCTGATGGCGAGATTGATGTGGCCCCGTTCCAGGGACCGGATGGCATTCGAATTGCCGGGGAACCGGGGAACTATGGCATGCTTGTCATTCCCAAAGCTTCCGTACCGGACGAAGAACAGTTAAAACAGGTGTTAACGTTCCTGGATCAACTGATGGACGAACCGCTGAGTACGCTTCAGCTGCGAGGTCTGGAAGATGTGCACTATACGAAGACTGCGGATGGCAAAACCGAGTTCAAGGACTTCGATGGATACCAGCGTGAAGTGAAGCCTTATCGTGATAATCTGCTAAGCGTTGAAGGTTATAACGTGCCTGAGCTTGTCGATGTACCAATCGGTATGAAGGGGACGAAGATGGCACGAGAAAATGAGCAGTATGCCATTCCAAATCCGGCGCTGACCTTGTCTTCTGCCATTTATACTGAGCGCGGACAGGAGCTGGACCAGATGATCTGGGATGCACAGACCAAGTATATTATGGGTAAAATCGATGATGCTGGATGGGAGCAGGAAGTAGCGAACTGGAGAAAATCCGGTGGCGACCAGCTTATTTCCGAATTTGAGGCCTCTTATGCCGAGCTGAACGGGAAGTAATTGTCACTGGTTAGAAAAAAGAGTGGTCAAATGGCATGAAATCATTTATTCTGTAAGTGAGTACATTTTTACAAAATTAAACAGTAATTACACCTTAAAGAATAAGGCTATGAATCTGCGGATTCGTGGCCTTTTTTGTGCTTTAAGAGAGAAAGTGGGTCTTAGGGAGGGGCAGGGGTGTTTTGAAGGAAGCGGATCGCTGAAAAATAATACCAATCGCCTAGATTGACATGGTAGAATATTGATTATTATGACAAATTTAGGTTTTGGTTTGAAAAGAAATACGAGAGTGTTGAACAAGCAACATTAAGCGAAGTTTACCCATATTAAGGTACATAGGAGGAAAGAAAATGAAAAAAGTAATATTAACAGGTGTGGCTGCGCTAACTCTATTTTCCGCACAAGCATCTATCGGTCCACAACCCGCAAAAGCTGCAATTACCGACGAGATCAAAGGTATACAGAAATTCAAAGATATTACTGACCATTGGGCAGAATCCAGCATCATGCAGGCTATTAATCGAGGATATGTCGATGGTTTCCCAGATGGAAAATTCCTTCCGAATAATACAGTTACCAGGGCCGAATTCGTGAAGATGACGGTATCTGCTCTAGCTCTGAAGGTTGATTCAACATCTGGAAGTTGGTATACCCCGTACGTCAGCGCTGCCCAGTCAGCAGGGATCTATAAAACAGGCGACTTTGCAAATTCGGATTGGACAAAGCCAATGTCTCGAGAAGAAATGTCGAAAATTGCTGTCCGAGCGCTTGGGGTTACTGACGTAGAAGACAAGCAATGGATGTACTTGGCCACGAAGAACGGTATTATCACAGGCACGGCACCAGGTGAAATCTCGCCAGAGGGAACTACAACTCGCGCTCAAGCAATTGCTGTTATTGAACGGGTTTTGTCGATAAAGGATGGTAAAACATTAGCATCCGATAAGTATGCTGTCGCGGCTGCGGAACTGTACTGGCACAAGACCAATATTTTCACTGTTGCAGAAGAAATCTTTAATGGTCCGAAAAACTCCAATCACAGATTTGGTATTACATCGTGGAAACAGTCCAACCTTACCGTTTCAGCCCCTAACGGCTCTGTTCAGGGTCGCGTAAACAGTCTGATTGCAATTGATTGGAATGACCCGAAAGACCCTAATCGAAAGCTGCTCCCATCCAAAGATAAGTTCTTCTGGCTCTACGGGGGACAAGAAATGAAATTCGCTGATAACGCTGAATGTTATATCTTGTTGCTTGACTCTGAATTGACAGTTAATAAGAATCCACAAGGATATAGAACGAACCGACTTGCCCTTTCTGTTCGAGGATATGATGGAGCACCAAGTAAAGATAAAATTAATCAAGCAATGCCTATTCTCTCTACCGATCCCAAAAAAGAAGTATACGGCTTAGTAATTCCTAAAAAGGCTCTTTATTACAATGGTTCGTTGCAAGTTCGTGTAGAAACAATTACTGCTGGGGCTCCTGTTTACCAAAAAAGATTAGCAGTATCTGAGCTTTAAGAAGTTAGGAAGTGGTTCTTTGATGAACAGAATTCTTCCACTTGTGTTGTTAATGGTTCTCCTTGCGCAGTTGCTGCCACCAAGCATTCTTTTTAATACTGTATCAGCTGCAGGGGAAATTACAGAGATCATAGCGTATGAGATGAAAGGGGACGCTGACGATTATCTTTATGGCGGACTTTATTTCTCGGATAAACCTACTTTACCAACCGTTCCAATCGTGGTGCCCTCAAAGCCTGGAAAAATCATTAAAAAGATGGAGTGGACAGCCAAGGACGGTAAAGTACTTCGTTCACTTTCCATCCCCACAGGT
Organism: Paenibacillus sp. FSL K6-0108; assembly: GCF_045040695.1. NCBI lineage: Bacteria > Bacillati > Bacillota > Bacilli > Caryophanales > Paenibacillaceae > Paenibacillus > Paenibacillus sp. FSL K6-0108. The sequence continues at coordinate 5,916,050 of NZ_CP150288.1, read as the reverse complement.
AAAGCGGAATTTAAAGCATCTGATAATCTGAAAGATACTTTAAACGGGACGAGGTACATTGTTCGTTCTGAAAATAATTCTAATTACGGTGGAATCTACTATTGGGACAGATGGACAGCGGGTGACTCAGGAAACTTTAATGGTAAGTATTGGCGCGCCGGGGGCGGACAGGTAAGTGTATATACTAGTGAACCCGGCCCAAACTGTCCAGGTGGTGTGCCAACTGAAAACAAAAACCCTAACACAGGGCAGAGTTTCAATGGGAATCTGCCACGTTATCCTGGGTGTACAGACCCTAACTTGGCGGCCAATATACCACGAACAGAAGGATACTATATTGTCGCTAATGGAGATTCTCTTCATGGTTTATGGATTAAAGATGGAGGGATTTCTAAGACTGATGTAAAAGCATCAAGAACTGAAATTGATTCAACCACTCGAATTGACGATGTGCATGGGTCTCAGGGTTATACTGACCCAAGTACAGTCGCAGGCCAAGTAATCGACGTACCAAACTTGAATTTGATTACGATCAGCTTTAAACAAACATTTAACAATGATACGTATAGGAAATACTGGGCGAATCCAGGAGCAAAACAAGTATGGTACTTTTCGAAATTCATAGCCGATTTTGATTCCTATACCTACGTATACAAGGATAAGAAATTGAAAGTTACGTATGCGGATGGGACATCGGGACTCGAGATCAGCGGTAATATTTGCGTAGCGCCAAACGGAACAACTCAGTTAACAGCAACTTTGACAAAGATAGATGGGAGTGTTTGGCCTTTACAGAGCCATGCCAAGCTCACATGGTCAAGTTCCGACACATCTACAATGACAGTCACTAGTTCTGGATTAGTAGCAGCGGTCGCCCCAACTGGCACAGCAACGATTACTGCCCACTTTGTTGACGCTACTCAAGCGCTTGATGAAAAGGATACCTTTGAGATGACAGTTGGCACAGGGGCTTCATGCACCGACAGTGGCGGAGGAGGTAACCAACCTGAGATTCCTGAAGGTAATGGATCGGGGCAATGCAGTTGGACGATTGGAAGTCCATCTCCAGGAACAGTTATGAGGCAAAGTGACATGGACCCGGGTGCCAATGGAGTTATTCGAGCTGATGATAGGGATTCTGAAAAATTCGATGTTCTTAAGGGGATTCCAACATCTGAATCTCTTTATATCAACGCGTTAGCAGATGAATATCTGTTCAAACAGGATTGGGGGAAAATGTCTGGAAAGACCACATATGACTGTACCGTTGAAGTTACGTATGCTCGTCAATGGACAGTACCCGGTCCTCAAGTATGTACTGAAACGGGTTGTACTCCAGGGCCTCCGGTGACAAAAACGGATACTCAGTCCAAAACATATACATTCCAATTATTCAGGGACTACTCGTACTGGCAAATAAATAATTTGGAAGTATACAAGATAAATCAGGCTGAAATGAGTAACTATGCCTTGCCTGGCGGGAAGGTCAACATGACACCTTCAGGGTATACGCCACCATCACTTGATTCGAGTAATGATCTGGATGTTAATAGTCACGTTAGACCAGCTAATACATCATCAATCACTTTTACTCCACCACTTCTAACAGGGGGATTGAACTCACCACCGTCTCTTCCGGATCACACATCCACGCTTAAAGGGATGGCTGAAAGCAATACACCCCAAAGTAAAGTGAGTAACGATATGGTTAATTTTAATGGCTCAACACTCATGAGTTCTTCAGAAACGACAAAGGATGGCCCAATTCCGTCTAATATTCCTCATCCGACTACTATTAACCGTGATGTCCTGTATAAGCCTAATAACATGATCAGCAATACGCTCATAAATAAGGCAAATACCACGAGTTCCGGTGAAATCTATTACGAATTGTTGCCAGGTAATGTAAATGGGGGAATCAACAAAGTTTTTCCAATCAACGGCATAAATACGGTTACGGTACATACGCCTGTCGTAAACTACGCCTGGGTATCGGATGACCAGCCGCATAACCAGAAGACGGTACCGAATGCAAACCGAGCAGCACTTATCCTGGAGCGTCCGTTTATCGTACGAATTCCGACCTCCGGTCAGCATCTGGATGCTGCGAGTTACCCCGGTTATGGCAACCGGGACTACGCCAAGTATTTTCGCATTAAGCAGGTTCGGTTCCCATTTGATGTCTATAACGAAGGCCGCAGCCAGTTCATCCCGGCTAAGACGTGGGTGGATATTCCGGTGAATCAGCTGGATACCCCCTTTTATCTTCCGGTTTGGGTGGATGAGGGGGACTATGAAGTCGAGTTCCGCAATGTCGCTGAAAATGCACCTGCGAACTTTACTGAACAGCAGGATGCCAATACGAATCTGGCGCATCATACAGCCTCAGATACGGTACCCGTGGAAGTCATTGGACGGTTGTATGATTTTCACGTGACTGATATTTCCGACTATAACTGGGAGAATGTATTCCGTAAGCAAATGGGCCGACCAGAGCCTACGGGAGCTAGCTACTGGACAGGCCTTAACAGTATAGATGGGGACCCCAGAGGGAACTTAGCCCCGTTTATTTTACCGATTCGTCCAGGCAGTCATCCGGTGCAGGGCTTCAAAAATGTGGCAGTCAAGACGGGATACCATATTAAGTTTGACCTCAAAACGAAGGGGAATATGTTTAGCAAGCAGGATGGTATACGAATTACCCCGAGTTTTCATTTTGTGAGTCGGGATGGTTCATCCCGCCAGGAAGTGGATCTGTACTATCACCGGGGCCAGGAAAATCTGATTCGCATCGGATCGGCGCAGGACCTGGAGAAACGCTTTGTTGTTCTGAACGCGCGGCTGCGGAATGTTCCCAGTACGGAGCTGGGGGATACAGCTAGGTATCGGTATTCCTACGAGCTGACACCACAGGAGCAGAGCCAGAGCAGCATTGCGGAATATATGGTCCGTTTCGTGGATCAGACTTCTCACCAGAAAATATGGGTGGGCCGTTATGACTGGCTGATCCTGTCCTCGCCCATCCGCACACTGATTGGACCAAAGACGGACATCCCACCTGGCGTCAATGTGGATCGGGCTAATGCAGCCATCCAGCGCTGGTATGGGGAATACAGTCTGCCAGCCGATGTGTACGCCGTGCAGAAAGGAACAGATCTCGAAACACTCGCCAGACAACATCCTCTGGATGAGAAGTCGGCGATCTTCCTGAAGGATGGGTATATTGTGGTCAACTTCAATATTGAGAGTTTGCGAGGTGGCAATACGGATGCCCCGCACCTGCAATATATTCATGCCCCATTGATGAATCAGTGGCAGATGGAGGGATTCAACCGGAGTCCGGCAAACAGCCAAGGCAGTAACTGGCCGCTGAGGGATGGTGATGTTGTGTTTTACCATGCGGATCAGTCCAGTCGGAACGATTTTCAGTCCCAGGTGCCGCATTAGAGAAAAGGGCAAATCCCACCAAAAGAGCTATGTTTTACGTGAAATAACGTGAAGCATGGCTTGTTTTTGTATGGTCTTTTTCACCTCTAGGATTATGGTTAGGTAACAGAAGGGGTATAAAAGGTAAGGAGCATTTGTTCACATCCATTTTATTGCTCATCGAGAGGGGAATATACACATGATTGATGACCATCACAAGTTAGACATATTGAATGTAGTGGATACATATCGAGGAAGAGATCTGGGTGTCACGATGGAACCACGAGCCTGTAGCTTCAAAGTTTGGGTGCCTGCGGCAAAGCGGGTGGATGTGCTGTTATACCCGCCTTCAACAGGGGGAAGTGCCAATGAACAGAAGAATCAGGAAGTAGAGAAAGAAGTACCTATGAACCAAGAGGATCAAGGCATCTGGTCCCTGAAGCTCGAAGGCGAGTGGAACGGTTATCGTTATATGTACAGGGTTACCTTTGAGGACGGACGTCAGGAAACTGCGGTTGATCCATATGCACGGGCTGTGACCATGAATGGTGAAATGGGTGTCATCGTCAGACTGGAACAGACCCACCCGAATGGCTGGATTGAGGATAAACGTCCCGAACTGGCGAGCCCGGTAGATGCGGTCTTATATGAGCTGCATGTGCGCGATTTCTCGATCCATGAGTCATCCGGCATGGAGCATAAAGGAAAATATCTGGCTTTTACCGAGACAGGTCTGCGCGATTCAAACGGGAATACACTGGGGATCGATCATTTGGCTGAGCTGGGAATCACTCATGTACATCTGCTTCCGGTATTTGATTTTGCAACAGTGGACGAATCGAAGGCATATGACAGGAATTCCGATTGTTCACATTATAACTGGGGCTATGATCCGCTTCACTACAATGTTCCAGAAGGTTCCTATGCTTCACGTGCAGATGAGCCGGAGACCAGAATTCGGGAATTCAAATCCATGGTGCTCGCCCTTCATGAGAAGGGAATCGGGGTCATTATGGATGTGGTATACAATCATACGTTTGATACGGCTGCCAGTTCATTTGAGAAGCTTGTTCCAGGATATTACTACCGTCAGAATCCGGATGGCACGTACAGCAACGGATCAGGTACAGGCAATGAAGTGGCTACGGAGCGCCCCATGGTGCGCAAGTTTATTATCGACTCCGTGCGTTACTGGGCAGAAGAATACCATGTGGACGGGTTTCGTTTTGACCTGATGGGTCTGATCGATACGACAACGATGAAAGAGCTCGCAGCAGAGCTGCATGCCGAGGTCTCTCCGTCTATCCTCTTATACGGTGAACCTTGGGGGGCGCTGGAATCACCACTTGGAGATCAAATGACACTTAAAGGATCGCAGCGCGAAGCTGGATTTGCTGTATTTAACGATAATTTCCGTGGAACGATCAAAGGTGATAGCGATGGAACGGGAACCGGATTTGCTACAGGAGCGGAGGGTAAGGAAGACGATATATGGACAGGTGTACGGGGAGCCATTACCGATTTTACCGCTGGCCCATCTGAGACGATTAATTATGTAACTGTACATGATAATCTCAACCTGTGGGACAAAGTCGCCCAGACACAAGGATTGCACGATACGCTGGGATTTATCACCTATAGCGAGGATGGGCGTGTGAAAGGCAGTGCCAACGTGGAAGAGGCTGTACAGCAGGCGAAGCCATATTTGCACGTTGACCCGGATCGCATACTGGAGAACGAAACGGTTCGGCGCTGTCTGCTTGCTAATGGCATCGTGTTGACTTCCCAGGGGGTTCCTTTGATTGCGGCTGGAGATGAATTTCTGCGAAGCAAATATGGCGATGCCAATAGTCATGAGAGTGGGGATTCAGTCAACGCCATCCGGTGGGAGCAAAAGCAGGCGTTCAAGCCTGTTTATGATTACTATCGTGGATTGATCCGTCTTCGGTGCGAGCACCCGGTCTTTCGTCTTCGCACCAAGGAAGAGATTGAGAAGCATGTTCGATTGCTTGAAAAAGAAAAAGGGTTGCTGGCCTATGAATTGTCGGGAACAGCTGTCGGAGATTCATGGGGACGGATAATCATTATCTATAATGCTTCCAAAGAAACCCGTACAACCTCCGTTCCTTCAGGTACATGGAATGTGGTTGTAGAGCAAGGGCAAGCCGCCACCGAGACGCTGCGTACAGCCAAGGATGGTCAGGTCAGCGTTCCGCCTATATCCATGACGGTTATCTATGCAAGTGAGTGAACCTCATGTACCCTTTCACCAATTTGGAGAGAGGGTATTTGCTTTTCTCCCTCTTTTTTCATCAGGACAGGTACAAATGCTGTCAATCTATGACGATTGTTTACATATGCTGTATCTTGAAAGCGATTGCCGAGAAGATTTGCATCATATTCAATATGCTAATTGAAAGCCTCTGTTTAACCGATATGTTGAGTACAGACAACCCCGGGTTGACAAATGACGTCCCGCTCCGTAACATCGGGACAACACGAAATCAATGGATATAAAGGCGGTGGGAACGATGCCGGAATGGACATCTTTTCGTTATGAAGGCAACGATCTTGGCTTAACATATACGCGTACAGCAAGCACATTCAAGCTGTGGGCACCTACAGCACAGCAGGTTTCCGTACTCATTTTTGATGATGAGGGACATTACGATGCAAATGGTAAAGTAACCGAACATGAGGACGGACAGAAACAGTCGATGACCCGTGACCCGGATGGAGTATGGAGTGCGCAGCTTGAAGGGGATTGGGCAGGACATTATTATATGTATCACATTACGCATGATGATCAGCATATTGCCGTGGCACCCGATCCTTACGCTCGTGCTGTATCGGCGAATGGACAGCGAACAGCCATAATTGACTTGGATACAACCGATCCGGTGGATTGGGAAGAGGATGTGAAGCCTGTATTTCTGCGTCCGGCAGATGCAGTTCTATATGAATTACATGTGCGTGACTTCTCTTCCGACCCCCATGCCGATATTCCTTATAAGGGCAAATATTTGGCATTTACGGCTTCCGGATTGACGGACAGAGGCGGAAACTCCATCGGGGTAGACCATCTTGTCGAACTTGGCATTACGCATGTGCATCTTCTGCCTGTAGCGGATTATCAGACCATTGATGAACTGGCAGCGACGATTGACGCTGGTTCGAACGCAAGAATGCCATACAACTGGGGATATGATCCGCAGCACTATAACGTGCCGGAAGGTTCCTATGCGACCAACCCGCGTGACCCTGAGGTTCGAATCAGGGAGTTCAAGGCGCTCATTCATTCCTTGCATCGACAAGGCATTCGTGTCGTGCTTGATGTGGTATATAACCATACGTATAGTGTGGATGATGGACCTTTTGAACGAATTGTACCGGGTTACTATTATCGTTATCGTGAGGACGGAACACTGAGCAATGGTTCCGGTGTAGGCAATGAGCTGGCTACAGAACGGCCAATGGTGCGAAAATATATATTGGATTCCCTCCTGTATTGGGCAGAGGAATATCATGTGGACGGATTTCGCTTTGACCTTATGGGTCTAATCGATACGGACACGATGAACGAATTGACCCGCGAGCTGAGAGAACAGATTGATTCGGCTTTTCTGATTTACGGGGAGCCATGGACAGGCGGAGATTCACCTCTGGAACGGAAAACATTAAAAGGAACACAGCGTGGTCAGGGATTTTCCGTATTTAACGATCATTTTCGCAGTGCCATCAAAGGGGACAGTGACGGCTTCGGCAAAGGCTTTGTTACCGGAGCGGATGGTAAGGAATACGAAATTGCAATGGGTGTAGCCGGAGCGCTGGATGATTTCACATCTTCACCTGTGGAATCCGTCAATTATGTAACGGCACATGATAATCTCAACCTGTGGGACAAAATTGCAACAACGATGTACCTCAGGCATGATCTCGGTTACCCGGTATGGAGGGACGGACAGCCTGTGGAAGGAGGCAGTGCGGAATCTGCAGTTAAGGCGGCAGACCCTTATCGTTATGTCAATTCGGATGATGTACTGGATAATGAAATGGTCCGTCGTTCCTTGCTCTCAACAGGAATTTTGCTTACTTCGCAGGGAATTCCATTTCTCCACGCAGGGGATGAAATGCTGAGATCCAAAGCAGGAGATCACAATAGCTATCGCAGCGGGGACGCCGTAAATACGATCACTTGGGCTAACAAAGCTCGATTCAGACCTGTATTTGACTATTATCGCGGTCTGATTCATCTACGCCGCACACATCCGGCCTTTCGCATGATTAACGCCGAGCAGGTACGAAATCATCTTCGCATAATGCGTGCAGAAGGAAATGTGGTTGCATTTACACTGGATCACGGAGCGAATCAGGATACCTGGAATCAGATTGTGGTGATATATAACGGAACGGGTCAGCAGCAGAAAGTGAGTCTGCCGGAGGGTGACTGGCATATCGTGGTGAATGACCATCAGGCAGGTACAGACCGCATTGAGACGGTGAGCGGAACTGCAAGGGTAGAACGGTGGTCATTGATGGTACTGTATGACACGGAGTATCCTGGCGGTGTTGAACCGGCTGTGATTGAGATTCATTCGCCGCGTCTAGTATACAGTGTCGGAGAGATTGCTGGCTTGCGAGCATCGGTGAGAGACCGTTTTGGTAATGTGGTGGAGAATGCATCTGTGACTTGGAGCTCTTCGAATCCGCACGTGATTGCGATTCAATCCGATGGAATCATTCATACGGGGGAAACAACTGGAGAAGCGACGATTAGCGTCCATTGTGGCTCGATTACCGCAGAGTGTGCGCTGCAGGTGGACCACCTCCATCCGGAGCGTATTGAAATTGTTGGGGAATCCGTGATGTACTCCACACGTGTCAGTCGATTCCGCGCTTTGGTTCTGGATCAGTTTGGCCAGCCTTTGCAAGGGATGAATATACGGTGGAGTTCGTCTCATCCCGATCATGCAGCAGTCAGTACAGCAGGAATTGTTCGCGCTCTAACACCCGGGTCCACCCAGATTATCGCGGAGGCTGGAGGGATTCAGGCGTCATTCCATATCAAAATTCATAAACCTGTTTCGCGAATTGTCACGCTCCGATATGAACGGGAAGATCAGCGTTATGAGGGATGGGATGTCTGGGTGTGGGGCACAGGCATGGAAGATGGAGCTGTCCCGCTTGAGCGTGTGGGCAAAGCAGCCGAAGCACGTTTTCGGGTGGCTGCAGGACTGCATCATCTGGGCTTAATTATTCGGCTTAATGAATGGGAAGCCAAAGATACCTGTGGAGATCGTTATGTTGATATCGGTCCTGAAGACGGAGATGTGCAGATCATCGTTCAAAGTGGGTCAGATCAGATGCAGGTTATCCGTGAAAGTGATGACGAGGATGATCGTAACAGCGCATAACTGGCCAGGTTATAACGTTCATACAATTGGTTTAAAATATATGCTTAACAAGCGGTCGGAGGGTATTCCGGCTGCTTTTTTATTTATCAAAAAGATCCACTTCACCCGGAAAATAAAAAAAACTGTACAAGTTAGTGTTTGAGATGGTCATTCATTGGGGTAAATATAGATATGGCCCCAGATTCGGCCACGCATGAAAAGGCCATTCTGGTCTAGGATAGAAGCTTATGGCTTCTAACAAATATGAAGTAAGGATCCCTTGAAGGAGGATGTTCAATCATGAAATCCAACGGAAAAATGGCTCAACTTACGGCAACACCAAGAACTGAAAAGAAAGGTGCAGCTTTGCGCCTGTTAAGACAAGGCGGACGAGTTCCGGCTGTCGTTTATGGCCCGGGATTGGAAGGTGCCGCGATACATGTAGATGAAAAAGAAATGCTGAAAGTAGCACGCACAGGTCGTTCCGAGATGTTCAACCTCAATCTGGAGGGTGGCAAAACGGTTCCAGTGCTGATCAAGGATCAGCAGGAACGCAATGGGCGTCTGCTGCACGTGGACTTCCTGCAAATTTCGAAGAACAAGCCGATCAGCGTTAGTGTATCCATCGACTTCCAAGGTACCGCAGCCGGCTCCAAGGCAGGCGGTGTGTTCCAGACACAGGAAACTCAACTGGAGGTCGAAGGACTTCCGGCTGATCTGCCAACCTCTATTGAGGTGGATGTCAGCGGACTGGAAATTGGTGATCGTTTGACAGCCGCAGATATCAAGTTGGATAAAGGTCTGACTCTGGTGACTCCAGGCGATTCCATCATCGCTTCCGTGATGCCGCCACAAGCGGCTGAGGAAGAGCCTACGGCTTCTGCTGATGAAGCGGAACCGGCAGCATCAGAAGAACCAGCCAAAGAAGAATAGGAGTCAGATATCAAATAATCTGAACCTTAACCAAGCCCGGTCGTGATGACCGGGCTTTTTTTATGTTGGAAAGGGCCAAACTTGGAATTGGAGAAGATGCGCGATAACGAATGCCGTTTTGACTCATGACATATTGCCACATGGTTATGGTTGATTAGGATGCTGACGAGGGTCTGTTTGCGTGGAACAGCGTTACAGTATACTATGATTTCGAAGTAAACCATTTACTTCGATAGAAGTGGAAGCCGTTTAACCGTAGAGAAGCCGAGCAATCGGGTATAATTTGAACAAGAAAGCAGGTTTCACATCATGTTTGATCCGACGATTTATGACAATTTAAAAGTAGGTTTCGAAAATCACCTGTATGATCTGGATAATTTGGATGAACTTATCTCCATAACGGATCGGAAGGATCAACTTGAGATGGCTCGTATGTCCAGAGAGTTCGTGCTGCAATTCAGCCTGAGAGATTGCCCTGACGTGACAGGTGAAGTGGTACTGAGCACATCGCTTGAGGATCTCGCGGCTGAGATTATGGAGACACCAGGAAGTTCATCGGGCTGCCGTCTGCGACTGCGATTCAGGCTGGTAGTTAATGATCCTGAGGTTCAATGCCCTTCCATCAGCTCCATATTACAACAAAGCTGGCCGGAACAACGAAAGTTGCAGCATATTCATTATATCTTTGAAGATCAGCCAGCAACTTATTCTATCACAGCTGAAGTACATTTTGACCGCAATGTAAATGAAGATCAGATGGGAGATATTCCTGATCTATGCGACCATATGGTCAATGTACTGACTCAATTATCGCAGATGCACAATTAAACAAATGGAAAAGTCTTGTCTCTGATTAAAGAGACAAGATTTTTTTGATTTTTTTGAATTCCCAATAGGCTATCAGGCGTAGGTATAAGGACTTGTGGTTAATATTTTACGCAAGCAAGTAAGAGAATGTATATTTAATAAGCTGAATAAGTGCGATTGAACTATATACATAAGGTGAAATTGCGAAAAAAAGTTTGGGACTAAAGATTTAGTACCGGACTAAAGGAACTAGTTTTCCTTGCCGATAAAATATCGAAGGGGAGAAACTACATGACAGAGAAATTAATTCGTCTTCTGCGTATACTTCAGGCTATACAAGCGAATCCCGGAATTTCCGCCAAAGAATTGGCGTTGAAATGCGGTACAACTGTGCGCACGATCTATCGCGATCTCCGAATTTTGGACAGGGTTGCCCCTATCATGAATGAAGGTTATGGCAAAGGGTATCGATTCATTGGTGAATTTGCCATGTATCCTCTGGATTTTACCGAACAGGAAGCGATGGTGTTCTCCATGCTTCCATCCGTGGTGGATACTTCGCAGCTCCCGGCTGAATTCGATTCAGCCTTTGACAAGGTAATGACAGCCCATACCAAAATGAAATCGAGAAATAGTGACATTGTAGAAAATATCGCAGGTATTATTCGTATGGGCACACCTGCATACCGGGAAGAAGGGAAGTATCCCAATTTGCTTATTCCAGTGATTGAAGCCATTCTGGATCAACAAACGATTCGAACCCAATATCACACACTTACGAAAAATGAAATAACGGTTCGGGACATTGACCCCTATTACCTCATTCCGCGCGATCAGCGTTTCTACCTGATTGGTTATTGTCACTTGCTGAAGAAAGTCCGTTTGTTTCGGATCAGTCGCTTTCTGGACGTTATACAGACCAATACCCGTTTTGTTATGGGTGATTTCAACATAACGCAATTCATGAAAAACACATGGTCCATTGATCGTGGGGATCAACTTATCCATTTCAAAGTAAGATTCACTGAGAAAGTGGCCCCCTACATAAAAGAAGAAGAGATGTTTGTTCGCCCACGAATGACGGATTTGCCTGATGGCGGATTGTTATTTGAAGTAACGCTGAACAGTAGTCGTGAATTCCTCAAATGGTTATATCAATTTGGCCCCGAAGCGGAGGTCCTTGAACCCCGCGAATATCGTAAAGAAATTCGTAAACAACTCATAGAATGGATGAAGCATTATGAGGAAGATCAATAATTTCAACCTTTCTAAATTAATAAATGTGTAAAAGGAGATTTTGTGATGAGTACCAAATTATTTGTTGCCATGTATGGAATGGAAAATTTTCATGGTGTGGAAGCTTTAAACGTAGGCGATACCCTGTTTCTGGTCAAGGACCCCGATAATCGGGTAGACCCCCAAGCCATCAAGGTAGTGGTGCCCCCCATTGGAACAGTGGGATATATTGTTAATAATCCGCTGCTCGCTCCTCACGGCTGCTGGACAGGCTCAGGAATTTATGATGCTTTCCGCCAACAGACCTGCGCTAAAGTGAGATTTACCATGAAAGATATGATTATTGTGGAATTAATTGAGATGTTGTATGTTCCTGTTCCACATATGGAGAACTTTATTGCAGATTGGCAGTCGCGTGAAAAAGCCTGACCGACGCAAGGGTATAACAGGATTTATTCGCGGATAAGTCTTGTGTAGGCTGCTTCAAGATGTAGGGCTGTCTGGACCCAACTGAAATGTTCCACAGCACTGGCACGACCAGCTTCTCCAAGAGAACGGGCGAGAGAAGGATTGTCTGCCAGTTTATACAGGTAAGCAGCGAAACTTCGGGGGTTGCGATACTGTCTCACTAGGTATCCATTACTCCCGGATTCAATGATTTCACGAATGCCTCCATTGTCTGAAGCGATGACAGGGATTCCCGAAGCCATAGCTTCAACGTTAACCAGTCCGAAGGCTTCATGTTCTTGGGAAGGGCATACCAGGCAGTCCGCAGCCCGGTACAAACGGTCAATGCGTTCATGGGAGATCTGACCTCGAAAGGCTGCATTAACCTTTAATTTCCGGGCAAGCTGCCGCAGTTTGCGGACATATACTGGAGGTCCTTTCCCTGCAATGATCAGCTGCACAGTTACCTGTTGTTGAAGAATAGCTACGGACCGAATAAGTACATCCACACCTTTCCCGGGAATCAGTCGGCCCACATACAGAATGACGAATGGCTCTGTAATACCGAACTGTTTCCGCAGAAGCTGCTTCTCTCCTTTTATTGCAGGCAAAAAGCGGCTTAAGTCTGCGCCAAGTGGCACAACACCCATCCGTCCTTTCAGGGATGGGAATCGTCGACCCAGCCTTTGCCTGAGGGATCGACTGTTAACGGCAATCCAATTGGCTTTTTTTAAGAGTGCTAATCTTGCAGGCCCGGGTTGTGCAAAGGTTAATGAGTGAAGATAGAGTACCACGGGCAGCAAAGGAAAAGCGCGTTTAATTGCAGCCATACTATGTGGTCGGTTGTCTACCTGGATAAGGTCGAAAGGTTGAATTTTCAGAAATCGAATCACTGCCTTTGTATACTCGGTGGGGTTGGTTGCTGGCATACGACGGATGGTAATGCCATCTATTTGCTCTGTAATGGCAAGGTCGGGCATCTGACGGCTTATGATCGTCACCTGGTGCCGGAGTGCAAGTTCACGAGCAATGCCCAAAATGCAGATTTCGACTGATCCGTTCCCTGGGACTGGCAATTTTTCCGGTGCGATCAGGGCTATTTTCATTAACAGGCTCCTCCTTGTCCATATTCGCAGCAATCTTGGTCATATATCTTATGTGCATAGGATGAATTTGGCTCCTGTGGAACAAGGGTGATTTTCGTTTTTGTGATATACTGTACGAGGTGCAGTAAATTTGTTGCGCGTATTTAGAAGCAGGAGGAAAAAAATGTTACATTCAACATTCGGCCGCTTTCGACTGTTGTTGTGGTTGCAGGGGCTTTCATATTTGCTGCTGTTATTTGTTGCTTTTCCATTGCGGGATTCTGGCATCATGCCTCAGGCAGTCACGTGGTTTGGCAACATTTATGGCTTTTTATTTCTGATGTATTTATTATTTATGGTGAGTCTTTATACCACGCAAAAATGGCGTTTACGGCGTCCAATTGTGTTGTTTTTTGTCTCCTTTATCCCACTGGGCAATTTTATCTATGATCTGCTGGTCTTCCGCAAGCTGATCCATAGCCAGTCAAATAAAGCTTGACTTTGATTACCGTTATGAATATGATGAAAACAGTTATTGAACCCGTTTCAACTTAAAACTAAATATTCCTGATGTTAAAGGGGAGTAGCTTTCACAGTAAAGTCGTCAGTTCGGGATTCCATCCCCGGCTTTATTGGCAGCAATTTTGTTGTTAGCGAGACCTTTACCAAGTTTTCATACTGGGTAAAGGTCTCTTTTTGTGGATAAAAAGGACCTTACCAGTAATGGTAAAGGTCCTTTTTTTTGTACATCATAAGGATACTAAGGAGGAATCAGTTTTGGATTTGTCATTATTATTGGAGTATGGGTGGGTTCTCGTCGTATTAGTAGTCTTGGAAGGATTGCTTGCAGCGGATAATGCATTAGTTCTCGCGATTATGGTTAAACACCTACCTGATGATAAACGCAAAAAAGCGTTATTTTATGGGTTAATGGGTGCGTTCATTTTCCGATTGGGTTCGTTGTTCCTGATCTCTTTCCTGGTGGATGTATGGCAGGTTCAAGCGATTGGGGCCCTGTATCTCTTGTACATCTCGATTAACCACATTATCAAGAAGGTTATGGGTAGCCGAAACAAAACAGATGAAGCGGCTGATACAGCGCCTAAAAAACCCAAAAAACAATCCGGGTTCTGGATGACTGTATTCAAGGTAGAAGTGGCGGATATCGCGTTCGCGGTCGATTCCATCCTCGCAGCTGTGGCGCTGGCTGTTGCTTTGCCGCCAAGTGGTCTGCCTCCGATCGGCGGACTTGACGGTGGACAATTTATCGTGATCTTCCTCGGCGGATTTATCGGTCTTGTCATCATGAGATTTGCGGCTTCCTTCTTCGTTAAGCTGCTTCATTCTCGTCCAGGTCTTGAAGTTGCAGCCTTCGTTATCGTCGGCTGGGTTGGGGTTAAGTTGGCGGTTATTACACTAGCACACCCTTCTTTGGGCGTTCTGGATGAGCATTTCCCGGAAAATAAAATTTGGAAATTTGGATTTTACATTGTGCTGATTACGATTGCCGTCTGTGGTTGGTTCCTGTCTTCCAAGGTGCCTGAGAAAGAAGATGAAAATCCGGTGGAAGAGCTGGAAAAACAAGCAGGGAAATAAAAAAATAAAATTCAAATCGCTCGAAACAGATAACAACAATAATCGTTATCTAACATCATGATATGCATGAGTACACAGGGTCTGTTCCTTACAGGCCCTGCTTTTTTTATATAAGTTATTGGCACGATATTAAAACTAATGCATATGCAAACAGGGTATTTTCCAAGAAAAGGGTTGACACATCGAAACGAGTCCGCTTAATATAAACGTAATATTAATGAAGGGAGGCCGAGAGACATGATGGTTGGTTACGATTTGAAATTCACAATGACACTCCATAGCACAGACACAATTGTATATCCAGTTCATCGTCTCTTTGGCCTCATGCGGGCGACATAGGGGAAGATGCATATCGATCGTTTACCTTGGAACATGATTAATCGATATGCTACTCTCGGCGTATATAGCAATGGAGAACAGATGCGGCATGTTTATGTTGCTTTTGTTTTACGTTATTGTCATGAAGAAGTCACGGGCGAACTGTCCGCGGCTTCTTTTTTTGTTGTATTGAATATGAATATGAAAATGAATATGAATTTGGAAGAACTTAGGTCCAACTTTTGAAATGAACCGAATTAGCTGAACGTACAGGAAGGAATAATAAACATTTATGAATACACAACCTAATTTATTTATGAGTCAAAATGAACTCACAGATGGCTATCGACATGAAGTCAAATTGCCTGCCGGGGACTTAACAGTATATGCGGCACAACAACTGTTCTCCTCGTTGGATTATAAAGTGTTCGAGATGGCAAATAACAATCTTCAAATTCCCGGTATTTCCTACATGAGCTATACGCCTGACGTGCATGTCGGTGTAGGCACCTGTATCGGCACAACAGCGGTATGGGATGCCAAGAGTGGATATGTATCCCCATCGATTGTAGGCAGTGATATCGGCTGCGGTATGCGAGTGCATATGACCAACTTGCACAAGGACGATCTGAAAGATGTGAAGCTGCGCCGTAAAATCGTGAAAGCCATTGAGAAAGTGCTGCCGATGGAGGCAAATCAGCGCGGTCATTACTCGGATATTCGTTTGGAGCATATTGTGCGCAAAGGCCTGCATGGCCTACCCAAAAAATATATCCCGGACAGCTATACACCGAAGAAATCAACTTCCATCACTCATGTAGAGAGCAGTAAGTTTGCCTTTGATGAGGAAGTGTTGAATCTGGTACCGGATATGACTTGGCATCGGGCTCATCGCCAGTTGGGAACTTTGGGCGGAGGCAATCATTTTGCCGAGATTCAAGCGATTGAGATTGCCGAGGAAAACCGGGAGATTGCGGAAGCCTGGGGTCTGTATGATGGCCAAATTGTTGTCATGATTCATTCCGGTTCCCGTGCCTGGGGCGGGTATGTAAGCCAAACCAGTTCAACGGCGATCGCTAAAGTGATGCAGCGAAATGGTGTGGGAACATCCGATCCAAGACTGGTTTTTGCTCCGCTCGAACATGCGGAAGGTCGCCATTACGTCAATATGATGTATTCTGCGTTGAATTATGCCGTAGTGAATCGCCATCTGATTGCATATGCAATTCGCGAAGCTTTTCGGGATGTGTTTGGTCCAAAATGTGAATTCCGCACCCTCTATGATCTGATGCACAACTATGCCTGGGAGGAATCACATGAGGATCAGGGTTCCGTCTTTGTACACCGTAAAGGAGCTACTCGTGCATTGCCTGCAGGTCATTCCGATAATCCAAAGCCATACCTAGCAACAGGTCATCCCGCGCTTATTCCCGGTTCAATGGGGACTGCTTCGTATATCATGGTAGGTCAACCCGAGGGGAAGGATAACTATTATTCGATCTGTCATGGAGCAGGACGTATTCGTTCGCGGACAGCAACGAAGCGCCTGGTTACCATAGAGGACTTTGCCTCTGCGCTTGGCGTGGGAACTGAAGACGAGATTGTGGTGAACCAGCGTTCACTTGAATCAATTATTGATGAATCACCGCAAGCGTATAAAAATGTCGATGAAATTATTGATAGTGTTACCGGCGCAGGTCTGGCTCAAGTTGTAGCCAAATGTAAGCCACTTGCCGCTGTGAAGGGAGCTAAGTAATGACGATAGAGAAAGAACAATTGAATCATGATAGAGTCATCTATTCTTATGAAGAGCAACTAGACAGTCAAATCCGAAACGAAGGCTATGCCATATATGCCCGCTTGATTCGGGGCATCATTGAAGTGCTTGGCAATCGATACGGCGTTCGTTATGAACTCTATGCCAGCGATGATCCGAACAGTGAATACTGGGATCTGCTAAAAGAAGATCTGCAAAGCAACAGCACGGAAGTGGAATTGGTTGCCCGGATTTTCGAAGATCTGGAGATGCGTACTCTGCACTATGAAGATGATGGCGATGCACCAACCTATGGTGTGCATTATTCGATTCGCAACAATGTTTTTGCCTATCCCCAGTGGGGCGTGGCTCTCGTCCGGATTCCATTCTTTCGGGAGAATGGGATCTACAATGAAGATTTCGTTTTTGCTACAGGAGAAGTGGAATTGAAGCAGTTTTTGGGCAGTGTGAGAGAACGGGAACGGCAGCAAAATATGAAAAAGGTAACGGTGTACACGGATGCCCGCAATGGCAGTGACCGTCATGTCGAATCTATTACCCGCTCTGTGGGGAGAGATGAGGTCGTGCTTTCCCCGCAAATTAAACAGGATATCTTCCGTTCGTTGGACCAGTTTTTTGAGGCGGATCGCTCCTTTTATCGAGAGTACAATATTCCGTATAAGCGTGGAATTCTGCTCTACGGTCATCCCGGGAACGGCAAGACTACCCTTGTAAAATCGATTGCCGGGAGCATTCCGGGGCCTGCGGCCTACTGGCAAATTACCGAATACACAAACAGTGAATCGGTGCGTGAAGTGTTTGAAGCAGCCAAACGATTGGCCCCAATGGTGCTGATTATTGAGGATATCGATTCCATGCCGGATGAAGTTCGTTCCTTTTTCCTGAATACATTGGATGGGGCAACGTCCAAAGAAGGCATTTTCCTCATTGGCACAACGAATTATCCGGAGAAGATAGATCCGGGGCTTATGAACCGTGCCGGACGGTTTGATCGGGCTTATGAAATACCACTACCGGACGAAGGGCTGCGCCTGCAATATTTAAACCAACGAGGCTTTGCTGTCTTTGCAGGGGAAGAAGGCACGTTTGAAGCTGCACGATTAACGGATACCTTCTCTCTTGCCCAGCTTGGAGAGCTATATGTCAGTGCAGCGCTGGAATGGCACCAGAATGGAAAGACGGACATTGTGCGGATTATTCAGGCGATGCGAGGAGAACTGGACAAGAGTCATAAACACAACTGGCTGACCCAGCCAGGCAAGGGTCGTGCAGGTTTTTATTAATATCTAAATCATTTTTAGGATTTAAAAAATTTTTGGACAGATAAGGATAATGTAGTGGAGGTTACGAAATCGATTCTGAAGAAGCGAAGCGTGCGCCTTTATCAACGGATTTTCCCTTCTATAAAGGGAATGCAAAAAAATCCGGGGATAACAGCGATCGTAAGAACGATTCGTAACCGGAACGGCTGCTTTGCTGAACGACAAATTTTTAAAATAGACCTAAAAATATTCTCACCTCAATTGGTTATACTAAGGCTGTCTGAATCAACATACAATGACTTTCGGGAGGTACATAACGCAGTCTTGAACTGTGTAAGATGCCCGGAAGTGACGCACTCTGTTTATAATTCCTTGTTATAGGCTGTTGAACAGAGGGAAGGGCATATGAACAAAAGGTAATATACAACAATTTTCATGCTAATTGTTTAAATGCTTCTGTAGCGGTTAATAGTAGACAGACAACAACAAAAACTTTAATTAGAGGTGAATGATATGGGTTGGTTATGGTCATTAATTATCGGTGGTATCATTGGATGGTTGGCAGGTCTGATTGTTGGTCGTGACATTCCCGGCGGCGTTATCGGTAACATCATTGCCGGTTTTATCGGCGGATGGTTAGGCGGAGTGATTCTGGGAGACATGGGTCCAGAAATGGGCGGATTCTACATTGTACCAGCATTAATCGGTGCCATCGTACTTGTAGCGATCGTGAGCTTGATCTTCCGTTCTATGGGTCGCAGCCGCGGGTAACGAATTCAACATCTCTTGAATTTACAGTGATGCGTCAACAAGCAGTTTGAATAACTGTTAATATAACAGATGCTTCTGAAGAGGTTGATGGAAGTCCACAGACGTGGCTTTCCATCAACCTCTTTTTGTTTTAAGATATAGGTATATAAGAAAGGGATGAGTATGCATGGAAAAGGCTACATTTGCCGGTGGATGCTTCTGGTGTATGGTTACACCATTTGAAGAGCAGCCAGGCATTCATGGTATTGTATCTGGCTATACCGGCGGTCACGTCGATAATCCAACATATGAGCAGGTCAAAACCGGGGAGACCGGTCATGTCGAGGTTGTTGAAATTACATTTGATCCAGAGGTATTTCCGTATGAACGTCTGCTGGAGCTATACTGGCCTCAGACAGACCCAACCGATGACGGAGGGCAATTTCAGGATCGCGGGAGCCAGTACCGGACAGCGATCTTTGTCCATAACGAACGTCAGCGTGAACTCGCTGAACAGTCCAAGCAGGAGCTGGCAGCAAGTGGGCGATTCAATCAACCGATTGTGACGGAGATTCGGGATGCAGTTGTATTCTATCCGGCAGAAGATTATCATCAGGATTACCATAAGAAAAATGAGAAGCATTATAAAGAAGACCGTGCCATTTCCGGACGGGACGAATTTATTGAAGAGAACTGGAAAAAGTAATTCTGTTATATTAGACCCGCTCACACAATTCACATGAGGGCACATTGAAGAAGCCGGGAGAGTTCCAACAGGAACTTTCCCGGCTTTTTGATTCAACGCTTAAGAGAATGCTACCTCAGAGGTTACAGAACTGATCTTCGGTTTCCCACCAGTATTTCCAAGTCAATTGTAATCTGCGACAAGGACTCTTGAACGCTGGTTATGGCTGATTCCTTCCCATGCCAGGAGAGTGGTGTCATATGAATGAGTGAATCCAGCATGACCTTCGTAACAGGCAGAGTGTATGTTAGCGGAATGCAGTCTACGAGATGATGATGCTGGGCAAATCGGTATAATACCCGCTCTCTACCGTCTGGCTGATGAGATCGGCCCCGAAACAAAAGCTCTCTCATTTCCATTAGATATTGGTCCCGAGGAATCACTTTGATGATCCAGCCATCCTTTTTCATCACTCGCCCGAACTCTTCATAATTCGAAGGGGAGAGGATATTCAGGATCACGTCCAGTTGTTCCTCTGCAAAGGGACTACAAGCAAGATCACCAACAAACCAGATTTGCTGGTCGTAGGCAGAAGAAGCCATGGCAATGCCCTCTTTGGCGATGTCGATCCCCCAGCCCACAGCTGGAGTATTCTGCGTGATCTGCTGCAAGAGAGATCCCTCTCCTGCACCTGCGTCCAGAATATGCAAGGGCTGACTCCTACTATGGCAGTACCCTTCGATGTAATTGCGAATAATATCGGTCAGAGGCGTATAGATCTCGGTTTGAGATAAAATATCCCTTTTGGCCGTAAATAAACGTTTGTCATAGTTGCCCTTGAAAAAACGTGTCATGAAATTGATATAACCTTGTTTGGCCAAATCAAACGTATGTCGGGACATACATTGAATACTGTGTGGACTAATCGTTGTCATTGAGCCATGACAGATGGGACATTTCAGCATATGGATGTATGGATAAATAAGCGCAGCACTACGTTCTCTGCGTTGGATTGACATGGAATAGCACCCCATTCATTCAGATCTGGATAACTGAAGAAAAGGGCATAACAAATAAACCTCTGTTGTACATTTTGAAAAAAAGAGGTTTAGGTTATGCCCCAAGTTATCTGTATCGAATGAATTGAATGATCATGGGAGGACTCGCTCCTTTGGGTCAACCAAGAATAAATGAAAAAGGTAACGATACTATTATAACAGTTAGACCAGAGAGGATAAACGATGGGGGACTCGACTCTACATAGTTGTGTGAAATAACAGAGCGCCCTGTTAACCGTTAGTCGGTCAACCAGAGCGCTCCATTTACTATTTAGCTGAGCCTGTCTTCAATCCATACTTGGACAATGCATCGTCATTAATCTGATAAATAATATGATCGTTGTACGTTGAATATCCATCGAGCAATCCAGGAGAGGATGCAAAGGTATATTCATGAACCGTATCCAATGTTTGCGGATCGAGTATATAACCCTTTTTAGCGAAATCAAGTTTGTACTGCCCGTCCTGTGTACGATCAACCTGCATGAGAATAGGCTGCTCTTCCTTGAAAGTACGTTCAGTCACTTTGCCTTTCATGGTGTACAGTTCCAGCTTTTGGCCTGTAAACAGGGTATAACTGCTGCCTGCGGTCTGAACATAGGCATCACCTGCAATAGCACGGCCCCAGGCCAGTTTGCCATCGGTGCCAAAGCCCATCAGCTTGTTGCCTGTATTCGCAAAATTGGCGCGCATGATCACGGAGCCATCCTCCAGAATGGCCAGCGATTCACCGCCACCGTCTCCGAGGGTGTTGGCATTGCTCGGGAACTGATAGAAGGAAAGACGATTCAGCGTACGATCGTAAATCTCGACTTTGGGATTAGCGGCAGGCTGCCAGAAGCTGCCGACTTTGGTTTGTTTGCTGGCATCCACTACGATTCGATCACTGCCTGCTTTGAGTACAGCACCGTTGATTGTTTTTTCCGTAATCAGTTTTCCTTTTTTGTCATACAGCGAGATGGCTGAACGAACGGAACCGTTCGATTGAACACCAGGGCTCGAAGCGATCAATAACGTATCGTCGTCCAGAAGGTACATGGATGCTGAATTACTCACGTTTTTGACCCAGTTGGTTTTGCCGGAAGTGTTGTACGAGTAAACTTTCTTGGTTCCATCCGAATATTCCATATATACATAGGCTGTGCCGTTGCTGGTATATAGTGAATTGGAGTAGGTTGTATAAGGCCCGCTTTTCTCATGGAAAATAACATTCCATTTCAATTGTCCAGTTGTGGCATCCAGTGCCTGAAGCGAATCCAGCTGCCAGTCCAGCTTGGTATTGCTGCTTGTTTTGGTCACGGGCTGGGAAGAATGCACATAAACCAGATTTTTTGCAGGTACTGCGTTCACTTCGTTGACGATAACGTCTTTTTCCGTATTCACTTGTGTGAGTGACAGTGAAGATGATGTCCATGCAGGTTTGGGCAATGGTGTACTTTGCTCTGCCGCCGCGTAGCTTGGTGTATGCAGGCTGAAGAGGAGCGTGCCACTGAGAAGAAGCGCAGCCCATGTTTTGGACTTTCGTTTGTTGGATGTATGCAAGTTATAAACCACCTTTCTTCGATTCAAAATAGAACCGATTGTTGAATTCTACCATTTCATACATGTGAAATTCAACCAGCGTGTCTGTAACCTTTTACAATTGAGATGTACTATTATTGTTGTTTGGTGAAATTAGAGGGTTACAGGGAATTCATCTTCTTTCTGTTGCGAGAGAAGTCTGATATATTTAGTCGGGTGACGAGGGCTAACAGGGTTACAAGCCTGTCAGATTAGAGGAACGACAAGGAGAACAGACATGAACTGGAATGAAAATATGACCACTGTGGGCATAGGCATCATTGTCCTTCTGCTGCTTATCGCCTGGATCATTCGACGTGTGATTCGGCGGGGGCAACGTATAAGAAGCGAGGCTAATCCACGTAAGATTACGATTAAGGATATCGATAAAATGCAGGATGGATCGGAATTTGAGCTGTATCTGTATCATTTATTCCAACAACTCGGCTATGCCAAAGTGCATAAGACCACAAGCAGCCGTGATTTTGGTGCGGATCTTGTATTTGTGGATAGAGCAGGCAGACGTAATGTCATTCAGGCCAAGCGGTACGGAGCCAATCATCCGGTTGGACTCAGCGCTGTTCAGGAAATATACACGTCCATGCGTTATTATGAGGCAGATCGATCCATCGTGCTCACCTCAGGCAGATATACGGAAGCATGCCGGACGCTGGCAGCAGTCAACGGGGTGAAGCTGCTGGACCGGGAAGATCTGTTGGATCTGATCATGCTGTTTAAATCCAGAAGAATGGAGGAAGCACTGGAATTGATTGAGGAAGACGATCAGGAACCTGTGGAAACATGGCAATCACGGCGTAAAAAAGTTCCTCATTTGTGAATGAACGGCTTTAAGTCCACGTATAGCACCTTCACTTGTCTGCTTGCACATGATATATTGAGGGCATACCAACCAAGGGAGTGTGTTCAATTTATGGCACGTACACAAACGCAAAAAGCATTGCGCAAAGCAGAGCGGTCGGGACAATGGTGTCCGGAGCAAAGTCGGAGAGTAAACGGAGATTATGGAGCGTTATCCCAGCATGTTCGAATCATGCCCACGAAGCAGGAAAAATTGCAAAAGGTCAAACACAAGAAGCGGACCCAGGATGGTGGTGCTTCTTTTTATTTTGTCTACGATGTGCGGAATGTTGCATAAGCATCAACATTTTTAAAATAACTCTTCCTTCAATTGGTAAGACATCCCTTGGACTGTTAAAATCAATGTATCTCTTTTGAATTGGATCATTATAGCTATACATCCTCCTATCTTCGATGAAGGGAAGAATTGTACATATGACAACAGCGTTTCGTATGAATAAAAAAATCGTTCGGCGTTTCTTGCTGCAGACGCAATCTTTATTGGGACGTTGGCCCGCTGCTACCTTGCCTTCAGGACCTGAGCAGGTGATGCAGTTAATTCGCTCCCTTGGCTGCGTACAGATTGATCCTGTCGCTGCCGTAACCGGAAATCAGCATTTGGTGCTGGGTGCTCGTGATCCGGGCTATACCTCTGAGTATTTACATACCTTGCTAAGTGAACATAAAGTATTTGAATATTTTGCCAATGCCGCATGTGTCATTCCGATGGAGGATTATGCTCTGTTTGAACCTGTACGTGCCCGATTACGGGAGCGTCTGGCTCCTTCCCTGCAAGGGCTGGAGAGTACAGTGCAGCATGTGCTGAAGCGTTTGGAAGAAGAGGGACCGCTCCCTTCAAGAGCTTTCCGTGGCGTCGAACGGGTAAGTGGATATTGGGACAGTGCGGATGTACCAAAAACGAAGGATACCACGCTGGCGTTAAACCTGCTGCTGGATTCGGCTGCCATTCGTGTCGTGGCAAGGCAGGGGAATGAACGCTATTTTCATATTACTGAATCCGGACTGCTGGAGCAGGGCCAATCCATGACTGCGGAGATCGATATGTTGGCTCAGAGGCAAGCTTTGATGGACAAGTACATTTATGCATATCGAGTCGTGGACCCTCGGGATCCACGGTTAGGCTGGGTGAAATCCACCGCTGCTGAACGCCGAAGTGAGATGGCTGCACGTGTCGCAGCTGGGCGCATGGTCCCACTGGAGGTAGAGGACGTTGCGACGCCGTATTACATCCGTGCAGAAGATGAAGATTTGTTGCGTGAGATGGAAAGGGAAGAAGATCATTATGATCCATCAGGTCCGGTACGATTCCTGCCTCCGCTGGACAACCTGCTGTGGAGACGGGAACGAATTGTGGATTTATTTGATTTCCATTATAAGTGGGAGATTTACACACCAGAGGTGAAACGAACCTACGGATATTACGCCATGCCCATTCTTCACGGAGATCGGCTGATTGGACGCATGGACCCGCGACTTGATCGCAAAACGGGCGTGTTAACGGTTCGGTTATTATCAATGGAAGAGGCTGCTCCGCCAGTAGAGGAATGGATTGCGGACTTTCGGGAGGGACTCCGTTTCTTTGCAACGATGCACGGGGCGCGATCCATTACGGTAGAGAAGACAGTGCCGAAAGAACTGAAAAAACAGCTCAAGTCCATCTTATAGAATCGGTAGACATCAAAAAGGGAGCGATAACTCGCTCCCCTAAGGCTGGATCGGACCTGTAATAAGTTTGTTACACCAGTCCCACAGCAACATTCGTTTTCTATTAACGCTGATGCGGTACTTCAACGTTTGGATCAACATCTGCTTCATAATCCACACCGTCGGTTTCAAAACCAAATAGTTGGAAGAACTCCTTACGGTACCCTTCCAGATCGGACAGATCATAGATGTTTTCGGTGGTCAGCTCGTTCCAAAGCTTCGCTACTTCTTCCTGAACGTCCTCTCTCATCTCCCAATCATCGATACGAATACGCCCTGCTTTGTCCGTCGGAACTTCTCCTCCTGCATACAGGCGTTCAGCGAACAAGCGTTGCAATTGCTCGATGCAGCCTTCATGCAAGCCTTTTTCCTTCATGACTTTGTACAATGCAGAGATATACAGAGGCACCACTGGAATTGCGGAGCTGGATTGGGTCACCAGCGCTTTGGCTACGGTGAGGTAAGCACGTCCACCCTTTGCACTCAGACGGTCATTCAGCTTATGGGCTGTCGCTTCCAGATGGTTTTTGGCCTGACCGATGGATCCATCACGATAGATCGCATGTGTAAGTTCAGGACCGATATAAGAAAAAGCAATGGTTGTTGCATTGTCCGCGAGAACGCCGCCTTGCTGCAAGGCATCCATCCACAGTTCCCAGTCATCTCCGCCCATTACGGCGACGGTCTGGCGAATTTCTTCATCGGTTGCCGGATCAATCGTAACAGACGTCACTTCTCCCGTATGGAAATTGACTGTTTTGTTCGTGTACGATTGTCCAATCGGTTTGAGCACGGAGTTGAATACTTCACCAGTATTCGGATCGGTACGGCGTGCTGACGCTACGCTGTAAACAACCAAATCAACCTGACCGAGTTCACTGCGAATCAGCTCCACAGTCTTTTCTCTGGTTTCGTTGGCAAAGGCATCACCCGTAATGCTGTATGATTTCAATCCTGCTTCTTCGGCAGCTTTCTCAAATGCAGCGGAGTTGTACCAGCCTGCTGAAGCCGTACGTTTTTCAGTGGAGCTGCTTGGGCGGTAAATGCCGATGGTATTGGCTCCAGCACCAAATGCGGATACGACGCGAGAAGCGAGTCCATATCCAGTAGAAGCTCCGATGACGAGTACATTACGGGGTCCATTCAATTTTGGTTGGGATTTTACATAATCAATTTGTTCCTGTACTTGTGCGGCACAGCCTACCGGATGGGAAGTTGTACAAATAAAACCACGTGTTCTTGGTTTAATAATCATTCATTTGCATCCTTTCATCGTCAACTCTTGTTCATCATTAATGAATCTTGCTCTAGTACATGCCTCCTTATTGTAAAACAATTGCTTCCGAAACGGAAACCGTTTCGATGGATTTGGCCAAAAGACGGTATCCGGCTCTGCATCCGGGATGATATTATATAATTTGAACTAAACATTTACATGATAACGGGGAGGACAGAACGGATCTGGAGAAGCGAAGCGTTCGCCTTTATCCCGAAAGGAGGAATAGCCATGCTGAAGGAACGAATTGAATTTCTGAGCAAAAGAAAGCAAATCTCCCGCAAAGATCTCGTGGAAGGTCTGGTCACGCAGGCTCATTTCGCCAATATTCTAGCCGATCGTTATCCACTCCCTGAAGATCTGGCAGAGGCTATTGCGTCACGCCTTGGCGTTAATTCTTCCTATCTGTTAAATGCTGCTGCACAAGATGAGGAAACACTGGGGCGGGCAGAGGCCATTTTTGAACAAATGTCAGTACCAGCTTCCCAGATATCCGAAGAAACGGTTCACGCACTAGAAGATCGGGATGATACGCTGACTGTAGAGCTAACCACGGCCTTAATGAAGGCAGTTTATTATCAGCAACTAAATGATGCAGCAGTTCATGAATATATACATACGTCCTATTTAAATTTTTACCTGGAGAAATACGGCCGGCCTGACGATGTTGATTTGCCGCGTCCGTTAGTAAAGGCGTTATTATTTTACAAAGTGCAATACTATCGTTCCAAGCTTGCTTACGTGGATGTGTTAACGCATGCAACCAGGCTCAGTGAATTGGCCCCTCCTGGAAGTGAATTCTGGCTGTCTGTGCAAAATATCAAGATGGAAGCCTACATCCAGGTCAAACAGTATGAAGAGGCCAAGCAGGTATTCGATCTCACGATGCGCCATGTTTATGATCAGCGGCTGTTTCATCGGTTGTCCGGGTTATACGTGGCGCACAGCGGATATTGTTTTGCCATGGGACTTGTACAAGAGGCACTTTCGGCATTGACGATGGCAGAGGCGAATCTGGTATATGCCGGCAATCAGGGCGACCTGGTCACAGCCATTGCGAACAATCGGATTGTCATGTTAACCATGACGGGTGAACTGGATCAGGCGCAGTCGGAGATCGAGCGATTCGAATCCCTGTTGCAGCAGGAACCCGAAGAAACCCAGCAGGCCATGAAGCCTTTAGTGAGTGTGTATCGCTGTGAAGTGGCACTGGCACGAAAGAACTGGGGGGTACTCGCGCAGAGTGTGGATCAACTGTTGAATAGTGCAACGACTCAGGATCAGCAGATGAGTGCAACCTTCTACCAAAGCCATCTGGCCCTTGCACATGGAGATCGTGAAGTGTTCATGGAGCGTGCGCTCGCGTGTCTGCCTTATTTTGAGTCCGTGCAGCATGTCATGCGTCTTGAACCTTTATATGAGGGAATGGCCGTGGTGTCCGAGGATCAGCGAAAATATAAGGAAGCCGCCATGTATTATCGGAAGCTGGTCTACCTGTTACGCAAAAAATAGTCGAAAATCGGCGTGGAACCGCCGTTTTTTTTGCAAGATTTTGTTCAATATCAGTGCGATAGGCACAAAAAATGCCTCACAGCCTTTCATTTAAGAGTCGTTTTACGGCTCTTTTTTGCGAAATCAACCAAAAAACATGTTAAAGAAACGAAAATCCAGTGGTTCAATTGCCGGAAGTTTCGTTTCTTTTGTATGCAGCCAGAAGGGTATTCAAGGACAAGCCGTCCTGTTTATACTTTAACTATAACCAAAAACAAAAAAACGAGGTGTTCATTATGGGATGGTTTGGTAAAAAGAACAAGCAGAAAGATGCGATTGCCATGGCGGATAAAATGATGAATAAAGGACTTACCGGCATGATGATGAAAGGTTTTGTATCGAAGGAGCATCGGGAAGCCATTAACCAGAGTCTGGATACAGCGAAGCAGGCACAACTGGCGGCAAATGGTTCCCTTCCCTTAACCGCAACAGCCACGGTAATCACGATCACCGATACGGGCAAGCTGATCAATTTTGATCCGATTGTTGTGCTTGTGCTGGATGTAACAGAGACGAATGGCAGTCAGTATCAGCGAACATTGGAAACACTGGTGTCCAAGATGCAGATTCCGCGCGTGGGAGATCGGGTGGGTCTGGGGCAAAATCCAGCCAATCCGACAGAGTTGATCTACATGGGGCTGTTGTCCGTCTAGAAGGTGTTCGAACTGCAAAAGGGCAGGTTATTATGTATTGAATACAACTAACAACGAATAATAGAGATATAGAGAGGGTGGGGAAGATGGTAGGTTTCCTGAGATTGGTCGGTATGTTGACCGTGTTTGGGGTGGGATTCTCCCCATTTCTGGCACAGCAGCTGTGGAATGATCCTTTTATCATTATGCAGGCATGGTGGTATACACCAGCGATTTTTGCCGGATTTGGGTTGATCTTTATTCCCTCCATTTTGGCTAATATCTTCGGTGTTGGGAGAGTGAAGTCAGGATTACCAGCGGTTGGTGTCATTAAAAGCATCCAGCAGACGGGTACGTACATTAATGAGCAGCCGGAAGTAAGATTGGGTCTGACCGTTTCCCTTAAAGGGCGTGAGAAATATGATACCGAGTTGAGAACGATCATACCGTTGACTTCAATGTCTCAATTCCAGCCGGGCAGCTTAATTCCCTTAGTGGTCTCTGTGAAGGATGAACACAAGGTAGGGCTTGATCTGAAGGGGAGGCTATCGCAGGAAGATATACAGCAATTGCTGGATGAGAAGATGGTGCAGCATGGCGTGGCACCTGAGATGATGGATATTGCACGAACGGGCGAGAAAGCGATGGCTAAGATTTTGGATGTTACGCCGCTTGGAAGTGGAGGCCATAATAAAATCAAGCTTCAGCTTAAGCTCAGTATCACGAAGTCGAATGGAGAAACCTTTACTGTTACGACACAAAAAGAGATCTTGCCATCTGCCCTGCCTCAGGTTCAGCAAGGTCATATCATTAACGTCATTTATTCGAAGCAGGATCCATCAAAATTGGTGCTGGCATTAAATGTTCAGGAAGATCAACTAAATCATTTGTTCTCATCCTGATCCATATATAAACACAAAACCTGCTGCATCACTGTGTTCGTGATGGGCAGGTTTCCTTGTGCGTATGATGTGCGGTCGAGAAAGGAACAGAGATCCCACTCCCCATTACTTCCGAAGAATTGTGGACGAGCTCAGTTTTAAGATCAGACGATGCCCAGGCGCATCCGATAAGAAAACAGAACTTGTCTCGATTCTCCATCAAATATGCGGGTAGCCAGTTGTCTGAATTCGTCTGCTACATCGAGCAGATCAGTGGCTCCGAGTTTTACAGCCGTTTGCAGACCTCCCTGACTGAGGGCGAGATTGACGTAACGATCGGCATCGAAGATCTCACAATGATGAAACACAATTTCACGCGAATAACGGAACAATCCGGACTGCTGAATCTGCTGCAAATGTCCGTCTTTACTCCATTTATGTGCCTGATTTTCCTGGGGAGCCATACTCGCAGCTCGATGATCTGCCTCGGTATTCAAATGCAGATAGGCTTGTTCCAGCTGCCAATCGACCACTGGTGGCCAGTCACAGTCGTAGGCGGCAAATATGCCTCCAGGGCGAAGTACACGCGCGAACTCGCGCAGTGTAGATTCAGGCTCCATCCAGTGGAACGACTGTGAGCAGGTTACGATGTCCACACTGCCGTCAGGCAGTCCCAGTTCGTGGGACAGGCCGGATACAAAGCGAATATGGTCCGGCTTGCCTGCCGCCTCCCATTTGGATTCCGCGACAGCTCTCATATCATCACTTGGCTCGATGCCCATAACTCGTTCTGCCTCATTCAGCCAAATCCATGACGATAAGCCGGTACCACAGCCAACATCCGCGACCATGCGAGGTTTGCTGCCCAAATAATTCGTCAAAATATCCACGACCTCGGTGGGCGCAGCAGGCCTATTCTGGTCATATAACGTACCAAAACCTTTGAATCGTTCTACATTGTTACGTCTAATGTCTTGCATGGACAAACCTCCTTCATGAAATGGATAGATTGCAAAGCAAAAGAATCAACTGATGATCATGGCTTCATTATATCATTCATTTTCCAGCTCATGGTTAACGACCTGCTGCAAATGTTCTACTGCTTTGATATGTCGTCTGAGCAGTTCCTGTCCAATGTGTGGAGGCTTGATGACGGTCAGGTCTGATCCAAACGACATCAGGAAGGAGTACAGCCATTCTCCCTCATTGAGTTCTAGGGCAACACGCAGTCTGCCGTCGGGTTCTTTTTCAATGCGGGAAGGTTCAAAAAAATCATACACCCTATACGCAATAGCATTGGAGAACGACAGTTCCAGAGCGATTTGATTGATAGCGACTTGAGTCTCATTTTCCGGTGATCCGATGTTCATGTTGTTTCGGGGAACCCTTGGCAGAAATTTTAGGTCGGTAATGCGTTTCATTTTGAATGTCTGGAATTCGTTCCGGTCGTGCTCGCCGTGAATATATCCCTTGAAATACCAGGTACTGTTCTTGAACAAAAGTTTGAGAGGTTCAACCGTCGGAGTACTCTTCTCTCCATCCGAATTAACATAGTGAAACGTGATCCACTGATTGGTAAAAATCGCTTGTTTGACCTGATTAAACAGTTCCCTCTCTTGCAGTGGAATGCTGCCCCATGGTGAAAAATCGAATTCAATCCAATCCAGCTTGTGATCAAACAGGGCGGTTAAACGTTTGAGCATATGGGCAGTGTTAAGGTGAGGGATGGCGCTGACGCTATATAATCCAAGCAGAATTTCATTCTGATCATCTTCGGACAACAGGGATTTGTCCATGACAAAGTTGTCCATCAGATGGATGCCGCCATGCTTTCCTGTTGTGGTATAAACAGGAATCCCGGCCGCGCTCAGTCTGTCGATATCACGGTACACCGTGCGCACGGATATCTCAAACAAATGCGCGAGCTCGGGGGCGGTCGTTTTCTTTTTCTCCAATAACAGCAGTAGCATTCTGAATAATCGGTTATTTTCCATGCCGACATTATACCATGACAATAGGTGTCAGGGTATGGGTGTTACACTGGATGTACAGTGTTAGTAAGATCATGAAGGAGGAATTGATGATGGCAATGAAAGAAGGATTTTTCTGGGGCGGCGCCACGGCTGCCAATCAGTTTGAAGGCGGATGGGACAAGGGCGGCAAAGGTCCAAGTACTTCCGATATGATGACAGGCGGAACGCATACGACACCGCGCCGAATTACGCCTGTACTGGAAGAGGGAACCTACTATCCGAGCCATGAAGCAGTTGATTTTTATGGTCATTATAAAGAGGATATTGCCCTGATGGCAGAAATGGGCTTCAAAATGTTCCGCATGTCCATCAACTGGTCCAGAATCTATCCGAACGGTTATGATCTTGAGCCGAACGAAGAGGGATTGCAGTTCTATGACAACGTCTTTGCCGAGTTGAAAAAGCACAACATTGAGCCTCTCGTGACCATTTCGCATTACGAGACACCTTTCGGTCTGACCCAGAAGTATAACGGCTGGGCTTCCCGCGAAGTCATTGATTGTTATATTCGATATTGTACAACCCTCTTCACCCGTTACAAAGACCAGGTGAAATATTGGTTGACCTTCAACGAAATCAACTGTTTGACGATGCCAATGGGCGCTTATATGGCTGCAGGCATCCTGTTTGAAGGCAAAGAGACTTTGATCGATGGTGTAGATGATCCACAGACCCGCTTCCAGGCGCTGCATCACCAATTTGTTGCAAGCGCAAAAGCGGTGAAGCTGGGACATGAAATCAATCCTGATTTCCAAATCGGCTGTATGGTTGCATTCATGACAACATATCCGAATACATGCAACCCGGACGATATTTTGCTCGCCCAGAAGAAGGACCAGCTGTCCAACATGATCTGTGGAGACGTACAGGTTCGTGGAGCATACCCTGGATTCGCCAAACGTTTCTTCGCCGAAGAAGGCATCCAGATCGAGATGCAGCCAGAAGATGCACAGACTCTGAGTGAAGGCTGCGTAGACTTCTATTCCTTCAGCTATTACATGTCTTTGGTCGAGAGTGCGGATGAGTCGTTCGAGAGAGCAGAGGGAAATCTGCTGGGCGGCATCAAAAATCCGTATCTGGAAGCATCCGATTGGGGCTGGCAGATCGATCCGAAAGGATTGCGTTACACACTGAACCACCTGTATGACCGTTATCAGATTCCATTGATGGTCGTGGAGAACGGGTTGGGTGCAGTGGATGTGGTGGAGGAAGATGGCTCCATTCAGGATGACTACCGCATTGATTATTTGCGAGGTCACATTGAACAAATGAAAGAAGCTGTTGCCGATGGCGTGGAGCTTATCGCTTACACAATGTGGGGATGTATCGACCTGGTCAGCGCATCCACGGGTGAGATGAAAAAGCGCTACGGATTCATTCATGTGAACAAGGACAATGATGGCAATGGTGATCTGAGCAGAACACCGAAAAAGAGTTTCCACTGGTACAAAAAAGTCATTGAATCCAATGGCGAGGAGCTTTAAGTTGCCACTATAAAATGGAATCATAATGACGTAAAAGAACCTCACGGGTGCAGGGTGCACCCGTGAGGTTCTTTGTATTCGACAAGAGCGTAATCAAGGATGTGCGCTGGCGGATTAGCGTAAAACCTCCTGAAAAGTGCTTGTGAAAAGAGACAATGTCTACGCCAGCTTCTTGGACTGTAGCAGGGAGATTCGTTCCAAATAGCGCTGGTAGAACCATATGCATGTGGCAAGCCAGCATCCACTTAAAAAGTAACCTCCGACTACATCACTAGGATAATGCACGCCCAGATAAATACGGCTCATGCCAATGGTCAGGATGAAAGTTGCACTCACAATGATCATGAATACGCGCCCGGCTGCTGTAGGTATATGCTTCCAGATCAGAAAGGCCAGTCCCCCGTACAGGCTGAACGCTGCCATGGAGTGTCCGCTGGGGAAGCTGTATCCGGTTACTTCAATGATACGGTGAATGGTTGGTCGCGCACGTTGAAACATGAGCTTCAGCAGGGTGTTCAGTATCGTTGAACCTGCGATGACACAGCCCAGAAACAGAAGTTCCCGTCGGTGCCTCAAAAAAACATACAATATGATCATTGAAATGATTGTAATAACGATGACGGGCAAGCCGCTGCCAATCCAGGTAAAGAACTCCATCCACCGGGTCATGCTGGGGGATTCCATGCCCTGAATCAACGTAATCAGAGAATCGTCAAATTGATGGATCTGGTTATCGCTGATAGACAGGGCAATGATTGCAAATACAGCAAGGCTCAGTGCTGCGGCGAGCAGTGGGATGGAAATGGTCTTTTTCAAATTTTGCATCAGTAGTAATGTTCCTCCAGGGTGTCTTTTTTCTTATCGTTCTCTAATCTCCCCTTAAAGCTGTTCCCAGAAAAGAGGGTTATGATCAAAAGCAGTTCTTTAAATTGGGAAAAGGGGATTGCCTATGTCTTTTATATTAATAGATTACCAACTTTTTCATTGGATTAACCTGCAGTCGGGACAGCTAACATACTTGAATGGCATCATGATATTCTTTGCGAAATTTGCAATTTTTATGTTCCCGGTGGGCATATTTGCGTATGGAGTATCGAAGAGTCGTAGAAACCTCATGATGGCTCTTCAAGCCATTCTGGCAGCATGTGCCGGTACCACCGTCAGTTTTATTATAGGTCACTTGCTGTACAGAGATCGCCCATTTGTGACTCATTCGGTCATTCAATTAATCAGCCATAGTGCGGACGCTTCCTTTCCAAGTGATCATGCGACGGTTGCGTTTGCTTGTGCCACTGCCTTTTGGCTGGGTCACGTCCGGTACCGATGGGGTTGGGTTTTGATTGCCGCTTGTATTGCATTTGCCCGAGTATGGTCTGGCGTACACTATCCTTCGGATGTAGCTGCCGGCGCGCTCCTTGGTGTGGGAAGTGCGTGGGGAGTCAGACAGATCTTCATCCGGTTGAAACTTCCAGCGCTGGTCATCCGTTCACAGGCCAAAGCATCCCATTCAAAAAAAAGCAAATAATATGCTGGTCATCCGATGCTTCAGATCAGCTGTTCAAGAATCAGGATTCCATGTTGCAGTGGTGGAAATGAGGGCTGTTTTGCAGCCCTCTTATCCATGACCGGTTTCGATTTGGCGCCTTTCGGAAGGCAGGTATGCGGGAAGCAGAATGGTCACGGTAGTTCCTTCATCTTCCTGGCTATCGATAAATATCTTTCCGTTGTACCGTTTGACGAGACGTTCCGCAATGGCGAGTCCCAGGCCGGTACCGCCTTGTTCACGGCTGCGAGCTTTATCGACACGGTAGAAGCGATCAAAAACAAAAGGCAGGTCTTCTCTTGGAATCCCCATGCCTTTATCGGCTACCTGAATACAGACATCGTTGTCGCGTCGCGTTCCGCAGACCTGAATCTCTTTGGTCAGCGGTGAATATTTAACGGCATTATCAACCAAAATTCGCAGGATCTGCTCCAGATGTTGAGGAAGGATCTCCACTTCTATACCGGATAGGTGCTTCAGATCAATGTCAAAGGCAGCGGCCGGGTGCAACTGCACAACGTTGGTGAGCGCATGCTGAACAGTCTCGCGAAGATTGACCGCAGCGTCTACTGCAATGTGCCCGGACTCGGATTGGCTGAGTATTAACAGTTCATTCACAAGGGTTTTCAACCGTTTAAGTTCCTGGGCCGAGACATCCAGGGACTCATTCAAGACATCCGGGTCATGCTTGCCCCAACGGTTCAACAGGGAAATGTGTCCTTCAATGATGGCAACGGGTGTACGTAACTCATGTGAAGCATCTTCGACAAACTGCTTTTGCTGCAGAAACGAAAGCTCCAGTTCATCCATCAGGCGGTTGAACATCCGGGCGAGATTGGACAGTTCATCATGTTGATCAGGTACATCGACGCGCTCATGAAGTCCTTTCTGCTGGATCTGGATCATCGTTGCACTCATAGTCATAATGGGCTTGACGAATTGGCGTGATAACAGAAATGCGCCCAGGATGCTTAATCCCACAGCTGCAATCCCCCCGGCAAACATCACCAGCAATAGCATATCGCTTAATTTATCGGTAGTTTCCAGGTTGGTCACGATTTCAATCGTCCCGCTAAACTTCGTGGTCATGAGTGGGGACCTCATAATAAGCAGGTGATCTTCGTAATGCCATGCAGTAATCAAAATGCGTTTTTGGACCGTTTGCGGCTCAACCCACTGTTCAGGAAGGCGGTCGGTTACTTCAAGGAGCGCAGTTCCATTCTGGTCCAGAATGCGGATCATCTGATTCTCCTGATTTAACTTGGTAATAAAAGAACGATTATATGCAATTTGCGCTGCTGACACTTCTTTCTCTTGCAGGTAACTTTCGATCTCATTCATGCTTTTCTCAATGTTCTGCTTTTCCTGAACAATGAGCCATTCGTTGATGACAAAGTATTGGACAATGTTATACACAATAAACAATGCGCCCAGCAAGAGCGAAATCCAGATCGTCAGTTTCCAGCGAATAGACCAATGGGCACGGGGAAGATATTTTCGAATCCAGCGAATCATTTCTGAATCCCGTAACCCAAACCGCGTATCGTCTGAACAAAGCTGGGGGAACCCGGAGCATCGATTTTACTGCGCAAATAACTGATATACACATCCACTACATTCGTCTCCACGTCGGCATCGTATCCCCACACCAGATCAAGCAGCATTTCCCGAGTCATAACACGGCCGATATTTTGCATGAGGATCACCAACAGGTCAAATTCGCGTCTCGTTAATTCAATAACCTCTCCGTATTTCTGAAAAGTGCGTCCCTCCAGATCCAGCTGCAGTCCTTGATGTACAAGTAAAGAATGTTCGCTTACCGTGTCGGAACGACGAAATAAGGATCTCATCCGTGCCAGCAATTCTTCAATGGCAAAAGGCTTCGGAATATAATCATCGGCTCCACTGTCAAGCCCCATAACCCGATCCATCACGCCATCCCGTGCCGTAATCATGATGATTGGCGTTTGTTTTATGTTGCGTATTCTTCGGCACACTTCTACGCCATTAATGCCGGGCAACATGAGATCAAGCAGGATCAGATCCCACTCCTTGTCGAGTGCCAGTTGAAGTCCGTTTCTTCCATCGTAGGCTACACTTACCGTGTAGGCTTCATGCTGCAGTTCCAGTTCTATAAAGCGAGCCAGATTTTTCTCATCTTCAATCAGCAATATGTTTTTCATTAGAATCGGTCCATTCCTTTAATTTGGAGGCAGCCAGATCGAGCTTACAGGTTAAGCTTACCAAGTCCAGTGTACAACATTCAAATTGGAAAAGATTAAAAAATGTAATGCCGTTTTCTTATCAAATTTTAATGAAGAAGGTCTAGACTGGGCTTTAACTCCCTACGAGAGAGAAGTGATCATGATGAGCCGGCCGAATCGGATTCAACCCATTAGTTCAACAACATATGCCAAAACACCTAATAACGAGATCAAATCTGAGCCAGCCAAAATCACAACAAAAGCACCGCCTAAAAAGAAATCATCGGGGATGGGGTGGCTTGTTGCCCTGATCTGCATTGGCGCTGCGGGAGCATCCGCATTTTTGCTGGTTCCATCTGTCAAGGACACCGTACTGCATGCCGTGGAGAACATGACTGGAGTTCATGCAACACCGACTGTTGCATCTGACAATCCAGTCAGTCAAGCTAAGGCATCATCCATGGCTTCGTTGCAAGAACAGAAATCCGTTCAGCCCCAGGCCACAGCTTCCACAATTCCGGTGGTTCCGGCTGTACAGTCAACGGATCATATGGCTGCAGCCAAGGACGTTGCCAAGACTTATGCCGGTATGCCTCCAAACAAGGCTGCTGCTGCACTCACACAATTGACCGATCTGGAGATCGTGTATGCCATGACCGAAATGTCCCCAGAACAAAGGGCGCTGATTTGGAGTAAAATGGACCCGGACCGGGTTGCAACCCTTTCCATGCAAATGAAGCCTCGCTCTGTAGTAACGGATCATGATCTTGCGCTTATTCAGCGTAAAATCAACAAGCAGAATAGCGACATAGCTAACCAATCGGTCAAGAAACTGGTTCAAACCTTCTCCAAAATGTCTTCCCCAAGTGCAGCCCTGCTGATCCAAAAATTGTTCCAGGCCGACTC
Organism: Paenibacillus sp. FSL K6-0108; assembly: GCF_045040695.1. Taxonomy (NCBI): domain Bacteria; kingdom Bacillati; phylum Bacillota; class Bacilli; order Caryophanales; family Paenibacillaceae; genus Paenibacillus; species Paenibacillus sp. FSL K6-0108. The sequence continues at coordinate 5,878,624 of NZ_CP150288.1, read as the reverse complement.
TGTCAAAACGATAGATGTACTGAAGAAGATGGATGTGAATACACGAGCGAGTATTTTAACGGTGATGTCCAGCAATTCAGTCATGATGGATACGGCAAAACAAATTTCCCAGTCTTTTCTGAAATAATAAAAGGCAGCTGGAGCACAAACCAAGCGATAGCTCAAAAAAAATCCCCATTATGGGGATTATCATTATGTTATAATAATTTATAATTATGGAATTTGGAGGAATTCGACAATTACATATCAAGGCAAGTTTAATTCAGGAAGAAGGAGAACGGAAATGAAACGTTTAGTCTGGATAACGTTGGTTCTGTTAGTCATTTCAACTGGATTCACGGGATTTTGGGAAGAGAAAGCTTATGCTTGCAGCTGTGTAGAATCAAATGCCCAAGAGAAACTGAAAACGTCCACATCGGTATTTACAGGTAAAGTGGTGAAAAAGGGGGGTACACAAATATTCAGCCCTGACCGATTGAGAGCATATACCTTTGAGGTGGACACCGCATGGAAAGGTGTTTCTTCTAAACGAATGACCGTCATGGGTAATGATGCCGGTTCGGAATCTTGTGGGATTCAATTGGAGAAGAACCAATCGTACCTGATCTTTGCTTATCAGAATAAAATGGACGATAAACTGCATACGAATCTTTGCAGTGGCAATGTTTCCGTTGATCAAGCTGGAGACGCGTTAAAGCTGCTGGGAGCAGGAAAAAAAAGCAGTGAGCCAGGATGATTTTGGAGAAGCTAATTATGGAAGAAGTTGGTCATTTTATTTCATAATATATGGTGGGGTTATTCTATTACTTGTATTGGTAAGTGGCTGGATCTGGAGAAGGAAGAAGCGCGCCTGATGTTAGGATCTGATACAAGGGGAAATGGGATTACGGGAACGAACGAAAAAATAAATCCCCGTGTGGAACGTTGAGATAAGCTCGCGTTCCATGCGGGGATTTTATACATTTGGTTGGATAATCCTACCGATTCAATTAGTTTAACTGCAGCATATATTCATAAGCCGTGATCCCAAATACCCGTTTAAAGTGTCTGTTCAGATGAGTCAGGTCAACAAAACCACATTCGGCTACAGCGGAGTAAACATCCTTATGCGTTTCAATGGACTGTCTGGCACGCTCCACTTTGCAATTCAGAAAAAACTGGTAAGGCGAAATGCCGGCATGGGACTTGAACTCGCGGATAAATTGAAACTTGGACATGTTGAATTCTGAACACAGGTCGTCCAGCTTCAGCACATCTTCTATACTGCAAAACATCATTTCTTTCGCTTTTCGCACCAGATTGTCCTGAGGCCGCCATAGCTTGGTGTCCATTTCCGACTGGGACAGCAGCTGCAACAGGTCAAAGAGCAGTTCACTGCACTTGGCTTCATCCTGTCCGTTTTGAACGGCATCATTCAGCATCAGGATGCTTCGTGCAAGCACAGGGTCATAGACAATCGGGCTATTAAAACGCAATTCCTTTTTCCCTAGAACCTCTTCGACCAAATCGGGCTTCAGATAAAGCATGACATAGTCTATGCCAGCCTTGTCATAGGAGCTTCCATCATGGGACTGTTCCCGGTTGAATAACATCACGCCGTTTTTGTGGGAGGCCTGATAGTGTCCGTCCAGATGGTATTGCTGAATACCGCGAAGCGTTACTCCGACCGCATATTCCTCATGACAATGTTTTTTATAGGTGAAATCCGTAAAGCTGGCGGATAGAGCCAGGACGTCCTGTGATTTCTTATAGTTAAACAATTCCATGCTGTACACACCTCCCGCGCGTTAGATGATTCCCGAGACCATAATGGCTGAGTATATCAAAAAAAGAGCCATAAGGATACTCACTGCTTTTTGATGACGATTGAGCAACGTTCTGAAGACGGAGCCAAACACGACCCAACTGGAATAGGCGAAGAAGCCAATGATGGTAATGATGATTACGAACAGAAACGTTGACATGGTGCTGTCGTAGTACGGCAGCACATAGCTGGGAATAACTGTGAACGTGAACAGAACTACTTTTGGATTCACAAACTGCATGATTAAACCGTTCAGAAACCCCGTAACTTGCTTCGATGCCGTCTCGGTGGAACCCATTTTATAGACTTGATAAGCCAGATATATCATATAAACACTACCCACGATCTGCATCACTTGGAGAATGCCAGGCAATATCTCAGCGAGAAGGTGATTGAGAAGAGCAGAAGCAGCAAGTAACATGCCAAATGCAACGGTGGCTCCCCACACATACTCCATCGTTTTCCGAGGACCCACCTGCCCGACGGAAGTGAGAATGACAATATTGCTGGGGCCAGGTGTAAACGTAACGACAATACAATAGATGAAAAAAGCTGTAAGATTCATAGGGCCTCCCCGAGTTGTAGTTACATGATCATACTGCGGGGAGGCATTGGCTTATAGTACATTATTGCAGCAGAGTGCACATGAGCAGGAAAAGAAAGATGAATTCCGAATATGAAGGGCGGTTTCCTTTTTACATGATTGCGTTTACAATTTAAGCAGAATGTTGACTGCGACACCACTTGAGGAAGTGAATGGAATGAAAAAAATGCTGCTGGTTTATATTTTGCTAATCTCGGCGTTTGTATTGTATGTACTTCGGTTTGAATATTCCAGTCAGGTGAATGGCTCCTGGGAAGACCGGGGGCTGCGCGGGGATATCGGCGAAACGTACATCATGATTACATTCCAGTCTGGCCTGGAATATTGGAAGAGTCCCTTGAAAGGTTTCGAGGATGCCGGGGATGCGCTTGGCGTAACCGTAGAATACCGTGGAGCGACCCGGTATGATGCGAAGGAGCAGACAACGGTGATTGAGCAGGCCATTGCACGCAAGCCCGCGGGAATCGCCATATCTGCCATCGACCCGCAATCGCTGATCCCGGCCATTAATAAAGCACTGGACGCGGATATACCGGTGGTGCTGTTTGATGCCGATGCACCGGGAAGCCGGGCATATTCTTTTCTCGGGACGGATAATTACAGGGCGGGTGTTACGGCTGCTGATAAAATGGCCGAGCTGATGGCCCGTGAAGGTGAAGTCGCCGTGCTGACCCTGCCGGGGCAGCAGAATCATGAGGAACGGACCAAGGGGTTCCGCGATACGATTGAGCAGCGGTATCCCTCGATGAAGGTGGTTGAAGTCGCGGATGGACACGGAGATGCGATCGTATCGAGAGACGAGACGCTTAGAATGATGAAGGCTCATCCGAAGCTGGCAGGGATTTTTGTGACCGAGGCGACCGGAGGGGCAGGTGCAGGTGAAGCTGTCCAAAATTCAAGCGAAGGCCGTTCGCTCAAAATTATATCCTTTGATACCAACAAGGCTACACTGGATATGATTAAGAGCGGCACGATTTCGGCTACGATTGCGCAGGGAACCTGGAACATGGGATACTGGTCGCTTCAATATTTGTTCCATCTGCATCATCAGCTAACCGTACCTGCTCCATCCTCCTCCGGTGAGAATGCACCGCTGCCGGTGACGGTGGACACCGGAATTTCCGTGGTAACAAGCGTGAATGTGGATGATTATTATGCCAAATAAACAGAACCGACAGAATAGTTCCTTGATACGGGAAGCCATTCACCTCTGGATGAAGAGGAGCCTGTACCGTTTGCGCTTACGCAATATGCAGCTGCGTTATCAGCTGATGCTGCTCTTTTTGTTATTTGCCATCGTACCTTCCGTAGGTCTGGGATTGTTAGTGAACTGGACGGTGGAACGGATTGTTGAGCGACAGGTTGAGGGTCATACAATGCAGCTCATTGGCAAAGTGAATGAAGCACTCGACAGCAAGATGGAGAACCTGCAAAACATGACGTATCTGATTGCCTTTGATCCGGATATTATCGCTTTTATGCAAGGAAAAACAACATCGGATAACGATCCCGGTACTGGCACCGGCACAACTGTATCCAAAAAGGAACGAAATGTGTCGGAGCAGGATCAGCTGTATGGAATTAAGCAAACCTTGCAGGGCTTCACGACGTTGTATCCTGAGATTGCCGGAATCGTTCTTGCGAATGGACGCGGTGACTATATCAGCAATGAGATGTACCCCCGTGGGAGGCAAAGCCTGACCCGGGAGGACTGGTACAGGAGGGCTGCGGCGAATCCGGGCATTTTTACAGTGCTGGGTCAGCCGCTGGATCGCAATATTACAACACACGTACAGTATAAGGATAATGAGATCGTATCCGTTGCCCGTTCCATAACGGATGAAGCCTCGGGACGTGTACTGGGCGTCATTATGATTGACCTCAAGCTGAGAACCGTCTCTCAGGCTGCAAGGAATGTCACTTTGGGGAAATCCGGTTATGTGATGGTGACGGATGCAGAAGGACGGAGCGTCTATATGCCGGAGCATCCGTTGGTGGAACAGATTCCCGCAGCATGGTTTCCATCCGGTGACAGCGGGACGTTTAATGCTGAAGCGGACGGGAGGGAGCTGTTATTCCTCTATCAGTCCTCCGCGTTTACGGGGTGGAGAACGGTAGGCGTATTTCCTGCACGGGAATCGACCACGGAGGTGCGTCAGATTCAGTTTTATGTGGTCAGCTTTGTGTTTTTGGTGTGTTTATTCGGTCTGAGCGCCTCCTTGTGGTTCTCGCGTTCCATTGCGCAGCCCATTTTCCGGCTGATGTCTTACATGCGCAGAGCGGAGACGGGCAATCTCATGGCGGGCCGCTGGAGCAACCGCGCCGATGAGATCGGTATGCTGGGCAGAAGCTTTAACCGAATGCTGGTTCAGATCCGGCAGCTAATATCCCTGAATGAACTGAAGGAACGGCAGAAAAGGGAGGCCGAAATGCGCAGCCTGCAGGAGCATATCAAACCACATTTTTTATACAATACATTGGATACGATCCATTGGATGGCTCGCAAGGAAGGCGCGGACGATGTATCGGAGATGGTTGGCGCTCTCTCCAGACTGTTTCGCATCGGCCTTAGCAAAGGCAATGACTTCATCCCTTTGCATGCCGAGCTTGAGCATATAACCAGTTACTTGCAAATTCAACAGACCCGATACCGTGATCGTCTACAGTACGAATTGATCGTACCGGAGGATATGCGTGAGTTGTTTGTGCTCAAGCTGCTGCTCCAGCCCCTCGTGGAAAATGCCATCTATCATGGAATCAAGGGCAGACGAGGGCCAGGCAAAATCCGGGTGGAGGCCAAAACAGAAAACGGAAAACTGCTGCTATTGATTCAGGACGATGGAGCGGGCATGTCCGGTGAACGGCTTGCAGAGATGGAGCAGCTGCTAGCAGCGCCTTTGGAAAGTATGGAAACCGCGTCGTCGTCCGGGAAGGCTGGCAAGAGCTATGGCATGTTGAACGTACAGGCCCGTCTGCGGCTTTCCTTTGGTGAAGAATATGGCATTATGCTGGGCAGCAGAGAAGGAGAAGGCACCAGTGTGACGATCATTCACCCGCTGCTGCGGCAGCTTCCGCCAGCGGGTTCACTGGACAGGGAAGAGGGGGAGGAGTACGAATGAAAAAGTTCAATCCACAGACAACATGGACGTCAGCGGATGAGATGACAGCTTTGGCTGCGACAGAGACAGGGAATTTGGGGAAGCGTTACCGGGTGCTGATTGCCGATGACGAGCCCATTATTCGGGAGGGCATTCGGGATTCAACCGACTGGACAGCACTGGGCATGGAGGTTGCCGGAGAAGCAGAGGATGGCGAGGAAGCGCTGGAACTGGCTACAGCTCTGGGTGTGGATATCATCTTGGTTGATATGAACATGCCCTTTCTGAACGGGATCGATCTGATTCGCCGCCTTCAGGTCGACTGTCCGAACTGCCGCTGTGTGATCGTGTCCGGACATGATGAATTCGCTTATGCCCAGGAGGCGGTTCGTCTAGGGGTAGAGGATTATATTTTGAAGCCTGTACAGGCAGACCAGCTGTATTCGGCGCTTGCACGGCTGCGTCAGCGGTTGGATGAAGAACGGAAGCGTACGGCGTATGTGAGACAGGCTGCGGATCAGATTGAACGCAATATCCCATTGCTGCGCCAACGCTTTTGTCTGGAGTGGCTGGAAGGACAGGCGGAGGAAAAGAAGCTGACCGAGCAGCTTTCGTTTTTGCGTCTGCCCTCTGCGCCGCCAGTGCAGATCGGAATCGTGCGTTGGCCTGCGGCAGAAGCGAGACAGACCATTATGCGGGAAAATGATCGTCAATTGTTCCTTTTTGCTGTGGAAAATATTATCAGTGAGCTGCTGACGGACCTGTCTCATGTACTGTTCAGGGAACCGAACGGGTTAATTGGCATATGTCTGTGGCAGGCGGCTTCGGCAGATATGGAGTCCACGATTGAACAGTCCGTCAGTTCCGCTCTGAACATTGCCGTTCACGTCCATATGGAGACGCACATGGGTACGTTGAAGGAAGCGCCGGATACCTATCGCGAGTGTCGTGAAGTTATATATGGACAAGCCCGTTTGTCCCCGCTGGTTCGCCGGGCACGCCAGCTTATTCAAGAGGACTATACGGATCGGAATCTGACGCTGGAGTCGCTCGCTTCCCGCCTGCAAGTATCTGCTGTGTATTTGAGCCGGGTGCTCAAGAAAGAGCTGAACGACTCCTTCGTGACACTTGTCACGCATGCCCGCATCCGTAAGGCTGTGCAGCTGCTGGACTCTACGTCATTGCCTGTCCACCGGATTGCAGAGCATGTAGGGTACGATACGCAGCATTATTTTAGTACCGCGTTCAAAAAAACGATGGGCATCTCGCCTGTACAGTATCGCAAAGGCGGTGGTACAAGAGAGGGCGTCTCATCGGAGTGTGAATAGGCTGGTTTAAAAAGGGTTTCTCATCAAGGGATTTGTTCTGCTTGTATCAAGCGGAGCGGGTCCTTTTTTGTTGTTAGCCGATGTCTGAATGATTTATTCCGTACAACAGGCCTGTTCTTCACCTGATCCTTGAACCCGTTGGTTACAAAAGTTAAAAATTTATAAAAAAGGTTCAAATGCAGCAAAGACCTTCCTGTTCCGTGATGATAAGATGGGTCTCAGACAGGAACAACAGCTTGTATGTATCGGATGCATTGTAAGCGTTATCTTATCATTCATTCAAGTCCGTATGATTTGAGGAAAGGGGAAGTTCATATGAAAAAAGGAGCACTGATCATCTGGCTGCTGGTGATGACCTTGATGCTCTCTGCCTGCAACCTGGCTGAGAGTGAAACTGGCAGCAAGGAAAAAGGGTATGTCGGCATCTCGATGCCAACGAAATCCTCCGAACGCTGGGTTGGCGACGGGGAGAACATGGTTCGTCTTTTTCAGGAGCAGGGGTATAAAACCGATTTGCAGTACGCAGAAGACGTGGTGGAGAATCAAATCTCACAGATTGAGAACATGATCACCAAGGGTGTGGACGTGATGGTGATTGCGTCTGTTGACGGCAATACGCTGACGGATGTCATCAAGAAGGCGCATGACCAGGGCATACAGGTCATTTCGTATGACCGCCTGATACGCAACACTCCCTATCTGACGTATTACGCGACCTTTGACAATTTCAAGGTCGGCGTGCTCCAGGCGTCCTACATTGAACAGAAGCTGGGGCTCAAAGAGGGCAAAGGTCCTTATAACATTGAGCTGTTTGGCGGTTCTCCAGATGACAACAACGCCTACTTCTTTTTCGATGGCGCGATGTCGGTCCTGAAGCCATACATGGATTCTGGCAAGCTGATTGTACGAAGCAAGCAGACCACGATGGCCCAGATTGCGACGCTGCGCTGGGATGGCGCCTTGGCTCAATCGCGAATGGATAATTTGCTCAGTGCCTATTATTCGGCAGATAACCTGGATGCGGTGTTATCCCCGTATGACGGGATTAGTATCGGGATCATTTCATCGTTAAAAGGGGTTGGCTACGGGAAAGCGAACAAACCTCTGCCGGTGATTACCGGCCAGGATGCCGAACTGGCTTCGATCAAGTCCATTGTGGCCGGGGAACAGACTCAGACCATATTCAAGGACACCCGTAAGCTGGCGGAGAAGACGGTAGAGATGGCCAACAGCATATTACAGGGAAAAACGGCGGAAGTGAATGATGAAAAGTCATATAACAACGGAATTAAGGTCATTCCTGCCTTTTTGCTTGACCCCATCTCTGTGGACCGCACCAACGTGGAGAAGGATATTGTCGGCAGTCAATATTACACGAAAGAAGAAATCGGACTGAAATAAAAAGTGAAAGGAGCACATTCCATGGCCGGAATAATTCTGGAAATGAAGGGCATCACCAAAACATTTCCCGGTGTAAAAGCGCTGGAAAATGTCAATCTCAAGGTCAGAGAAGGCGAGATTCATGCGTTATGCGGTGAGAATGGCGCAGGCAAATCCACGCTGATGAAGGTGCTTAGTGGTGTATATCCGCACGGAACGTATGAAGGGGATATTTTATTTCAGGGCAAAACGTGTGAGTTCAAGGACATCAAGCAAAGCGAGGATCTAGGTATTGTCATCATCCATCAGGAGCTGGCGCTGATTCCCTACCTTTCAATTGCGGAAAATATCTATCTGGGCAATGAGCGTACTAGCAAAGGCATTATCAACTGGAAAGAAACGTTTGTAGGTACAAGGGAATTGCTCGGCAAAGTGGGCCTGAATGAAAATCCGAACACCCTGGTTTCCAGCATCGGTGTGGGTAAGCAGCAGCTGGTTGAAATTGCGAAAGCGCTCTCCAAAAAGGTGCGACTGCTCATTCTGGATGAGCCTACCGCGGCATTAAACGAGGATGACAGTGAAAATCTGCTTCAGTTGATGCTGGAATTCAAGAAGCAGGGCATCGCCTGTATTCTCATTTCCCACAAGCTGAACGAGGTGTCGAAGGTGTCGGATTCGGTGACCATACTGCGGGACGGCAAGACAATCGAAACACTGGATATGAAAAAGGACAAAGTGACTGAAGACCGGATTATTAGCGGGATGGTAGGGCGTGATCTGACCAGCCGTTATCCGGAGCGTCATGCGAGCATCGGTGAAGTCATCCTGGAAGTGAAGGATTGGACCGTATATCACGAGCATCATGCCGACCGGAAGGTGCTGGATCAGATCAATATGAACATCAGACGAGGCGAGATTGTAGGCATTGCCGGTTTGATGGGAGCAGGGCGCACGGAGCTTGCGATGAGCATATTTGGCAAATCCTATGGTCGCAGCATATCGGGCCAGCTCATCAAAGAGGGCAAGCCCATTCAGAACAACAGCGTCACGGAGGCGATTCAGAACGGCTTCGCTTACGTGACAGAGGACCGCAAGGAATATGGTCTGATTCTGATGGACGATATCAAACGGAACATTTCGCTGACTGGTCTTGGCAAGCTGACCAAAAATGCGGTGGTGAATGAACGGGAGGAAGTGCTGGTCGCCGAGGATATGAAAAAAAGCATGAATATCAAGGCACCTAGCATTTTGCAGAAAACCGGCAATCTGAGCGGCGGGAACCAGCAGAAGGTGGTGCTGAGCAAATGGATTTTTGCCGGACCGGATATTCTCATTCTGGATGAACCAACACGCGGCATCGATGTCGGAGCCAAATTCGAAATCTATACCATTATTCATCGGCTGGCCGCTGAGGGCAAGGGTGTGCTGGTGATCTCATCCGAGCTTCCGGAGGTACTGGGCCTGTGTGACCGAATCTATGTGATGAATGCCGGACGAATCACGGGAGAAGTCAGCCGGGAAGAAGCATCGCAGGAAACGTTGATGAGATATATGACCAAGTCAGGAGGCGGGAAGCATGGAAATGTTAACTAGACTGTTCAAAAACAATATACGGCAATACGGCATGATTATCGCGCTGGTTGTCATTATGCTGCTGTTTGAGGTACTGACCGGGGGACTGCTGCTCAAGCCGATCAACATTACGAATCTGATCTTGCAAAACAGTTACATTCTTGTACTTGCCATTGGTATGGTGCTTGTCATCATTACCGGACATATCGATCTGTCGGTAGGTTCGATTGCTGCTTTTGTAGGGGCGGTTGCCGCCATTATGATGGTTGATTGGCAGCTTCCGGCCTGGCTGGCGGTCATTGCTGCTTTGGTGGTCGGCGCGTTAATTGGAGCGTGGCAGGGATTCTGGATTGCATATGTACGGATTCCGGCATTTATCGTAACCCTGGCCGGCATGCTGCTTTTCCGTGGTTTGACGATGATTGTGCTGGAGGGCCAGTCAATCTCTCCTTTTCCAGGAGGGTTTCAGAAAATAAGCTCAGGCTTCCTGCCTGATATTCAAATTTCTGGCCTCGGTCTGGTGTCGATCATTGTTGGTCTTGTTCTCACGGTCTGGTATATCGTAAATGAACTGCGGGAGCGCCGTTCCCAGCGAAAATACGGATTCGAGGTTGTATCTCAGGGGCTCTTCCTGCTCAAGCTGCTCGTCGTGGCTGTAGTGACGAATTTGTTCACTTTCATGCTTGCGAGCTATGCAGGCATTCCGAATATTCTGATTCTGCTGTTTGTATTAATTGTTGTCTACTCCTTCATCATGAACCGCACCGTTATGGGGCGCCATGTATATGCACTGGGGGGCAATGAAAAGGCTGCCGGTCTGTCCGGGGTCAAAACGAAAAAAGTGACCTTCTGGGTATTCGTTAACATGGGTGTAATGGCCGCCATTTCCGGCCTGATCTTCGCGGCGCGGCTGAATGCAGCTACGCCAAGAGCCGGTACCAACTTTGAGCTGGATGCCATTGCAGCCTGCTTTATCGGCGGAGCTTCCGCTTCGGGAGGCATAGGGACTGTATTTGGCGCCATCATCGGTGGTTTGGTCATGGGGGTTCTGAACAACGGGATGTCCCTGATTGGTTTGGGTATAGACTGGCAGCAGGGCATCAAGGGTTTGGTACTGTTGCTGGCGGTTGCCTTCGATATTTATAATAAAAACAAACGATCTGCGTAGTTCTCTGTTGAAATGCAGTTTTGAAGCGGACACCTCTAGGATAGATGGAAAGGTTATATCGAAATACAGAAACAGACCATGATCCGCTGGATCGTGGTCTGTTTTCTCTGTGCACTTCTTCGTGTATGAATCGGGATATTTACATCAAGGCATCCAAAAAACGGGTTGCGATGCCGAAATAGATAAACAACGACAAAATATCATTCAGCGTTGTGATTAATGGGCCGGAGGCAACCGCAGGGTCTACTTTGAAACGACTGAGCAGAAGCGGAATACAAGTACCGGTCAGTGTTCCAATAACCAGGGTGAAGAATAGTGATACGCCAATAATCGCTCCGAGCAGCCAGTCACCTTGCCAGAAATAGGCGATGACCGTAATCAGCAACCCGCATACAAGTCCGATCATGGTGCCCACCTTGATCTCCCGCCCAATTAGCGCGAGCACTGTGGCCTTGTCCAGCTTGCGTCCGATCAATCCCCGTACAACGACTGCAAGGGATTGCGTACCCGTATTTCCCGTCATGCCGGCGATCATGGGCATGAAGAATGCCAGTGCCACAACCTGATTCAGCGTGTCCTCGAAAAAATCCACGATGCTGCCCGAAATCAAACCGATGAACAATAGTAAAATCAGCCAAGGCAGGCGACGTCTGACGGCAACCAGCGGTTTGGTATCAAAATCGATATCTTTGCTGCCGCCACCCATCTTGGCGATGTCTTCACTGGCTTCGTCCATAATAATATCAATAACATCATCCATTTGGATCACACCGCATAGTCTGCGGTTCTCATCCACGACAGGCAATGCCATAAATTCGTAACGCTGCAACAGCTGTGCGGCTTCTTCCTGGTCCATATCAACTGTTGCATGGATGACACGCCGGGTCATCAGCTCTTCCACTTTGGTGTTGTCATCTGCTTGAGCGAGGGACTGATAGCTCACGACCCCAACCAGCTTGCCTTCATCATCCGTGACATACAGGTAACTGGCCGCAGGAATGTGCAGTGCAGCCTGCGATTCTCGCAGCGCTTCTTTTGCCGTTTCATGCGATAACAGGGTACGGTAACGATCGGTCATGATCCGTCCAGCCGTCTCTGGTGGATAGTTCAGCACGGAGCGGATAATGGCTGAATGGTCGAGATTCATATTGGTCAGCAGTTCTTCTCTCCGTTTGAGGGGCAGATCATGCATGAAGCGAATCAGATCACTTTTGTCCATTTGCTGCATGACTTCAAGCGTGCGCTCCGGGCCTAACTGTTCGAATAGATGCACCTGTTCGTGAAGGGTGAGTGCTTCTGCCATGTCGGCGAGAATATCAGGCTTGAATAAAAGCAGGAAGCGTTTCGTCTCTTGTTCAGGGAACTTTTTATATATGAGAGAAAGGTCGTAGGGATGCAGTTCTTTGGCCCATTTATAAAATTCGGTCAGGTTTTGGGTTTGCACGAATTGCACAAGGAGCTCCGTAATCTCTTCAACCGAAAAATCTTTTTTGGGATGGGATCGATTCATATGTAGTCTCCTTTCTAGATGAGTTCAACAAATGAATATTTACACTGGCACTCCGATGACAGAACAACCTTCCGATCGCTGTTATCCCCAGATTTCTTTGATTCCTTTCTGAAAAGGGAAAATCCGGGGATAAAGGCGAACGCTTCGCTTCTTCAGGTTATTTCTGTCCTCTCCGTTATTGTGTAAATGTTTGGTTGAACATATTTCAAATGGATTCAACTCCGTATTCTTAAACGAAATGGAATGAAAGTTAAACAGTGACCACGAGAAATGGATATTGTAATCTTGCTAAAACATTCGATATGGGCTTACAAATGAATGCTGCCGGGATATACTTGTTGTAGAAAACCCGATGAGGAGGAGACATGTGGAATCGGTTGTAAGAACACAATTGTTATCTCTGGTCGAACCGGAATATCAGAAATTCTCGGCTGCGCTCATTCCGAATATCACGAATCTGCTAGGTGTGAGACTGCCTGAAATACGCAAGATGGCGAGACAAATCGTCAAAGAGGACTGGCGTGCCTACCTGAAAACCGCTGATGATGATTATTTTGAAGAAGTGATGCTGCAAGCGATGGTTATCGGTCATGCCCAAGCAGATATTGAGGAACTTCTGCAGCATATTGCCTGGTTTGTTCCCAAAATAGATAACTGGTCGGTATGTGACAGCTTCTGCGGTGGTTTGAAATATACAAAGTCACATCTGGATGAGGTATGGCATTTCTTGCAGCCCTATCTGGTATCCAACCAGGAGTATGACATTCGCTTCGGGGTTGTGATGCTGTTGAACTTTTATATGGAAGAAAAATATATCAGCAGAGTGCTTACTTCATTAGATACCATTCATCACGAAGGGTACTATGTGAAAATGGCAGTAGCCTGGGCGATTTCCATCGCTTATGTGAAACAGCCAGCAGCCACGATGCGTTATTTGCAGGACAACACCTTGGACGATTTTACCTATAATAAGGCTCTTCAGAAAATAACGGAGTCCTATCGCGTTGATCCGGAGACGAAGCAGATCATCCGCAGCATGAAACGAAAAGTGAAAAAACCGGTTCGTGTGTAGTATGTGTGCATAACGAAAAAAGAAACCAGATATAAACCTACAGGGGAAAGGACGATAAACGTATGAGAAAGAGCATCATGTGGACCAAAATGGAATTAGACGGTCGTCCGTGGGTATTGCTTGCCACCGAAAAAGGGTTATGCCGAATCATTATGCCGAATGAAACGCTGGAAGATTGGAGCAGCTGGATTGGCCGAATTGCTCCTGGAGTGGAGCTCGAAGAGAATGAAGCAGCGTTGAAGCAGACAGGCATGATGGATTGGCTGCAATCCTATTTTGCCGGAGACAAAGTGGCTTTTACAGATACAATCCCGCTCGATCTGATTGGAACGGCATTCCAACAGCAGGTATGGACAGAGTTGGGGAATGTTCCTTATGGTGAGACAAGAACCTATGGCGACATTGCGGCTGCGGTGGGAAGACCTTCAGCGGTGCGAGCTGTTGGGGCAGCCAATGGAGCCAACCCCGTTCCGGTACTGCTGCCGTGTCATCGCATTATCGGTGCCAACCGCAAGCTGACCGGTTTTCGCGGAGGACTGGAGATGAAGCGAAGACTGCTGGACATTGAGCAGATCGAAGGCGTGACCAATGGCGGGCATGCGCGGTTTAATTTCTGATCATCATATTTCCATGTAAAAAAGAAGCGGTGAACTATTAGCTAATTATTTCGCTCGGTCCTCAATATGTACAGGCACTCCCTAGTGCCTGTTTTTTGCATTCTCTACGGTTAACGGTTAGAAGAAAGGATGCTGAACGGAACTATCGCTGAAGTTTTCTTTTCCTTCTGGGTCACAACCTGAGTCACGACGCTACCGAATCTCATACACCTTATTGTGAGCAATAGCGTGATATGCAAAAGCTAACGAACGTCAGGCGCCTTATTCCGGTAAAAACCCGCAGATTGATGTGGTAAGACTCACAAAGCAAGGGAATAAGGTTTCTGTGGTTCATTACGATGATTGATCCGTGGAATTTCGCTAAATAGGGTGTTCTGGATTCGTTAAAATAATAATGATTGTCTGAGAGCTGTCACTGTAAATGGCTTAAACGATCCTAAGATTTTCGTATATACCACATTTTGGGTTATGATGGACGTGGATTACTCGGAAGACGTAGTCACGATTCGTTTATGAATCGATGATCAGGTGATCGGGATTACACAGGCATACCACCAAGGAAAGGGAAATGGAAGCGAAGAAATGAACAATCATAAAGATACATTTTATTTAAAATTGAGTAGTGTTTTAATCGTTGCTACCATAGGCTGTCTGCTGGTTGCTTTCTACTTGCGTACCAAATCAAACACAAACATGTATCAATTTTTGACGTGGGACATTTTCTTGGCATGGGTTCCATTCATCATTTCATCAACGATTAGTTATGTAAGCAATAAGAAACTTTCGAAAATAAGTATCGCATTGGTCGGGGTGATGTGTGTATGCTGGTTGTTCTTGCTACCGAATTCGGCATATCTTTTCACAGAAATTCTGCATGCATTCAGATACTTTGATTCTCAAGGGGAAACTAAATTCTGGGTTAATATTGATTTTTGGTATAGCCTCAGCCTAACGTTTGTCGTAGCTATACTGGGTTTAGTTCTGTCCATTTGCTCGATAAATCAAATCCACAGATTGTTAACTAAACGATTAAACCCATTTAGCAGTATGGTAATTGTAGGCGTTATTTTACTCCTGAGCAGTCTAGGGGTATACATCGGGAGATTTAATCGGTGGAATAGTTGGGATATCTTGAAGCAGCCTGGCCTTATTTTGAAGGATATCATGACTGATTTAAGTGCAGGCAACAGCATTCTGGTTGAGTTTGTGGCTTTGGTATTTGTGATTCAGGCTTTGGGATATATCTCACTTCGTATACTAACGGGGAAGTCCAATAATATCTAGACGATAATCGTATGGAACACCAACGTTTTAACTATTTTTGCTGAATAAAGTCCTATGGTACCATTGACCACAGATGAATCGGTACTCGATGCACGATAGACCGAGTGGAAAGAGGGAGTGACCATGTTGAAGCAGGAATATTGGTTAACCAACGTATCATTGGAGCAAAGTTATGTAATGAAAGACGGGCAGGTAGAGGGCACCCGGACAAGCCTTGGTCATCTGCGGATTGAAAATGGAGTCATTGCAGCCATTGTGGATGGGGATACGGAAATAACAAGCGAGTTGCCGCAGGTAGATGGTAAAGGACTGCTGCTGTTGCCTTCGTTCGAGGAAGCCCATATTCATTTGGATAAAACGTATTATGATGCACCATGGAAAGCGGTTCGACGCATCTCCAGCATTTTCGAACGGATTGAAGAAGAGAAAGTGTTGCTGCCCAAGCTATTACCCGATGCAAAGCGTCAGGCGGAGAGCATTCTGAGCCTGATTCAGGGATATGGGTCCACCCATGTGCGCAGTCATTGCAATATTGAACCGGTTAGCGGCTTGAAACGGCTGGAAGCGACAAAACAGGCATTGGAGACATTTTCGGGCAAAATATCCGCTGAAATCGTCGCTTTTCCGCAGCATGGACTTCTCCGCTCTAATTCGGTTGAGCTCATGCGTCAAGCCATGGCAGAAGGGGCCACTCATGTAGGTGGACTTGATCCTCACACCGTGGACGAGCATATCGAGAAATCGCTAAATGCAATGGTTGAATTGGCTGTTCAGTATCAGGCAGGCATCGATATTCATTTGCATGATTCGGGAGAAGCGGGTAAACAAACGTTGCTGCAATTGGCTGATCTGACTGAAGAAGCAGGACTTCAGGGTAAAGTTACCGTAAGCCATGCGTTCTGGTTTGCCTGTGCGGAGCAGCAAGAAGCGGAAGATATGGCCAAGCGAATGGCTTCCCTTGGTATGAGTGTTGCTTCGACCGTGCCTATCGGTAAAATGATGATGCCACTTCCGATGCTTCAACAACATGGGGTGAACGTGAAGCTGGCGACAGACAGTTTGACGGATCATTGGTCTCCATTTGGTACTGGAGATCAACTGGAGAAAGCCGGCCGCTTCGCCGAATTGTACGGGTATAACGATGAGCGCTCCTTGGCTCAGTCTCTTGCATTTGTTACAAGCGGCATCACTCCACTGGATTCAGTGGGAATGCAGGTATGGCCGAAGGTAGGGGACACAGCTAGTTTTGTACTGGTAGAAGCCAGCTGCTCGGCAGAGGCGGTTGCCAGAAGATCTGCACGACAGGCGGTATGGTATAGGGGGCAATTGGTGAGCGGATCTTTATAGGTTATTGGGAAAAGGTTACGTCTTATGAAACCACGAATATTCGTGGTTTTTTGTGTTGCGTATTCCACATTTTGGGTTATGATGGACATAGTTTAATGGGAGGAGCAATGACAATGAAAATTATACATGCTGATGAAACCGATTACAGTTATATTCTTGAACGAGATCGACATATGCATCCTTCGCTTGTGGAGACAAAGATCAAAGAGAACGAAATCCTGATGATATGGGAGCAAGAATCAAGAATTGGGTGGATGAGGTACGGGTATTTTTGGGATAACATTCCTTTCATGAATATGATCTGGATCGATGAGTCCTATCGGAGTGGAGGGATTGGCAGAGCCGTCGTGCAGCACTGGGAGCACCTGATGAAGCAAAAAGGGTTTGATACGGTGATGACTTCTACACAGTCAGATGAACATGCACAGCACTTTTATAGAAAATTGGGGTATGTTGATGCAGGGTCTCTATTGCTGGACACGCAGCCTTTGGAAATTATTTTGATCAAAAAAATCTAGTCATTTAATTCAAGGGGTGGGATATGTGAATATGAATGAAAAGCAAGTAACACTACAACCTATAACCCAAGAAAACGAATTAGAATGTATCCAGCTTAAACCGCGAGAAGACCAACTGAATTTGGTAGCAAGCAATGCAGATTCCTTAGTTCATGCGACGAAGGAGATCACCTCGAAGCCATACGGAATTTTTGCAGAGGACCGTATGGTAGGCTTTATTTTATTTGATAATGAGATATATAATGATGGATATTATTGGATACTTCGATTCATGATTGATGAGAAATACCAGGGGAAAGGATACGCTAAACTGGCAATAAAGGAAGTGATTCATAAGTTAAAAGAGAGAACCGATTGCAAACAAATCAGGGTATCTCATGTGCCACACAACATGGTAGCAAACGCTTTGTATAAGAAATCAGGGTTTCAGGAGACAGGTGAATTCGAGGACAATGGTGACATCATATTAAGCTATTATTTAAATTGAGGAGTGGGACCTGATGATTAGAGAGGCTGAAGCAAGGGATGCTGAGATTATTGAAAGGTTGTACAAAGAATTATTACCGAACAACGTAAATACGAACGTACTTGCGGAGCGGATTGAAGAAGTAAGGC
The DNA here is from genome assembly GCF_045040695.1 of Paenibacillus sp. FSL K6-0108. Classification (NCBI taxonomy): domain Bacteria; kingdom Bacillati; phylum Bacillota; class Bacilli; order Caryophanales; family Paenibacillaceae; genus Paenibacillus; species Paenibacillus sp. FSL K6-0108. The sequence goes on along the minus strand of NZ_CP150288.1, from coordinate 5,860,707 downwards.
ATAATCCCAACAGTTTCTTATTTGTTTACGAAGTCGGTGATCAGGTTATCGGAACTGCGCATTTACATATTTGTCTAGATGCCTTGGTGGAAAATAGACCGTTTGGCGTGGTTGAGCGGGTTATCATTACGGAACATGTACAGAGCAAGGGATATGGATCTGAACTTATGAAGTATATAGAGGATGTATGCATACAGAAAAATTGTATAAAGGTGTTTCTCACCAGCGGTTCATCCAGATCCGAGGCACATGGCTTTTACACAAAGTTAGGATACGATGGGGAATCCAGCAAGGCTTTTAAGAAATATTTATAAAACAGATCAAGCTTGATTGTATATTCGTATCCATATTTTTTTCTGAATTGATGGGAGGGTATATAGATGAAAGACATGAACTATTATGAAACTTTTATTGCAGTAGCAGAAGATTGTCCTGTTAAAGTGGCAGAGATCCCCAAAGCCAAAAATGGCGCCAAAACCGTTCCAGTAATCCAATATGAAATGATAACAAACCATCCTTATCAATATACGCAAGAGGATGTCATGTTTGAAGTATTCGCGCAGCGCAATGATATTCCAGATAAACAAAGATCCATAGAGAGAACCAAGTTTTTCTCTAAGGGACAACCCTGTCTTCGTACTTCTTCCTTGGGCAAACGTTATGGATGGGGCATTCATCATAATTCACAAGGAAAAGTGGCGATCTACGCTGTTGAATCCGAAGAATATAAAGCCTTTCTAAACGATGGCAATTTAAAACAGGTCAAGGCGATGCGTTCGAGCCGTCAATAGCTTATGGCCAGATGAGGACATTTAGTACAAAAGAATAAAAAAACATAGGGGCTATATTGAAGAAATTACAAGACGTCCGATAAAGACTGGAGGTAAGGGATGACCGCTTTAACCAAAGAAACTACAGACGAATTACTCGAAGCAATGGACACGTATAAAAGAATTGCACAAGAATTGATCAATAAATTGATCTCGGAAACCAGCCAGGCTGAAAAGGAAAAGATTATCGATGGAGCGTACTACTTGCTTGCCAATGAGGAAGTTTTAAACGGTGAAGAACTTCTGAGTGGAAAGTGGCATTTCGATGTTCATGGAGAGCATTGCATGTTCGAGAATGCAGAAACAGGGCAAACGTTGGAGGTTTCTCTCGGCAGTAAAGATGATGCGGGAAACATGGACCCTTATTTTTTTTATAACTTCTTGAAATCCACTGCAAATTATGAACACCTGATTGCCTATTTCGAAAATCCCTTTGGGGATATGTTGGATTTTTTTGAAAGGTTGGCAGCCCAGAACGTACTTATTCATGTCCGTGGGGTTGAATATAGAAAGCTTCTTTGACTGCGTACAGCAATATCCCGTTCATTTAAATAGGGTTATACGTTTGAAGCAAAGAACGGGATTGTTCATTAATACATAAAGAAAGATTAACGATGTACGCGTATGACAATATCCTGGTCATGATTGCCGAACCCGGAACCATAGAGTGTTAATCCCCCTACGTTAGATCCTTCCTCATCAACCGTGAAACGAAGCGTCCAGAATGGTTCCTCTAGTTTAAGATCCTCAATGGTCACATCCGACATCCGCTCTCCATCCATATACGTACCCGAGTCATCAACACGTATTGTCTTTAATAGTCCATATTGATTCACATTACGATGCCACCATGTCGGCGTATATTTGCCTCGGGCAGCTCGTCCGAAGTCAGCGGGGCTTGTCCAGGTTCCAAGCGAAATGCCGTTAAACGTAAATCGGATATCTGATGGCCAATGATCTCGTAAACCCGGGGCCTCAGAAGCCATTTCCACTGAAATCTCAATGGCACTGGCAGTCTGATCGGGAAGCATATAGTTAGGCGTTTTGTATTCGACATAACCCCTTCCAAACCAGAGGATGGCCGCGTGCACCCGCTCAGGATCAAGAAAGTAGCGTGGGTCGTCCCAGACTCCAATTTCTTTCTCGTGCGTCCCAAGACCACAGGTAGGATGAACTTCAAATGCAGTATAGTGCCCCACTGAAATGGTCTGTTCTCTAATTCTTGCTGTCCGACTGGCGGAGGGGAGTTCAATCTCGATGTTATTTTGTTTGAGGAAACATAATTTGTGCGTGCCTCCATTCAGGCGTATCCTACGGCTATCGATCAGTCCAGCTTGCTCAAGCTTTCGTATGTGCATCGTGACGATGGAGGGGCTAAGTTCTAACGCAGCCGCAATATCCTTCACATTCATTTCGCGATCTGCAATCATATCCATGATTCTCCATCGAACCTCGCTTGCCAGCGCTTCGTATAACGGTATGAATTTTGGATCTCCGTTCGCTTTGATCATCCTTAACCATCTCCTAACTCGATCTATTGAAATCATATATATATTAATTTAATGAAATTAACTTGACTCTTCAACTCTAACGCATTGAAAGAATGATTGCGATAGTGTTTAATTTTTTTATCTGCTTATGAAGTTGGATTCTTAAATATGTGAATTAGAGAAAAAGAGGTGCCTCAAATGAAATACAATAATCCGGTCATTAAAGGGTTTTATCCAGATCCAAGCATCTGCAAGGTGGATGACACTTATTATCTGGTGTGCAGTTCCTTTCAATACTTTCCGGGTGTTCCGCTTTTTGAAAGCAAAGATTTATTGAACTGGACGCAAATTGGTCATTGTTTAACCCGGAAAAGCCAGGTTCAATTGGAGACGGTGAGCAGCTCAGGTGGCGTCTTTGCCCCAACGATACGATACAATAACGGGCGACTCTATATGACCACGACCAACGATACTACGCGTCAGAATTTCTACATATGGACTGACGATATACACGGAGAGTGGTCAGAACCGATTATTGTGAATCAAGGAGGAATCGACCCGGATTTGTATTTTGAGGACGGTAAGGCCTTCTTTATGAGCAATGGGACCGACGATGAAGGCATTGGTGGAATCATTCAGTGTGAGATTGACATTGAAACGGGGGACAAAAAGACCCCAAGTCGTTCAATATGGCAAGGGACAGGCGGACGTTATCTGGAAAGCCCGCATTTGTATAAAATGAATGGATACTATTACCTCATGGCATCGGAAGGTGGAACCGAATACGGTCATATGGTTACGTATGCCCGGGGAGATTCTCCTTCAGGTCCTTTCGAACCCTATGCCAACAATCCTGTTCTGACCAATCGTAACTTGGGCGGTTATGAACTGCAGGGGGTTGGTCATGGCGACCTGGTTCAGGATCAGGAAGGGAATTGGTGGATCTTCCATTTGGGCTTCCGTCAGATTGGACAATGGCTCACCTATCATCATCTTGGCAGAGAAGTATTCCTTACGCCAGTTACCTTCGATGAGGATGGCTGGTTCACGGCAGGGCATCAAGGGACCACGCTTATGAGCTTTGATACCGATCGTATCTCTGACTTAGTCATTCAACAAGAACAAAAAAGCTATACGTTTGAGAACACGGATTGGAATCTGGACTGGTGTTATCTCCGTCATCCCAATACCAAAAATTACTTGTTAGAACATGACAAAATAAAGTTGAAGGGAACCGAAGTTACGCTGGATGTTCCTGCATCCCCAACATTCATTGGCATACGTCAAAAAGACTTTGACGCGACCATCTCTGTTGACGTTAGTCTTACGAATGGAGAGGCAGGCATCACCATCTACATGGATGAACAGCACCATTATGACTTGGCCATTCGCAAAGAGCAAAGTGGGTATAAGGTAATTGAGCGTCTGAATATTGGGGATATCAAATCCGTCGAAAATGAAGTGGAACTGGGAAATGATCATCATGCCACATTGGTTATACGGTCAAGCCATGAACGATACAGTTTCTTTATTGATAGAGATGGAGAGGACATTCTCTTAGGCACGGCACAGACGAGATACCTTTCCTCGGAAGTTGCCGGAGGATTTACAGGGGTACTCATTGGTTTATACGCGAGCGGAGAAGGTTCTGTGGCTGAGTTTTCTAAATTTAAGTGTGATTACAATTAAAGTGAAGGGAAGGGACGTGGGTTCCTTCTCTTTTTTTCGTATTCCCATTTAATATATAATTAACCTAAACTGTCTATTTTTTTGAAAGACTCATATAGTATGATATCAGGAAGAGGTGTTTAATGTGGAAATGAATTATGAAATGCCTAGATCATTAATAAACATCGTCCGAATAGATAAGGAACTACGTGAACGACATGATGGAACCTTTCAAGATTATGTGGGTTTCTATATTAGTTTTAATAATAATGATGATAGATACTACTGTACTCCTGATGATGCCATTGTATTTGGAAGAACAGGGGCAGATGGTGACCACTTTGCTTTTTTAACGTTTAACGGATCAATTAGTGATTTGGAAGAAGCTCCTATTATTTTTATTCAGCCTATGGCATTGGGTAATCAAGTAACTTTAGTAGCCAGAAATCTCAAGGATTTTTTAGCTGTATTCATTAATCTCAAGGAAATTTATGTTTTGGAACGATTTCGATTTTATAAGAACAAATTAGATTTTACTAATGATTATAATGATAACTACTTAAAAGATATAAGACTGAGAGAGAATGATAGTAATTTTATCATTGATCTATTGAGGAGGAATGTCAAAGGTATAGTAAATATTGATGATGTATACGAATACATTACTGAGTTAAAGAAACAAATAAAACTAGAAATATATGATGATGATTTTTAGTTTTCGGATGACAGGTGTAGTCTAGTGGATTTAATAATTTAAATTGCGACAAAAACATAGAAAGACTTGTTTTCCTTATATAGCTGGATTAGAAACCTGAGGGAGGATTTCATGGAAGATCAATGGAGAATTGCAACGTATGATCCGTCTTGGAGGCATATGTTCCTCGATACCGGAATGAGTTTAAGAGAGGCGTTAGGAGAAAAGGCCTTACGGATTGACCATGTCGGATCAACCTCCATCGTTGGAATGGATGCCAAACCGATCATAGATATACAAATTTCCGTACCCAATTACGAAGAATTGCCTAACTACCAGCAAGAAATCGAAGCGGTCGGTTTCATATTCAGAGAAGGTAATCCGGATAAAACCAAACGATATTTTCGCGAAGTACCCGGACACAGGAGAACACATATACACGTAAGGCAAGCGGGGAGTTTCTCTGAGCAAATGAACTTGCTTTTTAGAGATTATTTGAGGGAACATCCAGAGGAAAGATTTAAATATGCCGAAGAAAAGCACAGGCTTATGGCTTTATACAAGGACCAGCGGTCAAAATACGTGGAAGGCAAAGGACCGATGGTGTGGAGCATATTAGAGAAAGCTCATATATGGTCCCAAGAAATCGGGTGGCAACCAGCAAAATCTGACGCATAGGAACATTCATTGTATAGGGATAACCTTATGGGAGTGGTGAGATGAACATTGGAAGAAAGCTGCTGACAACCGTTCTAACCATTATTAGTTTTACTTTAATTGCAAGTATAATATCTATGAATGAATCCTACAGCTTTGATTTTTATATTCTTGTTTATCTTGTATATGCGACGCCCCTGATCTTATTTATCGGGTTACCGTTATCTTTATTGCTGGACTATCTGTTGAGCAGAATACAGTTCGTTAATCATGCCTTATATGTAAGTTTGAGAATACTGGGTTACGCATGTGCTGGAATCTTAGGGATGTATATCTATTATTTGCTCATGGGCGCGGGGAATGAAATTTTAAATTTTAAAGAGTCGATAGTTTTGACCTTATTTGGCGTTCTAGCTGCTATAATATTTGTGTTGATCGATCTGGGATTGGAAAGTTTGTTAAATATGCGAAAACGGAATAACTAGTCATAACAAGTGCTGAATTCATATTATTTTTCAGGAGGAATATAAGATGCCAACCCACTGTGCACTTCTTGTAATCGATGTACAGGTAGCCATGTTCGATGAATCAGATCCGGTATATCAGGGGGACTTATTGCTTCATCGAATACAACATGTCATTGCCAAGGCTCGGCAAAAAGGATACTCCGTTATCTACATTCAGCACAGTGAAGGAGCAGGGAGTCCCCTTGAGCGTGGAACGGCAGGTTGGGCGATTCATCCGTCCATTGCGCCGATCGCGGGTGACCTTATTATTGAAAAGCAGACACCGGATTCGTTTCACGAAACAGATCTGAATCTGAAATTGCAAGAAAACGGAGTGACGGATCTTATTCTTACTGGCATGCAGACTGAAATATGCGTGGATACGACCTGTCGCAGAGCAAGTAGCCTTGGCTATACAGTAACCTTGGTTCGTGATGCTCACAGCACATGGAAGTCCAACACTCTTCAAGCTGAACAGATTATTGAACATCACAATTCGATTCTGAGCATGTTTGCGAACGTGGTGGATACTGAAAATGTAATGAATGGATGAGATGAATTGACGTTTAATAAAAGAATATTTAATATTTCGGCTTGGATTGCCGTGTTGGCTGTCATTTTTATTCCTGGAACAGCCTATACGGAGGGGCCTTTACGAACAGAGTATGGTTTTCCATTGCGATTTTTCACTGATTATCATTATAAGAAACCTGATGACACGATCTGGTTCCTTTCCAATGTATATGTGAATGCCCTTCTGTATTTATTTAATGTCCTGTTTATATACGCTGGAATTCACGTTTTGCTCTATGTAAAGAAGAGAATGACGACGCCAAAAGAGTAGGGGGCTGCGACGATCGCGGCTCTTTTGTTTTTACCATATCATGGGTTATGATAGAAGGCATGAATAGAGTGGAGCCACAGAATTAACGTGGCGCTCAAAAATTGGCCTGCCTTACGATTTTGGACCAAATCGGGATTCGATCAGATTAGCGGGATTTACGGAGACCGTGAACATACAGACAAAACTTTTGCCAATATGGAACTGATCAAAACACTTAAAAAGCATGATGTATAAATTGAACTAAACATTTACACGAGAACGTAGAGGACAGAAATAACCTGAAAAAGCGGAGCGTTCGCCTTTATCCCCGGATTTTACCCTTTGAAAAAGGAATTTCAAAAAATCTGGGGATAACAGCGATTGGAAGGTTGTTCTGTCAACGGAGTGGCAAGTGTAAATATCTTTAGTTCAATTTATATAGAAAAGGAGAATGGCTATATGGAATCTTTCTTTCGTTATAACTGGATTGTGCGTGAGCAGTGGTTTCAATGGTGTGAGGACGTACCGCTGGAAGAGCTGCTTCGGCCCCGAACAGGCGGAGTAGGCAATATATTGCAAACGTTTTTTCATATCATTGATGTGGAGTGGAGCTGGCTCCAAGTATTACAGGGCAAACCGGATGGAATGGAGAATTTTGAGGACTATAAGACACTGGAAGCTGTGCGACAGTTCGAGCACAAGCTGCGACCCGATGTGGAGGCATTTGTTCTATCCTGGGAGCCCAGCATGGAAAAGAGACCTTACATTGATCCTGAATTGGATCGTACCACTGTCAAGGAATCGTGGGGAGAAGTGATGCGTCACGTGATTGCTCATGAGATTCACCATATGGGACAATTATCGATATGGTCCAGAGAACTGGACAAGAAGCCTGTGTCTGCCAATTTCATTGGTAAAGGACTTATTGCTCCTGACAACTAAAGTGAAAAGGGACAGAAAGATCCAAATTCTAATTTCACAGAGAAGGGTCGGACACAAAATGAGTATAGCTCTGGAAAATATCCGTTGGGTCGAGTTGAGCGAAGAGATTCGCCTCTTGCTTGAAAAACCATACAAGATGCTTCCCCTGTCGCCAGGCTTGGAAGCAGACGTTGTGAAGATAGAATGTACAGATCACTCTTATGTGTTAAAGATATGGAACAAGGACTCCAAACCTAATATTCGCAACCAGTATGAACTTTTATCTGACCTTTATCAGAAGGGGATACAAGTCTCCAAACCGTACGGTTGGGGCATGGATGTGGATTCTAATCAAGTCCAGTTAACAAGTTATGACGGGGAGCCTATAGCCAAGTTAAGCAAAACCAAGCTGGAGCAATTGGCTCAAAGGTTAATTCAAGTCCATGGTTATAATGTAAATGATACGGGTAACGCGGATGCAAATTTTATACCACAATATGATTTCGTTGGATATTTTTTTCCCTCCATTGAACTGCATGAGGACATACACCAGATTCTGACGAGCCTTCTTCAACGGACTGAGTTTAGACAGGATCATTTGATCCACGGTGATTATAACCTGGGTAATATTCTGGAGGCAGATGATCAATACACCATTATCGATTGGACAAATGGGCAGCTTGGTGATCCGAGGTACGATATGGCGTGGTCGATTTTTCTAATGACGATCTATGCGGGAGAACGAAACGGAAAGATGTACAGGGCTCTATTTAAGAGTTTAACGGAATACACACCAGACGATGCAGAGATTTTTGAAGCTATGGCTTGTTTGCGCTGGATTCTATTAAAGCGAGTGTCTAATGTTCCTATGGGGCCGGGTGTTATGCAGCGGGTTAAAAAGATTACTGGCACTAATTCATATTTAAATGATGAACTGCTGTAGTGTTGTCCTAAACTATCTTTCACTGCATACCTATGGTATAGAGGAGCGTGATAGGTATGGAAAAGAAGGTGCAAACCTATTTTGAACTGAAACAGCAGCAAAAAGAAATTGAACAACAACTATCTGTGTTGCGAGATGAGATTGTCGGGTATTGTGAGGAGCAGGGCGTCTATGAGACGCAAGTTGGCGGATACGCCGTGAAAACGGTGCTTCAGCACCGTAAGGAATATGATGATCAGAAGCTGTACGCTTCCCTTCCCGATCCGGACATCTGGCGACTGCTGTCCAAGGTGGACAGTCATAAGCTGAAAAGCCTGATCAAGCTAAACATACTGACGGAGGAGCAGATTAGTCCAGCTTGTACGGTGAAGCAGGTAACATTATTACAGGTAGACAAGTTGTAACCGGATAATTTCTAGGTACGTGAAGCAAAAGCTGGCCTTTTGTGTTCTATCATTAGCTACAGCCGAAGGAGCCGTTCTGGACTATCATTAAGGAGTAGCAATCATACTTTCTTTTCATTCGCACATATATCCAATGCTCCCCGAGAAGCGGATTGAATCGGTCACGAGGTGGCCGGTTTTTTTGTTTGGCAATATGTTGTGCCAATTCCAGTCGAGTGTTCTTTGATAAGGAGGGGAGAGAATGAAGACTTTCCCTTCTCTGTCCGTATTCAGTGGAATGAAGATCAGGAAGAGAATGTATATCTTCAAAAGTTGTGGAACCATAGTTGAGGAGATGGGCCATGAAGAAAAAAATCATTTCGATTGTGCTTGCCATCTGGGTGTTAATGATTGTAATCAGTGTGGTTCTTCTGTTTCTACCCAGAACGATCCATCTTGATGGTGTGGCTGTAAAATATCGGCTGGGAGAAGACAACAGGGAACCAGAGCAAATGGTTCATATCAACATGGATGGCAAGCGTTATCTAACGACCTCGGGTGATTACATATTCAGAGGAACGATTGATATTGAAGGTGAGCCTTTACCTGTATCTGAAGATCAAAATAGGCTCGAAATTCGTTTTCATAAAGGACACGGATTGATGGAATACATCATTTATGAAAATGGGAAAACGGATATCTTCGTATACGGAACACTATTCGTAGATCGTGCATTCAGCAAACTCACTATTGCCATTTCGGAGGAAAATTCGAACGGAGAGCAAAACAGTAGAAGCTGGAGCTCCGAAGATGGGCTCATGCTCTCGATGCCCGCAACGAATCGTTCTGAAGCGATTCAGCTCTCTAATGAACTGATGGAAACTTATCTTGGGGGCTATATATTAAAATGAGAAATCATAAACATAAACAGGCATGCATTTACCTTGAGGGTCTTCTCCCTTCATGTAAACGACATGCCTGTTTTTTATTTATGCTGCATCTTTCTAGTAATTTACTTTCCCGATTCTTTTCATCCTCTTTCATAATCCAGCACGCAATGATAACTGTTTAATAGCGTTTACATTGAAATTCGAAGTGAAACACCGAAATTAAATGGATTATCCTCTTAAAATGATCGATCTGCCGTTAATTAAGTATGCCAAATGTTGGTCCGATTTTATAAGCTTATTTTGTAGGCCAGAGGCTTCTGGATTATACAAAAATAAAGGATAAAGGAGAGTCTTCGTGAGCCAGAACACAATGGCGAAAGAACGCCTTCCCTGGTCAGCTCTGCTCGCTCTGGCCATGGCTGGATTTATATGCATTCTTACAGAAAGTCTACCGGCGGGGCTGCTGCCGCAAATAGCGCAAGATCTGGAGATTGGGGAAGGTTTGGCTGGACAGCTCGTCACTTTGTATGCGCTGGGATCTCTTCTGGCGGCAATTCCGCTGACGACAGTAACTCGTGGATGGAGACGCAGGCCGCTGCTGCTATTATGCATCTTCGGTTTTCTAATTTTCAACACGATTACGGCTGTATCTTCGGTATATGGTTTGACCCTTGCTGCGCGCTTCATGGCAGGCGTGTCTGCTGGAGTGTTGTGGGGGATGACTGCAGGTTACGCACGCCGGATGGTTTCAGACTCGTTAAAGGGAAAAGGGATGGCTGTCGCCATGGTGGGCACACCGCTCGCTCTTGCATTGGGCGTTCCCTTGGGTACCTTTTTGGGCAATTACGCCGGATGGCGTCTTATTTTCGGAACAGTTTCATTATTGACAGTAGTACTTGTATTGTGGGTGCTCTGGAAAGTACCTGACTATGAAGGGGAGCCTGCGCGTCATCAGCTTGCGCTTCATCGTATTTTTGTTATACCAGGGGTTCGTCCCATATTGTTTGTTGTTCTGACCTGGGTACTGGCCCATAACATTCTGTACACGTATATCTCACCTTATCTGGGCGAGACGATATTGTCAGAACGGGTGGACCTGATTCTGATGATCTTTGGGGTGACTTCGGTGCTCGGTATATGGATTATTGGGCTGTTGATTGATCGTTACATGAGATTATTGATTCTGGTTAGCCTTGTTCTATTTGCGCTGGCCTCGCTGGGAATGGGGATCTTTATCCATCAACCGATGATGATCATTCTGGGAGTAGTGGTCTGGGGGCTTACATTTGGCGGAGCGGCTACGTTATTACAGACTGCAATTGCGCAGGCGGGAGGCAAAAGTGCCGATGTTGCCCAATCCATGCTGGTGACAGCATGGAACCTAGGGATCGGAGGGGGTGGGATCGTCGGAGCCATTCTGCTGGACCAGACAGGTGCTCGTTTCCTGCCCATTTCCCTGATCCTTTTGATCGTTATGGCTTTACTCGTGGCTTGGTCCGCCAGTAAACATGGTTTCCCAAGATAGGTTTTTGAACAGAGCAATTACACCGGATTCGTTCCTTCGATAAGATTTTTGCTAGCAATAGGTGAAGATATCGCGATGAGGGTGGTATAGGTACCGTATTGATCACATCGGTCCCCAAACGCTTCAAGATCAGCAATTGAATCCGTCATGATCTTTAACAGGTAATTATGCTCTCCACTCACGCGATGACATTCGACCACTTCGGGTGACGAACGGCAGAAATCAAGAAAGGCATGACAATCCCGTGTGCGAAAAAGAAGATAGGAAGTACTCGACCTCCCTATTTTTTGCGGGGAAATGATGGTACGGTACTCTTCGATTACACCGCTTTCTTCTAGACGCTTCACGCGTTCCGTTACGGCGGGTTGAGATAAACCTACCAGCTTGCCCAGTTCCGTCATGGATAGTCTCGCCTGGTTTTGCAAATGAAAGAGGATATTGGTATCGATTTGGTCCATGAGATGGCCTCCTTTTAAATTATAGGGAATGTTTTGTAAATGCCTTTATATTCATCGCAGATTAAAGCAGATAACTTGGTTGTCTTATGTAATACGGATGAGATCATTTATATAATAAGCACACTTACTTTAAATAATCAAGCGTAATGCACATGGAGGAGAATAGTAAAATGGGAGATAGAAATATGAAGTTTAACGCTGCATTTGTAGAAGAAGTGATTCACCGTACGTTGGCAGAAAAAAGAATCGTGGGGTCCGTTGTTCAGATTGCGTGGAAAGGGGAAGTGGTCTACAACAGCGCGGATGGCCTCGCCGATCGAGAACAGAACATACGCATGCAAGAAAATGCGCTGTTCAGGTATGCTTCTGTGACCAAGCCAATTGTATCTACTGCCGCCATGGTATTGATATCCCAGGGTAAATTGAAGCTGGATGACTTGGTTGTGAAATGGCTGCCTGAATTCCGTCCCAAACAGCCAAATGGGGAAGTTGCTTCCATGACGGTTCATCATCTGATGACACATACGGCGGGGTTAACGTATCGTTTTTTTCAGGAAAACGGGGGAACATACGAACTTGCCAGAGTATCAGATGGAATGGATATCGCTGGCATTACGCTGGAAGAGAATTTGCAGAGGATTGCTTCTGCTCCACTGCTGTATGAGCCCGGGAAGATGTGGAGATATTCGATTGCAACTGATGTACTCGGTGCAGTTATTGAGAAAGTGACCGGGCTGACACTGCGAGAGGCAGTACAACTGCTCGTGACTCATCCACTAGGCATGAAGGATACGGATTTTGTCGCTGTGGATTCGATGAGAATGACGGCTGCCTATGCGGACAGTTCCGACAGTTCGGGGCAACCTCGTCGCTTGCGTGATGAAGACCAGGTTCCTTTTATTGAAGGAACGGCGGGCTTCCAACTCGCTCCAGAAAGATACCTTGATCCGTCGGCCTATCTCTCGGGTGGTGCGGGCATGGTAGGAAGTGCGGGAGACTTTCTAGTATTGCTCGAAACGCTGCGTCAAGGTGGAGGTTCGCTGCTTCCTAAAGCGCTGGTCACCGAAATGATGACTAATCAGATTGGCGATCTGGATATGCCTTATTGGCCAGGCAGAGGATTTGGTCTGGGATTCACGGTGCTGAAAGATCCGGTAGAAGCAGGTACACCGGAGTCTGCTGGAACGTGGCGTATGGGAGGAATGTATGGTCACTCGTGGTTTGTTGATCCAACAGAAAAACTGAGCGTTGTCGCGTTTACCAATACAGCTCTGGAGGGCATGTCGGGCAGGTTCACAACGGAACTTTGCGAGGCTGTCTATAAGGGGATTGAGCGAGAGAGATAAGTGGTATTATGGATTAACGTGATGTTTGCTTCACTGATGCTGCTGCTGAGCATGGGAATGGATTTCATGAAAAGCAAAAATCAGCATTCGCTGGAGCAGCAGTAAGCCAGCATATCATTACATGTCATTCGGAATACCTTATCCGTATTTTAATAGTAGAACCGATTCTCGACAGAGGATCGGTTTTTTGTGTACAGTTGAAGCATGAATAGCTTGAATATTGATTGAGTCAGAAGGTGGGGGAGCTTTTCGTGATCCGAAACGAATATCTCTTTATCCGGCTCCCATTTACATGATCGCTATTGTTCATTACACTTGGTTTATAGTACTTATTTAATCCAAACTCAGATATTCAGGGGGAATATATTTATGCATCAATCCGCTCATATTCAGGAAGCAAGAGATTACATAGTAAACCGTATTAACGCCAAGCCTGTCGTGGGCATGATTCTGGGATCCGGACTGGGAGCAGTCGCGGACGAAATCGAGAATGCTACCGTCATTCCATATACGGACATCCCTTATTTCGCTCAATCCGAAGCTATCGGGCACGCCAACGAATTGGTTATCGGAGAACTGATGGGCAAGACGGTCGTTGCCATGAAAGGTCGCCTTCATTATTATGAAGGGTTTACGTTGGATGAAGTTACGTTTCCAGTTCGAATTATGAAAGCACTGGGTGTCGAGCAGCTGATCATCACCAATGCTTGTGGAGCGATCAATACCAGCTTTGAACCCGGACAGCTTATGTTGATTACCGATCATATCAATCTGGTAGGCAATAATCCGCTGATGGGGCCGAATAATGCTGAGCTGGGTGTGCGTTTCCCGGACGTATCACAGGTATATAATCGCGAACTCCGCAGTATCGCCCTGAAGGTAGCGGAGGAGCAGAATGTTGGTTTGCAGCAAGGGGTGTATGCATGGTGGAGTGGTCCGGCGTATGAGACTCCAGCGGAGATTCGCATGATTCGCACAATGGGTGCAGATGCTGTGGGTATGTCGACGGTACCTGAAGCGATTGTAGCCATTCATGGCGGCATGAAGGTGCTGGGCATTTCCTGTCTGACCAATATGGCTTGCGGCATACTGGATCAGCCGTTAAGTCATGATGAAGTCATTGAAGTCGCGGCAAAAGTGAAAACAACCTTCATTGGGCTGGTCAAAGGTATTCTGAAAGAGATGTAATCCGTAATCGAGAAGGAAGCTCTATTTTCAAAGCACAACTATATTAAGCATTGTCCAAGACGGAGTGATCCGTTGGGCAGTGCTTTTTTTTCTTTGGTGGACAAGGCTATTTGGCAAGATGGGCATAAGCTCCCTTGTATTTTTCAGACCTCTTATCGTACTGTTGAAAGATAAGGATTATCATGGATTATCAGCGCATCATCTATATCTGGGGAGAAGCGTGAAGTATAGACTTTCTGTATGAACGGATGAGACGACTATAAAGCGCACAAGAAGGAGGATGTAGAATGATCAAGCAAGCAGAGCTGCTGTGGCAACGTATTATTGAAAAAGGGACGGGTGCAAATGCAGACGTTGAAGCAGCGCTCAATCTTCAACCTGGTGCGAGCGATGAAGATTTTCAATCTGTGGAAAATCAACTTGGCGTGACATTGCCTGAAGAGATGAAGGCTATGTATCGTGTGCATAACGGACAAGCCTGGAATATTGGCGTAGATTCCTTTGTTCGTAACCTGACATTGTCACCTCTGGATCAGGTGAAGGAGAACTGGGCCTTTTTGCAGGAAGAATTCGACCCGGATGATATGGAGCCCGAGATTGAAGATGATGCCATTAAGCCAGTACTGTGGAGCAGCAAATGGATTCCGATCGCGGAAAATGGTGGTGGGGATTATCTATGTCTGGACACTGATCCATCTAGTGCGGGAACGGTAGGACAGGTGTTGTACTTTTGGCATGATTGGGGACATCGTTCGGTTGAGGCTAAGGGATTATTTGAATTTATTCAGAAATGTATAGAAGAAGAGGATGAGGACGATAGAACGTAGGAGCACGAGTTCAGAATAAATTAATGCATAAAAGGAGCCTTTACAATGATCCAAATAACCATGCGTCAAGCCAAGCAGGCAGATCAGGAGCACCTTGCAGAACTGCGAGCCTTGGTTCTATATGATGATCTATTCAGGTTGGGAAGGTACGACGAGGTGAAGGTACGTGAACGTTTCCGTCATACATTCGACCCAGTCCACACGTGGATTATTGAGGTGGAGGGTGAACTGGTGGGGTGTGTAGCGCTGAAACCCAAGTCGGAGGAGATGCTGCTGGAACATTTCTATATCCATCCCGATTATCAAGGTCAGCAAATAGGGACCCAAGTGCTGGATATGCTGTTGAAACGGGATGACGTCCGGGGCAAACGTGTTATTTTAAATGTGTTGCAGGGCAGTCCGGCTCGGCGATTGTATGAACGCTTTGGGTTTGTTTTGGACAGTGAAGATGAGGTGGATGTATTCATGTCCGTTCAAGTGCAGTAATCGTTACTGTCAAAAAAGCAGCATATAACAGATCCATTCATTTAATTCTTGAATGGGTCTATTGAACTTTTCTATTATACTTTCCAGTTACGGTATCCTAATATGGATAATAACCTACTTTTTATATAGGAATTATATAGTATGGAGAATGCCAAGATGCCGCATTGGAAGCGAAATCTGTATATTCTGTGGTTTGGCCTATTTTTCAATCATATGGCTTACACCTTGTCTGTGCCGTTCTTTCCGCTGTTTCTGCAAAATGATCTCGGTATTCAGAGCGGATTGGAATTCTGGTCCGGCATTTCGATCTCGATCAGCTTTCTGATTAGCGGACTATGTGCTCCCTTCTGGGGATCGCTGGCTGACAGATACGGCAGCAAACTGATGCTGATTCGTTCAGGCGTTGGTCTCGCCATTGCTCACCTGGCTAACTATTTCGTTTATGATCCTTACACGTTTATCGCTGTGCGGATATTTCAGGGACTCATGGCCGGCTTCAATCCTGCATCCATTACGTTGGTTGGCACCAATACTCCGGAAAAGCATGTAGGTTATGCGCTTGGTGTCATCTCCACATCCACGGCTGCCGGAGGAATTCTGGGACCACTTGTGGGTGGAGTACTAAGCCATTGGATCGGGCTGCGCGGATGCTTTATCGCATCGGGGATCATTACGCTGCTCTCGGCTGTGATGGTGATATGGGTAAAAGAAGCCCGCGGTCCCCGCACTGTGGTTCGCACAAGTATTCTGGGTGATCTGAAAAAAGCAGCCTCCACTCCGGGATTAATGCGGATCTATGGTTTGATTTTGCTCGTTTCAACTTCCGTGCTCATTATTGAACCTGTACTGACGCTTTATGTGGTCCAGATTGGTGGAGATGTCAATACTGCAACACTTAGTGCAGGAATCGTTTTCTCGGCCATCGGCGTGGCAACGGTAATCATGGGGCCGCGCTGGGGAAGAATTGGCGGAAAAATTGGATACGAGAAAACGCTGTTTATCGGCCTGCTGGGCGGTGGCATTGGCAGTTTACTGCAACTAACGGCGGTTAACCTCATTTATTTTGGAAGTCTGCGATTTGTCTATGGCCTGTTCTTTGCTGCCGTGTATCCGGCCTTGAATGCGTTAATCATCAAATATGCTGACCGGGATTTCCGGGGGAGGGCTGTCAGTCTGAGTCAGACTGCGAATCAATTCGGTATTGTACTCGGCCCGTTACTCGGCGGTTTTCTCGGCGGATGGACGGGGATTCCTTTTGTTTTTCTCCTGACAGGCATTGTCCTTCTGGGAGCAGCCTGGACAGTCCGGGCAAGCGAAAGGAACCAGGCGAATAAACCGGGATTGGGTATGGCAGCAGCAGATGCAGGCGGAAACAGCATAAAGAAATGAGGAATGAAGAAATGACTCTCAGAGAAAAAAAGGCACTCGGACTGAATTAAATGGTCATCACCACAACATAGGGAGGAATTAATATGTCACAACGACGATTGAGATTGGGAGCAAACTTGAATGGAGTTGGAAATAGCATCTCTTTTTGGCGACACCCGGATATTCCGATCAATGCCAGCGTCAATCTGGATTTCTATAAAAAGCAGGCGATTAAGGCGGAGGAAGGGAAGTTCGATCTGCTCTTTATTGCGGACGGTCTCTTTATTAATGAAAAATCCAATCCGCATTTCCTGAATCGTTTTGAACCGTTAACCCTGCTCTCCGTTCTCGCGGGAGCAACTTCACACATCGGGTTGGTTGCGACGTTGTCCACCTCATATAGTGAACCGTTCACAGTGGCAAGACAATTTGCCTCCCTGGACCATATTAGTGGAGGACGAGCCGGATGGAACGTAGTCACTTCACCCCTGGAAGGATCGGCACTGAATTTTGGCAAAGGCGAACATCCGAACCACGCGCTGCGTTACGAAATTGCAGAAGAACATCTGAATGTGGTCAAAGGTCTGTGGGATTCCTGGGAGGATGATGCGTTTATCGGGGATAAAGAGAACGGTGTTTTCTTTGACCCATCCAAGCTCCATACGCTGAACCACAAGGGAGATCACTTTTCTGTCCAAGGTCCACTCAATGTGGCGCGCTCGAAGCAGGGACATCCGGTCGTTTTCCAGGCAGGTTCTTCCGAATCCGGCAAGGATCTGGCGGCCCGATCGGCCGATGCTGTATACACGGGGCATGAGACGTTGGAGGAAGCTCAGGAGTTCTATTCGGATGTGAAGGCACGAGCGGTGGCTTATGGTCGTAAGGCAGAAGATATCCTGATCTTCCCTGGCATCGGTCCCATTGTGGGCAGAACGGAGGAAGAAGCGGAGCGCAAATATCAGGAGATCGCAGAGCTGGTCAGTATTGACCAGGCACTGAATTATTTGGGACGTTACTTCGATCACTATGACTTCTCCCAATTTCCATTGGATGAGCCTTTTCCGGAGATTGGTGATTTAGGTAGTAACAGCTTCCGCAGTACAACGGACAAAATCAAGCAGCAGGCACGAGAACAGGGATTAACCCTCCGCCAAGTGGCATTACTTGCATCGACGCCTCGCACATCGTTCATCGGTACACCGGATCAGATTGCTGATCAGATTCAGGAGTGGTTCGAAGGCGGAGCTGCGGATGGTTTCAACATTCGTACAGTTGTGCCGAACGGACTCGCGGATTTCGTGGATCTGGTCGTACCTGTCTTACAAGAGCGCGGCCTGTTCCGTACCGATTATGAGCATGAGACACTGCGGGGTAATCTGGGTCTTGAGATTCCACGCAATCGATATACATTGGAGACGGTAAAATAAATCAATGATTATTCATCGAACTTGCTTTCGGTTCAGAATGCTATAAAAGCGATCCGAAAGCGCCCTTGTTGTAACGACAGCACAAAGAAACCAGCAAGTCGCCCATCATCTGGGGACTTGCTGGTTTCTTTAGTTGATCTGCTGCAATTATACGATTATACTCTCAGATCAATCTCAAACGTCTTGATTTCATATGGCTCAAGTGTAAACGTTACTGGCGTATCATACAGGAGTTCGCCCTCCGGTACTTCCATAAGATTGCATTCTCTCCACGCGTGAATCCGTAGATCGCTTGTCAGTTCAAGCGTATTCATGCTGCCGGAATAATCATGAACGCGTACGATGACACGATCTGAATCCTCCGCCTTCTTAACTGCCGAGATCATGGCTGTGCTGCCGGACAAGGTGAGCATGGATCGACTTGGCTGCTCTGATACCCCTTGTGTATATCGAGCTGGAGCATTCAGAAGCCAGGCCTGCTGCACGGTTCCGCCAACGAGCCAATCTCCCTGATGCGGAAGAAGAGCATAGGTGAAGCTGTGCAGTCCCTGATCGGCATGTGGATCAGGGTGCGTAGCGCTCTTGATCAGGGTCAGCCGCATGACGTTGTCTTTAATGTCATAACCGTACTTGGAATCATTCAGCAAACTGACACCATAACCTCTGTCGGACAAATCAGCCCATTGATGGCCAACGGATTCGAAACGCGCCCAGTCCCAACTTGTGTTCCAGTGCGTGGGCCGTTTAACGTTGCCGAACTGAATATCATAGGTGGCTTCCGTAGAGCGGATACCGACAGGAAAGGCAACTTTCAGCAGTTGATGCTGTTCATGCCAATCCACCTCAGTGGCGTAATCGATTCGTCGATGCCCGGTATATACAGTCATGTTCTGCGTAATCGTGGAGCCAAGGTATTCCCAAGCAAAGCGAATCACGGTCTGAAGTGGTCCCGTCTCTACGACTTCAATGCTGGTGCATTTCGTAATCTCTCGCATATCTTCCTGATAGAAGATATCAATATCCCAGGCCTCGTGGGCAAGCGGTTTGTCCTCGAACACCTGAAGCACATTGCCTCTAGCGCCTTTGGCAAGCACCTCACGATGTGACTCTTTATCGTAAAGGCGGGTCAGCTGCCCATTCTCGTTCCACTCGAGCAGATAGTACGGCGTCTCAACCCCATTGGCTGTGTGGATAAATGGCGAGTGCTCAGGGATATCGTTTTCCGTACTGCTCTGGAAGTGAATTGTGGTGTACCCCAGTGAAGGAATATCCTTCACCTCGACGGCCCAACGTGCATCCTGGTATTGAGCGTTCAGGATCTCACCGGTATCGCTCAGCCAATTCCCCGTTTTCAATTCGCCTGATACCGCAGGAATGCTCACGATTTCTGTAACGACCCATGGGGAGGAGTTCCAAATGGTGTACGTATGCGGAGATTCTCCGCTGCCAGCGATAGCCATTCGAGCCTGCGTGTCTACGTGACTGCCAATCTGCTCAGCTTCTGCATATTCAATTCTGCTATCCTCATACACCTCTGTGATGGAGGAACCGGGAATGATGTCATGGAACTGGTTGCGCAAAATGATTTTCCAACCCGCAGTCAGAGACTTCGCTTGATACAGATTCCAGTCATTATGCACAATACTTTGCAATGCATTCAGCCATTCCGCTTCGCGGTAAGCCAGCTCAAGCTTGCGGTTCATCCGTTTGTTGTACGCCTGACTGGTATACGTTCCGCGGTGATACTCCAAATACAGTTCGCCATCCCATGTGTGAATGTACGAATCGGTTTTTTCCACCGTCTCCTGCAGCTTTTCAAAATAATCATCTGCGCGTCCTGTCTTGACCTTGGGCAATCCGGGCAGTTGATCCAGCCGTCGTCTCATCTCCAGCATTTCGCGGTTAACTCCGCCTCCGCCGTCTCCGTATCCGTACGACAGCAGCAGATCCTGGTTCATCTCCTTATCGCGGTAGGCATCCCAGATGCCCTTGACCGTCTTCGGAATAATTTTCCCGTTATAGGTATAGAACCATGAACCCGGCTCGGACCAAGGCTCGGGTGTAGTAATGAAGTGGGTCAGCACCTCTGAGCCGTCAATTCCGCGCCAGTGGAATGTATCGAATGGCATGCGGTTGTATTGGTTCCAGCTGATTTTCGTTGTCATGAACGTATGAATGCCGGATTTTTTCAGAATTTGCGGCAAGGACCAGCTGTAGCCGAATACATCGGGCAACCAGAGATATCGGCAATCCGTCCCGAATTCTTCTTTGAGAAAACGAGTGCCAATCAGCAATTGTCGGACCAGGGATTCGCCCGAGGTCAGGTTACAGTCAGCCTCCAGCCACATGCCGCCGCCCGCTTCCCAGCGACCTTCAGCGACACGTTCCTTGATGGATTCGTACAATTCCGGGTAGTCCTCTTTCACATATTCGTACAATTGGGGCTGTGTCTGAAGGAAAACATACTCCGGGAACATTTCCATCAGGCGCATAACGGTGGAGAAGGAACGAGCGCATTTCTCGCGCGTATGCTTCAACCGCCACAGCCAGGCAACGTCAATATGAGTATGGCCGATACAAGTAACAGTCACATCAGAGGCTTTGTCCATCGCACTTAGTCGGGTGCTTAAGTCATCCCTTGCGTCATGCACAGAGGAATAGAAGACATCGGACTTAGGCTGCGACCAGTCAATCAGGCGGAAGGACTGTTGAAGCGAATGAAGCAGCTTTGTACGCTCCGGTGCATGGGCATCCAGAATGTTGACCGTTTCCAGAATCGCCGACCCTGTAAATACAAGATCATCAACAGCTTCATCCAGCCAGCACAGTTCTGCTTGTCTGAACATATGCGTCTGGTTGCGGGGCTGACCACCACCTTCCAGACCGGACCATAAGCGGAAGACCAACTCGTTGGTGCTGCCTGCGGCAGAGGCTGGAAAGAACACTTCCTTGTGGTTGGAATCTACGCCTTGAAACGGCTTGCCATCCCAGTAGAACAGTGATTCAAAGCCGGAATTGTTACCACCCCCGGTATCGCCGAAATCAAACAGTCCGACAATCCGTTTATCTTCCCAGGAGGCAGGGAACTCGACTTTTGTACGCAGCCACAAATAGAGATCTCGACCGGACCAACTTTCTCCTGTATGCATAGACTTCCAATGGCTATCGTCTCCCGGCAGGACCGGGTTGATCTCTTCCCTGCGGTCTTCGCAGGCGAGAAAATGATTTAAAGGCAGACGATCCCGGTAACGGAGCTCGGATAATTCATGAATACGTGCTTGTAGTTTGTTTTCAGTAAGAAACATCATAAAAACCCCCAGTTCATTTTATCGGGGAGTGATTCATATATAGAGAGCATCCAAAGCGAGTATGTATTACATAACTTTTATAGGGGAATGCGCCCATTATAGCGCTTCCATTCAATTTTGACAAATCGTAATATGGATTACTGGTTCTATGCACTGGTGATTGTCGAATTTAACCAAACGGTGATACACTGGGTTGGAAATGGGTCTGGAGGAGGTGTTCAGGCGAGAATGTCCAGGATACGAACCATGTATAAGAACTATTTGAAGAAAAAAATGTTCAACAAAATTCTGCTGTTTTATTCCATGGTCATGGTTCTGTTGTTCATCAGCATCGCGGTGTTGGCCTACCGCTATTATGAACAGCGAGTGGTGCAGGAACAAATGGATGCCAGTTTGCAGGAGCTGGATATTGTCAGCATCAACTTGAACCAGCAGTACGAACGGCTGTATAATGCCGTGCAGCAGATTTATACCGACGCCATGATCGGCGATGATCTGAAATATTTTTTGACTCATGAATACGAGAATTTTCTCAATTGGCGCCTGAATCAATATGCATATAGCTACCGTACGGAACGAGGGAATTTCGATTATCAATTACGTCTGCTGCTAAAAGATGAGGCTTCAATTGCAAATGTCGTGTTATACAGCACGGATCAGGATTTCTTCTATGTTCTTAATCGGGAGACCCAGCACTTCTACTATCATCCCAAGCTGTCTGCAGGGCATCAGGACTGGTTGCAGCGGCTGAGGAGTGCACCTTGGCAGTACATGGGCAGCGAACCGCTTTTCGAAGGGAAAATGGCTGATGAGCCTACTCCGTATAGTTACGCGAATGTGCTCAAAGACTCCGTGACATTGAAGCAGTACGGTGCAATTATGTTTGAGCTGAATACAGACCGCATCAAAGGGCTGCTTCGAGACAGACTGGGCGGCAAGAACAGTCGGATCATGCTGATGACCGGGGAAGGGGAGGTAATTTTCGATTCGCAGGGCAAGTATGATAACACCGTCTACCCCTACTGGGGGAAGATGAATTTGCCGGAGGATTGGGTGGAACTGGAGGAGCGCTCCAAGGTGCAGCTGCTGAATATCGGGAATACGGGAATGGTCGTGGCTTCTATTATTCCGGAGTCGCAAATCAAACACAGCCTTCAGGCGATTCGTTTCAGCCTCATTGGGATTGTGATTCTGTGCATCATGATTAGCATCGCGGTGACGTTCACCATCATCCGCCGTTATTCCAAAAAAATTCACAGACTTGTGCTTTACATGCGGCGCTGGCAGGAGGGTGATCTGAGTAAACGTATCGAGATGGAGGGGGAAGATGAGCTGCAGCAGATTTCGCAGAGATTTAATCATATGTGTGATCGGCTGGAGTCTTACATAGAAACGGTATATGTGTCGGAGATTAAGCAAAAAAATGCGCAGCTTGTCGCGTTGCAAGCCCAGATCAATCCGCATTTTCTGTACAATACGTTGGAGAGCATCCGCATGAAAGCCATCAGTTTGGGAGCGAGGGATGTTGGGCAGATGATTTATATTCTCGCCACGATGTTCCGTCATTTGATCAAAAAGCAGACACATGTAACCTTGGCGGAGGAAATAGAGCTGTGCGGCATGTACCTGGCTTTGGTCCAATATCGGTATGAGGACAAGCTGCACGTGGAGACCCATATCGAGAATGCAGCGGCGGGAAGCATGGTCGTCAAGCTGCTGGTCCAGCCAATTATTGAGAATTACATTGTGCATGGTTTTCGTACGAATGATGAGGATAACCGGATCTCCATCACAGCCGAAGAAGAGAACGGCGTAATTCGTATCCGTGTGAAGGATAACGGAAAAGGGATTTCCGCGGAGAGATTGCTTGAACTGCAACAAGGGTTGCATAAGGGCGATGAAGCTGCTGAGACATCTGACCGATCTTTGGGTCTTAAGAACGTCCATGACCGCATACGTCTGAATTATGGCAGTGATTATGGTCTGCACCTGAGCAGTGTGGAGGGCGAGGGGTGTGAAGTGACCATCAGCATTCCAGTTACATGGGAGGAAACGGGATGAGAAGTGTAATGTTGGTCGATGATGAGCCGCTTATTGTCAAAGGAATGCAAGCCATCATTGATTGGGATCAGAATAACATGCAGATTGCCGGAACGGCCTGCAATGGGTTGGAAGCGCTAGCAATGATGGACGAGGTTCCTGTCGATCTGATTATTACGGATATCATGATGCCGCAAATGACCGGACTAGAACTGATTCGGGAGACTAAAGCGCGGAATCCATATACTAAATTCATTATTTTGAGCGGTTACGAAGAATTCAAATATGTGCGGGAGGGCATCTCGCTTGGGGTCGAGAACTACCTGCTCAAGCCAGTCAATATGGATGAATTGGAAGCGACCATCAAGCATATGCAGCGGGATTGGGAGCACGAAGAGATGCGCCAGATTCAAATGGATCAGAGCTGGAGGATTTTGCGCAACAATATTTTGCAGCGGTGGGCGAACGAGACCATTGACGCCAAAGAATTCCGTGAGCGTGCGCAGATGCTTGAGATTCCCATGAACAAGTCCACATATTGTGCGGCTTCTCTGCGGATTGTAGGCGATGACAAGGGGGATGATCCCCAGATATATCTGCCTGGAATTGCTGAGCAGTGTGAGCAGATCGGGAACAAAGATCTCCCTGATGGCTGCGGTGTTATCTGCTTTCCCGATCAGGAGGGAGACATCATGCTGCTGTTCGTTTCATCCGGTACGGAAGGTAGCGCTGAATGGCAGCTTCAGGCACTTAACAGGATGAAGCAAGCGGTTTCCGAGGAAACAGGTGCACGTGTATGGGGGATCATGGGTCAATCCGAATCGACCTATCTGGGTTTTCCGAAGAGCTGCAAATCCGTAAAGCTATGGCTTCAGAATCACTTGTTTATAGATTGTAATACCTTCATCATGCGAGTGGAGAACGAGGAAGCTACCAATGAGTATCAAGAGAAGCCAGGGCCTGCGATGGAGCAGTTTCACAAGCTGCTGCGGGATGGTGAAGGTACTGAGGTGGATCGGTTCATCGACGAATTCTTCATCGCTGAGGGTAAGGAATCCTGCCTCCAGAGAACACCGTTCTTCAATTCTGCGATCCAGCTGATGCTGGCCGCCAAGGAATTGGAGAAAACGCCTGACTACGGGGATATCTTCGGGCCACTGTCCAGAATTCATACGCTCAACAAACTGAAACAATTGGTCAGAAAGGTTGTTCATCGTACGCTGGATACATATCATACCGCCGAGAAAACGTACAGTCCGCATATCATGGCTGTGCTGGAGGTGGTGAAAAATCACTATCAGGATGAGCTTTCACTCAAGACGCTCAGTCAGAGGCTGGAGCTTCATCCGAACTACCTCGGCCAATTGTTCCAGCAAGAGGTCGGTACCACCTTTTCTGATTATGTGAACCAGTACCGAATCGAGCGTGCTACTCATTTGCTGTTATATTCGGACAAAAAGACGGCTGAAATAGCGGGCGATGTGGGTTATTGGGACTCCACCTATTTTTACAGACAGTTTAAGAAATATGCTGGCGTTTCGCCTACAGAGCTGCGCTCTATCTACATGAAAAAGTAAGCCTTGGGCTCCGGCTGAATGAAGACACTTCCCATTTGGGAGTGTCTTTTTTGTTAAGCAATGAATGCACGATCTTTAATTAATCCATCTATTTATTGGTTTTTTCAACTATCTCAAAATTGGTAGCGCTTGCATAATGGAGGAAGGAGTGAACGAGGAAATCCAAAGCACCAAAAGAGTGAAGGTCCAGTGTTGATTATAGGGGATTCATGCTGGATGCAGCTAAAGCGATAATGAACGAGATTATAAGGAGGGACAGCCGTGCAGGGCATCTTCAAAAGTCTGATGAAGAACAAGGCGTTTCTTCTGCTTGTACTGCCGGGAGCAGCTTGGTTTATCATTTTTGCCTATTTGCCAATGTTCGGAACGATTATTGCTTTTAAGGACTTCCGGATTCATCCGGGCGGATTTCTTGAAAGCGTTCTAAAAAGTGAATGGGTCGGGTTCAAGAACTTTGAGTTTCTGTTCTCCACCAGTGATGCCTATATCATCACACGTAATACGATTCTGTATAATCTGGGGCTGATCTTTCTCGGGCTGGTGCTCGCGGTGACGCTTGCGATCATCATGAACGAACTATTGAACAAACGGCTGGCGAAGATTTACCAGACCGCGATGTTTATGCCTTATTTCCTGTCATGGGTTATTATCAGTTATTTCGTCTTCTCGTTTCTGAGTGTGGAAAAGGGTGTGTTCAACCAGATCATCATGTACTTTGGTGGAGATCCGGTCAGTTGGTACAGTGAGACAGGGTATTGGCCGTATTTTCTCATTCTGCTCGGCCTGTGGAAAGGTGCAGGTTATGGCAGTGTAGTATATCTGGCGGCAATCGCAGGTATCGATCGTTCTTATTATGAGGCAGCGATGATCGACGGAGCCACCAAGTGGAAACAGATCCGGTACATAACGCTGCCCCTGCTCAGACCGCTAATGATCATCCTCACCATTCTGGCGATCGGCGGGATCTTCCGTTCCGACTTTGGACTGTTCTATCAGGTTCCACGGGACTCTGGTGCGCTGTATCCGGTCACCAATGTCATCGACACGTTTGTATACCGCGGCTTGACCATTATGGGTGATACAGGAATGAGTACAGCTACAGGGTTGTATCAATCGGTTGTCGGTTTGATTCTTGTCCTGCTGGCAAACTATGCTGTGCGTAAAATTGAAAAGGATTATGCCGTATTCTAGGCTTGCGGCAAGGGGGTGCTGTCCATGAGTAATTTAAGCGAACCGGTAAAGCGGGCATCTGCCCATGCGAAGAGGACCAGAAAGAAATCGAGAGATCTGAATGCCATTTCGCCATTATCCAATGTGATTTTTAATATAGGTATCGGTCTGTTTGCCTTATCTTGTATTTTTCCGTTTCTGTTCATCGTTATCATCTCATTTACCGATGAGAAGACGCTGGCGATCAATGGATTTAAGTTAATCCCTGATGTCTGGACGCTGGATGCCTACCGATTCCTTATGGAATCCGGGCAGCAGATGGCTCAATCGTTTGGAGTTACCTTAACGGTGACGGTTGTAGGAACCGCGCTCACACTGTATTTGGTCACCACGTATGCGTATGCCATCTCGCGCAAAAATTTTGCACAGCGTCGGTTTTTCAGCTTTTTGGCCTTCTTCACCATGCTGTTCTCTGGCGGTCTCGTTCCCAGTTACATTGTGGTTACGCAGGTGCTGCACTTGCGGGATTCGATCTGGGCGCTGATCCTGCCGTCGATCATGAATGCTTTTTACATTATCGTTATGCGTACATTTTTCACGACCACCGTGCCGGATGCGGTTATTGAGTCGGCCAAAATCGACGGAGCTACTGAATTCGGTATCTATACGCGCATCGTACTGCCGATTTCGTTGCCAGGCATTGCGACTATTGGATTGTTCAGTACGTTAGGATTCTGGAATGACTGGTTCAATGCGCTGCTCTACATCGACAATGCGAACTTGATTCCACTCCAGACATTGCTGATTCGAATACAGAACAATATGGATTTTGTAGTGCAAAACAGCAGCCGGGTTGTGTCCTATGACATTGCCTCGACACTGCCAACAGAGACGGTCCGCATGGCGATGGTAGTCTTGGCTACACTGCCGGTTGCGCTGGCGTATCCGTTTTTCCAAAAGTATTTTATACAAGGCCTGACCATTGGTTCGGTCAAAGAATAAGTCTGGTTGTGCCTGCCCTCAAAGGGCAGTAACAATAACATTGATAAGGGGGATACACATGAAGACCAGAAAAATCGCTCTGCTCATGGTTACTTTACTGCTTGCTTTTTCTACTGTTCTAGCAGGCTGCGGTGGCAGTAATACCAATGATACAAGCGGGAATGCGGCATCCGGGGGAGCATCCGGCGGTAAGGACACGGTGAAGCTCAAGGTATATTTGATTGGTGGTCCACAGCGCGATCTGCCAATGGTACAGGAAGAAATGAACAAATACTTAATGGAGAAAATAAATACAACCGTCGACATCACAATGATTGACTGGGGTGATTATTCCAAACGGATGCCAGTCATTACCGCTTCGGGCGAAAATTATGATATCGCTTTCACCTCTTCCTGGGCTTATGACTATCTGCCGAATGCCACCAGAGGAGCATTCCTGCCAATCAATGATCTGTTGGATAAGTATGGTCAGGGCATCAAAGAGCAGCTTGATCCACGATTCCTCACCGGATCGCAGATCGATGGCCAAAACTATGCTGTGCCAGTGAACAAAGAGTTGGCTTCGCAATGGGTATGGCGTTTCAACAAGCAGTACGTTGATAAATACAACATGGACATCACCAAGATTCGCACCTTAGAGGATCTGGAGCCTTACCTGCAGCAAATCAAGGATAATGAACCAGCCGACATTACTCCGCTGGCTGTTCCGAAGGGTTTTAAGCCTTATCTAGCGTTTGATTTCCTGCTCGGTGACGAATTCCCGGTGGGTATCAACATGAATGGTGACACCGGTAAATACGTTAATGTGCTGGAATCCGAAGAGCTGAAAAGCTCGTTGAAAACCATCCGTAAATACTATCAGGCAGGTTATCTGCGCAAGGATGTAGCAACGTTGGAAGGCATCGACAACATCAAAACAGGCAAATGGTTTGTTGACCGTGAACAGACACAGCCTTACGCCGAACTGGGATGGTCCAGAAGTGCGGGCTATGATATCGTGACTACACCGATGCAGGATCCGGTTATTTTCACTGGCTCGGCAACAGGTGCTATGCATGCAATCTCGGCGAACTCCAAGAACCCGGAACGGGCCATGATGTTCCTGAACTTGCTCAATACCGATCCATACCTGCGTAACCTGATCAACTACGGCATTGAAGGAACACATTACAAAAAGATTTCGGATAACGTTATTGAGGATCTGCCAGCGATGAAGGACGGATTCCAGATGCCTGGCTTTGCCCTGGGTAACCTGTTCTTGACTTACATGCACAAGGAAGATCCAGCTGATAAGTGGGAAGCATTCAAGGAATTCAACAATTCCGCGAAAGTTGCTCCAAGCTTTGGCTTTAACTTCAATCCTGACCCGGTGAAGACGGAAGTGGCTTCCATCTCCGCCATCGTGAAGGAATTCTATCCATCCATCATGACGGGGGCTGTTGACCCAGATGAGCATCTGCCGAAAGCGATCGAGAAGTTAAAGGCGGCAGGTCTGGATAAAGTGATTGCAGAAGCGCAAAAGCAATACGACGAATGGAAAGCTGCAAATCAAAAATAAGCCTGAATGATAAAGTAGACATGGAAACGTCTGTCCGGTTGACGGACGTTTCTTTTTCCCTGATTGGATTGCCAAAATTGAATTGGAGGGTATGGCATGAAAAAGCTTGGTGCGAGTCTCCTATTTGTAATATTGGTATGCGCAGTTCTTTCCTCAGCGGCTTTGGCGAAGCAACCTTATTCATCCTATTGGCTGCCTGAACAATTGCTCAACTGGAATCCAGCTTCCGACCCGGATGCGGCCTTCAACCGGAGCACCATTCCGCTTCAGAGCCGATTCACCGGAGAAACAGTTAACCCGAACGCAACGAAAGATCCCAAAGTGATGGCCTTGTCTGCGCTGAATCAGGGAACCAGCGGTGTTCCGTCACAGGGATCGGATACATTCTCTGCAAATACGTTCTCTTACTGGCAGTATGTCGACAAGCTCGTATATTGGGGCGGCTCGGCAGGAGAAGGTATTATTGTGCCGCCAAGCGCTGATACGATTGATGCGGCACACCGGAACGGAGTGCCCATCATGGGCACAGTGTTCTTCCCGCCATCCGTATACGGTGGCAAATATGAGTGGGTGAAGCAAATGCTTCAGCAGAACAGCGATGGCTCCTTTCCGGCCGCAGATAAACTGATTGAGGTAGCGGAGTATTACGGTTTTGACGGTTGGTTTATCAACCAGGAAACCGAAGGTGGAACAGCCACTGACGCACAGTTAATGAAGGCATTCCTCCGTTATCTTCAGGATCATAAGCCCGCGGGTATGGAAATCATCTGGTATGATTCAATGACAAAGGAAGGCAATATTTCATGGCAGAATGCGCTGACGGACCGGAATGCGATGTTCCTTCAGGATAACGGGAACAAGGTATCTGACAGTATGTTCCTGAATTTCTGGTGGAATGATCTTGGCAGTTCTGCGGCCAAAGCCAAAAGCCTGGGCAGATCGCCATTTGAATTGTTCGCAGGCATCGATGTGGAAGCTAAAGGATACGACACCAGTCTGAAATGGAACTTGCTGTTTCCTGAGGGGAAACCAGCTGTGACTTCCCTGGGCATATATCGACCGGATTGGTCGTACAACAGCGCGGACAGCATGGCCGATTTCTTTGCCCGTGAGAATCAATTCTGGGTAGGCCAAAACGGTAACCCGGCCAATACGGCGACAAGCCAGGCCTGGAAAGGGATTGCGAACAATGTGATTGAATCATCGCCGGTGGACCAACTGCCATTCACGACCAACTTCAACACGGGCAGTGGTGAGAAATTCTATGTCCATGGCCAGCAAGTACGGGATAGTGGTTGGAATAACCGCAGTTTACAGGATGTGCTTCCGACATGGCGCTGGCTGACAGAAAGTAAGGGTAAAGCACTTACGCCGTCCCTCGATTGGTCGGATGCCTACTATGGCGGCAGTTCCCTCAAGGTAGCGGGTACGTTAAGTTCAGCAAATGCCACCCATCTAAAGCTGTATCAAACCGATCTGAAGATTGAGCCAGCTACCAAGCTGTCGATCACGTACAAAACGCAGAACAAGCCGAGCATGAAGGTTGGCCTGGCTTTTGCAGACCATCCGGGCCAGTTCGTCTTTTTGGATGTAAAAGACAAAAAGGCATCAGGTTGGACAACGGACATCTTGAATCTGACGCCTTACAAAGGAAAGCGGATAGTGGCACTGTCTTTGTATTTTGACAGCAAGGAAATCATATCGGATTATGACATCCATATTGGTCAGATCGCAATCCATAACAATTCTAATCCAGTAAAGCCACTTGAAGCAGTTCAAGAATTAAATGTCATCCAATCCGACTTCCGCGGGGGCATTTACGGTGATGCAAGGTTGCAATGGAACGCGTTGGACGGGGAAGTTCAACAATATGAGGTTTACCGTGTACTGCCCGACGGCAAAGAGACTTGGGTGGGGGCCACCGCCAATAACGTATTCTATGTGCCTGAGATGAAGAGAATCAACGCGGAACAGGCAACTGTCCTGAAAGTCGTGGCAGTGAATGCAAAGTATGAGCGCGGCCAGGCTGCCAGCGTGACCATCCAGTGGCCGGCGTATCCGAAGCCGGAAGCAGGATTCAAGGCCGATGTAACCCTGATCACACCGGGTCAGCAGGTGCATTTCACTGATCTCTCTTCTGAGGTGACGGAAGGCTGGTCGTGGACTTTTGAGAATGGCAGTCCGGCTGTCAGCACGGAGCAGAACCCAGTGGTAACGTATGACAAGGAAGGCATGTACAGTGTGACGCTTACAGCTACCAACAGCTCGGGGCAGGATACGGTAACGAAGCAAGCTTTGATCACTGTCAGCAAGGGCGCTTCCGAGATCAAAAATGTCGCACTTGGCAAAACGGCCACTGCCGACCATGCCTGCGGACCTGCTGAAGGCGCAGAAAAGGCGATCGACGGCAAGGTGACAGACAACAGCAAGTGGTGCGCACTGGGTAATCAACAGCATTGGCTGCAAGTGGATCTTGGCAAAGAACATCAGATCAGCGGTTTTGTCATCAAACATGCGGAGAGTGGTGGGGAATGGTCCGGTTTTAATACGAGCGACTATTCGATCCAGGTCAGTGCTGATGGTGTGAATTGGTCAGATGTCGTTCATGTACAGGGGAATACCGCAGCCGAAACTTCGGATGCAATTGCACTGATCAAGGCTCGTTATGTGAAGCTGAATGTGCTGAAACCTACGCAGGGCGGCGATACAGCAGCCCGAATCTATGAGTTTGAGGTTCATGGGTTGCAGCCGTAGTTGGCGGTTGAGAAGTGACAAGTGCAGCTGTGAAATTAGCAAAAAAGGAATATACGAGACAACACGATTTTAATGATGGCTGTTTACTTCTGAAGTAGCTGCTTTCCTACCGGGGTATCGCTCGGCATTAGACCACGACTGAATACGACTGAATACGACTGAATCTGAGGCTCACAGATCATTGGATCTTGTGAGTCTTTTTGCGTTGATGCCGGATTCGGTTGCAAAGGGTTTAAAATCGTTGTTTCAGATAAAAAATCGGTTTTGCAATCAAAGACATTGCTAATGAAAAGTCTTATATTGTAGTTAAAAAGATAAGAAGGGAGTGAAGGTGATGAAGAATAGAAAGATCATGTTTGCTCGTCCATTGCAAGTGGAAACGGTAGAAGAGGACTTTATTTTGCCATCTCTAGGTGAGAAGGAAGTATTGGTTAAACTAATCTATTCCCTCATCAGTCCGGGAACGGAGCTGGCCATGTTATCGGGAAAAGAAGAGTGGGCCAAGCTTCCCGTATGCCCGGGGTATGCGAGTGTAAGTGAAGTGATCGAGGTGGGACAGGGTGTACACCATGTTCAGCCCGGGGACGCTGTGTTCCATTATGGTCAACATGCTGAATATCAAGTGGTATCCACAGATCATGTGTTCATCAAGGTACCTGAGCACTTGGAATTGAAGTGGGTTCCCTTCACCCGTATGGCAACCGTGGCATTCACATCAGTTCGTGTATCCAATATTGAACTTGGGGATGTTGTGGGCGTGACTGGGCTCGGATTGGTAGGAAATTTGGCTGCTCAATTGGCGCGCCTGCAAGGTGCAACCGTGATTGGCATAGATCTGTCAACAGAACGAATCCGAACAGCCCATAAATGTGGGGTTGACTATACGCTTCATGGCGGAGAAGATAAAATAAAAGAAAAGATACACGCCATAACGAATGGAGCAGGTGTATCCACTCATATTGAGGCGACTGGTGTACCCAGTGTAGGTGTTCAAAGTCTGGAGTGGATCGGGAAGCTGGGCGAGATTATTTTCCTGGGCAGTCCACGAGGCGAATATAACACGGATGTTACCGATATATTGAACTACTGCCACCTGTATGGACGAGGCTGCATTACGTTTAAGGGGGCACATGAATGGCGCTTCCCGGTGGAGCCAAACGAATTCGTGAAGCATTCCCTGGTGAGAAATTCGAACATTGTATTTGAACTGATGTTGAAGAACAAGCTGCATATCGAACCATTGATCAGTCATGTGATGAAGCCGGAACAAGCGCAAGAAGCCTACGAGGGATTGAGAATAAATAAAGACCAGTATAACGGTGTTCTGTTTGACTGGTCATAGGAGGAGATTGGGATGATTAGAGGATTAACAAGAGCAGGCTTAGGGAACATCGAGTCCAATGAACAATATATTACGAATGCTGCAAAATACGGATTTCAGTCTGTAGATTTGAATCCGCTCTCATTGATTGAAGAGGTTGGCCAGGAACAGGCTGTGCACTTGCTCAAAAGCAATCAGGTGATCATTGGATCATCCGATCTGACCGTAGACTGGAGAAACACAGATGAGCAGTTTCGTGAAGGTCTTCAAGCCCTGGTTCAAATGGCAGAAGCCGCTGCTTCGTTGGACTGTTACAGCTGTTGTACCTATATTTTACCTTCTACAGATCAGCCAGCAGCATCATTTATGGCGGCAGCTACCAAACGATTGAGACTGTGTGCAGATATTCTGGACGCATATGGAATACGACTGGGCCTGGAGTTTGTCGGTTGCCATCATTTGCGCACTCAATGGAAGAATCCATTTATTTGGAGTGTGGAGGATACGCTTGACTGGATCGAAACAATTCATGCTCCCAATGTAGGTTTATTGGTGGATTCCTATCATTGGCATACAAATGGATTAAAGATCGAAGAGGTGTTGGATCTTAAGAAGGAACAGATTGTCCATGTTCATATCAATGATGCTTATGATCTGCCCATTGAAGAATTGCTGGATCATGAGCGTTTATACCCTGGCGAGGGAGTAATTGATCTGCAGGGATTCTTGAAGAATCTAAAAGCGATTGGATACACTGGCGTCGTATCTCAAGAGGTGCTGGCACCAACGCCAACCGTCGATTCAAGTGAATTGTTTGCCAAGTCCAAGGCAGGCTTCGATAAAGTGTTTGCGACAATATAACCGGATCAGTGAGAAGGCAGCGGGGAGGAATACATGTGTATGAGGCATGGATGAACAGCATTTCGCCATTCGTAAGAGCGGCAAGAGTGACGGAATCATTTTCTTTGGCAGGGGAATGGATAGACCACGATCATGTGTATACCTACATCGAACAAGGGGAAGCGGAGTTCTTCTTGAGTGGCGTGAAATATCTGGTCAAAGAAGGCGACATTGTGCTGATGCATCCATTCATGTCTCATATCATTCGGTCCACCTCCACGCAGCCATTGATTCAGTATATTTTTCATTTTGATCTGTATTATGAGGAAGAGCGTAGTTTATTGAAGACTACCAGTGCAGCTCATAGTGCAAGACCTGATCTGGAAGATAGAGAAATGAAGCTGGCTTCCATACGCCCAATCTCTCATTTGCAGCTAGCTGATCGAATCGAATGGAAAAAGAGATTTGCGCTTATGCATAAGGAGTTTCAGGAGCAGCGGGGAGGATCTTCGTTAATCACGAAATCCATATGTTTGGAGCTGCTGCATCTGTTTTTCAAAAATCAATCTGAAGATCAGAACCAAGAGGGGAACATGACCAAGGGGTGGGCATTCATCGAAAAGTCGATTCGTTATATTCATGAATGCTACGCCGACCCTCAATTAAATAATGCTGCCATCAGCAGACATGTCGGTGTATCGACGAACCATCTATCGCATTTGTTCAAAAGCAAGCTGGGGATTACCCTTCACAAATATGTGACACATATCCGAATAGAGCAGTCCCAGAAAAGAATTATTGAAGGAACACATAATTTAACCCGGATTGCCGAGGAGGTTGGCTTTTCGAGTATTCATCTGTTCAGTCGGTCTTTCAAGGCTGCTGTAGGTATCACTCCCAGTAAATATGCAGCGATGAAATCGAAGGTAGAGTGAACTAAGTAAAATCCATACGGCCGTATGACAGCAATGATAATCATAAAAGATGGGGCTGTCTCAAAAGCCCCTAAAAAGGATATCGGTGAAAAGAAATAACAACGATTCGTTCAAAAGGGATAATGCAGATGTTTATCCTGCTTGGTCCCTTTTTACGTTTTTCCGTCCTTGCAGCTTTTTTTAGCAGATTGGGCAAGGCAAAGCCATCCGGCCTTCAGACTTTACTTTTTGCAAGCCGCAAAGCAGGAATCTGCGGAATCCCCGGTTGTTTTTGATTTGCCCAAATACACTCTCCGGCTCGATCAAGAGACGAAACGAAAGGATGTACCCTTCTTCGCTGCGCAGTCGTTCACGGGCGTTTTGCTGTTTGTGATTAGAAGCGAATAACGTTAAAGGACTCCTCATAATTCTGGGAACGCCTTGGAGTAATAGGATCAACACCAAATTTTTCAATATACATATTACGAAGCGTAGCTAGTGGGGTAGACAATTCTAAACCAAACTTTTGAAAAGTTTTTTGCTCCTGCTGTTTAGTATCCCTTCCCTCATCTGTAGAAATGCAATTGGAATACGTCATGACCGCTTTGTGTACAGCTTGGATGCTTTTAACAAATAATTTTGACAAACCAATGTAATCACTCCTTTATGTTGGTAGTATGATTCATCAGTTACTAATTTTTAAGGAATAAATGACATGCTATCAACTTTTATGGGGTTTATATGATATATAATAATCTTTGTAAAATAGACTAACATTTAGAAAGGAAGCGGGTTTAATTTTTAAGAAGTATTCAGTGGTCCTAAGTTCCATAGTTGCAGTAAGTATTTTATTATCTGGATGTGGTACTGAATCAGATAAACCTATTGATAAAACAGGAAATACATCGACAGAGACGAATAAGAGAGATGAAATTAAAAGTCATACTCCAGATTCGCCCTATGCTAATGTAGTTAAGATTGATACCAATCAAGAAAACCCGACCGTTCGAGCCCGGATAGATACAGATAATGGTGAGTTATATGTTGTTTCAGAAGGAAAAGAAGCGATTGGACATGTCACTACACCAAGTGTTCTAGGGAAAGAAAGCGACTTTTTTTATCAAGGCAATTACTCCGTGATTTACAAACATAATGAGGATCAAAAAGAAATAAAAGAATTACAGGATCTTGTTTTTATTCAACCGTCTGATCAACCTATTTCTTTCGAGAAAATCAGTTTTGAAGCAATGGACGTTTTCTTGCTCACTCCTGAATACACATCTTCAAGAGGTTATAATTCTTATGCCTTTGGCATTGATAAAAAAAGTGGAGAAGCATTTGCAATCACTTTTAAAAATGCTGAAAAAGTTCAGGATACTATCAATTATGAAAAGGTTAGTATTCCGGTTAATAAAAGCGAAAAGCTGGTTGTAACCACGAGAAATACAGAAGGACAGGGTGATACATTAACCACAGAATATAGCTTTAATAAAGACAGTAAACAATTCGTTGCTGAATAGTAAGATGCATTACGTAACCCGTATACATCTGGATCTGTTTTTTGAATATAGATAAGAGTATTAAGACAAGTATTTCCTAAACCTGTGATTGTACGGTAGTATGCAAGTAGTACTTCTTACTTCTCACATTACTTTTGAGCCACAGCTTTTAAACCAAGTTCGCCACATTCAATTTCTTGCAGAATATTCAATTTTTCAAGTGCCGTAAACTTCTTTTGTTCCATAAAAACGCTCCCCATACAGTAACAGGATTTTATTATTTCACCTGTCTACTATATGGGGAGCATATCATTATGGGACAGCCCCATTAGTGTTTCACGGGGCATAGGATTGAAGTAGACGCTGAAGTGCACTTCGAACATCCCCTTGAAAATGACCCCCATGATAGCAAATGAGCGTATCGACCTCATATCCAAGCAAACGTTGTACAGAGCGAACCGCTTCCTTCAGGTCCAGTGTATGCTGGGGATTGGCGATTCCGAGCTCTCCATTGTTCTCAATGACCACTGCATCACCGGCAATCAGGGTACGACTGGAGGGAAGGTAAATGGATATGTGCCCTGGTGTATGACCAGGTGTGTGTATAATCTCCATGCCTTCACACCATGGAAGTAGCTCATGATCATGAACTGTCTGATCAACCGGACTGGGTTCAATCATTTTCAATGTACAGATGAATTCCTTCGCTGCGGGCTGCTCTTTTTCAGGCAGAAGGCTAAGTGTTGCTAGCGCTTGCTCCAGCCGCAATGAGGTTTTCGTGCCATCAATATATGGAGCTTCCTGTTCATGCGCGATAATCCGGATATGGGGATGGGTTCGCTTGATCTCTGCGAGAGAGCCTACATGATCCAGATCATGATGGGTAATGATGAGGCCAGTCAGATTGGAAAATGACAACTCATGTCTATCCAATGCTTTTTCAATATGTGGAATGAAGCCGGCGTACCCGCAATCTACCAGAAAGGCATGCTGTTGATCACCAATCAGAGAAGGTGTAATCACCTGCGGCATCCCGTTGTATTCAAATTCGATACGTAGTGGTTTAACGTATAAACTCATGAAGTAAAGGCACCTCCTGATTTGAATCCTTCAGAAACAGATTACCGTATGCTATTAACAACGAGCAAGGACATACATGATGCGGTATTAATATTGTCCCTGTTTGTGTTGGAGAAGGATACGGCGAATACTGCGCTCTGTCAGGTAGTACTGCTGTGCCAAAAGACGAACAGAAATTCCAGAATGATGAGCCTCAGCAATCGCCTTATTGCGTTTTCGCAACATGGCTCTCGAACCGGAACATGCTCCCCATGATTTCTTATATTCCTCCTGGATCGGGATATACAAATAGGTTCCCTGAATATATTGTTGAATGCGCTGCACCAGTTCTGGTGGCAGTACATAGTCTGCATTTTTGTATTTCATCTGATTTTGCTCCTATCTATATAACGTAATGGATATATAGAGGGGCAAAGCTCGTACCTTCAATGCTGTTAGAAAAGGCTCCAGGCAAATATGGAAAGAAGGCTCTGCCCAGAGCCGGATGCATCGATTCGAACCATCCCATCAGCTCCTTTCTTAAGTTCAGGATGATGTGCATATGAACGTGACATACAGTTGAAACTGGCATTGTATTACACCGGAAGGGGACAGTCAACCGAATGTTTCTTGATCTTGCTGTGAAAGGGTGTTGTGTACTTGATAACTAAACATAAAAGATATATAGTATATTTAGAAAAGAAATAGTAAGGATGAATCAAAGTGGCATACTCTACAGCTTTATCACAGGGAATCTCTATTCTGCTCTATATTCACGCTCTATCTGAGGAGAACTGTTCGAATTATTTATCCACCAAATTGATTTCGGAGCAATTAAATATTCCGGTTCCTACGACGGTAAAAGTCATTCGCAACCTGAATAACGCCAAACTGACAATGGCCAAAGAAGGGGCCAAGGGCGGCATATTGCTTGCTCAGCCTTTATCGGAAATCACGATGTTGGATGTATTCCTGGCGGTTGAACCCGGCAAAGACTTGTTTAAAGTTCATATCGATGTAACACTCCAGGGACAAGACGTGGATGACGTGAAACAAAAGGTCATTCATCATCTTGAAGGCGCAGAGATCGCGATGCAGAATTATTTAAAAGACATACGGTTAACCGATCTGTTCCATGAAGAGAAGAAGGGTTAACCCCTTTTTTTAGATTTAACTAGATATAATATATATCAAGTATATTTCGATCTATTTTTGAGAGGAGAAGTCAAAATGAGTTTGCATACAAAAGTGGTTGAAGCCAGGAACGGTGTTCCCATTCCTCAACTGGGTTTTGGGGTTTACAAAATAACGAAAGAAGCAGAATTTACAACAGCAACTCGCGAAGCGATTCAGGTCGGGTACCGACATTTTGATACTGCCCGAATCTATGGGAATGAGAAAGCGCTGGGAGCAGAGATCAGGCATAGTCCAATTCCACGCGAGCAATTCTTTATCACATCGAAAGTCTGGAATACGGATCATGGCTATGAAGCGACCAAGAAAGCTTTCCAGAAAACGATCAACAAGCTGGGTGTCGATTACCTCGACATGTATTTAATCCATTTTGCCTCACCAAAGTATATCGAAACGTGGAAAGCGATGGAGGAATTATACGAGGAAGGCAAAATCAGGGTCATTGGGGTCGCAAACTTTGAGATTCAGCATCTGGAAGAGTTAAGGAAGCACGCGAAAATCTTGCCGATGATCAACCAGATCGAGACGCACCCGGAATTTCCACAGAACGAACTCCGTGCCTATATGGATAAACATCAAATTTTGCATGAAGCGTGGGGGCCGTTGGGACAGGGGAATAAAGTGTTATTGCAGCATCCGATATTGAAGGTAATCGCTGATCATCACCATAAGACGGTGGCTCAAGTGATTTTGCGTTGGCATCTGGAACGGGGCGTCATCCTGATTCCCAAATCATCCAATCCAAAACGGATCAGAGAGAATAGTGAAATCTTTGATTTTGAGCTGTCCACAGAGGAAATGGAGAAGATCAGCCGTCTGAACTCGGGTAAGAGGTATTCGATCCATCCAACAGGTTATATTGTGAATCCGATTTTTAATACATTGATGAAACTTTTTATCTAGGAAAATAAGACAAAAAACGAGTCGTGGGTCATATTCCATCGACTCTTTTTTTTGTATTTATGAAAACATTGACAATTCGTTAACAATTCCAGGATTTCCCGTTTACAAATCTCTCCTATAATTACAATCGTGATAGGTCATTTTTACTATGAACGTGGAAGTTTGGGGGGATGAGCCGGACAAGCTCTCATAAAGACGATACATGCAGAATACCAGACAGCAGGGCATGACAAACAAGGCAAATTAAATGGAATAGAGAAGGGTGACAAGAGCCAATGTCAATGAAAAAGGTGTTAGTGGTGTCCATGGTAGCAACAGTGTTAGGTACTTCTGTGGTTAGTGCAGTATCGGCTGCTCCTGCAGTAAAACCTGCGGCTAATGCAGCTCAGGTGCAAAATTCCACGCTTACAATAAACGGTAACAGTGTCGTCGTTCGTTCCATCGTTAAAAATGGGGAGACACTTGTGTCACTTCGTGATGTGATCAAAGCCATCGGCGCACAAGCCGAAGTACATAGTGGAACGACGGTAATCAAGCTGAATGATCACAGCGTGACGCTCCAAAACAATAGCAAACAAATCGTGGTAGATGACGTCAAAGTGAATTTGAATCAACCGGTAACCGTCATCGGTGGTACAAGTTACATCGCTCTTCGCCCACTGGTGTCGGGCGTAGGCGGTACGATCGTCAAGCGTAACGGACTGCTTGAGATCAGTACGGTATCGTTGATCGATGAAGTCGAGAATCCACGTTTTGCCGGAGCGGATAAGCTGATTGTCTCCAAGAGCGACAACAATGGCAGAAACGATTATCTCGTGGATACAACAAGCGGCAAATATGAGTTGTTGTTAACGACAGACGGTGGATCGGATCTCGTTATTTCGCCAAGTGGTGATCAAGCGGCGTATACGAATGCCGAGGGAGCCGTATATGTTATTGATCTGAAGACAAAGGCTTCCAAACTGATTACGAGTGACAACAGCATCAAGCCTGAGTTGGTATGGTCTGCTGACGGGAGTGCAATCTACTTCCTGCAAGGGGATAAAGGGTCCGTGATTGCCAAGCTGAATCTGGCGGATGGCACGATTACGAAAGTTGTCGAAGACAAGGTTGACTATAAGGAAAACCTGAATGTTTCTGCTGACGGCAAGAAATTCATCTATACCGTAACAACACTTGGTACCGTAACTTCGGATACAACCAATGTGGATGAAGACAATGTCTCCATTGATTTCTCATCCAATCAACAGCAAATATTTTCGTATAACACAGGAGATTCGAAACCAGGGGCTGTGAAGCTCACAACATCCACTGACGACAAGGTATTTGTATGGTCTGCTGATGGACAGAAAGCCTACTACGTGAGTGTACCTTCCGAAGACGGTAAAGCATCATTGCTGTCTGTGGATTCATCTCAAAAGTCTACGCCGGTGTACACCGAGTACGATGTAGAACAAGCTATTCTGTCGGGTGGCATCTTGTATGTATTGGCGGCCCAGGATGACAGCAACAGCGTGATTCTTTCGATTGACCTGGTAACTGGCAAACAAACCAAGCTGTACACCGTATCTTCCGATGTATCATCCATCGCAGTTGCCGGATCACAAATCTCTGTGGTTGAGAACGGCCGGGTTCTGGTACAAGCTGGCGGCAGCTGGAGAGCCGTTACGAAGTAATGTTTTGTATCAAGTATGATCACAAGCTTTTTAATTCGAGAGGAGTTTAGTTAACATGAAAAAATGGATCAAACCCTTCACAGCAATGCTTATGGCTGTATCTTTAATTGGTGGACTGGGCGGCGCAACAACAGCATCCGCTGCCAAGAGCACGGAGAAAGGCAAAATTGTCATTAATGGTTCCTCCGCATTGCTTCCACTGACACTTCAAGCTGCGAGCGAATTCAAAAAGGATAATCCAAAAGTTAAAATCTCGGCTTCCGCAGCAGGTTCCATCACAGGTCCTCAATCCGTTCGTAAAGGGATCGCGGATATTGGCGCTGTTGACTGGGATGCATCCAAAGATGTACCTGGCTTCAAGAAATTTGATGGTCTGGTTGCCAATCCGGTAGCTGTAACAGTGTTCACGGCGGTCGTTAATACCAATGTGGGTGTGAGCAATCTGACAACCAAACAACTGCAGGACATCTTCTCCGGCAAAGTGACAAACTGGAAGGAAGTCGGCGGATCGGATGCCAACATCGTTGTAGTTAACCGTAAATTTGGTTCCGGTACACGGGTTAACTTCCAACAAAAAGCACTGGATGGCAAGGACTTCATGAGCAAAGGGGACAACTACAAAGAGGTTGGCTCCAGCGGTGATATGAAAACAACGATTGAAACGACACCAAATGCAATCGGTTATATTGACCTTCCTTATGTAACTAGCAAAATGAAGGCTGTATCCATCAATGGTGTGGCACCAACGGAGAAAAACGTCCTGAACAAAACATACAAAGTATGGGGCATTGGATATTACATGACCAAAGGTCAACCTACTGGAGCAACCAAAGCGTTTATCGAGTATATCCAAAGCAGCAAGTTCCAGAACGGTTCCCTGAAAAAGCTGAAATTCATTCCGCTTGCTGCCGTTAAATAACGAAAGCTGCGAACGTTCGTCATTCTCGTATTTCATAAGGAAAGGGATAGCCAGCTTCTGCGCACGGTCGCCAAGCTGGCTTCTCTATGTGAAAGGAAGAGTCCTTCATGATCGATTTGAATCCATCCACGAACAGCCCTGCTCCAAGTGAGCTTGGTCCAAGCATCGGCAAGGCTCCCGGATCAGGGACCCGGTTTGACCGTAAGGCGCGTTTAAGATGGTCTAATAAACTGTTTCGCATGATCTGTATTGGCAGTACATTGTTCGTTTGTCTGGTTCTGTTATGCATTTTGGTCCTGATGCTTCGCACAGGCGTTCTAACCTTTGCGGATGTTTCACTCCGCGAATTCTTTTTCTCCACCAACTGGGACCCCGAAAATGAGCATTACGGCGCGCTGATCTTTATTCTGGGAACACTGGCACTCACGGGACTTACCATGCTGTTTGCTGTTCCAATCTCGGTCATCATTGCGGTATTTCTAGCCGAAATGACTCCCAAGTGGCTCCGTCAAATGCTGCGTCCAGTTCTGGATTTGTTGGTGGGCATTCCTTCTGTAGTTTACGGTTTTCTGGGACTGACCATTCTCATCCCCTGGCTCCGGGATCTCAGTGGACATGATCTGGCGGATGGTTTACTCGCGGCATCCATTGTATTGACGATCATGGTGCTTCCTACCATTAGCCGGATCAGTGATGATGCGATATCTGCTGTACCGAACAAGTATCGGGACGCAGCGTATGCACTTGGCGCCAACCGGTTTCAAACCGTGATACGTGTTGTTTTGCCTGCTGCAAGAAGCGGGATTATGTATGCCGTTATTCTTGGGATGACACGTGCCATTGGAGAGACGATGGCGGTGGTGATGGTTATCGGCAATACGGCGCAGCTCGCCAATAGTCTGTTCACGCCAACAGCCGTACTGACAAGTAATATCGTCATGCAAATCTCTAGCGTCGAATTTGATTCCACCTGGAATCACGGGCTGTACATGATGGGCTTTATCCTGCTCGCCATTTCTATTCTGATGATCGTCGCGGTTAGAATGCTTCAGAAGAGAGGGGGCCATAACACATGAGTGTGAAGAAACAGGCAGAAGGTATCCCTTCCTATTCCTTTGGCAAACGAAGAGGTTCATCCACACTGTTGGACCGGATTTTTACGGGCATAGTGTGGGGCGTTGGCATTGTCGTCATTTTGTTTATAGTTGGACTGTTATTTCTTCTTCTGGAAAAAGGCTTGCCCTTGCTGAGCTGGGACTTTCTATATGGTGTTCCAAGTGAGATTGAGGAAGGAGGAGGGATTGGGCCGGCATTGTTCAACTCGTTCTATGTGCTAATTCTCTCTCTTCTGATCTCCATCCCGATCGGTATGGCAGCCGGGATTTACCTGGCGGAGTTTGCACCAAACAACAAGGTCATGGAGATCGTGCGGATTTGCGTGGAGGGGCTGTCGTCTGTTCCATCCATTATCTTTGGATTGTTCGGCATTGCGCTGTTTGTAGAGTATTTTGAGATAGGTCTTACGATTCTGGGCGCCGCTGTCAGTCTGGCTTTTCTCAACCTGCCAGTGCTCACCAGGGTGACAGAGGAATCCATTCGTACAGTTCCGGTTGAGCTCCGCAATGCTTCCTTTGCCCTCGGCTCCACCCATCTGCAGACGATCCGTCATGTATTGCTGCCGGTAGCCCTGAACGGAATCATGACGGGCATTTGTCTGACGGCAGGTCGTGCGTTCGGGGAAAGTGCAGTCATTATCCTAACTGCGGGGGTATCAACTTCAGGCGAAATGTGGGAC
The DNA here is from genome assembly GCF_045040695.1 of Paenibacillus sp. FSL K6-0108. NCBI lineage: Bacteria > Bacillati > Bacillota > Bacilli > Caryophanales > Paenibacillaceae > Paenibacillus > Paenibacillus sp. FSL K6-0108. The sequence continues at coordinate 5,816,748 of NZ_CP150288.1, read as the reverse complement.
TTCAATCTGTTCTCGCCCGGTGGGACTCTTGCCGTGCATCTGTGGTACATCCAATCGGAAGCGATTGTGCCGGATGCCGAAGAGATTGCACAAAAGGCAACGGCTGTACTGATTTTTGTTGCCTTACTCATTAATATTTTGTTCCGTGTACCGCTGTGGCTGAATGCACGCAAAAATCAAGTCTGATGTGTGTCAGGCAGATGGTGACCGGACTCTTCTATATAAGTTGAACTATGCATTTGTCAAAATGGAGAGCAACATATTTTAATTCAACACCGGGAGGAACCACTGTGCAGCCAATTATTGAGATTAACAAGTTGAATTTATATTACGGTCAATTTCAAGCGCTTAAGGATGTCTCCATTGAAATTCCGGAGCGGGCCATTACCGCTTTTATCGGACCGTCCGGCTGTGGCAAATCCACGCTGCTGCGGACCCTCAACCGTATGAATGATCGGATACCCGGAACACGCATCGAAGGTAAAGTGGCTGTAGGTGGGACGGACATATACAGCGGCGAGGTGCATGTGGAGACCATTCGCAAGAAGATCGGCATGGTCTTTCAGCAGCCGAATCCCTTTCCAAAATCCATCTACGATAACGTGGCATTTGGCCCGCGGCAACATGGCATTCATGGCAAAAAGAAGCTGGATGAAATCGTGGAACAGAGCCTTCGATCTGCTGTCCTGTGGGATGAAGTAAAGGATAATCTGAAGCGTTCCGCGTTGAGTCTGTCCGGAGGACAACAGCAGCGCCTCTGTATTGCACGTGCACTGGCTGTTGAGCCTGATATTCTGCTGATGGATGAGGCTACGGCATCGCTTGATCCCGTCTCGACCTTCAAGATCGAGGAGCTGGCTCATGAGTTGAAGGAACGTTATACCATCGTGATGGTGACTCATAACATGCAGCAAGCCGCTCGCGTATCCCAGCAGACGGTGTTCTTCCTGAATGGGGAGGTCGTGGAATATTCCGCTACCCAAGACATGTTTGCCGAGCCCGTCGATTCGCGCACGCAGGACTATATCAGTGGTCGATTTGGTTGATCGTGGATTCTTAAGTGGTGGAAGTCTTTCAGATATGATCTGAAAGACTTTTTTCTGTTTTTGATTATTTCAACAGACCACGTTGCTCCAGTAATTGTGTCGTAACGGTCCACAACTTGTTTTGCATTCCAGCATCTCCGCCCGGATACACAGGAGTAATGGATGCACCGCTTCCAACATTGAAATATTCTCCCGAAACCTCACCAAATGCCGGTTCCATTGCCAGGCGAGTCATAATCTCTGCGCCCCGCCGTGGGTCGCCGATATGCAAAAACGTTAAAATGCGCTCAAGCATACTGGCAAACCACAACTCTCGCCCAAGACCCGTAACATTAAAACCTGGATTCAAAGCATTCACTCGGATTCCGGTTCCGTCCCATTGACGAGCAAGTTCACCTGTAAACATAATATTGAGCAGTTTGGTTTTGCCATAGATTGAGGAGGAGCCGCGTGCAGTAAAGGGGGTGGTATCCTTTAAATCATCGGGCAGCACCAGTTTGCCGTGATTTCGCGAGGCTTCAGATGCAACATTGACGACTCGGGCGTGGCTTGCCTGAATCAGGGAAGGTTGCAATGTGTGTGTTAGCAGCCAAGGGGCCAAGTAGTTCACGGCGATCATCTCGGCAAACCCTTCAGAAGTGACTCTTTGTTCAAAAGCATGAAGACCCGCATTATTCAAAAGCACATTGATACGCGGATAAGTGTCTGCGATTTCCAGCCCTATACGTTTTACATCGCTCAGTATGGACAAATCTCCGAAGAAAAAGTTGATCTTGGCGGTTGGCGCAACTTCACAGATTTTGTTTCTGGTGGTCTCTGCCCGTTCTTCGCTTCGGGCTGTTAGTACAAGATGTGCACCACGTTTGGCAAGTTCAATGGCAGCAAGCTGACCTAAGCCACTTGTTGCTCCGGTGATGACAATAATGGGTTGTATTGTTTTCATAATGAGGTCTCCTTTTGACACAAATAGGATTGAATTATATAATGGACATAAATCAACTATAAATATTAATTGATATTTGTCAACTATATATTCAACATTCTGTTTTGATGTATCGAGGAGAGGGGAACCACAATAATGAGTGAAAATCCAGTTAAAACAAATGCCAGAGAAACCCTGGAACTGGCACTTGGTGAGCAGATCCATGCGCTAATTAGTGCTTCGCATGCGCTTAATGTCCGATCTGCCGAGCGTTTTGATGCGACTATGCAGCCTGCGGCTTTTCATCTGGTGCGGTGGTTGTATTCTTATGGTCCTACAAGCGCAGCAGCTTTGGCAGAAGCGACGGCCATGGACCGCAGTTCGGTAAGCCGTTTGATTAAACAACTTGAGCAAGCGGGGTATGTGAGCAAGGAGCCGGACCCCGAAGATCGGCGCGGCGTTTTGCTGTCTTTGACGGAGCTTGGTCAACAATCGACGGTGAGTGCGCTCAAAGAGAAGGAGTCCGCCTTTTATGACCGTATATCCAGATGGGATGATAAGGAGCTGGAGAGTTTCACCACCATGCTTCGGCAGTTTAACGGGTTGGATGGTTAGTGTGAGGTATCATCATAGTTTCCAAGGAAGCTTTGGAAGCTTATATCGGAAAAAGGTAGTGTTTTCTTTCCTTACATAAATCCAAGGTGGTGAGATAGGGGTCCCTTTTGCTTTATATAAGACCGCCCCTTCATCGCTTGTCGAATATCCCTCGACACTTTGGATGTCGTCAAAATTAACCTTTCCCTGGTAAGATAACGTTTGTCCTTTAAGGACAACATGGGGTGCACCTGAGGTGACTCTTCTCATCGTGTTGAGAACTCCAACCTTTCCTGAGAACAACATCACCAATTCACTCATGAAAAGTATGATAATCAAAATGATTATGCTCTTAATCCATCGCTTTTTTTCCATTTTGTGGCCTCCACTACTTAGGGAATTCCCTTATAGTTCATGTCTTTTAATGACATGATCTCGTTGGATATGTTATTGAGTTTCGCTGAATAAGGTTTAATCGCATGAAGGAATTCATTAAGAATTTTCTTGCGATCTTGATCAAAGGCGGCTGATGTTATGTAATTCTCTTTTAATACATTATCGTTCTTTACGACTTGTTTAGAATAACTAACTGAATTACCATAGTCGATTAAATGCGTAGACCCCGTGAATTTGCCACTAGTTAATATGCCTTTGGAGAATTCGGATGGTTTAATCCCAATATAAATTTCTGAAGAAGCGTGTTTCTTTTTATAATTGATAATCGTGTCAAAAAAGTACGGGTCCCCGGTCAGCTTTCCATTGAAATAATTATTATCGAAGTTGATCGTCGTCTCGTGATCCGTATAACCTAATGAGACAATATCTGAAGAGTGGATTGCGTAATATCCCTGAAACGTCTTGCCTTGATTGAATGTTCCATCATTAATTGTGTTTATGTAACTCCCAGGTATAGCGTGAACTTCACCATCAGCAGTGAGATACTGTACTTCTAACCATTGCGTAATTTCCTTTCCTTTTCCATGATATGTGTCATTAATCCACGATCCGTTGTAGGTTTTTAAAGTGAATTCACCTGTTCCTTGACCCATGTTATCTTCATCATAATCTTCAAAGGGTACACCCGCACCTTCGACTAATTTATATGTATACTTGCCTATTCCTTGCCGCTTTCCATTCACCCAATCCCCTGAATACACTTCAGATTTCCCCCAGAGTGCGGTTCCTTTTCCATGAGGTTTCCCGTCTAGAACTTCGCCATAGTACGTTGCTCCATCTGACAGTTTAAAGGTTACTTTCTTCGATGCTGCCTCTGTTGGAGTAGAGCTTAACGATGTAAAATTAGCGCTATAATACTTAACCTCAAACTTTGATAAAATCTTCTCAAAAGTGTGCAACTCCTTCTATGTATTATGACCGATGTCTAGTGAACCAGAGTCATCTTCAACATTATCGGTTTATTGGGAGAATTTTTCTAGTTTAAGTATAAAGTAGAGATTGACCATATTTCACAACCTGTTAACTATCTCTTCACAGAAGTAACTATGTAAAAGCCAAATCAAAATCAAAATCCAGTCCAAACCCAGACTACCTACGGATTCAGGGCGCATTGATCCTGTGCATTCGTGGGTTCTTTTTTCTGGATCAGGCGATTGCTCATCCTCAGATATTTACAAAGTCCTTCATGTTCACATCTTCATCACGCCTGTTACTATCGAGGGGAAAGAACATAGTCTCATTGAGAGTCGCTATTTTAGCGACTTTTTGTTTAATCGGTACAAGTTCGTGTCCCGAGTCAAGGACAAGAACTTGTACCGATTGCTGATTTGATAAATATCTAAATAAAATAATGAGGAAAATGTAGTTAATAAGAAAATAAATAGAAACAATGAACCTGAATAGCAATTAGCCGCAAATAGGTGGACATCAATATAAGACATTAAATGTAATAGCCTGTTTCATTCCGGATTGAACAGACGATTCTGTTATAGAGTCCATTCATATGTCGGTAGCCACATTCAAGCTGGTTTAAACTCCATATCCTTTGATGCGATTCTGTAAAATTACCCACGTCTATGAAACAATCTCCGATCAATGAAAAATCCGATAAGTAGAGATAACATGCCAAGTATAATCGGCACAGCAAATGCCTCGATTGAGAAAGGGTTTCCCTCCAGCTTCAAATGGTCGGTAGCGCGATATTCGAGTCGCTTGGCAGCAAATTTTGCTGTTAATACATCTTCTTGCTTGGACAAATCCTCAAATGCGGGGTCCATTGCGAACCTCCCTTGCGCATCCTTGTGTAAGAAAAGCAGATTTGCACGATTGTCTGTTTTTTCCCATTGGTGGATATCTTCGGCAGCTACAGACTCGGCCTGGGCTCCGACGATAATCATCTTTGATAATGCGGGGACCTCTTCCATCTGATAACGTGCAACCAAATTCAGGCCGTGCTTGGTTACAATCGGTTTATTTTCACGAGACACAGTTAATGTAGTCGTCGTTCCAGAAGCGGCATAGGTATCGAAGGCAGCGGATAAATCTAATTCATCTGCACCTGGATATAGCAGTACTCCTGCTTTCTCCTTCTTCCATTGATAAGCTTGATTTAAAATATACGTGATATCACTCAACCCTGCTGTGAATGGTTCCATTTTTGGCTGTGTTACATAATGATAAGAGGGATAATTGATTTCACTTGCCACTTTCTTCGCAGCTGCCTCGCCCAACTGCTGGGAAATCACATGAAGGGTCGCGTCAATTCCGGATGTAAGGCCGGCAGAGGAGACGATATTGCCTTGGGCAACATAACGCTGATCTTTCACCCACTGAATCTCCGGATAATTTTTGATTAGACGATTGATATCTCCCCAGTGAGTCGCAGCCATTTTTCCGTTCAGCAAGCCGGTATCCGCCAGATTTTCCGCGCCATTACATATAGAAAGAAGAATGGTTTTATCACTCGAATGCTTGCGGATCCATTCACGGACGGGTGCATATTTTTCTTCATCTAAAATAGGCATAAACGGTATGACGATAATATCTGGACTTTTGCCAAGCATCAGGTCCATATCATCAAACGAATAATGCGGGACAACATCCAGTCCTCCGGTTAAAGACTTAATCTTGTAATCAGGTGCTACGCTGAACACGTTGTAAGCTCCCGTGAGGGCAAACATCTCGTACGGGACAAGAAAATCAAAAACTTCTGTTACTTCGTTAGCCAGCAAAACAGCTACGGTTGGTTTGTCACCATCATATGTAGGTACCTTTACATGATCCAATGTAGGAGTATTCTGGTTATAGAGTGACATTCCAGCATTCATGGTATGGGTGAAACCAAAGGCGCCTGCCCCTCCCACAATGATGATAAAAACGAGGACATACATCAAGATTCGTAATACAACTTTCACTAACCTGTTCCCCTTCCCAAAATTTAAAATTGTTACCTCAAAAAATATACCAATTCAGCATCAACTACACATCTGACTGCGGTCGGGTTGGGGGACTCGGCTACCGTAGGAGGGGAGTACTGGACTTTGGTCTATTCTCTTTTATAATCAAGACCCGATAGGGCTACATTCATATTCCGCTGTGCTAAAGGTTTTTCAATTTGATGACTTCGGTCTTTTTCTATGTGGATGAATGATTTGAGCGGGGAATTGAAAATGAAGGAGCAGTATCGCCGGCGGCGACTGCTCCATTTTTTTATTACGCTAATAGGCTTTTGATGATGTTGTAATGCTCATGCCTACCAAATTGGCCAAAAGAGCCAGTCCAGAGAACAACTTGCCATCGATTGCCGTCGTTTGCCCTCCAAAGCCTTATCGTCGAGCAGATGGTTCCTCATAGCTTTGCAAGCCGGCATCGCGCAAAGTTCTTCCGACATAGCCCAACTCCCGACGTGCAGCGGCATCGTTGACGGTGAACTCACGTCCAATCATGCGTATCATCGAGCGTGAGATCGGTGGATCGCCGTCTTTCCGCGTGACGCCCCAGATCGTGTCGAACAGCCGGCCAACGGCAGAGGAGAGCCAGTAGGGTATCGAACGCAGTTTATCGATGGACAGGCCCTGCAAGTTCGCAAGCGAGGCGACGAACTCACGGAAAGTCTGCCCATCCTGGTCTTTGATAAAGAAGGCATGGCCGCCTTCTCCGCGTTCAAGAGCGCATTGTATGGCTTCAACTACATTGTCCACATGGCAGGTTGAAAAAGGGTAATCGCCGCGGTCGATGAACGCGAACTGTCCAGATTTGACTGCTTCGGGAAGCGCTCGGCTAAACGGATCACCTGGCCCCCAGATAGCCGGTGGGCGAAGCGCGATCGTGCGAAAGCCGGGTTTGTTGGCTGCCAGAACCAATGAATCGGCCCGTGCCTTGCTCGCCAGGTAGGCGGAGAAGTGGTTCGGGAAAGTCGGCGCGCTTTCATCGGCGTCGCGGATGAGCGTACCGCCGTTATCCATGTGGATCCCCGCCGCGCTAATGTAGACGAATGTCTTTGCACGGGCGGACTCCGCTGCCTTCAGCAAGGCTGCGGTGCCATCGACGTTGGTTCGGAAGAAGGGTTCGCGTGGCCCTGAAAAGCGGAAAAGGGCGGCCGCATGCACAACTGCATCGATCGTCGGTAACACGATTGGCGTGCTGCTTTCGAGATCGGCATCAACCGGCGTCGCACCCATGGCCTTGAGTTTGGCGTGAGATGATACAGAGCGAGTGAGGGCGAAAATCTGGTGACCATCCTCCACGAGCTTAGGGATCAGTCGGCCGCCGAGCAGGCCGGTGCCTCCCGTGACGAGAATTTTCAAGGTGCTCATCCTTTCGGTTCGGAATTCAGGATAGTCCGTCATGGCGCCGCCGCGGATTTGCTCAAGAACCGCAGAGTTGTGTGTGGTCCACCTTGCGTAGCCGATCTGTGACGTGAAAGCAGGGATGCAGCATTCTCAGACGCCCACTAGCGTCAACAGACTCGCCTCCCGTCAAAACCAGACTAATGCCGAACAATCGATCATCGTAAGTGGAGTTCATCCTCCATGGGATTTTCCTTCTCTCCATCCTTTGATTATTTATCTAGCGATCTTAGCGAAGTGCTCCAGCGTACGAACCAATTGGGCTGTATAAGACATTTCGTTATCGTACCAAGCTGCGGCTTTCACCAATTGCTGGTCACCGACTGTCAGTACTTTCGTCTGCGTGGCGTCGAAGAGCGAACCGAATGTGATGCCTTTGATATCGGAAGATACAATTTCGTCTTCCGTGTAGCCGAAAGTTTCTGGATCGGAAGCTTCTTTCATAGCAGCGTTAACTTGCTCAACCGTTACCTTGGTATTCAAAACGGCAACGAGTTCAGTCACGGAACCTGTTGGTACAGGTACACGTTGAGATGCCCCATCCAGTTTGCCCTTCAGTTCCGGAAGAACCAGACCAATGGCTTTGGCGGCACCGGTGGAGTAGGGAACGATGTTCTCCGCTGAGGCGCGTGCAGCTCGGAAATTGCCTTTTGGATCCGGAGCGTCAAGCGTGTTTTGGTTACCCGTGTAAGCGTGAACGGTCGTCATCAGCCCGGATTGGATACCAAACTTGTCGTGCAAAGCTTTAGCCATAGGGGCCAGGCAGTTGGTTGTGCAGGAAGCGCCGGAAATGACGGTTTCCGTTCCGTCCAGTGTGTCATGGTTCACGTTGTATACGATCGTTTTCATGTCACCTGTAGCAGGGGCGGAAATGACAACTTTCTTCGCTCCGCCTTTCAGGTGAAGCTCGGCCTTTTCTTTCGTGGTGAAGAAGCCTGTACATTCGAGAACAATATCAACGCCAAGCTCTCCCCAAGGAAGCTCTTCAGGATTCCGCTTAGCCAAAACCTTAACCTCTTTTCCGTTTACTTTGAAGGTTCCGTCATGGACTTCAATGTCACCGTGAAAAGTGCCTTGCGTCGTATCATATTTGAGCAGATGAGCTAACATTTTAGCGTTCGTAAGGTCGTTAATCGCTACAACCTCGACGCCTTCCACATCTTGAATTCGGCGAAAAGCGAGTCGTCCAATTCGTCCAAAACCGTTTATACCTACTTTTATTGTCATTGAAAAATCCCCCTATAAGTTTTATTTATTACAATAAGAAAATGCCAGTGATGACATAAAAATGGGCAGCGTTATTTCATTCTAGAATGGCCTGTTGTATAATGTTAAAAGAGACCGATCGGTATCTTTATATTAACATGATATTATTGAATTGCAAGACGAATTGAGTTATTCATTTAAAACAAATGAAATAAAAAAAGGTTCATACGGAGGAGCTTATGAAAAAAGGGGACAGAACACGGGAACATATCATTATGAAATCGGCTGAAATTTTTAACCAGAGAGGATATGCCGGTACATCGCTAAACGATATTATTGCCGACACAGGAATTAAGAAGGGGGGTATCTATCGACATTTTGCCAGTAAAGACGAGATAGCACTTGAAGCCTACAATTATGCTGCCAGTATGGTCGCCAGAAAATTTTCTGAAGCGGTCGATCAAGAGCAGTCTGCGTCAGGAAAGTTGGTTGCTTTTTTTCGTGTCTATGAGAATGTCGTCGACGATCCACCATTTATTGGCGGATGTCCCATGCAGAATACAGCTGTAGAAAGTGATGATACTCATTTGGAGCTTTGTGGGCAGGCAAGGCAAGGGCTGCATAACTTCTTGGATATGATGAAAAGTATTATTCGTGACGGCATTCAAGCTGGGGAGTTTAAGGAGGATCTGGATGTGGATGCGCTGGCATCATTTGCATTTTCCTTGTTGGAGGGGGGGATATTACTCAGCAAGTTGGATGGAGATAACAAGCACATGCTAATGAATAAAAAAATCTTCTCGTCCTATTTGCAGCAGTGCTGCTTAAAGACCTGTTAATCTGGTGTGCTGGCACATCGAAATGGGGCTGAGCATCATCGATGAACAACTCAAGTTCAGAATTTTGACTTTCGATGGATCTTTACTTGAACGTTTAGAGGAGAAGACGTGACCACGATTGCAAGGCTAAACGTCGAATATATAATAAATTTTAAATATCAGTTTATGTAATATTTCAACTGCATTTCTCGCAAATTTGGGGAAATGCCAACTTACTATGTGAAAAAATTCTCTTTTTATTCACGAATCTATGAATCAACTAGGGGGATTTACGTTTGAAGGAGGACAATTCACAGCCGTTGACCCCGTTCAAGCAATGCTGAGTACGGCAACATTCTCCAAGTTCATGTATTAAGTTCGGCCTATTTAATTGGAGCTGCTCTGCTGGCAGGGTTTTGGTAGGGAACTTTATTAGGGGACTTAAGCTGCAAGCAGTTTCGCTGTTGTAATAATTACTGTACAAAAAAAGACGCTACAAAAGTCGATTGATAAATATGTAAAAAATTGAGTATGTATAATACGCCAGAACGGAAGCCAGCCATATAACCAGCGCTTCAAGTAGTTTTAGATGAGCATCAAAATAGAAAACGATGTGATCAGTTGTCGAGGACAAGAACATATTTCCATTAAAGTCGCTATAATAGCGGCTTTTTTGGAACCAAGATCTTGTCCCAAGCTAAGGACATGAACTTGGTTCCTTTGCCGAAAAGGCCAAGAACACGGTGTCATTTCGAATTAGATTATTCACGTTCAGCGTAACACTCAACTCTTATGGGAAGATGTCTACTTGTTTAGCAATAAAGTCCAACGGAATCGGATATGGACGCTTCACTTATGAAATGGCCTGCAATATATTAACGATCTTCCTTTCAATATCGGAGTCGTCTATCATCTTCAGATATTCAGGTTTTAGCAATTGATACTGCTTCATATAGTAGAAATCTATAATCGCTTGTTTCAAGGTGATATCATACTGAATCGAAAATGACGGCTCGATAAAGCGTCGCAGAACAGCGTCATCTTGAACCATAAACAACACGGCATTCAATCTGTTGAAAATCTGTTGCTCCATACCGGATTCAAAAAAAGTTTGTAAACTTTTATTCCGATTTTGTAGGGCAACGGACAGATTCTCAAAATGGTGCGGATAAAATTCTTTCAGATCTTGCAAGAACAAATCAGAGATATACGCGGCACACATCAAAGATTGTAAAAATGTTAATTGAAAACGATCCAAAAAAGAGATGGAATCGTCTTTGACAACGGTGTCAGCCTTCTTCGAATAATCGATGTAATAATCCACGACTTGTTCGATGATGTCGTCTTTGGAGGAAAAATGCTTATAAAGTGTCACTTTGCTGATATCCATATATTTTGCGAGATCGTCGACTTTTAGTTGGCTGAATTTTGTTTTTCTTATAACGGGTTTTATTTTTTCCACATATGTATCTACACTCACAGCTTTTCTCACGGTTAAGTACCTCCCTTTGATGCCTATAAAACATATTATAACAAATTCGCTACCCTATATGTATGAAATTAATTAAATGAACTAATTTAATAAATTTAGTTTACTTATTAAATTTATTGCTATATAATCGCTTCTATACCTAATCATCCGATTACGGATTATACAAAGGGAGGACGATTTAAATGGAACTACTCAGTAAGGGCAAATTCTCTGACAAAAGGGTCGTGATCACAGGAGGTAGCAGCGGAATCGGTCTTGCGACGGCAAAGTTGCTAGTGGATGAAGGCGCACACGTTCTGATTACTGGACGTACTCAGACGACGCTGGATGCGGCTCGTGAACAACTCGGCAACAACGCTGTCGCATTGCTGAGCGACGCAGCGTCGTTGACGGATATCGAGGAGTTGGTCGACCGGGTCAAGGCCGAGTTCGGCATGATCGACGCACTGTTCGTTAACGCCGGTATCACGCGCTATGTCCCCTTCGAGTCAATGTCCGAAGAAGTGTACGACGAGTTACTTACAATCAACGCCAAAGGTCCGTACTTCACCGTGCAGAAACTCGCCACATTGCTAAACGCAGGAAGTGGCGTGGTGCTCACCACCTCTATCACGAACGTATTGGGTATCCCGATGATCAGTGCGTACGCGGCCAGTAAAGCAGCGCTGCGCTCCATGACTCGCAGTCTGGCCCGCGAGCTGTTACCGCGGAAGATTCGCGTCAACGCGGTCAGCCCCGGCCCCATTGACACCGACATCTTGGAGAGGTCGATGCCGAAGGAAGCTGCAGAACAGACCGGGGAGCAGATAAAACAGCAGATCCCGATGCTGCGTTTCGGCGATCCAGTCGAGGTCGCCAAAGCCGTAGCATTCCTGGCATTTGAGGCCACCTATACCACCGGGGCTGAGTTCCCTGTTGACGGAGGCGGATCCCAGATCTGAGCACTCTCAGTTCGCAACTGGATCAGGGCTTCTTATCATGACTATTAAAGCGCGGGCAGGAAGGTCATGAATTTTCATATAACTCTCCCCTCAAGACATCTTGCCTTCAAGTGAACTTTATAGTTTAGGATTTCGTTGCCTTTTCCTTGGAAGAGCGTTTGAATTCACGGAGAACACTATTACATCAGAGCAAAATGGAGGGAACATCGAAATGGAGAATTTAGATACTTCTTTCAAAAATGTGAAGAATCAGGCATCCAACCCTGTTACCATGCGGACAATCCGGTTCCATGACTACGGCGAACCGGCCGATGTCTTGCATTTGGAGGAGGTGGCGATCCCAGAACCAGGCCCGGGACGCATCCGCGTAAGCGTACGCGCTTGTGGGTTAAATCCCGTTGACTGGGGGATGTGCCGAGGACAGTTTGCCGGTGAACTGCCCTTGCCTCGCGGGATTGGGCTGGACGTGTCAGGAATTGTAGACGCAGTTGGAGAGGGCGTAACCGATGTCGCCATCGGTGATGCCGTTCTGGGTGCCGCAGATTTCATGGGCGGATCGAGCGCCGGTGCGTCCGACCGAGCGATTATGTACTACTGGTTCCGCATGCCGGCTGGACTCGACTTTGTACAGGCTGCAGCACTGCCAATGGCGGTCGAAACCGCCTACCGGGGCATCGATACTCTCGGAGTGAGGGCGGGCCAGACCGTACTCGTGCATGGAGCCGGCACAACGGTAGGCTTCGCCGCCGTCCAAATTGCCCTCATGCGCGGTGCTCGTGTGGTCGCAACCGCTGGTGCCACCTACGCCGACAAACTCCGCGCAATGGGAGCGATGGTGACCTCGTACGGTGATGGAATGGTCGAGCGAGTGACCGAACTGGCGAAGCAGCCGGTTGACCTCGCCCTGGATGCCGCTCCGGTCAGCGGCGCAATGATAGATCTGATCCATATCGTCAATGGGCATCCCCAGCGAGTCCTAACCGTCAGCGATTTCGCCGCAGCCGCCGAACTTGGCGTTCGCGCCAGCTACGGAGAAATACATACTCTGCGTTATGACGTTGTCGGCGATTTTGCCCAGTACGCAGCTGACGGCAAGTTCACGATTCCGGTCGCCAAGACTTTCGCACTCGACGCATGGCGTTCGGCCGTCGAAATCAGTCAGAGTGGGCGTGCCCACGGCAAACTGATCCTCCTTCCTGCCTCCGACTGATGTGCGCAAATAACCGGTGAATATTCTGAAATATGAAGGAGGACATACATTGAATACGAACCAACAAGAACATATCGCACTGATTACAGGCGCAAGTAGTGGGATCGGGTTGGCATTAACCCGGAAATTGCTGTCGGAGAACTGGCAGGTGGTTGCTTTAAACAGGTCGGATTTTCCAGAGGACGATAGATTCCTCCAAAATCATCTCAAGGACGGAAGGCTCCGAGCCTATAAAGTGAAGGATCTCACCGATTATGACAGCTTGAGACACTCTTTGGAAAAAATAAAAAGCAAGGAGCAGCGGATCGATATTTTGTTTAACAACGCCGGAGGAGGCTTAAGTGAGCTGCGCTATTCGAAACAAGGCCGCGAATTGCATTATGAATTGTTGACGGTCGTTCCTTATATTATTCTGATGGAATTGAAGGAGCTGTTGAAGAACGGCAGCTTAAAAACGGTGATTAACACTTCATCGCAGGTGTTTAGATTTACGAAGGAGTTTACGATCGAAAAATTGGAGCATCCCAAAACCTTCCGCAAAATGTATGGACCATATGCGACTTCAAAGCTGGCTCTTTCGTTGTGGACCCAAGCCGTCGCACCGCAGCTTGCCAAGGAAGGCATCAAGATCCGCAGCGTTGACCCGGGCATTAACAACACGCTAAGAAAAGGAAAAGATTCCGGACTGACCGCAGGGTTTGAACTGTTTATGAAGTTTTTTTCCTCTCCGCCTACTCATGGAGCCAACCTATTATATGAGGGAGCTCTGGGCAAAAACAGCAATGAGACTGGCGTGTTTCTGTTCAAAGATCGGATTGCGGACTTGAAATTTCCAGAACATGCGCAGCGTGTGCTGGAAAAAATATCTGATATATATAGCCATGAATTTCTTGGCGGGCGTTTTCAAGTTAATGGTTGAGTTCCAGAAGATTGTTGCTTATAAGGTATCTTCTGAAGTTTGTTCTCACATTAGGCTGGAAGAATCTCTCCAGCTGTTTTTATGGACTGCTGGATTGCTTGGTGAAAAAGTTCTTTGATTCGCGTAAGCACCGACAGCGAGGTTATTCCATCAAAGAAATGGTACTATAGTGATTCAAATACTTCGTAGTCACATCGCGGAAGACGGCTTTAAATCGATCGAGATATGCGTTCACGTTTTGAGTGTCACACAGGGGCAGTCATTTTATGAGCTCAGTCAGTTTTTACTGGTTGAGCTTTTTAGCTTCTTCGAGGTACTTATGCGGTCGCGTCGGAAACGGCGACATTGTAGGAAAGGGCAGTACTCTGACAGTGGAACAATGTTCTTGTCTTTTAAGGAACAATGTATTCCTAATAGACCACTAGCAGTGGGGGAAATTCCCTGAATGGTGAACAAAATTTGAACTTTTCTTCCCCCTCTTGAAACTTCAATCTAGCACATTTCAAGACCATAATATGGAGTAAGAATGAGCATGATCTTCATATACAAAGTAAAAGAAATCGTTAACGAAATGTAAACCAATGCAGATATATGTCAAATTTTTAATAGGCGCTTTCATTGCGTTGACCCTTTCCCCAAAGTCACTTATATTTACTCCCGACACAACAACTTAGAACGGTGGTGGGATGACTTTGTTCAACAATAAAGGAAAGAAAATGCTCGCTATGCTTACGCTTATACCACTGGCTACGGGCCTTGTCATGGGGGCTTTCCCTGCTCCGGTATCCTATGCGGATGCGGGAGATAACACCCCAACCAACAGCTCGGCAGCAGGTTCATGGCAAACGGGAGATTTGCATGTACATACGTTTGAGTCCGATGATGCGCAGAACTCGCTGGAAAATGTACTCGATGCGGGACTGACGAAGTATGGTCTGGACTGGATTGCGCTTACGGATCATTTGCGGTTATCCAAGCGGGATCACAATGGAGCAGACATTCCAACCGGATCGATTCCGATGTCTCAAGGGATGAACGAATATCAGGTACCGCAGATCAAGGCCCTTCAGGCAGCAGGCAAGTACGCAGGCAAAACGATCTTCTCGGGTTTCGAATGGGACATGCCGACACATGAACATGTTGGGGTGGGGATTCTTACGGATGAACCGAATTCGACCGAAGCGCTTGAAGCTGCAAACGAATTTGAATATCGTTTTACCAATCGCGCAGCGAACCTGTTCAATGCGGCTGACGTAGCGAATTGGAATCAGACAGGTGGACGTGCCTATACGACTCATCAGGATGCGCTGACCGCCATTAATTGGCTGGCAACCAAGTATCCAACGACGAGTTATGCAATGATCAACCATCCTTCACGCGGCAAAAACAAATATACTATCGCGGACTTCCGTGAATTCAACGATCTGGCCCCACAAGTCGTATTCGGAATCGAAGGTATGTTGGGCAACCAGATGGAACCGGACCGTGGCGGGTACAACACAACATATAACGTAGCCAATCCGACCGCAGACGATGGATACAAATACCGTACATACGGTGGTGTGGACTACATGGTCGCCAAGGTGGGCGGACTGTGGGACGCATTGCTGGGAGAAGGGCGCCACTTCTGGAATTATGGCAATTCGGATTACCATTTCAAGACAATTGACACGAATTCCAGCGGTTATTTTCCGGGCGAATATGCCAAGACCTATTCGTGGGTTGAGGGTACAGGTATGCAAGCCGTGCTGGAAGGACTTCGTTCGGGGAAATCATTTTCCGTATTTGGTGATCTGATTAACGCACTGGACTTCACGGCTTCCGGCGCGGGTACTCAGGCTGAAATGGGCGGAGACCTGGGTGTGACCCAAGGTGACGAAGTGGAACTGAAAATCCGTTTCAAGAGTCCAACTACAAGCAACAACTATGAAAAACCAATTAACAGCGGCACGTCTGCTGGACAAGTACCGGTGGTAGATCACGTCGATCTCATCGCGGGAGATGTGACGGGTAAGGCTGAGAAGGGCACACCCGCATATTCCAAAGACACTAACGATTCCACTGAAGTGCTGGCAACCTTCACGTCCAACGATTGGACGACAGATGCCGAAGGTTACAATGTCATCACGTATAAGATCAAAGCCACAGATCAGGATAAATATTATCGTCTGCGTGGTACGAATCTGGGTATGAACGTTACAGGTGAAACCGTAAATGGTGAACCGCAGCTTGATCCGAAAATTACAACAGCTGATGCAACGACTCGGTTCAACGAGATCAATGATCAGAACTATCGCGATCTGTGGTTCTACTCCAATCCAATCTTCGTGAGTGCTGCACCTTACAGTGATGCACAGGCGGTAACGGATACGCTTCAAGCGATTGATCTGGGCGATCTGAACGCGGTCACTTCCGACCTTACCCTTCCTGTTGAAGGAAAACATGGAGCAACGATTAGCTGGTCCAGCTCCAAACCGGAGTTGATGGATGCACAGGGCAAACTTCTTACACAGCCTGAGAATAATGAGCGACTGGAATTGACGGCAACGGTACAACGTGGCAGCGAAATGGATACCAGAACGTTCACTGTCATTGTGGAAGGAACAAATAATCAGGTATTGGTGTTAAAAGGCAACATGAACACTGCTGACAGCCAGCCATATCATACGGATACATGGACAAACCAGTCCGTAACGGTTAGTGTAACCAGCACAGTATACGCGCCTGCCACTTCGGCGACGATTGAGCTGTCTCATGATGGAGGTCAGACGTATGAGCCGTATACGGAGAGTACACCTTTGGAGATCACCGAGGCTGGAGAGCATAAGCTGTTATTCAGAGCGACAGACGATCTGAACGAAACGTATACTTTACCATTGGTGGTCAAAATAGACCATGAAATCCCTGTCATCACCCTGCAAGGCAGCAGCCAGATGACATTAATGGTAGGAGATACGTATAACGAGCCCGGAGCACAGGCAGCAGATAATGTGGGCATCCGTGGTTCCGTGCAGATTGACGGCACAGTGAACACACAAGCGGCGGGGATCTACACCCTTCGTTATAATGTGAAAGATATTGCCGGCAATGCTGCACAGGAAGTCACACGTACGGTTACCGTACAAGCCCGCTCAGGTAATGGCGGTGGGGGTTCAGGTGGAGATAATGGAGGCAGCTCTGGTGGGAATTCTGGAGGAAGCACACCAAGCGTGCCAACAACGCCTACCGTTCCAACCACACCAACTAACCCGGATGCGGGGTCAGAATCAACTACTGAAGTGAAAGTAGAAGTAGGAGCGAATCAGCCTGTACAAACGGGCCTGAAAGACATCGTGCAATTCAACGCGCCGGCTGGAGCCATTGTGGCAAAAGATACGTTGCAACTATCTGTCGTGTCCAAGGACCAATTGCCGAATGCAACTTCACTGAACGTACTGGGTCAAGCGGTACAGATTACTCGCAGTGGAGGACGGACATTGAATGAGCAGGCAGCACTTCGCTTGCAATATGATGCTTCCAAGCTGCCTCAAGGTACACAGCCAGCAATCTACTATTATAATGAAGCTCGTCAGAGCTGGGTATTTATCGGCGGGAAGACAGACGCAGCAGGAACGGTGACGACGAATGTGAATCATCTGGGAACCTTCGTGGTGTCCAGTTACGTACCAGCCAATCTGTCCGACCTGAACGGTCACTGGTCATCCGACTATGCAGATCGTTTGATTGGCATGGACGTTATCCAAGGCTACACAGATGGTACATTCCAACCATCCAAGAAGATTACACGGGCAGAGTTTGTTACGTTGATCAGTAAGGCACTGGCCTTGAAGTCCGTGCAGTCGGATACGACGTTTGCAGACCAAAGCAGTCTGCCAGACTGGGCGAAGAGTGACATCGCCGCAGCCGTACAAGCCGGAATCGTGAAGGGCTATGGTGATAATACATTCAAGCCTAATCAGACGATCACTCGTGCCGAGATGGCTGTGATGATGGCGAATGCATTGAAGCTAAGTGCAGATGCACAGTCGGGAGCGAGTGGAGATACTGTAAAACCAAGCTTCACTGATGCGACGCAAACGCCGTCTTGGGCACAAGAAGCACTGAATACAGCCGTTCAGGCTAACATTGTGAACGGATATACTGATAATACGATTCGTTCAGGAAATATGACGACCCGTGCGGAAGCCGCAGCAATGATCTATAAGCTGCTGTTGGCGATGTACGTGTAATCTCAACAGAATAAATGAAGGCAAGGGCCATCCTGAAAAGGGATGGCCTTTGTTTATTTAATAGTTAACTCATATATTTCAAATAAATGATTATTTACTTGTCTCGTCCAACTTTCAACTTTATTACCTACATTAACATTGTTGAAATCAGCCTCGATTCGCATTTTGCTGAATTTGGCATCAGCTTGATAAAAGTCACTCGAAGTAACATAAAACCTCGAGTTTTTCGTTACATTCAGATATTCTCCATTATCCAGTATGATGGAGTAAAGTACCTTGTCTCCGTCTATTTTACTATCTTGCTCTTTTATTTCAACGACGGTGCCTGTGTAATATTGCTGTTCCTTTGCTGGCGAAGACCATCCTTTCATATAATCCGAAAAGAAAACGAAATAGACGATTACCAGAAGCATCACGACAAAGCTGCTTATTACGACGAAGGGCCATTTTTTTTTACTTTCAAATTTTTCATCCTTTCCCAATGTACTTATAGTATGTAGACGTCCAATCACTAAAAAAGTTACAAAAAAAGAATCTATGGCTAAAAATATCCATAGTGTTGTTTTCTTGAATTTTATTGTGTTGGAAAAATTTTAATAAACTCGATTAATTCAAGCCGTAAGCGTCAATACAAACTTGAGAAGTGGTTATGTACAATCCGATAAAAGTCAGTACAATTGAATCTGTAAGATCCTAAGAAGCGTAATTTAAAATGGTATGAAAACCAAACACCAATAGATGAAATGAAGCGAGGTATTCACTGATGACCGATTCGAATGGAACGCGCAAAGTTGACGGCTATCTTAAGAAATTAAAAACGTGGAAGGAAGAGTCCGCGAAACTAAGAGAGATTATTCTGGATTTTGAACTGACAGAGGATATGAAATGGATGCACCCTTGTTATATGCTGAATGGGAAAAATATCGCTTTAATCCATGGATTCAAAGAATACGTGGCCATTCTGTTTTTCAAAGGTGCTCTGCTGAAGGATACGCACGGCATTTTGGTCCAGCAAACGGATAATGTACAGGCAGGACGCCAGCTTCGCTTTACCAGTCTGGAGCAGATTGTGGAGCAGGAGCCTATGATCAAAGCCTACATCCAGGAAGCTATTGAAGTGGAACAAGCTGGTTTGCAAGTGGAATTAAAAAAGACTGCCGAATATACCGTTCCCGAGGAACTTCAGCAGCAATTCGATGAGAACCCTGCCTTTCAGGCTGCATTTGAAGCGTTGACACCCGGACGGCAGCGGGCATATCTCTATTATTTCTCACAACCCAAGCAGTCCAAAACGAAAGTGTCACGAATAGAGAAGTACATGCAGCCGATCATGGAGGGTAAAGGATTGAATGATTAAGGTGTTTGCTTGATAAAGGTATCTACCATCCAATGAAAGAATCTTTGTTTCTCTTCATAATGTGGGTAGTGAGCCGAATTCTTATAGGCAATGAATTCCTTTTGTTTTCCTTCAATCTGGTCAAAAAACGTCTTGGCGGCATGGGATGAGGTCATAAAGTCGTAATCTCCCATAACAAAATAAAAGGGTAGGTTCAGCTTGGTAATCAAGGCTGGCAAAGGACGGCTCATGGCTTCACTTATCAGTATTTCTTGCGAATAAATGATCCCTTTATTATATCGAATGGCATCAAACATATTGTATTCATGGCTGAAGGTCATTCCCAGGAAGCTGGTGTCAGGGCTGTCCATCAACCTTGAAGCGCCCCCATAACGTTGAACGATATTTCGCGGCGTGAATGCCTTTCCTTGTTTGATCGGTTCATAGATCTGCTCCAACTCGTCTACATCTTCAGGATTATCAGCCAACTGGGCTTGCTCCATAACGAAATTCCATCCGTCCATCTCGCTCTGTTGTGTATCTGCCATCTGCCCGATCCCAATGTAGGCTTCATATTTTTCGGGTGCTCGATGTGCAGCAAGAGTTCCTATGTATGTTCCGTATGAATGACCAATCAATATTACCTTTTTCTTCCCTAGACGTTGGGTAATATAATCCGTGACGGCCAGTATATCTTCAACCAGCAAATCCGCTGAGAGATTGGAATAGTCCTCGAAAAAATGATAGGATTTGCCGCTTGCTCTCTGATCGTAGTTCACAATCGTAAACTGAGATTCTAATAAATCTTGGTACTTTTTCGCGTACGGAAGTTCAGATGCACCCGGTCCACCGTGTAAATAAAGGATAACTGGGTTTTCCAGATCCTCCCCTCTGATCATGATTTCATGTCTCGTACCATTGAGTTTAACTTGTTCCAGTACATGAATAGGGTTTGAACCTTTTATTTTTGACGTCCATGTTGGAAAATAAAGAACTACGAGTGATAGTGTCAGAGTAGTAACACCAAGCCACAAACCTACTTTTTTTTTATTTTGTTCATAGGATAGGTCTCCTCTGGTTCAATGTCTTGAGGTGATTATTGTTCATAAACTCATAACCCTATCTTACTTGACTCGTCATTGATTCAAATCGTACGCCAGATTGAATTTGTTCTCAGTCTCCGGTTGGACGTGAACGGCCTTAGCCCTGACGTAGTCAGGATCAAGGCCGCCGCTTAACTATCTTTTTATGTTTATGGAAAGACCTCAGTATGCTGAACCTACAGCAAAAAGATTGGAATAAATGATGCAGGCAGCAGATTCAACACTTTGATCTTCGTAATCTTCAAGATGTTCAATCCCGTACATAGTGCAAGGATACCGCCAATCAGACAGTGCGAAGGGAAGAAAGACTGTAAAAATAAAGAGCACCGTTTCTGGTGCTCTTTGTCTTTTGAACTTAACCATGTTTTTAATGAGAGGGAAGTATGAGTTTGATTGCTTTCAAAATTACATGCGCCAAGGAACTTGTGGCGTTTTATAGCGAAAAAAAGTATTCAAATCTTTTTTTACATATATCCATGGTGGGTTTGGTGGTGTACCTTTGGCCTTGTAAAGTGCTTCGCCTTTATCACTTGATGCATATTCGTCAAGATCGGAAGGACTAGAATGAACTGTTCCTTGATAAGATAAACTTTTCCCCTGTACTTCAACATTAGGTGCACCAGAAATAATTCTGTTCGCTATATTGAATAATCCAACTCTTCCTGAAGACCAAAGGAATAATTCACTGAGTAGTAATAAGCCAACCAGCGTAAAAATGCCTATTAATATTCGTTTTTTTCTCATCATTCTTGATCTCCTATTGAGTTATCGACTATGGTGTTACAACCCAGGTAATAACGTGAGTGTTTCAAGTTCCGTATTCTTCTAAATATCCCGAATCTCAATAATCTCTCTTATATCTTCAATACCCAACGCTTCTGCGATCCGCTCAATATGAGCAAAGTTAATGTTCTCACGCTTCCCAGACTGCAACTCACTTAAAGCGGCGTGGCGAATATCGGCCATACGTGCTAATTCTCGCAGTGAAATGTTATGTTTTTCCGTAAGTCTGTGAATATTGACAACAACTTTTTTTGCCATCTTAAATCACTCCTGAAATTTCCATATGGTCTTGACGTTACGCATGAGCGTACCATATGCTTTTTGTATATCTGGTACTCTTATGCGTACCAATTTTAGGAGTGGTGACATGACAAGTACCAACTGCGAGATCCTATCTTTGCAGTACGCACAACTAGTCCGACAGGAAGACGATTACGTAGACCAATTGGTCACATGCAACAAACTGATCCTAGACGCCATGGACATTATTGCGAAGCGGGCAGGGGTGCTGCACATGGATACAGTAAAACAAGCCGCGTATCACCTTCATGCGATGGAACAGGATTTGAACCGCAAGTTATTTGAAGTCAGGCTGGAGAAGAGCATCTTGGCCCATCACATGAGCCAGTCTACATAAGCATTTGAATCAAAGGACGGCACAGGATCATTCCCAAGATGATCGTGCACTGTCCTTTTTCTCTTTTAACCAACCCTCAAACCATTACCAAATAAGCATTGACTTTCCACACCAATCCCCCTAAACTTCAATTATTAAAACACTTTTAAAAACTTCCCTCCAATACTTTCTCGAATACGCGATCACCCATATACATACAAACGAAAGGAGGCATATAACTAACGATGTTACCTACATCACACAATACCCAACAGGTGAAGCGCATCAACGTTGAACTGGTGAAGAATACACTTCGGTCAATGGGCGTCGGCACGAAGGCTTCCATTGCGAATCTGACCAAACTCAGCGTAGCGACATGCGGCACGATCCTGAACGAATTACTCCAAACTGGTGAAATAATCGATCTGGGCCCGGATGAATCGAGTGGGGGAAGACCTGCGAGTCGGTATCAATTCAATGCGGACTACGCGAGTGTGCTGTGTCTGATTATTCGAACGGAGGGTGGCATTCACTCGATCACACATACATATGCCAATCTGAACGGGGAAATGGAGGATGAACAGACACTCATTTTGGATGAGATTAATGTAACGGTAGTAGAGGATCTGATTGCAAACTTGATCGAACAACACCACAATGTTCAGGCGATTGGTATCGGCATACCTGGGGTGGCACACAACGGCGTTATTGGGATTTGCGATGTACCAGAGCTGATGTATCAGCCGCTCGGCCCAAGGCTTAAGGAGCAGTATGAGGACGTGGAAGTGGTCATTGGCAACGACATGAACTTGACGGTCTACGGGCTGTACAACCAGCAGCAATTTGAGGGAGAGAAGAACTTTGCGGTGGTGACGTTCCCTGAGAACCATTTTCCAGGGGCAGGCTTTATTATTGATGGTCGTCCGCTCACAGGGAACACGCAATTTGGGGGCGAGGTGTCTTTTCTACCATTTGGTGTGTCACGGGAAGAGCAGCTGCGAATGTTGAAAACGACAGAAGGGTTGAAGGAAATCGTCGTCAAGACGCTGATCTCCATTATCGCGATTATTAACCCGGCAGCGATTGTCGTTACGGGCGATACGATGGACCCGGCTATGCGGGACGGCCTGTTACAAGGCTGTCTGGATCACCTGATCCCACAGGAGCATATGCCTGAGTTGATCATCCAGAGAGACACTCGGCGCGAATATGTGACTGGGCTAGTCGCTGTTACGTTGGAGAGCCTGACCTACCGCATTCAGGTGGTTGAGAAGCAGTGGTAAAGGAAAAAGGAGCTTTTACGAGTATTCTATTTTTAGGAATAAAGCTTAACCATGTTTCCTATTTCAACTGTACAAATTATTGACACGATAACGGAGAGGGCAGAACCAATCTGAAGAACGCCTTTATCACTGTATTTTCACCTTTAGGAAAGATTCAAAAAAATACAGGGATAACAGCGGTCGGAAGATGGTACTGCAATCGTAGTTATAACGTGTAACCATTTTTCCGAACACAATGGAGGAACTTATTTTGAATCAGCAAGCAGATACGCAAGGGAACAAGAAAAAGTTCAACAAGCTGTACGCCATGCAATTGGCAACGATTTTTCTGGGATTTATCGTATTCGGCATATCGGAAAATATTAAGGGGCCAGCCATCCCGCGCATTCAATTCGACTTCAATCTGGATGAGAAACAGCTCGGAACGTTGTTGTCCCTGAATGCACTGGGTTACCTGATTGCCTGCTCATTCACCGCGATCCTGGTTCGCAAATGGGGCATTAAGGCGGTTAGCATCATTTCGTTTGCATCAATGATTCTCTCGGGTGTGTTCATTTATGTGTCTCATACATATCCACTCTTTGCTTCATCATACTTCTTCATGTACATCGGAAACGGCATGCTGGAGATTGCTTTGGCGATTCTGGGTGCGCGGATCTTTGTGAAAAACACAGGTACAATGATGAACCTGTCCCATTTCTTCTATGGGCTAAGTTCAACGATAGCACCTTTGCTGGCGACAGGTGTGATGTCGTTGCACGTGTTCGGTCACGAACTGGACTGGCGCGGGATGTATCTGGTGATGTTGTCGCTCTGTCTGCTGCCGATCATTGCGGCACTGCGCAGCAAATTTCCGGGGGATGATCTTCCTCATGAAGATCGGACTTCACTGAAGACGTTAACACGTGATCCAGCCATCTGGCTGATGGTGCTCATTCTTTCTTTTGGCGTGGTATCGGAACTGGCGGTTGGTGGCTGGCTCGTTAACTTTCTGGAGAAAGCCTATACGTGGGACACGGTCAAAGCATCTGGGCTGCTCTCTGCGTTCTTCCTTGCTTTCTCGCTGGGGCGTCTGCTGCTTGGTCCACTGACGGATCGAATCGGTTTCGTGCTATCGCTTATTCTTTTCTCTGCTTTCTCGGCGGTATGTACGTTTGTGGCGCTTACAGGTGGAGAGAGTCTTGCGTTCTTCTTTGCGGTATCCGGTGCAGGTATAGCGATGATCTATCCAACGGTGATGGCGTTTATCGCACGCAGGTATCCAAACGGCAGTGACACCGCGATTACGTTCACGGTCACCCTTATGGGGGTCGGAAGTGTCATTGGTAACTATGTGATTGGCTGGGTCATTGAAGGTGTGAAGAATGCGTACGGTCCAACGACTCAGTTGGGGTTACTACGCGGACTTCAAGCGGGATATGGATTCATTGGTTTATGTGCTGTGATCTGTGCGGCATCTGGTGTAGTGTTGTATGTGTTTTTGAAGCGGAAGCAGGAACTGATTTAGATATCATCTTTTTTGCTTAAAATCGAAATCAGGTACTGGATGTCAAAAGAAAATAAAGTGTTGAACTGACCGACGTATCTTTAAGTTAATGGGAAACGATAACTCAATAAATCCAAGAAGGCAGCAGATCATCATGATCGGCTGCCTTTGTTCAAATGACTTAGGTTTGTGCATAACTGCAAGTCTACTGCATGGGGAGCTTGAAATAAAATTCCTGTTAAATATTGAATTTGCAGTCGCAAATTTTTAGAGATTAATACTTGAATTGGATTGTCAAACGCTCTAACTGCTGTGACATATCCGACAAGGTTGTGGCTAGGCTTGTAATTTGTTCCATTGAAGCCAGTTGTTCTTCTGAAGATGCAGCTATATTTTGTGAGTTGTCTGCGGCTTGAAGTGCAAGGTTGGATACTTGCTCTTGACCCGCTGTGATTTCCTGGACACTTGCAGTTATCTGCTGTGTAACACTGGCGAGTTCTTCCGTTTGTTGCGCGATAAAGTTTGTGGACCCCACAATTTTGTTGAACTGTTGTTCTGTCTCACTAGCAATCTGTATACCGGAGTCGACGTCCTGTTTAACTCGCTCCAACGTTTTAAGAGATTGCTCTATATCTGTACGCATATCTTGAATCAACGTAGAAATCTGCTCAGATGACTGATTTGATTGTTCAGCAAGTTTTCTCACTTCAGCAGCAACTACGGAGAAACCGCGGCCTTCTTCTCCTGCACGGGCAGCCTCAATCGAGGCATTTAAAGCCAGAAGGTTAGTCTGCTTTGCGATATCCGTAATGGCCTGTAGCATCGTACCGATCTGCTGGCTGCGTTCATCAAGCATCCTCATGACTACATCGGTTTCATTAACGGAATGGTTAATCAGGTTCATTTGCTTCGTCGTGTGTTCTATGGCAGTACTACCTATGTTCGCCAATTCCATCGCATCAACAGAAGAATCAGCAATAGTTGATGAGCTTTCCGCTATTCGCTGGATACCAATTGATATTTCCTCAAGTGAGTTGGTTGTTCTTTGAAGCATCCTTTGTTGCTCTTGTGCGCCGACTGCGGATTCTTGGATCGAAATGGTGATATTCTCAGTTGCCTGACTGGTGTGCTCTGCTCCAAGGTTCAATTCTTTGGAGGATGAAGCTACCTGCTTTGTGGAGAGATCAACTTGTCTAATAAGATATCTCATGTTTTTAATCATTTCATTAAAGTCTTTAGACAGCTCGCCTATTTCATCTTTGGACTTCATTTTGACTTCTTCAACGGTCAGGTCACCGTCCGCAACTGACTTCAGTCGCTTTGCGATCTTAAGGATAGGCTTCGTTAGACGCCCTGAGACGATGCTGACGATAACTGATCCAAGAATTACTGCAACTGCCGTAACCATTATTACAAGATAAAGAACTTGCGTTGCACCGCTGTTGAACTCACTTAAATACGCACCAGAACCAATGATCCAGCCCCAATGTGGATCCATTTCAGCATATGAAACTTTCGTTTCTATTTCACCTGTGTCAGGTAGAGCCCACTTGTAGGTGACAAATCCCCCTCCGGCTGACCCAACCTTAACAAGCTCTTTTCCCAAATACACGCCATCTTCCGTTACGACATCTGTCAAATCCTGACCTTCATTGGAAGGATTCATCACGGAATGAGCACCCTTATCAACTGCCCATGGATATCCTGTTTCCCCTACAGTATATTCACTTTTTACAGGCCGCTTATTATCTGCATTTTTTTCACCGAGCAGTTCGACGCGGAGTTTTTCCTGTGCTTGCTCTAATGTTAAATCTCCGTTCTCTACTTGCTCATTAAGGAGGCTAATCATGCCAATAACCATATTCACACTATTTTCAAGTGCTGCCTTGCCTGATTCATTCATTTCATTTTTCGAAACCGTATACGAAGTGTACCCTATCACCATCGTGGGCACAATTAGTATAGCCAAGCATAGAGTGACTAACTTTGTTCTCAAAGATCTCATTTTTAGTATGGATACAATCTTTGTTTTCACTACATTTCCCCCTCATCACAACAATTTACAGCTCCCATAACTTCAATAGTTAAAATTTAAAATAAAAGTCTGTACATAATATATCGAAAAAATATACTGTAAAATGAAGTCCTTGATCTATGCCTTTCCTCTTATCTAAATCCAGTTGACCTACTAAAAACATTACGACTTGGAGTTCGTGTTAGTTTTTGGTTTTTGTATAGCAATGAGTAATAACAAATAAGAAGTATATTCATGCTGTTAATGGACTACGCTTAAGGTTAAATGTGATCTTATGAGGGAGGTCATCGTTTCTTGAGATTTGAACTAGGACGTTGCTTACGACTTTATTGAGAACAAAAGAGTGATGCCACTCAAAATTGCCATATTGATTGCCGATTCCGTCGGTTGTGATGTTAGCCTTGTATGAATTAATTCCAAATGATATCAAAGTAATGGGAGAATAGAGAAATAAGTGGTAGGTTATGTTAAAGATAAATACGTGATTCATAAAATTTAGACAAGCTGAAAACTGTTGCGGATTTCAAATTATTAACACCGTCTTACTCGGTTGAAAGCTATAAATTAGAAATTAAGGAGCCATACCCGTTTGTTCCTAGTCCATCAGTTTCAAAAGTTAGACTTCATTTTTTTGACGAATCAGGACAGACATATTTGTTTGGAATTGAGGAACATAAGGCGGGTGGATATAAAGTAAACCGAGTTGTCACTAACGTCGATATTCGTAACCGAACAAGTACAACACGAACTATAGTCGAGGATTTTAAATTTAATGAACATGGAGAGAAAATTTACATAAATGGAATCGAAGGGCGATTTGAACCATGGGCTAACCATATACCAGGAGGATATCTACGATGGGTGCAAAATGATACTTTTGTTGAAATCGACAGCAAAGAATTAACTAAAGAGGAAATGATCGTGTTAGCAAAATCAATAAGATGATTCAGTAATTCAAACTAACGGAAAACGAAAGCAATTAAGGCTGTCATCTTACATGGGAGCCTATTTTATTTGACTTTAAGTAGACTATGAAAGCGGAATGACTTGTATCCTTGAAATTAAGCAACAAATTCGATATAAATCGTTGTAGTATGAGAGAGGTAAAATGATGTGACAAAAATGAGTAGTTGGATCTTAACGTTGGTATTAGTGGTACCCATGATATTTGCTGGGTGTTCATCAACAGAAAAAAATGAAAGAACTGTGACTCAAAGTGTAGTAGCATCTGATTTTGTTCTCGAAGTAACAACGCCAACTATTATAGTTACTGGTGAAGCAATAAAAGTAAAAGGGACTCTTAAATATACGTGTATTAAACCAGTTGAAGTTTCCCATGGAGAACCGATTATTCGTTTTTTCTTTTCGGGTAGTCACTTTGTGAATTACAGATGTAACTTTCATTGATTTAATAGCGTTATTAATAACTAGGAACGTCTTACAGGTTCTAGAATATTATAAGAATAAGAGGGATAAAGTTGTGAAAAAAAAGAGACTTTTTTCTGCTGTTTTATTATTATCTTTAACAACAGCGGCCGTAACTGCATGTGATTCAACAAGTCTAACTCAAGAGAATACCTCTACTCCAAATTCTGGCGTATTATCAAGCAAGTCCACAAGTACGACCCCTACTAATTCTTTAAGTGAAGAAGAGAATAAACCCTCACACTACATTGCTTCTGGAGGCGCAACAGTACAGCAACCCTTTTCAATAAATCCGGAATTTGTACATATAAAACTTCTAATGAAGAACAATAGTAGCCATGAAGTCAATGTTAGTTTAACACACTTAGATAATAGTAAAGTGTATTTCGCTAGAACGATTGCTGCCGGGGAATCTCTGGATTGGATAAATATTAATGAAGGTTTCACACAAGGCATGCGTACTGGAGGCTACTTGCTTCAATGGAGTGGTGGCGGTTATAACGTTGATGGGGAAGTATGGGGAGCAGCTGGTTCAGACCCGGACGATACTGCTCCTCTATCTTATTGAACTTACGGGCAGGTTAATTGAATTTCTTGAACATACTACAGGTATGAGAACGAAAAAAATAATAAGTATGATTTACAAGATTTAAGACACGCTACGGTTTCAGAATTCGTGAAAGCAAGTACGACCAAAGAAAAAAGAGGTCAAACCAGTACATTCTGGTGACCTCTAATACGATCCGTTAGGTTGATGGCGATCTATTCGTTAGCGCGAAGTGACAACAAGTGTTTCAGATTGTCATCGATGAATTGATTATCGGCACTGTTGATACCGCGGCCGGCAAAGTGACCCCAGATTGACTGGATCGGGTTAAGACTAGCATTAGGGATACGTGCAGCTTCATATGCATTATCGTCCGTTGTGCAGAAGAGATCGGTACTTCCCGGCATAATGCAAGCCAATGCCTTTATGCTTTTAAGTGCCTTATCAAAATCTCCGTTATAGGAAGAGTTGGCACTAATGTCTGCATGCTGGCCTGTCCATAACATGGCTAGGACGTTATGTGGATCCATATTCATAAAGCTATTTTCCCAGACACCAGCTACAAAATCCTCCAATGAATCAAATCCCATCTCACGATAAAGCTCTTCTCGATAAAACGCATGTGATAATCCCCATCCTGCATACACCCGACCAACGGCGCGCATGTCTGCAGAAGTCAACTGATTTAGTTTACTTGAGTCGAAGCCGACTGCAGATAGCAGTGAGGATTTTACACCTTCCAGCACTACATATGTGTGAGGCCAAGGTTTGGCGATACCTCCGAAAGGTGCAATCCGTTCGACCATATCCGGGTAACTTGCCCCCCATTGAAATGCCTGAATGCCGCCCATGGACCATCCAACGACGAGAGCAATCTTCTGAATTCCGAATTTTTCGGTCAGCAGTTGATGCTGAAATCGTACGTTGTCATAGATCGTTACCTGTGGAAAGTTAGCCCGATCGAATGGAGGAGGCGTGTTACTGGGAGAGGAAGATAGCCCATTGCCCAGCAAATTGGGAACGATAATGAAATATTTATCTGGATCAAGTGCCATCCCGCTGCCAATGAGCCATTCATTCTGAACATGCTGATCTCCAAATGCCGTTGGATAGACAATTACATTATCCTTCTGTTCATTTAATTTTCCGTATGTTTTATAAGCAAGAAAAGCATTTGGTAACGTCACTCCTGATTGTAAGAGTACATCACCCAAGTTAAAAATTTCATAGTCCATCGTAGAGTCGCTCCCTTCAAAATGAAAACCACATGTTCACTGTGATCTCTTGTGGTCAGTATAGCGCTGTGATACTCTCAATAAAAGTGAATAGAATTCAAGATAGTATTCAATATAATTGAAAGAAGGAAGGGGGGCCTCCGATGGAATTGCGCCAACTGAAGACGTTTTGCACGGTTGCTGCAACATTGAATTTCACGCGGGCAGCAGAGGTGCTGAGCTACGTTCCTTCGAACGTCACGATGCAAATTAAAGCATTGGAAGAGGAGCTGGGTGTCCGCCTCTTTGATCGGTTGGGCAAGCAGCTCGCACTCACAACTGCGGGTAAGCGATTTTTAACACACGCCCAAGAGGTTCTTGAAAAAATGGACGAAGCTCGTAGTGCTGTCCATGATAATGAAAAAATAAGTGGTACCTTAACGGTAAGTGCGAATGAGGTTGTTTGCTCCTACCGGCTTCCACCTGTTTTCCAACAGTTTCGTTCGCAGCATCCGGGAGTTCGTCTAATTTTCCGCTCAGTTCCGAATCAAGAGCTCAAGCAAACGCTCTTTGAGGGAACCACGGATATTGTTTATATGTTGGATGAACCCATTCGCTCGAGTGGACTTTCCGTTGAGCCGCTCGTAGAAGAGAATTTCCGTTTGTTGGCTGCTCCAGATCATCCACTTGCTAAGCGAAGTGTGCTAGAGTTGGAAGATTTTCATGAAGAAGTGTTTTTGACCAATGAAAAGGGTTGCCCATATCGAATGATGTTTGACCGATCTTTTGAGAAAGAAGGCATTGATAGCATCACGTATCTGGAGTTTCAAAGTGCTGAAGCCATTAAAAAATGTGCAATTTCTGGAATCGGTATTGCCTTTCTTCCTGAAATTGTTGTGGAAGCTGAAGTTAAACGCGGAGAACTTGTTGTCCTTCCATGGCAAATTCCGGATTTGCAGGTGTTCACACAGATGTTGTGGCATAAAGATAAGTGGCTTTCACCAATCATGTTATCTTTCATAGAAGCAACAAGGAATGTTTTTCATGTACAGAATGAGAATAAAACCATATAGCCTTGTACAAAAGAGGCATCAACATAAATGTGAGAGGAGCTGGGTGAGAAAGGTGTCTCATTATCCAACTAACGGGGAACGATAGTTCAACCTCAACATAACGGCAGCTGACCATGACTGGCTGCCGTTTTTCATTGATGTAACGAGAGCTCATCTTTTTGTTAATACTATGAAGAAATAAACGCAGTCAGTTAGGGTATGCAGGATAGTTATTTCTGAAAATACAAAAAAAGCCGCAACCGCGGCTCAAATAAATTAGAAATTAAGATGTAGTAATGGTTTAATATGCTCAGCTGCCGCACTAAACTTATCCGCAAACCCCTTCGAATTTTCGTATTCTTTTGGCAAGTTATTCAGGAATAATTTGACCTGTTTGGCCACTTTCATACGAATTTCAGAATCTGCACGATTACCTTTTAATTGATCTTTTACAAGATAACCATATTCATCTCTAAATATTAAAAAGTCATTGATGAGAACATTTAGTTCAGGGAAACTTTTAGCATTTTCTTTTAAAAGAGTTAATCGGTCAGTCACCAAAATAATGGAAGTATATATGTCAAACATTTGCTCCATTTCGCTATTAGACGCCATTTCACTGGTTTGAGAAAGTGTATTATCCAATTTCTGTACTCTCGCAACAAAACCAGTATAATAATTCGAATTAACCTCAACTTCCTTCTTTGTGTTTAAGCTTTCAATTAAAATAAAAGTTGAAGCAATAATCAAGAGAGCAACAACTACTAAAATGATTTTAAAATATTTTTTCTTCATCATTAATTCAACGTGTGGTATTTTCTGCAATTAAGTATGCCCCTATAATTATTTTTGTTATGTACACAACATTAGCGATACTACCACAAAAAAAGGGAATAGATCTATCTGTACAATTTACCAATTATATGGAATCGAATTACAATAATCTATCATATTGCTGCAATAGATATAGGTTGTGAAGCTCCATATGGACAACTCTATCTCACTTGATACAATCGTATTTTCTTATTGCTTTCATACGAGGAAATGCCCTAGTCTAAACGGATTGTTTTATTGGTTTTTATCTTTACACTTTTCTGTTGGAATCAACAATGATCTACTCATCGCATCGGCTAAACCTGCGCTAGCTTTTTCAAATGTTGATTTGGACAAGCTGAAAACTGCTGCGGATTTCAAGCTCTATACACCGTCTTACTCGGTTCAAAGCTATAAATTAGAAATTAAACCCGTTGAAGTTTCCCATGATGAATCCAATTGAAATTCTTGTTAAATAACCTTAGTTGTATTTATCTAACGGGCAGGTTAGCTCAATGTTATTATAGAATACAATAATATTGGATACATAGAAGTAACTCAGAATGATTTCGAAGATGTGGTTCAGATATATACCAACGAGCAAGTTAGAAAATATCTAGGCGGAATCATTCCTGAAGAACATACTCATGCAAAATTTCTCGATACTTTAAATCGTAATGATAAAACAGATTCGTTTTATTGGGTTGTCCGGTTAAAAAAGAGTAATCAATTTATTGGGTTGGTATCCCTGGATAAGCATATTGATGGTGGGACAGAATTGTCATATGAATTTCTTCCTTCCTACTGGGGGCAAGGGTTAGCATCAGAAGTTACCATTAGAGTTATTAAATATGCCTTCGCGGAGTTGGGAATAAGCAAACTTTTGGCTGAAACACAAATCGCAAATTTAGGTTCATGCAAACTTTTAGAGCGAGTAGGAATGAAAATGGAAAGGACAATCCAGAGGTTTGGAGCAGAACAAGGGATTTTTTTGTTACAAAATGATGGGGTATCATTAAGCTAACGCGAAACAATAGCTTAAAAATATCCAAAAAAGGTAGCCGATATATGCAACGCGGGACCTAGGTCTAGCGCGTTTTTTATTATTTGTTACAAAAGAAATGGAGGACAGTAAAAATGGCAATCATGACAGATTCAAGAGGTAATATTTTTTTGGAATTTATTAATATAGAGTATGATAAGGTCATTCCGATTACATTGGATGCTCCACTAACACATGCTCTAATTGTGGTGAAGTGCCAAGGAAAGTACCTTTTCATGCAGAATAAGTGGAGAAAGAACTGGGAACTGCCGGGAGGTATTATTGAAGCCGGAGAGAATGCTCAACAATGTGTAATTAGAGAATTATTTGAGGAAACCAATCAAAACATCGAGACGGCTGAGTTCAAAGGACTAATGAAGTTTAGACTTCAACCCAGTTTTCATGGACCTGAGCGGACAGAATATGGGGCTCTGTTTATGGGTGAACTGTACCAACTTGATGATTTTGTTGAAAACGATGAAGCTTCTTCAATTATCCTTTGGGATGGTACATCGGAGATTGGTGATATCGCAGAAATAGATAGGAAGTTAATTGAATTCGTGTGATATATGATTAAAACTAAAGGGAAATACGATTCTTTACATAATAAGCCAAGCACCCGATAAGTACTTATAGTTACGATTATATCCAGAAGGACGGTACGATAATGATAATTCTTAAACGTATGACCGCTTGCTTTGTTTTAGCCACATTACTTTTGGGATCTACAACTGCAGTAGCCGGATCCGAGATACATGAGCAGAATGACAAAGATATAGTCACTTGGGAATGGAAAGGAATCCCGGTAATAAACATGAACGAACACTGGGCCAAGCGTCTATTTCAATGGGGTATCTCTCAAAATATCATCAATGGATATTCTGATGACAGCCTTAAGCCCGACCAAGAAATAACAGAGGCTGAATTCCTCAAAATGTTGTACAGAGCAATGGGTGTGGCGATTCCAAATGCAAGTGCAAATAGTGCATATCTTCCCAGTGAGAGTTGGACAGAAGGCCCCTACAGGATAGCTAAACTATACAACCATCCGACAACTGGAGAAAACAACTTTGCGATGAGAATGAAGCCGATTACAAAACTGCGTGTTGCCGAAATTATCAGTGCATCTCAAGGTGTTCATTATACTGGTCAATATGCTGTTACCTATCTGATCGTACATGGTTTATCCAATAGTAAAGCTAATTCTCCGGAGCAGTTTGATGAGAAAAGCACACTTTCGAGGGCAGAAGCACTTCAATGGATACGTCAGCTTGCTTTTCATGGAAAACTTAAGATTTATGAAAGACCAAAAGTTCCTACGGACCTCAGTCTTCTTCCTGATATGATTGATATACCTACTGAGGTGATTCCTGATTTCAGTACAGAGCCCGTCACTGATGAGGATTTTAATTTGTTCATGCATGGCGATTTTTCAGATCTTAAATTTGGAGACTCGAAAAAATCCATTGATGAACAATTTGGAGAATCGACAGAGCAGAATATCTTTAATTATAATATCTATCCGTTATTCAATGCACACTTTAACCAGAGTGGAGAATTGGATGGTTGGAGTACGGACTCAGATATAGATGTTTCCCCTAATACAGATATTTCACTATTTACCAAAAAAGAAATTGTATTGGGTAAAAGTACCGTGTCAGATATTATAGACCGATATGGTTCAGCTGGAGTGAGCCGCCAAGGGATCTTAGAGTATTTTTACATAAAGATGAACGATGGTACCTATCAGGATATTTCAATCTATGATCCAATTCAAAATATTGAAGATGTGTATACGATCACGTTTATTGTCGATGATGAAACCAAGGTACTCTATCATATAATGGTAGCACCATTAAAGACTGCTTTGGGTTATTCCTAGATCTTTGTTTTATTAAATTATCGAAAAACGAAAGAAGCAGCTGATCCATGTGATCGGCTGCTTTTGTTCAACTAAACCAGCTATTAGTTTGTCAAGATTTTTCATTAGAACCTCAAACAAATACTGTGGAAAGCTTCCAGCCCTTCACGATTATCAAAGACGATAAAGCTCTTTCCGTAAGGCTTACCTTTGTCTAGAAAGCATAAGGAGCCGCCATATGGGCGGCCTTTTTCTTCACTTTGCATTAATCCGGTGATTTATAAGATCCTGCACGCTCAATCATTACCTTCCAATCCTCTGCTTCATAAGGCAAGCTGTCCTCATTCTCCGGTACGCCAAGCTGGACCTCAAGAATTACCATCCTGGTTTCGGCCAGAATTGAAAAGAGGCTATTCAAGGTAATCGCAAACTGATTGCCTGTGGTTACCTGCCTGATCTGCCCGTTAATAAGCACCTGCCCACGGCCTGAAATTACAGTCCATGCTCGGCACCCTAATCGATGCTGGCGCAATCCGATATGTTTGCCAGGCAAAAGCGTCATATTCAATGTGGTTACGGTTGTATTTTCGTCTTCTACCAATCTCTCCATGACGCGATAGCTGCCCCAAGTTGCCTCGACGTACATCGGTTGCAGTGGAATACTGCCCAATTGCTCTTTAATTTCATTTGAATCTTTTTTGTTGGCTATGAGAATTCCGTCCGGACTTGCAACAGTGATAATTCCTGGGACTCCGATGACGTGGATCGGGTAGGGGAGCTCGTTAACGATATAGGAATCCGGGGAGGATTCGGATATTCTGCCGTGTCCCAATACATTGGAATCCAACTGATTACACAGAGCATCCCAGCTCCCGATATCCTGCCATACACCCTCATATGGCAGTACAACAGCCCGTTGCGTTTGTTCAGCAACTTGTTTGTCAAAACTGCGTTCAGGCAACTGTTCATACAGGGTTAACAATTGTTCGTAATGAACCGGAAGGCCATTTTTTTCAATATGGGACAACATAAACGCAAGAGAGAAGGCATACACCCCGCAGTTCCACAATGCGCCATGCTGTAGCAGGGTTTCAGCGACATCCAATTCAGGTTTCTCTATGAATTGTGTAACCGGTGCATACCCATTAGGTTTTTTTCTTCCTGGCAGGATATATCCATATTGTTCTGAAGCGTATGTGGGCCTTGTCCCAATTAAAATGATATCGGCACGAGTCTGTTTCAATATATCTGGAAGTAATTTGAAGCTCCTGAAAAAGTCCTCATCTGCGAACACATCCGCTGGCGCGATACAAATCATATCGTCAGGTTCAGCCGCGCCGGAGGATTTCAGATACAAGGCCGCCAAGGCAGCTGCGGTAAAAGTTCCTCGCTTGAAAGGTTCTCCAATGACAGGTATCTTGCCTTTGGTATGACGGGCTGTAATGTCGGTCTGGTCCTGATGTGAAATGATGAGCGTTGAGTCCAGTAAGCCTGAGCTGTCAAGCTGGCGGCATACTCTGCTGATCATGGATTCCCTTCCGCCTGTAGGTGACGGAAGTATATCCACGAACAGCTTGGAGCGAAGCTCATTGGACAGCGGCCAAAGCCTTTTGCCTGCGCCGCCACATAGCAGTACGATATGCATGGGCTTCCTCCTTAAGCTCGGGGAGTTTTGCTATAGATTTTACGTTTGTGAAAGGAAAGAGATCGGTATTTAAGCGCAAAATTGCGAATTTGTTGTTCTTTTAACGAAGAAGCGTTCATGTTCAGACTTTTATTCATGGAACTTTTCAGGATCATGCTGGCCGGGTTCTTCGAATACATAAAATTAGCATAGGTTTCATACTCGGAGAACCCAAACTGCTTCTTCTTATTGATATTCGAGATAATCGCTTTGTACCATGGCAGCTGATGGATCGTTTCGATTTTCTTTTTCAAAGCAGAGAGTTTCGATTTTTCGAACAGCATATAATGGGTGACAAAAGAGCGTGGGCGCGGCGCTTTCATGTCTAACAGCTTGCGGTAGGTGTTGAAATATTCTGGCTGACTCCAGTCGCGACAGTAAAATACTGTCTTATTTTCAACAATAAATGTATGAGGTCTAATGAGCACCGTATCCGCATCCATCACGAGAAAGTGCTTCGCTCTCACAATGTGATCCCCGTTCATTTTAAGCAGTTGTTGATATAACCAGCCTGAGCGGTCCCAGCGGGATGATTGATAGTGTATATCTTTTTTGGTGATAGGCAGGACTGACCGCTCGTTAACAAAAATGCAGTGTTTGCGGGAACAAAGGTTTCTGATTTTGTTGCTGGTCGGGGAAACAATATAAATCTGTCCAATCGGATGCCGTACATAACGGCGAATATTATCGATAACTTGGGGAAGGGTACTCAAATCTTTTTCGATCGCAGGTATAAGAACATCGATCATAGGCGCACGTTTTAACTGTATTCCATGCTGAACTGGCATCTTCTCAACTCCTTGCACAAATGGTTACGTCTTGTTCATGATATGTGTGCAAAATTGGTTTGGTCAGGGCATGTGCGAATATACCGTTTTTACGAACAAGGGCATTTGTTTAGGGTTGTTTTATCGGTATTACATATAATGCATGATCTTGATGAAACAGCAGGGGTTGATTCATTTGCTGAAGGGAGAAGTGTGTGTTATATGGAGGTTGATAAATTGAAGCCGTTAAGAAGCAAATGGTTGAAAACAAAAGTGATCCTCAATAATGGTGCTATCAAACCATTTATACCTGATACGCAGCGATATAATAAAGCCAACCTGCGGTCCATGCTCAGCAGATACGGTATGGTTTATATTAAACCTGAGATTGGCACTTACGGAATGGGTGTCATAAAGGCGGAGATGGTGAGTCATCAGAATTTTGCCTATCAGATTGAACAAAAACGCCTGTCGTTTGACAACTTTGACTCGTTCCATGCAAGTCTTGCACGTCTGGTGCATAAAAGAAGCTACCTCATTCAGAGAGGAATCGATCTGCTTAAGCACAACAAGAGGCGTTTTGACATCAGAGTCATGATACAGTTAAGTCCCGACAAGCAGTGGGAGGCTACGGGAATCATCGGACGACTCGGTCATCCGAAAAAAATCGTGACCAATTATCACAGCGGTGGTAAACCAATGGATGTTCACAGACTGCTGGAATCTCATGCATCCCTGAAACGCAGAAATGAACTCATTCATGAGATGAATGAGCTTGGATTACGTATTGCACGCCACATGAAGAAAAAATACCCGTACCTAAAGCAAATTGGCGTGGATATCGGGCTGGACCGGAGGTTGAAACCCTGGATTATTGAGGTGAACGTCAAACCGGACCCTTATATTTTCAATCAATTAAAGGATAAGACAATGTATCGCAGGGTGATAAAATATTACCGCCATGCTGCTAAAAAATCAAAATAGGGAACCAAGGGACAGATTGTCAAAGGAACAGGCATCGGAATGGTAAACAATGAATTGGTTTGTGAAGCAGAAATAATGTTTGCATTTAATTCTATTGAGGCGTTCAACTAACGGGAAACGATAAGTCAATAACACCAAGTAGGCAGCCGATCCATGTTGAACTGCACCTCCAATTGTTAGATGGTGTCTAACAATTGGGGTGCAGTTCAAGTGATCGGCTGCTTTTGTTAAACTAACGGGCAGGTTAACGTGAAAACATATTTCTCATACTTAAATTCCATGTTATGGTAATGTAGAGTTCGATTTATGAAAAGTGTACAAGGGTGTGTAAACGAAATGTATGAAGAACCGTTCATCTTTCTGACGTGTATAATATGTTTTAAGAAATGGATGAATGTAAATAGTACATATGGAGGTAATTAAATTTGAAGACTCACTACTATTTCAGTTGGTTTAATGATTTTTTTCCAGAGAAGCTGGTCAAATTGTTGCATAAGGATATAACTGACAGAAAATCGCTTGTTATGATTAGCGCTGATCCGTCTGGTTATACAGGTGAGCAAATTAACTTTGATGATATAGCTGAATGGACATGGTTGAATCAGGCTAACATTATTTTTGAGGAATATCATTTCATTGATTACCGCATGCAGAAGGCAGATGCCCAGCGAATCATTCAGAACGCTTCTGTCATTTTTTTATGCGGTGGATATCCTGTTTTGCAGAGCGATTTTTTGGCGGAATATGAATTATTGGATGTTATTAAGAACAGCAAAGCCGTTATAATGGGTGCCAGCGCTGGCTCGTTAAACATGGCTGCCAAATGGTTAAGCTTGAATAACACGGATGAAGTTGAAACAAGTACTATTTATGAGGGTATTGGCTTTGATCCTTTTGCCTATGAATCTCATTCTCAACGCGACTACGCTACGTTTGTTCAAGGCTACCTGTTCCCCTTGTCTGAAGAGATTGATGTTTATGCTGCAGAACAGGAGAGCGCTATACGTGTAAAGGATGGCAAAATAGAAACAATGGGTCCTGTATATTTAATTTCCCACTCCAAGATTCAGAAATTGGTTGAGACACTAGGGCTCTAGCCTCTTTGTTATAGACATTTTTACATATATAATTCAGGTCAAGCTGGTTCATAACTTCCCTTCTAGGGACAAGGGATGAGACAAAAGCGGATATGCTTCTAGCCATCAAGACCTCTATAGAAAAACATTTTTGGATGTTGACTGCTTATTTAGAGTAAAACAAGACGGATCTCAGAATAAACTTCATGCACACAACCATTTATAAAATCTAATACAAATAATTCAAAGAAGAGACAGGAGTTGTCAACATGACAAATAAAGTCGTACTCGAAACAGCTGCTAAACAATTTGCGGAAGCGACAGCCAACCCTCCCTATTTGTTTGATCATGGCCCGGTGAAAGGCCGTGAAGTCGTCGATCAAGTCCAATCCGGTGCTGTGAATAAATTGCCAGTTGATATAGAAGAATTGACTATTAACGGTGGGCCTAAGGGTAGCGTGTCTCTTACCATTGTCCGCCCGCAAAATGCACCGAGTGTGCTTCCGGTTATTCTGTACACACACGGAGCCGGCTGGGTATTCGGTAACGCACATACTCATGATCGATTGGTCCGAGAATTGGCCGTTGGTTCCCAGTCTGCCGTTGTGTTCACAAATTACAGTTTATCTCCCGAGGATCGCTATCCGGTAGCGATCGAAGAAGTATACGCTGCACTCGGCTGGGTGGCTGAGAACGGCAGCGAATACGGATTGGATACGAACCATATTGTAGTAGCCGGTGACAGCGTCGGAGGTAACATGAGCGCAGCAATTACGTTGATGGCCAAAGACCGTAAAGGACCGAAAATTCACAAACAATTGTTGTTCTACCCGGTAACAGACGCTTCTTTCGATACCGATTCCTATAGACAATTTGCCGAAGGATACTTTTTGCGTCGTGACGGCATGCAATGGTTCTGGGATCAATATACGACGAACCCGGATCAGAGAAAAGAAATTTACGCGTCTCCTCTGCAAGCGACAACCGAGCAATTGGCAGGACTTCCTGAAGCTCTGGTCATTACAGGCGAAGCTGATGTATTGCGGGACGAGGGTGAGGCGTACGCCAATAAACTACGGGAAGCCGGCGTTAGAGTAACGGCAGTTCGCTTCCAAGGCATCATCCATGACTTCGTAATGCTAAACGATTTGGCCGACACCGCAGCTGCTCGCGGAGCCCTTCTGCTGGCTAACGCCTGGATTCAGGCATAATCAAGCTGGAATCTGAAAAAAGGGACGGTATCTGAAGTTTAATGTATGGCTCCATAGGTACCGTCTTCGACGTTGTAACGCTATTGGCGGCTTAACATGTAAAGAAAGGACAGGGGGTCACTTTGGACCGACCTGTCCTTTTTTAATAGATTAGGATAAATAAGTGATGAGTACGATTATGGTTTATAGATCGATTTTCCAGTTGCCCATCATCTTGGCGACTTCGGGATCACGGTATGATAAGAAAAGACTTTCCCGCGTATCGAGGGCCGAAATTTGTTCGATATCGTCCGTGCTCAACTCAAAATCAAATATGTTGAAGTTTTCGACGATCCGCTCTTTGTTCACCGATTTAGGGATTACAACGACTTCACGCTGAACAAGCCAACGTAACACAACCTGGGCGACGGACTTATTGTGTTTTGACGCGATCGATGTCAGCACTTCGTTACCGAACAGGTTGCCCCTTCCTTCAGCGAACGGTGCCCACGACTGGTGCTGCACTCCCTGTTCCTTCATAAAAGCGCCATTCTCAATCTGCTGATAAAACGGGTGCGTTTCGACCTGGTTAACGGCAGGCACGATTTCATTATGCACGATGAGGTCCATCAGACGATCAGGCAGGAAGTTGCTGACACCGATCGCCTTGATTTTACCTTCGCGGTACAGGTCTTCCATCGCACGCCAAGCGCCGTAGTAATCGCCGAACGGCTGGTGAATAAGATATAGATCGAGATAGTCGAGCTGCAGCTTTTTCAGGGATTTGGAAAAGGACAGCTTGGCACGCTCGTAGTTGGCATCCTGAACCCAGAGCTTGGTCGTAATGAACAGCTCCTCACGCGGTATGCCGCTGCGCTTGATCGCGCGTCCGACCGCTTCCTCATTCATATAACCGGAGGCGGTGTCGATCAGACGGTAACCAGCCATCAGCGCTTCATATACGGAGTTCTCGCATTCTTCAGCATCTGGAACTTGGTAGACACCAAAGCCGATGATCGGCATTTTCACACCATTGTTTAATGTTACGGTTTGCATTGTAATTCCTCCTAGGGTTTAAATGTAAAACGCAAACGGCCCCGAATTCGAAAATCGGGCACCATAGCTGGGGTTCCGCTTATGGTGGATTTGCATTACAATAAGCCTATCACCTTCGTGTTACACGAAGGCAAGCCGATTTCGAAAAAAATTTTCAAGGAGGATTTCACATGCATACGGTCAAAGAAGCCGCCCTGATAACGGGACTCACTGAGCACGCTGTACGCTTTTATACGGATAAAGGCCTGGTGCCAAGCGTGCAGCGCAATCAAAACAATATTCGGATGTTCGACGAAGAATCGATCAACTGGCTGCATGGCATCAAATGCCTGAAGCAATCCGGGATGTCTATTGAAGTCATTAAAATGTACGTTGATTTCTGTCTCGAAGGAGATTCGACCATACAGCAACGATACAAACTTATGATGGAGCATAAAGAAGCTGCACTCGTTAAGCTCGAAGAAGCCAAACAGCACATGGCTCATTTGGAACAAAAGACTGCTCTATATCAGGCTATTCTGGAGCACCGCTCTCCAGATACAACCAATCCCGGTAACTGGGACAAAATTCAGCATATGCATGCTGACGTATTT
The DNA here is from genome assembly GCF_045040695.1 of Paenibacillus sp. FSL K6-0108. NCBI lineage: Bacteria > Bacillati > Bacillota > Bacilli > Caryophanales > Paenibacillaceae > Paenibacillus > Paenibacillus sp. FSL K6-0108. The sequence continues at coordinate 5,774,620 of NZ_CP150288.1, read as the reverse complement.
TACTCGCCCACAGTTCGAAATGCTAAAGTTCTACGTGAGACACAACCGCTATGAGAATACTCCTTGTTCAAATAAGCGATGAGGTGAAGAGGGGGAAAACGAAGTGAAGACGATCAAGTGCATGATGGACCACCTGTATTGGGCGGATGGACGTATCTTGGAAGCGCTCGAAGAGAGTGGCACGAAGAACAAGGACCTTCTGAAACTCGTTCGGCACGTCGCGGTCGCGGAACGAGTCTGGCTGTCACGATTGCAGGGCAAGGGCAGTGCAGAATATTCATTATGGGAGGAAGCGGGAGACCTGACGGCGATCCGGACGATGTTCGAAGAAAACGCAGAGCAATATCGCATCTATATCGAAAGGCTCGAGGAATCTGAGCTGGACGAGATGATCGATTATGCGAATCAGAGCGGGGTTCCGTTCCGAACATCCGTCCGGGACATCCTGTTGCAGGTCCTCTTACATGGGCAATATCACCGGGGACAGATCAACCGGGCCCTACGGATCGAATCGGCAGAACCTGTCCCAGTCGATTACATCACGTTTGCGAGGCTCTAATGAGGTTTAATAAACACCATTACTCGGAATGGATTGCATTGAACTACTGGAAAAATTTTTCCTGGGTGATCCTCTACTCTCTAACGGATAACATTAATTCAATGAAAACAGCGGCAGTATAATAATTTATTTTCTTCTGACAAGGGAATCGATTGACAAATAAGAGAAGAGCCTGGGGGGAACGAAGAAAATACCTCCAGGCTCTTCTCTTATCATCTTCATAACCATATTATTCTTGATTATTTATTGAGAACATCCGCGTATTCAGAGATACGTTCGAATCGACCTTTGGCAAACGGGCATAAGGGTAGAATCTTAATATCGTTTTCCCGCGCGTATTTCACCATAGCTTCGATAAGTTTATCGCCAAGCCCTTGTCCTCGGTAAGCATTTTCGACAAAGGTGTGATCGATAATGTAAAGTTCCGGACTTGAGATTACATACGTCATCACCGCAGCAATGCCGCCGTTATCTTGGATAAGAAATCTTTTATTAGCGTTTTCATGTTCTACAACATGCATGTTCATCCCTCTTTCTCTGTTAAATATTCTCCGTCTAGACGTCTATACGTCAGTGCTCCACTTGGGCATGTGTCAATATGCCGGGCAATTGCTTCTGAAGTGTCAGCATCGGGATTAACCCACGGACGCTTGCTTAAATCAAAAACACCAGGGAGCCCTTTTACGCAAATACCGGAATGAATGCATGCCTCCGAATTAAACATTACCTCGAGATCTTTACCGTAGTATACTTTCTGCTTAGTCATAATTTCTTCACCATCTTTCACTATTGAGTTTGTTTACTTTAAATTCGACAACCGACTGGGGGATTGTCTTGGCTCTCGATGTCCGAATTATAAAGAGGAATTCTTGGTAAGTCAACGTAATGAATTACCCAATGCTTTGGCGAAAGTTCGTCGGTAGCTTTAAAACCCTTTAATTGAAAGATCCTTTGGAAGACTTTCGCATAAGATATCGAGAATTAGTTGTCTTGGTTCACCGGGGTATCGCCTTTATGTCAAGAGAGGAGTCCTGTTATGGATCGTAAGGGAATAAGGGGTATAATTGAAAATTATCTTGAAGCATACAATTCATATGAAATTGAAAGAATGGTTGAACTTTTGCATGAGGACATCATATTCAGAAATATTTCCAATGGAGAAACGACAATAGAGACCAGAGGAATACAAGCATTTAGGGAGTTGGCAGAACAGTCCGCAACGATGTTTTCTAGACGTCGCCAGACAATTACCGATTACAATGTTATAAGGGATGACAAAGTAGAGGTTGGAATCAATTACGAGGGTATCTTAGCTGTGGATTTACCGAATGGATTAAAGAGTGGGGATAAGCTAGAGTTAAAAGGTAACTCAACATTTAAGATAAGGGAAGGAAAATTCTCGTTAATTGAAGATTACAGTTGAGCCACGTTTATTAAACGAACGGGCAGGATAGTTTAAATAAAAATTGAATAAAAATAATAAGTGAACCGAAAATCTCATTTAAATCGAGGAGGGACTATGCGGACTCTTGTATGTTGCTTTATCTTTTTATTGTTTTTTACAGCATGCGGAGCACAGTCTAAAACTGAAGAAAATAAATGGAAGGAGAGTTCATTATTTAATTCTGGTTCTTACACGATGATAGGGGAAGAAGGAAAGTTAGGTTTTATTTATAACGATTCGGAAGCTGATAAATTTTACCCTAACAAAACGAATAAGTATATGTGGCATTTTTGGGGTGAGTCGAGTGATTTAGAAGGAAAAGAATTGAAAGTGGTGGGCACTAATAACGATAATGAACAGATTGATATTTTTGAAGGTTCAATTTTCAATGGGCCTATAAACGGGGCTGATGCTCACCGTCCATCCCAGATGACTTTACCATCAGAGGGGATTTGGCGTTTAGATGCATATGTTGGAGAAAAATTATTTGGTAGTGTCTATGTTAAGGTACATGAATCAAATTAAATAGTAAATCATTAAACTAACGGGGAACGGTAGTTCAACTTCAACATAACGGCAGCTGACCATGACTGGCTGCCGTTTTTCATTGATGTAAGAGTAATAGGCACAACTAAATTTTCGCTAATGCAGGAGGCATTGATAATTGAGTTGCATCCAATTGTTAGGAGATTTTGTATGCTATATCGTAAGCTAGGTAACACGGAAGTGAGCATTCCTGTTATAGGTCAAGGGACTTGGAAATATGGTGAAGATAAGCAGAAAGAAAAAGAGGAAGTGGAGGCGTTGCGTTTTGGTATTAGGAATGGACTTACTCTGATTGATACTGCCGAAGAATATGGGAATGAAGGAGCAGAGAAAATTGTTGGTCAAGCCTGTAAAAAAAGGAAGTATATTCATACTGTTAATGGACTACGCTTAAGGTTAAATATTATTTTATGAGGGAGGCCATCGTTTCTTGAAATTTGAACTAGGACGTTGCTTACTGAATGAACGATTGATGGAATCCGGAAAGTCAGCGGAATGGCTGGCAAAAGAATTGCTTTTTAAACCGGAACGAGTTTACGACTTTATTGAAAACAAAAGAGTGATGCCACTCAAAATGGCCATATCGATTGCCGATTCCATCGGTTGTGATGTTCGTGTCTTGTATGAATTAATTCCGAATGATTATGAAGTGAAGGCACAATATCAACGAAATGATTCAACTAACTGAAAACGATATCAACTAAGGCTGCCAGCTTACATGGGAGCCTATTTTTAATTTGTCTTTAAATAGACTATGTAAGCGGAATGACTTGTACCCTTGAAATTAAGCAACCAAATTCTATATAACGGATAAGGGATACTTAACTGAGTTTAAGTCAGGTCAAATCGTTGAGGTTGAAGACGAATTTATAGTAACGAAAAAAGCGAAACAAAATCTCTTCGTGAATATTGACGGGATATCCCAATAACAATGAATCCAATTGAAATTCTTGTTAAATAATCTTAGCAGTATTGAACTAACGGGCAGAATAATTAAATATGCTCTTGGTTAAATTAAGCTCCGAGTACATCAATGGGCGAATTTTCCATGTTCTATTTGTTGGAATCAGATGATATTGTCCACCTCACTTTTAACGAACTGACAGAGTATGAGAATTTTAAAACCGAGAAATAGGAGCATGCAATGATAAAACCAATTGAACTGATCACGCATCCCCCGTTCAACCCAATTCACGATAAGCTCTATAATCCATTTGAGTTACTTGAGCACTTTAATCCGGAAAATGCGCTAAGTTTACCTGCTACGCCAGATTTCCAGTGCTTTTTATATTTTCATCAACAAGGGGGTACTACCATCTCGGACCCCTACGCCGCGATGATGGAAGCTTTGCATGACACATCAGTTGTGCGTGAAATGAACGCATTTCTGACAGAAGAGATGCAGGCAGGGCGCCGTCCTGTCGCAATCATGGGTGGGCATCGAGAGCCACGGGGCAGCAAAGCATATCGAGACGTTGCACGAATTGCTCAGAAGCTTTCTGAATCTGGTTTCATCGTCGTTAGTGGCGGCGGGCCAGGCTGCATGGAAGCGACCCATCTTGGTGCACTTTTCGCAGGACGCTCCGCAGACTCACTTACTTCTGCAATCAATAGATTGGCGGAAAAACCTTTTGATGAATTCCCCAAGAACATGCATCACCTCATCGGTAAGGATGGGAGGACAATCAATGAAGATTTGTTAAGTGATCTCCACGCATGGATGCTCCCGGCTTGGGAAATTGCTAATGAACTTAAGGACCAACTGACCCCTCTCAATCGTAGTTTGGCATTGCCGACATGGCATTATGGTCATGAACCATTTACGCCGTTTGCGACCCACGTGGCGAAATACTTCCTAAACAGCATACGGGAGGATGTTCTCTTGACGCTTGCTTCATGCGGTATCATTTTTTCTGAAGGGCGGGGAGGAACTATCCAAGAAGTGTTCCAAGACGCGGGCCAAGTCTATTACCGCGACACAGATAACAAGGCTCCTATTACTTCAATGTTGTTTCTTGATAGCAAGTTCTGGACACTTCCAGAAGTCCCGGATGGTAAGCTGCACATGCCAGTGTTGAATTTGCTTTATCAACTCTTTGTAGTTTCAGGGAATATGACAGAGGAGGAATTCAAACGCTATATCCGGCTTGTCGATGATGTTGAAGAAGTCGTGAACATCATCATTGAAAATGCACCGTCCGCGAGCGAAGTCGTGCATAAACTTACCAGATTCGGCATCAGTAAAATCAATTCAGAGCTCATGGCCGAAAGGGCGGAGACTTTTGTGAGTCAAAGGAAGAAATAATGCTCAGGTTTGCTAGTGGAATCTCTTTAATAGGCTTCTGGAAGAGGCATAGAGCTGGAATTAAAACTGAGGAAGACAGAAATTATTTCTGAAATACCAAACGAAGGAACCGCATTTAATCATGCTCGCTCCTTCGTTGTATCCTTTTTCTATGGGGTCGATATGATAAATGAAACCGTAGTTCCTTCACCAGGTATACTATGAATCGCTAAGCCTTGTCCGTAAATTTTTTTAAGTCGTCGATCTGTATTCGTTAAACCCACACCGGATGTCCCCGCTTTTTTATTGCTATCTAGTAGGGATGAGAGCTTGGCCTCATCCATACCAACTCCGTTATCATGTATGATGAACTTGATGTAATCTGCTTCTTTTGTAGCAGATAGAGTCAGCTTTCCTCCGCTTGTGCGGTTTAATATTCCGTGCCGAATGGCATTTTCCACGATAGGTTGAATCGTGAGTGGAGGAAGTTTTGCCTCCAACTGATCGGGTAGATTCCAATCTACTTCCAATCGATCTCCAAATCGTTCCTTTTCGATATATAAGTAAGCTCGTAGTAAATCAAGTTCATGGGACAGGGGAACAAGGCGCTCTAAATTCCTTGAACTAAAACTTCCTTTTAAATAATCACCAAATGCTTCAAGCAGAGTAATCATGCGATCTGGATCTAATAGACTAAGGGAAGCAATAGAGTTGATTGTATTAAACAAAAAGTGAGGCTGAATTTGAGCTTGAAGCCATGCAGCTTCCATGCGCAACTGCTCGTCAACGGATTGTTTAAAATGGATTAATGCACGAATTCTTGACTGTAGCTCTAACATTTCAACTGGTTTTGTTAAATAATCATTAGCGCCCGCAAGAAAGCCAGTATGAATGTCTTCTGGTCTGATTCTGGCGGTCAATAGCAGTATGGGTAGCTCAAAAATAGTAAACTTTTTTCGTATCAATTCAGTAAGGGCATAGCCGGACATTTCCGGCATCATGACATCCGTTACGACCAGATCCCACTGTCTATGGTTAATCCGTTTAAGGGCCTCTTCAGCACTATTTACAGCGGTAACTTCATAATTGTCCAGCTCCAGCAATGATTTTATAACCTTCAGATTGATGGCATCGTCATCCACTAAAAGGATTGACCCTGTGACATGCTCTAACTTATGCCTATTCTCTGAAGAAACAGCTGTTTCAAGCGTAACATTCGTCACGTTTTGTACTAGCTGATCGAAATGAGAATCAATTCTTTCGTCTTTCTTTACACCTTTAACAGCAGGTATGTCCTCTGCCAGAGGTAGGGAAAATGTGAAAACAGATCCTTGCCCAAGCCGAGACTTAAGCTTCAATGTTCCGCCATGAAGTTCTACTAAATTTTTGCATATGCTAAGTCCCAGACCTAAGCCGCTACCTTGAGAAGTTATGCTGGAATCCGCTTGTTCATACGGAGAGAATATTCTTTGTTGCATTTCTTCATTAATTCCAATCCCCGTATCTACAATATGGACATAAACAGTATCATTTAGAGTCTCCGCACGAAGGGAAATACTGCCTTCCTTTGTATATTTCAAAGCATTGTGAACTAAGTTGAACATAATTTGGGTAAGTCGGTTTTCGTCAGCTGCAACGTTAGGTAAGAAATCAGGAATCTCGTTCTGAAGCGTTATATTCCTATTCACCGTCATATAGTTCAGCATATGGACTACTCCCTTAGCCACTGCGGGTAAAGAGACGCTTGTTTTATCTAGCATAATCCGGCTATCTTTAAGCAGGGTAATATCAATTAAGTCATCGAGCAGATGTGACATACGTTGTCCAACTTTAGTAATTAACATCAAGTCTTCTCGATCAGGTGAATCTAGCGTAATACTCTTCCGAACCATGATAGATTGAGCCATATTAATGATCGCATGCAGTGGATTCCGAAGCTCATGTGATGTGTTAGCGAGAAATTCATCTTTTTGTTTGTCCACTTTCTTAAGCACTTCCGCTTGTTTTTCAGCGCGTATCGCTGTTTTAGTGAAGCGTACAAACCAGAAGGAGGCAAAAACAACAAAGGCAACAATGAGGTCAATGGGGTAATAAGGCAGATCTTTATCAAACCATGACTTGAAAAATCCGCTAAATACCATATTTAACGATACGGCAATGCCGGCAAGCAATATGGATAAAGCTGCCTCTTGACCTGTCCTCACGGCCTGTCTTGAAATAATGGGCACAAGTAAGATGGCTGAGAACATAAAAACACCTAGAATCTTAGATGTATAATCCAACCAACCGATCGGAAGGAATAGAGTAATTGATACATATAAGTAAAAGTTAATAGAAAAGATATAAATGAGTCGCTTGAAACTATATACACTCAGCAGGTGCTTTGTACATAATACTAGACAATATGAAAGAGCGGCGTAACTAATAATTCTCATACGTATCGCCCATTCAAAATTGATTGGGAACCATTGAAGCAACATTTTTTCATCGTCTATTAACAGAGCAATCAAGGCAAATAAAATAATTCCTGCAAAATAAAAAATCTCTTTCTGTCGGCGTCCGACGAAAAGAAGGATAACGATATATAACATATGAAGTAGTAGAATAATGCCGACTAACAATTGCATATTCTCGCTTAAATGTTTTTCACTCAGGACAGCAGATGGAGTCCCAAATTTAATGGATTGAATAATTCCACCTTTGTTATGATAGTGATAATTACTTACTTGAATGAGAATATCCATTGTTGAATGCTCTACTGTAAAGTTACCTGTATAGGGTACAACCTTAGAAATCGTTCCAGCTGAATTTTCCCCAGGGTGACCAGACTCGTATAGAAGGCTGCCATTAATATATATGCGATAAGCAGTCTTTATTTCAGGGATATGAATGCCATAGGACATATTGGATTTAGGCAAAAATACGCGAAGTTGATACGTTCCAAAATTGGACGCTGGACTCGTATCGTTAAAAGTACCGGGAACCTGTGTCAAATTAGCAGTATGTAATGTCTCATTAAAGGATGTACTGGGAGGCAGGAAAGTTTCTGGGTGAAATTTCCACTTTCCGTTCAGTGTAATCGTCTGTTGATCATTAAAGTTCCACTCAGACAAATTCAGATCTCCTTGTACTGCATGAGGCTGGCTGGGAGGGGAGAACTCCGTATACCAAAACAGCCTCATTCCGATTAAAGCGGATAAGTAAATGAGGATAAGCCATGCTACCCTATGTTTTGATAAACTTTTCTTAATATGAATGAATGATGGCAACATGAACAATCCTTTATCATACGTTATAGTGGGCTTGGAGTTCGGATGTTGATTATAATGGTAGTTTTTTCTTTTTCCATTCCTTGAACCATAATTGAATATCGTTTCCTGGGGGAATATCGTATTCCTCTTTTAGTTGTGCCGTATGTTCTTGATAACACTCCATAGTCTTCTGTGGCTCGCCCATTTTGTCATACAGTTTCATTAGAGCAAATAAAGACTTTTCTTCTAACGGATAGAGATGGTGAATTTGTAAATAGGTTGTCAAAGCATCGCTATATCTCTGCTGATCCTCATACCACTGACCGACGGATAAAGCCGTGTTAAGCCACAACTGTTTAAGTCTGTGTCTTTCTCCCTCTGCCCACCAATAATCGTAATCTTGCAAATATTCACCTGTATAGCTGCTTAACTTCTCCAGATAAAACTCTAGGTTATCTTTCGAAACATCAATTGTTCGCGAAGAGGTGTCCCATATGGATACGTCCAAACTAATATGATCTAACTCTAACAAATAACCTTCATTGGCACTCTTTATCTGAAATCTTTTTTCATAGGGGGTTAGACTTTTACGAATATGGTAAATCGTTGTATATAGCTGTGAGTAGGCCTTGTCTATGTCTGTATTACTCCATAATAAGTCTACAATAAATGATTTACGAACAAGCTGTCCTCTATGCTGCAGTAGATACAGGAAAAGTTCCTGTGCTTTGAAGGTTCTCCATTGCATTAACGAAAATTGACCCGGTGATTGCGGCTCCTCAATCATGACTTGTTTGAACATTGTCATCCTTAGGGATTGATGCTCGTCAGGGTAATTCACACGGGGTGTACTTTTGCTGAATAACCGATTCATCGTTTTGGATAACCGATCAAAACGGACCGGTTTTACAATGTAATCCATGGCGTTTAATTCAAAGGCTTCCACAGCGTACTCTTGATAGGCGGTAACGAATACCACCATCAGATCAGGATTAACTTCCAGCAATCGTTCTGCTAATTCAATACCATTGATCTCAGGTAACTCAATATCGATAAACGCGATATCCACTTTAGTATGTTTTACTATATCTATGGCATCGTTTGGGTTTGTGAATTTCCCTATAATATCAAGGTTGATGTTATCGATTTTCATTAATTGAAGCTCCAAATAAGACAACGCTAACAGTTCATCGTCAATAAGAACAGCTCTCATGATAAAGTACTCCTTGTATAGAGTTTATTTAGTTATATCAATTTTATCATGGATGTTGAAAAACGGAATAAAAACTCGAAATATGTAGCGTAGCTATTCACATATAAAAGAGTTATGTACTTCTCCACTTCCATGGCTACCTGAAATAGACATCTTCCATATTGAAAAGATGATATACGAGAATTTCTGATGATCATTTCAATAAAATGTACACAACCGCCACGCGCTACCTAGGGCTTAGAATGGCTGTCCTGATTATTTAAAAAATATTGCTCACCTTAAAGTCATAAGATGAATTGAGGTGAATAATGTGCCCAAGAAAAAAAAGCGAGGTCGTGTACTTCGATATCTGCCGGGAAGAGGAAGTGTTTTTAAATTATCGAAGGGTGATTTTGTAGAGATTTTTATTTCATATAAGGAACTGGAGCGTTTTACAGAATTATTAATTATATCTTCGAAGACAGCACCTGCTGCTATATCGAGACCAACCCCTTTTAATATTAGCGCTCTACAGGAGAATTTAAGGGGTTTACTTCAATTCACAAATACATCAGTGTTTCCGGTCGCTGTTAAAGCGGAATTGCAATCTGTTCTCGAACTTACCATCACTGGAATAGAGATTGTCCCCTTTCCTAGACTCAATACATTAATCAGTTTACAAGATTTAATAGCTCAACTATTGCAAATTACGCTTCTTCTAAACATTTCGTCTCTTCATAAGGATCAGCTAGTTAGTGTGATCAGGTCTACAAAAGTGTCACTAATCATCGCATCAGTGGGGATAAGTGGCTCAGGATCACCAGATCCACCAGACCCACCAGGATTGACGAAGACTGAACCGTTCAATCCTTTTATTGCTAGTTCATATATACCTGGTCAAGTTGTTATCTATGAAGGTAGTTCCTACGTTGTCGATACTGTCGCTCCTTTAGGATTACCAGGCACATCGCCAGATTTTACATTGTTAGTAAGCAGTGGATCGACTGGAGTTACCGGATCAGCTGGAGTCACTGGAGTTACTGGGGCGACCGGATCAACAGTTTCAAGTATCTGAAAACACACCAAATACATCAGGAAGTTCATCGATACCCTTAGGAGCTTCACCCACAACTTTACAAACAATTACGATCACAGCTGTTCCATCTGGAAGTAGAATTTGGTTGACGGGGATTGTTGGTTGGGAGTCAACTGCGGGCACCACTGCACTACAATTCCAAATTCGCCGAGGGGCAACTATTATATTTAGCATTAATCAGCATGCAGTGGGTAACAACACTTTTGGAGCGTCGAGTGTTAATCATGTTGACGTAACGCCTGGAACTGGTAATGTTACGAATACTTTAGCTGCTTTATCAACAGAAGGTTCAGCAAATGCAATAGGAGGAATTACTTTTACTGGGGCATTAATTCAGCCGTAAGATTTTCGATTGAAATCAGATAAACAAAAATCATTTTGGTATGAAACTTGGTTAAGATTAAGGATTACTACGGGGTATAATCATTTAGCTCCGACGTACTGTTAAACTAACGGGAAACGAGAATTGAATATAGAAGAGAAGGTGGCTGGTCAGAGCGATCAGTTGCCTTCTTAAGCTAACGGGCAGGTTCGTTCCAATATGTGATGTCACTAAGCTAGACACTAGAACGAGCTGTGTGGTGAAATATAGGAGTACTAATTAAAAAGTTGAGGAGGCAACAAATACATAATGGTCAATGACTTATTCCGAAAAATTGGTCCATCTCTTTTGAAGAAAAATCTGGTAAAGTTAGCAGCTCAGTTTTTTATTTCAGCGATAATCGGAATTATATATGCATTTATGATCATTGATGAAACAATAGGTGGATATATTAACAAACTATTGCCGAGTAAGGATGGACCGGGTCTTCATCAATATTTGCCCATTGTGATCACAGTGTTAATTTACTCGTGTTTCATTCAAAGAAAAGAAAGAATTTTTCTGGAAAAAATCTCATTCAGTTGTCTTCATATTTTGATTGCAATACTGAGCTTTATTTCTTCTCTTATCGTCATAATGATGGTTCAATTCCCAATGATGTACTAAGAAATGATTACGTTAACGGGAATGATTAGTTGAACAAAAACAAGAAGACAGCCGATCAACGTTGAACTGTACCTCTAATTGCCAGGTGATACCTAACAACAATTGGAGTGCAGTTCATTTAGGATCGGCTGCTTTTACTCAACTGAAGTGCTGAGTATTATGTAGATGGATAGTCGAGAGACAGAAACTTAAAGCTTTCTCAACTCATGCAAAATGTCTTCCGGATCCATTCGCTGCATAAAATCTGGATTGACATAGGCGGAACGAATAATACCCGATTCATCGATCATAAAGGTGGAAGGAATAGGTAGGACCCAGCGGTCCATGGCATTGTATTCCGTTAGGTCCATGCCGACCTGTTTCATAATGTTCTGGATGTAGTCCGGAACGTCGTAAAGAATATTATAGAAAGCTGCCACGAGACCGTTTGTGTCGCTAAGCACTTGGAAGGACAGTTCTTCTTTTTCTTGTTGGGAAAGTGTGTTGTCCGGACTTTGTGGACTGACTGCGATCAGCTGGCCCCCAAGGGCTTCAATATCCGGAAGCAGCTTCTGATAGCTCTTCAGTTGAGTGTTGCAGAACGGGCACCATCCGCCCCGGTAGAAAGTTAGGACAACGGGTCCTTTGGACAATTCGTCATAGAGATTAACCGTTTCTCCCAAAGGATTTTTGAGTGTGAAGTCCTTGGCTTTCTGTCCCTCCTGTCGGCCATAGGCTATGCCCGACTCCTGCTGCTCCTGAATTTGTCGGAACATCTCCGCTTGGATCTCCAAAGGGGTATGCGTTATAAATTCCTGTTTGGCTGTAGCTAAGGCTTGAGTTAATGACATGTGTATTGCTCCTCCTTATTAATTGAAAATATCATCTCAGTATTTCCTTCCCACTCTTAGGCTGATATCTCAGCTGATAGGTCAGACATCTCAAGCCTGCTTTGCCTGCGCAAATGGATGATTTGGGCTGTCAAACCAACGATTAGAATGACGAAGAGACTGGCTTGAGCGCCGAGAAGAATTGGCGAATTCAATTCAGTAACTATGGGGTTGCCATCTGGAACACGACGCAAAATCTCGGAAACAGTTGGCACCATTAACAGAAACGCTGTCAGGCTGAGGGAGATTGTTTCAAGGTACTTGCCCGCACGCCCAAACCTCGAAATATACCCGGTGCCGTATCCGACGAGCAGCAGCAGAATCGTTGCCGCACCAATACCATAGCTGGCTGACTGATGAGCGATGGGGAATACCGTGATAGAGCCGATTAGCATCGAAATAAAATAAACGACACCGGGCCGTGATCGTGGAACAATCCGTCCGTAGCGAGCAAACATATATATAGCTAGTGGAATGGCTGGCAAGCTGCTGAGTGTATGCACCCAGCCGAGTGATGAAATTCCAAACATAGATCTCTCCTTCCAGTCCTTAAGGACAAAGGGGGGTTATTTTGTTCTGCTGATTGATAGTTTTACACGTATGCTATAACATGTCTTCTTCGTAAACTGCGGACATATCATGAACAATACGTGGCCTCCTTCCTAAATAATTTTGGATTGAGAATCTGTAGTTTTCACCATTGGACCAATTACAATGGAAGCGCGAGTCGTTCCAGGAGCGGGCCTGTCACAAAGCTGAATTTATTCGGATCGCCATAGGCCCGCGCCGTAAGCATAGCTCCGTGAATTGCCGCCATGAAAGCTTCGGCCTCGGCATGCGGGGTATTCCTAAGTTGAAGTTGTCCAAGCTGCGATCCGCGATCCAGCACGGACGATAACCACGTTGATAGATACTGGAAATGGGCCCGAACCTCAATGGCAACCTCTTCGGGCAGGAGGGGGAGCTGACTTGCCAACAGCGCGCAGACACAAATCGGAGCGCTAGCGTCCGCAATGCAGGCTTCCCAATAGCCGGCGTAGCGGCGAAGCTGTTCTAGAGCATCGGATACATGGAGTTCAATATTCTCCAATCCGGCTTGAGCTTCTTCTCGATATTGCGCAACCAGTGTTCGAACCAGATCGACCTTGCTTGGGAAATGGTGATGGATGCTCGCCTTACGAATCCCAACCACTTCAGCGATGTCGGCATAACTGAAACCGTTGTAACCGCCAGCGATGATCAAAGAACGGGCACAAGTCAGGATGTCATTAGAGGTAGTAGGTAAATTTTTCATATCTTTATTCTACCTACCAGTAGGTAGGTTGTCAAGTGACTCCTATAATTTTAAATCCTGACTTCTTCAATTCTTAGATTATTGCATATTTGTCGAGAGACAAGAACTTGTACGATTACGCATGCTTTGTCATAACCGGAATTGGAAGCAGAGACTTTATTCGGGAGTCCTCAGTTTTCTGCCATCACGGCAATAATCTGCTGAAATGCCTGTTTTGCTTCAGGGATTGGATAGAGAGGGAACACATGGGATATTTTGGAATAATCATTAGAAATGGTGATCAATCCCCAATTCCTGCATTTTTACATGCCATAGGAGACTATCTGGATAACCTCCCTCATAAGTTCCCACAAAAAACGTTACTTTTGCTACATTGGTAAAATCACGAGCTTTTGGGCAAACGTTAATGAAATATTTCCCCCTGCGGAATCGCCCATAATTGTAATTTGTTGTGGAGAATCAACAGATTCCAAAACAGTTCGGATAGAGCTCTTCTACTAATTCAGATGTCTCTACATACGTATGTTGGGGGGCTTTGGGATAAATGGGGGCCACAATTTTGGCATCAACAGCCTGGTGCGAGACTTATCAAATACAATTCTTTTCTTTACTTGTGAGAGGTTCAAGACGTATAATCCGTTGAGACATCAGAGCAAAAAGAGGGGAAAAAGGATTATGAATAACGGGTTGGTCAACGCTATTATCGCGTATATCATGTGGGGGATTCTCCCGCTTTATTGGAAGTTGTTTAGCGAAGTTCCGGCAGGCGAGATTCTGTCGCATCGGGTTGTATGGTCGTTTGTTTTCATGGGTATTCTGGTAGCCGCCCAGCGCCGCTGGGGTGACATAAAGCGGATTGCGACTAATCGCTCGCTCCTGCTGTCGCTCGCCACAAGCGGACTGCTGATTGCTGCCAATTGGCTCATCTTTATCTGGGCAGTCAACAACGGGCATGTCGTTGAGACGAGTCTCGGCTATTATTTGAACCCGTTGCTGAACGTGTTGTTAGCGGTTCTATTCCTTCGTGAGAAGCCAAACCGCGGTCAATGGCTTGCGATTGCCATCGCTGGTGCAGCTGTACTCATCATCGCGATTGACTATGGGCGGTTTCCGTGGGTCGCGATCTCGCTGGCTGCGTCATTTGGTTTGTACGGCCTGGCGAAGAAGAAGATCAAGCAAGACGCTTCTATAGGCTTATTCTCAGAGACGGCTGTAGTCCTGCCTGTTGCGCTTGGTTACTGGATCTATTTGGCCGTTGTGGGGAAAACAACGGCGTGGACGCTGCCTGCGCCGACGTTCATCGAACTGCTTCTTTCCGGTGTAGTCACGGCGCTGCCGCTGCTCTTTTTTGCGCGAGCAGCCGCCCGGATGTCCCTGTCTACGCTTGGCTTTGTTCAATATATTGGGCCGACGATCATGCTGATACTGAGCATATTCGTATTCAAGGAATCGGTCTCGCCGGTTCTGCTCGTTGGCTTTGCGCTCATCTGGACAGCGCTCGTCGTATATGCTACAGCATCGATTCGCGGCACGAAACTCGCGAAGGCGAGCTGATGTCACAGGATCCCGGTATCATCAAAATGGCTCTTTCCGCCTTATCGGTCGGAAAGAGCCATTTTTTTTGTTTATGGTGTTATCTGCCGCACCCTGAGCACACTACGTTGACAGTGACTAACCCTAGCTTCGTCCATCCTTGACGCTTCGAACAAAAGCTTCCGAAAGGCACTTATATGATTGAAAAGAAAGATTTTTAATCCTCTGAAAATGTTTCCATTTATAGTATGATAAGACTATCGCTAGCTTCTTCAAACATGGCCTGTATCATCTCTGCGGCTATCGGGCAAAGGCCATATCGGAAAGATCACGAAGACCATCCTATAGATAAAGATAAGGAGACCCAAATATGACCGTAACTTCGATTATCGAACAAATCCGCATTATCGAATACGATCCCTCCTACGCTGCCGCACTCGCTGATATGTGGAACCGCAGCAATGAAAGTTGGGGAGGCGGAACCAACCAGAGAACGGAAGATACCGTTCGTCGGGAGATGGAGAGTTCGTCCAATCTCAACGCGTTTCTCGCTGTTCATGAGAATGAGGTTGTTGGTTTTTGCAGTTTTGCGCACTACCGCTATGACGAGAATGCATTGTATGTACCGCTATTGAATGTTCGTCCCGATTATCATGGCTACAAGGTTGGACGTAATCTGATCCTGAACGCCGTTCGCAAGACCGTGGAAGCGGGATGGCCCCGCCTGGATCTGTTCACGTGGGCAGGTAACACCAAGGCTGTACCGATGTACAAGAAATGCGGGTTCTTCTGGGAGAAAAAAGATGATAATGTGCATCTGATGAATTTTATCCCGACCATTTTGCAGACGGAAGCACTTGCACCTTATTTTGAGGAACTGGATTGGTACGCAGACAGCACGCGTGAACTCGTTATCGAGCCGGATGGCCGACGGGAGCGTGGTTTCGATTTCTTTGATTATTCCTGGCAAAAGGGAGATATCTCCTTGCGAGCCGAATTCGAGAAGTCCGGTCGAGGGCTTACAGCTCTCGAAACACCAGATTACGAAATCTTCACAGAGATCGACGATCATGATCTTGTATTTGGTTCCGAATACAAGGTTCGTTACCGGATCACGAACCGCTCAACTTCCGAGCTGAAGTTCGAGATCAAGGGTCACGACAACAAAAATATTCGTTTTGCGCTGGACGATGCGAGAGCTGTTGCTCCGGGAGAAACGGTATACGTGGAGGGGGCGTTCCACCTTGACCCGGTTAAGGAGGAGCAGAGTCAGAATAAGACCCATCCCGTTGTTGCGAGCACATGGCTGATCGGTGGCAGAAAAGCCGAGTTTCGTATGGGCGTTGCCCCGAAATTTCCGGCTAAGATCAACACGGTGTTGCCTGTAAAAGAGCTCTATAAAGGTATCCCGGCTGAGCTATACCTGAACGTGGATAATAATTTTGATTCCGAAGCGGAGTTCTCTTTTGACCTGCCGGAAGACGAATTTCTGGAGTGGGCAGAACGTTCGGTAAGCTTCACGGTCCCTGCAAAAGGTAAAGCATCTGTACCGATAGCCTTTACATTACATTCGTATGGACTTTATTCGCAAGAAGTCGAGGTAACGGCTGTTCCGACAGATAAACAGGCGGTATCTTTTACAACCAAGCTGTCTGTGTTGATGAAGGGGACAGAGGGACGTTATGGGGGGGAGAACGGAGACCAGTGGGTAGCTGTAAACGGCGCATTCTCTCTCCATATGGGCAAGCAGGATAATATCATGTGGGTTGAATACCCTGGGTCCCGTCACACGTTTTGGTGGACCTATCCGAAGCTGGGCAAGCCGTACGCAGAGGAGCTGTCCAAAAAACAAGCGAGAGAAGTGAAGATTTATCCCGAGGGAGAACGGCAGATTTTCGAGGCCATCTATGACTCGGAGGACTTCCCTGGCTTACAGATCAAGTCTGTCGTCAAGCTGTCTGCGAGCGGAATTGCCGAATTCCATCATGAGATTGAAAATACACGAGGCACAGCATGGGAAGAGGACTTATTTCTGATGAACAATTTTGGATTTTTCGGAAACGGGTTAATCCTTCCTTATCAGGGCCGATTTGTGGATATGGGTGATGATTATGCAGGCGATCCGAATCACTGGGACAGTGCGCAGATTACGGAGAACTGGCTGTTCTGCAAGGAAGAGTATGGTGCATGCGGCATCTATTGGGACCCTTCCCTGAAGCTGATCCGGCCAGAATACACGCTCGGGTTGCAGCATGAGATTGGACGTTTGGAGGCGGGAACTGTGGCGCGTACCAAGGAAACCGTATTTGCCCTGAACACCTTTGCCAAATGGTCGGATTTCCGGGCATTTGCCCGGAAGCAGCGTAACCTGGTCCTCCCATTGTTGGATAGTCACCTTGATCTGACGCTGAGTGGCGGTAATCCATTTACCCCAGAAGTGTTAAAGGTGGAGTTGAACGAACGTAAACTGGTTCCGCTCGCTGGCAAGCTGGAGCTATATGTGCAGTATGGCGGCGAACCGGAGTACATGGCAACGGCCACGGAATTCAATTCGGAACAGCAGTTGGATACGGCAAAGGTGGAGTTCTCCCCTGAGAAAACGAATCTTCATGACGAGCACGGAAGTGGTTGGAAGGTCCGTGGGGTATACCGTGGGGAGGATCGAATTCAGGAGCGAACGGCCCTCTGGTTTCCTCAGACTGGAACAGATGTTGAACGTGTAAGTGAAGAAGGACCAATGGGGACTTTGTACACCGTGAACAATGGCGTATTATCTATTGCTGTGGCTCCGAACTTCGGAAGCGTTGTACACTCTCTGAAATATCAGGGGGAAGAATGGCTGGATAGCTCGTATCCTGAATCGGCACCACGTTCGTGGTGGAATCCGTGGTACGGCGGACTGGGTGTGGGCATTCCCGGCATGAACGGTTTCAGCCGCCAATCGGAATCGAGAGCGGCCTCCTGGACAGAACAGAAGGATCAATCCGGCAACGTTTGGAAGGGCGTAAGGCTGACCACCCGAATTGAGAAGCATGAAATGAATCGAGGCATCACGATTCATCAGCACTATCTGATGCTGCCTGGCGTTCCCGTGCTCTGTACACTGCTTGCCGTAACCAACGAAAGCGGCTTGATGCTGACGAATTATTCCCTTGCAGAGGAGCGTTTTTTTCAACCTTCACCTGTGTTTGCAGAAGGTTGGATAGAGCAACCGGGCAAAGATCGATTCCCGCTTGGCAAGGTGGATGTGGGCCTGCCACTGCAGGATATTTTGCGAACAGGATCAGTTTCGCGTAAACACATGCTTCATGCGGTGAACCGTTATCCAAATCAGAGTGCGTGGGCTTTTGCCAACAATCAAGTCACTGGTCAAAACGTGAATCATCATCTGACACTCCCGAACGGGGAAACGGTCTGGACAGAGCCGACCTATCTGATCTTGGGGCAAATTCCTCTGAATTCGGAGGATCTACATGGCCTTTTGCAGCTAAACTTTGCAACTTCAAAAGGCGAAAAGGAGGCTTAACATGCCGATTATTGATATTCACATTCATCTGTCGGACATTGACAGCTTTCATCGAACGGCGATCGATTTGTCCAAAGTGGATTATTCTGCCGCTGGCCTCAAGGCGGAGTTTGATAAGAACGACGTTATTCTTGGCATCGGTATGGGGGTTACGGAGCAGACGAAGGGAGCATTCCCGGATTCCAGTTCACCCAACCCGATGGGACTTGATTTGGAAGAAACAGTTCCGCAATTCCTCATGGAATGCGTCGGCATTAATCCAAATCACCTTGGTGGTGAACACGCTCAGGACGAACTGGACCGGATAGAAGCACGACTGCAAGCTCCTGAGGTAGCTGGGATCAAGCTATATGCGGGATACTATCATCACTACGTGTATGACAAAATCTACACACCGGTCTATGAACTGGCAGCCAAGTATAACGTCCCTGTAGTCATTCATACGGGGGATACGTACTCCATGAATGGATTGCTCAAGTATGCACATCCGCTGACCGTGGATGAATTAGCCTTTCAACAGCGCGGCGTGAATTTTATGATCTGTCATTTGGGCGATCCTTGGGTGATGGATGCCGCTGAAGTAGTTGCGAAGAATCCTAACGTTTACGCAGATCTGTCTGGCCTCGTTGTGGGTGATCGCCCCCATTTTGAACGGTTTATGAACGAACCCTTGTTCATGGATCATTTCCGCCGGGCGCTGGTATATTCGGATCATTATGAGAAAATGTTGTTCGGGACTGACTGGCCGCTCGCGCCGATCGATCTTTATGCCGAATTCGTCCGCCGACTTGTGCCGGAGCAGCATCATGAGAAGGTATTCTACGAGAATGCTTTTAGTCTATTTCCACGCATTGAACAGCGAATTGCAGATCTGGGTTAAGCACCAGTTCATGATTATCATGAAGCTCCTGCTACTTCTGGTGGCAGGAGCTTTTTTGTCCGGCAAAAGAGTGAATTCAGATCAACCTGTGATTGATTCATACTCATCTGAATCAATAGTTGTCGAAGAAAATGGAAGCATATCGTAATATCTATTCCGATAAGGCATTGCACGCTCAATTTGTTTTTACGAATAAAGACAACTATAATAATGGATGCACAAAATTTCAGACATCTTTGGAGGAACATACGCTATGAAGTCTTTTCAATTTTATAATCCGACCCGGCTGATTTTTGGCAAAGGGCAAATTGAAGCACTAAAAACTGAAGTCCCAAAATACGGAAAACGTGTTTTGCTTGTATACGGTGGTGGAAGCATCAAACGGAGCGGGCTGTACGATCAGGTGCTCGGCCAGTTGAAGGAAATCGGAGCAGAGGTAACCGAATTGGCTGGTGTAGAACCTAATCCGCGTCTTTCCACGGTTCATAAGGGTGTAGAACTATGCAGAACAAATAACATTGATCTGGTTCTTGCTGTTGGTGGTGGAAGTGTGCTTGACTGTGGTAAAGCGATCGCAGTAGGGGCCAAATACGATGGAGACATGTGGGATATTGTTGTGCGCGAAGCAACTCCTCAAGGCGGACTCCCGCTGGGAACAGTTTTGACCATTGCTGCGACGGGTTCCGAGATGAACAACGGATCGGTTATAACCAATCAGGACACACAGGAGAAGTGGGCCTGGTTCAGCGAGTATTCCTTTCCGGCGTTTTCCATTCTTGATCCGGTGAATACATATACCGTACCTTTGGATCAGACCGTATATGGTATGGTGGATATGATGTCTCATGTGTTTGAACACTACTTCCATCTGGATACCAATACACCCGTTCAGCTTGGATTCTGTGAGACCATTCTCCGCACGGTAATTGAAACTGCGCCTCTTTTGATCAAAGATCCCGAAAATTATGAACTGCGCGAGACCATTCTCTATTGTGGAACAATGGCGCTTAATGATGTACTGAATATGGGTCTTGCCGGGGACTGGGCATCTCACAATATTGAGCACGCTGTGTCCGCCGTGTACGACATTCCGCATGGGGGAGGCCTTGCCATTCTGTTCCCGCACTGGATGAAGCATAATCTGGATGTGGACGTAGATCGCTTCAAACGCATGGCTGTTAATGTATTTAATGTGAATCCCGCAGGGAAGTCGGACAAACAGGTTGCTGAAGAAGGTATTGAAGCGTTGCGTACATTCTGGACCTCGATTGGTGCACCTAGCCGTCTGGCTGACTATGACATCGACGATAGCCAGATTGGTGCGATGGCTGATAAAGCGATGCGTTTTGGTCCATTTGGCTTCTTCAACAAATTGCAGCGTGAAGATGTGGTACAGATCTATCAAGCTGCATTGTAATGCAAATCAAAATTTCCATTCCCAACCTGTAGATGGGCCTATTCATCAAGGACGATCCTGTATTTCTCAGGAACGTCCTTGTTTTGGTTCCTTCTGTATGAATCTGATTACGTATTGATTATGGATTCGACAGAAGCATAAAATTATTAATGAATCCCTCTTCCTGAAGAAATATGGCTTCGACTTCTTGCGTTTTCAAATCATAGTAATAAATTCCTCTTTCATTATTCCCCTTTCCTTTCTCGCCTAGAAAATAGAAACCACTCCCATCTTTGGAGAGGAATAATTCACTACTTGCTTTAATCGGAAGATCAATTTCCTTTCTTTGTCCTGTATTGATGTTAATCATACTGTATTTAATTGGATACTTGTTAATATGCTCAGCCGTCGCAATGAGCATTTCGTCTCCTCTGGTAGATAAAGTCAAAATTTGCTCCTTATCTAGTTCAATGACTTTACGAGTCTGTTTGGAGATCGGATCTATCTCAATGATTGTATGTTTGGGAGGAACCATCGGTGTTTGCGTCTTATTGGACTCCTCCATACGATTATATTGCTCTTCTTCAGAATATTGGATGGCATAGGATTTTTTTGTTTCTGGATCATAGGAAATATCCCATGTCGTTGTGTCTGAATCGTGGTCATTCAATATAGTCATTTCTTGAGTTTCTTTATCATAGAAAATGACTTTGACAGGCCGTTCTCCCTTCTTAACAGCAGCCATAACCAATGTATGATCAACGGTATCCGGAATAATCGAATTGATTGCAAACAATTCGGAGCTTAATTGCTGGATTTTCTGTGTTTTTATATCATATGAAAACAACTCGTCCCCCTTATCTTTTCCAGCTCCTGAATAGTAGATGGTGTCTTCTGTTAAGGAAGCCACTGTTAAGGGGTATTGAGAGTTATAGGGTAAATCAGCCATTTTAGTTAAAGTTTTAGTTTGGATGTCATATGTGTAAACTCTCATTATCATTCCATCATTGGTATCTTTTCCATTAACATATTCGGTGTTTGTAATTGAAAGATATTCATGGGTTTGTGGACCGATGGTTTGCATATCGGTGGGGTTCACTTCTTCAATTGCTTGTTTGTCGGAACTACATCCCCCAATGAAGAGAAGGAGGGTAGTTATGACTAAAACGAATTTTGTGATTGAAGATTTTTTTTTCATGATTGAATCATCCTTTTCATTAAGAAGATACGATAAGGAGGCGAATATATCGCCCCCTTTATAAAATATCTTATAAATTAGAATGTATAGAAGTATCTTCCTTTAAACGAAAGGGAAGAAGACCATTTTAAGTCAAAAAGTTCTACACCAGTTTTCCAAATATCTAATGTCGCGTCTGGAAGTGCTCCATTATCTCTCTTAGTTACATTGGCAAAGACATTGTTATCCAAATTGCGCGCATCCAAAACTTGCTCATATTTAGGATTATCTATATCTCCTCTGGTTGCTGCATCACCTTTTTTCAGAGTGTTACTGTTTTCACCAGTTGTATCGGTAAAATTAGTAAATCGTCCTTCACCAAGAACAGTGCTCGTTGTAATAGTGATTTTATTATTGTTATCTCCATAAGTATAGGTTCCAGCTGCTTTTCTAGTGCCTCTTGGTAGTGCTTTATAAGCAGCTAAAGCGAAGTCGTTCCCTTGAGGGAAAACAAACTCCTTTATGTAACCCTCACCATCATATATAACCTTTAAACCTGGCTGTGGAAGAGGATTCTCGATTTTATATACGGGTAAATTTTTTGCTTCTTCTTTAATTTTTTCAACGAACTCTTCTTCACTTTTTAATTTTTCAAGATCCACTTTTTGTGTGATACTCTTTGTTGTTTGATCTTGATAGATGGAAGGGAGGTTTACTGGTTCACCCTTTTCCAGGATAACCATCTGATTGGATCCATCATACTCTAATATTGTCCCCGCCTGCATTCTGGTAGGAATTATACTAATTGACTCTTCCGAATAAGCGAAAGAAGCGACACTACCAACAAATAAGGATGCTGTAACTAATAAAGCTGAAACCACTTTTTTCATTTTTATATCTCCCTCTCAATTTTAAGTATATTTGAAAGCTGGCCAGCTATTCAAAACTCTCAATTATGGAAAAATAAGTATTAACATAAAAGAGTGTAAATTATTTTACAAATTAAGTCAATAAATAAAATATAATACTAGTTACATATAATTTTATTTTTAAATAGAGGATTATAAGATGTGAAAAAACATTTTTCAGTGCAAACGTTTTTCTTGCTGAAAGATTAGATACTATCTACCGATATAAAGTTATCCCATACAAAATTGGACACTAACATCGTAGAAATGGAAGGTGGATTTATTGTTTATCCCGAAGGCGAGAGAGCGCATGATCAACATGTCGTTCAGAGTCAAATTGCCGCTAATGATCAGTTTACTGGTAACCATCGTATTGGCGGTAACTGCGGTATTATCTTACAATGTAGCAGCCGTCATTACTCTCGAGAAAAGCAAGGATGAAATTAAAGCAACCTCTGATCGGATTGGTGCAGGTTTGTTCACCTCACTAACGTTGGAAGAACAGTCCACATTTCTCATTACAACACATCGCACATTCCAGGACCTGCTGGAAATTCGAAATAACGAAGGACAGAATGATGATGTTTTTTTCTCGGAAAATAGTGAACTCGCGGATAAAGCCAATGGGATATTGGCAGACAGCCTCACAGGGATGGAAGGCAACAGTGTTCTTATTCTGTTGGACCGAAAAGGCACCATTGTCGCAGCGAACAACCCTGAAATACTCGGTGAGGAACGCGCCGGCCGTACGTATTTTCAACAGGCAATGCAAGGGCAGAATGTCATCAGTGAGGGTATAATCTCTGAATCTTTGGGGACGCTGGGAACGGTCTTTGCAATGCCAATCTACAATGATAACAAGGAAGTGGAAGGCGTGCTGGCGTCTACTGCTTCAACCTCATTCTTCGTTGACCAGCTTCAGAACATCAATATTAATGAAGAGGGAAAAGTCATAATTCTGGACCGCGTAGGTACAGTAATGTTCAATTCGGCAGATGAAAAGATGGCGGGACAGAAGCTTGAATCTAATGAATATCAGTCACTGATTGATCTGCCTTCTAACAAGCAGTTGCAGCAAGGCGATGTGAGCACAGAGGACAAAGTCGTCTTTTATTCCAAAATTCCAAGATCGGACTGGACCATCATTGTTGAAGACAAACTAAGTGATGTGAAGAAGCCGCTAGGGGCAATAGCGAAGCAGATGTATATTGTCCTGTTCAGCGCGATTGCGGTGTCTGTTATCGCAGGTATACTAATCTCACTGCTGGTTACCAGACCAATCACGAGACTGACAGCATTGTTCAGACAACTTGCAGACGGGGATCTGACGGTGCAGGCCAAGGGCAAATATAGCGGAGAATTCAAACAACTGGTGGACAGCTTTAACACGATGGCGGCGGGCAATCAACAGCTGATTTCCAGTATGAACCATTCCATTAGCGTGCTGAAAACAAGTACAACTGAACTGGATCATTCCACCCAGCAGACCTCGACCTCCATTGCCGAAACCACAACAACGGCGTTTGAAATTTCACGAGCCATGGAGTCTCAGGCCAATGATACGGAAGCGATCGTGGATAAGTTCATGAACGTGGGCCATAAAATTGAGAACGTCAATGAGATGTCACAGTCGGTGAAGCTTAAGGCAGATGAGATCACGGATGCATTCAAGAGCAACCATGAGGTCATTGATGCACTGATTGCAGTGAATGGACAAAACGAGGCCGAAGTAGCCAACATTTCCAAAATTACAGTGCAGTTGGCTGAAAGTTCCTCGGGCATTCACCAAATTACGGGTACGATAACCGAGATTGCGAATCAGACGAAGCTGCTTGCACTCAATGCTTCCATTGAAGCGGCAAGAGCTGGTGAGCATGGACGTGGCTTTGCCGTAGTGGCATCGGAGATTCGCAAACTGGCAGAGCAGACTACATCACAGTCGGAGGATATCAAGCGGATTGTGATGCAGACAATTGATCATGTTGAGCAGAATAACCGGAGTGTACAAGCGATTGAAGCTATTGCCGAACTGCATAAGAGCAGTGTAGACCAGACCAAGGAAACGTTCAATTTTGTCACCCAAAATATGAATGAAATGATGAATCAGGTTCAAGCCATTGCCTCCGAGATTGAATCCATCGAACGCGATAAGGATGACGTCATTGGAGCTGCGCAGAACTTGTCTGCTTCGGGTGAAGAAGTGTCCGCATCCGTGGAGGAAGTAACCGCGACAATGGAGGAACAGTCCGGCATGACCGAGCATCTGTCAGAGATGGTACAGACCATCGATGGGTTGACCAAACAGCTTGCTGAAGCATCCTCCCGGTTCAAAACAAAGTAAACAAGCGCATGATGTCATTTGACATTAAAGGCATAATAAAAGCGTAACGATTCTGGTTCAGTTCAAACCAGAATACAATTCAACCTCCAAGCCTGTTTAGTTAAGGGCGAGGAGGTTTTATTTTTTTATAAAATAGAGACCCAATGACATCCATAGGAAAAATTATTATGGGAAAAGTGAGGTTAACAACGAAACATTTACTGTTATAGCAGTGTCTAAATAGGAAAGTATTGTAAATTTAGAGTGAGAAGGTGGGAACTTGATGCAAACACGAAGAAAAGTATTCATTGGCTTCATCGCATGTCTCTTATTCATTCCTTCAGTAGCTTCAGCTCAAGAAGCTCAACTGAGGGCACCAGTGGTCAAAGCAGTGAAAGTGAAAATGAAAAAAAACTGCCCTTCAGTGATCCTTGAACCACTTCAAACGCTCATAGACGAATATAAACTGAATAAAAAAGAAGAAAAGATCGAAGTGAGTATTATGCTTAGATATGATCTGAACATCTCCAAACAAAACTTTTTGAAAACGAAATTCTCTGCGTTCAAGGACGCTGTCACCGACAGGGAGGGATTCGGAGGATACAGTTTTTTTGCCAAGTTGACGATCACCGAAATAGAGGAAGTGAGTAAATGGGATGCAATCTCCACCATTTCACTCCCATCGGACACGGTGTCCATCTATTAATTAGGTTGAGTAGCCTTTTTACGCTGATCTAGGGGGATTTGGGAGGGTCAAATACAAATATTCATTCCATAACAGTTAATTGATGAGAAATCCACAGCAAAAGCCGGTTAACCCTTATGGGTGCCGGCTTTTGTCCTATGTGTAGTTTCAAGATCAGTGAGCTTATCGTACAAACCAACTGAGCGGCTGCGGCGAAGTGTCTGCGGTATCCCGAAGATCATGGACCTTGACATGATTGCCGTATATCATGGAATCACTGCTCAATCGGTAGGAAGGGAAACTGTTCTCTGATTGCAGGCGAAGGCAAGGCTCGAAATAGATCTGCTGCTGTTTGTTAATGAGAAAAGGAAGCGAATCGGACTCCATCCGAATGTCATCACTGTCAGGCTCGTTAACGATCAGAAGTACAGCAGTACCATCACATCCGCATCCATCGGTGTCATAAAACAGCTTGAAATACCCCGGCCGATCTCCCAGCATCGCGTTAAGTCTTGATTCTGCCAGCGGACTGACCTGAATGTTCATAACGTCGTTCACACTCCTCTAATCACCTTATGAATTCGCTTACAATCTAATATATGGAACAATGGTGTGAAATAGAAGGGGAAGCTGGCTGAATCCGATGAAAATTATAACTTGGTGGGTCATCCGACCGAACGGTTCAATTACCTGAATATCATCGGGGAGACGCTGTGATGGTGCCACGGAATGAAACCCATTTCATCCCGATTCCTTATCTGGTATGATAAGCAGGAAAATAGAGAAAAAGGAAGGTTCCGCTATGACACCGATCACCATATATGACATCGCCAAAGAAGCGAACGTATCCGTATCCACGGTCTCCCGGGTACTGAATGATACGGCACCCGTGCGTGCGAGCACGAGGGAGAAGATTATGTCCATTATTGAAAAACACCAGTTTCAGCCCAACGCACAGGCGCGCAGTCTGATCAAGAAGGAGACCGGCACGATTGCCATTATTCTACCGGACATCACGAATCCGTTTTTCCCGGAAGTATTCTGGGGTGCGGAGAACGAGGCACGCGGATTGGGGTACACGTTCTTTTTGTGCAATACCGCAGGGGATTACAGCCGGGAGTCCGAGTATCTGTCCATTTTGCGCGAGAAGCGGGTAGATGGCATTATTTTTCTAGGTGGACGAATCAACATGCAGGTCTGTCCGGATGACATGGCTCAGGAATTGATCGATATGGGCAAACGCATGCCGATTGTGTTGGTCAATGGCAATATTGCCAAAGGCGGATTCCATCGGGTGTATACGGATGAAGGCGCAGGCGCAGCTCTTGCAGCGGAACATCTGCTGGAACTTGGACACCGGGATATTGCTTTTGTGGGCGGGCTGAGGGAGTTGTCCACCACGATGGTCAAGGTCAGAGCCGTCCAAAAGAAACTCCGTGAACATGGGCTCGAAATTCCAAAAGAACGCCAGATGCTCGGCAGTTTTTCCATTGAAGACGGCAAACGTGAAATGGCAAAACTGCTGGATCGGGACAATCCGCCCACGGGGGTCATCTGTGTGAATGATTACACCGCTATTGGTGCAATCAAGGCAACTATTGAACATGGATTGTCGATTCCCAAGGATATTTCCATCGTCGGCTTTGATGATACGCCGCTTGCCAGCGCGGTAATACCCGAATTAACGACCGTATCCCAGAATACGTACCAACTGGGCAAGCTGGCTGTGGATGCACTGCATGAACTGATTAATCAGGGCAAGCCCAAGAAGCAGACGATCCTGCAGCCAGAGCTGATTATCCGTCAAAGTACAGGGCCTGCGTTACGATAAGGGTCCGATATATGGAAAAGAAAGCGTTGACATTCCCTCAAAGGGTGAAATATAATGAGTGCGTGAATGAAACCCCTTTCATAAAGTGGAACGGGTTTTAATTTCAAGGTTTATGAAACCCATTTCATGAAATGGGTTTCAGTAAAGTTCTTCCATTCATTATACTTAGGGGGCGTATCGTATGAGAAGAAATTTAAAGGTCATTTCGTTGTTGATGCTGGTCATGATTATGGGTCTGACAGCCTGTAGCAGCAAGGACAATGGCAGTTCAACTGGCGGGTCCGGCGGCAAAGTCGATCTTAGCATGACGATCTGGGGATCGGAGGACGAGAAGAAGATTTATCAAGAAAGACTCGACATTGTGAAACAAACGTATCCCGATATTAATGTGAAACTGAACGTCGTTGCCGGGGACTATGACCAAAAGGTTCAGACGATGATCGCCGGAGGAACTGCACCGGACATCATGATGATTGCCGAGAACTATCAGGCGTACGCCTCCAAAAACCAAATTATTCCGCTGGATGACATGATCCAGGCCAACAATGTGAACATGTCAGAACGCTATTCTGACGACATTGCCAACCTGATGAAATTCGATGGCAAACAATTCGGAATGCCTGACCGCGCAGGCGCGATGGTGCTCTTTTATAACAAGGATCTGTTCGACAAGGCTGGGGTGGAATATCCGACCAAGGAATGGACTCAGGAAGACCTGCTCGCTGCTGCTCAGAAGCTGACAGTGAAAGAGAATGGCAAAACGGTTCAATGGGGGTACTACCCTGGCAGCTGGTGGCCGCAATGGATGCAGCTGATCTACCAAAACGGTGGCTCCCTGTTCGATGAGAGCGGCAAACCAACCTTCAATACCGAACCTGTACGTAAAGCGCTGCAATTCATGAATGATCTGACCTTCACGCATGGTGTAGGACCAACACCAACCGAGATTGCCGACATGGGAAATATCGGTGCTGACCCATTGTTCGCCCAAGGCAAGATTGCCATGGAGACGACGGGATTCTGGAATATCGGTTCACTTGCCAAGGTGGAAGGCATCAATTGGGACATTTCTCCGATATGGGGAGAAACCAACGCATTCTTCAATGGCTTCACAATTACGAACGCGTCCAAACATAAGGAAGAGGCATTCAAAATCATAGAAGCGTTGACTACACCAGAAGCACAATTACCGATGATCAAGGCCGGTCAGGATGCTCCGGCAACAAAGGCAGGTCTGTCCAGTGATGAGTTCCTGAATGCCGAGTATGGCGGCAAGAAAATCAACATGGCTGCGTTCAGCGAATCCACCATCTACGCCGAACCATTCAATCCGCAATGGAATGAAATGATGAAGCTCATTAACGACAAGCTGGGTGTCTACTTCAACAATAAAGCCTCACTGGATGATACCGTGACTGAAATTCAGAGCGGACTGGAAAGAATCTACAAATAGATTGTTCAAAGCATAAATAGCATCGATAGGGGACAGACGGAATTCGGCATGAATGAATCCGGGTTTCGTCTGCTCGCTTCGTTATGGGAGGGCTTAACGTGAGAAAAAAGGACGGGAAATGGTTTTATATCTTCATCTCGCCTTGGCTGATTGGATTCCTCGGACTTACTCTGGGGCCGATCCTGTTTTCCATCTACATGAGCTTTACCAATTGGGATCTGTTCCAGTCTCCTGAATTCATCGGTGTGGACAATTACAAAAACCTGCTGACCGATGACCCGATCTTCTGGAAATCCGTAGGCAATACCTTCTTCTACGCATTAATATCGATTCCGCTGGGCATGTCCATCTCGCTCTGGATCGCGTATTACCTCAACAAAAAAATCAAAGGTATTACCTTCTTCCGCATCCTGTTCTATCTGCCATCTGTCGTTCCGGTGGTTGCAAGCTCACTGCTCTTTATCCATTTGCTCGCTCCAACGGAAGGGTTGATCAACCAGGCGCTTGCGATCTTCGGCATTCAAGGTCCTGCCTGGCTGCTTGATCCAAACTGGGTTAAACCAGCCTTGATCCTCATGTCGCTATGGGGCGTCGGGGGCGGCGTGGTACTGCTGCTGGCGGGTATGAAAGGTATTCCTCAGGAGCTGTACGAGGCCGCCGCCATTGATGGGGCGAAGAGCTCGCAATCGTTCTTCCACATTACATTTCCAATGCTGACTCCTGTCATCTTCTTCAATCTCGTCACTGGGATGATCGGAGCGCTTCAGACTTTCGCACAGGTATTTATCGTCACAGCGGGTGGACCAGACAATGCCAGTCAGATGGTCGTTCCTTACCTGTTCCAGAATGCCTTTCAGTTCTACAAAATGGGATATGCATCAGCCATTGCCTGGGTGCTGTTCATCATCATCATGGCGTTGACCCTGGTTGTGTTCCGTTCATCGGCGCTATGGGTGCATTATGAGGAGGGAAAAGCCAATGAGTAATCCATCCACTGTGGAGAAAACGATATCCTACATCTTTCTGATTCTGGTCGGGGTGCTGCTTGCTTCCCCTTTCCTGTACATGATCTCTATCGCACTGGCGAGTGACGCTACAACAGTAAAATCCGCCTTTACCTTCATACCGCTCGAATTCCAATGGTCCAATTTCTACACGATCTTTACGAATAACAATCTGGGTACGTATCTGAAAAATTCAGTCATTATTACCGTGATTACCATTATCGGATCGGTATTGTCAGCTTCGGTCGTATCTTACGGCTTTGCTCGGATCAAGGCGAGAGGCAGTCGATTCCTGTTCATTGTACTGCTCAGTACGATGATGATTCCGGGCGAAGTGACGATGGTTCCACAGTTCATCATCTTCCGTCATCTGGATTGGATCAATACATTCTATCCACTGATTGTACCGAGTTTTTTCGCCGGAGCATTTAACGTATTTCTCATTCGGCAGTTTGTCATGAGCATTCCGAAGTCGCTTGATGAAGCTGCGATGATCGACGGGATGGGGCATCCGGGAATCTACTGGAAGATCATTATGCCGCTCACGTATCCGATTCTTGCGGCTATCGCCATTTTCTCGTTTTCCTACAACTGGGGGAACTTCATGGGGCCGCTCATCTACATCAATGATCCGGAGAAAATGCCGCTCGCGCTCGGTGTTCAGCTTCTGACCACCGTAGGTGGCGGACAGATGCCGCCATGGAACCTGGTGATGATTGCTTCCCTGTTCCTGACCATTCCAATGGTGCTGGTGTATCTGTTCGGGCAGCGTTATGTCTATGAAGCGAATATCAGTGGTGGCAGCAGCGGAATCAAGTAACGGGAGGTGAACGCAGTGATGAAGCCAATCGTGCAAAGCAGGAACTATCTACGCCGCACAAGGGTTAAGGGCTGCATGAACCATGAATGACAGCAAGCACCCTTTCGACAATGTCAATCATAATCATCACAAGCAGCGCAGGCGGCGCAGCCGGAGTTACATCATGGTAGGTGTGGCCCTGGTCGCGCTGCTGGCGGGAGGAGGAATTATCATCAATCATTTTGCCAATGAATCATCCAAAACACTTGCATTCCAAGGAGAGCCGGTACGTCTGAAGCTGGACCAGTCCTATGATCATTTTGAAGGCTGGGGCACGTCGCTCGCGTGGTGGGCCAACGACCTGGGTGGCTGGAAAGATCAAGCAAAGGTCAGTGAAGTCATGGATCTGGTGTTTGATGCTCAGAAAGGGCTAGGTCTGAACATTGTCCGCTACAATATTGGTGGTGAGGAGAATCCGGACATGAAGGCACTTCGGCCCGGAGGGGATGTTCCCGGCTTTCAGCCTGAACCCGGTGTATGGGACTGGGAGGCCGATGCTGGACAACGTGCTGTATTACAGGGTTCTCTGGAACGCGGGGTGAACATTGCCGAAGCATTCTCCAATTCACCACCTTACTGGATGACGATTAGCGGCTCGGTTACAGGTGCTGTGGATGGAAGCAACAATTTGCGCGAGGATCAGTATGATGCGTTTGCCGATTATCTCACAGAGGTCGTGAAGCATTATCGCGATGAGTGGGGCATTACGTTCCGTACGCTTGACCCACTCAATGAACCTTCCTCGGACTGGTGGAAGAAAGGCAACATGCAGGAAGGCAGTCATTTTACCAATGAGAAACAGGCCGAGATTATCAAGAAGGTTGCGGCATCACTGCAAAGCAAAGGACTGGACGGGACAGTAATTAGTGCTGCAGACGATAACAGCATTGACGAGACGGTGCACAATTTCAGTCTCTATGATCAGGATACGCTCGATGCCATCGACCAGATTAATACACATTCCTATAATGGCAGCAAAATGGAGGAACTGCGTACTCTGGCCGAGCGTCACGGCAAGAAACTTTGGATGTCTGAGTACGGAACGGGTGGCAGCGAACCCCATAGTCATGAAGATATGACTTCCGTGCAGGAGCTCGCGGAGCGCATCATGTTTGATCTCAAAATTATGCAGCCTTCTGCCTGGGTGTATTGGCAGGCCGTTGAAGATGAAGGAGCCAACAATAACTGGGGCTTTATTCACGCCAATTTTAATGGAGAAGAGCAGTACGAGATGACCAAACAGTATTATGGCATGGCCCAGTTTACAAAGTTCATCCGTCCAGGGACAACGATTATTCCAACAGATGATGGACGATCTCTTGCTGCATACGATGCAGCAAATCAAAGACTCGTGCTGGTGATTCGCAATGAGTTATCGGCCGGAACCACGGCATTTGAACTCGGGGCGTTTGACCACAGCAGTACTTCTACAGCACAGGTATACCAGACGTCACCTGAACGGAACATGGAGCAGCTTGAAGATATTCCGGTGTACACCAATGGACTGGAAGTATCGACTGCGGACAATTCCATTACCACCGTTGTATTGGAAGGCGTAATGTTGCAGGCGAACTGATGGCATAAAGCAAATGAATTACAGGACATATGAATTCAAACACAGAGAAGGAGGGCTTATCTTTGACAGAGAAACCATCCCTTTTGCTTCAGGAGCAGGAGAAGAATACACAGATTACGACAGAGGACAGCATTCGATCTGAACTGACATACGACCAACGCAGCTTCATTATGAATGGAGAACGCATATTTCTGAACAGTGCCACCATCCATTATTTCCGCATGCCGAAGGAGGAATGGCAGAATGTGCTGATGAAGGCCAAGCTGGCTGGCATGAATTGCATTGATACCTATTTTGCATGGAACGTGCATGAACCTGAGGAAGGACAATGGTCGTTCGATGGAGACAACGATTGCGGGGCCTTTTTGG
The DNA here is from genome assembly GCF_045040695.1 of Paenibacillus sp. FSL K6-0108. NCBI lineage: Bacteria > Bacillati > Bacillota > Bacilli > Caryophanales > Paenibacillaceae > Paenibacillus > Paenibacillus sp. FSL K6-0108. The sequence continues at coordinate 5,741,580 of NZ_CP150288.1, read as the reverse complement.
ACCTGTGCGCAGAGTTGGGCATGTACGTCATCACGAGACCGGGACCGTTTATTTGCGCAGAATGGGATTTTGGCGGTTTCCCGTATTGGCTGGAAACGAAGCAGGGAATTCAGTTTCGGCAAAATAATGAAGTTTATCTGCATTATGTGGATTTGTATTTTGACCAGATCATTCCAATTATTCGCGAGCGTCAGCTATCCGCCGGAGGCAATGTTATTCTCGTACAGGTCGAGAACGAATACGGATATCTGATGGACGATGATGCAGCGAGTGCCCATATGAACCATCTTCGGGACAGTCTGGTTGGGCGTGGGATCGATGTACCTCTGATTACCTGTGTAGGTGGCGCAGAAGGCACGATAGAGGGAGCGAACTTCTGGTCGGGTGCTGACGGGCATTATGCAAAGCTTCGGGATAAGCAGCCGGATACACCGAAGATCGTTACGGAGTTTTGGACGGGATGGTTTGAAAATTGGGGTGGACCTTCTGCCATTCAGAAGACGGCGCCATTGTTTGAGAAGCGCATGATGGAGATTCTTCGTGCCGGATATACCGGGATCAGTCACTACATGTTCTATGGCGGAACCAACTTTGGCGGATATGGCGGCAGAACCGTGGGCAGCAGCGATATTTTCATGATTACCTCTTACGACTATGATGCACCGCTGAACGAGTACGGACGGGTAACCGCCAAGTATGCTGTAGCCAAAACGGTAACCTATTTTGTGCATGCATTTGGCGCATTACTGATGGAGACGGAGGAAGTCCCAACAGAGCAGATCATGGTGCGTTATCCGCAAGGTGTTTCTGTACGAGGCAGGTTTAAAGGCAATGAGAAGATCTGGTTCCTGGAGAGTCACAAGGATGAGCGCGAGACGTTTCACGTCACGCTGGAGGGAGGGCGGACACTTCCCGTAGCGTTGAATCCAGGGCAGATTATTCCGATACTGGACAGGGTGAGGATTGCCGAGAATGTATACCTGACAGGCGGTACGGTGATTACGGGCAATGAAGTGGTGAACGGAACATTGACCCTGTTCATCGTGGCCGAGGCGGGACAGCGTTCAGTCATTGAACTGGAAACGAACACCTTGATTGTACAGGGCAGCAGCATGCAAGTGCGGGCAGAACGTAATCCGTACAACGGAGCCTATCGCTTCGATCTGGTACATTTCCGTGAGCCAGGCATCATTCATCTGGAGGCAAGCGGTGTACCTGTTCGGTTCGTGGTTCTGGACAAGAAATCGATGGATCGAACGTGGAGAATCGATGGAGGGGACGAGCCGAATCAGGTGCGTTATGCCATCGGATTGGATGATGTAGATGTCTCACTTACCGGGCAGGTCACGGGTATGATCTCTGATGCGTTTCGGACGATTGTGCTTCTCGGCAGCTGGATTGATGGTGAACGGACGTTGACTGGACGTGAGTTCATATCCGCAGCAGGAAGCGATTCACAGAGCGGCATACAGGATATACAGGATTTACACGTTCAGGACTCAGCCGTAGCCATGCAGCATGCGGAGTTCACAACACCGCCGATGCCACCAAAACTGTCTGATTCTCCTGAGTTGTCTCGTGTGACATTGACAGCGGAACAGCGTTCTTCCAGTGGTCAACCAGAGCACTTTGCTCAGTACGGACAGGATTTCGGGTATCTCTTGTACGAGTGCGACTTTAACCATTCGGTCGATGAAGTCACGACCCTCATTTTGCCCGCTCTTCAGGACACGGCCAGAATATATGTCAATCGTGTGGAACAGGCACTGGTTCGTCAAGTTGGTGCAGCGTGTGTCCAAATGCATACGACGAAAGGAAAGAATACACTTCAGGTACTGGTCCAGCATATGGGCAGGCTGAATTTTTCTCCGCATTTGGGTGAAAGCAAAGGTCTAACCGGGCCTGTATACATCGGTGGGTCCGTTCAGGACATCCGCCGGAATTGGCATTCGGAGCTTGGGGAGGTTCACCTCGATGAATTGAATCATCTTCAAGGGGCCCCGATGCTGAGCAGGAGCTTCACGCTGGACGGAGCAGATCGGGCAATTCTCGTTGGCGCCGTAAGCCAAGGTCTGCGCATCAATGGCATGGATGTTTCAATGGAGGGGTACCAGGACTGGTTCTCGTTCACGACGCTGGATGTTTCCCTTTACTTGCGACCAGGAGAGACCAATACGTTGGAAATGCCTTTTAGCAAATCGCCGCTGAACCGGCTGGAACTGATCCTTTATCGGAGTGAAGATGAATTGAAGGATTGGCGTATGGCTGGTACGGATGCCTTGCTGCCACAACAATGGGAGACGTACGAGGCATTGAATGAGTCAGGTCATCTCCATATCGATGGGCAGGATGCGGCCTATAGTGGCAATCGAAATGCCATGTCTGTGGGAGATGGTTCCTATGGTCAGCCTGTTTGGTACCGCTGGCGCTTCTCCAAGTCAGCTGTACCTGAACACTTCCGAGTGCACTTGATGCTTCGGCTTACCGGGATGAGCAAAGGAACACTTCATCTGAACGGGCACCATCTGGGACGTTACTGGCAGATCGGTCCGCAAGAGGATTACAAAATTCCGGTATCCTGGCTGCAGGACGAGAATGAATTGCTGTTATTTGATGAGGAAGGCCGGAGACCAGAACGGGTGCGCTTCTTGTATGATAACTTGTCCCAGTATCCATGGGTTGTGGTCGAATAGATCATCCTTTAATCGTAGTAGTGCAAAGTTTAACTGAAGTATAGTTTTTCTCCTCAGTTGTTTCTATTCTCTTAGCGGAGACTGCTCAAATGATTGAATCTATAGATTCTGAATCTCCGGGCAGCTCGGCTAAAGTGAAAGAATGACGAGGATCGTTATAACCATTTGTTGAAACCGTTTACATTAATGGATGGCGTGTGGTCACGTGATTTGTGAGGGGGTGATGTTTGGCAAAAGAAAGTTATTCCTGTCCACATTTTCGATAAGGAGATGACCCATGTTCACGATGAAAAGATGGAATACAAGGTTATTTCAAACGTGTAAGTCCGGCATGATCATGCTGCTCGGAGCATTGCTTCTATTCTTTATGTTAGTTCCCAATACAGCCAGAGCAGCGACAAGTGTCTACACGATCTCGGCTTTTACCAATACGAGCGAATCCAATCTGTATATTTACGAATCCTATAATGCGACGAATTACGGGTTGTTAAAAGGGCCAGCCTATACACCCCCGGCCAATCTGATCCGTGATCCCAGCATCATGAAACATACAGATGGATTGTATTATGTCGTTTATACGACGAACTGGTCAGGCAATACGATCGGTATCGCATCAAGTACGGATAAGGTGAATTGGACGTTTGTCCGCAATATTACTCTATCCTTACCCACCACAATTGCACATACCTGGGCACCGGAATGGTTCAAAGACAGCAACGGCAGTCTGAACATCATCGTGTCCATCTCCCCAGGCAACTACGAGAACTTCAAACCTTATGTCATCACGGCGAAAAATGCGACGTTGTCTTCCACAACATGGACTGCCCCCACAGAGCTTACAGGCATTGCACCCAACTACATCGACACTTTTATCATCAAGACCGGCTCAACCTATCACGCGTTCACCAAAAATGAGACCACCAAGTATATCGAATATGCTACAGCCAATTCCCTCAGCGGACCTTACACATTCAAAGGAACAGGAGATTGGGCGGGATGGGGTTCCTGGGTAGAAGGACCTGCGCTTGTTCAGCTGGATAACGGTTCCTGGCGAATTTATTTTGACGGATATTCCACGCAAAAATATTATTACAGCGACTCTGCCGACGGATTCCAGACTTGGAGTGCCAAGCAGGAGCTTGCCGGTCTGACCGGATTGGTTCGGCATATGACCGTGCTGAAGGAGACAGGACAACCGGGTGATATTCGACGGCTGGAATCATACAATGTTCCGGGCAGCTATATTCGCCATTACAATTATCAGGCCCGAATTGACACCAACGTCAACCCTGCGGAGGATGCACAGTTTCGCATCGTTCCTGGACTGGCTGATTCATCAGGGGTATCGTTCGAGTCCATCAACTACCCGGGTTATTTCCTGCGCAATAACAACGGCACGATCATACTGGTGAAAAATGATGCCAGCGCTGCGTTCCGAAATGATGCCACATTCAAACGTGTAAATGGGTTAGCTAACGCAAGTTGGATCTCGTATGCCTCGTTTAGTAACCCCAATCTGTATTTGAGACATTACAATAATGTGCTGCGACTGGAAGCTGTCGTTACCACCCTCGACAAGTCAGACGCGACTTTCCGAGAAGTTGGGTCATAATTGGTGTTCGTGTTCGAAAGGATTGGATTTGTAATTCGTTCAAACGAATTAATCATAATCTCCTAAGGAGTGAAACGGATGAAGTTGTTCAAACGAATGAGTTCGCTGCTGCTTGCAGGAAGTTTGCTGACAGGCAGTTTGGGTCTGGGTACAGAAGCATCCGCAGCCGGTTCTTATACAGCGACAGCTGACCCTTCAAAGCAATATCAGACCATCGAAGGCTGGGGAACATCCCTGGCCTGGTGGGGCAAAGTGGTTGGAGAATATTCCAACCGGGACGAGTATGCGGAGAAGATGTTTAGCCCAACCATAGGGCTGGGTCTGAACGTTCTTCGCTACAACATTGGAGGCGGCGACAATCCTTCATCCAATGTCCTGGAATACCGCAAAGCCGTACCTGGTTATCAGCCTTCCCCGGGCGTGTATGACTGGAACGCAGACGCCAATCAGAGATATATGTTACAAGCTGCCAAATCATACGGGGTCAACGTCTTTGAAGCCTTTGCGAACTCCGCGCCCTATTGGATGACGATCAGTGGCAGTGTGTCCGGTGCGGCGAATGGTGGCAATAATCTCAAAGCGGATCATTATGATGATTTTGCTGATTATCTCACAGAGGTAGTCAAGCATTTCCGGGATAACTGGGGCATTACGTTTGATACGGTAACCCCGCTCAATGAACCGGTCTCCACCTGGTGGAAGCAGGGAAACGATCAGGAGGGCATGCATTTTGACCGGGCAGATCAGAACACCATCTTAAGTCAGGTGCAATCTTCCCTTACAGCAAAGGGATTGTCCACAAAGCTGAGTGCGCCGGAGGAATACAGTCTGGATGACACAACGACTTCCTTCAACAGTTACAGCAGCGCGGTGAAATCGGCGATCAGTCAAATTAACACACATACCTATGGGGGAAGCAATCGTACCGCATTGCGAAATGCAGCGACTTCAGCGGGAAAACATCTCTGGACCTCCGAATATGGAGACGGGGATGCCAGCGGACTCACGATGTCACGTACAATCCTCAAGGATATGCGCAACATGGGAGCGAGTGCATGGGTGTATTGGCAGGCCGTCGACAGTGCGGATGGCTGGGGATTTTTCAAAAATGTACTGAATAACACACAAACGACCAGCTACACTGTAAATCAGAAATATTATGTCATGGGCAACTACAGCAAGTTTATTCGTCCCGGATACAAAATTATCAGCATGAGTGATGCCAATACGCTTGCTGCTTATGATACTGCTTCCGGCAAAGTTGTGCTGGTCACCACCAATTCGGAATCGTCGGACACCAGTGTCACGTATGATCTGAGTCGATTTACCAGCGTCGGATCGTCTGCTCAAGTACATCGGACATCCTCTACGGAGAAGTTGCAGCAGCTGACCAATATCAACATTCAGAATAAAAAGTTCACAGCAACTGCCAAAGCAGGCTCGGTTACGACCTATGTTATATCCGGTATGACTTATAGCGGCAGTACAGGATATGAAGCAGGGGCAATCTATAAGCTCATCAATCGGAACAGTGGTCTCGCTCTGGATGTGAATGGGGCTTCCACTGCCGGGGGAGCAACGATTATCCAGTGGAATGACAATGGCGAGCTGAATCAGCAATGGAAGCTGGAATCCGCAAGCAACGGGTATTATAAAATTCGCAACGTAGGCAGTGGTTTGCTGCTGGACGTGAATCAGAGCTCGACACAAGGAGGAGCTGCCCTGATTCAGTGGCAGGATAACGGGGGCAGCAATCAGCAATGGCTGCCGGTGGATGTCGGAGGATATCTTGTGCTCGTGAACCGCAATAGCGGTTTAACCGTGGATATTAACCAGAGCTCCACAACTGCAGGAGCCTCGACCATTCAATGGGCAGACAATGGCGGAACCAATCAGCAATGGAATTTGGTCAAAGTGAATTAGAAGTGAGTATGCAGATTGTTGATCCTGATTAAAATTTGTTCACGGTGCTCCTTTCTTGAAACATGGCCTCTATATCACACGGCTCGATTCAAGAAAGGAGTTCACGGGAAAGGACGAACCGGCCAATATCCTGATCCGTATGTCCTGTTTGCACCAAGTCAGATAATATTTTACCGACTGCACTTGCAAATTTGAAACCATGACCGGAAAATCCGCCTGCCAGCCATACATGGTCATGGGCAGGATGTCGGTCGATAATAAAGTCTTCATCCGGTGTGAACTCGTATTTGCATACCGCACCACGCTTCAGTTTTCCGGCTGCCAGAGGCATCCGAAGTTCAAGCAATCTCCGCAGATCCCCCTCATCCGTCTCAACAGAACCAAAGGGAGCCTGTGTACTGCCTGGTGTCCACTCCTGCCCCGTATCGTGACGTCCAAGCTTAAGACCCGACCCGCCAATACTCGGAAAGCCATAGTATCCGCCTTCTTTTCCAGCCAGCGTGAAACCGGGAAAGTGATCCTCGGCGAACAATGCCTCAGGTGCATCAAACCACCCCACGGTTTTGCGTACAGCTCGAATGGGAAGGTTCACAAACGGCTTCAGCGTCTGAAACCATGCCCCGGCACTGAGAATGACCTGGTTCGCATAATACGTCTCACCAGCTGATGTGATGACTCCAACAGAATCTGCGCTGCACTCAATATGTTCGACACGTGTATGCGTTAAGAGAGTGGCACCCGATGCTTCGGCTGCCTGACGGAAGGCGAGAACGCAGCGTTCACTGAACAAATATCCTGCATCAGGCTCATACATTCCCTCGTAATGTTCGGGGATTTCAATACCTGGCCAGCGTTTCATGATCTCGGCTGCATGCAAGGTTTCGTACCGAATCCCCGCATCGTCAGCATGGGTTAACCGATTGTAAAAAGAATGGATGTCCGGGTCAACGATATTCAAAACGCCCGATGGTACAAGCAATTTGGCCCCCGTTGTATCCTCCAGTTCTTCCCACAGTTCCTGTGCCAGAAGTGCCATCGCTATATAATCAGGTCCCCCGCTGTACACATGGCGAATAAGACGGGGTTCCCCGTGATGGCTGCCTTCCGTATGCGGAGGATCAAAGGCATCAATTAGCAATGTTTTTAACCCGCTGCGCGAAAGATAATAACCTGCACTCATGCCCATGGATCCGGCTCCAACGATAATAACGTCATAGGATTGTGATATAACCATCCCTCCTTCCACTTATTTTGCAGAGACCCATCTTATACAGGATAATCTAGTCTTCAAATGTACGGCAGTCAATAGAACGGGTTATAGAGAAAGGCGATACAACAATAGAACATTTTGATTAAGGATAAAGTTGTATGTATACCAAAATAGTGGTAGAGTTTTGAACTAAACATTCCGACCTGATTAGTAGGTATTGATGGACTCTAAGTATTCAGTCAAACGTAAACCAAGATTTTCAATTCGCTGTTAACCAAGCAAACTGAACTACGCTTACCCATTACATCTGTGCCGTTAGCAATTCCCCTAAACGGAAGGAGCAAAACAATGTTTTCCAATCCCGACTTTAGAGTTTTTGATATCCATGCCCATCTGCCTTATAAACTTTTGCTGTCTGCTTACAAGAGCCATGAATTAGTGACGCGGTATGGCAAGGAACGAAGTGAGCGAATGCGACTAACCTGGGATTTCCCGTCGGTGGAGGAGCAGGGAGAGGAAGCAGCGAAGCCGTTAATCGAACGGTGGGTGGATGAATTGAACAAATACAATATTGCCGGACTTAACTTTCTGACGGCTCTGGATAATGACAACCTGGCTGAACAAATATCCCTATACCCGGATCGGTTTACCGGTTTCGCCTATCATCCGATCGAAGATGAAGACGCAGCCATTGAGCTGCGACGTGCGGTGGATGAGCTCGGATTGCGAGGATATAAGTTGTTTGGTCCCCTCACCCAGATTCCCTTTGACTCTCCTTCGCTTGATCCGGTGTGGGCGTTTCTTGCAGAGCGCCGCCTGCCTGTCCTGATTCATTTTGGCATGCTTGGTCATGCCGGAGGCATCGTTCATCATCCCAACATCAATCCCCTTGCCATCTTTAATACGGCCCGTGCCTATCCGGATATTCCGTTCATCATTCCTCATTTTGGCGCAGGGTATTTCCAGGAGCTTCTGCATCTAAGTTGGAGCTGCCCTAATGTGTACATCGACACATCGGGTTCCAATCAGTGGGTACGCTGGATGCCATACGAGCTGAACTTGGAGACGTTATTCCGCAAAACCTACGAACTGTTGGGTCCGGAGCGAATCATCTTTGGAACGGATGCAAGCGGATTTCCGCGTGGTTATCCCTATCGTTATTTGCAGGATCAGGTGCGTGTATGCCGTGAACTTCGCTTCCCTGAAGCGGACATTGAACTCATCTTTGGAAATAACGCAAGACGTTTGTTGAAGCTGCCTGTTGGCAAAACCGTCGGTTCTACCAACGCGTAAGCCAAGGAAATAGATAACGTTATAACACTTTTGTTGGAAAAAGAGGGGAGAGTGGCTTCACTTGACGGAATCCGGTTATTTTTCATTCAGGCCAAGCAAGACCCTGCAATTATTGATTGCAGGTTTACTCTTATTGAGCATTACAGCTTGTTCAACCAAGCCATCCGAAGAGTCCGGTTCAGCAGCTGTTGCAGCTTCGGGTGATCAGGCGGAGCCCATCACGATTGAGTACTGGCAGTACGAATTTCCAGCCAAGGTTGAACTGATCAATACCTTAATCCAGGAATTCGAGACTGAACATCCCAACATCAAAGTCAAACAAACCAATTTTCCATACGACCAGTACAATCAAAAGGTTGCCACACTTGTTCCCGCCGGAAAAGGACCGGATGTCATCAATCTGTATTACGGGTGGCTGCCCAAATATGTGCAATCCGGTTATTTACAGCCGCTGCCTGAAAGCAGCTTTCCGGGCATCGCCGAGGCCTTTTTCCCTTTTGTAGATACAGCCAAATTAAACGGAAGCTATTATGCTCTGCCTACAGGCGTGAGAACGCTGGGGTTATTTTATAACAAGGACTTGTTCACCAAGGCTGGACTTGATCGCGACAAACCGCCGACGACTTGGGAAGAGCTTGTCTCGGATGCCAAGGCATTAACGGAAACGGACAAAAACGGCCAGTTGGTGACAGAGGGTTTCGCGTGGGAACCGGGATCCCAGCTTCATCACTGGTTCCGAGACGGATTGTTATATCAAGCGGGAGGCAAAGATACAAGCGAGGATCGTAGGAAAATCCTGTGGAATGATACCCCTGCAGGGCTTGAAGCATTCAAGTATCTGGTTGATTTTGCAACCGTGCATAAGGTAGGAATTAACGGCTTTTACACCGATGATGCCAATGCATTCAAAACCGGGCATGCCGCAATGAACGTGGATGGTTCATATCGATTGGGATCTATCAAAAAAGACGCTCCCGATTTGAATTTTGCTGTCGCACCGCTGCCGGGTTATAAAGGAAAATCCACACAGGCTTCATTCTGGGCCAATGCGATTCCAGCCAATGTTACCGGAGAGAAGTTGGAAGCAGCTACGGCCTTTTTACAGTTTTTGATCAGCAAGGGCGTTCAGGAACAATGGGTGGAGAAGGTGGGTGAACTTCCCGCACAGAAAGAAGTGGCCCTTCAGGACAAGTATGTGAATGACCCGCTGCTGGGCCCTTTTATCTCCCAACTAAACGATGCCAACGCCCACTTCTTCATTGATGAGACGCAGGAGCGTACGTTGTTTGTGAACGCTGTGGATGAGGTGCTTCTTAATCATGTACCGGAAGAACAGGCTTTCAACGATCTGGTAGCCAAAACCCAGAAGCTCTATGACGACTACTGGGCGAAACAGGATAAGAAAAAATAAGTTCTCATTCAAGGAGGCTGCGCAGCTATGAGGACTACCGGGGTGATCCCTTCGCGGCCGAAACGGCGTTTATGGTTCGGACCGGGAATAGGAAGACTCAATTACAGGCATAAGCAGAGGTTATTCATTTATGGCGGTTTGTTGATTCCGCTGATCTATTTTGTAGTCATCCGCATCTTGCCCATCCTGTATTCCTTTAACGTGAGCTTTCGCGAATGGGGCATGCTCTCACCAGACAAACCCTTTGTGGGTTTTGATAATTATGTGACATTGCTCAGTGACCCTCTATTTCTCAAGTCGCTGGTGAACACAGGGATCTACGTCGTTGTTGGTGTGCCTGCACAGTTGATTGCCGGATTAATCGTGGCTCTTCTTCTCCAGCAAGTAGTGAAGCTGCGTGGATTGTTCAGGACGGCCTACTTTATCCCGTATGTAACCAGTGTAGTCGCGGTAAGCTGGATATTCCGGTGGTTGCTGATGAAAAACGGGATAATAAATGCCCTATTTATCGAGTTGGGTCTTGGACCGCAGTCATTCCTGTATTCGCCCTCACAGGCCATTTTCTGGATTATTGCGGTGATGGTATGGCAGAATATCGGCTTTCAAATGCTCATTTTCCTGGCGGGCCTGCAAAACATCCCCAAATTGTATTATGAGGCGGCTGCCATAGACGGAGCCACGGGCTGGCAGCGCTTTGTCCATATTACGATCCCTCTGTTGAACCCGGTCATGCTTCTCTCCGTCGTCATGGCAAGCATTGGGTTCCTGCAATCCTTTACCCAGATACTGAATATGACTGGCGGCGGGCCGTTGGACTCCACCATATCTGTCGTGCTTCATATATACAATTTGGCTTTCAAGAGTTTTGATATGGGCATGGCCTCGGCAGCCACCGTAATTTTGTTTGCCATCATATTCATGCTGACACTGGTTCAGCTTAAAGTGCTGGGCAGCCGTTTTCAACAGGAGTAAAAGGAAAGGAGGGTGCTTTTCAAGGATGAGCAGATCTGCAGCATGGGCCGAAACAAGAACAACAACGCTCCGCTGGAAACGTTCCGGGTCACTGATCAGTTATGCATTACTTACGCTCGGACTTGGGGTGATGGTATTTCCGTTTCTATGGATGATATCAACGTCATTCAAGATGCTGGATGAAATCTACTCTCTGAGCCTCATCCCCTCCAGATTCACATGGGACAATTATGCGGCCATTTTTCAGGGAACTCCATTTCCCCGCTGGATGTTGAACAGCCTATCTGTAGCCTTTATTGCCACCGTGAGCGTCTGTGTATTTGATTCCATTACGGGATACATTCTGGCCAAATTTACGTTCTGGGGGAAACAGGTTATCTTTGTACTCATTCTGAGTACATTAATGGTGCCAACTGAAATGCTGATTATTCCATGGTATCTGGTATCCAGCAGTTTCAACGGCATGGATACGTACTGGGGTATTCTGTTTCCAGGTTTAATATCCGGATTTGGCATTTTTCTAATGAAGCAATTCATGGAATCTCTTCCTTCGGAATTACTGGACGCGGCACGAATAGATGGCATGGGAGAATGGGGCATTTTCCTTCGGATCGCAGTTCCGCTGGTAAGGCCAGCGTTTGCCACCCTCTGCATTCTGACATTCCTAGGCAGCTGGAATTCGTTCATCTGGCCGCTCATTATTACACAGAGTGAGGAGATGTTTACCATTCCGGTCGGGATGGCTTTCTTCTCCAGCGAGGCCAAGGACAGCAGCAACTGGGTGCAGATTATGACCGGAGCAACACTTTCGGCGCTGCCATTAATCGTTCTCTTTCTCTGCTTCCAGAAGCAGATCATTCGTGGCATTGCGACAACAGGTCTCAAATAGCATTCATATGCTTATATAACAAAACAGAACAAAACAAAGCCGGTAACCCCAACAAGGGTGCCGGCTTTGTAATATACTGTTAAGCATAGTAAAATAACACAGAGCACGGTGCTTAACCATAAGCAGACAAATGATGTCTCGTAAGCTTGCCTGTGTCTAATAGCTGGTTGGGAAAATAGGAAAGGAGCTGAATGAGACAGATGCCAGCATCATTTTCACATGAGCCCGAAGGATATGAATGTCCATTTTGTCATGTTTGGGGTATTGAGCGACCTGATCAGGGAACAAAACAAAGGGATATCATCTACCAGAATGAAAAGGTAACGGCATTTATAGCGGGCAAATGGTGGCCAAACAATAAAGGACATGTTCTTGTTATTCCGAATCAACATTTCGAAAATATCTTTGAACTTCCTGCGGATTACGCAGTTGAAATTCACCGCGCGGCTCAGCTTACAGCATTTGCAATGAAAAGTACATATGGGTGCGATGGAATTTCTACGCGGCAACATAATGAGCCTGCTGGCAACCAAGACGTATGGCATTATCATCTCCATGTTTACCCTAGATATATGGATGATCAACTTTATCTGTCAAAGGGTTCTCAGTCTGATCCAGATGAACGCGCTTACTATGCTGATAAGTTGCGTTCTTGGATAAAGGAACACATTTAAGATCCAGAAATAAATATACTATTTTATCTGATTTGGAGGTTGTAAAATGGCGTTTCCGACACACATTGTATCTGCAGGCGGAATTGTAGAAGATGGAGCTGGAAATATCCTTTTAGTAAAAGCCCATGACGATGGTTGGGTGTATCCTGGTGGGATTACTGAAGTTGGGGAAAACCTGATTGATGGCGTGATTCGTGAAATTAAAGAGGAAAGTGGAATAGACGCCACGGTTAGCCATTTAATTAGTGTTGTTTCAAATACAGCAATCCATAAGTGGTATGACGGTGTGACTGATGTCCCTACGAAGGTCATGTTTGATTTCGTGTGTAAAGCTGTGGGCGGAGAGTTAGCCACTTCTAATGAAACGAGCGAATGCAGATGGGTTCCAAAGGAAAATGTTCTGGATTTGATTACTTTACCTGGAATCCGCATGCGTTATGAAGCTTATTTGAACTTTAACGGCTCTGTGAATTATATGGAGTATGTTACGGCGTCAACGACAGAATTTAATGTCAAGCTTCAAAGGAATGTTTAGTTGTACGAGGGGATGTGCATTTTCCATATGAAAATAGGTGATTCGTCCATGGAAGGCAGAACCGACCTTGGATATAATCGGAGACTAAAGCCGAAGCAACCAGGCGGAATACTTCATTGAAACAATTGACGAGACGTGACGGAACAGAACCAGAGGTAACTTTGCCGGGAACAGCTTTTTACCACATGCGTGCAGAACAGACCAAAAGAGAGTACGAGATCAGAGTTTGGGTGCCGGAGAGCTCTCCGCCAGCTTTTGATTATATGAGTGACTATTCCTGGGCTGAACGCCGCGGGTTAAAGCTGTATATGTACGTTGGGAGTCTGGAAGGGGTGTACAAGGATAATGCTCAAGCACAAATGCTGGAAAATACACGTTCTGCGTGTCGCATGATTTTGGCCCAGGGTTATCCTGCCGAGCGGCTGAATTACGTGGAGGAAGAGGGCGGGACGCATGATCTTTTGTTTTTTGCCAAGCATCTGCCCGAAGTATTATCCTGGTTGTATGAGTGATCATATGGCTTAGGTAGTCCTTATTCTGTTTGGATATCGTCACACCTCAGCTTGTCCTTCCGAATTCGCCCATGCTATATTGAGGAGATGTGAGGAGATGAGGATATGAAGCTGGTGTCCTGGAATGTGAATGGATTGCGGGCATGTGTTACCAAAGGATTCATGGATTATTATAACGAGAGTCAGGCTGATATTTTCTGTGTGCAGGAGACCAAGCTGCAGACAGGACAGATCGAGATGGATCTGGGAGAAGACGTATATCAATACTGGAATTATGCTGTCAAAAAAGGATACTCCGGCACCGCCGTATTTACCCGGATCAAGCCGCTATCTGTCTGGTACGGGATAGAGGAAGACAGTGAACTGGAAGGTCGAATGATTACGCTGGAGTTTGACCATTTTTATCTAATCAACGTATATACCCCCAATGCGAAGCGGGATCTGACCAGACTTCCTTACCGTCTGGAATGGGAGGATCGATTCAGAGGGTACGTGCTGCAATTGGAGCAGACCAAGCCGGTTATCGTATGTGGTGACCTGAATGTAGCCCATCAGGAGATTGACCTGAAAAATCCGAAGCCTAATCTCGGCAACTCGGGATTCACCCTGGAAGAGAGAGGCAAGATGACCGATCTGCTGGCTGCCGGATATGTGGACAGTTTCCGTCATCTGTACCCGGATCGTACGGATGTGTACAGCTGGTGGTCTTATATGCCAAAGGTTAGGGAACGGAACGTGGGCTGGCGTATTGATTACTTCCTCGTGTCCAATCAACTGGCTCCGAAGGTGTCCGATGCGCATATTGACTGTCATGTCATGGGCAGTGACCATTGCCCGGTAGGCCTTACGTTACAACTGTAGATGGCAAAGGGTGTATTTGCCTTTTTACAAAATGGTTATCATCAAAACCGCAGGTTTCCGTTATCGGGACCTTGCGGTTTTTTATGTTGTCTGTAAGGTGGTCTTCCCTTTGGTACACGTCTCAACGGTATTCTTCATGCTGCGGGTAGGGAACAGACCTAGACTTAGGTTGGGGAAAGAACTGGACCCGGGATCGTTCCGTTTCCACCCGTACTTGGGTAAGATTGAAGAATACATATAGAAGATGAGTCGGGTAAGGGGTAGAGAACGATGAAGAAGGGGTTACGGAGAGGTTTAAAGGGGCTGGGTGGCCTGATGCTGGCAACAGGACTTCTGCTGCTGGCAGGAACCGCGTACGAGGCGTATCAGTCGACACAGGACATGAAATCTTACACTGCACCGGGCAAAATGTATGAGGTGAGCGGACGCAACATGCATCTCTATACAACGGGAAGAGGAAATGCGACGGTTGTTCTCGCTTCAGGCTGGGGTACGCCTAATCCGTATGTTGATTTCAGCCCGCTATATAACAAGTTGAAATCCCAGGTGAACATTGCGGTGTATGATCGGTTTGGTTACGGGTATAGCGATTATACGGATCGGCCACGTGATATCGATACCATTACGGAGGAAATTCATCAACTGCTGCGAGTATCCGGCCAACGTCCGCCATATATCATGGTAGGTCATTCTCTTGGATCGCTGGAGACCGTGCGATTCGCACAAATGTATCCCGATGAGGTAGCAGGTATGGTCATGATTGATGGAGGTAGTCCCGAATATTACAGCACTGTGGCCATGGAGCCATCGGATTGGTATTTTGATTCAGCACGTTTTCTGGTGAAAACAGGCATTGCGCGTACATTGCTGCATTCGGATCGGATAACGGAATCTTTGGTCGTTGACCCGGATCTCGTTACGGAGTCAATGAGAAAGGCAGCCACCATTTCCACGCTCAAGCATGCTTACAATGACAACGTGATTGGAGAGATGCGCCATTCCAAGGCGAACGCAGCCCGTATCCTGGAGCATAAAAAGGAATTCTCCTTCCCGCTAACCATTCTGACGGCCGGTTCAGAGAAACCGAGCGAAGGCAGCCGGGCATGGCAGACAGATCAAGCCCATTTTGCTGCATGGTCCATTCAAGGAACACAGGTCACTGTGGCACACGCCAAACACGATATTCATAACAGTCAGCCGGATATTGTCGCTAGTAAAATTTTGGAGTTGGTGAAGCGGTCCGGTGAACTATGAAGAACATGATCCAGCAAAAATATAGCAAACAGGACGAGGAGGCAGGATGGATGAAAAAAATCAGAACCGTATCAAGATTCCTTTCCTTACTCCTGGCAAGCTGTCTGTTGTCTCTAACGGTGTTGTCCGTTTCCGTCTTGTTTGCTACTTCTTCCGTAGATGCCATACCTTTTATCCAATCGGTTGGACGTAATTAGAATAAAAGGAATATTTATCCTACCTTGCTGCTCTGCATGCAGGGTATTTTTATTTCAAACTGGAAACCTGACAATTTACATGTTATGTTATATCATTATACTAGATAAAGTAGGCAACTATAGATGAAGACAGGAGAGGATTGAACATGGTCAAAGTTGGTATCGTAGGTTACGGAAATCTGGGCAAAGGTGTAGAGAAAGCGATTACTCAAAACCCGGATATGGAGCTTGTTGCTGTATTTACACGTCGTAACCCGGAGCAGATGGTTGCAGAAGGTACGGAGGTTCGTTTCGAGCACATCTCTGCTGCTGAGCAATACATAGGCAAAATTGATGTGATGATTCTGTGTGGAGGTTCGGCAACCGATCTTCCGGAGCAGACACCTGCAATTGCAAAATGGTTCAATACAGTGGATAGCTTCGATACACATGCCAAAATCCCTGAATTCTATAAAGAAGTTAACGCTGCGGCAGAGCAAGGTGGCCACGTGAGCGTCATTTCCACAGGTTGGGACCCAGGCTTGTTCTCCATGAACCGACTGCTTGCCCAATCGATCCTGCCAGAAGGTAAAGAATACACGTTCTGGGGTAAAGGGGTCAGCCAAGGTCACTCCGATGCCATCCGTCGTGTTCCGGGCGTTAAGGCTGGTGTTCAATACACTGTACCTGTTGAAGAAGTAATCAACAGCATTCGTGCTGGGGAGACACCAGAGCTGTCCACACGTGAGAAGCATCTGCGTCAATGTTATGTGGTTGCAGAAGATGGTGCGAACCAAGACGAGATTCGCGAAACGATTGTATCCATGCCGAACTATTTCTCGGATTACGATACTACGGTAACGTTTATTACGGAAGAGCAATTGAAGGCTGAGCATGAAGGCATGCCGCACGGCGGGTTTGTCATTCGTAGTGGAGTTACAGGCACAGGCCAGAAACAAATTATTGAGTTTGGTCTGAAGCTCGACAGCAATCCTGAATTTACTGCAAGTGTACTGGTGGCTTATGCAAGAGCCGCACAACGTTTAAGTCAGGAAGGACACAAAGGGGCCAAGACAGTATTTGATATTCCACTCGGACACCTGTCTCCTAAATCGGCTGAGGACCTTCGCCGCGACTTGCTGTAGTCCGTTAATTCATTACCGCAGTTGTAAGTCCTGATTATGTATATCTAAAATGTAATACAACACAAATAGCTCGTCCTTCTAAACAGAGGGACGAGCTATTTGCTGTACAAACGAATGAGTACCTATCCATGGTTTAATCATATTCATTGCTAATTCATACTTCATCTTGGGTTAGTCTTCCCTACAGCCAATGTGAGGGAAGGTTTAAATGATAAGGCAACTTGGTATCTGCACTGCCTTTTGCCGAGTTGAGCTGGGATTGTGTCAGAAAGATACTGCCTCTCAGATCTGCTCCGCCCAGATTCGCATCCCGCAAGTCGGCCCCGATTAGATCGGTGTTTCTCATATCTGCGTTTCGTAGGTCTGCCGCTATCATTAAGGCACCTCTGAAGCTCGCTCCCCGAAGGTCAGCTCCTTTTAGATTGGCACCCAGAAAGTCTCTTCCGTTACGCTTTTTGGTCTTCGATTGGGATGGTCCCTTACCCGAAGCTGGAACCTTTGCCCGCACCATCTCGCTGGCCTGTACAAGCAGTTCGTTCACCACCGCCCGATGTGCGGGAATATCGAGACGTAATATGGCAGATGGCTCCAGATCGGTTAGTCGTTCCGTTTCCCGATATACGTCCTTCAACGCGGCATGGATGGATGATGTTTCCGGCAGCTGCAGCATTTCATTGATATAGCTCATCATCTCATGAAGCTGCTTCATGACAGGCAAACAATCGAACATCTCGGCAGCAGATTTGGGATGATTACGCCAATCCCTGCCCGCATATGTAATTTGCGATAGTTTCTGACCAGCTCCAAAACAATCATACACTGTACACCCCTTGAACCCTTTCTGCCGTAACTGTGTATGGATACCGCAGCGGTTATCGGTACGGAGATTGGGACAGGGGGTACCACTGGATTTATCAAAAGCAAAGTCGGAGGATTTGCCATACGGCAAGGCGACACAGCATAGACCAAAACATTGCTCGCAGTCTGCGCTTAAATGCAGAGTAGCCTGATTGCTACTGAATGCTTGGTTAGTCATTTGTACACTTCCTTTAATTAAGAAAATTGCTATTTTAAGGTCAGTACAACTTTACCATCACACTGAAATTTGATCAATATGCCGCATAGTAACGAAGGAAGCGTAGGCTAGAATGGACTTGAGGCAGCAATAGGCATACAGGATCTGCGCTCCACAATTTCCGTATTCACATATATGTGAGCTGCGTTCTTCTCGACACTATCCAGGTTATCCATAATTCGATTCACGGCAGTTTTGGCCAGCATGTCCTTTTTAACATGAACGGTTGTCAGTTCGGGACTGATAACTTTGGCTTCAAAAATATTGTCAAATCCCATCACGGAAATATCTTCCGGTACCCGGAGGCCGATATTCTGTAATGATTTGATCGTACTGATCGCCATATAATCGTTTTCGCAAAAAATGGCCGTAGGCCGTTCATGAAGAAGACTGATGGACTGTTGCAGATGTTCTTGCGGCATAACCAGCATCGGCTGCAGATCAAACGTCAATGCCTCATCAATGGTCAGATGGTGCTCTGCCAGAGCTGCCCGGAAGCCTTCCTCGCGTTTGATAAAGTTCGGAATACGGGTACTGGATTTCACGTAGCCAATACGGCTATGCCCGAGTTTAACCAGATGTTTGCCCGCCTGGTATCCGCCCAAGCTATTATTAATGGAAACAAAGTTCGCATCCACATGTTCAAACGCTGTATCCAGAATGACCACATTGGCATGAATGGATTGAATGGCTTCGATCATGGGTGGAGTCAAATTGATACCGAGTAACAAAATGCCCGCCGAGGGCTGTTCCTTTTCCAGGGTTTGCAATTCATGCTGCAAATCCTGCACATCGATGGATGAAATGACAAGCGTATTGCCGTGCTGTTTGACCTGCTCTGTAATATGGTGAATCAGCTCATTAAAGAATGGAAGAGAATCATAATGCTCTGTAATTATGTCTGTATTTTTGCAGGCCACAAAACGAATAATAGCATTGGACTTCTGGACTTCTCTTCCAGTTTTGATCGTTCTCGGTTTGTATCCATGAGCTTGTGCAATATTCAGTATATGTTCCCGGGTCTGCTCGCTCACGCCAGGTTTATTGTTAAAAGCAAGAGAGACAGCTGCTTTGGATACACCGGCCAGCCTCGCAATATCATCAATTTTCAACATACATCCTCCTAAAATGGACTATATGTGTACAGTATACCACGATTTAAGCTTAAATTTCAGTTGTTTACTAAACTAAACTTAACTAAAGTTTGTAAATAAAAACTAAAATTATAATTGACTGTTTACATATATGATGCTAATATTCAATTGTAAAACGCATTCATTACCCAATATTAGATTAAAAACATATTAAATTAACTAAAATAAACTAATTAATTTAGTTGGAAGGGTGAGGTGGTAAGATGAAGGTTAACATTGCGGCAAACCGCAGGACGTTTGAGGAACAAGGAGAATCGTTTTTCTATTTGGCCGATACCGTTTGGAGTGCGTTTACCAATGCTACGCTGGCTGAATGGGAAGAGTATCTGGATTATCGCAAAATGCAGGGATTCAATGTGTTGCAAATCAATGTGCTGCGTCAATGGGATGCCAGCGAATCTGATCTCGATCTAGAGCCATTCAAGCTGTTGGAGGATGGATCTACAGATTATGGCACATTCAATGAAGCCTACTTCGACCGTGCGGAAGAGATGCTTCGAATGGCAGTAGAACGAGGTTTTACACCTGCACTTGTGCTTTTATGGTGCAATTACGTACCTGATACATGGGCTACGAAGTTTCAGAAGAACAGCAAAATGCCGCTTGATGCCGTCGAGCCATATGTCACTTACGCTGTGAGTCGTTTCTCGAAGTTTGATCCAATCTATCTGGTCAGCGGGGATACGGATTTTCCATCCAACGAGGCGATTGCTTATTATCAAACAGCACTGGAGACGGTGAATCGATTAAATCCATCCAGTTTGACGACGCTGCACATTCAAGGAAGATTGCGGGACATACCGGAGAAATTTATGAATCATGAAGGACTGGATTTCTATATGTATCAGTCTGGGCATAATTCTGAATTTCAATATATGTCACATGAGATTGCAGAGCATTTCTATAACCAACCACAAATGCGCCCCGTGATCAATGGTGAGCCGTGTTATGAACAGATCAGTTATAGCCGCAACGTATATGGACGGTATTCTGCAGGGGATGCTCGCAAGGCGGCGTGGCAAAGTCTGCTTGCTGGAGGGGGTGCCGGAGTGACTTACGGTGCACATGGCATCTGGAGCTGGCACAAAAAAGGCAAGAAATTCGGCATCGTGGAGGGTGAAGGCTTCGACAGTCCTTATGATTGGAGAGCGGCTCTTCGCTTCGAAGGCGCTTGGGACTATTCATTTATGAAGTATCTGTTCCTTCAATATAAGCTGGTTGGTGTGAAGCCACTGGATATCGTATTGAATGCTACCAAAGAAATTCGTGCTGCTGGCAACGAGGACACGCTGGTCCTTTACGTTCCTGTAAATACCAAGGTTCGGCTCAATTTCCCTGTGGAAGAGTACCGGTTTACAACGATTGATCTGGTACATCGTCGCTTTGCTCAGACAGATGCGTTCCATGAGAACGATTACGGCGTACTCCCGATGCATGAGTTCGAACATGATGTGCTGGTTATTGGGACAAAAAAGTAAGGCATCGAACAGCCTGAAGCGGTGAAGCATCATGAAGAATTACATTATAGATGAGGTGAAGGTATGTGGAGAATCGGTATTGTGGGTACGGGATACTGGTCGGAAAAACACATTAAGGCTTGGCAGTTCATTGCCGATGCCGAAATTAAAGGAATATGCGATAGGGATGCGGCAACCCTGAATGATAAATCAGATAGGTTCAACATCCCGGCTGCGTATCGTTACTTGGACGTGGCATCCATGCTTGAAGAGGCTGACGTCGATGTGCTGGATATTATCACACCCCCGGATACACACTTGGAGCTAGTGAAGCTTGCCGCAGCGGCTGGTAAACATATCATGTGCCAGAAGCCATTTGCCCGCTCCATTGAGGAAGCCGAAGAAATGGTTCGGATTGTTGAAGATGCTGGCGTACGCCTCATGGTGACGGAGAATTGGCGCTGGCTTGAGCCTTTTCAGTTGATTAAGAAGCTTTTGGGAGAAAATGCGGTTGGTAACCTGAACACGATTCGTTATATTCATACGGACTTTTACTCACCACGATTTGCACCGGAGCAGCAGCTGCCACAGCCTTTTTTCAGAGATATGCCACAGTTGCTGTTTTATGAGATGGGTGTACATTGGTTTGATACATGGCGATTCCTGTTCGGCGAGCCTGAACGATTATATGCTGAGACTCGCAAGATAAGTTCTTACACGGTAGGAGAAGATAGCGGCATGGTCATGCTCGGTTATCCAAACTATGTGGGATTGATGGACATGAGCTGGGCAACACGACGTGAGTTGGATGAACCTTTGCCGGATCGGGTGCTGCCAGATCACAAGGAGCAGCTGATCATCGAAGGCGATAAGGCTTCCATCAAACTTTACAAGGATGGACGGTTGACCATGATCGATAATGCTGGTGTCGAAACTGTACTGGCTGAACAGACGGAACTGAATTACGAGGACAGTCATCGCAAACTGCAATCCCACTTTATTGAATGCCTGAATACTGGAGCGGAATTTCAGACCAGCGGTTCGGATAATGTCAAAACGCTCCGCCTGGTGTTTGATACGTATGACAGTGCAGCCAACCATAAAGTGCAACGGTATGAAGAGGGGAAATAATGTCTATTAATGATATCGTCATGATCATCATTGCCTTCTTTCTGGTGCTTGGTGCCGTGGACAAGGCTCTCGGGAACCGGATGGGACTGGGGGAGGCGTTTACGGAAGGGATCATGGCTATGGGGACGCTCGCACTGGTGATGGTAGGGATTGTATCTCTGGCGCCCTTTCTCGCAAGCATTCTTATCCCAATTATTTCGCCTATGTATGAAGCGATCGGTGCTGATCCAGCATCGTTCGCCAATACCATCCTGGCCGTGGATATGGGCGGATACGCTTTGGCGAGTCAGATGGCGCAGAGTGATCAGGCAGGACGCTTCGCCTGGGTGTTCCTCGGAACGATGTTCGGACCGACCATTGTGTTCACGATTCCCGTTGCGCTAGGTATTCTAGATCGGAAGGATCATCCATACTTTGCCAAGGGTGTGTTAATCGGCATCAGTACCATTCCTGTCGGTTGTTTAGTTGGGGGTCTGGTAGCAGGCATTGATGTCACGGTCATCTATAGAAACCTGATTATCCCAATTCTGCTGTCTGTACTCATCATAGTAGGTTTGCGCTTTTTTACGAAACAGACCGTGAGATGGTTTAAAATATTTGGAAGCGGTATCACCTTATTGTCCCTGTTCGGGCTGGTAGCTATAGCCGTAAAGACCCTCACAGGTTGGGTACTCATCCCGAATATGGCTCCACTCTCGGAAGGGATCATGACCGTAGGAACAATCGCCATTGTGCTGGCTGGCGCATTCCCAATGGTGGCTGTCATTAATAAGACATGTAAAGCACCGCTTGAACGCGCAGGCCGATTGCTGAACCTGGATGCGCCGACAACAGCTGGACTTGTCGCTTCACTCGCTCACAATATTCCGACCTTTCGGTTGGTCAGAGATATGAATCCAAGAGGTAAAGTGATCAGCATTGCTTTTGCTGTTAGTGGATCATTTGTACTTGGTGGACATTTAGGGTTCGTTGCGGGAATGGATAAAACAATGGTAACTGCCATGATTGTGGGCAAGCTTGCAGGTGGCATCAGTGCGGCACTAGTAGCATCATGGGCAACCCCAGCCAAAACCCAAACGAAAAATAAAATCGGATAACAACGAGATATGAATACAAGTAAATGAGCTTTCATTCATTTTAACGCAGATACTATGGCATCTATGTAAAGGAGCATATACCATGAATCACGACAAAACAGCAAAGGAAATTCTTAGCGCAGTCGGCGGCAATGATAATATTAATAGCGTTATTCACTGTGTAACCCGTCTCAGATTCAATCTGAAAGACATGGAAGCTCCCAATAAAGATGAGATCAAGGAGATTGACGGAGTCCTTACGGTGGTGGAGAGCGGTGGACAGTTTCAGGTCGTCATCGGGAATGAAGTACCCAAAGTGTATGAATCTCTCGTAAAAACGATGGGCATCAGTCCGGTAACTTCGGATTCGGATGCGGCTCAAGGCGAAAAAAAGGGATTGTTTAACCGCTTTGTTGATGTCATTTCCGGTGTGTTCATGCCCGTCGTTGGTGTCCTGTCGGCAGCAGGTATCCTCAAAGGACTATTGGCATTGTTCATAACACTGAATTGGCTCACCGAAGAGATGAGCACGTACAAAATTTTGTTTGCAACAGCCGATGCCTTGTTTTATTTCTTCCCCATCCTGCTTGGATTCTCAGCGGGCAAAAAATTCGGGGGTAATCCATTTATCTCGGCAACCATTGGTGCCGCGCTCGTCTATCCAACCATGACAGCAGCATTTACGGAAGGCACGGCCATGTCCTTTCTCAGCATTCCGGTCGTGTTGATCAACTACACATCGTCAGTTATACCGATCATTATTGCTTCATACCTGGCCGCGACCTTCGAGAAGTGGCTTGCCAAGATTGCGCCTGCTTCCATTAAAATGTTTTTTGTACCGCTGGTTACGCTGGCTGTCATTACACCACTTGTATTCCTGGCCGTGGGTCCGGTGGCAACATTGTTAAGTGACTACCTGGCCAAAGGGGCAATGTGGGTATATGGACTAAGCCCGATTATTGCAGGCTTGATTCTTGCGGGGATCTGGCAGACGGTCATTATCTTCGGATTGCACTGGGCATTTATTCCGATTCTGCTCAACAACGTCATAACGAACGGATTCGATCCAATCAATGGTATGTTGTTTTGCACCACTTTTGCACAGACGGGTGCAGCCTTTGCCATCGCCATCAAAACACGGGATAAACGACTGAAACCGATTGCTACATCCGCAACCATTGCCGGTTTGATGGGTGTAACCGAACCAGCGATCTATGGTGTGACATTGCCTGCCAAGAAGCCTTTTATTATGGCATCCATTGCAAGCGGTATCGCCGGGGCTGTGGCCGGTTTTATGGGTTCCAATGCTTACGGATTTGCCGGTGGCGGTGTGTTCGGTATTCCGCTCTTTATTAATCCGAAAGGGATCGATACCGGGTTTGTTGGATTCATCCTGTCTGTCATTATTGCTTTTGTATTGGGCTTTATTCTGACGTACATCTTTGGTTATAAGAATGCATCCTCGTCGAAGCAGGCTCAAGCATCCCGTGTGACTTCTGATTCGAATGAATCTGCTGACGTTTCTGTCATTACCCCAATCCAGACGGGGACGGAAGCACTGGAGGAGAAAACCGTGTTTAGCCCGCTCACAGGTAAACTGATTCCTTTGACAGGGGTGGGTGACGAAGCATTCTCCAGCGGTGCTATGGGGCTGGGAGCAGCGATTGTACCGACGAAAGGCGTGGCATATGCACCGTTCGATGGTGTGGTAGTTACGATCTTCAAGACGAAACATGCCATTGGTCTGCTGTCCGAGGATGGCGTAGAGATCCTGATCCATGTCGGCATTAATACCGTGAGTCTCAAGGGGAAACATTTTACTTCCTTTGTATCCGACGGGGATGTTGTCAAAAAAGGTGACAAGCTGGTAGAGTTCGATATCGATGGCATCGTGGCCGCTGGCTTGGATATAACGACTTCCGTGATCGTATCCAATACAGCCGTATTCAACGATATTCAGGTTAATGAACAAGGCAATGTTATGCAAGGAGAGACCTTGATTACTATAAAGTAATGCACAATGTATAAGCTTGAAATCACATAAGAACAGGAATCAGAGGGGCAGTTTCTTCGTGTATACGGGGAGACTGCTTTTTTTATTGGACTCTTATCATATATAGAATAAATTCATAACAATAGTTGTATGATAAAAACAAAGTGAAAAAAACATATACAAACTTTATGTAAGTTACTTGACTAAATGAATTTAATTACTTATTATCAACATTAACAGAATAAATTAAACATAACGAAAAAACAAACAACAACACATGAGGAGGAACAAACGATGACGAAACTTAACATTGGAATTATTCTTGGAAGCACACGTGAGGGGCGTTTGAGTCCACAGGTTGGAGAATGGGTAAAGCAGATTGCGGATGCACGTGGAGATGCCAACTATGAGATCGTGGATATTGCTGATTACAAGCTGCCTCTCTTGGGAGAAGCGGATGCAACGGAGCAGGCTACTGCTTGGAATGCGAAGCTGGCAAGTCTGGATGGGTTCGTATTCATTGTACAGGAGTATAACCACAGCATCTCCGCATCGTTGAAGAATGCACTGGATTACGCACGTGAGGCATGGAACAATAAGGCGGCAGGCATTGTAAGTTATGGTTCAGTAGGTGGTGCACGTGCAGCAGAACATCTGCGGGGCATTCTAGGTGAGCTGTCGGTTGCTGATGTTCGTGTTCATCCGGCACTGTCGCTGTTTACCGATTTTGAGAACGGAACGACTTTTAAACCGGCCGATCTGCATCTGACCAATCTGAACGGCATGCTGGATCAGGTGCTGTCCTGGAGCGGAGCTCTAAAAACGGTACGTTCATAAGTGCATGTGAGTCTACAGTTCTCTTTACAGAGGAATTAAGAGACTGATACTGCGATTCGAGTGACATCGTTATCTATATCAATGTTAAAGGGCAGTTCTCCATTCGGGAGAACTGCCCTTTGCTTATTATATCTATGCGATAAGATGCATCGTTTAGCTGTTCTGTTTAGCAGATGTTCGGTAATGCAGAGAGTTATGACACCCGAAGAATTAGACGATACCTTGTGCGAGCATGGCGTCTGCCACCTTCAGGAAGCCAGCGATGTTCGCTCCGGCAAGCAGGTTACCTGCGCAACCGTACTCATCCGCTGCCTCAACACAGCTAGTGTAGATGTTGGACATAATGTCATGCAGCTTGGCGTCCACTTCTTCAAATGACCAGGACAACCGCATGCTGTTCTGCGACATTTCAAGTGCGGACACGGCAACTCCACCAGCATTAGCTGCTTTGGCTGGTCCAAACAGAACGCCTTCTTTATGGAAAACGTCAATCGCAGCCAGAGTGGAAGGCATATTCGCTCCTTCCCCGATCGCTTTAACTCCGCCTTGCACGAGCAATGCAGCAGCCTGTTCGTCGATTTCATTTTGCGTTGCACACGGCAGCGCGATATCACACGGGATAGACCAGATGCCTTCACAGCCTTCGGTATACACAGCATGTGGATGCTCTTTGACATATTCGCTGATCCGCAGACGGTCAACCTCTTTTAATCTTTTTACGGTATCCAGATTGATTCCTTGAGCATCATAGATGTAACCACCGGAGTCACTACACGCCACAACATGAGCTCCAAGCTCCTGAGCCTTCTGAATGGCATAGATGGATACATTACCCGAACCGGAGACAACCACCGTGCTGTCCTTGAAGCTCAGTCCTTTGGATGCCAGCATTTCCTTCACAAAGTACACGCATCCGAATCCTGTAGCTTCCTTACGGGCAAGACTTCCTCCGTACAGCAAGCCTTTACCTGTGAGTACGCCAGCTTCGTGTCCACCACTGATGCGTTTGTACTGTCCGAACATATAACCGATTTCCCGTGCACCTACACCGATGTCGCCGGCAGGTACGTCCGCATCGGAACCGATATATTTGTACAGCTCAGTCATGAAGCTTTGAGTGAAACGCATAACTTCCAGATCTGATTTTCCTTTTGGATCAAAGTCGGAACCACCTTTACCACCGCCGATTGGCAGACCAGTCAGGGCATTTTTGAAAATTTGTTCGAATCCAAGGAATTTAACGATTCCCGAGTAAACGGAAGGATGGAAACGAAGTCCGCCTTTGTAAGGCCCAATTGCGCTGTTGAACTGAACACGGAATCCGCGGTTTACTTGTACCTTACCTTGATCATCTACCCAAGGCACGCGGAACGTAATGACACGTTCTGGCTCAACAAGCTGTTCAAGCAAGCCATTCTCCCGATATTTCGGATGAGCTGCAATGACCGGAATTAGCGAGTCCAGGATCTCTTTGACAGCCTGATGGAATTCACTTTCCTGTGGATTTCTGGCGATAACTGATTCGTAAACGGAATGAACATACTCTGCTGCAGATACTTGAGTTGAATCCTTAGTTATAGTCGACACTTTTTCAATGCACTCCTTTATTGTGTTAAAGTCTTGGGATGGCTATTTGTATAAATTGCATAAAAGTTTGTAGTTAAATATACATGAAACCCAATAAAAATACGAGATAAAAAGCCATAAAATGTTTTTTAAGGGTTATTAAAATCTTCTATGGATCTGTCATACGATGTAAAGGTTAGATATTGAAGACACGCTGAACATTCCTTTAAGCGCTATATAACGTGAAGTTAACCGAATATACTGGATTAAAAAATTTGTTTTGGTAAGATGGTAATAAGACCGCGGGATCCGTGGTTTTTTTATCTATATGAAGGAGGAGAACAACATGATGAAGAAAAACATGCGAATCAACATGGAGAACAAGGCTTGTATAGGAGGTGAGATCTATTATGAACCATAGGTCCTCCTTTCAAAATTGCAGAGAAATGCTGGTGAACCAGCTCATTATATTCGGTGAAGAGAAAAGAACATTTCTCGACGCCTATTTTGACGTGCGTGATCCGGAACGTTCGCAGATGGAACGGCTGCTTGCCACCTATACAACGTGTGTGGAGAAGCTGCTCCTCGGTTCGGATGAAGCTCTGGACTCGGTGGTACTTATCGGTAGCTTGATCCGTTTTGAATACGTTGACTTTCATACAGCTGATTCGTTCACCATTGTTATGCCGGATGATGCGGACCCGGACGCGGGGCATATTTCCTTTCTCTCCCCTGTGGGACGGCAATTATTGCTTGGACTCAAGGGAGAAGTGAGATCGATTAATATACCGGCTGGCTCCATGCGAGTACGCATTACGGATATTGCGTTAAACAATGACTCTTTGAACCGGATGTCCACTGGGGGTGCAGATCATGCACTTTAAAGAGACGGATTTGCCGGGAATTGGACGCAAATATTGGCTGCACACACGAAGCGGTGAGCATCTGGTCATTGTCATCCATAATGATGAGCGTCGTGATCTGTTTCACATGGAATCAGGCGATTCGCCTGAAGAACTGGGAGACATGGTGTCACTAGTCACACTGGATGATGATGAGGCACGTGCGGTTGCGGCTATCGTCGGTGGTATGACGTACAAACCAACCTTTCAGGATGAGCGTGAAGTGATGCTGGAGGGACTGTTAATTGAATGGCTCCGTATTGAGCCTCATTCAGAGAGCATAGGAAGAACGATCGGAGAACTGAATATTCGCCAGGCAACAGGAGCAGTTATTCTGGCTGTGGTGGAGAAGAACAGGACGAAACAGTTTAATCCAGGTCCGGATTATACTTTTACTGCGGGGGCTACGGTTGTTGTCGCTGGTGAACGGGATCAGATTAAACTGTTAAAACAATTATTATCCAATGGACGGCTCTAGCCTATGGATATGCTCATATTCGAAGTGGGAATTGCCGTTGCGCTGATTACACTTACGGGGCTAATATCTGCACGATTACGATTTTCGGTTATACCTTTCTATATCCTGATTGGCATGGCTGTTGGACCGCATGCACCACAGATTGGCATTGTGGATCTGCGTTTTATCGAAAGCTCGTCATTTATTGAATTTATGGGCAGGCTTGGCATTCTGTTTTTACTTTTTTATCTGGGGCTTGAATTCTCGGTATCCCGTCTATTGAAGTCGGGCAAAGCCATTCTGACTGGAGGCATGTTCTACGTTGGACTAAATTTTGCTTCCGGTCTGCTGCTGGGTTGGTTTATGGAACTTCCGCTCAAGGAAACGTTGGTGGTCTGTGGCATTATGACGAGTTCTTCCACAGCGATTGTGGCTAAAGTGCTCGTAGATCTGAAGCGCACAGCCAACCCCGAGACGGAGATTATTATGGGCATGATTATGTTTGATGATCTGTTCATCGCCATTCATATCTCAATCCTGACAGGGCTTGTACTGAGCGGCGCTACCTCATTCCTCAGCGTCTTTCTTGTATCCCTGTCTGCGCTGCTGTTTATTGTTCTATTTTTGATTATAGGCAGGAAATGCATCAAGTATATCGACAAGGCACTCAACATTAAATCATCCGAGTTGTTTCTGCTTACGGTTATGACACTTCTCTTTCTGGTGGCGGGTTTCTCGGAAACCTTACATGTAGCCGAGGCGATTGGGGCTCTGATGATGGGGCTGGTTCTTGGGGAATCGAGACATGCCAGCCGAATTGAGCATCAGATCATGCCGTTTAAGGATTTCTTTGGTGCCATTTTCTTCTTCGGCTTTGGCCTGACCATTGAACCTTCATCCCTCGGGGGTGCCGTTGGAATGACCGTCATTGCCGTGATTCTCACCATCGCCAGCAACTATGGTGCGGGCATAATCGCTGGCAGACTCTCCGGGATGACACCGAAGGCTTCTCTGAACGTGGGCTTTACGCTCGTGTCCCGCGGGGAGTTCTCCA
Source organism: Paenibacillus sp. FSL K6-0108 (assembly GCF_045040695.1). Lineage (NCBI taxonomy): Bacteria > Bacillati > Bacillota > Bacilli > Caryophanales > Paenibacillaceae > Paenibacillus > Paenibacillus sp. FSL K6-0108. Next base: position 5,711,718 of record NZ_CP150288.1, on the reverse strand, counting down.
TTATCATGGCGAACATCGGCAAGGCAGGAGGCCTGATGGCATCCATTCAGTCCTTTGCCGTGTTATATGTATTGATTTTGGCAGTGCTTGGCCCGATTCTGACGAAAGAATCACCATGGATCTACAATCAATATGCTCGCTTGAGGAAAAGAATGAGGGGGAAAGAGACGGGATGAATTGTGCATCTGTTTGCCACGTCTTTACAGCATAGGTTAGTACACAGATGCAAACACATATTGAATCTTAATCCACTGATAAACCGTACACGCCACACTGCTTGGAGTAGTAATTCTCTCCTTGGTGTGGCGTTTATTTTACCTGGACCGGGGAATGTACTATCCATTTTATTGACAGATGTATGAAGGCTGTTATACAAAGAAGTATACTTATAGATGTATCTTAATGAAAGTCACGGAATGCACGGCTTTTTTTGGTTATATAAGATGATGCTCATGCAATCTGAAGGGGACTCATCTATGACAAGAGGAGAATGAACATCATGGATAATCTGTCTTCATATCATTCAACACATCATTACTGGAAACAGTATCAAGCCTTTTTCCCGGAAGAATTCAGGCTAGGAGACCATGCGAATCCTGAAGAGGAGTGGTGGGAATCAAACGGGGTTCATCTGCACATCGATCGGTTGCCCGCGCCCGAGTCGCCGATCAAAATTCTGTTCATCCACGGAGCCGGAGGCAATGGCAGGTTGCTCGCTCCTTATGCTCGAATGTTGCAGCTCCGAGGCTATGAGGTAGTATCGCCAGATCTTCCGCCGTATGGGCTGAGCTATCCGTTGTCCGGGACACATGTCAACTATGAACTATGGATTAAGCTGCTTGTTTCACTCGCTGATCGGGAATATAGGAAAGACGGCAAACCGATCGTGGCGTTGGGAAGCAGCATTGGAGGCATGCTGGCCTATCACACGAGTGCACGAAGTGAGCACGTACAGGGCTTGATCGTAACAACATTTGTGGACACGAGTGATGCTGATATGCGTGACCAGCTTGCACCGAACCGTCTTATTAGCCGATGGGGCAAACGTATGATGGATCAGTTTCCGGCTTTACTGGATCATATACGGATCTCTGTGAAGCAAGTATCACGTATGAAGCTGATTACCAATAATCCGGATTTAACCCGACTTATTATGAATGATCCACAGGCGGCAGCGACGCGTGTCCCGTTGGAACTATTAAGAACATTCCTGGATAAGAAGCCAGAGGTAACCCCGGAACAGTTTGATCAATGTCCCGTACTGCTGGTTCACCCCGAACTGGACCCGATGACACCATTACGGTTCAGCCAATCTTTTTTTGATCGATTGAAGGTGGAAAAGGAATGCGTAGTGTTGGAAGGAGCAGGCCACTTCCCTATAGAACAGCCAGGGCTGAATCAATTGGAAGAAGCCGTGTTACGATTTTTACATAAGATTCAATTATAAAGGTCATGAAAAATCTTCAGATGAGACAGGTATTCGTATTATAAGTACTGAAACACCTTCTGCTTAAGGGAGGTGAATTTGGATGTTTTCTATCTGAACTGCGACACCGCCGACCTGAATCTGTGTGACTTCATTGGAACTGCCCAGAGTTAATCTGGCTAGGATCTCTGAGGGCCGGTTCATGGTATATCCTTGTTTAATCGTATAAGTCTGATCATGAGGAGTTGGAAGTTGCTGATACTTATGCAGGTAACATAGCAATGCCCCATTGGATGTACCTGTTGCACTCTCTTCCGGTATATCGTAAAGAGGTGCAAAATTACGACATTCTGCCAGAGTGTTCTCTGCATCTGGTTCTAATGCAAACACGTGATAACCTATGACATGATGAGCCTTGCATATTTTAGTGATAAGCTGGAAGTCAGGAACGATTTTTGCCAGAACATCAACATGTTTGACGGCTATCAAGATATCGGGTAGTCCGGTAGATACGATCTGTACAGGTAATTCGGCGTGTAAATCATGTAAAGGAATATGCAAAGAATCGGCAATCTGCTGTCGGTCCACGATCTCTCCAAACTCCGGCAACGTCTGAGACAGATATACTTCACCATTTGCTTCGATAACTACTTTAAGAATTCCAGCCAATGTCTCCAGTGTGTATGTACCAATATCAACGAGCTGTTTTGCCTCCATCAGATAAAATAGCGCAACCGTTGCATGCCCACATAGATTAACTTCATCGTTGGGGGTAAAGTAACGAACTTTGAAATCAGCCTGATCCGATGGCATAACAAACGCCGTTTCTGAGAATCCAACTTGTCTGGCAATCTCCTGCATCTGGGAGTCGGACAAGTGTCCTGCTTGCAAAACAACTCCTGCGGGATTTCCGCCTAAAGGCTTATCCGAAAATGCATGTAAAGTACTTACTTCAATTTCCACATCGCTACCTCGCTTGTTCGTTATTAGGTTCAATAGCTCTACATTATATCACGATTCCTGATCTGGATTAAGAATCCAAAACCTGCTGCTAATTCGTGAGTATAGGTCAAGTGAACGTCCGGGAAGGGTAATGAAGAAGGAGGGTATAACGATAATGCTATAGAAAGGCTGGGATCTCTAATGAAAGCCATTGTGATTGAAAAGTTCGGCGGAGCGGAACAATTGAAGGAAAAGGAAATGCCCAAGCCGGCATGTGGAGTGAATCAGGTGTTAATCCGCATTCATGCTACTTCTGTGAACCCGGTGGATTTCAAAGTCAGACAAGGCCATATGAAAGAGGCAGCGGATTCTTTTCCACTTATATTGGGCGGGGATGCTGCCGGTACGGTGACTGAAGCGGGTTCGAATGTCGCAAGGTTCAGAGCGGGAGATCGCGTATTTGCCCGTCCTCGTCATTTCGGGACCTATGCAGAATATGTGGCCGTGGATGCGGACATCATTGCCCGCATTCCGGAAAATTTGAGCTTTGAGGAAGCAGCAGCCATACCACTGGCAGCCATGACAGCCTGGCAGGCACTTATTGACCATGGGCGACTTGCCAAAGGGCAGAAGGTTCTCATTCACGCCGGAGCAGGCGGTGTAGGGACCTATGCCATTCAGATTGCCAAATATCTTGGTGCTGAAGTAGCTTCCACCGCAAGTGAGTCGAATGAGGAATTGCTTCGTTCGCTGGGAGTGGACCATTTTATCAATTATAAAAAAGAAGACTTCTCGGAGATTCTCTCCGATTATGATGTCGTGCTGGACACGATGGGTGGCGACATTCAGCGTAACAGCTTCAAGGTATTAAAGGCCGGCGGGCATCTGGTATCGCTTGTGGAACAACCAGATGAAAAGCTGGCTAAGGAAGCTGGTGTAACGGCCAACGTGTTCATGATGGAACCCAAAGGGAACCAACTCGATCAGCTGGCTGAGCTCGCTGCTGAGGGCAAGCTGAGACCCATCATTGATGAGACATACCCCTTGAGTGAACAAGGACTGCGTGAAGCACACGAAAAAAGCGAAACCCATCACACACGCGGGAAACTGGTCATACGAGTAGAATAGATGAGAATTACCACTAATATTTCAAATTTAAAAACTTTACTGACGGAAGATGTCAGTGAAGTTTTTTTATACTAGAGGTATCGACTAGAAGGGAAGTGCACTATGCATACCAAAAAAGCATATCTTTATGTATTTGATACGATGTCAGACTGGGAGGTAGGTTATTTAATTGCTGAACTAAACTCGGGAAGGTATTTTAAAAAAGGACTTGCACCGATAGAAGTGGTTTCCGTGGGTGTTGATCAAAATCCGGTGACTACCATGGGAGGATTGGAAATATTACCTCGCATTTCAGTTGACGAGTGTATGTTGGAAAGTACAGATGTGTTGATTCTTCCAGGGGGAAATACTTGGATGGAATCCATTCATGAGCCTATATTGAAAAAAGCTTCGACATCTTTGGAAAAAGGTCATGTTGTTGCGGCAATATGTGGTGCAACCGTTGGACTTGCGAGGATAGGATTGCTGGACGCCAGAAGGCATACAAGCAATGATCTGGAATATTTGAAAATGATTTGTCCTCATTACGTTGGAGAAAAATACTATGAAATGGTATCGGCCGTAACGGATGATAATTTAGTTACAGCATCGGGCATAGCCCCGTTGGAATTTGCGATGCAAGTATTGAAGGTGCTGGATGTATTTACTCCGGAGACTTTAGATTCGTGGTTCAATCTATATCAGACTCATGAACCGAAATACTTCTTCGAGTTAATGAATTCGATTAAATAGCTGACATTTCGATATGTTCGCATGGAGTGGAATAAGATATAATAGTAACAATTTATTCCATTCTATGTATGAGGTGATTCGGATGTCCAATGAGCTCATTCAAGCAATTCAATTATTAAAAGAAAAGAAGTGGGTGGATCTGACCCATACGTTTGGACCGGAATCTCCGCATTTCTCAGCTTTTGATGCGGCGTCATTCGATACGTTGTTTAATCACGATCAAGGTTTCTTTGCCCAGAGTTTCAGGTTTCCGGGTCAATATGGTACGCATCTGGATGCGCCGATCCACTTTGTGCGGGATACCCGGTATCTCGATGAACTGGGCTTGAAGGAGCTTGTGCTACCGCTGGTTGTCATTGATCAATCTGAGGCTGTAGAGAGCAATCCGGATTTCACGCTCGATGTCGAGCATATTCTTGAGTTTGAAAAAGAGCATGGTGTTATCGAACCTGGCAGCTTTGTTGCACTGCGTACCGATTGGAGCAAACGCTGGCCCAGTCATGAAGCATTCGACAACAAGGATGCTGAGGGCAACAGTCATGCACCCGGATGGTCGGTCAGTGCGCTAATGTTTTTATTCGAAGAAAGAAAAATACAGGCGATTGGCCATGAAACCTTCGACACCGATTCAGCCGTGGATTATCAAAAGAACGGATCACTTCTGGCAGAGTATTATGTACTTGCCCAAGATACATATCAGGTAGAGCTGTTAACAAATCTGGATCAGGTACCGGCCAAAGGTGCGGTGATCTTCAACATCGTTCCCAAGGCGGAAAAGGCGTCCGGCTTTCCAGTGCGTTCATTTGCCATTTTACCGTAAAATAAGGTTGACCATAGGTATATGGTAATTGACTCACACGCAGTTCTTTCCGATTGATTCGTATATGTAAATAACAAAAGAGGCGTATTACTCCTCTAATTGTCGAGAAACCCAGGTCATTTATACGACCTTGGGTTTCTCTTGCGTTCAGGCAGAGCAGATTGGAAATACCCAAATTGATATGGGCATTAGGCTCAATCTTGTGTTAACATGTGCACTAAACTAACCCAATAGCATGATTGAGAAGGGGATACCATGTCCATTCGAATAAAAATGTTGCTGTCCTTCACGGGAATGCTCGTCATAAGTCTGCTGTTCATCCTGCTTACGGCGAGTCTGTATACGATTGCTGCAACAGGCGATCTGCAGGGGTTTCGTGATATTTACAAAGTACATTATCAGGTCAACCCGCTTACGGAACAGGGAGAAGCGATCTTTCAAGAGATGAAGTTTCTGGCCAAAAATGATCCGGATGAGCTGCAGAACAAGGTTTTGCTGCGCGAGTACGACATGAAGCTTCGAGCCGAGAAATCAGGGCTCTACATCAGACGAGAGAGTAGCCAGATCTTCGAATCGCTGACCTTCAACCAGCCAGAACTGAAGCAGGCACTGCCTGCCTATGATCTTAACAATTATCAGATTCGCAGCACCTTCAACATCGGTGAGCGATTCTATGCATATGCAAAATTTGATTTTCAATATTCAGATGGGGAACGGGGGAGTATCTTCGTCATTCGTGAGAGAAGTCCTTTCGCTGAACTTACTCGCAAGCTGCTGCCTGTGATGTCACTTCTGCTCATCGGTGTCCTCATCATCGCGAACCTGCTCTTATTCCGCTGGATCACTCGCAGCTTTATTAAGCCATTGAATCAACTTCGGAGTTCAGCCGAACATATTAAGGATGGGAATCTTTCCTTCAAGCTTCAAGTCAGCTCCAATGATGAGGTTGGACAACTCAGCGACGCATTCGAGAGCATGCGAAATCAATTGCAGCGCTCCAATGAGTTACGTCAGCAAGACGAAGCGAATCGCAGAGAGCTCATCTCCAACATTTCGCATGACCTCCGCACACCGATCACCAATATTAAAGGTTATATTGAGGGGATTCGTGATGGAGTGGCCAATACTCCGGAAAAAATGGAGACGTACGTCAATATCATTCACTCCAAAGCAGTTAGCATGGATAAGTTGGTGGATGAACTGTTTTTGTATTCAAAGCTTGATCTGAATCAGGAACCCTTCCTGTTCAAAGTGGTAGATCTTGTTGATTTTCTGGAAGATAGCATTGAAGAACTGAGGTACGATCTGGAGGATAAAGGGGTAGCTTTGGATTGGGATAATCGGGTATCTGGTCCGGTCATGGCTTCGGTAGATCTGGATAAATTAAAACGCACCGTTGTCAATATAGTGGATAATGCACTCAAATATATGGAGAATGAACCAAAACGATTCGGGATTACACTTCAAGCAGATGAAGAATGGACTACGGTAGCCTTTAAAGATAATGGCAGTGGAATACCGAAAGAGGCGCTGCCTTATATATTTGAACGCTTTTATCGGGCAGAGCAATCTCGCAATTCCTCAACAGGCGGAAGTGGTTTGGGGCTGGCGATTGCCCGCCAAATCATCGATGGACACGGAGGCTGCATTTGGGCGGAGAGTAAACCCGATGACGGCACGATCATTTATATCAAACTAAAACGGCTGAAATGAAGAGGGGGGACTAATTGGTAATGACAAACATTTTGATTATTGAGGACGAAACAACGATAGCGGAATTGGAACGGGACTATTTTGAACTCAACGGGTTTTCTGTGGAGCTCTGCCATAACGGGGATGAAGGGCTAATGCTTGCTCTGGAAGGGAATTACAATCTGATTATTGTTGATCTTATGCTTCCGGGACTGGATGGCTTCGAATGTTGCAGGCGCATTCGCGAGGTGAAGGAGGTGCCGATCCTTGTCGTCTCTGCGAAGAAAGAGGAGATCGATAAGATTAGAACGTTCAATTTGGGTGTTGATGATTTTATTACTAAGCCGTTCAGCCCAAGTGAGTTGGTTGCAAGAGCGAAGGCTCATTTGAACCGATATGAGAGACTGCTTGGCAAAAGCAAACCAGCCGAACAGGATGAAATCCATATTCGCGGGCTTCATATCGATAAGGGAGCGCGCCGCGTTTTTGCTAATGGCGAAGAGGTAGCCATTACAACCAAGGAATTCGATCTACTCGTATTTCTTGCGAGTCATCCGAACCGTGTATTCAGCAAATCCGATCTGTTCGAGCGGATCTGGAGCATGGATTCCAGCGGAGATATTGCGACGGTTACCGTCCATATTCGCAAACTGCGTGGGAAGCTGGAGGCAGATCCCAAAAATCCGGAGTATATTGAAACTGTCTGGGGTGCGGGTTACCGGTTCACCGTATAAGTTTCGAGAAAAATTAGATTCAGTTTATAGTTTTTTCATATTTTTGTCCTTGGGAGTTTCTTTTTGTCCTCTATTCTATAGATACAGGCAATTTCAACCTATAGAGGAGGAATTCAAATATGAATCCGATAACCCGAAAAATGGCTACATTTTTAACGATAACTGCATTAAGCACAGCAGTATTCCCGCTAACTACCAATCACGTACAAGCAGCTACATACGCTTCTAACGTTGCAGATACAGCGACACAGCTTACCGACCTGCAGATTGAGGCTGCCATCAAGGAATTGAACAGCTTGGGAATCATGAATGGGTATGCCGATCAATCCATGGGTGAACATAGAGCCATTACCCGCGCAGAATTAGCATCACTGGTATTCAAAACGTTTAATTTGGAGGAGAAGAAGGGAGAAAGCGTTGAATTAACGGACGTTAATCCTGACGCGTGGTATGCACCGTATGCATCAAAGCTCGTTGAACTTGGCATTATGCAGGCGAATAACGGACAATTCAATCCACACAGTCAAGTGACGGATGCAGAACTCGAACAGGTCGTATCCAAAGCGATGCAGCGTGACGTGAAATCCGTTCACCATTGGATGAGTACGTTCTATTCCGAGAACGGTTCGACCACACGCGGGGAAGCAGCGGTTCTGTTGCAAACGGCCCACCAGGCTATTCCTTCGGAGCAGGCTCAAATCCAGAGTGTTAGATCGCTGAATGCCATTACGTTAATTGTCACGTTCGACAAACCGCTGACAGCAGCGGATGAAGTATTTGCCAAGGCCAAAACCGATTTTGCGCTTAGTGGTGGGTTGACGTTGACCAACATGCCTCGTCTGAAAACAGGGTCCATCGCGACCTACATCGTTCCAACTTCCGTTCAACGTGCAGGTGAAGTATATAGCCTGACTTTTAAAGGCCAAGATGCGCGTACCTTTGAAGGCAGTGGCACGAAATTAAGTATGACAACTGCGAGTCAAATAACGAATGATACGTTCGAGATTGAAGCATTACAAGAGAACGGTGTAGTGGATTATGGTTATATCATTTCGGCCTACAGCGGTGGTCGAGGGGCCAATGCGTTTGTGTTGAATGACCAAGAACAAGCAGGAGGCAAAACGTATCAAATTATCTCCTCCATGCAGGCGAGACAAGTCGTGATTACACCAGAAGGTGGCGAGCCCATCGTTGCCAAATATGTTCCGTTCACGCAATCGACAGATGGCAAACAAGAACCGAAGTTCCGTTTACCTGAAGGACAAACATTGCAAACCGGTGTGACATATACGGTTTCTTCTGACTGGGCGAACATCAATAACGCTTCATTCACCGCAAGGTCGTTTGATTCGTTGGAGGTGGCGAGTGCCCAAGCTGTGAGTGAAACTTCAATTGAAGTTACGCTGGCGCAAGATCCTGGAGATGAACTGTTCTCCGGTCGAAGTGTGACATTAATATCACCTAACGGTGACGTTCTGACAGCTACATATAAATATTCAAGCCGGAAAGGCGCCACGGGCGTATTCGACCTTGTTAATGATGGCAAGTTAATCCCAGGCACGACCTATACGATAAGTCCAGTTGGAGATTGGAGTGTCGCTTCTTCGGTAACAGTGACACTGTAGTAAGGGAGGCAGTATGAATAAGTCGCTGATGATAATTATCCTGATAAGCAGTATTTTTGTCTTTCAAGGCTGTGTGCCTGAAGTGAACAATGACTCGAAGGTGGAGGAAAAGATATCGACTTCATCGGATGAACAGCTACTAAAGGCAGCTCTGGAAAAAGACACCGAAAGTATTGAAAAATGGATTCAAGAGGGCGCCAATATCAATGCTCAGGATCAGAGCGGAAGAACAGCTGCCATGATTGCAACATACAACAATGATCTGGCATCATTCCAAGTGTTGATTGAGGCGGAAGCGGACCCATCGATAACGAATCGATATGGAGGGACTGCACTTATTCCGGCTTCGGAGCACGGATACGTTGATGTGGTACGAGAACTTCTGACCCAAACCTCAGTAAATGTGAACCATGTTAATCAACTGGGGTGGACAGCACTACTGGAAGCAATCATTTTAAACGATGGCAATAAAGGGCAGAAGGAGACGATTCAACTACTCATTGATCATGGAGCAGACGTAAACCTTTCAGATCGTGACGGTGTGTCACCGCTGATTCATGCTAAGAATAAAGGCTTCAAGGAAATCGAAGAAATTTTGGTCCAGGCTGGTGCGAAATAATATATCATTTTTATTTTGCATGTATCCTATTAATACAACTTCTAGACTAATAGGCATTCATATAAATAATAAAGGAGGCGTATTCCGCCTCCTTTTTATGTGGTTACTTTTGATCCGAAGAGGGATCCTGATTGAATCGTTGTGAAATTTTCTTCTCTGTCTTCTTACGCCGAATCCAGCGCTTGAATATATTTTCTTCTTTTCTTCCCTGCAATGTTTCCTTCATGCCTTGGATCATAAATTCGGATCTTCGTCTGTCATCCCGACTAATCTCGCGTAGTTCCTTAATAAATTTGTCGTCCATATCTGCCTCTCGCTCATTAAGTATATCCCTATTATACCGAACGTACGTTCTTTTATCAAGTTTTACCATAATCGATTTATTTGGGTTGATTTTTAGTGAGAAAGAGCACAGGTTTCAACCTTCTCCATATGTGAAAATGAAATAGAATTTTCGGTGAAATCGATAAAACTATGTTATGGAGGGTGACGATGAGGACTGGTGGTGATGGAATGAAGCGTGAATGTGTACCAGGAAGATCATGGGCAATCATTATCATGCAAGGGTTACTGAGCATTGGTGCGATCTTTGGAGGAGGAGCACTCATTATCGATCCATCGGGAAATCTTGTTCAGATGCCGAAATCATTGTTGGAACATTCCCCGTTTGGCAGTTTTTTGATACCGGGAATTATACTGTTGTTGGTTCTTGGCGTTATGCCGGCGATTATTGCCATTTCACTCTTTCGTCGCACTCACTGGGAAATAGGTGAAAAACTGAATCCCTATTCGAATCAATATTGGGGGTGGACTTTTTCCTTATATACAGGATTTGCTCTGATTATCTGGATTATGGCACAGGTATACTGGATCCAGCATGTATCTGTTATCCATCTGGTCTATTTTGCTTGGGGAGTCGGTATTCAGATTGTCACTCTGATGCCTGATGTACAGCGAAGATATGCGAGGTAGACTGTTCAATATAAAATACTAATCCTTATTATATGAAACGGCTGCCACGGGATCTTGAGTGATCCGTGTGACAGCCGTTTATATTTATTGTTACTTGGAAGCCTGGTAGGCGCTCAAAAATTCTTTCACTTTTGCCGGATCGGACTTCAGTTCATTCCCGGTCTGCACGAGTGGACTTACTGTAGAGTACGCCTTAAGTTTGTTGTTTTTGTAGAACTGCAAAATGTCATCCTGATTGATGGAGTACAGTACGGCTTTTCTCAGGTCACTACTCTTGGCAACTTCCCGATTGGCTGTGTTAAACAGCAGATAGGAAACCGCATTGCTCGGAATGCTCTGCAATTGCAATTTGCTGTCACCTTTGATGATGTCATACTTCGTTTCAGGTACCCCGTAGTATAAGTGGATTTCGCTACTGCGAAGAGCAGACAGCGCACTGTCAGCATCGGAGATGAACCGAACATTCACCTGAGAGATTTTGGGTGCATATTCGGAGCCTTTACGGTAGCCAGGATTCTGATAGAATACACCTTCGTAATCATTTTTATATGCCAAGATATATGGGCCGCTGGCATACAGGGTGTTGTTGTACGCAGCACCTTCAGTCACAGTATTCTGATCGCCGTAAGGAATGTCTTTATTCACGTCAAACGAAGCTACATCATACGTATTGATGCTCTCAACCTGCTTTTTGGACACAATGCCAGCAGATTGGTGAGCCAGATAGTTCAATACTTGCGGGAAAGGTTCGGTTGTTGTGAGTTTCACAACTTGATACTTCCCGGCAGCGTTATCGGCTTTGTTTTTGTCCGTGACCAGTTCCGTAATTTTGGTACCAAGCCCTTGCTCCAATGCGTCTTTAACCGTGCCGCTGCCACTGGATTGCTGAACGGATTCCAAGGCCCCCAGATCCGTTACCAACTCGGCTTCCTTAATATGTTCGTGAAGGCTGTATGTCCGGTGATCCGGTACGGAATCTTTGTTTTTGGCGCGATCGAGCGAGAAGATGACGTCATCTGCACCGACACGTTCTCCCGTATCTACTGCTTTTTTATTATCAATTTTCGCAAAGTTGATATCGTCTCTGAGAATGAAATAATATTCCGAGTTCCCCTCAGCAATGCTGAAATTGTGGGAGAGTGATCCCTCTGCTGTAAGCTGATCGTCATCTGTCAGGTTAACGAGACGTACATACATATTTGTGTTCAGTTGGTTGATGGAACCGTCATTTCCTTTGATTGGGTCAAGGGAAGTCAGGACGGAGGCGGTTTGTGTCAGAATTAATGGTTCTTTTGTATTTTTGGAGCTATCTTTGAATTCAATAGGTTCCCACGCCATGGCGCGGGATTTGGATAAGCGAACGGTGTCTACATTGAGAATGTCTTTGTTCACAGCCTGACTTTTCAGGGAAATGTACAGTGGAGCGATATAGGCTTGATCGGTGACCAAGCGGTCCTCCAATTGTTTATACGTATCCTTGTATTCTTCCGGAGTTTGGGAAGCGGCCTGATCAATAAGTTTATCGATTTGCTCATCAGCCAGAATGCTGTAATCTCCGCCTGTTTTGAAGAGTGAACGAACTGCGTAATCCGGATTCCCGGTTACCGTTGTCCAACTGGACAGCGCAATGTCATAATTGCCTGCATCCTGCTGGGATTTGTAGCTGCCATAATCTGGCTGCAGGTTCAGCTTAACATTGAAGCCATTCTTGGTGAGCTGGTCCCGGATAATGTTCACGTCATTTTCGGAAGAGCTCTGAGCCAGTAATTCGATGTCTACCGGTTTTTGGTTTTGCGTGTTTTCTGTTGTATCCGATGGTGCGGTTTCAGGCTGGGACTCTGACTTGGTCTTCACACTGCAACCGGAGACCACAAGGACGAGAATCAATAATAGTGCGATCAACGTACGTTTTTTCATGAAAATACCTCCAGATAAGTTCATAATCAATGAAATCCAAATTGAGTTGAATGTTGTATAAGCGGTTAAGCCTTTTCAAGCTTCGGATCAAGCGCATCACGTAGTCCGTCACCCAGAAAGTTGAACGATAGTACGAGCAGAATGATCGCAAGACCTGGATAGATGGCCAGATACGAATGGGTTTCCAGATACGTACTGCCCAGCTTGAGAATGTTGCCCCACTCGGGAATATGCGGCTCCACGCCGAGCCCCAAATAACTCAGACTGCTGGTGGCGATGACTGCTCCGCCGATGGTAAGCGTGGACTTGATAATCATGGGTGCGAGCGAGTTCGGAATAATATGTTTAAAAATAATGGAACGATTGTTGTAACCCAGCGCACGTGCAGCTTCAACAAATTCAAACGTAGATACATAGAGCACACTGGCCCTCATGGTACGTGCATAAGTTGGGATTGAGCCCAGGCTGAGTGCCAAAATAAGATTGACTGTATTGGCTCCGAACGCCGCAATGATGGCGATAGCGAGCAGAATACCCGGAATGGCATAGAGAATATCCAGCAGCCGCATGATGATATTGTCTGTATGTCTTCCATAGAATCCCGAGAATGCACCGAGAATACCGCCAATCAATACCGGAATCAGAGTTGACATGAAACCCACAATTAACGATATACGGGCACCGAATACAATCCGGGAAAATAAACATCGTCCAAAGTCATCTGTTCCCAAGGGATAGGCGAGCGATGGAGACTGAAGCAAAGCCGAGTAGTTATTTTCTACAGCCATGCTGTAATCAAAAGTAAAGAAGCTGCAAATCGATATCGAGAACAGGAAAATGATGAAAAACATACCAGACATGGCTGTGACATTCGGAGCAAGACGCTCCCACAGATCGTTCCAGAAGTTGGATTTTTGTTTACCCTGTCTGCGGATTCGTCCAATGATGGAAATACCCAGCAGCAGTGCGAACACATTCCCTGTGACCGAAGACAGAACCACTATGAGGCTGACCCACAACATCCAGCGTGGGATGATCGAGGCTGAGGTATATCGGGATACGATAAACAGCACAACCAAATCAATCACCAGAATAAACACCAGCGCCGCCATGGCTGGCAAAAACGTGTCCGCAACATAGGGTTTGAATATATTGAGTGCCGAGACCCCAATAACGAACAGCTGGGTCAGCAGCATATACACCGCAAATGTATACTCAATGCTCTTTGTCTTTTTGATCAGGTGAAAAGCGGCCGCCACGATAAAGATATTGCCTGAAATGATACCCAGCAGCTGGACCCAGGCGAGTCTGCGAGTCAACACAGAGATTGTCCCCTGCTGAATCAGATCTCTTCGAATTTGGAGCACCAGCACACTTTGGACCAGCGTGAAAAATAGGTAGATTCCTAGTGCAGTCAGTAGAAATGGCCTGAACACCTGAAGGCTCCAGTCATAGCTGTTGAATAACAGTATCGCCGACAACAGAAGGGAAGTGATCCAAGCGAAGCTTGCCTGACTGTACTCCTGTGAAGACTTAAGACGAAAACGCATTTCTTGTGTAAGTGAACCCGATTTTGTCATAGTGCACCTGCTTTAATATTGTTTCATCTTGGAACGGACTCTGGGATCGACAAAAGCGTACAACAGATCTACCACCACATTAATGATGGAGATTGTAATCGCCGTGTAAACTACTCCGCCCATAATACTCGGAATATCGGGTATAAATTGTTTATCCACAATATAGCTGCCGAGACCGCTGATGTTAAATACTTTCTCTGTTACAGCCGCCCCGCCAAGCATGCCTCCGAATTGAAGACCTACAACGGTTACGATTGGAATTAGCGCATTGCGCACAGCGTGTTTCAGCAGTACCTGTCGTTCGCTTAATCCTTTGGCACGAGCAGTCATCACGTAATCCTCATGAATAACTTCCAGTGTGGAAGAACGGGTCATACGGGCCACCGCAGCGGTTAATCCCGTTCCCAGAACAATCGTTGGCATAATAATGGACAGCCAGTTCTGTGGGTTGAAGGTAGCCGGAAGCCACTGCAGCTTGATCGAAAAATTCAGGATGAAAATAAGTCCTTGCCAAAAATTCGGAATTGATAATCCAATCAATGCAATAAACATGAAGGTGTAATCAAACAGTGAATTGGGCTTGATCGCCGAGATGATACCGATTGGCAAGGCAATGACAAGGGCAAGCAGCAAGGAGATAACGGCCAGTGTTAGCGTGATTGGAAACTTTCTGGCGATCGTAGCCGTGACATCTTCATTCCCTGAAAAGGACTTGCCGAGATCAAATAGCGCTATGCCCTTGATATTGTTCCAGAGCTGGACAAGATAGGGCTGATCCAGGCCATACACATGGTTAAAAGCTGCAATCTGTTCCTGTGTCGCCGTCTCTCCGAGAATGTTGGCCGCCGGATTGAATGGAGACAGGTACAAGATGGTGAATACAAGTGTTGCTACGCCCAGAATGACGAATACGGTCATCAGAATTCTTTCGAATATGTACTTTAGATAAGGATTGCCATACAAAAACATCATGGCGTACATCAGACAGCCCGGAATAACCGATATTGCAAGGAACCACGGTTTATCAATCAATGATTGGAATGTATCGGCCATCGTCAGGCGCTGCTTCCCCTGTTCCTGAAGCTTGCTGAATGTTCGTTCCTTTAATTCCTTCTGAACGGATTCCTCCAGCCACTCCTCCGTCTGTCGTTTAAACTCTGCCTCACTAACTTGCTGCCGAAAAAAACGGTGTTTACGCCTCAACTGTTGTTCTACGTCCGTCCGGAGTGTATCCCGGTAAGAAGTGGAGAGCATATCGCGCTCAACAGCTTGCTGAACCACGGCCCACTCATCCCTTTTTCGTCTGGATTGCCAGATCAGAAGCACAACCAAATTAACGGGCAGTCCGAGAATAAATAGAACATATCGATAGGAGGGATGAAGCAGCATTTTGCCATAATTAAATCCCAGGGTGTAAACAAGCTGTGACATTTTGCTGGATTTTGCAAGATTCAAACCATGCGAGCCTCCTTTCATCTCACTTTAAATTGCATTATTCCGATTGATATAGTATATATTATTTAGAGTATATTTAATTGTCAAGGTATGGAAGAGTATACATATGAGCACAAGTGAAAATATGGATGAGGGCTGGTGATTACATGCAACCTTTGTTGAAAGTAAATGAGTTGTCCGTTTCTTTTCATTCCGGAGAGAGTGAATTTCAGGCGGTGAAAGAAGTCAGTTTTGAAGTGCGGAAAGGGGAAACCCTTGGCATTGTAGGGGAATCTGGCAGTGGGAAAAGTGTTACGGCACGTTCCATTATGCGGCTGCTTGCCTCTCCTCCTTCGCAGATGAAAAAGGGTGAGATCCTGTTTAAAGGGGTAGATCTGGTTCATAAAACACAAAAAGAGATGGAGAGTATCCGTGGCCGTGACATTGGCATGATCTTTCAGGACCCTATGAGCTCTCTTAATCCGACCGTGAAAATCGGGAAACAGATCACCGAAAGTCTGATTAAACATCAGAAGCTTTCCAGAGGGGAAGCAAAGAAGCGGGCGATTGCCATGCTGGAGCTCGTTGGTATCACCAAGAGTGAAATACGTTTCAATCAGTATCCACATGAATTCTCCGGAGGTATGCGTCAGCGGGTGATGATTGCCATTGCTCTCGCTTGCCGTCCTGAATTACTGATCGCAGATGAACCGACAACTGCGCTCGATGTTACCATTCAGGCCCAGATCCTTAATTTGATGAAAGATATGCAGGCACAGCTGGGCACTTCCATTATTCTGATTACCCATGATCTCGGAGTCGTGGCAGGCATGTGTGATCGGGTCGTGGTCATGAAAGACGGGCAGATTGTGGAATCCGGGACAACCACCGAGATTTTTGCCAATCCGAAACATCCATACACGTCCAGACTGCTGAATGCATTGCCTCGATTAGACGAGAAGAAAAAGCCGAAACTCGTGTCGTTGGTACCACGCGATCTGGAGGATGATCAGCCTTTACTGGAAGTGAAGTCCCTCAGACAACATTTTAATCTGGGGAAAGGCAACACTTTAAAAGCTGTAAACGATATCAGTTTCGAGATTCGCCAGGGGGAGACGTTGGGGGTTGTAGGTGAATCGGGCAGCGGGAAATCGACTACAGGCCGAGCCATTCTGCGACTGCATGAACCTACAGGTGGGGATGTGCTGTTCAAGGGAGTGCCGCTCAACCGCCTCTCTGCCTCGGAGATGAAAACGATGAGGCGGCATATGCAAATTATTTTCCAGGACCCGTATGCCTCGCTTAATCCCAAATTTAGAATCATGGACATTATTGGAGAAGCTTTGGATATTCACCATCTTGCCAGCAGCCCCGCTGAACGGGAAAAGCGTGTGGAGGAATTGCTGGAGATGGTGGGTCTCGATCCGGCACATGCCCAGCGATATCCTCATGAGTTTTCGGGTGGGCAGAGGCAGCGGATTGGGATTGCTCGTGCGTTGGCCGTGGAACCTGAATTTATTGTATGTGACGAGCCTTTGTCTGCGCTGGATGTGTCCATTCAGGCTCAGATCGTACAACTGCTTGAGGAATTGCAGCAGCGACTTGGTCTGACATACCTATTCATCGCACATGACCTGTCCATGGTTAAACATATCAGTGATCGTGTAGCTGTCATGTATAATGGGAAGATTGTGGAGCTGGCAGAAAGTGAAGAGCTATATTCGAACCCTCAGCATGCATACACAAAGGCTTTGTTATCGGCCATTCCGGTTCCGGACCCGGCTGTAGAAGCGAAGAAAAAACGTCATGCTGTGAACGAAGTTCCAAGAGAGATGGCAGAAGTGGAAGATCGCTATAATCTGGAACAGTCCCGATGGGTGGAAGTAAAAGAGGGACATTGGGTGGCCATTTCCGGATAAGGTGAACCATTCATGTTTACTCAGAAAAGAACCCCGGTAGTGATCTGTGGAAGATCATTGCGCGGGGTTCTATCCCATGCCCAGGAGGCACGGTAAATATATTATTTGAATTGAACCGATTTCTTAATGTTGTCGATCTCGGCCTTTGTAGTATCATCCAAATAGGTAAAGATGAAGTTGAATGCATAACCTTCAATAATCGTGCTGTAGTAATCTTGCGTAATGGTTGAACCATTGCCAGCATCCATCGTAATTTGCATCAGATCCATTTCTTTACCACCGATGGTTTCGGTTGTGAACTCCTTGTATTCATAAGGGAACTGGCTGTCCTCCATGAATTTCTTCGTTGCTTTCAGGTAATCTTTACCTGTGCGAATTCCTTGCAGCAGGCTTACTTTTTCAGCAATCGCCATAGCGGAAGGGCCAACTTGACCTCCGTCCAATGGATATTGTGAAGCCATCAACAGGTTCAGTGTTTTGGCCTGAGATAGTTCAATTTGTTTTTTCTTCGTTTCATCGTCTCCAGCAATAACTTCGGAGGAAGCGTTAGTCAGCTCGTTCATGCCCGCGGCATCCTGGAACTCCCAAGCTTCC
The DNA here is from genome assembly GCF_045040695.1 of Paenibacillus sp. FSL K6-0108. NCBI lineage: Bacteria > Bacillati > Bacillota > Bacilli > Caryophanales > Paenibacillaceae > Paenibacillus > Paenibacillus sp. FSL K6-0108. The sequence continues at coordinate 5,693,584 of NZ_CP150288.1, read as the reverse complement.
GGGAATTTCAGTGATACACCGAAATAGTCATTGTTATAAGAGCCTTTTTCCGTAGTTCCCAATTCCACGTCTTTGGAGTTATCTGTTTCCTTGGACTCGGAAGTGGATGGTTCGGAGCTCTCCGTTTTCTCCGTATCTTCTGTCTTGGCTGTGTCTGTATCAGTGCCGGCAGTGGTTTCTGTTGCAGTTGAGTCATTCGTTTTGGCGTTGTTATCCGCCTTGTCGCCGCAGGCTGCAGCAACCAACAGAATCATAATTAACATGGCAAACAATGAAGCTTTTTTTGGAATAGACATAATACCCTCCTGAAAATGTGTGTGTGTTCTTTCTCTCTCTAATTCATGTGTACCTAAAAATCTTAGCACAGATGTTCGTGTTGACCACCTATAGGAATCTATAGGGGTACCATTATAAATAAGACAGACGGCTGGCAATTGAAACAGCTTCCGCGCTGGATTGCACGCCTAATTTGTTGAAAATTACTTTTTTATGATGGTTTACGGTACATTCTTTAATTTTCAATTTAAGGGCAATCGCTTTAACCGTCAGCCCGCTCGAGATCATTTTCAGAATGGTTAACTGGCGTTTGGTGAACTCAATCGATGGCTGCTCCGTTACCGACGAGGCAAGGTTAGACTGATACCGATTTTGCATATGGGCTGGAATCAGCTTGGCAATTGCAATTAGTTCCCCTTGCATGTCCGCATTAATAGTGGAGACGTCGAGATAGCCGGCGCGTTGAAAGCCAAGAGATAAGGGGGTGGCGTAACAATGCCAACTTTGGAACAGAGGATTCTCATGCTGCTCGGGTGGCAGAAGAACCGGTTCGTGTGTGTCCATAGTTTCCGATATGGCATTTACACCACAACTCTTGGCTGTAAAAACCATGCCTGGACGAATCGGCGATTGTTTTACGACCTGTTCCAGATCACAGCTGTAATCCATGGCAAGCAGTACCCCGTCAGCATCTGTAAGAAGAAAGAGGTACGTGCTGGACAGATTCTCTTTAATATCCGAGAGACTATGCTGGAATGCGCTAATTAGAAAATGATTGATTTTGCGAACCCTGTCCAGATTGGTTGGAGTTACATACTTGATGCGAGCCATACCGGGATCGTGCAATTCGTTCTCGAACCAGCTCTTCCGTATGGCAGATATTTGTGCAGACATAAGGTGTCCTCCTTGACTATCCATTTTCCCAAAAAACATTTAAAATTAAGTTTACCTTTTTCAGACTCGGTTTCAAGCGGCTTAAGGATGAATTGCTTACTGTAGGACTTCGGGGTTACGATGTCTATTTGAGGGAGGAAATTTACATGAGTATGAAAGAGTTATTTCTGGCGGAGTTTAATCAAAGCAGTTGGGACTCATTTGTGCTGCTCTTCGAAGAAGCATATTTGCATGTGGATCCAAAATGGGCTGAATGTGCAGAACAGCGGGGGATTCCGGCAGATATTAGCAAGGTTCTTTTATGTGAAATGGGTGAATATGCACTGAGATGGATAGACATGAAAGTACCCGCAATGGGAGACGAAAGTCCTGCCAGTTACCTCAAAAAAGAGGATACGAATGCCCTAAGAGCAGCAATTATGCAAATGCCTCGATAACGTCAAAAGGGGGTGTGCGAGCGCATTGAGCGGAAAGTTGATTTTGCAAAATAGATATGTTACGCTTACATTACAAGAGAAAAACAACCGAATACGCAATAACATCTTTTGATGGATTGTAACTGTGCAGACAGGCAAAACCTAAACTGATGGTGAAATGAAGGCTCTTTTTTGCGAGCTATTTTACCTTGAGTTTAGGTTTTTCTTGTTTTTTGGCCTGAAATACAGCCGGTGTATTCGGGAAAAACCCAAATAAAATTCGAAAAGAGGTTGTTCGTTATGACCACGGCAAAAAAAGGATTCCCCGAAAACTTCCTGTGGGGAGGCGCTACTGCTGCCAACCAATTGGAAGGTGCATTCGATAAGGACGGCAAAGGTCTCTCTACTGCGGATATGATTGCGCATGTTCCCAAAGAGAAGCGTACAGGCGGACATGCCATGGAAATCTCCTCTACACGAATCGAAGAGATCCTTTCCGGCAAAATTGAAGAACGTTTCCCTAAACGTTTTGGTATTGATTTCTATCATCACTATAAAGAAGATATCGCATTGTTCGCCGAAATGGGCTTCAAAGTATTCCGTTTGTCCATTCACTGGGCACGTATTTTCCCGAATGGTTACGATCAAGAGCCGAATGAGGCTGGCTTGAAATTCTATGACGACGTCTTCGACGAATTGTTGAAATACGGCATTGAACCGCTGGTAACCCTGTCTCACTACGAAACACCGCTCGGTCTGACACAGAAATACAATGGTTGGGCAGGTCGTGAAGTGATTGGGCACTATGTGAGATATGCAGAGACTGTGTTCAACCGTTATAAAAATAAAGTGAAATACTGGTTGACGTTTAATGAAATCAACGTGATGCTGTTTAGCCCATACACAGGCGGCGGTATCCTGATCGATAAAGTGGACAACCAGCTGCAAACGACATATCAAGCGCTGCATCACCAATTTGTAGCGAGTGCACTCGTAACCAAGCTTGCACATGAGATTATTCCTGGTTCACAAGTGGGCTGTATGCTCGCTCGTATGGAAACATATCCGGCGACTTGTAATCCGGTAGATGTGCGTCTGGCGCAACATGAGAATCAGATTAACCTCTTCTTCACGGATATGCATGCTCGTGGTCAATACCCGAACTACATGGCTCGTTATTTTGAAGAAAACAACATCGTGATTCAAAAAGAAGCAGGCGATGATGAGATCTTGCTGAACAATACCGTTGATTTCATTTCCTTCAGCTACTACATGTCCGTAACCAAATCTGCATCTGCAGACAAGGAAGAAACAACAGGTAACCTGACTGGTGGCGTTAAAAACCCTTATCTGGAAGCTTCCGACTGGGGCTGGGAGATCGATCCGATCGGTCTGCGCGTGACGTTGAATAACTTCTGGGATCGTTACCAGAAACCATTGTTTATTGTTGAAAATGGTCTGGGTGCATATGACCGTGTCGAAGAAGACGGTTCAATCCATGACTCCTATCGTGTGGACTACCTGAAGAAACACATCGAACAAATGAAAGAAGCGATCAAAGACGGCGTGGACCTGATTGGATTTACGGCATGGGGCCCGATTGACCTTGTGAGCATGTCCACGTCAGAAATGTCCAAACGTTATGGTTTCATCTACGTTGATCTGGATGACGAAGGTAACGGAACACTCAAACGTTCCAAAAAAGATTCGTTTGACTGGTACAAAAACGTAATTGCCAGCAATGGCGAGCAGTTGTAATTTGGTCTGATTCCTATTCTTGAAACCGGATCTCTCCAAATAATTGGGCTATTCGGGATTGTTACCGCATAAAGCGGGCAAAACCCAACATAAAGCAGGCTATTGTGATCCATCTGATCTCATGCCCTTTACGTTGGTACGTTGTCCGCTTTTTGATGTGCTCGCAGGCATAGGGTCAACTGTTTTAACAAAGAATGAATATAACGTAACCAGAGAGGAATGACTGATATGACAACACCATTTCCGAAGGATTTTCTATGGGGCGGCGCAGTCGCAGCCAATCAGCTTGAAGGAGCCTATAACACGGATGGCAAAGGCCTGTCTGTTCAGGATGTAATGCCGCACGGGATTACGACGCCAAGAACGGAAGGACCGACAGAAGATAACCTGAAATTGATCGGTATCGATTTCTACAACCGCTACAAAGAGGACGTTAAACTATTTGCGGAAATGGGCTTCAAAGTGTTCCGTACATCCATCGCCTGGTCCCGTATTTTCCCTAAAGGCGATGAATTGGAGCCAAACGAAAAAGGTCTTCAGTTCTATGATGACTTGTTTGACGAATGCCATAAATACGGAATTGAACCCCTTGTAACGATCTCTCATTATGAGACACCGCTGCATTTGTCCAAAACGTATGACGGCTGGGTTAACCGTAAAATGATCGAGTTCTATGAGCGTTATGTAACCGTCTTGTTTAACCGTTTTAAAGGCAAAGTTAAATACTGGCTGACGTTTAATGAAATTAACTCCATCCTGGAAGAACCATTCATGAGTGGCGGTATCTACACGCCAAAAGCGGAACTGTCCAAGCAGGATCTGTACCAAGCGATCCATCATGAACTGGTGGCAAGTGCGCTCGCGGTCAAACTGGGTCATGAGATTATGCCTGAAGCGAAAATTGGTTGCATGGTACTAAGTATGCCTACGTACCCACTGACACCAAATCCGGATGATGTGGTTGCTGCGATGCATGCTGAACAGCGTAATGATATCTTTGCCGATATTCATGCACGCGGTTATTACCCGAAATATATCAATCGTTACTTCAAAGCGAATAATATCAACATCAAGTTTGAAGATGGCGATGCTGAAATTCTGAAACATACGGTGGACTTCATCTCATTCAGCTACTATGTAAGTATTTGTGAGACAGGTGACCCGCAGAAGCGTATTGAAGGAAAAGGAAACTTGTTTGCAGGTGTACAGAATCCTTATCTCAAAGCTAGTGAATGGGGCTGGCAAATTGATCCGCAAGGTCTGCGCGTAACGCTGAATAAATACTGGGATCGTTATCAGAAACCGTTGTTTATTGTCGAAAATGGTTTGGGTGCAGTAGATGAACTGATCACAGATGAAAATGGCAACAAAACGGTGAATGATGATTACCGTATTCAATACCTGAATGATCACTTGGTACAAGTAGGCGAAGCGATTGAAGACGGCGTTGAAGTCATGGGTTATACCGCATGGGGCTGCATCGATCTGGTGAGTGCATCCACGGCAGAGATGAAAAAACGTTACGGATTCATTTATGTGGATCGCAACAACGATGGAACAGGTACATTGGATCGTTACAAGAAAAAATCATTCCATTGGTACAAAGAAGTTATTGGTACAAACGGCGCAAGTCTAAAATCCGACAATTATTAATTTCTGGTTCCAAAGACATATGTGGGCAGCATCTTCTTGTGTCATATTCAAGCACATTAACCGCTTTCACAAAAACATTGTCAGATGGATAATTATATGGTAAGATGGGCCTAAGGCTAATGAATACTGGATTGTTACTGTTCAATCAGGCAAAACCAGAAGCGGGGCATATGTTTTATGACCTGTTTTGGTTTTGCCTTTTACTACTTTGACGGTGCAAGGTGATGTGAAGAAATGAAAATTGAGAAGGTGCTGAACAACAACGTAGTTACTGTGATTGATCCAGGAGGAAACGAACTGGTCGTCATGGGGCGGGGCATAGCCTTCAAAAAGCATACTGGTGAAACGATAGACGATAGTCTGGTCGAAAAAATATTCTCACTCGAAAGCAAGGAAGTATCGCAGAAACTGAAAACGCTTCTGTCTGATATTCCAGTTGAATATGTTGAATGCTCGGATGAAATCATCCGTTATGCAGAGACCGTGTTAGGTGAGAAGTTACACGAAAGCATCTACATTTCACTGACGGATCATATTCATTTTGCCATTGACCGGCATCGTCAAGGCTTGCTGATTCGTAACGCATTGTTCTGGGAGATCAAACGCATGTATCGCAAGGAATATGCCATTGGGCTCAAGGCGCTTCAGATTATTGAAGAAACATTGGGCGTCCTGCTTCCTGAAGACGAATGCGCATTCATCGCAATGCATCTGGTCAATGCCCAGATGAACGGTGAGATGAGAGAAACCATCAGCATTACGAATATCGTAAAAGATATACTCAACATTGTACGACGCAGCTTTGTCATTGAGCTGGATGAGGATTCGCTGAGTTATTATCGATTCCTGACACATTTGAAGTTCTTTGCTCAGCGCGTATTACACGGTACAGCGATTGAAGATAAGGAAGCAGATAATCCGCTTCATGACCTGGTGAGCAAACAATATCCTGAGGCACATGCTTGTGCTTGTAAGATTAACGACTATACTCGCAAGATCTATAGCCGGGTCTTATCCAAGGAAGAAATCTTATATCTGACCATTCATATTGAACGGGTTGTCAGAACGGAACAAACAATCGAATAAATTGGGATTGTTACTGCAAAAAAGGCAAAACCTAAACGTTGAATAATGATAAGCTGAAACGGCTTTGTCATTATTCAGTGTTTAGGTTTTTTTTTAACCTTCATTACACATAAAAGGAGCAAAACACAATGGATAAACAACAATTGTCCAAGGATATCCTGAAGCTTGTTGGTGGCGAAGAGAACATCGATCAAGTCACACACTGTATGACAAGACTCCGGTTCAACCTGAATGACAACAAAAAAGCGGACAAAGCGACGCTGAAAAATACACCAGGCGTTATGGGCGTTATGGAGAACGGTGGACAGTTCCAGGTTATTATCGGGAACGATGTGCCTGTTGTGTATAATGCACTTGTAGGCAACATGTCCAAATCTCCAAATGCAGACGCTGGATCAACTGGTGCTTCGACTGGGGAGAAGAAAAAGAGAAATCCAGTAAGTGCATTGTTCGACTTTATTTCCGGCATATTCACACCGATTCTGCCAGCGATTACGGGTGCCGGTATGATCAAAGGGATCGTTGCAATCCTGGTAGCTATAGGTTGGTTGTCTGAAACCAGTTCAACTTATATCATTTTGTCTGCTATTGGTGATGGTGCATTCTACTTCCTTCCGATTATTCTGGCGATCAGTGCCGCACGTAAGCTCGGTAGCAATATGTATATTGCCGCAGCGCTGGCAGCGGGGATTATGCATCCGACGATTACAGCCTTGCTTGCCAATGGCGATACCACATTTGTGGGCATTAAGGTTATAGCAGCAACCTATTCTTCTACGGTTATTCCGATTATTCTCGCAATCTGGATTGCTTCCTATGTAGAGAAAGCGGTTGATCGTATTACACATGCTTCGCTTAAGCTTCTGATTGTTCCAACGGTTACCCTGTTAATTATGGTTCCTCTAACCTTGATGACGGTTGGACCATTGGGTACAGTACTCGGTAATGGTTTGTCTGGTGGTATTTCATGGTTGTTCGACAACATGTCCATCTTCGCAAGTATCTTGATTGGTGGTACGATGTCACTTCTGATCATTACAGGTATGCACTATGCACTGCTGCCGATCATTGTTGGTTCGATGACATCACTTGGTTACGATTTTATTATTCCACTGATGTTTGCAGCTAACTTGGCACAAGGTGGTGCAGCATTTGGTGTAGGTCTTAGATCGAAAAATGGTAAAACGAAATCGCTTGCTTATTCTACAGGTCTTACGGCTATCATGGGGATTACGGAACCGGCAATGTATGGGATCAATATGAAGTTCAAAAAACCATTTATAGCAGCCCTGATCGGTGGAGCTGTTGCAGGTGGATTCATGGGGATCGTCAATGTTAAAGCTTATGTACTTACAGGTCTAGTGGGTCTGCCAAGTATTGCAGCATTTATCAGTCCGGCAATTAGCACACTGCTCTACGCTCTGGCTGGTGGTTTGATTGCCATTGTAGCAGCAGCAGTACTGACGTACATTCTTGGTTTCCAAGAAGACAATGTTCCACAATCGGTTGAAGCTACGCCAGCTGCTGAGCCTACAACACCAGCAGCAACGACTTCTGCTTCCGCAGTAACTGCTGTTGAAGAAACGAAAGCACTGGATCAAGACGTATTCAGCCCGATCACTGGTGAAGTTAAACCATTGAGCGAAGTTCCAGACCCTGCATTCTCCGAAGAGATTATGGGTAAAGGTTTTGCCATCCAGCCGTCGGAAGGCCGCGTGGTTTCTCCGATCAACGGAACGGTATTCTCGCTGTCGAAGAGTGGACACGCCATCGGCTTGGTAAGCGACAATGGCGCTGAGATGCTCATTCACATCGGGATTGATACCGTGAAACTGAAAGGTCAATTCTTCTCCCCTAAAGTTCAAGCAGGAGCGAAGGTTGCCGTTGGTGATGTACTGATGGAATTCGACCGGGAAGAAATTGAAAAAGCCGGTTACACTACAATTACGCCGGTTATCATTACGAACATGCATCAATACAATACAATCGAATCTGCCGGACGTACAACGATTAAAGAACAAGAATTGTTGTTCACGGCAAAAGCGTAACGAATATTAAAAAGCAGCAGTCTTATCGGATGAAAATCCGGCAAGGCTGCTGCTTTTTTTGTAGATGTGGCTACCTTTCCGATTGTCGACATCCTATTGGAGGCTAAACCGAGCAAGCAGGCAATAGCTCCCGAACCAATTGCACAAAGTGCTGCGCGGGCTTGGACAGATGGCGATTTCGATGCCACACAAGCGCAGAATCTACGGTGGATTGCGCATCCAGAATACGATAGACATGAAATGGATGCTCATGATATAACTGCAGAACCGTATGGGGCACGATGGAGCTTGCAAAACCGAGTCGTACAAGTTCCAACAACATGTTAATATCCGAGCATTCGCCAGCAATGGAAGGATTCACGTGATGCTCCCGGAATTTCTGCAATATCAGTTCGAACATTCCAAGCCCTTCGGTACTGGGAAGCAAGAGAGGGATGTCGGCCAGCTTCTGAAAATAAATCCCGCGCTCATCCGCTGACCTCAGCGGTGTGGAAGAAATATAGAAGAGGGCTTCCTGCGGTAGATGCAGCACTTCATATTGCTCTGTTTTGACAGGCATTCGCACACAGGCCAGCTCGATTTTGCCTTCCCCCAGGAGCTGGCAGAGCTGCGCAGATTCATTTTGCTGGATTTTATAGGTTACCTGGGGGTGTGTTGTCCGAAACTGCTGGAGCGCTTGCGGGATCAAACGATCTGAAATGGTATTAATGCCAAGCGACAGCTTGCCCCGAATGCCATAGCGGAAACTTTGCATCTCCATGACAGCCTCTTCCATGTATTTGGTCATCGTAACCGCATAATCATAGAAGCTTCGACCCGCCTGTGTCAGCTCCATGCTGCGTCCTTTGCGTTCAAACAAAGCCACGCCGAGCTCGTCTTCCATCAGCTTAAGCTGCTGACTTAGAGGAGGCTGAGCCATGTGCAATCTGCGCGCTGCCGCTGTGATCTGTCTCTCCTCAGCAATCGCGATGAAATAGCGACATTGTTTGATATCCACGTATGTTCTCCTTATTTGCAACGATATGTTTTTCGTATGGGAAACCAACAAAACATGTATTTTTATTATACTTTCATCCTATGTTACCATACATAAGGTTTAAACACTTCAAATCACACATGTAGATTATGATCATTCGAATATATGCCTTGAGGATGAGGATGAACTGGAGGGTGAAGGTGCGGTGCTGAAAACAATACATGCTGCTGCTGAAGCTGGACATACAGATGATGTGCTGCGGTTTATCGCACAAGGGACCGGTGTGAATGACCGGGATGCGCGAGGGCGGACGCCTCTGATGGCCGCGGTACATGGCAACAAGCCAGAGACGGCAAGTATGCTTATTGAATCGGGAGCAGATGTGAACATCCAGGATCAACGACTGGACAACATGCTGTTGTATGCCAGTGCGGAAGGTTTGCGTAAAATGGTCGAACTGGCTATAAAAGCAGGTGCCGATACCCGGCTTACGAATCGTTTTGGAGGTACAGCACTGATTCCTGCTGCAGATCGAGGACATGTCGATATTGTGGAAATCCTCCTGACCAGCACAGATGTGAATGTGAATCATATCAACAATCTGGGCTGGACAGCCTTGCTGGAAGCGGTCATTCTGGGGGATGGCGGCACACGCCATCAGCAGATCGTAGCATTGCTTTTGCAATATGGTGCGGATCCCTTGATTGCTGACCGGGATGGAGTTACAGCACTTGCGCATGCCCGCAGAAATCATTATATAGAAATGGAGCGAATGTTAACCCAATCATGAACAGACATCAAGAGCAATCTTTGCAAAATCATATAAAGGGTGCGTCATCACTTATATTGGCAGGCATTCAGTGGTTCTTCTTCCTGTTTACCAACACGGTAGTGGTGCCGTTATCCATCGGACATAATTTTCAGCTTTCACCGGAGGCCACTGCTGCGTCAATGCAGCATGCCTTTTTGCTGACCGGGGCTGTATGTATCTTACAGGCGTTCTTTGGACATCGTTATGCCGTGATGGATGGTCCCTCGGGGTTATGGTGGGGGCTCACGCTAAGCTTAACGGCCTCGGCTTCATCGGCAGGCATGAGTTTGGAACGTATTGGGGGAGGACTGGCTGCGGGTTTTCTGTTAGCGGGTCTGACGATGATGATTCTTGGCGCGCTTGGAGCGGCGCATGTGCTTCAGAAGCTGTTCACACCCATGGTCAAGAGTGCAATGTTATTTCTGATGACGATTCAATTGACCATGAATTTCTTCAAAGGCATGATTGGATACACCGAGTTTGGCACATTCAACCTGCCTGTGGCGGCGTTGTCCGTTGCCATTGCGTTTTTTGTGGCCTTGATCCAGCTTAAGGGAAAAGGTAAGCTGGGCAATTACTCCATCCTGATTGGCATCGTGACGGGATGGATTGCCTACAATTTTGTGTTCCCAGGACAGCATGCAGGAGTATCCGGTCAACAGGATTTCAACCTGTTTTCCTGGTTTCCGTGGGGGACGCCGAAGTGGGAGCCGGGCATTGTCATCACCGCTTTTTTTGTTGGGCTGGTGAATATGACGAACTCCATCACCACGTTAAGCTCCGTCGAAAAAATATATGAAGTACAAACGACCAGCCAACAATATAAACGATCGTACATGCTCACAGGATTGTTCACCATGTTATCTGCATGTGTAGGTGTGCTGCCGTTCGGTTTATTTGCTTCTTCAATTGGTTTTCTGGAGAGCACTCGTATTCTGAAACGAGCTGCGTTTGTTGTTGGAGCAGGCATGTTATGTATGTTGGGACTTACACCTTCAGTGACAGCTTTTTTTGCACAAATCCCGCCCAGCGTTGGGAGTGCCGTGCTATTTGTAGCGTATTTGCAGATGTTCGGGACGGCCCTGAGAACACTTGAAGGCATCAAATTTAATTCCAAAACCATCTATCGTGTAGCATTGCCGGTTCTTACAGGTGTTGCTGTAATGAATATTCCTGCTGAAGCCTTTCATTCTTTGCCTATGTATCTCATCCCGATCATTAGCAATGGACTCGTCATTGGGGTCGTAGTGTCACTGCTGCTCGAAACCACAGTGGATTGGTCCAAGATGGACAACACAACGATTGCAACCAAAGCAGCCTGAATATCTAAAATCTTGAACAAAATATTGAAACAGTCCGGTTGAGCGGGCTGTTTTTTTGTTGTTGGGTTGGTAGCTCCCCGGTTACTTCACCACAATTTTGCCTTGTCCCGCAAGCATTCTCATTTCTCTGGATAAACGCTCATGATTGTCTTGCTGGATCTCCAACTGTACACCGTAATGCCACCGGTTTTTCTCTTCATTGCCCCAACGCAGCGTTCCTTCCAAGTATAAGGGGTCTTCAAAAAGCAGCAAGTTCATGCCGATTCGGATGTTATTGGACTCCACATGCAGATTTAACGGGAAAGAAAGCTGACAGCCGGATCGGCTGATATCGCATAATTCAGCTTGAATGGGTTTGGGTGGTGCAGAGGCACCGTTAATGCTGAGAATAAAAATTTCGAACGTTATTGGTTCCTTTAAAGTATAGCGAAAAGGTTCTCTTCTAAGGTTGATAGCCATGGTTTCCTCCACAAAATCAAAAAAAGTCAGTTATGATTATATCGTCAATTTTGCTAAAAAAATGAAGAGTTTAACCTTGTTTGATAACATCATCAATTTTCTGCAGGTGCAACAGGATCACAGATAGCCCCAAGGTTCCTTTAACCCGTGTGTATGGCTTGTTATAATGGTTGGATATGGTTCTGATTTCTCACCTGGATCAGTTGGGAAAGGAACGGGTGTTTATTTTAAATAAAGAAGGGGGAACTAGAATGAACGGAAAATTTCAAGTGATCACAGATACGGCAGCATTATGCCTGTATGATCTGGCTTCACTAAAACATCGGGTTGAGGATACAGCGGACTGGTGGTCTATTGCAGAGGATGAACTGGCGGAAGTAAATGCAGGCAACTGTTTGTTTCTGAACTTGGGTGAAGACGGACAGTATGAGGTGCAATGGAGTCTGGATGAATCGGTTAAGGAAGTGGAGATCGAACTGTTGTATCATTTTCGAGTTCCTTCCGGTACCGTATATGTGGGAGCTGCTGATGATGTCACTGGAGGCGAGCTGGAGCCCGATGATTCGTGCGGGGGCATGTTGCTCCAGTTGGAACCCGGAAATTATGCGTGCAGAATAACGAAGGAAGATAATCAAATCTCGATTGCCATGAAGCCCAGTCTGCAAAGCGAGAACAACTTAAGTGACTTGATTCGAATTTAGCGTTATAGATAAGCGATTGAAGGAGGCTTACGGACATGTACAAGGCCCAGTTGGAACGCATACAGGGAAAATTGAACAAGCTGCAAGCTCTGGACCCGGAACGGAATCTGTTTGGGGCGGAAAATCATCAATATGAGATGGCTCCAGTATGGACGTTGGACGAGATTAAGGCATTTGAACAGAAATGGAAGATAGAGCTCCCAGAAGAATATCAAGCGTTTTTGCTTGTAATTGGCAGTGGCGGAACAGGTCCTTATTATGGGCTGGAAAAACCTGAGGATGGCGTGTATTTGGTAATGGATTATGATGATGAGTTGAATGCCATTTCCGAGCCGTTCCCACATGTGGAATCCTGGAATTGGGATGTTGACTGGTACGATGACAGTAAGGATGAGGACGAGTGGGCAGCGCTTGAACATGATTATTATGATCCGAAATGGTCGGCAGGGATGCTGCGAATCAGTGATTTTGGCTGTGGCGTGTCGCTTAATCTGATCGTGAAGGGATTGTCTCATGGACAGATTTGGACCGATGATCGGGCGAACAGTAATGGAATTTATCCGGATCATTATATGGGCAACACGGAGCGGCTGGGTTTTCTGGACTGGTATGAATTGTGGCTGGACCGCTCGATCAATGAAAGAAATAAGCAAGAGCAGTAGTTCTTAGCTAACCGTCAGATTGAAGGAGGTACCATGTGGGCTGGGAATATGGCATTAGAGCAACAAATCCTGCAATATTACCTGGGGTTGTGAAAAGACTGGCGGACTCCTTAACTTTCTCCGAAATGTATAGGCTGGAGTATTATGAAGATGGTTTTGTTTTGCTTCAAGAGGGTTCTTCCTGGTCTGAAGCTCTACAAGTCTCGATTGAAGTGGCATCGGAAATGGATGAAGTTGTGGCTGGAGAGTTATACATATATTGTCTATTTCATATCGGGGGGGAGTTCGCAGCAGATTGGCTGAGACAGCTGAAAACGGCTACGAACCGGGATGACGGCGCATTGGAATGGTTTGAATTTTAACAGAGATATGGATTTTCAATACAGAGCCTCATCGTGAATTTTGCCATAAGTCGAAAGTGGAAGCATAAAGTTGCCGTGAGTCCCCATTAGTGCGACTTTTCATTAAACTAACGGGCAGTTATCTTCAATAACCACATAGGATCAAAGGAATTTGTCTGCATTTGAAACGCCAATATTGGGAGTTATTTTCGTTCCATTTCTCGCCACCTCACGGAACTTGAAGCGTGTATTATAAAATTTATAATAGCAACTGCTTGTTTTTAAAGTCAGAGAATGTTGCGGTACTTGAGGGGGCATTTTGCTTTTGGAAAGCAAAATCCCCCTCCATCGTTTTGGTGGAAGGGGCTTGAAAATACGCGGTCATGGCGTTGGGGCATTATAAGATGCGGCAGATCCTTTTTTTGTTCTTTCCGCCAGCTTCGTAATCGACTCCACGTCTTGATCGGTTAATTGATCCAGAAAATGTTTGCGTATGGCCATGGAGACGATGGGACGGGCATCATTTAAGGCTGATTTGCCAATGGGAGTAATGATGACCTGAACACCACGATCGTTGTCTAATGGCTTCCTCATCACCAGCCTGCGTTTCTCCATCCGCGTCAGATGATGTGACAATCGGCTCTTATCCCAGTCCATGGATTCGGCCAGCTCCTGTTGGCGAAGGTTACCGTCCCCCAGAAGGTCTAACCGATCCAGTACTCCATAATCGCCCTCTGATAGTCCGGTGTGATCGGACATCTCTTTGATTACGCGACCGAAGATGCTGTGAAAGGAGCCTTTCCACTTATACCATAATTGAATTTCTTCTTCGTTCAGTTCGCTCTTATTCATGGAATCAGTATAGCATGGTTGACGTGTCAACTGCAATATGATACAGTTGCTTAAGGTTGATGTGTCAACCTAACTAATGCTGAGAAGGCCAAGAAAGGAACATCCATTATGCAAATGAACGTAAGTACGTCTACTCCAGTTATCTCGTTTAAGCCGGTAATACTATCGGCCCCGAGTCGTGGCGAGGATTTGCAAGTGCGGGTATCAGCGCCAGCGACGGGTAGCCAATTGCCTATTATTATTTTCTCGCAAGGCTTTGGTTGGTCGATGGACAGCTACGGTCCGTTAGTCGACTACTGGGCTGCTCACGGCTTCGTGGTCATTCAACCCACCCATCTCGACTCGAGGACGCTGAATCTTCCTCCTGACGATCCCCGTACACCACTGATTTGGCGTTTCCGCGTCGAAGACCTGAAGCTCATCCTTGACCAACTTGATCTTATTGAAGCTTCCGTTCCAGGCCTCAGCGGACGTCTCGACCGAAGTCGTATTGCCGCAGCCGGACACTCCTGGGGAGGCCAAACGGTGAGCATGCTGCTTGGCGCGCGAGTCCTCGATGCCAATGGCGAACCGGGAGAGGACATGTCCGACTCGCGGATCAAGGCGGGTGTATTGCTTTCCACGACTGGCCTTGGTGGAGCTGACTTGACTCCGTTCGCGGCAGAGCACTTCCCTTTCATGCACCCGAGATTCTCTGAGATGAGGACGCCGACTCTTGTGGTTGCTGGGGATCATGACCAATCACACCTGTCCACTCGGGGGCCTGACTGGTTCACGGACCCCTACTTCCTGAGCCCTGGCAGCAAGAGCCTGCTCACCCTCTTCGGGGCAGAACATATACTTGGCGGAATCTCCGGGTACAACGTCGCGGAGACGACGGACGAGAACCCCGAACGTGTTGCTTTGCTTCGGCAGCTCACGTGGTCGTACCTGCGCGATGCGCTCGGCCTCGACAATTCCAGCTGGATAGAAGCCCGCAAAGCTCTGGAAGAGAGAACCAATCCGTTAGGCCGAATTGAATCCAAGTAAGAATAATTGATCATAGCGATCTTAAAGAAGAGGCCATCCTTAAATTAGGGGCATTCCTTATGTAAGCGATGAAAAAAAAGAAGCTGTTTTGCACGCAATCGAGTTGCGGAGGAGAGGCTATGGAAGAATACGCAGTTCGCGGGGAGAGACAGTGATCGTGCCTTTGTTGCTGCTGGGCCAACGGAAGGTACAGTGCTCGAGCCTACCAACTTCTCAAGTTAGTTGATTGTGCCGCCGTACACGGCCTGTTATTTGTGTCCTTCAATATATTTGGCATTGCCTCTATTCTTGCCTTGAGCTAATGCGTTTGCTTCCTCTCCCTCTTTCATACTTGGCCTTTCCAAGCTACAATCAGTTTCACATGTTCAAATCGTCATTTATATCATGCGTAGGGTCTACTTTTAAATGAGCAATCAATAGCACAACCCCAAGCAGCAAACACTTGCCGTGCGGATTCATCCGCCGGTACAAAGAATTCGATTCGCGGGTAAGCTTGATCGGTCACGGCAAGGTGCAGTTGGTTATACCGTATGGGTCTACGTTCTGCTGAGCATGGCTGCCGCGCGAGGAAGTATTTCGCCGTGTTCAAATCCTGCTCAACCGTCCATGCCTCTCTATTCCAAAACTCGTGAAGCTCTGCGTATTTCTCCATCAACCCATGAAAACGCGCATATTTAGGGTCAACAAATAGAGCCGGGTGGTGGCTCTTAAAGGCTTGAATGCCAACAATTCCATGGGACTCCCAGCGGGCCTGCGACTTCTCGTCAAAGGAAGAAGCCGCTCGAATAGGCATATCCTTATTGAAATGAAGATCAATCATATTAGGCGGGTTGGAGGCAAAAGAGAAATCGGACAGACCAAACAAGTTACAGAAAGCCTCATTATATTCGACGATATCCAGCACATCGGTTACGATCATCCCCGGATAAGGCAACTGATGCATCATGGATCTGGCTTGGTCCAGAACCCGGTCCAATTGTCGGTCAGATAAGGGAAGGGGAATTGGCACATAACCTGCGGATAGAAGCAGATCATTCCGTTCTTCGCCTGTGCATTCCAAATAATTCGCGATGTCCATAAGGGTTTGACGATCAGGCAAGCGTCGAGAACGTCCCGTCAGCAAGTTTTTGTATGTGCCGCAAGCCTCATCATTCAATTCTTGTTGGGTAAAACGCTTCATGTTCTGGATCCGGGAGACAATCTTACCCGGGTTCTGCTGCCGCTGTATCCGAAGCCGTTCAATCGTGTCTAGTACACGTTTTAATTCGGCAGCGCTTCTATCTTGATTCGATGTCGTCACGGTGTTCTCCCCTTTCAAAAAACAGGTGTAGTTCTGCACTTGGGAAATGAAATTGCTGCGGATATACTACAAAGTATACCAACTCACCATACATTGAAAAAAGGGGGGGAATCATCATGATACGTGCGATTGTTGTCAACCCGCACAACAAAGATCCATTCACTATTCAGGAAGTCGAAACACCTCAAGCACAACCGTGGGAGACCATCGTGGAAGTTAAAGCCTTTTCGCTTAATCGCGGCGAAGTCGTCGATGCAATCCAGCGCCAGGAAACGAGCAGGCCCGGCTGGGATTTCTCTGGTATTGTACGGCAGCAGGCCTCAAATGGCGTTGGCCCGAAGAAAGGGAGCCGTGTGGTTGGTCTTTTGCTAACGGGAGCCTGGGCGGAGCAAATCGCGGTACCTGCCCTCACTCTGGCTGAAATTCCTGACGAGATCACCTTCGAACAAGCTGCTGCCTTGCCAGTTGCCGGCCTCTCGGCTCTATACGCCTTGCGTAAAGGAGGACTCTTGCTAGGCAAGCGAGTGTTAATTACAGGTTCAACCGGAGGGGTCGGTGCATTCGCTCATCAGTTGGCTGCCTTATCTGGCGCTTATTCAATCGGCGTTGCTCGTTCCGAGTCCAAGGCCAAGCAAGCTATGGCTTTTGGCGCAGATGAAGTCCTTGTTGGGGAAGACGTGACGAAAGCTATCGCTACGAATGGCCCCTATGATTTTATCATCGATTCCGTTGGCGGAGATACGCTTGCCGCTCTTTTCCCGCAGTTGATCCCACAAGGCGTCTGCGTATCCCTGGGTCATTCTTCTTCAGATACCTCTTCTTTGCACATACTCGGTTTAGGCGGAAGGACGCTGTATAGCTTTTTTCTCGGTGAAGAAATGAACCGCCATGCGCCTTCGCAAGATCTTGCCATGCTCGCTCGGTTGGTTGAAGCAGGCAAATTGCAGACGGTTATCGCGGTGCAAGAATCCTGGGAGCAGATTGACGCCGTGGCACGTCAATTAATCAATCGGCGCTTTACAGGCAAAGCTGTGCTTACGATCTAAAATATGAGCTTGGTAGTAACCCTCTAACCAAGAAGAACTGGTACGTATTGTTGGAAAGGTCTTCAAGAAAGAAGTGCAAGTACAGCAAGTTGATTTTGAAACATACGGCAAAGTTATGCAAGCGGCTGGAATTCCTGAACAAATGGTTCCTGTTCAGATATTAATCCAAAAGGGGCAGAAAATTTCCCATCAGTTATTCAAGATTATTTTGTGAAATATCTTAAAGGAGAAAATTTTTTGTTAGACTAACGGGAAACGATAGCTCAATAAATTCAAGTGAAGTCAATCGTAATAGTGGTTGGCTTCTTTGTCATTTAAACCATAATTTAAACTTCCTACTAACTCAAATTATACATTGTGAAGGTGTTACTGACTTCCCGCAACCGATATTTTAGTGTTTTTCATTCATAAAGGTCCTAGAACGGGCACTTTTTGCACATTTTCAAAGCGAATAGGAATGTGTGTTTGTAGATGCTTGAATTGGAAGCATAGTTTGTCATGAGTTTTTGGAAGCATAAGCTTGCCAAATGGCAAACTTATGGGTAAAGTCTCATTTTTGCTGAGAAATAAATAAAACCGTTTGGAGTGCTCGCCCGTCTTATACCACAGAAAGAGAGAAGGAGGGGATTGCGGGGTGGAAACCAAAGCCGAGATGAAGAAGATACTGTTTATACAGAGTGAAGATGAGACGGTATTTGTCCAGTCCATCATGGAGCATCAGGACACGCTGATCTCCATTGCCTACAGTTACCTGCGTAATCGTCACGATGCACTTGAAGCGGTGCAGGAGATGACATGCCGGGCCTGGATCAAGCGTCGCTCTCTGAAAAATGAGAAGGCATTCAAAGCGTGGATTATTCGTATTCTGATCTACGTGTGCATTGATGAACAAAGACGTCGCAAGCGGGCCACACCACTGCCGAGCGAAGGGTTGGAGGAGGCGATAGCCGAGTCTGCTATTGCCGAATTCAATGATAACAAACTTGCGATGTGGTTCATGCTTGAGAAAATTAAACCGAAATACCGCCATGTGTTACTGCTGAAATACTATAACGACATGACGTTGATTGAGATTGCCTCCATTCTCGGCAAACCGGAAGGCACCATCAAGACCTGGCAGCATAAAGGGTTGGAACTGTTACGGAAGCAGATGAAGAATAGGGGGGATTGGCATGACAACTAGTCCGGAGGAACAGGCGCTTTTGGCAGATGCTTCCCAGGCTAAACTGGAGAGACAGCAATTGAATCCGGCGGACACGGCATTTGCCATTCAGCGAGGTATGGCACAGGCCAGAACCCGGCGAATGACAGGTCATGTGCAATTAAAGTGGATAACTGCGGTGCTCGTAACAGCTCTAGCAGCTGGTTGGCTGCTAATGGGTCCAATTGGCGGTTCTATGCCACAACAGGCAATGTACAGCCAGCCCGCACAGAATTGGGGAGTTCTTGAACCTTTTCGGGAGTTGGCTGAAAAGGATGTAGACGGAAACACGATTGCATCCGCAATTAACAATGGTTATGTACAGCTTGTGAATCGTTCTGTGAAATCAGGAATATATCAGTTAACCGTCAATGCTGTGATGGCGGATGAAAACAAGATGATCGTATTGTATACTGCCCAGACGGATGCTTCCCAGGAGATCTATTCGGTTCCCAAAACGAATATGGTCAATGGCATGACGAACCAATCACTTGGTAATGGCGGTATAAGCAGTCTGTATAGCTCCAATGGAAAGTATACACTTTATGGACGTAGCACCGTTGAAATGGATGGAAGTACACCGCTTCCGGGACAAGTGAAGTTCGATTTTCGCATTTCATCTGTAGTTCCTGATCTGCTGGCTGACACGAATAAGGTTAAAAAAGATACCAAATACCAATTTTCGAAACCGATGGAAGTGAGCTTTGATCTGGACCCTAAATTTTCGCTCGCTAAGACGGAGAAAATTGAACATAATCAGTTATTTACGATTGGGGGGCATGAGGTGATGTTATCTGAAGTAGAGACATCCCCACTGGTTATACGAGCAAGATTTATCTTTGAACCTAATCAAAAGATTGATTATAAAGCCAAACTTTCCGTCAGTGATGTTGTGAGCCCTACCGAGATTGTATCCACAACAAAAGACGGGAAGAAGACTAAACTATCCATGGTGTCGGGTGGCGGAACGGAAGACGGTATGATCTATTCCTTCAGCAGTAATCTGCTGGATGACCCACAATCTCTGGTGTTAAAACTTCGCGGTGAGCCGGGCAAAGTTTACTATGATTTGCAGGAAGCCGAGAAAAACAAGCTGGAACTGAAAATCAAATAGGAGTAAGAGGAAGGGCGATACAAAAGTCATGGTTTTTACAGATGACGTTGTGTCGTCTTTTCATTTTTCTTATACGGGGACTGCTGTTGCAAAAAAATAAAATTAATGTTTAAATTGCAATTTTTGTATTGTCACATCCGATGTTACACGATATAATCTACTTGTCTTGCAGGATAAAATTATAAAGGATGGTGAAATTTTGAAGAAATTTTCGATTCTTTTACTCGCTGTAACGCTGTTATTGTTGACGTTCTCCACGCTCTCTACGGCACCTGCCACATATGGTGCGGCCAGTTATCCCAACACAGGCACGAATGGTTTAACGGGGTTTGCCGGTAACGCCAAAAATGAGAGTGGTGTATCCAAATCAGCCACGACAGGTGGCAAGAACGGTCAGGTTGTCTACGTCAGCAATCTGAATGATTTGCGAACGCATATGGCAGGCTCAACTGCCAAGATTGTAGTTATTGAACAAAATATATCTTCCTCTACGCTGCAAAAAGTCGAATTTGGATCGAACAAAACGTTGGTCGGTTCCTTTGATAAACACACGCTGACGAACATTCATTTCAGATCGACGTCCAGCTCAAGCAATGTCATTTTTCAGAATCTGACTTTTGAACACGCTTCCAATATTAATGCCAACGATGACATTCAGATGTACATTACTTCAGGCTCCAACTATTGGATCGATCACGTGACATTCTCCGGGCACAGCTACAGCTCGAGCGGAAGTGATCTGGACAAGCTCTTGTATATTGGGGATCGCGCAGATTATATTACGATCAGCAATTCCAAATTTGCAAACCACAAATATGGAATTATTCTCGGATACCCGAATGATGGCAACAGCAGCTATAATGGTGTACCTCATGTAACGATGGCAAATAACTACTTTGAAAACCTGTATGTACGTGGTCCTGGTCTCATGAGATACGGTTATTTTCACATCAAAAACAATTACGCCAACAACTTTAACCAGGCCATTACCATTGGCGAGAAAGCACGTATTTATTCCGAAAACAATTATTTCGGCGCAGGTGCTGAAAAAGGCGGAATTCTGGACGATAAAGGAAACGGTGAATTTACAGATACAGGCAGTACACCTGCGCTAAGCAGCCCGTCTTCTCCCAAAACGAGTTGGAGACCAAGCACCAACTACAGCTATGAAGTGCAGACAGCCAGTTATGCCCGCGAGTTTGTCACCAAGTATGCAGGTTCGTCTAACACCACACTTGTGTTTGGGAAATAAAAGGTAGCTGATCTCCTTCTGGAATAACAGATTAGAAGCCATGGTCCCCAATGATGATGTGGATTGAATGGATTAGCATGTAAAAGCCCGTATCCCTGATGCGGGTTTTTACTATGAAGAAAACCAAATAAATTATCTGAAATATTAGTACATATTATATTCCTTCATATATTAAAAATTTATAATAAAAATCCGATATACATTAAGTGTGTTTTCATGTTTATGAAGACCTAATGTACTATAACAAAGCCCTAGGATTTTGCGATTCGTTCATAAGCAAGGACCATAGACTGATAAATGATAGTACAGAAAATGTTTCGCCATGGTATTTAATTGATAAAAAGGACGGGAAATTCATGAATCGTTATGATGAAATCATCTGGAAAAGGAACAAGCTGATCTGTATCATCCTGTGGGTTATTATTGCCATCGGTTTTGGTCTGGCCTTTCTGGAACCCAAGCTGCTCGTTTCGAATGGGGTAGCTATTTTATTCGCGGGTTGGGTAACCTACGCAAACATCAAAAAGAAATATATCCATGTGATCCCGTGGCTGTGTACACTCCTGATTACGGTCTGTGGAGTTTATGCAGGCTGGGGAAGTGTTAACATCACTTTAAGTCTGGTTATCACTTCAGTGTTATTGCTCTATCCTGACAAGAAACTGTTCACAACCGGATTTCTCGTGCTGCTTGCCATTAGTATTCTTCAGGTTGTTCTGGTGGAGACAAAGAGCTCCGAGGAGTTTATTGGCCATATTGTTGATGTAGGATTGTTTGCACTTACCGGAGCTATTCTGATGATGGTTTCCCAGTTAAATCAAAGGCTCTTTTGGGATAGCGAAGCCCGTTGGCAAGAGGTGGAGCATTCCAAAATGAGAGTGGAAACCATGCTTGTAAGGGTCAAAGAATCTGTAGAGGGCCTATCTCGTTATACGGACCAACTGAAGCAAAAAGTAACCGACACCGGCTCCATTACCCATGAAGTGACGCTTGGATTCAGCGAGGTGGCCAAAGGGGTCGAATTCCAGGCCACCAGTGTGGCTGAAATTTCAGAGTCCTTGTCCTTGTCGGATCAACATATACGCGATGTAGCTTCCTACTCGCATCAGATGAAAGAACTGTCTGCGAGCATGGCAACGAGCACGGAAACAGGCAGTTCACAGATGGATCAACTGAATGTTCAGATGCAGGAGCTGTATGAAACGATTGATACCACAGCCAGCGATATGAGCAAGTTTAACGAGGAAAGTGAGTCCATGTCTCTAATGCTGAACAGCATCTCGGATATTGCAAATCAGACGAATCTGCTTGCGCTTAATGCAGCGATTGAAGCAGCACGTGCAGGAGAGCATGGACGTGGGTTTGCAGTCGTATCGGAGGAAGTTCGCAAGCTGGCGGAACACTCGGGTCAATCGGCTAATGATATTGCAGTCATTTTGTTCCGTTTGAGAGGACAGACTCAGGCGTTGACGGATCGATTCGAACGCATTCGCCTCGCTTTGCAAGCAGGGAAAGACAGTGTTGAAACGGCAGAAGAGGTTTTCCGTACGATCAACAGCAATTCGCAGCAAGTATTGAATCAGGCCGCAGATATCGAGAGCAGTTCAGTCACCATGAGAGAATCTTCTACAAAAGTGGTTAATGAGGTTTCAGAAATTTCAAGTGTGACCCAGCAATCGAGTGCTGCAACGGAAGAAATTCTTGCCAGTATGGAAGAACAGCGCAATCTGACCCAGAAGATGGTGGACAGCTTCGGAGAATTAGAGCAACTGATTGTGGACCTGAGCGAGTTGGTATCGGACAAGAACGAGGTACGTTCTACAACGGATACGCTGTAAAATAAAGCAAGGCAGAAGCTGGCCTTCTGCATCGGATTCACCTGATTACACCAGTTGATATTCGAAGTTCAGTTACTGAGCCTGTCTCCAAGCATAATGTGGGGGCAGGCTTGGTTGTTTTTTTGGATGGGATGATCTATCTCTGGCTGTTAACAACGAAATCATTGTGGATGTTCATCCAGGCCCACTATAATGGGAGGAATAGGAATACATAAAAACGTTGGAGAGAACGAGATTCTTTACTTACATAAGGAGGCAGAACGATATTTATCAATGAAGCGCCAATATTATCTCGTGGGGGAGCAGAACGTGAAGATTGGAATAACGGAACAAAAGGAGGCGAGATGCGACCAGACAGATGAAACGACGAATGAAAATTGCGGTAGTCGCGTTCGCTTCTATGATCGGAACTCGTTTGAAGATATGGACTGGCCTAACACCGGGGACGGCAGATATGCAAGAGCATATTTGGAACCCCTGATGTTGCAAGGGACGCGGGGCTTCATGATAAATGTAAGCACAAACCTGCTTATCGCACGGATCGACGATCTTGTGCTTCCGTTGACGGTAAATGAGGCAGAGTATGAAAATTCTTACGTTTGTTCGCCTTATACGCATTATGTACGGTATGCCAAGCAGGAGTTGATACTGCTTCAGAAACCATTACTGGAAAAAGGGCTCTCCGCGCTGCTCAGTGTGGTGGGGTGGGGAATGCGGCATTCACAAATAAACAAGGTTGTACATGTCAACAACTGGCTGTTCTCAACAAACCTGTATCCAGCCATGTCAGGAGAGCAGGCGGTTTGTCTGCTTGCAGCAGTAAGGGAGCGTTATCCTGAGCATGCCGTCGTATTTCGCTCCTTGTGCCCCGGGCTTCACTCTGATCTGACGGAAGAGCTGAAGCAAGCAGGTTGTCAACTGATTCCGAGCCGTCAAATCTATCTGTACCAGCCGAATGACCCGAATTTTGGTAATGCGAAGTCGCGCTGGCTGCTGAAGCGGGATTACGAATTATTGGCCAAGCACGGATATGAATTCGTTTCCGAAGCGAATCTGACGGAGGAAGATATTCCACGAATTGCGGAGCTGTACAAGCTGCTATACCTTGAAAAATACTCTTATGATAATCCGCAATTCAGTGAACAGTTCATCGCCACAGCAAAAGCTTCTGGAGCGCTGGCCCTGTATGGTCTGCGGAAGGAAGGGCGTATAGATGCGGTTATGGGATACTTCTGTCGAAATGGGGTGATGACAACGCCGTTGTTCGGTTACGATACGGCGCTACCCCAATCCATCGGGCTGTACCGCATGCTGTCAGCTTGCCTGATTAGACAGGCCCGTGAGAACGGCCATCTGTTGCATGAGAGTGCTGGTGCTGCGCAGTTCAAGCGCAACCGTGGGGCTGTGCCCAATTTCGAGTATTCCGCTGTGTATGAGCGCCATCTGCCAATGAGCAGACGTTGGTGCTGGCTGCTGCTTGAACGGCTTTTGAATCGCGTGGGTGTACCGCTAATGCGTCGGATGAAGCTGTAAACTTGTACAACAGCACGCTGACGCCGTCCTATGTGGGGTGTGCGTGTAGGTTTGACTCCACACACAACAGGTCAGTCATCCTGAAACGTACACTTATTTGGAACCGCTCCCCATCATGCTCGAGCCTTAATCATGCATGTTCGGCCAACTGCACTTCGAAGCCATCTGGGTCGGCAATGTAAATAAACCGCAGATGCGGATTGGGCTGGACGGGGCCTCGTGCAATCGGGATGCCTAATGTAGCGAGCTGCTCCATAGCTTCGTCCAGTGACCTTACCTCATAGCCAATTGAAACGCCGGCCTCTGGCTTGAGAGTGGTTTCGCTGCCCTCAATCAGTTCCAGCTTCGTTTCATTTTCTGGGCCCAGCATGGCAATCTGCCGTCCACGGCTTTCGAATCTGCGCTGAATCGGCAGCCCGAGCATGTCGTGGTAGAAGCGGAGTGATGCTTCCAGATCGCGTACCCGCAGTGTGATCCAGTTTAATCTGATCAACATCTTGAGTCTCTCCTTTTTTGCGTCATATTTATCAACGTTATGCTTATTATACGATAAGCTTGTGCGTGGGCCTACCATACACGTTACCTTTGTATATAAAAGTTGCACTTAAAAGTGAAATCGAAAAACTGCCCAACAATTTTCTTGGACAGTTTAGTTAAGAGTGCCGTTCAATGAGCGGGCACTTTTTTTATTGAATCAGATCAATCGCATCCTGTGAAACAAAGGCTTCTACGCCATTGTAGACAATAACACCATCCAGGGTAGTCTTTTTGCCATTAACGAGCGCGATATTTTTATAAATTTGCAGTTCAAGCTTGGTGCTGCCTTTGGTTACAAGGATCTTCGGATTTTTGGCATCTGTCAGATCCAGCTTGTACGTTGCTCCTTTGGCAGTAAAAGCCTGTTTTGCGGGCACAAACAATTGTTTGCTCACGCTATCGAGGTCAAGGTCCAGCACGCGTGCCATATATTTGGCAACATCCGTGTTGTCGATGACACCAAAAGGTCGATCATTATTCGGAGCGTACGTATAAAGCACAACATCTCCGCCCGTATGTCCACCCGTAGTCCAGCCAATGCCGGAACGTTTGCTGATCATCGGTCCAACCGCATAATTGAGGCTTCCCGGGCTGGCCGCTTTGATGGCCGCGATTTCCTCGGAAGTCAGGTCGGTAATGCCATAGTATTGCTTCATCACAGCTTTGATATTGGTACGTTTGGCATTGAGCTTGGACTCAACGCCTTCGCCTGTCAGCTTGGCCTTTTTTAAAGGTCCGATAAATGTGGACAACGGCTCTTTATCGTAAGTGCCTGTAGTGGAGGCGTTACCGATAGTCAATCCACCGTTCTGGTGGTCCGTGACTGCGACAACGACGGTTTCTTTATCTTTTTTGGCAAAATCCATGGCTACTTTCACGGCATCATCAAATGCCAGCACATCACTGATAATACCGATTGGATCATTGGCATGCGCTGCCCAGTCCACTTTGCTGCCTTCAACCATCAGGAAGAAGCCGTCTTCGTCTTTGGACAGAACTTCAATAGCTTTAGAAGTCATCTCGGCGAGGCTAGGCTGCTTCGCTGGATCACGATCCATGTTATAGGCCATGCCTGCAGGGGCGAACATGCCCCACAGCTTGCCTGAAGTGGAAGCTTTCATCGCTGCCGGAGTCGTTACATAGTCGTAGCCCAGTGCTTTAATGGAAGATACCAGGTTTTCGCCATCTTTGCGTCCAGCAGGCTCTAAATAACTGCTTCCTCCGCCAAGAACAACATCCATGCCGTTATAGACCTGCTGTTTGCTCAGCGCATCATAGTTTTTACGATCCGGATAATGAGCCGAGAAGTCGGCAGGTGTAGCGTGCATAATTTCAGATGTTGCAATGATGCCAGTTGCTTTGCCTGCCAGTCTGGATGCTTCCAGGATCGAAGCGACCGGTTTTTTGGCATCCCCTGGGGCGATGGCTTTTTGTCCAGGCATCGTGGCTTTATCCGGCAGCACTCCGACATATCCTGTATGTGATTTGTGACCTGTAGCAAAGGCAGTTCCCGCAGGGGCCGAGTCTGCAATCGGCGCATCTGCAGAATGTGTCCGAACCATGCCACTAGCCATGGAATCCAGAGTAAGAGAGGAACCTTTGTACCAACGGGCCAGAGCGGTGGCATCGTTAGCCATACCGTCAGGAATGAGTATGATGACATTTTTGATTGGTGAACTAGAAGGTGTTGAGATGGTGTCTTCCACAGCCCAAGCTGCACTACTGCCTCCCAGCGTAGCCGTAACAATCGTCGTTACCGCGAGCATCATTTTGGCCGCACGGGTATTGAATCGGTTTAACATGAACACATCCTCCTAATGTTATGTATAGTTTGGTATCCAAAACCCAGTGTATACAATGAATGATAAGTGAGCGTATGCACTGGATTAACTAAATGTAAAGTTTACGATTAGGGGGAAGGAATCGAATCAAAAAAATGAAGATGAGTAAGGTTGGAACCGTTCTGTATATATTAGGCTTTACACTGGTTGTTTATGGAGAGGTTTACAGCGGAACTTCAGTTCGGTATGATTTTTGTATTGAAATATGTGTCTGAAGAAGCGGAGTGTGGACAAGGAGGTGTGCGAATGTATTACCGTATCGGAATTGTTGGGCCGAAGCCGTCCATCGAGCGTACCATGCGTGCTTTGCACGAGCAGAATCTGGGGGCGAGCTTTGAGCTATACCCGTATGAACACGCCAGGGAAACGGGGGACATTATTGCCAGGAACCGAGAGAATGTACATGGGTGGGTGTTTACGGGTCCGATTCCCTATCTGACAGCCCAAGCCGTGTTGCATGAAAAAGAACATGCCATCTACTGTCCGCCTACAGGGGCCAGTTTATACAAAGCAATGCTCCAAGCCGTTTATACATTGGACAGCCCCGTGAAAGACATCTCTATTGATATGACTGACAATGAGAGCTGGGGGCTGATGGACAGCCTGGAAGAGCTGAATTTCTCGGAGGAGCAGTTGCGCAAATACGTGTTTTCTATAGACTATGATGTACAGGAAATGATCGAATTCCACGTTCGTCACTGGCAGGAAGGGCACACCAAGGCAGCGATTACATGCCTGTATGCAGTATATGAAGGACTTTTCGAGAGAGGGGTTCCAGTCTTCAAAATCGACTCGACCAAGTTAGAGACGGTGCAGGCCGTTCGCATGCTGATTGAACAGATTCGCAGCTCCGCATTCAAGGACAGTCAGATCGGTGTGCTTATGATCGAGATCGACCGGCTGCATGAGGCAGGAGAACAATCAACTGAGCGTTATCAGCTGCAACATATGGAGTTGAAGATCAAGAGTGTCCTGCTCCAGCATTGTGAACAAATCGATGGTTCTCTTCACCAGGATGGCACAGGAAGATACCTGATGTACGGATCAAGGGGCGGAATGGCCCGTAATATGGACTCGCTGCATGCGACGATGCACCAGCTGGAGCTGGATACGGACTTGCTTTCTTTCGCGGGAATCGGGTTCGGAGAGACTGCGTTTGATGCCGAACGGCATGCCCGCAAGGCTATTCAATATGCCAAGGACGACGAGGCGGGGCGGATCATTATCTATGAGACGGATGGTACGATTGTGGAGGCGGCAGGCGAGGACCATGAATTGTCCTACGAGACGTATTCAAGTGATACCGAATTGCTGGAACAATTGAACAAGGCAGGAGTTAGCATCCGCACATTCCAGAAAATAAAGGCATACATACGTCGAATGGGCAAAGAAGAATTTACAGCCAGTGAACTGGCTTCAGGATTGTCAATGACCATCAGGCACGTACAGCGCATTATGGGCAGCCTCACCGCGTTTTCCCTGGCCGAAATTACTGGAAATGAGCTGAATACCCGCCGGGGACGGCCAAGCAACCGTTATCGTCTTTTGTGTTAGATTATCGAACATCGAATATGAACAAGTATACCGATTATGCAACCCTATGTCTCATGTCCATCTGGGGTGGACAGTGTGATAAGGATTGCTGATCGGTTTTTTTATTTTTTTGTGTCAAAATACATCACATAGGTATTGAGTTTTATGTGGTGTTAATTATATAATGTCCTAAAATTACGACATTATCGTTAAATGTTCGTTAATAACTGCTCACGAGGACATGACCTTCATCCGCATGTTCAGTCCACCGAAAGGCAGTTCCATCACAGTCAGGGGGTATTTGCATGGTGAAAGCTGACAGGCAGGAGAACACAGGACTTTTTGGTTGGGTAGAGAAAATGGGGAACAAACTACCCAATCCGTTTTTATTGTTTATCTATCTCATTGTTGCGCTGATGGTTGCCACACTGGTGTTATCTTTCTTTCATGCGACAGCACACAATCCGATTGATGGGGAGAAGGTTCAGGTTAAGAACCTGTTGAGCCGGGAGGGAATTCAATGGCTGCTGCCGAATGTGGTCAAGAACTTTGCCGATTTCAAACCGCTGGCTTCGATTCTGGCTTTGGTGCTGGGGATTGGTCTGGCTGAGAAAGTGGGTCTCCTGGAAGCGGTTATGCGTAAAATGGCCGTTCGGGTACCTGCACGCTATGCCAGTTATCTTGTCATTTTCATCGCTTTCTTCAGTCATGTGTCCTCAGACGCAGCGCTTGTCATCATGCCTCCACTCGGAGCGTTGATCTTTCTCGCCGTAGGCAGACATCCAGTTGCTGGATTGATTGCCGCCATTGCCGGGGTTGGCGCAGGCTTCACAGCCAATATGCTGATTGTGACTACGGATGTATTGCTGTCAGGCATCAGTACCGAGATTGCTGCTTCGGTTGATCCGAACGTGGGCGTTACGGTTTTGGATAACTGGTACTTTATGTCTGCCTCTGTGATTGTCCTGACCCTCGCAGCGGGTTTCATGACTGACAAATTCCTGGAACCCCGTCTTGGACGCTACGAAGGAGAGCGTGTCTACAAGCTGGAAGCCCCTACGCTGGAAGAGAACCGGGCACTGCGTGCATCCGGAATCGCTGCTCTCATTTTTATCGCTGCAATCGCGTTCATGGTTATTCCTTCGAATGGGGTGCTCCGCAACCCGGAAACGGGAAGTGTAATGGGGTCACCTTTCCTTGCAGGGATCGTACCTGTCATTTTACTGTTCTTCTTCACCGTGGCACTGACATACGGCATTAAACTCAAAGTAATCCAAAACCAGAACGATCTGCCGAAACTGCTCATTGAGCCGATCAAAACGATGGCCGGATTTATCGTAATGGTTTTCCCGCTGTCCCAATTTGTGGCGATGTTCAATTGGAGCAACATGGGTAAGTTTCTGGCACTCACCATTACCGATCTGCTTGAAAAAACAGGCATTAACGGCATTCCGGTCGTGATCGGACTGATTTTCCTGTCCGCCCTGCTGACGATGTTTATTGCGAGCGGATCTGCGATCTGGTCCATTCTCGCCCCGGTATTCATTCCAATGATGATGCTGCTCGGATTCCATCCGGCATTCACGCAGGTCATTTTCCGGGTATCGGATTCGGTAATCATTCCACTGGCGCCGGTATCGCCCTTTGTACCGTTGTTCGTCGGGTTTCTGCAGGAGTATCGCAAGGATGCGAAGCTGGGCACATACTATTCATTGATTTTGCCATATTCCATTGCATTCTTCTCCGTCTGGGTTGTCATGGTTATTCTGTGGTACGTCTTCAATCTGCCGCTCGGTCCAGGGGTCAACGCAAGATTATAGGAAATAGAGAGATTGGAAAGCAGAAAGAGTTGAGAGAGGGGTAAAAAGTAATGATCGATATTATCGCGCTTCGCAGAGATTTGCATCAACATCCCGAACTTGGATTCACCGAATTCCGTACAGCGACAAAAGTGGTGCACATGTTAACGGAACTGGGGTACCAGGTGACTTATGGAAAGAATGCAATTGACGATACCTCCCGGCGAGGCTTGCCCAAACCGGAAGTGCTGGATGATGCCTACCAGCGGGCGATCCGTGAAGGTGCAGATCCGGCGATTGTGCAGCAGATGCGTGGCGGGTTTACCGCCGTTGTTGCAGAACTGGAGGGATTGCAGGAAGGACCCACAACAGCGTTTCGCTTTGATATGGATGCACTGCCAATTCGTGAAAGCGGGCTGGACAAGCATGCACCAACGGCCGGGCAGTTCCGCTCAACGCATGAAGGCCTCATGCATGCCTGTGCGCACGATGGGCATACAGCGATCGGTTTGGCGCTTGCGGAACGTTTGAGTGACAGACAATTTGCCGGGAAAGTCCGGCTGTTGTTCCAGCCTGCCGAGGAGGGTGTGCGTGGTGCCTATGCGATGGTGGAAAAAGGGATGTTGGAACAGGTGGATCGTCTGTTCTGCATGCACCTCGGTACCGGCGTACCCTCAGGTCATGTCAGAGGGGCGTCTGCCGGATTCCTGGCAACGACTAAACTGGAAGCCCGCTTTACAGGTGTATCCTCCCATGCGGGCGCTTCACCGGAGGAAGGACGTAATGCGCTGCTTGGTGCGTCTACGGCGTTGCTGAATATTCATGCGCTGCCACGCTTCAGTTCGGCAGATACCCGCATTAATGTGGGCATTCTGGAAGGGGGAACGGGAGCGAATATCATTGCCGAACAGGCACGCATGGTCATTGAGACGCGTTCTACGAACGATGAGACCAACCGGGAATTGGAGCGGCGGGTGCGGCAGATCATTGAGCACAGCGCAGCAATGCATGAGTTAAGCTCAACAGTGGAGGTGATCGGCGGCGCAATCCCCATCCGGTGTGATATGGAACTTGCAGAGCTTGTGGTACGGGAAGCGGAAGGAATCGCCGGGTTCACCTGTGCCGAGGTCATTTCCGATAGTGCCGCACTTGGCAGTGAGGATGCCAGTTATATGATCCGGCGGGTGCAGGAGCAAGGAGGCAAGGCTACGTATATGATTGTTGGCAGCGAACTGCCTGCCCCACATCACCACCCGGAATTCGATATCGATGAAGCGGTATTGGCTTCGGCCGTGGAACTGCTGGAAAGATTGGCACGAACGTTTGATTAATCGTGCTTCATTCAAAAGAGCCATCCATGTAGGGATCACTTCCTAGTCATGGGTGGCTCTTTACTTCGGGTCCCTAGTGGAGTTCATAATGAGTATGATTAAAAAATATTGCTAGCGCTTTCATTTCGTGCTAACATCTCCATAACAACAGGGTTGTAACCAATCTCTCGGGCAATACCTGTACCGGTTCATTCGTTTATGATTTCATTATCAAACTATTAATTGCGTTTACAACTGAAAAATGGATCTAACCTCATTAATCCTCAGGGTTGTTACTGATTGCAGGCAAAACCTGGATTGAGGGCAGAAGACCGCGTTAAGCGATGTCTGTTTGCCTTTGATTCAGGTTTTTTTATATGAAATACGCCTGATTCATTCCATCACACACTATTAGAGAGCGAGGAGATTTATGACATGAAAACCATCAAACGTACGATTGCCGTAGCAACCATTCTGGGTTTATGTGTATCAGGTCTGCCTGCGTATGCGGCCGGAATGTCAGGTTCCGCTTCTTCCACAGCCATGGACAAACTGATTCAATCCCAGCTGATTCGTGGCAATGGTCAGGGCGTTAATGAAGCTTATCTGAACAAAAAGGCAACCCGTATACAGGCTGCCGTGCTCTACTTGCGTCTATCAGGTTTGGAACAGGAGGCACTCGCCTACAACGGTACGGATACGTATGAAGATGCTGCACAAGCAGGCAAGCTGCTGCAACCGGTGGTTGGGTATTTGAAGTTGCATCCGTATCTGTCTGGAATTGCAGCAGGAAGCGAACGTTTTGAACCTAATGCACCGTTGACAACGGAAGGATATGCCGAAATGCTGCTGAAGGTACTTGGATATGAAGCAGGTACAGACTACAATCAAGGAGAAGCTTCCACTTATGCATCCGTTAAGGGGGTGAAGGCGCTTCAAGGTAAGGGTACGAGCGAACTTACCAATCGCCAGATGGCGGAGGCAACCGCACAGGCATTGCAGGCACAGCTCAAGAATGGCAGCGGGACCTTGGAGCAGCACTGGATGAAACATAAACAGGTTCAGGCATTCAAACCTCAAACGTTGCAGCAGACGAAATATGGCGCCATTGATGGCATAACCTATGAACAATACGGTACGCTCGGCTGGCTCGGTGTTCCTTATGCCGCACCTCCGGTAGGTGAACTGCGCTGGAAAGCTCCGCGTGAACCGGAGGCATGGACGGAAACCAGACCAGCGAAACAATTTGCTGCGAACAGCTTGCAGTTATCCGGTAAAAATACAGCCGGCAGCGAGGATTCGCTGTACCTCAACATCTGGCGTCCCGATACAACCAGCTCGAAACTTCCGGTGATGGTGTTCCTGCACGGAGGCGGGAATATGACCGGATCAGGCAAGGATTTTCAGGGTGAACAGCTTGCGCGTAAAACGAACAGCATCATCATTTCCGTGAACTACAGACTTGGAGCACTTGGATTCTTTCAAAACGCGGCGCTGAAAACCGGCAATGCTCTGGATGATTCCGGCAACTACGGTTTGCTGGATGCATTCCGTGCATTGCAGTGGGTACAGGATAATATCGAAGGTTTCGGTGGAGACAGGGGCAATGTGACTTTGGCCGGACAATCTGCAGGAGCCCGTGATGTTCTCGCAACCCTCATATCTCCACTCAGCAAAGGGCTATACCAGAAAGCCGTCGCCTTCAGTGGAGGCTTGACCACAGCGGCACCGGAAGATGGAGAGAAGAAGTCCGAGAATGCGCTCGTAAAGTTGCTCGTGGCAGAGGGCAAAGCGACTACGGATGAAGAAGCCAAGACATGGATTGCTGAACAATCTCAGGTACAGCTGGAGACCTATCTGCGCGAGTTGCCTGCGGACAAGCTGGTCACTGCATTCGGTTCCACGGCGATCCGTATGGAGCCGTTCCCTCATCTGTTCCGTGATGGTACAGTCATTCCAAAAGAAGGATTTGACGCCATTAACAGTGGTAATTATGCACAAGTGCCTGTACTGCTGGGCAGTCTGGAAACCGAATTCTCCGGATTTGCCTTTGGTGATTCGAACTTTGTTCCATCGATTGACGATGGAACCCTGTTTACCGATAAGACCAAGGCTGAGCAGTATGCTGCAGCCCTGAAGTACGGCAGCGAGGCTTATGCAGGTTTTAATGCAGAGCGTGTGGCTGAACGTTTGACGAGTGAGAAGGGACAACCTCCGGTATATGCATACCGTTTTGCATGGGGTACACAGCCTGGCGTCATCTCCGAACGGTTGCAAACGTTGCTTGGCGCACCACATGGAGCGGACATGGACTTTTATACAGGGCATGCGGACGGTATAGCAGCCTATTTCCCGGAAGGTTATTTCAGTGAAACGAACAAACCTGGTCGTGAGCAATTGTCTGAAGCCATGGCAGCTTACCTGAAACGGTTCCTGTACACGGGTAACCCGGGTAATGGTGGCTCGACTGACCTGGCGGCATGGACACCTTGGACGAAAGATGCCAAAACTCCGATCATGCGTCTGGATGCAAACAATACCACAGCAGAGATTGGCATGTCCTCACAGTATAACGAAGGCAAGGAAGCGGTAATGGCGAAGATGAAGAAAGAACTGCCTGAAGAAACGTACAAGCTGTTGACGGAAAAAGTATTTGCAGGCCGATTCTTCTGGGAATAAGTCCGGTTTGGTTGGGAAGGTATATGGGAGTCAGTAAAATGAAAGGACAAGAGAGCACGCTCTCTTGTCCTTTTTATTTATGGTTGCGAGGCTAATTCCTTCTACCTAAAGGTTGCTTGCCCTATTTTTTTCGAAAAAACTAAGTGTTCCTGTGCTCTCGTCCGCGCTTACAAACAGGCTTCGCCCATTAACCCGATGGATGCCTTCCGGCGATTCACCAGCAGTGGGGATAAGCCCGAGGTAAGCCGGATTTACCGGATCAGCAAGATCGAAGAACAAAATGGCATCTGCCCTTTCGGAAGCCACTGCCGCGTAAGTCTTGCCTTCGATCGTTGCTACCGTCAAATTCTCAACTTCACTGCCTTTGTTGGGACTGCGGTCATCCGGGTACAAGCCAGTCTTGGCCGTTGCTTCGTCAATGAGGTTCTGGCTATCGTACATCCGCTTTCCCTGCAGATCCCAGACCGCAATATTGCGTCCGCCTGCTTTTACCGCATCGTCAAATTCATCCTTGCCCAAATCACCTTCATTGGCAGTCAACAGGTATTTGCCATCAGCAGAGAAAGCAATACCATCCGGCTCATAACGAGCGGTTAAACTCTCAGTAAATTGGACAATGC
The DNA here is from genome assembly GCF_045040695.1 of Paenibacillus sp. FSL K6-0108. Lineage (NCBI taxonomy): Bacteria > Bacillati > Bacillota > Bacilli > Caryophanales > Paenibacillaceae > Paenibacillus > Paenibacillus sp. FSL K6-0108. The sequence goes on along the minus strand of NZ_CP150288.1, from coordinate 5,658,697 downwards.
CGTCATCTTTCAGATCGGCTTGATGTGAAGTGGTGCCTAGCGAAAAGATCGAGCTGATCTTCTTCGTCTCCATATCAACAACAGCAATGGCATTGTTCTCCTGCAACGTTACGGCTGCTGTTTTGCTGTCAGGACTAATGGCAACATACTCTGGTTGTGGATCATGCAGATAGCTTGCTCCAGCTACATTTTCCAGGGCTACCGGCAAGTTGGTGATCTCACCTTCAAGTACGTTTCCGCCAGCAAAAGATACAATCATGATGCTGCCTGGACGCTTCGCATTGGCATAATCAATCTCATCGGCGGCTTTGTTAAGTTCTTCATCCTCAATGGCAATAACTGCATGCAGGCCGTCAGGTGACAACGCGATGGAGTCTGGCCCGATGCCAAGTTCATACGTCTTCACGGTTTTGTAGGTTGTGAGGTCAACAATCGCCAGCAATCCCTTATTGGCTTCAGTGTTTGTATCGCCTGTACGAATCACGGCAAGCCCGTATTTGCCATCCTTGGATACCGTTACGCTCGTTACTTCCGCTTTGACGGAGAGGTCATGGAAGCTGACGGTCTTCAAAACGTTGATGTTATTCAGGTCTGCAATATCCAGCACGGAAATGCTGCCATTGTCCGCTTCGGTTACCAACAGACGTTGACCATCAGGAGTAGAGGCTGATATTTCAGCTTTGCCTCCGGGCATCTGAAAGGCCGCAGTCTGTTCAAATCCGGTTTTATTTTGGTTCAGGATCAATTGATTCGTGATTAGCTTTAGCGTTTTGGGAGATACATACGTTGTTCCATTGGCGATATAGCTTTTGCTGTCCAGTGGAGTTTTTACACCGTTAATGGTGGCTGTGGCCGTTCCGATCGGGAGCTGTGCCTGTATGCCTCCGACCTGAATATCGACCCTTTGCTTGCTTCCGTCCCAAGTGACTTTTCCCTGCATATTTTGTATCGCTGTTCGCAGTACGACATGATCGTTAGCAGGTTCAAGTGTGTTAGCCGCATTGGCCATCGGCGTGTAGCTTGTTGCTCCTGTAGTGAGTATGGCTGTCATGGACATAACGGCGAGCCATTGATTTCTCTTTTTCAATGTTCTAGATCCCCTTTACCGTTTCGTGTGTGATGGTATGTACAATTGTTTTAGTATAGGGATGAAATGTTACGAAAGGGTAAAAACACAAAGTGAGTTGTGTAAAATCGTAAACAGGGACGATTTTCATCTGAATAACAGCTGAGATAGCGGGAAATCAACAACAAATCCCTGAAATGGAAAGCTAGCTTTACATGTTGAATGAATTTTGATATATTTACGGAAAGTTAACTTTCCATTTTTGAAGGAGCTATTATATTGAAAAACAGACTGGAAGAAATTCGAAAGAAGAATGGAATCAAGCAGGAGGAACTTGCCGACAGATTGGAGGTGTCCAGACAAACGATCGGATCATTGGAGAACGGTCGTTACAATCCTTCCATTATTCTTGCATTCAAAATTGCCCGTTATTTTGACATGAGCATCGAAGAAATATTCATTTACGAGGAGGAGCAGGATGATGAAAGCAACCAATAAGTGGGTGCATGTACTACTGGCATTGGCAGGTCTGGTTATGACATGTATTGGTGGATTTGCTCTGAGAGGTGAAGCATTAAGCGGAGTCTCGGGTTTGTTGATCGGTTCAGGTTCGGTGCTTCTGGTTCTGGGGCTTGGCAATACGGTGCATTCCATATGGATGAACAAGTCTTCTAATCAGGCAATGTATGCTAAGCGATTGAGACAGAAGGAGATCGATGTTCAAGATGAACGCACCATTCGGTTGAAGGAAAAAGCAGGCTGGAAAACAAACATTACTATTTTTTATATTCTGATGGCCGTAACCGTGCTATTTAGTCTAATCGGTGTAGAACCGATTGTCGTGACTGTACTGGCGAGTGTTTTCATTTTTCAAATTGGGCTGGGCATCTTTCTATTCAATTATTACGCGAAAAAAATGTGAAAATGACCCTTGGGACGACAGCTTCAATATGAAGGGTAACGATCTCGTCATGGGACTGGTCGAAAAGGGAAAATTGCGGTAAAATTAATTGAGAATAGTTCTCAATAAGATTGAATCCATTCCTTTTCGAGGATCATGATCAATACAGGCGAGGTGAAAACTCATGGGCTCTGATGCGTTAGCCGTTGTATACCAGCATTACTTAACGCAGGAACCATTCCGTCAGCACGATGAACATACGTACCTGCTCTCTGCTAAAGCAGGCAGTGGGAGTATCAAAAGGGTAACCACGTATAGTGGTATCGAAATTGTGTATTCTCAGATTAATTATAGTGAGCCGTGTCCTACATTCTTTGCGTCGAATATTCCCATCATTGAGCTGCAGTTTGCATTGTCAGGTGCGCGTTATGTAGACATATCCGGTCAGGAATATACGCTGTCTACTGGACAGGGAGCGCTCCTTATGATTCGTGATTTTGAAGCCTGGTTCCATCCACCTGCACAGGAGAATTATACTTCTTTTGCTCTCGGGATTCCGATCTCGTTGTTCAATTATGCGGGTGCACAATTGGCAACAAGCCAATGCATTCGGTTCAAGGACATTTTGGGGCATCGTGTCTTCAAACCCATCGTATTTCAGTTGGATCACAGAATACGAACGATGATTGACAGTCTGATTGGGGAATTGAACAACCCCTTTAGATCATCTTTGATGATGGAAGCAACCGCTTTGGAGATATTGAATCGGTTTATGATTCAGCTGTTTGATCTGGCACCTATCCCTTTAGGATTCTCCAGAGAGGATATACGGAAGCTGCATACCGCCCGGGAGATTATGGAGGCCTGTATGGTGGACCCTCCATCCCTGCTGGCGTTGTCCAAACAGGTGGGTCTGAATGATTTCAAATTGAAAAAAGGCTTCAAAGCGCTGTTCGGCACTACCGTTTTTGAATATTTGCGTCAGATTCGTCTCGACAACGCCATGAAATTGCTGCGCAGCCAAGAGAACAACGTCACTGAGGCAGCGATCGCAGTTGGTTACAGCAATATCAGTGCCTTTTCCCAGCAATTCTATCGCAAATTCGGTGTGAAGCCATCGGAAATGAAAAAAATATATTAATAATCCGTCTAACCGTTAATTGTTCCGTATGGAGGCAGTCGAGATTCTTTCAACCTTATATACTCCAGGTACAGTGGTTACTGTACTGAAAAATAAAGGAGTGTATGAGCGTGAACAGAATTAGAGGAAGTATCTTTTTTAGCGTATTTGCAGCCATGTTGGGTCTTATGCTTATTGCTCCCATTATGCCGCCGCTTATTCGTGAGCTGGGGATGAAAGAAAGTCATTCCGGGCTCATTATTTCACTCGGGTCCATCGCCATGGCTGTAATGGGTCCGGTATGGGGCAGATTCAGTGATCTGAAAGGCAGAAAACCCATCATATTGATTGGATTCATAGGCATGTCCATAAGCTGTGCGTTGTTTGCATTGGCGATGTATAGTGGATTAAATGCGTGGATCGGAGGAGGCCTGCTGTTAACCCTTCTCATTGTAACGCGGAGCTTGATCGGTATGTTCATTCCGGCAGTGTTATCCTCTTCTCAGGCATATATGGGCGATGTGACGGAAGGGGAAGAGCGGGGAAGCGGGATGGCGATTATTAGTGCCGCCAATGGGCTGGGACTTGTATTTGGCCCTGCGATTGCAGGTGCTTTTACCATAATCGGGCTGCTGTGGCCGCTTTATTTTGGTATTTTTATTGCGGTAGTGGCGTTTATTATCGCTTTGTTGCTCATTCCTGCTGCCAAGCCGGTCATTCAGGAGAAAGCGCCCAAGGTTAACCCGCTCCAACGCGGTTTGCGGATGTATCTTGCTGCTGGTTTGGTTACAATGATGGGCATTATGACGTTACAGGTTGTCGGTGGGTTTTATTTTCAGGATCAGCTCGCATTATCTCCAGGAGCTACAGCCAGAATGGTCTCCTTCGGACTCATGTTCTCCGGAGCTGCGATGCTGATCATGCAGGTGATCCAGATGAAGTGGTTGAAATGGCAGCCGCGGCCGATGATTTTGCTCGGGTCCCTTTTTCTGCTCGCAAGCATGGTATTGTTTCTGATCTCCAGTCAATTGGTTGTCTATTATCTCTCCTTCTTCCTGTTCGGCATGGGCTCGGGTCTGATGATGCCTGGTTTCATGGCAGGAGCTTCTCTTTCGGTCAGCAAAGAACAGCAAGGTGGCGCAGCCGGATTGGTTGCAGCGATTCAAGGCATATCTGCCGTGATAACCCCTTTACTGACCACAACGCTGTATCAGGTGGATCAACATATTCCGTTCATGCTGATAGCCCTGTTGGTTCTAATCATGGGTATTATTATGCTGGGCATTAGAAAAGATCAATCTGGTCCAGCGAAGGCAAAGGAAGCCATACGTTCTGCATTATAGTCAGATAAAGCCAGAAGGTCAAAAAAGGTCAAAATAAAAGAAAGCAGAATCTATTTTAAGGGAATGAATCGTGGCGTGGAAAAATCGTTCTTTTTGAGCTTTAACGAATTTTGAGCAATGTTGGGGTCGCTCTTATAATAAGACATGTAAGCAACAACTAAACCAACCACACATAAGGAGCTGATTTTGATGTTTGATCTGATTCCGTTTCGCAAACGAAATGAAGACCTGTTCGGACACATGCTGAAATCCTTCAATGACATGGTTGAGTCTCCATTCCTCTCTCCATTCGGAACTGGCTTACAGCCATTTCGGACCGATATTCGAGAGGAAGAAAACAAATATCTGGTAGAAGCCGAGCTTCCCGGCATCGCCAAAGAGGATATAGATATTCACGTTGAAGGTAATGAACTGATCATCCGAGCCAAACGGAATGAAATGACTGAGCAGAAGGATGATACGAATCGAATCATTCGGCAAGAGAGACGTTCAGGTGAATTTATCCGACGTTTCTATGTGGAGCATATTGATGAGGAAAACATCAAGGCCAGATTGGAAAATGGCGTGCTGAAGCTCGACATTCCGAAACGTCCGGGCGAAGATCACAGCCGCAAAAGCATTCAGATTGACTGACACATGTAAATATAGGAACGTTATTCCTCCCTCATGGCAGTCAGCCAGCAGGAGACGCTTCTGATGTTATTCCCCGGGGCGCTTAGCCCGGGGATTTTTTTACATCATCATTTAACGGGTTTGATATGGACATGTACAGTCCATTTCTTGTTCGCTGGATGACCTCAGTTTCATCACAAAGCGCGTAGCATGATCCCGGCTGATTCACATTACTTCTCTGCCGCTGCCTGCATCAGCTTGTAAATCTGGCGGGTGGTGTTCACGTTCCGGACCGTCATATATTTGTAGACCTTGGAGCCTATGAGCTTGTTCATACCACTTTTGGTGACAAGTTCTTTGCTGACGGAATATAAAATGGCTCCTGGAACATACAGCAAGGTACCGATTTCCGGTTTCATGGGCAGTTTGTCCAGAACTGAAACGTCATTCACCTCATCCCAGAGGAACATGACATCACTTTTGGCTGTGGCATCATTCGTCCAGTTCTCCGGCAGTGCTTGAATAACGGTCCGGACTTCGTCCAGATTACGTACCATCACCTTGATCTGTAAGCCAAAATCGACAGCTATGGCTTGTTCAAGAATCTGGGATAATTCCGTATTCGCATCCATGCGTTCCTGATGGTCGGCAAAAATAATATTGCCTGAGTTGATGTATGTGACCACACCCAGCAATCCCGCTTGTTCAAACGTTTCTTTTAACTGCTTCATATTGATTTTGTTATTCCCGCCCACATTAATGCCACGAAGCAGAGCAACATAAATCATGATTCAACCCTCCGTATCTTGTGATCCTTTACTTCTAACGAAATGACAAATACTCGAATAAATGTGCAGTATGCTCTTCTCCCAGTACATCATTCAATATAGGTTCAACATGCTCCAGATATTCGGGTTTGGTTTCATACGTTTCCTCGTCCATCAATTCCCCGGCATAGGCCCGTGCAGCTTCAATCAGGATGGCGAGTGCATTAAAAAAGTCTGTTAATGAATCAGCAATAAGTTGAGGTTCTTCACCTGCAAAAGCCGCATATACCGGTGAGTCCGGTGCAGCTGTATCAACAATTAATGGATCATCGTTAAAATTCGCGATGACGACATGATTTTTTGGCCAAGAGGCTGACTCCTCATAAGGTTCGTTCATGCCGATCCAGCGGTGACCTAGTTGCTGACGATGGAGATGTTCAGGTGCAACAAAGAAGAGCAGAGCCGCATCACCGATCTCGACGGCTGCACTTTTCATTTTGAGTGTGCCTTTGGCCAGTTCATCCATCATCTCGTAGTGGCTGTACAGATATTGAAGCTCTGGAGAGAGCGGGATTCGTTCATCCACTTCCGGCAGGCGGTGTTGTTCACGAGGACGCAGATCATGATTTTTGAAAAGTCCATATGCTTCATTATATAAGTCTTGTTGCTCTACCAAACGGATGAGGGCGGCATTTAGCTGTTCCATCGGTGGCTGATTCCTCCTTGTATTAGGCTTGTTTTCAAGCAGTTACATTCCCTTATAGTCATAAGCATAATCATATATCAAAATGGGAAAAGCTTACACCCTGGTTATATAAATTGAACTAAAGAATATTTACACTTGCCACTCCGATGACAGAACAACCTTCCGATCGCTGTTATCCCCAGATTTTTTTGATTTCCTCTTTTAAAGGTGAAAATCCGGGAATAAAGGCGAAGCGTATGCTTTCGATGTAGCTTTCTTTCAGAAAGCTTTTAGCTCCGCTTCTTCAGGTTATTTCTGTCCTCTCCGTTCTCGTGTAAATGTGTAGATCAATTGATATACTTAATATTGAATACGTTTACATTAAACTGCGAACATGTTATACTTTTTCTCAAATGAGGATTGTTACTGCTTTGGCAGGCAAAACCTGAATGTCGATATGTGTGGACTCCGTCCAGCTCATATTGATGTTTGGGTTTTTTTGCATTTTAAGGTCCATATTAAGTAGCAGGCCAACCTCGCAGACATTCCCAAATCACATCGCGTGCAACACAAGAAAGGGGAGCATCACGAACATGAGTACAAGAAAATGGTTAAACGTTTTGGCGGCTGGCTGCCTCAGTATGGTTCTGATTGTCAGTGGATGCACATCCAAAACACCGCAAACGGCTACTGAAACGCCGAACAAGACGACAGAACAGGAACAAAATGAACCTGCAGAAACGGCAGATCATTCCGCAACCAAAGCCAGAACGGTGATTACAACCGATGGTGAAGTGGATGATATGAACTCGGTTATTCGTTTTCTGTTATATTCCAATGAAATGGATCTGGCGGGCATTGTGCTGACCAGTTCAGTGTATCATTATGCAGGCGACGAGGAAGCAGGAATTCAACCTTTCCGCTGGACAGGTACACAGTGGGTGTACGATATGATTGATGCCTATGGTGAGATCTATCCCAACTTGTCCAAACATGCATCGGGATATCCGGAGCCGGAGCAGCTTCGCAAGATGACCAAAATCGGTAATATCTCCGACAAAGGGGAGATGGCGAAAGAAACGGAAGGTTCCGAATTTCTCGAAACGCTTTTCCTCGACGATGATTCCAGAGATCTGATTGTGCAGACCTGGGGCGGTACGAATACAACAGCCAGAGCACTGAAATCGATTGAAGAAAAGTACAAGGACACCGCGGAGTGGGAAACGATTCGCAAAAAGGTCAGTGATAAACTGGTGCTATACATTATCCTCGATCAGGATGACAGCTATAACGACTATATTGCAAAAAATTGGCCGGACATTCGCATTCTGAACGATCAATCGAACTTCTGGCATTTTGCCTATGCGTGGAAATTCCATACAGAGGAAGTCAACAGCAAGCTGCATGGCGACTGGATGGTCAAAAACATTCTGGATGGTCATGGCAAGTTGTTGGATATGTATGCAACCATGGGTGACGGTAAAATGATTGAAGGCGAGCTGGACGAAGAGCAGCGCGGTAGTGCTGAATATCTGAAGAAAAATCCGCAGTATGACAAATACGATTTTATCTCCGAAGGTGATTCGCCATCCTTCTTCTATCTGATCGACAATGGCCTGCGCAGTATGGAAGACCCTTCCTACGGTGGATGGGGTGGTCGCTTCGGTGTGGTAAATGACAAGCTGTTCAGGAACAACGTTCTTGATTACGATCCGTATACCAAACGATATGAGGCTGAATACACTCTGATGAGATGGTTTGACGATATTCAGAATGATTTTGCGGCTCGTGCCGATTGGGCTGTTGCGGATACCTTTGAAGGTGCCAACCATAATCCGACACTCACCATTAAGGAAGGATTAGACCTGTCCGTCAGCCCGGGCGAGAAAGTAACCCTTCATGCAGAAGGCCAGGACCCGGATGGGGATCAGCTGACCTATAAATGGTGGAGATATTTTGAAGCAGATACGTACAAAGATTCCGACGTCCAGGAGGAGAAAGTCCAGCCTGAGATGGCGGGTGACCTGCAGCTTGGATTGCATCGTGAACTGGCGAAGGGCGAGAAGCTGGATACAATTCAATTGGAGGGCAGTGACACCGATGCTGTAATGTTCACTGTGCCTGATGATGCTAAATCCGGTGATACAATTCATATCGTAGCCGAAGTACAGGATGATGGAGAGCATCAGTTGAAGCATTATCAACGTGTGATTCTCACTGTAAAATAGCCAAGGATGAAAAAAATAAGAACAAAGAGCCCTTTCGTGATGAGAGGGCCTTTTGGCATACAGTGTGCATGATGATTTATGTATCCAAAGTAATGAAAATTAATATTTCCTATCCATAACCCAAATATTTCCGATATAATAACCAGATGGATCAAAGCAAAAGAATACTACCTCAGAGAGGTGATTTGGATGACGATTGACGTCCTCGTGCGTAACAATGTGAATGTGCTGGGAACAGGCAGCCAAACGATTATGTTTGCACATGGGTTTGGGTGTGATCAGGATATGTGGCGCTATATTGTACCGAGTTTTACGGAGAACTACCGGGTTGTTTTATTTGATTATGTAGGCTCGGGTGAATCTCAAATTAACTATTATGATGCAGACAAATACAGCAATCTTCAAGGATATGCCCAGGATGTACTGGAAATTATGGAAGCGCTCAACTTGAGAGATGTCATATTTGTTGGACATTCTGTCAGCAGCATGATTGGCATGCTCGCTTCCATCGAAGCATCCAACTATTTTAGACATATCGTTATGCTGGGGCCTTCCCCACGTTATATAAATGATCTTCCCAATTATTACGGTGGTTTCGACCGGCGTGATATCGATGAGTTACTGGAAATGATGCAGATGAATTTTATCGGATGGGCCAGCTATCTTGCTCCGATCGTGATGCAGAACCCGGAACGGAAAGAACTGACAGAAGAGCTGGAAAAGAGCTTTTGTTCGAGAGATCCGCATATTGCGAGGCAATTCGCTGAGGTGACATTTTTCTCGGATTGTCGAGATGAATTGGAGCGGGCTTCGGTGCCAACACTGATTCTTCAATGCTCGGATGACAGCATTGCTCCGGTTGAAGTCGGGGATTACTTGCATGCGCATCTGAAGAATAGCAGGCTTCAACAGATGACGGCGAAAGGACATTACCCACATTTGAGTCAACCTGAAGAGACAAGCCGTTTAATTAAAGACTATATGCAGAGCGTGTAAAGTATAATGAGAGGACAGGCAATTATTTCATGGATATTCAATTAGATGTGGCTCCCTGTGGCTACTTCTCGATCACTGATTCGGGAATCATTCATTCCATCAATCAAACCCTGCTGACCATGCTGGGTTATGAACGCAATGAGCTGTTGGGACGGCATATCGAGTCCACCATGTCGGTGACCAACAAGCTTTTTTTTCATACGTATTTCTACCCCTACATTCAGTTATATGGGCATGTGGACGAGATGTACTTCTCGTTTCGCACAAGCGATCAGCAGGATATTCCTGTTCTCCTGAACGGGATACGCCAGATCCGCAACGATGAAAGCGTTATCGACTGTGTCGTGGTTGTCATGCGTAAGCGAATTGAACATGAGAAGGATATTCTCAATACCAAAACGAAGCTGCAGGAGCTTTATCAAGCAACACATGAGGCGAACAAGGAGCTTGAACGACTGCACGAAGAATATAAGGTGAAACAGCAGGCGCTAATTAAAGTGAATGATCAGCTGGAGACGATGGCCTCGACGGATCTGCTTACGGGACTCAAGAACCGCAGATTTTTTCAAGATAAAATGCTGGAAAGCCTGTCATTCTTCCGGGAAAATCAGTGTCTCTTCTCCCTTCTGGTCGTTGATATTGACCACTTTAAGCATATCAACGATACGTATGGACATCCGATTGGAGATCTGGTTCTGGGTAATCTGGCAGGCCTGCTGCAATCGGTGTCACGGAGCACGGACGTGGTGGCGCGTTATGGCGGAGAAGAATTTGTCATTATTCTTGCGGATTGTGATCGAGAGCAAGCTGTGACTATAGCAGAGAGATACCGTTCACAGGTCGCCTCTGCCGATTGGGGAGAGTATAACATTACAGTGAGTATTGGCGCGGCTACGGTTTCGCAGGAAGATACCGATCAGTCATTGTTTCAAAAAGCGGACCAGGCGCTGTATGCCTCCAAAACGGGTGGGCGAAATCGGGTGACGCATGCAGCCGAAGCAGCGAGTAATGGTAGTAAACCTTCATAATTGATTAATAACTGTCGATATAATATTCAGCAATGTTATCTCTATTAGAGGAAGTGAATATATCATTATGAATCAGGTTGAGGCTGTTTTGGCTGCAATGCCATTTATCCGCGAAGCTACTCGTCAGGATGTTTCCATCTCGGTCATGGATCGGGAAAAGTTCCTGTTTTTCGAATCCGGCAAAGCCTTGAAATATGATTACAAGGCAGGAGACCCGATTGCAGATATGCACAGAGACTTCAAGATGTTAAAGAATGAATCCAAGACAAGGGAGCATTATCCGGCTGAGGTTTTTGGTATTGCTACCGATTCCTATTTCCTTCCAATTAAGAATGAACGGAACGAGATAGAAGCAGTCCTTTGCATTACATATAGTATGGATACCCAGGATCAATTGAAAAAACTGATGAATCAGGCAGGAGAAGTTACAAGCAGACTGATTGAGGGTATCCAGCACGTAGCTGCTCACTCGGAAGAGTTGAGTGCAACCTCGGAAGAAATTTTGAGCAATACAAAACGTGCGGTCGAAGATTCCAGTAATGTGAATGAAGTGGTAAGCTACATAAAAGAGATCTCAGAGCAGACCAATCTGCTGGGCTTGAATGCCGCAATTGAAGCAGCACGGGTCGGCGAGGCGGGGGCAGGGTTTGGGGTTGTTGCCACGGAGATCCGTAAAATGTCCACAGGGACCAAGGAAGCTACGGGACGAATTGAGCAATCTCTTGACGCTGTCAGAAAATCCGTGTTGAACATGGAGCAGGAAATTGCCCAGATTTCAGTTTCTTCACAAGAGCAGGCCAAATTGGTCACAGAGTTTATGAATGTGATTGATCAATTGAACGAAACCAATCATGGATTGCGACAACTGGTCGAAAAAATAACCGACAACGCTGAATAATCATTTGCATCGTTAAGCCTTAGAGACCAAAGTCCAGTGTCCAAAGTCTGAAAAAAACGCTCAACTACCATCGTGGTTAAGCGTTTTTTTCGTTTTTGCTTAGAGTTTACCGATATGAATCAAATCCATCTTACTCCTGGCTCATAAATCCATATCCCTTGGCAGGTGAATTGGCTTGGAGAGTGAAGTCTTCGTTGGTCTCATCCATAAATTTCGGGTCCACATATAATGAATGCGCGTCATTTCCTGATCCCTCCATGTAGGAGGAGAAGCCGGAGTACTCCCTGTTTTTCCAAACCCACATTGCCTCTTCTTGTGGTGCAGAGGAGTAGTAAACGTTATGATCAAACACATTCCCCGAATTACTGGTGTATTCATTGTAAATGAGCACGTCAGAGTTGCCTGATACAAGAATGTTCCGTTTAAACGTATTGTTTTTCGTTCGGGCTTGCAAGAATAGCTGTCCATTGCCTGCATCCAGCAAGTCGTTATCCACTAACGTATTGTACATAATTGTACTGTCCTCGGTAGAACCTCGTTCCTCATCATAGCCGCCCATGGCGATGCCTGTAAGCCTGTTATGAAAAATCAGATTATCCTGCATCGTAATGCTGCTCGTCGAACGTCCGGCATGCTCCGAAGCAATCTCAATTCCGATATCGTTGCGATATACCCGATTATGGTCGATGATATGATTTTTGCCTCCATCTACATAGATTCCCCCGGCAGAATTGCTGTCATTGGGCAGGTTCGTTCCATAAGACGGATTGAAATTGGAAGAGATATTATAGACTTCATTTCCACGTACAATCCCGTTTCGCGCCAGATCGTAAGTATCGTCCTCCGAAGTTCCTTCATACCCAATCAGATCAATACCGATGTTGTCGGTATCATGGATCGTATTATCCAGTATGGCAAACGTATCCACATTCCCGTTGACTGCGAGTGATTCACTTGAACCGAGCACGAGATCATATAGTTCATTATCCTTGATGATGATATCCCGCAATGCTTGGGGGTGCTCCGTGCCATAAATGGCGATTCCATGGGCATCCCTGCCCTGTAAATCTGGTCCTGAAGGTGCAGCATCATTTACAATGGCATGAACGGTGTTGCCCAGCAGTTGAATGTGTTCTCCTGCCCCGTGAACATATATACCAGTAGGTACTTGTCCCCGAAGTGAGGTTGTAAAGTTGCGGATTTCGAGATTTTGAATCGTAATATAGCTGGCATTTTCGACTTCAATCAAACCCTCTATGCCGCGTACTGACAGACCTTCACCATCAATAATGACCTTCTCCTGTGGATAGCTGGAAAAGAGGGTTGGATTGCCCGATGAGTTGCCGCTACGAGTGATTCTGACCTTTTGGTGATATACACCTTCCCGCAAATAAACGGTGCTTCCCGGGGTGGCATGGTCGGCAGCGTACTGCAGCGTTTTCCAGGGAGATTGAATGGTTCCTTTATTCAAATCATTTCCTTGTGGTGATATGTAATACATCTTCTGGGTATCCGGTACCTGCACAGCCTCGGGAGAAGGGAAGGATGAAGCCTCATCCTTCTGACAACCGGTTGCGAACAGGGTCAGGGCCAGGAGTGCAATTGAAGCTATACGATACAAGATGATTCCTCCTTATGGTTTTGTTAGGAAGTTCGATTATAGCAGATTTGAATGGTGAAATAGAGCGTGATATGCTCATAGAGAACAGTTTGCTCAAGGATCGTTAAGCAGGAGATGGGTCTCAAATTCTTATTCCACCTGAGATCAAGCTTCTCTATTTTGAACCCTGAAGCGTTAATGGGCTTCGCCAAGTCGGAGTGAACACGAGTACAATAGGAATTGAACGATATGTATAAAGAATGGGTAGAGAGGGACGAGTAATCATGCTTAAATTAACCGTAGACGAATTAGTGGACCGGGAACATCACGCTTGGGAGGAGCTCAAGGAGCTGTTGGACCATGGACAAAATAAATACACTTATGTTCCTGCACAGCGGGAGGCCGGAGAGGATGCGCTCTATCACCTCCAAGTAAGCACCAAATCCTATTTGGGAGCCGTTGCCTATGAGACAGAGGGAATTGTGTTGGATGATGGCTGGATTACGTTACTTGGATCGGGTGGTGACCGTATTTTCGGGAGTCTGACCGGTTGGAATGGTGTGGGTGACCAGCCGTGTGTACCCGCATTGGAAGGCATGATGATCGTCGCCTACGATGCTGCGGGTGGATTTTTCGGTATGGATATGGGCAAGTATGGCCGTACGGGACATGTGTACTATTTTGCCCCTGACACGCTGGAATGGGAATCGACAGAACTGGCTTATTCAGGCTTCATCAACTGGTTGGCTAATGGTGATCTGGAGCAGTATTATCAGACCTTTCGCTGGAAGGGCTGGCAGAGTGACATGGGACAGCTTCAGACAGGACAAGTATTCGCGTATTATCCACCGCTTTGGACGGAAGAGGGCAACGGTGAGAGCAGCAGCAAAGCTCCTGTAGAGGTGGAGGAAGCCTGGAAGGCAGCATTGGCTGGAAAATAAAAGTGTTATGGCAGGTCTGTTTGGAAGGGGGCGTATGAGTAATATGCAAATCGAGAACATTCAGAAGCATTACGGTATCGTTTTTCCGCACGAGTATCTGGAGTTTCAACGGGAGGTCAGCGGTAAAGCATTTGATGTGATTGAGAATGGTGAGGTCATCGATTGGGAAGTATGTTTCTCTGCTCTCGATGATCAGTTCATCGCGAACAATATCAATCTGGTAGACGATGTGAATCCCGATCCGCGTCGGATTATTCCATTTGCTTGGAGTGTCAGCAGCGGCAACAACTACTTATTGGATTACCGAACGAATCCGGAATCTCCTGCCGTACTGGTTATGGATCATGAAGAGGCGATGGTGCGAGAAGATGCCGAGAGCGAATCAGAGACGCCGGAGGAAGCCCAGCAACTGCTGGAGGAAAATGTACGAGAGATCGCTGCCAATTTCAATACATTCATAGCTTGTTTAAAAGCCAGACCCAGTGATCCAGTTGAGTGATTCACCGTTTGAATATCATTGTGAACGACAAAAGGCCCGCGCTATGCGCGGGCCTTTTACTCAGCCAAATAAATAAATGCTTTTTAGAACGATGTAGCTCACTTTCTAACTTGCAACCTATCCAATCTCGGCCATCGTAGCCGTAGAGTTCGATCGTGAAGCTTTGTTATGCCAGACTACGATGACAAGCGAGGCCAGACAGACCAAGAGCAGACATCCATATACAACATGATAGGCTTTCTCTACCGGAACACCCGGAATGCCGTGCAGCATTAACCCGCAGACAGCCACGGATACCGAACCGCCAAAAAACTGGATCAGCTGCAACAAGCCCATACCGGAACCGATTTGCGCTTTGGGCAGCACCCGAGATGCTTCGTTATTGAGCGAAGCGATCGAGGCGGAGAGTGCCGGGGAGAAGAAGAGATATCCTCCGGTGATAATCAGAGCAGACTGATTCAGCCCCAACATAAACAGAGCAAGTACTGCGGCAAGCAAAACGTGTCCAATCATCAGAAAACGCATATTGCCGTAACGGTCAATCCAGCGACCTACGAAACGGGTACAGAATGCCGAGACGAGAGCTCCAGGAGCAATCAGCAAACCAATAGCCAGAGACGAGCGTCCAAACAGATCGGCGAGCACTAGCGGCATCAGGAATAGATTGCCCAGATTTACGACCAGAACACAGAAGCCGATGATCAGCAGCCGGGTAAACCCTGGTGTTCGGAATACAAGCGGATTCACAAAAGGCAGGCTCGCCTTACGAATATACACGATGTGCACAACAAGTGAAATGACACCGATGGCGAGCCATAACCATGACTGCTGGGTGATGGCAACCAGAAGAGTGGTTGCATTTATCACGGTTAATGCTGCACCGAGCATATCAAAGGGGTTCTCCGGTTTGGCTGTTTCACGCGGGAGAAAATAGAGCAGTACGGGCAGCGCAAGCAGGACAAGCACCGTTATGGCAAAAAGTCCATTCCAGCCCCAGTACTGACTAATGAGTCCGCCCACAATGGGGCCAAGCCCAAACGCCATTGCACTACCTGCCGAGATCAATGCAATGGCAGCTCCGCGGCGCTCCAGCGGGATGTAACGGCTCGCAATGACAAGTCCGAGCCCGGCCATGACCCCTGCACCCGCAGATTGCAAAATGCGTGTTACCAATAGGATCGCAAAGCTGTGCGCAAATAATCCGATGACTGAAGATAAGCCCAAAATAAGCAATCCCACCGTCAGCAGTTTGCGTACCGGAATACGGTCAGACAATCGGCTGTAAATCACCGTCGACAAGGCATAACCAATGGAGTAGCTTGAGATGACCCAGGACCCCAGGTCCGATGTGATCTGAAGATCATGAATAATAACGGGCAAAGAGACGTTAAACATGGTGGTATTCATCACAACGATGAACAGGCAGCATGTCCAGAGAGGCATTACAATTTTATCTTTCACGTAACCATTCCTGTCTATGAATTCAATAAACCATTTTACGCTCAATCTTCTTATATGGCAATAATGTCATAATTGCAGTGGGTTGAAAAGATCAGACTCCATTTTCCTTATCCAGGATCGTGAAGGTTCTATAGGATGTTATAAAAAATAGGCGCCCCAAATTTTAAGGGCGCCCATTACTGTTAGGCTGCGCTGGTTTGTGTGCCACGATTGCGAATCCACTTGATGACATCCATCAGAATGACCGCGGCGAGAGCTAGTCCACCAGCGATGAAGAATTCATTCCAACCAAATGCATTCGGGATGGCGAAAATGCTGCGAACCCCTGGAATCAGCGTAATTCCATAGAGGCAGAGACAGACCAGGATGGAGCCGAGGACATATTTGTTGGTGGTGAAGCCGACCTGGAAAATCGTCTGTGTGTTGGAGCGCGCTGCAAAAGTTTGCAGACTCCGTGCCAGAATCAGGGTCGTAAACGCCATTGCCACACTCATTTCCTCCGAGATGCCCAGTCCAATATATTGGGATATGATAACTGCTGCTCCGATCAGAACACCACGTGTAATGACAGCCTGCAGCGTTCCTCCGGCAAAGATGCCTTCGTTAATATCCCGCGGTTTGCGGCGCATAACATCCGGTTCAGCTTTTTCAGTACCGAGTGCAATGGCAGGCAGAGAGTCATTCACCAGATTGATGAAGAGAAGCTGAAGGGCCGTAAATGGGTTCACCCAACCGACCACAAGTGCAAACAAAATGGCGATAATCGCCCCAAGGTTTCCGGCAAAAAGGTACGCAATGGCTTTTTTGATATTATCGAACACCATCCGCCCGACACTGACGGCATTCACGATGGACACAAAGTTATCATCCGTCAAAATCATGGCTGCCGCATCCTTCGCGACATCCGTTCCGCTGCCCATCGCTACGCCGATGTCGGCTTGCTTCAATGCGGGTGCGTCGTTGACACCGTCTCCGGTCATCGCTGCAATCTTGCCTTTGCGCTGCCAAGCACGAACGATGCGGATTTTATTTTCAGGAGATACACGTGCATATACCGAGATATGTTCGAGCTGCTGATCGAGTTCCTCATCCGACAGTTTGTCCAGCTCCGCTCCGGTAAGGGCCAGATCGTCCGGGCCAGCAAGTCCGATATCCATACCGATAGCTTGGGCTGTTGTTTTATGGTCGCCGGTGATCATGATGGTGCGAATCCCCGCCTTCTTGGACTCTTCGATGGAACCATATACCGCTTCACGCGGTGGATCGATCATGGCCGTTAGACCAACGAGTGTTAGATCATGTTCGTCCTCTATCGTGAGCTGGTCTTTGTCATCAAACTTTTTGTAGGCGTAAGCTAGTACACGGAAGGCACGTTTGGAGAACGCTTCGTTTTTCTCTTCAAACTGCGTGCGAATCTCGGACGTTAATGGCTGAACTTCTCCGTTTATAAAAACATGGCTACAGCGGCTGAACAGCACATCCGGGCCACCTTTTGTCAGCAGGGCCGTTTGTCCTTCAAAGGTGTGCACGGTACTCATCAGTTTCCGATCCGAGTCAAAAGGAAGCTCGGCTTCACGCGGAAACTGGTCACGAATTTCGTTGTAATCCTTGTTCACCCGGTTGCTGAAGGCAATCAGTGCCACCTCGGTTGGGTCACCGAGTTCCTTGCCTTCCTGGTTAATATTTGAATCATTGCAGAGTACTGCAATATGTAATAAGCGCCGTTCCTCTGCAGACCATTGCTTCGGATCATCGGGGAACTCGTCTTTGGTGCCATGGGGAATGTAATAGTCCACCACCGTCATTTTGTTCTGGGTAAGCGTTCCTGTTTTGTCGGTACAGATAATACTGGCAGAACCCAATGCTTCCACGGCAGGAAGACGTCGGATGATAGCGTGCTGTTTGGCCATTTTATTCGTACCCAGAGACAATACAATCGTCACAATGGAGGAAAGGGCTTCTGGGATGGCGGCGACAGCTACAGCAACAGCGAACATCAACGCATTCACGATGGAGGGGCCTACATTTTCAGTTCCTTCGGTGAACCAGACACGTCCTGCTTCAATGGCAAAAATGAGAATGGACAAGCCCAGAATGAAAAAGCCCAGCTTCTTGCTGAACGATTCCAGTTTGCGTTGCAGGGGAGTATCTTTCGCTTCCGCATTTTCAATCAACTCGGCGATCTTGCCGATTTCCGTTTTCAGTGCCGTACCCGTAATGACGAGCGTACCCCGACCATACACCACAAGTGATCCACTGAATGCCATATTGCGGCGATCCCCGATGGGAGCTTCTTCCGGGATGGCATCTGCGTGTTTCTCCGCTGCTTCGGATTCTCCTGTCAGCATGCCCTCGTTGATTCGCAAGCTGCCTGATTCCAAAATGCGGCCATCTGCCGGAACATAATCACCTGCATCGAGCAGGACAATGTCACCTGGAACGAGATTCCGCGCGGGAATCGTTTTTTTCTGTCCATCACGAATGACTTTGGCTTCGGGAGCAGACATTTGCCGGAGTGCATCCAGAGAACTTTCGGCCTTTTTGGTCTGTACAACACTGATTACCGCATTTAACAGAATGACGAGAAAAATGATTAGCGATTCAATCAGATGCCCAAGCACAATTTGAACAGCGGCAGCAATAAGCAGCACGATGACCATGGGATCTTTAAAATTTTCAAGAAACAGCTTCCAGATGGGTGTTGCAGCTTTTCCTTTTAACTCGTTATATCCTTCGGTCTCCAGTCTCTTCTCAGCTTCAGAGGTTGTGAGTCCGTTATTGGAACTCTGTACGTCCTGAAGTGTTTCCTCTGCACTGTGTCTGTAATGTTGCAATGGTTGAACAGCTCCTTGGATCATAGATTTCGGATATTATATTTCTTTGTGTATATAACCTTGCAGACGTATAAGAATCAGTGAATTTTCATCATTTTGATGAACTTCATAGGTAGAATCTCCGTGCCTGGTGAATCTCATTCGTTTGCTGTGATTACGAGTTGTATCTTCTGTGGGTTGCACTTTTTAGGAATGGAAATAGATATTGGGAGGATATCGAAAACTGTGTGCGTCATCACACTTGGACACTTATGGGTCTGCTACGCTATTTGATAACGAACATCGTTTAATCCAAATAGGAGGGAAATCATATGTTTTGTTATCAGTGTGAACAGACGCCTAGCGGCGGGTGTACCTTAGTTGGCGTATGCGGCAAAAATGAAACGATCGCCAGCTTGCAGGATACGATGATTTTTGCGCTAAAAGGAATCGCTGCCTATGCAACACATGCGCGGCAGCTCGGCTATCACGATCCTGAGGTCGATCGCATTACACATGAGGCCTTGTATATGACGTTAACCAATTCCAACTTTAATGTGCAGGAACATCTGGATATGGCTATGAAAGTAGGGAATGCAGCGATTCGTATTATGGATGTACTGGATCGTGCGCATACAGACCGTTTTGGTATTCCGCAACCAATTACGGTTAGTCAGAACCAGATTGAGGGACAGTGCATCGTGGTAACAGGACACAACCTCTATGCATTGGAGGAACTTTTACGCCAAACGGAAGGAAAGGGCATCAACGTGTATACTCATTCGGAAATGTTACCCGCCCATGGATATCCGGCCCTGAAGAAATATGCTCATTTGAAAGGCAATATCGGTAAAGCCTGGTACGATCAACGCAGACTGTTCGAACAGTTTCCAGGTGCCATTCTTGCAACGACCAACTGTGTCATGCCGATTAAGGGGACGTATGCAGATCGCTTTTTCTCGTACGAAGTGGCTGGTTTGGAGGGGGTTGCCAAAATTATGGATGATGACTTCACTCCCTTGATTGAACGTGCATTATCATTGCCTGCGGCAGATGTACCATCCGAGCAAGTGTTAACCACCGGATACCATCATGAGACGGTGATCGGACTTGCTCCCGAGATTATTCAGGCGGTAAAGGACGGACATATCCGTCGATTCTTCGTTATTGCGGGCTGCGATGCACCGGGCAAAGGTGGCAACTACTATCGTGAATTGGCTACTTCGTTGCCGAATGATACGGTAATTCTGACCACATCCTGCGGCAAATTCCGTTTCAATGATGTGGATTACGGTACAGTGGGGGATACGGGCATTCCCCGTTATATCGATCTGGGGCAATGCAACAACTCCGGTTCTACGGTGAAAATTGCGATGGCCCTAGCGGATGCTTTTGGGTGTACTGTGAACGAATTGCCTGTCAGTATTGTCCTGTCCTGGTTTGAGCAAAAAGCAGTTGCCATCCTGCTCGGCCTGTTCAGTCTCGGCATTCAAGATATCCGAATTGGGCCGAAACCTCCTGAGTTTATATCAGCCGGTGTATTGGATGTGCTTGTTGACATGTTTGGCTTGAAGCTGATCACAACGGCAGAGGAAGACATGAACGCCATGCTGGCGTTGTCGTAAGATAGGCAAATTGGAGTACGGGGTAAATGATTCATAAAATAAGATGAAAGAGAGCCTACATCAGCTGTAGGCTCTTTGCTTTTTTTCTTTTACTAGGTCATTATACCTTGCGCAAAAATCAAGAAATATAAGGAGAATTCGTTTTTTTATCCTATTGAAGTTTTTTCATGGAAATGGCTATATAGATAAGGGCACATCATAAAACTCGGGTTTACCGCAGCATAAGGAGAAGGTACATATGAAAGACAGGCACATTGAACAACTATTGAATCTTGCAGGTGGACAGGAAAATATTCGTCATGTGCAGCATAACGTGAATACCACTACGCTGACATTGCATAACGGTACAGGTGTAAATATGTCACTGCCTGTTGTATCAAATCTTGACGCAGATATTCGCATAACAGGTGGTCAATGTTACATAACACTTAAGGACGAATTCTCCCAACTATACAATACGCTACAGGGCATGGGAGTGGGGAAAGAAGAAGAGGAGTCGCTGCAAGAAACAGGACGTACAGACCGAAATTCATTTTCGTTATTACATTTTATTTCCGATGTGTTCAAGCCTCTGATGCCTGCCATCCTGGGAGCCGCAGTACTCAAGATTGTACTTGCCGTCATTACGTTATTTAACGTTTACAGTTCTACAGATTCCTCCTCGCTGATGGACAGTCAGACATTCCTGATATTTAAATCGATTGGAGATAGTGTGAATTATCTGTTGCCAATCCTGGTAGCCATCAGTACAGCCTATCGGTTAAAAAGCAATGTTTATGTTGCCGCAGCGATTGGCGGACTGATGCTCTACCCGCAAATGACCGCTTTACTGTCAGGTGAAGAAGATGTTCATTTTATGGGTGTACCCATTGTGTCACAAACGGTCTTTTTTTTAGCTCCCCTGTGGATGATTGTAACCATAGGCGCAGCATCCTGGCTGGAAAAGCGGGTTGAACGAATCAGCCCCTCAGCGCTGAAAGGAGTCCTCGCTCCGGCATTAATATTAATGATTATTGTTCCAATTGTACTGCTGGTGCTTGGTCCATTGGGTACTTGGGTTGACGAGCACCTGTCTGGTGTCATTGAATCGCTGCTGAATCATGCTCCAGTCGTCTTGATCATGCTGCTGGGAGCGATCATGTCGCTACTTATGATCACCGGGTTGCATTACTGGCTGTTCCCAATCCTGATTAATGAGCTTATGACGAATGGCTTCACCATTGTGCTTCCGGCCATGCTTGTTGCCTTTGTTGCTCAGGCTGGTGCCGCACTTGCTGCAGGTCTGCGCAGCGAGCAGCCGGAATTCAGGAAACTGGCGTTCTGGGCAAGCGTAACGGCACTATTCGGAGTGACAGAGCCTGCAATGTTTGCAGTCAATATGAGAAGGAGAGCGTCTTTTTATGCAGCCATGCTGGGTGGGGCGGTTGGAGGTCTGTATTTCGGTCTCCTGTCTGTTAAGGCATTGGTTATAGGCGGTACCGTCAGCCTGTTGGACATTCCATTCTACATAGAAGAGGGGACTTTCAATATGCTGCATACTTGTATTGGCATATGTATTGCCTTTGTGGGATCAGGGGCACTTGCTTACTGGATGGCGGGAAGAACGGCCAACCTCAAAAGTGTGTAAGTCCTGCTGAGGAACAAAACAGTCAATGAGAAGAAGCAAGCCGACCATCCATGTGTGATGAGCTTGCTTCTTTTTCTGCTTTCCACAGTCCCGATCTTATGAAAGGAATGCAACAAACATGACAAGTGTTATATGGGAGGCAGAAGATGAAAAAATCAAGTCTATTCATGGCTCATCCTCTTGAGTTTGAGGTTTTGGAGCATGATCGAGTCATTGCTAAAGTGAAGCTGGATTATAGAGATCAAACGGTTGAAGTGTGGCAAGACACAATGTATTGCCTGTTTTCTTCCCTTTCCAAACAAGTCAAAGGTGACCGTAGGCGATGTACTGGATTACTTTGAATCCAGATGTTTCCCTCGCACCAGACACCATGCCGATAAAATTTTGCAATCATTGGGTCTGAATGATTATGTAGCTTCGGAAATCGTAAAACAAACACATGGCGTGTTATATGATGATTATGTATGGACTAATGAGGAGTTGACCTGTGCCGATGTCCATCCGCGTTTAGCAGGTGAACAAGAATATTCGTCAAACTTTTGTGAGTAGTAGCAAGGGTGACCAATTGGAAAATTGATGATAAGTGGGCGAAAGCTAATAAGTTTGGGTATGAGGGCTGCTACTCTGAAGATTTCCTTCATCCAGGAGAGAGAGTATCATTACTTTGCATCGCATTTTGGAGAGCTATGGCGTTAAATTTGATGATTTACAACAGGGACAGAGCACACGAAATTTAGTGTTATCCGTTGTTGAGTTTCTCAACGATGTATTGAAATTAGATACGCTAGAGTACTTCTCACTGATGTTACCTTTGGATGCTATTTTGTTAAACGAAGACCGACATTTGAATAATATTGCTTTTATACATAGTCCTAAGGGTTATAGACTCTGTCCGCTGTTTGATCACGGTTTAAGTCTTCTGTCTGATACATGCCATTTAGCAGTGATTTTTCAAAACAAACACGTGCGCTGGAAACAAGCATTTAATTTAATCGTCCTTCGGTTACACAATTCATAGAAGAACATGAACGTGAGCTTGGAAGAATATCGCAAATTTTAAGATTTCAGATTCGGAAATATGAGCACTTATTTGTTTGATGTAATGAATGCAAAAAGAAGTTGACGTACACGTATAGATAACAACAATTTCGACATATTCAAACTAAATACAAACAGGCGCACCGTCTAATTCTGGTGTGCTTGTTTGTATATCTTTTTTGGAAGTTAATCTCTTGCTCTGCCGAACAAGCCACAGTGTTGGGTGCTGGATTGGAAATTAAATTGGGAGAAGTATTGATGGGGGGGTACCCCTATTGTTCCTGATGTATTTCAATATACTTCATTAGCTCCTGTATTCCTGCAAATTGAAGTGTCAGTTGCTTGTTTAGCTTTTGCAATGCAAGCTGGAAGGCGTTTTGGATTTGTGTGTAATTCTGAGTATCCAGCGAATTTAGAAGCTCTTTCATATATTCAATGTAGTAAACGGATTTTCTTAAACTGCTAATGACCAATATCTTTCTCAACTCAGCTCTGGTGTACATTCGATAACCATTGTGCTTGTCCCGTTCCGAACGAATTAACCCTTCTTTTTCCCAATGTCTGATGGCAGAAGTGTTGACCCCAGCAACTTCAGCGACTTTCCCAATCGTCATTGCATTCGTGATTTTAACATTCTTATATTCTGAAAAATCGGTCTGTTGGATCATGATCCATATCTCATCAACCCGTTGTTTCTCCAGTTGGGTGTTATACAACTGCTGGTTCAAAAGCCAAAGTGCGTCGTTGATTTCCCCACGTTTAACTTTCCTCATGACTTCATATACAACGGGAATCTCATAACCCTTTAATAACGAACGAATGGCGATGAACGCTTGAAAGTGAAAGGACGTGTAGTACCTGTGATTGCTGGCGGTCCGTGGAACGTCGGGAATCAGGCCTTCTTTTTCATAACGTCTCAGCGTGGTTGTACTAATAGCCAGTTCAGTTGCAATCTGTCCAGGTGTATATGTAAAGTTCATTTGCTTCTACTCCTCATACTTCAAGTAAAACCTTCAAGTGATACACTAACATAAAAAGAGGCAATGGGTATATTTGATCAGCACTTTAATTATGAAAACCGGAATATTGCATCAATGTTATAGACTGAATGTATAAACAGCAAAGGAGTAGTCACTAAAAAGAAAATAATTAAAATGCAAAAAAAAACCGAAAAGGTGGGGAATTGGACATTGAACTGTAGAAGGATGTGATGTGAATTAATCATTTTAATAGACAACTTTTCTCATAATAGGCACTATTATTTTCTGAATTATAGTTAATTGTCTATGCCCCCCGTGATCATTACACATAGTATGAGGAGAAATATCACGGAGGTGAGTTAATTGATAAATCGTCATGGGAAACGTATTTGTAGACCTAAATTTAAAAAACAATTGCATTGTGGTGTTAAGGGTAAGATTTTTTTAAGGGTTAAACCTAAAATTGTGATTAATGCACCGCAAGGGTCTCCAGGGATTCCTGGCCCAATTGGACCGGTAGGCCCGACTGGTGCTCCGGGGGTACCGGGGCCAGCCGGACTGCAAGGAGTTCCTGGTATACAAGGACCAGCGGGTCCGGCTGGCGCGATCGGAGCAGTTGGCCCAGCTGGCCCAGCTGGCCCTGTTGGCCCTGTTGGCCCAGCGGGTCCAGTTGGCGCTGCTGGTGCAACCGGCCCTGCCGGAGCAACAGGTCCTGCCGGAGCAACAGGTCCTGCCGGTCCAGCTGGGGCTGGAATAACCAATTTCCTGAGTGTTTTCCGTGCAGATCCTGGCACAGGTACTGACACAGTTCCAGGAAACTCACCAATAACGTTTACCGGAGTTTTGGCTAATGTAGGCGGAGCATTCACCTTCGTGCCTCCATCTCCGACGATAACAATCAATGAAACAGGAAGTTACTTTATCTCTTTCACCATTCATAATCAAGGCGATGCTGCTTTTAACCTCACAGTGAATGGAACGCCCATAACCCCTGTGCCTTTCACGGGTAATGGAGGAGGACCCATATCTGCTGAAGTTATTATTACGGTCACAACAGTTCCAACGACGATCGAGCTGGTAAATGCGAATGCAACTCCTGCACAGTTGCATAACAATTTGAATACCACTTTGACAATTCTAAAATTGACTCCTTAATTCCGATTCTCAATATAGTTTATGTCAGCATAAAAATAAAAGTTTATGTCTTTTATCCAGTCAATAAGTCTATTTATTCTAAAAGATAGTCTGAATGATCGGGAGGGGCTGAAGAGTGGCGGGACGATGAAGTTAAAAGACATCGCCGCTGCTCTCTCCGTTTCCGAATCGAAGCCCCCAAAGTCTGGTAAGTGAATCACGATGCAGGTAGCTATTGAAGGTATGAAGATTACTGGTCACTGAGATTACGCCCTTCGACACGTTCAAGCTGGACAAGATACTTAAGCAAGAGGAAGCTCTGGTTAAAACGTGGATAGTCCCAAAAAACGCATATAATATTTTACTTTGCAAAGGAGTGGTGCAATTGAAGAAAATGATTAAAATGAAAAACGGATCAGAGCTGGAAGTAGGTCTAATCGGAAATCCCGATCGCAAAGTCATTATGCTGCCCACAGCCAAAAAGTCCGTAACCGGACAAGAAGCTGAAACCCTAAAGTTATGGGGTGTTGATCCTGAATTGGGTGCAAAGTTTATCGACGGACTTTCGGATGAATTTCAGATCCTGCATTTTGATTATGAAGGCCACTATATGGCACATCCCCATCCGGAACATTTTACGTCCGAGTATATAACCGAGGATTTATTAAGGGTTGCGGATCAAATGAATGTGAATCGATTCAGTTATTATGGTTACTCCTGGCTGGCCCTTGTCGGATTGCAGCTCGCACTTCGAACTGGCCGGATGGAAAGTCTTATCATGGGAGGATTCCCGCCATTCGAGGGACCGTATGAGGAGATGCGAGTTGTTACCGCAAGGACATATGAAGCAGCACTGAAGCAGCATGGGAAATTGGAACATGAACAAGAAGGACAAGCATCGATGAATTCAGAGCAGTTGAGTCCGGGAGAAGTGGATTGGGACAACATTCAGATCCAAATTGATCCTGCTCAAACAAAACAATATGTCACCATGTACCAAAGTTTATTGGATTTTGATGACCAACTCATTCAGGATCAGCTGAGTATCCCGAGATTAACTTTTGCAGGTGAGAAAGATACAATTGTATATGGTGAAAAGTTTGGAAATGTGACAGTGGATATCGCCGGACGGTTGCAAAAGAATAAACAAATTCTTGAAAGCTTTGGCTGGACGGTCGAAATCATCAAGGGAGAGGATATGGATCACACCAAAGCGATGCAGCCCAGTACCGTTCTCCCTATTATCCATCCCTGGTTAAAAGCTCATTTAAGCTGAGAATTGGCAGGAACAAAGTTGGTAAAGTTGGTATTCTATTACTGTGTTACATCGTCCAAAGCTCTTTGTTTGCGCTGCTGATAATCCAAGATGGATTCATATAACAATCGCTCGTTGAAATCCGGCCACATCACATCTGTAAACCAGAGCTCGGAATAAGCGGCTTGCCATAATAGAAAATTGCTTAACCGTTTCTCCCCGCTTGTTCGGATCAGCAGATCGGGGGCAGGATTTAGTCCGGTATACAAAAACTTTTCGAATTCTGCCTCGGAGATTTCCGAGGTTTCTTTGTTTTCTTCATTGTTTTCTACAATGTACGTTTTGATTGCTTGTACGATATCGTTTTTTCCTCCATAATTCATCGCAAAATAAACAGCCATCCCGCTGTTCGTTTGGGTTAGTTCCACCACTTTGCGCATCGCTTCCTGTGTTTCTTGTGGGAATTTCGAGATATCACCAATAAAATTAACTTTGATATTATTCTGATTGAGTTCCTGAACAGTTGTATCCTGTACAAATTCGACCACCAGACTAATGATGTAGTCGACCTCTTCCTTGGGCCTTTTCCAGTTTTCCGTAGAGAAGGCGTACAGAGTGAGCGAAGCAATCCCGTTTCTGTGGCACATACTTATCGTTTCCCGCATCGTCTGCATTCCTGCATAGTGTCCGGCACTTCGAGGCAACCCTCTTCTTGTCGCCCATCTTCCATTTCCGTCCATCATAATTGCGATATGTTTTGGGACGAATCCGTTCCAATCGATGGAATGGATTGTATTAGGTTTTTCTTTATGTACACGGTACCACTTCAATGAAAAGTCCCTCCTGCTCAAGCTAGAATGGGTCAGACTCGTAAAATGAATTCAAATATTCCAAAATGATTTCCAGAATTTATGGTTATTATATAGGATTGCACTGGGACAAGCCATGATAGGTTTACAATGTCACCAAGATGCAGAAGGAGCGCCTCGATGTTAAAACAACAAATAACCCTTCATCTGTGGGATTACTTACAGGGAATGAACAAAGCCGCACCCAACTATCGATTATCCTACAAAAGCCTGCTCGTTTGCTGATTGAAAGAGCTTTCATTTCATACGTATACTAAAGGTGTCAACAAGGTCGGATGCGTCTTTATGGAGCATCCATCTTCATTTGGAAAGGATGATTGGACATGGGAAGATTAACTGGAAAAGTTGCAATTATAACTGGAGCGGCAAGCGGTATGGGATTGGCTGGGGCTCAATTGTTTGCCAGAGAAGGAGCGAAGGTCGTTGCTACCGATGTGGCGTTTGACGCTTTACAGGCACAAGTGAAACAGATCGTAGCTGACGGCGGAGAAGCAATTGCATTGAAGCTGGACGTATCCAGTCCGGAATCATGGAATGCAGTTGTGGAAGAAACCATCGCAAACTATGGCAAAATCGATATTCTTGTCAACAATGCCGGCATTCACATCGCCAAGGGCATTCTGGAAGCAGAATTGGAAGATTGGGACAAGGTCATGTCCATTAACGGAACAGGTGTATGGCTGGGAATGAAGGCGGTTATTCCTTATATGCAGAAAAATGGACAAGGCTCCATCGTCAATACGTCCTCCATCGCTGCCATCATTGGCGGAATTGCCGATGCTCAGGGTGCAGCATACAGTGCTTCCAAGGGATCTGTCCGTTCACTGACCAAACATGGTGCACAATGGTTCGCCAAAGATAACATTCGTGTGAACTCTGTACATCCAGGGGCTGTGTTTACCGGCATGGTGGAAAAAGCGGGCATCAAGTCCCAAGTGGAGATGGGAGAGCATTACAAAAATCTCGCCCCACTGCCTCCGCATGCCGGAGAGTCCATGGATATTGCCTACGCCTACTTGTTCTTGGCTTCCGATGAATCCAAATTCATCACGGGTGTGGAGCTGCCAGTGGATGGTGGCTGGATCAGCAACTAATCGCATAATGATCCAAACCTAACCTTCAAAGAGGTACTGGTTTCTCTCAGTTGTCATGAGAAACGGTGCCTCTTTCCGTTTCCAACGTATCCGAAGTTGGATTCAGATTGGAACGGTAAACTTCATTGGAACGATTCATGCGTGTGAATTCCAGCAGCTGCTCCGCCATATAGGAGGCACTGTATTTGAAGTTGCTTTGTACCCATCCGGTAATTAGACCAAGAACAGCATTGGCCTGATAACAGGCAAGAAGCTCCTTGTTCACTCGGGGATCTGGCGACATATCGGTCACATCCTCTAGATACAGAGTTTTGAGCGTCTCATAGAGTGTATTCCGAAAACCCGTAAGCATATTTGTGTTAACCAGCAGGGCATAGAAGGTGGCATGGCCAAGAACATGGTCAAAAATTTTGATAGCCGAAGCGCTCAGGTCCATAATTCCGAAATCCCGGTAATGCTGATAAGGAACTCGATAAGCAAAAATGAGATCATCTATTACGTCTTTTAAAATTTCATTGAGCAAGTCTTCTCTGTATACATAATGTTTGTAAAAGGTGCTGCGGTTTACATCGGCTAATTTCACAATATCGGTGATAGTAATACTCTCAAACGGCTTGCGCGACATCCATTCTAACAAAGAGGCCTTCAGGGCCTGTTTGGATCTATGGACTCTACGATCGGTATCGGGCATAGATAGGGATTTATACATTATACACATCCTCCTTTGCTGATCAATGATACAACTAACATGATGCGAATGAAGCATACAAATATGTGAATATATGGTGAATTACATGCGCTTTCAGTCCAAGATAGATCGTTCTCCATTATAATAAACCAAAACGGACAAGGAGATGAACTCCAGATGAAAAAACAAATGTGGATCATTGCCGGCTTTGTGGTTGTCATTGTGTTGGGAGCCTATCTGATAGCAAACAATGTAGGGACAGAAGAGGCAGGTAACGCCGAAGCGCCCAATATCAAGAAAATAGTAGAAGATATCAGCACCGGCAAAGTGACACTGGAATCGGCCTCCATTAATGCCACCCAGTTAATCGTCACGGATAAAGGCAAGCAAACGACAACCTACGACTTGCCTGAAAATGAGTTTTTCCTCTCCATTGCGCCTTACATGGAACAGACTCATCCTTGTGCAATTCATAGTCTGACCGGATGTCAGGGTGAAATGAAAAATAAGAAATTTACTGTGACGATTCATGATTCGGAAGGGAATACACTCATGAAGGATGCTGAGATCAAGGCCGGATCCAACGGTTTTATGGATTTCTGGTTAGCCAGAGATAAGTCATACCTCATTCGCGTGGTACATGATGGGAAAGTTGCAGAGACACAGCTCTCTACATATGAAGCAGATAATACATGCATTACAACGATGCAGTTGAGTTAAAACGTCGTACGGTGCATTCTATCATCATTTCAAAACAATTCATGTGATCCAGACCCGCCTTGAATGCGGGTTCTTTCATTTTTTTTCTGTTTATGCAGTGACAGGGAAGATATTGCAAATGAAAAATAATCATGCTTTTGAATTGACAAAATCGCAATCCTACGGGATAATCCATTAGTGATAATGATAATTGTTATCATATAAATACATATAAATAGGGGAGAAGTAGGATATGAAAAAAAGCTTAAACGGATTTTTACTGCTTACGGTTTTGGCGCTTGCTCTGACAGGTTGCGGTAAGGCCAACAGCACGACAGAGACAAATGAAAAAACCTCTTCCGGCAGCACGCCGACTGAAGAGACAGCAGGTCCTGTTACTGTTAAGCATAGTGGTGGAGAGCTCAAACTGGACAAACCAGCTAAGAGAGTTGTTACACTGGAATGGACATATACGGAAGATGTAGTTGCGCTGGGTGTTCAGCCAGTAGGTAGTGCAGACAACGCCAATTATAAAGTCTATGTGACTCCTCAAGCAGCTCTGGATGACACGGTAACGGATGTGGGAACACGTGACGAGCCCAATCTGGAGGCGATTGCAGCTTTGAAGCCGGATCTGATTATCGCCAATTCCAATTCCAATATCTATGATCAGCTCAATGCCATTGCACCAACGCTTGAATATGATCTGTATACGGGTGATGGCTATACGTATGACAAAATGACAGAAACGTTCAATAATATCGCGGTTGCGCTGGGAAAAGAAGATCAAGCGAAGAAGGTACTCGATGAACTCGATCAGCATTATGTAGAAGCCAAAGAAAAACTGGCTGCTGCAGGTAAAGAGAACTTCCACTTTGCACTGACACAGGCATTCACGTATCAAAATGCAGCCAGTCTGCGCATGTTCACCGATAACTCGGTCGTGATTGGCACATTGAACAAAATTGGTATGGTTAACGATTGGCAGCCGGAAAAGGTAGAAGGTTATGGTTTCTCTACAGTGGGCATTGAATCCTTATCCGATGTACAGGACAGTAACTTCATTTATATTACACAGCCGGACGATGACGTTTTTGGCACAGCCATGAAAGATAACTCGGTTTGGAACGGACTCAACTTTGTTAAGGAAAAACGCACATATCAACTCGATAGCACAACATGGACATTTGGTGGACCGATCTCCTCCAAAGCATTGGTTGATGGGGTTGTTGAGGTAATTACCAAATGAGTTCGGTTCAGGCAACTAGGCCAGCAATGAACTGGCGTACAATAAGCATATATGGGGGCGGTCTATCCGCTCTCATCGTGCTTTTTTTTGTAAGCCTTTGTTATGGTGAGGCAGCGATTTCACTCCATACCGTATGGGACGCACTTACGGGCAGACAGAATACATTAGAGCACAATATGATCTGGGATTTGCGTATGCCACGTACGGTTATCGGTATTATTGCCGGAGGGGCTCTGGCTGTAGCGGGAGCGCTGTTACAGACGATTACGCGTAATCCACTCGCAGCGTCGGACACACTGGGCATCAATGCCGGAGCTTACTTTATTGTGGTGCTGGGAACCATTCTTTTTCCAGGTTTGCTCAGTCAGTCACCTTTTCTATTTGCAGTTCTTGGTGGTCTGGTGGCAGCATTTGCAGCGTATTTTATGGGTGGCGGACGAAGATCCAGTCCGGTACGACTTGCATTGTCCGGCATGATTGTGTCGATGGTGCTTGGTTCGTTTACAAGCGCACTGCATATTTTTTTCTCCATGGAAACACAGGGGCTGTTTCTTTGGGGTTCAGGAACACTCGTCCAGAATGACTGGAGTGGTGTAGCTTATGCTTGGCCTTGGGTCATTGGTATTACCATTCTCGCGTTAATCCTGTCCAGACAATGGGATATGCTGGAGCTGGATGAATCAACGGCATCTTCATTGGGACAAAAGGTTGGACTCGCTCGTGCTGGCGGTTTGATGATTGCAGTCTTGCTGGCTGCGGTGATTGTCAGTGTAATCGGGCCGATTGGCTTCGTGGGACTCGTGGCACCACATTTGGTTCGATTGAGTGGAGTACGCTCTAATCGATTGCTGCTGCCCGGTGTTTTTATATGGGGAGCGGCTCTCCTGGTTGGTGCGGACGTACTCGCCAAGATGGTGCATAACTCGAGCATGGAGCTGCCGACAGGCGCTGTAATGGCGATTATTGGTGCACCGTGGCTGATCTGGCTTGTACTCACACGCATGAAGGCCGCGAACGGGTCGGGCATGTCCACTTCAATGAGTACAGGAGCACCTTCTCGTCGCTTTGCATTTGGCCCGATGGCCGTATTATTTACGGTCATCACTGTAGCGCTGATCTTGCTCAGTACGATGTTTGGCGGTATGCGAATTCCGCTCGGCGATCTGTTACCGAGTCTATTCCAATCTGATGGATTATTCTCTGCATTGGTTCAACTTCGAATTCCACGTACGCTAGTTGCCGCAGGTGCAGGGGCTGCACTGGCGATCAGCGGTGTGCTCATTCAGATGGCGGTACGTAATCCGCTGGCGGATGCATCCATTGTTGGTGTATCCTCGGGTGCCGGGCTTGGAGCAATGATGGTTATCATTTTGTTCCCGGGTCTTCCTGTGTATTTGCTGCCGATCGCGGCAATTGTTGGTGCAGCCATCGCTGCAGTGGTTGTATTCTCCCTCTCCTGGAAGAAAGGGCTGAATCCTTCTGCGGTGGTGTTGCTGGGGATTGCCATGTCTGCCATTGCAGGAGCAGGCATTCAGATTCTGATTGTACGTGGAGCAGTATACGGTAGTAGTGGATATATCTGGCTGACCGGAAGTACCTATGCCCGTACCTGGGATCAGGTAAAGACTATCGGTATCTTTCTATTAATTCTGGTGCCGGTGGCTTGGTGGCTGGCTCGCAGATTTGAACTGTTGGTATTCGACGATAATAGTGCATCAGGACTTGGACTGAGCGTACGCCGTACACGTTTGCTGGCTATGACGACAGGGGTACTACTGGCAGCCGGAGCCGTTGCATGTGTAGGGACCGTCGGTTTTATCGGTCTGATAGCACCACATATGGTTCGTCTGCTCACAGGACACAAGTTAAGACGATCGATGTTTTTATCCGCGTTGGTGGGGGCTGTCATGCTGGTGCTGGCCGATACGATCGGCAGAACGGTCATGGCGCCAACAGAAATCCCGTCAGGCATACTTATTGCGATCATTGGCACACCGTATTTCCTCTATCTAATGTATCGTTCGAACTGGCGTAAATCAGTATAATCAAATGAATTCAGGAAGCCTGCTCCATGAGCAGGCTTTTTGTGATCTGTTTGTCTTGTCCGTTCCTGCCTGTCTAACCAGGGGAAGCAGCATTTTTTTATTTTCATACAGGGTAGTAAATAAAAAAGCCCCCTTGGTCTGCAATGTGCAGAGATCACGTTATCAAACGTGAAGCTCATGCCCACTGCGAACTCTGGGGGATTTTCGATAAGTAACACGAAATCCTTATCTTGGCATAACGGGGTTGGTCTTCAGGATGCCGCTTTCATCCACCGATATTACCGCTTGCTGTAACGTCTCCTTGTCCTGAACCAAAGCAAGTCTCACATATCCTTCACCGGAAGGGCCGAAGGCATTCCCAGGTGTTACGATTACTCCAGCTTGTGTAACCAGATCCATGGCAAACTGTTCAGAGGTATCGTAGTGTTCCGGAATCCTGCTCCAGATGAACATGGTCGCTTCAGGCTTGGCAATGGACCAGCCAAGGTCGGTGAATCCTTCACACAGGATATCTCTGCGCTCCTCGTAAATGTCTCTGACACGCTCAACTTCGCTCTGATCTCCGGTTATGGCAGCGATGGCTGCCTTTTGAATCGGCAGAAACATGCCATAATCCATGTTGGATTTTAACTTCTTAAGCATGGATACCATGTTGGGATTTCCAACACAAAAACCGATTCGTGCCCCAGCCAGACCATAGGTTTTGGATAACGAGTTGAATTCAATGCCCACATCGATTGCACCAGGATACGCTAGAAAACTTCCGCACTCTTTCCCATCAAACACCAGCTCGCTGTACGCATTGTCATGAAGAACAATAATGTCATATTTCTTGGCAAATTCAATCAAGTCCAGATAAAATTGCTCCGGTGCCATGGATGTCGTGGGATTGTTGGGATAGGATACAAGCATGAACTTCGCTTTCTTCGCAACATCTTCCGGAATCTCCTGAAGTTGAATGACATATCCGTGTTCCTCTTTTTGTGGCATATAGTACAGCTCGGCTCCTGCCAGTAGAGGCCCGTCGGCAAAGACTGGATAACAAGGGTCAGGTACGAGAACCAGATCTCCTTCATCAACAATAGCCAAAGAGATATGCGCAAGTCCTTCCTGTGATCCAAGCAAAGAGCATATTTGCGTTTTGGGGTCCAGTTCAACCGAATAACGGCGCTTGTACCACGTACTGACGGCTTGCAGCAATTCGCTCTGATCATTCACGGCATAAGTATAGTTAGAAGCATCTGCTGCTGCCTCGCATAGAGCATTCATGATATGTTGGGCCGGTGGAATGTTGGGCGTACCTACACTCAGATCAATGACCGGTTCTCCATTCTCCAGCCGCTTGCGCTTGATTTCCAGCAAACGAGTGAAAATCCCTTCACTAAAGTGTTCCATACGTTTAGCAAACTTCATGATGATTGTCCTCCAGTCCTCTTCAAGCATCGCATATCTATCTATAATAGATGGGCAGAGCGCAAATGAGAAGAGGACTGAGGGCTAACCTGTATTATTCGACCTTGAATTGACTTAATTCATCCTGTAACTTGTTGGACAACTGATTCAGTTGTTTCGAAAGATCAGCAACCTGCTCGATGCTATCCAATTGTTCCTGCGTGCTGGCGCTGACCTCTTCTGTTGAGGCGGAGTTCTCCTCTGTGGTGGAAGAAATGATCTCAAGTGCCTGCAAAATCTCATCTTTATGTCTATGAACATCGGCAGTGTTGCTGCTGATCTGGATCATGCGCAATTTCAACTGCTCCAAATCCTTGTTGATGCTAAAGAATACCTGCTTGGTGTTCTCAACGGACTTGGCATTTTCTTCTGCAATGTTCAAACCACGAGCGGTATGCTCCACAGATATGCTCGTTTTCTCTTCAATCACACGTACCTTTTTGTTAATTTCTTCAGTCGCCAGTGCAGTTTGTTCAGCAAGCTTGCGAACCTCCTCGGCAACGACAGCAAAACCTCTGCCTTGTTCGCCAGCGCGTGCTGCTTCAATGGAGGCATTAAGCGCCAGAAGATTGGTCTGGGAAGCAATTTGTTTCACGGTGTCCACAAAGCTGGATATTTCATTACGGCTCAGATCAATATCCTCAATGATGGCCGACATGGCTTGTGTGGAATGATGATTTTCGGCTGCCCACCTGGACAACTGATCAACAACGTTGAGGCCCATGCCGCTTTGTTCGGCAGAGTTGTGCACCATTGTGTCGATGGCCTTGACATCACTCGCGATTTCATCAATTTGTCCAGACAAGTTTCCGGTTTTGCGTAAAATATTTTCGGTCTCTATGGACTGATAATTGGTTGCGTTGGCAATTTCATTGACGGCTGTAGCTGTGTCATTCATCGTACTCGCTGTTCTTGAAGAAATGGATTGCAGATCGTTGGAGGACTGATTCAAGACCTGAGCGGAGCTGCCCACCATTTGCAGCATACCCTGAATTTTTTGCACCATATGATGAATGCCCTGAGAAATCTGCCCGATTTCATTATTGGAGCGGGTAT
Organism: Paenibacillus sp. FSL K6-0108; assembly: GCF_045040695.1. Taxonomy (NCBI): domain Bacteria; kingdom Bacillati; phylum Bacillota; class Bacilli; order Caryophanales; family Paenibacillaceae; genus Paenibacillus; species Paenibacillus sp. FSL K6-0108. The sequence continues at coordinate 5,622,928 of NZ_CP150288.1, read as the reverse complement.
CCAATGACACAGTTAGATCCCCGTTTTCAATGAGCTTGATTTTGGCAAGCAGCTTCGGAATGGATCTGAGCAGGTATCGAAGGGTTACATAACAGATCAACACAAGTAAAATGGCAGCAGCCGCAAAACCACCGAGTGTAATCCAGGTAAAGGATTTTAATTCTGACAACACTTCATCCTCCGAAATGGTCAGACCTACGGACCACCCGGTATCCTTGCTGGTAGCATAACCGATATAACGGCGCTCTCCATGATCATCGATCAATTGAACTCCAGACTCACCAGCAACCATTTTTTTGCCAATCTCTCCGAGCTCACCTGGGCTATCCGTAATTTTTTCCTTCAACACTTTATCCTGGTCGGGATGGTATAGAATATCCCCTGTTTTGGAGGCAAGAATTGAATATCCTGTGCTTCCAAGCTTGTAGCTTTCCATAATCGCAGGGATATCCTTGAACGCAATATCAGCCGCGGCAAATCCGATCAGTTGATTGCTGTTATCTTTGATTGGATAAAAAATACCCATGAGAAGATTGCCTGAAGCGAGGTCAATATAAGGGTCAGAATAGTACAAACCGTCTGCTGCAACAGCCGGATTAAAGTATGGACGGGTCTGAATATCAAAATCAGAGTCGGAAGCTGCTCCGTCATTTTGAAGCCAGAAACCTTTGCCTGAAATGCCTGCAATCCAGGCATCAGCAAAGGAGGGCTCCTCTTTTACTATGGCTGCCAGCGTATCCCGGGTTTCCGCAGCGTATGTGGAAGTAGTGGCCACTGATGCAGATTCGGTGGTTTCTATGTATTGCTGAAACAGTTTATTCGTTGACAGTTGTTTGACCAGGGAACCCTTTTCCTTAAACAGGGCATCAAATTCATTGACAATCGCCTGTGTCTTGGTCTGAAGTATGGACTCCTGTTGTTTGATCAGGATGTTTCGTGTGCTCGCGAACATAAACGTACCGAGTACTGCAAAGACGACAACGATAATGACCAGCAACACGATGGCTAATGTATTCGCAATGCTGGATGATCTGATGCGCTGTTTTTTGAATGTTTGTGACATGGCTGTCATCTCCCCCGAAGTATAGTGAGCGAAAAGCTCTTACCTATATTTCGGAATTTCGAATTGAATTGAATAGCTATTTTTCTTCAATTACAATTAAAGGAAAGCGAGGTGTGTACCCTTAGGAAAAGGAAGGAAGGTGATCACGAATGAACGAACCGTGGGCCGCTTCGATGAGTGGTGTTCCCTGGAACGAGGATAAAATGGACAAGGCGATCGTACAGCTGCGGAATAGGGCTATGATTAGTGTTGTTGTCGGGCTGGACGATATGAGTGATCTGCGAAAGCTGGATGAACATGTCTTTGCCAAACGACCGGATTTGATTTTACATGTATCCAACAACGATGTGAAGGGGCTGTATTCGGAAGAATTTCTGGCGACACTGGCAGGTTTAAAGCATGTCACCGCTTTGCAGTTGGATCTCAAGCAGTCACAGGATTTGAATAAATTGAGTGAGCTGCACAAGATGGAGTTTTTGAACATTCGCTCACCCAAGAAACAAAATCTGGAATTCATCCGGAATTTCAAATACTTAAATTACCTCGCACTTAGCGGGAAATTTGCCGATTTGTCACCCATCGAAGACTGCATTCGTCTGAGTACCCTTGTTCTGAACTGTGACATTGATCAGCTTGATTTTGTGGTAGACCTGCCATTTATCGAGTATTTGGCTATTGATCATTGTACATTGGTCGGTTCACTAGAAGTTCTGGCTGAATCGAATATCCGCATGCTGAGATTATCGTCCGTAAAGAATCTGACCGATATCAATGTATTAGGGTCATTACATCAGCTGGTCTTTCTGCACTTGTCACTGCCCAAAATCGAGCGGCTGTGCAATTTCTCGCACATGAAGCATCTTAAGCAGCTTGAACTGGTTTTTATGAAATCATTACAGCAGATAGACAACCTGTGGACAGCAGTTCAACTAGAGGTGCTGGAATTTAAAGAGATACATAAGGGGATCGGGGCAGAGGCATTTCAACGTTTGACTGAAATGCAAAGTTTGCGACAGGTGGATTTTCGTTTTATTGATCATAGTAAAGGTCGGATTGCCGGTATGCGCAAACTAATGATTGAAGCGGGGAAAGGACACCTTCTTTATGAGAATATTCCTGAAGAACAGCGAATCCCTTCGATGGCTCTTGTACACCTGTCCAAAATTTTAATGTAAACAATACACAAATGCCCGCTTCCGAGCGGGCGTTTGTGTATGTACAATCTTCAGTTTTGGCCTGCTCATGTTTGGCTAGCCATGACTGGAGGATATGAACGGTTCATCACCTGCATGGCGTTTGCGGTATTCTCCCGGGGTCAACCCGTACCGACGCTTGAACATGCGGATAAACGAGTTTACATTTTGATAGCCGACCTGTGTCGCAATGTCCTGAATTCGCAGATCTACATTCACAAGCAGTTCCTTGGCCCGCTCAACCCGCAGATTGTTCAGATATTCGCTGAAGTTGATGTTTGTCTTCTCCTTGAAAATACTGGAGAGGTACCCCGACGTTAAATTCAATTTGTCAGCGACAATATTCAAATTAATATCTTCCCCATAATGATGTTCCAGGTAGTCCAGCACAAAGCTGATAACAGGATCACGCGTTTCCAGCTGATTTCGTACTGCCGCAAGTACGGGTTGAACCAGCGCTTGAAGCCATTCCCTGTACTGCTGCATGGAATAGAAATCAGCAAATGTCTCTCCCGGCGGAGAAGAGAGAAATTCAGATTCGATGTGTGTCAAATTCAGCTTCATCACCGTTTTGCCAATTTGTTCTACTGCGCCGACTGCAAATGTACGGAAGTCTTCTGCGGCTGCATCTTTGTGCTGCAGTTGTTCCAGCTGGCGATCCAGCCAAGCAAATACGGCCTCTTCATTGCCTGATTGCAGCAGGTTGTGCAGTTCCTCCCCATAGGTTACCTTTACATGGAAGGCATTTGACGAGGAAGCCCGCGGCTCCACAATAACCTGTGTTTCCCCATTCAATCTTCTCTCTTTCAAGAGCATGGACAGATTGCTGTACGCATCGGTAAACGGAATCTCTCCGGGATATACCGGACTTACCGCAATGGTTAGATAGACGGCTTCTTCAACAGCAAGCAACTCCTTCAGCGTATCGAGCGCCTGCAGAATACCACTTTGCGGACCCGGATCGAACAGCAGCAGGAGCAGCTGATCCTGCTCGGGCTGAAGTGCGACGCTGTTATTTGTGCTGCTGGTAAACAGGCTCTGAATCAGTTTCCACAATAACAGGGTATGCTGTCTGGATTCATCTTGCCGGTATTTGAAGCCTACCTTGAACAGAATGGAGACATAGGGCTGCTCGGATGGCCGGTCATCCTCAAGTTCCGCAAGATAAGAACTGAGCGGGATATTCTTCACTTTATGGATATAAGCGTACTGACGTACGAGAGAGTTTTTCTGCGCAAGGTCGCTTTGAATGTAACGATTATTTTCCAGAATGGAGCTCAGGCGGTCGCCGATCATGGCGAATTCCTTAACACTGCTCAACTTGTCGGGGCCACTGTCGGAATTCCGGTCCAGAGCGGCAATTAGGCGCTGAAGGGGCTGGTTTAATCGCATGCTGAAAAATAAAGAGGAAAGCACGCTAATCAGTACAGCAGCCCCGAGCAGGACAGCGAGCAGCAGCTGCATACCGCGCATTTCCGCGGCGATTACCGCGGCCTTGGTGACCTGGACATAGGTAAATCCGGTCTGCTTACCTTTTTCATAGAAATAATATTGATCTCCTATACGTTCATGTCTGCTTCCATCTGCAGGAAGCTGCCGATTCTGCATATCTCCCTCCATCGTGCTGAACAACAGGCGTCCCTCGTTGTCCAGAATGTAGAACGGATTATTGCCGGCATCGCCATACGTATCCTGCATACGTTGTGGATTGAGCATAACAATGCCGTACACCTCCTCATAAGGAATGGCTTTCATCATGACCGGCATCAGTCGTCCGAGAGAGCGGGAAGAATGAACCGTATTTTCCGTAAAGGCTGCAGTGGGCATTACTTTAAGAAACTGATTGTTCATCGTTTGCTTTTTCCAGTAAGCTGGCGAATATTCTTCACTGTAATAATATTTACCAAACATATCACTGGCACTGCTAAGACCATCCTTCTCCAATACGTAATCTTCTTGTTTGAAATACAGAATGAAGTTATCGATGTGCAGAAAAGGATTTGCGTAGAGAGTGGAGAGGTCAGACTTGACCTCTGCGGGAATATCGTAACGGCGGTTCTCCTTAATGTGGCTCAAAATGCCCAGATTGGCGGTCCATGTATCCGATTGGGTGAGAGCCAGAATCATGTTCTGGGTCAGTCGAAAATGATTCTCATACCCTTCGACCGTCTGTGCAAGGCCCAGTTCATTTTGTCTGACCATCTCTTGATAGACTTTGTTGCTTAAATATAGATGGGAGAACAGGTTAAATGAAGCCAGAATCAGGATGACACTGAGGAAGCTCAACATTAGCTTGACAAACAGCCCATTCAGCGCAAATTTGCTTGTAAGCAGTCCCTTCATTATGGTATTCCCCCTTGAGTAAAGCTTTAGCTCATATGGTCTCTTCCTATCATAGCGGCATGAATCTGACACAAACAATATACACTTTTACTGAATTATACGCGGATATCTGGAAAAAAGGAGTAAAGACGAAAAGTTATATAACATATTGACAGCGCTTTCTAACGGGTTATAGCTATAATTCGGAGGTGAACCCTTGATTTTTAGGGAAGTTAGCTGACATATAGTTCAAATGAATTTATTTAAGCTAAACGTATAAAGAAGCGCATGAACCGCCTCGACAAAAGTGGTGTTGAATCAGAGCCTATAAAAAATTGCAGCAATTAAATTCTTTCATTTATTGGTTCGTTGTAATCATTATCAACAGATATTAAATCGTATATATTGGGATTTGTTGTATCTATTTGGTAATATCTTCATCTGAAAAAAGGAGGGTGAGGGATGCTGTTTAAATAAAATCCCAGTGCAGGTATCCATATCAAATTGGAGACGTGCTGCAATTTTATTTAAGCGGATCCTACATTAATTGACGACATTCAACTATTCTTACTGAATATTACGAAACTATCCCAAATTTAGTTCTTGGAGCTTTTATCCCGGTGAGAACAAAAGGCTCGTTATACCCTGCCCTGATTGTGAGATTGAAAAATATACACTGGAGGAAATGCAATGAAACGAGTGTGTTTGTTATTAGTTATTTTAGTCACCCTTAGCGCATGCGATCAGGCTAAGAATAGTGCTAACGAAGATAAAACTGCTGTTGTTGCGGAAGACATCAGTACGAAGGATGCTAACCATACGAAAAATTCGCCGAGCACAAAAGAGAATTCAGTAAGAAATTCCGAAGTTTTTCTAGCTGTGGATGAAAATAATCTGTCTGTTTTGGATTTTGAAACAGCTTATACAATGTGTGCGCAAGCTCTGTCTGAATATTATAAAGCAACCTGGAACGGTGCAGACATCAATTTGGACAAGTATATGAATAACGAAAGCCTTAAACAATATACGCAAAAAAAAATTACAACCCAATATGAGTTATTCCTTAAGAATAAGCTCACTTATAACCTGGTGACAAGTGTTGATATTGGGGCTAGACAAGTCGAATTTGTTGGAGACGATAAAAGTTTTTTTTATTTAAAATTAGATGCACGTGTCCAAAAGGATGTAGGGAGCTTTGCTGAACCTACTGAATTTCTTATCCAAAGTTTGAATGAAAAGTTAGTCATTGTTGATTGGTATACTAGTGGTAAGGATAGCTATGATTCCACTGTACGTGGAGAAAATCAGATTATTGACAATCCTGAAATCTGGAATAATAGTGAATGGATAAAAAAAATATCTAATTGAATTTCATGTAAAAGCCAAAGTCAATGACCAATGAATACGAAACGATAAAGCGCGAATTACAAGGTTATTTACCTCTGTGAATCGCGTTTTTTTTGGTCTGTGCTCCTCACCTGTGCAATCTATCAAGGATCGGTTTAGTAAAGACAGAAGCATGTCATGGGTCAGCAGAGTTAATCCGATCATAGCGGCATAAATCTGACACAAACAATATGCATTTTTACTGATTTATACACGGATATATGGAAAAAAGGGGTAAATACGAAAAGTTATATAACATGTAGATAGCGCTTTCCAAACGATTATCGCTATAATTCGGAGACGAACCCCGGAATCCGTGGGTAAGTTATCTAACATATAGGTCGATTACAATCATTAAAGCAAGAGGGGGCATGCCGATGGCTGATGCTGGCGTAACGCAGCACATACTGCAAAAGGAAGCACACCGGCCGCCTCGGCGGAAGTCACGTTTGATCAGAACCTGGAACAGGAACAAGGCGCTATGGCTGCTTTTCCTGCCATGCCTCCTGTATTATTTGATCTTCCGCTATGCGCCGATGTTTGGTCTGGTCATCACGTTCAAGGATTACAATTTGTTTAAAGGAATTTGGGCCAGTGATTGGGTGGGGTTCAAATATTACCGAATGTTTCTGGAGAATCCCGATTTTTGGCCGCTGATGAAAAATACGTTTCTGCTGGGATTGTATAAGCTGGTGTTTGGCTTTCCGGCTCCAATCCTGCTTGCCATTCTGCTCAATGAGGTACGAAGGGCAGCATACAAGCGTTTTGTACAGACGGTCAGCTATCTGCCGCATTTCATCTCCAATGTTATTGTGGCGAGTATGGTGATTATGTTCCTGTCCCCAACCGGGGGACTGATTAACAATTTGCTGGCAGGTATCGGCATCGGACCGATCAACTTCATGAATGAGCCGGGGCTGTTCCGGGGCATCTATGTCCTGTCAGAAATCTGGCAGCATATCGGCTGGGAGACCATTATTTATTTGGCCGCACTGACTGCAATCGATCCTCAATTGTATGAAGCCGCGGATATGGACGGAGCAAGCCGATTGCGTAAAATCTGGCATGTCACACTGCCCGGCATATCTCCCGCGATCGTCATTACATTGATTCTAAATATCGGCAAAGTGCTGGAGATCGGCTTCGAGAAGGTCTTCCTGATGCAGAATCCGGCGATCTACGATACAGCTGATATTATTAGCACTTATGTCTACAGGGTTGGCATGGTACAGGGGAATTTCAGCTATGGTGCATCCATTGATTTGTTCATGGGAGTCATCAGTCTGATATTCATTTGCACGGCCAACTGGCTCAGCCGCCGATTAAGTGAAACCAGTTTATGGTAGAAAGAGGTGTGACGTGAAATCGTGAAATCACTCCGTTTTTCCTGGTTTAACGTTGTAGCATCCCTGATTCTGCTGTTTGTTGTGGTAATCACACTCTATCCGTTCCTTCATATGCTGGCGGTTTCCCTCAGCAGCAATGTGAACGTCATGCAAAATAATATTTCCTTCTGGCCCAAGGGCTTCAATCTGAGCATGTACCAATTGGTGCTGGGTGATCCGCAAATCTGGACGGCTTACCGAAATACGATCATTTATACCGTACTTGGCACAATCATCTCGCTGGTGGTCACCTCAACGGGAGCTTACGCATTGTCCAGAAAGGACATGGCACTGCGCAACAGCTTCACCGTCTTGATCGTCATTACCATGTTTTTCAGCGGCGGGATGATTCCGACATTCCTGGTGGTCCGTTCCTTGAATCTGGTGGACACCGTATGGGGCATGGTTCTCCCGGGGGCAGTCAGCACCTGGAACCTCATTCTGATGCGCACGTTCTTCTCAGGCATTCCCAAAGAGCTGGAGGAATCGGGACGTATGGACGGTCTGAACGATATTGGCATCTTCATCCGTATTATTGTGCCGCTGTCCAAGGCATCCTTTGCCACGATTGCCCTTTTTTATGCCGTGGGTATGTGGAACAACTTCATCTTCCCGCTGCTCTATTTAAGATCTCCCGATTTGTTTCCGCTCCAGGTGCTGCTGCGTAATCTCGTGCTGGCCGGCAGTGCAAGCTCAGGCGACGTAACATCTATTGGGGGAGATAACTTGGTGGTGGAGGAATCGCTGAAGTATGCAACTATTATGGTCTCAACTCTGCCTATTCTGGTCATTTATCCGTTTGTACAGAAGTATTTCGTCAAGGGAGCTATGGTAGGTGCGGTCAAAGGCTGAGGTCTATAGGCTAACAAGGAAATGCACCGTAAATTCAGATTAAGGGAGAGAAGCTTATGGGCAAATGGAAATCGGTAATACTTCCCCTGTTGATTGCAGTAACGATGGTTGCAGGGTGTAGCGGCGGCAATGGTGCCGACCCTCAAACGAATAGCAAGGGGAACAGTACCGGAATCACTGATAACTCCACTGGAGCGGGAAAGACCTTTACGGCGCTGCTGGACAATAATGCCACGTTCCCTTATTCCAAGAGCTGGCCCGTTTGGAGCTGGTTAAAGGAAAAGACTGGCGTCACGCTGGAAGTGCAGACACCTTCTGGCAAACTGGATGAGAGCCTGAACCTGGCCATTGCCTCCAAAGCGCTGCCTGATCTGATGTATATGCCGAATCGAAAGGATTCAAACAAGTTCGGTCAACAGGGTGCACTGGTGGATATGATGGAGCATATGGACAGTATGCCGAATCTGAAGGCATGGATGAAGGAATATCCTGAGGAGGCGAAGGCGGCCCTGTCCGCCGACGGTAAAATGTATATGTTCCCCAATCAGGGTTTCGGTGAGACGAATCGTATGATCTGGATGTACCGTAAGGATGTTTTTGATAAGGAAGGCATTCAGGTTCCAACAACCTATGAGGAGCTGCATGAGGCACTGAAGACACTGAAGGAGAAATACCCAAACAGTTATCCGCTCTCCATCCGCTACGGTCAGATCCCGGATGAGATGAATGCCAATATGACGGTGAACTACGGAACGGGTGAGGGTGCCTACTATGATTTTGACCAGAAAGAATGGCGTTATGGACCAACAGAAGATAATTACAAGGCCATGGTTGGGATGTGGAAACGTTTTTACGATGAAGGGCTGGTCCCACCCGACTTTTTATCCCTACAAACCAAGCAGTGGCAGGATATGGTATCGACAGGTAAATCGTTTGTGACCATTGATTATATCAGTCGGATAGATTTTTTCAATAATGCCATGCAGCAGGAGAATCCGGAGTTCAACATGCAGTTTATGGCCCCTCCGGCAGGCATATCTGGGGGCAAACAGCTGAATCCGTATTTTCATTATATGGAAGGCGGATTGACGGTGGCCTCGACCTCCAAAAACATTGATGATGTGATGAAGTATATGGACTTTTTTTATTCCGAGGAAGGGCGCACACTTAGCAGCTGGGGTGTGGAAGGCGAGACCTTTGTAAAGGAAGGCGATACGATCAAGTTCAAGCCGGAGTATAACGATGTCATTGAAATGCGCAAGCAGACAGGACTTCAAACGAGCGGGACCTACACCTGGATTGATTTTAACGCCCACTTGTCGCTTTTCTCGGACGATTTGAAGCATGCGTATGAAGAAGCGGTCAAATATGATCCTTCTGCAATGCAGCCAAGACCTGCTTTTACAGAAGCAGAAAATGAAGTCATATCCATTACGGGTCAGGCGATCAAAAAGCACCGTGACGAGAGCTTTGCCAAATTTGTTACGGGTTCGCGGAGCCTGGCGGATTGGGAGAAATATGTGGAGGAAATCAACAATCTTGGGGTAGATAAGTTGCTGAACACCTATAAGGAAGCGTATGACCGTGTTCAGAATGTTCAGTTGAGTGCGAAATGAGCGAATGTACGGCACAGGAATCCTAGACCATTACAGAATGGCAAAAGGAGGCTTCGCTTATGAAAAAACAGCATCTGCGTGTGTACTCCGGATTCAGACTGGGATTGTTTCTGTTGATCTGGTTGGTGTCCATTGTAATAGCTGTCCCTGGCAAGGCAGAAGCGGCGGGTTCAATTTCACTGGATGCCCCTGCGGGCGGTTATGTGTCAGATGGAGGGCTGGTGGAAATTGGGGGCAGTTATACCGACCTATATGACATTCGACTGTTTGTGAACGGAACGGCTCAATTCGAAGTGGTATTACATGATCCGGAAGGGGATGACAGCGGCACCTGGTCGTATATGCTGGATACGTCGGCCTATAACGGGACTGTGGAACTGGTGGTCCGTGGACTGGATACGTCCACCCGTTACGGGGTATGGGGCCAGCCAGCCATTCTTACCGTTAATAACCCGGCAGGTGCTGTCCCTGTTGTAACCATAACTGGGCCATCCGAGGGCGTGTCTCTTAGCGGTCAGGTGGAGGTCTCTGTCCAGACCAGTTCTCCACTTCCGATCATGCTGGTAGAGGTTCGGGTGAACCGCGGGCCATGGGAGGAAGCTGTTCAGCAAGGCCCTGAATATGTATACAGCTGGGACACGGCGGGACTTGGCGATCGCACGGTCAGTCTGGAGGCCAGAGCGGCCAGCGCACCGGAGCGTTATGGTTATAGCCCGACGGTGTATGCTCAGGTTGGAACCGGGGCGCATGAGACGGCTGTTCCTCTTCCTGTGCAGGAGCGCGCCATGTGGATCTGGGAACCGGAGAGTTATAAACTGCTGCTGAACCCTGGATCACGCCAGGTGCTGGAATCATTTATCACGGATACGCAGACATTCGGTCAAACACCGGTCCAGACACTTTATTTCGCAGTGGGCGGTTATGCCGGATACGATGCGCTAGAAGCGCAGGAAGCGGAGCTGCGTTCTTTCGTGAGTTGGGCGCACAGCAACAATTTGCAGGTGCATGCGTTAATTGCAGGCGGCACTACGCCGGCCTATATGGGTGCTTACGAGAAATATCACCACCATGCTGTGCAGGAAATGGAGCAGGTCATCAATTACAATCTTGCAGCGGGGGACACGGAGAAATTTGACGGTATTAATGTGGATATTGAGCCTTACATTTCTCCTGACTTTAAAGACCCAAGTCATTTCCTGCAGAAGGAGTATCTGGATGGCCTGCAAAAGATGATTGATCGCAGGGATACCGCCGGCATCCGGCTTCCGTTCGGCCCTGCCGTGCCCAAGTGGTATGACACATCGGATCAAGCAGCGAATATTTCATGGAATGGCTCCAGCAAATGGCTGTCTGAGCATGTTCAGGATATCTCCGACTATATCTCCATTATGGATTACCGGGATACGGCAGATGGCTCCGCTGGCATTATTGCCGGAGCTGCTGGAGAACTGGCATACGCAGATCAGATCGGCAAGCCAAATTCCGTGGTGATTGGTGTGGAAACGCTGGATATTGCCAACAGTGGCGACCCGGAGGCCATTACCTTCTGGGAGGAGGGCCGCATCCACATGGAAGCCGAGCTGGATAAGGTATATGCAGCTTACGGGCAGAACAGCGCCTTTGGCGGTATTGCCGTCCATCACTATGATTCCTACCGGGCGCTTCCTTCTTATTGGGGACCAGGCGGTGTGGTATGGATAGCGCCGGATGACCAGGAAGCTCCTACAGCCCTTGCAGGGGTTCCGTCCATTCAGGCTACTGATTATCAAACTGTACATCTGAATTATGGAATGGCTTCGGATAACATGGAAGTGGAACGCTATGTGATCTACCGAAGTACCGTGCAGGGGTTCACGCCTGTCGCTGCGGATATCGTCGGACTCGCCCGCGCCCTGAATTATCAGGACAAGGGACTGCTGCCGGATACGACATATTACTACCGTATTGCGGCCCGCGATATGCGCGGTAATATCGGTCCACTCACCGATGAAGTGTCGACGACCACCGGCAGCACCCCATTGAAGCCGATGATAGTAACAGATATGAATCTGGTCTATGGCGGATCAGGAGTAACTGTTACGATGAAGGTCAGAGATTATGATTCAGGCGCGGTACTTACAGGGGCGAAAGTCGAGGGGAGATTTACTTATGCGGCAGGACGTTACATCAGCGGGACAACCGGAGCAGACGGAAGCGTGATGCTTGCCTCGGAAGCAGTTGGGCAGGGAAGACAGGTTGGATTTGAACCTCGCAGAATCCGTTACAACGGCTATTACTACGCAGTAGGTCATGATTCGCCGCATACAACGCTGTTGATGTTGAATGCCAGCAATTAAACAAGCATATGAGAAATGGCTTGAAGGAGGATGACGCACATGAATGTGAATGATTTGATGGAACCGCTCAAGACTCATATCGTTGAGCGTATGTCTGTGCAGGTTTATGCTGATCGGAATCAGATGGGGGCAGCGGCTGCGGCTGCGGTTGGGGCCCGATTAAGACAGCTGCTTCAGGATTCGGAGCGTCAGGTACGCATGGTGTTCGCTGCGGCTCCTTCGCAAAACGAATTGTATGAAGGTCTGGTACGGGAGCAAGGCATTGATTGGTCGCGGGTCTGTGCCTTTCATATGGATGAATATATGGGGCTGGCGGATACGGCTCCCCAGCGGTTTGGCCAATATTTAACGGATCGGCTGTTCAGTCGGGTGCAGCCTGGGCGGGTGGAGCTGTTGGATGGGCTACAAGATGTGGAGCAGGAGTGTCAGAGATATGGAGACCTGCTGCGTTCGGCTCCAATTGATATCGTCTGCCTCGGGATCGGAGAAAATGGCCATATCGCCTTCAATGATCCGCCAGTTGCCGATTTTGAAGATCCGAGAGTGGTCAAAGCAGTGGAGCTGGATGAAACCTGCCGCCGTCAGCAGGTGAATGATGGTTGCTTTGCCCATCTGGATGATGTGCCTGCAGAGGCGTTGACCCTGACTGTGCCAACGTTAATGGCTGGAAGGGAGCTGTTTGTGATTGTGCCGGGAGCATCCAAGCGGCGTGCACTTGCAGCAGCTTTACATGATCCGATCAGCACGGCATGTCCTGCTACCATCCTGCGTACCCATCCCGAAATCACGATGTTCACAGACCGGGAAGCCTACGGCCTGTGAGCGTGCCAATGATCGGGAAGCACTACAGAACAGGGCTGCCAATTGAGGTGGAGGTCAGAGAGGGACGTATCACTTCTGTTACTGAACTTGAAATGCCGCCTCCCGTAGATTGCCTGCCCTGGCTTGCGCCCGGACTGGTGGATTTACAGGTGAACGGCGGATGGGGGCTGGATCTGAACACAGCACCGCTATGTTCAGATACGGTGTTGCAGCTGACCCGGAAGCTGCAAAGGCAAGGTGTTACTAGCTATTGCCCAACGTTGATTACGAACAGTTCCGTACGGCTGGCTGATGCGGCTTCTGTCATTGCAAAAGCCGTTCGGCTGAACCGGGATGCGGCCGAGGGAATTGTGGGCATTCATCTGGAAGGCCCATTCCTCTCGCCGGAGGATGGCCCACGCGGCGCCCACCCAAGACAGCATATTGTTCCCCCGGATTGGGAGGCGCTCAGTCGTTGGCAGGATGCCGCCGATGGGTTGATTCGCATCATTACCCTTTCCCCGGAGTGGCCTGGTGCAGCTTCATTTATTGCCCGGTGCTGCGAATCCGGCATTCTTGTCTCGATTGGGCATACGGCAGCGACCCCAGAGCAGATCAGGGAAGCGGTCTCCGCAGGAGCAGTGATGTCTACACATCTTGGCAACGGCGCGCACCTGATGCTTCCACGTCATCCGAACTACCTGTGGGAACAGCTGGCGGCCGATGAGTTGTATGGATGCATGATAGCCGATGGTCATCATCTTCCGCTGTCTGTGCTGGCCGTCATTCTCCGGATGAAACGTAATCGAGCCATTCTGGTCAGTGATGCCGTCTCACTGAGCGGTATGCCGCCAGGTTCCTACCACCTGCATATCGGTGGAGATGTGGTATTGACGGCGGAAGGTCGGCTGCACCTTGCCGGCAAGCCGGAGCTGTTGGCTGGCTCGGCGATGATGCTGCCGGATCAGGTGGGTTATCTCGTGAAAGCGGGGTTGTCCGGGCTTCCCGATGCCTGGAATTGTGCATCGGTGCATCCGGCCCGGCTGCTTGGCCTTGAACAGGCCGCAGGACTTGCGATCGGGGCCCCTGCGGATATCGTTAGCTTCAACATGGACGATGGAAAGTTGAGTGTGTTGCAGTGCTGGAAGAATGGGCAGCTAGGGCCACAGAGCTACGAATAGGAGGAGAGCGATGCAGAGCTTGATACCACAACCGAAGCAGATTGCAGCGACCGAGGGAGGCCCCTTACGACTGACCGGTGAGGAAAGATGGAGTCTTTTCATGGAACAGGATGATCCCAGATTAGAAATTCATTGCCGCCGTGCATTTCCGGGGATGGGATATACATGCTCAAGGATAGAAAAAGGTTATTGGCTAGTAATTGAACGACTCTCAGGTCAGGAAATGCAGCAGGTCGAAGAGGCCTATGAAGCGCGTGCAGGTCATTCAGTTCATGAAGCTCAGAGCGTCCAACAGGAGGACCCGCCCAGTTCAAGTATGATTTCTTTCACTGAAGAAGATGAAACGGACCCTGAGGGGCTGGCCGGATGTCCACAAGGTTATAAGCTGGAGGTATCGGCCGGAAGGGCAGAGGTATACGCACTGGATGCGGCGGGGCTATTTTACGGATTGCAGACATTGGTGCAGCTGCACGGACCGGATGGTGCCATCCCGGCGGTGTCTATAACGGACTGGCCGGATACACCTTTGCGGGCCATGAATTTCGACCTGCGTCAGACGTTTTCGAAGCCGGAACTGCTGACGGGCTATATGGCTGAATTCGCCCGTTATAAGACGAATGCGATTTTGATTGAATACGAGGATAAATTTCCATTCAGGACACATCCCGAGTTCGCACATCCCCGGCATGCGTTAAGCCATTCACAGCTGGAAGAATTGAAGCGTAATGCTCATGAGCACTTTATAGAGATTATTCCGCTCCAGCAGAGCTTTGGACATTTGGAATATGTATTACGCCACGAAGGTTGGCGGCATCTTCGCGAGACAGAGCAGTCCACCGGAGAGATTTGCCCATCACATCCGCAGACCTATGGGTTGATAACCACCTTACTTGAGGAGATGATCGACGCCCACCCGGAATCGCGTTATATCCACCTCGGCTGTGACGAGGTCTACAGCCTATGTGAATGCGAGCGCTGCAAAATCGAGTTTGGAGGTGTGCGGGAACGAGCGTTTATCGCCTTTTTGAATCGTCTGATTGCATTTACGGCAGAACGGGGGAAACAGCCCATTTTTTGGCATGACATGCTGGATAAATGTCCGCCAGAGGAACTGGCTAAGCTGGATCAGCGAAGTGTCGCCATGATCTGGATCTATAACGGGCGCAATATCGAAGCAGAGGTTACTTCGCATGCCAATAAATTCAGGGCGCTCGGTATTGAAGTGATGGGAGCGCCAGCAGTTCGCAGCTTTGACTGGGCTGAGCATCAGAATTATCCGGTACTGCTGAACCGGACGGACAACTTGCTTCAGTGGGCTGAGACGGCCGACAAGTTGAAGCTTGGCTGCGTGGTTGCTACCAATTGGACGGGGCCTTTCAGCCTCGGTGTTCCGTATGGTATTTTTGAAACTACCTGGTATCCCATGCTGCTGCATGCGGATTTGGCCTGGAACCGCAAGGCGGATACCGCCACTTTTATCGACCGGTTTCTGGAACGGTTTCATGGCATTGATCCTGTTATCGGACACAACCTGCTCGGCAATTACAGGGTAGAGGATTATTATGATGTGATCTGGAAGCTGATGGACGAAGTACGCGAGCATAAGGAAGAAGCAGAACTGATTGCGATCATGCATGATTTTGAGGTGGCGACAGATCGTTCGCGGGCAATCCATAAGTATGCTTACCGCTGGGAGCTGTACCCCGGAGACGATGCGGAGTGGCGTTCACTCCATAACAATTATACGCGAAACCGCCGTGGGCGTGAGGGTGTCCTGCCTCGGATGAAGGAAGCACTGGAGCGTTATCAACCCTCTGATATGGCAGAACATTTTGTGAAATCCAGGTTCTATCTGCATGATTATCTGGAGCAAACGCTTTATCAAGAATTGGGTCTGAATACAATCCATCCAGAACCCGACCTGACGGCAATGAGCTTGAAAGACAAAATAGCCCTGATGTGCGTAATAGGCACTCCATCGACTCGGGCCGAGCCGGAATTTCGCGGCAGAATGGCACAGCACCGATTTGGGGGCATCGGGATCTTTCCCCATAATATTGAGAGCGAGCAGCAGACACATGCGCTGCTTGCAGAAGTGAAGAACATAGTCAAAGATAACGGCGGCCTTGTGCCTTATTATGTTTCGGTAGATGAAGAAGGCGGTACGCTGTCCAAATTTAAATCCTTTTTCCCCTATATCCCTGGCAACCGGGCAATCGGGTTAAGTGAAGATCCGGAACTCGCTCAATTGCTTGGTAAAATTATCGGCAGTGAACTGCACTCCCTTGGTATTCCCATGAACTGGGCACCTGTGCTGGATGTGAACACGAATATAGATAATCCGGTTGTGGGTGTTCGTTCCTTTGGAGAGGACCCGCAGCTGGTGGCTCATTTCGGTCGAGCCTATATTCAGGGGATGCATGAAGCAGGTGTGGCTGTGACGGCAAAGCATTTTCCCGGACACGGGCAAGTGAGCGGAGACTCGCATCTCGTTCTGCCCGAATGTGAGTTAACGATGGAGCAGTTGAAAGATGGGCCGTTGCTTCCCTTCATTGAGGCAATTGAAGCTGGGGCAGATTCAATCATGATAGGCCATCTGGTGTTTCCCAACATTCCGGAATCGGGCAGACTTCCGGCTTCACTCAGTCCTTTTTTTGTCACGGAACTGCTGCGGAAGCAGTTGGGCTTTGCAGGGGTGATCTGCACCGATGATATAGAAATGGGGGCAATTCGCAACAATTTCAGCCCGGAAGACGTGGGAGTTCTGGCCGTTCAGGCGGGGAACGATATGATCCTGATGTGCCATACGCCGGAGTTCCAGAATCGGGTCATCGCAGGTATTCAGGCTGCTGTGCGTGATGGGCGCATCGACGAAGCGCGAATAGACGAGTCGGTTCTTCGTATTCGGCAGCTGTATGACCAATTCAAGCAGTACCAAGCGGCTGCACAGCCAATTGCCAGAGAGCAGTTGGGGGAAGCGGCACTGAAGCTGGCTCGTATGACCGTAAAAGTTAGTCGTGACCCGCAGGGTCTGCTGCCACTCAACAATTCACTGAAATATTTGCTGATTCTGCCGCAGCAGGAGCAGCTGACCCAGGCTGATAATAGTGGTTCTGCCGAGATCGGGTTACCCTCTATGTTGAAGGGTGAAAGCTTAAGGGTAGTGACGCGCTACTGCTCGATGAAGCCGGAAGCCGAGCAGATCGAGTCTTTGATACAGCAAGCTGCGGATGCGGATGTTGTTATCCAGGGTACCCTTAATGCACATCTATTCACAGGTCAGCTGGCTCTGGCTGAGGCCTTGGCTGCAGTTAAGCCACTGCTGAATCTGGTGCTCCGCAATCCTTATGATGACGAAGCACTGCCGCAGGCAGCCGGAAGCATACTGCTGTGCTCAACCTCCGACTATTCACTGCGGGCACTGGTGGAGTGCATGACAGCATCAAAGTAACTTGCCAGTGATGAGCTGGTCGATAGAACAATGTAAAATGCCCATACCCGTGCCCACAAAAACAAAACACATACGCATCTGCCAACCTTTATTCTTATAAGAGGTTAGTCAGCATACCAGAAATCCAGAACGAAAATACCAAAAGCCCGCTGCTGTGCGGACTTTTGGTCAATCTCAAGACTCAGATGTTCCTTAGGCAACATCAGGTTCATCATAGCCTCAAATTCCAACAATAACTCTTTTCAAAGTGATTATTGGGAGAATGGACATGCGTTAGTGGTGGTCTGGACTGACGTGAAAACGTCGTATCTTCATAATTGTTACATATCCTCACCTATAGCAATTGTTTATAGCTGTCTTATGACAAGAGGTTTTCTCGACATGATCCATGCTGCAATCAGCAAGGCGAGAGCCACTAATATTCCCGATTCTCCAGTCCATAGCAGAACGTTCTTGCCGCTGGAAGATATATCGAAGGCATCCTGGATTACAGCATTCCAACAGGCATGGAGCAGAATCGCAGGCCATAGGCTGCCCGTTGTTAGGCGCACGCGGCTGATCAGATAACTGAAAGAGGTCACTGAAATCATAAACAGAATAACCGATAAGGCAGGATATGGACCGGAATAATAATTTCCAAAAAGCATTACGGGAAGATGCCATACGCCCCAAATAATTCCGCTCGTCAACACGGGTCTAGGTACACGGGCATTGATTAATCGAGTGAGCATATAGCCTCTCCAGCCGAGCTCCTCTCCTGAACTGCTGATTATACCGATTGCAGTACCCGCAAACATCTGAAAAAGAATAGTTCCTGCAAGGATAACACCAGATGGACCTTTAATGAACGAGTCCGGTGTAACGTACTGAACAAGTCCTGTAATCCAGGCGATACCGTAAGCAGATAAACCAATGATGACCGGAAACAGCAAAATAAAGGGCAACGACTTCAGTGTCTGCTTGCCACCAATCCGCAGGGAAATATCCGATATGCCTTCACGCAGCACTACACGGGCGAAGATGGAGGATAAGCCGGGTGTCCACATGAGAAGCAGGCCGAAAATAGGTGCTTTCAACATCAGTGCATAACTGAGGATGGAGAGAGGAATGAGTATGGCAAAGAAAACGAGCAGCCCTCGCCTGGCTTTTTGAATAAGAACTTGTTCCTCCTCTGAACTTGGGCTGGGCAGGGTGCTAAAATTTGTGCTCATTGTGATAGCTCCTTTAATCAAAATATGTATGTCGCTTTGCAGTATAACAGTGGATCTATCCTGATCAGAACAAACCCCAGCCCAGTTTTGATCCAGGACCCTAGCCCAGTATGGACAGGACTAAAGTATAGTAAGGAGGTTGAAAAATGAGGTGAATAAAAGTCATCCCTATGCTGTTTATAAAACGTTTACCACTTTGTTGCCAGCACAGATAGCACGTTTTAACATGCGAATTTTTCAAAAGGACTTGAATCTTCACTTACTGGAGGTTGTAAGCTACGAATTAGCTAGCCAGCAGCTTACTATAAACGTGGAGGTTCAATGCTTATGAGGTTTTTAGAAGTTTTGTTTGTGGTTTTTAATGTTTTGGTGGTGGGTCGGATTCTATTTGCGAAAAACAAGACGCAGCGTAATTTGCTTATTGGATTTGGGTTGTCTACCATTCTCATGCTGATGCATGGGATTATAGAAGGCATGCGTTGGCCAATGATTCCAGCTTATGTGATGAACCTTTGATCCGAACCTCCCCTTTTCGACTACGCCAACCTATTTGGAGGACGCTGTTCCGATAAGTTTATGCCATGGCTGGGGGGCATCACCGACGTATTTATTAAATAGGGAGCTGCTTGGGATTGATATTTCTAAGGCGGGTCACGGGCAAGTTACGCTCCGTCCCAGCCCAGTGACCGAAGTTGAGTGGGCGGAAGGTTCGGTGGTCACCCGTTACGGAAAAATCAGTGCCCAATGGAAAAGGGATGTGGACGGAGTGTACCGCTTTGAGGCTCGCCTGCCCGTACAAATGACATGGAAGGCGCCAGGATTGCGTGACATATCCGTGTCTATGGATCAGGATCATGTCTACGTTCGAGGAACGGTTCCGGTTCATGAGGCAGCACCAAAGCGGACACCATTGGTCGATTGCAGCGGGTAACGAAGACAACCACATCAACGTGAAAAGCTGCGCAGCTGCAGCATGATGAAAAGGACTGAAAAATATCAGCCCTTTTCTAAATTCCGTCAATCTAAAATAAGTACTATTCGGCCAGTCCTTTCCACTCCATCAGGAATCAAGCGACGAGACTAACCAAATTGCCGTCGGGGTCCTTTATAATAGCATAGCGCTCGCCCCAAGGCGTATCGCTCGGCTCTAGCTGCCGAGTATATCCTTGCGCCGTCAATCGGCGATACGATTCATCCAGCGTTTCACGGCTGTCTAAATGGAAAGCAATCTCCATTCGATTTCCAATCGGCTCCGGTAAGCTGCCCAGAATCGTCTGCACCGTTTCCCTCGTATCGAAAGCCAAGATCAATCCGTTGCATTCCACCTCAACATGCTGTTCGTCGTTCGCACTCGCCGGTATTTCAAATCCCAAGAGCCGATAGAAATCCAAAGCCCGTTTCATCTCTTCCACGAAAATTCCAATTCTCTTCAGCTTAATAGCCATGCTTTCCAGCTCCCATCGTATGAATTCATGTTACGTCATCATTGTATCCGTACGATCGGCCGTCAAATAGGAAAAAACGGACTTCTTTCACGATCTCGTTAAGTGTCTAACAGGCAATCCGTAATAACGCGGAAAAGAATTCGTAAAATGGGATTGGTCGTAATAGCCAGAAAGAAGCGCAAGATCCGTCAAACTGGAGTAGTTTTTCTTATAGAACTCTTTTAGTGTGCTTTGAAATCGGATGATTCCCAGCATCTCCTTAGGGCTTAAACCCAATTCCTGTTTGAAGTTCCTTCTGAGATGCCTTTCACTGCAGTGGGCCTTCTCGGCTAAATCCGTAACGGATAGATTTCCTTTATTATGATAAATAATCTGCATACTTTGAGACACCAAAGGGGGAGTAGCCGCATTACTCTTCGCCAACACTTTGCTTAATTGACGATCGGCAATCGCGAGGATGTCCGATGTTGTCTCCGCAGTGAGGATTTGTTCGACCCAATACAACCCTTCAAAACCCCAAACATCCTCCAGAAAAACACGTTGTCCCTGAAACATCGAAAGGGGGAACTTTAAAATTGCCCGGGCCGCTTCCGAATAGATTCTAATACCGAATAACGAACGAGCTTTCGAAAAGCGCAGCACTTCTGAACGAGTTGTCAACCCAGTAACATGGGCGGCCTTCTGGCTGGATGGGGAATAAAGATTAATGACGATATCTATGCAGCCGTCCGGTATGATCCAGTGGATTTGCTTATCGGGGACGGGTTGAAAATGCATTGTCCAATAAGAAGCAACATGAGATTCCAGGTGCCTGCTCGGAGGATATTCATGACAACTGTACCATGGGCGATGTAACTCAGGCTGTAAATTAGGTGAATGAACGGGGTGATAAGGATGAGTCATCTTCATCTCTCCTTGCTGGGCTTTTGTTATTGTCGTGAATCGTCGTGTCAGACGATCAAGTAACATATATCATTAGGAAGTGCGCGTAATCCACTAGAAGCCTTGATCCGAATGCAGGAGGAGTTTATCCTCGTTGGACAAGCGTTTAAAGGCTTTATTTAGCATCTCGGACACTAATGAATACGTAGGGCGAGACCCTACTGTGTACGTAATAATCTCACCGTTATACAAGTCCAGAACAGGTGATAAATACATCTTTTCTCCAAACAACTTGAATTCTGTAATATCCGTAACCCATTTCTCATTTGGTTTTTCTGCTAGAAAATTACGATCCAGTACGTTGGGTGCAATCTTACCTACTGTTCCTTTATAGGAACGATATTTCTTCATACGCACCACTGATTGCAGGCCTACTTTCATGATACGTAGTACTTTTTATGGTTAACTCGGTGTCCGCGATAAACTAGTTCATCACGGATACGACGATATCCATAACGCCCCTGATGTTCCTCATAAATGGATTGAATAAGGAGTTTTAGAACTGCGTCTAGATCGGGCTTGTCAAACTGCTTCACCCAGTAATAGAAGGTACTACGTGGGACTTCAGCGAACGCTAACAATGCAACCACCGGGAATTCAAGCCTTAATTCATAGACGACTTGCGCTTTGTCTTGTTTGGTGATTTTTCCTTGTTTTGAACTAAGGCATTCAACTTTTTTAAGTAGGCGTTTTCCATACGCAAACGTTCTAATTCAGCTTGTAGAGCTTCAACCGATCCCTCAGCAGGTTCTTGCTTTTGAAGTCCTTTTTTATTCTTATCCGTCATACGATGACGCCCCTTTATCTTTGGTTTTAGGGCGTCGATCCCATTTTCGTTCATATAGTTGAGTACGTCTAGTTTATAGGTTAGAGAGTAAGCTGTATAGGTTTTTTCAAAAGCTTTTAAACCGTGATATTCGTATTGCTTGATCCACATACGCAGGATTTCATGATTAATTCCTAAGGATTTCGCAATGCTTTTAATCCCTTCATTTCCTGATAAATATTGATGAATAGCTTCTATTTTCAAGTCTAAATTAAATTTTGACAAAAAAACTGCACCTCCAATTGTTAGATGGTGTCTAACAATTGGGGTGCAGTTCACAATTTGGCTGGTTGTTATGATGGTTCTTTATCATTCTTTACGATGGCCATGGTATTTCAATTATGCGTTCAAATCCGTGATCGCCGGAATATTAATTTCTTTTACACAGGCTGCATTGGACAGGCTGACGATGCATTTTACGATAGAAACCATATCCTGAAGAGGAATGCGTGTACCATTATATTCGGAAAGAGCGCGGTCAGTGCCATCTTCATATGGAACTTCGGCCGCGAGTTCTCCCGGATTGATACACGTAACCGCGATCCGGTCTTTTCTTGTATGTTCTCTCAAGGCCTCTGTAACCCCACGAATGGCAAATTTGGACGCCACAAAAGATACTTGTGTATTGTTCGCATTGCTCAGACCCGCAGTCGAGCCAATAAGGATGATTTTGCCTGCTGCTGATTGTCTGAGGTGAGGTAATAATGCCTGAATACAAACAATAGCGGATGTTATATTCACATGAATCAGATTACTAATGTCGGCGGGGGTGTCCTTATCAAACGTATAGTGTTCCTCGAAACCCTCTTTCTCCCAAATGCCCACATTGTAAATGAGAACATCGAGTGTTTCGTCCTGAAGCTTATCGTTGATCAATTCGGCTGCATGGAGATCGGACAGATCTGCCTGTATCCATACGCGCTCAATACCATCGTCCAACTTCAAGTTATCAGGTTTCGTGCGAGACACGACCCAGACTTTGTCGCCCTGCTCAGGCACACCTCTGACAAATGCATCTCCTAATCCTTTACTGGCCCCGAATACAAGATAGTTTTTCAATTGAAATGCTCCCTTTTCTCAAATTGTCAGTCTGTGGTTACCATCTCAAAAAGCAGGTTCTTTATTTTCCAGTAGTACAATGTCTTCTCCTTGTTGTTGCCTTAATGCTATATTTTCCCGTCCCCATGCACACATCACATCCACAATCTTGTTAGCAGTAACTCCATATTCCGTAAGACTGTATTCGACTTTTGGCGGCATCTGTTGATACACATGTCTTCTGACAAGACCGTCCCTCTCCAGCTCACGTAATTGCTGAATCAGGACCTTCTGTGAAATGCCATCGATACTGCGCTGCAGCTCGCCTGTCCTTTTCACGCCTGACATTAATAAGCATATAATTAGCGCTTTCCACTTGCCGCCAATGATTTCGAGTGTCGCTTCAATTCCAAGGTTATATTGTTTCATGACCGTTCACCTCGTTCATGTTACATCTGTTGATGTGGTATAAATATTCATTTTCTCACAATATGGCTGATGAAGTCCATACACACTTTGAAGTAACCATCTTACTTTCGAGTGTGTATTTTCTTTTGCCCAGGCTTATATGATAATGGCCATATTCAAAAAAAGAAGTTTGAAGTTGAACCGAGAAAGGAATGTTAACCATGAAAACACTTGTCATTCTAGCACATCCCAATATAGAGGTTTCGAGAGTGAATCAGCGATGGAAAGAGGAGCTGCTGCTACACTCAAGCGATATTAAAATCCATGAGATTTACGAAGCGTATCCTGACTGGAACATCGATGTTTCCCGAGAGCAGAAGCTGCTCGAAGCATATGATCATATCGTCCTGCAGTTTCCGCTATATTGGTACAGCTATCCGCCTTTGCTCAAAAAGTGGTTTGATGATGTTTTTACTTACGGATGGGCGTATGGATCATCAGGCAATAAACTGCACGGGAAAAAGCTGAGCCTCGCCATGTCCATTGGTGATAAAAAAGAAAATTACTCGCCGGAAGGTTCCGTCTCCTTTACTGTAGATGAGGTGATTGCACCTTTCAAAGCCAGCATCAATCATGTGGGCGCAATCGCATTACCGTATTTTGCAGTCTTCGGTGCATCATTTCAGGCAACAGATGAAGAGATAAACCAAAGTGCCCAGGATTATATCCGCTCTATCTTTAAGGTTCAGAATGAGATGGGGGAGCCAACAGCATGAAGAATAACTTCATCTAACATTGTTATAACGATAAAAGAACAGCTCTGAAGCCCGCTTGGAATCCAGCAAGCATCAGGCATAGTAAAGTAATACCCTGCCCTGTGGACTATTCCACTATAAACACAGGAAACAGCCTCTGTCCTGCAAAGCAGGGGACAGAGGCTGTTAGTACATAACACTTATGCATCATCCATCGTATTTAATGATAAAGCTTCAATTCGGCAATCGACCACCACCACTCAGGCGTGTCCGTGGTCAATACGATTTTCACATACCGCACCGTTTGTCTGGGGAAGGATTCCATAATAGTTGCGCCTGTCCCTTGATTATCCACAATCGGTTTCCAATGTTCTCCGTCTTCGGAAGTTAGTATCTGGAATCCGCGGGCATAGTCATTGCTGCTGCCGCCTGAGTCCATGCTTAATCGGCTGAAGCTCTGTACGCTCCCCAGATCGAGTTGAATCCACTGACCCGCGCTTTGTCCTGCGGAAGATGTCCAGCGGGAGTTCAGATCGTCATCAAGCATGGCTGTGGCATCGGCATACGTAGAAGCGGTCACGGTCCAACGAGTGCGATCCAGTTCAGCGGGGAGCAGAGCATCGTCTTCATCTGGTATCCACAGTGAATTGTCGGCGGTATAGAGCTTTAATTCAGCAACTGACCACCAGTGGGAATCCATGCCTGTCTGCACTACTTTAATGAAGCGGGTCGTTTCAAGTGGAAAGGCTAAGGTTACGACTGCTCCTTGAGCTTCTCCTGAGGCCACCGGCTCGCCCCAATGTTCGCCATCCAGAGACGTGTACAACTCATAGCTGCGCGCGTAGTCCTCGCTGCTGTGGGCGCTGTCCATCACAATCTGATCCACGGGCTGCGGAGTGCCCAGATCCAATTGAATCCATTCGCCGCCAGCCTGCTCCTGACCTGAGGTCCAGCGTGTTTCCTGGTTGCCATCAAGCATAGCAGCTGCCCCTTCTCCCGAAGAAGCGGTCACGGACCATGCATTTGGCAGTAAGCGTTTCTGTTTGCCAATTCCGTAATGATGAACATATAGTTCGGAGACAGACCACCATAGATCGGCCTCGCCGATCTGTACGATTTTCAGATAACGTGCATTTTGCTCAGGGAACGTAATGGACGTTACTCCAGATGTTCCTTCGCCACCTGCTACCGGGTTACCCCAGTTTTCACCGTCATTAGAAACGTACAGTCGATATTCTCGCGGATAGTCGTTTTTTGCATTGCCTGAGTCCAGTTCGACTGAATCAAAGCGGCTTGTTTGTCCCAGGTCTAGCTTGATCCACTGTCCCTTTGACTGCTTGCGGCCATTCGTCCAGAGGGTATTGCGTTCTCCGTCCAGCATATTGGCCGCTACATCCCTACCTTGTGTGGAGGAAGCCGTTACGATCCAGGAGGAACGGTCTGTGAGTGATCCAGGCAGCGGCAATTCTGGTGTCTCCGCAGGTTTGCCGAACCTGGCGAGTTTCAGTTCGGAGATGGACCACCAACTATCTGCAGATGCTGTCAGCACGATTTTTACGTAACGCGCCTTTTGCATCCCCAAATCGACTGCCAGACTCGGTGAGGTCCCCGTACCGCGGGCAATAGCCTCGTTCCAATTTTTGTCATCCTGGGAAATGTAGATTTCGTAACCGCGGGCATAATCTCCCCAATTCGTACCAGAGTTCATGAACAACGTATCCAGTGATTGCTCGTCTCCCAGATCAATGTGGAGCCAATCTCCGGGCTTCTGTAGTTGTCCGGAGGACCAACGGGTGGCCAAATCACCATCGATCAGATGCTGCACTGGTTCCGAACTGGAGGAAGCTGTAATGATCCATTTGCTGCGATCGAGATATTGAATGCCGCTGGAAACATCCGGCTGCTCCAGCACAGTGTTTTCAAGCGGATTAACCTTCACTTGCGCCTTGGCATACACGGTAGCTGAACCCAAAGCGCCATTGGCATTGTAGAAGCGTACAGTCTTGACTGCATCGGACGGATTCCAGATTTGCGCCGTATAGACACCGTCCTTTTCATAGATGGTTACAGCTGGATCGTCTGCCCAGATATCCATCGTACGCGTTCCCGTTGAAACCATGCTGTGAATGAACCAATAGGCATTAAATACTTCATTTTGCTGCATCCGGCTTGTATCCCATTTGGCCAAAGCGCCTTGCGGGTCGCCAATGGATTGGAATGGCCATATAATATGCTCCCATGAGCGTTCCGGCTGACCACCCAGATCCTTGATAAGTCCATTGTAGAGATCATTGGTTTTTTGCGGATCACGGCCATAATAGGTCATCCACTCGGCTGGCGGCAGCCAATGAATGCCGTAAATATGCTCCGGATCACCTGAAAAATACGTTCCGTACAAATAAGCGCTGCCATAGACATGGCCCACGGTTGCATGCTTGTAATCTTTCAGCCAGTTATCCTGGTCATAGTTGAACCAGTACTGCTCAGCGGCTTTTTCCTCAGTCACAAAGCCCCATATACCCGTATCGCGGTACGCTTTGTTCCCGGTAACCTCGCCCCACATATATTGACCGACCCAGCTAAACAGGGCCTCACCTGCGGCTTCCTGGTTGTTTCCGCTTCGGTTGTCTGCGTAACCGCCTGCCCAGGAATGCCCCTCATATGGATCGAAATTGCGGAGCCATGGAAACTGATCGTCTGTCCGTGAAGGATTGGCGTAATCCCGAATCAAGAGTTCAACCATGTCTCCGTAATTTTGTAAAAACTCTTTGTCATATGTTGCTAGTACAGCTGATGCAAAAGCATAGTATCCATAGGTAAAATGATGATCTGTCAGTCCGGTGTTAACCCCGAACCCGCTGCCGTAAGGGAAGACGGTTCCCCAATCATCCGAGTAATAGAAATAATACGAATGGAGAGGTTCATCCGGCGAATAAGTATACCAATCGGTCAGAATGGTTCTGAGCACGGAGAGGTAATGGTCTCGTCGCTCGGTATCTCCCAATTGGTCGCTGATCAAAACTCCCAGTGCTAGTGGATGAAGTTTTTTGCCCTGCCAGTAGGGGTCCTCGCTCATCAAATTGCCCGAAACATCGGCATCCAGCTGATCCAGATAACTCGTTAATTGCGCACGGGAATAGGTAGGATCGTCCGGCTCCACGAATTGTGGAATGATGCCGTAGAAACGGTCCTGTGTTGTAAAGGAGTTGCCTGCACTTACCTTCATAAGTCCGCGAATCGAAGGATAAGTCAGTTCCGTTAGCGGTGTGGTCGCCAGCTTCCATTGATGTGGAAACAAGGCGATCAGCGTTTCCGGTGAAAAGTCCGGCCGTTTCGTTTCAGTGACGGAGTTGAAGGTGGTCGTTACGAGCGAGGTGTGCTCATCATAATTGTAATCCACCCGCGTATCTGTCACAAAAGCATAGGCATGCTGATAATATTCCGGCAATTGCGCTGCAGACGGAAGCG
This sequence comes from Paenibacillus sp. FSL K6-0108, assembly GCF_045040695.1. Lineage (NCBI taxonomy): Bacteria > Bacillati > Bacillota > Bacilli > Caryophanales > Paenibacillaceae > Paenibacillus > Paenibacillus sp. FSL K6-0108. Next base: position 5,595,249 of record NZ_CP150288.1, on the reverse strand, counting down.
TTGCCAGCGACAGGTAATTTCCGCCTTGCCCCAGCTTAATTTTGATCGTATTGCCCAGCTTCATGAACACGGTGCCTTCGGGCGCGAATACCCCATAGCTTCGCACAAAGGTTTGCGGTTTCGGCGCCTTATCCTGATTGGTCACTTCGATTCCGATATGATCTGCCGTTAGTGTTTCTCCATCCTTCAGCAGGATCTCCTGATTCTGATCATCGAACAGCCGCGTAATATTGGGAGACCGAAGGACGATCGCATCGGGATTTTCAAAGGTGTTGTACAGGAACGGTGAACCTTTCACAAATGTTGTGTTCATCTTGGCCGTATCATCATCGCTCATGATGATATTTACGGAATAATCACCATAGTCGGCGACCTTTGTAACGATATCGGCCGGATTCATGTTGCTTGTCGTCATAATCAAATCGGGTTCGCCATCGGCATCCATGGATGCGCCGTCGCTAGAAACATAGCCTTCCCCTGGATTCAAAATATGAAGGCCCTGCTTGGTATAGCGACTTTTTAGCGGGAGAGTGACCAGACTGTTTCCGTCGCCCAGATTGGAAACGAGAATCGACTGCCACCAACCATTCGACGGAATCGGGGAGGTTAGGTTGGAAGTGCGGTATTTCGGGTCTTTTGGCTGCAGCATCGTAATATCGTTGATGGCGTAACTTCCCGCGCCGACCTGCACCGCAGAAGCCTCCGGAATCGTGGGAATATCATAAACGGGTTTTGTATCGCCTTCGAGATATTCATAAACCTCAAACGTATACAGCGAATACCCGCTGGTTGTCCCTCTGCCGTGGCCCGCCATTTTCACATAACGTGCCTCAGCATATAACGGAATATCGTCGCGTCCTCCGGAGCTGTTCAACTCGCGATATACGGTTGTCCATTCCTGTGCATCGTCCGAAACCTGGATATCGTATGCACGACCGAAAGCGTTTTCCCATTGGAGGGATACGCGCCCGATTTGGCGGATTTCCCCAAGGTCCACATAGATCCATTCTTGATCCTTGTAAACGGAAGACCAGCGCGTATCTCTGCTGTTATCGGTTACATTCTGTGCCAGGTAATTCCGCTCTTCCATTTTGGCCTTGTCCTCAGCCGATCTGCTCGGTTCGTCGATTTCTACTGAAGACGCGGTTGCTTTTTTATCCAGAGCCAGATTGGCTGTTTTCGGTTTAGGAGGTTGGTTAGCTCCGCCCGTGCCGTATACATTGAATTCGTAGACGGAGATGCCGTAGGCCTGCTGCGCCCGCTTGTGGCTGAACAAGCGCACATAGCGCCCTTTGGCCTTAACCTCGGCTTCCGTCCAGCCACCTTGGCCTTTGGTCGTCGAATACACGGATTGCCAATGAATTTCGTCCTCGGATACCTCGAAGTCAAATGCTGTGGCATATGCGTTCTCCCATTTCACAGCAATCTTAGAGATGTCTGCACTTGCACCCAAGTCGACATAGATCCACTGCGGGTCCTGCTGCCATACACTTTCCCAGCGAGTATTCTCATCGCCGTCCACGACGTGATCCGCTGTATTTCCGCCCAATGACGAGGAGCTATAGACGGGTCTGTTCAGGGATATTAAATCATTTTGCGCTTCCGCGGCTTGAGCTGCAGGTGCAGGCCAGAGCGGGATGGTGCTGATCCATAATAGGATGGACAGCAACAGATTAGTACACAGGTTACGAGTGTTGCGCTTTCGATGAAGCTTTCTTTTCATATCACTACTCCTTTTTTGTTCTCACCCTTCAGGCAGGACATTCTTTAATTTCCCGTTCTCGTGAGCTGGATTTCTTCGTCTGCAACTCCTCTCATGGGCAAAAGATTTACATGACTCTGCACATGGGAGACTGTTGTGCTCACTGTTATTTATCGTTGATTTTATCTCAGTTATAAAGGTATTTCTGTGAAACACGGTGAAAAAGAGACCTATGTCCTACACGTTACCGATAGGCATGTGCAATTGTGAATCTTGTTACAAGCAGGTGCGCATACCGTTTTATAGGTTGAAAAAGAACAGCAGCAAAAGGCCGCGATACAAGCTCCGCACGGCCATTTAAATATTGCCTAACAATATATAGTTAAAATTTAATCTGAAATGGGGAAGAGGGGAGCATAATCGCTTTACGCGGTTAGCCCACCGTCTACCGGTAAAATGACTCCAGTAATGAAGGAGGCGTTATCACTTAGTAACCAGGCTGCTGCCTGAGCAATTTCCATCGGTTCAGCGGCGCGCCGAAGGGGCGTCATTGCACTGATTTTTTCAATAATATCGGGATCGACTGCTACCCATTGCTGGATCATCTCGGTTAGCGTGGTTCCGGGCGCAATCGCATTGATTCGAATGCCTGCCGGACCATATTCGATGGCTGCTGTTTGGGTGAGACTGTTGACTCCGCGTTTGGAGGCTGCATAAGACCCCAGACCGGCATTGCCTTTTAGGCTGCCTACACTGCTGGTATTGACGATCGCGCCTGATCCGGCGCTTTCCAGCATGGCTTTGATCTGTGCTTTCATGGCCAACCAGATGCCTTTGTAGTTTACAGCCTGCACCTGATCAAAAGCTTCTTCGGTCTCATCGAGCAGTGAAGACATATGAACGGCGATTCCGGCGTTGTTAAAAGCGGCATCAAGTCGTCCGAACCTTTCAATGGTTGCCTGGACCGCTTGCTCAATTCCGTTTGCACTGGATAGATCGGCTGCGACGTAATCTGCGTTACCGCCAGCTGTCGTGATATCCTCTGTCACTTTTCTAAGCTCGGATTCCGTTCTAGCAACAAGCATCACGGATGCACCTTGCTCTGCAAACAATCTGGCGGCTGCAGCGCCTATTCCCCGGCTGGCTCCCGTCACCATAGCCACTTTGCCGCTCAATATATTTCCTGAAATGTATGCTTCCTCTGAAATGTTAACCATATCCATTCTCCTTTGCCGCTGGCATATTGTAATCTTCAAGCACCTTGAGTATACTTCGGCTATTATCTCGGGACGAGAGCTTTCTTGAGCCTAGGCTTCCGAGTGTCAGGATAAGGAGGATTTATTCTTGGATGATAACGAACGACGTTTGGCCTTGGGACAGTTCTTGCGTAAAGTAAGAAGTTCGATTTCTCCCCCAGATGTCGGGTTGCCGACCAGTCATCGTCGCCGAACAGAAGGGCTGCGCCGCGAGGAAGTTGCCCAGCTCGCCAACATAGGACCTTCATGGTATACGAGGCTTGAGCAGGGGAGGAATATCAGGCCTTCCGTAGGCGTGCTGGAGAGTCTGGCCTCCGCGCTCAAGCTGACGCCCGATGAGCGCAGGCATCTTTTTCTTTTGGCTGGAGAGTCGCTGCCGCCTCACATGTCTGCAGAAGATGGGAGGATCGACCCCTCCATTCAGAAGATGCTGGACGAACTTAATCCGAATCCGGCCTATGTGCTCGGGAAGAAGTGGGATTTCCTCGCCTGGAACAGGGCAGCTGATGCAGTATTAGAGATTAACGAGCCGTCACCGCCGCATGATTACAATCTGATCTGGCGTCATTTTACCGTTCCTTCCTGGAGAGAAGGTTCTGAGGACTGGGAAGCGGTCGCACAAAGGATCGTCACCGAATTCCGTACGGGTAGGGCCCGCTATTTGGAGGATGTCTCGTTCCAAACGTTAATTGATGATCTGAAGAAAGTAAGTCCCGATTTCACTCGGTTATGGTCGTGTCACGAAACACCGGGCACCCTTGATGGTTATAAAATAATTCACCATACCAACCTTGGTGCCATGGAGTTTGACCACATTACGCTGCAATTCCCCAATGACCCGGATCGCCGGATCATGATCTACATGCCATATACCGAAACCAAGGCTCGGTTGAAGCAATATTTAATGGTTAGCAGTTCATAGTCAAGGTCAGAAAACCCGCGAAGATCGCGGGTTTTCTGGTGGCTACATGTAACTATTCTCTCTCCGCAGTTACCGGGATTCACCTCAGCATCTTGTGCTCCCTCCAAGGCGGCTGGGCCGCGGAGATCAGGTTGTTCCTCCGATTCTCCTTCATAGTCTTCCGATGGCAACAATCAACGAGAGAACTACAAAAAGGATATTCACGCCGATCTCCCGGTACTCTTTTCGCTGAATATGAAACAGCATTCCGAGCAGTGCGACTACAGCCAGAGCAATCGCGGCGATCGGCGTAAGTACCGGAGTGATATCCATCGCCCACGGCAAAACAATGCCCAGCGCTCCAAGTAGTTCTGCGATTCCAATCAGAACAACGAGAGTTTTTGGCACATCATTTACCCATGCCCATGTCGTTTTGGAAGACTCGATACGAACGGTTTTCATCCATCCCGAATATATGAAGCCTGCCGCCAATATGATTTGTACGATCCATAACGTCACATTCATCTTTTCTTGTCCCCTCACTTGTTCGATTTCGACATCTGCCTCTATACTAAGGTGAGTAAGGCCAATCAGGAAGTAGGCACTTTATCCTAACCAGGTAACCAAAAGTAAACCTTGACATGGCCAGAAAGTGAGGAAAAAGAATGACGGTGTATTGCAAATTCGGAACCGCGCTGGACATCCTCACAGGCAAATGGAAATCATTGATTCTACTGCGGCTCTTGAACAACGGTACAATGCGGTTCAGTGAATTACAAAAAGCCATTCCGGATATTTCGAAAAAGATGTTGACTCAGCAGTTAAAAGAACTGGAATATCACGACATTGTGCATCGTGAAGTGTATGCGCAAATTCCGCCAAAGGTCGAATACTCGATTACGGAGTACGGACAACTCATGAAGCCTGTGCTCCAAACCATGAGCGACTGGGGAGCCGGACATGTGCAGCATATGCAGAAGCTTTACGGCCAAGAAGACGAAGCAGAGACAATGCCAACCGACCTTTGGAAAAGCGATTCCGTGCGCTAAACGTTTCGTTATTAACGCACGATAAAAAAAGCCCGCAAAGATGGCGGACTTTTCCTTTCCAGTCGCCAGGCGCTTCAATGTCTGCGCCTGCATCAAGAAGGGCATCGAGCACTTGAACGTCATTGGAGCTTGCAGCCCAATGCAAAGGTGTCTCGATATGTGGACCGACAAAAGGAGCATTCACGTCCGCACCGAACTTGGTCAATACTCGTACGGTATCCGCTCCATGAGGGAAGTGCCCCGGCCAATCCGTCACCACGTGCAGCAGCGTTCGAGAGGTACTAGAGTCTGAATCTATGTTGTCAGGCTTTCTTTCCAAGATTCTTATCTTTGCCAATCCCGGATGCTCTGCCAGCAGTTGCTGTAACGATGGGATATCTCCAGTGTGAATGGCTTGAATAACGCTCACAGCAAGTCTTTCATCTTCGTACATAAATTCCATGCTCACATCTCCTTCCAGACTTATATCCATATTCATGTGTATGGTTCTTATCACATAAGCATCTGAACTGCGCATCTGGCATGATACTCCGCGAGATTTCTAGCAAATTGCTGATCGGGGAATTGTCTATGAAGCAGTTTCAACCCTCCTGATACCAAAGATAAATGATGGCAAAATCGATAAAATGTCATCCGCTCCGGGTCGAGATCGTTATTTTTTAAGTAGTGATAAAAGTCTCCAAAGCGAAACTCCAGAAAGCTATGCTCATGTTCGAGATCAAAGAAACCTGCGCCCTCAATATCAATAAGGCATGGTTGCATCGCATGATCTATCCATATATGATCCGGACCTAGCTCTCCATGAATGAAACTATAGAGATCTCTGAGTTGAATCGCTGCTTCCAATTCATAAAGTTTCTCAAGCAGCCTTTCTTCATTTTTCCTAATATCGGTCATGTGCTTGGATGCATAGGATAAGGCTGTTTCCGCATCCAACCGCTGAACTTTGTGACAAGGCTCGGCCTTTTTTCTGTTATCGTTGGCATTTCCGTAAACATTTCTTTGGATGTTATGCATAGTAGACAACATATCCCTGATTCGTTGAAACAATATATCCCGATCGTTGTGGTTTTTATGCTGGAAATAGGCTTCGGCTTTCTGTCCATCTACATATTCAACAAGAGCAAAATCATAAGCGTGCCGGTCTCTATCGTTATTCAGATCATACAAGGTTGGTGTTCGAATTCCGTGTTGAGCGAGAAAGCGAGTATTCAAAGAGAAAAGTTCGCTGCCATAGGAACTGTGGAAAGTGGGTTCATTTAAGATCTCTTCCTGAAAATAGTTGCTGGAAATATCCCAAACATACAACATACAAGTAAAACCATTCTTGCAGTCCATTTTGTAAATGGCTTTTTGTGCGCCTCCATGAACTCTTGCACTCTGCGTTATGAGGTAACCGGCACCAAATACTTTGTACACATAATCCTGTAATTCTTCATGAGTAAGATGGTTGTTGGAAATCATTGATTTATGCTCCGTTTCATCTGTATTTTGCCGGCCAGCAACCTAAATATATAGAACATTTTTCCAAAAGTATAGACTGTTTCTTTTCGATCTGTTAAAGTGTTGATTAAGGTCTGTATATTCATATGTATATTAAAGCAAGGGGCAGGGTACTCATGTTAGTGAGTGACCCGGCCCCTATTTTGCATGCAAGTCGACTCTCTATTGACATCAATTTAGACACTTCAATTTTTTGTATTCCCTAATCGAAACTTAAACCTCTTCCCCCGTTGCCACCGCATTTCCCTCATAACTAATCCAGTCGCTCCAGCTTCCGGAATACATTGGTGTATCCCGCTTCTTCGAGCGCAATCACATTCGGGCAGGCGGATACGCCGGAACCGCAATACACAATAATCGCACCATCCTTGTCCAGCTTGCTGAAACGTTCTTCTAACGCTCCAACTCCCGTCCAACCCGAAGGGATTTCAAACTGCACGGGCAACTGGCCTTTCAACCGTTCTTTCTTCCTCGACGGCACCCATAATTTGTTATGCTTAGAGTGTGATAATAGGTTAGTCATAGTGATTTTGTGATTAGGTTATGGAAAGCGGGGACTCGGGATTCTTTTCAACCTAAATAAAAAAAGCCCGAGTCCTTATTAGGAAACGGGCTTGAAACACAGAATCTTTTCTCTTGTTTATCGTGAAATATAATAAGCACCGTTCAAATTAGTGTTACTTTCGAATACCAGCACGTTACCATCCACCTCGTACCAGCGTACCATTTGTCCTCCGGTCTTGGTTGCATTCGGCGTTCCATAAACGGCAATGACATGCTTCAGTTTATTTATATCGAACAGAATATTTCGCAACGTGCGCCCACCTGCATTGTGAATAGAAGCTACATTTACGAGTAAGCCATCTTTGAAGATGAGATTAGTTCCATCATAATAATACCTGTTGGCTTCCGACAACGGCCTTGCGGCAGGTTTGCCATTTTCCATTGAATAATAATTCCCTGAATCATTTTCGATGGCCTCATACAGATCAGGGCGAGCAATCACATCTGCTTCTTTCAGATCCTTGGAAAAAACATGGAGCACTTTGTATTCGTAGCCTTTACCTAAAAGGGAATTCAAGAAACCTCCAGCCATGCCCAATTTTTCGTTCAGTGTCTCCAACGGTACGAAGGTCTGCCCAGCCCAGGTTAATACCGTTTTATCGGTTTTGGAGACGGTCATTTTGTAATTACCACGATTGATCGTCAATCCACTGGAAGTTTTGGACACTGTAGCATCCGCTGCCTTTGCAAAATCATTCACTTCAACGTACCAGCGGTTGTCCTTGGTCAGGAAGGGGCCTTGGCCGGCATAACGCATCGGTTTGCCGTTTACGAGCATTTGTGGTGGAGCCTGCATGGAGATCAGTTTCGATTGGTCGCCCGTGTACCCACCTGTATCGGCTTGTACCAATTGAGAATTCTCCATATTACGGGTAATAATTCCTGTTGGCAAGTGCAGGTAGAAATCTTTCTTTTCGACTTGGAATAAAACAATTGAATCGCCAACTTCCTTATATATTCCACCGCCGATATCCGGAATTTCGGATACAACTTTTGCCGTTTTTGTATCAACTATTCTTATTGTTTTTTCTTTGGCTGTTTGCTGACGAATCAGAACGTAACGCTTGTACTTAGTGAACCACATCGAACTTGAAGCATCTACGCGGGATAGTGGCTTGATTGCTGCACTTGCAGAAGTTCGATAACCTACCATGCGATTTTCGCTTTTTGGATTTTTATAGGATACATAAGTTATTGAACCAATTTTATCTTCATAAAAAACATTGTTTGGTAGTGCGGCGGGAATCTTGCTTTTTGTTCGGGTTCCGTCTGAATTCAAAATGATTGTTTCTCCTATGTAATTATTATTCCTATGTGTTACATAATTTCCGATTTTAGCGAGAATTTTTGGATCGTTGGATATTTTTGTGTACTCGGAGTATCTTAAGGTTTTGTCAATTACCTGTGGATATTCAGCAATACGCGCCAGCAATTTGTTACTGAGCAGTGAATAGACTCGGATATTTCGTTCTTCATAGTTTATTTCTCCGTTACCTTCTTGCAAGGTATAGCCTCCAAAGTCATAATACATTTGGAACGGAGGCCGGCTTTCCCCGAACGTTTGTACCTGATTCAAAACGCTTAGAAGGTTGCGCTCGAGATCATATTTATAGATAACATGATTGCTTACTGACTCCTTTTCACCTTTTGCATTTGGTTGTTTGTCTGTCGTTGAATCACAATAAACTGTAAAAGCTTGTGGACCTTTCAATGTATCCAGCACATGTGTGCCAAAGTCCCAACCGCAGCCTGGATAGAATGTTTTCTTCAGCGCTGGATCATCTTTTTTGCGTGCGGTCTCCCAAGATTGAGCATCTTTCGATACAGCTTGTGCCTGCTTTGGAAATTCATGAAGTTCAGTCTCCACACGACCGTCATCAAAATAAAACTTTGTTACCCGAACCTGAGGTATAACTCTGGATGCTTCTTCCTCATACTTGAACTCAAATTCGAATTCCGATTTGTACCGCTCTTGTGCCGCTTCTGCTTTCCCACCCGTGATCGGTAGCAACCAACTAAACAAAATCATAGCTACTACAATCAAAAACTTTGTGGCAAAGCGAACCCTACTCTCTTTCATACTCCATCTCCTTAAAATTGTATATTGGTCGCTAAATTACTCATTATAAGAGAATAAGGGGATAATACCAAGAAGGAAAAGTTCGGACGGTCTTTTTCTCGGATTTGTATTCGACGTGAGACCGAGGCGTAATAAGCGATATCGCCTCAATATCGTGCGCGAAAAATTCTCCTACTCATCGTCTATGGCAGTGCCGATTGTCTCAGCAGAAACAGATCAGCCCCATGACGCCTTTAAAGCCATCTTTTATACACGTTTCTCAAAGTCGACAGCTTATCCTCACTCTTCAATTCCTACCAAAACCGCTGCTCGTATTGAATAGGAAAAAAATCACGATAAAATACCGCCACGAGTCCTTAGACCCAGGCGGCATTTTCGCTTAGCTATTCCAAATCATCCACAATGTATCAAAATCCTAAACTTCTTCGCCGGTAGCTACCGGATTCTCCTCATAACTAATCCAGTCGCTCCAGCTCCCGGAATACAACTTCACATTAGTGTATCCCGCTTCTTCCAGCGCAATCACATTCGGGCAGGCGGAGACGCCGGAGCCACAATACACGATGATTGCACCATCCTTGTCCAGCTTACTGAAACGTTCTTCCAACGCCCCAGCACCTGCCCAACGCCCCTCCGAATCCAACACGTCTTTCCAAAAATAATTCACTGCCCCTGGAATATGTCCGGCCTTGGCATCAATCGGTTCCTCCAGCCCGGCATAACGGCGGGCATCGCGGGAGTCGATCAGCACAGCTGAGCCATCAGCAGAGGCTTTTTGTACATCCTGCACACTTGCCAAGAGTCCTGGCTGCACGTTCACCTCAAACGAAGCTGGAATCTGAACCGGCACATCGGTAGTCACTGGAAACTTGGCATTCTGCCAGGCAGAGAAGCCTTCATCCATGACATACACCTGCTCATGTCCCAGATAACGAAGTAACCACCACAGCCTCGATGCATTCATACCATCTTGGTCATCGTAGGCAATAATGCGTGCATTCGAGGCGATACCAGCTTTGGAGAGGCGACTTGCCAGTGCAGCCGGATCTGGAAGCGGGTGACGTCCTCCGTGGGTAGATACAGGAGCGGACAGATCCTTTTCCAGATCGAGATAGACAGCACCTGGAATATGTCCAGCTTCATAGGCTTGTCGTCCGGCATCCGGTTGACCGAGCAGGAATCGGCAATCGGCAATGACGACATCCGGTTCATACATTCTGGCAAGCAGCCAGCGCATGGATACAATATTTTTCATGAAAACACACCGCCTTATATGTAATGGGATGGATTCAACCGGAAGCTGCGTAATGCAGATTCACAGGTTCCGATTGTTTTTTACAAATATTCGAATACAAACGCAAGTTACACCACTGTAGGTTCGACTGGCCCTTTTCCAGCTACAGGAGCATCTGAAGGAATGGGCTGTGGTTTGGTTTTGCCATACCGAATGAAGATCCATACCCCGAAAATAATGACAACCCCAGCAGACATTTGAAGTCCATTGAGAGATTCGCCGAGCAGCATCCAGGCCAGCAGAGAGGAGAATACAGGTTCCCCCAGAACCCCCATCGATACGGTCGTGGCATTCATATATTGCAGCAGCCAGTTGAAGAGATAATGTCCAAAGATCGTTGGCACGATGGCGAGCAACAGGAAAATCCCCCACTCAGAAGCCGCATAACCGCCAAACGGGTGACCATTAACCAGATTATATACCGCAAGCGTACAGGCAGCTACGAAAAATACCCAGAAATTATAGGAGAAGGCACTGAGTCCGGCACGCAAAAACTGTCCTAGCAGCATATGTACCGCTACAGCGATCGTCCCGAGCAAAGAAAGAATATCTCCTCGCAGCGCTGTCCCTGCCAGCTGGAAATCTCCAGCTCCAATCGCGATCGATCCGAGCAGGGCGATGCCCATTCCAATGATCATCATGCGGTTGATTTTGGCTTTGAACAGCCAGACGGAACCGGCAAGAATCAATATAGGCTCCAAAGCGAGAATGACCGTTGAACTGGCTACACTCGTGAGCCGAAGCGATCCCATCCAGAGCAGGAAATGCAGTGCCAGCATGACGCCGGATGCGAGCAGTAAAGCCCACTGTCTGAAGTTTAAACGCATCATCTCATGCCGGTATTTCCACACAAAAGGCAGCATCAGCAGATTGGTGAGGAACAGTCGGTACATCGCAATGACGGCGACGTCGGCTGTAGACCAACGTACAAAGATGGAAGAAAACGAAATGGCAATAATGCCGACAAAGAATAGCAGAAAGATCGATCTGCCGGCACGGTTCAAGCTAGTCATGGATGTAGCTCCTTCTTGAAGTCAAATGGCGTAAATCAATTTATTATACAGGAGAATGCATCCGCAGGAAAAGCATAAGAGAAGAAATAGATAAGCAGATTGTAACCGGGCTTGTAACTATTCTGTCATTCTCCAGGACCATTTTTCTATTAATCTTCTATATAGAGACATGAAACGATATAATGTACCAATAATCGGGAAAAAATGAAAGTAAGGAAGTGGCCTGGAAGTGAGAGTTCAACAACAGAGAGCGGGAGAGAGTGGCGGCATTCCGCATAGAACAAGCCGAACCAAGACGCATGGACGAAGAAAAATCCGGTATGGGAGACTGAGTGCTGCGCTGGCGCTTCTGGCACTGCTCATTATCGGTTTAACATATGCATTCATTGGCATGACGCACTGGATCAAGAATTATGTAACACCTCCGCCAGTCGCTGCGATTGAACAGCCAACCAAGCTTGGCATGATTGAAATGACTCCGGAGTCCAAAGAGGAGCCCGTACGGTTCCAAGGTCAAGTGCGCAAGCTGGCATACATAACGTTTGATGATGGACCAAGTGTATATACGGATCAACTGCTGGATATTTTGAAGCAGCATGAGGCGAAGGCAACCTTTTTCATGATTGGACGCCAGTTGAATCAACACAAGGAAGCAGTGGAGCGGCTTGTCAAAGAGGGCAGTTATCCGGGGCTTCACAGCATGACACATAACTATAACAAATTGTATAAGAGCGGAAGCTCCGCTAATTTTGTGAAGGAGTTCAAGAAGGAGCAGAAGATGGTCCACGACCTCATTGGCTTCACGCCACACCTGATCCGTGCTCCGTATGGCAGCAGCCCACAGATCGGCGAGGATTTCAGGGGTGACATTGCTGCGGCCGGATTCAAATTGTGGGATTGGACCACCGATTCCCTTGACTGGAATCTGCCGGGTGAGCCGGACAAAATCGTGAAACGGGTCAGCAGCAGTGTGCATCGGGACAAGGAAGTGATTCTGATGCATGAGCGCGAGCAAACGGTACAGGCACTGCCGCGCATTCTGAAACTGCTTGAAGATCGGGGTTATGAGTTTGAGGTCTACGATCCGAGCGCCCATTGGGTAGCTAATTTTAGCGGGGATACCCGGTTATAAGCAGGCATTTGCAAAAATAACGAAATAAGCGATAAGTCATCGAGCGATAGATGCAAGAGAGGAGGCACCCTGAGGTGCTTAGAAGAAAAAAGATAGCTCTGGCCGGGGTCAGCATATTGCTGGCTCTGCTTGTCAGTGCTTGCGGTCAGCCGCAGGTACCTGCTGCAAATCAAGTCAATCAACTGATTCTTGCCGATCAGGAGATGAACCAGAGCCTGAAGGAGATTGCCCGTCATGAACGGGAAGATATGGAATTGTACGGATCGATTTTGAGTAAAGGGAAGAACAAAAACAGCAATTTGGAGGCTCTCCTCGATCAGGCAGACGGAAATATTGCCGAGCGAAGAACATTGCTCGAACAAGCGGAAGCAGTGATGAGCAGGACAAAAGAACAGATGAAAGAGCTGCGAACTTCACTGGATGATTTATCCTTTGAAAAGGAAGAGAATCTGGCTCAGGCCCACACGGTATTGGATCAATATGAGCAAAGAGCTGCGTCATTTGAAGCATTTGTTGCCTCCTACAGGCAGAGCCTTGATGCGGACGAGCAGTTGTATGCATTGATGAGAGGCAGTGTGGAGCCCAATCTGGTCAAAATCAAACGTGCGATTCGGGAACGAAACAGCCAATATGCCAAAGTGGCCGAGTCAAGACAGCAGTTCAACAAGCAGACAAAAGCTTTTAACGCAGCCAACGCGAAGCTTGTGCAAATGGAACAAGCCGGCTGATTATTCATGGTGTAAAAGGCTGTTGAACATTTTCGGATGATTGAGCGACGGGTCAGCCGTGTAAGTAATACTAAGCTGTCAAGTTGCAAGTCAGGCAACATGGACAAACATCATTGCGTATAAGCTAACGGAGGTGTTCATATGCGGAATACGATGAATATTAGTGCATCATTCCTTGTTTTGGTTATGGGATTCTCGCTTGTGGCCTGCGGTAACAGCAGCCCTGCTGCTCAGCCACCCGCAAATAATACAGAGGAACAGACACCGGCACCAGGGAAGCAGCCTGAGGAAAGTGCGGTGATTGAAGCGCAAGGCATTTTGACCGGATGGGCAGACCCGCACACGGTTGAAATTCGTGTGAAAGAGGAACCGATGTCTTTCCAGGTGGGTGAAGATCTGCAAAAGTCCTTGGATGATATTGACGATGAGGATTCCGTTCAATTCAAATATGTAGAGAAAGCCATTGAAGGCGATGAGACGGCCAAACAATTGGTACTTAAGGATATCGCCAAGATCAAGTCCGATGATGACAATAGCGGTACAAATACAGGCGGCAATGTTACGTCTGATCGTCCAAAGACGTCTGAGCTTGAGGTGACCGTGGAAGGTATGACCGAAAAGCGCCCGGTTACACTGGCTCAAGGCAAGGGGTACTCTTTATATGTATTTGAACCGATGGTTTACGATGCGGATGATCATGAATTGACCATGAAGATTGATCCGGATTACGAGGTAGAGATTGAAAAGCTGCCTTCGGATTATAAATTGAATGAACTGAAGGTGGATGCGAAGGAAGAGCTGTCAGAAACCGGAGCGGTCAAGCAATTAAGTGAGGAAAAGCTTAGCAATGGCCCGATGAAAGAGGCAAAATTGTTCATGATGTCTCAGAACGATAAGAAAACAGAGTATTTCATCGTAAAAGAGCTGGATGGCAATGGCTTCGCCTTCCATATCCATGCACCGGTTGGCGAACCATCCGAGGGTTTCCTGCCGATGGTTTATGCCTCCATTAATTCCATCATGAACGAGTAATCGTGCTTTGATAATGAGTGCAAAACTGAACGGCGAATGAGGGGTTATCGAATGCGAGAAAGAAAGATTAGGGAGATCAGGGTGACGGATGTTCATGATATTTATTTGCTGAATCAGGAATTCAACCCGAATCTGCATGAATTTTCCGAGCAGCAAGTTAAGGAAAAGATAGAGGTCATTACAACGAAAACTAATGATAAGATTTTGGTATGTGAGCAGAATAACGAGGTCATTGGCTATATTCATGGAAGTCCATATGAGTTGCTTTTTGCCAACTCTTTACTAAATATTCTGGGCTTTGTTGTGAAGGAAAAGGCTAGAAATCAGGGTACAGGCAGCCTGTTAATAGCGTCTCTTGAGCAATGGGGAAAGAATAACGGGTACTCCGGGATTAAACTACTGTCTCATCCAAGTCGAATCCCGGCTCACCGATTTTACGAACATCGTGGATATGTATTTACAAAGGATCAGAAAAATTTTATTAAAACATTTGAATAAATCATCAATTGAAAAGAGCCGGAAGGAACGATGCGACAGGCATAGGTTCCTCCCGGCTTCTTGGCCGTATGTCTATTCAGTTTACGTAACGCTGGGTGAACAAGCTGTTCGTAAGGCGAAAGCTTGCGAAGGGGTGAGCGTCCAACCCGGGTTACCTGATCCGTCAGGTTAGGGTTGCAAAACGTTGTGAGCGGTGTACCGGGAAATCTGCTTTTTCAGTTTAAATAAACCAATTAAAATTCTTTACGTCATATCAAGCCATGTGGGAAAATGAAGAAGTTATTGGAGAGAGAAATCGCAGAGGGGGGAGCGCAAATGCTGCTAAAGGATCGTTTCCAAGGTTGTTTCATTGGGCTAGCCGCGGGAGATGCCCTGGGAACCACAGTGGAATTCAGCAGTCCCGGCACGTTTGAGCCTGTTACCGATATTGTGGGCGGAGGTGTATTCGATCTGGCTCCCGGACAATGGACGGATGATACGTCGATGGCCCTATGCCTGGCAGAAAGCTTGGTCAGAAAAGAGGAATTTGATCCTGGGGACCAGATGAGACGGTATACGAATTGGTATCAGGTCGGCTATATGAGCAGTACGGGAACCTGTTTTGATATTGGTGGGGCTACTCGTAATGCACTTGAACGTTTTGAAGCGACAGGTGAAGCGTACAGTGGTTCAACGAACCCGATGACCGCAGGGAATGGTTCGATCATGCGGCTGGCACCTGTAGCCATGGCATATGCCAATCAGCCGAATCAGGCAATAAAGTATGCTGGGTTGAGTTCCAGAACAACACATGCAGCTGTTGAAAGTGTGGAGGCATGTGAAGCGCTGGCTTCAATATTAGTTGCAGGACTGCACGGAGCGGACAAAGACGTCATGTTACGACCTGATACCTGCCGTCAGTGGAGGGAAGAGAAATCTTTTTCACCAGCGATTGAAGAAGTTGTACAAGGATCATACCGGGATAAAGCACCGCCTGAAATTCAGGGGAGTGGCTATGTCGTTCGTTCACTTGAAGCGGCATTATGGGCATTCTACCATTCTTCGAGCTTTGAGGAAGGTGCGCTGTTGGCGGTGAATCTGGGTGATGATGCGGACACCACGGGAGCGGTATACGGGCAAATCGCCGGTGCGTATTACGGATTAAGCAGCATTCCGTCACACTGGCGAGAGAAGCTGGCCTTGCGAGATACACTGAACGAATTGACAGAGGCGTTGTGGTCGAAGGCGGAAGCTAGATAGAAGAGACAGGAGAAGAGAACATCATATGCGTAAGACAGAATCAGCTACAACGGAACCGGAAGTTACGGAATCTGCTAAACGAGGGGCGTTTCCCTTATCCCTTTTATGCCTGACGGTAGGGGCTTTTGCCATTGGTATGACAGAATTTATTATTATGGGACTTCTGCCCAATGTGGCGACCGATTTGAATGTGAGCATTCCCCAAGCTGGACAGTTAATTACGGGTTACGCGCTTGGTGTGGCGGTGGGTGCGCCCGTACTAACCGTGTTCACTCACAAGATTCCGCAGAAAAAGCTGCTGGTACTGCTGATGTGTATTTTTATCATCGGTAACGCGTTATCTGTTATTGCACCAACTTACGGGCTGCTCATCTCGGCACGTATTCTGACGGCATTCGCCCACGGTACGTTTCTGGGTGTAGGCTCGCTGATGGCAACACGATTGGTTGCACCGGAGAGAAGGGCAGGGGCGGTATCCGTAGTCCTGGCTGGGCTAACGATTGCCAATATTATTGGTGTGCCGTTTGGTACATTTATCGGGCAGCAGCTGGGATGGCGGTCATCGTTCGGAGCCATTACGATTTTGGGTATTATCTCATTAATTGGGATCATTCGGTTCATTCCGGTCATCGAGCAGGGACCACCCGCTAACCTGGGTCAGCAATTCCGGAATCTGGTTCGTCCCCAGGTGTTATTAATTTTGCTGATTGGTGCGATGGGGTGTGGAAGTCTATTCACAGTGTTCACCTATATAACGCCAATGCTTGTTGATATTAGTGGATTTGCCGAGCAGAGCGTAACCTGGATTCTGGTGTTATTCGGAGTTGGCGTTACACTGGGCAATATGCTTGGCGGTCGTCTTGCGGACTGGAAGCTGATGCCCTCCCTGATGATTAACTTCGGAATATTGGCAGTTCTGCTGGCAGCCTTAACGCTGACGCTGAACAATCCGTATCTGGCGGTAATCACCATTTTCTGCTGGGGTGTTGCGGCTTTTGGTATTATGCCAGGACTGCAGATTCGAATCATGAATATGACCCGCGAAGCGCCGCTGCTGGCGACAACATCAAGTCATTCGGCTTTTAATCTGGGTAACGCAGGTGGTGCCTATTTAGGCGGGTTTGCAATTACACATACGGGGCTTATCTCGGTACCGTTGTATGCAGCAGTCATAGCCGCATTTGGATTGCTGGGATTACTCGTTAGCGTGACGATGGAACGCAAAACGAGACTGCCGGATATCGCAGACGCTGTGGATACAGCCCCAGTAAATTAAATACAGATAGGTAGATGAGCCTTCACTCCGCATTCACATGTGGAATGGAGGCTGTTCTATGGATGGATTACAGTTTTAACTAGAAAAAGACAAACCAGTCAAGTTAAAGTATGATTGGTATATCATAATAATTAGAAAGGATGGATTTCAATTTAAATAAAAGATTTAAAATCCATGCCGTTCATGTCGCTAAAGAGAATACATATCTAAAAAACAGCAAGATTACTTTTACTTAGGAGTAGCTATATTTTAATTCCTGTCTCCATTTGGACTTGAAAGGATCATTATTTTGAGAAAAATCATTAATTATATTCTGGCCTTGCTGATCGTTTGGGTAGCGCTGCTGTATCCTTTTCGAACTGTTTGGTTTGAGGGTGTACATCAGATTCCTGAAGATCTTCACGGTGTTTATTTACTCTTCCTGTTCTTTGGATATCTTATTTGTTCATCTGGTATGGGGCTTATGCTTTACAAGATGTGTTTTAAACGAAAAGAATAGTAGTTATAGTAGTTGGAATCATTCAATTTTCCAAGGAGAAGGTGGCAACTTGTACTACTACAAAGGTGCGTTCAGAGAAACAGATAATTTTATCTATTTCAAAAGCGATGTTCAATTGGCAGAGAATGATGTTGTCTTACTCGGGGAGAAGAAATATTTTATTGAAAATGTCGGGAAAGAATTCCTTTTGCTTCAAAAGGTCGGCTCGATCGTTTCAGTGAGTGTATAAAGATCCTCGTGGGCAGTGAACATATCAAAGATTGAAAAGCCTCCGCTTTCCACATTAACGTGTGGGGCGGAGGCTTTTATCATTTCTTGGTTTAGGATTAATAGATTTCGAGCTCGTTAATCCGTACATACCCTGCCTGATGAGATGGGCCTGTGCGACACACGATCCGAATTTTTGAAGTGTTCACCGGGCTAAAGCTGTGGGTTCGATACGTATCTTTATTAGCGGTAACCTTGACAAGGGAAACCCAGCTTGATCCGTTCCAGTATTCGAGATCGTAGTCAGCCAGTACGTAACCTTGTGTCGTGTACAAATCAACTTTGCTCACTTGTTTGCTTTGACCAAGGTCCAGCGTCACATTCTGAGGGAGAGGCGTGTTCGCCCCGTTGGCCCAGCTTGATGTTCCGCCAAGTGCTGTACTGCGATCACCATCATTTATTTTGGATACAGCATATCCACTGAAAGTGGAGTCTGCTGTGATGGATGCGCTGCGAGCCAGATTCGGATTGCCATAGATTTCGAGTTCGTTAATTCGTACATATCCTGGCTGATGGCTTGGCCCCTTGCGAGCGACAACACGGACTTTGGTTGTATTTACCGCGCTAAACGTATGTGACCGCATCAGTTCCTGGTTGCCTGTTACCTGAACCAGATTCACCCAGATTAGGCCATTCCAGTACTGTAGATCATAATCCGCAATTGGATAGCCTTGTGAGGTATATAAATCAATCCGGTTGATGGAATTGGCTGCACGCATATCCACTACCACATATTGAGGCAATGGGGAATTTCGATCGTTAGCCCAGCTGTAATTTTCACCGAGTGTTGTATTCCGGTCTCCATCGTTGATCTTGGCTGCTGAATACCCCGAGAAGGTTGAATCAACCGTTATGGCTGCATTTCGCGCCAGGTTCGTTCCTGTGCCAGGGTTGGTTGTTGGGTTTTTCTCCAGTTTCACCAGATTCCAGCGTAATTCAAAGAGCTTAAACGACTTATTGAATACAGCACCCTCTCCTTTGACGAGAGCATCGATGGTGAGGGACATGGTGCTTGGCACATCCGTGCTGCTTGTCCATTTTCCCGTTCCCTCAATGCCGGCGAAGACGCTCACCTCCAGAATTTTTTTGCCAGCAATGGTCAGACCCACCTCAGCTTTGGCACCTGCCCAGGCAGTGATCTGTCCTTCGATTTTATGGGTAACGGTCAGATATTTGTCCACACTGCTGTAGGGTTGGATTTTGACAGGGATGAAGACACGGGTTTTCCCTTTGACTCCAGCAGTTACGGTGTATCCCTGATCTACCTGGAATTCAAACGTGACACTGCCATCTACACCGATAACGAGAAATACACCAACGGAGACAGCACCGAGACTGCCGGCATTAATGTTGAATCCAAGGATGGGGACTTTGACTTCCTTTTTAAATTTTGCATCGCCCTTGATGTAGATGTTGGCTTTCTCGCCAGCTGTAAATTTCAGATCATAATTGCCCCAGAATCCATATTTCCCGGTTACCTTTGGCGTAATCAACGTAAGCTTGCCGCCTGCCTCTACATAGACTTTGTTACCATTGGAATTTTGCTGATTCACGAGAACTTTCTTAAAATCACAGACGAATTCATTACCAGATTTGCGGCAATTGGCAAAATCATCTGTTCCGGCTGTCCGGATGATGTCGTCCAATTGCATGGCAGCAGCATCATTTGCGAGATTTTCCTGATTCAGTTCAGTTTGGCTGTTCTGCTCCAGCGTCTCAAGAGACTCTTCGGTTGGGCTTAGAGCATCATCCACATGATATTGTCGAATGATCGAGGAATCGCTGTAGTCAGCTTGTGACGAAACAGCATCAGATTGCAGAAGATCTTGAGCGTTTAGCACCATGTCAGGGTCAGGCATAACGATATTACGCTCTTCCAGAGATACTTCCTGCTCGGGAATATCGTAATAGTCAAATACCTCTTCTACACCAGGTATAGTGTATTCAACGAGCGTTCCACCCGAATTGCTGGTCGTATTGGTTACTTTGATGGCACGAGCAGATGTTTGATCCAGAAAGATCTGCCCGGACACCAGACTGTTACCCAGCTGGGCGGCTTCTTGAGAGGACAGATTAAAACTGCCCTGTTCCTCGGCGGTCTCAAATACCGCGTTCACAACAGGAAGTTTTTGCGAGATGAGGGAAGGCATGGGGAGTGTGGGCTTTAACTGAAAATCGACTTGTTCGAACTGACCGGACGATTGTACCGGATTGCTGACAGCCAGTCCATCTTCATTCACATTAAAGGAAATTCGGAAATAACCTTCGGTAATCGGAGTGTTGTAATTGCTGCTGCCTGCCCAGATCCAGCGAGCGCTGGTATCCTCTGGCATGCCCGTAATCTGGTTCCATGGCGATGCACCGAACCGACCGAAATCGGTAGCACGAGACCAGGAAGCGTCATCAAAGTTCGGCTGCTCCCAGCCGCCAACATAGCGGTCGGACACTTTCCAGTTGAAATCCGTTACGATATTTTCATCCATATAGCTGAGGTCAGCGAGCAGCCCCGCATAACTGCCCAGATCCTTGGCTTGCACTGCAATGACGTTTTTACCTGTTTGAATCTGAAGGGGGAAAGTATAGGCTTTACTCCAATCATTTCCTGTACCAATCGCTTTGCCGTTAAAATACAATGTAAATTCGTTATCTGCTGTTAATGTAATTGAACCTTCGTTGTTAGATGCACCGTATACATGCGAAGGCCAAATACCTGCGAGAAGCGGTAGTAAAAGAGAGAGTACGAGAAATGAAGCCCATGCCTTTTTAATCGAAGAGCGCACATTGTGCATAATCATTTTCCTCCCAGAAAATAAATAGATTGCAAGACAAATCGATAGACCGGGTATAAGCGAGTTGCGTTAAATTATGTAAACATACATCTGGTCCTCCTTTCGAAATCTATAATAAGGTAAAATATTCAATTAAACAACAAAAATTTACATTTAAAGAAAATGAGATAGAATGTGCTTTTGATAGAGAAAAAATAGCAAGACGAGAAGGGTGTTATAGACAGCAGACCACTCCAAAAAAACAAAAAAAGCTTGCCCAGAAACCGTTGAGGTTTCATGACAAGCTTTCTTCAATTAAAGGAGTATAATCTTCATATATACAATTCGTGAGACAGTAACAACTAGCTCTTTTGCTTATAAAATTCATGATACAGCTTCATGAGTGCACGCTTCTCAATACGGGATACATAGGAGCGGGAAATGCCCAGTTCCTTGGCAATTTCGCGCTGCGTACGTTCCTCCCCACCCGCTTCAAGCCCAAATCGGCCAATGACGACTTCTTTCTCCCGATCATCAAGGATATCCAAATTGCGATAAATTTTGCTTTTTTCAATCTTGAGCTGCACCTTGTCTACAACATCGTCCGCTTCTGTTCCGAGAATATCGATTAATGTAATTTCGTTGCCCTCTTTGTCCGTGCCGATTGGATCATGAAGGGAAACGTCTTTACGTGTTTTTTTCAGGGAACGAAGGTGCATAAGTATTTCATTTTCGATACAGCGAGCAGCAAATGTAGCCAGCTTCGTGCCCTTTCCTTGCTGGAAACTTTCAATGGCTTTAATTAAGCCGATGGTTCCGATGGAAATGAGGTCTTCCTGATCTTCGCCAGTATTGTCAAATTTCTTGACGATATGCGCCACGAGGCGCAGATTGTGTTCGATAAGCAAATTACGCGAATGAGCATTACCTTCGGCCATGAGGCGTAAATGTTTGGCTTCATCATCCTCAGCAAGTGGCTGAGGAAAGGCATTGTTTTTGACATACGAGACGAGTAACGTTAACTCTTTAATGAACAGGGCAATTGCGGTAAACAATCCGGGCACAGATGACACCTCCTGCAGTTTTACAACGATCTGGCCTGAGCACATGTGGGAACAGGGTCGATTTATTGTATGTAGGCGTGTGCCCAGAAGTGCACGTACACTTGAAAAAGGTGCGGATGCTAAAACTTATTCATAGGAAGAATTGGGTTGACAGTACATGCTATTGAATTACCTTCTAAGAGAAGCCATTGTGTGAGATTAGCGATTAATTTTGTCTACTGTTTAACCATTTTAGGATGATCTCCACAGCTTCCTTATATCGCTGGCCAACGAGCAATCCGGTATGGGTCGTATTCCACAGCCCTGCATATTCAGCGCCCAGCTGTTCTGCAGTCAGTTGACCTCTTCGCTCTTCGTCATCGGATTCTACAGCTTTGATGACCAGGCTCGGACATGTAATTAAATAACCGTTGATGGATACACCGCTACTTAAGCCCGATGCCGCCGAAAATGTGAGAAATGCCTTCGATGACTCCATCTGCAGATATTTACGCTGGAAAGCAATGTCTTCGGCAGCTTCATCAATACTGCTATGTTCTTCACGAGCCGGGGGAGGGATGACAATGTCAGGTGTCATTCGATCAGTCTCAGGATAGGGAATCAATTGATGAACTTCCTGGCTTAGGCTGGAATCAATGATCACCAATCCAGTTAAAGTAATCGTCTCGGCAATTTTCTGGCTGAGTATTCCGCCCATGCTGAAGCCGATGAGAACAGGGGGCTCGTCACACTGTGCCAGAACTTCACGAATATCCTCCAAATAATCGTCAAACGTAATTTTTGTCATGTCCATTACCCGGCTTTTGTAATGACTTCGCAGGTTCATGACGTAGCAAGTCCAGCCTTGTTCAACGAAGTGGGGGATGTACTTGCTCCACATCCAACTGCCAGTATAAGCGCCATGAACAAACAGAAGGGGCGGTCTTTTTACTGGTTTTTCCGAGTGGAAGGCCGGATTACCTTCATATATTTCAAGGTACAAATCATGTTCCCCTATCGTTTTGATTTCATGTTCAGGCAGCAATTGAGTAAAATCGATCATTAGGATATACCTCCAAAATTTAGTTTTATATCAAACTATTATTCCAAAAAAAATTAGAAGTTGCCGTGAATTTTCAGCAAAATTCGAAGCAGTTCCTTTTTCTCCGCTTCAGTCACATCCGCATAGAACGCGTCCAGCATGCGCTGTGAAATATCTTCAAAGACAGGTTTAAGTTCTTCTCCTTTTGCAGTCAATGTCACATGGACAATCCGTGAATCTGTTGCATCACGCTCTTTGGCGACATAACCATTGCGCACCAATTTGTCGACAAGTGCTGTGACCGTGGATTTATCCTTGCCAATTTTTTTGGCGATTTCAGCCATGGTCATTTGGGCATGGTTGTACAGGGCATAGATGATATCTCCATGGGACGTAGCCAGATCCTGGATTCCCTGCTCAGCCATCTCGGATAAAATGAAGCGGTTGACTTTCTCTTTAATTTTGGATATGAGTGATATAGTGTCTGTCGTTTTCATACGAGTAATATAGTTTGTTATCAAACTAATGTCAAGCCTGAATTTCAATATGGGCAGTTAAATGGAGTGCAAAACGTATTTTTAGTTTCACCAGGACCAGTGCATCCAGCTGATATGTATTATTCTTAAATTGACAAAGATAATCATTCTCAATTATAATCCGAGAAAATGGTTTGTAAATAGCTTAATTTTTAGTGATTAAATTATATGAGAATTGATGGGGGAAGAGATGGAACAGACGGTTCAGATTCAGAAGCAGCGTATGGGGATGAGGGAGTCCCTGATTCACAGCAAATCCGGTTTTGCAGTATTGGTTGCCGCTTTAATCATCGTCATGGTTATTTCGGTTGGAATTGCTGTATCCATTGGACAGGTGAGCATTCCGCTCGCTGAGTCTTATCGTATTCTGTTGTACAAATTAACCGGATTTCAATTCGGCTCTATGCCGATTGAGGCGGGGTCCTTTACGGATATCATCTGGCAGATTCGCTTTCCGCGTGTACTGATGGCGATGTTTATCGGTGCCGGGCTGGCCTTGTGCGGTGCAGTTATGCAGGCTGCCGTACAGAATCCGCTCGCAGACCCGTATATACTGGGGATTTCCTCAGGAGCTTCACTCGGGGCTACGTTTGCCATTCTGATCGGATTCGGAGCAATTGGCTGGCTGGCTCAGACCGGGGTGGCCTTCTGGGCATTTGCCGGAGCGATGGGTGCATCCTTGCTGGTCCTGGCACTGGCAGGTATTCGGGGGAAAATGACGTCGGTCAAGCTGGTGCTTGCCGGGATGGTCATTAATGCGCTATGTAGCGCCTTTTCGAACTTTATCATTTATTTTGCCAACAATGCCGAAGGCATCAAGACGGTAACATTCTGGACTATGGGTAGTCTCGCCTCATCCGGATGGAACAAGCTTCCACTGATTAGCATCGTTGTGCTCGTAGCTATTTTGTTCTTCCTGCTGCAATCCCGGGTTCTTAATACGATGCTGCTGGGTGACGAAGCCGCGGTTACACTCGGGATTAATCTAAGTGTATATCGCAGAATATACATGCTGTTAACAGCTCTAGTAACCGGCGTAATGGTAGCAAGCTGCGGCATGATCGGTTTTGTCGGATTAATTATTCCGCATATCGTGAGAGGGCTGGTTGGATCGGACCATCGTAAAGTGATGCCTGTATCCGTACTATTCGGTGCCATCTTCCTGATCTGGACGGATGTTATTGCACGATCACTGATTTCCAGCGTTGAATTGCCGATCGGGATCATTACAGCGATGATTGGTGCACCGATGTTTATGTATATGTTAGTCAAAAAAGGCTACGGTTTTGGAGGAAAATAAACATGAAACTGAATGTAGAAAATGTATCCATATCGGTGCTGAACACGGATATTATCCGGGACATTTCTTTACAGGTAAATGGCAAGCAATTCGTTGGCCTGATTGGCCCGAACGGTTGTGGCAAATCAACGCTGCTCAAGAGCATCTATAAAGTGATCAAACCGCAGCAAGGCAAAGTATTTCTCGATGATACGGACATTCTGAAATCCAGTCCCAAGGTTGTGTCCCGGCATATGGGCGTTGTGGGTCAGTTTAACGAGTTGAGCTTTGATTTTACGGTACGTGAAATGGTCATGATGGGTCGTACCCCGCACAAGAAGCTGCTGGAGACGGATAATGAACGGGATCATGAAATCGTGGAGCAGGCGCTGGAAAAGGTTCATCTGACCGGACATGCGGACCGCAACTACGTGTCCCTGTCCGGCGGGGAGAAGCAGCGAGTGGTTCTTGCCCGAGTGCTGGCGCAGCAGCCCGAATTTCTGATATTGGACGAGCCTACCAACCATCTGGATATCAAATATCAGCTCCAGATCCTCAACATTGTGCGGAGTTTGGACATCGGCATATTGGCTGCGCTCCATGATCTGGAACTCGCCGCAGAGTATTGCGATTACCTCTATGTCGTGAAGCAGGGACAGATTGTGGTTCATGGCAAACCCGCCGATATTCTGACCCGTGAAATGATTGGTGAAGTATTCGATGTTGAATGTGAAATTTACGAGAATCCGGTTACCGGGGGATTGGGTATTGCTTACTTGAGTACACGGTGAGACAATTACGGACTAAACGGCCAAAGAACTGTCTTTAAGCGCGATAAATGCTTAAGTGACAGTTCTTTTTGTTTTATCGTAAGTATCACGTGTCACTTGTATCAATCATGTCCTCATGACTGTTATTAGAGGAATGACTACTTCCTCTAACCTGATACTCCCATTGCTTGATATGTTCCTAGCAGAGCAATGCGGGTTAGTTGAAGAGCCATATAGTGAGGAGAGCATACTTTAGTGTCAGCAAGCCATCTGTAGATAATTCCGGTGGTGGAGAAGCTGATATGATCCAGTAAAATATCCAGGGGCACTTCTTTTTGCACCATGTCAAAGCGGGAAATTCGATCGAAGAACGCCTCTCTAATCACTTCATTCAACCGGCTGTTGAAATTCCCGGCAGGATCGATGAGCAGCATCACCCGATAGAATTCATCATGCTCTAATATATGCTCAAACAAGACTGAAAATATGGGATCTGGCTCATTCAATGAAGGTAAACTCCCAAGGCGGGTATTCCGTTTCGTCAATAACTGATCAAGCAGTTGAAATTTTTCATTCACCATGCTGTCCAATAAGTCATCCTTGTCCAGAAAGTGGGCGTAAAAGGTAGAGCGATTGATATTCGCTTGTTCGGCGATGTCAACGACACTAATTTCGGCGAAGGATTTCTGTGGCAGAATGTTCAGGAAAGCTTCGGAAATCATCACACGGGTTCGTATAATTCTTCGATCCACTCCACGGGAGTCATTCACTTCTCATCACCTCGAAAACAACGAATTGATCAACTTTGTTGAGCCTTCAAATGGTTTGGGAATGTAGATGAATAAGACATTTTCGCAACACATCGGTCAAATGCGTTGTTTAACCGTCAGATTCTGCCTAATTGATCGTTGATATCCAGCAGATAATAGCTATCATAATAAATAAAACATACCAAATCAATCGGAAAAATAAAATATAAAGGTAGGAATGAGGTCATACCTATGGAACTGTTTTGGTTTATTCCCACACACGGGGATGGCAGGTATCTTGGAACAAAAGAAGGAGCCCGGGCGGTCAGTTATCATTACTGCAAGCAGGTGGCACAAGCCGCGGATGAACTTGGATATGCCGGTGTTTTGCTACCTACGGGAAAGTCATGTGAAGATGCCTGGATTGTTGCTTCATCGCTGATTTCTTCCACGGAAAGGCTGAAGTTTCTTGTTGCTGCGCGACCAGGTCTGATGATGCCAACCACAGCGGCACGCATGGCTGCAACACTGGATCGTTTCTCCAAAGGAAGACTGTTGATCAATGTGGTGGCTGGGGGAGATCCCATTGAGCTTGAAGGAGAGGGACTCTTCCTGGATCATGATGAACGCTATGCGTTAGCCGATGAGTTTCTGACGATTTGGCGCAAGGAACTGGAGGGAGAGACGGTTGACTATGAAGGGGAATATTTGAAGGTAAAGGGTGGTTCCGTCCTGTACCCGACCATTCAAAAGCCGCATCCACCACTCTATTTTGGAGGTTCCTCGAACGCTGCAATGGAAGTGGCAGCAGACCATGTCGATGTGTATTTAACGTGGGGTGAGCCACCAGGTCAGGTGGAAGCCAAAATTCATCAAATGAGGGAGTTGGCTGCAAAAAAAGGCAGAAGCATTCGTTTTGGCATACGTATGCATGTGATTGTACGTCCGACAGCAGATGAAGCATGGAAGGCCGCTAATGAGCTGATCTCCCACCTGGATGAGGAGACAATAACCGCAGCCCAGAAGATCTATGACCGCATGGATTCCGTGGGACAGCAGAGAATGGCCAGGCTGCATAATGGTGATCGTTCCAACCTGGAGATTAGCCCCAATCTGTGGGCGGGCATTGGTTTGGTTAGAGGTGGTGCCGGAACCGCTCTTGTCGGTGATCCAGATCAGGTCGCTGCCAGAATCAGAGAGTATGAAGAACTGGGGATCGAGACCTTCATTTTATCCGGTTATCCGCATCTGGAAGAATGTTATCGTACCGCGGAGCTGTTATTTCCAAAGCTTCAGTACTCGCAACATGGAGAAAGGGGCCATCATTCCTTTGTCGGTCCATTTGGAGAAATCATTGCCAATAACAACATTCCGGACCACATGGTCAAAACGGAAGTTTCCTCCAAGTCCTAATTTCATAACGGGTTGCCGTTTAAGAAAACTAAGAGACACCTGAAGATATTCGGGTGTCTTTTTTACATGCTGTAGAAAGGGGCCACCTGCGGCCAGTCATCTCTAGATTGTATTCAACTATTTCATTTACTGTATCTTGGAGTCAATCGGACTCGAGTGTCCGTCCTGGATGACCTCCTGGAACAATTCCTTGGATTCCGTGGGCCACGTGCCTTGCTTCAGGAGTGCTTCCAAATCGCCTATGGTTACTGGGCGTGCGTGCCGTTTGAGCACGTATCCAAGCTGTCCGTTTGGTTCCATCGTGGCCGTTTCCAGATCGGCAATACTGGTAATCCCCTTCTCCCGCAACTGCATCTCCAATTGGTCCACGGAAAAGCGCATGCGTTTCAAATTTGGCAGATTCAACTTTCCATCTTCCACGACAACCTTTGATTTTCCACTTATCAGTTTTTCAAACCAATTAAACTTCAATTGCAATTGTTCAACGATTAGAAGCGTGAGGATAAATACTGACGCTGACCCAATCGCTTTGCCAAGTTCGTGATTCGCGATGGGTTGTACTATTGTTGTTCCGATCGAGATCATGATGACCGTCGTGGCTACACTTATTTGTGAGATCGATTTACGTCCCGCAATCCGCAGCAGAATCATGCCAATCAGTACAAGCAAGATGGATTTCCATATCCAGTCCATTGGTTGTGTTCCTTTCTGTACCTAATCATGTGTCGTATTTCTTAGCCTGTTCCTGATCTGGTTGAAATATACAATTGCCTTAGGACAAGAGATGTGGATAAGGAAAATAGTCCCGACATTATAAGGACCATTATACTACATCCTAAAATAAGGAAATGACCGATATTACTATGAAGAGCGTTCTTCTAACCAAATGAGGAGTGATACAACGTACAATGTATACCAACATGATACAAAAGCATCTTTTCCAAGGAGATATGGAAGGCCTTATTAAACAGATCGCATATATTGGTGAAAAAAAGGATACCACTCAATTCGCTTTCCTGATTGACCTCCTGAAATCTACGGATAACAAAATCCTACGTAATGAAATTGCCATCGCTTTATCTGACATTGGAGATGATCGAGCCGTCGAACCATTAATTGAAGTCATCATAGATCCCAAGACATCAGGAAGCAGAGGCACATTGCTATACGCTCTTGAAAATCTGAATTACATAGTACACATAGAGGACATTATCCCATTTATCGGCGACTCCAGTCTGGAAGTGAGCGCGCAGTCATTCATGCTGCTGGAGCAAATGATGGGTAGGTTATCCGATTCACAGAATCTTAAGTGTCAACAACTCATCGAAATTCAAATCTCAAGCAACCAAAGCAAGCTCTTGGGAGTAGCATTAGACATGTTAAAGAAATGGAGGTATCGACTGTAGGAATAAGATGAACACGCGTCTTTCAATCTCACCTTCCTATCGTTTACAATAAGGAATGGAATGCAGTTAACGAAGGAGCGGGTCATATTGGCAAAGCAGAAATACTATGTTGTCTGGGCAGGAAAGCAGCCTGGCGTATACAGCACATGGGCGGAATGCAAAGCACAGACAGATCATTTTACTGGTGCAAAATATAAATCGTATGAATCGAAAGCTGCCGCCGAGGAGGCATATCGTGCGGGATGGAAAGGAAACTGGGGTACTGGTGCAAGTGGTTCTGGCGCTTCTTCAAAGACGAAGACTGGCAGCAGCGGAAGAAGCGCAGGCATGGAAACATCCGCAGAAATTGACTATGACAGCATCTCGGTTGACGTTGGTACGCGCGGGAACCCAGGACCGGTGGAATATAAAGGTGTGGATACCCGCACGGGTGAGATTATTTTCTCCGTTGGGCCAATTTCCAAAGGTACGAATAATCTGGGTGAATTTCTGGCAATCGTACATGCCTTGGCGTATCTCAAAAAAGAGGGCAGTAACAAGACGGTTTATACGGACTCCGTCAATGCAATGAAATGGTTAAAGCAAAAAGCGGTATCCACCACACTCGCAAGGGATGCTTCCACCGAAGAGATCTGGCTGATGATTGACCGTGCAGAGCAGTG
Source organism: Paenibacillus sp. FSL K6-0108 (assembly GCF_045040695.1). NCBI lineage: Bacteria > Bacillati > Bacillota > Bacilli > Caryophanales > Paenibacillaceae > Paenibacillus > Paenibacillus sp. FSL K6-0108. The sequence goes on along the minus strand of NZ_CP150288.1, from coordinate 5,565,548 downwards.
GCTCCGGACGAATACGTACAGCAATAAAGTGCTAAAATGGCAGACCAAGCAGTGGGGCGAAATCAAGGCGGATTATGGCCGGAAATAGCCCGTTTTCTCTACAATTTCTGTATTATTAATTTTCTATGAGAAACGATGTTTACAATTTCCAGTTTCCATTCTATAATCAGTTCATTATGATAAGTTACACATATGAAGGAGCCTGTCATTCAGCGGGCTCTTTTATATTTATGGACCTTAAAATCCATAGAAAGTTGAAAGAGTATACTATGCAGGAGGCAGACATGAGTTCCATTTATAGAAGTGAAGAAGGCAAGAACAGCATACTTGCGGAATACGAAGCGTATGTTGAGCAATTGGGTGAGGGTTTTTCACGAGAGTACGTCGAGACACGTTTTGGACAAACGCATGTTTTATTAACAGGTCCAGAAGACGGCAAGCCGCTATTTATTCTCCAGGGCGGAAATTGTGTGAATCCGATGACGTTGTCATGGTTCTCTTCCCTATTCAAAGAATACCGGATTATCGCGCCGGATACGATCGGTCATCCAGGCTACAGTGAAGAAACACGAATTTCGGCAAGGTTTGATAGTTTGGCTTTGTGGATTTCTGATTTGCTGGACCACTATAAGATCGAAAAAAGTGCGTTTATCGGACCTTCCTTTGGAGGCGGAATTATCCTAAGACTGGCAACTTACATTCCGGACCGAATTGCATGTTCTGTTCTGGTAGCACCCGCTGGACTGGCCGTGGGATCCAAAATTAAAATGGCTCAGGATATCGTGTTGCCACTCGTAACGTACAGAATGACTTCTTCTCCAACTTCTTTGCAAAAGATCGCGGATATCATGTCATGCAGTTGTATGAAAGAAATAGATAAAAATATAATCGGGAAAATCTTCAAATACGTCAGTCTGGAGCAGGATATGCCCAAGCTTACGGAGCAGGAAGAATTGGAGAATTATACATCGCCAACACTGCTGCTGGTGGGAGAGAAGGATGTCTTTTTCCCGGCAGATAAGGTCATCGAAAGAGCTCAGAAGATTATTCCGAATGTCAAAGCAATCAAATACGACACAGGTCATTTTCCGTCTCAAGACGTGTTGGTGCAGATGAACCAGGAAATTCTGCAATTCTTACAGAAGAATTATTAATTTTAGAAATTTTTCAATAATTCCGCATGGTTATGATTCGAATTGCATCATTTGGTTTATATACATGGTTGGCGATAAAACGCCTGTCTGGTTGGACTGAATGATGCAGCATGCGGCAAGTCTTCCGATTGACAAGGTTGAAAAGAGGGTCTGTTATGAAAAAGGACAATTGCAAAATGGCATTGCAGCGCAATGTAATTTTAAATGATACATACCAGGTAAGACATCTCATGGCTAGCAGCGAGCTGGCTATTGTATATGCAGGAAGAGATCGGAATACAGGCGCTAAAGTAGCGATCAAGGAGTTTTTCCCGCAAAGGCTGGCGGCACGTCAGGCCGACAAGCGGGGAGTGTTCTGTTCTTCACGAGGGTTCAATGGTCAGTATCAGGAACTTCTTGCTGCATTTTTGGTAGAAGGAGAGCTGTTATCTACGTTAAATCACCCTCATATTGTGTCGTATGTGGATCATTTTGAAGAAAATGACACAGGGTATCTCGTTATGGAATATTGCTCAGGGGTAACTTTAACCGAATATCTGATTGAGCGTAATCATGCGCTGGATGCAGCTTTTATTACGGAGACATTGCTTCCGCTGGTAGATACACTGGACTATATTCATAAGCAGGGAATTCTCCATCGCGACGTGAAGCCATCCAATATTATGGTGATGGAAGACGGCACGCCCAAACTGCTGGATTTCGGTTCAGCAGCTCGTTGGCCTGTACAATCCGGGGAAAAACAGGCGATCTTTACCTCTGCAGGGTATTCGCCGCTTGAGTTTTACTCCGAGAAATCCAGTCAGGGACCGATGTCAGACATATATAGCCTGGCAGCATTGCTTCACTATTGGACATGTGGGCAGCCCCCTATGGATGTAAAACAGCGGCTGTTCCGCGATGATTTGCCGTCTGTGCGTTCTCATAATGAATATGTGAACTGGTGGCTCGCACGTGTAATTCACTGGGGATTATCGGTTCGTTCCGAGCAGCGTTGTGCTTCTCTCGCTTGGGTTAAGAGATCCCTTCAAGTACAGGCCTGGATGTGGAAAATACGCAAACCTGGCACGGTTGAATGGGCTTTGGCTGAAAATGAACATACCCAAGTCTACCAAGCAGAGCCGAAGAAACAGCATGAGACAGCTTGATTCCAGCCTTGTCTTATACATATAATCGTAACAAACAAGCCAGTTTGGTCCTTTCACGGATTGAACTGGCTTGTTTTTTGTGTTTTTTAGCCTAAAAGAAAAATTATTTCTTTTTTTAATTTATTTATGGAAGAATACTTCATTCTAACGCCAGGGTCTGCATATACTCCATTGGAAAGATGGAGTGATTAGCCAGGAAATCTGACATAAGCGCCGGCTCCCGTCTTACACCAAACTGAGGGGGAATGTTGTGTGACCACCAACAGAAAGAGCTTCACAGTATCTTTGCTGCTAGTCGTTATGATGTCTATACTGCTTGCCGCCTGCGGAGGAAATGACAATACGGCTGGTACGCCGAGTCCGGGAAGCACTGGGGAGGCGGGCACGGAAGCTGGAAAGCCGGTGACGCTGGAGTTCTGGACCATTGCTCTACAGCCAACGTTCAAGGATTACTTCAATGATTTGATTTCCAAGTATGAGAGCAGCCACCCTGGCGTGAAGGTCGAGTGGAAGGACTATCCATATGATGCCATTTCGCAGCGTTTATTGACCAGCACGGCCAGTGGCAAAAGCCCTGATGTGGTGAATCTCAATACCGAATTCGCCAGTCAATTGGGAAGTAAGGGAGCGCTGCTGAACCTGAACGAATACCTGACAGATGAGGAAGCCAAGAGTTACTTTGAAGGCATTTATAATTCGACTGTTTTGGATGGCAAAGCTTACGCGCTTCCTTGGTATACAGGTACTGAAGTGCTGTTTATGAATACCAAGCTGGTAAAGGAGGCAGGTCTTGATCCAGCGAATCCGCCGCAGACCCGAGAGGAGCTCGTAGAGTGGGCACGTCAGGTCCATCAAAAGACAGGGGTGGCCGGTTATGCGCAGCAGCTTGTCTCCAAGCTGTTTCCAATCGATGGGATTCCGATTCTAAATGAGGACAAAACGGCCGCGGCTTTCAATACGCCGGAAGCAGAGGCGATGATCGCTCAAATGCGTGCTCTGATGGCCGAAGGTGTGGTGCTGAAGGAGGATGCGGAATTCAGCAAGCAGATCCAGTATTTTTCCGGAGAGCAGGTCGCTTTCCAATTGTCGGGTCCAACCTTTATCAACTTTATCAAAAAGTCTGCACCGGATGTTTACAAAAATACGATTGCGGTAACGCTCCCAACGGGCAAAGCGAACTTGCGGCTCTCCAATTCCATGGATCTCGTTGTGCCACAGAAATCCAAAAACCCCGAGCAAGCTGTGGAATTTGCCGCCTTTATTACCAATGCAGAGAATCAGACTGCCTTCTCCAAGGTAGCCAACACGCTGCCGTCGAGCAGAGCCTCCATTGAAGATCCGTTCTTTACGCAATCCGACGGTTCACTGGAAGCCGAAGCCAAGGTCGCTTCCTCCCAAAGTCTCGACAAAGCTACGGATTACATGGTCGGCGTACCGAATGCAGGAGACATCAACTCCGCATTGGCACGGGGCTTGCAGGAAATTTTGATGAACGGAGCAGATATTAAAGAAACGTTGAACGCAGTGGAGAAGGAAGTTAATCAAATTCTGAACCAGGATTCCTGAACTTATGCGGTACAGTCTGATGAGGGGGAGTACTCCCCCTCGATCCTAAAAGAGAGGGAGGCGTAGCCGTGTACAAGGCGATTCGATCCGAATCTTTTGCTGCATGGGCGTTTATGGCACCGGGATTGTTGTTTCTGGCGGTTTTTACTTTTTGGCCAATTATTTACGGGATACCCCTCTCACTAACGGATTATTCTGTCATCACGGAGACGCATTTTGTCGGTCTGGATAACTTCACCCGGGCCTTTCAAGATCATAATTTCCTGACTTCGCTGTGGAATTCGTTGGTGTATGTGCTGGTTGTGCCGGTGATTCAAATCATCTCGATCCTTATGGCCATTCTGGTTAACAGTCGGATTCCGGGCGTCAAAATGTTCAGGGCTGCCTACTACATACCGGTTGTAACTTCCATGGTCGCAGTGGCGCTGATCTGGAGCTGGCTGCTGGGCAATAACGGCGTAGTCAATTACCTGCTGCTGAAGGTTGGTATTCTCAGTGAACAGATCTCCTGGCTTTCCACGAGCAGTACGGCGCTGTATGTGCTGATGTTCATCACCATGTGGAAGGGTCTCGGCTATTACATGATGCTCTATCTGGCTGGGCTTCAGGGAATTCCGGCAGATCTGTACGAAGCCGCCAGGGTGGATGGAGCAGGACCGCTGAGACTGATTATTCATGTGACGCTTCCGCTGCTACGGCCGCACATTCTCTTTTGCACCGTAATTTCGGTGATGGGTGCCGTTCGTGTATTCGATGAGGTCTATATTCTCACCAAGGGCGGGCCGGGAACGTCCACGCTGACCTCAAGCGTATATATTTTCCAAAAAGGGCTGGAGCAATTCAATTTCGGGTATGCTTCGGCGCTTGGGCTGATCGTCAGTGTGATGGTAGCAGCGCTCAGTGTGTTGGTGTTCCGGCTGAACCGGAGAGGCGGGGTGAATACCTATTGATTCGGCGTACGCTTTCGTCTAAAAAAATGAAAAAAGTCCTTCGTCATTTGATCATTTATGTACTGTTGATTTTGCTCGCCCTGTTTATGATGGGTCCTTTTCTGTGGCTGCTCAGCGTATCGCTGATGCCTGGTCGTAATGTGTTTGCGAACCCACCAGCCATTCTACCAACCTTCATCGCTTTCGATAACTACGTGCAGGTGTGGGAGTTCATGGATTTTCCACGCTACATCATAAATACGGTGGTGATTACGCTCCTTGGGGTAGTGTTTAACATCTTCTTGTCCTGCCTTACGGCGTATCCACTCGCGACCTTTCGGTTCAGGGGACGTAATCTGGTGTTCACGCTGCTAATCTCGACCATGATTATTCCGTCGGCAACGGCGATGATTGTGCATTATTTAACCATTCAGGCGTTTCACTTGGGCAATACGTTTCTTGGTGTTGTGCTTCCGGCCGCAGTATCGGTATTTAACATCTTTCTGATGCGACAAACGTTTCTGGGCATACCGACGGATATTCGGGATTCTGGCAAAATGGATGGAGCCTCCGAATTCCGTATCTTCGTGCAGCTTGTCATGCCATTGGTCAAACCAGGGGTTGCTGTCATTGGTTTGCTTGAAGTCATGGCATTCTGGAACAATTTCCTGTGGCCGATTGTGGTGCTGGATGATCCGCAGAAATATCCGCTGGCTGCGGCCCTGACGTATCTGAACGGCCAGTTCTCGTATAATTTTGGCTGGATTGCCGCCGGCACCATGATCTCGGTGCTGCCGATTATCGTCGTGTTCCTTTTCACCCAAAAATACTATATGGAAGGCATCGCCGGAGCGATTAAAGGATAGAAAAACGACTGAAAGGGTGATGGCATTCATGCCGAAGCAGTATAAGCTAACGTTTGTTCCGTTAGATGAACGGCCTTGCAATTATGAGTTTCCTTATTTGTTGGCACAGGGAACGGAATTCGCAGTGGAGCGTCCGCCACTAGAAATCATGGGCCTGAAAAAGCGCCCGGGCGATGTGGAGCAGCTATGGACCTGGTTTGAGGAGAGCTGTGCAGGGGCAGATGGAGCAATCGTTGCCTTGGATACGTTGCTCTACGGCGGGATTATTCCTTCCCGGCTTCATCAGTTGGAGCCGGATGAACTGACGGCCCGGCTGGAGCGCCTTCAGGGGATCAAGCAGCGGTACCCGCAGCTAACTCTGTATGCGTTTCAACTGATTATGCGCTGCCCGCAATATTCCTTGTCAGATGAGGAGCCGGATTATTACGCCGACTGGGGACGGGAGATTTTTCGCAAAGGTTTCATCAGCCATCGGCTGGAGCTGGGGATTGCGACGGATGAGGAGATCCGCGAGCTGGCCGATATCGATAACCGTCTACCAATGGAAGTGCTGGAAGATTACCTGGGACGCAGGGCGATAAATATTGAAGCCAACAAGCAGGTGCTGGCTCTGGTCAAGGAAGGAATTATAGACTTCATGATTGTGCCGCAGGATGATTCGGCGCCTTATGGACATACAGCCAAGGATCAGGAGAAGGTGCGAGCCCGGATTACCGCCCTTGATCTGGAACTCAAGGTCTACATGTATCCTGGTGCGGACGAAGTTGGTTGCGTATTGCTCACCAGAATGATGAACAAGGCTCGCGGCCGGATGCCGCTGGTGTACCCACGATTATCATCGGTTCAGGGGGCGTTTGTTACCCCGCTATTCGAGGACCGTTTCTTCTATGAGACGCTAAAATATCAGATTTTGGCCGCAGGTGGGTTGATTGTACCCAGTGCGGCTGAAGCGGATCTGGTGCTGTTGATTAGCACACCCGGAGAGACGATGGCGGAAGCGGTGTCGCAGCAGCATTCTTTTTACAGCTATGATGTATACCGGAACCTGATGGAATTGGTGGAATATGGGCACTTCCTGCTCAGGAGCAAGAAGAAGCCGGTGGCTGTAGCGGATGTGGGATATGCCAATGGTGGGGATCAGAAGCTGGTCAAGATGCTGCGGCAAAAAGACATGTTATTTGATCTGGCTGGATACGCGGCCTGGAATACCAGCTCCAACTCACTTGGAACCGTCATTTCGCAGGCCTTGATCTATCTGATCTATGGTCGTACACAATCTCATCTTGATTTCCTCGCCCTCCGCTATGCTGAGGATGTCTGCTATTGTTCAGTCGTTCGGGGAGAACTTAGCAATGGCCCGGTGCAGGAGATGGGTTATGGCAAGTACTTACTGGATGGATCTCGTGGTTTAGTTGCCGCCCGAGTAGAGGAAAGGCTGCGTCAAGAGCTTGCTGTACGGATCGATAGTGCAGCGGGGAGCATCCAGATTACCGACTGTTATATGCCGTGGAACCGGATGTTCGAAGTCGGTCTGTCTGTACAATTCGTACCATCCAACCCAGGTAAGGAAAGCAGAATATAAGAGAGAGGGTGAGAACCCTGACAAAGAGAGTGCTGGAGAAACTGCATTTGGGGCTGATCGTTTCCTGCCAGGCGCTGGCTGATGAACCGCTGCATGGCGCGGCGATGATGGCCCGTATGGCGGCTGCTGCGGAGGAAGGAGGGGCCGCGGGTATTCGGGCGAATGGGGCAGCAGATGTACGTGCGATCAAGCAGACCGTCTCATTGCCGGTTATTGGCATCGTGAAGCGCAATTACCCAAATTCTGCTGTATATATCACCCCAACTCTCAGAGAAATTGACGAGCTGCTAGAGGCCGGAGCGGATATCATTGCATTTGATGCGACCCGCCAGAGCAGGCCGAAAAATCATACATTGGAGCAAATCACCGCCTATCTGAACGCAAATGGGGTAGTTTCCATGGCAGACATCTCCATTCTGGAGGAAGCTTTATATGCTGAGTCACTTGGAGTCAGCTGTGTTTCGACTACACTATCGGGTTATACACCGTATTCGCGACAGCAGGAAGGGCCTAATTTGGAGCTGCTGGGAATGTCCGCACAGCGGTTGAAGATTCCGGTCATTGCCGAAGGGCGGATTAGTAAACCCTTTCAGGTAGAAGAGGCGCTTGATCTGGGGGCATACGCTGTTGTGGTGGGCTCAGCAATAACCCGGCCACAGCTAATTACCCGACAGTTCGCAGCAGTGACCAGAAAAGCGAGGATGAAGAGTAATGGAGATGAATGACCGAATTAATACGTATTATCCTTCCATGACCAAGTCGGAGCAGAAGGTGGCCAGGTGCGTACGGGACAATCCGGATAATATCATCTATTTTTCTGTGACTGAGCTGGCTGATTTTGCTGGTACCGGAGAGACCACGGTGATGAGATTCTGCCGTAAAATCGGGTTTAGAGGTTATCAGGATTTCAAGCTGATGCTGGCTCAAGGACTGCCGAAACGGCAGAACCAGCCAGACGGCGAGCAGGGAGAGGACGATTATGCCGACCATTTATATGCTTCGATGGTGGGTGTGCTGCAATCCAGCCTGGGTATGTTGGATCGCAACCAGTTGGAGCAGGCGGTGAAGTGTCTGGACAGCGCACGACATGTGCAATTCTTCGGCGTGGGCTCGTCAGGCATTACCGCCATGGATGCCAAGAACCGCTTTCTGCGTATCGGGCGGCGTGCGGAAGCGAATTCCGACAGCCATATTCAGTCCATGATGGCGGTTACGATGGGAGAAGGTGACGTGGCTTTTGGCATCAGCGTGTCAGGCAGTACGCTGGATACCAACGATATGCTGATGAAGGCCAAACAAAACGGGGCTAAAGTGATCGCCATGACGAACTATGCCAAATCCCCCATCGCTTCGATTGCGGATATCTTGCTCTTGACCGCCGGGAAGGAATCTCCCCTCGAGGGAGGCTCGGTAGGAGCCAAAATCTCTCAGCTGTTTATTATTGACTTGCTCTGTCAGGGACTGGAGCGACAGCATGCAGAAGAGACCAAAAAAATGAAGGAATTAACGGCCAGGGCGGTTATCGACCGTATTTATTGAAGGGATTGTGTGATTAGGGGGAAAGCAGATGCTGCAGGTCATTGGCGTGGATATAGGAGGCACAGGCATCAAGGGGCTTGTAATCAATGAAGCCGGAGTTGTTCTGGTGAAAGCTACGTGTGCAACAGAGGCCCGGTTAGGTCGGAAGGCCATACTTGGCCAACTGCGCGAGTTAGTAAGTGAACTGTTGTCTAGCTGTGGAGAAGTGAAGGCACTGGGTATCGCCTCGGCAGGAAGGGTGAATGTGAAAACGGGTGAAGTGATCCACGCAACGAGCAATTTACCTGGCTGGCAGGGAATGCCGCTGACAGAGTGGGCAACAGCGGAATTTGGCCTGCCTTCGACTGCCGATAACGATGCCAATGCTGCACTGCTTGGCGAGGCATGGCTTGGTACCGGTCGCGGTATGCAGAACCTGGTTATGTTGACACTCGGAACCGGGGTAGGTGGAGCCAATATGGCATTTGGCAGGATGCTGCGGGGTGCAGACTGGCGCGGTGGGGATTGGGGGCACAGTGTGCTGGTGCCTGACGGTCGGCCTTGCAATTGTGGCAAACGCGGCTGTGTGGAACAATACATTTCCGGTAGTGCATTACTGCGGCTTGCGCTGGAAGAGAAGGGCAACACGTATACTCATGGACGAGAGATTATGACCGCTGCAGGCCAGGGAGAAGCAGCGGCCCTATACATTCTGGAGCGTTACATAGCTGATTTGGCCTTGGTTATTGCAAATATAGCTGCCTCGGTAGATCCGGAATTGATTATTATTGGCGGCGGAGTGACCCAAGATCAGGCTATATGGTGGCCGATGCTTACCACAAAGCTGCACAGTGTCGGGTTAACAGACCGGGTTTCAGTAGCTGAACTTGGTAACTGGGCGGGCTGTTTCGGGGCGGCGCAGCTGGCCTTGGAACGTCTGCGTGAGGACGGCGTTGGCTGGTCTGAAGGCAGTGACAGGGAGGAGACAAAGCATGGGAATTGAAAGGGAGAAACGCAGTGATATCGTCATTATTGGCGGTGGTCTTGGCGGGACAGCGGCTGCACTGGCTGCAGCCAAGGCAGGGCAACGGGTGCTTTTGACGGAAGAGACGGACTGGCTCGGCGGTCAATTAACATCACAGGCGGTGCCGCCGGATGAGCACCGCTGGATTGAACAATCTGGCAGTACAGCATCGTACCGTGAGTTCCGCAGCCGGGTCAGAGATTACTACAAACGGAACTACCCGCTTACGGATGCTGCCAAGAGCAACCCTGTTCTCAATCCCGGTAATGGTTGGGTGAGCCGCCTGGCACATGAGCCGAAGGTCGCGCTTGCCGTTTTGCATGAAATGTTGGCCCCTTACGTGAATACCGGCCGGATCGAGGTGCTCTATCATACCGTGCCAGTTCATGTGGCTACAGCAGGTGACAGAGTGACAGGTGTGACTGTGCGTGAAGGGAATAGTGGGGGAATGTGTACGCTCCGGGGTGCCTATTATCTGGATGCCACAGAATGCGGCGATCTGCTTCCCCTTGCCGGAGTAGAGCATGTAAGTGGGGCGGAATCTCGACGGGATACGGGTGAGCCACATGCCCTGGAAGATGCGGACCCGCTAGACATGCAGTCGATTACCCATGTGGCGGCTGTGGATTATGTGGCGGGTGGAGACTTCACGATCCCTCGTCCGAGGGATTATGATTACTGGCGTCAGTATGTTCCCTCGTTCTCACTGTATCCGATCCTGAGCTGGTACGCTTCGGATGCCAATGATACCTCCAAGCTGAAGGAGTTCACGATGTTCCCGAATGATCAGGGCATAACCTCCCTGTGGGATTATCGGCGGATCGTTGACCCGGCTATCTGGACAGACCCACTGAATGATGGTGAAGTCACGCTGCTCAACTGGGCACTGAACGATTATTACGCCTGGCCAATCATTGGCGTATCGCCGGAGGAACGAGAGCGGCATCTGGAAGGGGCGAGGCAGCTAACCCTATCCTTGGTATACTGGCTTCAGACAGCAGCTCCCCGCCTGGACGGCGGACAGGGTTATCCGGGCGTAAGGCTGCGTGGAGATGTGCTCGGTACAGAGGATGGTCTCGCAAAAGCCCCGTATATTCGGGAATCACGGCGAATACGAGGCGTATATACCATTACTGAACAGGATGTGAGCAAGGAATTGCGCGGATCAGAGGGAGCCAAACGTTACGAGGACAGTGTGGGTGTCGGCAGTTATCATCTGGATCTCCATCCAACAACGGTGAGCCAGCGAACCTTCTATATTCCGAACCATCCCTATGAGATTCCCCTGGGCTCGCTGATCCCGGTGCGAGTCAAGAACTTGCTCCCAGCTTGTAAAAATATCTCCATGACCCAGATCGCGAACGGTTGTTACCGGCTGCATCCCACCGAATGGAATATTGGCGAGGCTGCCGGCACCCTTGCCGCTTATGCGATTGCACAGCAAGTTGAGCCCTCCGAGGTGAGGGCTTCGGCGGAGCATCTTCATGCCTATCAGGCACAGCTGATTCGACAGGGTGTTCAGCTTCATTGGACAGATGCGGAGCTGGAAGGGGAGTGTTAGACAGACGTCTGGTAGAAAATCTCTATAATAGCTATACACTTGCATATTAGAGATAACAAGGGGATAAAAAGGGGCTGTCTCAAAAGGAATTCCGCCTCGCTCCAAGCGCTAACGAACCTACCGCACCTTAAAAGGCAGATCATCAACGGTTGCAAGATTTAACGAACCTCAGTAACGCTTTTTCGTCATAAAAGGGCTTCAAAACCTAAAAAATCAAGTGAATCGACGAAATAACGTCTCTGTAATTCGTTAGATCTCAGATCTGGGCAAATGGGAGCGAATAGCGTGTGTCAGGTTCATTAAAACAAAATAACACTAAAAGAGGATGCCCCCGTCATATTCATGACTTATGGGACATCCTCTTCTGTTAGTGGATTAGCTCTTCAACACTCCGATTATCCCATGGCCTGCTGTGGGTCTTTCTTTTGTCCTACATAGATATTGGTACTTGGTTTGATGGCTTTGTACCGAATTTCAATCTCCGTGACTCCATCCTCAAACGTAATATACAACTTTTCATTATACTCCAGAGCTGCTGTATGTCTGGGCTTCACTGGTGTTCGTCCCCGAACGACTGTGCAGTTCGTATCATGCCGTACCAATAACGTTTCCTTTTTACCAGCCTCCAGCCAGATTCGTCCTGACTCCGGTACCTTAACCCCAATGTCCATACGATCAAATAGTTCACTGAGACTTACTTTCCGTCGCTCCAATGAAGTCAGTGGCCAATTCGTCACGGGAATATCTTCTCCGTTTGCAGTGGCCAGGAAGTATCCTTCCAATCTTCCGCGAAATACAGGTTTTGGTTTCAGCACGAACCAATACAGGGAGAAGATTCCCCCGGCTGCGAGGAGACCGAGTCCCGTATATAGCAGTACCTTTTCGCGTAAAGAATGAATTTTCAACTGGATGTCTGCGGTTACACTCGCGCCTTCGGAATCCGTTGCGGTCACTTTGATAGATGAACTACCGGTGTGAAGTGAAGACCAACGCAGTATATTGCCTTCAATGACGGCATCTCCGAGTTTGCTCTCACTCCCACCTTCTGCGAGGGCATACGTTAATGGATCATTATTGGCATCTTTAAAATAGTTGCTTAGGTCAACCTCTGTATTGCTATCGTCTTTGGATAACACCATGGACTCCCCGGTTGCTACGGGGGCCTGATTCGTAATATCTACTTCAACGGGAGTGATCTCCCGATAAAAGTCAGGACCATCAATTCGAAGACTCCATGTGTATAGATCCGATTTTGGAAAAGTGTATTTTCCCATAAATCCGCTGCCTGTATTGTTCAAAGGGATATGCTCTGTTTTCCCATCAGACGGGGTCACAATGAGTTCTGCTTCAAGTCCCTTGTAAACATTCAAATCCTGAATGGGTTTAGGGTCCACAGCCTGATCGTAGAGAGAGGCTTCAAATGTGATGCTTTTCCCCTTTACGGGCTGTTCCGTTGCCATATGTGCAACCGCAGACACGTTATAGTTTCCAAGTAGGTTGATCTTCACCAAATCTCCGCTGCGCCCCTTGAATTTCAGCTTGAACTGTCCTTTGACCGGACGAATGATCTTCATTAGAGCATATTTATCAGATCGGATGAAGCTGACATTGCTGGACTGATAATAGAGCTGAGCTTCAGAGACAGCATGATCAGAGAGCATGATAATGTTGGCATCCGCCATGCTTGAATTGGGAATGTCCACAGTTACCTCCTGCATTGCCCCTGTTGCTGTTACTGCCGCCACAGATACAAGAACAGATTGAATCTGATCTGCAAAAATCCGGTTGAAAATTTCAGGCAAGTCGTCTGCACTTCCCGTGATAAAGGAAGATCCACCCGTCTCCTGAGCTATCCGCTCCAGTTCAGCGGGGTTAACCGTACCATCGCGGTTTAGTCCGACGGTATAGATTGGATAATTAGCTTTTTGAGCCATTTCAATCACCTTGTCTACATCTTTGGAAGAATCAGCTGGTGTTCTGCTCGACGAGCCACGCAAATCCGTTTCCCCGTCAGAAAGCAAAATCATAAAGGGCTTTCGTTTGTCCGTCTGGGACTGTTCAAGCAAGCTCGCACCTCGGCGCAAGCCAAGTCCAAGATCGGTATACCCTGAGCGTTTTAATCCATCAACACGACTACGAAGGTTATTTCGTGCCCCAGAGGATGATATATCCATTAGAGGTACGGATGAAGTGATTTGATCATTATAAGCTACGAATCCCAATCGGGTCTTAGGTCCACTACTCATATCCATAAACATATGTATAACTTCTTCGGCGATGCGATCTTTGTCGGTCTCATTCATAGAGTAGCTAACATCCAGGACAAACATGGCATCGAGCCCTTCATACGCGTGGGTCTTGACAGATGATTCCGCGTACATGCTGCCAATGTTCCCTGCTGGAATTAAAATGCTAATCATCAATAGGGAAAGCAGTATTTTTTTGCATTTAATTAATATCATGTGAGGCTTCGAATCTCCTTTCTGGTTTGAAAAACTTCGGTTCACTTGTTGGGGAATATTAAATTTCTTTGAAAAACTTTTGATTATTCACGATATAACTCCGTTATGCGTAGTTTTCATTAATTAAGAATAATGCAACACCGCATACTTTCAGTATTTTTACTCTTGATTAGGGGGAAAACCCCACTAGTCTTAAATCATTGAACATCATCCAAATTATAGGATATTCTATATCATCGGCATGATTCGTAAGGAAGTGAAGCGAATTCCAAAAATTAGTTCTATAGGTATATCGAAGGTTGTAAAATGAGCTTTTAGACCTATAGTGGGTAATATTGACAAAACATATCGCTGATGATTAAGATGAATTCCATAAATCTCCAAAGCAAACGGCATAATCTGGTGCATAAGTTCCAGTCGTATGTTGACAGCTCGTTCTATTGGTCTTGTGTTTGCTGGGAGTAGTGATTCTCCTGGATCATGACCGAAGGCTGATAGAGACGTGCGGAGTGTCAAAAATTGATGGAGGGGGGGAAGCATTCGCCCGAATGGATTATCATCTTGGCGGATGTTGCCTGAATGGACATTATTAATCAAACGAACCGAACGATGCTTTTTGAAGAAATCAATCCCGAGAAGTTGGACTTGATCACCATTGTTGGTGATGTGAAGGGCATCGACAGTCTGAGTGACGATAAGATCAAGGAGATTAATGAACATTTGCTTGTTCGCAGCTTCGATGAGTTCCTGGACAAGTTCTCACCTAGCGTGTACTCCTTTTTCAATGCGGTAAACCAGAAAGTCATGTATACGCTTAAAAAGCCGGAAGGTATCCCGGACGAAGCGATCTCGGAGATCAAGATCGACCATAGTAACGACTTTCTGAGAATGCTGTTCACCCTGATTGATACCAAGCGCAGTCAAGGTATTACGAACGTTGATTTCAAGTTTGAAAATCTGCTCGATATGATTTCACCGAAAAAAGTTATGGATGACATTCGTCAGGTACGGAAGGAAATCCATTACATGTATGGTCAGCATGAGAAGCTGGATGACGGCGATCCGAAGAAGCTGGATATCGGAGATAAGCTGAACGTCATGTTTGAAGATGCAAGCCGGAACTATAACAATGTCATGGCCATGCTTCCACTCGCCATTGAAGATATTAAGACCCGTTTGTTGCTGGGCCGTGCACAAGAAGAAACTTCTTCAGAAGCGATTCAGGTAGGGCAACTTACGATTGGTGAGAGCGGAGAATTGAAAATTATCGAAGCTCCGAAGAGTGATAACAACGAGCTGATGCTTCTTGATGAAGCAACAAGCACTGATTTGACGCAAGTATTTGCCGAAGATTACGATTCACTTTCCGAGACACCTTCGCCATATGTACAGGATCTGGTGGTCCGCACATTCTGCCCGCTTCCTGCGGTACAGTCCGAAGTGGATACTGCTGTTGAAGTGCAGAATTACAATACATACCTGGAGTTTTACAAAAACGCCAAGGATGATTTTGTGAAAACGGTAAAACCGTTGGTTGAGAAAATATTGGGTGTCAAAATGTTCTTTGACCAATATGCGATTAAGAATAAAGGCATGCTTCCTTCCATGCTGATCTCCAATGCCAAACTGGATATGCTCGTCAAGAGCAGTAATATTCCGCGGCTTGAGACATATCTCAACACTGTCAACGCGAAGAATGATTTTACCGACACCATCTGGTTTGGTATCGTTCCTTCCGTAGAATTGGAAAATACAGGCCAAGTTAAAGTCAGCCGTACCCGTTTCCGTGGTAACGAGAAAGTGGTTAAACAAGACGGAAACAGCATGGAATCTCTGGCAATGCTCTTGCAAGTCGTTAAGGATTACAAGGTGCAGGTGTTCTTCAGCTTTGAATCCGGGGAAGAAACCACCTTCAGCAGCATGGCTACCGCAGGTATTGATAAGTATATCGATAAATGTTCAGTGTTGACCCGTAAGGAATACAGCGAATTTGCCATTCCGAGTGCTCCAAACTTCACGATTATTCCCAAGGAGAAGTCGGGAGTTGTTATCGACAGTCGCATGCTTCAGACGGAGAATGGTGTGGAACTTTCCAAGGAGAAGGAAGACATTCTGAAACTGTGGATTGAAGGCGTGTATGTTGGAGCGTCCTATGTATCTGCAGGGATTGTTGCTGCGTATCAGTGTCCGGAATACCTGAAAGGGGCTTTCAAGAACGTCAACCGTGATTATCCAGGTGTGCGTTTTGACATTGAGGCAGGGGACAACAGCTTGCGTGTTGTAACAACGATGACCAAAGAAATTTCCGGATTTACAAATACCATCAAGGATTTGATTAACCGAAAAAACTTTGGATTTATTTTCTCATCGGAAAATGCCCAAATCCAGGATAGCGACATCAAACGGATCACGGTCTATAAAGCGAGAAGCATGGCGATGTCCGAAGATGGTTTCGATTCCTTGTACAAAACACTTGTAAGTACTTACATTGAGCGCTTGCTCCGTTTCCAAACCGGTGATTTCAAGCATGAAAATATCGTCAAATTCTTCAGCAACAATCCGAGCAGTCAGAAGAGCCGGTGGCTGGGAACTCGAGGGTCGATCAATTCGATCATTCAGGAAGGCGACGACATGAGCTTTATCATCGATGAAAAGAGCAATATGTGCCATATTGACCTGGTATTTAACGGCAACGTGAAGAACCTGGAGGTTATGATTACCAAAGGCACCAGTGCGATGAAAGTGTAAGAAAACCATTTGAACAAGTCTGATTATTAAATATGATTCATCAAACAACGTATTATAGACATTTATTTTGGTGTTAGAGGCAGACTTCATCGTCTTGCCTTTATACATATATTCCGGTACCTCTCCCGAGATGGGGAGCATACCGGGCACATTTTTTCCTAATCTTAAGGAGGTTTTTATTAATGGGTTTTGTATTGAAAGTAGAAGGCGCAGAAACAATCGAATTGGGAATGGATAATATCCGTACAGTTGTGTATGACACGGATACACCAGATGATTCCAACGCTAGATCCACAGATGTAGGCGCAACACTTCGCATCAGCGGCAAAATTATCACTGCAACCGACGGTGACAATGCAGATGACACAATGAAACTTGCTTTGTGGTCCCTCGTGCCTGCTGAAAAAGCGGATTGTTACCGCAAAGTAACCCTGGAAGTGGTTGCAGCAGATCAAGTGGTACGCAAAATTTACATGCCTAACGCATTTGTTGTGGATTACACAGAGCGTTTCGGTGATACCGAAGGCGTAGGTGAATTCAGCCTGTTCATCAAACAGAAAAAAGACAAAACTGAATTCACTAAAATTGAGGGCGGCTTCCCTGTATAAAAGGGAACAACTGTTGTCTTGGGCCAGCTAGTTTTGTCCGAAACAACGCTGTCATGTTAAGGGGCCCTGGTGCCCCTTAATCTTTATTTACGCCCGAATACGGCAGGGAGGCAGGAACGAATACCATGAAAGATTATTATGCCGTGCTTGGTGTAGAACGTGAAGCTTCTCCGGAGCAGATCAAGAAGGCTTATCGTCAATTGGCGAAGAAATTTCACCCGGATGTTAATGGGGGAGATGTACAGGCAGAAGCACGTTTCAAGCAAGTACATGAGGCATACAGTACACTCGGAAATTCCGAGCTTAGAGCAGCTTATGATCAGCAGCTTCGCACTGGACGTAATACAGGTCAAGCGAAGGGATCAGCATTCAATACTGCCAGATCCAGTAAAGGCAATGCGAAGTCTGGGAGTGCAAATGCCGAGAAGGTATGGTCGGATCCGTCGCGGATGCAGGAACAGTTCGAACAATTTTTTGGCTATCACCCCAAAGGCAAGGAAAGTCCAAACGGTGGCAAAGCCGGTCCCAATAAAGGAATGGATATGTCCGCCATGTTTGACCGATATTTCGGAGTTCGAAAAAAGTAGACCGGTAGCTCGTTATGGATCATGCCGGTTCAGGCGGAGGTTATGGAAGTGAAACGAGGAAGGTCGGTATTGACGATGGGGCTTGACGCTTGCGTCGCCGTGATTTCGTTAGCCGTGCTGTATTACATATTTATCATCAACCGGGATATGAGTGCCCAGTGGGTAACTGGAATTATCGTGGTCCTCTCTGGAGGAGCATACCTGTATTTTAAATACATGCCAGCCACCAAGACGGAAAAGAAGAAATTGTCTTCGCGTGTCGTGAAGCTTGTCCTTCTGGACGACGACGGTACAAGTGTGAAGGAATGGTATATTCAGGGCGAAACGAGTGTTTTGATCGGGAAAAGTTCGAAGAACAGCGAGGCTGACATTGATCTGTCCGATACACCCTATGCGTCTCTCATTAGCTCGCAACATGCCGTATTAAATAAAGCCTCGGGTCAATGGTTTATCGAGGATATCGACTCCGCCAGTGGGGTAGGTGTGCGTAAAGGAAATCAAAGCAGAGCATCCAAATTGGAAATCGAAGAACCCAGCCTGATTGAGGCAGGGGACTTAATTTATATTGCCAATACCCGCATTTTGGTGAAATAACGTTGGCGTACATCATACAAGCTTACGGGGGAATGAAACGAAATGAGTCTGACTAGATGTGGAAACGGACATATGTTCAGCACGAGACGGCACGGCAATACATGTCCATATTGCAATCTGGCCGTTGAATCGCCAGCTACCAGTAATGGTGAGGCAGCGGGTGCAGTCCCGCGCGCACCTCGTACGGCAGAGGATGACAGAACGATGCCATACCTGGGCGAAACGACAGGAATCGAACCGGTAACGGGATGGATGGTGTGCATCGAGGGTCCGCAGATGGGCCAGGATTATCGAATAATGGCTGAAAAGAACTTTATTGGACGTTCAGAAGAGATGCATGTTCGCATCCTCGGGGATAACACCATTTCTCGACGTAATCACGCGGTGATTGTGTACGATCCCAAAAAGCGGAATTTCTATTTGCTGCCCGGCGATGCTTCTGGCCTCGCATATCACAATAATGAAGCAGTCTATTCTCCGGTGGAACTGGCTGCCTACGATGTTATTCAATTGGGACGCAGCAAATTCATTTTCATTCCATTGTGCGGTGTGCACTTTGAATGGGAGCAACAGTGAACACCTTCATGATTTTGTGGAACGACAAGGAGCTAACGCCCTACTGGGTTCTTGCGGGTGGCTGTTTGTTGATTTGGTTGCTGTTATTCGCACGAAGCCGGATTCCGGTAAGGCAGCGTGACGATAGACCGGTTGGAGTTCAGATTGGCAATGGGCAGACCATTGGTGCTCGCAATGAACAGGACGATTATTTTGCCTGTGCCGTACAGCCGCATGGTGTACTTGCTGTACTTGCCGATGGGATCAGTGGATTGTCCGGTGGAAAAGTGGCGAGTACGACTGCCGTAGAAACATTTATCCGGGAGTTTGAAGAGCTGGAGCGGTTTCCTGATCCGGAAGAGTTCTGGGATGCTTCTTCCCATGCGGCAAATCAGGCCATTCTTCGTAATTTGCTGGGCGTTCCCGGAGGGACAACATTGGTGTCTGCCATGATCAAGGGCAGGGACCTGTATTGGGGTGCGGTAGGAGACAGCATCTTGGCCGTGTTTCGCAAAGGAGAGCTGCTTGCCATCAATCACAAGCATACCCTGGAAAGTCAACTTGAAGAACAGTATATGTCTGGAGAGATCTCGGAGCAGGAGGCACTTGACAATCCGCAGCGCAAAAGGCTGGTCAACTATTTGGGGTATGACCATTTTAAACAAATGGAAATCGCGGACGAGCCGTTTGCACTGCAGCCGGCGGACAAGATTGTGTTATGCAGTGACGGGGTATACAACTCCCTCACGGAGATGGAACTGGAGACCATTCTGGCGCAAGATATTCCGCCATTTGATGCGGCCCAGGCCATCATTGATTTAATTGAAGAAAAACAGCTCGTGCATCAGGATAACGCCACGATTATCATTTTGGAGCAAGGATGGTAACGGATCGGGCAACGCACAGGGACGGGAAATGGGGAGACGGATGAGGAAGGAGAACAGTGAATTCAAGACGGCTTTTGTCTCAGAGGCGGGGTCTTTCCTGAAAAATCGGGATTTCTACGGCTGCGTTGAACTGGAAGACTGGGCTTGTTATGTCATTGCAGATGGTCTGGACACCGATACGGA
Source organism: Paenibacillus sp. FSL K6-0108 (assembly GCF_045040695.1). Classification (NCBI taxonomy): domain Bacteria; kingdom Bacillati; phylum Bacillota; class Bacilli; order Caryophanales; family Paenibacillaceae; genus Paenibacillus; species Paenibacillus sp. FSL K6-0108. Next base: position 5,545,579 of record NZ_CP150288.1, on the reverse strand, counting down.
AGTGAATAGTGCACAGATCACAGTACAGACCATTCTGGAATCCTTTTTGGAAAAGCCAACCATGTCCAAACGCAGACTGACAGAATATATCAAGATTGCACATGAATGGTTGCAGTATGAAAGCCGCCGAGTCAGGCTCAAAGCGGGATTCGTTATTGTTGTTACGGATTATACACGCATGATGTGGGCATCTGCCGGACATAGCCGCCTGTATCATTTCCGGGGAAATAGGCTTGCACTAAAAAGCAAGGATCATAGTGTAGCTGCCCAACTGGCAGCGGAAGGCCAGATTGCAGAGGATCGTGTGGATCAGCATGATGAACGCGGCAATCTGAATGAATACGCGGGCAAACCTGGCATGATCAAACCGTATGTATCCGATAAGATCAAGCTTGCTGATGGCGATGTGCTTGTTCTATGTACCCCTGGATTATGGGAAGGCGTACAGGATGCCGAGATGATTGATGCGGTGGAAGCTGCGAATGATCCGCAGGCACTGGCGGATATGCTCGAAGAAGTGATGCTCAGCAAGCAACGTTCACGAATCGAGAATTATAGTGCGGCAGCCATCTATGTGAACAAGGTTTTTCATGAAGAACCCAAGAACCGTAAGAAGTGGATTAAACGGATTGCCATCATGTTGGTTATGCTCCTGATTTTTGGCGGAGCCGGCATATTCTACGCGGTGAAAAGCGCAGCCAAAAAAGCCGAACTTGTCGTAGATATGCTGCAATACGAACAGAACGCTGACCAGTACGTGAAGGAACAGGAGTACGCCAAGGCCGTCTCAGATTACAGTCTTGCTCGCAACAATTCGATCAAAGTAAAGGACCCTGTGCACAAAAAGTTGCTGACTTCGAAGATGGCTGCTGCTCAGACATTGGTTGACGGCGAGGCTCATCTGAAAGAAGGAGATATTCCCAAGGCAACCGCCAGTTACACCAAAGCACTGGAATTGTCTGAGTCCTACAATATGTTCAACCGTGAAGTCATTCAGGAACGTTTGGAACAGATGACCACCTTTCAGCAAGTACAAGACTGGATCACCGAGGGCGATCTGAAACTCCAGAACGGAGACTACAGTGGAGCGATCATTTTGTATAAAAGGGCCAGAACAGCGGCTACGGAAACAGCATATAAGGAAGCACTGAAGGAAGTTGCCACCAAACTGGAGACAGCCGAAACCAAACGGGCGGATATCAAGCGCCAATCCAGACAACTTCAGGCCGATACGCTGGAACAGAAGGGTGACCGCTTCAATGAAGCCGGAGATTACAGTGGCGCCATGGATGCCTATGCTTCGGCACAGGAAATTTATCAGGAGATCGATATGTTGGAACGCGTGCTGGCTATGGAGCGGAAAATAAATAAGCTGGATGAGAAACTGAATCCACCTGTACCGGCGGTTGATCTTACTCAGGATGCGGCAGGGTTAGGGACAACAGATACGTCTGGTTTGAACTCGGATTGGACCGGGAATGCGGGAGGAATGAGTGTAGGCAATTCAGTGGGAAGCACTTCTTCCACGGGTAATTCCTCTTCGGCCGGAAGTGGGGCTGCGGATGCTTCCGGCTCCGGGTCTTCTTCGGAGAAAACGACAAGCAATGCTAGCATTAATTCCGCCTCAAAGGCTAAAGGAAGCACCGACACCACCGAGGCTGAAGCGAATGAACAGGAAGCAACGGAAGGAGGAGATTCGTGATGAAAGATATTATTCGTGACCGTCTAAACAAGATGGAGGATCTGGAACAACGTCGCATACTCAAAGACCTCATGACAGGCGTTTTTCTTAATTTGGTCGAGTATCAGGAGACGCTAAACAAACAGATCGAGCAACGGGTGTTTGACGAGGTGGTACCGCTGGAGGAACGCCACGATGTATATGTCACATTATGTCCGCGGGAAGATTTGGACCCCATTCATGAATTTCTGTATCCGATTCTTCCGGAGGATGCTGCACCACAGACTGTTTATTTGAGCGAGGCTTCAGAAGCGCTGGCACGTAAGGAAGAGATGAATTTATTCACGTTCTACATGGAATGTGGGCAACAGGAACTCCAATCCCTGCTGAAAAGTAATCGGACATTCCGCGGGGAGATTGTAACGAGTGAAGGCAGACATGCCATAACGGTTCGGTTGAAATCAAGTACTGCGTATATCTCCAAAATTGAAGAACTGTACCGGGTCTTTCGTAAAAACAGCCTACCATGGAAATCGATTAATGCACCCTATGTGTTCAAATTCGTTGATTGTGTTCTAGTGGGTTCGGACGATGGAGATGCATGGGACAAACAGCATGTGGTCAAAGAACTTTCAATCCATTTGGAGGAGTTTGAGTCATATAAAAGAATGAACATGATCCCCCTATGGAATATTCAGAAGCTTGATATGAAAACAGGTGGATTCCCTGTCCCGGCATCAGACCGCATCAATTATGAACATGTGTTGCCACTCCGCAAAACAGGGACTGAGCACGGATATTTAGTGGATGGAGACGAGTCTCATATTCGGTATATCAAAAGATCGGAAGAAGACATCACCATCGTATCTCCGCTGGAAAAATCTGATTCATGGACGGTGCTGAAAATAGCTGGTCCTGTCGTAACCCGAATTGGCAGAATGGAATTTCCGCTGTTTTCCAACAACAAACGGGAAGGGTTTGCCGGTAAATATGCGCGTCAGGAAGGACGCTCTGTGCGATCCAAAGGGGAGATTGCCCGCATGGTTCATGCTTTCCAGGCAGCGGAGGGATTGGAACTGGAAGATGTGAAAGTGGTTGCACCTGGGCCCACCTTGGGCATCACGTACCCGCTTAATGGATTTGTTAGCGATCATGTCCGTGTTGAGGCAGATAAACATCGAATGATTTTAAGGTTCAGCAAACACGGAATTCAGCCAGGACAGGCTATTTTTCTGGATGATTTGCTGAGCTTTCTGGTATCCGAGATCCAGTTGGCTTTCCCTGAATATCGCTGCGAAGGGGAATGGATGTGAGCTCAACATGAATTATATATGGGATCTGATTATTCGTGCCAAGCGTAATGGAACTGATCTGAGAGACGTAACTTTTGTTCCTGCACGTGTATATTCGCCATATATGGAATTAAGTCATACAAACCTGAATGCTTCAGAAGTGGAACGTACGATTGAAGTCAATCCGTATTATCGTTTTTTTGATATTTTCAGGGATTTGTTCGATATCAATAACGAAGAGCAGGTGGAATTGCGGGAGACGCTCTTTGACTTGGTCATTCATTTTCTGGCGGATATGGATTTGATGCAGGGGATGAATAAAAGGGAGTATTATATTCGCTTTATTCTGAAGGATATGTATTCCGGTGTATACGGGAAACGGATACGGCGGCGACTGGAGTTGTTCGGACGAGAGGAACAGGAAGTGATCGCCTGCAATATGCTCCGTCTGTACGATACGGGAGAGGCCGTTCATCTGCTGAGGGATACCCTTGTCCGGATGTTCCCGCGTTCAACCCTTTATGCCAATTGTGAGGAGAAGGATGAATTGCTCTTATATATTGGTCAGGCAGAACGGACGGAAGCGAAGGAGAAGCTGGAATTGATTCTTGAACTCTTCCTGCCGGTTCGTTTTGACACGGAAATATACTGGGGGCATCATTTTGGCATTCTGGATGTGGACTATACGATGATACAGGACGGTATTGCCCTATATTAAGCAGCATCAGCAGTTGTAAGGAGGAAGTATAGATGAACGGCTATTCATACCGATTGTATCCCGATGCCACGGGCAGGGAACGGGCCAGAGGAACCATGCGTTATACGCGCGAAGAGTTGATGGACATGACCACATTTCAATTACGGAATATTTGTTACAAGGAGCGACTGGTTGAGGGATTGGGGCCCCGCACGGAGCGTGAAGAACTGATTCGGATTATTCTGAAATTTTTGGGAGCGGACGATGTATTGTGGATCGATCAGTCTTTGGAAGGCGGATTCGAGCGCATACAAAAGGCCATTTCTCGTCATATGACGGCTCCTATGAGCAGTGATGGAGGTATCAGTGTGCCCGCGCGGCTGATTCTGTACGAAGGATTGAAAGTGGACAAGCTGGATCAGTACGTAGTCACGGCACCGGGTGGTTTAACCGAATCCAACGTACTTTTGGTCAATGAGAGTATGGAGCTGTGTGGCATCTTTAATCTGGTTAAGGACGACTCCGTATCCGGAACCTTTTATTTGACGGCAGGAAGTGGATCGACCTGGAAACGATCGGGCAACAGACAGTACAGTCTTCTCTTTTTCCGTAAACGCGATTCGGAATATCTATATCAGACCTATTACTCCAGCAGGCCTCTTCCTCCGGTTCATATTCAATATACTCAAATTCCACTGGCCGATCTGGACATCCGGGAACTTGAACCGACAGACGCTGTACTTGCAATTGACTTTGGCACCTCCAATACGACGGCAGGCGCCTATTTGCATAATGGTTATATTCAGGCACCAAGCAGCCAGGATTTGCTGAATGGGCGGGTTCGTATGGATGCCATTAACTATGTGGCTTTTCCTGACCCTACATACAAAGACACGGACTGGATCGAGGTTCTGCCTACGGCCATCGGTGTGGCGGAGTGCTCGGATCCAGCGAATATTCGTTACGAGTTCGGCTACGAAGCGCTGCGAAGCATGCGTCGGGGAGGGTACAGCAGCCGGGCGAGTGTCTTCCGCAGCATGAAGCGCTGGGTGAACAATTACAACAAAATGGAAGAGATCGTCGATGTTCATGGCAATGCGGCCATGGTTTCCCGTATGGATCTGCTGCGTGCGTACATGAATTACATCATCCGAACGGCAGAGCATCAGTTCAAGTGCAAGTTTCGCCATGTGCATTTTACCAGTCCCGTGAAGATGAAAGCACAATTTTTGCAGATGTTCGGAGAGATGCTTCCGGATTATCGGATTGAACAGACGTATGCACTGGATGAGGGAATGGCTGTGCTCTATAACACCCTTGCCGACGGGATGGAACGTGGTGCTTTCATGGAAGGGCAGACGTATCATGCGCTCGTGATTGATTGTGGCGGTGGAACAACTGACTTGTCATCTTGTGCATTTACGATCGAGGATGGACATATGGCGTACAAGCTCGATATCCATACCACCTACGAAAATGGGGACACGAACTTCGGAGGTCACAACATTACCTATCGTATTATGCAATTCATGAAAATTGTATTCGCCGACTATTACAGCGGACGCCGTCAGGTGACGGATATCGATAGCCTGATCGAGGCACCGGGTGCGGATGTGTTCCGTCAGGTGGACGAAGAGGGTGTGAAGTCCGTCTATCAGAAGCTGGAAAAACGCTATGAGGAGGCAGAACATATCATCCCTACCGCGTTTGCGCGCCGAGAGAATCGTTCACGGGATGAGTACCTGCGGGTGAGAGGCAACTTCTACTTTCTGTGGGAAATCGCAGAAGAGATGAAGCAGCAATTTTTTCGCAAAACCGGCATCTTGCGTAACCGATTCCACTCGGAGATGGAGGACGATGGGGATAGTGACCTGCAGATCACGACCATGGAACGTTGGTTTCTGTCTGTGGAACGTAGTGGTGAACTGAAGGATGAATATGAGTTCCCCGATGTGGTGTTTAATATCAAGGAAATTACCCAGCTGATTAAGGCTGATATCTATGAGGTGGTCCGCAAGTTTTTGGATGATTTCTATCGGCAAGGGCGGATGAGCCAATATTCGATTATCAAGTTGACAGGTCAGTCCTGCCGCATTGATGTGTTTCGGGAAGCGCTAAAAGAGTTCGTTCCAGGCAGAAGCATTGAGTTTCGGCAAAAACCTGCGGAAGGGCGTGTGCCTGATCTCAAACTTGCCTGCCTTCGAGGGGCGATTCGTTATCTGAGTGCCCGCAAAACAGGAAGCGTTCAAGCCGACATCACGCATGATGCCGCTGTAATTCCTTATACCGTAAGTGCCTTCACTCATAGTGGACGTGAAAAAATGCTGATCAGCAGTCTGGATCGGAGTGACGGCATTCCGGGCAGCATTTCCCGTCCATTCGAGACGGCAGAAGTGGAGTTGTACCTGAGCGGAAGCGATGGTCAACTGAGACAGAAATTCGTCTATGCCAACCGTCCGGATGCCTATAAAGAGGTGCTCTACGAAGACATCCGGGATCAGTACGGAGATAAAATCCCGCAGGATGATACGGACTCCATCGTGAATGGAGAAACGAAGTTTTTTGTTTTTCCGGATGACCGTCATTGGGGGTTTCATGTATTGCCGGTTGCCCGCAGGAATGAACGATTGTATCTGGGGCCGCAGAAGCTGCTTCCATTTGAAACAGACTTGTCGGAACTCGACTTCTTTGACGGAATGAAGTGAGGACCAAGAGCAGAAAGGAGGGACACCGCTCATGTTCACATATTCGTATCCGCATTTTAACAAGGGAAGAATCCTGAAAACATCCATGTTGGAGGGGCTACGCGATTTCCCCAGAGACTACATCGAATTGTACTATCATGGTTATGCAGATGGCATTCTTGCAGGTGCAGAGGTAGAAGTGTTCCCGGACAAGTTGGTCGTCTCCCCTGGGATGGTGCTGCATAAAGGAAGACTATACATGCTGACAGAGCCTATGGAACTGGCATACCAAGCTACGGGCCGGGTCAATGTGCTGAAGCTTCGGTTTACCGCGGAGGAGACCGTGAGTGACATGACGATAAGCCATTCGAAACTGCTCTTGGATGAAGAGTCAACGTGTACATCGAGTGAGTTGGAGCTGGCTCGATTCAAGCTTAAGGAAGGGGCTAGGCTGCGGCGAGACTACCAGACCTTTGCCGACTTGGCAACGGAGTTCAACACACTGCATGTCATTCATGTCGCTTATGCGGCTGAAGGAGCCAGCACGCTATCCCCGATTGTTATGAAAGATTATGCAGAAAGGCTGCTTCGAACGGGAACCTCGGACCCTCAGGAGCTTGTCTTTGCCATGATGTGTCTGAACGAAGGAACAGTTGCGCGCGGCGTCATTTTGCATCACATTGCCAGTCGTTTGGGGCTGGAGTACAGAGAATACGATAATGCTCAGATTCACCGATATCTGGATCGTATACTGGCGAATGCAGCTCGGGGAACGGGACGTTCGGGTATGCCGGTAGGCGGACCGCATCGTATGATTGTGGATTGATTCATCAAAAAGGAAAGGAAGTGTGTTCTTCATATGGAATATCTTGATCGCAAAGTGATTCCAATATTATATAGCCAACGTGGAAATGAAGTGGATGATCAGAATGGTGAAGTAGAAGAGGCGGTTAGATTGGCATATAAATCACAGGCTGTTGATTCAGCAGAGCTGCCAGCGAGGCTCCGTATTGGAAAGGAGAATGTGTTTCTACAACGCACTGAGTTGTACGACAGTAGGGTAAGCATATCCCTTCCCCGTTCGTTGCGTTTAATTTCAGAGAAGGAAGCGAGCATAAAGTATCCTTCGTCTCATCGGCCGGAATGGATCTACACGAACGACTCGGGCACGGTCAATTTTACGTTCAACAGGTTGGAGCATCGAATTTCGGAAGCGGAACTGACTTCCTTTACCGAAACGATGGCGAATGTTGTTCGCGGAACGCAGCCTGTCAGACAATGGGACAAACACGGCGTTCTTACTACAGAAATGGGACATGTCATGGGCTATTGCCAGTTTTCCGTACAGGGGTTGAATAATCAGATTTACAACCATATCGGTTTTTCGATTTTGGACCAGTCCGTTCTTGTATACGGATTTAATTGCACAGATGAAGAAAAAAGGGATTGGCAGGAGCCTGGCGAGATGATTCTGAACTCACTTGCGATCCTTTGAGACTGAAAGGAGATGGGGAACATGAGTCTGACTTATGAGAATCTGCTTATTGAACCATATGAACTGCTGCATTTGCAAGAACTTACGATCCGCAAAAAGATGAATGAGCACACTCGGCTCGTGTTTAAGGGTATGGTGTCCGAAGAATGGAAAGATCGCTATGTCGATGTAACGGACCGTGATACTTCCATTGAAGTATGGCAAAAAGATGAGGATGGAAACAAAAGTCCGTTGTTCAAAGGCATTCCGTTATCTGTTGAAGTGCAGGTTGTGAGAGGTGTATATACGCTCCAAGTGGAGGCTATCTCGCATGCATACCGGATGGATATTACAAAAAGGACGCGAACGTTTCAAAATGTCAAAATGACGTTGCCCGATTTGCTAAAGGAACTGGATCAGCATTATCCGGGACTTGATGTAATTGATGAGGGAACAGGCGGGGCCAAGATCGCTAAGGTTGCTGTGCAATATCAAGAAACGGATTGGGCATTTCTCAGGAGACTTGCTTCTCGCTTTCACACTAGCTTGATGCCTGCCGCCCAGTTTGATAGCCCAAAATTTTATTTTGGCATCTTTGAGCACGGAAATTCAATTGACTTAGACAATACACGCTATACAATCCGCAAAAATATGACGCCATTCATGTACTTTACAGAGAACGATACGTTAAAGGTCAATGAATCGGACTTCATTATATACGAAATCGAGACAGACCAGGTCATGGAGCTTGGACACCATATTACTTTCCGGGGCAGGAGCCTATATGTGACTGAGGCATATACCGAGCTTGTGGGAGGGATCGTGAAACACCAATATGTACTTAGCCTTCATAGAGGACTGCGACAAAAGACATATTACAATCCATTAATTGCTGGAAGCTCATTGCTTGGTCGTATCCTTTCAGTACATGGCGGTCATGTCAGGGTGCAGCTGGACTGTGATGAACAACAGGAGGAAGAGGAAGCGTTGTGGCTGCTGTATCAGTCGCCTTACATTGCAGAGGGGCAGACAGGTTGGTATGTCATGCCTGAAGTGGGGGATCCAGTCGCTGTCTATTTTCCAACGCAAAATGAAGAAGAGGCCTACGCGACAGGAGCACCTCGTCTGGATAACCAGATAACCGGAACGAACCAATTGAACAAACCGGACCATAAAATTTTCCGAACGCCCTATGGAAAGGAAATCAGACTGACACCAGATTCCATTTCCATTAGCAGTAAAGAGGGCGAGGTGTTCATTCGGCTCAGCGGGGACGAGGGCATCCAGATCATCGGAAGCCAGCAGGTTCGGATGTCTGCTGGGGGCAATATCTCGCTCAAAGCCGGGAAGAAAATAACATTATCTGCTGATTCGCAATTGTTGCTCGAAGGTGGAGGAGGAACGTTCAAATTGGATGGACAGGCAAAAATGAGTGGATCGGAAGTGAAAGCCAACTAGCATGGTATGACAGAAAGGGCAGGAGGGGGAAGTTCCGATGGTTCGCAAGGAATCTGTATTACATTTTTATACCCATCAGGTGAAACCTGCGCGGGACAAGCTTATGGATGATTTGCAGCATACGCTGCATACAAGGCATGCGGAATTGACAGCCGAGTTCTTGAGTCATTTCAGGTTTATGATTCAGAAAGTCAGCGATGTGCAAAAGCGTGGAGCGAAAGGACGGATCGCTTATATTCAATATTCTATGCTGCGAACTGAACTTCTTGGAGGAGCTATGAATGTTCTGGTCGAAGCATGCGATGCTTCATGGCTACTGGATCGCGCACCCATCCGTTCGTTCTATTCTTCCCATTGGGCTTATGAGTGTCTTGAACGGATGCTCAATAGACTAAGAGAAGAACTTCCTCGCTATCAAGGAACCGTTACAGCGGTAGAACTGGACCGAATCATGTTACAGGAAGCGGCATTGGTGAATCGTTATATTATGCATTTTATACGCCGTAGCTGTCGCGCGCTGGAGGACTTTGAGTGGAACTCTCTTATGGAACTGGAACAGATATTCGAAGTACGTGTGGGAGAATACTTGGATGCCAGCGAGTGCGTGTTTCGTCTTGATCTAAGGAATAGGAGCATTGAGGAGATTGGTGAGGCATTGGAAGAAAGTGATGGTCTGGAGGTCATGTACGCGCACTTTCAGGGACTGGATATGAGCGAAATGGAATGCAGCGATCTGGATTTTCGTTACAGCCGTTTCGATCGTATCGATATGCATTCTACTTATTTTCAACGCTGTGTCCTGATAGGGTCACGTTGGCGCAATTGTAGTCTGGAGAACACCGATTTCACCGGAAGCATTCTATACGGGGCAGATTTCAGCGGGTGTTCTCTGGAAAATGCTGTTTTCAGGGAGATAATAGGGGAGGCAGGACATCCGGAAGGACTCGTTCAGGGTCCAGAATACGATGCGCTTAACTTCGAGAATTCAAACCTTTCAGGTGCTGACTTCCGAGGGGCACGCCTTCGTGGAGCCATATTCCGTGGAGCCAATCTAACAGATACGTTATGGGATGGTGCTGATGTGGAGGATGCGATTTTTGACGATGTCGAGAGGAGGCGAGGGTTATCCGATACTTTCGTCTAGTGGCCGATCCCAGATGGATACACCGCGTAGAGACAGAGCCTGTCGGTGAACTGCAACGCAGGACCTGGAATCAGGCTTTTCATGATTCGGGCAGTGAGCATACAGCCATTAACCTTTATGTGCGAAGTGGATTCCATGTGGATTATACGGATTATTTGGAACAGCCGGTTCCCTTGGTTTCAAATGAATTGATTGAAACACTTATATTGTATTGTCCTCAGCTTAAGCGAAGGGCTACCGTATTAACGGACAAGGAGCGAATGACCCAAGAGACGTATTGGGCCATTCAGCCTCCTGCACTGGCAAACGTATTATCTCCTCATACTTGTAGGCGAATGGATGGAAGTCTGGAGCGGATTGTGCTAAAGCAAGAATTCCCTGAGGTACCTCTGTTCCAATTGATGGAGCTGCGCGAAACCGTGATCATTGTCAATCTAGCGTTGGCGGAGAGCATTCTGCGGCGAGATGTCGCAGGAGTACAATTCATTCCGTTGGACTTGGAACAAAGGAATTAGAAAGGGGAGGTTATGGATGGCGCGAAGTCAAGATCAGGATGCCCAGATTCATACGGCTGGAGAAGCCTCTAAAAGCTATGTCGTTGCAGGAGCAATACTTAAATGCAATTGCGGGACGCAGCGTACACGATTGAAGATACCGTTCAGTCATGGCGTATATATCAAGGGGAAGGCGAAGATGACTGTCGAGGATTATGTTCCAGGTATTCATATTGGATCGTTCGGTAACTGTTCCAATCCAATTAATCCAGTAGTGGCGGCAAGCACGATGGTTGACATCTATGGGGTTAAAAAAGCGCCTTGCGTTCCCGTGCTGACCATGCCTTGGCTTCATGGAAAGGGAGATACCAAAGTGGAAGGGAAAGCTGCACTGCTCAGTCACTGTACGCACAAGTGTCTGTATGGCGGAGATATCATCATAGAGAATGACGGACAGCAGTTGGACTTTTGACGATGAGTGAAATTACGGAGAAGAAATCGGATAGTATCGGATATGAACAACTTCGTCTATATTGGCCTTATCGTGCACAGTGGCTAGAAGGCGTGCAAATTACCCGCCAAGTGAACGAGCATGCGAAACTCTACGTCAGCGGTATAGTTCCGGAAGAGGATGGGCCGGGCATTCTTCAGGTTCAGGCTGAAGGGGAATCTATCGTGCTCAGACAAGTCGATGAAAACGGCATATCGGTGAGGAGACTCTTCCATGGCGTAATGACCTCGCTCTCGGTTCATTTGTCGGGAGGGGTCTATCGATTCGAGCTTGAAGCCTTGTCCAACTCCTATCAAATGGATATCCGAATTGAGGAACGAGCCTTTCAAAACAGAGGCTGGACGTTCAAGGAACTGATTCAGTTCATCATGAAATCCTACCGCTATTCGGATGTCATAGATCAGGTTACTGGGGATACCGCATTGAGCGGACTTGTTCTACAATATAAAGAAACCGATTGGATGTTCCTGCGTCGGCTTGCCTCGCGATTCGGCACGGTGTTGGTTCCCGAAATCACGGCGGCGTCACCCAAGCTGTTTATCGGTTTACCTACGGGTAAGCTGTGGAAGTGGCCGCAAGACAAGCCCTATCAAGTGCGTAAAGAGCTGGGCGGAATCGACTGGCGCGGCTCTGGAACGAAAGATCGATATCTCATCCATGGACCGAAGGGCACGCAAGGCGTATTGCAGTATACGATGGAAAGTACCGATACCTATGCACTCGGAGACAAGGTCGAATTGCCCGATAGCAGGGAAATGACCGTGGTGTATGCCCATTCGCGCCTGGAATCCGGGCTGCTCATGACGACCTATCGCATGGTACCCGAGGAACAGATTCGCGTGCCAAGATGCGACCTGTCAGACCTGATTGGGTTATCGTTGTATGGCGAGGTGGTCCGCGTTATTCATGACCACGTCCAGATCGAATTACCAATGGACGAGGGCCCGATGACGCAAGGGGCTGCCTGTCCTTACCCGGTCGCGCCAGCCTATGCTGCGGAAGGGCATAGCGGATTATACATGATGCCGGAGATCGGGGATCATGTGGAATTATATTTTCCAAGTAGCCTGGAGTCCAGCGCATACATTCGTCATTCCATCTCGGAGGGCAAACGTTCTGCTAACGAGGGGACGGATCATAAAGTCTGGGGCCATCCTGCCGGAAGCTCTATCGGCATGTCGCCTGAGGAGGTTACGCTGCAAGCCGGATACGGGGTAACGATTACCTTGAATGAGCAGGGTGTACTATTGGATAGTCCGGGACATCTGTCGATTCAGGGTAGCAACATCCTGCTTGCAGCCGGAAAGATCGAGGCCACTGCACCGGAAGCGATATGGCTGCTTGGTGGAGGTGGCAGCTTCATTCTGGACGGGGAGGCCAACGTGCGAGCAGGTCTATTGCAACAGGAGGGTAGCAACAAAGCGCCTGTTCATGTGGCGGATCTGCCTCCGGAGCCGGAGCCACCGCTGATGCCGATTGAGGAGTACGAAGCGGCTCAGGCCGCAGCAGCCGCAGAGGCTGCTGCAGTGACGCAGGCATCAACGACGAACCCGAAAGATGGATCGTTGGCTGGAGCTGCGTTGGCCATCACTGCTATGATTCCGATCCTGGGAGCTCTAGGGGGGATTGCTGCCCAGACAGCCATCGGCGTAGGCATTGCTGCCGTTGCCACGGGTCTCATCGCGAGCGTGCCGAAGATAGGCTCCTTCAAGCCTTCGGCTCTGAATTTGCTGGACCGATTTACGAATGGTTTTGCTGAGCTGCAACAGCAGGAGAACGAAGCAAAATGGACGATGCTTGGTAAAATGCTGACGGCCGCCAAAGAGTTGACTACATCGACTTCGGTGACCGATTTCTTTAAGAAGTTGGAACAACAGAACAAGGAGATTAGCCTTGCTTATGAGCAGATTCCGAGTTACTTCCGTGAGAAGTGGGCGCATGAAAAAGCCCAACGTGACCTGCAGAAGTCGCTGGAATTTTTCAAGAGTGTGGAGAAAGACGATGTTCAACATCAAACCTTCTTTTCCCCTTACTACCAAGAAATTTCATGGGCATTAGACAGGGCGGGCATATATCATAATATTACCGTCGAGGAGGTAAAAGATTATAATTTTTGGTTGCGTCAGGACCTGACATTGGAACAGATGAAGTATGTAACTCAATTGATTTACAATCCGATTAGCGATGAGAAATTCGTAGAGATGATCTACGATCATGAGATGCATCGCGATTTAATAGAGAACGGAACGATGATTGGCGGTAATCTAAGGGTAAGAACGCCAGACATTGAAGGAAAGGTCATGCAAGTTGTTGGTAACGGATTTAAAAAAGCCGCGACATTTGCGAAGAAGAAATGGACAGACGGCCAGAAAATGAGGATCGTTTCTGGTGGAGGAAACGATTGGAGCGGGGATAAGTCGAAAAAAACGGGACAAGCAAGTTCTGGTGGTAAAACAGAAGGTGAACCTGAAACTAAACCTAACCAAGCGGGTAGTGATCAGAAGCCACCAAAACAGAAACCAGGAAGTACCGAAACTAAGACGAATCCGGAAAAAAATGCGACTCCAAATGAAGTGAATTCATGGAAGAAATCTCTGCCAAATAAGGTTGAGGGTAATTCTGAAGCGGACACTAAACCACCCAAGCCACCAAAACCAGAAGGAGAACAGGATACAAGCAAACCGAAGGAAAATACGGAAGGCACTGAGGGGACGGGAACGGCTAATATACTAAAAAATGTTACTGAAACAGAGAACAATATTAAAAATTTACCGTTAGAACATGGTCAATTTTTTGATAAACACGGAAATTTACTAGGAGATATAATTATTGGTACTGAAAGTGCTATAAATCTTAACCCTTATAGGCATTTAGGTAAGGATGCAATATTTACTCATAATCATCCCAAAAATGGGTCATTTAGTATACAAGATATGGAAACTGCTGTGGATTTCAATATGGCAGAAATGAGGGCAGTAACTCCGAATGGGAAGATCTATATTATGAAGAGAGGAACTGAGGGGTGGAAAGTTGACGGAAAACATATGGAATTTGTTTATCAATTCGTACAGACCGAGTTGAAAGCGGACCCCACATTCAACAATCTATACAAAGCAGGAATGATAGATAAGGCAATGGATATATATTTTCAAAGAATAGCAGAACGAATAGGCGGAATTTATAATCGCTATTAATAAGGAAGGGTGACAGACATGAATAAGAGTTATCTTTACACCAAGCCAAGTATTATAGGAGTGTTAGAATCAAGAGACGAATTTGATAGTATAGGTTCCTGGTTTGATGATAACACCCCAGAGTTGCTTAGAAAAAAAATTTATGAGAGCCCTTTAGATGAGATGATTATAGAATTAGTGGAGATATTTAGAGAAGGAAATCCAAATTACAAAAAGTTAGCAGTTTTATTTGGTTTTGTTGAAATTGAAGAGGGTGAGCAAGAAGAAAGAATAATATGGAAATTACAAAAAATTGAACGGAAAGATGATGATTTGACTAAAGTTGTAATGCACATTGATGCAAAACATTTAATTATTCAAGATTTATATTTATATGTTAATGAGTTACCTCTTCTACAAAAATTAAAAGAAAAATTAAATGTTCAATTTAAGGATATAACTTTACAAGAAATAAATAATGCGTTTGTAATTATAGAAAAAGAATGTGATATAAGTATTGTTAAAGATACTGATAAGATATAGAGAAGAGTTTTTGTTGAACTTATTTTAAGAGTATAATACATCTTTAAAGTAAGACCTTATAATAACAATTAATAATCATACACGTAAATACTTGATAAAAAAACGTCTAAACTTTCAAGACTCATCCAACTTAATCAACAAAAGGGGGATGAGTCTTCTTTTAATAGAATACGAGTTACTCAGGTATAGAGAGAATATGATTCTTTACAGGGGTATGGAATTTAGTGCGACATATAATCAGGCTCCGAGCTAATTTGGGATAATTGAGTTGATCAACAAACATGCCGGCAGTTGAATGAAGCGCTAGAAGGTAAAACAGAATGATATCGAATATGAGATGTTTTTCGGCCCATTTTTAATGGCATTGCGAAAGATATCAGATGATTAGACCTCACCGCTGATGAGCTTGGAGACTATAACTACTGGTTGGGTCAGAACCTGACATTGGAACAGATGGAATATCTGACACAGTTAATTTACAATCCGATCAGCGATGAGAAATTCGTAGAGAAGTAAAAGATTGGAGGTAAGGAAATCAAATAAAATTGAAGGAGAAAACAATGGTTAATTCAAAAAAATTGCAATTGGCCTACAAAAGGTATGTCAAAAATTTTGTTGATAGTAATGCTGTAAATGAATACGAAGAAGGTAAAAAATGTTGAAATCGTCGATATTAATGATACAGAGAGTGATCATATCCTATTAATTGATATGGATAATATATCTTCCTTTTGGTTAGATGTCTGGAAAAATGACGTATTGATAAAAAACGGTCGAGATGTGAGTGCACTAAAAAAATTCAACAAACAAAATTTTATCAGTGCATGGGTAGGCATATTTATAAAGATCGTTATCCGAATATGAAATTGATTGATTATTCTTTGGAGTATAGCATCATTGCATTAGTACACTTCAATTTATACGGATGGGTAAAAGAGGAAAAGATATTTTTTGATTTTATAGTCAAATATCTTGGAGATAATTTAATGGAAGCAAATGATTGGAATCAACATATCTGGTTTTTAGTAGAGTTGTATCTACAACACACCAATCAAACAATAGAAGGAACTAATAAAAATGTTCACTTGACTGTGAAGTCCGCATTAGCATTCACCAGTAGCTAAAGCAGAAGTGCAAATTGAGTATATGATAGGTGGAAAAGGCACATACGGAGGAGCGGCGAGAAGAGCTAATTTTGCTCAATCAGATCAAAGGTTAGCTGAACAACTTAATAATTCTCCTGAAATAGCACGTCAATTTGGTATGGAGTCTGGTAAAATTACTGCTAAAGATATAAAGATTTATCGAGATAAAAATAAACAACATGGCACGAATTAAATGATGTTAAAACAATGCAGCTAGTACCAACAAAGATAAATAGTACTTTTGGGCATTTTGGAGGTGCGGGAGAAATAAATGCAGGAGCGTTTGAACCTGGGGGGGGGGTTCTAATAAACAATAAAGAGGAGATCACACAATGATAAAAAATGATCCTGTTTTTGGAGTGCTCGAATATAACTATGGTTGGACTAGGAAGACTATGTTTCAATTATTCGGAGGTGAATTTGAAATTACATTGATGATTGATGGCGATGAAGATGGAAGATTTGATGAAAAACAATATACGGCATATCAATCATTAATACAAGATTGGAAACAAGTGCAATTTAACTTATTACAACCTATTTTGGATTATTACAGACAAAAAAGGAGTGAATTGGGTTATGATGTTGCGTTTAATGAGAATTATCCATTAGTTGAAACAACAGCTCAACTGATGAAGATGATTACTTTAGAGGGGATTGTTGTTCCGTATGGAGACATTAATGAAGAACGTGACATTGGAGTTCTTTTTAGTTGTACATGGGATTCAGAGAATGGTTTAGGGTTGCGTTTATTAGATGAAGAAATAGCTGATGTAGGATACCAAGATGTTGCAATTTGATACAAGGCTAATTAAATCGTATAGCACAACCATATCCAACGAACCCAACATTAAATGATTCAAACATTTGATTAACATTCAAAAGCTCTTTCCCACTTGATTTATGAGTTGGAGAGAGCTTTTTGCGTGTCGAAAATAACCAATGGCTACTTGGTGGAGGTGGCAGTTTCATTCTGGACGGGGAGGCCAATGTGCGAGCAGGCCTATTGCAACAGGAGGGCAGTAACAAAGCGCCCGTTCATGTGGCGGGTCTGCCACCAGAGCCACCGCTGATGCTGATTGAGGAGTACGAAGCGGCTCAGGCTGCTGCTGCAGAGGCAGCCGCATTAACCCAGGCCTCGACGACGAACCCGAAGGATGGATCCTTGGTTGGAGCTGCATCGGCCATCACTGCTATGATTCCGATCATGGGAGCGCTAGGAGGTATTGCTGCTCAAACAGCCGTCGGTGCTGGTATCGCCGCCGTGGCCACGGGTCTCATCGCGAGTGTACCGAAGATAGGCTCTTTCAAGCCTTCAGGGCTGAATTTGCTGGACCGATTTACGAATGGTTTTGCTGAGCTGCAACAGCAGGAGAACGAAGCGAAATGGGCGATGCTTGGTAAAATGCTGACGGCCGCCAAAGAGCTGACTACATCGACTTCGGTGACCGATTTCTTTAAGAAGTTGGAACAACAGAACAAGGAGATTAGTCTTGCTTATGAGCAGATTCCGAGTTACTTCCGTGAGAAGTGGGCGCGTGAAAAAGTCCAACGTGACCTGCAGAAGTCGCTGGAATTTTTCGAGAGTGTGGAGAAAGACGATGTTCAACATCAAACCTTCTTTTCGCCCTACTACCAAGAAATTTCATGGGCATTAGACAGGGCGGGCATATATCATAATATTACTGTCGAGGAGGTAAAAGATTATAATTTTTGGTTGCGTCAGGACCTGACATTGGAACAGATGAAGTATGTAACTCAATTGATTTACAATCCGATTAGCGATGAGAAATTCGTAGAGATGATCTACGATCATGAAATGCATCGCGATTTAATAGAGAACGGAACGATGATTGGCGGTAATCTAAGGGTAAGAACGCCAGACATTGAAGGAAAGGTCATGCAAGTTGTTGGTAACGGATTTAAAAAAGCCGCGACATTTGCGAAGAAGAAATGGACAGACGGCCAGAAAATGAGGATTGTTTCTGGTGGAGGAAGCGATTGGAGCGGGGATAAGTCGAAAAAAACGGGACAAGCAAGTTCTGGTGGTAAAACAGAAGGTGAACCTGAAACTAAACCTAACCAAACGGGTAGTGATCAGAAGCCACCAAAACAGAAACCAGGAAGTACCGAAACTAAGACGAATCCGGAAAAAAATGCGACTCCAAATGAAGTGAATTCATGGAAGAAATCTCTGCCAAATAAAGTTGAGGGTAATCCTGAAGCGGATACGAAGCCACCCAAGCCACCAAAACCAGAGGGAGAACAGGACACAAACAAACCGAAGGAAAATACGGAAGGCACTGCGGGGACGGGAACGGCTAGAATACCTAAGCCAATTGACCCCCGTGGAGACCCTTTTCAGTTTGTTCCTAATTTTAAACAGGAAGAGATTGCTGTACAGACATATGGAAAATTAAGATCCACTGGTCTAGATGCCGTAGAACTAGAAACCTTTTCACGGAATACAGGACTTAGTTTCGAAGAGGCAAGTCAGTTAAAAAAACATGTAATACTTTCAGAACATATTAATTTAGTTGATACTGTTAACGGCAAGTACTATTATAAAGGATATTTTGACCCGGATATTGATATTGCCTATGGATGGAAAAAAGCACTAGAAGGTGAATTGTCAGTAAAGGAAAAAGCATGGTTTAGACAATTAGCTGACCATGAATTGGCAGAAAGTAAAATGATGCAAGAAGGATTGCCGTATCGTGATATTAATTATTTCAAAGATGGCACAACGAACGAAGGTACAAAAGGTGCTCATGAGTTAGCACCACCACAACCCGGCGGGTTTCCTGGGTTTAAACCAAAAATTTGAGGTGGAAAAATTGAATTCTAACTTGGAACAAGCCAAAGAAAGAATAAAGAGTATTAACTGGGAAAGTAACACGATGGATAAACCTTCATATGCAATTTTAGTAACAGAGTTTATTAGAAGAGGTAATATTTTTATGGATTTCAACTCCAAGGAGGATAATAGACGTGCAGTATTTAATGCAGCAGAAATAATTAATTTTGATGTACCTGTTCATATAAAAGAAGAATTTAATAAATTGGTAAATGAAGACATTGATTGGGTTACGAAGTACCTTTGTACTTTTTATCTTGAATGGTCATACGTAGTAGACCAACAATTGCCTATTGCTCTACAGTTTCACGATCTATATGACCCGATTATTAAGTTGTTTGAGAGAGGTGGAAGAATCAGTTATCATCATAATGAGTTAGTATGTGGGAAACATGCATGGCCGCGTAATTCTGGGGCAATAACTAGGGAACTTTCCCCAAGGGATATTAAAGATGAGGTTCTGGATGCACTCGATAATGAAAAAAATTGAATCATAGAGTAATAAATTTTTTCACAAGACGGATTGTAATACGAAGTACGATAAATTTCAGAGGCTATTCTAACTTGAACAACGGGTAGGAATAGCCTTTTTTGTATGCCTAAATTCAAAAGGATAATAAGAAGATCTTATAAAATTAGTGATGTGATGTTTATGAACTCTACTCATTCACTTTTTTGAGTTTATTTGTATAGACACCCATACTTCATTCTCTCGATTGCATCATAATGAACGATCTGCTATGGGAAAAGTTCAACATAATCGATATGTTTTGTGAGGCTTTGCTATTTGCTTAAAATGTCAAACTTTTCAGCTTGTACTCGAAGACGAACCTAGATGCGACCTATCGGACCTGATTGGCTTGTTGTTATATGGTGAGGTGGTCCGCGTGATTCATGACCATGTTCAGATCAAACTACCCATGGACGAGGGCCCGATGGCGCAAGGGGCTGCATCTCCCTATCCGGTCACACCAGCATATGCTGCGGAAGGACATAGCGGATTATACATGATGCCGGAGATCGGGGATCATGTGGAATTATATTTTCCAAGTAGCCTGGAGTCCGGCGCATACATTCGTCATTCCATCTCGGAGGGCAAACGTTCTGCTAACGAGGGGACGGATCATAAAGTCTGGGGCCATCCTGCCGGAAGCTCTATCGGCATGTCGCCTGAGGAGGTTACGCTGCAAGCCGGATCCGGGATAACGATTACCTTGAATGAGCAGGGTGTACTATTGGATAGTCCGGGACATCTGTCGATTCAGGGTAGCAATATCCTGCTTGCAGCCGGAAAGATCGAGGCCACTGCATCGGAAGCGATATGGCTGCTTGGTGGAGGTGGCAGCTTCATTCTGGACGGGGAGGCCAATGTGCGAGCTGGCCTGTTGCAACAGGAGGGCAGCAACAAAGCGCCTGTTCATGTGGCGGATCTGCCACCAGAGCCAGAGCCACCGCTGATGCCGATTGAGGAGTACGAAGCGGCTCAGGCCGCAGCAGCCGCAGAGGCTGCTGGAGTGACGCAGGCCTCGACGACGAACCCGAAGGATGGATCCTTGGTTGGAGCTGCACTGGCCATCACTGCTATGATTCCAATCATGGGGGCGCTAGGAGGTATTGCTGCTCAAACCGCCGTCGGTGCTGGTATCGCCGCCGTGGCCACGGGTCTCATCGCGAGTGTACCGAAGATAGGCTCTTTCAAGCCTTCAGGGCTGAATTTGCTGGAACGACTCTTGAATGGTTTTGCTGAAATGCAACAGCAGGAGAACGAAGCGAAATGGGCGATGCTTGGTAAAATGCTGACCGCGGCCAAAGAGTTGACTACAGCGACTTCGCCACTTGATTTGATCAAGAAGTTGCATCAGCAGCATCAGGAAATTAGTGCCACATATTATGAAATTCCAGGTTATATTCGGGAGAAGTGGGCGAAACAACAGGCGGATCAGGACCTGAAAAGTTCGCTGGATTATTTCAACAAAGTGATGAAAAACCCGGAGGAATACAATATTCTTTTTGTAGGTCCCCATTTTGCGAATATCACCTTCGATATTGGCAGACCTCATATCACGGTAGAGGAACTGGGCAGTTATGACTATTGGAAAGCTCAAGGGCTAAGCCTTGAGGAGATGAAGTATCTGTCCTGGAGGCTCAAGGCTCCCATGAGCGAACAAGCCTTTGCTGAACTATGGGGTGAATACGATCAATATTATGCGACGCTAACAGGTCAGGATACTCAAGTTAATTTTAAGAACAAGAGAGGTTCGGCAGGTGGTCTTGTTGGCCCGGTCCGGTCTATGCAGGCAAGTGGAACAACGTCGCCCAAAGTGAGCACGAGCCCGTCTTCGCCCATCGTGCCCAAAGTGAATAAATTTGTCCGAAAGTATTGGGAAGAAAGTCAGAAGATGCGAATCGTGTCGGGTGGAGGAAGTCATTGGAGCAATAATAAGACGAACAAAACAGGTGAGACGGCTTCGGGGAATGGAAAGACAGCAAACAGTGGGGGAGGATCAACCTCTAAGCCTGTAGAGAACCCGCCGAAGTCGAAAACAAGTTCGGGTAGTTCATCTTCTTCGAAAAAGAATGAAGGAAATTCAACGACAACGTCGAAACCAAGCACGACACCAAAGACGAAACCAGAAAAAAATGAAACGCCTAATGAAGTGAATACGTGGAAGCCATCTCCATCTAAGAAAAAGGACGACGTTAAACCGCAAGCTGACACGAAACCGCCTAAATCATCCGAAACGAAAAAACCAGAGGAGAATACAAATAAACCGAAGGATAAACTGGAAGGCACTGAGGGGACGGGAAATGCTTCTTCTACTCGTTCACAAGGTGAGCCATATGAAAATCATACAACTGTACAGAAGACTGATACGGCGAGAAATTTGCCAACGACTGATAAACCGAATTCCCCAGTAAACTTTTATGATGAGAACGGTACACTGACGCAGAGAAGATATTACGACGAAAACGGGCGAGCTATAGAAGACATTGATTATGAACACTCAAATGGAGACAATAGCCATGAATTCCCTCATAGACATACTTGGGATTAGACTAGTGGTTCTCCAAAAAGAAGCAAATAATACATCTCATTTTATGATAGGGGGTTTGAGGGGAAATGCTAAATATTCATGACAATGAAATTGTTTCCTATGAAGTTGATTTTCGTAAATCTAGAATTACAATTCAAACATTAGATGGTAACGAAGATTCAGTTACCACCAATATCGAGTTTAGTGATGTCCTGGCTCATATGTTTGAAACACAACTACAGGGAAGTATTATTTTTGATATTAGCACATTTGAAGTAAGCCGATTTCTCAAAAATAACAAGGAACTGTTGGAGAAACAGAAGAACTACGGGTGGCCAATGCATTATGAAAAAGCAGAGGATTTGCTTGAACATTTACAAAATGAAAAGTACAACTATTACGTGATTTCAGCTTCGTATGGTCTTAATGGGTGGGTAATCGCTAAAGGATATAAAGTTTATAATTAATGGTGATGTTTAACTTGGCCTTGGGGGCGGCAAATCCTCAAGGCCTTTCTTTATACCCCTACCCAGTGCCGAATGAACCCATCATTCAACCAATAACACTTCTAACCCATGTAATACCCGTATAAAGATTTCTTCATTTCGGTTGTACGCACATCAAATGCTTTAATTTTATAACCTAAATGACGCTATTCCGTTACATTGAACAGGTCGATTATGGTCAGATACCACCATAATTGATCTGTTTTTTTGTTATGTTCGTTTTCTCATAGGATTTTCAAAATGTTATGCAACTTTAGCATACGCCGCACCGATAGATAATTGTCTAAACCATCGCACCCTCTTGGATGGATAGATCGACTATTCATATTGTCAGGACTTATCTGTAAATTGTATGCAACAATCTGGCTATTTGCCGTGATAGTTACTGTGCAAGTCAATAAACCTGGTGACGACCAGTTTGACATAGAACAGTAAGGAGTGACGTTTCGGGAAATCGGGTTTTCTGTCACCTAAGAAAATTCTTTCAGAGAGGACGTAGTTCCAATGCCAGAGAGTATTCAAGAAAGATTGATTGAATGGGCGGTAGATATGGAATGGCATAACTTTAACGTTCAATTCCAACGAAATCAATACTACATTCCATATCCTCATATGCTTCGAAAATGCTACGGCTTAAGCATGAATGATCGGGGTGTATTGTTTGATATTATGAGTCATTTAGGAGAAAACGATGAAGCTTTTCCTTCTACAGAAACAATATTTTGTAATTTAGCATCGCATCATGTTGATCGTATCCACCCTATAGTTCAACCAAAGGCAGAGTTTTTTCTTCATAATAACAATCACTGAAAGGTTCAGTTAAGTTAGGGATGGCATGTAAACCCTTGGTTTTAGCCGATACTCTTAATTGCAGCGGTATTTATCCAAACAATGATATTTATTTCCATTCCATCCTTCCTATCGGGGCGGATTATTCTACAGTTCCGAGTAAATTTAAAAAACGCAAGAAAACAAAGATAACAAAAAACAGGTCAATTACGGTAGTATCTGACCATAATTAACCGTTTGATGTAACGGAATACTCAAATTAATTTTAAGAACAAGAGAGGTTCGGCAGGTGGCCTTGTAGGCCCGGTCCGGTCTATCCCGCAGGCAAGTGGAACAACGCCGCCCAAAGTGACACGAGGCCGTCTTCGCCCATAGTGCCCAAAGTGAAGAGCTTTGTGAAAAAGTATTGGGAAGAAAGTCAGAAGATGCGAATCGTATCTGGTGGAGGAAGTCATTGGAGCAATAATAAGACGAACAAAACAGGTGAGACGGCTTCGGGGAATGGAAAGACAGCAAACAGTGGGGGAGGATCAACCTCTAAGCCTGTAGAGCATGCAACGGAGTCGAAATAAAATTTGGGTAGTTCACCTTCTTCGAAAACGAGTGAAGGAAATTCAACTACATCGTCGAAAAAAGTACGATACCAAAGACGAATCCAGAAAAAAAAGAAACACCGAATGAAGTGAATACCTGGAAGCCGCCAACGAAGAAAAAGGACGACGTTAAACCACAAGCCGATACGAAACCACCTAAATCATCCAAACCGGAGAAACCAGAGCAGAATACAAACAAACCGAAGGATAAACTGGAAGGCACTGAGGGGACGGGTAAAGGTAAGAAGTAAGAACTGTCGGATTTCACTAAATAAATAATGGAAACTAAACCAATAAATTCACCTCATCCACAAAAATGGTATAATAAGGGTGGGTATATCTCAAAAGATAAGAATGGAACTTGGACATATACTAATAAGAAAGGGTAGTCTGTGAGTTATCCAGATGGCTCCCCCGACTTTTAAGAGTATTATCATCCTATATAAAGCCAGTAGAAATTGAGGTTACTATTCCTAAAAAACCTCAGGCAGATTTCAAGAAGGCAAATTTAGAAGCGGGACTAAATAAGGATTCTGATCCACCAGTTCCTGAGCTAAATCAACCTCCAAAAGGGTACACTTGGTATCATCATGAAGATGGAAAGACAATGGTTCTTGTGCAGAAGGGGATATCCATAGGGATTTTAGGCATATTGGTGGTCAGTCTACAGTTAATGGCAAAAATGATTATAAGGGAGAATAAACATGGCAATTATTTATAACACAAATGAAAAGATTAATTTGAAAAATATTGAGGAATTTGAAGCAAAACATCATATCGTGTTTCCGGTTCAATATCGTGACTTTTTACTTGAGTACAACGGTGGCAATGTAAGGCCAAATGTTTTTAAAATTTCAGATGATGAAGGGGAGACTGCGCTCAACTCATTGTACGGGCTAGATATCGATGAATCATACGATGAGTTATCGAGTGTGTTTGACTCATTATATGGTGAAATTCCTGATGAATTTATATCCATAGGCGATGATTCTGGAGGAAATCAAATTTGTCTGGGAACTAGTGGAGAGTATGTCGGGAAAATATATATTTTCCTTCATGATATAGAACCAACTGAAAAGATGAGCAATATGTTTCTTATATCCGATTCTTTCGATAGTTTTATAGATAGTTTGTATGAAGTTTAATCTTTAGAAAAAGACGAAAAACTTAAAGCCTATTTCAACTTGAATCATAAGTCGAAATAGGCTCTTTTTATCCGTCTGGATTAATCACTATTATCTGATTTTTTTCAAATGAAGCTTGCTTCTCCAGTTTAATCTCATACAAGCGAACCAGGTCAGATGCCTTGATATCGACCGCTTGGGTAATGAATATTAAGGAACCAAGACTTGGTCGATGGATACCACGTTCCAACATGGAAATATAAGATCGTCCAGATTACTGCGAAAAGCCAATCCTTCTTGACTGATGTTATGTTTATAGCGAATAGATTTAAGCACCTCCAACCGTAAGAGTTTTCCACACTACGACTACCAAAAAGAGATACTTTGATGATGATAAGGATAACTACTAATATGAGGTGAGAGATATGTACTTGAAAGAGTGATATCAAAAGTAAATAGTACAAAGTAGAGTTTAGTGGGTGAAGTTGTTAACGAGGGTGATGCAGATTTAGGTTATGAATTCTTGAGAAGATTAGCTCAAGTTTTTAAAGAGTAACAGCACTTTTATGAAACAGATGGTAGTGGTAGGATTACTAAATTTGAAACGGATAGTTTACCCTTAACTAAGAGATTAATTAGAGAATGCGCGAAAGAACTGGAAAAGATACCTGATGTACCTATGAAGCCAGGTACAAGATATCCCGATTTTGAAAAAGCTGATTTAATCATAAAGATTGATGGCAAACCTGTTATTTTGCAGTTACCTGAAGATTATTGGAAAGAGACTGGTCCTAAACTGCTCCAATGGCTTGATTCACAATTTCCAGGTGGGAAACGACCACATGGAACAACATGGCATCATTCTGAAATTGACGGTAGAATGGAATTAGTACCTTTTGGTATACATCATTCCATAAATCATTAGGGTGGGAGAGGTCCAGGTGGTCGGGCGCATGCTAAAAGATAATAATAAGGAGTGAAAGAAATGAGGGTGGATGTTAATACAATTGTCTTTCCATTGCCAAACAATGAATTACTAGAAGTAGTTGAGCGAAGCTTAAGAGTTTCATTTCCTGAAACTTAATAATGGAGCTGTGCCAATCACGAATAAGTTTAGCTATAATCAGCGTGAAAATATAATTGAGAAATTTCTTTGTATATTGAATGACAGTGAGTCTGATCCTATTAATGGATGGTATGATATTGAAGTTACTATTACACAAATAGGTGATAGATTAACTGAAAATGAAGATTTAGTGGGAATGAATGTAGTTCCTATTGCAGCGCTTTTTTCAGGAGATTTTATTTGTTTGGATTTTAGAGAAACAGAAGAGCCTGCTGTAATTATTTGGTTTAACGAAGATTCGGAGGAGTTTTCTCCTGTGACACAAAAAGTCGCGCCCAATATATTAGAATTTTTTGAAATGCTCAGTGAATAAGGTTGTTTAGTTCATGTTTGCACGTGAGTGACCCAGTTATCAGTAACCTCTAGAGAAAATAGTGGAGCGTTTGTACGTGAATTGTAGAAAAAATAAGATCTATAACAATTCAATTTAAACGATGTGTCTGAATAATTAACAGAAGATGAGAAGATAGAGCTATCTTTTGACAGATGCCCAAAACTAGTCAGGAAGTGACCCGATGGAATTTGAATATCATGTAACCATGAGTGATCTGAAGCAGAATGAGAAGGAAACCTTTATCAACATCTGTAATGAAGAAAACGTGAAGCCTGTGTTGATCGTCTTGGACCAAGGTGAATATATCAATCAACCGATGATTACACGTATTGTACATAGCACGGATTATGAAGAAGTAAAGGATGTTATTGAAGAGGTTACCACGAAATTCCGGGCTAATGGATTCACGGTGGTTCGGACCAAAGTGGAAATTCCCGCAAAGGAAGAAACATATTTTGATCAGCCGATGCTGGCGCAGTCCAAGCCATACTTTGAATGGCACGGTAAAGTGTACGTTGATGATGTGGGCAGGTTGAAGCGGTTGTGCGCTGGTTCAGGAGGGCATATTTCAAGGAACTCTCTTAATGCGAATGGAAAAGTTAAATTCGTAACCGTCCGGGAATATGAAAGTGCAGAACATTTTTATCGTAGAGTGGGAGAAATACATAATATCTTACAGCAGAATAAGATCGAACTGTTAAAACAGCAATATGAACTGTGCATCTACGATAGCCGCGAAGAATTGGATCGTGGATGGATCTAATCTTAAGTAGAGTACGATGAATCGAGGAGGAGAAAGGTTGTCTGGAAAAAATGTACAATTACATAACCTGAATGAGGATGAGAGATTCATTGTGGTGTTAGAAGCCTTATTGAAACGTGCCACTCTAGTAAATGGCCCATTTATATTAAAAGGTAGCTTGTTAACCAGACAGTATTTGGAGAATCCAAGTATTCGGTATGTTGATGATATTGACTTTTTGTATGCAGGTCGAATTGAGACCGAGGATGAAGCCAATGAAATTTTTACAGACTGGATGATCCGGGTAACTGAGATGGATCTGAATGATGGCATCGTATTTCGAAGTTTTCGGGAGAATGCCTTCTGGCGCAGAATAGACTACGCGATGGCGGATGATTTTCCAACGGTGAACACGGAGCTAGCCTTTTATATTGATAGTGAACCAAGGAACGAAAATGCATATGAGGATGAGCTGCATCTTGATATCTCCTTTAACCTGGACTTGGACGAGAAGTCTGTTGCTCTATCGTACCAACCCATCGTTGGAGAAGCCTTTGTCGTTCCTCACACCGTACCACTCTCCATTCAGATTGCATGGAAGCTACATCAAACGATAGTGAGGCCACGGTTCAAAGACTTGTATGATTTGCAGCATCTGTTGTCTAACTCGTCATACGATCAGCAAGCTCTCCAAGAAACACTACAGACGCTAGTCAACGAGTGCGCTATTGACCCAGCCATTTCCAAAGAGGATATGAAAAAGGTACTGGTTGACGATCTGCATGATGTGTATTCGAGGTTAAACTACGACTATGACCTACAGTATTATGCCGGAAGTCGTAGTCCTGAAGTGTACTTTATGGAGTTTGTCTCGGAGCTGCGCCAAACGATGAATCACGCTGGGATTAATAGTTACGCATATGAAAATCTACCCAGCTGTATTACACATAAATAGAGATTTTCACCTTCAAACACCTGACTCATCGATTGCCTATTCGTAGATGAATTTGAAAGGAACACCCTAACTCCGATACAATGTTCTCATAGAGTCTGAGAGAATGGATCCAATACGGCTCAGAAATGGAGAATTACAATATGACTGATTTTATCAACGCTGACGATATTAACGACGTAATTTTGGCTGCAGCTGCTTCAGAGCTGGAGCAGATGGTGGGCAAAATTTGTGAACTGATCGGCACGCCTCTGGAACAGACAACGGAACTGGAGCGTCAGGTGATTGCTGCTTTTGGATTTGGCGCTGTATATGGCATAACCCATCGGGACCAATTCGCTGAGCCGCAGGCTCATGCACTGAGCATCCGTATGCTGATTAAGCCGTTTAACTATAGTGAGCAGCAAGCGGTGGATTTTGCCGATGATCTGATCCGGGTGGCTTCCGACCGTGAGGTGCATCCCGTGATGAACACGATTATTCAACGTGGAATTGATGGACACCGTCAATTTAACCAGGAAGACGATGAAGGGTTGGGCCGTAACATTCAGGAAATTTTGGCGGCGGTACAACCGGAAAGAAACTAAGGAGCGGAGCGCAATGGATCTGATGAAATTAAGTAAAGAGCTCTCCTACGCCTTGCGTCACGCCCCTTGGGAATACGAACTGGAGCTGGACGAAGAGGGCTGGGTAGAGATTCCGCAATTGCTGGTGGCTTTACATGAGTGTCGACAATGGAAGGGCGTCACGGAAGCGGATTTGAAGCAGATGATTCACGCCTCGGAGAAAAAGAGACATGAGATCCGTTCTGGCCGCATCCGGGCATTATATGGCCATTCGACTCCGCAAAAGATATCCAAAACACCTGCCGATCCACCGGAGATACTCTATCATGGCACGCCATTGCGGTCGGTTGCTTCCATTATGGAACAAGGGTTGCAGCCTCGCCAAAGGCAGTATGTACATCTGTCCGCAGATATGGATACCGCCAAACAGGTAGGAAGACGGCGTGATGACCAGCCGGTAATATTGAAAATTAATGCTTCTCTAGCGGCCAAGGACGGAATACTCTTTTATCATGGAAACGAAAATATTTGGCTGGCCGATCACATTCCGGCACGTTACATCGAGCAATAATCACTGTCTCGAAGTCCAAGCCGGCTAGTAGCCCCTTTTCTAAGGAACTCAGGACGTCTTATTTCGCCTTCAGATGCTCTTTCTAAAAAGTACGGAACCTCAGACACGTTATTTCCTGTATTTCCTGTCAAAAACGCTGTAAACGGCTGTTTATTCTGATATAGCGTGTCTCAGGTTTCTTAGATTTCTATGGTTACCTCAAATCCATGAATAAGACGCCTCCGATTCGTTAGTACTCGCTTACTTGTACATTCAAGATGCGATGCCCTGACACGTTCAGGTCGGCTTCCGCTTTCAGTGGGACTGAAGACACGCACTTGTATAAGTGATCTGTTCAGCTTCCAGATGATGTTATAGTTCTTAACTACACAAAAAGGGACACATTCAACATTCGTTGATGTGTCCCTTTTTGATTTCCATTACTTCTCCTCTATGTATACAAAGAGAGAGTTCGGATCTGGAGAGTTTTCGTACCCAAAACTTACTTGCCCAAAATCGCTTTAACACCCTCGCTCAATGGTTGAGCCGGACGGCCAAGCAATGTCTCCAATGTTTCGCTCTCTACAGCAAGTGCACCTTCACGAATGGCACTTTGCATATCTACGAGCATGGAGACAACAAAGTCTGGCAGACCTGCACCTTTCATGATCTCAGCGTATGCGGCATCGTCCACGTTTTGCACGTTGATGTCCTGTCCAAGCACTTCCCCAACAATAGCAGCGAGCTCAGCTTGAGTACGCAGTTTACCAGACAACTCATATATTGAATTCTCATGTCCCTCACCTGTAAGTACTGTGGCGGCAGCATGTGCATAATCACTGCGAGTAGCCCAGCCTACTTGGCTGGCGTTAGTTGCATGCACCCAAGGTGCGCCCTGGGAAGCTGCTTGAACACTGCCTGCTTCATTTTCCAGGTACCAGTTGTTACGCAGGAAGGAATAAGGAATGCCGGATTCGCGGATCGCCTGTTCTGTGGCGCGATGTACTTCAGCCAGGGAAAGAGTGTTATTCTCTGCATTCACAACGCTGGTATAAGCGATGAATCCAATTCCTGCTTTCTGGGCAGCGTTCACGGCAGTCTGATGTTGGCGAATACGCGTTTCATTGTCACCATCGGTGGAAATGAGCAGCAAACGGTCCACGCCAGCAAACGCTTTTTCCAATGTTTCCGGTTGATCGAAATCACCGTGACGAACGTCAACGCCCTGAGCACGAAGAGCTTCCGCTTTCTCCGGGCTGCGTACACTTACAGCCAAATCCCCAGCAGATACCGTTTTTAACAAAGCCTCTACGACCAGTGAACCCAAATGACCTGTTGCTCCTGTAACTAAAATTTTCATTGATATTTCCTCCTATAGGGTGTGTTTTGTATCGACACTAATCTGAAATGTCAATCTACATGAATGGATGTAATCGTAGATGTTATAACAGGTGTGATTACAACGAAAAGTTTAAAAAAAGCTCATAATGAGCTTTTTTATTCAGAGACGTGAACCTGATCCATCATCTGTTGTATCGTTACACGATTCAAGCGCTGCTCCATGGCTGTCTGAGCTTCAATAAGTTCAGCACGCAAAGTGTGTTCGATCATGCTGCCAACCGGACAATTTGGATTCGGATGTTTGTGGAAGTTGAACAACTCCCCATCCTCGACGACTTCAAGAGCTCGATATATATCCAAAAGGGTAATATCCGCAGGGTCCTTCAACAAGGAAGCACCGCCGACACCGGGTCTAACCTCAATCAGGCCAGCCTGTTTCAGCTTGGACATGATCCGCCGAATAATCACGGGATTCGTATTCACGCTTTTGGCGATATAATCTCCAGTGCACTCATTGGGCACAACAGCGACCAGAGACAGCGTATGAACCGCGATGGAAAAGCGACTGCTGATTTGTTTCATGGATGATCACCACCATTGTAACTATAATAGTTACAAAAATAGACGTTGTCAAATTTTTTTGTTTAAACGGCAATTTACATTTGGAATATTTCGTAATTATAGATGATGATAATAACCAGAATAAATAGAAAAAAATATGTTAATTGACAAATATTTTAGTGGATATATAATCTGATTATCTACACAAATGTATATATTGAGAAAATCGTTCTAAGACGAAATGCAGGGGGAGTGATGCCTATTTTTAAAAAAATTTAAACGAATTAGCTTCTCATAACTTCTAGTTATAAACATGTGATTTGAAATAATATTTGTCCATAATGATCTGACTCCAGATTAACTTCAAACTACCAGTTTATGAGAGGAGCCATGTTCGTTTATGCTGCTACGAATGCTGAGAAACGATATAACGAGAAAGAAAGGGATTACGGCTGCGTTATTTATTTTTGTACTGCTGGCCGCCTTGCTGGTATCTTCGGGGTCACGGATGATTATGGAACTAACGAGTTCCATTCAATATCTGTTCTCTGAATCCAAAACACCGCACTTTGTTCAAATGCATGCCGGAGAGCTCGATCAGGCCAAAGTGAACACATGGGCCGAGGAAAATGCCATGGCCCAGCAGCATCAGATTGTGGAGATGGTCAACATTGACGGCTCTAACCTGTTTCTCGGAGCAGAGTCTGAAAAGAACAGCGTTATGGACATTGATTTTGTTACACAGAATCAGGGTTTTGACTACTTATTGAATCTGAACAGTGAGATTATACAGGTTAACGACGGCGAGATCGCAGTACCGATATATTACATGCAGCAAAACAAATTGAATGTGGGTGATCAGGTCCGGGTAGGTAATGGACAGTTTGAGCGTTCCTATACGATTGTTGATTTTGTCCGTGATGCTCAGATGAATCCGTCGGTTGTCCACTCCAAACGATTTATTGTGAGTTCAGGGAATTTGCAGGAACTGAAGCAGAGCATCGGGGAGATGGAGTATCTCATTGAGTTCCGGTTGACTGATCCCGGACAGACGGGAGATTTCACCCAGGCTTACCAAAATGCAGGGCTTCCCAATACCGGGCCAGTTGTAACTTACGGGCTGTTCCAGGTATTGAATGCCATGACCGACGGAGTTATTGCAGCCGTCATTATTCTGGTCAGTCTTGTGCTGATCCTGATCGCGATGCTTTGCATCCGCTTCACAATGCTGGCGACCATCGAAGAGGATTATCGTGAGATCAGTGTCATGAAAGCGATTGGTATCGCCGAGAAGGATATCAAGAGACTGTATCTGATGAAGTATATTTTTATGGCCGGATTAGCTTCCGTGCTGGGTTACATTGTATCGCTCGGAGTTAACAGACTATTCGTTTCAAACATTATGTTGTATATGGGAAAAGCGCCTGCAACCCTGCTGCATTTTGCAATTCCTTTAGTGGCAGCCGGATTGATATTTACAATGGTGGTTCTGTTCTGTCGAACGGTACTGCGGCGTTTTCGTTCCATCTCCGCGGTGGATGCTCTCCGTACCGGAAGCCTGGGAGACACGCAGCTCATTCGGAATCGGCTTAGTTTGTCCCGCAATCGCTGGTCTTCCGTACCCGTCTTTCTAGGTTTGAAGGAAGTCATACAGCGAATAAAGATGTTCCGATTGTTATTATTCGTCTTTGTGGTCAGTTCATTTATCATGATTGTGCCAGTCAACTTCCTGAACACTTTACAGGCGCCAAGCTTTATTTCCTATATGGGTGTTGGACAAAGCGATATTCGCATTGACTTGAGGCACACAGACGATGTAGAGCAGCGTTATGCCAATCTGGTTGCCCAGATCGAAAATGATAAAGATATCAAAACGTATTCCCCATTGGTAACGAGCCAGTTCAAGGTTCGGAATGCAGAAGGAAGTTACGACAATCTGAGTGTGGAAACCGGGGATTTCAGTATTTTTCCATTGTCCTATGTTAGCGGGAATGCGCCAACAACCGAGAATGAAATCGCGCTATCGGATGCAAACAGCGGCGAGCTGGGTCTGAAGACAGGTGAGCAGCTTACCCTGCTGGTTAATGGCAAGGACCAGGTGATGACGGTCAGTGGCATATACCAGGACGTTACGAATGGTGGGAAAACGGCGAAGGCTTTGTTGCCCTACAACAAGGATAGCGTTTTGTGGTACGTGGTTAGTCTGGATCTGAAAGATCGCGGGGAAATGGCTGCCAAAATAGCTGAGTATGAGACGTCCTTCTCTCCGGCCAAAGTAACGGATCTTCAAGGCTATCTGAATCAGACACTTGGAGGAACGATTCAGCAATTAAGATTGGTTACGATACTGGCTTTGGCTATAGGTGTTTTCATATCCATTTTGATTACATCTCTGTTCCTTCAGATGTTAGTAGCCAAGGACAACAATGACATTGCTGTTTTAAGAAGTCTTGGCTTTGCCTTGTCGAAGATCAAGTTGAAGTATGTCGTGATGTCACTTGTCATATTGATTGTTGGGGTTGTGGCTGGAACGATATTGTCCAATACACTGGGTCCGTTACTCGTCAGTGGCATCATGTCGACGTTTGGTGCTTCGAATATTGTTTTTGTTGTTAACCCGCTGCAGGCATATATTTTGTGCCCATTGTTGCTTGCAGGCACGATCGTACTGACAGCATGGATCAGCATACAATCGATCAAGGAAACTAGCATATCCAAAATGATTGTGGAATAGGGAGGGTTAACGATGACAACTATACTTGAAGCCAAAGAAGTGAATAAATCCGTAGCGATCGGCGAGAATGAAGAACATAGCATCCTGAAAGATATCAACCTTCAATTAAAAAAGGGAGAGTTTGTTTCCGTCATGGGCCCGTCCGGCTCAGGCAAGTCCACGTTATTGTACAACATTAGCGGCATGGATCAGATTAGTGCGGGCAGCGTCTATTTTAATGGCAAAAAAATATCCGCATTTCAGGAGAGAGACCTGGCAAGTCTGCGTCTGACCAAGATGGGGTTCATTTTTCAAAATATTCATCTGCTCAAGAATCTGAATCTGTTGGACAATATCGTACTTTCCGCATATCTTGCCAAGAACAGCAGCAGAGAAACGATCAATACACGGGCGATGTCACTGATGAAAAAAATGGGGATTGACGGGCTGGCTCAGCATAACATCACCCAAGCCTCGGGAGGACAGCTGCAGCGGATCGCCATCTGCCGCGCGCTTATTAATAATCCGGATATTCTATTCGGAGATGAACCGACAGGGGCGCTGAATTCCAAATCGACGTATGAAATTATGGATATTCTGGGCGATATTAATGCAGCAGGTACAACCATTTTGCTCGTAACCCATGATGTCAAAGTCGCTGCCAGATCGGAACGAGTGCTGTTTATGATGGACGGCAAACTGGTTGCAGACAAAAATATCGGAAAATATGAAAGAGAACGTCAGGATCTGAAGGCAAGAGAAACCCATCTGGCGCAATGGTTGACTGAAATGGGGTTCTAAAAAAAGAACTTTATGACTACAATAGACCGACAGTCGGTCTACGTATCGGAGGCCAGGATATGAGATTGATGAAAAACCCGGAAGAACGCAGAAACGAGATTTTGGATGCGGCAGAGACTCTGTTCGTGACCAAGGGATATACCAAAGCAACGGTCATGGATATCCTCCAGGCGTGCAACATTGCCAAAGGCACATTTTATTATTATTTCCAGTCCAAGGAAGAGGTTATGAACGCCATCGTCATGCGTTTTATTCTCAGTGGGGAGGCATTAGCCAAGCGCGTGGTATCCGATCCCAAACTGAACGCCCATGACAAAATTTTTCGAATCATGATGGCACAGAATCAGCCTGACGACAGAAAGCATGATCTCATCGAGCAATTGCACAGTGTCCATAATGTGGAGATGCACCAAAAGAGTCTCGTGGAGACGGTAATTCGGTTAAGTCCGATCTTGGCTGAAGTGGTGGAGCAGGGCATTCAGGAAGGGGTGTTTCACACACCTAGCCCCAAGGAATCCATCGAATTTCTGCTCGTATCGTCCCAATTTTTGCTGGATCGAGGCATCTTTCAATGGGAGGAGGAAGAACTCCAACAAAAGGTTGAAGCCTTCACGCATATTATGGAACGTGTTCTGGGAGCCGAAAAAGGAAGCTTTGCCTACGTCACCCGTCTTTATTTTCCACATCAAGCTTAGCCAAGAAAGAAGTGATATCCATGGAACATACCGTTCAAAAATCATTTCGGAAATTTCTGGTTGTATGGTTCGGTCAGCTTATCTCCATGATCGGGATTGGTCTTACAGCCTTCTCGCTGGGGGTATATGCCTTCGAAAAAACGAATACCGCAACAAGTGTTGCGCTGATTACCTTGTTCACGTTTCTGCCGAACATCCTGCTTCGACCGATTGGAGGCGTGCTGGCTGATCGGTTCGACCGTCGAACCATGATGATCATCGGCGACCTGGGATCGGCGGCGGGTTTGATTTTCATTCTGTCGATTATGCTTACGGGTGATATCCAGTTATGGCATATCTATGTGGGAGTGGCCTGTAGTTCCGTGTTTTCCGCACTGCAAAGCCCGGCATATAAGGCCTCTGCCACCGACTTGCTGGATAAAGATCAATTCTCCAAAGGAAGCGGTCTTGTGCAACTGGCTGAATCCTCGAAGTTTCTGTTTTCACCCATCCTTGCGGGTATTCTGTTGAGTATAACAACCATTGAAGTCATTCTGGTCATTAATATTCTGACATTCGTGGTTGCTATGCTGGCTGTGTTGGTTATTCGGAAGAGCATGAAGGTGGAGCGAGAGGATAAAGAAGACAAAAATTGGATGACTGCTATTCAGGAGGGCTGGAGAGAAGTTGTAACCAACAAGGGAGTGCTGCTGCTGGTCATGATTATTTCTCTGGTCACTTTCTATCTGGGATTCCTGGAGACACTTATTGGCCCGATGCTGCTGTCCTTTACAAACGCCAAAACACTGGGGACGTTTCAGTCTGTTAGCGCGATTGGCATGCTGATCAGCAGCTTGTGCATCGGCATATTTACGATGACGAAGAAATACGCAAGTGTACTGGTAATGGGTCTGATTTTGTGCGGCCTGTCCTTCTCGCTTCTGGGGGTATCCACCAACATTTATTTTATTATCTTCGCAGGTTTTCTGTTCCTGTCATCACTGCCGTTTGTCAATATGAGCGCAGATGTGCTGGTACGTAACAATATCGCCAACGAAAAGCAGGGCATGGTATGGGGCATTATTGGTATTCTGTCACAGCTCGGGTTCGTGATAGCATACAGTTTGGCTGGATTTCTGGCCGACCATGTGTTTAATCCATTGATGATAGAGGGTGGAGCGCTGGCGTCTTCCGTGGGTCAGATCATTGGAACAGGGCCGGGAAGAGGCATTGCCCTGCTGTTCATCATTGCGGGTCTCTTCGTTATTTTGATTGCGCTTATCACATCCCGTTTGAAAATGATCAAGTCGTTGGAGCAAGACAGCGAGATCGTCGCTCCGCCCGATTCTGCCGGTTTGGCGCACGATTAATTCAGAATGGATGTGTGACGGTTAAAGATCTCCACAGCGAAAGCCCCCGTCCGAAGCAGGTGAACGATCTGGTTGAAGAACCAGACACACATGCTTTGCAGACAAGGGCTTTTTGACTGTGAAGTCAGCAGTTTTTTATAAAAAAGGTTTGGGATATCGTCATTCAAGTGATCTTATCCCTTCACTGCCCCGGAAGTTAGACCGCCAACAATATATTTCTGCCCAATCAGGAACACAATCAACACAGGCAGGGAAGTAAGCACGATATCCGCACTCACCAGATTCCACTGAGCACTGAACTGTCCGAAGAAGTTATATACAGCCAGTGTCATCGGCCACATCTCGACGGTATTAAGCATGTAGAGCGGGGCGGTAAACTCATTCCAGACACTCAGGAAATTAAGAACAAACACCGTCACCAGTACAGAGGTTAACAGAGGCACGATAATTCTGAGAAACAACTTGATCCCGTTGCACCCGTCCATTATGGCTGCCTCATCCAGTTCTTTGGGAATATTGGACACAAACGCATACGTGATGAATAGCGAGATCGGAATGCCCATCGCTGTGTACAGCAGAATCATGCCCACATGCGAATTAATCATGCCCAGGGATTTCATCACTTCCATTAAAGGGATATAATTGAGCGGCAGTGTGATACCGAGAATCAGGAAGAAGTACAGGAACTGACTGAACTTCGAATGATTGCGCGACAATGTAAAGGCCGAGAACGCCACAACAAACACAAGCAGCAGGGAGGAAGCCGTTGAATGCAGCAGACTGTTGAAAAAGGAACCTCCCAAGTGTCCCTGTTCATAGACGATTTTATAATTTTCAAAGATAAACTTCTCAGGCAGGGTCAGTTTTAGTACTTTGGCTTCAGCATCGGACTTGAATGAATTCAGGACAATGACGACAAAAGGAATCAGGACCACCAGGCTAAGCAGCCAGGCGAGTACATTTAATCCGATGGAAACCAGCCGTTTTCTCACTCGCATCTAGAATTCCACCTTTCGGTTCATCAAGCGGATGATGAAGAAGGAGATGATCGCCATAAGGACAAACAGAATCGTGGATAACGCACTGCCGAGCCCCCAATAGCCTTTTGCAAAAGAGGAATACACCGCTGTGTTAATCACATCTGTCGCGTTGCCTGGTCCACCGTTAGTCAGCACGTATACGGCATCGAATACCCGCAGCCCGTACGTAATATTAAGCACCGTGGCGATCGTGATCGTAGGCATCAGCATCGGAATGGTGATCCGAAACAGTTTCTGCCCGAAGCCGGCACCATCAATGGATGCTGCTTCATAATAATCACGGGGAATGGCGAGCAGTCCGGCGATGAAGAGGACCATGATGTACCCCATCCCTTTCCACGTATCCACCGCCATGATGGATGGCATGGCCCAGGTCAGTGAGCCCAGCCAGTTCTGGGCCAGAACGTCCAGACCGAGCGAACGCAGCGTCACGTTAACGAACCCGTTGTTGGGATCGAGCAGGCTTTTGAATACCAGGCCGACGATCAGGAATGACAGCACCTGGGGTGAAAAAATGATCATCCGATGCAGATTGGCGGCCTTTACACCGCTGACCAGCAGCAGGGCAAGGAAGAGACCCAGTACCGTCTTGGCGATGGAGGTAATGAGGGTAAAAAGTACTGTATTCTTAATAAAAAGTAAATACGTTGGATCACCCGCCAGAATAGTGCGGAAATGTTCCAGGCCTATAAAGTTCTTCTCCGAACTGTAGCTGTTCCAGTCGGTGAAGGAGTAGTAGATGCCCAGCAGGGCGGGAGCGACGATGAACAGTAGATATAATACAATCGCTCCGGATGAGAAATACCAGGGATAGATCTTGTTCGCATTCATAATCCGTTACACCTGTCCTTCCTGCCAACATCCATGAGCGGGCGATGCCCGCTGCATGCAACGCTGGTCAGCCTTATATTATAGGTACCGGCCTATACGCTGTTATTGCCACGCTTCATCCTTCAGCACTTTGGCTTGTTCAGCCCGGCGTTTATCAATATTCTGCAATATTTGGTCCGGGGTCATTGCTCCGGCGAACATGCCGGAAAGATCCTTGCCGATATCCATCCATTGCGGATCAATGTACTTCACGGCTGCCTGCATCACCGTACCCTTTTCATGATTTTTCTCATAATCGATATAATCCTGCGTCAGCTTCGGTTCGATTTCTGGCCAGCAGATCGTCAGATTGCCTTCACCTTCATCAAAGACACGCTGCAGATGATCATGCTCCGTAATCCAGCGGAAGAATTTCAGTACTTCCTCAGGATGTTTGCTGTTTTTATTGCCAAACATGGCTGCTGAACCACCCGGGTTCACACCAATGGTCTGGTTGTCTCCCCACGGCATGACGAAGAATCCCATATTGTCCGCCATCGCCGGATAAGCCTCGGACACTTCCTTTTCCGTACCTGGTACCCGCAGCAGCATGGCCGCTTTCTCCTGACCA
Organism: Paenibacillus sp. FSL K6-0108; assembly: GCF_045040695.1. Taxonomy (NCBI): domain Bacteria; kingdom Bacillati; phylum Bacillota; class Bacilli; order Caryophanales; family Paenibacillaceae; genus Paenibacillus; species Paenibacillus sp. FSL K6-0108. The sequence goes on along the minus strand of NZ_CP150288.1, from coordinate 5,506,168 downwards.
AAGGCCTCGATTCCCGCTTCAACGGTATTGGAGAGGAAATCTTTGCCGAAATAGCCGAGGTCCGCAAATTCTTTCAACTGCTCAATGACCGTCTTGAGCTGCGTCAAATCTTCAACTTTCATCTCATTGTTGTTCAGTTTCTCATACGTTCCCGGCGCAGACTGCTCATAGTTAGGCCCCGTTTCGAACAAAGGCAGAACTTGATACCATCCACTGGCAGGTGCCTGATAGAAAGGGATGATGTCTTTATCCTTGATTTTCTGGCTGATCGCCTTGAATTCTGCATATGAAGTTGGCGGCTCAATGCCAAGCTCTTCAAAGATGCGTTTGTTATAGTACACATACCAGATTTTTGTTGGTGCAAAAGAAACGCCATATACCTTGCCCTGGTGACTCACTGTTGGTAAAATCTCCTCCGACATGCGACCCGTAAATTCTTCCTTGGTCAGATCAATCGCGTTTTCTTCCGGCCTTACGTTGGCAGGCATGCTAAGCGGGTCTACATCAACGTTGAAAATATCAGGAGCTTCACCGGAGGCGAGCTTCACCTTGATCAAGTCACGCCACTGGGCGTCAGGTACCACCTGAAAGTCAATTTTGACGCCAGTTTCCTGCTCATACTCCTTAGCCATCGTCTGCATGATTCCTGTACGTGGAATACCGGACTGGCTTGTTCCGAAGGTGAGTGTTACCTTGCCATTGCCGTCCGCATTTTTACCGGAGTTGCATCCGGCAAGCAGCAGGGTGGAGAGCAGCAGCACACTTGCGAAGGAAAATAGAAATCGTTTTCTCATGATTGAACCTCCCAGAATAAAAAGAATAATTGACACTTGCCGAAACGCTTAATGTAAGCGTATTCTTATGTGGATAACTTTACTGTGAACGACGAATGTGCTCAATAGACAAAAGCGTTCTGTTGAGTGGACATTTTCGAATAACGCAATAGACTTAAGTCAAGAGGATGAGGTGTGAGATGGTTCGTTATCGCTTTAGAACGCTTCAGCAAAGTCTGTTTGCCTATTACTCTGCGGTGTTTATAATCTTTTCGCTCATTGTAGCGGGCCTTCTGTATGTTTTTCTCGCAAGCGATATTCGTAATCGTAGTGAGGAGCAGCAGAAGCAACTGGGGGTATCGATAGTAGGCAATCTGGATCAAGAGGTTGTCAAAATGAACAATTTTTCCATGAACATTGTGTATTCCAATCTGGTGAAAGAACATTTCAGTCATTATTTGTCTCCGGCGGAGGACAGTGAACAGACACTGGGGAGTGATCCGGCATTTTACAAGGATACAACGACATTGATTGATGTCATTCTGGCGATTATTAGCAGCTCCAACACGGCGAAACAGGCGAATATCTATGACGTGAATGGCAAAATGCTGGGGGCAGGGTCTTTTAACGGTCAAATGTCGGTAGACCTCACTCAACGACCATGGTACGAGGAAACGTGGGAGAGGAGTGGCTGGCGGGTCATCCGGCTGTTGGATGGGGGAAGTCTTCCTATGCCTACAGAGGAGGGGAAGTCCGGGAATCCGTATATCTCTCTCACTCGCGTATACAAAGACGGGAATTACGTCAGTCAGGGAGTCGTTGAGATTCTGCAGGATGCGGGTACCTTGTTCCAGCATTTGAATGAAGTACAGGGTGGTCATGATGATCTTCGCATTTATGTGATGGACGAGCGAAATACACTATTATATCCTTTTGCTTCTGATGATCGAGAGTTGATTGAAAACAGTGCCTACGTTGTAGAGAGAGTTCGTAATGGTGACGAGGCATCAGGAACGATGCAGGAAATTGCTGATCCGTATGGGAATTCGAAACAGATGATGACATACACCACCTCACAGGAGACAGGATGGACGGTTGTCGTTATGCAGTCCAAGCAGTCCCTTTTTGCAAATCTGAATCGCATGGCTCTTCTGTTTATGGGGGCTACTTTGGGTACATTGATGCTTATTCTGCTTCTCTCTTACCTGATCTCGAAGCGTGTCACTTTGCCGCTCCATCGTTTGCAGCGTATTATTCAGAAAACGGGTGTGCATGATCTAACCACGGGTGAGGACTCGGGTCAGTTGTTTAAGCTGGATCGTCCGGGTTCCATCCGCGAGATGGATGAACTGAATGATACATTTATCAGACTGAATCAACAGCTTGTACAGTCCTTTCAGGATATGATGGCCATCAAATCACAGGAGACGGATGCCAGATTGCTGGCCTTGCAGTCCCAGATGAATCCTCACTTTCTGTATAACAACATTACGAACATCAGTATCATGGCGGAAGAAGGCATGAATGGGCAGATTGTTGCGTTCTGTGGTCATATTGCTTCTATGCTGCGTTATATCTCGACCCCGAACAAAAACGGTGTCCCATTATCCAAAGAAATCGACTATTGCGAACGATACCTGGAGTGTATGAAAATCCGGTTTGAAGATGATCTGGTCTATGAATTTCATATCCCTGACGCAATGAAAGACATTCAGGTTCCGATGCTTCTGATTCAGCCGTTATTGGAAAATGTCATGAAATATGGACTTGGGGATACGCCACCCTGGAGGATACATATCATTGGAGAACTGGACACGAGAGCAAAGGCATGGCAAATAACAGTAGAAGATAACGGACCTGGTATGGAACCCGAGGCGCTTAGCGCCATACAGCAATACATGAAGAAATCACAGGAATGGGAGCGCATGCCTGAGCTGGAGATGGGCGGGATGGGCCTCCGGAACATTTGGATCAGACTGAAGTTATGGTATGGCCCCGCAGCTCGTATTCATATTGTAAACAAACTTTCTGGTGGAGTGAGCATTACCATTGGAGGTTCCATTCGAAAGGAGCACCGTTCAATCCATGACGTTGACGTATAGAACCATTATTGTCGAGGACGAGGCATTGATTCGCCGCAATGTATCGCGTAAATTCAGGGAGATTAGCACACGTTTCGAGGTGATTGGTGAAGCGAGGAATGGACAGGAAGCATTACAGCTAATTGAACAAATGGTGCCTGACCTGGTTGTTACCGATATTCAGATGCCGGTTATGAATGGGCTGGAACTGGCAAAACATCTGTATTTTGCCTACCCCCATGTCAAGATTGTAATCCTGAGCGGCCACCATGAGTTTGAATATGCACGTCAGGCGATCCATTATAAAGTGGAGGATTATCTCCTCAAACCACTCACGGAGCAACAACTCCGGTCGCTGCTGGACGCGATGGAATTAAAACTCGGGAGGGCAGGAGACTCGCTGGCCCATGTCAGCGCAGTGCAGGACGAACAGGTAAAGCCGGAAGATATTGCAGAGGCTGTCAAACGGTATCTGAAACAGAACTATATGCATGAAATCACGTTGCAGGATATGGCAGGACAGATGCATTTCAGTGTGGATTACCTGGGAAAGTGCTTCAAAAAAGTAACGGGCGAAACACCGCTCAAATATATGACAGGACTTCGAATCAACGAAGCAAAACGCATGCTCGCGGCCTTTGAAGATATGGATATCAAGACAGTAGGTAAAGCGGTAGGATACAGTGATTCCCATTATTTCAGCCGTATTTTCAAAAACAAGACAGGACTGTATCCTAGCGAGTATCGCCAACAGTTACAATAACGAAAAAAAGCCCTGTCCATGGCCCTTGAAGAACCACGATGACTGGAGCTGATTATTGGGACAAGGCCTCTTCCGTGATTTGGCGGATATCAAATAGGGAACGGTTGCCTTCCTCAATGATGTCGGGGAGAATATGCTCGAGAAAATAGTGTACACAGTGGAGGTCAATATTTTTGATTTTGATCAGGGCATATCGGTACATCACGATAAATTCCTTCTCGGTGTTGCCACGTTGCAGTTCAGCAAACGCTTCGTACACCTGATCCATTTTGTCGGCCACTTCCAGAATAAGTCCTTCGACAGAGTTATCTTTGCCTTCACGCAGCTGTCTGCGGAAAATCGGCTGGAATTCTTCAGGAATATTTTCGTTAATAAAATGCTCAACCATGCCTTCTTCCACTTGTTGCAGCATCGAACGCAGCTCCAGAGAGTAATGTTTGACCGGTGTTTTAATATCACCGATGAAGATTTCACCATAATCATGGCTGCTGGTGATTTCGTATAACTTCTTCCAATCGATGCTGACGCCGTGTTGTTCTTCAATATCGGCGAGCGTTTTGGCGTACTGCACAACTTTCCAGGAGTGTGCGGATACACTGTGTTCTTCAAACTTGAATTTGCCAGGCGTGCGGATAATGCGTTCGAGATCGTTTAGAGACCTGAAGTACGTATGAATTCCCATGTATGCAATCATCCTTTTTAGTTGGGTATGCACCGAGTATACTCCAGTTATATTAACCGTGGATTAACGATGTATACATGAAAGGTAAAAATGGCTAAATAGAAAAAACCACCATGTCCCTTTGAAGATAAGTCGAAGGAAGAATGGTGGTGAAGAAATGGTAATCAAGATGTACAAGCAGATTAAATTAAACGTTGGTATACATCTGAGTTCCTGCAAAAAGACTACTAACGAAAGTGAACTATATGGTAGGCGATCTATTCTTTTTTTCTCACAGGCGAAACAAACCAGTAAGCCATGCCGACAAATAGAGCTCCTCCGATAATATTACCGAGCGTGACCGGAATCATGTTATGCATCCAGCCTGCCAGAGTAATCGTATCCGGGTGGTTTGGCAGCAGCCAGGACAAGGATAGCAAGGTCATATTGGCGACACTATGTTCATAACCACTGGCGATAAAGGCGTACAGACACCACCAGATGAGGACAAGTTTGGCAATATCCTCTTTCGAGCGGGCTGCCATCCAGATCGCCAGACAGACCAGCCAGTTACAGAGAATGCCACGGAAGAACAATTCGCTAACGGGAGCGGCCATCTTTTTGGCAGAAACGACAAACAGCAGATGTTCGGGTGTAGCCGTCTTGAAGAGACCGCTGCCCACAATGAGCAGGCTGAGCAGAACGGCACCGATCAGGTTGCCCAGAAAGACAAGTCCCCAGTTTTTGAGTGTATCCCGAACGGTAGTCCGGCCAGCCAGTGTGCTCATGGTGAAAAACATGTTATTACCTGTGAACAGTTCCGATCCGGCAAAGATAACGAGTGTGAGGGCGAGTCCAAAAGACATGCCCATCAGCATCATTTGCAGTGGTGACTGAGCAGCAAGCAGCGGGGCACCGATACTGAATATCAGAATGATGCCAAGACCTACATAAGCACCAGCCATCAAGGCTGCAACCATGTAACGTGGCAGGCTGGCGTTCATTTGATCCCGTTTTTTAACCGCAGCTTCAATAATGCCTTCAACATTGGGTGTATACATGACGATTTCCTCCAATTGGTGCATCTATCGTTGACAGTGAAAATATATAGCTATATAGCGATCCAAACCTGCCCGTTCTCGATTTTCACAGGATACATCCGCACCTGGCCCTGATCGGGGGCCTGCACAAGACCTGTGCTCAGATCGATTTTCCAATCATACAGTGGATCGTACAGATCATACCCGGAGACCATCCCTTCTGCCAGCGGTCCACCTTTGGGATGGGGACTACGATTTTCTGCGGCGAAGATGGTGCCATCAGAGGTCCGAAATACAGCCAGTTCGTGATCTTTAATCTCAACTACTCTGCCAATCTGCGGCAGGAAATCTTCGATTTCTCCGGCAGGATAGTAGATGGCAGATTGCTGTGTTGTCATATGAACATCTCCTTTATTTTCAGGTTAAACGTACAGGATTTATAAAGCGTTATCTTATAATGGTCGAAGCGGAGTACTATGGTCGAGCAGTCACTTCTATGCCATGGAAAAGTTTGTTCTGACCTTCCTCGTTACGCAGCGCTTTTTTCCAAGGATCTTCCACTTGCTTCAAAGCGAATTCGATTCGTTCCATGAGAGCCTTACGCTCTTTCACGTCATCGACAACAACCGAACGTATCTGCTCCAGACCCACACGTTCCACCCATTCGGAAGTACGCTCCAGGTAGTTGGCTGTCTCCCGATAATGCTGCATGATTGCTCCACAAAGCTCAACTAATTCTTCATCGGTCTTCACCTTGCACAGGGAGTCAGCCAGTCTGGCCTTGATGCCGCCGTTGCCTCCAATAAATATTTCCCAGCCGCCGTCGTTGCCTACGATACCGATATCTTTTGTACACGACTCCGCACAGTTACGAGGGCAGCCGTTTACGGCATATTTGAACTTGGCAGGCAGATCCAGACGTTCAAACTTACGCTCCAGCAGAGCGCCCATCGCCATGGAATCCTGTGTGCCGAAGCGGCAAAATTGTGAACCGACGCATGTTTTGACCGTTCTCAGCGACTTGGCGTATGCGTAGCCTGAAGGCATATCCAGCTCAGCCCACACGTTGGGCAGATCTTCTTTTTTGACTCCAATCAGGTCCAGACGCTGACCTCCTGTTACTTTGACGGCTTTTACATCGTATTTGACCGAAATGTCTGCAATGCGTTTCAAGTCTTCCGGTGTTGTAACCCCGCCATACATGCGCGGTACAACGGTATATGTGCCATCTTTTTGAATATTGGCGTTCATGCGTTCGTTGACAAAACGGGATTCCTTTTCATCCACATGGGTATCTGGCGCAATCATGCCAAGGTAATAGTTAATGGCTGGGCGGCATTTGGAACATCCTTCGGGCTGACTCCATCCCAGGACATGCATGACCTCTTTCGTCGTTTGCAATCCTTTTTGTCTAATCTCGGCTACGATTTCATCCCGGCTGAGGGAGGTGCAACCGCAGATTCCCTGTTTGGCACCTGTTGTGAAGCTGTCCCCAAGCACATATTGCAAAATTTGTTCAACAACCGGTTTACAGCCGCCGCAGGAGCGGGTTGCACCCGTACAGGCTTTAATTTCGTCTACGCTGGTTAATCCTTGATTCGTAATGGCATCGACAATGGTTCCTTTGGTTACCCCGTTACATCCGCAGACAATTTCGTCTTCTGCCATGGTTTCCACGGAGGCAGCCTTTTTGTGCCCGCCACAGCCTGTACCCATCAGTGAAGCATACAATTCATCGGTCATTTCGGCTTTTTGTTTGATCAACTTCTGTAATTCTGCAGAATCCGTAATGTCACCAAAGAGTACGGCACCTACTAAGATATTATCCCGAAGAAGAATTTTTTTGTACGTGCGTTTCCAGTCATCCTTATGCGCAATGACCGTATGTTCGGGACTGTCGATAAATTCACCGGTCGAAAAGACGTCCACGCCCGAAATTTTCAATTTGGTGGATACAACAGAACCTTCATAAGGAGCGGTATCCACGCCGCATATATGTTTGGCCAGAATCATGCCTTGTTCAAATAGCGGGGCAACGAGGCCGTAACATACACCGCGATGTTCAGTACATTCCCCGACGGAATACACGTTATCCAGTGATGTTTGCATATAGTCGTTCACCACAATGCCCCGGTTTACTTCCATACCGCTTTCACGAGCTACATCCGTGTTGGGTTTGATGCCTACGGCCATAACAACAAAATCGGTGTTCAGCACGGAGTCATCGGCAAAACGAATACCTTCTACCCGTTCGCCACCAAGCAGCTCTGCGGTTTGTGCACCCATCTTGAACCGGATGCCCTGACGTTCGAGTTCGGCTTTTAACATCGCGGACGCCTGCGGATCAAGCTGGCGTTCCATCAGATCCTGCATCAAATGCACAACTGTGACTTCCATCCCGAGCTGGACCAGCCCTTTGGCAGCTTCCAGGCCTAGAAGCCCGCCCCCAATGACAGCCGCTTTTTTGTATTGTTTCGCAGCTTCCAACATGACGTTACAATCGGCTATATCCCTGAACCCAACAACCCCTTGTTTGTCATGACCGGGTACGGGAAGAATGAAGGAACTGGAGCCGGTTGCGATGATGATTTTGTCGTAAGGGAAGCGTTCGCCTTCTGCAGTAACGACTTCATGGGTCTCGGAATCAATCCGTGTTACGGTTGTACCCGTATGGAGGGTAATACCATAATCCTCATACCAATGCAGATCATTGAGCACAATATCATCAATTGTTTTGCTGCCTTCCAGCACGTAGGACAGCATAATCCGGTTGTAGTTGGGGTAGGGCTCTGTGCCAAAGACCGTAATGTCGAACCGAGAACTCAATTTTAAAATTTGTTCAACCGTACTTATGCCTGCCATGCCATTACCGATAATAACCAATTTTTCTTTGTTTCCGTTCATGTGTGTATGCCTCCTTGAATGGACACTGTACATTACCATCATTTTTAGTGGTTTATATTTTAATCATAACCTCCAATGCTGACATAAAATGTGATTAATTTCACTAATAGCGATAGAGGAGTCACAAATTTAAAAGTGTGAGCCCTGTCACGGAAATAAGAAATGCGAACTATTGTTCTTGTTTTCTTTTTGATGTAATATCGGAAGTGGGCCGTTCATGTTCCCTATACTCTTGAAAGGAAGTTTTTGCACCATGATGGGAAGATCCCACCTTATTATCGGGACCACTGTATCCCTCTCTGTTCTGCAATTGTCCGGCATGCCCATAACTGCACCGGCAGTTACCGTGGCCCTGATCGGTTCGCTGTTACCGGACATTGATGAACCGAATTCGCTACTCGTATCCAAGGCATTGCCGAACAGCTTGATTCGACTCTTACAGACAATTCTGCTGCCTGTCGCTGTATTTGTATACTTCTATGTGCAGGCGAAACCTTGGAATCTGCTGCTCGCCATTCTGATTGCGATGGTGTCTTTCCTGCCGTCCCGTTCCCTGCGCAAAGTGTTGATGTTTGCGATAGGATTGGGACTTGTATTCTATGGACATGCATTCGCACCATGGAATCTGATTGCAGGCAGTCTGTTAATGCTGTGTACCACGTTAACGCATAGGGGATTGACACACACCCTATATGGAACCGCTGTATGGGCTGGATTGCTCTACAGTACGACTCATTTGCAAGGGCCAGAGATCTGGGTGGCCGGAGGAATAGCTTATGCCATGCATTTATTGGCTGATTCATTGACGAATCGCGGCATTCGTCCATTGCCACCAATCAAGTGGCGTATAAGGATCAATCTCATGAGTACAGGTACAAAACATGGAGCCGTTGTAGAAAATGTTTGCATTGTGCTGGCTCTTATTTTGGCCTGGATTGCATTCTCCCCTTTATTTCTGTGAACCCCAAAAAACGCCAGTCCTGATTGCAAACTGGCGTTTTTCTTTATCTTCTCCTTTAGATCACATGATGCATGCAATCGGAAGGCGGCTTATAAGGCTACTTAGGTCGTTGTAGGCGTAGAAGACAGATTCTCAATATCCGTCGAGCCAAATACAAATAACATGACAAGGATGACTACAATTATCAGTTCGGCGAAGCCGATCCCGTCAAATTCAGACATCACATCACCCTCATTCCTTTTAAGAATTTATTCTTTTCTGAAAAGCCCTAACGACATCATCCAAAGTAACATCACCCATTTCGTCAAGAAATTGGACGACTTTGTCAGCATTCGATGGTGTCATTTTTTGAAGTGTTTTATACTGTCCAACCAATTCAACAACCAATGTGGCTTCTCGAAACAATGTGACGGCATCTACTCTTAATCTCCCGCTCACCAGCAAGGCTGCGACGATAATTTCCAGGTTCTTTCCTTTAAGATTGCCATTGAGAAGGGTGTTGGCAGCATTTGTTTTGGTGGAACCTTTATTCGATTTTCCATTCCTTCTCATTGCCATAACAGGTCCCCCACTGCTTGATGATTTAGTTTCTCTTCCGTTGTTATATCTTATGAATCTTTTCTATATATGTTCTAGCTATTAATCTAGTTGCAACAAAAAAGAGATGTTCTGCTGAAGTCAGAACATCTCTTGGAATTACATTTAAAAGGGGGAAGCGATCGAGCTCACGTAATTCAAGCTCTCTCCTAATCTATCCTTACGCGTTGTCAATAATCGTATTCAGTGTCGTCTGATCCAGCCCCTTCACCAGCTTCACGAGCAACTCTTTGGCCGCGTCATAGTCATCCGTATGAATAATGGAAGAAGAGGTATGGATGTAACGGGCACAGATGCCAATTACCGTTGAAGGCACACCGATACCGCTTAAATGAACCGCTCCGGCATCCGTACCACCTGGAGAGATGAAATATTGCATTTTGATCTGATTGGATGATGCTGTGTCCTGGACATATTCAACAATACCACGATGGGTGAACATTCCCGGGTCGAAGATACGCAGCAAAGCGCCTTGACCGATATGTCCAAATGACTGTTTGTCTCCTGTCATATCATTCGCAGCACTGCAGTCCAATGCAAAGAAAATATCCGGTTCAATTAGATTGGCAGCCGTGCGAGCACCACGGAGTCCCAATTCCTCTTGAACTGTTGCACCGCAATAGAGCGTATTTGGCAATGTTTCCTTATGCAATGCTTCAATCAGCTCAAGGGCAAGTCCTACGCCATAACGGTTATCCCAGGCTTTTGCCATAATTTTTTTCGGATTAGCCATGGGTGTGAATTCACAGATTGGCACGATCTGCATACCTGGGCGAATGCCCCAAGACTCTGCTTCTGCACGGTTATCCGCACCAATATCCAAGTACATATGATTGAGATCAACCGGTTTGTTTCGCTGGGACTCATCAAGGAGATGCGTAGGCGTTGAACCGACAACTCCAATAATCCGACGATCGGGAGTGATAAGCTCCAGACGTTGGGACAGCACAGCTTGACTCCACCATCCACCCAATGGGCGGAATTTGATCATGCCTGTTTCCGTGATACCTGTGGTCATGAAGCCAACTTCGTCGAAGTGACCTGCAACCATGACTTTGGGTCCGGACACTTCTCCTCGTAATACGCCAAAAAGGCTTCCCAGGCGATCCTGTACAAATTCGTCCGTATAAGGAGACATTTGCTCTTTCATCCATCCGCGAAGCTCGCGTTCAAACCCGGAAACGGAAGGGAATTCCGTTAATGTGCGAAACATTTCCATCGTTTTTTGATTCATGTGTCGACAACTCCTCTGCGTGTATGTAAATCAGGTCTCAGCAGAACGGCTGCCGGACTGTTGTCCTTCGAAAGAGAAGAACATTTTATTTAACCACTGGTCACACTACAGTATGAACCTTGCGCCAGTAATTGTCCATGGTTATGTCACGTATCTCAGGCATGAATGGTTGCTCGTTTGATGATTCATCATGCCATAAAATCCGCATCAAACACTATCGCCAAGCAGCTGCATTGAATATGCATATAGTGAGGAAACGTTTTGCTTAGTCTGTATTTAATGAGCCCCTAATTTCATTTGCCTGACAACAGGAAGGAGATGGGACAATAGATGAGGCCACCCGATGAAGGCAATGAAACCATCCTTTGCATTGCTCTTTTTATTTTGCTCGTGATCACCCTGCTTTATTTATAAACTTCATCAGACCTCTCACCCGGCGCTGAGCGACTCATCTGATTCAGCTGCTTCATCGTGCTGGAAACAAATGCTGTCTTTCGCCGGATACATAACTTTCCCAACCTTAACAAACAATGAATACAGGATAACACACAGTACATGTCAGTCACTTCGGTTGACTTATTTTCATCAAGGGAGGTTCAGTATCTTGCCAGCTCAAGCTAAAGGTAGTGGAAAAAAATCACCATCCCTGTCCATCAGTGAACAGGAATATAAAAAAGTCGCCAAAAAACATGAGCCTGCCCGTCCAATCTGGGCGAACTGTATTAAGGCATTCTTCGTCGGCGGATTCATCTGTGTCATTGGACAGGCTATTCAGGAAGCATTTATGGCCGGCTTTGACATGACATCGAAGGAAGCTGCCAGTCCAACCGTTGCGGTCATGATCCTCATTTCAGTCATCCTGACTTGTCTCGGTGTCTACGATAAAATGGCGCAATGGGCTGGTGCAGGCACAGCTGTACCTGTCACCGGATTTGCCAACTCGATGTGCTCGGCAGCACTGGAGCACCGTGCTGAGGGACTCGTGCTTGGCGTTGGCGCGAACATGTTCAAACTGGCAGGCTCGGTCATCGTGTTTGGTGTCGTTGCTGCCTTCATCGTGGGAATCGTATACGCCTTTCTTGGTTTCGGAGGTGGACATCTATGAAACGCCTGGGCCAACAGACATGGCAATTTGAGAATCGTCCACGAATTATCGGCAGATCCGCAGTCGGAGGGCCGGATGAAGGACAAGGGCCTCTGTCAAAGGATTTCGATTATGTATATGACAATTTGGAGATTGGAGAGAAGACCTGGGAAAAAGCAGAGCGCAAGCTCCTTGAACAGGCGTCTCAAATGGCGTTGATTAATGCCAATATCACAAAGGAAGAGCTTCAGTTCTTTGTTGGCGGAGATCTGATGAACCAGATTATCAGCAGTTCTTTTTCGGCCCGCAAATTGGGTGTACCCTATCTTGGGGTATTTGGCGCCTGCTCAACTTCAATGGAGACGCTGGCTCTCGCCTCGCTCATAGTGGACTCGGGCGCAGGGGATTATGTGCTTGCGGGTACTGTGAGTCACAACTGTACGGTGGAAAAGCAATTTCGATATCCAACAGAGTATGGTTCCCAGAAGCCCCCATACGCCCAGTATACTGTTACGGGTTCGGGATGTGGTGTTATATCCCGTACGGGTTCGGGTCCGGTAGTCACCAAAGCGACAATTGGCCGAATTATGGATATGGGTATCAAAGATCCGTTTAACATGGGGGCTGCAATGGCTCCTGCGGCAGCGGATACCATTGTTTCGCATTTCCGGGATACAGGTCTAGAACCCGGTTATTATGATTTGATCGTTACAGGTGATCTTGCTTCGGTTGGATTGCCCATCGTTAAGGAGCTATTGCATAAAGAGGGTGTTCCGATGGAACAGACTGTTTTCAATGATTGTGGCCTGATGATATATAACCTGGAAAAGCAGCCTCAGGTTGTGGCTGGGGGAAGCGGCTGCGGATGTTCAGCGACCGTGACCTACGGTCACATTTTGAACCGGATGCAAAAGGGTGAGCTCAATAAGGTATTGGTGGTCGCTACCGGTGCATTATTGTCTCCACTTTCATACCAGCAGGGCGAGACCATTCCTTGTATCGCGCATGCCGTAGCCATTGAAAAGGAGGGATAAAAAATGCAATTTTTATGGGCATTTATCGTTGGCGGGTTGATATGTGTTGTGGGACAGCTTCTAATGGATGGTGTCAAGCTGACTCCTGCACATACGATGAGTACACTTGTGGTAGCTGGTGCGGTTGCAGATGCGTTCGGGCTGTATGATCCACTCGTCAAATTTGCAGGAGCGGGAGCATCCATCCCCATTACCAGTTTTGGTAACTCTCTCGTGCACGGGGCATTGACGGAATTGGAGAAAGAAGGTTGGATCGGTGTCATTACAGGGATATTCGACTTGACCGCGGCGGGCATTTCCTCAGCGATTATCTTTTCTTTTCTGGCGGCACTGGTCGTTCGGCCTAAAGGATAAGTGGGCAAGGCATGCTCAGCCAACCTATATAGATTTAATAGAGGCTTCGGATAACTTTTATCCGGGCCTCTTTTTGTCGTAATGATGCGATAACTGCGGTGAATCTGACGGATGGAAACAAATTATGAGTCTCTTCGAGTGTACTCGCGACCGTGGATCATGTACAATAAAAGGAAATCTGTATGCTTTTTTAGGAGGTTAGACCACATGCCTGTGCGCAAAGAGTCGATCCAAATCATTTCAGCAGTTCGTTCTAATCTGGAATCATGCATAATGGGGAAATCCTTTGAAATTCAACTTTTGCTCACAGCTTTGCTTGCAGGCGGACACGTACTGATTGAAGACGTACCGGGAACAGGCAAGACACAGTTGGTTAAAGCGTTATCGAAATCCATGCGCGGAGAGTACCGCCGCATTCAATGTAATCCTGATATTCTGCCAAGTGACATTACGGGGGTATCCGTTTTCCATCCGCGTGACGAACGCTTTTACTTCCGTCCGGGTCCAGTAATGACCAACATTCTGCTGGCAGATGAGATTAACCGGGCAACAACGAAAACACAGTCCGCTTTGCTGGAAGTCATGGAAGAGCGCAGTGTAACGGTAGATGGCGATACATACGATCTGCCTCATCCATTTATGCTCTGTGCAACCCAGAATCCCATCGATTTTGAAGGAACGTACACATTGCCGGAAGCTCAACTGGACCGGTTCATGTTGAAAATAAGTCTGGGTTATCCCGACAAGGATATCGAGAAAACGCTGCTGAAGCAGCATCAGTCGGGTCAGCCTGTTGATCGGCTTGAATCCGTAACCCATATGGATCAAATATCTGCCATTCAGCAGGAAATCAAGGAAGTATTCATCGGTGATCCAGTCATGGATTATCTGCTTGATGTAGTGCGCAAAACTCGCTCCCACCCATCCGTATTGCTGGGCGCCAGCCCGCGGGCAGCCATTTCATTTATGATGGCTGTGAAGGCTTTTGCCTTTTTGCAGGAACGTGACTACGTGCTTCCGGATGATGTAAAAACGATGGCGCCTTATGTCATTTCCCATCGGATTGTACTTCGCCCTGAATCAAGACTGGACAGCATGAGCTCCGAAGCTGTATTAAATTCCGTACTTCAGCAGGTTCGAGTGCCCGTCTCCATGGGGCAATAATTGATGAAGCCGCTTTTGAGTACGGTCAGAAGGGGAATGCGCCACCCCCGCGTATGGAGCATCGCGGCGGTGTGGATGTGCTGTTTGGCTTATGTTTTGTTCCAGGGAGGGAAGACCTCCCTGATGCTGCTGTCGATGGTGACGTTGCTATGTATTTACCTTGCGATTTCTGGTTTTAGCGGTGTACGACGTACTCATGGCGTGCGTAAGCTCTCTTCCGGTCAGGATCATGAAGAGCTGCTGCATGCGGGTGATCAGGTACAGGTGAAGTTAAGTCTGAACATCCCGGGTTTTTTGCCACTTCCATATGTGGTTATACGTGAAATGCTGCATCGGCATAACGGCGAATCCTGGTCTTTTAAAGAAAGCCTCATTCCGAGCATGCGAGGATATGGTGAATTGTCATTTCAGACGCCTCCGCTCGAGCGGGGAAAGTATGTTTTTTCAGAAACGGAATGTGCCAGTGAGGACATCTTTGGGCTGATCGAGCATCGGGGAACGTTCAAAGCCAAAGGGGAATTCCGGGTGCTGCCGCGGACGGTATTTATTCCGTACTGGCAGCTGTATGATCGCAAATCACGGTTATCCGGTCCACAGACGGCCTTGACCCGCTCGCGCAGGGAAACGACCCAGATTAACGGCGTGCGTGACTACGTCTATGGGGATCGCCTTTCCCGTATTCATTGGAATGCGACGGCAAAGACGGGAACGTGGAAGTCCAAGGAGTTTGAACATGAGTCGGTGCCGAAAACGATTCTGGTGCTGGATGCGCTGTCAGGTAGCTATGATCATGGTGAGTCCTTTGAACTGGCCGTGTCTACGGCTGCTTCCCTGCTGGAATATGGCACAAGAGAACGAATGGGTATGGGAATGCTGACATTGTCGGAGAAGACATCATTTTTTGCTCCCAGCGAAAGTACGCTGGAACGGCAGAAGATGATCCATCATTTGGTGGATATCCAATATAGCGGCCAGGAGAATCGGCTGCTGCCCGGTGTCGAGAAGATGTCGCGTCAGTTTCCTCAAGGCGCATATTTTGTAGTGATTTCTCCCCAGAAAGATGAAAAAGTTCTCGAACTGCTCCGATGGGCTGACACACGGGGGATGACTCCTTGTCATATTCTGATTGAACCCAGCGATTCCCGCCGGAGTTCCGAGTGGAATGCGATGCTGCGCGGAAGAGGCACTAGATCCTTCACCGTTTCCCATTTGCAGGAGCTTCCAACGGTAATGGGGGGAGGTAGTGTATGAGTACTAAAGCCAAAGAGCTGACAGTGGGGAGAAGATCCTGGTATCATGCAGCTTCGTTGCTCTGGATTTTCCTGATTGGCATGCAGTGGATATCATTCACACAGGAATCCTGGTATACCGAGACCACTTCATTGGTGCTGTGGACGCTCGCAGCGGTCAGCATTCTGGAAGTGATTCTGCCTTTCAAAATATGGGTTCGAACCATAATCAAGGCAGTTGTCCTTGTATATATTTTGCATAAGACATTAATTGATTACACCGTTTATATTCCTTACGGCACGTTAATGGAGCGTACGGAGCAATTCATACTGCACCTGACACCTTACATCTGGTTCACCCTGTGCGCCTGGGTCATGCTTGAAGCAGCCCTTCGCCTGGTGACCACAACGCGCCGAATTCTCGTATTTCTGGGTATCAACATTATCTCGATGGGAATTCTTGATTCCTTCACCCAAATTCCACTCTGGATTGAAATCGCCTGGGTTATGTTTGCGGGAATGGGATGGCTGGTATGCCAGCACTTCCGTAATTTCCAACTGCAATATCCACAAGGCTGGAAGAGAATCATCCGGTATCCTTACAAAATTCTGGCCAACATTGCAATCATATTTTCTTTGATTATCGTAGCCAGTGTGAACATGCCGGAAGTTCCTCCTACCTTAACGGACCCGTATACCGCGTGGCGTAACTACACCGGAAGTTCGGCGAGTCAGACAGGCAACGGAACACTGGACATTCCGACAGCAACCGAGTCGGGATACAGCAGGGAAGACAACCAGCTTGGCGGAGGATTCAACTTCGACTATACACCTGTCATGTCTGTCACTACCAATGAGCGCAGCTACTGGCGTGGTGAGACGCGCGCAGAGTATACGGGAACAGGCTGGGATGATCGCGGACGAGGTGCGACAGAGGATGTTGAGGCGGGACAGGCTCTGGAGAATGATGAATCCGGAAATGTAACCACCAAGCAAGTCACTCAGAAAGTGACGATGTTGAATGACAACGTGTATCCGATTCTCTTCGGTGCTTATTCCATTTCGGAAGTTACATCTGTCAATGGTGAGGCGAATTCCGACCGGATGTTATGGAATTCGGCGCAGGCAGAGCTGCATGTCGTAACAGACCGCCAGCAACCGCAATATCCGAAGACGTATACGATTGTATCCGAGGCTCCGGTTATTGTGGAAGATGAGCTTCGCACCAAATCTTTTGATGATCTGTATACGAGCAATCCGGCAGATGATATGTACCTGCAGCTGCCATCCAGATTCCCTGATCGGGTGACGGATCTGGCCGCTGAAATTACAGCATCGGCAAATACGCCGTATGAAAAAGTGGCATTACTGCAAAACTATTTACAACTAAATTTTGATTACACCAACAATCCGGATTTATCCCGAAAAGTAAGCAGTGACTTTGTGGAAGGTTTTTTATTTGACATTCGTGAGGGGTATTGTGATTACTTCTCGACTGCGCTGGTTATGATGGCACGCTCCGAGGGGATTCCCGCTCGTTGGGTGAAAGGGTACGCGCCTGGACAACTGTCACTGAATTCTGACATGCAGGCTCCGCGCCAACCTGGGGCTGAGATCGAGACGACGTACACGGTAACGAATGCAGATGCGCACTCTTGGGCTGAAGTTTATTTTGGCGAGTATGGCTGGATTCCGGTTGAAGCGACGCCGGGCTTTGACATGCCGCTGCTCACCGAACAACCAGATGTACAGCCGGTAGATGAGCCTGAAGAACAACCTGAAGAGGAACCGGTAAAAGAGGAAGAACAGACCCCTGCGCCTGAACAGGCTTCATCCAGCATCCCGGCTTTTGTAATCTGGGCTGCGGGAGCCATCATCGTATTGTGGGTGGCTTATATGTTCTGGCGAAATCGCCTCTCCCTTCGATTCTTCGTGCTTCGTCTGCGGACAGGTGGACCGCTAACGCCTGAACAAAAGGTAGTGGCAGAGACTGAACGCTGGATTCGATATGTGAAGCGCAAAGGGTTAACCCGGAGCGGGGACGAGACACTTCGTGAATCGGTAACCCGCTGGAGCCAGGCGAAACCAGCTGCAGCAGCGACATTGCATGAACTTCTAGCGAAGTTTGAACAGACTCGCTATAGTCCAGCGTCTGTAACTGCAGACGACTGGAAGGCCGTCTATCAGACTGCTTCAAAGCTGCGTAAGGAACTCAAAGCGGAACGGGCGTAATGTCGCCCGTCCCGTTTTTCCTTTTTTCCTATACCGTCAGGCGCTGTATGCATTTTCAGGAAAGACGGATTTGTGATATAGTGTGTCGTATGAAACTGAGGTGACTTCTTTGTTTGAAATGTTAATGCCCAAGCTGCGTGTAGACACGGTTTTTGACATTAATCTGGAAGAGCTATACGCTCAAGGCTACCGTGGAATTATAACTGATCTGGACAATACACTCGTTGGAGCCAAAGCTCCTGACGCCACGCCCGAACTGATCGAGTGGTTCGCACGTGTCAAAGAGGCTGGTTTCCAGCTTATGATTGTGTCCAATAACAATTTGAATCGTGTATCCCTGTTTGCGACGCCACTGGATATCCAGTTTGTGCATAGTGCACGCAAACCATCGAATGTTCCGTTTCGTAAAGCAATGAAGATGATGGAGTTAAGTCCTGAAAAAACGATTGTGGTAGGCGATCAGATGCTTACAGATGTCTTTGGAGGTAATCGACTGGGGCTTTATACGGTTCTGGTGCTGCCGATCTCCATCGGAGATGAAGGCTTCATGACCCGCTTCAATCGGCGCGTGGAACGGATTGCTCTAACGAGTTTGCGCAAGAAAGGCTTATGGCTTGAGGAGGAAAAGAAGAAATGACAGAACCGCATAACGGCAATATTGCCGTAAGGTGCAGCGGATGCGGAGTGCATCTGCAAACGGAAAACCCGGAATTACCAGGATTTATCCCCGAGAAAGCGTTGGATCGTGAGCCGGTCATTTGCCAGCGTTGTTTCCGTATCAAAAATTACAATGAGTCATCATCCGTTACAGTGGATCAGGACGAGTTCCTGGCTTTGCTGAGCAAAATCGGGGATAAGGATGCACTTGTCATCCATATCGTTGATCTGTTTGACTTTGATGGCAGTATCATCTCTGGTTTGCAGCGTTTTGTAGGCAATAATCCGGTATTGCTTGCCATTAACAAAACAGACCTGCTTCCGAAAGTAACCAACTGGAACAAGGTTCGGAACTGGGTGCAAAAGCAGGCTAAAGAACAAGGTCTGCGTACAGTGGATGTCGTTCTGTGCAGTGCGAAGCAAAATCAGGGCTTTGACCGATTGCTTGAGCTTGTTGGAACGTATCGCGGAGATCGGGACGTATACGTAGTTGGTGGTACCAATGTGGGCAAATCCACACTGATTAACCGGCTGATTCGTGACTACAGTGATCTGGAGCAGGAACTGACAACCTCCCGTTATCCTGGAACGACGTTGGACATGGTTAATATTCCACTCGACGATGGAAAAGCTATTATTGATACGCCGGGAATTGTGTACCCTTGGCGTTTCAGTGAGATTGTATCCCGCAAAGATCTGGCTGCGATTATGCCAGAAAAACCGCTTAAACCAGCCGTTTATCAATTGAATTCTGGTCAAACGTTATTCTTTGGCGGTATGGCTCGTTTTGACTTTGTGGAGGGGGATCGTCAGTCCTTCACTTGTTTTATCAGCACTGCGCTGGATATTCACCGGACAAAGCTGGAACGTGCAGACGACTTGTACCGTGACCATCTGGGTGAGCTGCTGTCTCCACCAACGCGTGAAGATGCAGCGGACATGCCTGAATGGACGAGACATGAATTCCGTATTAAACGTGGCAGTCAGTCGGATGTTTTCATTTCCGGACTGGGCTGGATTAAGGTTAACGGTGAGAATGGAGCGCTTGTAGCTGTTCATGCTCCAAAAGGTATTCGTGTACTGGTCCGCCCATCCTTGATCTAGTGCAACTACAGTAGTATTTCATCCAATCGGAGGCGGAAGTATGTCGGAACAGAAAAAAAACAATCCTTCACTCCCTGTCTTGCTTGGCGTTATGGGTGACCCCATTGCACATTCCAAATCGCCTGCCATGCATAATGCAGCATTGCAGGCTGCCGGAGTGAATGGATTGTATATGCCGCTGCATGTTCGTCCCGGGCAGCTGGAATCAGCCATACGAGGCATTGTGGCGCTGGGGTATCGTGGCGTGAATGTAACCATTCCGCACAAAGAGAATGTGATGCAGTATCTGGATGTAATTGATGAAAGTGCACGTCTGATTGGCGCGGTCAACACGATTGTCAATGAAGAAGGCAAGCTGACAGGATACAATACGGATGGCATCGGATATGTGCGTTCCTTGAAGGAAGAAGCTGTTTCGGAACTCGCAGGTAAACGTATCGCTGTTCTGGGAGCTGGTGGAGCAGCCAGAGGCGTGATTTATGCCGTAGCCTTGGAGAAGCCTGAACGGATTAGTATTCTTAACCGTACAGCGGACAGAGCAGTTGCCCTTGCTTCCGATCTGCGGGTTCATGGACTGGGTGACATCACAGGCAGTGGCATGGAAGAGGCTGCTGCGATATTGGCTTCGGCCGATATTGTGATTAACACAACAGCCGCAGGCATGCATCCTAATGTAGATGACCTGCCTGTTGATCCTGCACTCATTCAAGCAGGGGCAGCAGTAAGCGACCTTATCTACAATCCGCTGGAAACACGCCTGCTTCGCGAGGCAAGGCAGCGTGGATGTACGGTGCACGGCGGCCTGGGTATGTTTATATACCAGGGCGCGGTAGCCTTCGAGCATTGGCTCGGCATCCCGGCTCCGGTGGAAACGATGAGACGAGCGGTGTTAAACAGTTTTTAATATTGTAAAATGAAATCAAGATTACACAATGACGAAGAGTGCAGAACCAATCTGAAGAAACGAAGTGCTCGCCTCAAAGCTTTCTGTAGGAAAGCTGCTTCGGAAGCATAAGCTTTCACCGGATTTCCCCTTTATAAAAATGAAATGAAGAAATCTGGGGATAACAGCGATCGTAAGATGGTACTGCAATCGTAGTCACACTGTGTAAACTTTGTTAGTTCGTTTTATGAATGTGAAAATATAATTGAACGGTCAAGCCCGGACAGACAACGTGCTGTTGCCGAGGCTTGCTCACCATAAGGAGTATGGAGTATTCATGTTAAACGGTAAACAAAAGCGCTTTTTGCGTTCGCAAGCACATCATCTGACCCCTGTGTTTCAAATCGGTAAAGGCGGAACGAATGAGCATCTGTTCCGTCACATCGAAGATGCGATTGAGAAGCGCGAATTGATGAAAGTGCAAGTGCTGAACAACAATTTGGATGACAAAAACGAGATTGCCGAAGAGATTGCCCGTGAAACAGGCAGCGAACTGGTGCAAATCATTGGAAGTACCATCATTTTGTACAAAGAATCACGTGACAACAAACAAATCGAACTACCTAGATAAGGGAGAGTGACACGGGTGAAGATCGGCATCATGGGTGGTACGTTTGATCCGATCCACATGGGGCATCTGCTGGCAGCGGAAGCGGCAAGGGATTCACATGCACTGGATGAAATCTGGTTTATGCCCTCCCATGTCCCGCCTCATAAACCGGAAGCAGGTGCAACGGGTCGGCAGCGTCTGGAGATGACGGAGGCTGCTATAAAGGATGCTCCCCGGTATGAAGTATTAGGCATCGAAATGGAGCTTGGCGGCGTATCCTACACCATTGATACGATGCGTGAGATATGGCGCCGCCACCCTGAGCATGAATTTTATTTCATTATCGGGGCAGATATGGTGAACTATCTTCCGAAATGGGAAGAGATCGAAGAACTGGCGTCCAGGTTGACCTTTATCGGTGTTGGACGTCCGGGCTTTCAGCTGCATCTGGACGATCTGCCAGAGCCATTGCAGGATCGGGTGCTGCTGGCAGAAATGCCGCTTGTTGATATTTCATCCACGGCTATTCGCAGACGTCTCGCGAAGGGGCATTCGGTACGTTTTATGATTCCTGATGCAGTTCATCAATACATTGTAAGGAGCGGTTTATATGGCGTTAAGCCGTGAGGAATTAATCCAGGCTGTCTCTTCTCAGATGCCGGCCAAACGCTGGAAGCATACGCAGGGAGTTATGGAGTCTGCTGTTGTCCTCGCTGAAAAATATGGTGCTGATCCTGTAAAAGCAGATCTGGCAGCCATACTGCATGATGTGGCCAAGTATTGGCCTGTATCCGAGATGGAAGCGGTCATCCGAGACAATGGATTGAACCAGGAACTTTTGCAGCATGACAAGCAGCTCTGGCATTCCGAAGTGGGAGCCTTTGTTGCCGAGCGTGACTACGGCATTGATGATGAAGAAATTATCAATGCCATTCGCTGGCATACCTCAGGTCGCGTGGGCATGAGCCTGCTGGATAAGGTGGTCTGTCTTGCGGATTATATTGAACCGGGGAGAGACTTTCCGGGCGTAGACCATATCCGCGAACAGGCTGAACATAGCCTGGAAGAAGGTTTAATTGCCGGTTTTGACTCAACGATCACCTTGTTGATTTCTCAGCGCCGTGTCATATACCCATTGACCATGTTGTCGCGAAATGACTTGATTACACATTTATAGATTAGATTATGGAGGTTGGTTCATGACATTATCATCGAAGGAACTTATGAATATGGCGGTAACTGCCGCTGACGATAAAAAAGCATCCAACATTGTAGCACTGGATCTGGTTGGAATCTCTCTGGTAGCGGACTATTTTGTTATCTGTCACGGGAATTCTGATACACAGGTACAATCGATTGCAACGGAGATTCGTAAACAGGCGCATGCTGCTGGTGTGAACATCAAGGGCATCGAAGGTATGGATTCAGCACGCTGGGTATTGATGGATATGGGAGACGTAGTTGTTCATATCTTCCACCGCGACGAGCGTGAATATTACAACATCGAACGACTGTGGTCTGATGCCAAAGTGGTGGAAACGGTATGACTTTGATTGCAGGAACAGTCGTCAACTTGCCGGTTTCACGCGAAGTGTCTCCGTTTGGCTATTTTTTGACGACAGGATCGGAAGATGTACTGCTTCACTATACGGAGCTCACACGGGACGTTAAAATTGGAGAAATGCTGGAGGTCTTTCTGTTCTTTGATACGGAAGATCGTCTGGCGGCAACCATGAAAAAACCGTATCTCACACTAGGTGAAATGGGACGATTGGTTGTGGCTGATATTCATCCACGTCTTGGCTGTTTCCTCGAGATGGGACTTGGGCGGCAATTGCTGCTCCCGATTCGTGAGCTGTCTGAATTGGAAGAGTTGCGTCCCCAGGTGGGCGATGAAGTCTTTGTTATTATGGAGCATGACAAGCAGGGACGTTTGCGTGCGAAACTGGCCGGAGAACGTGAGCTTGCACCATTGTGTTTCCATGCGCCAACCTCATGGGTCAACGAATGGGTTGAAGCAATAGTGTACAAGACCCTTCAGATGGGTACTTTTGTACTTGTTGAGGGTGGTGTGCTGGGCTTTGGCGCTATTGGCATGATTCACTCCTCGGAGCGAAACCGTATGCTACGTCTTGGTGAAAAGGTGAAATGCCGGGTAACCATGGTACGGGAAGACGGACGTGTCAATCTGGCGATGTCCCAACTCAAAGAGGTTGGTCGCAATGAAGATGCAGACAAACTGCTTGCTTTCATGAAAGAGCGCCCTACAGGCGGCATGCCGTATTCGGATGCAACTCCGCCGGATATTATCAAGCAGCGCTTTGGCATCAGTAAATCCGCGTTCAAGCGTGCCTTGGGCAAACTGATGAAGGATGGTCTGGTCACTCAAAAGGAAAACTGGACCTATCTGACTGATCCTGGGTCTGAGGATCAAAACGAGGACAAGTAAGCAAACGGGTATCATGGATCAAGAATGTTCTTGATCCCACAAGTAAAGGCAGGGCAAGGCTGGGTGAACTCCGGACGCCCCTGCTTTTTCTTTTCTCAAGAGAGATTCGAAAATGAAATTGAAAGTGCGGTGCCTGACATGTCTTACCGGAAATTTGCCTATGTGTACGATGAATTAATGGAGGATATGCCTTATCCGGACTGGATAAGGTTTGCAAGAACGGCTTGGGAACGGCATGGCATGCCGAAAAGTGTGGCTGAACTGGGCTGTGGAACAGGCTCAATTACCATTCCGCTGGTGAACTCCGGCTTCGAAGTTACTGGCATCGACCTGTCAGCAGACATGTTGTCTGTTGCGCGCAGTAAAATGGAAGGAACGCCCCAGGGTCATCGTTTATATCGGGAAGGCAGTGTACGGTGGGTGCAGCAGGATATGCGGGACTGGAGAGTACCAGAGCCAGTGGATTCGGTGATATCATTCTGTGATTGCGTGAATTATCTGCTTGAAAAAGAAGATGTCGTTCGTACATTTCAACGTACTTACGAAATGTTGAAGCCAGAGGGCACGTTCCTGTTTGACGTACACCATCCGAACACCCTTATTCGATACGAGGAGGAGCAACCTTTTGTGTTGGATGAACGCTCTGTATCGTATATTTGGACCTGTGATATGGATCATGATCGGTGTGAGATTGAGCATCATCTAAGTATCTTTTCGCGTGTAGCTGAGAGCGGCAAAGATATGTACCAACGGTTTGAAGAGGTTCATGTTCAGCGTGCATATGATCCAGACTGGATGAAGCTGGAGCTGACAAAAGCCGGTTTCAGAGATGTCCGTGTATATGCTGATTTTGAATGGAAAGAGGCGGGAGACAGCGCGCAGCGTCTGTTCTATGTAGCCGTGAAATAGGATTACGATGTTGGACTGTCCTTATGATGCATAAGGGCAGTTTTACTTATGTATTTTGAATCTCGGTTCACAGCGTTATGACTGTAAGAGAAACAATAGTTTTTTTGTACCATTGGTATTGTCAGTCTAGGTAATGGAAGCCATAATAGTTGAATGGAAAGCGTTCTCTAAAGTGTATCCTCAAACCTAGGCCTTAACGGGCAAGCAAAACACCAAGATACTGTTAAAGCAGGTTACTCCTTCTCCTTGAGGACCTTCGTTTCAGCGTTATCTGTGGTCGTATTCTTACTTACGAAGGGTTTAACTTTGACGCATAGGGTGGAGGGCTAAGGAACCTGAGACGTCTTATTGAGGGGTTTGAAGCGCCTCCAGAAAGCTAAGGAACCTGAGGCGCGCTATATCGGAATTAAGGCCCGTTTTGTAGCGTTTTTTAGGAGGTTTTTAGGAAATAACGCGTCTGGAGTTCCTTAGGATTGAAAAAGAAGGTCTGGTAGCCAAATAAGACCTCCTCAGTTCCTTAGAAAAACGTTTGCCACTTGCTAGGATAAATTACGGGTACTTCAAGGCTTGTTGGACAAGGGAAGCCATGCTGGGTTTGCCATATTGGAGTTTGAAGATTACATCCTTTTAAAATTAATCCTAAATTAAAAGCCAGGTGGGGTGCCAAATGGAAAGTACATATAAAACAAGGCTGACTACAGAACAGTTAGATGGGATTGTGCAGCAGCATTTTAACACAGGTATCAAGGAATACAAAGAGATGACCGACGGTTGGGCAAATCACGCTTATTTTATCACTAAGGACGACGGGCAGAAGGTTGTTCTCAAAATAGCTCCTTCTAATGGAGTTAAGCTGATGCGCTGTGAGCAGCATGTCATGGTTGCTGAGGTTGAAGCATTACGACTTGTGGCAGAGCTTCAGGATGTACCTGTTCCGGGGGTACTGGTTTATGATCCATCGCTCAGCCTGGTTCCGGCAGAATATTTTATTATGGAGTACATGCCAGGAAAGCCGTATAACAAAGTCAAGGATCAGTACAGTGCAGAAGAGCAGGAAGCCATTGAGCAGCAGTTGGGTGCATACAATCGTCGGATCAATGAAATTAAAGGGGAGAGGTTTGGTTACTTTTCCTCAAAGAAACCGCACTATAAGACGTGGAAAGAAGCTTTCCTGAACTTAATGGATGATATGCTCGCAGACAGCAAAGCAGCAGGTGTGGAACTTTCGATCTCTTACGAGGAGCTGGAGCATTTAATTCTGGAAAAATCGAATGTGCTGGATGATGTCCGAGAGCCTGTGCTTGTGCATTGGGATTTGTGGGATGGGAATGTATTTGTGGAGGCTGGGCAAATCACGGCCATTATCGATTTCGAACGGTCCCTCTGGGCAGATCCTCTGATGGAGCACTACTTCAGTCATTTTAATAACACACCGGGTTTCCTCAAAGGCTATGGTAGAGCAGTTACAACAGATAGTGAACGGCAAAAAAGAAGTTTATATGATCTGTACTTTGATCTGGCGCTGAGAATTGAATGCCCGTATCGTCAATACGATAACAAGGAACACATTCAGTGGACGATTGATAACCTGGAAGAAGGAATCAAGAGATTCCAGTTGTCTTGATGTGCATACTGATGAATAGCATGGTTTATAGCCAACAAACAGTGTAATATTGACTTTAATGCTGCTTTTTTATATAATGTTCCCGATCATATCGTATACATATTTCGATGATAAGGAACAGTAGTGAGTCCTGTACATGACAGAGAGCCGGCGATTGGTGCAAGTCGGTTGACAGTATTTCACGAACTCGCCTTGGAGAAATGCGGTGATTACACCTTCTTGCAACCGACCGAAGTAACATACAGGTTCAGGAATGGAAATCCGCATCGGTTAACCGCCGTTACAGGTCCAAAGGGAGTGGATGACGAAGCACGATCGTCCGCTAACTAGGGTGGTACCACGGGAATTCAACCTCTCGTCCCTAGCGCTGCAAACGCTACGGGATGCTGAGGTTTTTTTGTTGCAATAAATGCGAATAACCAGAGGAGGAAGAATAGATGAGTGAGAATCAACAGCCAAAACACGGCTACAAGCCACAAGTCATGGAGAAAAGCTGGCAGCAGTACTGGGATGACAATAAAACGTTTAAAACGGGTGAGGACCCGGCTAAACCGAAGTTTTATGCACTGGATATGTTCCCGTATCCATCCGGTTCAGGTCTGCACGTAGGTCACCCGGAAGGATACACGGCAACGGATATCGTATCCCGTTTCAAACGTATGCGTGGTTACAATGTATTGCATCCAATGGGCTGGGACGCTTTCGGCCTGCCTGCTGAGCAGCATGCATTGGATACGGGTGAGCATCCACGACATATTACATTCCGCAATATTGACAATTTCCGTCGTCAGATCAAATCACTTGGGTTCTCCTATGACTGGGATCGGGAGATCAGCACAACAGACCCTGAATACTACAAATGGACGCAATGGATCTTCATCCAGTTGTACAACAAGGGCCTGGCTTATGTAGATGAAGTACCTGTGAACTGGTGCGAAGCTCTGGGCACTGTACTGGCGAACGAAGAGGTTATCGACGGCAAGAGTGAGCGTGGTGGACATCCGGTCGTTCGTAAACCGATGCGGCAATGGGTATTGAAAATTACAGAATATGCAGAGCGTTTGCTGGAAGACCTGGAAGAGTTGGACTGGTCGGAAAGCATCAAGGATATGCAGCGCAACTGGATCGGCAAATCAACCGGGGCGGAAGTTACTTTTGCCATTGAGGGTCACGAAGAAGTCATCAAGGTATTTACGACACGTGCAGATACGTTGTTCGGCGCAAGTTATGCTGTATTGGCACCTGAGCATGAACTGGTGGAAGTCATTACAACAGAAGGACAACGTGAGGCAATTAAGGCATATCAGGAGCAGGCTGCTCGCAAGAGTGATCTGGAACGCACTGATCTGGCCAAAGACAAAACGGGTGTATTCACAGGAACTTATGCAATTAATCCGGTCAACGGAGCGAAGGTACCAATCTGGATTGCCGATTATGTTCTGGCTGGATACGGCACAGGGGCGATCATGGCCGTTCCGGGACATGACGCTCGTGACTGGGAGTTTGCAAAACAGTTTGGCCTGGACATCATTGAAGTTGTGCAGGGTGGCGACGTAACACAAGAAGCATATTCCGGGGACGGACCTCATGTGAACTCCGATTTCCTGAACGGATTGAACAACGAAGAAGCGATTGCCAAGATGATTGCTTGGTTGGAAGAGAACGGTAAGGGACAAGGCAAAACGACCTACCGCCTGCGTGACTGGTTGTTTAGCCGTCAGCGTTACTGGGGTGAGCCAATTCCGATTCTGCATCTGGAAGACGGAACGATGAAGACGGTGCCGGAAGATCAACTGCCTTTGCTGTTGCCGGATATTGACCAGATCAAACCTTCAGGCACTGGAGAATCCCCACTGGCGAATGTAACGGAATGGGTGAACACCGTAGATCCGGAAACGGGAATGAAAGCACGTCGCGAGACGAACACGATGCCTCAATGGGCCGGTAGCTGCTGGTATTACCTGCGCTTTATTGATCCGCATAATGACAAGGAACTGATCTCGCAGGAGAAACAGCAGCAGTGGCTGCCGGTTGATCTGTACATCGGGGGAGCAGAGCACGCGGTGCTTCACTTGCTGTACGCTCGTTTCTGGCATAAAGTGCTGTATGATCTGGGTGTGGTGCATACCAAAGAGCCGTTCCACAAATTGGTCAACCAAGGTATGATTCTGGGAACCAACAATGAGAAGATGAGTAAATCTCGCGGTAATGTTATTAATCCGGATGAGATCGTCAATGAGTTCGGTGCAGATACATTGCGTCTGTACGAAATGTTCATGGGACCTTTGGAAGCAACAAAACCGTGGAACGCTAACGGGGTTGAGGGCATGCATCGTTTCCTGTCACGTGTATGGCGTCTGTTCATCAATGAAGATACAGGTGCAATCAATGACAAGATTACAGCAGATGGTGGTACGGATGAGTTCAAACGGACGGCTCACAAAACCATCAAAAAAGTTACAGAGGATCTGGAACATCTGCGTTTCAACACTGCGATCAGCCAGTTGATGATTTTCATCAACGATGCATACAAAGCAGATACACTGCCTCGTGAAGCCATGGAGAACTTTGTACAGCTGTTGTCACCGCTGGCACCGCATATGGCGGAGGAGCTGTGGAGCCGTCTCGGTCATGAAGGTGGAATCTCTTACGTGGCTTGGCCTGAGTATGATGAGTCCATGACAGTAGATGCGGAAGTGGAGATTGTTGTTCAAGTGAATGGCAAAATTGTAACCCGTGCTACGATCGCGAAGGATCTGGACGCACAGGGTATGCAGGACTTTACGATGGAGCTGGCACCTGTGAAACAGGCACTGGAAGGCAAGACCATTCGCAAGGTCATTGCCGTTCCAGGCAAACTCGTTAATATTGTTGCCGGTTAATTTCACCGGCTTTGAATAGTTCATCCAGCTTCAACAAATCTTCATCATATTTGTCATGAGTCGTCTCGATCAGGCTGTCAAAAACACCATTCAGATTCACTTTCAGCAGGGCAAGCGCTTGTGCGGTGATGCCGCCAGGTACAGCCACGCGAGCCTGAAGCTCTTGAGGGGTGTAACCTCCTTCGGTGAGAAGCTTGCCTGTTCCCAGGAGCATCTCGCCGGCAAGAGCGCAGGCGTCGGCTCGTTTGATATCAGTTAGCTTGACGGCACTCTCAATCCATTGCTCCAGAAAGAATGATATGAATGCAGGTCCGCAGCTGGAGAAGTCGGATGTGATCCGGGTACAGGCTTCATCCACTTGATAGGGTCTGCTGATATGACTGAGCAGCCCTTCCAGCACAGCGCGGTCTTCGGTAGTCATTCGCTCACCGTGTATACACAGGGACGCTCCGCTGCCGACCTGATGCGTAACGCTGGGGATAACTTTGGAGACTTTGCAAGGAAGTGAAGATTCCAGATGGCGCAGCTGCACGGGACTGGTGATCGAGACGATGATATGATTGGGATTCACGACAGGCAGGATGTCGTCAATGACATGTTTGAATTCAAGTGGCTTTACGCACAGAAAGATGATATTGCTGCGGATGACGGTTTCCCGGTTGCTCTGTGATTCATGCAGACCGGGGTAACGGAGGGATAGCTGCCGTACTTTGGAAGGGGTTCTATTGCTGGCGGCGATCTGCCGTGGCTCAAGTGCACCGGATTGAATCAAGGCATAGATCAGCAGGCTGCCCATGCTGCCGGTTCCGATAAATCCAACCTTCATTGTTCAGGCCTCCTTTCATGCTTTACGGTAATGGCGCAGTTCTTTCCCTCTAGTGTATGCGTCAGGGCCTGCTTGACATGACATGAAAAAAGTACAGCTTGGTTTACAAGGCAAGTCCAACGGTTCGGAAGCACCGCCCGTGTTCAGAATAGATTTATTTTGAGTCCAGGGAGAGGTGTGGAAGAAATGAGATGGAACAAGGGGATGACCATTGCTGCTGCGGTGGTTGGATGCATACTGATATTATGGTCGGGCAAAAGTGAACAGCCGCCTTCTGGCTGGCAACCTATGCAGCTCGCCACCGAGAAGCCGACGATAGAGCAGAAAACCACTGCTGTACAGTCGGCTACTTTGGTTCAGGAACAAACGCAGGCATCATCTGCAGACCAGAGGCATTCAACAACAACAGAGGCTCCGGTAGAGACTATCCAGGTTGATGCCACAGCAGGGAAAGTTGTTGATCAGACAGTTGCAGGCAGGCAAGCGGATCCTTCTACTGGTGGAATTCAAACGAAATCCGAGTCAACGGTTGTTTCATCTGACAATAATCAGGCTTCGGTGAGTAATGAAGCTGTCGACAATGGTAAAATTGATGTTAATACAGCTCCTGCTGCCAAGCTCATGGAACTTCCCGGAATCGGGGAAAAAAAGGCACAAGCCATTATTGATTATCGTAATTCTCATGGACCTTTTACCAAAGTTAGCGATCTGACCAAGGTGAAAGGAATCGGAATGAAGATGCTGGAGAAAATGGCTCCTTATGTGCAAATCAGATAGGCAGGCAATATTAAATATTAGAATATAAGTTGAATTTGAAATGACATAACAGCAATCAGAAGGTTCTCTGTACGCTGAGTGTCTTATGACATTTATATGGATTCAACTTGTATCGGATGGGAGGGACACGGTTATGAGCACAGCAGACGTACGCAAAGACTGGGATACGTATTTCATGGACATCGCATATATGGTCTCTACCCGTTCCCGCTGTTCACGCCGTCATGTTGGCGCCGTACTTGTACAGGGGAAGAAACTGCTCGGAACAGCCTATAACGGTGCACCCATGGGTGTTCCGGACTGTTCTGAAGCTGGGTGCATGATCTCGGAAGAATATGAGCTGGTAGTAACCGACGGTCAGGAGGAAATGGTTAAAAAGCAACGCTGTATTCGTACCATTCATGCGGAGCAGAATTTGCTTTTGTTCACCGATCGGATTGACCGTGAAGGTTCTTCTGTATATGTCACGGATGAACCTTGCTGGACCTGCTCCAATATGCTCGCGAATAGCGGCATTACAGAAATCGTATTTCATCGCCCATATCCCAAGGATACAGGCAAGGTTACGAACATGATGAAGCAAAAAGGCATTATGTTTCGCCGACTGGAGAATTATCAGCCTCCGCGGGAGACGATGATGACAGTAAGTGATTAGAACCAAAAATGGCATTCAATTTCGCGGGGAAGAACCTCCGGTTGCTATATTAGCTGCCGGGGGTTTTTCTGCGTTCATACAGGCGACACAAAGGAGGGGAAGAAAATGAAAGGCAGACCTTTACTGGTATTTACAGTCTGCTGGTTATGCGGTAGCGGGATGGCATGTGCATTATCAGGTTGGTCCCTGATCGTAGGAATGATCGGTGCGCTGATTTGTCTGCCGTTGTTGCTACGAATGATTGATATACGCGGTTGGTCCATCTTGTTACTGATTGGGGCACTCATTGGGGGTGCTGTGCACTGGGAATGGAATGATGCGCGGAATCGGAGCAGTCTACCTGAAATCACACATATGGCTGCCGGGAATTTGGACGGTTACGCAGCTACATTTGAAGGAATCCTTATGTCGGATGTACGGATCGATGGGGATCGAGCCGATTTTGAAATGCAGATCAAGTCAATGCTTCCACTATCCGATGCATCATCGGCACCGGCGTCGGAAGTGGGAACTGCATCTAACATGAGAGAACGACTAATGGTCCAGGTCCGCTTAATGGAGGAAGAAGAACAACAAGTAGCAGCAGGGTGGAAGCGTGGAGACTTGGTAACATTGACAGGTTCACTTGCGCTCCCCGGTGAAGCCAGGAATTTTGGCGGATTTGACTATCGAAATTACTTAAGAACTCTTCATATCCATTGGTTGTTTAAAGTGAAGGGGGCCAGTTCAGTAACTACCGTTCCGCCTGAAGGGCTGGGGAAACTCAATATCCTCCGGTGGAATGACATCGTCAGGCACAAACTTGGCGCAGCAGTAGAACAGCTATTTCCTGAACCTCATGCAGGCTATATGAAAGGT
Organism: Paenibacillus sp. FSL K6-0108; assembly: GCF_045040695.1. NCBI lineage: Bacteria > Bacillati > Bacillota > Bacilli > Caryophanales > Paenibacillaceae > Paenibacillus > Paenibacillus sp. FSL K6-0108. The sequence continues at coordinate 5,473,823 of NZ_CP150288.1, read as the reverse complement.
CTGATTATAGGGATGGCTAGTGACATTGATCCGGATACTTATGGTCAGTTTTCACAGCTGGGTTTAACTCATATATTGGCGATCTCAGGAACACATGTCGCGGTGTATGTGGCATCGCTGCTCCTCCTTTTATCCTGGCTTAGGTTAACCCGGGAAACATCGCTCACCATCGTGCTGTTTCTAATACCTGCTTATGTACTTCTGTCCGGTGGTTCGCCATCCGTCATTCGTGCGGGGATCATGTCCATGATTGGCTTGTATATGGCGCGGCGTGGACTTGCCAGGGATGGATTGCAGATGATTAGTGCAGCGGCATTGCTGATGATGTGGTGGAATCCGTATTTTTTACTGAGCGTGAGCTTCCAGCTATCTTTTCTGGTAACAGCCGGACTGATGATTTACATGCCACTGATTAATCGGGTATTTAGCAGTTGGCCCAAAGGACTTGCAGCAACAGCTTCTGTAACCGTAACAGCACAGCTCATTTCTTTTCCGGTAACGATTCTGTATTTCAATCAGTTTTCACTGCTTTCATTTGTCGCAAACTTCCTGCTGGTGTCCTTGATTAGTGCCATTGTACTTCCTCTTGGAACGGTTGCCCTGATTTTATCGTTTCTTTGGATGCCTCTGGCTAAACCTTTGGCGTGGATTGCTATTATGTTGAACAAATTGACATTTGTAAGTATGGAGTGGATGAATAGTTTACCTGGTTTTGTGCTGATCTGGGCGACCCCATCGTTACTGTGGATTGCAGCATATTATGCTGTTCTCTATGCGCTTTTGCGCATTCTGCATCGCGGGAGAAGTGAGGAGAGAGTTAAACAGGAAGTGGAAGAAGATACGGCTCCATTAAATGGTCGAAATGTTGGGGTACCGTCTGGAGCATCCCTGGGATTGTCTGCGCTGTCTACATCATCGTCACATGGATTAAACAAAGGTGAACGTGAAGCTAGTTCGGGTTCGATGACTATATTAAGTGCAAGCCTTGCCTGGCCGGAATATAGCAGTGCATTTGCTGCTCGTGGGGCAGGATATTACTCTGGTGAACGAATGAACATTATTCACAAATGGATGTGTGCGGTACTGGCTCTCAGTTTTGTGGCAGGATTATGGTGGGCTTACCAGACACCACAGCCTGTGGGAACAGGAGTGGTGCAATTTTTGGATATCGGACAAGGAGACAGTACACTAATTACAACACCAGAGGGTAAACATATTTTGGTGGATGGTGGAGGTACAGTCCAGTTTGGTAAGCCTGAACAATCCTGGAAGACACGACGTGATCCGTACGAAGTAGGTGCCAAGGTGGTCGTTCCCTTGTTGAAAAAGCGGGGCATTCATCGACTGGATGCCGTAATCGTAACCCATGCCGATCAGGATCATGCGGGGGGACTACAGGCCGTGCTTGAACAGATTCCGGTGGAACGATTCATGTTCAATGGAACAACGAGCGGTACTGCCAATTTCGAGAAATTGCTGGATACCGTTATAGAGAAGCAGATTCCGTTATATGCAATTCAGCAAGGGATGTCCTACGCTCCGGATGGAGAGACCAGACTACATTTTATATATCCGGATCTGGAGAAATCGATGGACACTGGAGAAAGATTGCCCCTCTCGGAACATCAGAATCATGATTCGGTTGTCTTTATGCTGGACATGGCAGGCGCCTCCTTATTGTTCACGGGTGACATGGATGCCGCAGCTGAGCAGGATCTGCTCTTTATGATTCAGGATGGTTCGCTCGCAGCCTCGTTTGGGCAGTACGATGCAGACGACGCTCCATTAGCAGATGATTCTGTTCAAGAGATGTTTACACGTAAGTCGGGGGAGAATCATGAGAATCTGCCTGTCAGCATTGATGTATTAAAAATCGCACATCATGGAAGTAAAACATCTTCAACCGAAGCTTGGTTACACTACTGGAATGCATTAGCATCCGTGATATCTGCAGGGGCCAATAATACATATGGACATCCCAATCCTGGGGTACTTGAACGTCTTGTGGATTCAGGTACAGACATCTATCGAACAGATCAAATGGGGGAGATTCAGATGAAGATCAAAGATGGGAAGATTGATGTACGCTATAAGTTGATTAGGGATGATTTATGATATAACGTACCATGCAGTTGTTCGGCACCCCTTCTCTTACTTCTATCGGTGTTTAATATATGATAGATTGTAATAAGAATTACGAAACTTCCCAATTGTTCTATGTGCTAAAATAGTTTGGAAAAACTGGATTGGAACAAGCGCAGTTTGATGGTCCAATACTTTGATATCCAGTAGAAACTGTAAAGGATATTAGAAAGCAGGTAGACATTATATATGATTCCATTAGTGTATGACCAGATTAACCATTGGGGAAGAGACGATGAATTTTTCCTAGCATTGCTAAAGAAGTTAAATGTAGAATGTATAGCTGACCTAGGTTGTGGAACAGGAAGGTGGACTACTCATCTTGCTGAGAACGGTTATAAAATTACAGCTATAGATCCTAGTGAAGAAGCGATCGATGTGGCAAGAAGTAAAGACACTCCAGGGAATGTGAATTGGATGGTAGGTGATAGTGCTGATTTACAATCCAATACTTATGACGCGGTAATCATGACGGCCAATGTGGCACAAGTATTTCTTACAGATGACAGTTGGAAGCAAACAATTTCAGATGTATTTCGATCGCTGAAAGTTGGAGGTCACTTTATTTTTGATACAAGAAACCCTTTGGCAAAAGTATGGAAAGAGTGGGAGATGGATAAGACTCCTGACTTAGCTAAGGATAGACTAAGCGGAGACCCTCTTGAAATTTATACCGAATATGATGGGTTTGAGGGAGACGTGTACACTTTTTATGAAATTGTAAAAAATACAATAAAAGATAAAATCCTGATCCGTGAAAAAATGCAGCTAAGGTTTAGAAATCAAGAAGAATTCAATGTATCGCTAAGATCAACAGGTTTTACACAAATTGAAACCTATGGTGATTTCGAGTTTAAAAAAGCCAATTCAAAAAATAAATCGTTTATTTTTCATTGTGTTAAATAAATTTGTGCTCGGAGGATGAAACCAAAAGCCCGCTTTCCGTTATACTCCTCGGGGAGAATGCCGGAAAGCGGGCTAATTTTGTAATTTATAACATTGAATTATTCAACGCCATCTTTAAAATGTTTGTTCCAATGTTTGTCACCTTTGTGCAACAGATCTTCTACGGTTTTCTCAAGCGTAAGCAAGAGCTGTGCTCGTACATCAAGCACCGTTTCTCTGTACAAGCGTTCTTCCGATCCGACAATTTTATCGCCGTATAATGCTTGTGCAGCGGTATATTTTCGATGTTCCTCGACAAGGGTATCAATAGACTGCAATGCATGTTCCACAAAATGGGATATGCTTTGATATTCTTTGGGCATTTGTTCTTTTAACGCTTGAATTTTTGCAAGAGCTGGCATGCTCATCACCTCGTGTTATGAATGTAAATTTACAATACACTGTTTTCATGAAAATTACATTAAAACGAGCTTAAATTTGTACAAAAATTGAACTTTTTCATTTTCAATGCTATAAGTGTGGTTAGCTATAATGTATGCCATTGTCATTAAATTGAGTCGTGTAAGTACTGGAATGACTTTTGACCCGGCTTGATGACTCATTATGCAATTTCTGTTATTCTAAGAGAAGATTTCAGCGGCCCCAATACATAAGCCGTTATTTTGTTATGGCAATAAGAAAAACGTCTATCGACGTACCCAGGGAAGATCGACCGGGTTTAGTGGAAATTTTTCTTGCGATATCAGGATAATACGGAATCTCCGAAGTTTTACTTTGTGAAATCTAAAAAAAATACTTAACTTTGCAACAATTTTATCGATGGTCACGTCTGTAAGGTTGCAGGGAGAGGGGGATCCTTTGTGGTAGAGCCGGAACTCATCAGAGCCGCTCAATCGGGCGATCGCGACGCTCTAATTACCCTTTTGCGGGACATTGAACAGCATGTTTATCGGACCGCATATTACATTCTAAATAATGAACAGGACGCTTTGGATGCTGCTCAGGAAGCGTTGATCCGAATTTACACCAAGATTAATTCATATGAGGAAAAGGCCCAGTTTAAGACATGGGTTCAGCGCATCGTCACGAATATCTGTATTGATAAATTCAGAAGAACCAAGCCCTCCGTCTCCATTGACGAGCATGACATGGTTTTTCAGGACAATCAGGATGTGGAATTCGAAGTGATGTCCACGTATGTGGCAAAAGATATTCAGGATGCCATCAACAAGCTCCCTGAGCATCATCGTACCGTTATTGTTCTAAGATATTTGCAGGACTTATCCTATAACGAAATTGCGGATTGCCTCGATCTTCCGTTGAATACGGTTAAATCTTATTTATTTAGAGCCAGACAGCAATTACAGAATCTACTACAGGAGTATCAGAAAGGTGGTGTGACAGGATGAAATGCGAAGAGGTGGTGGAATGGATGCACCGGTATCTGGATCATGATCTGGGCGAGGCGGAAACTGCGCAGATGCTACAGCATGTGGCCCAATGCGCGGAGTGCGCCGAAAATTTTAGCTTGCTCAGAGCTCTCTCCAGAGAACTGGAAGATTTGCCGCAGGTAAGCCCGAAATTCAGTCTGGTCGATGCCATTATGCCACAATTGGATGCAATCGACGAAGCGAAGAGGGAACAAAGCAGTACAATACAGGAAATGAGTCCTGTCCCTGCTGCATTTGAAAATTTACAGCGTTCAAGTGAGCGGAAACCGAAGCAAAAATGGTTGAACTCCATGACAGGCCGAATGTCCATGGGGGCAGCCGCAGCTGCGGTTGTACTGGGCGTTGCGATCTTTGGATATCAACCGGAAAAGATTGAAAATGCGGAAATGATGATGAGCACAGGAAGTTCTCAAGAAAGCGGGAATACGGACCAAAGCCCACTGAGCCGAGAGATTAGCAATGAAGATTCTTCTTCTCCGGCGAGTAATAACAGTGGATTGATTGATGATTACAACCAGCCGTTTGTTGAAGATAAAAAATCCCAAGAGGTTGCTCCTGAGGAGGATGGCTTGGAGAAGAAACAAGAACCTGAAATTAAGGAAGATCCAGCGCCTAAACAGCCAGCATCTGGGACCGAATCAAACAAGAGCAGTGACACGAAGGAGTCTCCTTCCACTTCCAAACCTGCTGATAGTACGAGAAGTGCGAATCCGCAAATAAGTCAGGATTCAGCATCTGCTACCGATCCTTCGGCAGGCACTGCTGAGAGTGGAACAACGGAGCCTGAAAATGGGGACGCACAATCGTTCACTTCTCAGGATATGCCTGATGCCAAAGTAGAAGATCCCACCGATGGCGCGACGAGTCCTGATTCCGAGACGGGCATGGATGCAGCGGGGGTGAATAAAGGATTGGCGGTTGAAACGGATTCAAGCGCTCTTACCAACACGACTCCAAAAGAATGGAAGTCACCAGATGGCTCCTATCTGGTCATGCTGCTCGGCGATCAAATCAGTATTTACTCTAAACCCGCTGCTGACCCGGATGTGCTTAATCTGGTGGAGCAACGTAGTTTGGACGGCACATTAAAATCTGCGAGCTGGTCCAAGGATAGCACCGTATTCAATTACGAGACGGATCAAGATGGGACAACAGTGAAAAAATCGTTTAACGTGTCCACTGCCTCAAGCGGAACTTCTGTCAAATAGGCGCTAGATTACACGTTTGGCCTCAAGACATGCCGAACATTTCTGATGTATCAAGAATATACTGGAATTAACAACAACGTCCTTTCTCAGTTGGAATAACTGACGTCGTATGACCGCGCACCAGCCTTTTCTAGAATTGTTGGTGTCAGCGTTTATATAGATGTAGGACAGGGGCCTTCATCCGTTCAACGGATGCAAGGCCCCTTTGTTGTCTGTCACGTTTTCTGGTAGGATAAGAGGGATAAGGGGGCACCGTGATGGATGTGAAAAGTGCGACAAAGGCAATACGCAGTGGAGAAACGGCTCCGGTATATGTGCTGTACGGAACGGAGAAATACCAGATACAGCAGTTTACGGATATGTTAAAAGAACAAGTTATTGAAGAAGAACACCGTGATTTTGCGATCATTCCATATGATCTCTCTGAAACAGCTGTGGAGGTGGTCATTGAAGAAGCGGAGACGGTTCCTTTTCTTGTTCCGCGTAAACTCATTATTGTTCGCGATGCCAATTTGTTTACAGCAGGTAAGGATTCCAAAATTGATCACCAAGTTGACCGATTGCTTACATATATGGACAATCCGGCAGACTATAGTACGATTGTGTTCCTGGCACAAGGGGATAAGCTGGATGAGCGGAAAAAACTTGTGAAGGCTGCCAAGAAACAAGCTGTTGTCCTTGCTTTTGCTCCACTAAGTAGTGAAGAATTGCTAGGATGGATTGTAAAGCTGGCGAAGCAACGTGAAGTGTCTTTTGAATCTGGAGCAGCTGAAATACTTGTAAGTTATGCAGGAACAGGTCTGCAGACGTTATCAGCGGAAGTAGATAAGTTGTGCTTGTTCGCTGGTAACGGAGGCACGATTAAACACGCGGATATCGAGTCACTGGTGGCGCGAAGCACTGAGCAGAATGTGTTTGCATTGGTGGAGGAGCTTGCCAACTTGCGGTTGGAGAAGGCTTTGGGTCTTTTTTATGAGCTCCTGAAGCAGCGTGAAGAACCGATCAAAATTGCAGCGTTGATTGCCCGTCAATTCCGAATCATGATTCAGGTGAAAGAGTTAGGCCAGCAGAGTTACTCCCAACAGCAGATTGCCAGCCAGCTTGGTCTGCATCCGTACGCTGTGAAGATCGCCGGCGAGCAGGCTCGAAAGTTCCAGGCCGAACGATTGAGGCTGATTCTTAGTCATCTCAGTGAGCTGGATTATCAGATGAAGACAGGTGCAGTGGATAAAGTGTTGGGATTGGAGATGTTCTTGTTAAGGCTGGGTGCGTAAGTATAGATTTAACTGTAAATACTAAATGGTAAAGACAAAACGGCCTCTACTTCGTTGACGGTGAAATCATCGGAATAGAGGCCTCTTCTTTTAAATGAGTGCTTATAGAATCAGATACTAAAAAATCCTGAAAGCACGTGCTGTTCAGGATTTTTCCATTAGATCTTATAAGTAACGCTTCTTACGCTTGTGCGGAAAGAGCGTTCAGTTTTTTCGCCAAGCGAGACTTTTTGCGGGCTGCAGCATTTTTATGAACCAGACCTTTAGTTACAGCCTTGTCCAGCTTTTTGGAAGCAGCTTGAATCGCAGCTTTTGCAGTATCAACTTCGTTGCTTACCAGAGCAGCATCAGCAGCTTTAACAGCTGTACGGAGTGCAGATTTCTGGGAAGCGTTGAGTGCGCGGCGCTTGTCGCTCGTTTTTACGCGTTTAACAGCGGATTTGATGTTTGGCATTACATTCACCTCCTGTAAGGCATTTGCATGAATACAAACGTTTCACAACTTAAAATATTCTAGCACGCTGGCATGCAAATTGCAACAGATTTTCCTATCATATTCGGTAGTCCTGCATAAAGCACACCATTTTCCCACACAATATGCTCAAATGCAGTAAGGGAGGCAGGGAAAGATGACACTGGATTTGCAAAATTATACAGTTCGAACCGACTTGGCAATTGACTCCAAGGAAATGGCTCAGGGTGGACAAAAACAGACGATTCCTGGGCTGCGGGAAGATGTTGACGAGAAAGACGGGATCACCATCACACGTATTGATGTGCTTGATGATGCAGCCGCTACAGCCATTGGGCGTGTGAAGGGGCACTATGTCACTTTGGAGGTCCCGTCGCTCCGTAACGGGGATACCGATCTTCAAGAGCGGGTGGCGGCTGAATTCACGCGGGAGATGGAAGATTTTTTGGCTAAAGCAGGAATTAACAAGACATCCAAAGTGCTGATCGTAGGTTTGGGCAATCTGAACGTCACGCCTGATTCACTTGGTCCGTTGGTCGTGGAGAATCTGATGGTTACCCGTCAATATTTTGAGCTTGTACCGGATCAGGTTGCACCCGGTTATCGGGAAGTCAGTGCTATTGCGCCAGGTGTGCTAGGTACAACGGGTATTGAATCCAGTGACATCGTACAAGCGATCGTGGATCGAACGAAGCCGGATGCGATTATTGCAATTGATGCGCTGGCTTCACGCTCCCTCGAACGGGTCAATACAACGATTCAGGTGGCAGACATCGGCATTCATCCGGGCTCAGGCATTGGGAACAAGCGACGTGGACTGACACGTGAAATATTGGGTGTTCCCTGTATAGCTATCGGCGTGCCTACCGTATGTTATGCGTCAACCATCGTGAATAATGTCATCGAAATGATGCGTACTCATTTTAGACAAGAGACCGATCAGACGAAACAGATTATGGGCATGCTGGACGATATCGGTGAAAATGACCGTCTCAGTTTGGTAAAAGAAGTACTGGAGCCACTAGGTCATGACCTGATTGTTACTCCCAAAGAAATCGATGAATTTGTCGAAGATATGGCCAACATTATTGCTACAGGTCTAAATGCAGCGCTTCATGATGCGGTAAATGCTGAGAATGTAGCGGCCTACACCCATTGATTTATTTTTGATAGTGAATTTTAAATGTCTGAAACTCTTAAGAAGAAGGTTCGAATCTATCGGACTTTCTTTTTTTTGGGGTGCAATCTTCTTTTTCCTGTTCTATCAAATCTGGCAGGCTCATAGAGTTGAAGTATAAGCATTGTCCAGCAGGGAAGGAGACAGAAGCAATGAACAAAATATTGGCCTGGAATATTGGTAAATGGAAAAAGAGATGTTTGCACGTGCTGGCCATGGGCCGTACGCTGTTGTTGCTTATGATCATATCTGCCTTGTTTTTTGTTGTACTCGGTCTAGGGGGCATGGCAGAGAAGCATTTGAATAACTCTCCTGTTTCCTCTATGAAAGGATTTGCGGGAGCCGTATCAAGCAGTTTTTTTGTGGACATGCTCGGCATGGAAGTGCCCCATCTGACTCAGAAGGAACAGGCATCTGCATTTTCTGGTGAAAATCTGACTTCATTTGTATTCCAACTGTTGACGAATGTGAATCCGCAAGACCCCAAAAGCCTGATCGCCAGAGAAATGCCGGGCATGGGCTCCAATCAACCCGTACTGCTGAGACCGGGGTCGGGAAATGAAAAAGCTGAAGCTCCAGAAGATTATCAGCCCGGCCCTGGACTCATTGATACAGCTTCGACAGGCGGAGGAAAATCAGGTGGCGAGCAGCATATCCCACCAGGTCAGGATCATACCGATCCATCCGATCCGCAGGATCCGGGTGATGGCGAAGTAAAGGGTGATCCCCCACCGAAAAGTGGCGGTAAAGACGAACCGAGCAAACCAGCAACAGGAAAAAAAGCGATTCTGGTCTACCATTCCCATCCTCGTGAAGGATACAATCCACTCTTGGGCACGAAGAGTGATAATCCTTCCTCTGGTAAATCGACTGGCAATGTTTTTCAAGTGGGAACCTACTTGTCTGACAGTTTGGAGAAGCTGGGGATTGGTGTGGAGCATGCGCAGGAAGATTACCCGACCAAGGTCAAGGACTATAACTGGAACTATTCGTATAAATACTCCCGTCAGACAGTGAAAGCTGCACTCGCTCAAAATGACGATCTTACCTATCTCATCGATATTCACCGTGACTCACAACGTCATAACAAAACAACGACGACCATTAATAATCTGGGTTATGCCAAAGTATATTTTATTATTGGACATGAGAATCCAAACTGGCAGCAGAATGAAGCCTTTGCAGCCAAAATTCATAAAAAGCTGGAAGCGAAATATCCAGGGGTATCACGGGGCGTCTGGGGCAAGGACGGCGGCGGAGCGAACAATGGTGAATACAACCAGACTCTTTCTCCCAACAGCATATTGATTGAGATTGGCGGCATCGACAATACGGCTGCTGAACTGGAGCGGACATCCAAGGTGCTCGCTGACATGATTGCAGAAGTGTACTGGGATGATCAGAAAGTGGACAAAGCAAGTGCAGATAAAAAGTCACAAGCTGGCTAGTATTTCTTACGTGAAATAATAGAAGAAATGAGAACATAACAGGGGGCGAGGAATGTGTCCAGATTCGGCAAAAGATTGTTTTCCATCTGTATATTAATGTTGCTGGGTGTTCTGTTTGGAATGCAGCTGGCAGGCAGCAGCTTTAACAGGGGCGATAATTCGGCTGGCAAGCCCGCAGTGGTGAAAACTGAACCGGTGTCTCCGGTTACCGAGTCTGTTCCAGCCCCGGTCGTACAACAGGAGGACAAAGAACCCCCGGTTGTACCTGTTATGTCACCGAGTCAGGTGCTTGGCGCAGAGCAGAGCAAAGCACCAGTCGACGTTCTGGCCGACAAAACGGCAGGACTTCTTCAAAATCTGTCTCATAACGGAATGAAGTGGGTCGTATCCTTATTTAGTGGAGTGGCTGAATAAAAGGCTATGAAATACAGGCAAAATAAACCCCTGGGAGTTTGCGATTATGACGAATATGATAAAGTTGAGGCAATGCGGGATTGATGCACCCTGCATCAACTGTTATAATGAAGTGATTGACACTAGGCTGTTTCTGGGGGTAAGGAATGACTGACATTCGGGCAAGACAACGTAAAATTCGTAACTTTTCAATTATTGCACATATAGATCACGGCAAATCAACACTTGCGGACCGGATCTTGGAGTACACAGGTGCGCTAACAACACGTGAAATGCAAGAGCAAGTATTGGACCAAATGGAACTTGAGCGGGAACGCGGAATTACGATCAAGCTGCAGGCGGTTGCACTGACTTACAAAGCAGATGACGGCGAAGAGTATTTATTAAATTTAATTGATACGCCGGGACACGTAGACTTCACCTATGAAGTTTCACGCAGTCTTGCTGCATGTGAAGGTGCTCTGCTTGTTGTGGATGCGGCACAGGGAATTGAAGCTCAGACGCTTGCTAACGTATATCTGGCTTTGGATAATAATCTTGAAATTCTGCCGGTAATCAACAAAATTGACCTTCCAAGTGCTGACCCGGATCGGGTTAAACAGGAAGTGGAAGATGTCATTGGGTTGGATACAAGCAATGCAGTTTTGGCTTCAGCCAAAGCCGGGATTGGAATCAAAGAGATTCTGGAGCAAGTGGTTCAAAGTGTTCCAGCGCCAGTTGGTGATCCTGATCAGCCCTTGAAAGCGCTGATTTTTGACTCGCACTATGATCCGTACAAGGGTGTAATTGTATACGTGCGTGTCATCGATGGGAAAATCAAATCCGGTTCCAAAATTAAAATGATGGCCACAGGCAAATCGTTTGAAGTCATTGAAGTGGGTGCTTTCAAACCACGGATGACGATTGTGGACGAGCTGAACGTCGGTGATGTTGGATTTATCGTTGCAGGTATCCGGCATGTGGGTGATACACAAGTCGGGGATACGGTGACAGATGCCAAAAATCCAACACCTGAACCTTTGCCGGGTTACCGCAAAATTAATCCAATGGTATACTGCGGTCTGTATCCGATTGAAACATCGGATTATGTTGACCTGCGTGAAGCATTGGAGAAATTGCAGTTGAACGATGCTTCGCTTAGCTTTGAGCCGGAGACTTCCAGTGCACTCGGTTTTGGATTCCGTTGCGGATTCCTTGGACTGCTTCACATGGACGTTATCCAGGAGCGGATTGAGCGTGAGTTCAATATTCCATTGATCACGACTGCACCAAGCGTAATTTACCACGTGACGTTGACCAATGGTGAAGTTATGCAAATTGATAACCCATCCAACTATCCTGAGGTGGGAAGAATTGATTTTGTTGAGGAACCGTATGTAAAGGCTTCGATTATCGTACCGAATGATTATGTGGGTACTATTATGGAGCTTTGTCAGAATAAACGCGGTGAATATGTGAATATGGAATATTTGGACACAACTCGGGTTACCATTACGTATGAGATTCCGTTGTCCGAGATTGTATATGACTTCTTCGACCAATTGAAATCAAGCACCAAAGGTTATGCATCCTTCGACTACGAGCTGTCCGGTTATCGTCAGTCCAATCTGGCGAAAATGGATATCTTGCTTAATGGTGAGCAAGTCGATGCCCTGTCCTTCATCGTTCACCGTGATCGTGCGTATAACCGCGGTCGCATTATCTGTGAGAAGCTGCGTGAGCTGATTCCACGGCAAATGTTCGAGGTGCCGATCCAGGCATCTGTGGGTACCAAAGTTGTAGCTCGTGAAACGGTAAAAGCCATGCGTAAAAACGTACTTGCCAAGTGTTATGGCGGTGACATCTCGCGGAAACGGAAACTGCTTGAGAAGCAGAAGGAAGGTAAGAAGCGGATGAAGCAGGTCGGTAACGTAGAGGTGCCGCAGGAAGCATTCATGGCGGTGCTGAAAATTGATGATTAAGAACGCAATCTCCTAGTACATCAAATTTTGTGTATCGGAGAATGCGTTTAAAAAGACGTTTGCTTGCAAACGTCAAGTGAGGCCTTTCGGTACATCAATAATTTGTGTATGAAAGGATGAACGATTTTTTGAGGTACAGCACAGAATGTGTGTATTCAAACTAGATTAAAGACGTTTGCTTGCAAACCGGGTACAACACAGAATAACCAATAAACCAAGCTGAAAGGGAAGCCGGATGGCTTTCCTTTTTTCAAATAGAGGGGGACCTTGCCATGACATTGGCAGCACACAGCCGGAAAACAGGTGCACCCCAAGCGGTGTATCTTCACATTCCCTTTTGTACAAATAAATGTTTTTACTGCGATTTTAACTCCTACGTATTGAAGGACCAGCCGGTTATGCAATACCTTGAAGCGCTGGAACGGGAGATGGAACATACAGTTAAAGCGAATCCGCCGGGAGAAATCAAAACCATTTTTGTGGGCGGCGGCACGCCGACTGCACTGAAACCGGACGAAATGGCCGTATTCCTGAAGTCCGTTAAGACCTATTTCCCGAATTGGGCAGACGATATTGAGTTTTCAATGGAAGCTAACCCGGGCACAACCGATGCGGAGAAGCTCGCCGTTATGAAAGAAGGCGGAGTGAACCGCGTCAGCTTTGGGGTACAGGCTTTTCAAAATGATCTGCTAACAGGTATTGGCCGGATTCATAATACAGATGATGTATACCGCAGTTTGGAAAATGCACGAGCAGCTGGATTGCATAACTTGTCCATAGACCTGATGTTTGGTTTGCCAAATCAGACTGTTGAGATGCTGAACGAAAGTATCGACAAAGCACTGGAACTGGATCTGCCGCATTACTCCATATACAGCCTGAAGGTGGAAGAGAATACCCTTTTCCATACGTTATATCAGAAGAACCAGCTGCCGCTTCCTCATGAAGATGACGAGCTCCAAATGTATCTTCTATTAATGAAGCGTATGAAAGAAGCGGGGTACGGGCAATACGAAATCAGTAACTTTGCCAAACCCGGCTTCGAGAGCCGTCACAATATCACGTATTGGCGTAATGAGGACTACTACGGTCTGGGTGCAGGTGCACATGGATATGTAGGCCGCGAACGCCATATGAATATTAAAGGTATAAACCCATATGTTGAAGCTTCCAAAGGAGGACTGCCGCGTCTCGATCATTTCGAGATCAGCCGTGCCGAGGCAATGGAAGATTATCTGATGGTTGGCCTGAGAATGCTGGAGGGTGCTTCATCATCGCGATTCATCGAACAGTTCGGGGAGTCCATGGAAGAAGTGTTTGCGAAGCCTTTGGGCAAAATGTTGAATGCAGGGCTGCTTGAGAAGACGCCAGACGGCTTCCGCTTGAGTGAGCAGGGTATTCTGTTCGGAAATGACGTTTTTGCCGAGTTTATCGGATCCATATCGCTGAATTCGTAGCTTGAAATTCTATACGCTCTGTTGTATATTTATTCATATTGATTTTACAGAGCGTGTGATTTATACAACTACGAAGTCGGCTTTCCTCTGGAAAGCTTCTATAGGAGGAGAGCGGGATGTCGGCCATATGCAGAAAAGCCGTACCGGAAGATGTTGAACCATTATTTGAAATGATTAAGGGCTACGCAGAGCGTGGGATCATGCTTCCGCGTTCACGGGAAGTACTGCAACGGCAGCTGGAGCACTTTGTTGTAGCCGAAGTGAATGGCCAGGTTGTAGGCTGTGGATCTCTCTGCCGTTTGGGAAATGATCTGGTGGAAGTCAGATCGCTGGGTATCTCTGAAGGTCACAAAGGCATGGGGATTGGCTCACTGCTGCTGGACCGCCTGGTACAGGAAGCGGAGAAACAACAGATTCCCAAGGTTATGGCGTTGACCTATGAGGTTTCCTTTTTTCTCAAAAATGGTTTTGCCGTTGTAGAAAAGGAAATTTTCCCGGAAAAAGTATGGACGGACTGTGTTCATTGCAGCAAACAGGATTGCTGTGATGAGATTGCCGTACTGAAAGAGCTTAATATATCTGCCTGAAAAATGAATGAACCGTATGGATTGAGCTGAGTGCACTCTGTCTCACCTGCGGTTCTTTTTATTTCATGAGATGGACAGTTAAAGTTGTTATGTCTTGAAGACATTGGTCTATACTATAAATAGATGAGCGTACTCATCAAACTGACTTGACAATGATCACGTCATTTTGGTATTTTTGTATTACCGCTTAGCACTCATCTAACCGGAGTGCTAACGACATGGGACAGTACAGTCAGAGGAGGGAATACTCACCATGTTAACAGAGCGTCAACGAATGATTCTAAACGCCATAGTGGATGACTATATCCGTTCAGCTGAGCCCGTAGGGTCCCGGAGCATTTCCAAAAGGGGAGATGTTGGATACAGTCCGGCGACGATCCGTAATGAAATGGCGGACCTTGAAGATATGGGCTTTCTGGAACAGCCGCATACATCGGCTGGGCGCATACCTTCACACAAGGGCTATCGATATTATGTCGATCATTTGGTTCCTTGGAACCAGGTGGAGCCGCAAGAGCTGGACGATTTGAAGTCATTTTTTGCAGAAAAACTGAATGTGATGGAACAAGTTATCCAGCATGCCTCAGTCATCTTGTCACATATGACGAATTATACTTCGATCCTGCTCGGGCCGGAAGTTTTCCACACGTCACTTCGTCATTTTCAGCTGCTTCCGCTTAATGAAAATGAGGCTGTAGCCATCATCGTAACGAACACGGGTCAGGTGGAGAACAAGACCGTTCAGATTCCACCCGAAATTTCGGTAGCGGAGATGGAGAATGTAGTTCGTTTATTAAACAGCAAGCTGGTCGGCGTGCCGATTTACAAATTAAAGTCCCGTCTCTACACCGAGCTTGGGCAAGAGATGGAACGGCATATTACACGTTATGAGGAAGTTATGCAGGTGCTGAACAGTGCCTTTGATAACGAGCATGACAATCGTCTGTTCCTTAGTGGTGCCACCAATATGTTGACCCAGCCAGAGTTTAGAGATATTGAAAAGGTAAAAGATATTCTTGACCTGCTGGATGAGACGCCAACACTTATGAAATTGATGATGCCCGTGCAGGGTGGATCTGGTATTCAGGTGCGAATAGGCACCGAGAATGATCATGAAGCCTTCGCCAATTGCAGCCTGATAACGGCATCCTATTCATTGGATGGAGAGGCTTTGGGCTCCATCGGAATTTTGGGACCTACGCGAATGGATTACGCACGTGTCATTCATATTTTAAATACATTATCCCGTGATTTGACGGCCATGCTAACGCATCGTTTCAAATAAGGGAATGAACCATTTCATTCATATAAGGAGGTGAACATCTTGAAAGAGGAGCAATCATTCGCAGCAGAAGAACAGGAAGAGCAAGCAACAACAGCAGCGGAGCAGGAGCCTGTCAACGAAGCCGGAGCTGCAGAAGCACAGGCGGAAGAGATGGCAGATCAGGAGCAAGATGAGATCGCACGTTTGAAGGCGGAAGCTGAGGAAAATCAACAACGTTTTGTCCGTGCGCAAGCTGATTTTGATAACTTCCGTCGTCGTACGCAGAAGGAAAAAGAAGAACTGGCAAAGTACGCTTCGATGAAGCTGGTCACCGAACTGGTGCCGGTCATTGATAATTTTGAGCGTGCCATGGCTACTGTACCGGAAGGTACTGAAGTTGAATCTTTTTCCAAAGGCATCCAAATGATCTTCCGCCAGTTGGAAACTGTGCTGAACAATGAAGGTCTGACTGCAATGAATTCGGTAGGACAACCGTTTAATCCCGAATTCCACCAGGCAATTATGTCAGTGGAGAGCGACGAATATGAAGAAGGTATCGTTGTTGAGGAAGTCCAAAAAGGCTATATGCTGAAGGATAAAGTACTTCGTCCGGCTATGGTTAAAGTTAGCTCATAATTCTGTTATAGAATGAAATGGGTTCACTCTTGATTGTACGATGCCACCGAAGTTTAATATAAAGGTTAGTACACACATAGAGCACGAATAGGAGCAAAAATACTACTACCAATAAGGATCAATCTGATCCATTTAAATTGTCGAGGGAGGAAATTTTCCGATGAGCAAAGTAATCGGTATTGACTTAGGAACAACCAACTCTTGCGTAGCGGTAATGGAGGGCGGCGAGGCTGTCGTTATCCCTAACCCGGAAGGCGCACGTACAACCCCATCCGTAGTGGGTTTCAAAAAAGATGGAGAGCGCGTTGTTGGTGAAACAGCTAAACGCCAAGCGATCACGAATCCGGATCGTACAATCATCTCGATCAAACGTCATATGGGTACATCCCACAAAGAAACAATCGATAGCAAAGATTATTCTCCACAAGAGATCTCTGCCATCATCCTGCAAAAATTGAAATCCGATGCTGAAGCTTACCTTGGCCAAACGGTAACACAAGCGGTTATCACGGTACCTGCTTATTTCAATGACAGCCAACGTCAAGCAACCAAAGATGCAGGTAAAATCGCAGGTTTGGAAGTTCTGCGTATCGTCAACGAGCCAACCGCAGCAGCTTTGGCATACGGTATGGAGAAATCCGAAGACCAAACGATTCTCGTATATGACTTGGGTGGCGGTACATTCGACGTATCCATCCTTGAACTGGGTGACGGCTTCTTCGAAGTTAAAGCGACTAGTGGTGACAACCAACTGGGTGGCGATGACTTTGACCAAGTAATCATCGATTATCTCGTAAGTGAATTCAAAAAAGATCAAGGCATTGACCTTAGCAAAGATAAAGCAGCAGTTCAACGTTTGAAAGATGCAGCGGAAAAAGCGAAAAAAGAACTTTCCGGCGTATTGACTACAACGATTTCCCTGCCGTTCATCACTGTAGCTGACGGCGTTCCTCAGCACTTGGAGTTGAATCTGAGCCGTGCGAAATTCGAAGAAATCTCTGCTGGTCTGGTTGAACGTACGCTTGAACCAACTCGCCGTGCATTGAGCGATGCTGGCATGACTGCTAATGATATCGACAAAATCGTTCTGGTTGGTGGTTCCACGCGTATTCCTGCAGTACAGGAAGCGATCAAGAAACTGACTGGTAAAGAGCCTCACAAAGGCGTTAACCCGGATGAAGTTGTAGCTTTGGGTGCAGCTGTACAAGCGGGCGTACTGACAGGTGACGTAAAAGACGTCGTATTGCTCGACGTAACTCCACTGTCCCTGGGTATCGAAACTGCAGGTGGCGTATTTACCAAAATGATCGAGCGCAACACAACGATCCCTACATCCAAGTCCCAAGTGTTCTCCACCTATGCAGACAACCAACCAAGCGTTGAGATCCATGTCCTGCAAGGGGAACGCGAAATGGCAGCTGGCAATAAAACGCTCGGACGCTTCATGCTGGGAGATATTCCACCGGCTCCACGTGGTGTTCCGCAAATCGAAGTTAGCTTCGATATTGATGCCAACGGTATCGTTAACGTATCTGCAACAGACAAAGGTACAAACAAAACGCAAAAAATCACCATCACTTCTTCCAGCGGTCTGAGCGATGAGGAAGTTGAACAAATGATGAAAGATGCTGAGCTGCACGCTGAAGAAGACAAAAAACGCAAAGAGCTCGTTGAAGCGAAAAACAGCGCAGATCAACTGATCTACTCTGTGGACAAAACGATCAAAGATCTTGGCGAAAAAGCAGATGCTGGTGAAGTTGAGAAAGCCAATGCTGCAAAAGAAAAACTGCAAGGCGTTCTGGCTTCCGACAATCTGGAAGATATCAAAGCAGCTACAGAAGAACTGACAGAGATCGTTCAACAACTGTCCGTTAAACTGTATGAGCAAGCACAGGCACAAGAGCAAGCAGCTCAAGGTGCTGAAGAGCAGCAAGGTTCCGCTAAACGTGACAACGTCGTAGACGCTGATTACGAAGTTGTGGATGAAGATAAAAAATAAAACTAATTCACGGTTTTTCGTGGATTAATCATCGGTGACGTTCGGATCGAGGGGAAAGTCATAGCCGGGTCTTCCGTGCTTTGACTTTCCTTTTGTCACGATGTGCGATAAGGTGAATGTTATGGGGGTGGAAGAGTGGCTGAAAAACGAGATTATTATGAGGTACTCGGCGTTGGCAAAAATGCAAGCGACGAGGAAATCAAAAAGGCCTACCGTAAGCTTGCCCGTCAGTATCACCCTGACGTAAACAAGGCAGCAGATGCGGAAGCCAAGTTTAAGGAAGTAAAAGAAGCTTATGATGTAGTCAGCGACAGCCAGAAGCGGGCTCAGTATGATCAGTATGGTCATATCGATCCGAATCAGGGTGGATTCGGCGGTGGCGGTGATTTCGGCGGCGGCGGATTTGGCGACATCTTCGATATGTTCTTTGGCGGTGGCGGCGGACGACGTGATCCGAATGCTCCGCAGCGGGGAAATGATCTGCAGTACACCATGACCATCGAATTCAAGGAAGCGGTGTTCGGCAAAGAAACCGACATTACCATTCCGCGTACCGAAAGCTGTGATACATGTCATGGTTCAGGCGCCAAACCGGGTACGAAGCCGAAGACTTGTTCGGTCTGCCAAGGTAGCGGTCAACAGGAAGTCGTGCAAAATACACCATTTGGCCGTATGGTCAATCGTCGTGCTTGTTCGAACTGTAATGGTTCTGGTCAAATCATTGAAGAAAAATGTACAACATGCAGCGGCAGTGGTAAAGTCCGCAAGCAGCGCAAAATTCACGTTCGCATCCCAGCGGGTGTGGATGACGGTGCTCAACTGCGCATGACTGGTGAAGGTGAAGGTGGTCTGCGAGGTGGACCAGCAGGAGACCTGTATATCGTCATTCGTGTGAAATCACATGATTTCTTTGAGCGTGAAGGCGACGATATCTACTGTGAAATTCCGCTTACATTTGCTCAGGCAGCATTGGGTGACGAGATTGAGATTCCAACGTTGACTGAAAAAGTGAAGTTGAAAATTCCAGCGGGTACACAAACCGGAACTTATTTCCGTCTTAAAGGCAAAGGGGTTCCACGCCTGCGCGGCATGGGCCAAGGGGATCAACATGTAAAAGTGGTTGTTGTTACACCAAGCAAGCTGAATGATGAGCAGAAAGATCTGCTTCGTCAAATCGCTGCACTGGATGGAGAACAAACTCATGAGCATGAGCAATCCTTCTTTGACCGGGTGAAACGGGCCTTCCGTGGAGACTGAGTCGTAAATTTTAATATAAAGAGGACACCACAGCGGTTTTTCCGCAGGGTGTCCTTTTTTGCATAATAAGGGCACGGTTGCGGAAAGATACCAGATATGAGCATTCAGTGGTTTACTGATATGCCGAAACTAGGGAAGCAGGTGAATCGGATGACTGAGAAAAATATTTTGGCTTATTTCCATAGCCCGGAGCAGGCGGAAGGGGCAGCCAAAAAACTGGAGGCATTGCGAGTGGAAGACCTGTCGATCAATCGATTCAGTCGTTATGCGGGTGTCGGGCCAAGCGGAGCATCCTATACACCAGGCGTATCAGGCAGCTTTTCTTCTTGGGTACCAGGAGCTCTAGGCACGAATGTCAGCGCGGGAATCATGGCTGCAGCAGATCCTTCTGCGAGCGGTATGAGCGATGGCGGACAAGAGGGTCCGACAGGCAGAGATGTATTACTGACAGTCGTTGTTGACGAGGCAGTACATCACCGCGCTCTATCCATTATCGAACAAGCCGGCGGTATGATTTAGTTTTAAAATCCATGTAAGTTTCAACTAAAACATTTACACGATAACGGAGAGGACAGAAAAAAACTGGAGAAGCGAAGCGTTCGCCTGAAAGCTTTCGCAAGAAAGCTACTTCGGAAGCATACGCTATCCCTGGATTTTCCTTTTTAAGGGAGGGAATCAAAAAAATCTGGGGATAACAGCGATCGGAAGGTTGTTCTGTCATCGGAGTGCCAGTGTAAATACACTTAGTTGGACTTATACAATTTGAAGGAGGAGCATAACGATGGCAGAACATGAACGTCCAGGCAAGATTTTGACGAAAACGGAAAAGATGAAACGAATGCAGTCCGCCAAAAATGAGGATGTGGAATTCAGTGCTGAAGCTGCAGATCATGAAGATATAGAGGCTTTGCGCCGTAGTGAAGCGGCTGATCGTCGTCAGGGTCGGGAGATTCATGACTGAAGATCGCTCTGCAGTGATTATCGAAGCGGTGTTTACGAGCTGGTCCGAGGCTGAATCTGCACGCAGAGCACTGGAATTGCTGCACCCGAACCAACTGAGTATCGAGAGTCTGAATGACTCGTCTTCAATGGATTCAGAAGCGTCTGATGGCAGGGATAACTCGACCATGGCTGTGATTGGGGGATTCAGTGGTGAGCTGAATGTACTTTCCCTCATTAGCGACGAAACCGAAGTATTGTCGGGTGGACAAGTGTATGACGATACGGAAGCTGGCTCTGAAGGCAGGTCCAAGCAAGAAATCTTGCTGACCGTATCCGTATCCAGTGACTCTCTCCCACAAGCTGCAGAGATGATTACCCAGAATGGTGGACGTTTTTACTAACAACTTAATCGAGTCATGTCAGAATTAAAACAGGGTATTCGAGCGTGAAAGCTGCGGGTATCCTGTTTTTGTTGTTTCTTTTACTGCCGTGGTTTTGTACTCCTGCTCGCTTGTGTAGTACAATGGTGGGGATGTTTGAAAAATGAGGAGGAAAAACGAAGTATGTTATGGCATGAACTAACAATACATACCACAGAAGAAGCTGTGGAGATGATTTCGAATTTTTTACATGAAGCAGGTGCTGGAGGGGTCTCGATTGAAGAGTCCGGTACTTTAAATAAAAAACGCGATACGACGTATGGCGAGTGGTACGAGTTCCCTTTGAATGATATTCCTGAAGGATTGGCGGTCATTAAAGGCTACTTCTCCGAAGGTTCGGACATGGATGCATTGCAACTGGAAGTAAGCCCGCGCATCGAGCAACTTTCCGAATTTGATATCCAGACGGGTGAGGTTCGTTTTGAGACTCGAACAGTGGATGAAAATGACTGGGCCAACGCCTGGAAGCAATACTTCAAGCCAGTACGTGTCTCGGAACGTCTAACCATTAAACCGACGTGGGAAGAGTATACGCCAATAAACGCCAATGAAAAAATTATTGAGCTTGATCCAGGCATGGCCTTTGGTACGGGGACACATCCAACCACTTCGCTTTGTCTGCGTACACTGGAATCGGTCATTCAAGGTGGCGAGGAAGTCATTGATGTAGGTACTGGTTCAGGCATTTTGGCTATTGGAGCTATCCACCTCGGTGCAAAACATGTGCTGGCGCTGGACCTCGATCCGGTTGCGGTAGCAAGTGCCAAGGAAAATGTGGAACTGAATGGGCTGGGGAAACAAATAACGGTTAAAGAGAGTGATCTGCTGTCTGTTCTTGGCAGTCAGGACCCTGCGCTGGGTGTGAAGCTTCCGGTGAAAGTTATCGTTGCCAACATTTTGGCCGAGGTTATTATGCTGTTTGTGGACGATGTCTATCATGCGCTTGAGTCTGGCGGCGTTTATATTACTTCAGGCATCTGGAAAAATAAAGAGCAGCTTGTCCATGATGCGCTCGTTGCTTCCGGCTTCGAAATCAGTTCGGTGCATCGCGATGAGGACTGGATCGCGTTTGTGGCCAGAAAGAGGTAAGCGATGGACTTAAACTCGTTCTTTCGTTATCCGCTGGATCAACTTCCGTTTTTCTTGTTGACGATCCTGATTGCTTTTACGGTGCATGAATTTTCTCATGCCTATTTTGCCAACAAATTTGGCGATCCAACAGCGAAGCTGCTAGGCCGGGTTACGTTGAATCCGGTCGTACATTTTGACTTGTTTGGTGTGTTATTGCTCATTATTGCCGGGTTCGGTTGGGCACGACCAGTTCCTGTTAACCGGGCCAACTTCGATAAACCGAGATTAATGGGTGTCATTGTATCCGCAGTAGGGCCTCTGAGCAATCTGCTGCTCGCGATCATCGGTACGATCATCTATGCGTCCCTGGTTGGTTCGGGGGCATTGGGTGGCATTGAGAATGAAAGGTTGCTTACCGCAATCTCCATGTTTTTTTCCATATTTAACCTGACGAACTTTTTCCTTTTTCTCTTTAATCTTATTCCGTTGCCTCCATTGGACGGATATCGAATTCTGGAGGATATACTGCCGCCTTCAATCAGCCGCAAACTGCAAGGGGTAGAGCAATGGTCCATATTTATTTTCCTGTTGATCCTTGTTATTCCTCCATTGCAAAATGCGACGATTCAACCTTTATATCAATTTGCCCAGAATATGTATCTGGATCTGGCAAGGCTAATCATCGGTTTATATCGTTAGAAACGTATAGTGTATGGGACTGAAATACTGGTCAGAAGGACATAAAAGTTGTATGATCATCTGTGGCGATTGGATTCACGCCTGCCATCTGGCGGGGTGAATTCCAGTCATAACAGGATAGAATGGGTGGACAGACTAATGCAGCGTTATTTTGTATCTGCAGAACAGTTTAATGAACATACCGTAGTCATCACAGGTGATGATGCGCGCCATATTGGTAAAGTGATGCGCGGTAAACCTGGAGATAAACTGATTGTCAGTGATGGAAACTCCAAAGAAGCTTTGGTGGAGATTGAAAGCATCGAAGCCCAGCAAGTAACAGCGAATATTCTGGAACCTCTCAAGATGGACCATGAAGCACGTATACGTGTAACCGTGGCTCAAAGCTTGCCCAAAGGCGATAAGATGGAGACGGTCATTCAAAGATGTACAGAAATCGGAGCAGTTTCATTTGTTCCTTTCCTGTCTGAGCGTACAATTGTGCAATATGATGCCAAGAAAGAAGGCAAACGGTTGGATCGTTGGCGGAAAATCGCCAAGGAAGCCGCTGAACAAAGCCATCGGAACCGCATTCCATCCGTCGAGCAGCCACTTTCTTGGAAAGGGCTGCTATCTTCTTTTGAGGGCTACAGTCTGGTATGTTATTGTTATGAAAAGGAAAACGGCAAGCAGTTAAGAGACGCATTGAAGCCGTTTGTGGAGCAGCTTGCACCTGATGCAAGTGCTGAAGTGTTGATCGTTGTTGGACCTGAAGGTGGATTTTCGGAGAAGGAAACGATTGAAGCTGATCAGGCTGGTGCTGTATCCGTTGGACTGGGCAAACGCATCTTGCGGGCCGAGACGGCCGGAATGGCGGCGCTAACTTGTGTCTTATATGAATCCGGAGAAATGGGGGGAATGTAATTATGCCATCCGTGGCGTTTTACACCTTAGGCTGCAAAGTTAACTTTTATGATACAGAGGCGATTTGGCAATTGTTCAAAAACGAAGGATATGATCAGGTAGACTTCGACGAACAGACAGCGGATGTATACTTGATTAATACTTGTACAGTAACCAATACCGGCGACAAAAAGAGCCGTCAAATTATCCGTCGTGCCATTCGGCGCAACCCGGATGCGATTGTAGCCGTAACTGGCTGCTACGCGCAGACTTCTCCGGCAGAGATTCTGGACATCCCTGGTGTGGATCTGGTCATCGGTACACAGGATCGGGACAAAATTTTGCCATATGTCAAGGAAATTCAGGAATCCCGTCAGCCTGTTAACGCGGTGCGCAACATTATGAAGACACGGGTATTTGAAGAGATGGACGTACCGGATTTTGCTGATCGTACACGCGCATTCCTGAAAATTCAGGATGGCTGCAATAACTTCTGCACATTCTGTATTATTCCGTGGTCGCGTGGACTTTCCCGAAGCCGGGAAGCAAACAGCATCATCCAACAGGCTCATCAACTCGTGAACGCCGGATATAAAGAAATTGTCCTGACAGGCATACATACCGGTGGATACGGGGATGACATGGAAAATTACGATCTGACGGATCTGCTATGGGACTTGGACAAAGTGGAAGGTCTGGAGCGTATTCGGATCAGCTCGATTGAAGCAAGCCAGATTGATGATCGGATGCTGGATGTGATTAAACGTTCAGACAAACTAGTGCGCCACTTCCACATTCCGCTGCAAGCGGGCGATGATGCCGTACTGAAACGCATGCGTCGTAAATATACGACCGAAGAGTTTTACAATAAAATGCTTCGTATTCGGGAAGCGATGCCGGATGTAGCGATTACAACCGACGTAATTGTTGGCTTCCCGGGTGAGACGGATGAGATGTTCCGTAACGGCTACGAACTGATGAAGAAAATCGGTTTTTCCGAAATGCACGTATTCCCATATTCCAAACGGACAGGAACACCTGCAGCACGTATGGAAGATCAGGTGGATGAAGAAGTGAAGAATGCACGTGTGCATGAACTGATTGAGCTCTCCGAACAGATGCAGCTGGCCTACGCCAAGCAGTTTGTGGGGCAAGTACTGGATGTCATTCCTGAAGGTGAAGCCAAGGGCCGTGAAGGCAGTGGTAAACTGCACGGATACAGTGACAACTACATTCAGCTGGTCTTTGATGGTTCCATGGATATGGTCGGCAAGGTATGCCGTGTCAAAGTGACCGAAGCGGGTGTGAATGAAAGCCAGGCTACCCTGGTTCGTGTGTTAGAAGAAAATCTCAAGTCCGCTGCGATGTAATCGAGGCGTTAGAAACAAGGATTTCATTTCCTTGGGGAGCGTACCCGTGGAGATGAGGTCCTTCTTTTTCCAAAAAAAGATGAAGACAATTCCGTAATGGGGGAGAGCAACATGAACAAAAAAGAAATTTCGGCAGGCGGAGTCGTTTACCGCACGGGAGAAGACGGAAAGCTTCAAATTCAATTGATTGTAGATCGCTACGGCAAAACAACTCTCGCCAAAGGAAAGATGGAAGATGGAGAAACGGTAGAACAGACCGCGCTTCGTGAGATTCTGGAAGAGACAGGCATGGTCGGCCGAATTGTAGAACCCGTCGATATCATTGCTTATACGTATCAGCATGCTGAGTTTGGTCCGGTGGACAAGGAAGTTCATTATTATCTCGTCGAAGCGGAAAGCGGTGACCTGCAGCCTCAGATTGAAGAAATCAAAGGTGTGGATTGGTACGCTCCGGAAGAAGCTTGGTCCAGACAGCAGCACAGTGGATACGATAATAACGATGACATTTTACGTGTAGCGCTGAACAAATTAGGCATTAACGTATAGCTGTTTTCTTTTGAATGTTGCAGTGCTGCTATTCGTTGAGAGAGTTATGAACATCAGGCCACAGGTGATTTCGCCATTGGGGTGGAGACCGGTGGCTTTTTGTGCCAAATCGGCAAATAACAGAACGGCAAGGCAAGCAGTGAACTGATGACGTTAAAAAGGGTCTGGGCATGCGCAATCTGTGCCCCGTTATCCGCTGACAGCCAGGCCGAAGCTGCATGCAGCTGGCCGATCAGCGGCATAAACAGCAGCGCTCCCGCTATGTTTAATACAACATGGGAGGCTGCGACAAATTTGCCTGCGGATGCTCCGCCAGCGGCAGCAATCACGGCGGTGATACAGGTCCCCACGTTCGACCCGATCACAATGGCGATGCCGATCTCCACAGGCAGTACGCCTGTGGCAGCAAGCGTAATCGCCATGCTGATGACGGCTGCGCTGCTATGAATGAGTGCCGTCAGACAGGCACCAGCCAGAAAGCCCCACCACAAGCTGTCGGCTGAGCGATCCAGAAACCACTGGAATACGCCCATACTTCGCAGGGGAACGGCAATGGATTGCATCACTTGAATACCTGTCATGACGAGTGCAAATCCGGCTGACGCGAGAAAGCTGTACTGCAGGGTAAAAAGCGTACGACGTGTGCGTTCAGGAGCGATCTGATTTCGTTCACCAAGGACTACAAAGACGGCCCAGCCTGTCAGGGACAAGGCAAGCAGAGGCAGGGAAAACCGCCCGATCTGCAGTCCGACCAGCTCGGTGGTCAGGCACGTCCCGATGTTGGTTCCAAGAATGATACCGAGTGTACGACCGTAGGTAATCAATCTCGCGTTCGCCAGTCCAATGGTGAGTACGGTGACGGCAGTACTGCTTTGCAGCAAGGCTGTAGCGCCTGCGCTGAAGGCCATGCCTTTCCAGGGAGCAGAGGTAGCCCGACCCAGCCATCCTGCCAGCATGGGCCCGGCCATCCGCTGTAAGGCTGTTTCCATCAGCTTCATCCCGCCAAAAAAGATAAGAAGCCCGTATAACAGGGGCAGCACAACATCTCTAAACATGAGTTAACATCATTCCTTCCGTGCATATCCTTATTCTCATCCTATGAGTAAATAAGGACAACCATGACAGGCTAACGGAATTCTGGAATCAATAGGGATCAAAAGATACGGAGATTCTGCAAACGTAGCGAAGGGGATGGAATTGGAACTGAAGAAGCGAAGTGTTCGCCTTTGACTCCGGATTTTCCCTTTTGAGAAAGGGAATCAAAAAAATCTGGAGACAACAGCGATCGAAAGTCCAATCCATCCCCGTAGTGGTCACCTTTGCACTAAACCTATCTTTTAAACAACTAACTATGAAAGAAGTGGATCTATCTTGCCATCAGTTACACTGGAACGCAGCCGCAAAAAGCGGCTTGAACATGCACATCCATGGATATATAACAATGAAATTGCCTCTGTTGAAGGAAACCCCGAGCCGGGAGATCTGGTGAACGTATTGAATCACCAAGGTCGCTATCTCGCGACAGGATACTATAATCCTGCATCTCAAATCACAGTTAGAGTCGTGGCCTATCAGCCTTTGGAGTTTGAACAGATGGACACCGCGTTTTTTGCAGCGCGTTTCCGCGATTGCTTGCGCCACCGGGAGCGGTTTATCCAGGATGGGGAGGCATACCGTCTCGTTTATGGGGAAGCTGATTTTCTGCCAGGTCTGATCGTTGACCGTTTTGGCAGCATCCTCGTTGTTCAGTTGCTCACACTCGGCATGGACCGCTGCCGCGAAGCGATCGTACAAGCTCTTGTTGAAGTGATGCAGCCAGAAGGCATCTATGAACGCAGTGATGTGTCCATTCGTGAACTGGAAGGCTTGGAGCAGACGAAAGGACCGTTGTACGGGGATTGTCCGCGGCATGTCACGGTAACAGAGAACGGATTGCTCATTAAGGTGGATATCGTGGAAGGCCAGAAGACAGGGTATTTCTTCGACCAACGTGAGAATCGTGCAGCCATCGAACCGCTTATGAAGGGTTGGGGTTACAAGAGTGGCATTACGCTCCAACAGACCGAGCAGGATGGTACGCAGCAGTTGCTTCCTGTCAATAAAAGCGGCAAGGTTGTGACGTTCCCTTATTGGGACGGAGCCACTGTGCTGGAATGTTTCTCCCACACAGGCAGCTTCACATTGAACGCCTGCAAATATGGAGCCAAAAAAGTAACATGCCTTGATATCTCAGAGCATGCGATTGAAAGTGCACGGACCAACGTTGAGCTGAACGGTTTCACTGACCGGGTCGAATTTGTCGTTGCGGATGCATTCCAATACTTGCGTGAGCAGGTGAAAGGCCTCGATGAGCGTAACGTACGTGCGCGTGCTGGCGAACAGAAAGTGGATACGTCCAAAGCGCTTGCAGCCGGTGGCAAAACATTTGATGTGGTCATCCTCGATCCGCCAGCCTTTGCCAAAACGAAATCAGCAGTCAAAGGTGCATGCCGTGGTTATAAGGACATCAATCTTCAAGGAATGAAGCTGGTAAATGAAGGCGGGTATCTGGTAACGGCAAGCTGTTCATACCACATGCGTCCGGATCTTTTTTTGGAAACCATTGCGGATGCAGCCGAGGATGCAGGCAAAGTGCTGCGTTTAATCGACTGGAAAGCAGCTGGTAAGGACCACCCACAAATTTTGGGCGTTGACGAAGGTCATTACCTGAAATTTGCCATCTTCGAAGTGCGCAGCAAAAAGAATTAATCGAACGATTTCCATTTAAATCGAACAGCATTTACGCAAAGAGCCCACAGTTTTCATAAGCTGCGGGCTTTTTTCTATGCTGCACAGATGTCATCGGAATTGCCTGATAGTGGCAAACGTATGTTCCGAACCAAGTCAGATATGTTATACTGGGAATTAAAATCTTGTTCGTGATGATTTGGAGGATTAAACATGTCTGTACGCTTTATTATTGGCCGGGCAGGCAGCGGTAAGAGTGCGCTGATTACCCGGGAAATCACAACCCTGCTTCAAAAGGAACCGCAAGGTAAACCACTGATTCTGCTCGTCCCGGAACAGAGTTCGTTTCGAACCGAACAGTCACTGGTTTCTTCAGGTGCTATTAAAGGTACCATGCGTGCTGAAGTGCTTGGTTTTCGCCGATTGGCCTATCGGGTAATGCAGGAGGCAGGTGGTTCTGCTCGTATTCCCATTGGAGCTGAAGGCAAAAAAATGCTGCTCTACAAAGTGCTCCAGCGTCGTAAGGAAGAATTGAAGCTGTTTGGAGCATCGGGCAGTCAGCTGGGATTTATAGGGGACTTAAATGATTTATACAGTGAGTTTAAACGTTATGAGCTTGACCCTACTTCACTGGAAGAAGGACTTTCCGCATGGAATACATCTTCTTCTGCACCGATTCTGGGAGACAAGCTGCATGACTTGCTACTTATATACCGTGACTATGAAAAGGAATTAACCGAACTATATATCGATGATGAAGACACGTTGACTGAACTGACAGAGCGATTACCAGAGAGCACAATGCTGCAAGATGCACAGATCTGGATTGATGGATTTCAGGGATTTACCCCACAGGAAATGAGTGTCATTGGAAGACTGATGCTGCAAGCTTCTTCCGTTACAATTGCATTGACATTGGATCGTGCTTACGATCACGGCGCACTTCCTGGAGAATTGGAGCTGTTCCATCCCACAGCGACTGCATACGCACGTCTCAAAGGCATGGCTGAAGATCTGGGAGTTCTTAATGAAACAACCGTGCTTCAACCGGAAGTTTTGCCAAGATATGAAGGCAGTCCTGGGCCGGCGCATTTGGAGGCTGGCTTTGATCGCAGAGTTCGCTGGAAGAGTGAGGGACGTGATGCAGGTGTCAGGCTTTATGCAGCTGAGAACCGGCGGGCTGAGATGGAAGGAGCACTTCGTGAGATGCGTCGTCTGGCGCAAGCTGAAGGTGCGCGTTATCGAGATATGGCAGTGCTTGTTCGTCAGTTGGATACATATGCCGACATTGCTGAGCCCCTGTTCAGGGACTATGGCGTGCCTGTCTTTCTGGATCGGAGAAGAAATGAACTACATCATCCATTATCGGAATTTATTCGTTCAGCACTCGATATCGTTCGCCGCCGCTGGCGTTATGAGGATGTATTTCGCTGCGTGAAAACGGATCTGCTGCTTCCACGGGACGGTTCCATCACGCGTGAAGATATGGACCAACTCGAAAATTATATTTTGGCTTGCGGAATTCACGGATACCGCTGGACAGATGGCAAGCCATGGAAGTATGTACCCAGCCTGTCCCTGGAAGACAACGATCAGGATGTCCGCAGCCGGGGCCGGGAACAAATGCTGTACTTAATGGAAAAATGCCGAACGGTGATTGTTGATCCACTGGGTGCTTTTGAGAAACGAATGAGCAAGGCAAAGACAGCTAAAGACCAATGTGCGGCGCTTTACAGGTTGCTGGAAGATGCCGAGATTCCCTGGAAGCTGGATCAGATGTCTGCAGAAGCCAAGGCCCAGGGTGACCCGGAACGGTCGAGAGAGCATCGTCAAATGTGGGGTGCTGTCCTAGATCTATTAGATCAGATGGTTGATATGATGGGGGCCGAACGGCTGGATATCGATCTGTTTGCCGGGCTAATGGAGACCGGATTAACCGAACTTAAGCTGGGACTTGTTCCTCCAGCGCTTGATCAAGTGTTGGTTGGATCGATGGATCGTACACGTCTTCAGGGTATCAAGTACGTATTTATTCTGGGTGCAGTAGATGGTGAACTGCCTGCTGTGCCTCAGGATGATGGCGTATTAACGGAGCAGGAACGGCTGTTATTGACAGAGAGAGGACTGGGGCTTGGGCCGGGAGCCACAAGACAAATGCTGGACGAACGCTTCTTGATATACACCGCCCTGACCGCGGCGAGCCAGCAGTTGTGGCTGAGTTATCCTGTCGCAGATGATGAAGGGAAAACACTACTGCCCTCGGAAATTGTACGACATGTACGGAAGATGTTTGGTCTGCATGAGCAGCCATTACTTGCCCAGCCACCGGTTACGGATGATAAAGAGGTACACTGGTCTTATGTTAACCATCCTAGTCAGAGCCTCTCTTATCTCATCGGACAATTGCGCAGATGGCGTCGTGGAGAAGATATTCCTGAAATGTGGTGGGCGATCTATAACTGGCATGTCTCTCAGGAGATGAGCAGACCTCGGCTGGAGCAATTGCTTGGATCTGTCTTTTATCGCAATCGGGCGTTACCTCTTCGTACCGCTACGAGTCGTAGATTATATGGTACAGAGGTAAGGACGAGTGTCTCCCGAATGGAGCGTTTTGTAGCGTGTGCGTTCTCCCATTTTGCTTCCCATGGGCTGCGACTGAAAGAGCGCCAGTTGTACCGCTTGCAAGCTCCTGATATTGGACAATTGTTCCATGCTGCCTTGAGTCAGCTTGCCATACGTTTGCGTGAGCAGAATCGCAGCTGGGGCAGTCTGTCTCCAGATGAATGTCGCAAGGAAGCGGAGCACACTGTGGAGCAGATTGCACCACAGTTGCAGGGAGAGATTTTGCTTAGCACGAAACGGTATGGTTACATCTTCCGGAAGCTGAAGGATATCGTTAGCCGGGCGTCGGTTATTCTGGGTGAACAGTCCAGACGGGGAAGCTTTGAGCCAATTGGATTAGAGCTTGATTTTGGACCAGGCAAACCCCTGCCGCCGCTGCGTTTTGAATTGGAAAATGGCTGTGTGATGGAGATCGTGGGTCGGATCGACCGTGTGGATGTGGCAGAAGGAGAGAACGGCCTATTGCTGCGAGTCATTGATTATAAATCGAGTCAAACCGATCTCAAACTGCATGAAGTGTATTATGGCCTGTCATTACAGATGCTCACGTACCTGGAGGTGCTGCTTAGCTCTGCCGAGGAGTGGCTTGGAGAATCGGCGATGCCTGGAGGAACACTCTATTTCCATGTGCATAATCCGTTGCTTCAATCCGCAAATGGCATGACTTCTGAGCAGGCAGGACAAGAACTGCTGAAACGATTCAAAATGAAGGGCTTGCTGCTGGCGGACCGGGATGCGATCGCTCAAATGGACAATACCCTGGACAAAGGCTATTCAGCCATTATTCCGGTTGCACTTAAGGCAGATGGCAGCTTTTATAGCAGTGCTGCTGTAGCTACCCCTGAGCAATGGGATACCTTGCTGGCTTCCGTTCGCAGCAATATACGTGAGATTGGCACACGGATTACGGATGGGGATGTGGCGATTGAACCTTACCGTATCCAGCAGGAGGTTGCATGCACCTTCTGTCCTTACAAGCCAGTCTGTCAATTTGATGAAAATATCGAAGGTAATGAATATAATCTGTTGTCCAAACCGGGCAAACAGCAAATCTGGGACATGCTGTCTCACGGCAAGGGAGGGGAAACATCATGACGAATATGCCAAAACCGGAGGGGAGCTTCTGGAGTGATGACCAATGGAGTGCCATCTCACAGAGTGGGGAAGACATCCTGGTTGCTGCAGCAGCAGGTTCCGGTAAGACGGCTGTATTGGTTGAACGGATTATTCGCAAGATCGCAGACCCTTCCCGCGGATTCAGCGTAGATCGTTTGCTAGTCGCTACATTTACGAAAGCTGCTGCGGCCGAGATGAAGCAGCGGATTCGAGAAGCACTGGAACGTGCACTTGAAGAACAGCCTGCTGAAGAACATCTACGCAAACAACTGTCATTGCTTGGGCGTGCATCTATTACGACACTGCATTCATTCTGTATGGAGGTCATTCGACGATATTATCAGCAAATACCGCTAAACCCGGCCTTCCGTATTTTGAACGAGAATGAAGCTGAGATCATGCGCCAGGAATTGTTGGAACAGTTGTTTGAAGAAAAGTATGGAGAAGAAGACGAAGGCAGTACATTCCGTGAATTGGTGGATTGGTTCAGTGGGGAACGAAACGATGATGCGATGCATCGACTTGTGCAGCGTTTGTATGATTTCTCACGCAGTCATTCCTGGCCGGATCATTGGCTTTCGGAAATGGCATCTGCTTTTCAGGTAGAAAGTGTCGAGGCACTTGGACATTCTGCATGGGTTCAGAGTATTTTGCGTGATGCGGCTCTTGCCCTGAGTGGTGCTGCTGGTTTGCTGCGTCAAGGGATCAGCATATCGATGCAGCCGGAAGGTCCGAAACCTTATGCAGATACGTTAAAAGAAGATTTGGTGATGGTAGAGGAGCTTCTGTCAGCTGTTGAGGTGATGCCTTGGGAAAGATTGCCCGAAGTATTTCAGCCAGCAGCTTTTGGCAAGCTGAAACCTTGTAAAAAGGACCAGACGGACCCGGGGTTGCAAGAACAGGTTAAGGAACTGCGCGAGGCTGCGAAAAAAGCCGTTACAGACCTGAAAGGGTCGTTGTTTGGCAGAAGTGCTTTTTCTTTCTGGCAGGAGCTCGAGCAGGCGGCACCACTAATGCAAGAGTTGTCCAAGCTGGTCAGTGCATTTGGAGAGCGATATCGACAGGCCAAGCAGGAGCGCGGTCAGGTCGATTTCAATGACCTGGAGCATTATTGTCTTCATATTTTGCGCCATGAGGATTCTACGCCTGAACTGTCCATGCCATCGGATGCAGCAATGGAATACCGGGCACGTTTCGATGAAGTGCTGCTGGATGAATATCAGGATACCAATACGGTACAGGAAGATATCGTCAGACTGATTTCCAGAGAAAATCCAGGAAACCGATTCATGGTTGGTGATGTAAAACAGAGTATTTACCGTTTTCGACTGGCTGAACCCGGTCTGTTCCTGAACAAGTACCGTCAATACGCAGCGAATTCGGACATGGATGGGGATGGAGAAAGTGGGTCGTTGCATGCAGGAAGACGTATTGATCTTGCGCGTAACTTCCGCAGTCGTGCAGAAGTAGTCCATTCGGTCAATATGTTATTCAAGCAGCTTATGAATGAAGGGGTAGCCGAGATTGCCTATGATGAGCGGGCTCAGCTCGCTTATGGGGCTACTTTCCCGGCAGAGACGCTTGGAGATGAGGCTTACACACCTGAACTCATGCTGATCGATCGTCAAGGCGGAGGACCTGATCTCACGGAAAATACGGACGAGAATGGGGATGCGCTGCCTTCTGCCGAGCTGGAGAGTGCCGAGCTCGAAACCGCTCAGCTGGAGGCCCGGGCCATGGCTCGCCGTATTCGTGAAATGGTCGGGGATACGGATAAACCAGCCCTCAATGTTTATGATAAAGCTCTTCAAACCATGCGCCCTGCGCGTTACGGAGACATTGTTATTTTGCTGCGTTCTGCCCTGATGTGGGCACCACTCATGATTGAGGAATTCAGACAGCAGGGTATTCCAGCCGGAGGGGAGCAGAGCAAAGGGTATTTTCAGGCAACGGAAGTGGAAGTAATGTTGTCCTTGCTGCAGATTGTGGATAATCCAAGGCAGGATATACCGCTTGCTTCCGTGCTTCGTTCGCCGATTGTTGGACTGGATGAAGAGGAACTGGCTCAGATTCGCCTTGGCGACAAAAGACAGTCTTTCTACGATGCTGTTGTATCAGCTGCAGGAGCATTCACTGGTTCGTTGAAGGTTCTCGGGCATGGTGAGCCAGCTTCGAATCATGATTCATCTGCAATCCAGCTGCAATGGCCGGAAGTCTGGTCAGAGCTTGAACAGGGGCAACTGGAATCGGCGGTATCCGCCGAAGCAGAGGTTATCGAACCTGTACATGCAGAGACAGATGAGGTTATGGGTGCTCGTACAGATGCAAGTATGGATGGACGTATTAGCGAGGATGCGGATAGGAGAGACGCTACCGGCACAGAGCTGCAACAAAAGTTAATTCGTTTTATGCGTCAGTTAGAACAGTGGCGGCTTGAAGCCAGACAAGGCAGCTTGAGCGAACTCATTTGGCGCATGTATCGGGAAACGGGTTATCTGGACTGGGTTGGCGGCCTACCTGGAGGCATGCAGCGTCAAAGTAACCTGAAGGCCTTATATGATCGCGCGCGGCAATATGAGCAGGCAACGGCCAATCGTGGATTGTTCCGCTTCCTGACCTACGTGTCCAGACTGCGTGAGAACGGGGGAGATCTAGGGACTGTAGCAGGTGGTTCTGGTGAGCAGGACAATGCTGTACGCATCATGACGATTCACCGGAGTAAGGGCTTGGAATTCCCGATTGTTTTTGTCGGGGGCATATCCAAAATGTTCAATCAGCAGGATCTGAATTCGCCGTTTCTGATGCATAAGGAGCTGGGGTTTGGCCCGAGGTTTGTAGATCGTGAGAATCGGGTTGCCTATCCAACCTTGGCGAATCTGGCGATTCGTCGTCGTGCCCAGTTTGAGCTGCTTGCCGAAGAGATGCGGGTGCTCTATGTGGCTCTGACCCGTCCAAAAGAGAAAATGATTCTGGTTGGAACGGTGAAAGATGTTGTTAAAAAGGCAGTGGCCTGGTCTCAGATTAAGGACAGTCCGGAACGGGTATTGCCTGACTATCTGCTTGCAGCCGGACGGAGTTATCTGGACTGGATCGGTCCATCCCTGATGAGACATCCAGACGCTGCTTTGCTGCGTGAACTTGCGGGAGGCGCTGATTCATATGCTGCCTGTCTTGTGGATGATGAATCACGCTGGGGCATTTCCGTCATTTCTGCTGATCAAGTATCCCGGGAGGTATTTGTGCATCAGACGCTTGGTGAAGAAGACGGCATGACAGAAGTGCGGAAACATCGAATTGCTGCCCTAAAAGCAGTTCAGCCTGTGGAGCTGTTTCCTTTCTCAACTGAAGAAGAGATGATCGACGATACACAAGATGCAACACCACGAGACATCGGTGAGGAAAATGTAATGACAATAGGGGAGCAAGAGGGTGTACAGCTGCTTCGTGAAGTGGATAAACGGCTCTCATGGACATATCCTCATCAAGCAGCAACGCAATTGGCTGCCAGCACATCGGTTACCGAGCTGAAAACATTGCTAGCCATGCAAGAGCATCAGTCGTTACGGTTGATGGAGGAAGTTGAAGAACAATCTGAGGTTTTCGTGGAGTCGGAGAACGGTGGAATGATGGATGGAGAATCGTCCTTTAAATTGCATCTGCGTCGGCCCAAATTCATGGAGGAGAAACAATTGACCGGAGCCGAGCGGGGGACGGTGTATCATACGTTGATGCAGCATCTTCCTGTAGATGGCTCACCCGTTAATTCGCAAACTGTTGAGCAGACACTTTTGCGGTTAGTCGAGCTTCAGATTTTACTCCGCCATCAGGTAGAGGTTATTGATTCTGACCAACTGGCTGGATTTTTCAGTACAGAGCCTGGGACAGAATTGCTGCGTGCGGAGTGGGTGAAACGGGAGATTCCATTTATTTATGGACTTCCGGCACATCATTCTCCTGCCGAATGGCTTCATAGTCTGTCACCAGATGCAGGTATGCAAACGTTGGAGGAAGACGGTAAGATGCAGGCATCACTAGAAAATGAGACGGTGCTGGTACAGGGGATTATTGACTGCCTGTATGAGGTGGATGGCGAGCTTGTTTTGCTTGATTACAAGACAGATCGGGTGTTGGAGCATCGCGGCGGGCTGGACAAACTGACGGAAAACTATCGTTTCCAGCTGGAACTGTATAGCCGGGCTATTGAAGATATTCTGGGTCGGAAAGTCGACCGGAAGTGGCTGTACTTTTTTGATGGCGGACATGCTGTCAAACTATAAAGTGAAATTTTAAAACGGCCGGATGGAATTTGTATCATTGGATTTTGCATGAGAGAGGGGTTGAACGGACGATGCGTATTTTGCACACAGGGGACTGGCATCTGGGGAAAACGCTGGAGGGACGGAGCCGGCTGCGAGAGCAGGAGGATTTTGTGGATGAGCTTGTCAGGCTCGCGGATGAGCAGCAGGCAGATGCCATATTGATGGCTGGAGACGTGTATGATTCTGTAAATCCGCCTGCATCGGCGGAACAGCTTTTTTATGAGGCTGCGGCGCGTCTGACGGAACAAGGGAGACCTCTTGTGGTGATTGCGGGAAACCATGATCAGCCGGAGCGAGTGGCTTCGGTGACCCCGCTTGTGAACAGACAGGGAATCACACTTGTAGGTATGCCTACTTCAGAAGCAGTTACGATCCATGCCAAGCGAACTGGAGAGACTGCGCAGATTGCTGCATTGCCATATCCCTCGGAAGCGCGACTGAACGAACTGCTTACAACGGATGGGGACGAGAATGTGCTTCGCCAGGCTTACAGTCGCCGGGTCGGCATGTTAATGCAGCGTCTGGCTGCTTCTTTTCGTCCGGATACGGTAAATTTGGCGATGAGTCATATTTATGTTCTGGGCGGAGTGGAGAGTGATTCGGAACGTCCCATTCAGGTCGGGGGCGCCTATACGGTTGACCCTTCTGCATTGTCAATAGGTGCGCAATATACAGCACTGGGGCATCTCCATCGTGCGCAGGCAGTTAAAGGGGACGGTGTGATTCGGTATAGTGGCTCTCCACTGGCCTACAGTTTCTCCGAAGCGGGGCAGAGCAAGTCCGTCACCATGGTTGATCTGGCACCAGGGGGAGCCGCAAACGTGGAAGAAGTGCTGTTGACCTCCGGACGTCCGCTTGTGCGCTGGAAGGCGCGCGGCGGTCTGGCCGAGGTTTATCGGTGGCTGGATGAAGGGCGTGATCCTCGGGCTTTTATTGATATGGAAGTATGGCTGGATGACGCCATGTCTCTGAAAGAGATCCAGCAGCTCCGTAAGTCGCATGACGGGATCATCCATATCCGTCCGGTGTATCCCGAGATGGCAGCCGCAGGACTTTTGGAGCAAAGATCCGAGCTTCCCGTACATGAGCTTTTCCGCAAATTTTATCAGCGTCAGACAGGTGGGGCATTACCTGAAGACAGTCTGGTTCAACTTTTCCTGGAACTTGTCGATGAGGACGAGCCGGGTGTGCGTCAGGAGGTCGAGGGAAATTGAAGCCGATTTTATTGAAAGTTGCAGGTCTGCAAAGTTATCGGGAGACTCAGGAGATTGATTTTACTGTATTGACGGAAACGGGACTGTTCGGCATTTTTGGTCCTACAGGCAGTGGAAAATCTTCTTTGCTCGACGCGATTACGCTGGCCATGTACGGAAAAGTGGAACGTGCGGTTAATGGTACGCAGGGAATCATGAACCATGCTGAGGATTCGTTGTCCGTTGCTTTTACATTTGAACTTGTTTCGGCAGAAGGCACCAGAAGATTTCGGGTGGAACGACGCTTCAAACGAAACAATGAGGTATCGGTGAGCAATACCATCAGCAAATTCATTGAGACCGTTAACGGAGAGGAACAGGTGCTGGCTGATAAACTGGCAGACGTGAACCGATGTGTTGAAGATGTCATTGGGTTGAAAATGGATGATTTTACGCGAGCAGTTGTGCTTCCACAAGGTAAATTTGCTGAGTTTCTGTCGCTGAAAGGCAGTGAACGACGCCAGATGCTGCAACGCTTATTCCATCTGGAGAAGTATGGAGATCAGCTTGCCATCAAGCTCAGCCGGCGGGTGAAGGACAATGATATGGTTCATCAGTCACTGGCTGCGGAGCAGCAGGGGCTTGGAAATGCCAGCAAAGAGACTTTGGCGGAAACGGAGCTTCTTCTTCAAGCTGCTGTGAAACAGTCTGAATTGTCACGCAAAACGCTTGATGAAGCGATGAAGGAAGCCGAGCAGCTCGGTAAAGTCCGTGAGTTAAGCCAGGAACGCCAGGCTCGTATGGAGGAACACGAAAAGCTGAAAGCACGTGCACCACAGATCGAAGCTGGGGAACAACGGCTGAAACTGGCCGGGGCGGCAGACGCGATCCTCCCTTCATTGCAGACGATGCGTGACGCGGCAGCACAGCAGAAGTTGCGTGAGGATGCAGCCGGCATTGCTCACCAGCAAGCGGTGGAACATGAACGGCTGTCTGTACTGGAAGCCGAGAAAGCCGAGAAGGCCCGTGTACAGATGGCTGAGGAAGAACCCAAGCTGCTGCTTCGACTGGAACAGCTGGAACAGGCCAAGGAGCTACAGCGGGAACGAGACGGGCTCCGGGAGGAGCGTACCCGTCTTAAGCAGCTTTTGGACAAAGGGCAGGCTGAGCAGAGTGTCATCGGACAACAGCTGGAGAAGGAGAAAGAACTACAGCAGCGTGGCCGCAAACGGCGGGAAGAATTACAGGAAAGCCTCAAGCCGAATGAAGTGAAGTCCGAAGAACGCAGACAGCTGCAGGCCGCACTTGAATTGAAGCATCGATTGGATACTGCGGCGGAGCAATTGCGCCAGAACAAGGCTGAAATGGAAGCCTATAAGCAGTCGACAGAACAGGGGGCAGACAGGCTGAAGCTGGCTGCCCAAGAAGAGAGCCGTCTAAGTGAACAGCGTCAGCAGTTGATCGAACAGGCGGCAACGGGTCTTGAGGCCTTGCTTGCCTGTGAGCAGGACATTGGCCGCGAACAGAGCCTGCTGGCCGGGGCGGAGGAGCAGCTGCGCGGATCCATGCGTGAGCAGGAGATGCACCGGCTCTCCTCCGCCTTGCGCGCCGAGCTGCGCGACGGCGAGCCATGCCCGGTGTGCGGCTCCGCACACCACCCGCTCCCGGCTGCGCCGCCGGGAGAAAGTCCGCTCGCAGGCGATGCGGACCTGGAACTGCTGCGCAGCCTGCACGCGGAGCTGCAGGAGCTGCGCTTTGGGCTGCGCCAGCAGCTGCACGAACGTCGCAGCCTGCTGACGCAGCTTGGCGCTTCGGCCGGTGAAGCCCCGGCCGAAGCCGAGGCCGCGCCTGCGGCAGCGGAGCCGGAGCCCGCTGGGTCGCCCGTACACGGGCGCTCCCCGGCGGACTGGGCGGAGCGTGCCGCCGCGCTGCGCGAAGCCGCGCAGGCGCTGGCCGCTGCCGCAGCGCCGCTGCAAGCAGAAGCCGCCGCGTTGCAGCAGGCGGCTGTGGGCGCGCAGCAGCGCCGCATGGAAGCGGCTGCTGCGCAGGAGGCCGGCCAAGCCGGACTCGCCCAGGCGGAGCGCCGGTTGGCCGAGAGTGAGGCCGCCGCAGCTGCATTGCACGGCCGCTGGGCCGCGGAACTGCCAGGCATCGCCCAAGAGCAGGCCATGGCCCTTCATCAGGCGATGCAGGAGCGCGACGCGCGCGCAGAGGACATCAAGGAACGGTTAAATAAGAGCGTGACGTTCCTTGAAGAAAAGGAACAGCTGGTGCAGTCCCTCCAGCAGAAGTTGGTTGAATTGGACAAACAGCTGATTCAATGGCAGACGGAATGGCAAGGAAACAGCAAACAGCTTGCTGAGAAGGAAGAACGTCTGCACCAATGGGTTGGCGAGCAACGTGTCGAGGATTTGATTGCTGCGGCCCAGACTCGACTGAATGGGCTGC
This sequence comes from Paenibacillus sp. FSL K6-0108, assembly GCF_045040695.1. Lineage (NCBI taxonomy): Bacteria > Bacillati > Bacillota > Bacilli > Caryophanales > Paenibacillaceae > Paenibacillus > Paenibacillus sp. FSL K6-0108. Next base: position 5,433,795 of record NZ_CP150288.1, on the reverse strand, counting down.
GGAAGGTTGCTGCTGATTCAGTACAGCGTTTCAAGGAAGCGGATGCGTTAAAGCAGGAATCAGCCAAGAAGGATGTCATGGCACATCAAGCCGCAGCCTCGGCAGCAGAGCATCTGCAGCAGGCACAGGAACGCTGGAAGCAATTGCTGGATCAATCGCCATTTGAATCGGAGAATGCTGTTGTGGAGGCAGCCATCCCTTCCCAAGAAGCGGAGCGGCTGGCCGCAGAAATTCAGCACCATCGGGAGCGTGATCGTGAACTTGTTTCTCAACTGCGTGAGCTGGAACAAAAACTGGGCGGAGCCGTTGTATCCGAAGAACAATGGTTGGCATGCACAGAACGGCTGCAGTTGTCTCGTGCAGAGGATGAAGCGGCTCTTAGAGCCAAGGCGCGGGCAGAACGGGATTTGGAGGATTTGCAGCAGCGGCATGTCCGCTGGACCGAGCTGGAGAACAAACGGGTGGAAGTAAGCCGACAGGGTGAGATGCTTAGCAAGCTGCAAGCAGCTTTCAGAGGTAATGCGTTTGTCGAGTATATTGCAGAAGAACAGCTGATGCAGGTTAGTCAGGCCGCTTCACAGCGCCTGCGCTTCCTGACCAAACAACGTTATTCACTTGAGGTGGATTCGGGTGGTGGCTTTGTCATCTGTGATGATGCAAACGGTGGGGTTAAACGACCTGTATCCACCCTGTCCGGTGGGGAGACCTTCCTGACCTCGTTGTCACTCGCCTTGGCATTATCTGCCCAAATTCAGCTGCGTGGCCAGTATCCGCTGCAATTCTTCTTCCTGGACGAAGGGTTCGGTACACTGGACCCTGAACTGTTGGATACGGTCATTACATCGCTGGAAAAATTGCATGATGACCGCCTTGCTGTCGGCATCATTAGCCACGTTCCGGAGCTGAGAGCACGCTTGCCACGCAAACTTGTAGTTATTCCAGCGGGCGAAGCCGGGGCTGGCTCTCGCGTAGTATTGGAAACATTATAGGAACCTGAACACAGAACACATACGATTGAATGAGTTCCAATTAATATTGATTATTCTCATAATCCAATCTTTAAAGTTTATTTCTAAGGAAATGTCTTATTGATTGATTTATTAATTGAGTGTTATTGGTTTGAATCTCATTATATACTCGTTGTGAAAGTTGAGTGAGATAGCTCACAGATACAGGTTCATCCTGTTGTTATAATACAGTTAAGCCGACAAACTTTATGTTAAGTACCCCGGCGGACGTCTGATCAGGAATCTTCCTGGATAGACGTCCGCAATTGCAGGCTTCCACATGGAAGCTGCAACGGGGTGCTTCTTTTTTTATTTTTCAGCGTTTACTCCTCCTTCACAGGTGCATCATGTACACGACTTTACTTAGAAACGGCCATAATCCTGAAACTCTTGTGATTCATATAGTGTCATTTCGCCCAGATCTGAATACCATGAAAGGGTGATGAAGAGCAGAACAGATCAGGGAGGCGATTGGAAAGTGGAAAAGATGGAAGCGAAGAAACTGTGTAAGGAACACATGCATCGCTATGTGTGTGTACAAATGCATGATGGTGCCCATTATGATGGCATTGTGGAGAATGTAGATGATGACATGATTTATCTGGCTGTTCCCGTAGGACATGACGCCATGGTTAATCACGGAAACTATGGTCCCAATATGATGCCAGTTCCTTATCCCGCTCATGAACGTGGATTTTTCCCAGGATATGGATACCCATATTATCCATACCCATATTACGGTTACGGCCGCAGACGTTTCAATAGGCTGATACTTCCTCTGTTTGGCCTCGCTGCCATATCTTTATTGCCTTATTATTAACAAAGTTTCGTGATGGAGTAATGCGTGTAATGCAAATATGACCTTTTTCATCTTTGGTGTACGCTCAGTAGTTCACTAAGATGTAAAAGGTTTTTCTGTCTATTATTGTGATTATAAATAAGATAACTGAACAGGTTGAATTGGACGTCCCTTTTCAGTTCCGGTATGATAGAAGGGTATACATAATTTTAAATTCAAAGGAGGGTATGAACAATGGATTGCTTGTTTTGCAAAATTGTAGAGGGCAGCATTCCCTCCAATAAGGTACTGGAGAATGACCATGTCATCGTCTTTCATGACATCCAGCCCGCTGCACCGACCCATGTGCTCGTTATTCCCAAGAAACATATTGCTTCCATGAATGAAGTAACGACAGAAGACTTACCGTTGATCGGTGAGATTCATTTGGCTGCGCAGGAAGCGGCCAAGCGTCTTGGAGTGGAAGAAACAGGGTATCGACTGATTAATAACTGCGGCAAGGACGGGGAACAAACCGTACATCATCTGCATTATCATTTGCTTGGCGGTACCCGACTTGGCGTGTTGACCAGCTTGTCCGACTCACATAAATAAATGAGCGATGTTACTTTAGTTCAGGACTTGTCCATAATGCATGAAAAAGCATGAATATGAGGTTGAAGTTCACATAAAATAAATGATCATTACGTTAAGGTTGACACCTTTATTACCTTTCGCCTATAATGAAAGGTGATGAACCGTGTTATTGCTCTTGGACGGTCTGGTCGGAGGGAGGGAAAACTGGTGTCTGAAACTAAAGTTCGCAAAAACGAGACTATTGATGCTGCACTTCGTCGGTTTAAACGTTCCATCGCAAAAGATGGCGTATTGGCTGAGGTGAAGAAACGTAAGCATTATGAGAAGCCAAGCGTAAAGCGCAAGAAAAAGTCCGAGGCTGCTCGTAAGAGAAAGTTTTAGGAGGATTTTAACTACATGAATCTTAGCGAACGATTGAACGAAGATATGAAGCAAGCGATGAAGAGCAAGGACAAGTTCAAGCTCTCCAACATTCGGTTGATTCGTTCGACGATCAAGAATCTTGAAATAGATTTGAAAAGAGATTTGGATGATAACGAAGTGCTTGATATTCTGAGTCGTGAAATCAAACAGCGCAAAGATGCCCTCCAAGAATTTGACAAAGCGGGCCGTGAAGACCTCGCGGCAAATGCAAAAGCGGAAATTGAAATACTCAGTCAGTACCTTCCCGCACAGCTTACCGAAGAAGAAATTAAAGTTATTGTACAGCAGACCATCCAGGAAACCGGTGCTTCTTCGAAAGCCGAGATGGGGAAAGTCATGTCTGCCCTTATGCCGAAAGTCAAAGGCAAAGCGGACGGCAAACTGGTAAATCAAGCAGTTCAACAATTTCTGCAATAAAGCAAATCAATAAACACCTCCTGACTTGTTAGGGGGTGTTTTTTCCGTTTTGCATCAATTTTTACATCGTTTGATACGGTAATCAGTGTTTCTGATAGAAAATTGAAGGATGATGCTGAGACATACTTTTCTTTAAGATAATTCACAAATATTGCTTTTAAATGGATAATATATATTATTATGGTTTTATAATGTTGCAATTGCTTCTGAATTCAAATATAATTTTAAGATTTTGAAACGAAATGTTGCATTGTACGTAATAAATACCATAAGCTGGACAGTATAACATTAATGGAAAAGGGGGGACTATTGTGAAGGGAAAGCGCCGGAAGAAGCTTACGGGGCCATTGTTGCTCTTGATGCTGCTGACGCTGCTGCTTCCTGTCTGGATTGGGTCACCGTCAGCGCATGCAGCTGAGAAAAGTGGCGCCGTATATATCATTCCGGTGGATAAACCAATCGAGCAGGGGCTTGGCAAGTTTATGGAACGTGGCTTCAAGGAAGCAGAAGAAATGAATGCTGGCCTGATCGTTCTGGATATTAATACGCCGGGAGGCCGTGTCGACACGGCAGAGGAATTAGGTAACCTGATTAAGGAAAGTCCTGTTGAAACCGTTGCATTCGTTCGTGGAGATGCTGCATCGGCCGGAAGTTTCCTGGCTTTGAATGCAGATAAGATCGTAATGTCGCCAGGTAGCATGATCGGTGCGGCAGCGATGGTGGACAGCACGGGTAAACATGTGGACGATCCGAAGCTGGTTGCGTTCTGGAAGAGCAAAATGCAGGGAGCGGCTGAGAAAAGTGGCCGTAACGGCAAAATTGCAGCTGGAATGACAGATGTTAACATGGTCGTGGAAATGCCAGAGATTAATAAAACCAAAGAAAAAGGTGAAATTATTGCTCTCTCGGCCGAGGAAGCGCTGAAAGTGGGCTTTGCGGACCATATCAGCAGCACGCCGGAAGAAGCTGCAGCCTGGCTAGGATACAATCAGGATGATGTGTTCACTGTTCAGAGAACTGCTGCAGAGAATATATCTACATTTCTGACCAATCCTGTCGTCATGACGATACTGCTATTTCTCGGAATAGCTGGTGTGATCATTGAGTTGATTGTGCCTGGATTTGGAGTTCCTGGTATTGTTGGTATCGTCTGCTTTGTGCTTTATTTCTCAGGGAATTATATTGCCGGTTTTGCCGGAGCGGAGACATGGGTATTATTCACGGTTGGACTCATCATGATGATTCTGGAGATGTTTATCCCAAGTATGGGCATTCTGGGAATTTTGGGATCGATTGCGCTTGTGGCTGGTGTTGTGCGAGCTGCTTATGATACAAGTGATGCATTCATATCGTTGGGGATTGCTTTTGGTGCAGCTCTGGTGGTTATTGCAATCGTCGTTATTCTCTTTAAGGATCGAGGCATATGGAACCGATTCATATTAAGCGACAGATTGTCTGCTGACCGTGGTTACTCTTCTGCGACAGAACGGAAAGAGTTGATCGGTCTGCAAGGGATCAGTTTGACTCCGCTTCGTCCATCGGGAACAGCGATGTTTAACGGAGAGCGGGTCGATGTGGTCTCTGATGGAGATTTCATTCCAATTGATACTCCGATTATTGTGATTAAAGCGGAAGGTTCCCGGATTGTCGTTCAACAGGCATTGCCGGTGTAACCCCAACCCGCTCTGTTGCCGGAGCTGAATAAGGCTTCGGCAGTGTACATAACCATTCTGCGGAAGCTGCGGGTGGAGTGGTGTAAATCAATGAACAGCAGCGAAGTTCCACCATATGGTCTGTTAATATTTTTTTACAAAATTAAATTGCAAACGGAGGAATTTTGACTATGGAACCAACCATGATTACGGTTTTGCTTATTGCGGTAGTTGCAATTATCGTATTGAGCGTATTCTTCAGCTTTTTCCCGGTAATGCTCTGGATCTCGGCAATTGCATCCGGTGTACGTGTTAGTATTATTACGCTGGTAGCGATGAGACTCAGACGTGTAACGCCTAGCCGGATCGTAAATCCTATGATCAAAGCAACCAAAGCAGGTCTACAATTATCGATGAACCAACTTGAGAGTCACTTTCTTGCTGGTGGTAACGTGGACCGTGTCGTAAATGCTCTGATTGCTGCTCAGCGTGCAAATATTCCCCTCGAATTTGAACGTGCTGCTGCGATTGACCTTGCGGGTCGGGACGTATTGCAAGCTGTTCAAATGAGTGTTAACCCTCGCGTAATTGAAACGCCTGTAGTATCTGCTGTAGCCAAAGATGGTATTGAAGTCAACGTACGAGCAAGAATTACAGTGCGTGCCAACATTGATCGACTTGTTGGTGGTGCGGGTGAAGAGACGATCATTGCCCGGGTTGGTGAAGGTATTGTAAGTACAAACGGTTCAGCGGACTCCCACAAAGAAGTCTTGGAAAATCCGGATTTGATCTCCCGTACTGTCTTGTCCAAAGGACTGGATTCCGGGACTGCTTTTGAAATCCTGTCCATTGATATTGCGGACGTGGACGTAGGTAAGAACATTGGTGCATTTCTACAAACCGAGCAGGCAGAAGCTGACAAGCGGATCGCTCAAGCAAAAGCAGAAGAGCGTCGTGCAATGGCCGTAGCTCAAGAACAAGAGATGAAAGCGCGCGTTGTAGAAATGAGAGCGCGTGTTGTTGAGTCAGAATCCGCAGTCCCACTTGCAATGGCAGAGGCTCTGCGCAGTGGTAAAATCGGAGTTATGGATTACATGAACCTTAAAAATATTGAAGCTGATACGCAAATGCGTAACACACTGGGAAAACCTGCTGAGGGCTCGAATTCTAACGATCAGGGTGATTCCAAAAACGGAAGATAGGCGGTGAGTATATATGGGCCTATTCGAATGGATTTTTAATAATCTGTATATCGTGGCTGTCATCGGTTTTGCGCTCTTTTCTTTTCTGGGAAAAGCAGCTAAATCAGCTGACCCAAACAAAAAGCGTCAGCACAACGGAATGCCAACCTTTGGAGGCAATGGTGACTCCGATCAGTCCGACCGTTCACCTGCGCAGACATCTCCGAAGCAAACGGCCAGGACTGAGATGGCTGCTGGTGAAACTCGCTATGATGAACCGTATGAGAACCAGTACGATGAACCGTATGAGAACCAGTATGATGAAGGTCGTTATGATCAGCCGTATTCTGGACCTGACACTTCCTCAAAACCTTCAGATGAAGTGGGCAGCCGAAACTTTAGTGGCGATATGGAACGTTCGCTTGACCAACAAAAGAAAGAATTCGAAAGGCAACAACGCTTGATTCAAGAAAGGCTGAATCGGTTTTCTTCTGCAAACAAACCGGTTGTGTCTGATTCCAGTTGGGATGAAGTAACAAGTGAGTTAGAGCCGTCCCAGCTTCGACGAGAAGACATTCGTACGGGTGTGTTGTGGGCAGAAGTGCTCGGTTCCCCGCGCTCCAAACAGCCGTTTGGGACACGAGGAAAATTGTAACTTCATACTGTCTTAATAAGTTGAAAGCCGTCTCTGGTGAGCATAAATCCAGACGACGGCTTTTTTCTGTCTGGCTTCTTTTTATTTTCGCATCTAACACGGTCCGTAGTTTTCATAATTTCAGGAATCTGCGCATAAGTTGAACTGTAGAGGAAGGGGGAAGACCTTCGAATGACCCGGATCAGCCGCAAGCTGCGCAGATGGACCAGTGAAGTTCTGGATCTGCCGCAGGACGTGCTTTACGATATGCCACGGTTAACCCTGATCGGCACAAAGCAATTGTATATAGAGAATCATCGTGGTGTCATTCATTTTACACCGGACCGCATCGTTCTGGCTCTCTCACAGGGTCAGCTGGAGATCAAAGGAACTGATTTGATGATTCGCAATATTTTGCCGGATGAAGTGGCTGTTGAAGGAACAATTCTGGATATTCATATGAATGGAGCGGAGGGGAACGGATGAAGCAGCCCAGTCTATATAAACTGCGCGGAGCAGTCCGAATCACGGTCACTGGGGGTGATATTGAAGCATTGATCAACACGGTGGCAGAGCAGGGACTGGAGGTATGGGACCTGCGGGCCTATGATGGACGCAAGGCAGAAATGAATATTCTGCTGCCGCATTTTTTTAGGCTGCGTCCTTTGCTGAAACGGACAGGCTGCCGGGTAAAGGTGACACACCGGAGTGGCTTTCCCTTTTTTGCAGCCCGTTTATTGAGAAGAAAGTTCTTTCTGGGCGGCATGCTGTTTTTTATAGCAGCTCTGTTTGCGTTGTCATCCATGGTTTGGAATGTAGAAGTCAAAGGCAATGTGACGATTCCCACGGATGAAGTGCTCGCTGCAGCAAAGAAAGAAGGAATATACCCCTTTCAATGGGCATTTAGAATGCAAAGTCAGGACAAGCTATCCAGACAGCTTGCATTGGCTCTGCCGGATGTAACCTGGATTGGGGTGAGCAAAGAAGGGACAACCATTACCATCCAGGTTGTGGAGTCAGCCCAGCCCAAGCGTGAACCGCTGCTGAATCCTAGACATCTGATCAGTAAAGCAGACGCTGTAATCACTCAAATATACGCGGAGCAGGGGCGTCCTGTCGTGCAGAAGGACATGCGTGTCAAGAAGGGACAGGTACTGATATCAGGTATTTTGGGAGATGAAGAGAATACAAAGACCATTGTAGCCAAAGGAGAAGTGCGGGGACTGGTGTGGCGTGAATATCAGGTCGAAGTCCCTCTTGTCCAGAAACATAATACGATGACCGGAGAGAGCAAGGAACGCTTTTACATTGTGCTGGGTAAATGGGCGATACAACTCTGGGGATACGGTAATACGCCTTTCACTTCATTCGCTACCGAAAGTGATCACAAACCGTTGACTTGGAGATCCTTCACACTTCCCATGGGATGGCTGACAGAGAAAGATTTGGAAACCCATGAACAAGAGGAACAACACACGATTGAATGGGCTAGAACAAAAGGATTGGAAGGAGCAAGAAACGATATTATTGCGAAAAATGGTAAAGGAACGAAAATTCTAAGTGAAAAAATTTTGCATGAGAAGAAAGAGAATGGTAAAGTTTATATGAAAGTATTATTTGAAGTTGAAGAAAGCATTGCGGAAGAACTTCCGTTAGTCCATAGTCAAGGAGAATGAGGCTATTTGTCAGAGCAAACGCGCAGCATACAAATCTCCCTCCAAAGTGCGGGAGAGGGGCAGTCTCTTTTTGGACCCCAAGATATTTTTCTGAAACTGATTGAATCCGAGATTCCCGCCCAGATCGCATCCCGTGAAGCGGAGATTGTGATCCATGGCAACATTCAGCATGTGGAATCGCTTGAACAATTATTCGATGTGTTGTTGCAATTGGTACGTAACGGGTATGTGTTAACCGAAAGGGACGTCAAGTATGCCATTGAGCTTGCCAAGGAACTGCGTGCAGACCAGCTTCTGGATCTTTTCAAAGGCGAAATCACAACAACGTACCGCGGTAAGCCGATCCGGGTTAAAACGATTGGACAGAAGCACTATGTAACTACAATTAAAAAACGTGATGTTGTATTTGGTATTGGTCCTGCCGGTACGGGTAAAACGTATCTAGCTGTTGTGCTGGCTGTGGCAGCACTCAAGGAAGGAAGCGTCAAGCGTATCGTACTCACAAGACCTGCTGTTGAAGCGGGAGAGAGTCTCGGTTTCTTGCCTGGCGACCTCCAGGAAAAAGTTGACCCTTATTTACGGCCCCTGTATGATGCCTTGTATGATGTTATGGGACAAGAGCAGACCGCCAAGGCGCTGGAGCGCGGTTTGATCGAAATTGCACCTCTAGCCTATATGAGGGGGCGTACACTGGATGATTCGTTCATTATCCTGGATGAAGCCCAGAATACGACACCAGAGCAGATGAAAATGTTTCTGACCCGTCTCGGTTTTGGTTCCAAAATGGTTATTACTGGTGATGTGACGCAGATTGATTTACCGCGCGGCAAAAAATCAGGATTAGTGGAAGCAAATACAATACTGGGCCAAGTGGAAGAGATTGGATTTGTCTATTTTGCCGAGCAGGACGTTGTACGGCACTCCCTCGTCCAGAAAATTATCGTCGCTTATAACCAAGCCGCAGAAAATCAAGAATAGAAAGGGATTGTCTCGATGACCTCGAAGGAACTGTCAAAAGGCAAATCTTTTCAAAAAAATAGAGCCACAGGATGGAAGTATAGCGTGTGGGCACGCTATCTTCTGTTTTTGTTTCTGGTGATCCTCTTCTACGTTGGCCTTGCTTCGAAGCTGCTCCCGGAGCGGTATGATATTCAGGAAGGCACGAGAAGTGAAGTGAATATTGCTGCGCCCATGCAGATCCCGAATACCAAGGCTACCCTTAAAGCGCAAGAAGAAGCCGCTGAACGTGTGCAGCCGATGTTTCAGATTGTACAGATGCGTAACGAGAATCTGATGACCACTCTGCTTGATCGTATTGATCGATTGAATCAGGATGATCAGATTTCCAGTCAGGACAAGATTGATATCTATCGTGATGAAATACCGCAGCGTCAGAAAGACTTTGTGTCCAATTTTATCAATAACAACCGGAAAGCGGGTACATACTCCGAAACGCTTTTGGAAGAGATCAGAAATGTGGTACAGGAGCAAAGCTATCGTATCCCGGAAGAGACATATATCAAAATTTCACGTCTGACCTCGGATGATATTCAGGAGATGAAGGCCGTTGCTCGGGATATCGTCTCCAGGTTGATGACCGACCAGATTAGTGAGGCTACAACTGCTCGTGCCAAAGTGGCGGAGATGGTGAGTGTGAGCTCCCTAAGCAAGCGTACACAGCGTGAGGTTGTGCAGGAGCTGGCTCGTCTTGTGGTAACGTCAAACCGTTTCTATGATGAAGAAGGTACAAAGGAAGCTAAAGTACAAGCTCGTGAGAACACCCAAACGGTCTTTATCAAGCAGGGAGATACGCTTGTTGCCAAGGGCGAAATGATCACCCCGGAGATGTACACCCTTTTGGGCGAGAATGATTTACTGAAAAACGAAGTAAACTATTGGCCTCAGCTTGGATTGCTTATGCTGTCCTGTCTGTTGTCAGCAGCGATTCTCATGTATATTCAGCAATTTAGTGGAACGCATTTCAAATATAATAATGCTCAACTGCTAATGCTTGTACTTATCTTTATTATTACAATTGTGGTCATGCATGTTACAGCGATACTCCAGACCAGTGAGAATTCATACGTAGGCTTTCTTGCCCCTGTTGCCGTAGGAGCAATGTTAATTGCCTTGCTGCTGGATACATCGCTTGCCTTTGTCTGCTCGATTATTATCGGCATGCTGTCGAGCATTATTTTGAACACGCATCAGGGTCAAATTTTTGACTTTGAACTTGGTTTCTTCGCTGTGTTGGTATCGTTTGTTGCGATCTTTGCCACTCATCGGGCAAGTCAGCGGTCTACGATCCTGAAAGGTGCCATTATGGTCTGTCTGTTCGGATCGATCGCAGTTTTCACGCTGGCTCTGATTGACTCAAGTGACTGGAACCGTACGACAACCTTGTATGGCATTGGATTTGCGTTTGCCGGAGGCGTACTGACCGCGATATTGGTTATTGGGCTGATGCCATTTTTCGAGACCTCATTTGGCATCTTATCTGCACTGAAATTGGTGGAATTGTCTAATCCCAATCATCCGCTATTGCGTAAACTGCTAACAGAGACACCAGGCACATATCACCACAGTGTAATGGTAGGGAACCTGTCGGAAGCTGCCGCGGAGGCGATAGGTGCGAATGGGTTGTTATGTCGGGTCGGCTCATATTATCATGATATTGGGAAGACCAAGAGACCGATTTATTTTATTGAAAACCAAAATAATATGGAAAATCCACATGATTCGATTGATCCAAAGCTGAGCAAGTCTATTATCGTTGCTCATGCGCGCGATGGTGTGGAAATGCAGAAGGATTACAAGCTGCCAAGGCCTATTCGAGACATTGCTGAGCAGCATCATGGAACAACTTTCCTGCATTACTTCTATCACAAAGCGCTGCGTCAGGCCGAGGAGGCTGGAGTGGAACCTGATTTCACGGAAGATGATTTCCGTTATCCGGGTCCCAAGGCCCAGTCCAAAGAGTCAGCGATTGTTGGTATTGCTGACAGCGTGGAAGCTGCAGTTCGTTCCTTGCGGAAGCCTACCGTGGAACAAGTGGAATCCATGATCGAAAAAATTATTAAAGGTCGGCTGGATGATCATCAGTTTAATGACTGTGATCTGACGATGCGGGAGCTGGATATCGTCGCCAAGACCCTTAAGGAAACCGTTATGGGCATATTCCACTCCAGGATCGAATATCCGGAGGAAATGAAGAAACCGAAGCCGACCTCGCCTGAGGCGGGGTGATTCGCTAATTATGACAAGACAGGAGTATGAAAGAATGAGTCTTAACCTCGCATGGAATAATGAACAACAGAATAAAGAAATCACCGAACCGATGATCGCATTGCTGGAGAAGCTGCTGAACCTTGCAGGGGAAGCAGAGGGTGTTGCAGATGGGGAAGTGGCCCTGACTTTCGTAGATGATGAGCAAATTCATGAGCTAAACCGTGACTATCGCGGCATTGATCGTCCGACAGATGTATTGTCTTTTGCGATGAATGAGACTGTGGATGAGGAACTGGATATCATCTACGAACTGGACGAGGATGAAGAACTGGAAGAAATGCCGGATGTTCTGGGCGATATTATTATTTCTGTTCCACGGACCATTCAGCAGAGTGAAGAATATGGCCATTCATTTGAACGTGAGCTCGGGTTCCTGTTTGTTCACGGTTTCTTGCACCTGCTTGGATATGATCATCAGGATGAAGCCAGCGAAGCCGAAATGATGGGCAAACAGGAAGCGGTACTCGCCCAAGCCGGGTTGACACGATAATGAAAAGGCGCTCCTGGGGGATGGTATTCCGCAATGCTGCGGAAGGAATCGTATACGGGCTGCGGACTCAGCGGAATGTAAGAGTTCATACAGGAGTCGCCATTTTGATGTGTGCAGCCGGATTTTTTTTCGGAATTTCAAGAACGGATTGGATGTTTGTACTGACAGCCGTATTTCTGGTTCTTGTGACGGAGCTGATGAATACAGCAGTGGAAGCTGCTGTAGATCTGGCGCATCCGCATATACATCCGCTGGCAAAAGCGGCGAAGGACACCGCGGCCGGTGCAGTATTGCTGGCTGCGGTGTTCGCCGTCATCATCGGATGTATCGTTTTCATCAAGCCGGTGATGAGCTGGCTGGGTTTGCTCTGATTTTGTTTTTGTTTTTGTTTGTTTTGATTTTAATATTACACACTAATTGTAAAGTTGGACTCATTTTTAAGTTTAACTTCTGGTTTGCACAATTAACGGAGAGGTCAGAAATAACCTGTAGAAGCGAAGCGTTCGCCTTTATCACCGGATTTTCACTTTGGAAAAGTAAATCAATAAAATCCGGGGATAACAGCGATCGAAAGGTTGTTCTGACAGCGGAGAGGCCAGTGCAAATATTTTTAAGTTGAACTTAACTCATTGAGTGCAACTTTATATACACCCCAGAGGGAGAGATTAATAATGGATAATGGTTTGTTGATGCAAGAAGCAATTAAGGCACGTACGAAAGCGTATACGCCTTATTCTCATTTTGGTGTAGGTGCAGCTTTGCTTGACAGTGAGGGACATGTGCATCATGGTTGTAATATTGAGAATGCTGCTTATACACCCGGCAACTGTGCCGAGCGTACAGCCATGTTCAGTGCAATTGCAGGAGGGAAGCAACCACGCAGCTTTAAGGCGATGGCGATTGTGGGAGATACGGAAGGTCCAATTGCTCCATGCGGTGTATGTCGTCAAGTGATGTACGAACTGTGTGATCCGGATATGAAGGTCATTCTGGGTAACATGAAAGGTGATCTACAGGAGACTACAGTTGCCGAACTGTTGCCATGGGCTTTTGGTCCGTCTGATCTGAACTCTGCTAAAAAGTAAAAACTAATACATTCCAGGCCTAGGCGCCTGAGGAGGAACATATGAAAAAACAAGCATTTAAATCCGGTTTTGTAGCTATTATTGGACGTCCCAATGTAGGTAAATCCACGCTGATGAACCAAGTCATTGGACAGAAAATTGCGATCATGTCAGACAAGCCACAAACGACGCGTAATAAGATCCATGGTGTATACACATCAGAACAACAACAAATCGTTTTCCTGGATACACCGGGGATTCACAAACGTCAATCCAAGCTCGGCGATTACATGAACCAGACCGCTTTGAACACGCTTGGAGAAGTCGAAGCTGCTCTGTTTCTGATCGATGCTTCGGAAGGCATGGGCGGTGGTGACCGCTACATTGCAGAACAATTGAAAAATGTGCGGACGCCGGTCATTCTTGTCATGAACAAAATTGACAAAATTGAGCCGGAAGCGCTGCTTCCATTAATCGAGGAATATCGCAAGCTGCATAATTTCGCTGAGATTGTTCCTGTTTCAGCCATGCTTGGCAGCAATGTAAGCACCTTGCTCGAGCAGCTCGGCAAATATTTGCCGGAAGGGCCACAGTATTATCCGGATGACCAGGTTACAGACCATCCCGAGCAGTTCGTTTGTGCGGAGTTGATTCGTGAGAAAATTTTGCAAATGACGCGTGAAGAAGTGCCTCACTCCATTGCGGTAACGATTGAGGATATGAAAGTACAGGATAACGGCGTTGTTTATATTTCAGCCGTCATCTTTGTGGAGCGTGATTCGCAAAAAGGGATCATTATCGGTAAACAGGGTGCTTTGCTCAAGGAAGTGGGGAAACGTGCTCGCCAGGATATTCAAAATCTGCTGGGTTCCAAAATCTTCATGGACCTGTGGGTTAAAGTGAAAAAAGACTGGAGAAACCAGGAACGCGTACTGCGTGACCTTGGCTTCGGTCGTGAATAAATCAATTCAGTAAGTATCCAGTAATTGCAACACATAGTTTACCTTGCAAGACTCCATCCTATCTGGTAGAAGCAGACGTCGTTTTCGAAGAGAGGATGAAATTCCGATGCGAGATTTTTCGTGGAAGGTTTTTACGATGACGGGAGATGTGGAGTCTTATTTGTTGTATACCGAGGCATGTGGCTCATTGGGACAGGAATCGGAACCTGCAAGGGAAGTGATCGAAGATGAAGAAGCCGAAGGATAATTGGCTAATTCGGGAATGGTTAGGTGACGAGGCATGCTATACAGGGTGGAAGGGATTGTCATCCGCAGCATGGATTACGGCGAAGGAAACAAAATCATTACGCTTTGCACCGAAAGCGGCGGGAAAGTAGGAGTGCTCGTCCGAGGTGCCAAAAAGCCCAAAAGCCGACATGCTGCATTGGTGCAGCCATTTACGTACGGCCAGTATGTATATTTTCGCAACACGGGTCTGGGAACACTAAACGCAGGTGAGATCATCGAGTCTCATCATGAGCTGCGTGAAGATCTGGTTAAGGCTTCCTATGCATCTTATGCTTGTGAACTGCTGGATCGTGTGCTGCAGGATGAGGAGACAGGTACATTCTGGTTCAAACAGTTAAAAGCCTGTCTCCAAGCGCTAAAGGAAGAGAAGGATCCGGTCGTCATTACAAGCCTGTATGAAATGAAAATATTACAGGCAGCAGGGTATGGACCTCAGCTTGATGATTGCATTTCTTGTGGCCACGAGCGTCCAGATGAGCAATTATTTGTTAGTCCAAGGCTTGGAGGCGTTCTGTGCCGTGCTTGTAAACACTTTGATCCTCCGGCGATGTCCGTCAGTCCGAGGGCGTTAAAACTATTACGTTTGTTTGCCCAGCTGGATCTGCAAAGGCTTGGTAATATATCGGTGAGCGAAGGTACCCGTGATGAGATCAAAAAGATCATGCGGGGCTTTATGGATCATCAACTTGGCTTGAATCTAAAATCCCGTTCTTTTCTTGATCAAATGGAAAAGTATGGGATTTGAGTTTGCCTTGATATGGAATAAGGAATATATCTTGACTTCGTACTTATTTTTATATATTATGGACTATAATTTCTCTTTTTGGAGACATGCATTGAACGAGAAAGTAGGAGACTTGATTTAGTACATGCAGGAGCAGATAAGGTCGGTTGACCTTACTAGTTCTGTGTGAGCGAGCCGGGGATGGTGGGAGCCCGGTTGAATCGGTCTTTGAAATGGCACTCGGGAGCATGAAAGGACACGGAAAAGTGGGCTTGATTGAACGGGGACTCCTGTTTATATCCAAGCCAAGTAGGGTGGAACCGCGGGAGTAGCTCTCGTCCCTATGTCTGTATAACAGGCGTAGGACGGGGGCTTTTTATTGTCTGCACCGTTCTAGGCTTGTTCATCACAAACCATCGAAAAGGAGCATGATTATGAATTTTCAGCAGATGATTCTCACGCTGCAGCAATTCTGGGCCGAGCACAACTGTATTATTGTCCAGCCATATGATACGGAAAAAGGGGCAGGTACGATGAACCCAATGACCTTTTTGCGTTCGCTTGGACCCGAGCCTTGGAAAGTAGCTTATGTAGAGCCTTCCCGCCGTCCTTCGGATGGTCGTTATGGAGAAAATCCAAACCGTCTCTATCAGCACCATCAATTCCAGGTTATTATCAAGCCTTCTCCGGACAATATTCAGGAGATTTACCTGGAAAGCCTGAAACAGTTGGGCATTGATCCGCTCAAACACGATATTCGGTTTGTTGAAGACAACTGGGAGAACCCTTCCCTCGGCTGTGCTGGTCTTGGTTGGGAAGTATGGCTTGACGGTATGGAAATTACCCAATTTACGTATTTCCAACAAGTTGGCGGGATCGAGACGAATCCGGTAGCGGTTGAAATTACGTATGGAATGGAGCGTCTTGCTTCATACATTCAGGAAAAAGAAAATGTGTTTGAACTGGAATGGGTAGACGGTATTACATATGGTGATGTGTTCCGTCAGCCTGAATTCGAACACTCCAAATATACGTTTGAAGTATCGGACGTTAAAATGCTGTTTACTCTCTTCAATATGCATGAAGAAGAAGCGAACAAGGCTATGGCACAGCATTTGGTTTTTCCGGCTTACGACTATGTGTTGAAATGTTCACATACGTTCAACCTGCTGGATGCGCGCGGGGCAATCAGTGTAACGGAGCGTACTGGGTACATTACTCGTGTCCGTAACCTGGCTCGTCAAGTGGCTGCAACATATGTGGAAGAGCGTGAGAAGCTCGGCTTCCCGCTGATCAAGAAAGGGGGAGCTGAGCATGTCTAAGGATCTGCTGTTTGAAATTGGTCTGGAAGAAGTCCCTGCACGCTTCATGCGAGCAGCTATTGAACAGCTGCAGGATCGTGTCGTGAAGTGGCTGGATGCATCCCGCATTGCTTATGGTGAAGTGAATGCCTATGCCACACCACGTCGGCTGGCTGTTTTAATCAAGGATGTTGCCGATAAACAAGAGGACGTGGAAGAGGAAGTTAAAGGCCCTTCCCGTAAAATAGCATTGGACGACAGTGGTAACTGGAGTAAAGCTGCACTCGGATTTGCTCGCAGTCAGGGTGTTGAACCAGATCAGTTCACATTCAAGGAATTGAGCGGAGTTGAATATATCTACGCAACCAAGAGCAGCAAAGGTGTGGAAACAGCCTCTGTAATTGGGGAAGGTTTGCTGGCTGTATTGCATGCCATGACGTTCCCAAAATTCATGCGTTGGGCTTCCTATGATTTCAAATTTGTACGTCCAATTCGCTGGATTGTGGCTCTGCTGGGCAGCGATGTTATTGAGTTGGAAGTTGCAGGCGTAAAGTCTGGCAATGTAACACGTGGGCATCGTTTCCTTGGGAAAGAGGCAGTCATTTCGGACCCCGCTACGTATGTGGAAGTGCTTCGTTCCGAGCACGTTATTGCGGATATCAAAGAACGTGAGCAGATGATTGTATCCCAGATCCAGGCACTGGCTGCCGAGAAAAAATGGGATATTGCGATTAAGGAAGATTTGCTGGAAGAAGTCCTGTTCCTGGTGGAGACACCAACGGTGCTGTTCGGAACGTTCGAATCTTCATTTTTGAATATTCCACAAGAGGTATTGATTACTTCGATGCGCGAGCATCAACGTTATTTTCCGGTGCTTGATCATGCTGGCCAATTGTTACCATACTTTGTTACGGTTCGTAATGGTGGCAGTGATTCACTGGATGTTATTGCAAAAGGAAACGAAAAGGTACTTCGTGCACGTCTGTCTGATGCCAAGTTCTTCTACGAAGAAGACCAGAAGCTGGAGATTAAGGATGCATTATCGAAACTGGAAAGTATCGTCTTCCAGGAAGAGCTGGGCACGGTTGGTGATAAAGTTCGCCGTATTCGCAAAATTGCGGATGGTCTGGCTAGCAAGCTGCAAGTACCAGCTGATGTAGCCGAAGCGGTGAATCGTTCTGCGGATATCTGCAAATTCGACCTTGTTACACTTATGGTGGGAGAATTCCCTGAACTGCAAGGTGTGATGGGTGAAGATTATGCCCGTAAAGCTGGTGAAAAAGAAGATGTAGCCAAAGCGGTATTTGAGCACTATCAGCCACGCTTCGCCGGAGATCAATCTCCTGCTTCGCTTGTTGGTGCCATTGTGAGTGTTGCGGATAAAATGGATACGATTGTAGGTTGTTTCTCGATCAATATCATTCCTACAGGATCTCAAGATCCATACGCACTGCGCCGTCAGGCAGCAGGCATCGTTCAAATTCTGCTGGATCACAATCTTCCGCTGACATTGTCCGACGTATTCGGCGTTGCACTTCAAGTGCATGCTCAGATGAACCTGTTGAAACGTGCGGATGAAGAAGTTCGTAAAGATTTGCAGGACTTCTTCGGCCTTCGTGTGAAGAAATTATTGTCGGAATCGGTTCGTTATGATGTTGTGGATGCAGTCATTTCTTCCGGATTTGATGACATCAGCGCGGTAGTTCCAAAAGGTGAGGCACTTATGGCAGCTGTCCAAACGGGAGATGCCTTCAAAACAACTGTCGAATCCTTCAACCGTGTCGGTAATCTGGCTGCCAAAGCTTCCAATGCTTCGGTTCATGCAGAACTCTTTACAGAAGAAGGAGAGCGTCAGCTGCATGAAGCATGGAGCAAGACCAATGAAGAATATCGTCAGGTATTGTCTCAGCATGCTGCAGCTGAAGCGCTCGCGATTGCATCGGCTTGGAAGGAAGCTATCACCGTATTCTTCGATTCGGTTATGGTTATGGCTGAAGATGAAGCTGTGCGGGCAAATCGTCTAGCACTGCTTGCAGCCATTGATCGGGATCTGAAATCTTTCGCTGATTTCTCCAAACTGGTCTGGTAGTCGGGTGCCGTTTATGCTCCAGAGGACAGATCTGAGGCAAAGCATAAATTCAGTATTAAAGAAGGATATATGAGGGTATAAATATACGGAACGGATTGTGAGAAATTTATATTTACAGCCGTTCCGTATTTTAGCCTTTGATTTCCATAGACAGGTCAGAAGGATTTTGACTGGCTGGGGTCGTATATTACAGTATGCAGCTATTTTATGAAACCGGGTGGTCTGGTTTGAGTGAGTTGAATGTACGCCATATTGTTGTTGATGGTGATGCTTGCCCGGTTAAGTCGGAGATCGCAGAAACAGCTCTCCGATTCAAAGTTCCTGTATTAATGGTCTCTTCATTTGATCATTTTCTTCAGGGCGGAGAAGGAGTTCGCACTGTTCAAGTAGATCGAAGTGATCAGAGTGCAGACCTGTACATTGCCAATCACATCAAGCCATACGATGTGGTCATTACACAGGATTATGGACTGGCGGCGCTCGCACTTGGCAAACGTTGTTATGTTTTATCATTTCGTGGTCGTGAGTTTAATGATCGTGACATTGATTTCATGCTGGATTCCCGTCATACTGCGGCCAAAGCACGAAAAAGAGGCCAGTATGGAAAAGGGCCAAAAGCTTTCACAGAGCAGGATCGGGAAATTTTTCAACATAAACTGACAAAACTTTTGAAAGATTTGCAGGAGAATGTGTAAGTTTATCGAATAATATTTACGTGTTAAAGAGATGAAGGTGGACCAAGATGAGTACCGGACAAGGCGGTATACCCGAAAGCATTATTGAATCGGTGTTACAGCAGCATGATATCGTCGATACGGTGAGCCGATTTGTACATCTGACCAAACAGGGGAAATATATGAAAGGCCTCTGTCCTTTTCATTCTGAGAAGACGCCTTCGTTTACAGTTACGCCTGAGAAACAAATTTTCTATTGCTACGGTTGCGGCACGGGTGGAAATGCCATCAAATTCAGGATGGAAATCGAAGGGTTATCCTTTCCCGAGGCTGTCAAAACGATGGCAGAAGAAAGCCACATTTCAATGGGGGACTGGCAAGGGCGTGAATCGGCTCATGTTAATCCAGAGACCGAACGTTTATTGGAGGCATATGAGCTTACCGCGAAACTGTATCATTTCTTATTGAAAAATACAGAGCACGGCAAAGTGGCTATGGAATATTTACGGTCACGTGGGTTTAGCGATAAACTCATTGATCAATTCCAGATTGGCTATGCACCTAATCGCTGGGACACCTTGGTACAATTTCTGGAGAAACGCGAATTTCCGCTTGAAGAGATGGAGAAGGGTGGTTTACTGTCACCGCGAAACGAAGGTCAGGGTTATGTGGACCGTTTCCGAGACAGGGTCATGTTTCCGATTAATGGCAGGAGCGGAAAGCCGATTGCATTTGCAGGCCGCATTTTGGGAGACGGGCAACCAAAGTATCTAAATTCACCGGAAACCCGGTTGTTTAACAAAAGCCGTGTTCTCTACAATCTGCATCATGCCAAAAATGCAATTCGCAAACAAAGACAGGCCATATTGTTCGAAGGATATGGTGATGTTATCTCCGCCTGGGATCAGGATATCCAGAATGGTGTCGCAGCAATGGGTACTGCGCTTACTGAGAATCAGGCACTGATGCTTAAAGGCATGTGTGACGAAGTCATTGTATGTTATGACGGTGATCGAGCTGGACAGGCTGCAGCACTCAAAAACTTCCCTATACTTGAGGAAGCCGGATTGCGAGTCAAAATTGCTCTAATACCGGATGGGTTAGACCCGGATGATTTCATCCGCAAGCATGGTGGCGAGCGGTTCCGTAACCAGATTGTGGACGGGGCCGTAACGACTACAAAATTTAAGCTTATAAACCTGAAAAAAAACCATATACTGCTAGAAGGCGGCGGACAAATTGCTTATTCCAAGGAAGCGGTGAAGCTTATTGCTCCTTTGTCTTCTCCTACAGAACGGGAAGTATATCTTCGGGAACTGGCTGCGGAAGTGGACGTATCATTTGAAACACTGAAGCAGGAGTGTAACGAAGAACGGGAAGCCATGAAAAATAACCTCCAGTTTGGGGATAATAACCCGAAAAGGTGGAATAATGGTAGGCAACAAAATAGGCAGGTGCCTACACCCAATCTGTTGCCGGCTTATCACGCTGCTGAACGCAAACTGCTCGCCTGGATGCTTCAGGATGATGAGGCTGCCCAGTACGTAAATGAGCATCTCGGTGAAGCTTTTAACTTGGATGATCATGCAGCTATTGCTGCTTATCTATATGCCTATTATGCGCAAGGCAAACCGTCGGATACAAGCCGTTTTATGTCTTCACTGCATGACGATCGACTGGAAAAGACAGTCAGTTCAATCTCGATGATGGATGGTCCAGGTGAATGGAGTGTTCAGGTGCTCGACGATTGCATCAGGGAAGTGCTGAAATATCCGCGTAAGAAAGAGTACGATCTGAAAAAAGAAGAAATGATTGCTGCAGAGCGGGCAGGTGATTCTGTACGCGCGGCACAAATTGCAATTGAAATGATTGCCCTAGAGAGACAGTGAACGTCTGAATGTTGGATGTTTCTAGGGAGGAGGGAGTCTAGTTATGGCGAATGATCAGCATACTGAACTAGAAACAGAATTGACGCTGGATCAGGTTAAGGACCAATTGATTGAATCAGGTAAGAAAAGAGCTTCGTTGAACTACAAGGAAATTATAGAAAAACTTTCTCCATTTGAGCAAGACGCAGAACAGATGGATGAGTTCTACGAACAACTAAGCGACCTGGGTATTGATGTCGTGAACGAAAATGATGAAGAGGTAACCCTTCGCCCTAGTGAAGATTCCGAGAACAACAACAGAGAGGGAGACGATGAATTCCACTTTGATGATGATCTGAGCCTTCCACCAGGAATCAAAATCAACGACCCTGTACGGATGTATCTCAAAGAAATTGGTCGTGTACCTTTGTTGTCTGCAGATGACGAAGTAGAACTGGCTAAACGGATTGAGAACGGGGATGAAGAAGCGAAACGTCGTTTGGCTGAAGCAAACCTTCGTCTCGTAGTCAGTATCGCCAAGCGTTATGTCGGACGCGGAATGTTGTTCCTGGATTTGATTCAGGAAGGTAACATGGGTCTGATCAAAGCCGTTGAGAAGTTCGACCACAAAAAGGGCTATAAATTCAGTACTTATGCAACATGGTGGATTCGCCAAGCGATCACTCGTGCGATTGCGGACCAAGCGCGTACCATTCGTATCCCTGTGCATATGGTGGAGACGATTAATAAGCTGATCCGGGTATCCCGTCAGCTGTTGCAGGAACTTGGGCGTGAACCGACACCAGAAGAAATCGCTGCCGAGATGGATCTGAGTGTGGAAAAAGTTCGTGAGATTACGAAGATTGCTCAGGAACCGGTTTCCCTGGAAACACCAATTGGCGAGGAAGATGATTCCCATTTGGGCGATTTCATCGAGGATCAGGAAGCATTGGCTCCGGCGGATGCTGCTGCCTATGAGTTGCTGAAAGAACAGCTCGAGGATGTCCTGGATACATTGACTGAGCGTGAAGAGAACGTGCTTCGTTTGCGTTTTGGTCTGGACGATGGACGTACAAGAACGCTGGAAGAAGTGGGCAAGGTATTTGGTGTTACGCGTGAGCGTATTCGTCAAATTGAAGCCAAGGCTCTTCGTAAATTGCGTCACCCTAGCCGCAGTAAACGGCTTAAGGATTTCCTCGAATAACATCACTACTGGGAGACTTTCCGCAAGACGCTTAAGCGGCGGCGGGGTCTCCTTTATTTTTAAATTGAACAACTAAATTTCTTGGTTTTGGTAATTCATCCTTGAAATGTTTTATTGGATTTCATTTTATCGCTTTTTGTTGTTCAATGCAAATCAATAAATTAAATGAATAGTGCGGGTGCTTCATGAAACTTTCGAATCGATTACAGCAAATACATGATCAAATTCCCGAAGGCAGCCGATTGGGTGACATTGGTTCAGACCACGCTTTGCTTCCGGTAGCGGCAGTACGCAGCGGGAAAGCAGCAAGTGCAGTAGCCGGAGAAGTCAACCCCGGCCCTTATGAAGCTGCACGCAAACAAGTCAGCGATGCGGGTCTGAAGGAACAAATTACAGTACGTCGTGGAGATGGTTTGGATGTCATCTCTGCTGGAGAAGTGGATGTTATCACCATTGCCGGTATGGGAGGGGCACTCATTGCCTCCATTCTGGATCGAGGCCTCTCCAAATTGGATGAGGTTAAGCTTCTTATTTTGCAGCCGAATGTTGGTGAAGATATTCTCAGACGCTGGTTGCTCAAGCATCACTGGGTGGTGGTTGCAGAACAGCTGCTTGAGGAAGACGGCAAAGTGTACGAGATTATTACAGCTATGCCGCAAAACCTCAGTCCAATCGCCAATGAGGAAGTATATCGCGCACGTCCGCTGGAAGGCGGAGTGGAATTGACATCGGATTTGCTGCTACGCATGGGACCTTATTTGACAGACCGTCCTACGGATGTGTTTTTTGCCAAATGGGAGAGTGAAATCGTCAAGCTGCAAAGTGTTCAGCAGTCGATCTCCAAATCCGATCAGGAGTCTTCGCGGGACAAGGCAGCTGAGGTGGAGCGTCTTATCGTAAACTTGAAGGAGGTACTCTCATGTTTGCCAAAGGTCAAACGGTAATTCAATGGATGGAGCAGCTTGCTCCCAAACATCTGGCTGTGCCGGACGATCGGATTGGTCTTCAGCTGGGCAGTCTGCAAAAGGAAATTACACACGTTCTTATCGCACTTGATGTGACAAACGAAGTTGTAGATGAGGCCATTCGAATTGGAGCCAATCTGATTATTGCCCATCATGCCATCATTTTCCGTCCGGTCAAATCATTGAATACGGACACACCAATGGGGAAACTGTACGAGAAGCTGATCAAGCATGATATTGCGGTGTACATTAGTCATACCAATCTGGATGTGGCTGAAGGTGGAATGAATGACTGGATGGCCGAGGCCATCGGAATGGAGAGCAAAGAGTCACTTGAGGATGTACATACAGATCATTTGTTCAAACTGGCTGTATTTGTACCCCGCACCCATCATGAGCAGGTGCTCCAGGCGATCCTCGAAGCGGGCGCTGGCAGTATCGGTCAATACAACAAGTGCAGCTTCAATACGGAAGGCACAGGTACTTTTGTACCGGGAGAAGGGACGCAGCCTTTTATCGGTACACAGGGACAGATGGAGCGTGTAGAGGAAATACGCATTGAGACCATCGTACCGCAAAGTCTGCGCAGCAAGGTTGTACAAGCGATGCTGAAGGCTCATCCGTATGAGGAAGTGGCCTATGACCTGTATGCAATGGATTTAAAAGGCCGTACGCTCGGTCTGGGGCGCTTGGGACCGCTCAAACAACCAAAGACTCTTGGTGAGCTGGTGGACGTCGTGAAGGCCCAACTGGATGTGCCATACGTTCGAGTGGTAGGCGATCTCAATCGTCAAATCAAAAAAGCAGCAGTGCTTGGCGGCTCAGGCAGCCGTTATACCCTTCCTGCACGATTCAAAGGTGCAGATGTCATTGTAACAGGAGACATTGATTATCATACGGCTCATGATGCGCTGATGGCGGGTATGTGCATCATCGACTGCGGGCATAATGCCGAAAAAATCATGAAACCGAAAACTGCGGACTGGCTGCGTTCACGTTTGGAAGAAAAACGTTATGAGACGCAAGTAACCGCATCCGAGGTAAACACGGAAGTATTCCAGTTTATCTAAAAGCATTCGGATACATCATTTCCAGTAAGATTAAGCTTGTTTGTATACTCAAATGCCTGTATACTATTAATGTTGTTCGGAAAGCTTGACAGACAATCGCTGGTGGCCTTTGTTGCCACGAGAGGAAAGTCCGGGCTCCACAGGGCAGGATGCTGGATAACGTCCAGTCAGCGCGAGTTGAAGGATAGTGCCACAGAAATGGACCGCCGATGGCCGGATTTTCCGGCACAGGCAAGGATGGAACCGAGGTGTAAGAGACCCCGAGGAACGCTGGTGACTTCGTTCCTGGTAAACCCCATCTGGAGCAAGACCTAATGGGACACAGTCGACTCTTCGGAGAAGGCAGCCTTAGCCCGAGGTGTGTCTAGGTTGGTCGCTTGAGCTGTGCAGCAATGTATGGCCTAGATAGATGATTGTCGCTTGTGGTGGGAGGGTAGTTCCCGTCTGAACCACGAAGAGCACAGAACCCGGCTTACGGTAAGCTTTCCTAACTACAACACAACAGTAGCAAGTATGGTCCACGATCAGTCAAGGGCAAACAGAACGATTGTACCTGATGTGCCTGACTGATTAGAAGGACGCAATTAAACTTCAAAAGAATTCCTGGACTTTCAGGTAAATATAAATAAGGCGTCAGACTTGAAGCTTTCTCGGGTCTGACGCCTTATTTTTGTTGTTATTCGTTGTAGATGTAGAAAGAGAAATTTGTTCCTAATAATACAGTGGATGACAGTTCCTTATAACGTAACTACACTATCCGACTGTAATGATGCGTGCCAGCGTTGAATGGCACGGTCCATACGCTCTACAGCCTCGGGAAGCAGATCTGGATCGGTGTGGGTAAAGTTGATCCGCATACGGTTTAGTTCCGGCGTGCCCGCGTAGAAGGAATCCCCTGGTACAATGCATACTTTCTCCTGTATTCCATAAGTAAACAGATTGCTGGCCAGCATGCCTTCAGGCAGCTGCAACCATAAGAACATCCCGCCTTGTGGAGAATTCCAGGAGATACCTTCCCATGATTTTGCAGCCATAAGAGAGGTCATTTTAATCATCCGTTGTTCATAGTCCTGTGAAATATTACGAATATGCCCGTCCAGATCGAATGACTCCAATAGCGCATGAAGTGCTCTTTGGTCGATGCTGCTGGAATGCAAGTCCGCACCCTGTTTGGCGCGGGCAGCTATTTTGACCACATCCGGAGCAGCCAATATCCAGCCAGTGCGGAGGCCGGGAGCTACTGTTTTGGAGAATGTGCTGGTGTAGATGACATTGGAAGGACCCTCATAGGATGCTGCATCCAGTTGCGCCAGTGAAGGGGCGTCCAGTTGTTCAGGTTTAAATCGGATTTCACCATAGGGATCGTCTTCCAGGATTAATACTCCATATTTTCGACACAGATCCACGGCTTGTTGCCGTCTGGAACGACTCCATACTTTGCCCGACGGGTTGGAGAAAGTAGGGTTAATATAGACGAGCTTTGGACGATGCTGTTGGAGCTGTTCCTCCAGTGATTCAGGCAACATTCCGTCATCGTCACAGGTAACACCCTGTGCCTCAGCCTGATAGGAGTGTATTACCTGAAGGGCAGCCAGATAGGTTGGTGATTCAACCAGAACGCTGTCGCCTGGATCGAGCAAAATTCGGCACACCAGGTCAATGGATTGCTGTGATCCGGTGGTCAGAAGCATGTGATCAGGTGAAGCGGGAATGCCCTTGGATTCAAGACGTTCGGCAATTTTGGCGCGTAGTGGTCGGAAACCTTCTGTCTCTGCATATTGAAGAGCCGCTGAGCCGCCCATAAATACCTTTTCGTAAGCTTCACGGATAGCTTCAAGCGGGAAGGATGACTGAGCAGGCAGACCTCCGGCAAGAGAAATCATTCCAGGTGCCTGGGCAGCCTGTAACATGTCGCGAACGACAGAGGACGGGGTGTTTTGTGCCATTTTGGACCAAGGGATATTCATATTATTCTCATCTCCTGTTATTCACTGTTATACTGATATTATAAACTATAATAGACGGAATGCAGTATAACAGTAAAATGCTAATCATAACAGTTGGGAGGGCATACGTATGCACATTGAATTGAAGCGAGGAAGCAGCACCAAGTTGTATGTTCAGATTGCCCTTACACTTGCAGACCGAATAAGGTCTGGACTAATAGAGCCTGGGACTCGTCTGCCGTCTGTACGTAAAATGACCACAGATCTGGGCGTCAGCCTGGTTACCGTGTCCAAAGCCTATGCCGAGCTCGAAGCGATACAACTGATTACCTGTTCTCAGGGGAAGGGATGTTATGTAAGGGGGGCACAAGAGCTGGAGATAACGGAGGATATGGAGAGGACTGACCGTACCCAAGCAAAGAATGAATCCAGCACGCCATGGAATTGGCAGATGGCTCTTGTGGATTATTTACCCCGAGCTCAGCTCTGGCGACATTTTGATGCATCTCCTCAAGTCAAATTTGAACTGCATATGTCAGCCATTCAGCCGGAATTGTTGCCAACACGAGAGATAATTGACAGTGCATATCGGCTTTCCTCGGATCATCCAGAGCGCATGGCGGCCTATGGCTCTTTTCAAGGTGATCGTGAGCTGCGTCAGACATTTTCCGCGCATTTTGCCGAAAGAGGGCTGCGGGTAATGCCTGAACGGATGCTGATTACGAGCGGTACCCAACAGGGAATTGATCTTGTAGCGCGTACATTTGTTGGGCCTGGAGACGTTGTTTACATGGAAGCACCAAGCTATACCGGAGCAATTGATGTGTTTACAAGCCGAGGAGCGAAGATCATTACAGTTCCAATGGATGACGATGGTATGCGAATTGATCTGTTAACCCGGTTATGTGATACATACCCGCCCAAGTTGATTTATACCATTCCTACGTTTCACAATCCTACAGGCATTACGATGAGTGCCAAACGGCGTGCGCAGCTGCTTAATCTTGCTCAGAGTTACCATTGTCTCATTTTGGAGGATGATCCGTTCGCCGATCTGTATTTTCGTGATCCGCCCCCTGCCTCCATTAAATCCATGGATGGGACGGGGCATGTGATATATATCAAAAGCTTCAGCAAGGTACTGTCTCCCGGCTGTCGTGTGGCGTGTGCGGTTGCAGATGGGAGTGTGCTTACCCGACTTGTTGCTGCTAAATCTACTGCGGATCTTGGGAGTCCGCTTCTTACACAAAAAGCATTGCAATCATTCATACAGCATCAATACAGTTCGTATGCGGCGCGATTGAGGGATGAATTGTATTCCCGTCTGCTTGCTGCATCGACGGTATTAGAGGAACATGGTTCTCCGGGGATGTACTGGACTTTGCCTGATGGGGGACTAAACTTGTGGCTGCAATTGCCCGATGGCGTGGATATGCGTGAACTGCATCGCCAGTCGCTTATCGCAGGGGTTTCCTTTTTGCCTGGATCAGCCTGTTATGTGGGGGAAACGGATACAGCGAGTTTACGGATCTGCTTTACTGTTACGGATCAGGAACGATTATGTGAAGGGCTGCGGGTTTTATGCAGGGTGATAGAGGCCGTTAGACCTCAACAGGGAGGGACAACGGCGGACAGGCTCCCGCTTATATAATTTTCACCAATATGGACATACATCCAATCCTCAACGGACCATGTGCAATACGTTATAGTATCACTTGAAAGGGAGTTGGTTTGTAATGAGTCATTTCTGTCCACCACTTTGTCCGATTGTATGTGATCCAGTCCAGGTTGTTGAAGATTACTATATCCCGCAAATCGTACCTGTAATCCACCCGATCGAAGTCATTAAAAAGCATCATTGTGTGCCAATTCATCATCATATGTACCCTGTCGTGGTCAAAGAAGAAGATCCTTGTTATGTTTCAAGCCACAACGTTAAGAAAAAATCCGTGAAAAAATCAGGTAAATCCCGCACAACTTCTCGCAAACGCTAGTCGCAGCGGATGCCCCGGGGGAATAGGTTAACCATACCAAAGAGCAGCGTACGCCCCGGGGCGCAGCTGCTTTTGTTTTTTTATGCCAGTGTACGGTTATTGTTTGATATATTTTTTCATTGTATTGTCCAATTGCTGCCTCACATGCTGTGGCCAAAATTGAAGTGGGGCACTGCTGCCGGAAGCTGCCTCCAATGCTTTAAATACATCGATTTGACCATAACCAAAATACTTGTCATGACCTGGATCACCGAGATCTATGACGCTTTGACGCATAAGATCCATTACCTCTGTGTTGGTCAGATCAGGATTTAACGAGCGAATCAATCCTGCAAGAGCGGCTACATGGGGGCTTGCCATGGACGTTCCGGACAAGGCTGCATATTGGTTGTTCGGATACGTACTTGCAATGCTGGAACCTGGTGCCGTCACATCGACATAATCCCCGTAGTTGGAATAGGAAGCTTTGTTCATGTCTGCATCCGTAGCAGAAACCGCAAATACTTCAGGATAGGCAGCAGGGTATCCCGGACGCTCGGTATTGTCGTTGCCCGTCGCTGCAATTAACACGATGTCACGATCAAAGGCATATTTGATAGCATCATGAAGGAATTGGGCGTCGGCGTAATTGCCCAGACTCATATTAATGACCTTGGCTCCATGATCGGCCGCCCAGATGATCCCCTCAGCCACAGCATAGGTTGTGCCAGAACCTGAATTGTCCAGCACTTTAACAGGAAGTACCTTGTTATACCAGCTCATGCCTGCCACACCTTCTTTGTTATTCACTACTGCACCGATGATACCTGCTACATGTGTTCCATGGCCTACGTCGTCAAGCGGTTTGCTCGCTGGATCGACAACGTTATAACCGTTCAACAGTTTGCCCTTCAAATCGGGATGTGTCAAATCAACACCGGTATCCACCACGGCAACGATAACATCCTTGTTTCCCTTCGTAATATTCCATCCCCGGTTAGTCTCAATGGCGGGCAGGTTCCACTGATAGTCGGTGAACAAAATATCATTGGGTACCGTAACATTTTTTTGTTCAGGAACGGTTTCATTGGTTAAATACATGTAGTGGGGTTCCATATACAGCGGATTCCATTTACGTTCGAAATAAGCATGTAATTGCTCATAATTCATATGTTCTGACCGAAAGACATACGTGTATCCCAACTTTCGTACTGACTGAGTCTGCAGGTCGGATTTAATGATGCGCATATCCCGTTCCCCTGGATCTTGTCGGAATCGGATGACAATTTCATTTTCGAAAAAATGACTGGCATTGGCGTTATCATGCCCTGTTTTTACCGTGATTTCTTTAAGGGTATCCGGGTGCACAGACTCGATTTTAAATTTGCCTTCACGCGGATACGGGATCATCCGCAAATTTTTGCGCTGATGCTGTTCCACAGCATTCAGAATATTCTGGCTAAACAGAGCGATAACAGCTCGTTCTCCATCCTTGGAGGGCTGCGCCATGACAAAAAACTTTTCCTTGCCCAGAGGAAAGGACGAAGATTCAAAGCTTTGACGTTTGCTTACGGCTTTCTTCGCCAAGGCAAGAGAATGTTCCAGCTTTTGCTGTTCCATTTTGCTTCCTTTTACTGCTGTTTTGTCATAGTGCCGACTGTGTGATCCATTGGTATTCATTACGTCAATAGACCGGATATGATCATGGGTTCGTTGTAATTCTTTAACGTATTGGCTTATCTGCACATCATTCATTTTGGAGGTCTTCTCAAGCATGATGCTAAGGTGCTGTTTGGCATCCGCGCGGGTAAGCAGATCGGTTGATTTTACATCTTGGATTTTGAGACGTTGTTTGCTGGCATGTTCCTCATGTGGAGAGTCGGGCATGGCACTTGGAGCAGGAACAGGGCGATTGGACGTTGGGAGCAAAAGAGTCAAGGCAAGTGCGCCCGCACCCGCTGCAATGGCCCAGTTAACCCATTTCGGTCTGGACATAGGGGATGGAACCTCCTCGTTTATTTTGACAATCATTTAACAGTGCTCTGATTTCATCGTTGTCACTGGATGTATCTATCGTTAGGAAAAGTGGTTATTTTTATGCAGGTGGACATCGGGTGAAGTGTATGTAATGGGCATGCTCAGGGACCAGAAAGGAAAGCCTGATTAAGGGATACCGCTCGTCATCTTTTTATGGTAGGATAGTAGCTGAGAATTCAAGGTCAGGGGAGAACCTCCGTTGACCAACCTATATGTAAGGACTTATTTAAGGGGGAGCTACCTTTATGTCAGCAGCCAATGTACAGAAAACATGTGAGTCAACTAGGGAAAAGTTAAAACCGGCTATCGATCGGATCGAACAATTTTTGAATGAAAATGCCTTGCCTGAACTGGATCAGAATCAGACGGAGGAGTCATCTGCCTTCTACAAAGGATTTCTTTCGGATCTCCGGCATCTACTTGTTTTTTCTGAAGTTTCTTACGAAAAACTTGGCGTTGTGCTGCGTCGTGCCAATTTTGATGTCGATTTTGCCGAAAAGGCTCTCTATAACACTTACCATCAAAGCATCAACAGCTTTTTTTATCCTAAAAATGAATGTTACTCCGAAGATGGAAGATATGCTTACACTGGTCAGGATGCAATCCGTTTCCGTGATAAACCCATTCGTGCAGTACGGGATGTCATTCTGGAGATATCAAAAACGTACGAGGAATTGCGCGATGATCTGGCCTTTTATGAAAGTGACTACCTAACACAGCGTCGGATGCAAAACCAACGCAATCACGCGTAATCTTTTTCAACTCATATGTGAATTGGACAAAACCGCCCTTGTGGCGGTTTTTTTGCGTTTTTTTAATGGAATTGGTATGAAGGAGCATGTCATCATCTGGAATTTCGTTGGAGAATAGCCGATTTACGGTGCGGAGACAATAGATGTCGAGGTGATAAAAAATGAGCCAAGAGAAGCCGATCGTCAAATGCAGTGTCTCGAACTGCAACTTTTGGGGAGAAAACAATTTCTGTCAGGCTGATGCCATTATGATTGACATTGACCAACATGCCACCCGTCGCTTACATGAGGAATTTGCCGGAGAGACCTTTGATTCAGATCATCAAGACTATGCACGTACATCTTCTGCGACATGCTGTCACACATTCAAACCGAAATGAGCAGTCATTCCCATTTATATGGAGGTGCTTTGAATTGAATAATGACCATAGAGATGATTACCCGTTCCATCGTCCAAAAACAACTCCTTTAGATGAAAAACAACGTAAGCGTGTAGATTATCCAAGACGAAGCCACAAGGAAGAGTATGGCGCAGAGGTAGCGCCACCAACAGGTTCTATTCGGACAGAACATACCGAAAGAACAGATCATACACCTGTGAAACATGAAGATAACGATGTTATGAATTCTACTGGCCGAATCTCCGGATATATGGGCTTGGCCTTTGGGATCGCCTCTTTATTTATGTGGTCGATTGTTCTTGGTCCAGCAGCAGCGGTACTTGGCTATTATGCCTATGTTAATGGCCGGAAAACGGCGGGTGCATGGTCCATTGGCCTTGGGGCAGTGGCAACACTCAGCTATTTCTTCATGATTCCATTCGCGCGTTAACAAGCAAAACATGATGTGACAAGCAAGACACGAGAGCATGACCGATTGGAATATGACTTGGTTATTATGCAGCCTTCTGCTTCACCCTATGTAAGGGTGACTGCAGAAGGTTTCTTCGCATTTGCGAATAATGTTGTATAATTGGGCTATTTTTTTGAAAACAATGGAACGTTCCTGTAAAATAATGTAGAATAAAGTCATAATCTACGTTTACATTATACGGGAGTGAATATAACTCATGCAGATTGATCCGCGCGCGTCGCGGCAGTTGCTGGAACTGCAATTGTCCAATAGTCTCAATGAAACAAATGCATCGGATGGAAATTCCGGTTCAACGGTTGATTTTGCCAGTATGATGGACGGGTTACTTGGGACGAATCCAACTTCTTCGAACAATAACGCAGGAGAAAACGAGAACTCTGCTGCGATCTCCAAACGATCCAGTGACGGTCTGTTGTGGCTGCAACTGGGCAGCATGTATAATCCGGATGCAAGTTCTGTTTCCTCCTCAAACAGTAATACGGTTTCTTTATCTTCTTTGTTAAATACTGGAGCAGTGGATTCTGGTGCATCTGTACCTACGGATTTTGAATCGTTGATTGCTTCCGCGAGCGCCAAATATGGAGTTCCTGAATCTTTAATCAAAGCAGTCATTGATACAGAATCGGGCTTTAATCCGAATGTGGTGTCTTCCGCAGGTGCCAAAGGACTTATGCAGTTGATGGATGGCACGGCAGCTGGGCTGGGGGTAAGCAATGCTTATGATCCCGCTCAAAATATAGATGGTGGAACCAAATATCTGTCTCTCCAGCTCCAGCGTTTTGGTGGCGAGGTGAAGATGGCACTTGCAGCATATAATGCTGGCCCGGGACGGGTTTCGAGTCTGGGTGTATCAAGTGATGCTGAACTGATGAGTGTACTTAACCGCCTCCCTTCAGAAACACAGGCTTATATATCCAAAGTGGAGAAAGCGCAGACGAAATATATAGTCTAAGTTCTATAGATCAGAGAAATGGCAACACTCAGAAGAGATCAACGCGGGAACAGCAGCCTTAAATGTGCTTGGTTCCCGTTTGGTCTTTTTGTGTTGAGCGGGGATCGTGATACAATGCTCACTGTAGATCCCACAACGAAGAGACAAGGAGGGGAACCTCATTTGAAATATTTTGATTATGCGGCAACGACGCCTCCTCATCCGGATGTCGTTCGTACAATGGCCGAGATTATGGATGCCCAATATGGGAATCCGTCTTCAATACATGGATATGGTGAGCGAGCCCATCAACTATTACGCCGAGCGCGATCTGGTTGTGCCGCCGCTATTGATGTGAAACCGGAAGAAATCGTATTTACCTCAGGCGCAACCGAGAGCAACAATCTTGCTATTAAAGGGGCGGCTTTACAGTATCAGTCTCGGGGCAAACATATTATTACAACGGCAACAGAACATGCTTCGGTATACGAGAGTTTTGTGCAGCTACAGCAGTGGGGATGGGAGGTCACCTGGCTTCCTGTGGATTCCGACGGTCTGGTTAGCGCTCAGCAGGTAATGGATGCCATAAGAGCAGATACGGTGCTTGTGAGCCTGATGCATGTGAACAATGAAACAGGAGCAATACATCCCGTTGCCGAAATCGGAGCCCGGCTGAAAAAAGAAGCGCCAAAGGTCCTTTTCCATGTGGATGGTGTGCAAGGTTTTGGGAAAATGGAGGCTAAACCTGCGGCATGGGGCGCGGATCTGTACAGCTTGTCTGCTCACAAAATTCGTGGTCCCAAAGGAACTGGACTTCTCTATGTAAGAAGTGGAGTAGAACTTACGCCTCTACTGTCAGGAGGTTCTCAAGAGCAGGGACGGAGAGCGGGAACTGAAAACGTACCTTTAATTGTTGGTATGGCGAAGGCGATGCGCATAGCGGCAGAACGTCAGGCGGAATTTGCACGGCGTACAACGATTTTGCGAGATCGTATTATGGAAGTCATAGAGACGATTCCCGGACTTGTATTAAATAGTCGTAAAGAGGGTGCGCCGCACATTGTTCATTTTTCCTATCCTGGAATGAAGGCAGAAGTGGCGCTGCATACCCTGGAACAATTTGGGGTCACCGTATCTACACAATCTGCCTGCTCCTCCAGGTCAGCTGAACCGAGCAGGGTATTGCTTGCCATGGGCAGGGATAATGCTTGTGCAAATGGTGGATTGCGTATTAGTCTTGGAGATGAACATACAGAAGAAGATGTAGATCTGCTGGAGCAGGCTTTACATCAGATGGTGGCGCAGCTGCGCCCGTTGGAAAGGCGGATGTGATTTTAGATGAAATATGATATGCTGCTTCTCCGTTTCGGAGAATTTATGTTAAAAGGAAAAAACCGTGCCCGGTTCGAAAAAACAATCATCACCCAGGTACGTTCCTTGCTCAAACCTTATCCAGGCGCAAGTCTGCGCAAAGAATTTGGACGATTATATGTCGATCTGGGTGGGGAATCTCATACAGAGCTGATTGCAGTGCTGAAACGAGTGTTCGGTGTGATGTCCATCAGTCCAGTTAAAGTGACCCCATCCGAATCAGCCCAAATCGTGGAGACAGCCATAGCTTTTATGGATGAGCGAGAGACTGAATTCAACGAAGGTACGACATTCAAAGTTAATGTGCGGCGTGTATGGAAAGAGTTCCCGCATTCCTCGCATGAAATGAACCATCTGGTGGGATCTCCGATTCTTCGGAAATTTCAGCAGTTAAGCGTAGACGTGCGTCAACCTGATATTGAACTGCGTGTGGAAATCAGGGATCAGGGCACTTACATCTTCAATGAGGTGATTCCGGCCGTAGGTGGGTTTCCTCTGGGTACAAATGGAAAAGCCTTGCTGTTATTATCGGGTGGCATAGACAGCCCAGTGGCTGCGTGGTCCTCGATGCGTAGAGGATTGGAAGTGGAATGCGTCCACTTTTACAGTTATCCGTTCACAAGCCAGCGTGCCAAAGAAAAGGTCATTGATTTGGCACGTGCTCTCGCAGACCATGCAGGGTCAATTAAGCTGCATCTGGTTCCTTTTACGGAGATTCAAACTGCGTTTACCCAACTGGGACAGGATAATTTGATTATTACACTAATGCGGCGCTCCATGTTACGTATTGCAACCAAGCTGGCCGAACGTGAACGTGCGCTTGCACTGATTACCGGAGATAGTCTGGGACAGGTAGCAAGCCAGACCCTACCAAGCATGAATGTCATTGGCCGTGCGACGGATCTGCCCTTGCTGCGACCTCTTGTCATGATGGATAAACAGGAAATTATAACGCTATCCAAACAGATCGGAACTTACGATATATCGATTCTGCCATATGAGGATTGTTGTACTCTTTTTGTGCCGAAATCCCCAACAACGAACCCGAATCTTCGCATTGTGGACAAGATTGAAGCGACCATGAGTAAACTACCGGAATGGGTGGAGCAGGCGGTGGAGAAGACAGAAACTATTACACTGCATGCAGGTGAAAACTTTATGATAACCAATCAACAGGATGAAGTTAATGAAATGAAAGAAGAGTGGTTCTGAAGAACCGTATTCTGGATTGAATAACATAATAAGGACTATGTTATCTTCATGAGGAAAAAGGACTGACCGATGTATTGTCGGTCAGTCCTTTATTACGATTGTTGATGGAAGTATCATTTATTAAAGGCTTAGGAGTAGGAGTGCTGTCTCTCTTCACCTGATTTATTGCCGCCTGCACGTTTGCGATATCCGGCAAACACGACACCAGCGGTAACAAGAGCGATAAACAGTATTCTCAGTGCAGGATGCTCCGTGAAGAAAGGCATGAGACGTTGTTCCTCTGTAATCATGTTAGAGGCCGTATAACCCAGCACAATGGCTCCGAGATAAATGATCCAAGGGAAGCGGTTAATTAATTTGATAAACAACGTACTGCCCCAAACGATTATAGGTACACTGATCAGCAGTCCGAGTATCACAAGTACCAAGTGCTGCTGTGCTGCACCAGCAACAGCGATCACGTTATCCAGTCCCATGGCAGCGTCTGCAATGATAATTGTGCGCACTGCTGCCCAGAGAGAACTGCCAGCCTTGATATCCGAATGATCTTCCCCTTGATCTGCCAATAGCTTGTACGCAATCCAGATCAGAAGTAATCCCCCAACAAGGAGCAGCCAAGGCACTTTGAGCAGCCAGAGCACAATCACGGTGGCTACAATGCGAATCAAAAGTGCGCCACCTGTTCCGTAAAGAATCGCCCTTTTCTGCACTGAAGGGTGCAAATTTCGAGCCGCGAGACCAATCACGATGGCATTGTCGCCAGCCAGAATTAGATCAATAAATACAACGTTCAACAACGCTAGCCAAAAAGCGGGGCTAAACAACTCCATACGATGTCACTCCTTCTATATATCCATACCTCAGAAAGCTTGTTCAACGTTTAAGAATAGCATGGACAACTTTGACATACAAGTTATAGTGGGGGGATGAGAAGCATGGATACTCTGTGGCTGTTGACCGAGATATTAATGATCAATCTGGTTCTGAGTGGAGATAATGCGGTTGTTATTGCACTCGCAAGCAAGGATCTACCGGCGAAACAGCGAAAGCAGGCGGTTTGGTGGGGGGCTTTCGGTGCTGTCGTTTTGCGTTGTTTGTTAACCTTTGCAGCCGTGCTGCTGTTAGGAATTCCTTTTATTCAGACTGCTGGTGGTCTGCTGTTGCTCTGGATTGCTGTAAAGCTGCTGTTACAGAATGAAGATGAAGTACATATTCGTAATGCGTCCACGACGTGGAAAGCGATCCAAACGATTTTGATTGCTGACTTTGTCATGAGTCTGGATAACGTTCTTGCGATTGCTGCCCTGGCGGATGGAGACCTCGCGCTTACTGTCATCGGGATTGCTATAAGTATTCCGATTGTGGTGTGGGGAAGCGGATTAATTGTCGGCTTGTTGAAACGATTTCCGATTCTGGTATTTGCCGGCTCAGGAATTCTGGCCTTCACCGCAGGTGAGATGGTGATGAATGATCCGAAGCTGGGGCAGTGGCTTAAGCTTGATGGCTTGGCAGCTGAGGCTCATACACTACTACCTGTAGCTATGGCTTGTCTTGTAATCGCGATTGGAGGAGCTCACAAGTTCGTTCGTCGAAACGTGTAAGTTGATTTTGAACTAAGGAAATGAAAATCCTTCTGAAAAACTGCTCTTTTTAGGGCGGTTTTTTGCTGCAAAGGACGACATAAAGTGTAGTTTTTTGCATAAACATCGGCTACACTAGAAGAAGACTGGAACAGTCAGTCATCATGGAATGCTTATAGTTTAGCTTACGCGTACATAGCCAAATGTTATAAGAGGTGATTGTAGATGAGGATGAGAAATGAAAAAGCAATCGGAATATTTATTGTAGTCGCTGGTTTAATTATTTTACTTGGCAAAATTGGTGTGTTTGGCTTTATTGGACGGCACTTCTGGCCCTTGCTTATCTTGTTGCCTGGTATTGCTCTTCATGCACTATATTATGCAAGGCTCACGCCATCATGGTCTCTCGTTCCAGCAGGTACGTTAACCGTCTATGGACTGCTGTTCGGAATTACCAATACATGGGGCAGCGGATTGATGAGCAACCTGTGGCCTGCTTTTTTGCTTGGAATTGCCGTTGGTTTGCTTGAATATGCACTAGCTGATCATCGAAGACCTGCAATGGTACTTCCGGTTGCATTGGGCGTGGGA
This sequence comes from Paenibacillus sp. FSL K6-0108, assembly GCF_045040695.1. Lineage (NCBI taxonomy): Bacteria > Bacillati > Bacillota > Bacilli > Caryophanales > Paenibacillaceae > Paenibacillus > Paenibacillus sp. FSL K6-0108. The sequence goes on along the minus strand of NZ_CP150288.1, from coordinate 5,396,177 downwards.
ATCCTTTCAATTATTTTGTTCGGATTTACATTGCTTCACACCGGTATTATCTATGTTCTGGCGGTAATTTTGATTGTAGGCGGGATATGGTTGCTGTTTGGCCGAAGACGTCAAGGGAGAGGCTGGTAACATTCCCATTGGTCTTTCAAGCAAAATATCTTGATTTTTACCTATGATCAACTATAATATAAGGGATATAGGATGCGTCGGGATATCACCGACGCTTATTTTGGGTGAGTAACCTGCGAATTTGCGGGAAGTTTAGTAGATAAGAATTGAAATTGGAAAGGATATGGATACAAACCATGCATTCAAGAGAACACATTCGCAATATTGCGATTATTGCCCACGTCGACCACGGGAAAACAACGCTCGTCGACAAGTTGCTCCAGCAATCCGGTACTTTCCGTGATCACGAAACGGTACAGGAGCGCGCAATGGACTCCAACGATTTGGAGCGTGAACGCGGTATTACGATTCTGGCCAAAAACACAGCTATTACCTATAAAGATTACCTGATTAACATTGTGGATACACCAGGACACGCCGACTTCGGTGGTGAAGTGGAACGTATCATGAAAATGGTTGACGGCGTATTGCTCGTTGTTGATGCTTATGAAGGCTGTATGCCACAAACGAAATTCGTACTTCGTAAAGCACTGGAGCACAACCTGACACCAATCGTTGTGGTAAACAAAATTGACCGTCCAGCGGCTCGTCCGACTGAGGTTATTGATGAAGTACTGGACCTGTTCATTGAACTGGGTGCCAACGATGAACAACTTGAATTCCCTGTTGTATATGCTTCCGCATTGAACGGAACATCCAGCATGGAAAGTGATCCTTCTAAACAGGATGACAACATGATGGCGATCTACGATACGATCGTTAGTCATATCCCTCACCCAACAGAGAATGTTGAAGAGCCACTTCAATTCCTCGTTACTTTGATGGACTACAATGAATACCTTGGCCGTATTGCCATTGGTCGTGTTAACCGCGGTGTGATCCGTCAAGGACAATCGGTAACGGTTATTATGCGTGATGGTAAGAGCAAAACTGCACGTATCGAGAAACTGTTCGGTTTCCAGGGGCTCAAACGTATTGAGACAGAAGAAGCAGGAGCAGGCGACATCGTTGCCATTGCAGGGATCAAGGACATCAACATTGGTGAAACCATTGCCGACCCTAACAATCCAGAAGCACTTCCAGTTTTGAAAATTGACGAGCCTACCCTGCAAATGACGTTCCTCGTGAACAACAGTCCATTCGCAGGTCGTGAAGGTAAATGGGTAACTTCCCGTAAACTTCGTGAGCGTTTGTTAAAAGAATTGGAAACAGACGTTTCCCTTCGTGTTGACGAAACGGAAAGCCCGGATGCATTTGTCGTTTCCGGACGTGGTGAGCTTCACTTGGGTATCCTGATTGAGAATATGCGTCGTGAAGGATATGAGCTTCAAGTATCCAAACCGGAAGTTATCGTTAAAGAAGTTGACGGTAAGAAAATGGAACCTCTTGAGCGCTTGTTGATTGATATCCCTGAAGAAAGCATGGGTTCCGTAATGGAGAGCCTGGGCGCACGTAAAGCAGAGATGGTTAACATGGTCAACACAGGTAGTGGTCAAGTTCGTCTGGAGTTCCTGATTCCAGCACGTGGTTTGATCGGATATAGCACAAACTTCCTGACATTGACTCGTGGTTACGGCGTAATGAACCATGCATTTGACAGCTACGCTCCAGTAGTATCCGGTCAAGTGGGTGGACGTCACCAAGGTGTACTGATCTCAACTGAAACAGGTACATCTACGTTCTATGGAATGATGGGCGTTGAGGATCGTGGTACTCTCTTCTTGGAGCCGGGTACTGAAATCTACGAAGGTATGATTGTTGGTGAACATACACGTGACAATGATATCGTTGTTAACATCTGCAAAGAAAAACAACTGACTAACGTTCGTTCTTCTGGTAAAGATGATACGGTTAAAATTAAAACTCCGATTATCTTCTCGTTGGAACAAGCCCTTGAATATCTGAATGATGATGAATATTGTGAGATTACACCAAAATCTATTCGTCTTCGTAAGAAGATCCTGAACAAATCCGAGCGTGAGCGTGCAGAAAAACAACGCAAAATGGCTCAAAATAACGCCTAACTACAACTAAAATAAATGATATAAGTTAATGTTTGAGGGTACACATATACACCATCGACGTCGATTACCACCGCTAAAGTAGTGGAGGATACGGAATCGATTCTGTAGGAGCGAAGCGTTCGCCTTTATCCCCGGATTTTAACATTGAGAAATCGATCAAAAAAATCTGGGGATAACAGCGACCGAAAGAACGATCCGAATCCGAAACGGTCACATTGCAGCATATTGTAATTAATGATGTTGGTGGTGTTCCATCAACAATTAACTTATATCTAGCATGAACACGAAAGGAGCTGGCTGTGCATGCAAGCATGGTTCGCATCAAACCCGATCGTAGCCTACATCGTCATCTTTGTATTGATTACTTACGTTTATAATAAGGTGTTTCGGGTACGTCAGAAATTGCCGCTTGGTAAGGAAATCGTTCTCTATATATTGATGGCGATGGGCACATTCATGCTTCTTGTTTTTCAAATCGACAAGCTGCCCATTATTCAATGTTTGCTGGTGGCAGTCGGTTTGATGCTGTTAGTGAGAGTGCGCTATTTTATCGAAGGTCGTCAAAAGAAAAAAGCGGAAGCTGCCGCTCGAAACTCATAAATTCTGTATAGTATAGACCATCCGTTTTCCTTAGGGAAAGCGGTTGTCTTATATATGGGCCAAAACAGATGTGATAAAGGTGTTGAAGATATGAACTCGAATTCGAATGGACTGCCTCCACGGAGACAGGCACCGACTCAATCCGGCGCTTCTGGATCAAAGAACGGCAAAGGTAAGAAACCAAAAAAGAAGAGACGGATGCGAACCTTTGGCAGACTGGTTTTAAGTTTATTGGTTATTGCAATTGTTGTAGGTGGCGGATATCTCTATTGGGTCTACAATCAGGTAGCTGATACGGGCATTGATAAACCGGTTCCTCCTGGAATGTCAGCCAAAACCAAACCCATTACGATGTTGCTGCTAGGTACAGATAATCGTCCCGAAACAGGTACGTATCTCTCGGATGTGGTTATGGTAGCTTCTCTGAATCCGGAGACCAAAACGGCAACCATTGTATCTTTACCACGGGACACACGTGTTCAGCTGGATGGATATAAGGCGAATAAATTGAATTCTTATTATCCTAAATTTAAAGCGCAAGAAAAAACCTCCGGCAAAAATGCAGAGGATCAAATGAAAGAAATGATGAGCAAATATCTGAATGTGGATATTAATTATACGACGGTACTGAATTTTCAAGCGTTCCGAGATGCGGTTAATGCCGTAGGTGGCGTGGATGTGACAGTGGATAAAAACATGTGTTACAAAGATACGGCCGATGGCACGGATATTAATCTGGTGGCTGGTGCACAGCATTTGGATGGCAAAGAAGCACTTGATTTTGTTCGTTACCGTAAATCGAACTGTAAGCCGAAGACAGATGAATCCAACGACTTTGACCGAAATAAACGTCAGAATCAAGTGTTGAATTCTATGTTGGATCAGTTGAAATCACTGGGAGGCGTCACGAAGATTGGTAAAGTGATTGGTGCTGTTGACAAGAACATGACAACAGACGTGGAATCGGAGCAAATGAAGAACTTCATTTCAACCTACTGGAATATTTCCAAATCGGATGTGCACTACACACCTGTAACCGGAGAGTGGAGAAGTCCATATGTATATATCAACGAAACGGAATTGGCTAATGCCAAACAGGCGTTGAAGGATACACTATCAGGTAAAGTAACAGCATCTCCGACAGCTGAATAACATTCATTCTTTTGGATTGGAAGCGAGTTTGATGGTATGCTATAATAACATCAACAACGAATCAAGAATTGCATAAAGAAGATTAGGGGGCTGGTTGGATGTCCGAAGCCGTCACACAATTGACTGAATCTCTTTTACAGCAATTCAAGAATGAAACTTTTGTGCTCTTAAGCACCGTGGACATTGAATCTGGAGGTCCGACATCCACAGCAATCTCCTGGATTTATGCGGAGAATGCTTCTACTCTTCGTGTGGCGATTGATCATCGTTCGCGTCTCGTGAACAATATGATTGAGAATCCGGTCATTACCGTCACCATTTTTGGAGAAGAGATGGTGTATGCGGTAAACGGACGTGCTTCCGTACGACAAAATCCGTTACAGGATGTTCCGTTCAACATGTGCTGTTTCGACATTTCCATTGAAGCGGTGAGAAACGCCCTTTTTTATGGAGCCCAACTGTCCTCTGTGCCTCAATTTGTCAAAATATATGATCAGCGTGCTGCTGAGAAATTAGATGAGCAGGTTTTTACTGCAATGAAAAAAGCCTAGTGAGAGATCACTGGGCTTTTTGTTGTCTTTTGTCCGAAGAATGCAGCTGCTGCATTTGTTGTTCACGTTGTACATGTTCATCCGGATTTTGACGAACTTTGACATCTTTGGGCAGTTGGGGAATGATTCGTCCCACCATGTCAGCGAGTTCCGAAGCAAAACCGGATATTGGATGACCTTGACGAATATGCTCGCCAATTTCCTTAATACGTTCAGTGACATCGGCATCTGCCGTAACAATGGAATCCACACCTTCCGGATCTTTGCGGAGGGCTTCGGCTACAGAGTATTTAATGGTACCTACTCGTGCGCGTTCCAGTTCACCGTCAACATCAATGCCAACTACGGCTGTATTGCCAAGAATGACGCAGTTGGCATCTTTGACACCTTCCACTTGCTTGGCAAGTGTTTTGAGGTGGGTGACCCTTTTTTCGTTTGGCATGCGAGCTGCCTTGGTGTTGTCCGTGACGTTTTTCTCATGAACCTCACCCGTATTTTCGGTCAGATGGTCCACAGCAGAAGGGTGTAACCGATCTTTCTGGGTATTGAGCATGTGAGATCCTTTCCGTTGATCTTGCTGAGTTGTAACATTTCCTCCGTAACCTTTGGCATGCTGACCTTGCTGCTGTGAGGCATTACGTGTAGAACTGTTGCAGCCTGTAAGTATAAAGATCAGAAGCAGTGTGCAAACCCAATATTTCATAAATGTTCATCCTTTCCTGGAGTTTTTCAGAATGGTTGACAATTATTTTGTCCTAGTCGAATACATTTATGTATGGGAGCATGATTGTCCATGCCGCTGCTGAAAGATCACACTTATCCATGCCTTTAACGACGCCGCTTTGGAGGGGATTGAATGAAAAAGATTTTTGTATTGGATACGAACGTGCTTCTGCATGACCCCAATGCCATATTTGCCTTTGAGGAACATGAGGTAATCATTCCCGCGGTTGTACTGGAGGAGATCGACTCCAAAAAAAGAAATGCCGATGAAATTGGTCGTAATGCCCGTAACGTATCCAGACTTCTTGATGGGTTGCGTGAACTGGGACATCTGCACAGTGGCGTCCCCTTGGCTAACGGAGGCAATCTGAAAGTGGAACTGAATCACCGCAGTTTTGTGAAAGTACAGGAAATGTTTGGAGAAGTGTCTAACGATAATCGGATTTTGGCCGTCGCCCTGAATTATCAGATTGAGGAAAATGAGAAAGAGGTTGTTGAGCGCCAGGTGGTTCTGGTCAGCAAGGATGTGCTTGTTCGTATCAAAGCGGATGTACTTGGTCTTTTCACACAGGATTACTTGTCAGATCGCACGGCAGGTCTTAGTGAATTATATCCAGGCTATACTGCCCTTAAGGTTCATCCTTCGGTCATTGATGAGTTTTACACATATCGCTTTTTACCGATCAAACCGTTACAGTTGTCTTATTCGCTTTACCCGAATGAATTTGTAATTCTCAAGGATGAGATGGGAACCAATAAATCGGCTTTGCTCAAAGTAAATACAGAGGGAACGAAGCTGGAACCCCTTTTCCTGAGTAATGATAATGTATGGGGCATCAGTGCACGTAACGCGCAACAGCGGATGGCCCTGGAACTACTTCTGAATGATGATATTCCACTTGTCACGATTACAGGAAAGGCTGGTACGGGAAAAACCTTGCTGGCGCTTGCGGCGGGTTTGCTTAAAGTAGAAGATGATCATAAGTATAAAAAATTATTGATCGCCCGTCCGGTCGTTCCGATGGGGAAAGATATCGGCTATCTTCCTGGTGAGAAAGAAGAAAAACTAAGACCATGGATGCAGCCGATTTATGATAACTTGGAATTTTTGTTTGATACCAAAAAAGCAGGCGACATTGATAAAATTTTGATGGGTCTTGGCAGTATTCAGGTTGAGGCACTCACCTACATTCGTGGGCGGTCCATACCAGGACAGTTTATCATTATCGATGAAGCGCAGAACCTGTCTCGACATGAAGTGAAGACTATTGTATCAAGGGTGGGCGAAGGCAGTAAAATTATTTTGATGGGTGACCCTGAGCAAATAGACCATCCTTATCTGGATTCGGCAAGTAACGGTTTGACGTATATTGTGGAGCGGTTCAAGCAGGAGGGAATCAGCGGGCATATCATGCTGGAAAAAGGAGAACGTTCCAAGCTGGCTCAGCTTGCAGCGGATTTATTGTAAGATAACGGGAGTTTATTTCCCGGAAAATGTTCTTCATGAACCGGCTCTAAGAGCCGGTTTTTTGCTGAAAAAATAAAAATCAGTTATTGCACAGAACTCGATATGCTCGAAGTATGCAAAATAGCGGAAAACTGTTTTTTGGCAGGATAGGACAAGAGTACTACTTATTTGTTACAATGAGTGGTGCAGGAAAAAATTAGGGAAGTCGGGAGGGGAAGTTAATGAAGCGTGGACACCAGGTTGTTTTGTTCGCAGTGCTGCTGCTTTCGTTGACGATTCTGTCTCCCAGCTTTGATTTTAGAGGTTCACAGATTAATCAGGAACGGGATCAGGAAAAGGATGCATTTCCCAACACGTCATCACGCAGCGAAGACCAACATGCCCCGCTAGAGATTGTAGTCTCGATGTCTGAGAAAGACTTTACATTGTTTAAAAGAATAGCCAATGAAGTGGCAACTTCTCAACATGTGGAGATCAGCCTTCGGAATTTGGAGCCGGATACATATAAGCAAGTGCTTGACAATAAATTTTCGGTAGGGGAAAGCGGAGATATCATACTTCTGGATAGTGAGGAAGTTCAATATCATGCCAAAAAAGGGCATCTGTATCCGTTAAACGGTACAACGCTGTCCAAGTCTTTGGGAGAAACTATGGTTGGCTTACGGGAAATGACAGAGTGGAATGGCTACCAATGGGGCATGCCGTTTGATTTTGATGCCTATGTACTCGCAGCTCGCTCTTCATTCCTGGACGAAGCTGGTTTGACCGATTTACCCGAAAATAAGGAACAATGGGTTAAACTTGTACAACAGGCCAAGCAAGACCGAACGGATCTATTGAGTATAAATTCAAATGACCTTCACGCGGTAAGTGCATGGCTGAATCAATTTGAGCCAGGCATGACCCCCGACAAAATTAAGAAAGCGCAAACCTCTGGGCAAACAGAGTCATATCAACAGGTCATACAGCTGCTGGATCAGATCCAATCATATCTTACAGTCAAATCAAAAAATCCGACGATCTCTTCTTCTGGTGAGCAAACGGAGGCTCCTATGGTAGTCACGTTGCTTTCTCGTTTGTTGAGTGTAAATCAAGGCGTGGCAAGCAAACAGGGTTCATCGGAGAAAATAGCTTTCAGTGCGTTGGAATCACTAAGATCTAGAAGTCTTGTTATCGCAGCTGGCTCACTTGAGGCGGAAGAGGCCAGCCGCTGGATTGAAGGGATGACTTCTTCTCCTGTACAAACGGAGTGGTACGAACAGGCTAACTATTTACCAGCAAAGCAACAGGAACTAGATCTTGAGTCACAGAAACTAATAACAAAATACGATGCGACAGATGTAAAATCCTGGTTTCCAACTGAATCATCCCAGTCTGTACTTTCGGGAAGCCTTATCCCAACTTCTGCCTTCCAAAAGAAGATCCAACAACTTCTTGTGGGAGAGATTACGGCTAATCAATACGTCAAAAGCATTATTGCCATGCAGAGCTCGTCAAAATGAAATAATGAGCTTTACTTCCAGTGTGCCTTCGCTTGTGGATACCTCAGTAGCTTTGACAAATGACAGAATTTTCTGTGGGTAAAATCCGAGATCGAACTCTCGTTCCAGCATCCGTCGCGTGGTATCAGGCAGTTCCAACTGATTAAACACAAGTTTATCAACATGAAATCGAATTGAATTTTGAGGTTCATTCTCGACCGTATAATGGCCTTCAATGCTTAATTGCAATTGATCACGCTGCCCTGAGGCGGTAATTCGATCTTTGTCGAACTGGAAGGCGAAGTCTTCAAAGATCGGATTCTGCGAACGCAGGAATGTATTCAGTTCATCTTGTCCAATTCGAATGGTATACGTTGTACCGGTTGTGGAGATGCCTCCGTTTTGTTCCTGAATAAATTGCGGCAGGTTCTGCATGGCTGCTGCCAATGCTTTGAAATATCGTTTGACCTCGTATATGCCGATATTCTCCCAATAAATGGTTAACTCATCCATCAATTTCTGCATGGCTGCAGCATCTCCGCTGGCAGCTACTTTTCCGTCTACTTCTTTCTGTAATGCAAGTACTCGTTCGCGTTGATTTTGAAGATTGTTTTTGAGCTCAGACAGTTCTGCAGAGGTCTGGTTAATCTGAGCAGACGTTTGCTGCATGGTGCGATATCGATCCTGATACTTGTCCAGTACAGCCTGATCCCTGCCAATAATAATCTGATAGTAATCGTATAGAATGAACAGGTCTTTAAAGGATCTTGCCCCCAGTACCGTCATCAAAAGACTATCACGCTCGCCGGTATAGTAGGATCTCACAACTGCACCCGCACGGTCTTGCTGAGTATGTATCTGTTTTTCCTGTTCCTGAAGCTGATTGGATAATGTCTGACGCTGTTCATCCAGCTGTTTTTGTCTGGCTGTAATACGTTCAATTTCATGATCGATTTCGACGATGGATAGACTTTGTTGCAGTATTTCGCGCGTTTCCTCAGATGAAGGCTCTCCGTAGGCATAAGTCCAAGGTAGCTGGATCAAAAATATAATACATACGATGAAGCCAGAAATGCCATATCGACGTTTCACCCATCATTCTCCTTTCCATACCTATATATGCGAATAGGCTTATCTCTTCCAGACAATATATGAAATAGATACGTGAAATATCCGTAGTGGTTACATAACACCAAGAATAGTCATTTAATCTGAAAACGACAAAAAAGCAATCCGACATGAGCCGGATCGCTTTGATGCTGCTGGCGGATTAAAGCGGCAAATCCATTTGGAATACGGTCCAGTAGCTGAACCCTGTGAATGTCACGATCATATAACCCCAGAAGAGCAATATGTACGTACGTTCCGTAAATTTCAGATATCCCAAAATGACAAAAAACGCAGTCTGCAGGAAAAAAAGCAAAGCCATTTCGACCAGGTCTCCTGCAAAAGCCATCAGGCCAATCGCTAGCGTGAAGAACCCGAGTACCCGAAACATGCGCGCCACGGTAAGTCCTCCTCTCCTATGTACGATCATAGATTGTCTACACAACATTATACCGGGAAAGGAAAAAGGTGTAAACAAAATTGGATATGAAAGCGAATTCTTTTTTTGGCTTAAAAGAGTTAAAGTATGGTTTGTTTTGCATATGTAACGTATGAGTACTCATAAATGTGGAAATACATTTTAGTATGAAATCAATTCTATGAACTCTATGAGAGGCATAAGAATGAATAAAGCAGCTTTTATACCTAATTCACATGCCGAGAAATCGGTTATGGGGACGGTTATTTTAGGATGGTGTTAGGAGGGTATTATAGCATGACTGCAGTGAGACAGGATGCTTGGAGTACAGAGGACGATTTGATTTTGGCTGAGGTTACTTTGCGTCATATTCGGGAAGGAAGTACACAACTGGCTGCTTTTGAAGAGGTTGGCGAAAAAATAGGCAGAACTTCTGCCGCTTGCGGTTTTCGCTGGAACAGCTGTGTTCGTAAGAAGTATGAGTCTGCTATTAGCAATGCTAAGGCTCAACGACAAAAACGGAGTTATCTCCGCAAACAACCGGCTTTGCTTGGACCACAGGTAGCAGCTTTGTCCACACTCGATACAGAAGAAAATCTGTACAAAGCGGATGGGATTTCGGAAGACTCTTTATCCATTGATGCAGTGATACGATTTTTGCGGCAATGGAAGGGAACTGTGCAGGAAAACGGCCGCCAGCTCAAAATGCTTGAGAAAGAGCTTCGTGAAAAAGAAGATGAACTTCATGAACTGCGTTGTGAAAATGATCGCCTTTCTAAGGAAGTAAATGAAGTACAGACCGATTATCGTGTGGTAAACGACGACTATAAAGCGCTGATTCAGATTATGGATCGTGCTCGCAGACTCGCATTTCTGACAGAAGAAGAAGAGGAACTCAAAACGAGATTCAAAATGGACGCCAACGGAAATCTGGAACGAATTGAATAGAAACAAAATGTGTTTAGTGTTCAGCATTAGATTAGGGGCCCATCACACCTCCGTTATATAACGGTAGGTATGATGGGTTTTTTGTTTGCTGTTTTTGTTCTATTATAGATAAAAGCAACTATTGGAGCAGAGGTAGGGATGCAGCATGATCATTGACGTTGTAGGATCAGGGTCACTGGGTCTTTTGTATGGAGGAAAGCTTCAGGACGCAGGCAACAAGGTTCGATTCTGGACCAGAACGGCTGAACAGGCGAATAATCTGAGCAAGGAAGGCTTTAAAGTCATCGAACGGGAGAAAACCATCCTGATTAAGCCTGAACATATCCAGGTCAAGCCAATTATGGAGTTAACCCGTGTATGGGAACACTCTCCTGGAGATTGGCTACTGTTCATGGTGAAACAGACCGCGATACATGATGTTATACGTGAAATGGGTTCATTGAAGACGCAAGTGCTCAACATCGCATGTTTCCAAAATGGGGTTGGACATTTGGATGATATACAAACCAGTATGCCGCATTCCAATATATACAGCGTCATAACCACAGAAGGGTCTAAGCGTCAGCCAGATGGGGTTATTCGTGCGGGTAAGGGAGAGACTTGGTTAGGCAAAAGTGCAGATATAGGGCTCTCATCTCTAATGCCAATGGATCAAAATAAACTCATTCGTTTACAGGGACTTTTGCAGCAGGCAGGATTTGGCTGTACAGTGTCGAATGAAATCGATAAGCTGATTTATAGGAAGTTGTTAATTAATGCTGTTATTAATCCTCTTACCGCGATATGGCGTATTCCTAACGGTGAGTTAACTACAAAGGAAGAGCGAATCGTGTTGATGCAACAGCTGTATAATGAGGCATTGGCAGTATATGAAGCAAGCGGAATTTTTCTTGATGTGGATGCATGGGAACAAATTCTTTCTGTCTGTCGTTCTACAGCCTCTAATACATCTTCCATGCTGTCGGATGTTCTGCATGGACAACAAACGGAGGTGCGATCTATTAACGGGCAAATCGTTAGCATGGCGTGTCGGTGTGGCCTGTCTGCACCAACGCATGAAGTATTGCTTCATCTGATTGAAGGTATGCAACCGGAAGGAGTGAGTTAATGGGATTTTTTATTGTGCTGAGCATACTGCCGTTCTTTCCGTTTTTTCTTGTTTATTGGATCATGTATGGATGGAAAAAAGATAAGCGTGTGGCGTTGCGCTCGGCAATGGATGTAACAACCTTATTCCTTATTTTCTCTGTATCGGCGTTATTCAACTTAACATTTGATTCGAATTTTGGATTTTATTTAACACTTATACTCATACTAATAGCCCTTGGATTCATCGGAGGGGCGCAAAATCGACTCAAAGGTAAGGTCGATGGGGGTAGAATGTTCCGGGCCGTTTGGCGCATGGCTTTTGTCATAATGAGTTTTGGGTATATTTTGTTTACTATATTTGGATTATTTAGATACTTTATGAAGCAGATGTGAGGATACATAACGCAAAAGAGCTAAAAAATGTGTCGATTTTGTCGAAAACTGAAAAAAACATTACTTTCTGAAAAAGTAATGTAGATTTTTTTGACCGGTGGTTGTATAATCTATAAACATATACCACATCAATTTAGGGGGAAAGTGTTAGATGAAAAGGAAAAGTCTATTAGTCCTTTTGACGCTGATTCTGGCGTTCGGTACCGTACTTGCAGCGTGCGGATCGAAAAACGAAGGCACAGGTAACACCGATACTGGTTCTGCAGGCGAGAGCAATGGTCTCGCAAAAGATCAAGTGCTGAAAATTAACCTGACAGCTGAACCTCCTACGTTGGACCCGGCTCAAGCAAAAGACAGCCAAACCAACACTGTTCTGAAATTCTTGTATGAAGGTCTTGTTCGTATCGACGCTGATGGCAAAGAAGCTCCAGGCGTTGCTAAAGACTGGACAATCTCCGAAGATGGTTTGAAATATGTTTTCAACCTGAACCCGGACGCTAAATGGAGCAACGGTGATGCAATCACTGCCGAAGATTTTGTACGTTCTTGGGAACGCGCTTTGAAACCGGAAACAGCTTCTCCATACGCTTACCAATTGTACTATATCAAAGGTGCTGAGGGTTACAACCTGAGCAAAGACGAAACATATAAAGGTACTAAAATTACAGACTTCTCTCAAGTAGGTGTTAAAGCTACTGATGAGCATACGCTGGAAGTAACGTTGGAAAACCCAACACCTTACTTCTTGGGTCTGACAGCATTCTACACGTACTACCCAGTACACAAGTCTGCTGACACGAATGACAAATTCTTCACAGATTACAAAAACATGATCGTTAACGGACCATTCACAATGGATCAATACGCTAAAGGTCAAAAAATCGTTGTGAAGAAAAACGAAGGCTATCATGCAGCTTCTGACATCAAATTGTCTGAAATCAACATGTCCCTGACAAGCAGCAGTGCTTCCGAACTGCAAGCTTACAAGTCCGGACAATTGGACTACACAGGCGCACCTAACGGTGAAATTCCTTCCGACCAAATTCCTTCTGTAAAAGCGGAATTGCCGGACGAGTTTAAAGCTACTGGTATTGCAAGTACGTACTACTACCAGTTCAACGTTAATGAAGCTCCATTTAACAACGTTAAAATCCGTAAGGCTTTTGCAATGTCAATCGAGCGTCAATTGATTGTTGACAAAGTAACACAAGGTGGACAAATTCCAGCTTTCGGCTTTGTACCTCCAGGTATCCGCGGTGAAAACGGCGAATTCCGTGATGAGCATAAAGATGACTACTTCACTGAAAACGTAGAAGAAGCTAAGAAATTGCTTGCTGAAGGTATGAAAGAAGAAGGCTACACAACATTGCCAGCTGTAACTTTGATCTACAACACTAGTGACGGTCACGCGAAAATCGCGCTTGCTGTTGCTGACATGTGGAAGAAAAACCTTGGTGTTGACGTGAAAACGGAAAACCAAGAGTGGGGCGTATTCCTTGAGAACCGTCAAAATCAAAACTTCCAAGTGGCTCGTGCGGGCTGGTCTGCGGACTACAACGATCCGTACAACTTCTTGGAAATGTGGACAACAGGTAACACAAACAATGATGCTAAATTCAGCAACGAACAGTTTGACAAAGATGTTAAAGAAACTGTGAAATCTGCTGATCCAGCTACACGTATGGCTGCTTTTGCTGATGCAGAGAAAATCCTGATTCAAGATGAAATGGCAGTAATGCCGATCTATTACTACACTAATGTATCTTTGACTAAGCCTTACCTGAAAGGCGTACAACTTGATTTCAGTGGAGCAATTGACTTCACTCGTGCATATCTGGAAGAGAAATAAGTTGTTCTGAAGTCTATATGATTACTTCGGGATATATATGTGGAATTCCATATATATCCCGATTTTTTTGTATGTGCACCGATTTTCCTTATAATTCTTGAAATTTCCGATAAATGGATTGGACATTATTCATGTCTAATTCTACAATCGATTTGTATACAAAATATTGTTTGTGGAGGTGTGCAAGGGTTGGTTAAGTACGTGCTGAAAAAACTGCTATTTATGCTGCTATCGCTTTTCATACTCGCATCAGCAACCTTCTTCCTGATGAAGGCCATTCCGGGTGACCCTTTTACATCCGAGAAAAAGGTATCACCTGAAATTCGGGCACTTTTAGAAGTGAAGTATGGTTTGGACAAACCGATGTATGAACAATACCTGAAGTATATGGGTGGAATCATCAAAGGTGATTTTGGGGTTTCTATGAAATACCTGAATCAAGATGTATCTGGTATGATCACTCAAACGTTTACAGCATCTCTGAAGCTAGGGATCTTTGCGATTATTATCTCAATTGTTGTGGGTGTCTTGTTGGGGCTTCTTGCCGCAGTTTACCATCGGAAGTTGATTGATGATATCACGATGATTCTCGCTGTTATAGGGATTGCCGTTCCAAGCTTTTTGCTCGCATCTCTGATACAGTATATTTTTGCGTCAAAACTCGGCTGGTTTAACGTTATGGGCTTCGACGGCCCACTCGACTATGTGCTTCCGGTTGCAGCCTTGTCTGCATCACCAATTGCCTTTATCGCACGTTTGACGCGTTCGAGCATGTTGGAAGTACTGCATGCAGATTACATCAAGACTGCTAAAGCCAAAGGTTTGAAATGGCCTGCTATCATGTTTAGACACGTTTTACGGAACGGTATTCTGCCAGTCGTTACTTATGTTGGTCCGATGACAGCAAATATTATCACAGGTTCCGTTGTTATTGAGCAAATCTTTAACATTGGTGGAATTGGTAAAGTATTTGTAGAAAGTATTACGAATCGTGATTATACGATGATTATGGGGATCACAATCTTCTATGGAATTCTCTTGATGCTTGCACGTTTCCTGACGGATATTGCTTACGTGCTGATCGATCCTAGAATTAAGCTAGAAAGCCGGAAGGGGGCATAACGTTGTCTGGCACGAATAACAACAATAATGAAACGGTGAACACAGGCCTGGATAGTCAGGCAGCGTTGAAATCGCAAGAGAGTGTATCGCTATTCAAAGACGCTATGTATAGACTTGCAACGAACAAGGCCGCTATGATTAGTTTGGCTGTTCTAGTCCTTGTTGTCATTTTCTCTATGATTGGTCCAACTTCTTTGTTCACAAGCTATAATTATTATTCCAATGATTTGTTGAATGCCAATGCTGCACCGAGTGCTGAACATTGGTTCGGAACAGATGAACTGGGTCGTGATGTATGGGTAAGAACCTGGGTAGGGGCACGTGTGTCTCTTACTGTAGGTTTGGCTGCTGCTTTGATTGACCTTGTCATCGGGGTAATTTATGGAGCGATTATGGGCTTCTACGGTGGACGTGTTGACGGCATCATGAACAAGTTCTCCGAGATCCTGTACTCCCTGCCTTACATGCTCGTTGTTATCCTTTTGCTGGTTGTATTGGAGCCAAGTCTGACAACGATTATCATTGCACTTACCATCACAGGCTGGATCAGTATGTCATGGATTGTGCGTGGTGAGATTATGCAGCTCAAAAACAGAGACTTTATCCTTGCTGCTCGTTCCATGGGCGCAAGCACTGGACGTCAACTCTTCCGTCATTTGCTGCCAAATGCTGTCGGACCCATTCTCGTTACATTGACGTTGTCCATCCCAAATGCCATCTTCGCAGAAGCATTTTTGAGCTTCCTCGGATTGGGTGTATCTGCACCTAAATCTTCTCTTGGATCTATGATCAATGATGCACTTACTGGCTGGACACTGTATCCTTGGCGGATGTGGTTCCCAGCAGGTTTGATGGTTATGACAATGCTCGCATTTAACTTGCTTGGTGACGGCTTGCGCGACGCGCTTGATCCGAAATTACGTAAATAGAAACAGGAGGTGGGATTATGGAGCCGATTTTAACAGTCAAAGACCTGAGTGTGTCATTTACGACGCGTTCTGGTGAGTTTGATGCCGTTAAAAATGTGAGTTTTGAACTTGGCAAAGGAGAGACGCTGGGGATCGTAGGTGAATCCGGTAGTGGTAAGAGTGTTACTGCCCAAACCATCATGAAATTGATTCCCTCCCCGCCTTCGAAGGTCAAAAGCGGAGAAATTACTTTTCACGGGAAGGACCTGCTGAATAAGACAGATAAACAGATGGAAGCCATCCGTGGTAAAGATATCGGCATGATCTTCCAGGATCCAATGACTTCTTTGAATCCTACCATCAAAGTGGGTAAGCAAATTACCGAGGTACTTCGCAAGCATCAGAACATGTCCAAAAAAGAAGCTGAAAAAAGAGCTTTGGAAATGCTTGAGCTTGTTGGCATCAAAAATGCGGAAGTTCGCATGAATCATTACCCGCACCAATTTTCCGGTGGTATGCGCCAGCGTGCTATGATTGCGATTGCCCTAGCATGCCGTCCTTCTCTTCTGATTGCGGATGAACCAACAACTGCACTCGACGTAACGATTCAGGCACAAATCCTGGATGTTATGAAAGATATGCAGCAAAAACTTGGAACTTCCATCATGCTTATTACGCATGACCTTGGAGTAGTAGCTGGAATGTGTGATCGTGTTGTTGTTATGAAGGAAGGCGAAGTTGTTGAAACAGGAACAACTGCTGAAATCTTCAGTAATCCCCAACATCCATACACAATTAAATTGCTGAATGCTCTTCCTCGTCTGGACGAGCCCAAAAAAGAAAAGCCTACTCCAGTTGGTATTATCAAAGGTGCCAACAAGCCGCTGGTTCAAGTGAAGAACCTGAAACAATACTTCAATTTGGGCAAAGGAAACATTCTCAAAGCGGTTAATGATGTCAGCTTTGATATTTTTGAAGGCGAAACGCTTGGAGTTGTAGGGGAGTCTGGTTGTGGTAAATCCACAACAGGCCGTACAATTCTGCGCCTTTATGAGCCAACAGGCGGAAATGTTAACTTTAATGGAACAGATATCTACAAGCTGTCGCCACGCAAAATGAAAGAAATGCGTAAAGACATGCAGATGATTTTCCAGGATCCTTATGCGTCTTTGAATCCACGTTTCAACGTTATGGATATCATCGGTGAATCTCTTGATATTCATGGTCTGGCATCAAGTAAGGCTGAGCGTAAGAGACGCGTTGAAGAACTGCTTGATCTTGTCGGTCTGAATCCCAGCCATGCACTCCGTTATCCACATGAATTCTCAGGTGGTCAAAGACAACGGATCGGGATTGCCCGTGCATTGGCTGTAGATCCTAAATTCATTATCTGTGATGAGCCATTGTCTGCATTGGACGTGTCCATTCAGGCTCAGGTCGTTAATTTGCTTGAAGAACTTCAGCAGCGCCTCGGCTTGACATACCTGTTTATTGCGCATGACTTGTCCATGGTTAAACATATCAGTGACCGTGTAGCTGTAATGTATATGGGTAAAGTGGTGGAGTTGGCAGAAAGTGAAGAACTGTACGCGAATCCGATTCACCCATACACCAAAACATTGCTGTCTGCGATCCCTGTACCTGATCCGGAGGTAGAAGCAAGCAAGCGTCGCATTCTGCTGCCAGAAGAACAGGCACTTAAAAATGGATCTGGTGGACCTGCAAATGATCCATACAACCTGCAGAACGCTCAATTGATTGAGGTATCCAAAGGTCACTGGGTTGCAGAACCTTACGTATAAAAAGTACAAATTTCATTTGGACTTATCCATGAATATCAAACCGCCGCCGTTGTTCGGCGGTTTTTTATTTTTTGATGCACTTTCTTTTGACGAAGAGGGCACTCATTCGGTACAATCAAGAAAGGCTCTTTGAAGCAGAATAGGAGGCAGACCTCATGAAAGGTATTACCGAGGCACTCCGCAGCGGAACGCGACTTGCAGAAGACTATGTCTGTTCAAGGGATGCTGCGCGTGGCCTTTACGAGTATGACATTCGCTGGGAATCGGGGCTTCATACGCGTGCCGAGTGGCTGGACCAATCGGAGAACACACGTATTCCTCGTCAACGTCTGGCAGAGTATCTACGCATATATAATAAACGTGTGAACGATCATGGCGCAGTTCATGAATCCATCACACGTCTCGCGGAACAAGATGCGTTGGTTGTTACGGGAGGGCAGCAAAGCGGCCTGCTTACAGGTCCGTTGTTTGTTATTTACAAAGCAGCAAGTGTTGTTGCAGCTGCGCGAGAAGCGGAGAACAGGCTACAGCGGCCTGTCGTTCCCGTTTTTTGGATTGCAGGAGAAGACCATGACTGGGATGAAGTTAACCACACATACTTGCCTGACGCCAGCGGTGACATGACGAAGATCAAGTTACAAGGACGGTTTGCAGGCAGGGATTCCGTGAGTAATGTCCATGTGGAAACGGAACAATGGATGTCCGTGTTGGAGCAGGTGGAGCATCTGTTACCAGATACGGTTCACAAACCAGGTTTAATGAAGCTGGTTATGGAGATCCATCAGTCGAGTTCGAACCTGAGTGATGCGTTTGCACGGTTAATCTCAGCGTTGTTTGGCAAAAGTGGACTTATTCTGCTGGATGCTGCAGATCCAGATTTGCGCAGGCTTGAACAGCCTATATTTGAACGCCTAATTCGTGAAAATGGGACACTACGCCAAGCATATGTACAAGGTGCTTCCGCATTGGAACAAGCCGGATATGCCATGCCTGCTGAAGTCGCGGAAGATGGGGCCAATCTGTTTTACATACATGAAGGGGCGCGGCTGCTTCTGATGTTGAAAGACGGCTTGTACAGCGATCGTAAAGGTCTGGTTTCATTTACAGAAGAGAGATTGCTTCAGGAATTAGCTGAACATCCCGAGCGGTTTAGCAACAATGTATTGACCCGGCCATTAATGCAAGATTCTATATTACCTGTAGCTGCTGTTATCTTGGGTCAAGGCGAGATTGCGTATTGGGGATTAACGCGTGAAGCGTTTAACCGGTTCGGGCTGCAGATGCCGATCTTGCTTCCACGTCTTTCCTTTACCATAATGGAGGATGTTCATCACAAACATATGAAGCAGTATGGCCTTTCTTTCCAGGATGTTCAGTATCATATGGAAGAGAAGAAGGAACAATGGCTGGCACAGCAGGAGACTTTCCAGGTTGATGAACAGTTTGAGCGAGTTCAGCAAGCGTTTGCCGATTTATATCGTCCATTGCTTGAACAGATCACAGAGATCCATCCTGGCCTGGACCGAATTGGAAATACCAATCTGGGCAAGATCAGTGAACAGATGCAGTATCTACAACAACAGACCCACAAAGCCATCAAAGATAAACACAATGTGAGCCTAAGGCACTGGAACGGGATGCAAAACTCACTCTTTCCCATGAACAAACCGCAGGAACGAGTACATAATGCACTCTTTTACCTGAATCGTTATGGAACCGAGTGGATTGGGCAACTGATTGAAAGTCAGAGCGAATTCCGTGGACAACACCAAGTGATTACATTGTAGTGACCTCTTATATAATAGAAGAAATAGATAAATCGAGGAGGATGAGGGATGACTACCCCTGCATTGCAAAATAGTATCGTTAAGGATATGAAACTTGCTTCGGAAGGACACCTGAAAATTGATTGGGTAGAAGCGCATATGCCGGTATTGAACCGCATTCGTCGCCAATTTGAAAAGGATCTGCCGTTTAAAGGTTTGAAAGTAGCCATCTGCCTTCATCTTGAGGCTAAAACGGCTTATCTGGCAAAAGTCATTCAAGCTGGTGGTGCAGAAGTGACGATTACACACAGCAACCCATTGTCAACACAGGATGATGTTTGTGCTGCTTTGGTGGAAGACGGCGTTACGGTGTATGCCAAACATAATCCTGACCCTGTAGAGTTCAAAGAACTGCAACTCCGTGCACTTGAAGTAAAACCTGATCTGATTATTGATGATGGTGGAGACTTTGCGACCATTATCGCATCTGAACGTCCAGATCTTGCTGCCACAATTCGTGGGGGAGCAGAGGAAACGACAACGGGTATCATTCGTCTGAAAGCTTTGGCGAAAGAAGGCCAATTGAGATTCCCAATGGTTGCAGTCAATGACGCTTATTGCAAATATCTGTTTGATAACCGTTACGGTACAGGTCAGTCTGCATTTGATGGTATCATCCGTACCACGAATCTGGTCGTAGCAGGAAAAAACGTAGTTGTAGCAGGTTATGGATGGTGTGGTAAAGGTGTAGCGATGCGTGCCAAAGGGCTCGGAGCAAACGTTATCGTAACTGAAATTGATCCTATTAAAGCCGTAGAAGCACATATGGACGGGTTCCGTGTCATGACGATGGTGGAAGCGGCAAAATTGGGAGATTTCTTCATTGCAGTTACCGGCAATAAAGACGTGATCACTGGAGAACATTATGACGTGATGAAGGATGGAGCAATTCTGAGTAATGCAGGTCACTTTGACGTGGAAGTGAACAAACCGGAACTTGCTAAACGTTCCGATTCGATTCGCACCGTACGTCGCAACATTGAAGAATATCGTTTCAAAGATGGCCGTAAGATGTATTTGTTGGCTGAAGGACGTCTGGTAAACCTGGGTGCGGCCGATGGACATCCTGCCGAGATTATGGATACGACGTTTGCATTGCAAGCGCTGGGTCTGCGTTATGTGAGCGAGAACTATGCAGAACTGGGTAAAACCGTTGTTAATGTACCTTATGACATTGATCAGCAGGTTGCCAGTTACAAACTGGAAAGTCTGAATATTGCGATCGATTCCCTGTCAGCAGAACAGGAAAAATATCTGGACAGCTGGAAATTCTAAAAGGCATCCATTAATTACAAGCTGATTAAGTGCTTCAAAGGGTTTAAAATGGTTTATTAATGATATGGCTCATACGCGGGTGCACGTACGATTGCCCGTAAACGGGAAACGTCTTTGATCCTGAGTGACAGGATCAGAGGCGTTTTTTTGCGGTTGCGAAATGAAAAAAAGTAAAGCCAGCAAGAAGGGTTTTGATTTTTTTGTGCGAATCTATTATGCTTAGGTGGTGGAAAGTGGGGCAAAGTGGGAGAAACGGGTGAGGAGTGAGTGGGCCAATGTTTATGGGGGAGTTCCAACATAGCATTGATGATAAGGGTCGGGTTATTATTCCGGCTAAATTCCGCGAATCTCTGGGACCGTCTTTCGTTGTCACACGGGGTTTGGACCAGTGTCTTTTCGTGTACCCCATGGAGGAGTGGGGGGTCATGGAACAGAAGCTCAAAGCACTGCCATTGATGAAATCTGATGCACGTGCGTTTACCCGTTTTTTTTTCTCGGGTGCCACCGAATGTGAATTGGACAAACAGGGTAGGGTAAATTTGCCGGGCAATCTTAGAGAGTATGCCAAGCTGGACAAGGATTGTGTTGTTCTTGGCGTGTCGAACCGGGTGGAGATTTGGAGCAAAGGCATATGGGAGAGTTATTTCAATCAATCCGAAGAAGCATTCAACGACATTGCCGAAAAGCTGGTCGATTTTAATTTTGATCTATAAAGTCAGGAGGGGTGCAGGTTGTTTCACCACATAACCGTACTCAAAGAAGAGGCAACAGAGGGTTTAAACATCAAGCAGGACGGTATATACGTGGACTGCACTTTAGGCGGTGGCGGACATAGCTCCGTGATTGCATCCAAGCTCGGTCCAGGGGGACGTCTGATCGCACTGGATCAGGATGATTGGGCATTGGATAACGCGCGTGAAAAATTGGCTCCGTATGGAGAGCGGATTACATTGGTCAAAACCAATTTCCGTGATCTGGAACAGGTACTGAAAGAACTGAATGTACCAACGAAAGATGGCGTGCCGCAGGTAGATGGTATCTTGTATGACTTGGGCGTATCATCACCGCAATTCGACGAAGGGGAACGTGGATTTAGTTACAATCACGATGCTCCGTTGGATATGCGTATGGATCAGGATGCATCCCTTACCGCCAAAGAAATCGTTAATGAATGGCCGGAAGAGGAGATTGCCAACATTTTGTATCGCTATGGTGAAGAGAAATTCTCCAGAAGAATTGCTCGTGTCATTGTTGAAAAGCGGAAGCAATCCACGATTGAGACTACTGGTGAATTGGTAGAATTAATCAAAGAAGGTATTCCGGCAGCAGCTCGTCGAACCGGAGGACATCCTGCGAAGCGCAGCTTCCAGGCATTGCGAATTGCGGTTAATGATGAGCTCGGCGCGTTCGAAGAAGCGTTACATCAGGCCGTTCGGTGCTTGGCACCTGGCGGACGTGTATCTGTTATTACTTTTCACTCACTTGAGGACCGGATATGCAAACAGATTTTTAGCAGTTATCTGGAGAAATGTACATGCCCTCCCGATTTCCCGTTGTGTGTTTGCGGCGGTAAGGGTGTCATGCGTTTAGTGAACAGAAAGCCGCTGATTCCAACGGAAACGGAACTGGCCGAGAACTCCCGTGCTCGTTCAGCGAAGCTGCGCGTAGCGGAGAAACTGTAAATCAAGAACAGAGGAGAGAGTCGGAGTATGGCATATACACGTGGTAATCTGGCAGTGAAAGAAAAAGCGTCCCAAGAACGTGTGACCCAGCAGCGGTACAAGGAAACTACCAAAGTGGTGACCCGTCGTACCGGTCTTCCGGCACGCGAGAAATTTTTGTATTTGATGACTCTGGTTGCAGTTATTGTTGTGGGTGGTGTAATGATGTCGCGTTACGCTCACATCTATGATCTGAATAAGCAGGCACAGACAACATTGTCTGACGTGAGAAAAGCTGAGAAAACTATTGCAGATCTGCAAGTGGAAAAAGAAAAATTGAACAATCTGGTCATCGAGAATGCTCGCAAACTTGGTTACGTTGAGGCTTCCGGCAAGGATGTCATTTTTGTACCTCGCTCAACAAGTACAACAAACTCGACAGGTACTGAATCATCCTCGGATACAGCAAATAAGTAGAACATTTTGTATCAATCCTTACAAAGTGCTGAAGCAAAAGAGGTGTACCGATGGTAAAAAGAATAAAGATGCGCACGCTGCTTATAGGGGGATGTATTACCCTCTTTTTTCTTGTATTAATAACCCGCATCTTTTTTATTCAGGTTGTTAATGGGGGCATTTGGCAGGAAAGAGCAGCTGGGTTGGTTGAACGCGAACAAACCATCAAGGCGAGTCGTGGGACAATCACAGACCGTAATGGTAACATTTTGGCGACGGATGCGCCTGCTTACACGGTATCTGTAAATCCGGAGATGATTAATCAACTTGGGATTGAAGATGTGGTTATTGACAAATTATCCGGATTGTTGGGTAAAAATGAGAGCGAAATGCGCGCACTTGTAACAGCCAAAAAGAAAGATGGGACATTCTATCAACAACGTGAAATACGAAGTGAAGGGTATAAAATTAATCCTGATTTGGCTGATAAAGTAGAAGAGTTTCGCAAAGAACTGAAAGATGACTATAAGGGTCAAAACGCAATTGTCCTGACACAGGAGTCGAAGCGATATTATCCGGAAGAAACACTCGCCTCTCATCTGCTTGGATACATGAGCCGTGATGGCAAGGCGGTTAACGGACTTGAAGTCTCCTATGACGAACAGCTTACAGGAACGGATGGTTATCTGAACTATCAGAAGGATGCCAAAGGGTACAAGCTGCCTGATTCCCAGGACAACTACCTTCCACCACAGAATGGAAGTAACTTAAAGCTGACGATTGATGATACCATTCAGTACTACATCGAAGATGCAATGAAAGAAGCGGTAGCCCAGTACAATCCATTGAGCATGACTGTCATTGCAGCAGATCCCAACACAATGGAAATCTTAGGAATGGCCAATTGGCCGACCTTTAATCCTAATACGTATGCGGAAACGCCGGATCAGAAAAATTTTGTCAACCATGCGATACAATCCATCTATGAACCAGGTTCTACTTTTAAAATTGTAACTTTGGCGGGTGCGGTTGAAGAGAAGCTGTTTGATCCGAATGCTACGTTTGAATCCAAGAGGATCTATATTGGTGGCTATCCGATCAGCGATAACGGTCATGCCTATGGCCGGATTTCCTATTTGGAAGGTGTCAAACGTTCAAGTAACATTGCGTTTGTTAATCTGGGCTATAATATGCTTGGCGGTGAACGTTTGCGTCATTACATAGACCTGTTCGGTTTTGGTAAAAAGACAGGCATTGATCTGCCGAGTGAATCGGCTTCACCAATCAAGCCGCTGGTTTATAAATCGGAAATTGCCACAGCAGCCTATGGTCATGGTCTTGTACAGGTAACGCCAATCCAGCAGGTAGCAGCCATTTCAGCCATTGCCAACGGCGGAAAACTTATGGAACCGCATCTGGTAAAGGAAATTATTAACCCGAATGACGGTACATCAGAAGTAATCAAGTCGAAGGTCGTTCGTCAAGTTATTTCCAAGGAATCTTCTAAACTGGTGAGCGGGTATCTGGAACAGGTCGTAGCGGATCAGACGATTGGTACCGGACGCAATGCCTATATCGAAGGATATCGAGTAGCTGGTAAAACAGGTACAGCGAGAAAATGGGACGGTAAGGAATATAGTAAATCCAAGGACGTCGTTTCCTTTATTGGATTCGCTCCTGTAAACAATCCCAAAATTGCGATGTTGGTTCTTATTGACCAACCGAGCGGTGCTAACATCGGAGGCGGAACTGCAGCTGCTCCGGTATTCAAGAAGATTGTGAGCCAAGCTCTCCAGTATATGGGAGTCCCGAAAGATACAGTGAAGACCACTGACAAAAAGTCAAAAACAACCCCGGTCGTTCAAGCTAAAGCTCCTGATCTGTCAGGTAAAACAGCCAAGCAGGCTAGAAGCCAACTTTTGAACGCAGGGATTGCCTATGAGACGCTTGGTCAGGGTGAAAATGTCATTCGCCAATATCCTGTGGCGGGTGCTGCCATGAATCCGGGTCAACGAATCTACCTGTTGACCGAAGAGAGCAGCAAAATGAAGATTCCTGATCTAACTGGCGAATCTCTTCGGGATGCACTTGAAGTGCTCTCCCTTATGAAGGTGGGCGTGACCGTTAAAGGTGAAGGATATGTCGTGAAGCAGACGGAGCAGGTGTCAGGCGAACAGAGAACGGTTGAGCTTGTTCTACAGACGGCCAAAGCGGCAGTTACCGGTATCGCAGATGAAGCTCCCGAGTCTTCTGATTCAGCATTAGGAGACGAGACTAACAATCAGGGAACAGCTGATGGATCGAGGAACATCGAAGAAACGGATAAAACGGATACTACAAATCCACCTTCAAATGAAACAAAATCGTCTGATAACTCATCGGACGAGGCCTCGCTTCCATAGAGATCACAGACAGCTTGTTCTAACCCCCGGTTGTCCTGAATATTCATGAATGGAACACAATCATGATTTTGGGACGAGTGGGGGGATCTTTTCGTGAAGGGATCAAGCGTTAATCTGCGGCGCAGGCTGTTATGGAGTTTAGTGATTTTAGTTCTGTTATTCTCAGCCTTGGTGATCAGGCTTGCTTATGTACAGTTAGGAAAAGGACCGGAACTATCCGCAAAAGCGGAAGAGTCGTGGCGGCGGAATATTCCTTATTCAGCCAAACGGGGAGAGATCCTGGATCGAAATGGAACCTCTCTCGCCTACAATATTACTACACCAACCATTATGGCGATTCCTGCCCAGGTGAAGGAAGCGGAGACAACGGCAAAAGCGCTGGCCCCTTTGCTGGGAATGACCGAAGAAAAAGTGCTGGCAACCATCAAAAAGAGAGAATTAATCGTCCGACTACAACCCGGTGGCCGCAAAATTACGATGGAGAAGGCTCAGCACATCCGTGATTTGAAGCTTCCGGGTATCGTTGTTGCCGAGGATAATAAACGTTTCTATCCTTATGACGATCTAGCAGCTCATATTCTTGGATTTACAGGCATTGATAATCAGGGTCTAACAGGTGTAGAGAAAAAATATGATGACAAGCTGAACGGTATGAACGGGAGTGTGTCCTACTTGTCCGATGCGGCCGGAAGGCTTATGCCGGGCTCATCTGAGAAGTATGTGGAACCAAAGGATGGGCTGAACCTGAAGCTGACTATTGATAAATCGATTCAGTCCATAATGGAAAGAGAGCTTGATCAGGCCATGGTCAAGTTCCAGGCTAATTCGGCGCTTGCCATTGCAATGAACCCTAAGACGGGTGAAATCCTTGGCATGGCCAGTAGACCGGGGTATGAACCAGCGGATTATCAGCAATATCCGGCCGAAGTATACAACCGGAACTTACCGATCTGGATGACGTACGAACCAGGTTCAACGTTTAAAATTATTACGCTTGCAGCAGCACTTGAAGAGAAAAAAGTGAATCTAACGCAGGATCAGTTCTATGATCCCGGATTTGTTGAAGTTGGAGGCGCTCGCCTGCGCTGCTGGAAAAAGGGTGGCCATGGAAGCCAGACCTTCCTCCAGGTCGTGGAGAACTCCTGCAACCCTGGATTTGTTGCACTTGGTCAGAGACTGGGCAAAGAATCGTTATTCTCCTATATTAAAGACTTTGGATTCGGCACCAAAACAGGCATTGATCTGAGTGGTGAGGCCAGCGGGATTCTGTTTAAACTGTCACGGGTCGGACCGGTGGAGCTTGCGACCACTGCTTTTGGTCAAGGGGTCTCCGTTACACCAATTCAGCAGGTAGCGGCTGTGTCAGCAGCCATTAATGGTGGTAAACTATACAAGCCTTATGTGACGAAGGCGTGGGTTCATCCGGAAACGGGTGAAGTGATGGAAGAGGCCAAGCCGGAACTGGTTCGTCAAGTCATCTCGGAAGATACGTCCAAGCAAGTTCGTGAAGCATTGGAGAGTGTCGTTGCCAAGGGGACGGGACGTCCAGCGTTTATTGATGGATACCGGGTTGGCGGCAAAACGGGTACAGCCCAGAAGGTAATCAATGGACGTTATTCCTCTACCGAGCATATTGTATCCTTTATCGGTTTTGCTCCAGCAGATGATCCGCAGATTGTTGTGTATACTGCGGTGGATAACCCGAAAGGGATTCAGTTCGGCGGCGTAGTTGCGGCTCCGATTGTACAGAATATTCTTGAGGATGCGTTGCATTATATGAATGTTCCGGTTCGTAAGGATCAAGTAGCCAAAGAATACAAGTATGGAGAAACCAAAATTGTGACGGTCCCCGATCTGACAGGAGCTACAGTCGAAGACTTGTATGAGGACCTGAATATGAATTTTATGCTCGCCAAATCCGGCAGTGGAAAATATGTTATTAACCAGGCTCCAAAGCCAGGAGCAAGGGTTGAACAGGGATCTACCATTCGCATTTATATGAGCGATGTTCTGAATGATGTTCATGATCATAGCAAGGAGGAAGGACAAGAGCCCTGATGGGGCTCTTGAACCCTACCGCAACAAAATGCACTGAGTTGCGTTTCATTAATTGGCTGTGTTGACGATATTAACGAAGAAAAAGTGAGGTTATTCATGTGCTTTTAAAACAACTTTTATCAATGCTGACTACCGCCCGTGTCATTGGCGAACCAAATACAGAATGTCAAAACCTACAGACAGATTCTCGCCAGGTACAACCGGGAGATCTGTTTATCTGTCTTCCAGGACATACGGTTGACGGGCATGATTATGCTGAGAAGGCCGTAAATGCTGGAGCTGTCGCACTGGTTGTGGAACGAGAACTGGATCTGCCTGTTCCGCAGCTGCTGGTAAAAGACAGCCGTTTCGCCATGGCTGTACTGGCGGATACCTTTTTTGACTCACCAAGCCGCAAGATGAATATGATTGGTGTAACGGGAACCAACGGGAAAACAACGACTACCTATTTAATTGAAAAAATCATGAGTGACTTCGGTCAAAAAACAGGATTAATCGGAACCATTCAAATGCGTTATGACGGGAGAACGTACCCAATGTCAGGTACTACACCGGAAGCACTTGACCTGCAGCGCAGTCTAAATGATATGGTCCAAGCGGGCACAGACTGTTGTGTTATGGAAGTTTCCTCCCACGCATTGGAGCAAGGTCGGGTGAAAGGGACGGAATTCCGTACGGCTGTATTTACCAATTTGACGCAGGATCATCTGGACTATCATCATTCCATGGAGGAATATCGCGGAGCCAAAGGCCTGTTCTTTGCACGGTTGGGTAACGGATATACCGCAGATGCTTCCAAGCGCAAATATGCAGTGATCAACGCAGATGATCCCGCTGCAGCTTATTTTATATCTGTAACTGCAGCTGAAGTAATTACATACGGCATGGAGGAAAATGCGGATGTACGTGCATCCCAAATTTCAATTACCTCACAAGGTACTTCTTTTCATGTAGATACATTCAGAGGCAGCACCGATATTCGTTTACGCATGGTAGGCAAATTCAATGTGTACAACGCAATGGCTGCCATAGCTGCTGCTCTGGTTGAAGACATTCCGCTGGAGGAGATCAAACGCAGCTTGGAGACGGTACCCGGCGTAGATGGACGTGTTGAGGCTGTTGATGAAGGGCAGTCGTTTGCTGTCATTGTTGACTATGCTCATACCCCAGATGGCCTGGAGAACGTATTGCGGACGGTGAAAGAATTTGCTGAAGGACGTGTGATCTGCGTATTTGGATGTGGTGGCGACCGAGATCGCACCAAGCGGCCTCTAATGGGCAAAATTGCAGCGAAGTATAGCGATATCGTATTTGTTACTTCCGATAATCCGCGGACAGAAGATCCCGATCTGATTTTGAAGGATATTGAACAAGGCTTGATTGAAGATGCCATTCAACCTGACCGTTATACGATGATTGTGGATCGGCGCCAGGCGATTCATGAAGCTATTGAAATGGCAAGCCCTGCCGATGTAGTATTGATTGCGGGTAAGGGCCATGAGACCTATCAAATTATCGGTACAACCAAGACGGACTTTGACGATCGGATCATAGCGAAAGAAGCGATAAGGGGCAAATCCAATTGATAAAAAGAACATTGGCACAATTGGCCGAGATGTGTGGAGGAACACTAACTGACGTTGCTGCTTATGGTGATGTTGGTGTAGAAGGTGTATTTACAGATTCGCGTAAGCCTGTTCAAGGCAGTCTCTTTATCCCGCTTGTGGGCGAAAGGTTTGACGGACATGAATTTGTGCAAACCTGTGTAGAGAAGGGCGCTGCCGGGGCATTATGGCAAAAGGATCATGGAGATGCACCTCAAGGTGCTATGATTATTGTGGAGGATACCCTGGTTGCATTGCAGGAGCTTGCATCCTCCTATTTAAGAGAAAGTAAGGCCTCCGTTGTAGGCATTACAGGCAGCAATGGAAAAACAACAACAAAGGACATTGTGGATGCCATTCTGTCTACCACGTTCAAAGTGCATAAGACCCAAGGCAACTTCAATAACCATATCGGTTTGCCGCTTACCGTACTTAGTATGGAACATGATACTGAGATCGTAATTCTGGAGATGGGTATGAGCGGCCGAGGGGAGATTGAGGAATTGTCTTTAATCGCCCAACCTGATGTCGCGATCATCACAAATATAGGTGAATCTCATCTCCTTCAATTGGGATCCCGATTGGAGATTGCTCGGGCAAAAGTTGAAATTGCTGCTGGCATGAAACCAGGTGGATTGCTGATCTACAACGGCGACGAACCGTTGATTGAGCAGGTTCTGGCAGAGCCAGCGACTAAGCTGCCTGAAGAACTTCAGCGGTATACCTTTGGCTTGCAGACGGATAATGATGATTATCCTACTGGAATTATGAATGCCCAGAGCGGGGTCGCGTTTACAACCAAGCAGTCTGGTGAGGGTGCTCTTACACTGCCATTATTGGGAACACATAATGTGGTCAACTGTCTTGCTGCATTAGCGGTTGCCCATCATTTTGGAGTAGCTGCTGAACAGATTGTGGCAGGTCTGTCCCATCTGAAATTAACCGGCATGCGCATCGAGATTATTAACGGTGTCAGCGGTTTGACGATGCTCAATGATGCTTACAACGCCAGCCCAACCTCCATGAAAGCCGCTGTGGATGTGCTGGAAGGCCTCAAGGGGTATCGGATTAAAGTAGCTGTACTCGGTGATATGCTTGAACTGGGGCCTCAGGAGCATGAGCTCCATCGGGCAATCGGCGAATACATTACCCCCGACAAAATGAATATGGTGCTGGCTTATGGCCCATTATCTGCGAGTATCGCAGAAGGGGCAAGACAGAACATGCCGGCTGAAGCCGTACACACTTTTGAGAGCAAGGAAGAATTGACTCGTTATCTATTGGAGAATCTCCATTCCAGAGACGTTGTCTTGTTTAAGGCCTCACGTGGCATGAAGCTGGAGGATGTGGTCGAAGCGCTAAAAACAGCTCCATTACAGAATAGAGTAGACTAGAGGGGTGAACCCATGGATTTTCAGGTATTACTGTTAACAATCGGTGTTTCATTTATTTTGGCGGTGATTGCCGCACCGCTTTTGATCCCATTGCTGCGTCGAATGAAGTTCGGGCAGCAGGTTCGGGAAGATGGGCCTCAGAGCCATCTAAAGAAAAGCGGAACACCTACAATGGGCGGAGTGGTTATTTTACTCGCGTTTACATTGGCCTTTTTGAAATTTTCAGCGGTCAAAAATACGGACTTTTATGTTCTGCTTGTGGCTACACTCGGCTTTGGACTGATCGGTTTCCTGGATGACTACATCAAGATTGTGTTCAAACGTTCACTGGGGCTGACGGCTAGACAGAAGATGCTTGGTCAATTGTTCTTCAGTGCAGTGATGTGTTACTTGCTGATCCAAAATGGACACAGCACAGCCATATCGATTCCAGGTACCTCGGTCTCCTTCGACTGGACAGGATGGTTCTACTATCCGTTTGTGGTATTCATGATGCTTGCCATTACGAATGCAGTCAACTTTACCGATGGTCTGGATGGCTTGCTGTCCGGGGTGAGCGCCATCGCATTTGGGGCATTTGCCATTGTGGCGATGCAGGCAACATCTATGCCAGCAGCGGTATGTGCGGCGGCAATGATTGGTGCGGTACTTGGCTTCCTGGTATATAACGCACACCCGGCCAAAGTGTTTATGGGAGATACAGGCTCACTCGGGATTGGTGGTGCGATTGGTGCTGTCGCCATTGTGACGAAGACAGAACTTCTTTTTGTCATCATTGGCGGTATTTTCGTCATCGAAATCCTGTCCGTCATTATTCAAGTGGTATCATTCAAAACTCGTGGCAAACGTGTATTCAAAATGAGCCCGATTCATCATCACTTTGAACTGAGTGGCTGGTCGGAATGGCGAGTTGTCATTACTTTTTGGGCGGTAGGTGCCATTTTGGCCGCTCTTGGACTTTATCTCAACAAGGGGTTGTAAACAATGAATCATCCTGAAACATATCGTGGGCAACAAGTGGTCGTGCTTGGACTGGCCAAAAGCGGCGTGCAGGTCGCTAAAGTGCTGGATCGTGCAGGCGCAATCGTTACAGTTAATGATAAAAAAGAGAGAGAACAGTGTCCCGAAGCATCCGAATTGGAGGCTTTGGGAATTTCTGTTGTATGCGGAGGACATCCGGACGATCTGATTCATAGTGATGTGAAGCTTGTGGTCAAAAACCCGGGCATTCCATATCAGGCACCTCCTGTGCAGCAGGCACTCGCCTTAGGCATAGAAGTGGTGACTGAGGTAGAAGTAGCATATCATCTATGTGCTGCGCCTATGATCGGAATCACTGGCTCTAATGGGAAAACGACCACTACAACGTGGGTAGGCAACATGTTGGAGCTTGCTGGTTTGAAACCTATCGTTGCCGGTAATATTGGAACACCATTGTGTGAGGCAGCTGAGCAGGCTTCTGCGGATAACTGGATGGTGGTGGAGCTTAGCAGTTTCCAGCTGAAAGGAACATCCGATTTCCGTCCGCGCATTGCCAGTTTGCTAAACGTGGCAGAGACTCATTTGGATTACCATGGGGATATGGATGATTATGTAGCTTCCAAAGCCAAATTGTTCTCCAACCAGCAACCGGAGGATATAGCTATCCTGAACTGGGATGATCCGGTATGCCGTGGACTGGTTCCTTATATCAAAGCAAAACTGCTTCCATTCTCGCTGACAGAGAAGCTTGAAGCAGGAGTGTATGCTGATCCACCATACGTGGATGGGGAAGAGGATGATGTGAAGCGCCAGGTGATTTATGCAGACGGTCATGGCAACCATC
Source organism: Paenibacillus sp. FSL K6-0108 (assembly GCF_045040695.1). Lineage (NCBI taxonomy): Bacteria > Bacillati > Bacillota > Bacilli > Caryophanales > Paenibacillaceae > Paenibacillus > Paenibacillus sp. FSL K6-0108. The sequence goes on along the minus strand of NZ_CP150288.1, from coordinate 5,363,912 downwards.
ACGTCGTTATTGATGTGGAAGACATCGGAATCCCGGGACGATTCAATGTGGGAAATGCATTGGCAGCAGTAGCTATTGCTGTGTCCGCTGGAGCCGATCCTTCTGTACTTGCTGCGCCTCTGGCTGACTTCAAGGGGGTTGAACACCGCCTTGAGTATGTACTTGAACATAATGGAGCTAACTATTACAACAATTCCAAAGCGACCAACTCCAAAGCAACCGTAATGGCGCTGAACTCCTTCAAGGAGCCAGTCGTGCTCATTGCTGGAGGGTTGGATCGTGGTTCAGACATGATGGAATTGCTGCCATTGTTTCAGGAGCGGGTGAAGGCTGTGGTTGCTCTTGGAGAGACACGAGAGAAAATTGCCAAGGTCGCGGAACTGGCGGGATTAAAGCAAATTAAGGTCGTCGATAATGAGGAGGACGCTGCCCGGACGTTAACCGCTGCCGTGCAGGAAGCTTCACAGTTTGCAGCTCCGGGGGATGTGGTCTTGTTATCACCTGCATGTGCAAGCTGGGACATGTTTGCTTCCTATGAAGAGCGGGGATGCATTTTTAAAGAGGCGGCGCATAACTTGTAAGTAGGGGGGTGGAAAAGCCCCTACTTCCATGCAAGGGGTGGCCTCCTGATGAAACAGACGCGACCGGCGCCGGATATCTGGCTCCTAATTTGTATTCTGGCATTGCTTGCCATCGGCATTATTATGGTTTACAGTGCGGGCTCGGTGCTTGCTTTTCATGACTACGGTGATTCATTTTATTTTGTCAAAAGACAAATGCTGTTCGCTGGACTTGGACTTGCTGCCATGTTCGTTACTGCAAATGTGGACTACCGGGTCTGGAGAAAGTATGCAAAGCCCATACTGATTGCCTGTTTTATAATGCTGATTGCGGTGCTAATTCCTGGCATTGGAGTGGTTCGCGGAGGGGCACGAAGCTGGTTGGGCATTGGCTCGTTCGGCATACAGCCTTCAGAATTCATGAAATTGGGCATGATCCTGTTTCTTGCTCATTGGTTAAGCAAGGAACCTGGCAAAATTAAAACGTTCATGACGGGGCTTCTGCCACCGCTCGGTTTGATTGGTTTGGCCTTCGGTATTATTATGCTTCAGCCTGATTTGGGGACAGGCACCGTCATGCTGGGTGCATCAATGCTCATTATTTTTACAGCAGGAGCACGGATGAAGCATCTCTTGCTGCTTGCTCTAGGCGGAGTCGCGGGATTTGCCGCGTTGATTGCGGCAGCTCCTTACAGATTGCAGCGAATAACGGCTTTTTTGGATCCGTGGTCTGATCCACTTGGTGCCGGATACCAGATTATTCAATCTTTATATGCGATCGGCCCCGGAGGACTTGCGGGCTTGGGGCTGGGTATGAGCCGACAAAAATACAGCTATGTGCCTGAGCCGCAAACGGATTTTATTTTTTCCATTTTGGCAGAAGAGCTTGGCTTCATTGGTGGAATGATTGTATTATTGCTGTTCCTGGTGCTGGTGTGGAGAGGGATGCGCGTAGCGATGACGGTACCAGATGCTTTTGGCAGCCTTCTGGGCGTAGGTATTGTGGGTATGGTGGCTGTGCAGGTCATTATCAACATTGGCGTTGTGATCGGGCTTATGCCCGTTACAGGAATTACGCTACCACTCATCAGTTATGGCGGTTCATCTCTGACCTTGATGTTGACAGCGCTAGGCATATTATTAAACTTATCCCGTTATGCGAGGTGAATGTACGATGCGAGTCGTTCTAAGTGGCGGCGGTACCGGTGGGCATATCTATCCGGCCGTTGCTATAGCAAGGCAATGTGAGGCGGAGAATCCCGACTCGACATTTTTATATATCGGTGGTACCCGTGGGCTGGAAAGCAAACTGGTGCCCCAGGAGAATATTCCGTTTCAATCAATCGATATTACTGGTTTTCGCCGGAAATTATCTTTTGACAACGTGAAAACTGTGATGAGATTTCTGCAAGGTGTACGCAAAGCCAAGAAAATGCTCAAGGAATTCAAACCCGATGTTGTTATCGGTACGGGGGGCTACGTGTGTGGACCTGTTGTATATGCAGCAGCCAAACTTGGCATTCCGAGTGTGATTCATGAGCAGAATGCCATTCCGGGGTTAACTAACAAGTTTCTTACCCGGTATGTGGACACGGTCGCTGTTAGTTTTGAGGGGTCTGAGAAAGCATTCTCTGGAGCGAAAAAGGTTGTGTATACCGGCAATCCAAGGGCTACAACGGTAGCCCAAGCCAGCCGCGATCGTGGTTTTGCGACACTGGGTGTACCCATGGACAGCCGAGTTGTTCTTGTGGTTGGCGGCAGCCGTGGCGCGAAAGCAATTAATAAAGCCATGGTGGATATGGCACCAATGTTGGCCAAGCTTGAAGATGTGCACGTGGTTTACGTGACTGGTGATTCTTATTTTGATGAAACACGTGAAGCGATTCGCAGTTCCCTTGGAACGATGCCAAATCATCTGCATGTGCTGCCTTACGTACACAACATGCCTGAGGTTCTTGCATGCACATCGCTGATTGTAAATCGTGCAGGGGCATCATTCCTTGCCGAGATTACTTCTCTCGGTATTCCATCCATCCTGATTCCGTCACCTAACGTGACGAATAATCATCAGGAGGCAAATGCTCGTACGCTTGAGGGGGGCGGTGCATCGCTTACGATGTTGGAAAAGGATCTGACAGGCCAGGCGTTATATCAAGCGATTGCAGGCATTATGAATGACGAAGCGGCGCGCAGAAGGATGGCGGAAGCCTCCCGGAAACTGGGGAAACCCGATGCAGCCGAGGTACTTGTGAGCGAGATTCGGCATCTTGCTGCAGGGCGTTAAAGTGCATTTTGGGCGATTGTCACACACACGGCGGGACTGACATAAGATACCGTATAAATCGTGACAATCGTTCCATGGTGCCGCAACACGGCTTGCAGCAACGAAAACTGCCGTGCTCATCGGTTTTGAAGTAAAGGAGGATGTTAATATGCAGCAGTGGATATCGTTACTATCCCAGAACAATGTCGGCAACGTTCTTGAAAACGAGCCGCTAGCCAAATACACTACATGGAAGATCGGCGGTCCTGCAGATGCGCTGGTCATACCGGAAAACAAGGAGCAGATGGTCAATCTCATTCAATTGCTGCACGAGCATCAGATCCCATGGATGCAGCTTGGGCGGGGTTCAAACATGCTGGTGTCTGACAAGGGAATACGCGGAGTTGTCGTGAAACCGGGAGAAGGCTTTGATTATGCCGAGTTTCACGAGGGCGGGGTAACTGCCGGAGCAGCACATTCCTTTGTTAAACTCAGTGTTGTTGCTGCAAAGAAAGAGTGGACCGGTTTGGAATTTGGCAGCGGCATCCCCGGAACGGTCGGCGGAGCCGTATATATGAACGCAGGAGCCCATGGATCGGATGTGTCACGGATATTTCAATCCGCTGAGATTGTACTGGAGACAGGGGAATTGGTACGTTACAGCAAGGAGGACATGGAATTTGCCTATCGCCACTCTGTTCTGCATGAACGGAGAGGCATCGTGCTGGAGGCAACGTTTGCACTCCAGCAGGGAGAACGCAAAGTCATTTCGGAATCGATGGCGGCTTATAAAGACCGCAGACGCCGTACACAGCCATTGCAGATGGCTTGTGCTGGCAGCGTGTTCCGAAACCCGCCCGGTGATCATGCTGCCCGACTGATTGAAGCAGCGGGGCTAAAGGGTATGACTCAGGGAGGGGCACAGGTATCCACCATGCATGCCAATTTCATTGTCAATACAGGCCAAGCAACAGCAGAGGACGTCATCACCCTAATGCAGCAGATTCAGAACACTATATCATCTCAAAACGGTATTAACCTGGTACCGGAAGTCTTCGTAGTGGGTGAACGGTAAACCCCGGAGGTGATACATTGGACAAATTGGTGATTGAAGGCGGGAAACCCCTCTCAGGATCCATACGCATCCATGGAGCAAAAAATGCCGCTTTACCGATTATGGCCGCAAGTTTGTTGGCAGACGGAGAAGTTACGTTGCACAACGTTCCACACTTGCTGGACATTGAAGTGATGCTGTATATCCTGGAACGACTTGGATGCACGTGTCGGCATGAACAGGGAACAGTGACGATAGATACGTCGTCTATCCGGTCTTATGATGTGCCTGAGGATCTCATGAAGCAGATGCGTTCTTCCATTTTTTTGATGGGACCATTGCTGGCTAAGTTTGGGCAAGTATCCGTGTACCAGCCAGGTGGCTGTGCCATTGGGGAACGTAAAATTGATCTTCACCTTCGGGGCCTTGAAGCGCTCGGAGCTTCGATTGAAGAGCTGGATCAGCAAATTATCTGCCGCGGGCGCAAGCTGGTGGGTACAGACATTCATCTGGACTTCCCCAGCGTAGGAGCCACAGAAAATATTATGATGGCTGCCGTTACAGCTGAGGGTACTACAACGATATTTAATGCAGCCCGAGAACCTGAAATACAGGATTTGCAACATTTTTTGAATGCGATGGGTGCAAGAATTATTGGTGCTGGAACGGATACGATTACCATTAATGGTGTTGAGAAACTCAGGCCCTGCTCTTACGAAATTATACCTGATCGAATTGTTGCAGGAACGGTGATGATTGCAGCCGCAGCAACGAGAGGAAACGTAACGCTTACACACTGTAATCCGGCTCATCTTACTTCCCTTATACATGTGTTGAAGCGTACTGGTGTTCAAATCACAGTCTGCAATGATATAATGACGGTGAGCTGTATGAGCCGTCCCAAATCAGTAGACCGTATTGTGACTTCTCCGTATCCTTCATTTCCAACAGACCTGCAGTCGCAAATTATGGTGCTGCTCAGTCTGGCTGACGGTTTCAGTGTGATGAAGGAAACGGTATTCGAAGGTCGGTTCAAACATGTGGATGAGCTAAATGTCATGGGAGCCGATATTTCGGTAGACATGAATGCAGCATTTATCCGCGGTGTTCCTCGGTTGTACGGGGCTACAGTGGAAGCAACCGATCTGCGTGCAGGTGCAGCACTGGTCATTGCTGGCCTTGCTGCCCAAGGAAAAACGGTTGTGGAGCAAGTGCACCATATTGATAGAGGGTACGATCGTATCGAGAAGCTCTTTCAGAGTCTTGGAGCTTCGGTTGAGCGACAGTCCCCCGTTTCCAAGCAGCTGGATTTTGCCAATTAACGTCCTTTGAGTCCCCTTCTTGAGGGAAGGGGGCCGGAGGCTTTGTGGAGCGCGACCTATGCCTAAAAGTCAAATTCCGGTTCTGAAGAAGAATCGGCCCAAACGAAACACAAGCCGTAAAATTGTTTTTATTCTCTTACTTCTTTTTATTGTATTACTTGCTGTACTTTTTTTTCGTTCTTCGATGAGTCGGATTTCGGCAATTGAGATTACGGGTAATGTATACACAACAACTTCGGAACTGCTGGAGAAAAGCGGTCTGAAGGAGGGCGAACAGTTTTTTGGGACAACCTCTGCTGATGTGATTGAGCGACTGAAAACGATCAAGGCTATATCAACCGTAACTGTGGATAAACAATTCCCCGGTACTATTCATATCAAGGTGCAGGAATTTCCAACGGTTGCGTATGAACTTGGTTCGGACGGTACGCTAAAAGCCATACTGGCTAGCGGGACAAGCTTAACGGTTCCAGCCACCATTGGAGTTGCAGTTGAGAAACCGATTTTGACCCAGTGGAAGGCGGATGACCCGCTCAAGGCCAAGCTGAGTGAAACATTGGCCAAGATCCCGAATGAACTTACAACGGATATTTCAGAGATTATTCCGAATCCCACACCTTCATTCCCGGATCAGATTCGGATGTATACCAAGTCACAATTTGAAGTGATCACAACCGTTTCTCTATTGTCCGACAAGGTAGAGTATCTCAACCAGGTCATTGAGACCGAACGTCCAGGGAAAATCACGATGCTGGAAGCTGATACGTACGTTCCTTTCATTCCGGATAACCCGGAAGAAGATGTTGAGCCAGGAGCAACTCCCTGATTTCCACCTTTATTCGGTTGAGCAGTATTCAAAACCAGGCGGGATCGGGGTTTAGCCCCTTTTATCCAGTGAAAGTTGTTCTTTCTGAGACGAAGAAAAAATGATACACTTGAACTTATGGCACTTGAGTTGCCTCCTTCTTTTTTCTTCAAGGTTTTATGTCTCGCAACCAGATCTTGGCACCCAAAAAAATTGTAGAAAAAAGAGGGAAAGCCTAAAGTGTGTTGAATATGTTTTAAGAGTGTTTAAACCCGAACGTATTTTACTATTTGGAGTCAGGAGGTGCCACAGACTTGAGCAACAATGACATCATTGTTAGTTTGGACATCGGTACATCCAAAATTCGCGCTATTATTGGGGAAATGAATAATGGAACCTTTAATATTATTGGAGTTGGATCTGCCGACTCGGAGGGAATTCGCAAAGGTGTAATCGTAGATATCGATCAGACGGTCCAATCGATCCGCAATGCAGTGGATCATGCAGAACGTATGGTGGGTATTCAAATATCCGAAGTATATGTTGGAATCTCGGGAAATCATATCGGACTAATGAGCAGTCACGGCGTCGTGGCGGTGTCTAACGAGGATCGTGAAATCGGAGAAGAAGACATGGAGCGGGTGTTGAAAGCAGCCGAAGTAATTGCGGTTCCGCCGGAACGGGAAATTATTGATGTTGTAGCCAAGCAGTATGTTGTAGATGGCTTGGAAGGCATACAGGACCCACGTGGCATGATTGGTGTTCGTCTTGAAGTAGAAGCGACCATCATTACAGGTGCAAAAACTGCGATACATAATCTTTTGCGCTGCGTGGAAAAAGCGGGTCTGAAAGTAAGTGATCTGGTACTCATGTCACTTGGAGCAGGTCAGCTGGCATTGTCCAAGGATGAAAAAACGATGGGATCTGTGCTTGTTGATATCGGGGCAGGGGCTACAACCATTGCCATCTTTGAAGAAGACAGTCTTGTCGCGACTTCAACGCTGCCTATCGGCGGGGAATTCGTAACGAATGATATCGCCTATGGTCTGCGCACATTAACAGATCAAGCCGAAAAGGTGAAACTGAAATATGGCTGCGCATGGCTGGATGATGCTGCTGCGGATGTCATGTTCAAAGTAACAAGGATCGGCAGCAATGTAGACAAGGAATTCTCTCAAGAGGATCTGGCGGCTATTATCGAACCGAGGGTTCAGGAAATATTCCAGATGATTTCTCAAGAAGTGAAACGTCTTGGTTACAATGATCTTCCTGGAGGTTATATACTAACGGGAGGTACGGTCTCTATGCCGGGTGTTCTGCAGGTAGCTCAGCATGAGCTTGCTGCTTCGGTACGAGTTGCGGTGCCGGATTATATCGGTGTGCGTGACCCTGGCTTTACGAGCGGAGTCGGCATTTTGCACAGTGTAATCCGCAGTTTGCGTATTCGTCCCTCGACCAACAGCGGCGGTGGAAACAACAATAATATCAACAAAAAACCGACCAACCGTCCTAAGCCGAATGCGGCTCAGGAATCGGAGCAAAAACCAGGTCTGTTTGAACGGCTGAAAAATATGTTCAGCGAATTTATATAACAGGTTGAATCCATTTCATACAATTGTTGAAGCCGTTTGAATGCGCTGGTAAACTAACATAAACGCTTTCGTTCGTCGATATATGAAATTGATTCGGTTCAATACCAATTGGACGGGCTATCCATGCACATTGAGGGGGAGATGGAATAATATGTTGGAATTTGATTTCGAGATGGAGAGCTTTGCTCAAATAAAGGTCATCGGTGTGGGCGGCGGTGGAAGCAATGCTGTCAATCGAATGATTGAAAATGGAGTGCAAGGTGTAGAGTTCATTACCGCGAATACGGATGCCCAGGCATTACACTTGGCGAAATCCGAACATAAATTGCAGATTGGCGATAAGTTGACACGAGGTCTTGGTGCTGGTGCCAACCCTGAAGTGGGTAAAAAAGCAGCAGAAGAATCCCGTGATCTGATGATGAACACCTTGAAGGGTGCCGACATGGTTTTTGTAACTGCCGGAATGGGCGGGGGGACAGGAACAGGGGCGGCTCCCGTTATTGCTGAGATCGCCAAAGAGTGCGGCGCACTTACCGTGGGTGTAGTGACCCGACCATTCACGTTTGAAGGACCAAAACGTTCCAGACATGCCGTACAAGGCATTGAAGCTCTCAAGGAAAAAGTAGATACATTGATTGTGATTCCAAACGATCGTTTGCTTGAAATTGTTGACAAAAAAACACCGATGCTTGAAGCGTTCCGTCAAGTGGACAACGTTCTCCGTCAAGCCGTTCAGGGTATTTCTGACCTGATTGCTGTTCCTGGTCTAATTAACCTTGACTTCGCAGACGTCAAAACGATTATGACTGAACGTGGATCTGCCCTGATGGGAATCGGTGAAGCAACTGGGGAAACCCGTGCCGCTGAAGCTGCACGCAAGGCTATCATGAGCCCATTGCTTGAAACTTCGATTGAAGGTGCACGCGGTGTAATCATGAACATTACGGGTGGAACCAATTTGTCCCTGTATGAAGTCAATGAAGCGGCAGAGATTGTCACTGCGGCTTCAGATCCGGAAGTGAACATGATCTTTGGTGCGATTATTGACGAAAACCTGAAAGAGGAGATCAAAGTTACGGTGATTGCAACTGGATTTGAGGACAAGCCAGCATCGCAGCCTCCTAGCCATAAACCAACGCCAACGAGCGAACCGGCAGAAAACCGTTCGCCGAACCTTCGTCCGTTTGGAAACCAGCCGAGCAATGATCAGCTGGATATTCCGACATTTTTGCGCAATCGTTCACGTAATAATAACAACGATTAATACGATAATAGATTTCATTGAAGACCCGGTGCTCCTGATGGAGCAACCGGGTCTTTTTTTGTTTTTTTATTATCCTATCACATCGTTATGAACAAATTCTGAACAACTACTCTGAGTAATTCCGACAAAAAAAGTTGGAACGATCCCCCCATGATTAGACAGACTTTGAAAAGTGAGCTCCTTATACTTGTGAATATGCTCATGAATATCGGGATAACGTTATTTCGATATGCTGCGCGCAGGCAGGTGAAGAATGTGGTTGTTTATGTGGATCTTATTTTTTTGACGAACCTGTGTATTGATGGTGCACTCATCGGACTGACAGCCTGGATGCGCAAAACGAAGCTGGTCTGGTGGCGATGGTTGCTGTCCGCGATCGTGGGTGCGCTGTACGTCGTTATGATGTTTGTGCCGGAGTTTGATTTTATGTTCACCTTTTTGATCAAGTTTGGATTGTCTCTGGTGATGCTGAGTATTGCATTCGGGTTTAAGGGTCTTCAGGCATTTATGAGAACCTTAGGCACCTTCTATGTAATCAATTTTGTCGCCGCAGGGGGAATTCTGGGTGTGCATTACATGCTGCAAAGCTCTGGGGAATTGTTCAACGGCATTTGGTTTACGGCATCAGGTGGAATGTCTTTTGATCTGAAAATTGCCTTCTGGTTCACGTTTGTCGTTTTTTTTGCCGTGCTTTTTCTATTCAAAGCCGTGCAGAGCTCGAAACGAAAAACAGACCGAATGACAACGTACTTGGGTAAAGTGGAGGTCTTTATTGATGATGTGACTATTTCTTGTACAGGCCTTCTGGATACAGGAAATCAACTCACAGATCCCCTTTCACGTATGCCCGTCATGGTCATGGAGGTATCGTTATGGCAAGAAATGCTGCCTGCTGCATGGAAGGGCAGGTTGAAGGATGAGGCGCCGGACAACCTTATCATGGAGCTCGATCAGGAGGATTTCCACTGGCAGGATCGTTTAAGGCTAGTGCCCTATCGAGGCATTAACAAAGGAACTGCGTTTATGCTGGCAATGAAGCCAGACCGGGTGAAGGTAACGATGGATGAGATGTGTTATGAGACGACTAAGGTACTAATAGGGTTGGACGGGGGCGTACTGTCATCCGATGGAAAATACCAGGCCGTGATTCACCCTGAGCTTGTGCAAGACGCTGCTTCTGCGCAGTCTACGGCTATCTCTGCGGGAGCAACAGAAAAGCCGCTGAATGTGGTATAGGAGGAACGTACATGCTTGTAAAATGGAAACTGGTGGCGCAGTTGCAGTACTATCGTTTATTATTTCTGCTTGGGTTGAAAAGTGAAGAGATTTATTATATCGGAGGCAGTGAGGCGCTACCGCCCCCATTAACACGTGAAGAAGAAGAATTTTTGTTGCAAAAGTTGTCTTCAGGGGATTCAGCGATTCGTGCCATGCTGATTGAACGGAACCTGCGACTGGTGGTCTACATCGCACGCAAATTCGAAAATACAGGTATCAATATCGAAGATTTGGTCTCCATCGGTGCGATCGGTTTAATTAAAGCCGTTAATACATTTGATCCGGAAAAGAAAATTAAGCTGGCCACCTATGCTTCCCGTTGTATCGAGAATGAAATATTGATGTACCTGAGACGTAACAGTAAAATTCGTACAGAAGTTTCTTTTGATGAACCACTCAATATTGATTGGGATGGAAATGAACTATTATTATCCGATGTACTCGGTACGGAGAACGATACAATCTATCGGAATATCGAAGAACAGGTAGACCGGAAGCTTTTGCATAAAGCATTGGAAAAATTAACCGAGCGGGAGCGAATGATTATGGAGCTTCGCTTTGGCTTGACGGATGGGGAAGAAAAGACACAAAAAGATGTCGCCGATCTGCTTGGAATCTCCCAATCCTATATCTCTCGTCTCGAAAAAAGAATCATTAAAAGACTTCGCAAGGAGTTCAACAAGATGGTCTGAACAGGAGCATTTTTCATAATGGGTATTAATGGCAAGGATTCCAAGTGCGAATAAAAAAGCCTGCCCCGGAGATAATGTACATTAATGTTTCTCCTTGGGAGGTAAATCACGATGACCCGAAACAAAGTCGAGATTTGTGGCGTGGACACCGCAAAATTGCCTGTCCTCACCAACACAGAAATGCGGGAATTGTTTCATTCCCTTCAGCAGCACCATGATCGCTCAGCAAGAGAGAAATTAGTGAATGGCAACCTGCGTCTTGTACTCAGTGTCATTCAGCGCTTTAACAATCGGGGAGAGTTTGTCGATGATCTGTTCCAGGTTGGCTGTATTGGCCTGATGAAAGCCATTGATAATTTTGATTTATCCCAGAATGTCAAATTTTCAACCTACGCGGTGCCGATGATTATCGGTGAAATCCGTCGATACCTGCGCGATAATAACCCAATTCGGGTATCTCGCTCATTGCGGGACATTGCTTATAAAGCACTTCAGGTGCGTGACAGCCTGACGAATAAAAATTCCCGTGAACCGACGATATTCGAAATTTCTGAGGTGCTGAATGTGCCGAAGGAAGATGTGGTTTTTGCATTGGATGCCATTCAGGACCCGGTTTCGCTCTTCGAACCGATCTATCATGATGGTGGAGATCCGATCTATGTAATGGATCAGATCAGTGATGACAAAAACAAGGATGTATCCTGGATTGAGGAAATTGCACTGCGTGAAGCGATGCATCGTCTCGGTCAACGGGAGAAAATGATTCTGTCGATGCGGTTTTTCGAAGGGAAAACCCAGATGGAAGTGGCTGATGAAATTGGCATTTCCCAGGCGCAGGTATCCCGTCTGGAGAAATCAGCGATACAACAAATGCAGAAACATGTGAAGTCGTAACAAGGGTTAGCCAGAAGGCGATCAAAGGGAAGAGATATTCCTTTGATCGTCTTTTTGCTTTTTGAATTTCGATATCAGAGATATTTGGATTTGTTCGGTAGCCTTTCCTTCGAAAAAGAGGACATTTTTCGCGTATGAAACATATATTGTATAGAAGCGGAGAACGGGCAGAAGCGGATGAATCAGGGGGCGGGACCAAATGAAAGTGAATACAGGTGAACTGGTGGGTAGCGGGATGAAAATTTCGGATTTTCAAACCAAAGATGTGATTAACATTACGGATGGCAAACGTTTGGGCCAAATCAGCGATTTGGAGCTGGATCTGAAACAGGGACGAATTGAAGCGATTGTTGTACCGGGTTACAGCCGTTTTATGGGGCTTTTCGGCGGGGGGACAGATCTGGTTATCCCCTGGAGAAACATTGTGAAGATTGGATCGGATGTAATTTTGGTTAAAATGGATGAAATGAAGGAAAATAACTACGATGAGCGTGACCGTGAAGCCCGCTTGTATGACGAACAGAACAGCCGAATGGATCGGGTGGAGCGTATTGAACGGTTGAATCGGAACCAGCGCCGAACGATATAACCGAGACAGAATAGGGTTCATTTGGTACACTGGAAGTTGTGAGGTGAGAAAATGGAACCGTTTATTTTGGATAAGGAATTGCGGTCGGGAAGCCAAAACTCAAGTTGGGGTCCTGACCCGTTGTTATTATATGTGGAGCCGTGGAAAATGCAGTTTAAGCATATGAAAGCCGGTTTTACGACAAGGCAGGGTGGTGTTGGTAGCACACCTTACGCCAGTCTCAACTGTGCCTATCATGTGGGTGATGATCCGGCTGACGTGCTGAATAATCGCAAACTTGTGGCTGAAAAATTGGGTTTCCCTTTGGAATCCTGGACTTGTGGTGAACAGGTGCATGGTAAACATGTCGCTGTAATCACGGCTGAAGAGCGGGGCAAAGGTTTGCTGGATCGACAGTCTGCATTACAGGATACGGATGGGCTGGTCACGAATGTGCCTGGTGTGCTGCTGACTTCCTTCTATGCTGATTGTGTACCCCTTTATTTCTATGACCCCGTACAACAAGCGGTGGGGCTTGCTCATGCCGGATGGAAAGGTACAGTTGCCGGTATAGCCGAATCGATGGTCAAAAAGATGGAGCAGGAATATGGAAGTCGCAGACAGGATATTCATGCTGCAATAGGGCCCTCCATAGGAGATTGCTGTTATGAAGTGGATGAAGCGGTTATGCAGCATGTACGGGTTTGGCTGGAGGATTCCTCGGGTAATGATGAATACAAGAACTCTGCATCCAATCAAGTATATCGACCTGCAGGAAATGGCAAAACGATGTTAAACTTGAAAGAATGCAATCGACACATTATGATGAAAGCAGGAATATTGCCGGATCATATCGAATGTACAACTTGGTGTACAAGCTGCAATCCCGAGCTATTTTTCTCGTATCGTAAAGAAAATGGCATTACCGGGAGAATGGCGAGCTGGATTGGGCTGGAAGAGAGGTGACCCTCTGTGTCATTGGAGGAACGTATACAACTGGTAAATCAGAAGATCGAAGCCGCGTGTCAGCGCAGTGGCCGTCAACGTGAAGATGTGAATGTGATTGCTGTCACGAAATACGTCTCACTTGAAACAACGGGAGCTGTGCTGGACCACGGTCTTGAGCATATTGGAGAAAACCGCTGGCAGGATGCGCAAGCGAAATGGGAAGCATTTGGCCAGAAGGGAACCTGGCATTTTATCGGTCATTTACAGACGAATAAGGTGAAGGACGTCATTGGTAAATTCCGTTACATACATTCACTGGATCGTTTGTCCCTGGCCAAGGAGTTGGATAAAAAGGCGGCGTCTCTTGGCATCCAGGTAGAAACATTATTGCAGGTGAATATTTCGGGTGAAGAAAGTAAGTTTGGCTTGCAGCCTGAACAGGCGAGTTCCTTTTTGCGTGAAATCAGTTCGTTCAACAACCTGAAGGTCATCGGTCTGATGACCATGGCACCCCATGAGGAAGATCCGGAGCTTACACGTCCCGTATTCCGTGGACTGCGTGAGCTTAGAGACCATTTGAATGGACAAGCTTTGACAGCGGAGCCATTGACCGAGTTGTCGATGGGCATGTCCAATGATTTTGAAGTGGCGATTGAAGAAGGGGCAACCTGGGTTCGGCTTGGATCGATTCTCGTAGGAAAAGAGGAGGGTTCGCAATGGGCGTAATGAATAAGTTTATGAATTTCCTTGGGCTTCAGGAAGAGGAAGAGATTGTGGAACGTGAGCGTATGGCGGCACAAGAGGAACATGATCCTGATCAGCAGGAAGCTGAAACCTCAAGTCTCGATAAACGTAGAAACCAAAGGGGTAATAATGTGGTGAGCATTCATTCCCAGAAAAATGTTAAAGTCGTCCTTTATGAACCGCGTTCTTATGACGAAGCACAGGAGATTGCTGATCATCTGCGCTCCCATCGCACAGTTGTCGTTAACCTTCAGCGGGTTCGTCAGGATCAGGCTCTGCGGGTCATTGATTTTTTGAGTGGCACAGTGTATGCACTGGGCGGCGGTATTTCAAAAATTGGCGGCAACATTTTTCTCTGTACGCCAGATACGGTTGAAATTCAGGGTTCCATTACGGAAATACTGGCTGACAGCGAGCAAGATTATAACAGAATGAGGTGAGCCACTTTTGTATCAGATTGAAAGCGTGTTGTACACGTTATACCAGATTTACTTTTACATGGTCATTGTCTACATATTGATGTCATGGCTTCCCAACGCACGGGAGAGCTTCATCGGTGAATGGCTAGGTAAGTTTGTGGAACCATATTTAAGACCTTTCCGCCGATTTATTCCGCCTTTGTTCGGTGTGTTGGATATTTCACCGATTGTGGCGTTGATTGTTCTTCAACTCGCGCTTAATGGGCTGATCTCCATCCTCCGATACTTTGTATATTAAGGTTGGGTGAACATAGATGAGCGGTGAAATTTACGAGCATTTTAGTCATGATGAGCGGGATTTTGTGGATAAAGCCTCTGACTGGGTTGAACGGGCAGGTAAGTATCATGACATGAAGCTAACTGACTTTCTTGACCCTAGACAGGTCTTTATTTTACAAACACTTGTTAACCGTCGAGATGATGTACAGATTCGTCTGGATGGTGGTTATGAAACCGCTGAACGTAAACGTGCGCTGATTGCACCAGATTATCGGTATCTGGACGATGAAGATATGGGCATGCAGGTGATGAGCATTACGTCTGACGATCAGAAAATCAAAGAGCTGGAGCATGGGGACTATATGGGTGCCCTGCTCGGACTTGGCATGAAACGTGGCAAGATCGGTGATATTCAAGTGCTGGAGGACGGGTGCCACACGGTGGTGGCGTCGGAAACCGGCGCTTTTTTATCGCTTCAACTGAATCAGGTGCACCGGGTTCATGTGTTTACGGAGTTGTTGGCACTGGATCAGCTGAAATGGTCCGAGAGCAAACTGGAGACGATGGACATTACCGTGGCTTCCCTGCGTTTGGATGGCATCTGTGCAGATGTGTACCGGCTTAGCCGCAGTAAAGTTCTCGTTCCGATTAAGGCTGGCCGCTGTCGTGTGAATTGGAAGGTGGAGGAAGATCCGTCCAAAGCGCTGAAGGCGGGAGATGTGGTATCCATTCAAGGATTTGGTCGATTCAAGGTGATGGAACAGGATGGGGTGACCAAAAAGGGACGCTGCCGCGTAAAAATCGGCAAATTTGCCTAAGTGTGTTGCAGGAAAACCCGCTTTCTTGTCGAAATGTTTAAGGTAAAGGTGCAAAAAACATTCGGTGTTTCCGATATACATTAAGTGCAAAGGTTGATATGACCGCCAAAGGATCAGAGTCTGATCCTGCATTCCGTATTCCGTATTCGTTGCCAGGATTGGGCATCACATATACGGCCCCTTGGGTGGAACCCATATGCTGCAAACCTTCTCAGTCCGGGAAGGAACTTTTACAGGAGGTGGACAGCATGCCATTAACGCCGCTGGACATACACAACAAGGAATTTTCCCGACGCTTGCGCGGGTATGACGAGGATGAGGTCAATGAATTCCTGGATCAAGTCATCAAAGATTACGAAGGCGTCATTCGCGAAAACAAAGAGCTGAGCAATCAGTTGCTGTCCGTTCAGGAGAAGCTTGATCATTTTGCAACGATTGAAGAGACACTGAGCAAAACGATCATCATTGCGCAGGAAGCTGCGGATGATGTGAAGAACAATGCGAAAAAAGAAGCACAGTTGATCGTGAAGGAAGCCGAGAAAAATGCGGACCGGATCGTAAACGAATCGTTGTCTAAATCACGCAAAATTGCTTTGGAAGTCGAAGAGTTGAAAAAGCAGGCCTCCATTTATCGTGCCCGTTTCCGTACACTTGTGGAAGCACAGCTTGAATTGTTGACTCAGGATGGTTGGGAAGCGCTGGAGAGCCGGGAGCAGGAAGTCCGTGACCGTGAGCGGGAAATGAAGGAAATTTATTAGTCTATCCGCCTGGTTGACTTTTGCCTGTAAAGAGGCTATAACTATATTCATAATGAATAGTGATTCCATGACGGGTTCAGTACGTTATGATCTCATCCCTCAGAGAGTTGGCGTTTGGTGCAAGCCAATGGATGAGTTATAGCCGAATATCTCCCCGGAGAAGTGACGCTGAAGCGGTGAAGGATTGGCCGTGTGTAAGCGAAACCGTGAGCCGAACGTTATATCGGCACCCTGCTGTAGTTAAGCGGGGCATAAGCGCTGTTGATGACAGAGCATACCCAATTTGTATTGGATGTGGTTTGTGATGAACAGAATTAGGGTGGTAACGCGAGCATAACCTCGTCCCTTTCCAGGGATGAGGTTTTTTGTGTCCAAAAAAAGCAGCGAACGTCCATGAGGCCCGAAGGCGCCTCAAGGAGAGAGCCACTTGCCGGAGCAGCGAAAGCGTCCGGCAAACAGGTTTCGCCAAGGCGAGCGTGCATGAGGCCCGAAGGCGCCTCAAGGAGTAAGCCACTCGCCGGGCGAGCGCAGCGTCCGGCAAACGGGTTTCGCCAAGGCGAACATCCATGAGGCCCGAAGGCGCCTCAAGGAGAGAGCCACTCGCCGGAGGAGCGAAGCGTCCGGCACCGGGGTTTCGCCAAGGCGAGCGTCCATGAGGCCCGAAGGTGCCTCAAGGAGTAAGCCACTCGCCGGGCGAGCGAAGCGTCCGGCAAACGGGTTTCGCCAAGGCGAGCGTCCATGAGGCCCGAAGGTGCCTCAAGGAGTAAGCTACTCGCCGGAGGAGCGAAGCGTCCGGCACCGGGGTTCGCTAAGGCGAACGTCCATGAGGCCCGAAGGCGCCTCAAGGAGAGAGCCACTCGCCGGGCGAGCGAAGCGTCCGGCAAACGGGTTTCGCCAAGGCGAACATCCATGAGGCCCGAAGGCGCCTCAAGGAGAGAGCCGCTCGCCGGAGGAGCGAAGCGTCCGGCAACTCCCATCTCGCGGTAAGGCCCTGCGGCGTTCCCGAAAGGAACAGCCGTAAGAGGGCCGACTCCACCATCCCCCCCCCCTAGCGCAACGCCACCGCAGTTCCTGCCAAACACACCTCATTCCGGGTGTCCAGAGGGCGGAGCGCCTATGGGGTCCCCCTTGGCAGGGGGGATTTAGGGGGATTGAAACGCTTTTTGTGGACGGTCCACAATTTAACACACTCGAAAGGAAGATGATCATGCAACGAGTTGACGTCAAAGAAAAAGCACGTGCCAGAGAACTACGCGTGTTAAACAAATGGAAAACCGAAAATACATTCAAAAGATCCATCGAAAACCGGGAGGGCAAGCCGAACTTTGTATTTTACGAGGGACCTCCTACGGCCAATGGTAAACCGCATATCGGTCACGTTTTGGGACGGGTCATCAAGGATTTCGTGGGACGTTATAACACGATGAAGGGTTACCGCGTCGTTCGTAAAGCAGGCTGGGATACTCACGGTCTGCCTGTAGAACTGGGTGTTCAGAAAAAGCTGGGCATCTCCCACAAGTGGGAAATCGAAGATTATGGCGTGGAGAAATTCATTAACGAATGTAAAGCGAGCGTGTCTGAATACGAACAACAATGGCGCGATCTGACGGAAGGGATCGGCTACTGGACGGATATGGATAATCCATATATCACACTCGACAACAATTACATCGAAAGTGTTTGGAATATTCTGGCGACGATTCATGAAAAAGGCCTGCTGTACCGCGGTCATCGCGTGAGTCCGTACTGTCCGTCTTGTCAGACTACACTTAGCTCCCATGAGGTAGCCCAAGGGTACAAGGATGTCAAGGACCTCAGTGCCACTGCCAAATTCAAGCTGGACGACAGCGGTGAGTTTGTACTTGCCTGGACAACAACGCCTTGGACATTGCCTTCACACGTTGCACTTGCCGTGAATCCGGATATGGACTACTCCCGTGTTCGTCAGGACAACGAAGTGTACATCATGGCGACTAATCTTGTTGAGAAGGTCATGAAGGATGCCAAAGGTGAATATGAAGTCATCGGTTCCCTGAAAGGTTCTGACCTGGTTGGCAAAACGTATGATCCTCCGTTTAACTACGTGCAGGCTGAGAAAGCAAACATCATCCTGGGTGCCGGTTTTGTAACCGATGCAAGTGGTACAGGGATTGTACACATGGCACCAGCACATGGTGAAGATGACTATCGTGTATGTCGCGAGAATGGCATCAGTTTTGTGAACATGGTGGACCTGGAAGGCAAGTTTGTGCCACAGGTAACTGATTTTGCCGGACGTTTTGTCAAGGATTGCGATATTGATATCGTGAGATACCTGTCGGAAAAAGGACGCTTGTTCAGCAAAGAAAAATATGAGCACAGCTATCCGTTTTGCTGGCGTTGTGATACACCACTTCTGTACTATGCAATGGACAGCTGGTTTATCCAAACAACGGCAATCAAGGATCAGCTGATCGCGAATAACAGTGAAGTAGACTGGTACCCAGGCCACGTTCGTGACGGACGATTCGGGAAGTTCCTGGAAGATCTCGTAGATTGGAATATCAGCCGTGACCGTTATTGGGGAACGCCGCTGAACATCTGGGTATGTGAAGAGACGGGTGAACAATTCGCTCCTCATAGCATCGCTGAACTGCGTGCTCGTGCCATTGGCGACGTGCCTGAGAATCTGGAACTGCATAAGCCGTATGTAGATGACGTCAAAGTCATGAGCTCTTGTGGCAAATATGAAATGAAACGTACACCGGAAGTGATCGATGTCTGGTTCGACAGCGGCTCCATGCCGTTTGCCCAGCAGCACTATCCATTTGAAAATAAAGAAACATTCGAACAGCAATATCCGGCAGACATGATCTGTGAAGGGATTGACCAGACGCGCGGCTGGTTCTACAGCTTGCTGGCCGTATCTACACTTTTGACAGGCAAAGCGCCTTACAAAGCGGTTATGGCAACAGGCCACGTGCTCGATGAGAACGGACAGAAGATGTCCAAATCCAAAGGCAATGTTATCGATCCTTGGGAAGTGATCGAAGAATACGGTACAGATGCATTCCGCTGGGCTTTGTTGTCTGATAGCGCACCGTGGAACAGCAAGCGTTTCTCCAAAGGCATCGTGGGCGAAGCGAAATCCAAAATGGTGGATACGCTGGTCAACACCCATGCATTCCTGACGTTGTATGCTACGATTGATGGATTTGATCCACAGGAGCATCCGTTCAAGTTGTCTTCACATAACCTGGACCGCTGGATTTTGTCCAGACTGAACAGCCTGATTCTCGTTGTAGAAAAAGCGCTGGCGGTTAACGACTATCTGAACTCTTCCAAAGCCATTGAGGCGTTTGTCGATGAACTCAGTAACTGGTATATCCGTCGTTCACGTGACCGTTTCTGGGGCAGCGGATTGACAGAAGACAAACTGGACGCTTACCGTACACTTACCGAAGTGCTGGTGACTACATCGAAGCTCGTAGCTCCGTTCACTCCTATGCTTGCAGAAGATATCTATTTGAACCTGACTACAGGTGAGAGTGTACACATGGATGATTATCCGGTGGCCAACGAATCCCTGATTAATCTGGATCTGGAGCAGGATATGGAGACAGCGCGCCGAGTTGTTGAACTTGCCCGTAATGTACGTAACGAAACAGGCATCAAGACACGTCAACCGTTGTCTGAACTGATTGTTTCCTTGGATAAAGGCTTCAATCTGGCGAGTTATGAAGAGATCATCAAGGATGAGATCAATGTCAAGAGTATTCGTACCGAACATGATGATGCGGATTTCGTTGATTTCACGTTGAAGCTGAATCTGAAAGTAGCAGGCAAAAAATACGGTAAAAACGTAGGTTTCCTGCAAAACTTCTTCAAGGGAATGTCAGCAGATGAGACACGTAAAGTGGTGACAGAAGATGTTCTGAACGTCGTTTCACCCGAAGGCGAAGAGCTGCAAGTGACGGGTGAGGAACTGCTGGTGGAAAAACAAGCCAAATCCGGTTTTGCCTCGGCATCTGGCTATGGTCTGACGGTGGCTCTCAATACGGAGATCACAGCAGAACTCGAACAGGAAGGTTGGGTCCGTGAAGTCATTCGTGCAGTTCAAGACACACGGAAAAAGCTGGATCTACCAATTGAGAAAAGAGTTCGTTTGACGCTGGATGTGGACGCTGTTCTGCAAGAAGCGATTCAGGCTTTTGATCATGTGCTGCGTGAGAATGTTCTCGTTACCGAAGTGACCTTCGGAACGAATGATTCGATGCAACGCATTGAAGCCGGAGGTAAAGCCATCGGTGTATATATCGAGGGGTAATACAGTAATTTTCACGTAAGGCGTTCCTGGAAAAAGGATTGCTTTGTCAGACTTTAACGGGGACAGAGTAACTCTATTTCAAATAGGACAGTATATAGAGACAGACATGCCAACGAGCCTCAGATGCAGGAGATCAATCCTGTGTCCTGGCTCGTTTGGTTTTTCAGCAAATGGGCAATGATTTCTATTGTGCAGACATTCTATATACATCAAAGGAACTGAGTAAATTATGAACGAACAGGATACCCAATCGCCATCTAATTCAGAATCTACGATGCATTCCAAGAATGCGGAGGACAAGATTGAAGAACTTCACAAGCTCACCAACCGTCTCGCGAATGAACTCGAACGTTCACGCATCGCCCAGTACACAGAATTGTTAAATCGGCCGTGGAAGCTGATAGGGCTTAATCTGTTATCTGGCACTGCAAGAGGTGTGGGGATCGCCATCGGTTTTACTTTTTTTGCAGCAACGATCATTTATGTGTTACAAGTGCTAGGCGCGCTAAATCTTCCCATCGTGGGTGATTACATCGCAGATATTGTACGGATTGTGCAGCGACAGTTGGAATTAAACACTTATTAGGTTACCCGTAGGTTAATACGAGTCATCGGACTCGACATCCGGTTCTAAAAGTCCGTCGCCTTCACGGTTCTCCAGATACTGTCGATATTGCCGATTGCGCACGATGGACACATCATGACCGTAGATATCAGTAGCGACAAAGCTCTCATATGCCTCAACGCAGCCCTCCACTTCGTCAGTGGCTTCAATCGCCATTACGTCATAACTGTCGATGTCGCGTCCCTCAGCCATAGCCGGAGTATTGGAGGTGCCCCAACTTTCAACAATCTGCCATGCGTCTTCGCCGTCAAATCCGTTCTGGTCATCACGTTCATCCAGGCTTGTGCGGCCAAAGGCAGGAGCGAGGAACTCTTCTTCGACAGGGCGATTTTCGGAAACAATGGTTTCTGGTTGATGCTTTTTGCAATATTTGGTGTAAGGAACAGCTTCCATGCGCTCATAGGGGATAGGCTGCTGACACACGGCGCAAGTTCCATAATGGCCTTCTTCGATGGAATGAAGAGCAGAAACGATGCGTTCCAGTTGAAATTCATCATGCTCCAGCAGGGAAATATCCTTTTCGCGATCATACATCTCGGTAGCTACATCACCCGGGTGGTTGTCAATCGGTGATAATTCACCTGTTTGAAGCTTCATGGAGTCACCAAGACCATAATGTTCGTTCTGCTCCAGTCTATGTTCAATATCGCGCTTTTCAGTTATCAATTGGGAACGTAAGGATTGCAGTTGTTTGGCAGTAAAATGTGACATCATTTTCCCCTTTCTGTTCCGTATGAACTCCGGATTTTAACTCTGTTGTAGGATGTACCATTTGGTGCACAATTACAGAAGGGAAATGTTATCGTTTTTGCCATCCAGGCTGCGGCCAACCGCGTCGTGGACGATTTCCAAACAGCTGTGCTACAATGAACAAGTCTGGCGTAAAGCCTGGTATCGTTTGGAAAAGACAAGAACGGAGTGACAAACAAACGTGGTGTATTATATCCTCGCTTTTATCGTATTTTTAGTTGATCAGGGAACGAAGTTCCTAATTGCAACCCGGATGGAACTTAGAGATGAAATTCCGGTGATTGGCAATTTCTTTGTCATCACATCACATCGTAACTCAGGTGCAGCTTTTGGTATTCTACAGGATCAACGCTGGTTCTTTATTGTGGTTACACTAGTTGTCGTGGTGGCTTTGGTTTGGTATTTGCAAAAGGTAAAAGATACTCCGCACAAATTGCTGCCTGTGGCGCTTAGTTTGGTGCTTGGGGGAGCTATTGGTAACTTCCTGGATCGGGCTTTGACCGGAGAAGTTGTCGATTTTATCCAGCTTAATTTTGGCAGCTATACGTTTCCCATTTTCAACATAGCCGACTCGGCGATCTGTATCGGTGTGGTACTGATTATTTTAGAAACATTGTTTGAAGGACGGCGCGAGAAATCAGCCGCAAAGGTCGAAGGGAATGAACATCATGAGTAAATCGCAAAATGAAGAACAAACTAACGGAGACACGTCTACGCATGACGATGAACTCTTGAATGGCAATGACCGTATGGAATGGACGGTTGCCGCTGAACATCATAAAGAACGAATTGACAAATATATTACAGAATCCATGGATAACGTATCGCGCTCGCAAGTTCAATTGTGGATTGGAGACGGATTCGTTACGGTGAACGGGGCTAAAGTTAAAGCTAACGCCAAATTATCTGAAGGCGATCTGGTAGAGCTTCTAATCCCTGAGCCCACGACTGTGGAGATTATTGCTGAAAATATTCCGCTTGAAGTCGTATATGAAGATAGCGATGTAATCGTTATTAACAAACAGCGTGGCCTTGTTGTACACCCAGCACCAGGACATACGTCAGGAACACTTGTTAATGCACTGATGTATCACTGTAAAGATCTCTCAGGCATTAATGGCGAGTTACGTCCGGGTATTGTACATCGGATTGATAAGGACACCTCAGGTTTGATTATGGCTGCCAAAAATGATCGTGCTCATGCCTCGCTGGCTGCTCAGCTTAAAGAGCATAGTGTGAATAGACGATATATTGCACTCGTTCATGGGCATCTTAGCCATGATCAGGGTACAATTGATGCACCGATCGGTCGAGATACCAATGATCGTAAAATGTACACCGTTACGGAGCGTAACAGTAAACATGCGGTCACGCATTTTACCGTCACCGAGCGTATCAATGACTACACGTTGTTGGAACTGAAACTGGAGACAGGACGCACCCACCAGATTCGTGTTCACATGAAGTTCATTGGTCATCCGCTTGTTGGAGATCCGACGTATGGTCGTAACAAAGGGATCAAAATGCAGGGACAGGCCCTGCATGCCGCGGTTCTCGGGTTTGTACATCCAACGACCGGAGAATACCTTGAATTTACTGCCCCGCTTCCGCAGGATATGGAAGATGTTCTGGCCTCCTTGCGTAGCCGCTGACAGCTCTAGAAAGTACAAATGTTCGGATAATTTGTCCATGGTTTTGAACGCGCAAATGCTTCATATTAAAGTGTAGAAATTTGCGTCAAATGAGGAGATGAACAAAATCATGAGTATCGATAAATATCAGGAAACGTACATTCAGACTAATTTTGCCGACCGTATTGGCGGCTCCAACTATGGTAAAGACACCAACATCTATAAATTCGAGAAAATCAAACGTGCCAAAGCTTCGGCTAAAAAAGATTTTCCTAATGTAGAACTGATTGACCTCGGCGTAGGTGAACCGGACGAAATGGCAGATGCCGGCATCGTAGCTGCATTGGCGGAGCAAGCTTCCAAACCCGAGAACCGTGGTTATGCGGATAACGGTATTCCGGAATTCAAGGAAGCTGCTGCTGCTTACCTGAAAAATGTATTTAATGTTGAAGGTATCGATCCATCAACTGAAATCGTGCATTCCATCGGCTCCAAGCCAGCTTTGGCGATGATGCCTTCCTGCTTCATTAATCCAGGTGATGTAACGATTATGACGGTTCCTGGGTACCCGGTTATGGGTACACACACCAAATACCTGGGTGGCGAAGTATTCAACATCCAATTAACCAAGGAGAACAACTTCCTGCCTGATCTGACGGCCATTCCGGAAGATATTGCGAAACGTGCGAAGTTGCTCTATTTGAACTATCCAAATAACCCAACGGGCGCGAGTGCTACGGTTGAGTTCTTTACGGAAGTGGTTGAATGGGCGAAAAAATACAGCGTAGTTGTTGTACACGATGCTCCATACGCTGCACTGACATATGACGGCAAAAAACCATTCAGCTTCCTGTCTGTACCTGGTGCGAAGGATGTAGGCGTTGAATTGCACTCCCTGTCCAAGTCCTACAACATGACAGGCTGGAGAATCGGTTTTGTAGCAGGTAACCCGCTCGTTGTCAAAGCATTCAGCGACGTGAAAGACAACAATGACTCCGGTCAGTTCATCGCGATCCAAAAGGCTGCTGCTTATGGATTGAACCACCCGGAAATCACGGAAAAAATTGCCGAGAAATATTCCCGTCGTCATGACCTGCTGGTAGCTGCACTGAACGAGCTGGGCTTCCAGGCTGAGAAACCGAAAGGTTCCTTCTTCCTGTATGTTGAAGCTCCAAAAGGTATTGAAGGTGGACGCCGCTTTGAATCCGGCGAAGACTTCTCCCAGTTCCTGATCCGTGAGAAACTGATCTCTTCGGTGCCTTGGGATGATGCCGGTAACTTTGTTCGTTTCTCCGTTACCTTTGAAGCTAAAGGGGAAGAGGAAGAGAAACGTGTTATCGCCGAAATTAAACGCCGCCTGAGCGACGTGCAATTCGAATTTTAATTTAAATTCACATAATCATAATGATGTAATGTAAAGGAAGAAGAGGCCGGAAACGGTCTCTTTTTTTATGCAAAAAAATATAAATTCTTCCTGTAATCCCTTTACAAAATTATACAAGCAACATATGATTAAATCTTTACGTTATGTATTTAGTCAGAAGTTGCTTTTGAAGGGAGTTATGGAAATTGTTATCATCACGTACCAATACCGTGTCCACACCTGCTGCAGGGACAGGCAATACCATTTCAGGATTGCTTAAATTATTGAGACCCAAACAATGGACCAAAAATTTGCTGTTGTTTGCCGCGCTGCTTTTTTCTTTTGAGGAGATTCGGACGGAGACCATTCTATCGACTTTGCTAGGTTTTATTTTATTTAGCCTGGTTGCAGGCTGCGTTTATATTTTAAACGATTACGTAGATCGCGACAGAGATCGTCAGCATCCGGTGAAAATGTTCCGTCCTCTTGCTTCTGGACAGGTCAATCCGGCTCATGCCTTGCTGTTTGGAATTCTGTTGTTGATTCTTTCCGTCGGGATAGCCTTCATGATGAACCCGTTATTCGGAGTGTTATGTATTGTTTATTTTCTTTTGAATGTGTCGTACTCATTTGTACTGAAACATCTCGTTATTTTGGATATGATGACCATTGCGGCTGGATTTGTGCTTCGTGCGATTGCCGGTGGTGTGCTGATCCATGTACCATTTACGCCGTGGTTCCTCATTTGTACGATGCTGCTTTCCCTGTTCCTGGCCATCGGCAAACGGAGGAATGAACTTACTCTCCTTGAGGGAAATACCGGTTCGCACCGTAAAGTACTTGATAACTATTCGATTACGTTATTGGATCAGTTTAATACCATTGTCACAACGGCGACCATTATCAGCTATTCACTCTTTACGTTCACATCCGATCGCACCATTCATTTAATGTGGACGATTCCATTAGTCATATACGGCATGTTCCGTTATCTGTATCTGATTCATATGAAGAACCAAGGTGGTTCACCTGATCGAGTTTTGTTTGAGGACAAGCCCATCTTGATCACGGTCATTTTGTATGTCATAAGTGTTATTTTGATTTTTGCTATTTTTGAATAAACGTTAGAGTCTGGAAGGTAGAGGGGGATCAGGGTGAAAAGCACGAAAGTCGCCATCTTTGATATTGATAAAACGATTATACGCAGAGATTCCATGTTTCAGTTTGTACATTACGGCGTTCGGCGTTATCCATGGCAGGTATGGAGATTGCCTGTAATTGCATTTCATACCGCGCTGTTCAAGGCAGGTCTGATGACCGTCGAGCGTGTCAAACGTTCCTACTTCAAAAGCATCGAGCGCATGTCTGAAAAAGATCTGGAGCATTTTTTTGATACACGATTGCGTACGGCCATTTTTGCAGAGGCAAGTGTAGAGATGCAGCACCGTAAGGAAGCAGGCTATCATGTATTGCTGGTGACC
The DNA here is from genome assembly GCF_045040695.1 of Paenibacillus sp. FSL K6-0108. NCBI lineage: Bacteria > Bacillati > Bacillota > Bacilli > Caryophanales > Paenibacillaceae > Paenibacillus > Paenibacillus sp. FSL K6-0108. The sequence continues at coordinate 5,337,498 of NZ_CP150288.1, read as the reverse complement.
GCATCTCCGCATGCTTATATGAAATATTTTAAAAACTTTCCCTGGGTGGATCATGTCATCGGTACCGATCTGGTTCGTCACTCGAATGGCTATACCTGTAGGATTGAAGGCAGCAATTGCAAAGGGGATGAAAAGGTACGCCGAATTCAGGCCTATCTGGATGAGAAAAAAATGGTGATTGATTATGATCAGTCCTGTTCCTATTCCGACTCCTTATCCGATCTTCCTGTGATGCAGTTGGTGAGTCAACGATACCTTATTAACAAACGTGTGCCAGAGATGGAGGCATTGTCGTGGGGGAAATAAAAGGGCGCCATACCGGCAAGCTGTTGATGCTGCTCTCCGCTTTTCTTACTGCGACGGGCCAATTGTTCTGGAAGTGGGGTCTGACCGAGTGGATCTATCTGGGCATCGGCTTTCTCTGTTATGGACTGGGTGCGATTTTGATGATTAAGGCGTTTGCTTTGGAAAAGCTGTCTGTAGCCTATCCTTTGATGTGTGCCAGCTACGTGTTTGCGCTGATCTATGGATACTTTTTGCTAGGTGAAGAAATTTCGGTGCAGAAGCTGGCCGCTGTTGTGCTGCTTGGAATCGGGGTGACGTTGACCAGTGTTGATCGATAGCTGGATGATTGCTGTACTGATCGCAATGACCCTGTGTGGAGCGATGGGAGGAGCGGGGTTGAAAGCCTACGCCAACAGCCGCAAAAAGCTCCATGTTCTTATGGGGCTTGGATTCTATGGTACAGGTGCGCTGCTGAATATTGTATTGTTGAAATTTCTTCCCTTAACGGTTGTGCTGCCTGCCAATGCGTTAACGTATGTGTGGACGCTCATAATAGCGAGGTTTGCCTTTAAGGAAGCAGTGGGTCCTTTGCGCTGGATCGGTGTCGCTTGTATTATGGGCGGACTGTGTTTATTGGTTTTATAGAATAATTGAAACTGGATGTGAACGCATGAAATTTTTGGACTACATATTTTATAATCGCAGAACCAATTGGATCGCATTCGGTCTATTTGCGAGTTTTGCTCTTTTTTACGCTCTCATGAATGGGCCTTACGTGATGTACATAGCGAATAACGCAGAGCTTCTAGGGTCATACACGCCATTTAGTACAACGCATTTTCCACTTAATTTATTCAACTTCGATCCTTCCATGTATTATGGAGATAACAGTTCTTCGGTGATTCATCCGTTAATTTCATTCCTGGCCGTTACGCTTGAAGCAGGGGCTCAACTGTTGGGCGGGAATTGGTTTTTTCTTGTCCTGCAGTCACTTGTGAATGCGGGCTCGGTTGTTCTTGTATTTTTGTTTTTGAATCGAAAAGATAAACAAATCACCACACCGTTACTTTTCGCTTTATTGTTCGGTTTCAGCTCCTATCTGATGTTTACTGCATTGATTCCGGATTCCTATCCGTATGTGCAGTTTGTTATTCTGCTCTCTGTGCTGTATATGCAATATATCCGTGAACGCAAAGATGTCCGATACATTCCGAATGCGCTATTGGCATCCATCAACTTTGGACTGACATCGACCAACATCGTGCCATTTGCGGCCGCCATGTTTTTCAATTTGCGTACGTGGCGTAACAAGTCTGGTTGGAAAAAGTACATCGGAATTATGGCTCTGGCCGTTGCTTTCATTGTGGTATTGACAGGGATCCAGTATATTGCGTTTGGCGGTCGAAGCTGGGTCAGCAATTGGCTTCTTGGCATTCAAAATGGGGGAACAAGCTATGCCACTCCATTCCAGTTCGCAGCTCATTGGAAAGCTCTAAGCCTGCTAACGATTAATCCGATGCTGTCACCGAAAGTGCATTTGCTGGACCCGGGCATGGTCGCGTTTGTAACGGATCTGTCCCGTTCCAATCCGATCTATGTTCAGCTTACGGGTATATTTATTCTGCTGCTGGCGCTCATGGGGGTTATCAAGGGCATCCGTGAACGGGAAGTATGGACTCTTGTGCCATACATTCTGTTTGCATTTTTACTTCATATCGTCGTTGGTTTCGGGCTGGCTGTATTTCAATACGATATGTACCTGTATGCAGGACACTATCTGTTTGCGTTTTTCCTTCTCGGTGGGGGCTTCGTCATCAGTCTGCGTCCGGGGATGGGTAAAAAAGTGCTAATAGGCTTGATCATGCTATGTATTCTCGTTACCGCAGGGAACAACATCTATCGGCATGTAGAAACATTAACAACCATCAAGCAGTCCTATGATCAGCTGGAACAGGAACGTACAGTGAAATAATCAGACATTTTAAATATCTATATAAATGAGACAAGGCTATCGGACTGTAAATCCAATGGCCTTGTCTTGTTTGGCATGATTCATTTGATATGTGCATGTTGGCTTCAAACAAAAGACCCACTGTATTCATTACGCAGAGGGTCTCACGGACGATTTTAAGCAATAATTTTGGTCTTCTTGGCATTCTCGGCTGAACGCTTGGTGAGACTGCTGAGAGGACGTTTCAAAGCGAGAGCAACGATGAGACTCAGCGCGATGAACATGCACAACCACAGAATATCCTTGATGGCAGTAGACCACAGGATGCCCCCGACCGACTCACGCAGCAGGCTGATCGCATACGTGAAGGGCATGAACGGATTCAATGCCTGGAAAAAGGGCGATGTCATGCTGATCGGGAACGTACCGCCGGAGCTGGAGAACTGGAACACCATGAAGATGATCGCGATCCCTTTTCCGATATTCCCAAAAACGGACAGCAGAGTGTACGTTATGGTTACAAATACGGCACTTACCAGCATGGCAAACAGGACAAACCACAGTTTATCTGCGACATAGGTGCCGAGAATCAAAATATCTCCCAGGCTGACACAGATCGCTTGAAGCAATCCAATCGTCAGAAAAGTGGCAAGACGTCCAAGATACAACTCGTATCCCCTGAACTTGCCGTCTGGATTCTCAGCTTCGGCACGAAGCAGGGAAATCAGCAACGTTGAGCCGACCCACAAGGACAGCACACCATAAAATGGTGACATGGCTGATCCGTAATTCGGAATCGGGTAAAGCTGCTGTTCCTTGATTTGCACCGGACTTGCTAGGAAAGCACTCTCTTCTTCAATGTCGCCCCGCAAAAGCTTGGCGAGCTCGGCAAACTGGTTATTGCCTTCGACTTCCCTAAGCTTGTCTGCAGCCTTGCTGATGGCATTTTCCAGCGCTGGCAGATCATCACGTACAAGCGAGGCAACACGATGTACTCCTTGTTCGACCTCAGGTAGCTGGTTCTGTACAAAATCGGATGCCTTGCCGATCTGTTTCTCTGCATTGGGCAGATCGTTCCGAACAAAATCAGCTGCTTCATTCAGCTTGTTCCCCAGCTTGGGCAGATCGTTTCGAATTAATGAAGATACGGTGTTTAAAGCTTGGATGAAGCCTTCACTTTTGTTCGCGAGTGTCTCTGATATCTCATGAATCTTAGATTGTATTTGAGGCAATTCACTCTGGATTTTCTTTAACTCGGTCTGTCCAAAGGTAATCCCTTCTTTGGCTGATGCAAGAATGTCCGCAATATCCGGAATTCGGTCCCTTGCTGCCTGTAGTGTATCTGCTGAAGTGGAGAGGATGGTCCTCAGTTTATCCGCACCAGATGCAAGCGCAGGCGATATTTCACTCTCGTAGGTGTTCAGGATATTGCCAATGCCGCTGCTAATGTCCTTGGAGAGAGCATTTAGCTGAGCGATGACGTCTGCAGGCGGAGTTGTATTGCGACGCAGAGCATCACTGATGATCCCAGCCAGGCGGACTTGCAGCTGCAGTTTATCTGAAATGGTGTTCAGCTTCGTAATTTTATCGGCAAGTGGATGGCTTGGAAGCAAGTTGTCGATTTTGCCCAGTAGTTCTGCCATACTGTCGACGAGTTTTACTGCAATCCCCAAGCGGGCAGCGATCCGGTCCAGATCCTCAGCTGTTGGCAGTTTACTAAGATCTGTATTTTGCAATTGCCCAAATACGTCTGACGCAGCGTTTGCGATTTGCTGTACCAGCAGCAAGTTTTGCCGGATCGCCGGGCCTATTGCCTGGAACGCTTCTTCACTGGAGTCCACAAACTGATTCAAGCCTTCAGCCAGCTCAATCCCGTTACCAGCTATTTGTGATACTTTGTCAAGGTCTTGCTCTGCGGCTGTAACGATTGACAGAGCTTTGTCGGTTTTATCCAGGGCTGTTTGGATCACGCCTGATACCTGACCAAAGTTTGCATCCACTTCTTGTATACGTTTTACGGCTTTTTGGATATCGGGAATCCGATCCTGAGTAGCCAACACCTCGGATGCCGCATCATTAATTTGTGGCCAATATTCCTGTACCTTGAGCACATACTGTGCGGCTTCGTTGATTTCGGGCAGTTTTTTTTCAATTCCGACGATCTTTTGTGCGTCTTTTACAATACCAGGCATGGCCTTTTCCACTTCTAATACCTTTTGTCCTGCGGCTTGTATCTCCGGAAGATTTTTCTCCAGCGTGAAAATGCCATTCTCCATTTTGCGCAGAGTTGGAAGCTGGGCATTGATTTCAACCCCGGCTTCCTTCAACTTGGTTAGAACAGCCTCACTGACCGCTTCGGTGAAATTTTCATTGATTTGTGTTGTTATCGCAGATACACCGGAGCCTGTAATTTTTGGAGCAATGGCATTAACCTTCTCGTTAACGGTATAGATTACTTCTGGGCGCTCCAGCTTCCCGTCAACGATGCCTGTTATTTTGGATGAAAAGTCCCCGGGAATGAGCAGGCTTGCATAATACTCTCCTGTTTGCACACCCCGATCAGCCTCAGCCTGGTCCACAAAAGTCCACCCCAGCTTTTCGTTCTGTTTCAGGCTGGATACCAGCTCGTCTCCAATATTAACGTTCGTTCCTGCAACGGTTGCACCCTTGTCCTCGGTTGTCACTGCAATTTTGATCCCCTGGGTGTTGCTGTATGGGTCCCAAACGGATTTCACATTAACCCAGTCATACACCCCGGGCAGTAAAATAATAGCCACAATTAGAAATATACCTGTAGGAACCTTCAAAATATGTAACCAGTCTGTTTTGTAAACTTGCCAAATGTGACGCATAACTTCCTCCTAAATGTAAATAAATGTAGGTCCTATCTTATTTCTATGTTGCATATTTGTAAATCCTTATGTATATCGGTTTTATGGCAGCTTCAATGAATTATTTCATGTTTATAAACTTTACCCATTTCACTGGGGACTAATGCAGAGCCTTCAGCTATTCAGTGTTTCTGGATGTTGAAATCTAAAATTAGAAGAAATGTATCCTATTAAAATGCCTTCAGAAATTAAAGCAGTTATGACAAAACTCACTGCAGAATACAAAAGGGATGGGTTCAGTCTCAGCGTTGAATATTGTTAGAGGGTTATTTTGGCTATAAGGTATTCAATAATTGCCTATGGATAAATATACAGAATTATTGTATAATTATGAATGACGAATGAGATGTGATGTGTTTGGATGTTTTTCAGCCCAACTGCTGATTCTAAGAGAATACAGTAGAGGAATTTCGCCTATGATGTTGAGGTGTTGACAGAGGGTTGTCTTTCTGTCATAATTCATGAAGACAAACGGACATATTGAGTATAGAACCCTGTGAGGTCCTTCAATATGAACGACATGAATAGCACCTTTAAATCAGTCCCGTGAGACTGGCAAGGTAACGTGAACGATACATCGTTTTTTTGCTGCGGCAAATCAAGCGATGCATCCCGAGAGTAAACTTTCTTCAGAGCGGTCTGAAGTTCGGAGACTCCTTGCCAATAAACACGGCAAGGAGTCTTTTTTTGTTCTCCTCGTCACGGGGCCATGATCTGAAAGGTAAATCCTGAGGAGGCTGAACGCATGAGCACAGAGACACATGTCATTATGGATGAAACCGCGATCCGCCGCGCATTAACACGGATTGCCCATGAGATTTTGGAAAAAAACAAAGGCATTGAGGGCTGTGTACTGATCGGTATTCGAACACGGGGTGTATACCTCGCAGAACGGATCGCCGCCAAGATTGAAGAAATCGAAGGTACACCGATCCCTTGGGGAGAACTTGATGTAACCCCTTATCGCGATGATCGCTTGGATGAGAATAAAGCGAATCGCAAGGAACTGTTGACGATGACACCTGAATCACTTTCGATTCATAACAAAAAAGTGATTTTGTTCGATGATGTGCTCTATACCGGAAGGACAATTCGTGCAGCAATGGATGCCCTGATGGACTGTGGAAGACCACAGAACATTCAGCTGGCGGTTCTCGCAGATCGCGGACACCGGGAACTTCCGATTCGACCTGATTTTATCGGCAAGAATGTGCCGACTTCCAAATCAGAGGAGATCGAGGTTGCACTGATGGAAACGGACGGACAGGATGAAGTCAAGATCATTCAGAACCGGGGGGAGCAAGCATGATGATTACACAACCAGTATTGAAGGACCGGAGCTTGCTTGGCCTTAAGGAACTTAGTCGCGATGAGATCGAATCCATTCTGAACAGAGCAGCACACTGGGAAGCGCAGAAGGAGAAACTGGTTCCTGTACTGGAATCCCACTTCGTAGCCAACATGTTCTTTGAGAATAGCACGCGTACTCGCTTCTCATTTGAAATGGCGGAAAAACGTCTGGGTGCACAAGTACTGAACTTCACGGCGGCTGCATCCAGCGTGGAGAAAGGCGAATCCATCTATGATACGGTACGCACACTGGAGTCCATGGGAATCGATGCGGGAGTAATCCGGTTGAAACCTTCGGGTGTTCTGCAACAACTGGCTCAGAAAGTGAATGTTCCACTAGTGAACGCCGGAGACGGTAATAACGAGCATCCTACTCAGGCGCTGCTGGATCTCTACACGATGCGGAAGGGTTTCGGTGAGCTGAAAGGTTTGCGTGTGTCGATCATCGGAGACATCATGCACAGCCGGGTAGCTCGCTCCAATCTGTGGGCACTTCAAAAGTTTGGTGCAGATGTGCGCTTCTGTGCACCACAAACGATGCAGGCACCGGAGCTTGCAGAACACGCGCCTTATGTAGGTCTGGAAGAAGCACTCGATGCGGATGTAGTCATGATGCTCCGAGTTCAATTGGAACGTCATAAACACGGCTTGATTACTTCGGCTGAGGATTATCGCGAACACTACGGATTGACGGAAGAACGGGCGTCACGCCTGAAACCAAGCACAATCATTATGCACCCTGCTCCTGTGAACCGAAATGTCGAGGTAGATGACGCGGTAGTGGAGAGCGCAGCATCGCGGATCTTCCCGCAGATGGCAAACGGTGTTCCAATCCGCATGGCGGTCATGGAACGCGCGATGAAGCTGTAACAGGGTCTGGCTGTGGGTCATAGGCTGACGGGACGGAAGTTCTTATAGAGCAATGTGAGGGTACACGATAAAGAAAATTATCCGGCTTGCCTGGCAAGTCGGACAGAACCGAAGCGGAGGGTAATTATGCTACAGATTATAAAGAACGCGAACATCTTGAATCAACAAGGGGAACTTGAACGGAAAACGATCATTATAGATGAAGGAAAAATTCAAAAGATCGCTGGAGTGGAAGACGAAGCGGTACTGAAAGCAGAGCAATCAGCGCAAAGCGTAACCGATGCATCAGGCAAACTGGTCATTCCCGGCCTGATTGATATGCACGTGCATCTGCGTGAACCTGGATTCGAGCATAAAGAGACGATCGAAACAGGTGCCCGTTCGGCAGCGCAAGGCGGTTTTACAACGATTGCCTGCATGCCGAACACAAGACCGGTAACCGATAATGCGGATGTCGTGAAGTTGGTTTTGGATAAAGCCAAAGAAGCCGACCTGGTTAAAGTGCTGCCTTATGCAGCTATTACGAAGAACGAGCTTGGACGTGAGCTTACGGATTTTGCTGCTTTGAAAGAAGCAGGCGCGATTGGATTCACCGATGATGGTGTAGGTGTACAAAACGCTCAGATGATGAAAGACGCCATGAGCCTGGCTGCAAGCATGGATATGCCGGTCATCGCTCACTGTGAGGACGACTCATTGGTAGTCGGCGGATATGTGACCGAAGGAGAGTTTTCGAAGCGTCACGGTATCAAAGGTATTCCGAATGAATCCGAGGCAATCCACGTAGGCCGTGATATCCTGCTTGCAGAAGCAACGGGAGTTCACTACCATGTCTGCCACGTAAGTACAGAGCAGTCGGTTCGCTTGATTCGCCTGGCGAAGTCCATCGGCATTAAAGTCACTGCTGAGGTATGTCCGCATCATCTGATACTGTCGGATGAGGATATCCCGGGCATGGATGCCAACTGGAAGATGAACCCGCCTCTTCGCTCACCACGTGACGTGCAGGCTTGTATCGAAGGTTTGCTGGACGGAACGCTGGACATGATCGTTACCGATCACGCGCCGCACAGCGAAGAAGAGAAAGCAAAAGGCATGGAGCTGGCACCATTCGGCATCGTCGGATTCGAAACAGCCTTCCCGCTGCTGTACACCAAGTTTGTGGAAACAGGGCTTTGGAGCCTGGACTTCCTCGTTAAACGTATGACAGCTGATCCGGCACGAGTATTCCGACTGGATACTGGCAAGCTGGAAGAGGGAGCACCTGCGGACATCACCATGATTGACCTGAACCAGGAACAAGCGGTTGATCCTGCAACGTTCGCAACTAAAGGAAGAAACACGCCATTCACAGGCTGGAAGCTTAAAGGTTGGCCAGTACAGACATGGGTGGACGGCAAAAGCGTGTGGAACAACACGGTACAACAGTAAAACGGTACCTTATTAGATCAATAAATTAATAAATTTTACCTCTTTAATTCTTTTAAAATAACGAGGCTTTATTATCTAAATCTTCAACTTATACACCAGTAACATCTTTACAACTAACTCGAGGCAAACCATGCCGAGAGTCAAACATACGAAACAAAGAAAAGTTGAATAATGCTTTTGAACATGGACACCAGCGTAACTGCGGAGTGGGCAGAAAGAACCCGAAGAAGCAAAGCGTTCGCCTTTATCACCGGATTACTCCATTTGAATAATGGGATCAAAGTAATCCGGGGATAACAGCGATCAAAGGGTTTTCTGCCCACGAAGCCGCACCAATCGTAACGTCCCCCATGTTCAACTCAAAGTATTCAACTTTGATAAACACAGAGGAGTGAAATGGGATGCAGGCACAGGCAAGATTATTGTTGGAAGACGGCACACTGTTCACCGGGAAAGCATTCGGTGCTGAAGGTGAAACAACAGGTGAGGTCGTTTTTAATACGGGAATTACAGGCTATCAAGAGGTGCTTTCGGATCCTTCTTACTGCGGTCAAATCGTAACCATGACGTACCCACTGATTGGTAACTACGGCATTACGCGTGACGACTTCGAGTCGATTCGTCCGTTCGTACACGGTTTTGTGGTACGCCGTCATGAGCCAACGCCAAGCAACTGGCGTGCGGAATACAGCGTAGACGATTTGCTTAAAGAGTACGGCATCGTAGGAATCAGTGAGATTGATACACGGATGCTGACTCGCCGGATTCGTCACCATGGCACAATGAAAGGAATTCTCACAACAGGATCGAAACCTGTGGAAGAGTTGCTGGAGATGATGGGAGATACCAGCATCGCTGAGCTGCGTAACCAGGTTCCTATGACTTCTACTCAACATGTTTACAACAGCCCGGGAACGGCTGAACGCATTGTATTGGTTGACTACGGTGCAAAAACAGGGATTTTGCGTGAACTTAGCAAACGTAACTGTGACGTTGTCGTAGTTCCGCATGATGTGACAGCAGACGAAATCCGCCGTATGAACCCGGATGGCATTCAGCTGTCCAACGGCCCTGGGGACCCGAAAGACGTGCCTCATGCGGTTAAAATGATCAGTGAACTGCTTGGCGAATATCCGATCTTCGGAATCTGTCTGGGTCACCAACTGTTCGCACTTGCGGCAGGAGCCGATACAGAGAAACTCAAGTTTGGACACCGCGGCGGAAACCACCCTGTCAAAGAACTGGAGAGCGGACGTTGCTTCATCACATCTCAGAACCACGGTTACACCGTTAACGAAGAATCCGTGAAACATACGGATCTTGAAGTGACACATATCAACAATAACGACAAGACCATTGAAGGTCTGAAACATAAAACATACCCGGCGTTTTCCGTTCAGTATCACCCGGAAGCAGCGCCAGGACCGTACGATAACAGCTACCTGTTTGACCGCTTCATTGAAATGATTCGTGAGCACAAAATCACTAACCCGCAAAAGCCGCGTCAAGCCGTATTGGCAGCCGCAGTGAAAGGAGCACAATAACATGCCGATTAACAAAGATCTTAAGAAAATCCTGGTGATTGGTTCCGGTCCAATCGTCATCGGTCAAGCGGCCGAGTTTGACTATGCCGGTACACAGGCCTGCCAGGCACTGAAAGAAGAAGGCGTGGAAGTTGTACTCATTAACAGCAACCCGGCTACAATTATGACGGATACGAACATGGCTGACAAAGTCTATATCGAGCCCATTACACTGGATTTTGTAACGCAAATCATTCGTCAGGAACGTCCTGACGGCTTGCTGCCAACCCTTGGCGGTCAAACGGGTCTGAACATGGCTGTGGAACTTGCACGTGCCGGTGTTCTGGAGCGCGAGAACGTCAAACTGCTCGGTACCCAGCTCACATCCATTGAGAAAGCGGAAGACCGTGACTTGTTCCGTGATCTGATGCGCGAATTGGAACAGCCTGTACCTGAGAGTGTCATCGTAACAACACTTGAGGAATCACTTGATTTTGCGAATGAGATTGGTTATCCAATCATCGTCCGTCCAGCTTACACGCTTGGCGGAACAGGCGGCGGGATCTGTGCAAACGAAGAAGAGCTGCGTGAAACCGTGGCAGCAGGCCTTCGTTACAGCCCGATTGGGCAATGTCTGGTCGAGAAGAGCATTGCAGGCATGAAAGAAGTCGAGTATGAGGTTATGCGTGACAAAAACGATAACTGTATCGTTGTCTGCAACATGGAAAACTTTGACCCGGTGGGTGTTCATACAGGTGACAGTATCGTTGTGGCGCCAAGCCAGACACTGTCTGACCGTGAATATCAGATGCTGCGCTCCGCTTCTCTGAAAATCATTCGTGCCCTCAACATTGAAGGTGGATGTAACGTACAGTTTGCGCTTGATCCACACAGCTTCCAGTATTATGTGATCGAAGTTAACCCGCGGGTAAGTCGTTCTTCCGCGCTGGCTTCGAAAGCAACAGGGTATCCAATCGCGAAGATGGCTGCCAAAATCGCATTGGGGTACACATTGGACGAAATTGTGAACCCGGTAACGGGTCAAACGTATGCTTGTTTTGAGCCAACACTGGACTATATCGTAAGCAAAATTCCACGCTGGCCGTTCGACAAGTTCGTCTCGGCGAACCGCAAACTGGGCACACAGATGAAAGCGACAGGCGAAGTGATGGCCATTGGCCGGACATTTGAAGAGTCAATTCACAAAGCAGTTCGTTCCCTGGAAATCGGCGTGCACCGACTGTATCTGAAAGATGCTGAAACCCTTGATGAAGCAACACTGAATGAGCGTCTGGTCAAAGCCGACGATGAGCGTATCTTCTTGATTGCTGAGGCATTCCGCAGAGGTTATACGTTGCAACAGCTTCAGGATCTGACCAAGATTGACTGGTGGTTCCTGGATAAACTCGAAGGGCTGATCGGCTTCGAAGATCGCATTCGCGAGGAATCCGAACTGACATCCGAGACACTGTATCAAGCCAAGCGCCTTGGCTTCACAGACCGTGCCATTGCTGAGCTGCGAGCTCAAGGTCAGCCTGGTGGCACATTAACGAAAGAAACTGAAGTAAGAGCACGCCGTGTAGAAGAGAACCTTCGCCCGGTATACAAAATGGTAGATACATGTGCAGCTGAATTTGAAGCAACAACGCCATATTACTACTCTACTTACGAAACTGAGAATGAAGTCATTCCTTCAGACAAGAAAAAAGTAGTGGTACTTGGTTCCGGCCCGATCCGGATTGGTCAAGGGATTGAGTTCGACTATTCAACAGTACATGCGGTATGGGCTCTGCAAAAAGCAGGCTATGAAGCGGTAATCATTAATAACAATCCGGAGACGGTGTCAACGGACTTTAATACATCGGATCGGTTGTACTTTGAACCTCTGTTCTTCGAAGATGTAATGAACGTTATCGAACAGGAACAGCCTGTAGGTGTTATCGTACAGTTTGGTGGTCAAACGGCAATCAACCTGGCAGCACCACTGCGTGCCGCTGGCGTAACGATTCTCGGAACCGATCTGGAAAACATCGATGAGGCGGAAGATCGCAAGAAGTTTGAACATCTGCTCTCCCGTCTGGAAATTGCACAACCTAAAGGCAAAACAGTCATTTCGGTAGATGATGCGGTTGAAACGGCTCAAAGTCTGGGTTACCCGGTTCTGGTTCGTCCTTCCTACGTACTTGGTGGTCGTGCCATGGAGATCGTATACTCCGATTCCGAATTGCTGACCTACATGGAGCAGGCGGTTAAAATCAATCCGGAGCATCCGGTCCTGATCGACCGTTACATGATGGGGAAAGAGGTTGAGGTTGACGCGATCTGTGATGGCGAAACGGTATTGATTCCGGGGATCATGGAGCATATCGAGCGTGCGGGGGTTCACTCTGGCGACTCCATCGCGGTTTATCCGCCACAGCACCTGTCTCAGGATCTGAAAGAGAAAATTGTAGAGATTACAATCAAGATTGCCAAAGAACTGAAGACAATCGGTTTGGTTAACATCCAGTTTGTTATCCATGATGGCCAAGTGTACATCATTGAGGTGAACCCGCGTTCATCCCGTACAGTACCTTTCCTGAGCAAAGTAACCAACATTCCGATGGCGAACTTGGCAACACAAGCCATTCTGGGCGTGAAGCTGAAAGACCTCGGTTATGTCGATGGTCTGTGGCCTGAGTCGGATCATGTTTCCGTAAAAGTTCCAGTCTTCTCCTTCGCGAAGCTGCGTCGTGTGGAGCCAACCCTTGGACCTGAGATGAAATCCACAGGTGAGGTTATGGGTCGTGACCCGAATTACGCCAAAGCGTTGTTCAAAGGTCTTATCGGTGCAGGCATGAAGATCCCGGCCACCGGCGCAATTGTGGTAACGGTAGCAGATAAAGACAAAGACGAAGCTGTACCTTTGCTCGAAGGCTTCTACAGATTGGGTTACAAAATCATGGCAACTGGAGGAACGGCAGCTGCGCTTGAAGCAGCGAACATTCCGGTGACCACGGTGAATAAATTAAGTGAAGGTTCGCCGAACATTCTTGATATGATTCGCAGCGGCGAAGCAAACTTTGTATTCAACACCTTGACCAAAGGCAAAACGCCACAGCGTGACGGATTCCGTATTCGCCGTGAAGCGGTGGAGAACGGCATTGTATGTATGACTTCACTGGATACGATCCGTGCATTGTTGATCATGCTGCAAACGATCAACTTCTCCTCTGAGGCTATGCCAGCCTTTGTAGAATAAATAAGACGATTTGTCACTGATCAAGGACATCAGTCAGCCTTCGGGCTGGCGGGATGTCCTTTATATCGGGCAAAAACGGAAAAATCAAGCTTTTGGAAGGAGCGCTGGATTATGAATCACCCGAATTTCAACGAAATGGCTGGCCGTCTGATGGTGGCTCTCGATTATCCCGGAGCGGAACAGGCGCAGCAATTAGTACAGGCTCTCGAAGGCATTCCCTGTTATCTGAAGGTAGGCATGCAGCTTTTCTACGCTGCTGGCCCAGACTTCATTCGGGAACTGAAGTCGAAGGGATACTCGGTATTTCTTGATGTGAAGATGCATGATATTCCTAACACGGTTCGTGGTGGTGCGGAGAGCATAACTCGTCTGGGTGTGGATATGTTCAATGTGCATGCAGCTGGAGGTACAAGCATGATGCATGCTGCCCGTGAAGGTGCAGAGGCGGCTCTGGCTGCTGATCCTTCTCTTCGCAGACCTGAGATAATTGCGGTTACCCAGCTGACCAGCACCAGTCAGGAAACGATGAATGCCGAGATCGGCATTCAGGGAAGTGTGGAGGCAGCAGTCGTCCGTTATGCAGGACTAGCCCATGAGGCAGGTCTCGATGGCGTCGTTGCTTCCCCGCTGGAAGTACCGGCGATCCGCGCAGCCTGTGGCAGTGATTTTCACACGGTCACACCAGGCATCCGCCCAGCGGGAAGTGGCCTCGGAGACCAGACACGTGTCCTGACGCCAGGTGAAGCCATTGCCAGAGGCAGCCATTACATTGTTGTAGGCAGACCAATTACGGGCGCTCCCAATCCGCGTGAAGCGGCAGAAACCATTTTGAAGGAGATGTTGAACGCATGATCGAACTTACCGAGATTCCTAACCATATTGCTTCCCAACTGTTGAAAATTAAAGCGGTGGCGCTGCGTCCGCAGCAGCCATTTACCTGGACATCCGGCATCAAATCACCAATCTATTGTGATAATCGCTTAACGATGTCTTATCCAGAGATTCGTAACGACATCGCTGAAGCCTTTGCTGCAATCATTCGTGATCAATACCCTGATGCAGAGGTCATTGCAGGTACAGCAACCGCCGGTATCCCGCATGCAGCCTGGGTTGCGCAAAAGCTGAATCTGCCAATGGCTTACATTCGTGATAAAGCCAAAGGTCATGGCAAAGAGAACCTGATTGAAGGACTGATTACCGAGGGACAAAAGGTTGTTGTCATTGAAGACCTGATCTCGACAGGTGGCAGTTCCATCAAAGCTGCTGAAGCGGTACGCGTAGCCGGAGCGACTCCTCTTGCGGTACTGGCCATTTTCAGCTATCAGCTCGACAAGGGCATTAAGGCATTTGAGGAAGCGGGAATTCCCTTGCAAACCCTGTCCAATTACACCGCTTTGATGGATGTGGCTTTGGCTGAGGGGACAATTCAGGAGAGTGATTTTGAACTGCTCAAATCATGGCGTGAAGATCCTTCTTCATTTGGTAAATAATATCATTCACAACCGATTGAACAGTTTGCTTGTGAACGGTATCAAAATTGTAATGATTGCCGTCATAGAGGCAAATTCATTGAATATTCAGGAAGCATCCCACACTTTGGGGTGCTTTTTTGGTTTGTTCATCAAAATATTAACTTTTTCACTGGAACGTTGTAAAAAGCTTGTAACTTTTAGTTGTGATCCGTCGTTTATAATGCAGTGTAGGTTGGAATAGATTTCTATTTTTAGTGTCTTGATGAAGTGAACGGGATAGAAAAAGAAAGGATGAGCGTGATTGCTGGCATGAAAAAGTTATTTTCCAAAATTAGACCCGCCAAGAGCCAGTCAGGCGAGGACAGTGCAGTCGGGCAAACGGAGCAGCAGGAACCAGTTGGGCAGGATGCCACCACATACATAAGTGAACCCCAGAATGCACCCGTCGACCCGCACGACATAGTTAGTGAAGCAAGTCTGGATGAGATTGCAGCTGCAACTGCTGAACCGGAAACGAAGGCTGGCTCCCCCAAAAGGGATCTCTTGCCTCCATATGATGGACCTGTTCTGGAGGTTCGCAATGTTCATCGCAGTTTTCAGACGGGAAGCCGGATTATTCATGTACTCAAAGGCATCGATATGGAAGTGAACCCGCAACAACTGGTGATGTTGAAAGGGCGGTCAGGCTCAGGCAAAACGACGCTGCTCAATATGCTGGGTGGACTGGATCAGCCTTCAAGTGGAGATATTTTGTTCTCCGGCCAGCCTCTTCAGGATTGGGGAGACCGACGGCGGACTGCTTTGCGGCGTAAGGAAATTGGTTTTATTTTTCAGGCGTATGCGCTCATGCCCTTGTTGTCTGCCTGGGAAAATGTAGAGCTGTCGCTGCGGATGGCGGACGTGCCGCGTTCGGAATGGAAAGATCGGGTAGGTCATTGTCTGGATCTGGTTGGACTAACCAAACGGGTCAAGCACCGTCCATTCGAGATGTCCGGGGGAGAGCAGCAGCGGGTGGCCATCGCCAAGGCGATCGCCCACAGACCGAGATTGTTGCTCGCAGATGAGCCGACAGCTGAACTCGATTCCAAAATGGGAGCACAGGTTATGGCTGTATTTCGCAATATTATTGAAGTTGAACAAGTTACGATCTGTATGACTACACACGATCCTACGATTTTGGAGGTTGCGGACCATGTTTATGAAATGGCGGACGGCAGATTTATCAAGTAAAGGAGCCGCTCCGAAGAGGGGGAAGCGCGCAGCGCTTATTGTGCTAAGTGCGATAGTGGCTGCAACGATGTCCGGCTGCTCTTTGCTGCCGGCTGAAACAGAGGAAGAAGTACTTCCGCCGATTACACCGCCAACGATCTCCAAGAAGCCGGAATATGAAGTTCGGACCGAGACGCTGGAGAAGAAAGTAAGCGGAAGCGGCAAGATGATGAGCCAGCGGGAGGAAAAGGTATATTTTACGCTGGACGGTATGCATATCAAAGAGTTGAATGTAAAACCAGGAGATAAAGTGAAAAAAGGTCAACTTCTCGCAGTGCTTGATGTAGAGAGCGTGGAGAAGGAGATCCGGGCGAAAAACCTGCAGATTCGCAAATCGGAAGTCCAGATGAAGGAAACGCTTCGCAAACGGGATGAAATGGACCCGGTGGAGTTCGAAGAGTCCACGATTGCCTTCGAAGAGCTTCGTCAGGAACTCGCCGATCTGGAGGATCAGTTGGGTAAAGCCACTTTGACCGCTCCATTCGGTGGAACAATCATTGCTGTGCAGGTGGAGAAGGGCGCGGCTGTCAAAGCTTATGATCCAATTGCGACCATAGCAGATACATCCAACCTGGTTGTCGCAGCTACGTTTGCCAAGGAAGACCTGGAAAAGTTCTCGGCTGGCATGAAGGCGGATGTGGACATTAATGGCGCAGGCAAAGTGGCTGGCAAAGTTAAAGTGATGCCTGTAGCCCAAGCATCGAGTAGTGGAAATGGGAACGGCGGAAGTTCCGGGGAAGGTGGAACACCTCCAGCGAAAGAAAGCCTGGATCAGTATGTGATCGTCTCGCTGGCGAAAATGCCCAAAGGGGTTGAACGCGGTACACCTCTAACGGTATCGATTGTCACGCAGCGTACAGAGAACGCAATTGTTATTCCTGTATCCGCTCTACGCTCCATCGGTTCAAGAACGTATGTGCAAGTGGTGGAGAGTGATGGAAGCAAGCGTGAAGTGGACGTGGAAGTCGGGCAGCAGACATCCACGGATGTGGAGATTCTGAAAGGTCTGACTGTTGGACAGAAAGTAGTAGGCCGCTAATGGGGCTGCCATTGCTTCGGCTGTTGTTCCGCAAAATGTGGAACACTCGCTGGATGACGTTCAGCACACTGATCGGACTGATTGTGGCGGTCGCGTTCACCGTTAGTATTCCGATGTATGCCGATGGTGCGCTGAAGCGGGTCGTGGCCCAGACACTGCAGGATAACAGTGAGGGACTGCCAGCTGGTTCGTTGCTCATGAGTTACCAGGCACCTGGTGGTGTGAAGACAGACACACGTGGTCTGGAAGAAGTGGATCGATACATTCGTGAGGATGTACCCCGCGATATCAGTTTTCCTTTTCATACGTATGTGAACTCCCGTTCCATCCGCAGCACGGAGGTTAATCCGGAAGACCCGACCAAAGTCGATGCCAGCCGGGTCCGCAGCATGAGTCTGGGCACGATGACAGGCCTGGATGCACAGGTTAATTATTCCGCGGGAGTGAAGCCGGGTAACCAGGTGAAGGACGATACCATTGAAGCAGTTATGCTGGAAGAGGGTATGTATCGTAACGATCTGCATATCGGAGATATTCTGGAATATCCGATCTACAGCGGTCTCGATATTACGTTACGTGTGAAGATTACAGGTTCTTTCAAAGCCGATGATTCTAGCAGCCCGTACTGGGTGCAGGGATTTGACGGAATGATGAATGGACTCTATGTGGATGAAGCGGTATTTAATGATGTTTTGCTAAAGGAAAAAGGAATTCCTCTCCAGAATTCACGCTGGTATTATGCGTTTGATCTGAAAGAAATTCAAACAAGCCAGCTTTCGGGGTTGACCTCTGTGCTGGAAAGGCTCGATATCGATCTATATCAGCGGTTAAAGGATACGAAAGTGGATATCACCTTCGGGGATCTGCTGAAACAATTCCGCAGTCAGAGTCTGCAATTGCAGACCATGCTGTTCACACTGGCAGCACCGATGATTGCGATGGTCTTTTATTTTATTGCCATGAATGCCAGACAGTCGCTACAAAAGCAGGAAAGTGACATCGCGGTGCTGCGCAGTCGCGGAGCTTCTGCCCGGCAGATCTTCTCACTATACCTGCTTGAAGGTATATTCCTGGGAGCGATTGCTCTTTTCATCGGACCGTTTCTTGGATGGTTTATGGCGAAAAGCATTGGTTCAGCCAGCGGATTCCTGTCGTTTGTGGATCGGAAATCCATTCCAATCGGAATATCAAAAGAAGCCATCCTGCTTGGTCTTATTGCCGTGTTGGTGGCAATCATCGCCTCGCTTATTCCGGCAATAACCTATGCGCGGGCGACGATTGTATCGGCCAAGCGTCGGCAGGCACGCACGGATCGTGCGCCGGTATGGCAGCGCTGGTTTCTGGATATTGCGCTCCTGGGGCTTGCGGGATATGGATATTACTTGTTCTATGAACGGCAAATGTTGACGTTCCAGACTGGCATGACGACAGATCAGCTTCAGGTACAGCCGTTTCTGTTCTTTGTACCGGCACTCGCAATATTTGCACTGGGGCTGTTCTTCCTAAGGTTGTTCCCGTGGATTTTGAAGCTCATTCAGCTGATCGGGCGCAAATTTCTGCCGGTTCCATTGTATTTGACACTGACCCAGCTTTCGCGTTCATCGTCTTCTTATTATCCTTTGATGATCCTGCTGGTATTGACACTCGGACTCGGTGTGTATAACTCGGCAGCGGCTCGCACCATTGATCTAAACTCCACCGAGCGCACGTTATACCGATATGGTACGGATGTTATTATGCAGACGGTATGGGAAGGCACACCTGAAGTTAAGCCAACAGGTTCCGGACAAGGCGGCGGTTCGGGTGGCGGGCAGCAAGGTGGAGGTAGCGGTGGTTCTGGCGGTGGCGGTGCAGGCGGAGGAAACGGCGGCGGAGGTGGGGCAGGTGGAGGCGGTGGCACTTCACAACCTACCAAGATGATTTACTCCGAGCCACCTTTTGAAGTGTTCCGCAGCCTGATAGGTGTAGAACACGCAGCGAGAGTACTGCAGACGAAAGGCAATATTATTGTCTCTGGCAAATCGGGTGGACAGGGAATGCTGGTAGGGATCGACAATGTGGACTTTGCTCAAGTGGCCTGGTTCCGCAATGACTTGTTCCCGGCACATCCTTACAGATACCTCGATTTGCTTGGTAAATATGAAGGGGCCGTATTGATCTCTTCCAAATTTGCAGACAAATTCAAGCTCAAAACCGGAGACCTCGTCTCCATTGGTGTACAGGGTCAGGCCATTGAATTTGTAGTTTTTGGCATTATACCTTACTGGCCTGCCCAGTACCCGGATCAGATGCCGTTTTTCATTGCCAATCTGGATTACATCTATGATCAGGTGCCTCTGATTCCGTATGAGGTCTGGCTGAAGATGGAGCCCGATGCCAAAGTGGCTCCTTTGATGGAGAAACTTGCGGCAGAAGGCATTGAGTTGTCGTCAGTACGCGATGTGCGTACAGAGTTGGTGACCCAGGGCAAACATCCGTCAAGGGGCGGGGTGTTTGGCATACTGAGTCTCGGATTCCTTGTGTCGGTAATTATCTCTCTGATTGGATACATTCTGTACTGGTTCTTCAATCTATCCGGGCGTGTAGTACAGTTTGGTGTCCTGCGGGCAATGGGATTATCCAGGGCACAACTAAGCGGCATGTTGCTGCTGGAGCAGGTGTTTACGGCGGGACTTTCGATCATTCTTGGGATTGGCATTGGTCAGGTATCCAGCCGTCTATTCCTGCCCTTCCTGCAAACGACGGATAATGTGTCCGCACAGGTACCACCGTTTCGAATTGTGTTTGAAGAGAAAGATATGCTGCAACTGTACGGCGTGACCGTGGTCATGCTGATCATTGGAGCAACGATGCTGTTGTGGCAAATCCGCAGGCTGCGGGTTCACCAGGCAGTCAAAATGGGAGAGGAGAGGTAAACGTGATCCAATGCGAAGGACTTGTCAAAATTTTTAAATCCAGCGATGTGGAAGTCGTTGCCCTTCAAGGTCTCAATCTGACTGTCAATCAGGGTGAAATGATGGCCATTATCGGTAACAGTGGTAGCGGCAAATCCACATTGCTTAACATTCTGGGTGGACTGGATCGTCCAACAGCCGGTACTGCCGTTGTCGGGGATTGGGATTTGCTGAAAATGACGGATGCCCAATTGGTCGAGTACAAACGTCATACTGTAGGGTTCATTTGGCAAAATAACGGTCGTAACCTGCTGCCATACCTCACAGCACTGGAAAATGTGGAAACGCCCATGATTTTGGGAGGCAAGCGCGATCGTGCTTATGCCATGCAGCTGCTGGAGTGGGTTGGACTGAAGGATCGGATGCACAACAAGCTGCATCAATTGTCCGGTGGGGAGCAGCAGCGGGTGGCGATTGCCATCTCGTTATCGAATCGCCCCAAGCTGCTGCTTGCCGATGAGCCGACAGGTTCGGTGGACTCGGAGACCTGTGATACCATCATGGGCATTTTCCGCAAAATGAACAAGGAGCTCGGGGTTACGATTGTAATTGTTACTCATGATCTAACCCTCGCTGGCAAGGTGGACCGGATCGTCGCGATCCGGGACGGCTTGACCAGCACCGAGTTTGTGAAGCGCAATCCGAATCTGGATGACGAACATGGCTTGTCGGAGGCAGGAGCCCCGGATATTCATGAAGCTTTTGTCATTATAGACCGGGCGGGACGGCTTCAGGTGCCCAAGGAGTATCTCGAGGCATTGTCCATCGATAATCGTGCCACATTGGAATTTGACGGTGAGCGTATTGTCATTACACCGCCAAGATAATTTTAGAGGGGGAATTGGGAGATGAAGAACAGGTTTTGGGGAAAACGGGTGCTGGCCGTACTGGCTACAGCCAGTCTGGCATTACCGCTGCTTGCGGGGTGCACAGCGAGTGAGTCCAAGGATAACGAGCAGCGTGTACTGCGTGTAGCGACGTTATGGGGGGGCCAGGATGACAGCTATTTCCGTCAGCAGTTTACCGATGCATTTGAATTGACTCATCCGAATATTACAATTGAAGTTGTACCTGCTGTCGATCAGGGCAGCATGTACGGGTATGGTAACCAGGAAGAACAGCAGGACGTTCCGGATACGATGGAAAGTTTGAAGAAGATTATGACAGGGGATAACCCGGTAGACGTCATCGTGGCGGATACGGCGACAGTTAAGTCGTTAATTCAGGAAAACATGGTGAAACAACTGGACCCACTGATGCAGGAAGATAAGTTTGATACTTCGGATATTGTGCCAAGTGTTCTCGAAGGCATCAAGGATTTGGGAGATCAGAGCATCTACGCTTTGACACCAACGTTCTCCTCTTCGGCGTTGTTCTACAACAAGGGCATGTTTGAGAAGGCAGGCGTGGAGCCTCCAACGGATAATATGACTTGGGATGATATTTTCAACCTGGGTACCCGTCTTACCAAGGGTGAAGGAAAAGATCACGTGTTTGGTTTCTCCTTCAGTACTTATCAAGGCGGTTCCCCATACTATACGATGTCACAGTATTCTAACTCTCTGCAGCTGAAAATTTTTGATGACAAAGCAGAGAAAATGACCGTCGATTCCCCTCAATGGGAGAAAGTATGGAGTACCATTAGCAAGCTTGCCCTCGATAAAGTCATCCCTAAAGGGGATGAGCCGCAGGATCAGGATGAGAGCGGACGCTACAATCCAATTACGGGCGATCTGTTCCTGAGTGGCAAAACAGCCATGGTAATCGGAGATTACAGCTACATTAATCAATTGATTGATGCTAATAAAAATGCAGATAAAATGAAAGACTTTACAAAGGTAGAGTGGGATGTTGTCACACCTCCAGTTCATCCGGAGGCACCAGAAATCGGCGGCAATATTTATCTGAGCAACCTCATGGCCATTAACAGTTCAGCTCAAAACCCTGAAGATGCATGGGAATTGATCAAGTATATGAACAGTGAAGACTGGGCGAAGATCAAAGCGCGAAGCAGCTATGAGATGGTATCCCGGAAGAGCTTCATTAAACCCAAGGATGGATTGGATTACAATATCCAGGCGTTCTACTCACTGAAACCTGTGCCTCCAACCAATACCAACTTGGATAAAATGTATCAAAAAATGCCGAACTTGTGGCAAGTAAATGACAAGGGCATGGAATACTTCAATCAAGTGCTTGAGAATAAAAAGACACCAAAAGAAGC
Organism: Paenibacillus sp. FSL K6-0108; assembly: GCF_045040695.1. Taxonomy (NCBI): domain Bacteria; kingdom Bacillati; phylum Bacillota; class Bacilli; order Caryophanales; family Paenibacillaceae; genus Paenibacillus; species Paenibacillus sp. FSL K6-0108. Next base: position 5,314,998 of record NZ_CP150288.1, on the reverse strand, counting down.
GCTTGGTGAATGGGCAGCCAAAGGAAATGAAATGCTGGAGAAGTTGAAAAAGAACCCTAAAGCCACATTTCAATAAGGTGAAATGATCTTGTAATAAATTGATAAGTCCAGCCGCTGGAGATTTATATCTTCGGCGGCTAATTTTATGAAATTGGGGTATTCTACAAAAGCAGGGATCAATGATGACTTCAAGAAAGGACGAGTGGAATGCACTGGGTTTATTTCAGCAAATTGTATGCAACCAAATTTCAGGCAGGGTGTCTTGCGAAACGGATGGAGCAGGATGGATGGATTTACGGTCATAACGAGCCAACAGAAGTGGAAGTATATCGTTCAAAAAAGGGGCGATATGGCGTACGTTTTATTCCCTAACATTACCCCTTGACTTATATGGATGGGATGGTGTATATTAATTAAGTCGCTGTTTTAATATTTCTTACTGACGCGGGGTGGAGCAGCCCGGTAGCTCGTCGGGCTCATAACCCGAAGGCCGCAGGTTCAAATCCTGCCCCCGCAATTTAGTTTTACTGGATGATTTACAGCCATCATCTGAACGTTATACATTTTTGTTCAGGGCCCTTAGCTCAGTTGGTTAGAGCGGTCGGCTCATAACCGATTGGTCACAGGTTCGAGTCCTGTAGGGCCCATATTCTCAAAACCCTTGCATAGCAAGGTTTTTTTTCTGTCTTTATTCGAAAAGTGAACGAAGAGGAGTGAAGAAAGGAAATTTGATATCTAATGAGAAAGACGCTGCTGCAACAATGCGGGCAGTGTCTTTTTGGTATGCCCTTTTTTCCAAATATAAGTTTCTGTCCATGCCATATATCAAATCTCACATATACTATCATATCTCGGATAGAAGGAGGTAGATTCCATGAGTCAATTTATTGATGCAAGAACGTCGCAGAATGCCAGTTTGGCTGGCTCCATTGCAATACCGATCCTTGTTGTTAACACACCTCAATTATTTGGTCAGATTGGGCTTGTCACTACTGCAGGCATTGGTGCAAATCCACGGGTGCAATTCAAAGGAACTGTTTCTGTACAACTTCCATTGGCACTCGTGGGAATAACGATAACGATTGTAAGGGGGACTGTAGCTACGGATCCGGTCATTTATTCTGCAACCTCTACATTCAACTTGAGCATTCTGGCTCCTCAGGTCATTACGTTCTCTGCGGATGATTTCAATCCACCAATTACACCTCAATTGACTTACACGGCATTCGTTAGTTCTAACTTGCTGGGTACGATTCGTGTAGGTCCTGAAAACTTTGACGGAGTTTTATATTCGGACTAACGTTGAGCGCCCTTGCAAAACGTTCGGTTACAGATAAGCCATCTATCATAAAAGACTACAAAAAGACTAATGCTGCCTTGAGAAAGGCAGCTTTTTCTTTCTACGGAAGCGCACTGTATATTTCATTTGATCTGCTTTGTTTATGATATAATGCGTTAGAGATTAAGGGAACATCTGTGAGAGCATGGAATTGAAAGCTCGAAATGTTGATGAAATTATGAATGGAAAGCAGGTTTTCAACCAATGATGCAAAACGAAGGACAACGATTCCGCTTCAGTGAGGCTCCGGTATGGGAGTGGCAGCGGGCATATTATGAACAGAAAGGGCTGCACGCTTGGACAGAGAATCAGGTTCCGCAATACATAACAAGTAACCCCATGATTGCAACGGCGTATGCAGAAATGATTTTTGGTTTACTTCAAGATCTTGCCGGCAAAGGAAAGACGGCCGAGACAGTGACCATTCTGGAACTTGGAGCGGGCGTAGGGCGCCTGGCACACCAAATTCTTTTCAAATTGAGTGAGTTGAAAGATTTTGCAGGCGTGGAGCTGCCTGCTTTTCGATATGTAATGACTGATCTGGTCGAAGATAATGTGTTGGGTTGGAGAGATCATCCGTCCATGCAACCTTTTATTGACCAAGGGATACTGGATTTTGCACGTTTTGACGCTGTGCAGGATACCGAGTTGAATCTGGTCGTGTCGGGTACAATGATTCGACCGGGCGATCTGAAACAGCCAATGCTGCTGATTGCCAACTATTTTTTTGACAGCATTCCACAGGAGTTAATTTATGTCGGTGAGGGTGAGATCTACGAGTGTGATGTGAACATTCAATCTCCTGAACCTTCTCTTCAATCTGAACCTGCCGTTTTGCTGGAAAACATGACACTGAGTTATCAATACCGCCGTGCACCTGAGTACAGTGCAGAGAACTATCCGTATCAGGATCTTATCGCGCTGTACCGGAAAGAGTTGGAGGATTCGCACATTTTGTTCCCGGCAATGGGTCTGTCCTGTCTCGAACGGTTGAACAACTTATCCGAGTGTGGATATGTTTTGATTACTGCGGACAAAGGGGACCATCGACTGGACAACTGGAAGTTTGCCGAACCGCCTGAATTTGTACTCCATGGGAGCTTTTCTTTAACGGCGAATTATCATGCCATTCAATACGTATTGGAACAGCAAGGAGCCCATACTCGTTTTACAACACATCATTATAAAGATCTAAACGTTGGATGTATGTTGATGGTAGACGAACCTTTGGGTTACGTGAATACCCGGCTGGCGTATCATCGATTTGTTGAACGTTTTGGACCTGATGATTTTTTCAGTATGAAAGAATGGATGGATCATCAGGTAGAGCGGATGGATCTGAAGCAGATTTTACCGTTCTGGCGTCTGGGCGGGTATGATGCTGAATTTTTGATCCATTGTGCCAACCGGATTTCGAGTCTTTTGCCGGATGCTAGCGATGAGGAAATGCTTGATATTCAGTCTGGAATCCACATCATGTGGTCTTCATATTATGTAATGGAGCAGCGAGGGGATGTGGCGTTTCTTGCAGGTCAGCTGTTATACGGAATGTATATGTATGAGGATGCCAAACGGTTTCTGGAAATGTCGTTAGATGCTGATTCGAAAAAACAGAATTCAGCTGTGCTTTACGACTTGGCTGTGTGCTGTTATGAACTTGAACTGGAAGAAGAAACGTTGGCTTACACAAGGAAAGTGTTGGCTCTGGAGCCTGATCATGAGGAAGCAATGGATCTGCTGAAAGGCTTCGAATGTATATAAAAATTGAAACTTACTTCTCTTTTCATCGTATTATTAGGATGATCACACCATAATTACCGATAATCGGAAGAGGAGGTGAGGATATGAGGAAAGCTCTGACCATTTTGCTATACCCGCTTGCGGCGGTTGTGGGGGCGCTGGGCGCAAATTCAGCTGCGACTGGTGATATGGTGCTTTTTGCGAAAGATATAGCTTCAGATCAGGGTTATGATGGGCAGGAGATCTATGATAGAATTGAACACAGAAATTCCTAACTACATATCATTTTAAACTGTAAAAGTAATTGTTAGACGGAGCGATAAGTTAAAGACAATTACTCTTGAAGTGAGTGGATGAGCAGGAGGCCTGCTTGTCCAGCCTTTAAGCCGGTTTCGTACCTGATTCAGGTATGAACCGGCTTTTATTATGAATGGGGGAGATACGTTGAAGATTATTATTGGACAGCCCAGGTTAGAACAACAATTGCTGCAGTTGGAAGCGGAATTGAAACAATATCCGGAAGCGGATATACTGCTCTATCCAGAAGGCTATCTGAATCAGAACGTGGAGGAGGCCAGTCGTCTGGCAGCTGCATATGGAACGATGATTGTATCAGGTCATCGCAGGTTGGATGAACGTCCCAAGGACCGTTCAATCATCATTAACAAGGCTGGGGAGACTGTATTGGAGAAAGCGAAATATACCACAGCTGCGGTAGTTAAGGAACAGGAATGGACTATAGGGGCCTTGTTATGCGACGAGTTGGTGCTGCAAGGTTTTCGCAACGAGAATATTGGCAGGGTGGATATAATTATGCATTCCATTGGTGTAGGGATGTTCAGTGAAGAGCAGTATACAGAGTGGCTTGAAAAAGCGCGGCAGATGGCGATACAAAATCAATGTTTTGTTATGGGGACCAGCCATGCGGACGGTTCATATCGTGACAGTGAAATTTCAATTCCAATCGCCTATTGTATTGCCCCGGATGGTCAAGTGGTCTTGGCGTCCAGAAACGATACGCGTACTCGTTTGATTGTATTGGATAAGCGAAATACAGCAGACCTTTACCGTGGAGTACCGGAACATGATGTGAATATCCAAGTCATTCCTTTGACATAATTTAAAGAAGAACTCACAAGGATTGGGCCTTTGAGCTTGCCGGATAGCCCGGTCATTACTGGTATAATCGACATATGTTATGGCATACCTTGAAATTCAAAGGAGGCCAATCAAATGAGTGAAGTTGGATACGGTTGTAATAATGTTGGAGGAGTAGGAACCGGTATTTGTACTTCCACTGCCGCAATTCTGGTACTCTTCATCCTGCTCGTCATCATCACTAAATCTTTCTGGCTGTAAGCCACTGCAGAACAAGGTGAGACCCTGGTTACGTGTATGCTCCGCTGAGACTTCAGCGGGGCTTGTCTCCGTTTCTATGAAAAAAATGATATGATGAAAGAGATTTGACAACCGAAAACAATGTGCTTAAAATCACATAAGAGACTAATAATAGAGATTGAAGGGATAGCAATGCCGTTTATTCGTTTTAAAGGATTCACAGGGCCCCAACTGGAGGAAGTTGTACCCCGTATAACGGAGCAATTTGCACTCATTACCAATATTCCGCGGGAGAGAATGAAGGCAGAACGTCATGACGTACAAGCCCTTACTCCTTCTCCGGCTTCAGTAGAGATTCTGATGTTCCAACGTGATCAGGAGATTCATAATCGGATTGCTTCCTCAATGCAGGCTATTTTGGAAGAAGCGGATTTGCCTGATGTGCATATTTTCTTCAATATACTGTCACCAGCGCTGTATTATAAACAAGGCAAGCCGTTGACAGATTACCGATTGGATTGAGAATAAAAGGGCTGCTCCGATAATGGTCGGAAGCAGCGGAGACGAGCAGATGTGTGCTCGTCTTTTTTTTTGATTCAATCATTTTACTCTTTGATTCGATTTAACAGGAAAGAGCACAAGGAAGATACGATGAATAAGGCACCTCCAATCAAATACACCAGTTGAACCCCCATGTGGTCGGCAATCAGACCGAAGACTACCGTAGATATGCTCATGGCAGCTGAGAGAATAATTCCATGTGCTGCGTATACCTTAGACAGGGATTCGATGGGCACATGGCTCTGTAAAGCCGTTTGCTGAGCAACATCGCGGATCTGATAAGCGGGACCCATAAGCACACACAATACCAGAGCAAGCCAAGGAAGGCTGTTTAAACCATAAGCGATGGTCAGTAAGCTGAAAAGCAGAGAGCCTATCGCCATACTGGAGATCAAGTGCTTCTGTATGCGAGCGGCCAGGGCGATGGCCAGAATTCCCCCAAGAATGGTGCCGGCAGAATAGCTGGAGTTGATAAGTCCCCACCAGCCCTCCTCTTGGCCCAAAGCTTCTTTCACAAAAGCAAGTGTGATAGCGCCGATCCAGATGGAGCCAGCAAGACCTTCAACCAGATCCATGAACGTTATCAGGCGCAACGACCGATTTTTCCAAAGGATAAGCCAACCTTCCCTTAGCACATCCCATCTGGAAGTGTTTTTCTCGACTTTTTCCTCAATATCGCGGGTAAGTGAGCTGATCGTAATCATTAGAAGCAGGACAGCCCAGGATAAGCTTGTAGCCGCCCAAAATGTTTGTGAAGCACCACAATGCATAACGATGAACCCTGTCATCGCGTATCCAATGATCGTCACGGTCTGAGTTGAGAAGGAGAGAAAACTATTCGCCTTCACCAGATCTTCCCCTTGAACCAATCGTGGGGTTAATGTATTTATTAATGGAGATTCCCATCCGTCCAGGAACGAGAGGATTGCTATTCCTACAAGCAGAAGAGGGATGTGAGCAGTGAGATCGGTAAATGCGATGGCGATCCCGGTAATCATCAATGTTTTGGCTAAAGGAATGCTGATAATCAGCTTAGAGAATGCGAAACGGTTCACAAGCAGTGGTGCAGTAAAGCCTGCTACGATACGCGCTGACATTTGAATGAATGGAAACAATGCAGCGTAAAGGACAGACCCGGTCTGACCGTAAATAAATGTCGTGATAACCATGATATATACAACATTAATGAGAGAAAGCAGCGTTTTGGCAGCCCAATATGGATAAAATGCGATGTTCATGCTAAGGTGTCCTTTCCACAACGATAATTATATTTTACGTGGATCGTTGCAAACGCACCACAAACAAAGTTGTCATTTTCCCGTCATTAAAGCAGCAAAAAAACAGCTGTCCCAGCGGACAACTGTCTTTTTGGTTTCTATAATTCAAGCCACAACGAGCGAAAAAGCAATAAGAAGCATCAACAGACTGGTCATTCTGGTCATAGCCATATACGGTCTGCTGGGCTCAGCCTCTCCCCGGGAAATCCAGCCATAACGCAGGTACCAGCCAAATTTCGGGAAGCACAAATTAATGATACAAAGTGTCATGAATATAAAAAAGAGGGTTCTCATACCCGATCTTCCTTCCTCATTGTACATGACGGACTCAAAATTAACGTTTACGTCTCGTGAAGAAGAAAACAATCAAAATAATAATAATGACGATTAATAAAAATTTCATGAGTGACCTCCAGATGAGATGATAAGTTTGTGAATGTATTTATCAGATATTACCCAAGGAACACATGACTTGAATAACTATGTTACAATTAATTATATTGTTTTTATATATACACATACCATCAGGTTATCGCTAGCTTCATTAAAAAGCGTGAATACAATAAAGTTTTGGTGAGATGAAGGAGGAAGCATGACTAAATATAATCAGCTCGCTATACAATGGGAATTTATCATCTCCAAAATTAAATCTTCCGTTACCGTAGTCGATGCCACCTTGCCTGATTTTCCGCTAATATATGTAAATGAATATTTTACTCAATTAACCGGATATAGTGCGGAAGAGTCGAATGGACAGAATTGTCGGTTTCTGCAGGGGCCGGATACGGACCCGGAAACTGTACAGCATATTCGGGAAGCATTGAAAAAGAAGCAGTCGATCAAGGCAGAGATTTTGAATTATACGAAGCATGGACAGAAGTTCTGGAATGAACTGAATATTGATCCTATTTTCGATGAATCCGGAGAATGTCTATTTTTTGTAGGAATTCAATATGATATTTCGGAGCGGAAATATGCCGAGCAGCAGTTGCGTATGGCAGCTTCGATGACAGAATTGAATAGAAGAGGACAGCTGGAGTTTATTGGGAAGCTTAACCATGAACTTCGCACGCCCCTGAACGGGATTATGGGGATGATTGAACTTGTTAGCATGGGTGAAAACAGTGAGGAGCAGGAAGAATATCTGGAGCTTGCGCGCCAGTCGGGTGAAGCCCTTCTGAACATTATCAACAATAGTCTTGATATGGCCAAGCTGGGCAGAGGGAAAATGAAAGTGGAGCAAATTGAGTTTCAGCCTTTGAAGCTTATTCAACAGATTATTAAAACGCATGAACCCGCGGCTGTAAATAAACAAATTCGCTTGCTCTGTCATGCGGATCTCGCCATTCCTGATGTACTCACGGGTGATCCTCTTCGTCTTCGGCAAGTGTTGGATAACCTGCTTAGCAACGCGATTAAATTCACGGAACAAGGTGAAGTGCAATTGCTAATGGATGTTCATGAAAAGCGGGGGGACACAGTTACGTTAGTATTTACGGTAAGCGACACTGGAATTGGAATTCCTGAGAGTAAGATTACTGAATTGTTCGAAGCATTCACTCAGACGGATGTATCTCATGCACGCAAGTTTGGCGGCAGCGGATTGGGGCTCACGATCTGCAAAGAGTTGCTCGAATTGATGGATGGTCATATTTCGGTGGAGAGTATCGAGGGAAAAGGCACGAGGTTTGAGGTTACTTTACCTTTACTTCGACAACAGGCGATTCCGAACGTGGGATAGTCTTATGCGGAACAGTCGGGAAAATACCGGCTGTTTTTTTATGCTTTTATATTGTTTAGCGAACTGGCGTTCTGATATAATGCAAGTGTTGAATGGGGGAGAAACAGCATGAGTAAAAGACGCAGAAGCAGAAAGAGCAAGAGTAAACAACGATTTAAAAAGCAGATATTGACGCTGGTGGCCATGGTAATGGTAGCTCTCTATGCTTGGGTTGGGGGAGAATGGTCCTTGGATATACCATCCCCATTCGGGGGAAGCAACCGCAGTGTGGATCATACCATCACATTCCCGGCAGAACGATATCCTGAAACGGCCAATCATATCAAGACGGCGATCAAGGCAGGACATTCGGATGTATGTACCATTGATCGCAGTGGAGCTGAGAGTAATCGGGATTTGTCGCTCAAAGGGGTGCCGGTCAAAAAGGGGAAAGATCGGGATGAATGGCCGATGGCGATGTGTGCGGAAGGCGGAGCGGGTGCGGACATTCAATATATTAGTCCCAAAGACAATCGTGGTGCAGGCTCATGGGTGGGAAACCAACTTAGTACATATCCGGATGGGACACGTGTAAAGTTTGTGGTGAAATAGCGACGGGATATGGATAAAAAATTTCTTTGATACGGAAATGCGATTGGGCTTAAAAGGGCGTGGCATCGAGTAATGGCAAAAGAAAAACCAGACGTCTATGCGTCTGGTTTTGTTGTATGGAGGGTGAAATAAACACGTCTAGTTCACGTATAAAATACATAAAGAGTCCTGTTTCCTGTCTACAGATCAGCGGTACACAACTGCATTCCACTTAAATGGTGAGAGCGAATGCTTAACAAACGTGTGACTTGTTCCACTTCATCAAATGGAATCCACAGGCTTCCATGGACTGTCCGTAAGGAAAGAATGGAAGCGTCAGCTGTACGTTCCGGAAATCCGGTTACCGTTTGCCCGCTTGTATTACGAACGATGATTTGTTGATTGCGCCGAATGGCAATTTCTACCTCTTTTTTCATATGTCATTGCTCCTGGTTATGGATTATTAATTCGATATGTCAATAATTTCAATGGTTAATTTGTCTTCTTTATCTAGTCTATCAGAACTAGGTATAGATTTCCAGATCAGAAATAATATTTTACATAGGTGAAAGGACTTATGATGTACTATACGTTTTTGAAGAAGCAACCAGGGTTATATATAGGGTAAAAGGGAGGAAACGTTAATGACACAATTGCTGATCGGGCTTGTACGCACGGTGAATGAAGCCATTATCATGCTGAATAAATTGCAAGAGGAAGGCATAGCTGATAAATATTTAGGAGCGGTAGCCAAAGAACAGGTCAATCTCGAAATGGTAAGTGAGAAGACGGGTTTGCCTATGCCTCTGAAGGGGGCAGGAACAGATGGCGCACTTGGGGTACTAAAAGGGGTGCTTGCTGGTCTGGGCAAGCGGATGGATCAGACGATGTCCATTGGAAAGGCAGTACGCAAACTCGCAGGTAACGAGATTGGAAGTGAGACGGATGATCTGGTGCTTACTTTGACAGAGGCGGGGGTTGCTGAAGAAGATGCTAATTACTATGAAGATTGGCTGATGCAGGGTCATATCCTCGTAGTTGTGGAGTGCAGCGAGGAAGAGGCAGACCGAATTCGTCCTATTTTACTTTTTTAGTTTAATTTAAGGCTGATTTTAGGTTTCTTTAATGTTGGGGAGGTATTCTTATTTCACACCTCCCTTAATATAGATGGTTTAAAGAAAGTTCGGGACCGCAACTCGAACTTTCTAGGCACTGCTGGCTAACGCGAGCAGTGCCTGTTTCATTTTTTTTGGATTATTTGATTTAAGGTATTGCAAAGTTATAAATTTCATGGTAAGATATTTCTTGTCGCCAAGAAATACATACCCATGCCGGGGTGGCGGAATTGGCAGACGCACAGGACTTAAAATCCTGCGGTAGGTGACTACCGTACCGGTTCGATCCCGGTCCTCGGCATCTTAAGAAAAGATCGCATGACACTTGTTAAACAAGTTGTTCATGCGATCTTTTTTTTTGGAAATTTTATTTTTTATAATTCTCTGCTCTGCCATTTAGGCTCATAAACATTAAAAAACGATAATACATATCAGATGTCACCTGTGGGGCTGCTCATTATGAATTACCAGGAACGATGGTGTATACTATTCGTAGGCATAAATTACCTTATCTTTGAACTTGAAGAACTCAAGGATGCGAATCAAAATAAACGATTTTATGGACGGAGGACTCGACCCATGTTGAAACAGCTTAAGCCCTATAAGGTGCTGCAGGAACGCAGAATCGAAGAGTTGAAGTCAGATGCGTATCTGCTGGAACACCAGAAATCCGGAGCCAAAATTGTACTTTTGTCCAATCAGGACGACAACAAAGTATTCAGTATCGGTTTCCGTACTCCTCCTGAAGACAATACAGGTGTAGCTCACATTCTGGAACATTCCGTTTTGTGTGGCTCCAAGAAATTTCCGGCCAAGGATTCCTTCGTTGAATTGCTGAAGGGTTCTCTTAATACTTTTCTGAATGCGATGACATATCCCGATAAAACGATCTATCCGATTGCAAGCCGGAATGATCATGATTTTCATAACCTGATGGATATTTATCTGGATGCGGTACTCCACACGAATATTTATGATAATGAAAAAATATTTTTGCAGGAGGGTTGGAATTACAACCTGACTTCAGCTGAAGATGAGTTAACCTATAATGGCGTTGTATATAACGAGATGAAGGGTGCTTTTTCTTCCCCGGAACGGATTGTGCGTAGAGAAGTTCTGAATTCACTTTTCCCGGATACTACATATTCCTGTGAATCAGGCGGATTTCCCGATGCCATTCCCGATCTGACCTATCAAGGCTTGCTGGATTTCCACTCCAGATACTATCATCCGTCCAACAGCTTCATTTATTTGTATGGGGATATGGATATGGAAGAGAAATTGCAGTGGTTAGATGAGAATTATCTGAATGATTATGACCGGATTGAGATTGATTCTGCCATTCAGCTTCAACCTGTATTCGGAGAAAGAGTGGACGCAGTCAAAACATATTCTGCCGGAAGTACCGAATCCGAAGTGGATAACAGCTTTTTGACCTATAATGCGGTCATTGGAACAAGTCTGGACAAGGAATTAAACATCTCGTTTCAAATTTTGCTGTACGCACTGCTTAACGCTCCGGGAGCGGTTCTAAAGCAGGCCTTGCTGGATAAGAGCATTGCGAAGGATGTATATGGCACGTATGATGACAGCCTCTATCAGCCTGTGTTCACCGTTGGATTGAAGAAGAGCAATCTGGCGAGCAAGGACGATTTCCTGGGAACGGTAAAAGAGGTGCTGGAGCGTGTTGTGAAAGAAGGCTTTGATCCAAAAGCGCTGCTCGCAGGCATTAATTCCTATGAATTCAACCACCGGGAAGCGGATTATGGAAGAATGCCCAAAGGATTAATCTATGGCTTCTCCTCATTGCAAAGCTGGCTGTATGATGTCGATGCTCCATTTACTCATTTGGAAGCAAATGATGTATTCGCCGAGCTGAGAACGAAGATGACCGAGGGTTACTTTGAGAAGTTGATTGATACGTATTTACTGAAAAATACACATACTTCTTTCGTTGCCGTCACGCCGGATAAAGGATTGAACGCACGCAAAGAGGAAGCTCTGAAAGCGCATCTGAAATCAGTTCAGGCGGGATTGAGCCAGGAAGAGATTCAGCAGCTCATTCAGAGAACCGAGGCTCTCGCTGAGTACCAGAATGCACCTTCAACCAAGGAACAACAACAGGTGATTCCGACGTTGTCGATAGAGGATATTGAACCGAAAGCATCCACACTCTATCAGACGGTAAATCAGGTCGAAGGTACAACCATCCTGCACCATAACATCTATACCAATGGAATCGGTTATCTAAGACTGTTGTTCGACATTAAGGAAGTCCCACGCCGTTTGCTGCCGTATGTTGGATTGCTGAAAAGTGTGCTCGGTTACGTGGATACTCAAAATTTCTCATTTAATGAATTGTCGAATGAAATTCATATTCATTCCGGGGGCATTCATAGTGGAATCGGTACGTATGCAAACGCACATGAGCACCGTGATTTCAAGGCTATGTATGAATTCAACGCCAAAGTGTTGTATGACAAACTGGGATTTGCTTTTGACATGATCAAAGAAATTGTGTTTACCTCCAAATTTGATGACTCGAAGCGTTTATACGAGATTATCTCCCAGTTGAAGGGGAACCTGCAGCGTAATCTGATCAGCGGAGGGCATTCGGCAGGAATTGGCCGATCTACCTCCAAACACTCTGCTGTTGCAGACTTCCGGGAAGCGGTTAGCGGCATCGCCTTTTACCAGTGGCTTGAGGAGCTTCAGGCGAACTTTGAGGCAAGAAAAGAAGAGTTGTCGACCAGCCTCCAATCGTTGACTGGCTTTATTTTCAGACCGGAAAACCTGCTGGTAAGTTACACTGCGGATGATCAGGGATATGCGGACCTGGAGAAGCAGGTATCCGATTTGAAAGCGAAGTTGTTCACTCAAGATGTTGCCAAAGAGAAAGCGGCATTCACACCTGTATCACATAAAGAAGGATTCAGATCACCATCTGAAGTTCAATATGTCGTTCAAACAGGCAATTTTATCGATAAAGGGTATTCGTACACCGGCTCGCTCCGTGTCTTGCAAGGGATTCTCTCCCTGGATTACTTGTGGAACAACATCAGGGCAAAGGGCGGGGCATACGGCTGCATGTCAGGCTTCAGACGCAATGGAGACAGCTATGTAGCGTCGTACCGCGACCCGAATCTCGAAAAAACATACAAAGTTTATGAAGAGATGCCACAATACTTGAAGGACTTCAAAGCAGATACACGGGAAATGACGAGATATATCATTGGTGCCATTCAGGACCTGGATACGCCCAGAACGCCTCATGGCGAAGGATCATTCTCTCTGGAATGTTATCTGTCTAATATTACTGAAGCCGATCTTCAGAAAGAACGGGATGAAGTACTGGGCACCACAGAGAGTGACATCATAGATTTTGCGGAACTGATTTCTGCCATACTGGAACAGCAGCAACGCTGTGTTATCGGTAATGAAAACAAGATTGAGGACCAGAAGCAATTATTTGACGAAACCCTTGATTTGATCAAAAACTAATCCTTGAGTTGAAGGATACAACCATGCTAATGCAGAATGCTTGGCAGCAGCAAGACAGACATATTTAAATCCCAAAGGGCGCTTTTATGAGCTTTAATAGCTTATAAAAGCAGCCCTTTTCTTGTTTCAGGGGTTTCTTTTCAATTCAATTCAATCTGACTAATCCGGCTTAATATGAAGGTTTAGGTAACGGCGAGCATATTATAGATCTTTAACGTGCGCAGATCTTCTTTTGAAATTTTCAGCTCGTTATATAACTCCGGATTTTCAGGCAAAGGCGTGCGCGAGAATAACATTTTCAAGGCGATAGGCATGAAGGGGCGGAAGGAAACGCCTGCCATCAACCCCCACTTTTTCTCGGACTCCTGAAAAGAGGCCAGAATGTTAATATACAGGTTCTCCAGCGGTGTGGCCTGATTTTTCAGAATCAGCGTGGTGAGTGTGTCATAATGCTCGGTGTGACCCCAATACATATTTTCGCATTCCTGATAATTCTCAAAATTTTTGACGTTCATATACATTACGGTTCGATAACGATTGGCGTCCGACTGCGCCATCATATCAATGACACAACGGATAAGGCTGTTGTTGCGCCCGTCATAAAAGTACGAATAAAACCGCGTGGAATTTTTGAAAAAGCTGGACGGAACAGTATTCAGAAGGGGGGATGCTTGCTTAGGCTCAATATACAGCAGCTGCTCCACCTGAATGTTCAATGAATCGGCAATTTGATGCAGCGTGACCACATCAAGCGTAATATCACCACTCTCATATTTGGACAGCGTAGCTTTGCTTTTGTGAATCCGATCCGCCAGCTGCTGAACCGTCAATCCTTTCCATTTGCGAAAATTACGGATTTTCTTGCCCACTTCTTTGTTGATGGTGTTCATATCGGATCTCCTTCTGTTAAGTTTCTTAAGAATATAAGAAAAGGTGAAACCCAGTAGTGAAATTAATTTCTACGAAAAATATAACACTTTTTTCATGAAAACACCTATTATAATGAAACATTTAGAGGGATTTGTTTCTTCTAAATAGATTATATTGCGTTTGATGTACCTTCTGAGCCATGAAATAATGTCATTAACAGAACCTCATCCCAGGATGGAAAACGAAAGAAAGAGGCGCAGAAGGCTATGAAGTATGATTTTGATGAGATTATTGATCGTACAGGAACCAATGCCATGAATACAGATGGTTTCCGTCAATATATTTTTAACGCAACAGAAGATATGAAATTTCCCTTTAAGGATGAAGAATTTATTCGCATGTGGATTGCAGATATGGAGTTTGCCACGCCTCCCGAAATACGCGAAGCAGTCAAGGAGCGTCTTGACCGGAAAATCATGGGGTACTCTCAGGTGTTCGATCCGGCATATTACGAAGCTGTCTCCAACTGGATGGAGCGTTACTACAATTGGTCTTTTCCCAAGGAACATTTGGAGACATCACATGGGATCATTCCTGCTCTATATGAATTGGTTGAATACATTTGCAAACCGAATGAGAAGGTGCTGATTGTGACGCCCTCCTATGGTTTTTTCAAATCGGCTGCGGAGCATAATCAGCTTGAACTGGTTTGCTCAGATCTGATCAATGAGCAGGGACATTATTCGATAAACTTTGCAGATTTTGAAGCCAAAGCCAGTGATGAACAAGTCACGCTGTGTATTTTTTGCAATCCGCATAACCCGTCTGGACGTATCTGGTCAACAGAAGAGTTACAACGTGTGGGCGAGATCTGTCTGAATCATAACGTGTGGATCATCTCGGATGAAATTCATTGTGACTTGCTGCGTACAGGGAAGAAGCATACGCCTCTTGCCAAGCTGTTTCCAGGTACAGATCGAATCGTTACCTGTATGTCGCCGAGCAAAACGTTCAACATGGCGGGCCTCATGTTCTCCAACGTCATTATTGCAAATGAAGGACTTCGAACGATCTGGCAAACCCGCCATTATGGGTTCAAAAATCCGCTGAGCATTGCTGCGACTCAAGCTGCTTACGAACATGGTGACGAATGGCTGAAACAGTTGAAAACGTATCTCGATGATAACTTTGCTTTTGTGGACCAATATGTGAAACGCTATCTGCCACAGGCGGTCTTTCATATTCCGGATGCTACGTATCTGGCATGGATTGATATCACGGCATACGTCCCCAAAAATGTAAACCTGCCCTTATTTTTCGCTGAACAAGCGGGGGTATTGCTTGAAGATGGTCATATGTTTGTAGCTAATGGGGGCGGATGTATCCGCCTGAACCTGGCATGTCCGCGTTCGGTTCTTGAAGAAGGGCTCAGAAGAATAAGTACCGTGTTGGTCAACAAAGATGAGGTGGTACCCGTTCAAGTTTGATTTCTGAAGTAAGATTAGTTAGACAGGCTATCCTATCCCCTGGTGTACACTTCTGGTCTGCTGTCCCCGGTTATGTTAAAATGGTGGATAGTCTATGAGTCGCGCAGAAGACGGCTCTCGCAGGTGGCAGTCCGTTATGTGGGCTGCACGGATATGTATTCATCAGGGAAAGGAGCCTATACATATGTTTGATAACGACTGGGACACTGTGCTCAAGGAAGAGACTGAAGCGGAGTATTTCAACAATATTCGTTATGCACTCGCCGCAGAGTATAAAACACAGACCATCTTTCCACCGAAGGAAGATTTGTTCTCGGCTCTAAAATTGACCCCGTATCATAGTGTCAAGGCCGTTATTATCGGTCAGGACCCTTATCACGGAGCGGGTCAGGCTCAAGGATTAAGTTTCTCGGTCAGACCGGGGGTGCGCATTCCTCCTTCTTTGAAAAATATATATAAGGAGCTCCACGCGGATCTGGGTCTGCCGATTCCGAATCACGGATCGCTGGTTCATTGGGCAGAGCAGGGTGTGCTGTTGCTTAATGCGGTTCTGACGGTACGAGAAGGGCAGCCGAACTCCCATCAGGGACTGGGATGGCAGACGTTTACAGACGCTGTAATCCGGGCGTTGAATGAACGTTCCGAACCGATGGTATTTATGCTTTGGGGCAGCCATGCTCAGAAGAAAGGGGCATTCATTAACCGGGACAAACACCTGGTGTTGGAATCTACGCATCCAAGTCCACTTGCAGCGCATCGTGGCTTCCTGGGCAGTCGTCCTTTTTCCAAAGCCAATGAATTCATGACCTCCAAAGGTATTGAACCGATTGATTGGACGATACCGGAAAACTAGAAAAACGGGGGGTGAAGGCATTGCGACATTGGGTAGGACGGAAAGTAGCCGTATATCGCGCAACCGGCATACGAGAGCCACTGAAAGGAACGCTGGTCGAGTGGGATGAAGAAGCGGATTGTGTACGAATCGGACCAAAGCGAATCAAGGTATCGTTCGACAATATCGCAATGATCCGGCCTCTGCCTGAAGAGAGCCTTCCTTTGAAAAAAGCGCGTTCCGAGGTGCATAGGGTCGGATATGTGATGAAAAAGGCCGTACAGTTTGAAAATGCTATCTATTTTAAATCACAGGTTATGATTTGGCGTCGGGCCAAAATTGTAGCATTATCCACAACGATTATACGCCATGATGATGATCAGGTTGAGCTTGCAGACGGCCGGATTCTTCGTAAGGACAAGCATATGTTTGTGGTGCGCTCACGACGTGGAATACGATAGGTCCACTGAATTTAATATTCATTTCATGCAAAGATCATATGGATTTAATGTTCGGCCTTTATAGTAAACAGTATAACAACCCCTTCTAAATGATGTGTACTAAATATGGAAGCCCGGCCGGCTGCAAACGGTCGGGTGTTTTTTTGTTCACTTGTGTATGATGAGTGAGGTAACATAGTATTTACATTCATGTTATACACTAATGAAATAGACCATGAGAAGGAGTGAAACCCATTGAAACGTATATGTGTTTTTGCAGGCTCCAACCCGGGAAATCACCCCGATTACACACAGCAGGCAATTAAATTGGGTCAACAGATTGCCGATCGTGGGTACGCACTTGTCTATGGCGGTTCATGTATGGGATTAATGGGTGCGGTCGCGGATGCTGCTCTGGAGCAGGGTGGAGAAGTAATTGGTGTCATGCCGACTGGCTTATTTCGTGGAGAAGTCGTACATGGTGGTCTTACGCAGTTGATTGAAGTGGGGACGATGCATGAACGCAAGGCAACGATGGCCCAGTTATCCGATGGCTTTGTAGCTCTTCCTGGTGGCATGGGGACATTTGAGGAATTATTCGAGGTTCTTTGCTGGGCACAAATCGGCATTCATCGTAAACCCGTCGGTTTGTTAAATGTGAACGGATATTATGAGCCGTTGATGAAAATGGTTGAGCACAGCGTGCATGAAGGATTCTCCAATACTTCACATCTCAGTCTATGGAGTCTGGAATCTGATCCGGCGGAACTGTTGAACCGGATGTCATCCTATATTCCGGTACAGTTGACCCAGAAGTGGTCACAGCTTCATGATAAATAACTACCCGCTCCAGCGGAAAACTTTCCGATGCGCCCAAGCAAGTTCCCTCCCCGGGCATAGTCTATAGTGTACTTTCTTAATAGAAGGGAGTGTCACTCATGAGCGAAATCAAAGGCACAGGATACGGTTACGGATACGGCGGCTTTGGCGGTGGAGCATGGACATCAACTGGCGCAATTCTGGTATTGTTCATCCTGCTCGTTATCATTTCTCGTACATTCATAGTGTAATTTCGATCAGCCATTCCGGGGCATGATATCATTGCCGGGGCAATGCCCGTTAAAGAAATGGCCTTTCCAAAGAGACGTCGGTACGGTCGACGTCTCAGGGGAACGGTTTTTTTCTGTCTGTAAAAAAACTCTGCCTCAATAAAAGAGACAGAGGTGATACGGAGGTCAAACGGTTACCTCCGCACCACCACCACCAGGCAAACTGAGTGTTTTCCAGGCAATATACAGCCCGATTGCCGCAGCAATAAGAGCCAGAATAGCCGCGATAAAGGCCAATTGATCCAGACCGTGTTGTATTTCAGAAACAGAGGATTGATTGCTCGTTTTGTCAGGCACAGCTAACCCTCGAACAGACGCCCGTATCATGTGTTGTCGTGATCCGGGAGAAGTTCTGGATCTACTGCCGGGTCGGCCCGGCCTGTTTTTCACGGAAATGCGGGTCAAAGGGACTTTTTTGGAGGATGATTTGGAAGATACGGTTTTCTTTGTCGTTAGGGGTTTCAATGGGCGACCTCCTTACAGCGGAGTGCAGTTGTCTATGACTGATACTATATTATGTTTGCTTTACAGATGAGTTCACAAAATGAGTGAATCCCCAGCCTTCCAAGATGTTGCCTATACACGGACAGAGTATTCAATTAAACGTTCTGTTAATACAGGTATGACAAACTGTGTGTATAGTGAGAATCATAGAGTCCATGATGAACGTCAGGAGGCGCTGGAATGAAAAGAATTGAAAATATCGCCCATAGGGGAGCATCTGCCGTATGTCCCGAGAATACAATGGTTGCGTTTGAACGTAGTTTGCAGCTTGGAGCGACAGGCATTGAAACAGATGTCCAGCTGTCTAGTGATGGTAGACTGGTACTGATCCATGATGAGACGTTAACCCGCACTGCCGGAGCAGAAGGCTGGGTCAAGGATAAATCGTTTGAAGAATTGCGTACTCTGGACGCAGGAGCTTGGTTCCATACTGATTTTGCTGGTGAACGCATTCCATCTTTGGATGAATTATTCGATCTGGTTCGAGGGAAAGACATCCTACTTAACTTGGAATTGAAAAATGGTATTGTTAGCTATAAGGGAATGGAAGAAAAGTTGATCCAAGCGATTCGGGATTGGGGTATAGAACAACAGGTGATTCTATCCAGCTTCAATCATGCCTCGTTAGTGAGGTGCAAACGTCTTGCCCCCGAAATTCGCACAGCACTTCTATATATGGAAAAGCTGTACCGTCCATATGATTATGCTGCCAAACTGGAAGCCTCCGCTCTGCATCCGTACAAGCTGGCTGTAACACAAGAAGAAGTTGCTGCTGCACTGGCTCAGGGAATAGCAACACATCCGTTTACAGTGAATGATCCTGCTGAAATGCAGAAGCTGATCGACATGGGTGTACGGGGAATCATTACCGATGTGCCTGATGTACTGGCAGCATTGATGGCTGTACCTAGTCATTAATTCATAATAAAGACCAAGGTGCTGTATGGAGTTCTTATACTCCATGCAGCTTTTTTAGTACAAAAATTCCTTTATGCAATAAACTTGTCCCATTTGTCCATTGCCAGAGAACGTTAGTTGACATACAATGATTTATGGGAATGATAATCAATATCATTATAAGCTTTGGAATGAATAGAGAGGTGATTGTTATGTACATAGGATCTGTCTACACCACTCATAACAAGGGTGGGGGCATATGAGTTCGAAAGTTTCATCGGCAAGTCAACCTACAGAATCACCGACAGCCAAAATACACACTCGTCCCTGGGCTGCCACATTAATCCTGACCGGGGGGATTCTGCTGCTCGCGCTCGGTATGGCATTGTCCATTTCGTTTGGGGCCGCAGATATCAAGTTGGGCGTTGTATGGGAGGCCATTTTTAACTTTAATCCTGAACTGACTCCGCATCAGATCATATGGGAGATTCGGTTACCGCGTATTCTTGGCGGAGCGATGGTCGGTGCCTGCTTCGCAGTAGCCGGTGCCATTATGCAGGGCATGACCCGTAACCCGCTGGCAGATTCCGGTTTGCTCGGACTGAATGCCGGCGCAGGATTTGCGCTAGCTATCTGCTTTGCCTTTTTCCCGGGCATATCATATATGTATATCATTATGTACTCCTTCCTGGGAGCAGGACTTGGGGTCCTGCTGGTCTATGGTTTCGGTGCAGCGTCCAAATCCGGACTTACACCTCTTCGGCTTGTTCTTGCAGGGGCGGCAGTATCTGCGATGTTGGCCGCGCTGAGTGAAGGAATTGCGCTGTATTTCAAAATTGGACAAGATCTTGCCTTCTGGACAGCTGGCGGTGTAGCCGGAACGAAGTGGTCCCAGCTGGAAGTCATGTTCCCTTGGGTTTTGGCTGCACTTATTGCAGGGCTTCTTATCTCCCGTTCCATTACGCTGCTTAGCTTGGGAGAAGACATCGCCGTTGGACTGGGGCAACGTACTGGATTGATTAAGTTGATTGGTCTGATTGTTGTACTGATCCTGGCAGGTACAGCCGTATCCGTGGTTGGTGCTGTTGGTTTTGTAGGACTGATCATTCCCCACCTCACACGTAAATTGGTTGGGGTCGATTATCGCTGGATTATTCCATGCTCCGCAGTAATGGGCAGTCTTCTGCTTGTATTTGCGGATTTGGCTGCACGTATGATTAACCCGCCATACGAGACGCCAATTGGCGCTCTGGTTGCTCTAATCGGGGTACCTTTCTTCCTCTATCTGGCGCGTAAAGAAAGGAGGGCTCTGTAACGATGGAATCCTCAACTTTGGTTGGAGCAGAACGCAAGAAGAGAACTAAAAGCACCATTGTCATGATTGTGCTTGGTGCGTTGATTATTACGGCTTTTATTATCAGTATGAATACAGGGTTCACTCGGCTTTCTCCACTTGAAGTGATGCGTACCCTTTTTGGTGGCGGGACGGCTAAGCAGGAACTGATCCTGTTTGAATTCCGTTTGCCACGTATCGTCATTTCGGTTCTGGTCGGTGCGGGACTTGCCCTATCCGGTTGTATTCTGCAGGGGGTATCCCGAAATCCTCTGGCTGATCCAGGTATTCTCGGCATTAACGCCGGAGCCGGGCTGGTTGTTATGTTGTTTGTTTCCTTCTTCCCGACAACGACGGCGGCTCCGGTATTCTTGCTTCCGATTCTGGCCCTGATTGGGGCAACGTTTGCGGCATTTCTAATATATGTGCTCTCCTATAAAAAGGGAGAAGGACTCATGCCTACGCGTATGCTGCTTACAGGGATTGGGGTAGCGGCAGGAATCAGCTCGGCCATGATCGTGCTTACACTTCGGCTCAGTCCGGAGAAATATCAATTTGTGGCGACCTGGATGGCAGGTAGCATCTGGGGCTCCAACTGGAAATTCGTAACGGCGTTGCTGCCGTTTCTCATTGTTCTTGTGCCGCTTGTTGTATATAAAGCACGTGTGCTCAATGTACTGAATCTCGGTGATCAAACAGCCAGCGGTCTCGGCGCGCCGGTGGAGCGTGAAAGACTGATCCTGCTCGCTGCTGCGGTGGGACTGGCCGGATCATGCGTATCCGTCAGTGGAGGCATTGGTTTTGTGGGTCTGATCGGTCCACATCTGGCACGTCGTCTCGTGGGGCCAAAACATCAGTTCCTTTTGCCTGCATCCGCACTGGTCGGATCATTGCTTGTGCTTGTTGCAGATACACTGGGACGTGTCATTTTGCAGCCTTCGGAGATTCCGGCAGGTATTCTGGTTGCTATTATTGGTGCCCCATATTTCCTGTATCTCATGAGTAAAACGAAATAGAAAGCAATCATGTTGAATGGTTGTTATAAGGAGGGGCTTCATCCCATGCTTCGCCGTTTCTTTGCCTACTACAGGCCTTACAAAAAGCTGTTCATTCTGGACTTTAGCTGCGCCATTTTCGTAGCTCTGCTGGAACTGGCCTTCCCGCTGGCAGTCAATAGAGTCGTGGATGACCTCTTGCCTGGGGGACGCTGGGACTGGATATTATGGGCATGTCTCGCGCTGCTCGCGATCTATCTGTTAAACTCGTTCCTTAACTTTGTTGTTACATACTGGGGACACAAGTTGGGGATTAACATTGAGACCGATATGCGTAAAGCTCTTTTTAATCATGTACAGAAGCTATCGTTCCGTTTCTTTGACAATACGAAAACCGGGCATCTGGTCTCTCGTATGACCAATGACCTGATGGATATCGGCGAAATTGCCCATCATGGTCCGGAGGATGTATTTATTGCGGTCATGACTTTGGTCGGTGCATTCAGCATCATGATGAGCATTAACGGAAATCTGGCGGTGTTAACATTTATCATTGTGCCGCTCATTATTTATCTATCGCTGTATTTTGGCAGCAAAATGTCCAAGGCATTCAGTCGAATGTTCGGGGATATAGCAGATTTCAACGCACGTGTAGAAAACAATGTAAGTGGTATTCGCGTTGTTCAGGCTTTTGCCAATGAAGAGCATGAAAAAGCTCAATTTGCTGTAAACAACAGCCGTTTCCGTCAGACCAAACTGATCGCGTACAAAATTATGGCCTGGAACTCATCCATTAGCTATATGTTGATGAAGCTGGTTTCCCTCTTTGTACTGGTATGCGGCACATGGTTTGTCATTAACGGCAGTATGAGCTACGGTCAATTTATTGCATTTATTATGTTGTCCAATGTGTTCCTCACGCCGATCCAGAAGATCAACTCCGTCATTGAGACGTATCCTAAAGGGATTGCGGGTTTCAAACGTTATACGGAATTGCTCGATATGGAGCCGGATGTGAAAGATCGTTCGGGTGCCGTTAAGGTATCCCACTTGCGTGGCGATATCCGTTATGAACAAGTGACGTTTGGCTATTCGGATCAGGAGCCTGTTCTCAAAGGAATTGATCTGAATATCCAGGCTGGTGAAACGGTGGCCCTGGTTGGACCATCGGGTGCAGGGAAAACTACGTTGTGCAGTCTGCTGCCTCGTTTCTATGATGTGCTGGAAGGTCGCATCACGATTGATGGTCAGGAGATTCAGAACATGACGCTGGATTCATTGCGCAGCCAGATCGGAATTGTTCAACAGGATGTGTTCCTGTTCGATGGAACCATTCGTGAGAATATTGCATACGGCAAGCTGGATGCAACCGAAGAGGACATCTGGATGGCCGCTCGCCGTGCCCAGATGGAAACACTGATCAATTCCATGCCGGAAGGCTTGGATACGTTAATTGGTGAACGCGGCGTGAAGCTGTCTGGTGGACAGAAACAGCGCTTGTCCATTGCACGAATGTTCCTGAAGAATCCACCGATTCTCATTTTGGACGAAGCAACATCTGCACTGGATACCGAGACAGAAGCAGCGATTCAGCAATCCCTTGCTGAATTGTCTGAAGGACGGACTACGTTGGTTATTGCTCACCGATTGGCCACCATCAAAAATGCGGATCGCATTATTGTTGTTGCCGAGCAGGGAATTACGGAGCAGGGCAGACATGAGGAGTTGCTTCAAGCAGGTGGTGTATACAGCCGTCTGCATTATGCACAGTTCGGTGCCTGAACGTAACCGAATGTTTGTGAACGAAATATAAGAAAGTCGTGTAGGAATGAAAAAAGTAACGCCTTCGTCTACTCATGGTGCTGAGTAAGATGAAGGCGTCTTTTTGTACTTTTTCATATCATGTTGTGAATGTTGGCGGTATCACTGCCTGTGAAAATAATACGTTTCGCGTTGACTGGAATCTCTATCGTGTGACCCAGGGAGTCGGTATAACTCTTAGTTTCACTTTGTTCGGACTGCGCTTGAGTTGAGGAGGTAGATTCACCTGATTCTATTTCAGCGGTCGATGGCTCAGTTTTGCTTCCACAGGCTGATAACAGCGCACCAATCAGGGTAATCATGAGTATAAGGGTACCGAACTTGCGTGTTGCTTTCATCGTTTTTGTTCCTCCCGCATATGGTTACTTATTGGATAATGATAACAATTATCAATTTAGTTTGAATTTGATCAGTTTATCGAAAGCGGGGTGGTAGTACAATAGACAAACAGGCGTACAAAAATAGAAGAAAGTGAAGAGAGGAGACTATCGCTATGTTCTATATTTTCATCACTTGGCTGGTATTGATTTTATTGCTGTTTATGCTGGCTCAAGGCTTGCAAAAGAATCCCAAAGATAGAGGGGGGTCTGTGTTCAAACGTTGGGGCGGGTGGTTCATCGGACTTTTTATGGTGGGTAGCTTACCATTGGGTTATGCATTATATACGGAGTTACGTGGAGATTATATTGGAGCCAACATCGGCCTGGGACTGGCTTTATTTTTTACCTGGGGTTATTGTGCAATTTTGTTATGTGTGACATCGATTATATGGGGAAGGTACTGGTACAAGAGAAATAAATGAAGTTGACTCTGTTGATTTTACAATGATGTTAAACGTACTATGCATGCAACAATCACCCTGAAGACAACGTCAAAAAGAGAGTGAAGAAGTAAATAGGGGGGGCGTTACATATGTGGAATCTTCGAATGCTGTTTGGTTCATTCTCGATCTTGATATTATGTCTTACAGGTTGTACGGTTACTGGGCAAAACGAATGTGAGACAGATGTCCAAGCGAATGCACAAAAAGCAGAAGGCTTCGTTGGTTATGTGGTTGACCGCAAGGAGGATTCCATACTTGTTGTTAACCCTAAATATAAAAATTTCAGTGCCAATGGGGGAGCGGATCGGTATTATCCGGCCAAATGGTTCTCCAATGCAACTGATCCACACGTCGGCTCTTACGTTGAAATCTGGACGGATGGCAGCCCCGAAAACCAGCCTTACCCCGGACAAGCCAGAGCGGAAACAATTGTTGTATCTTGCTCAGCCACCCCGGATGGTGCTCATATGAGTGAGGCGGATGCCGTTCGGGCTGGATTGTACTCATCTGATGGAGAGCAAGTACTTATTCCCGTGATTGAAAATGTCGCTTTTGATCAGGGTACGGGAACATGGACCATTCGTATGCGAGATGCCATGTCTACGACGGATACTCAGGATGAGATTGAAGTGAGAATAGAAGACATAGAGCCAGTGGGGGAATAGGAGTAAGAATGCAGGATGTTATTGTTGGATGAAAGAGGAGATGGGTATGGATGTTAGGGAATGGCTTCCCCGCGACAAGCATGATTTTGATGCCGTGCGTAAACTAAGTGAGTTAAGTAATGAACAGTTGAGAGATATTGTTCCTGAGCTTATGTGGTGTGCTTTCTTTACAAAATAATGTTTCAAAAAAAGAGGTGGATACATTGGACACACTAAAATGGCTTCAGACTTGGTATAAGCAAAACTGTAACGGAGATTGGGAGCATAGCTATGGTGTGAAGATCGAAACGGTTGATAATCCGGGTTGGTATGTTGAGATCAACTTAGTTGAAACGAAGTTAGAATATAAGTGTTTTGATTTAAAAGAAATCGAGAAAGATGAACAGAATTGGTATTACTGTAAAGTGGAAGATGGAGTATTTCATGGGGCAGGAGGTGCGGGGAATTTAGAGGAAATACTGATCTGTTTTAAACAATGGGCCACTGAGGAATGAGAGAAATATTGTTGAGAAAATATGAATTAAAATAGCAGATCCCAAGGAATCCTATAATGGATTTGCCTTGGGATCTTTTTGGGTTATTAATGCAATTCTGAAAGATCAGTCCGCAATATTCCCCGCCATCTTCAGACGACGTGCAATTTCCTGGAAGTCTTCCTGCGAAATGCCTGGGGCGAATTCTTCTTCCACCGCGGGAGCTTCGGGAATCGGGTACCCTTCAGGTACACCTTGAATGACTTCCAACGGTTGTCCATCTTCAGGGTGTGTCCCTTTCCAGATCTGACTGATCGCAGTAAAGTCTTTATCACTATAGGTATACAGCTTGGTGTGCAGGCCTTTTTCTTCGTATTTCCACGCCTCGTTAAAGGATTTGTTGCTCAGGGATGGAATCGGCACCAATTTGGTTACATTCACTCCGGTTGCGATTTCAAGCGCTTTGGCATAAGCGACCACATGCACGCCGCCGCGCACCAGCAAATAGCCGACAACTGCCCGGGCTGCAGGGTGATCGGTCATTTCATAAACTTTCATCTTATGAGTGCGTGCTCCGCATTCAAGAAAAAAGTTATGCAGCAGATCTTCGACCAGATTTCCACTGTTGAAGACATTGGCGCCTGTCCATGGATTGCCCATGGAGTCGAAAGGCATGGCTCCCTGTGCACCAGCGAGGAAATGATAGGACAGGCGTGCATCTTTCACGGAACCAAGCGGTGTATCGTCAGGCTCCTTGTACTCAGTGGAACCCCTGAGGCATTTGTTAATGCCGTGAGACACAAGCTCCACATGACCCAATTCTTCGGCGGTGATACTCATCACCAGATCGTAGAAGGGTTTCAATTTTTCTTTGGAGCGAAAATTAAACGATTGATAGAGGTAATTGTTCAACGTTGACATCTCTCCGAATTTACCACCCAGTAGCTCTTGTATCGCTGCCGCTGCATTCGGGTCCGGTTTCTCGACATTGGGGATTTCAATTGCGATTTCATCCATACGTTTGAACATTCGGGTATAACCTCCTCGAAATGATTGCTCAGAATAATGAAGTGATGCTGTCATGGCCTATTACACGATTATCGGATACGCTAAACCCATAATTTTGCAAATGAGGCTTAAGGCGTATGTAATTGAGTCTCCAATTGTTATTTCCAATGCCGTGTTATTTATGTACAATCAGGACGAATGAAGTTAAGTATGGGTGTCATTATCTGAACTAATGAAGGAGATACTGAGAGTGCGCAAAAGTTGGATTATGGTGGGATGGGGTGTCCTGCTGCTTGTCGTTTTTGGATGCAGTGATGTTACGGCAGCATATGCAGATTATCCGAGTGAGGTGGATCAACAACGAAAAGATGAGCTTGCAGAAAAGTACGGTTTGGAAAAGCCGGAAAATCCAGCCCCGCGAAATCTTTTATTGGAGGGTGACTGGGGGATAAGCTTCAATTCACCCATCGAACGGTATAGGATGGCGATCAGTACGGTTCAATCGCTCCAGCAACCGATTACGTTTATCCTTCGTCTACTGGTGTAAAATAATCTTCTACAGGGCAGGCTAACGTAAACAATGCCCTGAGGAGTGAAGGATATGAGAATGCTCATCGTAGCCCTGATGACGGTGATACTAAGTTTAAGTGGACTATCAACCAGTTCAGCAACTGCGATTCCGGATTATGCGAAGTGGGGAATCATTGCAGTGAAAGAAACGCAAACCAAGTACAACGTGGACATTTTGGATTACAAACACATTGGCCGCACCTCGTTAACCGCAGACCAATCCCGTGAACAGTTTAAGCTATGGGTACGTAATAAAGACGGTAAACAATTTGCTGTATTTGTGAATGTTGATTTTAATCCGTCTACCCAGCAGCTAAAAAAAGTACAATTCATAGAATCGGATCGACGTTAAGAGCAGTTATAACCATCAATTAGAAACTGAACGGTTGAATTGAGCCTGAACGGCGCAGCAAAAAGGATAGGAACCAGACTTCCCTATAAAAGGGATTAAGTCTGGTTTTTTTATTTCAAAAAAATCCTTTTTTTAGTTGTTGAATAAAGAACTTATGTTCGCATATAATAATAAAACAAACACATGTTCTTATTGGAGGGATGATTATGCTAGGGAAATATATTGGTCAGATGGTGGAGCTCGTCTACATGGATCGTGCAGGGCATATTACACAGCGGCAGATTCGAATCAACAGCGTAAGGGAAGGGAAGATTAGAGCATCCGCAGGGAAAGAGGGAGCACCCCGAACATTTCTGGAACAAGGTATTCTGGCATGGCGTCCTGTACTCCATAAGGATGGGAAGGAAGAAATATGCTGAATGATTTTGAACGGAAAATTTTGCGTATTATTGTTAACTATGCGGGGCAGCGTCGGCGAATGCCACGAATGGATGAGTTGGAGAACAAAACGGGGAGAAGCAAGGCGTTCATTCATGAGTCACTGCTGGAGCTTGAGCGCAGGCAGCATATTGTGTGGGAGAACAAGTCTACATTGGAAGGCATACTCATTCTGCAAGCATGGGAGCAGGAACCACAGCCCATTCGCAAAAGCCAGCCTGCTGGCGATGCCGTGAAGTATTTTACCGAATATTAAAACGTAAAAAACGCCAACCCGGATTGCCGGATTGGCGCCTTGTCAGGCAGAATGCATCTATTAGAAGATAGGAAGTTGATCAAGGTTATTGGTTGGGTCGCCGTCTGCGTCACCGCGAATGTACATTTCGCCATCTCTGCCCTTAAAGACGTTAACACCTGCAATGGCGCCTGCTTTTACTTCTGCCAATGCTTGTTGGTAATCCAGCACACGTCCAGACGAAGTTTGGAACGCCGTCAGATCGCCGTCACCATTTTTTTGTACTGCTGTGAAGCTTTCGCGTGTCGTTTGATCCATGATGTCACACTCTCCTTATCTGACCAAATAGGAATCTGGTTACCTCTTTAGCCTGTCCGGATTATAAAAAACATATGCACAACGTGGCTTATATCGCACGCACAGGGTTGCCTAGAGGCTCTTTTGCATACGAACATGCAGAATGTCTGCATCATAAAAAGGCTCTTCCGAAATCACTTCATACCCGAGCTTCTCATAGAACTTCTGTGCTTGGCACTGTGCGTCCAAAACAGAGTAGGCCAATCCCAATTCACGTGCCCGTTCTTCCATGGCTAACAAAAGCACACGCCCGTACCCGAACGAACGATGAGATTGGAGTACAGCAATACGCTGCATTTTGGCAGTATCCTTGGTGTAATAGATCAGACGCCCTGTGGCTACAGCCTGTCCATCAGTACGCAACAATACATGATGTACATCAGGACTAATAACATCATATTGATCAATCTCAATGTCAGCAGGAACCTGCTGCTCGATGACAAACACATGATTGCGGATATTCAATGCTTCCTGTAATTGTTGTTCAGTCGTTACATAACTAATCTCAGCTGCCAAGTCCATTCCTTCTTTCTGCTCTACGCTATCAGAGTGAATTATACAAAAAAATGCTTTTCCTGTATAGTTAAGTCTGGAACATACTGGGAGAGGAGGTGCGAACCATGGGTATGGCGGGAGTGATGACAATCACACTTTTGATGTCGGCCGGAATGATTGCTTTGTTGTACTATGTGACCAAGAAGGCGTATTCCAAAAAGTGGGACGAAGACGAGTGAACTATACATAATGTTTCTCAGGGTAAGACTTCAATATTGCCATGTGGGGAGTAAACGTCATGCACGACAGACTTGGAGTATACATCCAGCCAAACGGGCAGGTCATCATTAACCTCATTGGGTTCGTTTAATTGTTGGAATTGTACCGTATGCTCATCCCGTTCCAAACTGCAACCAACAGCAATGTATATTAATGCGGCAAGCGCAATCAAACAGGCTACGTTTTTGGCTGTTATAAATAAACGCAGCTTACGTTCTTTCATGTTCTTCATATGGAATTCACCTCGTCATCAAAATGGTAATTGGTAATCTTTCCTTTATTGTGCACCAATTCGAATAAAATATTACCAATATAACGATTGACAATGTACGCGGTTACTTGGTATGATACTGTTACTTGATTGGAAAACAATTAGATATCATGATCTGTTAGCTCAGCTGGGAGAGCACTATCTTGACAGGGTAGGGGTCAGTGGTTCGAGCCCACTACAGATCATACGTAAAAGTCCTTGCGCAGCAAGGGCTTTTTTCTTTTGTTTATTAGAACAAGGCATTATGAAAGTCTTTGGGGACAATTGAGGGACAAAAAAATTAAAAGGAATACACCAGATCCTTCGCTGCACTACGTTCACTAACTCTTCTGCAAATCAGCGAGATTCTGTTTACCCCAATCGCAGAGAATCTCCAGCACAGGCATCAGCGTTAATCCTTCACCAGACAAACAGTATTCTACTTTTGGCGGTAATTGTGGGTACTCTGTACGGATAATCAATTGGTCGGCCTCTAATTCTTTCAGCTGAGAGCTTAACATTTTATGCGTAATGCCTCCCAAGGCTCTTTTCAATTCTCCATATCGCAATGTTTCCTTTTTCCATAACCAAAACAAGATATGCATTTTCCATTTTCCGCCGATCAATGACATAGCATGTGAAAATGGTTTAACGTTTACTTCCTCAGCAGTTTCCATATTACACTCTCCTTTTAGATAGTATCTACCTTTTAAGTGCATACTATACTCTTTTTTCACCCTACTATACAATAACTCATGAAACAGAGACAAGGGCGAACAAGCCTAATAAAAAAGGGAGAGAATATATATGGGAAATAGTAATCGTAATTTCTTGCAGCCTTATACATTTGCGAATGGTTTTACGCTAAAAAATAGAGTGGTTATGGCGCCGATGACAACGATGTCCAGTTTCTTTGATGGTTCAATTACCAATGATGAAGTCGATTATTATGCCGAACGGGCTGGTGGCCCTGGTATGATCATTACGGGTGTTGCATACGTAACTGAAGGGGGAAAAGGCTTCGAAGGTGAGCTATCCATCGCAAGTGATTCTACAATCAAAGGACTGTCCAAAATTGCAAGGGCCATTCAGAAAGACGGAACGAAAGCCATTGTGCAAATCTTTCATGCAGGACGCAAAACGAACTCCAAAACGCTAAGAGGTGTTCAACCCACCAGTGCGAGTGCAATCGCTGCCGCACATCCAATCGGCTCGGAGACGCCGCGTGAATTAACACCTGAGGAAATCGAAAGCATTATTAAGGACTTCGGCAGGGCAACCTTGCGGGCCATACAAGCTGGTTTTGACGGAGTAGAGCTTCACGGGGCCAATACGTATCTGTTGCAGCAATTTTTCT
Organism: Paenibacillus sp. FSL K6-0108; assembly: GCF_045040695.1. Classification (NCBI taxonomy): domain Bacteria; kingdom Bacillati; phylum Bacillota; class Bacilli; order Caryophanales; family Paenibacillaceae; genus Paenibacillus; species Paenibacillus sp. FSL K6-0108. The sequence continues at coordinate 5,284,226 of NZ_CP150288.1, read as the reverse complement.
CCGTCAATTCCAATCAACGGTCCGATCAGTGGGGTGGCAGTTTTGAAAATCGTATGCGATTTCCGCTGGCAGTCATTCAGGAGGTTGCATCGGTTATCGATGCCCATGCAGATAAACCCTTTATCCTCGGTTATCGGATTTCACCCGAAGAAATTCATATGCCGGGCATCCAGCTCGAAGACTCCTTGGCTTTTGCCCAGGCTCTGACAGACACGCGGGTTGATTACATTCATCTGTCGATGGGAAGTTACAAACGAACCTCTTTAAACCAACCCGATGACAAGGAGCCGATCTTAACTAAATTCGTTCGGGTTTTGGATCACAAAAAACCTCTGATCGGTATTGGATCGATTGAGCGGCCGGAAGACGCAGAAGAAGTTATCAACGCCGGGGCAACTTTGGCTGCACTCGGACGGGAATTGATTCGCGATCCGAAATGGGTACAGAAGGTAAAAGCAGGTGACCTTGGTAGCATTCGTTACCAAATTTCTCCGTCTGATATGGACGAATTGCGTATCCCTTTGGCAATGCAGACTTATCTGGAAGGTTCGTTTCGGGAGGTTATGCACTTTACTACCGATAGTCAGGAAGGGACTGACTACCAGAATTCGCTAGCACCGATGGAGGGTTTTGAGAAGAAAATGTAAAGCTAAACTATTTTAGGTAGATTGAACTTTTTGATCAGTAATAGACATTTATTAATCTAGAGCGACCATTTCCTTGTATCACAAGAGGGAGTGGTTGCTTTTTAATTTTATAATAATGATTTACAAACACAATTAAATTGTGTACAATCTAATTGTTAGCAAAACAAAAAGAGATATCATCTTTACTAAATAAAATCTAAACATACAGAGGAGACAATACTCATGAAAACATTATATGAAACTACAGTTATTAATACAGGTGGACGTCAAGGAATTGTGCAATCGCCGGATAACGTATTTATGCTCGATGTCGCTGCCCCACCTGAACTGGGAGGTAAAGTAACAACAGCTACGAATCCCGAGCAATTGTTTGCAGCAGGCTACAGTGCTTGTTTTAATTCAGCGCTGGAGTTTCAGTTGAAGAAACACAACGTCGAAATTGAGAGAAGCACAGTATCGGCTACAGTTATGCTTGTGACGGACCCTACGGATAATGGTGTGAAGCTGGAAGTGGAACTTGAAGTTAAAATTGAGGGTCTGGATGAGGAGACAGCACAAAAGTTTGTCAAACTTGCACATGATTACTGCCCATATTCCAAAGGTATTAAAGGAAACGTCAATGTTACCGTGGAAATAGCCTAATCTTTGAGCTGGGGCGATTGAATGCTTTGGTTTGGACTTCCTTTTGAAGTCTGACGCACGTATCTAAAATAATGTCCAACATACTGAAGGCCTCCGAGGAATCGGAGGTTTTTTGATATGTTTTTATTTCTTCAGCGATATCCAATAGTAGATAAGAAATTAAGCACGATTGAAATATACCCATATGGGGTATATTATAAGAGTAGAAAACGAAAGTTCAAAGGAGTGCAACTCATGAAAAAGTATGCAATGATATTGCTGACTACGGTGATCACGAGCAGTCTGATGTTAAGTGGATGTGGCAAAAATGCTGGGCAGGATAATAGCAGTAGTAACAGTCATACAGCGAGCACAGGAGAGATGCACCACTCGGATTCGGGAGAATTACCGGAAGGGCTTCAGGAAAAGAAAAATCCAACATATCCTTTGGGCAGCCAGGCCGTGATGAGTACGGACCATATGGCTGGAATGAAGGGTGCAGAAGCGACCATTGTGGGAGCCTATGAGACAACAGCGTATACAGTCTCGTATACACCAACCACAGGAGGAGATACTGTGAAAAATCATAAGTGGGTCATCCAAGAGGAAATTCAGGACCATACGGATCAACCATATGCAGCAGGAGCAGAGGTTGTGCTGAACGCTGACCACATGCCAGGAATGAAAGGGGCTAAGGCAACGATTGACTCCGCTGAGCAAACGACGGTATATATGGTTGATTACACCCCGACCACAGGCGGAGATCCGGTGAAGAATCATAAATGGGTCACAGAAGAAGAATTGTCTATTCAATAATACTTTTTAAAGAATAATCAAATTCTCACTCAATTATGGGTTATACTGGAACAATAAGATTAAAGTTGCTTGAAAGGGGAATGTATATGATGGACTTCAGCAAGCCGCCCCATGCTTCCGAAACACATACACACAAACAGCGCCATGAAGAAAATGAACAACAGCTTTTAGCCGGAGGAAAAAGCATTTGGTGGGAAATCAGCAACTGGCTAATTCTCGCTGGGATACTTGCAGTGATCTTCGTATTGTTTAAGTTCGTTTTCTAGAAAAAGAAAAATATTAATACTTTAGATAAGGGCCATATTTAAAGTGGCTCTTTTTTTACGCTCGTAAATAGAAAACTTCACAGGATAACAAATGACAAAAATAAATATTTGTCATTTGTTATTTGATGTGTTAATCTAAACTCAACGGAGGTGACTTGAGGATGGTGCGGCCATCTTATTGATATGGAAAAGGACAAAAGTGCTGACTTTTTAACCAAGGAACAAATTATTGCAGCAACGCAGGAAACGCTCCGGCGCTTCGGCGTCGCTAAAACTTCGGTCACGGATGTTGCCAAATTGCTCGGGGTCAGTCACGGCACCATTTACAGACACTATAAAAGCAAGAAAGAATTGCTTGAAGGCGTGACTGCACAATGGCTAGAAGATGAGATCATCGCCCCTTTGACGACAATAACTAAGGATCGGAGTTATACCGGAGAGGGAACACGTCATCTGAAAGTATATATTGAAGCTTTAATTGCTCGTAAGCGTTACTATGCCGAATCCGATGCTGGGTTATTTGAGATGTACGCAAGGGTAACACAGGAATCCGCAGATATTATCGAGAAGCATGTGCAACATCTTGTACGTCATTTGAGTGAGATTATCCAGCAGGAAAACCAGTTCCAATTTAACAACCCGGATGTAGTTGCAAAAGGGATCCTTCAAGCTACAGCTCGTTTTCATCATCCGGCACACGCCTATGAATGGCAAAGCCCTTCAATTGATGCGGAATTTGCACAGGTGTGGTTGTTGATCGAAAAGGGATTATTACATTTGGAATAAGAGAGGGAGTAATCGTAAATGAAAAAGCTAACAGGTAAAGTAGCCATTGTAACAGGCTCATCCCGGGGGATCGGACGTGCTATTGCAGAGCAGCTCGCTGATTTGGGCGCGGATGTTGTCATTAACTACGCGAACAGTCCTGACAAAGCAGAGCAAGTGGCAAATGTTGCTCGCCAAAAAGGAGTGCGTGCCATTACTGTTCAGGCTGACCTTGCCCGGAAGGAAGATGTGGAGCGTTTATTTTCCGAAACGATAAGCCAGCTTGGAAAAGTCGATATTCTAGTCAACAATGCTGGCATTATGAAGACAACGCCTTTGGCAGATGTGACTGAGGAAGAATTCGATCAGCAGTTTGCCATCAATGTGAAAGGTACATTTTTTGCTTGTCAGCAAGCATTGAAACACATGGAGGATCAGGGCCGAATCGTTAACTTCTCCACTTCCGTAACTGGACAGATGTTTCCGGGATACAGCGTGTACGCAGGTACCAAAGGTGCAGTTGAACAGATCACCCGTCAGCTTGCGAAGGAATTTGGCTCCAGAAAAATCACCATTAATGCCGTTGCACCAGGTCCGGTGAATACCGAATTGTTTTCGGTCGGAAAGACGGAGCAACAGCTCGAAGGGCTGCGTAAAATGAATGCATTTGGTCGTCTGGGTGAGCCGGAGGACATTGCCAATGTAATCTCTTTCCTTGTCAGTGCAGAGTCGCAATGGGTTACAGGACAGACGCTGCGTGCAAACGGCGGTTTCATTTAACGATATCATGAGCGAAGTTTATTCCTTTTGACACACAACCGGGCGAATCCCCATATGATGCATTACATCAGCAAGCAAATGGAGAAATGGGGAATCCGGGATGGCAAAACCAAAAGGAAAAAAGGCTCCCGTGTTAAAGAGTGACAAACTTCGTGTATCCATGAAGTTGGTTACTTCGGATGTATGTGAGCGCTGCAAGACGCCCTGTACGCGAGGAATGGATTATGCAGCACGGATGCGAACGGATGGAGCTGTAGGCAAGGGCGTACCTTGTATATTGACTCGTCATACCTCGTAGTCAGCAGCATAATAAAATTGATCCACAAGAAATTCGTATAATTACGCATTGCCAACAACTATACTATAGGGGCGTCCTTTAACAGGGAACGCCTCTTTTTGATTGTTCCAAGGGGTGGAAAATATTTTGGATAAAAAATGAAAAATGATGAAAAACGGCGCAACTTTGTGGATGAGTCTGCAGTATAAATGTACAACAGCTAGCAGCAGGGGAGGGAATATTGACGGAATGAAATGGAAAAGAATTTTGCTGTGTGTCACGGTATTCTCCTTGCTCGGCGGGTCTTTATTGTTTGCAGATTCAGTGAACGAGAAGATTCGGGTTCTCATAAACGGCAAGGAAGCAGCTGACGGTGGTTATCTGATTGACGGAACGACCTATGTACCTGTAAGGGAAGCGGGCGGAATCGCCAGATGGGATAGCACAAACAAGAGAGTAACGGTTATCAAACCGAATGTACATATTTTTCTCTTCAAGGGAGATACCGTGTTTGGCAACGTGAACGTGGGTAAGTTGAAATTTAATGTGTTCTCACAAGTCGATAGTTTGACAACGGATATAGCTGCCGTGAAGGTGACAATTACCAACCCTAGTGGTGAGGTTAAGGATATTCAGTCCCAGGAGCTTAAGACACAGAAGGATAACTTCTGGTTCCGAACGTACGATTTTACGTATGATTTCAGCCGGGCTGGCAAGTACCAAGTCGGTTTTTATATTAAAGAAAATGCAAACAGTAGTTATGTGCTGGCAGCCGAGAAAATCATTACAGCGCTGAACGATTGAAGCAAAAATAACCTTGTCGGTTAAATTGACCTGAACCATTGAACATGTTACGATATGCAAGGTTACACAATTTCTATTTATAAAGCGAGGTATATCAATGAGCGATCACACACATGAACACGGCGATGCCTGCGGATGCGGTCAAGACCACGACCACGACCACGAGCATGAAGAAGTTCTTCTGACACTGACAGACGAGAACGGAAATGACGTGGAGATGGTTCTGGTGGAGACGTTTGACGTGGAGAAGCATGTTTATGCGCTCCTGCTGGAACGTAACAATCCTGAAGCTGACGGCATCATTCTGCGTATGGAAGAAGAAGACGAGGAAATGGTGCTCTACAATATTGAAGACGAAGAAGAGTGGACCCGTGTTGAAGCGGCGTACAACGAACTCGTTGCAAGCCAAGAATAGTCATCCTTTTGGAATAAAGCAAGAAGGCTCCTTGATCACAGGGGGCCTTTTGTTTGCTTTTTATTAGGTGTATATGCTGTTTTTTCTAGTCATAGGGACAGTGAAATAGGTGGAAAAATGCAAACGGTACAGCGATCATAAGCCCAAGGCAGGACAAGTCTGTGTGGGGAAAAAAATAAAAAGGACCAAGCATCCCGCTTGGCCCTTAGAGATCGATCAACCTCATGAAGAAATGGCTGTACTAGAAAATGGCATCTGCTTCCACGATGACTTTCACGTTGGTAACGCTACGGTCTTCGGGTCCTTTTACAGGAAGTCCAACTTCAACATGATCAATGATGTAGTCGATATTTTCCTGAGTGATGACCTCACCTGGCAGCAGAATCGGAATCCCTGGAGGATAAACGTAGATGAATTCCGAAATAATCCGCCCCGCGGATTCCTTGAAAGGAATGACTTCGGTATCACCATAGAACGCATCACGTGGAGTCAGCATCAGCTGTGGCACATCTGGAACCTTGACCACCAACTCATGGGCCGGATTCACTTGATAATACGTACGGGATAGATCCTGCAGGGCGCTCAGCAAGATTTCTACGGAATCATCCGTATCTCCCGGCGTGATGAGGCACAGAATATTATACATATCACTGAGCTCCACCTCGATTTTGTAATGCTCACGTAGCCAGTTCTCCGTTTCATAGCCTGTAATTCCAAGGTGGCGAACATGAATGGTTACTTTGGTTGGGTCGTAATTAAAGGTAGCCTCAGTGCCCAGCAGCTCTCTGCCGAAGCAATACAGACCGTCCATATCATTAATGGAGCGTCTTGCAAACTCAGCCAGATCAATCGCTTTCTGTGCCATCTGATGGCCATTCAGAGCCAGATTACGTCTCGACGTGTCGAGCGAAGCCAGCAGGATGTATGAAGTCGACGTTGAAGTCAACATACTCAAAATGGTTTGCACACGTTGTGGATTGACATATCCATTCTTCGTGTTCAGGTTAAGTACAGAACTCTGAGTCATCGATCCACCCAGCTTGTGTACACTTGTTGCAGCCATATCGGCCCCGGCGGCCATAGCTGAGAGTGGCAAATCTTCATGGAAATGAATGAGTACGCCATGCGCTTCATCCACAAGTACGGGGACTTGATAGCTATGCGCCAGTTCAACAATTTCTTTCAGATCGGTACATACGCCGAAGTACGTTGGGTTAATGACGAGCAATGCCTTGGCATCAGGATGACGCTCAAGAGCACGTCGGATCGCGCCCGTAGTGACACCGTGATCAATTCCTAGATTGGCATCCTGCGCTGGAGAGACGAACACGGGTTTCGCTCCCGAGAAAATGATGGCAGACATGACCGATTTATGCACATTTCGGGGCACAATAATCTTATCACCCGGTTCACATACGGACAAAATCATGGTCATGATGGCACTGCTTGTGCCTTGCACACTAAAATAGGTATAATCGGCTCCGAAGGCATCGGCTGCCAGAATCTGCGCTTCCTCAATGACACCGGTTGGCTGGTGCAAATCATCCAGCGGTGCGATGTTAATCAAATCTATGGAGAGGGCATTATCGCCGATAAATTCACGAAATTCGGTATCCGTTCCCAATCCTTTTTTATGTCCCGGAATATGAAATTGCACCGGATTGAGTGCCGCGTGATTTTTTAAAGCGGTAAACAGCGGCGTACGGCGGTGATCCATCAGTGCTGTCACAACCTTTCCTCATTATAATTTGTAAGAAAAACGTCTTTCGACGTAAATTCTATGAAGACATACCGCATATAGCGGATGTTTTTCCTGCGATCACGGATTTAGTTCAGCTTCGCTGAAAACTTATCATATTGTAATCTCAAACAAATTTGAGTATAGCAAATTAAGAACCGAATGCAAGCAGTATTGCTTGACAATTTTTCGAATTGCTGAGATTTGGACACATCCCCGAGGGTTACAGTAAGGATAGGAGATGGGCAAGCGAGCATCGAAAGGGGAAAAAGAATGCAAACCAATACCAAACCAGCCAAAATTCTGCGATCACCTTTTTTTATCGCCATGTGGCTAACGCTTTTTCTAGTTGAAATTATTAAAGGCGCCCTGCTGGTCGCTATTTTGCCCGTGTATATGGACAATATTCTGGGCTTGTCCGCTGGCGTGATCGGTGTGGCCTTCGCCCTTCAATATTTGGGAGATAATCTGTTCCGGGCTCCCTCAGGCTGGGCTGCAGAACGGATTGGGTTCCGCGCCACAATGGTGACGGCCCTAATTTGTACATTAGTTGCTGTAATCATGATTATATTCTTCAAAAGTGCATTTGGACTTGCTATGGCTTGTCTCATTCTTGGAGTGGGTACATCACCCCTGTGGCCTTGCGCCATGACAGGCGTGACCGCGATGTCAGGGCCGCAGAATAAGAACGGTACAGCCATGGGCGCGCTGGAGATGGCGGCTCTTGGGGGGACTGGACTTGGGCCGATCGGCATGAACTGGCTGCTGGAGCGGACACATCACGATTACCGTACCATTTTCCTGGTGTTGATGGGTGTTGCAATTCTAGTCATTCTGGTCGCCCTGATTCTACCCGGACGTGTCGTTGTTAAGGGAGAGCATGCGGAAAGTGAGACCAAGCGGGCAGATACGAAATATCCGGCTAAACCGAATATTCTTACCCCGTTCATCCGACTCAAAAATAGTGTCCAGGGCACATTGCATCGGGTACGCAGCACCCTTAATGTGAATCCGCTCGTATATCCTGCACTGTTCATGCAGTCCTTTGTTATTGGCCTGCTCAGTCCCGTGCTTACGCTATACACTCGTACAGACCTGCACATCTCGCCCAACCTGTACAGCTTGTTGCTGATAGCCGGGGGTGGCATCACGGTCATTGCACTGCTGCCTGTAGGGAAAATGGTAGACCGGTTTGGAACGGCACCGTTCCTGAACATCGGTTTTTTGATGGCAGCAGCAAGTCTGTTTGCGTTTTCTTCCATAAAGTCCATTCCTGTGGTGTTCGGCATCGTCATGCTGGTTGGCGTTAGCTATGCGATGATTCTCCCGGCTTGGAATGCGTTTGTAGCCACATTGATTCCCAAAGGAGAACGCGGAGCGATCTGGGGGTTCTTCTTGACCCTTCAGGGATCAGGCATGGTCGTAGGGCCGATTGTATCCGGACTGCTGTGGGATCACATTAGTCATCCGGCTCCATTTATCGGAAGTGCTGTCGTTATGGGCGGACTTGCCGTTGTGCACTATGTGTTATCGCGTAAACCGTATCGTACAGTTCCTGCCAAATAATGCCATTAAATCTGGTGAGATGATTTATAAGAAAAGGGGGTTCCGACAACCGTATAGGTTGTGGAGCTCCCTATTTTGTGTAGCACGGTGTATCTATTTAAATCCTGCATGTCTTATGTAGTGTTCCGTGAGAAGCCAGTTGATTCATGAAACACTAGTACTGTTCAGGCAGAATGCTGCGTACTTCCCTCAATTGGCTTCAAGTTCTTCAGCGATTGCAGTTTTGTTAAGACTTTCGTAAGATGATGGCTAAAATGGCCAAAACATGTGTACCAAACATGCCTGTGTGTCCATTATATCTCACTAAAACCGGGGGCTTGCCCCTGTGCATCTGCGGAAAGCTGCGATCCTCCGGATCAATCGGTGAAAAATAGTCAAATAACCAAGTACCCTTACATAAAATGAAGTATAAAATAGGGTAAGCCGATTGAGTAGAAGCGATTGAAGAAGAGGACCGGAGCATCTCCGGTACAGATGGAGGGAGTGCCGTGAATAAGAGTTATGAAGTTGAATATTGCAATCTGGAGCTGCGGTTCAACCGTCGGCATATCCAAAATTTGATCAAAGACCTTATTCGTGAGGGGTATTCACTATATTGGAGCGAGGACGAATCCTTTTTTATTCTGTCAGTCCGCACCGGTCGCAAACTGGTAAAGCTCCGTTTTCAACAGACGCGCAGTGGGAATTACAAGATGACGGGCGATTATATCATCAAGGACGCAAAGCTTGCGGAATGGTTGGAGAAGCTGATTGGGGATACACGCGGGCATGCCGTTGTGAAACGATTTAAGGATCAGCAGATGACCGTGGAGAACATTTTGTTTGGAGAAGTCATTCGTCTCGTTGAAGTATCCGGGTTCAAACAGCGTGTTATTTTTCAAAAGGAACCTGCGCCGACGGCGGAAGAAATGGAAGAAATGTTCCTCTCGCGCGAAGGCGAGGAGCGACTCATGCTGCTGCGCATGGAGGTGGACGATGAACTGGAGCGTCTGCATGCCGCCATTCAGATGAATAATACCGAGAAAGCAAATGCCTGTCGTGAAGTCTTAAAGCGGTTGTCAGGACACATGTTGATGCTGGAAGGCTGAAATATAACGCTGTATTTATGAAAATACGATGAACACCTCAGGCAATTGGGGTGTTTTATCGCTGTGCGACCATGGTCCGGGGTTCACTTCTATGCGTAAAACCGTTAAAATGGGGGTATTGTTGAGAATTTATTTCAATAAAATTAATTGGAGCAAAGGATGGAGGACCAGATGGCGAAACAACAGATCGGTGTCATTGGACTTGCAGTAATGGGCAAAAATTTGGCCCTTAACATTGAAAGCAGAGGTTTCACGGTATCGGTATTTAACCGTTCCCCGGAGAAAACCAACGATCTTCTGAAAGAAGCCGAAGGTAAAAACCTGACAGGCACATTCTCCATTGAAGAGTTTGTGGCATCCCTGGAATCCCCGCGCAAAATCCTGATCATGGTACAAGCCGGTTATGCAACCGATGCAACCATTGAACAACTGCTTCCTCATCTGGATGAGGGCGACATCATTATTGATGGCGGTAACGCATACTTCCCTGACACTCAACGGCGCAGCAAAGAGCTGGAAGACAAAGGCATTCGCTTCATCGGTACAGGCGTATCGGGTGGGGAAGAAGGCGCGTTGAAAGGCCCGGCAATCATGCCAGGTGGACAAGAGAGTGCGTACAAGCTGGTTGAACCGATCCTGACAGCCATTTCGGCCAAAGTCGGTGACGATCCTTGTTGTACATATATCGGACCAGACGGTGCCGGACACTATGTAAAAATGGTACATAACGGCATTGAGTATGGGGACATGCAATTGATCGGTGAGGCGTACCACCTGCTCAAATCCGTATTGAACGTTTCTGTAGAGGAACTGCACGAAATCTTCACGGACTGGAACAAAGGTGAACTCGACAGCTATCTGATCGAGATTACGGCAGACATTTTCTCCAAATACGATCCGGAAACAGGCAAACCGATGGTTGATGTCATTCTGGATGCAGCCGGACAAAAAGGAACAGGCAAATGGACAAGCCAAAGCGCACTGGATCTGGGTGTACCTTTGTCCATGATTACGGAATCCGTATTCTCCCGTTTCCTGTCTGCAATGAAAGACGAGCGTGTGGCGGCAAGCAAAATATTGAGTGGACCTGCGGTTGAAGCATTCTCTGGCGACAAAAAAGCGTTCATCGAGAATGTGCGCAAAGCGCTGTTTGCAAGTAAAATCGTATCTTACGCACAAGGCTTTGCCCAAATGCGCGCAGCTTCCGACGAGTACGGCTGGGATCTGAAATACGGCAACATCGCCATGATCTTCCGTGGTGGCTGTATCATCCGTTCGCAGTTCCTGCAAAACATCAAGGAAGCATATGACAAGGATGCAGCACTGAAAAACCTGCTTCTGGACCCATACTTCCAAAACATTGTAGAATCATACCAAGGTGCGTGGCGTGAAGTTGTAGCTGCTGCCGTAACTCAAGGCGTTCCGGTTCCTGGATTCTCCAGTGCATTGTCCTACTACGATAGCTACCGTACTGAGCGTTTGCCTGCGAACCTGCTGCAAGCACAACGTGACTACTTCGGAGCTCATACGTTCAAACGTCTGGACAAAGAAGGCAGCTTCCACCACAACTGGATGGAATAGTAGCGTATATACGCAAGTCCGTGAGATTTGGCTAAAGTGTCCTCGGGGCCTTGGCTGGAAGAAAGGCATGGACTGAAGCTTGGAAAGGGGACTTGGAGAGTCGGTTCATACCGAGAGCTCCAGGTCTCTTTTTTTATCGTATGTATGAGCTGGTCCCTACGCTTTACGAATCTTAGACGCTCTATTTCGTGGATATGAGCCTTTTCTAATCTCTAACGAACTCAGAAGGTCCTATCGAGAACAATTGGAGCGAAATTGCGCTGTTTTGAGGGTGCTTTTGCGAAATAAGTGTCCTGAGATTCGGTAGAATTTTATAATCGCTGTAATTCAAAAAATAAGCTGATCTGAGTTCGTTAATATCGTTGGGAGTTCATGGACATGCTTCGATATGCTCGGGAAGTGCTTGTGGATGCTTATAATGGAAGTCGGCCACTATGGCCTTCCCCAGTCCGAAGGGCTGTGTTATGATAGGACAAAAGTGCTCACGAATTGCTTGAATTAAAGGAGTGTACACCTTGAGCAAGTCTAACAATATTATTCTCATCGGCATGATGGGAACTGGCAAATCAACCGTGGCTGACATGCTCGCACGCGAGCTGGGTTACCGACTGATTGATGTGGACGCCGCGGTGGAGAAAGAGGAAGGATGTACGATTCCTGAGTTGTTCACAGGCAAGGGAGAGACGTATTTCCGCGATGCCGAGAGCCGCATGCTGTGTTCGGTCCTGGAGAAAAAGGCGCAGGTAATTGCAACCGGAGGCGGTGTAGTTCTGCGTTCCGACAACTGTGATGTTATGTCGAAGAACGGATGGGTCGTTGCCCTGACTGCTGATCCGGCAGTGATCGTAGAACGCGTCAGCAGTTGTGATAACCGTCCGCTTTTGGCAGGCAATGCCGAGGAACGCATTCAGACCATTATGGAGGAACGTAAGGACGCATACCGGTTTGCGCATTACACAGTGGATACAACGGAGTTATCCGCTTCTGAAGTGACTCGTTTAATTTTAGCGCATTACCGCGTCTAAGCTTGTAATTATTTCATTTCTTTTCAGTTGAAGTGTATGGATAGACTGTACACATGGGTGCAGGACGATGCATGGAATGGGAGACATTTTGCATACGGAAGAAGATATGCCCAATAATTTAAAGTCGTGAATGTGGCTATGGATCGTGGTAGATGGATATGAAAAACGGGCCGATTGGCCCGTTTGACTGACTGTAAGGGATCGGGACGCACAGTGGTTATTGAGAACAGCTACCTGCAAACTCTCCTAACCTTTTATCCCGATCCTGATGCTTTTTAGTCTTCCTGCTGCCATTGCAGCATGCCGCCAACCATATTGGTACAGCCATCATATCCGAGCTGCTGCAAATACTCACAGGCACGCTCGCTGCGGTATCCACTGCGGCAGATCAGAATAATCTCACCGGACTTTTGAATTTCGGACAGTCTGTCCGGAATCTGTCCAAGCGGGATGTGTTTGGCTCCCTCGATCATGCCTTGGGCGACTTCTTCGTCCTCACGGACGTCTATCATCTGCAGCTTCTCTCCCGCCTGCAAACGGCGGCGCAGCTCAGAAGGTTCAATTTCAGCAATTTGTGTCATATTCAGGTCCTCTTTTCTGTATGGACTTAACGCCTATAATGATACCCAAGCGATGTATGGAATGTCAATTTGGCAGTACAGCATCACCGCATGTGTTCTGTACCAGATACGCAACAGGAACATCTAACGAAGCACATTATAATCAATGAAGGAGAATTTCAACTATGGACGTTATTGTTAAACCAACCCCATCCCTGAACGGGGAAATTGGAGCTTTGTCTTCTAAAAACTACACCACACGCTATTTGCTTGCTGCTGCGCTTGCAGAAGGCACGAGTACAATCCATTACCCGGCCCACAGTGAAGATAGTGACGCTATGCGCAGATGTATCCGTGATCTTGGAGCGGTGCTTGAAGAAGATGATAGCAAAATCGTTATCCAAGGCTTCGGCAGCCATCCGCGTGATGTGCGTGAATTGAATGTAGGTAATGCAGGTGCAGTGCTTCGTTTCCTGATGGGGGTAACGGCACTTTGTCCAGAGGTTACGTTTGTAAATACGTACCCGGATTCTCTTGGCAAACGCCCACATGATGACCTGATCGATGCGCTGGGTCAGCTCGGTGTTGAGGTGCAGCACGAACAAGGTCGCTTGCCAATTACAATCAAAGGGGGTCAGGCCAAGGGTGGACATATCCGTGTATCCGGTTCGGTCAGCTCCCAGTATTTGAGCGCGTTGCTGTTTGTAACTCCTCTTTTGGCCGAAGACAGCACAATTGAAGTATTAAATGACTTGAAATCCAAAGTGGTTATTGGTCAGACGCTGGAAGTACTGGAACAGGCGGGTATCGTCATTCATGCGAGTGATGATTACATGTCCTTCCGCGTACCTGGCGGCCAAGCCTATAAACCACAAACATATACGGTTCAAGGGGACTATCCAGGTTCAGCAGCTGTCCTCGCGGCCGCGGCTGTCACCCAATCGGATGTTAAAATTTTGCGATTGATGGAACAGAGCAAACAAGGTGAGCGTGCCATTGTTGACGTTCTGCGTATGATGGAAGTGCCGCTGACGCATGAGAACGATGTGGTACATGTTCAAGGTAACGGTAGATTGAAAGCGGTGGAATTCGACGGAGATGCCGCGACAGACGCGGTTTTGGCGATGGTAGCGGCAGCTGTGTTTGCGGAAGGCACCTCACGGTTTTATAATGTAGAGAACTTACGTTACAAGGAATGTGACCGAATTACGGATTATTTGAACGAACTGCGGAAGGCAGGAGCCAACGTCGAGGAACGCCAAGCCGAGATTATCGTACATGGTCGTCCGGAAGGCGTCGAAGGCGGCGTTGAGATTAACGCTCACTACGATCATCGCGTAATTATGGCATTGACCGTTGTTGGTCTGCGTGCCAAAGAACCGCTTCGGATTCGGGATGCACACCATGTAGCCAAGTCTTATCCTCAATATTTCGATCATTTGCAGGCGCTTGGCGCCTCGGTTCAATGGGTAAAAGAGTAAAATAACACGTTAAGCAGTTGTTCAAAAAACCGCTTTTGATTACGAAGGATGCCTGGAGACATCGGTCTTTTTGAACACGCACTTTAAGCAGAAAAGGATGGTGCTTGAACATGGAATTTAACAACCCTACTCGTGAAGAAATTGGACAACTTTTACGCAAGGCAGGCAACATCGCAGTCGTCGGCTTATCGGACAAATCAGATCGCACTTCCTATATGGTAGCGGAAGCCATGCAAAGCAGAGGTTATCGCATCATCCCGGTAAATCCGCTGGTACAAGGTGAGATTCTCGGGGAGACGGTATATGCGACCCTTGCAGATATACCTGAGCCGGTAGATATTGTGAATGTATTCCGCCGCGATGAATTTTGCGCGGATGTCGCTCGCGAAGCTGCGGCAATCAAAGCAAATGTATTGTGGCTTCAGCTTGGTATCCACAGCGATGAAGCCGTACAGATTGCTGCTGAGAACGGCATGACAGCGGTAACGAATCGTTGTATCAAGGTAGAGGATTCCATCGTTCTGCGCGGTGCTGGACGCGGTTAAATCTCAATCACTAAAAAATCCCGTTAACCTCGTGTTGACGGGTTTTTTTCTGTTGTGAAATTTGGGTATAGAATAAATTACCAATAGGTTACTGTTTTGCTTTGACAAAACGTTGCGTAAAGCTTACCATCTAGGATAGAAAGGAGAGGTCGCCATGAATTGGCTCGGATCCTTGCAGCAGCTCGGACGAGCGGTAATGCTGCCTACAATGGTCCTGCCCGCCGCCGCAATTTTGCTGAGTGTTGGCAGTTTGCCCTGGGACACCTGGGGATTGAAAGTTGTTGGTGAAGTGTCTACCGTGGCCGGACACGGTATTTTTTATTTTTTGCCGTATTTGTTCGCTGTCGGTGTAGCGCTGGGACTCTCCAACCAGGCCGGACAAGCAGGACTAGCTGCGCTGGCGGGTATTGTGATATATGATCAGGTAACTCGCAATTTCGGGGATGGCACCGTTCAACCTGCGTCCTTAATCGGAATTATTCTCGGCGCACTTGCCGGGTTGACGCATAATCGCTTCAAAAGTATTAAACTGCCAGAAATCTTACAGTTTTTTGGTGGTTCCAGGTTTGTCTTGCTTATCGTTGGGCTGTGCTCAGCACTGTTCTCCTTCTTTATGTTATGGATCGCACCTATTCTGCAGCATGCATTGAACGCCATCGCTACTTGGGAATACAGTCTCGGCGGTTTTGGGCTGTTTATATATGGGGTTTTGTACAGAGTGCTGGTGGCCTTCGGACTGCACCATCTGCTGAACAATGTGTTCTGGTTCCAACTGGGGACGTATGAGACAGCAGACGGCAATATTGTACAAGGGGATTTACCGCGATTTTTTGCGGGCGATCCGACAGCAGGGTATTTTATGGCCGGGTTATTCCCGATCATGATGTTTGCGATTCCAGCCATCGCCTTTGCGATTATTCAGGAGGCAAGGGAAGACCTGAAGCCGAAAATCAAAAAAACATTTCTCACTTCCGCACTTGTTTGCTTTCTGACAGGGGTATCGGAGCAGATTGAGTTTGCCTTTTTATTTGCGGCTCCTTATCTGTTCATCGTGCATGCAGTCATGTCAGGACTTGCGATGTGGATCAGTTACTGGCTTGATATACGCCATGGTTTCTCCTATTCGGCTGGCATTATAGACTACATACTCAATTTCCATCTATCGGAGAATGCGTGGAAGCTCATACCGATTGGCATACTATATGGGTTGGTCTATTATTTCCTGTTCAGATGGGCGATTCGTACGTTCAAGATTCCAACACCAGGACGCGAAGAGGGGTCGGTGCTGGAAGATTGGGTAGGTAACATTCCTTATCAAGCTCCTCTCATTTTGGAAGCGTTGGGCGGGAAAGAAAACATTGTGCAGGTAGAGGCCTGCATTACAAGACTTCGACTCACCGTGCATAATGATCGGTTAATTGATACAGCTGCAATGAAAAGTATGGGGTCTGCAGGGCTCATCAAGCTGGGTGGCGGTAACGTACAAGTGGTATTTGGTACCTATTCGGAATTAATCCGGGAAGAGATTGCAAAGCTGCTTGAACGGGATCTGCAACAAGTTCTGTTCTGTGCTCCGGTGCAGGGCAAAATGCTGCCGATTGAAGAGGTGCCGGATCAGATTTTTGCAGCCAAGCTTGTGGGTGATGGAGTAGCCTTTGTGCCGGAAAAGGGAGAGCTGGTCTCGCCCGTATACGGAACGATTATGCACATGTATCCAACGATGCACGCACTCGGCATCTCAACCCGGGAGGGACTTGAGGTCCTGCTGCATATCGGGATCGACACATCCCAACTGAAAGGCCACTTTGAAGCCTTTGTTCAGGAAGGGGATACGGTGGAGCCGGGGCAGCTGTTAATTAAGTTTGATCTGGCTGTGTTGCGAGCCGAGGCGGCATCGCTGACGACACCGATGGTGATCACGAATCCTGATCGTGTCAAATCATGGAGCTTCGCTCCATTTAAGCAAGTGAAGAAAGGTCAGGCATCCGTTATGTCCGTGGTGCTCTATGACAGGAACGTTGGAGGGGTAGAATGAAGATACAAGGCATCAACGGCGCTGCAGGCATAGCCATCGGCAAAGCATTTGTCCTGCCCAGTTGGGAATGGGATCTGCCGGATCAGAAGATGGATTCGGTGGATCTGGCCCAAGAGTTCGAACGACTGTACGAGGGCATACGGACATCGAAGGATGAGATTGAATATATCAAGAATGAGTTCAAGGAAGTGGTTGGTCCTGAAGAGTCCAGTATCTTTGATGCGCATCTGGCCATTCTGGAAGATCCCGTATTCATGAACGAAATCCGCGGTATTATTGAACGGCAGTACAAGGCGGCAGAAGTAGCCGTCAAAGAAGCAATTGATCATTTTGTCACCATGTTTGATCTGCTTGATGATGAATACATGAAGGAGCGGGCCATTGACATCAAGGACGTGGGCAACCGTTTGTTAAAACATTTGCTGGGAGCACCGGAAATTACACTTCCATCAGATACACAGCCTTATATCCTTGTGGCTAAAGAGCTGTCTCCCTCTCAACTGGCGCATTTGAATCCAAGCCATGTACTGGGCATCGTGACCCTCATCGGAGGCAAAACGTCTCACTCTGCTATTATGGCCCGGGCCCTTGGTATTCCCCTCGTTTCCGGTTTGGAAGCGAGTCTTGGCATGCCGGTAGAGACTGGAGATATGCTCGTTGTCGACGGAGATAACGGCATCGTATTTACAGAGCCGGACCGCAAGACGATTGAGCGTTACACGATGATTCGCAGCAAACAATTGAAGAAAAAAGAACAGTTGCAGGTGCTTGCTACGGTGGATGCCGTTACCAAAGACGGCTCCGTTCTGCATCTGGCT
Organism: Paenibacillus sp. FSL K6-0108; assembly: GCF_045040695.1. Taxonomy (NCBI): domain Bacteria; kingdom Bacillati; phylum Bacillota; class Bacilli; order Caryophanales; family Paenibacillaceae; genus Paenibacillus; species Paenibacillus sp. FSL K6-0108. The sequence continues at coordinate 5,266,398 of NZ_CP150288.1, read as the reverse complement.
TCTAACATCAGTTCCGTCAAGGAGCTGGATATGGCGCTGAAACATGGGGCGAAGGGCGTGGGGCTGTTCCGGACAGAGTTCCTGTACATGGACCGGGCTACGTTCCCGGGTGAGCAGGAACAGTATGAGGTCTATCGTCTTGTTGCAGAGAAGACTACTGGTCAGTCTGTAGTTATTCGTACGCTGGATATTGGTGGTGACAAGCAGCTCGACTATTTCGAACTTCCGGAAGAAGATAATCCGTTCTTGGGATATCGTGCGATTCGGATCAGTCTGGACCGCAAGGATCTGTTCAAAACACAGCTTACAGCCATTCTGCGGGCAAGTGCTGCAGGTAATGTCAAGATTATGTACCCAATGATCTCTTCGGTAGAAGAACTTCAGGAGGCCAATGAAATTCTGCGTGAAGCGATGTCTGATCTGGACGAGCGCGAATTGCCGTACGATCCGCACATTCAGGTGGGCATCATGATTGAGGTTCCGGCAGCGGTGATGATAGCCGATCTGCTTGCAGAAGAAGCTGATTTCTTCAGTATCGGTACAAATGATCTGGTTCAATATGTACTGGCTGTAGACCGAATGAATGAACAAATTGCCCACATGTACCACCCGTATCATCCTGCTGTACTGCGCATGCTGCGTGCGACCGTGGATGCGGCTCATACGGCAGGGATCGATGTCAGTGTATGCGGGGAGATGGCCGGGGACGAGCGCTCGGTTCCGCTATGGCTTGAACTGGGGATAAACAACTTGAGCATGTCTCCACAATCCTTGCTGCGTGTGAAGCACAGGATATTGAATACGACGGCTGCTGCTGCCAAAGAGGTGGCCCATGATTGCTTTACCATGAGGACAAGTGCAGAGATCGAACAGCGTCTGCAGGTTTTCAATGATTCAATGGGCAGTCCGGATGAACAGAGTGGATCGAATGCATCTTGAGTAGGTTCAATTTCAAAATAATACCTTTAAATGAAAATGTTAACTTTTGTACAATTTTGGAAAATAGTCTTATTTTCATGACAAAGCCCCGCGCTATATGGCACGGGGCTTCGTTTTATTTTTCAGCAAGTGCATCGCAAAATGCTTTTCCATACGGCGGAAGGTCAGGTGGACGACGAGCTGAAATGATGTGTCCATCCACAACAACGGCTTCATCTTTCCAGATGGCTCCGGCATTCTCCATATCATCCCGAATACCCGGTGTAGATGTGACCGTAACTCCATCCAGTATTTTGGCGGATATCAGTACCCAGCCTGCGTGACAAATCTGTCCAATGGGTTTCTGATCCGCATGCATTTCCTTGACGAGCTCAAGAACTTTGGGATAACGCCGAAGCTTGTCCGGTGCCCAGCCCCCGGGTACAAGAATACCATCATATTGTGAACTATCCAGTTCATCGAAACTGTATTCCGCTTCGGCGGGAACACCATATTTACCGATGTAGATTTTTCCTTTTTTCTCTCCAGCAAGATGCACCTCAGCGCCTTCTTCTCGGACACGATGCACCGGGTACCACAGTTCCAGATCTTCGAATTCTTCATCGACCAGGGCGATGACTCTTTTGCCAGTTAATCTCATCATCATCTCTCCTTTGGCGGTAATTAGCACATAGCGTCTTTATTGTAACAGATTCTCATTGTGACTTCATCGTCATGCAATCTTGCCATTAGGGAAGCGATTACAACTTAATGAACGCAAGCATTCGACAACCTTCATCTGGAGACAGTGGTAATTTGTTCAACCTATGGTTTATAGCAGGATTTGAGAGGAAATAGGTCGAATGGTATCTATACAAGAGTATAGAACGAATGAGGTGATGGCTGTGCGTAAGACGTGCAGATGCGGACATGTAATGGAATTGGAATTAAGAACGGTAGTATATGCCAAAAAGGTGGAGATTCGTAACGTACCTGTATTTGCTTGTACAGACTGCGTTTCCTATGAAGTGCTTCAGCCGGTCAAGCCGGATTTGAAAGAGTGCATCAGCACACTCGGCGAACAGCCTGTGAAACAGGATGTATCATTTGGAGAGCGGAATGAACTTGCGGACCTCTTTCATGAACAGCTGCTGGCCTGGCCGGATGCTCCGGATCATGAGATGGAACATCGGATGCAGCGTGCTGTCGAGGAGAGAATTAACCTGCTGCTGGATATTATGGGCTACGCCCAAAAGTCTAATGATGTGGAATGGATTGAAACAACCCAGCGAAGATTAGGTCAATTATCCGGTTTTGTATGGCAGGCGCACTTTTCGAATGCTGTCTAATTTTGACGTGCGAAATGCTTGTTTTCATGAAAATTGGCTTTTTCGCCCGCTTTTTGTTAAGATATCGTAGAGTGAAAACGCTCAACATAGCGGTATTCCTGGTAAAGGGGGATGTATATCAAATGGCTGACATGACTAAAATGACAAGTATTGAACAGCTAAACTCCGCAGTGGAGGCTACCGAGGATCAACCTTTGCTTCTGTTTAAGCACAGTACACGCTGCCCGATTAGTGCACATGCTTATCAGGAGATGAACGATTATTTGCAAAACAGCCCAGATGAACAAGTAAAATACGGGATCATTTATGTTGTGGAAGATCGCCCAGTGTCCAATGAAGCAGCGGACAAGTTGGGTGTTAAGCACGAATCTCCGCAGGCGATTCTAGTCAAAAAGGGAATACCTGTATGGCATACTTCCCACTCGGATATTACTTCAACCACAATCACGAAAGCACTGCGTGAGTCCTAAAGCCTATTTTAATTGATTAATGCATAAATTTGTCGTAATATAAATCTTAATGAAAATGGTATGAAAATTTACTGGTAATGGAGAGAAGTACTGTGACGGTAACCATTTATGATGTGGCACGTGAAGCCGGTGTCTCTATGGCAACGGTATCACGGGTTGTTAATAATAACCCTAATGTAAAGCCACAGACACGCAAAAAAGTATATGAAGCCATCGATCGGCTGGGATATCGTCCGAATGCGGTAGCCAGAGGTTTGGCGAGCAAGAAGACAACTACGGTCGGGGTCGTTATTCCGGACATTTCGAACTCAACCTTTGCAGAGATCGCCCGCGGGATTGAAGATATCGCGAACATGTATCACTACAACATTATTTTGTGTAACGCAGATAAGAAGAAAGAAAAAGAAATTCGTGTCATTAATACGTTGCTGGAGAAACAGGTTGACGGTCTGCTCTTCATGGGTGGAACTGTGACGGATGAGCATATTCAAGCGTTCCAGTCAGCGGCTGTACCCATTGTTCTCTGTGCAACAAGTGACGAGAAGGGCACATACCCTTCTGTAGATATCGATCACGAAGCTGCGGCATTTGATGCGGTAAATACGTTGATCCGTCATGGACACAAGGAGATCGCCATGATCAGTGGTACACTGCAAGATCCTGCCAATGGTTATGCACGTTTCCAAGGGTACAAGAAGGCGCTTGAAGCAGCGGGTATGGAATATCAGGAGGATCTCGTCCGCATTGGTAACTATCGTTATGAATCCGGAGTGGAAGCGATGAAATACTTCCTCGGATTGAAGAAAAAACCAACAGCAATTTTTGCTGCGACAGATGAGATGGCTATTGGCGCTATCCACAGCATTCAGGATGAAGGTCTGAAAGTACCGGATGACTTCTCTATCATTAGCGTGGATAACATTCGTATGGCTTCCATGGTCCGTCCTCAGTTGACTACTGTAGCTCAACCAATGTATGACCTGGGCGCTGTAGCGATGCGTTTGCTGACCAAGCTGATGAAGAAAGAAAATGTGGAGAACCCACGGGTTATTTTACCGCACGAAACGATTCTTCGTCTGTCTGTAAGCCACGCAGACGTAGTTTAAATAAGAAAGGGAGAAGTCATTCTCTCTACATAGTGAAATTACGGAAGCTCCGGAAACGGAGCTTTTGTTGCTGAGTGGGGCTCAAAACGTAAACGGAAAAACATACTTTGAGGGCAATGAGTCCAGTGTTAACATGCAGAATGTTATATAGGAGGTCAGAATATGCGTGAAACGATCGGTATCATTGGTGCAATGGATGAGGAAGTAGAACTTCTATTGGCTGGCATGAGGCAACTGGAGACTGTAAAACAAACCGGTATTACCTATGTTGCTGGCGAGTGGCTGGGTAAGCAGATTGTGGTCTGCAAATCAGGTGTGGGTAAAGTGAATGCGGCAGTGACGACACAGATTTTAATTGATCGTTTTCAGGTTAATCGTATTATTTTCACAGGTGTTGCGGGTGCCGTTCATCCAGAGTTGAACATTGGGGATATGGTCATCTCGTCCGAATGTGTGCAGCATGATATGGATGTGACCCCACTTGGATTTGAGCGCGGGGTTATTCCTTATCAGGAGACGTCGGCCTTCCCTGCGGAAGCATCGCTTATTGCATTAGCTGAGGAAGCCTGCAAAGCGCAGGGAGCGAACTATATGATCGGCAAAGTGTTGTCAGGAGATCAATTCATTGCAAGCAAGGATATGGTGAACATGCTGTATACTGAAATGAATGGGGCATGTGCGGAAATGGAAGGGGCTGCAGTAGCGCAAGTAAGCTTCATGAACCGTGTTCCGTTCGTTATACTTCGTGCCATGTCTGACAAAGCGGATGGTTCGGCGCATGTGAACTTTGCCGAGTTTACGGTGGAGTCTTCCCAGCGCTCCCACCGTATTGTGGAACATATGCTGGAACATATGTAACCCCACGAGGTTTACGGATGTTGAGCATGTTAAAAAGTTAAATAAAAATAAAAACCGCATCCTCGGAGCAGATCATACATGATGAACTGTTTACGAATAGCGGTTTTTTTATGTATACGTATTCGGAAATCATCCATTTGAATTCGTGATTAGTACATAAACCGATGGCGGAATCGCACACGGTCGAACTGCTCTTCCGATTCCATGGGCACTTGGCTGCCAATGCGGACCATGAGGCAGTTCGCCGGATGTGAACATATCTCGGGATCATCGGTGGCGTACCAAGTCATGTCTACGGTTTGCATCAATTTTTCCATCATCTTGCGGTAATCCCACACAGAAAGGTTGCTGCCCTTCAAATCCCAATGCCAATAATATTCTGTTGTGAATATGATATACTTCTCCATCTGTCCATTTTCAAACGCGGTGAGCAGCATTTCGCGTCCAATCCCGAGAGAGCGGTAGGAATCCGCAACCTCAATGGCGCCCAGCTCAATCAGATCGGTCATGTTGCCTTCCGACCAACGCTCGCATTCATCTGCATAATGGAAAGTCACATAACCAACAATGGTCTCATTTTCCCGCGCTATGATGATTCGACCCTCAGGCAATGCCGCAATTTCCGCCAATGCCATCTGTTGTTCCGAAGGGCGCCGGAAGGCATCCAAATCGGTATGAAATTCAAGCTGCTTAATCGTCTCGGCCTGAACGGGTCCCTCAATGATGATTCGGTGGCCGGACTTGAAGATGGAACGCATATGATGCTCCTTGATATGCTCCATAGTTCATGCTCCTCTCTCCCCCTACTTATAGAGGTTGTTCAAAAAGTCCGCTTTTGATTACGAAGGATGCCTAGTGGCATCATCAGCATCGAATATGGAATTCAGCCGAAATAAGCAGATGCTTGCGAAGTATGTTTCCTTCGGAAACATTGTAGTTACTCACGTAGTTTTCCCTACGCTCCGCTACTCCATTTCTAGCTTCATCCCATCTTCTTGGTACTGAAAACCGATCATTTTGAACACATATTTATAGCAAAAAACCAAAAATTTGAAAAGCCATAGACGATGATTGAAAAGATTTGCTATAATTGCGTAGACAAAAAATGTTCACAATTCAACTGCAGTTGAGGTTCATCGGTTTGGCCTGGCAAGTACATGATGAGAAGTTCTCTCTACTAATGTAAGCGCTAACTGGAAGTTCAGTCAACACAAAGGCAATCAGAAGTGACCCATAGTGGGAATCGAAATGTCGAGTTGAAGGAGGCTGGCAAGCATGAGTCAAGCACATGGTGAGATGCTGCAAACGGTTGTGTCTGAATCTAATCTGGGCGATTACACGGAGGCCCGAAGCCGATTTAATTGGGAAACGGTAGAAAGGCACTTTACGTGGCACGCCAGCGGAAAAGTCAACATGGCGCATGAAGCGATAGATCGTCATGTGCTGGAAGGAAGAGGCGGAAGAACGGCACTATTATACAGTGATGCTTCGCGTGAAGAGGCGTACACGTTTGCTGACTTAAGCGAGCAATCGAATCGCTTCGGTAACGTTCTGCGTAAATATGGCATCGCCAAGGGCGACCGGGTATTTATTTTTATGCCACGCAGTCCCGAGCTCTATTTTAGTCTGTTGGGCATATTGAAGGTCGGGGCTATTGCCGGTCCTTTATTTGAAGCCTTTATGGAAACTGCGGTGAAGGATCGGCTGGAGGATAGCGGAGCTGTTGCACTGGTGACGACTCCTCAATTATTGGGACGAATCAAACGTTCGGAATTGCCTGAACTGAAGCATATTTTTGTTGTAGGCGGCGGTCCGCAGACGGAAGAAGGACTCATCGATTTTGATGCAGAGATGTCCGCTGCTTCGGATGATATGGAAGTGGAGTGGCTGACTCGGGAAGACGGTCTGCTGATTCACTATACTTCCGGCTCTACAGGCAAACCGAAAGGTGTATACCATGTCCAGAATGCGATGATTCAGCACTATTACACCGGTAAGGTTGTACTCGATTTGCGTGAGGATGATGTCTACTGGTGCACAGCCGATCCGGGTTGGGTCACAGGTACATCCTACGGGATTTTTGCACCGTGGTTGAATGGTGTGACCAACGTTATTCGAGGGGGACGATTTAGTCCAGGAGACTGGTACAGCACCATTGAGAAAAATAAAGTCAGCGTGTGGTACAGTGCACCGACGGCTTTCCGCATGTTGATGGGAGCGGGCGAAGAGACCATTGCACAACATGATCTGAGCTGTCTCCGTCACGTTATGTCTGTCGGTGAGCCACTTAATCCCGAGGTAGTCCGTTGGGGCTGGAAAGCCTATGGACAGCGAATTCACGATACCTGGTGGATGACGGAGACGGGTGGACAGTTAATCTGTAACTACCCGGGCATGCCGATTAAACCTGGTTCCATGGGACGTCCATTACCGGGAATTGAAGCAGCCATTATTGATGATCGAGGACAGGAATTGCCGCCATACAGCATGGGGAACCTGGCTATCCGTACTTCCTGGCCATCCATGATGGCCAAGATCTGGAATAACCCGGCCAAATACGAGGAGTATTTCCGACTGTCTGGCTGGTATGTATCCGGTGATTCCGCTTATATGGACGAAGATGGCTACTTTTGGTTCCAGGGCCGGATTGATGATGTCATCAACTCTTCAGGCGAACGCATTGGCCCCTTTGAAGTGGAGAGCAAGCTCGTAGAGCACCCTGCGGTAGCAGAGGCGGGCGTTATTGGCAAACCGGATGTAACTCGCGGAGAGATTATCAAAGCCTTTGTGGCACTCCGTGAGGGGTATGAGCCGACACCGGAGCTGAAGGAAGAAATCTATCGATTTGTAAAAGAGGGCTTGTCTGCTCACGCCGCTCCGCGTGAGATTGAGTTCAAGGATAAACTGCCTAAGACACGCTCGGGCAAGATTATGCGCCGTGTGTTGAAAGCTTGGGAGCTGGATCTGCCGACAGGTGATCTATCAACCATTGAAGACTAAAGCATAAACCAGCAGAGGTAGTGCGTCTGCATGTCCCATGATTCCAATTCAAAAGCCTGATCCGTGTCTTATAGCGGATCAGGCTTTTGCTTTTTCATATCAATGCAAAATAAAACCCCATCCTCAAAATGCGAGAATGGGGTTTTGCGTGAAAACGTGATAACTCTGTATTACGGTTGGAAAGGAACGGCTCCGGACGGCTCAGATTCGCCTACGCTGTTGCTGGCGGATACCTTGAACCATCCACTGGTGGATGCAGGCACTCCATAGTCCATGGAGGTACCTGAAGTCGTGCCAATTTTGGTGTAAGGGGCTGCTCCCGTTTCACTAAAATAAACAGCATAACTTTGAACGCCATCCGATTCCGGATTGGAAGCCCACTGAATGCGCAATCCTTGAGAAAGCGCCGACACGCTCACTTGACCCGGTGCAGCCGGAGCCGTAGTTGCGGTGTTCTCATTCTGGGAATCTTCCGGTGTAACGACTGTTCCCGGAACATTAATCGGTTCATTTATTTCTTCATCTGGAGGAGGCTCTACCATCCCCGCACTGCTAACTGCTGCGCTAGGAGCTGACTCACGACCAGCTACATCCACTGCGGTAACATAGAACGCGAAGTTTCCACCTTGGGCATATGCGGTAAATGATCTGGACTCACCCGTCAGGACAACCTGCCCTTGATTTTGGAATCCGGCACCATTTACTGAGCGATACAGGCGATAACCAACCACGTCACTTTCCGGTGTTGCATTAAACGTAATCACGGCGTTCCCGTTGGCAACGGAGATTCTCACGTTTCCTGGTGCATCTGGTGCTTTGCCGTTATCCGTTCTTGGGTCGATCTGTGTTGGCATGTCTGCATCGGCATCTTCCGGCAGGTAATATGCAAGTGATTCGTGACGACTCATGCGTGAGAATGCACTTTGCAGTTCCTTGATGAGATCAGAGATTGGTTTCTTGCGTTTGATGACGGTTTTCTCTTTCGTCATATCTCCAGGTGTTTCATCACGCGGAATGTAGTTGACACCATTGTAGGTGATATATTTGGCTTTCGCGACACCGTCATCGCTGTCCTTCGGCACAAATTTGCTGTTGAAAATATCAGTGACAAACTTGTCAGTCAGCGAAGTTGGCAATTTGCCGCTATAAGCGGATACGGTTCGTGTCTCGATTCCGGATGGTTTCTTAAATGAATCGGTTACGAACATCTCTTTATCTGTAGCAATGACTTGATTCATAATTTGGGTCCACAGCTGTTGAGCACGTTTCTTTTGTGATTTGGTTTCCAGTGTGTTTACTGGCTGTTTGTATCCAACCCACACACCCAATGTGACATCCGGCGTATAGCCTTCAAACCAGACATCCGCATAGTTTTGGGTTGAACCTGTTTTACCCACGATCGGCACACTCTTGGAGTACTTGTAATTTTCACGAACTTTATCGGCTGTACCTTCCGTGATAACGGTGCGAAGCATATCTGTCATCAGGTAGGCCGTCTGTTCTGAGAAAGCTTGAACAGGTTCTGGATCGTGTTTGTATACGATATTCCCTTTGGAGTCTACAATTTTGCTAATCATATAGGAGTCATTGTACACACCATTGTTGGCAATGGCTCCATAGGCATTGGTAAGCTCTTCAACGGTCACACCGTACTGAAGACCTCCGAGAACACCAGTCTGAGCTTGGTAATCAATCGGCTGGATGGTGGTAATCCCAAGCTTCTTGGCAAAAGCCCATGATTTGTCGATACCAACATCTTCGTTGAACAGCTTCAGGGCAGGAACATTAAGCGAGTAGTTGAGTGCTCTACGGGCAGTCACAAGTCCTTGGTAGCGATTGTTGGCATTTTTCGGAATATGGAAGCCGGTCTGGCCGTCCTTCAGAATTATCGGTGAATCATCAATAATGGAAGCCGGTTGAACAAGTCCTTCATCGAGTGCAGGCAGATAAGCGGCGATAGGTTTCATGGTTGAACCTGGCTGACGCACCATCTGGGTTGCATAGTTCATCTGCTCATCCTGGAAATCACGGCCTTCAATCATGCCGAGAATGGCTCCTGTTTTGTGATTGATCAACATGGCAGCAGTCTGTTCCTTTCCCTTCACGGGATCGTCAGCAGAGAAATTGCTGTCATCTTCAGCAATGGTACGCATCGTTTTGTATATACTCTTGTTGATGGTCGTGTAGATACGATATCCGCCTGTACGCAATTGCTGCTGGGCTTCTTCCAGCAAGGCACTGCTTTCTTTCTGCGGCGTTTCAGTACCCGTATCCGAATCCGAACCTGTGTCTGCCTTGGCATCGGTGCCTTCAGATTTTTCCGCATTCAGTTGTTTCATGATAATCTGTGCAGCTTGTCGTTCCGTTTCCATCATAAGGTATGGATAAGTATTGTAAGCTTTGATGGTTTTGGGTGCGAGAGAACTCTTGATATCAAAAGCAAGAGCTTCGTCATACTCGGATTGATTAATTTTGCCCAGTTCCAGCATTCGGCGCAAGACCAGATGCTGACGATTGATTGCCCGCTCAAAATTGTCCTCCACAAAGTCGCCTTTTCCATTAAAGGCTGAGTAAGAGGAGGGGAGCTGAGGCAATCCTGCAAGATAAGCAGCCTGAGCTGTGTTTAATTTGTTCAAATCATTAATATTGAACAGTCCTTTGGCAGCTGCCTTAACTCCATATACATTATATCCACTGGAGCCGTTACCAAAAGGAACCTTGTTCAGGTACGCGGTCATAATTTCGTTTTTGGTCAGGAAACGTTCGAGTCGGAGTGAAAGTAATATTTCTTTTACTTTCCGGTCCTCGGTTCGATCCAGATTGAGGAATACACGCCGGGCTAATTGCTGAGTCAGTGTGCTTCCGCCGGTTTGAACAGATTCTTTCAGCACTTTCTGTTTCACGGCACGGAGCGTTCCGCTCATGTCTACACCTTTATGTTCGTAAAAATGATTGTCTTCAATCGAAATGACTGCATCAATAACTTTCTGCGGGATCTGGTCAAAGGTGACCGGACGCCTGTCTTCTTCTGTTCGTAATTGACCGATCGGGCTGCCGTCGGCAAAGTAAGCAAAGCCTGTGATGGAGTTTTCGCTGACTTTTTGTTCAATCAGCGCCCTTGAACGGACGGGTTCGTCTTTCACAATGGAACTGACGTATCCCATCAGAGCACCGCCTACAAATAGTACCCCCATGAATCCCAGGACAACCATCCATTTGACGAAACTACCCAGTCTGCGGGCAAAACTGCGCTTGCGGGCAGGCTGTTCATCGGGCTTTTTCTTATTAACATCAACCATTCAGTGTCTTCCTCCTTTTAACAGCACTTATTATAGCATAAAAAGGCTGGTTTGCATGCCTGAGAAATACAAGCAATGGTCGAAAAATGCCATTATTCCATGGATTATGATATATATCATGCGGAATTGAACTACATATCATGAGGGGGGGGAAGAATTTCAGTAAAACGTGGAAGCATTGAGCGTCCGAGTGTGGATGAAAATAGATTAACTGTGTATAGGAGTGGGGGCATATCCATGCATTAGGTGCAGGTACAACCTTATTATTTTGCTCTTTGTTTCTCTCGAAATAAAAAAAACAGCTGCCGAGAAATATCGGACAGCTGTTTGGTGTAAAGCTTTAATGAAATTCCAACGATTAACGGTTGTAGAACTCGACGATTTGTTTTTCGTCGATGTCTTGGGACAATTCCGAACGCTCAGGCAAACGAATGAATTTACCTTCCAGAGCAGTATCGTTGAATTCTACGTATGCCGGAAGATGCGAACGGTTTTCCAAAGCTTCCTTAACGGAAGAAAGACCGCGGCTTCTTTCACGCAGGCTGATTACATCGCCAGTGCTTACTTGGTAAGAAGCGATGTCGACTTTTTTGCCGTTTACAGTTACGTGACCGTGGGATACCAACTGACGCGAACCTGCGCGGGAGTTAGCAAATCCAAGGCGATATACGAGGTTGTCAAGGCGGCTCTCAAGCAAGAACATGAAGTTTTCACCTGCGATACCTTGCATTTTTTGCGCTTTAGCAAAGAGAGTGCGGAATTGCTTCTCGCCCAGACCGTACATGTGGCGCAATTTTTGTTTTTCTTGCAACTGCATACCGTAGTTGCTCATTTTTCTGCGTTGGTTAGCTCCGTGCTGACCTGGAGGGAAAGGACGTTTCAATTCTTTGCCTGTTCCGCTCAGGGAAATGCCGAGGCGACGGCTCAATTTAAATTTAGGACCAGTGTAACGTGCCATGTTTAAAGTAGCTCCTTTTTAGTTAAAGTTCATATAGGGCTCTGTTTGCGCTCCAATTTGTTGATGCGGGCCAAGCCACGCATATTAACGATCAGAAAAGTTCAGCCGCTGTTCTGAAAGCAACAAAAAGAATGAGGGTGACACAACCGGTAATGCCCAAATTTAAAGACCCATTAGTAGTCTTCATCAACAATTTATATTACAGTTTACTAGAACTAAAGTCAAGCGCGTGATAAAAGCAAAAAAACGTCTAAATTTGTCGATAGGTCCATAGGCCCAAAATAATGGGACAATTTTCTGAAATATGGATGCAAAAAAGCTTTAAAGGGAGTAAAATAGATTGTATCTTAACTTTAAATCATCTTGTACATTAAGGTTATCGCATAGGATTTGCAGGTTTGCGATAACGTCTGCAGATTAATGCATCCGAGTGGATGCAAAAACGGTGCAAAGGAGCGCCTGACATGTTAGAACATCTAAGAAGTAAACCAACCAGCTTGAATTCGGGAAGTTCGGGCGATTCCGCATCTTCTGCCGCTCCTCACGAAGCGCATGTATTTTGGATGCAAAAAATGGACATCACACCTTTTGATTTTTCATATTTGGGAAGCCTGCTGCAACAAGCATATACCGACTGGCATACCCAACGGCGGCCACACTCAGACAGATCATTGATCATATACAACGTATGGAATACAGAAGGGATCTGTCTGGCGCAAGGAAGTGAAGGCGCTCCATCGTTGGATGTACATTCGACTGTGATGCAATGCCTTGAATCGGGACAGGCTCAGTCATTACGTGGATTCACTGAAAATGGAGAGTACCATTTAATGGCCGAACCTCTTTTCTCCAGGACGAACAAGGATGTATTTGCTGTCTTCACCGCTGTGACCTATGAGCAAAATAAGGATGACATGTCTGAAGCCGTTGTTCGATCGGAGGCATTGCATTATCGTACCTGCTTTTACCGAAGATTTGAATACATATTTATGACGGATCTATTACATGCTCATGAACAGACTGCCCGTGAAGAACACCGAAGATCGATTCTGTTCCAAATCGTTCAACGGATGCATGACAAAATGGATGTGGATGCCATACTGGATGAAGTGTTTGACAGTATTGATTACTTATACCCAACGACCCGCATGACATTGTATATGTCTCAGGATCAGAACAGTGTCAACCCCCGCATCAAACCGCTGCTTGTTCATGAACGTGGAGAAGATATCTGTGTACAATCATTCATGGAAGGCAAGCTCGTAGTTGTTCGATCGGATGAAGGTGAATATCGCATTTTGGAGGTTGGCCTTCCTCTAAAGGGCAAGCAAGGGATCTATGGCGTATTTCATATTAAGATGAATGAGGAGTTAATGGAGGATTCCGATCTGCAGCTCATTACGATGATGGCGGATACTGCAGGGACTGCCTTTGAAAATGCCAAACTGCACGAGCAGTCAAATATGTTAATCCAAGAACTTCGTCTAATCAATGATCTAACACAACGTTTGAATAAAAGTCTGCAGCTAATGGAGATCTATCAATTCTCCGAGCAGGAGTTGAAGGACATCTTTCAGGCTGAATCGTGCTGTATCCTCCAACTGAATGACAGTACAGATCAATTCGAAGTGATGTCATCCAATGTAAATGAGTTATGTCGCAAATCGTTTCCAATGGACTATGGAATCGCAGGTTTAATGTATCAAACGGAAGAACCGCTAATTCTATCCAACTATTCGAAATACGATAGAGTGTCCTCGGTCTTCATGGATCTGACCTGTTCAATGTCATTGATAGCTTCACCCGTTCGTGTAAATGGTGAAGTGAAGGGTGCCATTTTGCTTGGACATCCGAAAAAACAGTATTTTTCGTACGATAATTATCGTCTGCTGCAGATGCTGTCCATTCATATTGGACTTGCTCTCTCCAATGCAACCCTTCACGCCGAGGTGCGACGCTTGGCAAACCTGGATATGCTGACAGGATTGTATGTGAGACATTACCTGGATAGTGTGATCCATGAACGTCAGGCTCATGAATTCTGTGGTTCACTGGTTGTTGTGGACATTGATCAGTTTAAACAGGTAAATGACACGTTTGGGCATCAAACAGGTGATCAGGTACTGAAACAGGTGAGCGACATTGTAACGAGTTCTGTCCGGCCTGAGGATATCTGTGCCAGATGGGGCGGGGAAGAACTGGCCATCTATATGCCTCAGATTGGTGCTCGTCAGGCATTGGAATATGCCGAAATCATTCGCGCTAGGGTTGCAGAAGAGACAAGGCCTTCCGTGACCGTATCCAGCGGTATTGCCGAATGGAACTGGATGGATGAGAAAGTCAGTGTGGAGTCGTTATTTTACCGGGCTGATATGGCTTTGTACGATGCGAAGCATGGCGGTCGAAACCGGATTGTCATGGAAGACCAGCAAGTTACACGTTAAGAGAGGACTATTCCGATTGTGGAGTCGTCCTCTCTTTATTTTTTGCAGAGGCGATGCCAAAGGAAGGAAGTATAAGCAAATAAGGGAGGGGCAGGCTATGGAGAAAGTTGACCGAAAGGTGGAATAGAACATGATGAACCGTTGGTATGTTCGCGGGTTATTGTTGATTCTGAGCATTGTTGTATTATGTGCTCCTGGTTGTGGATTGTTGGAGCGAGATCGAAGTCCGGAGGAATTATTCTCACTGGCTTTATCGGGAATTGCAGGTAAAGAAAAGCTGAGTTTTGATGGGGAAGCGGGACTGCGACGCGAAAGCAGCGGGCAGTTCGAAAATCAGTTTAAATTTGAAGGAAAACTGGAGAACCATGACCGCTTGACCTTGCAAACACGACTCCCTGGAGCCGTAACTGCTGCAGGAGTAAATACGACAGTGGTTAACCACAACGGGCAACCGAGTGGATTCAGTGCATCTTTTGAACGAAAAAAAGGTCAGTGGATGGCATTAACTGCTCAGCATGAGCCCCTGCGCGGCTCGTTATCCCGTTTTAATCCCATCGCTCAAATGGAAACTATCGATCGGTTGAACAAAACGATAAAATCCGAGTATGGTTCAGGTCGTCGAACAAAAATACTGAGAATTGAACTTGCGCCGAAAGACGCTAAAACCTGGGCACTGGCTCAGCTAAATGACGAGATGAATGCGATTCGGGCAGAGTATATGCACAAGGCAACCGCGGTTAAGGGAGGCAACCAGAAGAAACTTGAGGAGGATCTGGGCAATGTGTGGGAGAGAGGGGAAACATCGATGCAAGAGATGATGAAACAGGCAGAGGTGCAAACGGTGTACCATTTAACTGTGGATCGGAAAACCAGTTTGCCCTTACGACTTTCCTCGGAAAGCCAGGTAAGCTACAAGGATATGAAAAGTAAAATGAATAAAGAGGCTCTTGTCACAGATGTAAACTTCAGGGCTTATGAGTAGCTGAGTTGCGGGACTACCTGCTGACGGGATCGTTGTAGCGTGCTACAATAGTATCGTAATTTACCGTTGTTCAATTCAGGAATGGCGGATGACAGGAGGAGTTTACAAGATGAAGGACCCAAGAATTCAGAAGCTCGCAGCCAATCTGGTGGGCTACTCTGTAGATGTACAGCCCGGCGAGAATGTGCTGGTTGAGATGATTGGTACGGAACGCGATCTGATTAATGCAATTATTGAAGAAGTAGGCAATAAAGGCGGAAACGTCTTTGTACAGCTGACAGACAAGACGGTTCAGCGTGCCATGCTCAAAAATGCGACAGAAGAAATGATGAAAACCTGGGCAGAAATTGATCTGAACCGAATGAAACAAATGGATTGTTATATTGGCATCCGTGCAGGGGAAAACGTGAATGATCTGTCCGATGTACCGGAAGAAAAAATGAAAATGTACAACTCACTTTATTCCCATCCGGTACATAGCGAGCAACGGGTAAAACATACGAAATGGGTTGTACTTCGTTACCCGAATGCAAGCATGGCACAACTGGCGAATACGAGCACAGAAGCGTTCGAAGATTTCTATTTCGACGTATGTAACCTGGATTACGCCAAAATGGACAAAGCGCAGGATTCACTGGCTAACCTGATGAAACGCACGGATAAAGTCCGTATTACTGGACCAGGAACAGATCTGAGCTTTTCCATTAAAGATATCGGTGCAGAGAAATGTTCTGGCCAAAAAAACATTCCGGATGGCGAAGTGTACAGTGCCCCTGTACGTGACTCCGTAAACGGAACGATTAGTTATAACACGCCAACGCTGTATAACGGAGTGACTTTTGAGAATATCAAATTCACCTTCCAAGACGGTAAAATTGTTGAAGCGACGAGCAACGATACAGAACGTCTTAATGAAATTCTGAATTCTGATGATGGCGCTCGTCATATCGGTGAATTCGCAATTGGATTCAATCCACATATTCTGCACCCAATGAAAGATATTCTGTTTGATGAAAAAATCGCAGGCAGCTTGCATTTTACGCCAGGGCAGGCATATGAAGAAACAGATAATGGAAACCGTTCCTCCATTCACTGGGATCTGGTGTTGATTCAGCGTCCGGACTACGGTGGTGGGGAAATTTATTTCGATGATGTATTGATTCGCAAAGACGGTATTTTCGTTATTCCTGAACTGGAATGCCTCAATCCGGACCAACTGAAGTAGGAACAGTATTTTGCTGTTGCTAGGAAAGCGGATTCACGGTATCATGTAGTGGTAATTAATAGATGATACCAAAAGTGAAAAGACGGAGGGATTCCTATGTCGAGTAATAATGCGGCGGTAGTGGAAATTGCTCAAACAGCGAGCAAGTTTACTTCTTCAATTGTACTTCATTCTGAGAACAAGTATATCGACGTAAAAAGTATTCTTGGGCTGTTCACAACGCTGATCAGCACGCACAGTTATGAACTTCACGTTCATGGCCCAGATGCAGCTGAAGCCAAAGCAGCCATGTCAGAAGTATTTGCCAAGCATGGACTGAATGTGAGCATCGCATCCGAGTAATGGCACTAAGAAGCATCTCTGTCTATTATGGCAGAGATGCTTTTTTTGCATGAGACAATTCAGGTGTACGGCAAAACCTCTTAGAATAGGGGGATTAGGCAGGGATAAAGCTATTTACGTTGTATGGTTATTTTGGTCAGGTTCTTGTATTAGCTCCTGATTTCGTCTAATATTAGAGGTAGAACGTCTTTACGCGATTTTTGGGACATAGGGGGGAAAAATGCATGACTTCATCTGATCTGCAGGACCAGTTGCACTTGAAAGCGATCAGTCTTCTTCAAGAAGATGCAGATAAAATACAGAAGCTTATTGAAGTACAGATGGAGAATCTGGCTACCCGCTACTGCCCTCTCTATGAGGAAGTATTGGATACACAGATGTATGGGTTCTCCAAGGAAGTCGATTTTGCTGTTCGTGCAGGGCTTCTTCCAGAAGGTACTGGTAAGCAGATGGTAAGCGCGCTTGAGCGGAATCTGGCAATTCTGTATGAAGCTTTGAATAAGAAGAATGAGCAATAGCCTGCAATAGCGGGTCAGAATAGAAGGCATGCAGGTGTTTGCATGCTTTTTTTGTGCGTCTGAATAGGAACAGTTAATTAATGAAATATAGGGGAGATTGGTAAAAGAAAAAAAGCAGTCTGGAAATAGGATTTCCAGGCTGCCTTTTACGCTATACTTTCTGTGTATCTTCTATACAAGGAAGAACGATACACCCAAAATAACATACACGACCATCAGGAGCAGACCTTCGTACCAGTTCGTTGAACCGTCCTGGGTGATGGACTTGGCGATAAATACGGCTACGCCAATAGCGACCAGCTCAATCGTTGTAAATACAATATCCATCGTTCTGCCTGTAAAGTAGCTGACAAAAATGAGTACAGGGGCAACGAAGAGTGCGATTTGCAAACTGCTGCCGACTGCGATCTCCACGGCCGCACCAATTTTATTTTTCATGGCAAGCATGATGGCTGCACTATGCTCCGCGGCGTTACCGATAATGGCAACGAGGAACGCTCCGACGAACAGTTCGCTGAGTCCGAATTGTTCGGTAAACACCTCAAGGGTACCAACGAGCCATTCGCTGACGAAGGCAACCATGACAGTTGCAAGAACGAGATAGAGAATTGATTTTTTCTTGGACCACTCGGGTGCATGTTCATGAGGCAATTCTTCATCTTCATCCACCGTGACATCTGCGAGATAGTTCTTGTGTGTAACCATGGAGAACACTAACCACGCTATGTAGGCAAGGATCAGCAAGCCTGCAACAATGAGACTGAGTGTATTCGTATCCTTCTGTGTGATGGAATGGGTATTCAGGAAGACGGCTGGAATAAACAGGGCAATGATGGCTACGATCATCAGAGAGCCGTTTAGACCGGCAAGAGATACGTTATAATTCTGGATTTTATACTTGAGCCCACCAGCAAATATACTTAAACCAAGCACGAGCAGCAGGTTACCAATTATGGAGCCTGTCAAGCTGGCCTTAACCATGTCGAACAATCCTTCTTTTACGAGAAAAATGGCGATGATCAATTCGGCGGCATTGCCGAATGTAGCATTCAAAAATCCGCCTAACCGCTGTCCGGCATAATGGGCTACATTTTCGGTGGCTTTGCCTAAAAAACCGGCCACAAAAATAACCGAAATGGCTGAAATGACGAATTGCAGAATCGAATCCCATTTCAAGTAGTGGGCGACGGCGCTGAGAGCAAAAAAAGCAATCAGCAAAATGGATGAAATTCGGTTTCTCACAGCAAACACCTCGGTAACTTATTATTTTATTTATTACGAAACACTTATGAGATTATTTTCATATTTCAATATAACCAAATCATGGTGGGTTGTAAACGCATCTTTTTGAGTTTAATTTGCTTTTTGGGGTGGAAAGGATTTAAAATACGAGTAACGAAGTGAAGGAGGATGTGGCATGGCAGAACAACTTCAACTAGAGGGCGGAAACATCCGGATTGCCGATGACGTAGTGGCGAAAATTGCCGGAATGGCTGCGATGGAGACACCCGGAATTGCCGCAATGTCTGGAGGATTGTCAGAGGGCTGGGCGAAGCGACTGAGCGGTAAAAACGTACAAAAAGGCGTAGGCGTGGAGGTCGGCCAGCTGGAAGCAGCCATTGATCTGCGCATCATCGTCCTGTACGAGACACCGATTCATGAAGTTTCCCGCATGCTTCAACAGAATGTAAGAGAAGCGGTAGAGACCATGACCGGACTACGTGTTGTTGAAGTCAATGTAAAGGTAGAAGGCGTATCTTTCAGAGGCGACGATCTGTAAACCTTAGCAATCCGTGATGGAAGAGCAGCTTTATAATGGCTTGGTTCTTCCATCTTGATAGACAGAGTGTACCGAGTATACGAAACCGAGCTCACACAAAAAGGCTGCGCACCCCACCGGATGCACAGCCTTTTTGGTGTTGCTTTTTTCTATTGAAGGGGTACATGATTTGTTCCGGTAGGAACAGTCCCATTTACCGAATTCGACGGATGGATTCACGTGAACGAAGAGCAGGAGAGGTGCGAGTCTGTGTCTGAACTGTCACCGACTTCGTTTTCTCTTCCTTGATGACGTCCAAATTATTGGTACGTGAGATGCTGAGCAGGATACCCATGGCCACCATCATCACAAAGAGTGAGGTACCGCCATAACTGATGAACGGAAGAGTAACCCCTGTCACCGGAATGGTCTGGGTCACGCCCCCAATGTTGATAAAGGCCTGGATTGCAATTAATCCCATAATACCAATACCGACCAGCGTCCCGAATGGATCGGGACAGCGAAGGGAGACGATAATGCCTCGCCAGATGAAGTAGAGGTAGACCAACAAAAACAGGGCAGTTCCAACAAAGCCAAGCTCTTCCCCAATGACGGAGAAAATGAAGTCGTTATAGGCATTGGGCAAGTAATGCAGTTTCATCGTACCTTGTCCAATCCCGGAGCCAGTGATGCCTCCATCCCCGATGGCAACAAGGGAGCGGTAAAGGTTAAGACTTCCATCAGTTGGATCTGATAGTGGGTCTAAGAAAGCCTGAATCCGACCCATCTTGTAGTTCTGCTTCACTTCATTAACAGAAACCGTAGAACTATCATCCGGAGAAGACATGGAAGAAAACAAGGCATTCGCTCCAAGAGCCAATGCTCCTCCCAACACTACCAATAAAATGGAACCCATAATGTGTTTCATACTGGCTCCACCTGCATAGATGACCAGACCGCAAGTAGCCACGAGAATGAAGCACGTACCAAAGTCAGGTTGCAGCATAATCAGCCCTGCAATGAACCCGACAATGACCAGCACGGGAATATATCCTGTCTTAAGATCCCTGAACCGTTCACCCTTTTTGGTAATCAGTGCAGCGAGGTAAAGAATAATAGCGATTTTGGCAAACTCGGCGGGCTGGACGCTGAATCCAAAGATACGAATCCAGCTTCGTGCACCGTTCAACATCGCACCTGAAACCAAAACAACCAATAACATCACCGTGGTAAACAGGAAAAACGGTGCATAAAGCTTTTTGTATTTGTTAAATCGGATATTCATGGCAAAAAACATGCCCACTAAACCGATAACCGCCCACATAAGTTGTTTTTTCGTGAAGAACAGGGCATCATTGTTAAAACTTTTGTTTGCAATTGCAATGCTGGAACTGGAGCTGAACACCATCACCAGTCCGAAGCCCACCAACAATAAAGTGAGGATTAGCAGTTGAAAATCCGGCGTGCCTCTCTTCGTTTTCGTTTGGGCCGTTTGTTGTTTCATGGTTCGGCCCAGCCTATGCTTCCAGCAGTTCTTTAAGCTGCTGTAATTTTTGGGCCGCCAGCTTCACGACTGGCTGTGGTACGGTAGAGTCATAATCCAGACCGTGCGGAAAGGTTGCTTTTCCAAGATAAACAGCTTCAACTGCGAGAACCGTATCCGGTTTTTCGAGTTTGCCGTCGATCGCACGGGTATTAATACGTACAAAGTATTCCGATTTGGTTTGTTCGTCTTCAATTTTGTAGTCATATGTAGCACGATAATATTCCCATTGCCACCGGACAAATCCGACTTTCTCGGCGCTCTCATCCAGGTATGCCAAGTCGCTCTTCAAGCCGTCCAAGCCTGTATTCTCAAAAATCATAAGCGTCTGATCCTCCTCATAAGCTTCCGAGAGTATAAATCTCGTTCTTTTCTCTAGTTTATGATAGTATGTTTCCCCTTCCCGTGCAAGCTTTCAAGCGGTCATTCGTATCGGTTTTCTTCCAATTCTGCTACAATATACAGCAATAGGTTTCAAGAGGAAGGTTCGGGCTTGATGAAAGTCCCGTATAGAGAGCGAAAGGATGGAGAGACATGACAAATAATATATGGTGGAATGACCTGCAAATCCACATGGTAGAATGGCGTCGTCATCTTCATCGGAATCCTGAGGTTTCCTTTCATGAGGAGAAGACATCCTCTTTTGTAGCGGGTATGCTGGAGAGCTTTGGCGTTGAAGTGAGACGACACGTTGGCGGACACGGGGTTATAGGTATCCTTCGTGGGGACAAGCCCGGACCTGTCGTTATGCTTCGTGCAGATATGGATGCACTTCCGATCCAGGATGAGAAGGACGTTGAATATGCGTCACAACAAGCAGGAGCCATGCATGCCTGTGGTCATGATGGTCACATATCCATTTTGCTGGGCACGGCACTGTATTTCAGTCGCCATAAACACGAGATCAAGGGTGAGATTCGCTTTTTGTTCCAACCTGCAGAAGAATTGCTTCCAGGTGGGGCGCTCAAGGTCATTGCAGACGGCGGACTGGAAGGGGTAGATGTCATCTATGGTATTCATCTATGGACCCCACTTCCTGTAGGCGTGGCAGCAAGTACCCCGGGGCCGATGATGGCTGCGGCAGATGACTTTTATATTGAGATCAAAGGAAAAGGTGGACATGGCGGCATGCCGCAATCCACAGTGGACAGCCTGGTAGCCGGCTCCGCTCTTGTAATGCAATTGCAGACGGTTGTCAGTCGTTCAGTGGACCCTTTGCGTCCCGCAGTATTGACGATTGGCACGATGCAGGCGGGGTCAGCACAGAATATCATCGCCGAGTTATGCAAAATGACGGGTACGGTGAGAACCTTCGATGAAGAGACACGCAGTATCATGAAGGAACGTGTGCATACGATTGTGGCTCAGACCGGAGAGATCTATGGTGCCGAGACGAAGTTGAACTATATTATGGGATATCCTCCTGTCGTGAATGATGAGCAGGAAACGGCACGGTTCTTCAAGGAAGCGGTAGATGTATTTGGCGCAGACCATGTACAGAAATCACCGATGCTGATGCCGGCTGAAGATTTTGCTTATTACCTGCAGAAGATTCCTGGCTGCTTTATGTTTGTCGGAGCAGGCAACCCGGAGAAAAATGCAATCTATCCGCATCATCATCCCAAGTTTGACTTTGATGAGGATGCCATGCAACATGCTGTAAAACTATTTATCGCAATGGCTAAGGGATATACAGCCGAATGATTTGAGTATAGTTGGGCATCCTATTCATACCAAGGTATGAATAGGATGCTTTTTTTGCATTTTGTAGGGACCGTAATAAAGCTTGAGTTAAGATCGAACTGTTGTACGATACAGGTTCAATTTCGGAAGACCCCGAAACTGGACTTTTTGTGATGCCTGTTACCCGAAAGAACAGATAGATCAATTTTCAAAGTTAGGGAGGTAGCGAAATGGAAAAAACGGACGCCTGTATTGTTCAGCGTGATTTTACCGTATTGCTTGAAGTGGGCCATCCCGGATTTGATCATGCAAGAGCTCAACTGGGAATGTATGCAGAACTGGTGAAGACACCTGCGGCTTTTCATACATATCGCATCACTGCATTATCGTTGTGGAATGCGGCTGCACTCGGATGGAGTGCTGATCAAGTGATAGCAAGTTTGGAATCAGTGTCTCGTTGGAATGTTCCTTCCGCCCTGATTCAAGATATCCAGAGGATTATGGATCAATATGGAAAGCTGAAATTGCAGCCAGAGACAGATCACGGGAAAATGCGTCTCGTCAGTGAAGATGAACGATTGCTGGATGAACTAAGCAGTATGAAGACCATCTCGGCTTTTCGGATGGAACGTGTAGATCCTCATGAACTCATGCTTGGAGGTGAGCAGCGCGGATTACTGAAGCGCGAATTGACCCGTTTGGGTTATCCGGTGCTGGATTATGCGGGATACAGAAATGGAACCCGTCTTCCGTTTGAATGGCGAGCAGAGACTCCCGGCGAAAGTAGGGAAGGCTTCAGGCTGCGCCCATACCAGCAGGAGGCTGTGGATGCTTTTGAAGGCAGCGAAGGCATGGGAGGCAGTGGTCTGCTTGTTCTTCCCTGTGGTGCAGGCAAAACGGTTATTGGGATGGCTGTATTGGAACGTCTGCAATGTGAATGTCTTATCTTGACCTCGAACACCACATCCGTGCGGCAATGGATTCAGGAATTACAGGACAAAACAACGATAACGAGTGAACAGATTGGTGAGTATTCCGGTCAGAAAAAACAGGTGAAACCTGTGACTGTGGCAACTTATCAGATTCTTACACATCGAAAGTCGAAAGATGCTGATTTTACTCACATTAAATTGCTCAGTGAACGTCAGTGGGGACTCATCATTTATGATGAGGTTCATCTCCTGCCAGCACCTGTATTTCGGGCCACTGCAGATATCCAGGCTACGAGAAGACTGGGATTGACAGCAACATTGGTGCGTGAGGATGGCTGTGAACAGGATGTATTTTCGCTAATTGGTCCAAAGCTATATGACATGCCCTGGAAAGAGTTGGAGCAGCAAGGCTGGATTGCGAATGTTCAGTGCCAGGAAATACGTGTTCCGTTCACTCCCGAACTTCGATCAAACTATTTGGAAGCGGAGGTGAAACATCAGTTTCGTCTTGCGGCTGAAAATCCGGCCAAATTGGCCGTGATCAGACGGATTTTGGGGCATCATGAAGGGATGCCAGCACTTGTCATCGGACAGTATCTGGATCAGCTTGAGAGCATTGCCCGGGAAATTGAAGCGCCGCTCATATCAGGCACGATGTCCCAGCAAGAGCGAGTGAAATGGTTTGAAGCGTTCCGGCGAGGCGAGATCAAAACGATTGTAGTATCCAAGGTTGCTAATTTTGCCGTAGATTTGCCGGATGCTGCTGTCGCACTTGAAATATCCGGAAGTTTCGGTTCAAGGCAGGAAGAAGCCCAGCGATTGGGTCGCATTCTAAGACCGAAGTCCGGAGAGAATAAAGCTTATTTCTATGCCCTAGTATCCGAGGACAGTAAGGAACAGGAGTTTGCATTACGTCGTCAGATGTTTCTGGTCGAACAAGGATACGAGTACAAAATTGTTCATGAATTGCAATGAAAATCTGTTTACATCTCTGCTTAAAATAAGGGGAAAGGCATGATAAGCAATGCATACACAAGGTGATCTGGATGTGAATTCATTAAAAGAGCTTTCAAGCGTTGAAAGAACCGTACTTGGTGTGTTTTTCTACAAATATGCCGGACAACCCTTTTCCAACATGCTGACATCTGCAGAGTGGGCTGTGGATGGTCTTAGCCGCGCTGAAGCAATGACGGCGTTTATAGCACTCAGGAATAAAGGGTGGATCAAAGCTGTGCGCAAGTCTTGGGGCGAAAACCTATATTACATACCAGAATCACTATTTTCTTTGTTAACCATTGCTTATGCAGCACGGGTGGGTATGTTCGCACAACAGAAGGTGCATGTATTCCAAGATGAAATGACACAAGATAAGCCCATATCCAGTTATGAAGTCCAGAAAGTGAAGATTGTTCGAGAGGCCAAGCCGGACATTGCTGCAGAGCTTCTTCATATATTGGCTTGGGTGGTAAGAGAAGGTCGAGATCAAGGGGGGCTTTTATTAACAAGTAAGGGGACTATTCACAAGAAATTGGTGCAGCGATTAAGCCGGATGACGGTTTTGAGTCCTGAAGACTTTGCGGAACTGGATATTAGTTACGATCATGCAGATGTGTACCCAGTCCATGTGGCCCTTGTTATTGATTTGCTGCTCAGTCTGGGTCTAATTGAAAAGGTGCATAATCGGATGCATGTGTCGCCTGACCGACTTCGATATTGGTTAACATTGTCATGGTCTTCAATGCATCGAGAAATTTTTAGTGTATGTATGGACCGATATGGTGTAGCAGAGCCTCTACATCAGCATTTTCGTCATCAGTTGTTGATGTTTGCTTCACGGGTAAATGAATGGTTGAGTATTACGCCAGGCATTTTAAACAACGATGGACTGGAAAATGCAAATAAAAGTGGGGGGCGTGGAAGTACTTCAGGATCCACCTTCTCAGCACATATCCGGGGATGGCTCCATATGCTCGTAGGCTTGGGATATGGGGAGCTAGGTGAATCGGCTGCTGGAGAGCTGTTATACCGATGGCAGATTGCCCCTGAAAATTTATTGAACTTTACGAATGACCAGGCAGAAAATCCGGAACAGAATACAATTTTTGTTCAGCCTGACTTTGAAATTATGGTTCCGCCAGATGTAACTCCACAAGTCCGCTGGAATCTTGAACTGGGTGCTGAGCTTGTGAGTCGTGATCGAATGTCCATATACCGGATAACCAAAGAACGAATCATTGTTGCAACAGACATCGGCTTTACAGCGGATAAAATGATAAAATTTCTTGGACGGTATGCTGCCTCAGGAGTGCCTGAACATGTGGAGCCAGCCATCCGGCAGTGGGGGCAGGAGGCAGACGGACTTAACCTGACCGCTGGGCAGGATGTTAATCAGAACGAAACAATGGATAAAGTCAAAATAAGGGACGCATGGATATATGCCGTGGCAGATGGGGCCATAGTTGGAACAGAGGAGTTTAATGGCAGAATTGAGGTGCAAAAGGAACCCTTTTATATTCGTGGAAGAGCAGGGCTCATTCAAATTGATTCCAATCTTCACACGTATGAACAGGAGCATACCATTACAGAGCACTCGGCTCTGTTTCCAGGCTACGGAGAGATCCCGGAGATGTGGCATAACGAGTGGCGGGGGTATCATGTGTCAACAGCTCGCCAGATTGCTGCCAAAGCCATTGAATGGCAGACAAAACTGGGTCTGAAGCTGGGCAGCACGACCGTTTATGTGATCCCTGATCAAATTCACGGTCATGAAGATTGGACATTAACGGGCTGGTCCATATCCGACGGTGGTACAGATTCCGCAGTATGCTGTTCTTTTTCCCCTAACGAATGGAAACAAATCCGCCTGATTATTCCGGACCATGCATAAACTTGATCACCGTTGTCAAAGCAGATCCCATGTTCTCTATTTCTATTTGCAGGAAAAACTCTTCTTAACTTTTCGGGGATATGATATGATGAAGTAGTCTACGTTAAGTAGAACTTTATATATAGATAGGATGAATTTCATGAGCGTAGCGGAAATGAACACGGTCGATATGGCCCAAGTGTTAACGGGCGCATATGAACTGGGCGACATGATTAACCAATCAGCCGAAGTATCGGATTATTTATATTGGAAGCAGCAAGTGGAGACGAGCCCTGAAATTCAGGCAGGAATACGCAAGCTGGACGCCAAAAAGGAACTATTTGAAGAAACACAGCGTTTCGGACATTTTCACCCGGACTATCATGCGGCCAAAGATCAGGTTAAGGCGCTGGAGCTGGAGTTGGAACGTTTTGAGGCGGTAGCCCGCTTCAAACAGGCGGAAAAGGCATTGGACGATATGTTGTTCCAGATGTCGGAGACGATTGCATTCGCCGTGTCAACGACCATCAAGGTACCGAGCAATGATCCGAATCCGAAGGGCGGCTGCGGTAGCGGAGGCAAGTGCGGTTGTAGCTAAAGAGTTGATAAGGATATAAATTATGACAGACCGGACCTTTCCGAGGCTCCGGTCTCCACTATAGAAAGGCGGGGAAAATGATGTTTGCGGAAAGGACAGGATTCATTATTTGGGTCAGTGATTTGAAAGCAGCTCGTAATCTCGAAAAGTATGGTACCGTTCATTACATCTCCCGCCGTATGCATTATGTTGTCATGTATGTTAATGCAGAGCGGGCTGAGGATACGATGAAAAATGTGAACAGACTTTCCTATGTGCGCAAGGTTGAACGTTCCTACCGGAATGAGATCAAAACAGAGTATGCTAGCAAAACAATGGACAAGACGAGTTTTTACGGGATATAACAAAACGGTTTGGGAATGGACAGTAAACTTGTTGCCACTGAACATTTCGAAACGATTAACCAGAGGGGCTCTTCGGGGCCGCTCTTTTATTGAATTATGCGCGTAAATTGGATTTCGTGAAAAATCTGAAACTTACGCCTTGAGGTTGCGGGACTTATGTTGTAATATATTGGGTAAATAAATAGATAGAAAGTCCTATCTGGTGGAGAGTGATTCCCATGCGTGATAAGGTGATGCAACGTTGGAGCACGTACGAGCCTTTTTTCGTGGCTCTTGGAGACAAAAAAGTGGCCGACATCGTCATTACCCATCATGCCAAGATGCGGTATGCAGACCGTATTGAGCCGGCACGTAATGATGATGACCATATTGCGGCATGGTTATGGGAGTGTCTGAAACAGGACCGCATTACACCATACTACCGTAATGAGCAGGATGTATACCTGATCGACGAAGATCTGGTCGTGGTTGCTGAATTTTCCGAACTTGAAGGGGAATATGATATTGCTGGCAATCCGCTTCATAAGATGATTGTAGTTACATTTCTGGGGAAGATGTCCGAGACGATTGAACTGCGGGATTTAAAATCGTATTATTCTTGGCTAAGACATTCAAGACGAATGACTTTGGTTAAGAACAGTCGCAAGCATAAGTAAGTTTGGAATAATCCATATTTTCGTATTGATATATTCAGGTTACCTCGCATGCAGACAAGCTGCATGCTTTTTTTGTTGGAATTCACGAAATCGGCTACAATGGGGAAAGCGTACAGAAGAGGGGCGAAGATATGAATTTTCATCAATTGCATATTTTTTATACCGTAGCAGAGAAGGGAAGCTTTTCAGCGGCTGCGCAAGCATTACATATGACACAACCTGCGGTGACGATGCAGATTCAGTCACTTGAGGATTATTTTGGGACCAAGCTGCTGCATCGTTCCACCAAGAAAATAGAATTATCCGAGGCCGGCCGGACATTACTGCCTCACGCCAAACGCAGTGTTGAGTTGGTCAGACAGACAGATGAGGCGATGTCCGCATTTACACAGATGCTGCAAGGGAGATTGCAGCTCGGGGCAAGTTTGACGATAGGTGAGTATGTGCTGCCGCGGATGCTGGGTCCTTTTGCACGCCAATACCCGGATATCTCGATCGTCATGAAAGTGATGAATACTACGCAAATTATGGACGATATTTTGAAACATCAGCTTAACTTTGGCCTGATTGAAGCGCCAGTACATCACCCGGATATGATTGTAGAACCGGTCATGCAGGATGAATTGAAGCTGGTTGTTCCAGCAGGACATGCCTTGGCAGATCATGGGGAAGTAGAACTGGAAGATGTGCTAAACTACGCATTTGTGTTGCGGGAGAAAGGCTCGGGTACCCGTCAGGTGATGGAAGATCAGCTGCAAAAGAGAAATATAGATCCACAGGATATGAATGTGGTAATGGAACTTGGCAGTACAGGTGCTGTGAAATCCGCGGTGGAAGCCGGTGTGGGTATCACGATGGTTTCCCCTTCGTCGGTTCAGCATGAACTGGCCCTTGGACTGGTTCATATCGTGGATATTCGTGGGCTTGAGTTCAAACGACAGTTCTACGCCATACATCTGAAATCTTCATTGCTGCCCTTGTCGGCAGTCGCTTTCCTGAATTATTTGCGTCAGCAGGAGCAGACAACATCAGAAGAACAACGGGCGGAATAAGAGGCTCATATTCATTTTTAAATCCATTCTGATAACCACTCGATATAAAAAAGGAGCTGTTGTGCATGCATCAATTGAACGGACGGTGTGACCTTCATACCCATAGCCAAGCGTCGGACGGAATGCAGCCGCCTGCCGAGAATGTGAAGCTTGCCAAACAAAGAGGACTGTCTGCGGTTGCGCTGACGGATCACGATACCGTGGCGGGTGTAGCCGAGGCACAGCAGGCTGGCCGTGAATATGGGATTGACGTTGTGGCAGGAGTAGAGATCAGCACCCGCGCAGGCGGCAAGGATATTCATGTGCTTGGTTATTATGTGAATACAGAAGATGAGCAATTTCTGGATCGACTGCGCGGACTTCGGGAAGCGAGGGAAGAACGAAATCATTTGATCATTGCCAAGCTGCAGGAGCTAGGACTTGAAATCAGCTGGCAGGAAGTCATTGATGGTCTTGGCCGACCGCTGGAACCAGATGAAAGTATCGGCAGACCTCATATGGCCGATGTGTTGGTACGAAAAGGATATGCTGCTGATATGAGGGATGCGTTCAATCGTTATCTCGCTGAAGGCCAACCAGGCTTTGTCTCGGTTCCCAGCGTTGCACCGGAAGATGCATGCAAGTGGATTAAAGATGCGGGCGGTGCTGTTGTAATTGCCCATCCTGGTTTATACGGAGATGATGAATTGGTTCGTCGCATTTTGATGGACGCTCATCCTGACGGGATTGAAGTGGTTCATTCGGATCATGGACCGGAAGAAGAGCGCAGATATGCCGAGTTGGCACGGGAGTTTGGACTAATTCAAACAGGTGGTTCCGATTACCATGGTGTAAGACAAGGGGTAGTATTCCACGGGGATCTGGGCAGCAAAACCGTTACCGTTGATGTACTCGGTAAACTCCGGGCTGCCGCCGGGAAGTCTTGATTCGGAAACTCTCTTCATACGTTGTATGAGACGGGGGTATAAGGGATCGGATGTCATCGTGCTAAAATTAAATATGAAAAAAAGAAAGGACATAGAGATGGGGTGAGTGTTAGTCGCTAGCCATGTCTCTATGTCCTTTTTGATTGCCTATTATTGGCTAGGTAATGGAATAATTCACCCATGTGCCACGAGCAGCTCCAAGGCGTTCAAATAATTGCTGTGCCCGCTCGTTGGTTGCTGCGGTGATCCAAGACATGTAAGCACATCCGTGTTCCCGTGTATACTGTTGGCAATGTTCAAACAGTCTGGTCTCAGCTTCTCCTTCTCTCCAAGCTTCCGTCACAAACAAGTCATTCATGATGGCAACGCGGTTTGCCCTCATCGTGCTGTAGGTAAAATAGAGTGTAGCGAATCCGATGAGTTCATCATCCTGCTCTGCAACGAATTGAACACCGATCTGCTGATCAAGCAGGTTTTTGAACAAAAGCTCGATTGCCTGATCACCAGGCCAGGGATTGTTATAAAAGCCGACGATATACTCGTGCATTAATGCACTCAGCGGCAGTATATCATTAGGCTGAGTTGGTCTGATATTTAGCGTCATGGGACACATCCTTAGAAATGTATTTATAGATTCATGATTGAATTATTATACATTAAAATGAATTAATATTCAAAATAAATAATGAATCAACAGCATGACGCCCATATTTAATTGACAACAAAGAAAAATCCCCCGAACAGTGTCTCGGGGGATTTTCTTCTGCCTATCAAGAATGAATAGCAAGCATTTTATCCGTTTTTGATCGTAGAAGGCAAACTTTTAATCAACTCTTCGTTCGGCGTCACAAACAGGGTCTTCTGGTGGTCATAAATGACAAAGCCTGGTTTGGAGCCGCTGGGCTTGCGCACATGTCGGATAAAGGTGTAGTCCACCGGCACGCTGCTGGATTCTTTGGCCTGACTGAAATATGCCGCGAGTTGTGCAGCTTCCTCCAGCGTTGCTTCGCCAAAATCTGTGCTGCGAATGACGACATGTGAACCCGGAATGTCTTTAGTATGCAACCAAGTGTCATTGGAAGAAGCCAGACGGTTGGTGACGTACTCATTTTGCAGGTTGTTTTTGCCTACGAGAAGTTCAATTCCCTCCGATGAAGTAAACTGATGCACGGTAGGGCGGTCGTTTTTCTTCTTTTTTTTGCCTTTTTTGTTGCGGTCACGAAGATAACCCTGCTGCACAAGCTCTTCGCGAATTTCTTCGATGTCATTCATGGATGCGATAGACAGCTGCTGGAGCAGATTGTCCAGATAGTCGATCTCATCTTTCGTTTTTCCAAGCTGCTCGTGGATAACAGCCAAACTGTTCTTATATTTGTTATATCGTTTGAAATAACGTTGTGCGTTGTCAGACGGTGTAAGCAATGGGTCAAGCTGAATGGTGATGTTGGCTTGATCTTCATCATAGAAGTTCACAAGCTCCACACTTTTGTCCCCTTTATTAACCTGGTGCAGAGAGGCAAACAGCAGTTCTCCCCATAACCTGAATTTGTCCGCATCGTCGGCTTCCAGCAGATCCTTGTTCAGGTTGTCCAGCTTTTTAATGTTTTTGCTGCGCTCATTTTGCAGAAAACGCAGCAGATCACTGACTCTTTGCTTGACCGTATCCCGCTCAGCCTTGTCTCCGTAATAATCCTCCATACATTTGCTCATCGTGTCATAGGTTTTCTCTGCGTCCTGAATGCTCTGAAGCTGAACGGCCGAGAAAATCATCTTGCCTTTGCCATTCAGCCCTGTCACAGGAGTATAAGTATTATCTCTTACTGGCCCCATGACGGACTCAAAAGCAGTCCATAGTGCATCGGCTTCGATTCGAGCATCACCTTTGCTTGCAGCATGATCGTCACCTTGATTGGCAGATACCCGAGAGGTAATCTCTCCTGCAATCAGAGGACTAAGACCACTGAATGAATTCACCAGCCAGCGTGCGGCCTCTTCTTCTGAAGCAGAGTAGCTATTTTCAAATTCAGTGCTGTTTATTTCAAGCGGATTGCTTTTATGCTGCTCTGGTGGCTCGGTATACGAAAATCCAGGCATAATGACCCGGTAACTGCTGATGGACGGGGTTACGTGATGAATCCCATCCAGAATTGTTCCCGTTATAGGATCCACCAAAACAATATTACTGTGACGCCCCATCAGTTCAATAATGATCCGTTTGACGGAAACATCACCCAGTTCATCGCGCTGACGCACGTCGATATGAATAATCCGCTCCATGCCAATCTGGCGAATCTCCTCGATGATTGCACCCTCGCAGTGCTTGCGCAGCAGCATGCAGAACATCGGAGCTTCAGTGGGGTTAACAAACGTTTTTTCGGTAAAATGCACACGCGGATATGTCGGGCTGGCCGAAATAAGCAATTTGCTGTTTCCGCGCTGAGCACGGAGGGTCAGTACAACATCATGGCCGTTAGGTTGATGTATTTTGCTGATGCGTCCACCTTTGCAGCCTTGCAGTTCATGTACGATCGCTCGTGTTACGATGCCGTCCAATGCCATTTTTTTCAACGTCCTCTCTATCTATAACTGAAATGAACACCGGGATATGTAAAAAAAGAACCCGTTGCAGATTCGTATTTGTTTTGTATAGCCAAAAATCGGGTTGCCACTGCGGATATAACCACAGACCTTTATTTTAGCTTATTCTGCCCATCAGGGAAAGGATTCGCCATCGGGTGCTAATTAGGGTCCTGTCCGAATACATATAGAGCAGGTAGTTTGTCCGGCATCGCGTACAACCTGTTGATTAGCATAGCCGGTGTAGTATGTGTGACGTTTTACAGAGGAAATACAGACTGGGAGGGAATTTTGAAGCATGGAACATACCAAGTGGCACCAACTAAGCGTTGAAGAGCTTCGTAACACTCTTGGCGTCAGTCTTGAGGAAGGATTAACCGAAGAGACTGCAACAGAAAAGAGGAAGGCTGCCGGTTCGAATGAGCTGAGCGAAGGAAAGCGCATATCTCCAATCACTTTATTGCTGAATCAATTTAAGGATTTCATGGTCTTGGTGTTGATGGGGGCCACACTGGTGTCCGGATTGCTTGGAGAATACTTGGATGCTGTAACGATTGTTGCCATCATCGTCCTTAATGCCATTCTTGGTTTTGTACAGGAATTCCGGGCGGAGCGTTCCCTTCGTGCATTGAAACAATTGTCGGCCCCATTGGCCAAAGTGCTAAGGTCGGGTCAGGAAGTTCATCTTGCAGCCAAACTTCTGGTGCCAGGGGATATTGTGCTTGTGGAAAGCGGCGATCGCATACCTGCCGATGTGCGCTGGCTGTCCACGAACAGCCTTGATGTAGAGGAATCTGCACTTACTGGGGAATCCGTTCCTGTAAGCAAACATTGCCATCCCATAGCTGCGGATGACGTACCGCTAGGAGATCAGAAAAACATTGGATTCATGGGGACGATGGTCACTCGCGGTACGGCCAAGGGTGTTGTGATCCGGACGGGCATGGATACGGAGATGGGCAAAATTGCTGATCTGATCCAGAATACGGAGGAACAGGAAACGCCGCTGCAACACAGGCTGGAACAGCTGGGTAAAATATTGATTTTTGTAGCGCTCGGATTAACCGTCATGGTTGTTGTTGCAGGTATTCTGCATGGACAACCGGCAGTAGGCATGTTTCTGGCAGGGGTCAGCCTCGCAGTGGCCGCCATACCAGAAGGGTTGCCAGCGATTGTAACGATTGCGCTAGCCCTGGGCGTACAGCGTATGATCAAGCGAAAAGCGATTGTGCGCAAACTTCCCTCCGTGGAAACCCTTGGTTGTGCCTCGGTCATCTGTTCGGATAAAACGGGTACGTTGACCCAGAACAAGATGACGGTTACCGACGTGTGGCTGGAGGGACGCAGCATCAAGGTCACGGGGGATGGATATGCACCAGAAGGGCAGATGCTGGAGAATGGCCGTACCTTGGAACTGAAGAGTGACCAGACATTGCGGAGAATGCTTCAGATCAGCGCACTTTGTAACAATGCCAGTATTATCGAGAGTGTTGCAGATGAGATGCGGAATAAAAAGAAAGGCAAAGACACCAATAAGGATAGTAAGAAAGAAGCGAAGAAAGGTACAAAGAAAGATCATGTTAATGAAACCGTCAAGGAAGACAGCGTGGTATGGGAGCTGAAAGGCGATCCTACGGAAGGCGCACTCGTAACACTGGCCTCCAAAATGGGGCTTACCCCCACTGGTCTCAAGGAGTTATATGCACGTGAGCAGGAATTTCCTTTCGACTCTGATCGGAAGCGGATGTCTGTGCTGGTTCATCATCAGGGTGGGCGCATGATCTGCACCAAAGGTGCACCGGATGTGCTCATTGGGCAATGCAGCTACATTTTGTGGGAGGGCAATGTCGTACCTTTCACAGGAACGCTGCGGCAGAAAGTCATGGCGGCGAACGAGAGCATGGCTGGGGCTGCGCTGCGGGTACTCGGAATGGCTTATCGTGATGTGCGGCCAAATGAAAAGGTAGAAAATGAACATGCTGCTGAGAGCCAACTCGTCTTTGTTGGGCTTGCAGGCATGATTGATCCACCACGGCGTGAGGTACGGGATGCGATTGCGACTTGTCGCAGAGCAGGCATACGTACGGTTATGATTACTGGAGATCATGGCACGACTGCAGATGCTATCGCTCACCAGTTAGGTATCCTTCCACGAGGCGGGACCTCACTTAGCGGCCAACAATTGGCGGGCATGACGGACGAGCAACTGGATAAACAGGTGGAGGGCATTTACGTGTTCTCACGAGTATCCCCTGAGCACAAACTGCGTATTGTAAAATCATTACAGCGCAAAGGTCATGTCGTAGCGATGACTGGAGATGGCGTGAACGATGCGCCGGCTATTAAAGCAGCAGATATCGGGATTGCGATGGGAATCACAGGCACGGATGTGACAAAAGAAGCATCGGCGTTAATCCTGAGTGACGATAATTTTTCTACTATAGTGGCTGCCATTGAAGAGGGGCGTAACATCTATGAAAATATCCGCAAGTTTATCCGATATTTGCTGGCATCCAATGTAGGCGAGATTCTAACGATGTTTTTCGCGATGATGATGGGATTGCCCTTACCGCTCGTGCCGATCCAGATTCTGTGGGTCAACCTGGTGACGGATGGATTGCCAGCGATGGCGCTCGGTGTGGACCAGCCGGAAAAAGATCTGATGGAACACAAGCCTCGTGGCTCCAAAGAAAATATTTTTGCGAGACGACTGGGCTGGAAAATTGTCAGTCGGGGTGTATTGATCGGACTTTGTACACTCGGGGCGTTTTGGCTTACCCTGCAGGCCGCGCCTGATCAACCAGGTCAGCTCATTAAAGCCCAGTCTGTGGCCTTTGCTACTCTCGTTTTGGCACAGCTCATTCATGTATTTGATTGCCGTAGTTCCCGCTCCATATTCCACCGGAACCCATTGCAGAACAAGTATCTGGTGTTTGCAGTCATTTCATCCATCGTGCTGATGCTGGCGGTCATGTATGTAGAGCCGCTGCAGCCTATCTTCAAAACTGTACCACTGGGTATGCGCGAATGGGCCATTTCCATCGTTGCCGCAGGTATTCCAACCTTCCTCATGGGAATTGGCAGCGTGTGGGGAGGTCGTCGTAACCGTCGGCGGATGGGGCCTGGACGCTTCGTACCGAAAAGTACAAAGTTTTCGGCATAAAATCAATAGCAATTGTTTATCGTTTTCGTTATGCTATCCTCAAAATGATTCGAGGCAGATCCCTCGGCATTTTGCAGGATAGCTTTTTTATTGGGAATGTTGGATATGAATTGTCCGGGGGTATCCTGTATAAGAGCAAGAATAACGCTTTGGCAGCAGACTGCCAAAAGGAGTGGGCAAGGTTATGGAATTTACAAAAATGCATGGACTCGGCAACGATTTTATTGTTGTGTTTGGAGAACAACAGCTTCCGGCTGATGCAGCAGAATTGGCTGTAAAATGGTGCAACCGTTTCTTCGGCATCGGCGCGGATGGCCTGGTTTATATACTGCCTTCGGAGAAGGCGGATTTTCAGATGCGCATTATGAATTCTGACGGTTCGGAAGCAGAGCAATGCGGCAATGCCATTCGCTGTGTATCCAAATACGTATATGATCACGGTCATGTGACTCAAGAACAGATTACGATTGAAACCATCGGTGCGGGTGTACAACCCGTAAGCTTGAACATTCGTGATGGCAAAGTGGAAACCGTTCGTGTGGACATGGGGGAGCCCATCCTGAATGGACTTCAAGTTCCAACCACTGTTGATGCCAATCCGGTGGTGGATCATTCCATTGAAGCAAACGGACAGGAGTTTAAATTTACAGCAGTCTCCATGGGTAATCCCCATGCAGTCATCTATGTGGATGATGCTGTGAATTTCGATCTTTCGACTTGGGGGCCACTTCTTGAGGTTCATCCCATGTTCCCGAAAAAAATCAATGTAGAGTTCGCAACGGTTCGCGATCGCGGCTATGTGGACATGCGTGTGTGGGAACGCGGTGCTGGGCCGACACTCGCTTGTGGAACCGGAGCTTGCGCAACGCTGGTATCATCCGTTCTGAACGGACATACGGATCGAACTGCAGTGATTAGCCTCAAGGGCGGCGATCTTCATATTGAGTGGAGTGAAGCCGACAATCACGTGTACATGACCGGGCCTGCTGAAGTTGTTTTCAAAGGAGTCATTTCGTAAAGAATGCGTTTAAATAAGGAGGCCTGAGGGCCTCTTTTTTTTGCAGGAATATGAATTCCTACTTGTTCAGATGGTTTTAAAGACTGAATTTCATTTTTCTTCGTTTTTCAGATGTTTTTTGTGTTACATTAGTATGAAATGATCAGTCAGGCGGGGGGAAATGGGATGAAGGCGGATTTACGCAGTGCAATGCAGGAACGGGTCCTCATAGGGGATGGGGCGATGGGAACATTCCTGTATCAGATGGGATTCCCGGTAGGGATTTCTTATGAAGAGTTGAATTTGATTTCACCTGAAGTGGTGGCAGATGTGCATCGTCGTTATCGGGATGCGGGTACGGAAATCCACGAAACCAATACGTACTCTGCCAATTATGATAAGTTGTCCAAGTTTGGTCTGGAGTCCAAGGTGGAGGATGTCAACCGTGCCGGTGTACGTATCGCCAAAGAAGTAGCTGGTGCAAACGGTTATGTTCTGGGCGCGGTTGGCTCCATTCGTGGAGGAAAACGGACGAATGTATCAACAAGCGAATTGAAGCGTTTTTATCAGCAACAGATTTTTGCGCTGCTTGATGAAGGAGTGGATGGCATTCTGCTCGAAACCTTCTATGATATTGAGGAGATGGACATCGCCCTTCTGCAGGCCCGCAAGCTGAGTGATCTGCCCGTAATCGGACAGTTCGCTGTTGAGGATGTAGGGCATACACTGGATGGATATACGATGCCTGAAGCTTTTCGAATCATGCGTGAGCAAGGAGCTGACGTTATTGGTTTCAATTGTCGTTCCGGTCCTAACGGAATTATGCGGGCGATGGAAACGGTGTCAGGCCGTATCGGTGTTCCAATGTCTGTTTACCCAAATGCGGGTGCAGCGGATTACGTTGATGGTCAGTTCCGTTATGGAGCGTCCCCGGAATACTTCGGACAGACCGCAGTGCAATTCGCTGAACTGGGCGCGCGTATAATCGGAGGCTGCTGCGGTACGACACCTGATCATATCACGGCAATTGCCCAAGCCCTTGTTGAATACACACCTGCTCCGATACTGGAACCTGATCCATCCGAGTCGAAACCGCGTATTATCTTGCATGAGAACGTAGATGAACGGTCTGGACGAGGTGGGCAGCCCACCATTGTGGATTTGGTCAAGCAGCGCCATACAGTCATCGTCGAACTTGACCCACCGCGTGATCTCGACATTGCAAAGTTTATGAAAGGCGCCGAGACATTGAAAGCGGCTGGTGCAGATGCATTAACCTTGGCTGATAATTCCCTTGCGGTTACCCGGATGAGCAACATGGCTCTCGGCCATCTGGTTCAGGATCGTACAGGATTGCGCCCATTGGTGCATATTGCATGTCGTGACCGAAATCTGATCGGAACTCAGTCTCACATGATGGGCTTTGATGCTCTGGGCATTAATCATGTACTCGCTGTAACTGGTGACCCCGCACGATTCGGTGACTTGCCTGGTTCAAGCTCGGTATACGATCTGACTTCTTTTGAAATTATACGTATGATCAAGCAGTTAAACGACGGCGTGTCCTTCTCCGGTAAACCGCTCAAGCAGAAGGCAGGCTTTGTGATCGGTGCCGCTTTTAACCCGAATGTGAAACATCTGGATAAGGCTGTACAGCGTCTTGAGAAAAAGATTGCTTCAGGAGCCGATTATATTATGACGCAGCCGGTCTACGATCCCGAATTAATCGTAGCCATGAGTGAAGCGACCAAGCACCTGGATGTGCCAATTTTTGTAGGGGTTATGCCACTTGCCAGCGGCCGAAATGCAGAGTATCTGCACAATGAGGTTCCAGGTATTCAGCTGTCGGATGAAGTGCGATCCCGGATGGCTGGTCTCGAAGGAGAAGAAGGTCGAGCAATGGGTGTCAAGATCGCTAAGGAGCTTCTGGATGTAGCAACAGAACACTTCAAAGGAATCTATTTGATGACTCCATTTATGTTCTATAGTATGACGGCCGAATTGACCCAATATGTCTGGGAGAAGTCGGAGCATCAATGTCCTACTTGTTTCAACCCTAATAATCAATTACAATAGTGTAACGGATGTGATGCCGATGTCATTCAGTATGACCGGATACGGTCAATCCGCCTTTCATTTTGGAGGCTACAAGGTACAATTGGAAATCAAGTCTGTCAATCATCGTTACTGCGAAGTGATGATGCGTCTCCCGAGAGAGTGGACGTGTTATGAAGATGGATTGAGGAAAAAGGTACAGAGCCGATTAAAACGTGGGCGGATTGATGTTTATGTAATGAAAGAAAAAGATGAGGACCAGGCTCTTCCCGCTGTTCTGAATGAGCAGGCGGTCAGGGCCTATCTTCAGGCCGCAGAGCAGTTGGAAAGCCGTTATGGGATGCAGGGCAAACCGAGCATTATGGATATGCTGACACTTCCTGAGGTCATGGTTCACTCGGATGGGACGAGTTCGATTCCGGAAGAACAGAAAGACGAATGGGAGCGTGTCCTGCAACAGGGGTTGGAAGAGGCTTTGTCAGGTCTGGAGCAGATGCGCGCCCGCGAGGGTCTTCATCTGGCCAGTGATCTGGAACGACGGGTCAGTCGTCTGGAATCACTGCATACCGAGATGCTTGCACTTGCGCCGACTGTGGTGAGTGATCATCGCAACAAGTTAAGACAACGACTTACGGAAATGCAGGAAGAAGGCTCTTTCCCTTTTGACGAGCATAAATTGGGTATGGAAATTGCTATGTTTGCCGATCGTTCTAACATAGAGGAAGAGCTTACGCGTCTACTGAGTCACTTTGGACAGAGCAGGGAACTGCTGAAAAGTGATGAGCCGGTGGGCCGCAAGTTGGACTTTCTTATTCAGGAGATGAATAGGGAAGTCAATACGATTGGATCAAAAGCCAACCATTTGGCTCTGGTGAACCGTGTTGTCGAGATGAAGGCGGAACTGGAGAAAATTCGTGAGCAAGCGGCGAATATCGAATGAACGGTCATATTTCGGCAAAAGAGTCGCATGTATAGGGGGAAGAACCTGATTATGGCAATCAAGCTCATTAACATTGGATTCGGTAACATCGTATCGGCGAACCGGATTATATCCATCGTGAGTCCGGAATCGGCGCCGATCAAGAGGATTATACAAGAGGCAAGAGATCGTCATATGCTGATAGACGCAACGTACGGAAGACGTACTCGCGCCGTGATTATTACGGATAGCGATCATGTGATTCTGTCTGCGGTTCAGCCAGAAACGGTCGCCCATCGTCTTTCTTCGAAAGATGATGACAACGACGAATAAAATGGAGTGTAATATGTCTAAGGGATTACTGGTAGTGTTGTCCGGCCCATCTGGGGTCGGGAAGGGGACAGTATGCAGCGCTTTGCGCAAACGGGTACCGGAATTGATTTATTCCGTATCGGCAACGACTCGTCAGCCTCGTCTGGGCGAGGAACACGGCGTCAATTATTTTTTCAGAAGCCATGAAGAATTTCTGAATATGATTGCTGAAGATCAATTGTTGGAACATGCAGAGTATGTTGGGAATTATTATGGAACACCGCGTGATTTTGTGGAGAAAACGATTAATGAAGGTCGGGACATCATTCTAGAGATTGAAGTTCAAGGCGCGTTAAAAGTGAAAGAAAAGTTCCCGGAAGGGATCTTTGTATTTCTATTGCCTCCTTCACTGGACGAGCTTAAAGATCGCATTCAAGGCCGTGGTACGGAAAGTCAGGCAACGATTGATCATCGGATGTCCGTCGCGGTAGATGAGATCAGTCTGCTGGAGCAGTACGATTACGCTGTTGTTAATGATGAAATTGATTTGGCATGTAAACGAATAGAAAGCATCATTATCGCCGAACATTGTAAGATCAATAAATAATCCATTTGCCGCCTTAAATTGCGGTAATTAGTGGAGCTGCTGTCATAGGATAAAAGGTAGAGCAGCTCCAGTCTGGTTATCGTAATTAGCGGTGCACCCTGATTTCGTCAGGCGGGTAATTGGATTATACTAATGCAAAGAGGTGTTTTATAAATATGCTGTATCCTTCTATTGATGAAATGATGAACAAAGTCGACAGCAAGTATTCCCTTGTTGTTGCCGCTTCCCGCCGGGCCAGACAGCTTCGTGAAGGTGAGAAAACGGATTTGAGAAATGCCAGATCCCATAAACAGGTTGGCGTTGCACTTGAAGAAATTTATGGTGATCTGCTCGTTGTCATCAAAGGACAGGACGAAGAGGAAGAAGAGTAAGCCGCCTGCGGCTGCTCTTCAACTGCATACGGCGCAAGCCGGATTTATTTGACAACCGAGAGGTTGTTATTTTTTTCTCTATTCATCATTATAAACGTCGTATATCGGGGGGATAACCATGTTGAACGGTAAAAAAATCGTGCTTGGTGTGACTGGCGGCATAGCCGCATACAAGGCGGCTACATTATGCAGCAGGCTGGTGCAAAAAGGAGCGGACGTCCATGTCATTATGACGAATTCGGCCAAACAATTTATTACCGAACTAACGCTGCAAACCTTGACCCGAAATGTGGTATATAGTGATACCTTTGATGAGAGGGAGCCTTCCGTTGTCTCACATATTCATCTGGCGGATATGGCTGACCTTGTATTGGTTGCTCCGGCAACAGCCAATGTCATTGCCAAAATGGCGCATGGCATGGCAGATGATATGCTCTCGACAACCTTACTTGCAACGACGGCTCCGGTAATGATTGCGCCTGCGATGAATGTACATATGTATGATCAT
The DNA here is from genome assembly GCF_045040695.1 of Paenibacillus sp. FSL K6-0108. Classification (NCBI taxonomy): domain Bacteria; kingdom Bacillati; phylum Bacillota; class Bacilli; order Caryophanales; family Paenibacillaceae; genus Paenibacillus; species Paenibacillus sp. FSL K6-0108. The sequence goes on along the minus strand of NZ_CP150288.1, from coordinate 5,225,061 downwards.
CCGGCCGTCCAGCATAATATGTGTCTGTTAACTGAGCGCGGGACTATGATGATCGAACCGGGTGAAGGGCAACTCGCTTGCGGGTATGTTGGCAAGGGGCGTTTGGAAGAGCCAGAAACGATCGTTGATGTGGTCGAACGTTTTTTTGAACGGCAGGAGTCTGAGAAACGGGAACGCAATGAACAGCATGCTTTGTTGAGTGGAAAGAAGGTTGTAGTCACTGCAGGAGGCACCATAGAACGCATTGATCCGGTGAGATATATTACCAATGATTCTTCTGGAAAAATGGGTTTTGCTATTGCAGCCGCAGCGCGTGATCTGGGGGCAGATGTAACTTTGGTTATGGGAAATACCCAGGTTCAGCCGCCAGCCAATGTACATGTGATCCCGGTGCAGTCTGCGCAGGATATGTATGATGCGGTAGCAGGTGAGTGGGATGATGCAGATATCGTGGTTAAGGCCGCAGCTGTTGCGGATTATCGTCCCAAGGAAGTGTACACAGAGAAAATCAAGAAGAAAGGCGATACATTATCGCTTGAACTTATTAAAAATATAGATATTCTTGAAACGCTGGGTAAGCAGAAGAGCCATCAATTTTTGATTGGTTTTGCTGCGGAGACCAATTCATTAGAAATGTATGCACGTGAGAAACTGGAACGGAAAAACTGTGATCTGATCGTAGCCAATGATGTCACCCAGGCGGGTGCCGGATTTGGAACAGATACCAACGCGGTGCACATCTATGACCGTGAAGGTTTGATGGAAGAGCTTCAGATGGTAGCCAAGGAAGAGGTTGCTCATCGGTTGCTTTCGATTGCGGCGGAGCGCATTGCCGGGAGGAATTAATATGGAGATCGCCAAGGTTATTGTCGATGTTCCGGTGAAGGAGACGGACCGGCCGTTTGATTATCTGGTGCCGGAATCCATGCGTGAATGGATTGAGATTGGCAGCAGGGTAGGTGTACCATTTGGTCATCGGACGGTGCAGGGATTCGTGATTGATCTGGTACCTCGCACGGGTACAGAGACTTTCAAACTCAAACCAATTCAAGAGCTGTTGGATATCGTTCCTCCGTTGTCTGAAGATTTGGTCGAATTGGCTGAATGGATGAGTGAACGTTATGCCAGCAACCGCATTTTGTCTTTGCAGGTGATGGTGCCGACTGCGTTGAAAGGAAAAGCAGAGAGGTATATCTCACTTGGAGATGCCCTGGATGGACAAGTGACTGGTTCGGCTTCAGGCGAAGAGGTCCTTTTTGTGTGGGGAGAAGAATCGACCTCAGAAAAGGTACAGCAAGATATTATTCGTTTTGTAAAAAGTCGTGGGCAGGTCCCCCTCCAGCAACTGAGCCGGAAATATCCGAATCATGCTGCGCTAATCAAGAAGTTGTTGCTTAACGGTGTCCTGCTGGAAAGCCAGGCAATCAAGGACAAGATGAATAAAAAAACGATGAAGTCGATTAATCTTGCTGTGGATGCAGCGGCTGCGGAGCAGGCGTTGACTTCATTTCCGGTAAAGGCACAACGGCAAAAGGAAGTTCTCACTTTTTTGCTGGAAATGAAAGAACTGCTGCCGATGGGGATGAAGGAATTGCTGTCCACACTTCAGGTATCAGCGGCTACAGTCAAAGGGTTGGAGGAGAAAGGGCTGGTTATAACGGAGGACGTCGAAGTCTTTCGTGACCCTTATCAGGGACGCAAGTTCCGTGCGACCGAGCCACTGAGTCTGACGGATGAGCAGCAGCATGTCTATAATAATATCAATGGTAGATTGCAGGAAAGGCGCCATGGCGTCTTTTTGCTTCATGGTGTAACAGGCAGCGGCAAGACAGAGGTATACCTCCAGACCATTCAACGCTGTATTGAACAGGATCGGCAGGCCATTGTGCTTGTACCCGAAATAGCGTTGACACCGCAGATGGTTGAGCGTTTTAAAGGACGTTTTGGTGATCAGGTTGCCGTAATGCATAGTCGTCTGTCTGGTGGAGAGCGTTATGATGAATGGCGTAAAATTCGGGAAGGCCAGGTGAAGGTTGCCATTGGCGCCCGTTCGGCGGTCTTTGCTCCGTTCAGTCGTCTGGGTCTGATCATTATGGACGAGGAGCACGAGACTTCATATAAACAGGAAGAAACCCCGAAATATCATGCCCGTGATATAGCGGTAAAAAGAGCACTGCAGCACCAGGCGGTTGTTGTCCTGGGTTCAGCGACACCTTCACTGGAAAGTTACTATGCTGCCCGTTCACAGAGTAATGATGACTTTGCACCACTTTTGTTGGAGATGCCTACCCGCGCATTGGGCAACAATCTGCCGGAAGTACGAATTGTGGATATGCGCGAAGAGTTAAAGGATGGAAATCGCTCGATGTTCAGCCGCGCTCTGCACAAAGGGCTGGAAGAGCGGTTGGAGCGTGGGGAACAGACCGTGCTTCTGCTGAATCGACGTGGATATTCCACCTTTGTGATGTGTCGCAGTTGTGGATACGTTGCAGGTTGTCCTGAGTGTGATATCTCTCTTACCTATCATCAGCGCTCCAACAATCTTCGTTGTCACTATTGTGGATATGCGGAAGCAGCGCCGGAAGTGTGTCCGGATTGCGGCAGTGAGCATATTCGATATTTCGGTACAGGTACACAGCGGGTAGAGGAAGAATTGGCGAAGCTGTTTCCGGGTATTCGCGTCATTCGGATGGATGTGGATACAACGAGTGAAAAGGGTTCGCATGAGAAGTTATTAAAGCAGTTTCGCGAAAAAAAGGCAGACGTTTTGCTGGGTACCCAGATGGTTGCCAAAGGGCTTGATTTTCCTGATGTTACCCTGGTTGGTGTCATAACAGCAGACTCGGCACTCAATTTGCCGGATTTTCGGGCTGCCGAAAAAACATTTCAGCTGCTCACCCAGGTGGCGGGCCGTGCTGGTCGACATCAACTGCCGGGCGAGGTGTTCGTTCAGTCCTATACACCAGAGCATTATTCGATTGGGCATGCGAGCCAGCATGACTATGTTTCGTTTGTCCGTGAGGAATTGCTGCATCGGCGCAATTTGCAGTACCCGCCTTACTGTCGTCTAATTTTGGTGACCTTCTCACATGAGCAGCTTCCGGTACTGATCAGGCTGGCTGAGAACTACACACGAATACTGAAAGAAAAGGCAAATGCTGCTGGCTGGTTAGGCAGTTTGGATCGCTTTAGTAATGATGCCTTTGACGTGCTTGGCCCGGTAGCATCACCGATTCCTCGGATCAAGAATAGATACAGATTCCAATGTATGATAAAATGGCGGGGGGATGTCGACGCCATTGGACTGGCGCTCGCGACGGCCCGGCGCATGGACGACGATGTTCAGGCGCAGAAGCTGCAAATTAGTCTGGATGTAGACCCGCAAATGTTAATGTAAGCATTTGTAGTAAAATGCGGATGTAAACAAGCGGTATAAACATAGATTAAAAACAACATGAATGATGGCTCGATCTTACAATCAGTTTTTGATGCCTGCTACATAGCAGAAAATCAGTACTATTTTTGAAATGAGCCTGATGTTCTGAAATTATGATGAGAATTAGGAAGGTGCTTACAACATGTCGATTCGTATTATTGTGAAAGAACCGGATGAGGTACTACACAAAAGAGCTAAAGAAGTAACCAAAGTTACACCCAATGTACAGAAACTGCTGGATGATATGGCAGATACGATGTATGACGCAGAAGGCGTAGGTCTCGCTGCACCACAGGTAGGTATTTTGAAACGGCTTATTGTGATCGATTGCGGAGATGAACAGGGGCTGATCAAGATGATCAATCCGGAGATCATTGCGAGCGAGGGAGAGCAATTTGGACCCGAAGGCTGCTTGAGTATTCCTGGTATTAACGGTGATGTGCGTCGTTTTGAGACGGTTACTGTGAAAGGGCTGGACCGCGAAGGTAAGGAACTGATTATTACGGGCAGCGGATTGTTGTCACGTGCATTCCAGCATGAAATTGACCATTTGGATGGCGTACTCTTTACGGATATTGCTGAAAAGGTGTACGAAATTGCAGCCGATCAAACTGGGCCGCGTCGTAACTAAGGAGTGATCGATTTGAATATTGTTTTTATGGGAACGCCAGAATTTGCAGTTCCGTCTCTCGATATGCTTATAGCCGAGGGATATAACGTGGTCGGGGTAGTCACACAGCCGGATAAACCACAGGGCCGCAAAAAGGTACTAACACCAACACCAGTCAAGGCTGCGGCAGAACGCCACGGCCTGCCTGTATTTCAACCCGTGAAACTGCGTGCTCCAGAGGCTGTAGCCCAATTGGCTGAATGGAAACCGGATCTGATCGTGACTGCGGCTTTTGGGCAGATTCTGCCCAAAGCTGTGCTGGATATGCCCGTTCGTGGTTGTGTGAACGTGCATGGCTCTCTTTTGCCAAAATATCGCGGTGGTGCCCCGATTCAACGTTCCATTATTAATGGAGAGCCGGTGACGGGAGTTACGCTGATGTTTATGGCGGAAGGCTTGGATACGGGAGATATGATCTCACGTGTAGAAGTGGCGATTACGGATGATGATACATCAGGCTCCATGTTTGTAAAGCTTAGTGAAGCAGGCTCCAAATTGCTTCAGGAAGAAATGCCGCGGCTGGTTGCAGGCGAAACAACGGCTGTCCCTCAGGATGAAGCCGAGGCTTCGTATGCACGTAATCTGACTCGGGATGACGAGAAGATGGACTGGAATCGAACGTCGCGTGAATTGTTCAATCAAATTCGCGGTCTTGTGCCGTTCTCGGGTGCATTTACGATGTGGGATGAGCAAGTCTTCAAGGTCTGGGCAGCAACAAATCCGAAGCAGGCGGATGTACTCTCGTCTTCGGATGCTGGACAAGCTGAGCCGGGAACAGTGTTACAATTGGGCAAAAACGGCATTGAAGTTCGCACAGGTGACGGTTCTCTCTGGCTTACTGAGGTGCAGCCTGCAGGCAAAAAAGTAATGCAAGCTGCTGACTTTGCCCGTGGTGGTACCCTGAAACCAGGAACGGTGCTGCGATGAGCGGAAATACACCGGGCCGTCCGTCAGGAAATGGTCATAAAGTCGCAGGAAATGCGTCCGGGCGCGGAGGAAACCAGCGTCGTCCTAACCAGGGAAAGTCGGGTCGTGCAGGGAATTCATCTGCATCCCCAGCTTCAGCCAATGGTGCATTACGCTCAGAGCGGCCTAAGACATCTGCTCGTGCACTCGCTGTAAAGGTACTTAGCGCCGTAGAGCAAGAAGGAGCTTACAGTAACCTTGAGCTGAATCGACGTTTGAAAGAGGCTGAGCTAAGTCCGGCAGATGCCGGATTGGCTACAGAGTTGGTCTATGGTACGATCGCGAGACGGAACACCCTTGATTATTTTCTGGAACGCTATGTAGCCAAAGGGGTATCCAAGCTGCAACCGTGGGTTCGCAGCCTGCTGCGCATCAGCGTGTACCAGATGTTATATCTGGACCGTATTCCAGAACACGCGGTGGTGAGTGAAGCCGTCAATTTGGCTAAGAAATTGGGTCATCAGGGCATCTCCGGTATGGTGAATGGAGTATTGCGGAACATGATTCGAAATCGTGATGAACTGCGCATTCCCAAACATCTGCCTGCTGCTGAGCGTATCTCACTGGAGCATTCTCACCCGCTGTGGATGGTCGAACGCTGGATCAGTCAATATGGCGAAGAGACAGCGGAAGCGATCTGTCGTGCAAATAATGAGCCGCCTGCGGTTAGTGTTCGTGTGAACACAACAATGACTACACGTGAGAAACTGATGCAAGAGATGGAGAGCGCCGGCGCAATCGTGGAACCTTCCCGGCTTAGTCCGGACGGTATTCTCGTTCGCAGTGGTGGCAATATGGCACTTACTTCATGGTACCGCGATGGCCTTCTGTCCGTTCAGGATGAAAGTTCGATGCTTGTAGCCGAGGCAGTTGGGCCTGAAGAAGGTCAGACTGTACTGGACTGCTGTGCAGCTCCCGGCGGAAAAACAGCCCATATGGCGGAGAAAATGCAGGACCGTGGACGGATTGTGGCCAATGATGTACATGCTCACAAACGTCAGTTGATTATGGATCAGGCAGATCGTCTGGGTCTCAGCTGTATTGATGCGGTGACAGGTGATGCTATTGATCTGGATGAACGTTATCCAGAGGCATCATTTGACCGGATTCTGCTGGATGCGCCATGTTCAGGTCTGGGTGTTATTCGCCGCAAACCGGATGTCAAATGGACCAAAACAGCGGATGATATCCGGGATATCTCCAATCTGCAACGTGAACTGCTGGATCGGGTTGCACCACTACTAAAGCCAGGAGGCATTCTGGTGTATAGCACGTGTACAATCGAGCCAGTGGAGAACGAGCATATGGTCGCTGACTTTTTGGACCGGCATCCGGATTACAAGGCAGCCGAAGGGTCTGCCTGGTCTGGTATGGAAACAGCCGAGTGGAAGGTTGTGAACGGTGGTGTGCAAATCATGCCGCAGTATGCCCACAGTGACGGATTTTTCATTGCCAGGTTGACAAGGATAGCGGATTAACAGTTTAATAGAGCACTGAAGGATAGCCGCCGAGGGGAACTTCGGCGGATTTCTTTGTGATTAGACTGAAGGTGTCCAACATCAGTAAAAAGTGATGATAGGGTGCGATGCAGTCATTGAGGTGTTATAATGCATGAAGTAAAGGCATCAAGGGTATACATGGATGTAAAGTGGTCTTTGTGATAGAATAGGACGAATGGAACTTAAAAAAGGAAACCAAACGAAAAGAAAAGAAGGAATAGGTGTTGACAACAAAATGAAACCTTTTATATACGATTATTCCCTGGAGGAGCTGCAACAGTGGGCTGTTGAGAACGGGGAACCGGCTTTTCGCGGGGGACAGATTTTCGACTGGATTTATGTGAAACGTGTGAATGATTTCAGTGAAATGACGAATCTGTCCAAAGCGCTGCGCGAAAAACTGACTGAACAATTTGAATTCGTTACACTTACTGAAATTACGAAGTTTGAATCCAAGGATGGAACGGTGAAATTCCTGTTTGGTCTGCATGATGATCATGCGATTGAGACAGTTATCATGAAGCACAACTATGGTAACAGCATCTGTGTAACTACACAGGTTGGATGCCGAATTGGATGCACGTTCTGCGCATCCACGCTGGGTGGACTGAAACGTAACCTTACAGCTGGCGAAATTGTCGCTCAGGTTGTGCAAGCCCAGAAAATTTTGGATGAACGCGGTGAGCGAGTCAGCAGCATCGTGATCATGGGTTCAGGTGAGCCTTTTGAGAACTATGAAGCAACAATGACGTTCCTGCGTATTATGATTCACGAAAAAGGGCTGAACATCGGTCAGCGCCATATCACGGTGTCCACAAGTGGAATCGTACCGAACATCTACAAGTTCGCTGATGAAGATACACAGATTAATTTGGCGATCTCCATCCATGCGCCGAATGATGCACTGCGTTCCAAATTGATGCCGGTAAACCGCCGTTTTCCTTTTGACGATGTAATGGAGTCATTGCGTTATTACTTGGCAAAAACGGGCCGCAGAATTACGTTTGAGTACGCACTTATCGGTGGTGTAAATGATCAGCCGGAACATGCGGCAGAACTGGCAAGCGTGCTTAAGAACATGTTGTGCCACGTGAACCTGATTCCGGTCAACCATGTACCTGAGCGCAAATACGTAAGAACGTCCAGAAGCGACATTTTCAATTTTCAGAAGATTCTCTCGGAGCAGGGTGTTAATGTAACCATTCGTCGTGAACAGGGACATGATATTGCTGCCGCTTGCGGTCAGCTTCGTGCAAAGCATATGGAGTTGAGGTGAGAACGTTTTGATCAAAACAGTTCATGTGAGCCATATCGGACGGGTGCGTTCGGTGAATGAAGATTCAGCCTGGATTCGAAATCTCGATACAGGTTATATCCTGGGCATTGTTGCCGATGGTATGGGCGGACATCTTGCAGGAGATACAGCGAGCCGCCTGGCGGTAGAGACGTTGGTGCAGGATCTGGGTACGCTTGAGCCGGGTCTTTCACATGCGTCTTTGTCAGCCGCACTCAGCGATGCTATTTTGCATGCCAATGAAGTGATCTTCCGCACTGCATCTTCGGACGATAATTACCATAACATGGGAACCACCGTGGTTGCGGCATTATTGAATGATACGGAAGGTGTTATTGGTCACATTGGTGACAGCAGAGCATACAAAATTGCAAACAAACAAGTGATCCAGTTGACCGAGGACCATACACTGGTGAATGAATTGTTCAAAAATGGTCAGATCAGCAAAGAAGATGTCTCTCATCATCCGCGTCGCAATGTGCTGACACGTGCACTTGGGACAGACGCTGAAGTGAAGGTGGATCTGGATACCGTCAAGCTGGAAGAAGGCGAAGTTCTCCTCCTGTGCAGTGACGGACTTAGTAATCTAGTCAGTAATGAGCAGATCATTCAGGTCGCAGGCAATCTGGAACTGGCCTTGGAAGATCGGGCGGATCGATTGCTTCAGCTGGCTTTGCTTGCTGGAGGAGATGACAATATCACGGTGGCATTATTCGAACTGCAAAAGGAAGGTTCCGTGACATCGGAAACGGGGTGTGAGTCATGATTGGGCACCAGCTAGGCGGACGCTATGAAGTGATCGAGCGTGTCGGCGGTGGCGGCATGGCTCTGGTGTACAAGGCCCAGGATCTGTTGCTCAACCGGAACGTTGCCATTAAAGTGTTACGGCAGCAATTTGTGCATGACGAAGAGTTTATTCGCCGTTTCCGCAGGGAAGCACAGTCCGCAGCATCTCTGTCCCATCCTAACGTAGTCAGTATATACGATGTGGGGCAGGAAGATGACGTACATTATATTGTCATGGAATATGTTGAAGGCAAAAACCTGAATGAAATTATTAAAGAGCGGGCGCCTCTGCAGGTGGACGAAGCGGTTCGGATCGCCTCCCAGATTGCAGATGCTCTCGATCATGCACATCATAATCAGATCATTCATCGGGATATCAAACCGCATAATATATTGATTGGTCGTAATGGCCGTGTGAAAGTAACGGATTTCGGGATTGCCCGTGCGGTTACATCCACAACGATTACACAGACCGGCTCCGTAGTCGGTTCCGTACATTACTTCTCGCCTGAGCATGCCAAAGGCATCGTGACTGGCGAGAAGTCGGACTTATATTCTCTTGGTATTGTCCTCTACCAAATGCTGACTGGGCAGCTTCCGTTCCTGGGAGAGAGTCCGATTAGCGTTGCTTTGAAGCATCTGCAGGAAGAGTTTGATGAACCTCGCAAATTCAATCCGCTTATCCCGCAAAGCGTAGAGAACGTTATTCTGAAATCCATGCGCAAAAATCCGCAGGAACGTTACCAATCTGCCAAAGAAATGCAGAATGATTTGGAAACCTGCCTGATGCCGGAAAGACGCAATGAGACGAAGATTGATTTTCCGGATGAGGATGATATCGATCAGACCCGTGTTATGCCGGCGATCAAGCCGGAGCCGCGTGGAGTTACATCCACAGGTGCTGTACCCGTGATGGAGTCTGACCAAGATAACAACAAGGGCAAGCCCAAAACAAAGAACTGGAAGAAGCCAGCGCTGCTGATCTCGTTGACCGTGCTTATTCTTATCGCGATGGTTGGAGTTGTGTGGTACGTGAAAGGCATGCTTGTTGTACCTGATGTGACTGTACCGAATGTCATTGGTCAAACCGAGGAAAAGGCTCGTCAAATGTTGCAGGATAAAGGGCTTGTGGTCAGTGATAATGTCATCCGGGAGTACAAGGAGAATGTGGAGCCAGGTATTGTATTTGATCAGACCCGAAATGAAGGCGATGTGGTCAAAGAAGGCTCTGAAGTCCAGCTGAGTGTTGGCGCGGAAAAAGAGTTGTTGAAGATGATTGATCTCAAAGACCTTTCATATGATGAAGCGGTCAAAAAACTCACGGCTCTGGGCATTAAAGAGGATCAGATTCAGCCTAAGGAAGAGTTCTCGAATGATAAGTCATCGGGCACTGTTCTGTCCCAAACTCCTGGGGTAAATGAAGAATACGATCCGGCAGAGGTTCAGATTATTCTGACAGTGAGCAAAGGTCCCAAAACGATAAAAATGCCTGACTTGAAAAATCTCACGCGAAGCGAGGCCGAGAAAAAGCTCCAATCAGCGGGACTGATTCTTGCTCAGGTTCAGGAGGAGTCGAGCTACACTGTAGATGAAGGCAAAGTGACACAGCAATGGCCTGTGGAAGCTGGTGCAGAGGTGAATCCTGGTGATAAAATTACCATTTTCATTAGTACTGGATATCCCCCAGAGGCATTGAACTACCCCTATAATATTAACGTCTCGCCAAAAGAAGTAGGAAAGAGCAGCAAAATTCGAATCACCTTCGAGGATGCTCGTGGCAAAAGTCAGGAATGGGGAACTCGTACTATCAAGTCTGCCCAAACGCTGACAATCCCGCTAGTTCTGGCTCCAAACGTCGATGGTGTTGTCTCTGTCTATCGGGATGGCCAATTCCTGGATACGTATCTGGTGTCCTATATTGATGCCAAAAATGGAACGGTAGTTGTGCCTACCATTGAGCCAGAGAAAGGTGCAGAGCCGCCTCCAACAACGGAGGAGCCTGATCAAGGCGGTGGTGGTGACGAGGGCACCGTTGATCCACAACAGGAAGGTGAGCCTGATACACCTGTTGATGGTGAAGTGGACAACGAAGAGGGAGATACTTCTGCGATGAAGACCGGAAATGGTCACGGCAAAGGTAAAGATAAGAAAAAGGAAGTCGTTAACGCATCAAGCCGTCCATAAGGGCGGCTTATTGCTGACGTTCAGGGTAGATGTATTGTACATTAAAGGAGGGCGACGGAGCTATGCCAGAAGGTATCATCGTTAAAGCGCTAAGCGGTTACTATTATGTCATGCCACTGGAAGAAAACGGGGTGCCTTCGGTTGAAGGCTCCGCTGTTCAATGCCGGGCCAGAGGTATCTTTAGAAAACGAGGTACCTCACCCCTTGTGGGTGACCGTGTCAGCTATATGCTGACAGAGAACGGGGAAGGAACAGTCGATGAGATTCGAGAACGTGAGACGGAGTTAATTCGTCCCCCTGTAGCCAATGTAAGTTTGGCTGTTCTCTTATTTTCCGTTAAGGAACCGGACATGAATCTCAATCTGTTGGACAAATTCCTGGTACATATCGAACAAGCCGGATTGGATGCACTGATTGTGCTCACAAAGCAGGATCTGGCTGATCCTGAAAATGATGCTCGTGATATAGTGGCTGAAGTGAAGGCTTTATATGAGCACATTGGATATGAAGTGATCTCTACCAGTTCACGAACCGGTGAGGGCAGTGGACTGCTCAAGGAGCGTCTTGCTGGCAAGATTAGCGTATTCTCCGGGCAATCCGGAGTAGGTAAATCTTCGATGTTGAATGCCTTGATGCCAGGTCTGACCCTGGAGACCAGTGCAATCAGTATGCGTCTAGGCCGAGGGAAACACACCACCAGGCACGTGGAGCTTATACCGCTCGATAATGGTGGCTTTGTCGCCGATACGCCGGGATTCAGCCAACTGGACTTCCTGGAGATTGGTGTGGAGGAGTTATCCACTTGTTTCCGGGAGTTCGCTCAATATGCGGATCAGTGTAAGTTCCGAGGCTGTACTCATACGCACGAACCAGGTTGCCGCGTGCTTGCAGCCAAGGCGGAGGGAATGATCTCCGAAAGCCGTTATCAGCATTACGAACAATTCCTTACAGAAATGAAAGACAAAAAGCGGAGGTATTAATATGATTAAAATTGCCCCATCTATTTTATCTGCGGATTTTGCCCGTCTCGGTGCGGAAGTGGCGGAAGCCCAAGCTGCTGGCGGAGACTGGATTCATGTGGATGTCATGGACGGTCATTTCGTCCCTAATATTACGCTTGGCCCTGCGATTGTAAAAGCGATCGCTCCACATACAAGCTTGCCGCTTGATGTGCATTTGATGATTGAGAACCCAGAGCGTTATGTGGAGGAATTTGCGAAAGCTGGCGCGGCTGTTATTACGGTTCATGCCGAGGCTTGTGTGCATCTGCACCGGGTTATTCATCTGATCAAGGAGCAGGGAGTTAAGGCAGGGGTAGCTCTTAATCCGGGAACTCCGGCGAGTGCTATTCAGGAAGTACTGGACGATGTGGATATGGTGCTTGTCATGACTGTAAATCCCGGTTTTGGTGGACAGGCATTCATCTCCGGCACTATGAACAAAATCAAGCAAATTCGCAGCTGGTTGAACGAAAAAGGACGTCATGACGTGCATATTGAAGTGGATGGCGGTATCGCTGCCGACACGGCTCCACTTGTGGTTGAAGCTGGAGCAGATGTACTTGTTGCGGGAAGTGCTGTATTCGGACGTGAAGATCGCGCTGCTGCAATTGCCGAAATTCGCAGTAGTTACGGAGGCTGAGCATGAACCTCAAGGAGACGCTGTGGACAATGGCTGCGAGTCTCGTTACGGGACTGGTGCTTGCTTTGTTTGCAGTTATTCAATCCCCATACAATGCGATTACGTCATTGATCGGGGTTGGTGTTGTCATTATGTATTTTCGCAAATTTGACCGTACAGGACTTCGGGTAACTTTTGTGGTATTCAGCATACTGTATTACTTATTGAGTGTATTCATGATCGCAGTCTATCAATATATCCCCGCCCAAACCTAAATGAGCAGATAACTAGGCTCGTCATTATGGAATAGGGACAGAGGGTTCCGCATAAATATGGTTACATGAGCAGGTTTCTCATGTAGCCTTTTTTGTCGTGGTAACGAAAGGAAGGCCTGGAGCATAGGATACGGCGGATGCATGAGCATGATGGGGAGGGTGAAGTATGAAATTTTACACATTCAAACTGCCGAAGTTTTTGGGAGGGTTTGTAAAGGCGATTCTTAATACGTTTCAAAAGAACTGACATGATTAAAAGGTTCCATTGGCGAATACCGCCGCTTTGGCTTCAGGATCATCTGGAATTCGGACCTGCGAAGCGCCATGCGGCGGCCATTCACATGCCGATGTGGGTATTCATGAATTTATTTCTGAATACCAAAAAAGCACCTGCAAGGAACAAGGTGCTTTTTGCTTACCCGATTTATAGTAGCTTTGCGTGATTATACGCGAGTCACTTTACCGGCTTTCAGTGCACGGGTGCTTACGTATACACGTTTTGGTTTACCGTTCACGAGAATGCGGACCTTCTGAACGTTTACGCCCCAAGAACGACGGTTACGGTTGTTAGCGTGGGATACGTGGTTACCGGTGCCCGGTTTCTTACCTGTCACATAACATTTGCGAGACATAGATTACACCTCCTATCCTAGAATAACCAGTTGCCCCAAGGAGACACGAATGTCATTCCATACGGGCTAAAATTGTTCTTCCTGACCGCAATGGTCAGGTTCCAGTAGCTAATGGCGTTGTTCAAGCCGGCATAGCCGGATCATTTCCATTACTAAACCTGCATAAAACAATACTTGAATATAATATCATACCCAAAAAAGCTTCGTCAACTGATCCAAAAACTTTATTTATTTCTCCTGTCTAATATAGTACAATGTTGAATAGTCCATAATACAGAGGTGAACAGGCTGTTACCGCGGGGAAGCCGGAGAACAAACCGGCCTTAGAGGTCGGTGGTCTGCTTTTTTTGGCAGCGCTGTGAGCTGCGGGTTTCTAACATTGGCACCAGTCTCCATGCGGCATTCATGCCGGCTCTTGATACCGGTGCATATCCGTATGCCCCGAATTTAGGGGTTACAGAGAAATTGCAGGATATCGGTTGCCCGGCCGCCCAGACCGTTAATCCGGCTGACATTATGTATTGTATGCCTGTGCCGGACAAGGTATGGACGAAGAATAACGCGATAAGCGTTTGCGCATGAACAGACCAGATAACATCTTGGTGCAAGATGTTCGTGTATCAAGCTAGGAAGGGGAATTCTCACTTGAGTATACGTTCTTTAAATGGAACAGATTTCACCGCAATGGTACTTGCCGGAGCGGAACAACTTGGACAGCATGCAGAGCACGTCAATTCCCTGAATGTTTTCCCTGTGCCGGATGGTGACACGGGAACGAACATGAATTTGACAATGAGCGCAGGAGTCGCAGAGATTAAGCGCAAGAGTTCTGCCTCCATCGGAGAAGCTGCCGTTATTTTATCAAAAGGCCTGCTTATGGGGGCACGGGGGAATTCCGGAGTAATATTATCGCAATTGTTCCGCGGATTCAGTCGTTCAGCTGCTCCTTATGAGGAACTGAATACACTCCAGTTCGCCGCAGCCCTGCAGAACGGTGTGGATGCAGCTTATAAAGCCGTTGTGAAACCCGTTGAAGGGACTATTCTTACCGTAGCCAAGGAAGCGGCGAAACATGCCAGCTACTACGCGAGACGGACGAATGACATAACTGAATTAATGAATGAAGTGTTGTTAAAAGCAAAAGAAGCACTGGCAATGACTCCGGAATTACTGCCTGTTTTGAAACAGGTCGGTGTTGTGGATTCAGGCGGCCAGGGGCTTGTATATATTTACGAAGGCTTTATGGATGTTTTGTTGCAAACGGACGGGGCAGGTCGTACATCTTTCCGGAATGACGTTCAACCAACCGCAGCGGCATCTGCACTGAAACCGGCTGCACCGTCAGAAGTGGTTTCTGCGAAACCTGCACAACAGGTAATCGTGCCGGAGATGCCCATGTCTGCCCAAGCTCGACTGGAAACGGAAGATATTGAGTTCCTGTATGACATGGAGTTCTTTATTAACCGCGAGCTCGGAGAGAACGCGGGCGTTTCATTCGATGACGAAGCTTTCCGGAAAGCGTTGTCAGTTAACGGGGATTCCATCATTATCATTGCTGATGATGAAGTGATTAAGGTTCACGTACATTCCAAGACACCTGGGGATGTATTGAACCTGGCTCTCCGTTATGGAGAAATCACACAAATCCACATTCTCAATATGCGTGAACAGCATCGTGATCTGCTGACTGCAGGTATGGACATTGCGCCTTCGCCTGAGCTGTTCGCAGAGATTCCACCGGAAGCGACGCGCGGTATGGAACATGCAGAGCCGCCAGCAGACGAGATGGCTCCA
The DNA here is from genome assembly GCF_045040695.1 of Paenibacillus sp. FSL K6-0108. Classification (NCBI taxonomy): domain Bacteria; kingdom Bacillati; phylum Bacillota; class Bacilli; order Caryophanales; family Paenibacillaceae; genus Paenibacillus; species Paenibacillus sp. FSL K6-0108. Next base: position 5,209,905 of record NZ_CP150288.1, on the reverse strand, counting down.
TATGGTTTTATCGCGGTATCTTCCGGTGACGGCATTGCGGAGATTTTCCAGAGTCTAGGTGTGGATGTTGTTCTGTCTGGTGGACAGACGATGAATCCGAGCACTGAAGATTTTGTGAAAGCGGTGCGCTCGATTGCGGCGGAGCAGGTATTTATTTTGCCGAACAATTCCAATATTGTACTTGCTGCGCAGCAGGCGCGGGAGCTGCTTGAAGACGAGCGCCGAATTATTGTGATTCCGAGCAAGACGATCCCTCAGGGCATGGCGGCGGCTTTTGCTTTCCAGGAGGAGGAGTCTGCAGAAACCAACCGTGAGCAGATGCTGGAGGCGATTGGTCGGGTTCAGTCAGGTCAAGTGACTCATGCGGTCAGAGATACACAATATGATGAGCTTGATATCAAAGCAGGACATTACATCGGTATCCACAACTCCAAGATTGTGGCAACGGACGAAAGTATGCTGCATGCATGTGAAGGTCTGCTGCAACAGATGATGGAGAGTGGAGATGAAGTGGTGACCATTCTCGAAGGGGACGAGGCTAACCCTGAGATTACCGCTGGGCTTGTCGCATGGCTTGAAGAACAATATCCTGATGCTGAGGTTGAGGTGCACCTTGGAGGACAGCCGGTTTATTATTATTTGTTCTCTGTAGAGTCCTAATAGAGGTTGTTCAAAAAGTCCCCAGTTAACTTTTTGAACATGCACTAATAGCACTTAAGCAAAGAGGAGGGGATCTGATGAGCCACAAGGTTGCGATCGTAACCGATAGCACGGCAGATATACCGGAGGAACTGATCCGTAAATACGGGATTCATATTGTTCCGCTGCGTGTTTTGTTCGGGGAAGAAGCTTATGCAGACGGCGTTGATCTGACTTCGGAACAGTTCTATGCAAAATTGGAGAAGAGTTCTGTGCTGCCTACAACCTCACAGCCTTCTCCCACCGATTTTATGAATATCTATAACACATTGTTGGATGAGGACCCGGAGCGGCCCATTGTATCGATTCATTTGTCTTCCGGCATGAGTGGTACCTATCAATCGGCACTGCTTGGCAAATCGTTGCTGGAACGTGAAGGCGATATAACAGTACTGGATTCGAAGTCTGCATCCTATGGATATGGTTTATTGGTCGTACAGGCTGCCGAGCTTGCTGAACAAGGCAAGTCCGCTGCGGAGATCGCTGCGGCTGTAGCAGCCATGCAGCAGAGCCGCAAGCTGTTCTTTCTCGTAGATACATTGGAGTATTTACAGAAAGGCGGTCGGATTGGCAAAGCTGCGGCCATCTTGGGAACACTGCTGAATATTAAACCGATCTTGTCGATTGATGAGGAAGGCGTTATTTACGCAGTGGAGAAAGTCAGAGGTCACAAAAAAGCCATGGCACGCATTATTGAGCTGTTTCAGCAGGATCTGGCGGGTCAACGTGTTAATCTGGCGGTAGGTCATACCGCAGACCCCGGATCAGCGATCGCTTGTGCAGAGCAATTACGCGGGCATTTTACACTAAATGAAGTGGTATATACCAATATTGGGGCCGTCATTGGCAGCCATGTTGGGCCAGGCGTAATTGCCATCTTTATGTGGCCTGTTCCGGAATGAGGGATTAGACATGAAATGGGAAGAAATATCGGTAAAACAAATTAGCGGCGTGAGTGCTCTCAAAGAGGGAGAGCTTCACGCCTTTGGCATCTCTACTGTAAAAGATCTGCTTGAATATTATCCGTTCCGTTATGAGGATTATCGGCTGCGTTCGCTCAGTGAAGTGAAGGACGGGGATAAAATTACGGTACAGGGTAAAGTGATGGGCATCCCGGTGTTGCAGCGTTATGGCAAAAAGTCACGCCTTACCTGTAAGGTGATGACGGAAGAATGGATGATCTCAGCCACCTGGTTCAATCGGCATTTTCTGAAGGAGCAGCTTACGCCCAATCGAGAGATTGTTATAACGGGGAAATGGGAACAAAAACGTATGCAGATGACCGTAACGGACTCGGAATTTCCGGATAAAGGGGAAGGACGATCGGGAACGCTGCAGCCTGTGTATTCCGTAACCGGCAAGATTACGCAGTCCTGGATGCGTAAAACGATTAATCAGGGGTTAGTCCAATTTGGGGAAATGATCCCTGAAATCCTGCCTCAAACCCTCATGAAGAAATATGGGTTTATGCCTCGCAAACAGGCGATTGCCGGGATTCACCGTCCGCAGGATAACCGGGAAGGCCAGCAGGCCAGACAGCGGATGGTGTATGAGGAGTTATTTTTGTTCCAACTCAAGATGCAGGCATATCGTGCATTGAACCGGGATCGTATGGATGGTGTAGTGCACACAACGGATAATACAACGATTCGCGAGTTTGTTCGCAGTTTGCCATTTGAACTCACGGATGCGCAGAAGAAGGTAGAGCTTGAAATTCTGCATGATATGCGTTCACCGTATTCGATGAATCGATTGCTGCAGGGGGATGTAGGCTCGGGTAAAACGGTTATTGCGGCAATTGCACTGTATACGACCGTTCGTTCCGGGTTTCAGGGGGCTTTGATGGTCCCTACAGAGATTCTGGCAGAACAGCATATGCGTTCACTGCAAAAGCTGTTTGAACCTTTTGGTGTCACGGTGGGGCTGTTAACAGGAAGTGTGAATGGACGGAAGCGCAAAGATCTGATTGCTTCTTTGCAGATGGGCTTGATTGATATCGTCGTGGGTACACACGCTTTAATTCAGGAGGATGTATTTTTCCGTGACCTGGGTCTTGTCGTTACGGATGAACAGCATCGGTTCGGTGTGAACCAGCGCAGCATTTTGCGGCGTAAAGGCTATAACCCGGATGTGTTAACGATGACGGCGACGCCGATACCGCGAACACTGGCCATTACGGCTTTTGGTGATATTGAGGTATCGACCATCTCGGAACGTCCGAAGGGACGGATTCCGATCTCGACGTACTGGGTCAAGCATGACATGATGGACCGGGTGCTTGGTTTTATTTCGCGCGAAGTGGACCAGGGACGCCAGGCCTATCTGATCTGCCCGCTCATTGAAGAGTCGGAGAAGCTGGATGTACAGAATGCCATTGACCTGCATATTCAGATGCAGCAGAACTTTCCGAAGTACCGTGTAGGTCTGCTCCATGGACGGATGACGGCTGGCGAGAAGGAAGAGATGATGCGTGACTTCTACAGCAACGAAATTCAGCTTCTCGTCTCGACAACCGTTGTGGAGGTCGGGGTCGATGTGCCTAATGCAACACTGATGGTCATTATGGATGCGGACCGATTTGGTCTGTCGCAGCTGCATCAGCTTCGTGGCCGGGTTGGTCGGGGCGCTCATGCCTCCTATTGTGTGCTTATTGCTGATCCCAAGACGGAGGTTGGGCAGGAGCGCATGAAGGTCATGACGGAAACTGAAGATGGATTCGAAGTATCCCGTCGAGATCTGTATCTGCGGGGACCGGGCGATTTCTTTGGCACCAAGCAAAGTGGATTACCGGAGTTCCGTCTTGCCGACATGGTTGCGGATTTTGCCGTATTGGAGCAGGCACGAGATGATGTGTCCAGCCTGATTGCGGATGCGAACTTCTGGACGTCTGTTGACTACGCTCCTTTACGTGACTTTTTACAGCAGCAGCAAGTATTCCAGGGCGATCTGATCGATTGATCGGGGTTGTAGATGTGTGGTTTTCCACATTTTCCGTGGGAAAATGTCAAGTGTACATGCCCTCCTGTCATATGAATAAGAAGTGAGTTCATTATTCAGGAGGTGCTGTACGTTTTGGGTTACCAACAATATGGAATCAGTCCGCAGCTGGTGGAGCGGATCAAAACGAAGATGAAAAATCCTGCTGTCAAAGAGCGTATCAAAAAGTTGATAGATGGGGTCACCAAGTCCGATCTGCAGGATAAGGCAAAGGTAAGAAGGCTGGTCAAGTCGTCAGCGGTCATTTTGAACGAGAATTTTTCTGCGGCGCAGGAGGAGCAATTTGTTGCTTTTGTTCTCGCCCAGAAAATCGACCCGAACAATACGTTTCATTTGATTAAGCTGTGGGGCATGTTTAGGTAGGGACTCGATGGAATGTTGGGTGGTATAAAATGAACTGAGGGTGTTACATGTGTCCACTCCGAGTGCAGTACCATCTTCCGATCGCTGTTATCCCCGGATTTTTAGATTAAAATTTCAAAAGGGTAAAATCCGGTGATAAAGGCGAGCGCTTCGCTTCTCCAGATTGGTTCTGCACTCTCCGTTACTGTGTAACTGGGAGTCCATTTTATAAAAACCAAATTACATCGAATGTGTATGAAGTAATTTAGTGGATAGGCGGTCCATAAGTCAGGAAGATGACTTATGGGCCGCCCTTTTAATTTAAATGTGGGCGTGTCCTTGGTCCTAAATTGATTTATTCTATGGGTTTTTTTATTGTTGATGAAGCTGAGGTGTAACGTTGAGATGAAGAGCGTGACTGTATAGAGCGTATTTACTATGGCTAACGAACTGAGGTGACGCTATTTGGAGCAATTCCGCCTGATAGAAATTGTAAGGAACCTGAGAGGCGCTATTTTCGCCATTTCGACATGGGTACGTTGTTTATTGCTGTTTGCGGATTATATAAGGTCGCTCAGGTTCGTTACATTTTTTCGCTCCCCAAAATGATCTTAATAAGGCTTCTGAGGTTCGTTAGAATTGAAATGACACTGCGGGCTTTAGGGCAGCCGATCATTGGATAAAGGCTGTCAACCATAATGAAGATCAAATGGAGTTTCCAATTGCCTTTTTTGAGGTGGAAGCGGTCAGGGCAAAATCCACATCCCCGTTTATAGAGGAACGTCCCGGATTTCTGCTCTTATTTCTTTTTCAAATGCGCAGGAGGGGTGGAGTTTGTGGTCATTATGAATACTGCAATGAATGTTGCAATAATGCTGCCGTTATACGGTATTTCTTTGAATATGTAGTCCTGTACAATCAGGATCAGGGTTGAAATACATAAAATGATGTGGAGCATTCGTCCTGATGAGCTTTCGGAATCTGTGTAGCGTTTGGAAATTTCGGATAGGGTGAACCATATGAGACTAAAAAGTAGAATTGAACCAAGGATCAGGATGGCAAACATGGAAGTACACCTTTCTGTCAGGAAAATGGACAGAGCAATTGGAATTTAGATAATAATATGTAGATAAGACAATGTAACAATAATTTCCTGATTATACCACATTATATTTTTAAACTGTAAAGTTGTTGGAATAATTTATCCGTAAGCTGGCTTGACCGACGTGCGTATGGTTTTATTTTCATAAGATCGACTTTGCTTTCCTCCAGATGGAGCGGTAAACTGTTGCATACGAGCATACATGGATTTCAAAGTGAGGAAAACGCTGCTGCGATGAAGGGCGTTTATTTTTGACGGATGTGGAGGAAGTCAGATTGACGGAAATGTTTACGATGCTGCTGGGGTTGTTTGAACGGGCAGCACTGCTGATTATATTTTTATTCTTCTTGTCGAGGATACCGCGGTTTAGACAGATTTTGCAAAAGGGAAAATTGAGATGGCAGGAGTACATTGCGGTTACGCTGTTATTTTGTGCATTTGCCATCTTTGGTACGTACACCGGTATTAATGTGGAAGGCTCGCTGGTGAATGTACGCATTATTGCGATCATGTCTGGCGGCATTCTGTTTGGAGCGCCTGTGGGCATCATTACGGGGATTGTCTCCGGAGTGCATCGGTATTTGATCGATATGGATGGGGTTACGGCAATTCCGTGCCTGATCACAAGCATCCTTGCAGGTCTGGTGTCCGGGTATATACATAAGTATACGCCTAAGTCGAAGCGCTGGATGATCGGTATTGCGGCGGGAATGATCTGTGAGGCGCTTACGATGCTGCTTATCCTGCTGTATTCCTATCCCGACCCCTTGGGGGCGGACATTGTCTCGAAGATTGCGCTGCCGATGATATTGGGTGAGATGAACATTGGGCTGATCGTGCTGCTGGTACAGAGTGTAGAAGGGGAAAAGGAAATGATTGCAGCTCGTCAGGCCAAGCTGGCGCTGGAGATTGCCAACAAGACCTTGCCATACTTCCGTTCCATTGATGAAGACTCTCTGCGTAAGATTTGCCGGATTATTCAGGAGGATATCCAGGCGGATGCAGTTGCGATTACGGATACCCGAAATGTACTGGCTTATGTGGGATTTGGGGAGGAACGATATCACATCGGCAATGAAATTATTAGTGAGATGACGAAGAAGACGATTTCCAGCGGAGAGATTACGATCAGCAATGATATAATTGACGAGAAAACGCCGGATATCCACTCCCTGCTCATCATTCCGCTCAAAGAGCGGGGCGAAGTGACGGGTGCGTTGAAAATCTATTACCGCAAAGCGTACAAGATTACGTATCCGTTGCAAACGATGGCTGTTGGCCTGTCTCAGATTATTTCCACCCAGATGGAAGTATCACGTGTGGAGGAGATCAAGGCAGCCGCCAATAAAGCGGAGCTGCGTGCATTGCAGACCACGATCCATCCTCATTTTCTATTCAATGCACTGAATGCCATTGCCTCATCGATTCGCACCAAGCCGGATCGGGCACGCGAGCTGATTGTGAATCTGTCTGGATATATGCGCTATAACCTGGAGCTGTCGGATGAGCTTATCGATATTCACAAAGAGCTGGAGCAGGTCCGCAATTATGTGGAAATCGAGAAGGCGCGCTTCGGTAGCAGGCTTAACGTCATCTATGATATTGATGAGGTGGCTGTGCATATTCCAAGCCTGGTCATTCAGCCACTTGTTGAAAATGCCATCATCCATGGTATTCTCAAGGTCAAAGGACCCGGGACCGTACGGATTCGAGTACAGGACTATCCTGACTTTGTACGAATTGGGGTCAGTGATACAGGTGCAGGCATTGGAGCAGATATTATTGAGCGGGTATACCATGATCGGATGCCTGGCAACCAGATCGGGTTGTACAATGTGCATCGGCGGGTGAAGCTCATATATGGACAAGGTTTAACGATTACACGGCTGAAGCAGGGAACCGATATTTTATTTGATGTACCCAAAGGAGATGTAGTAACAAGGTGATGAACGGTCGATGAGAGCCCTTATTGTTGAAGATGAAATTCCGGCAAGTGAGGAACTGAATTACTTGATACAGGAACATAGCCAAATTGAAGTGGTAGATTGTCTGGAAGATGGGCTGGATGTGCTGAAATTTCTGCAGGAGCAGGAAGTCGACGTTATTTTTCTGGACATCAATATCCCTTCGTTGGATGGCATGATGCTGGCACATCATATTGGGAAGTTTGCGAGCAAGCCATATATCGTATTTACAACGGCGTACAAGGAACATGCGGCAGAAGCGTTTGAGCTGGAGGCATTTGACTATATTTTGAAGCCCTATGATGAGAAGCGGATTGCTGCGATGCTGAATAAACTCGAAACGGCGTTCAAACGGGATCATGAGCAGGAGGAACGTGAACGTGGCAGCGATGATGGACATGCGCATAATGCGGCTCAAGTGAACGATGAATGGTCTGCATCCAATAGGCAGGTGCGGGAATCCAATGCCCAGACGGGACGACGCATCAACCTGCTGCGCAATGACAATATTATTGTGACAGACACCGCCGATATTTATTATGCGGAAGCACAAGAGAAAGTCACGAAGGTGTATACCAAAAACGGTGAGTTTACGATGCCGGTCAGCATTTCGGATTTTCACGGGCGATTACCGCAGGAAACCTTTTTCCGCTGCCATCGTTCTTACGTGGTGAATTTGTCTCAAATTCGTGAAATTGTGCCCTGGTTTAACAATACGTACCTGCTTCGTTTGCGTGATCTGGAGGCTGAAGTTCCTGTTAGCCGGGGCAAAGTCAAGGAATTCAGGCAGCTCATGCGCATCTAGAGGCATTTCATTCCGCATCTGATGCAACTCATGCTCAAATCGGTGTAATGAATCCCCTTTCATGTATGATTAGCTTGTGAACGCATTCATATATATGACATCGGCAAAGGGGAGATCACGATGAAAGCAGCTATTTCATCCGCACCTAATACAGCATCTGCATCTATGAAAATGAACCGCTGGCTTATTGTACTGGGCACGATTATTGTACAAATGGGTCTCGGAACCATCTACACCTGGAGTTTATTTAATCAACCGTTGTCTGATCGTTTCGGATGGGACGTCAGCTCGGTCGCGATAACTTTTTCGATTACCAGTTTTGCTTTGGCCTTTGCCACACTGTTTGCAGGCCGGCTGCAAGAACGATGGGGACTTCGTCGCCTGATTCGTGTAGCTGGAGTGGTGCTTGGTCTGGGACTCGTGCTCAGTTCTCAAGTGAGTTCGTTGACACTGCTCTATATTTTGGCCGGATTTGTGGTTGGATTCGCGGATGGTACGGCGTACATTACTTCCCTGTCCAACCTGATCAAGTGGTTCCCTGAGCGAAAAGGTCTGATTTCGGGTATTTCGGTCGGGGCCTTTGGTACAGGCAGTCTGTTGTTCAAATATGTGAACTCGGCATTAATTGGTGCCGTTGGTCCTGCTCAAGCTTTTATGTACTGGGGTATTATTGTATTGGTATTGATTGTGGGCGGCTCGTTCCTGATCCGTGAAGCGGTTGTTCGTGAACAAGCTCCAGCAGCAAGCAGCACGGACGGTGGGAAGCAACAAGCAGCACGTAATTACACGGTCAAAGAAATGCTGCGTACAAAAGAAGCGTATATGCTGTTCGTTATTTTCTTCACGGCATGTATGAGTGGACTGTATCTGATCGGTATTGTGAAAGACATCGGTGTTCAGTTGGCGGGTCTTAATGTGGCTACAGCTGCGAATGCGGTGGCGATGGTGGCCATCTTCAACACCGCTGGACGTATCATTCTGGGGGCGCTGTCAGATAAAGTGGGACGGATGAAAGTGATTGCCGGAGCATTGCTGGTTACGGCTGTTGCCGTAATGACGCTGAGTCTGGTCCCGCTGAGTTTTGGCATCTTCTTCGCCTGTGTGGCCGCTATCGCGTTCTGCTTTGGTGGCAACATTACAGTCTTCCCGGCGATTGTGGCGGATTACTTTGGTCTGAAAAATCAGAGCAAAAACTACGGCGTCATCTATCAGGGATTTGGATTTGGTGCCTTGGCCGGATCGTTTATCAGCGCCTTGTTAGGCGGGTTCCATCTTACCTTTATTGTGATCGCTGTACTCTGCGCTGTCTCGCTCTTGCTGGCGTTGATTATAACGCCTCCGGGTCAAGGACGTCGTACACGTCAACGTGAACAGCAGATGAATCTTAACCCTTCATCCCGGGCAAGCTGAGTGTAGTGGGGACGAAGTTCTATTTTGTAAATAGCATGCTGAGCGGTCTCTAAGGAGGCCGCTTTTTTTGAACCCGAAGCAAAGAGGCGAAGGCTCCCGTACATTGAAGCGGTTGTGTGCAATGCATACTTTGCTTCTGGTATACTCTAGGTGAAATAAAAAGAGCAAGTCCTTGTTAGCCATTTGGAGGAGGTATGTTCGTCATGAATTTCTTGAAATATGCACCATCTGATTTTGCTGATTATTATGCTCTTGTGTCCAATATTGAAGTCATGCAGCAGATTACCGAACGGGCTCTGCCTGAGCATGAAGCTACGGCGGAATTTGAATCCATGCTGAATTATAATCTCGGCAACAATTGTGGCTATTATCGAATATCTGGTGAAGATGGGGTAGGCATGGCCTACGCCAAACTGATCCCAGATGAAGCCGATCCGTCCCGGGCGGAAATGGGTTACATGATTCTGCCGGAGTATTGGGGGAAAGGACACGGGACTTCCATCGCAGCTCGGCTGATTATTCAGGCACAGGCAGCGGGAATTGGTGTACTCTATGCGGTTATCGATCCATCCAATGCGGCATCACGTCGAATATTGCTCAGACAGAACTTTGTATCCACATGGGTTGGGGATTATCATGGGTTACCTGGCGAAATTTTGGAGCTGAATCTTCAGGTGAAGCGGTAAGGGATCAGGCTTGCGGGTAATACATACCATACCGGGCATTTTGCATCACTTCAATGGGATTTTGTCATTCGGAGGCGTGTGAAATGCTCATACAGAGATTTGGAGGAGATGGAGATGAGCAATACTGCAATGGAACGTCTGAACCAGTTGCTGCCGGAATGGCTGGAGACCAGCCGTCTGCACACTGGACAGGGGAAAGTGGCTTCTTATATTCCCGAATTGTTCAAGGCCTCACAGGACGAACTGGGCATACATATCATGAACGCCGAAGGCAATCATGTATCAGCCGGAGACTGTGGTGTCCCGTTTACGATGCAAAGTATCTCCAAGGTATTTACACTCATTCTGGCCCTGATGGATCATGGTGAGGAAGCGGTCTTCTTTAATGTAGGAAAAGAACCTACCGGGGATGATTATGATTCCATGATCAAGCTCGAACTGGTCGAACCGGGCATTCCGTTTAATCCATTGATCAATGCGGGCGCGATTACGGTATCGTCCCTGATTGCTGGGGATTGTAAAGAGGAGAAGTCACGGCGCATTTTGGAATTTTTTCGCAAGCTGGCCAATAATGATCGGCTGGACTATAACGAGGCGGTATATCGGTCCGAATCGGAGACAGGCCATCTGAACCGCTCGCTTGGTTATTTTCTGAAGCACAATGGTGTGCTCAAGGATGACGTCGAAGATGTGCTTGCCGTTTATTTCCGCCATTGCTCTATTGAGGTGACTTGTGCGGATCTGGCCCGTATGGCACTGGTGCTTGCTTATGACGGGACAGATCCCATCACCGGGAATGAGCTTATTCCTCGTCGTTATGTACAGATCGCCAAAACGTTCATGACCACCTGCGGTATGTATAATGCATCAGGCGAATTCGCGATTCAGGTCGGGCTGCCTGCCAAGAGTGGAGTATCGGGTGGCATTCTGACCCTGGTTCCCGGCCAATTTGGCATCGGTCTTGTAGGTCCAGCTCTGAATCGGAAAGGCAACAGTATTGCAGGTGTGCATCTGCTTGAGCGTCTTTCCAAGGAATTTGACTGGAGTTTATTCTAAATTAAGCCATTCTTATACCCTCCCAAGCAGCCAATGAATCACCAATCCGTCTTTTTGCTTCTTTTGAACGAGATGGCCCTTAGTAGATGCAGCTTGTTGGATGCCTTCAGTCCTGCATCAAAATGTGTAGGAAAACGGTCCTGCATGGTCATGGCCGTGCTGCATCTATTCCGATATACCTGCAATGACAGATCACATCATTCATTCGCGAGTGCCACATCTGTAATAAGATTCATCTGAATGTCCCGCGTCCCGTTCTCCATTAATAGTCTGAGAGTACGAGCAGGAGCGTCTATTCGAAGCACCTGCCCGGTAAAGCAGATATCATCGTGTTCATGGAACAGGGTGATGGTGACTGCATCCCCAAGCAGCATGGAGTTGCTAAGCAAACGGGACATTTCCTCCGCCGCCTGGGCATCCAAGGATGGACGGGTACGGGGAGCGAGTTGCTCCTGATGAATGATGTAGGCTTCCCGGTGTTCGGGAAGCATCATGCGCGACGACTCAAAAATCCCATTTTGTTGTAATTTTTTACTCATTTATAGTGACCTCCAATTTTATGAGAACGGTCCTGTGCCTGTGCGGACGAGCAGAGCGAGGAGGCCCGCATGATCGCGGTATCTCCGAACTTGCGCTTGATGTCATCCGTGGCACGTTCCAGTTCTCTTTTGCGTTCACGGTCATCGAACCAGGACAGCTGTACTTCGGAATCGGGCACGAGCCCGGTCAATGACACGCTGATGCGGCGAATGGGTAATCCGTCCCAATGGCGCAGAAACAGAGCAGCCGCCGCATCGTATACTTCATCTGTGATGTTGGTAGGTTCATTCACCTTCATCTGGCGGGAGAAGCCGGTTGGACGATCGTAATCCTGGCCCCGGCACCCTACGGAGACGACATGGCCCATGAGCGATTTGTCCCGGGAACGCCGACTGACCAGCTCTGCCAGTTCGAGCAGCACCACCTTGATGTCTGCCCATGATTCATAGTCCCGAGGCAATGTCATCTGATGTCCAATGCCCTGCTGCTGGTGAGCATATGTTCCGGGTTTGACCGGAGAATCATCAATCCCACGGGCAATACGCCACAGTACCTCACCATTTACACCCCAACGTTCTCTCAACCGGGACAATGGAGTCTGCGCCAGATCACCAATCGTATGAATCCCCATCTTATAGAGATGCTGCCCCATCCGGGAACCAACCATAAACATGTCTCGAACAGGGTTATTCCACAATGTTGTCTGCATGTCCTTGCGGGGCAGTGTATAGATGCCTCCGGGAACTTTTTTGGCATAAAGGTCACAGGCCATCTTGCTCACAACCTTGGTGTCGCTGATGCCAACGCGGATATAGACGCCAGTCTCTGCCATGACCCTGTCCTGAATGCTGCGGGCTATCGTTTCAGGGCTGCCGAACAGGTCCAAACTTCCGGTCACATCAAGAAACTGTTCGTCAATGCTATATGGTTCAACCAGGTCGGTATAGGACTGAAGAATACGTGTAATGTGCAGGGAAACACGAATATATTCGGCCATCCGGGGGCGAATGACAACAACATCAGGACATTTGGCAAGAGCTTCACCCAGACGTTCTGCCGTAGTAATTCCATAGGACTTGGCGAGTGGGCAGGCTGCCAGAATAATGCCTGAACGGCGTGCAGGATCTCCCGCAACAACAAGCGGACGGTCTCTATATTCGGGATGTGCAGACTTCTCCACACTGGCATAAAATGATTGGCAATCGGCCAACATAATGACACGTCCGTCTTTGCGGGGCATAGTACTTCTCTCCTTTTATTCATGATTTGGATGCGTCTGTGCAGCGATGGGGCTCATTCAGCCAACGCTATTTTACAGTTTATTTACAGTATGGAACAAGTGTTCCTGTTTTATAAGCATATATGACAAAGTGAGATGCGGCAACCGGAATTATTTTGCAAATTGGACACAATTATTGAACGGACCTAATAGAGTCAAAATTTAGGAAATAAGATGTAGTTTTTTACATTTCATGTAAGAGATCCGTGACTTCCGGGTGATGACTGGGTGTTCATTCGGCTTTGTGTAAAAGTAATATAAATGGGCACAGTCCTATAGGGGGGGACTGATGTCCTTTTTTCATTTTCTGCACATTTCAGAAAACCTTGATAGGACGCGGATTTTCGCTGATGCGTTATCGGACTATAGTATCAATTTTGTAATCTTTATGGTTAATACTGTAAAAAGGTCCGCAACTTTAACATTTACCTTGCGTTTAATGGGGTAAGCGTTCAAGCGGAAACAGATCTCGTAATCCGCGTTGCATATAACAATAACGGGTAGAGATGTGCCAGGCTGGAAGAACCTCAAGAGGACGATAAAGTGGCAAATATTCATGTGCATGGAGCATAGAGGCCAAGAGGGCTCATGGATGCTAGTTGATGGTGCTTTTTACGAATTATGGGCAGAATGTTGCAGTTCATGTTTGCTTCCATCAGCCTAGTTACAAATGCAGAGTCTTAGAGCTATAGTGAGAACTACACCGCTGACATCTCTACCCAAAGCGGACATCCGAAGCGGAATTCCCTCAGAACTTCATGTCATTTAAGATTTGCAGGTGAAGCTGGATGCATACTAGAGAGGTGAGCAATTAAGAGCCATGAGCAGACGAAGACGAAGACGCTGGTTGTTGACGATGTTGACAGGAGCGGCCGTAGTGACAGGCGGAATATTGGCCGGATGGCACTACATGCAGCCCCAGCTCGTTACGTACACAGCGGAGAACGGCACGGAGATGAAATTCAAGACTGATGGAGACCGGTTCATGGAATACGGACCCGATGGGACGTGGCGGGAGATGTTCGTCAAAGGTGTAAACCTGGGCGCAACCTCACCGGGACATTACCCGGGCGAATTCCCGTTGACCAAAGAAGATTACTTGCGGTGGTTCCAGCAGATCGAGGATCTGGGAGCCAACGTCATCCGGGTGTATACGGTACATGAGCCAATCTTTTACACAGCATTAGTCGAATATAATCGCGGCCGGGAGCAACCGTTATATTTTATACAGGGCATATGGTCGCCGGAAGAAAAGTTGATTGAGAAGCAGGATGCCTATGCTGACGATATTGAACAAACGTTCAAGCAAGAGATTGAGAAGGCGGTATCCGCTGTATACGGGGATGCAGACATTCCAGATAGACCCGGGGAGTCAAGCGGCAAATACAAGACGAATGCCGGAAAATACCTGATGGCTTGGCATGTGGGTACCGAGTGGGACCCTTCGATGGTGAACAATACGAATGAAAGTCATCCGGATGTGCCGCAGTACAAGGGTGTTCATTTTTCCGGGACGCAGGACGCATCGCCATTCGAGAATTGGCTGGCGGAGCTGCTGGACTATACTGCCGTATTGGAGAAGAAGTATGGGTGGGAGCATCCGATGACCTTCACCAATTGGGTAACCACCGATGTGCTGGATCATCCGGGCGAGCCGCTGTTTGAAGAGGATTTGGTGAGTGTGGATGCGCGACATATTCAACCCGAAGAATGGCAGGGCGGATATTTTGCAGCATACCATGTGTACCCTTATTACCCGGACTTGTTCCATACAGACCAGACACTCCAGACCATCAAGGATGAGAACGGCAAGTACAACACGTACAAAAGTTATCTGCGCAAGCTCAAAGCCGAGTTTTCCGATATGCCTGTAATGGTTACAGAGTACGGTGTACCGTCTTCGCTTGGGATTTCCCATCTGGGTATGGGAGGCCGTAATCAAGGGGGACATAACGAGGCAGAGCAAGGAGAGATCGACGCATCACTGACTCAGGATATCTATGACGAGGGGTATGCGGGAGCGATTTTATTCATGTGGCAGGATGAATGGTTCAAAAAAACCTGGAACACGATGCCGATGGAAATTCCTGCTGATCGGCGCTCCTACTGGCTGAATGTGCTAACGAATGAAAAAATGTTCGGTCTGCTCGCCATGGACCCGGGTAAACAGGAACAGTTGACCATCGACGGGAGGCTGGATGACTGGACCACGTTGAAAAAGGAAGACGTTACCGTCTGGCAAGGCAAGGTGGATGGTATCAAGGAAATGAAGATGACCCATGATGAAGCCTACCTCTACATCGGCCTAACGCTGGATCAACCTTTTGACCCGGACCAGTCCTTGCTGCGCATTGGAACCGATACACTTGCCGGTGGTAATCAGCCGGGTACACGGCTTCCGGATCGAACACTCAGTGATGGACTCGAAACAGTCATTACACTGGGACAGGATGATGAATCACAAGTGGAAATTGCTAAGGACTATGACTTTAACCAGCGCCTTTATGGCAAGGAAGGTTACGGGATGCTGCCGGAAGAGCAAGAGAACGCAGCAGAGCCATTTCATCCATGGAATCTGGCCGTCAGCCTTCGGATGACCCCGCCGGATACCCGGTCTGCCCATCCGTTTATGAATGAGAAGGTGGGTACATTGAAGCGGGGAACAACAACGCCTGGTCAGTCCGATACCGATTCGTTAACCGCTTGGCAATATGACGGTAATCAGGTCGAAATGCGTATTCCATGGATGCTGCTTGGATTCGGTGACCCAAGTTCACTGCAGGCGATTAAGTATGGCCCGCTGAAGGGTGGACGGGAATTCGAAACCGTTGCGGTCAAGGGTGTAACCCTCGTTCCCTGGTTAATGGATCGTTCTACTGGCAACATCTCCTGGCCTGGTGGTGAACAGAAGACACTGGATGTGAAAACATTGCCTGTATACACCTGGCAGCCCTGGGAGCAGGTACAGTACAGTGAGCGACTGAAACTGAGCTACGAGGAAATGAAGAAACGGTATGAACAAATTCCAAGTTTTCAGACCAAATAAATGAGTATAAAGGAGGACCTTTTCACATGTTTCCGAATTTGGCTTTGGCTTATCTATTTTTATACATCTGTACGGCGCTCGTCGTTGTGGGTGTAATCCTGCTGTTTGCCATGAAAATGTCCCACAACGGCAAACGGCGTAAGATTGAATTTTATAAATTAAAGCAGCGTGATTACTTTACGTATCTGCAGACGGCGCTGACTGAAGACAGCCCCCTCCGATTGCCACCCGGGAAGCTGGCTCCGCTCGAGCGTCGGGTCATCCAGAGCAAGCTTATTGAATGGATTGACCAGTTCAAGGGAGAGTATCGCAACAAATTGATTGCGCTCTGCCGTGAAGCCGGGTTTGTAGAGCATGATCTGAAGGAACTGAGTCGTATTCGTTACGGACGCCAGATTGATGCAGCTTATCGATTGGGAGGTATGCGTTGTCCAGAGGCCGTTCCAGGTTTGATGGAATTGCTCAAGGATGAGAAGCCTGGCCCAATGGCGATTATGATTGGTCGTTCGATCGCAAGATGTACCACCCGTCAGGGTGAACTGAAAGACATGCTCGCCCTGCTGTTGACCAAAGGAAAATCGATTCATCATCTGGCAGCAGATATTTTGCTCGAAACCAGTTTGGATACCAGCCGAATTCTCATTGAATTGCTGGAAGACCGCAATCCTGACTTTGTCAAAGTGGGACTGGTTGCAATGTGGGGACAGGCTGTGCCTGAAGTGATGCCTGCACTGGACAGACTCGTTGGCGCAGAACATAAGGATGTACGAGCAGAAGCGGTGAAGCTGTATCTTAGCGCAAGTCCGGCACTTCAGGACGAGACCATTCTGAGGCTCATGCATGATTCCGACCCGGAGGTGCGCGCCGAAGTGGTTCAGGCGCTCGGTTCGAAACATGCGTCAGGCAGCATTCCACTGCTGCGCAAAGCACTGCGTGATGAAGACTGGGGAGTACGCTATAACAGTGCAGAGAGCTTGAGCAAGCTGGGTGAACCGGGATTTGAAGCCTTGTGTCAGGCCGCTGTGGAAGGCACAGGTGCTGAACGGGAAATTGCAATGCAGCAGATTGAGAGCACGATGCAGCACACAGGAACAGACCACAAAGCCGTTGACCAGATGATTGCACATAACAAAAAAAGACTGCTGTATGATCGATACTTCGGTCCCGTACGCGGGAACCGGACAACAACCAAGAAACGTACAGGTGTGGCTGCGGTAGGAGGGGATTACACTGCTTAGAGATCTACTATTAATCTATGGCATGGTCGCAATCTACTATGTCGTTGCCGTAAATACGCTCTATTTTTCCATTTTGGCCTTATCATTCCGTAACATTTGGACAATCTTCAGGCGGTCGCATTATTCCAAATACAATACGTTATCCGGCTCGGAGCTGGTGCCATCGGTTTCCTTGTTGGTGCCCGCATACAACGAGGAACTGACGATTATCGAAAATGTGAACTGTCTGATGACGCTGAATTATCCAACGTATGAAGTCATCGTGGTGAATGATGGTTCCAGCGATACGACCCTGAAGGTGCTGCTGGAAGAGTATCGTCTGAAGCCAGTGCCGAATACGAAGATTCGAGGCAAGATTCCTTGTCAGAAAATTCGCGGGATCTACCACAATCCGGAATTTCCGGATCTGTATGTCATCGACAAGGAAAATGGGGGTAAGGCTGATTCCCTCAATGCAGGAATCAACCTGTCCCATTATCCGCTCATCTCTTCCATCGATGCCGACTCTTTGCTGGAGAAGGATGCACTGATCCGCATGGCACGTATGTATATGGAGAATCCGGAAGAAACCGTCGCAATTGGCGGTGATGTAAGGATCGCCAACGGCTGCAAAATCGAAAATGGGGCAGTGCAAGACGTTTCACTGCCTCGCAAGATTTGGCCGATGTTCCAGTCCATCGAGTATCTCAAAGCATTTTTGGGCGGACGGATCGGCTGGAGTCACATGAATGGTCTGATTATCGTCTCCGGTGCCTTCGGCATGTTCCGTAAGGATGCGGTTATCGCGGTTGGGGGATACCGGGACGGTTATCCAGGTGAAGACATGAACATTATCATCAAGCTTCACCGTTATATGCTGGAGAACAAATTGAAATACCGCGTAGCCTTCTGCCCTGAAGCCGTGTGCTGGACACAGGCGCCGGACTCCTACCGGATCTTGTCCAGTCAACGCAAACGTTGGGGACGCGGAAATCTGAAGAACATGCTTGAGAACCGCGGAATGATGTTCAACCCGAAATATAAAGTCATGGGTATGCTGACCATGCCGTACAATATCCTTTTTGAAGCGCTGAACCCATATTTCCGTATTACCGGGCTTCTCGCTCTCACGGGATATGTACTGATGGATATGACCCAGTGGCCGATACTTCTTCTGTTTGGATTGCTCAACGTTGTAAGTGGTTATCTGCTCAGTGTGGGAGCACTCGTGCTCGAGGAAATTGCATTCAAGCGGTATAACAAGCTGTCCGATCTGGTCAAAATGCTGTTCTACTCCGCTCTGAAATTCGTCGGCTATCATCAGCTCGGCGTGCTGTGGAGATTGCAGGGGCATATCCAGTTTATGCAAAACAACAACTCATGGGGTACCATGACACGCCAGAGCTGGTCCGAGGAAGAGAAGACAAGCGAGGCGGCTTAAGCACAGTTTAATACAGCAGAAACAATATAGATGTTCAACTAAACATTTACACGAGAACGGAGAGGACAGAAATAACCTGAAGAAGCGAAGCTACAAGCTTTCTGCAAGAAAGCTACTTCAAAACATACACTTCGCCTAAAAGCTTTCTGAAAGAAAGCTACATCGGAAGCATAGGCTATCCCCGGATTTCCCCTTTTCAGAAAGGTATCAAAAAATCTGGGGATAACAGCGATCGGAAGGTTGTTCTGTCATCGGAGTGTCAGTGTAAATACCCATTAGTTGAACTTGTATAGATAACCGAAGGAGAAGGGTGGAAAAGAACATGCCAAATACGGCGACATTGCAGCGTGAGGCTGCCGTTAATGTGTATCGCAGTGTAGAACAGGGATTGAAAGAAACGGGTGCCGAAACATGCGGCTTAATGTTCATCCATTGTGCTGGACAGTCTCAGCCGGAGCAGCAGGTCAGGACACATCTGGAGCAGACCACTGAGTCTGCGTTCCAGGTGTGGGTGGATGGAGCCACACAGGCGATTGCTGTCCTGCTGCCAGGGCTGACACTGGATGAGGTTCATTATGAGGGGCTTCGCATCAAGCATGAATTGCAGGAAACGGTACCTGGTGCCGATCCGCAAATCACGCTGGCAAGTTTCCAGGCAGGTGAGCGTCCTTCAAAGGCAACCATTCAACATATGGCTGAGTCCGCGAAGCTGGTAGACCCGTCGGAAATTCATATCTACACGCTGGAACAGACGGCAGACGAGCCGGAACGAATTTTGATTGTGGATAACGATCCGACGGTACGCGAGTTTCTGCAATTGCGACTGAAGATGCAGGGGTACGAAACCTACGAAGCAGTAGATGGACTGGCTGCGCTGGAGCTAATTGAGAAAATCACGCCTGACCTGGTGCTGACCGAATTGAATCTGTATGGCATTGATGGTCTGCCGTTCATTCAACATATTCAGAACCTGGATGTGGAGCAGCCGCCCAAAATCGTCGTATTGACAGAGCAGCGTGTGGAACAGACAATCAGCCAATGCTTCCGCAGCGGGGTTGATGATTATATGACCAAGCCGTTCTCGCCCGTAGAGTTGGATGCCCGCATCAGGCGTTGCCTGCACTAAACGCACCCGCAAGCAAAGCAAAGAGCAACAAATAGCTTTTATTTATTTTTATCAGACAAAACAGTACATCTACAGACAAACATCTATCAAATGGATTCGTCAATCAACCAAACAAATACACTTTGGAGGGAATATCATGGAGAATCAACAATTCCACACATTACTGAATGCGATTGAAAATAAAGAAGCTGTGCTCGGCGTGGTCGGGCTCGGTTACGTAGGACTTCCACTTGCCGTGGAAATGGTCAATCAGGGTTTCACGGTAATTGGAATTGATCTGGATGCATCCAAAGTGGAGAGCATCTATCAGGGGGATTCCTATATTCACGATATTTCGTCAGAGGAATTGAAAAAAGTGATGCAAAGCGGCCGCTTCCAGCCTACAACGGATTACAGCATGCTGCGTGTGATCGACGCGTTGAGCATCTGCGTACCTACACCACTTAGTGAAAATCAGGACCCAGATACGTCTTATATCGAGACAGTGGTGGATCAGATTAAACTGCACATGAAACCAGGCATGCTGATTACGCTGGAGAGCACCACGTATCCAGGTACAACGGAAGAACTGATCCAGGATGAGCTGGACAAGATCGGACATGAAGCAGGCAAAGACTACTTCCTGTGCTTCTCACCTGAACGTGTGGACCCGTCCAACGGACGATTCACGACGTATAATACACCGAAAGTGATCGGGGGAACAACTGAAGCTTGCCTCAAACTGGGAACAGCGTTGTACAGCAAATATGTTGAAACGGTTGTACCTGTATCTTCGCCAAAAGTGGCTGAAATGTCCAAACTGCTGGAAAATACGTTTCGCAGCGTAAACATTGCCTTTGTCAATGAAATGGCGATGATGTGTGACCGTATGGGTATCGATATCTGGGAAGTTATCGACGCAGCTGCGACGAAGCCGTTTGGATTCATGCCTTTCTATCCGGGCCCTGGCATTGGCGGTCACTGCATTCCGCTTGATCCGATGTACCTGTCATGGAAGGCCAAAGGATTCCGTTTCTACAGCAAATTCATTGAGCTGGCGCAATCCACCAATGACAACATGCCATATTATGTACTGAACAAAACATCAACGATTTTGAACGAATACGCGAAATCGGTACGGAACTCCAACATTCTGCTGCTCGGCATGTCGTACAAACCGAATATTGCCGATTTGCGTGAATCTCCAGGCCTGGAAGTCTATGAACTGTTCAAGGAAAGTGGCGCCAATGTCAGCTACTACGATCCGCACGCGGATTCCTTCAAGGACAAGCATGGCGAGACTGTACACAGTGAAGTCTTCAATCTGGAACAGTTCAAAAAATACGATTGCATTGTGCTAATCACTAACCACAGCGATTTGCCTTACTTTGATATTGCCGAGATAGGTGTACCGATTCTGGATACGCGTAATGCGTTCAAAACGTATACACATCCGCACATTTACAAGATAGGTCACTCGGTACAGCACCCTGTGCTTGAGCCAAGTGAAGCGTTGCTTGTCTGAGGAAACATATGAGGCGACGGGGCAAGCTTGCGGGGATGGCAAAATGGGCTGTTTTGGCTGTGGTGCTGTGCCTGCTGCTTCTGTCCTGGATGTTTAAATGGTTCTCCGCTGAGGAACATAAGGCAACCTGGCTGTGGGACGCTTCCATTATTGCAGAGCAGACGCCCGAGATTATCTCCTTTTCCAAAGCACAGGGCGTGGATACGATTTTCCTGCAAATTCAGGATGAGGTACCAGACGGGACATACCGCAAATTCATAGCGGCTGCCGGGCAGGCCGGGATCGAGGTGCACGCCCTGAACGGTCATGCAGACTGGGCCTATACGGAGAAGCGGGAAGAGGGACTTGCTTTTATTGAAAAAGTAAGAGCCTATAATGCAGCTTCTGCCAAAAATGAACGTTTTGAGGGCGTTCAACTGGATGTTGAGCCTTATCAGCTAAAACGCTGGGAGAACGAGCAGAATAGCGTTATTGCGGAGTGGAGCGACAACATGAAGGCGTGGACCAAAGCTGGTAAAGATGCCGGACTTTACATGAGCGCAGCGATCCCTTTCTGGTTGGATGCACGCGAGTCGGCAGAAGGCGGAGGCACATTCAGCCGTTGGGTAATTGATCATTTTGATGCGGTGGCCATTATGGCTTATCGGGATCGTGGTCAGCAGATGTATGATCTGTCCAAGGAAGAGCTGGACGAAGCGGATGAGCTTGGTAAGAAGGTGTGGGTTGGAGCCGAGCTGGCGGACACACATGAGGGCGATCATCTAACCTTTTACAGCAAATCCATTACCAACATGGACGAAGAAATGAAGAAAGTGTTTGATCTAGGCGCTTCTCATTCCTCTTTTGCTGGTGTAGCCGTGCATCATTATGAAGCATGGTATGCAAAGGAAAACGGCATTCCGCTGGCTCGAAAGAGCGAGGAAACGTCGAAACAATAAAAGGCATCAGGGAATGGCATCTATGAATGAGAAGAGGAAGGCCCTCAGGTTAACTGGCCCCTCTGTAAAGGACACCTCTATAAAAACTAGACGAGGTAACTGAAAAAACACCTCATTTATATAACAAAAAAATTTACGGGTCAAATAATGATTCCCTGAACCGCGAGACGAGCTTTAGAAGCAATTCTAAAGGCTCGTTTTTTGTCGTATTTATTAGTGATATTTTTTCAGTAATGCGTACTGAGCAGGGGCTTCTTTTTTAAATTCACTGGTATCAGTTAAGGATTTTATTAGATCATACATGTTTTGATTTCTCGTTCTAATCTCGTCCAATGTGGTTCATCTTTCTGGAAGATAACTTCTTAAAGTACCCAAAGAAGGATTTCCTATGGTGCGTTATCCCGATCGTTTCCCCGCATGGACATGGATTGCCTGAACCCCATACGCTTCATCACCTTTGGAAGCTGTTATTTGGATGGATCCAGAAGGAAGCAATCTCATGATAGTAATATGAAATTCAGTTGTCAGAGCTTGCCGTTATCCATAGATTGGGGGGCACTATCCCTAAGATGGGACAATGGTAGAGAGATTTGGCAAAGTACATTTATGAACCAGACATTTTCCGGAAGTCTTCGGTCGAGCTTTGGATCAATCCGGCCTGTCTGTTCAATTAGGAAGACACTCTATTGGACTACTAAAAAGCTGTGTGAATGTGTGAAAGATGAGTACTGATTCTGCTTGATTCAATCTATTTATTATCAAAAAGGAAAGACTATATTGCCAATATAGTTTTTCTCATCTGTCTACTTGACAGG
Organism: Paenibacillus sp. FSL K6-0108; assembly: GCF_045040695.1. Classification (NCBI taxonomy): domain Bacteria; kingdom Bacillati; phylum Bacillota; class Bacilli; order Caryophanales; family Paenibacillaceae; genus Paenibacillus; species Paenibacillus sp. FSL K6-0108. The sequence goes on along the minus strand of NZ_CP150288.1, from coordinate 5,186,938 downwards.
GGGATATCCAATTGTTTTGAGTAAGGCAGATTTTACAGATTAGAATTATGAAATTAGCTCGATCTCTTTGGCAATGCAAGTAGGCGGGGTGGTGTCCAATTGTTCATTCTCGAGGATAAAACGAATTTTAGACCCAATTTTTAAAGTATCGGTATTAAATTGTTTCTCAGGAATTTGGCTTATATCTAACCAGATAAGGCTAGTATCATTAGTGCTTATAATATCTTTGACTGACTTTTCAGTTAATGTACTCAAATCCTGTTTTTTTGTGTCTGTAGTCAGTAGTATCTTCTGTTGTTCTTCTTTTTTTCCTAATACGATCGCCTCGGATGTATGGTTTTCAGAAAGCTGTTCTGAATTACCCATTGTAGTATTACTGCTGCATCCGCCAATTACAATTAAAATGGAAATTAAAGATAACATGAGAAACCTCAATTTTCACACCTCCTTATGCTGTCTATACAAATCATGACGAGTATGTTGATGAAAAGGTTGCGCCTCGCCTCTATGCATTCAGTTTATAAGGATTCCCTTTTTCATAATCAGTTTCCAGATGCATCTTTTTGTCTCGATAAGAATGGTTTTAATGCGACCGTCGTATTCGGACTCGCATGTATGGTTGTTTAAGAGTATGAGATCAGTCCCAATCCCATTCTATAGAAAGCGCTTTTCTCGAAGAAGAGTGTTTAGTTTCAGCTTTTGTTGTTCTCGGCGGTTCGATATCGATTGGGAGGCAGACCGACCTGCTTTTTAAACGCTTTGGAGAAGGAAAAGAGGTCAGGGTAACCAACCGAATGTGCTACTTCAGTTAACGTTAACGGGGTCTGCACAAGCAGTCGTTTGGCCTGATTCATTTTGAGACGTTGAATGTACTGGACAGGAGACAGGCCGTAGGCTTTACGGAATTGTTTGGCAAAATGGGTCCGATCCACACCAGCGTGTGCAGATACACCTTCGACGGTTATGCCGCCGGCAAAGTGAATATCCATGTACTCCTTTCCCTTTTGCAGCCATGGAGTGGCGGAGTCTGGTTGAAGCACTCGGGTAGCAGGGGACTTGGCAATTCGGTCAAACAATCCGAGAAAACGGGTAAGTCGCCCCAGGTCGCTTGCGCCTCCCTGGGGTTTGCGAACCTCTTCCATAAAAGCACGCATTCCACTTGCCGTCTCCGGCGTGAGTACACCTGAACGATGCGGTGCGTCCGGAGTAAGCCCGATTCGTGCCAAAAGTTCAGCTGCATGATTTCCATCAAAGGCAATGAAAATTTTGTGCAAAGATTCCTTTGGGTCGGACCAGTACTCATGGGTAACCTGTGGATATAGACAGAATGCATCCCGGGCACGCAGGGAATACCGATGTCCGTTCTGTATGAAAGTTCCCTCACCCTCCAGAACAAAAATCAAATAGTGAAAAGGCGTTGTTCGCGGCCCAATATGATAGTTGCTCTTGGCTATATTACGGCCAATTCGAATCGGCCATGCTCCACCGGCTTTCTCGAATTCGGACGGAGTAAAAAAAATAATATCCAAAAACTCGTGGTGGTCCTCCTTCATGCTCTCGATCATCAGGAACACCTCTTTAATATAAGTATAGTTTGTAATCTCTGAAAGTTTCTCTTATAACCTATTATACAGGTGGGTTTTGTAAAAATTCAAGATCGAGAAGATCTATTCCTGTGAGTTCACCACAAAATGACAAAATAAAATTACCGCGAAATGACATTGATCACAGACAAATCAATTGTTATGATGTCGATACCTATTAAACCAAGTTAATTAATCGGTATTTGGGAGTGTAACTGCTCTATAAATTTAACTTTAAGAATTACACGGCAACGTAGGGTACAGAAAAGACCTGAAGAAGTGAAGCTAAAAGCTTTCTGAAAGAAAGCTACTTCGTAAGCATCATCTCGCCTTTGTCACCGGATTTTCCCTTGAAAAGGGAATTAGAAGAAATCTGGGGACAAGAGTGATCGAAAGGTTTTCTGTAACCGGAGTGCTTAAGTGAAACTATTCATTAGATCAATTTATGACCAGAAGGGATTGGCTTGCGTGAGCGAACAGGAAGAGATGAAGTTTGGCTGGTTTTTGCCTACAGCAGGAGACGGTAAATATGTAGGGGTTGCCCCGGAGCGGGAACCGAGCCTGGATTATCTGGTTCAAGTGGCACAGACAGCGGAGACGGCAGGTTTTGAATTTGTATTGATTCCGACAGGTGGAGCCTGTCTGGATGCGTGGGTTGTGGGTTCGGCTGTGATGAGTCACACGAAAACGTTGCGTCCACTTGTAGCCATTCGCCCAGGTCTGGTCACCCCTGTATTGGCGGCACGTATGGGAGCGGCACTGGATCAACTCTCTGGCGGTCGCGCCATGATCAACGTGGTGACAGGCAGTTCGGTTCGAGATCTGGAAGAACTCGGTGATCCACTCGCACATGCCCACGATGAACGGTATGTCCGCGCGAGCGAGTATATGGAAGTCATGAAGCGTTCGTGGACGCAATCGACGGGACTGAATCTGACGGAGTTTGCCGGAAGTGGTGCACCGTCAGGTGCAGACGCATCCAGCGATCCGAATCCCGAGTTTAACGGCCAATATTACAATTTCAAAGGTCCGGTAGGTATGCCTGAAACCGTGCAAAAACCGTATCCACCGTTCTATCTGGGAGGAAGCTCACCGATTGCCAAACGGGTCGCTGTTGAACACGCAGATACATTCCTGATGTGGGGCGAGCCGCATGACTGGATTCAGGAGCAGATCGAAGAAATCGAAGTCATTCGTGAACAGATCAAAGACGAAACGGGACAAGATCGTCAGCTCCGTTACGGCATGCGGGCACAGGTACTCATCCGGGGTACTGAAGAAGAAGCATGGGCGGCTGCTTGGGAGATTATCAGCAAAGTCCCACCAGAGGCCATCGAAAAAGCTAAAGCAGCCTTCGCGGAGACAGACGCAACCAACCAGCGCAGACAGAATGAGCTGCGGGAACTGTCCGAGAAGCAGCAGTTCGTCGTAGGCCCCAACCTGTGGACAGGATTATCCGTTGTACGTTCCGGCGGAGCAATCCTCATTGTGGGTACAGCGGAACAGGTCGCAGAACGATTGATGGAGTACGGAGATCTGGGCGTGACCACATTCATTTTGTCCGGTTATCCGCATCTGGAAGAAGCCGAAATCTTCGGCCGGACGGTTATGCCAATCATTCGTGAGAAGTGGAAAACAAGACAAAAACAGCATTCTATTACTACCAACTAAGTTACTACCAAATCTAAGTAAGTGCCCCTTTTTTTACACTTTAACGGAGAGGGCAGAACCGATCTGAAGAAGCGGAGCTAAAAGCTTTCTGAAAGAAAGCTACTCCGTAAGCATCATCTCGCCTGAAAGCTTTCTGGAAGAAAGCTACATCGGAAGCATACGCTATCCCCGGATTTTAACCATTTAAAGAGATGACTCAAAGAAATTCGGGGATAACAGCGATCGGAAGATGGTACTGCACTCGGAGTATCCAGTGTAAAAACATTCGTGCAACTTACATTAAATATCCTCAGGAGGTCGTCTTTCATGAAAAAAAATAAAAAATTGATCCTGCCGCTCGTCAGTATGCTGGTGTTGTCCATCCTGCTGTCGGCCTGCAGCGGTGGAGATAACGCGTCATCCGGAGAGAACGGATCCTCAGGGTCAGGCAAGGTGACGATCAGCTTCATGCACTGGCGTGGAGAGGACTCCGAAGCACTCAACAAGATTATTGATGCGTTTGAAAAGGAAAACCCAAATATCCATGTGGAAATGCAGACTCTTCCTTCAGACCAATATCAATCCACTGTACAATCCAAAATCAGTGACGGATCGACTGGGGATGTATTTGCCTCCTTCCCTGGCGCACAGTTCGAAGCCTTCACCAAAGCGGGATTGTTCACGGATCTGACCGGATCATCATTCCTGTCGGCCTACAATCCAAAGCTGATCGAAGCCGGACAGCATGACGGCAAGCAATATGCCATTCCTTATCAACTCGTATATAACGATCCAATTTATAATGTAAAACTGTTTGAAAAATACGGCCTGACGCCACCGAAGGATTGGGAAGGCTTCCTGGCACTTTGCCAGACGCTGAAAGACAACGGCATCATTCCGATTGCCTTTGCCGGAGCGGACATTGGCCCAGGCCAATTCATGAATACGATGGTGATGAACAATGCACCGAGTGACGACATTTTTACCAAAGTGGAAGCCGGAGAAGCCAAACTGACAGATGAGTTCTGGGTAAAAACGTTGACGCAGATCAAGGAATTGAACGACAAAGGATACTTCCAACAGGACGCACTGGGTACAAAAGACCCTGCGGCTGGCGCACTGTTTATTCAGGAAAAAGCAGCCATGCTGGCAAGTGGATCATATCAACTCGCTCAGAATAAACAGCAGAACCCGAATCTGGAGCAAAAATTGCTCGCACCCATCACGGTAAGTGCTGATCAGGCGAAATATGAAGGGGTGCATACCACCACGTTTATGCTTGCCGTGAACAGCAAGTCGAAACATCCGGAAGAAGCGAAGAAGTTCCTTGAATTCCTGAGCAAGCCGGATGTAGCTGGCGAATATGCCAACCAGACAGGACAGAATGTAACCGTGAATGACGTGAAGTACGATACACCTGAGCTTCAGGTTGCCGGAGAATGGGCGAACAAAAAGACCGTGTTCCAGCCACGGTTCACGATCCTGAACGGAGATAACCAGAAGGCAGTCACGAACTCCATTCAGGCAGTGCTGAGCGGTACTTCACCAGAAGAGGCAGCGCAGCAGGCACAGGCGATCATTGATCAGCATATCGGGAAATAAACAATGAAGAACCGTATTCAGCTATCCCTGTTTCTGTTACCCGGGTTGCTGCTGTACGTTGCACTGTTCGTATTTCCTACATTGACGGGGCTGTTCTACTCCTTTACGGATTGGGACGGGGTATCCCCGTCGTATGCATTTGTAGGGCTGGATAATTACAAGGACAGTCTCAGCAGCATCGTATTTCGCAAAGCTTTTGGCAACAACGTGGAGTTCATGTTAACGGTTGTCATCGCACAAACCTTTATTTCACTTGTCCTGGCACTGCTTCTGGTACGCAATACCAAGACACGTGTGGTGCTTCGGGCATTGTATTTCCTGCCGGCAATTCTGTCCTCCGTATCGGTCGGTTTGATCTGGGCTTTCATGTATGATCCTTCGATCGGGCTGATTAATTATGGATTGAACGAGGCAGGTATGGGGAGCATGGCCCACAACTGGATTGGTGATCCGAAGATCGCCATCTATTCCATCGCAGCGGTACAGGTCTGGGCACACGCGGGACAGATGATGATCGTATTCATCGCAGGTCTGCAAGGCATTCCGGCAGAACTGTACGAAGCGGCGCGCATGGACGGCGGCAGCAAATGGCAGGTATTCCGTACCGTGACCTGGCCGCTGCTGGCACCTTCGGCAACAATTGTTGTGGCCTATACGACCATTCAGTCGTTCAAGGCATTTGACCTCATCTTCACGATGACGGATGGAGGTCCGAACTACGCAACTGAAATTTTGACGACATATATCTATCATACCGCCTTTGGCAGCTATTCGTTTGGTCTGGCTTCTGCTGGTTCCATGATCTTCCTGGTGCTGCTTGCGCTGCTAACGCTGCTGCAGTTCAAGGCGCTGCGTGCCGACCGGGTAAGCTATTAATCAACGGATAGGCCTGCTCGTGAGCAGGGAAGTTGAAAGTACATGAGTGATTGAACAAGTTGTTGATTTCATCGTGTAAAGAAGAAGGGAGGGAGAAGGCATATGATTCTAAAATGGTTCAATCGTTTGATCCTGTTCGTGTACGCGCTGCTGATCCTTGTGCCGCTGTACTTTGTATTTGTATCTTCGTTCAAAACAAGCAGCAACTTCTTCATCAGTCCATTTAGCTGGCCGGACCCGTTTACGTGGGATAATCTCACGGGCATGTTTCGCAACCAGCCGATGTGGCAGTATTTCGGGAACAGTCTGGTCGTCACGCTGGGCACGGTTGCGATTGAGCTGCTGCTTAGCAGCATGATTGCTTATGCCATTGTTCGCTGGGGCGGCAGTGTGGGCAAAATCGTGTTTGCCTTGTTTGTGGCGGGTTTGATCGTACCGTCCCAAGTGAGTATGCTGCCAATCTATTCCCTCACGCGTACGCTGGGATGGTCAGATAGCCTGACGGGACTCATTGTAGTATCAGCCGCCATGCTGATGCCTGTCTCCGTATTTATGCTGACAGGCTTCATGCGTATGCTCAATTCGGAAATTCTGGAAGCGGGCAGTATGGACGGTGCGAATGAGTGGAGACTCTACACCCGAATTGCTCTGCCACTAGCTGCACCTTCGCTGGCGGCTACAGCAACGTTCCTGCTTGTGATGGTCTGGAATGATTTGCTGATTCCGATGCTCATGCTTACCAGTAAGTCCAAGCTGACCTTGCCGCTCGCACTCATGCAGTTCCGGGGGGAATACGTAACCAACTATCCGATGATGCTCACAGGTGTACTGGTCACAGCCATTCCGATGATTGTGCTGTTCCTATTGCTTCAGCGTTATTTTGTTGCAGGTCTAACAGCGGGTTCACTGAAAGGGTAAGGTATGGAAATAAGATCAACGGATATGCGTATTTTACATTGATTTCTGGATCATTCTGCATAATAATGGTTTAGTGTCAGAATGACTACATAGAGATCAAGGGAGCTATAAGACATGAGCAAACTGGAAGTATTGCGGAATCCCAAGCAGCGCAAGCTGCTGTTCAGTGCCGGCATGAGCTGGCTGTTTGATGCAATGGAAGTCGGCATGATTTCCTTCATCGTGGCTGCACTCGCCAAGGAATGGAGTCTCAGTCCCGGACAAGTCGGGGTGCTTACGAGTATCAACTCCATCGGTATGGCGCTAGGTGCATTGCTTGCGGGGGCACTTGCGGACCGTTTCGGCCGAAAGGCCATTTTGATGTGGACCCTGCTGGTATTTACGATTGCTAGTGGCCTGTCAGCATTGGCGACCGGATTCGCCGTATTGTGTGTACTGCGTCTGATTGCCGGTATCGGCCTCGGAGGAGAGCTGCCTGTGGCATCAACATTGGTATCAGAGTCGATGCCTACGGCAGAACGTGGACGTGCAGTTGTACTGCTGGAGAGCTTCTGGGCAGGTGGCTGGATTGTATCCGCACTCATTGCCAACTTTGTTATCCCGGAATATGGCTGGAGAATTGCTTTTGCCATTGGTGCCGTTCCAGCGTTCTATGCGCTGTATCTGCGCCGTGCCATTCAGGACCCGCCTCGTTACAAGAACAATACCAAGATTAAGAAAATCACGTTCCGCGAAAAGGTTGCGACCGTATGGTCAGTACCTCATCGCCGTACAACGTTGATGCTCTGGATTTTGTGGTTTACCGTTATTTTCTCTTATTATGGTATGTTCCTCTGGTTGCCGTCGGTTGTTATGGCAAAAGGCTTTACGCTGGTCAAAAGCTTCCAGTACGTGCTGATTATGACGATCGCACAGCTGCCAGGTTACTTCACAGCGGCGTACTTCATTGAGCGGTTTGGCCGCAAATTTGTACTTGTCGTTTATCTTACATTGACAGCAGTAAGTGCAATTGCTTTTGGACTGGCAACAACGGAAGCGACGATTCTGACCGCAGGGATCTGTCTTTCCTTTTTCAATCTGGGAGCTTGGGGCGGTCTGTACGCGTATAGTCCGGAATTGTACCCCACTTCCGTTCGTTCAACAGGTGTGGGTCTTGCCACATCGGTAGGCCGGATTGGTGGCGTGCTTGCTCCATTAATGGTTGGTATGCTGGTTCAGCGTGAGGTTGCAATCAGTCTGATATTCACGATTTTCTTCGTCACTATCCTCATTGGCGCAGCCGCAGTGTTGTTCCTGGGCCGGGAAACGAAGGGTCTGGAACTGGCCGAATAAATGTCAATAAATACAACGCAACTTTTGTACGGGTCAACCTGCCTACGGAAATGATGGGCTGGACAAGCGGTACAAGGTTGATACAGGAAGAGGCATGACTATGGCGTGACCATGGGCTCATGCCTCTTTTTGCTATGTTTGAAGTGGATTTTCGCCTGCGCCATCGGTCCGATAGACGTCACTTTTTCTATATCCTATAATGACACTCGGGATGTAGGGCCGTGAGGATTCAGGGGAAAGAAGTGGATCTGGATTCAGAAAAGTGGAGGTTAATGGAATGATGAAGAACAAATTTGAAATGGATCAGACGTGTGAAATGAATGAAAAGAATACAATGAATGAAAAGCATATGATGAGTGAGCAGCATAGCGTGTGTGAAGTGGTACGTGTGATTGATAATGTCGGGATGAATGTGATGTACAGCTATAGTGGCAGCGATAGGATGAGTGAGATAAACGGGAGGTATGATGTGATTGATCTTACTCCTGTAGAAGTGATGAAAGATATGAAGCAGATGAAGGTGACAAGCTATATTTACAGCTCAGATGAAGAAGTTAGAATCGATAGCAGTGATCAGAGGCTTGATCTGCATGAATTGCACACAAGCACTGACCACATGGAGCCTATTACCGTCAGCCGGAAAGTCACCCATCGCAGGGGGAGAAAGGCTGGCAAAAAAGCAGGTCTGGTCAGTATGTTTCTCGGTGCCTGCGCGATGACTCTGGGACTGACCGTGGCAGCTCCTTCTGCGGGAGCGCAGAAGCTGGAGCAGGGCGTTCGCAGTGAACATGTGCTGCAATTGCAGGAGCAATTAAGTGATCTGGGGTATTTTAAAGCTGGATTGACCGGATATTACGGTTCTATCACCAAAGGCGCCGTCCGTAAGTTCCAACAGGCTCAGGGGCTGAGTGCAGATGGGATTGCAGGTCCGGCAACACTGAATAGACTGAACAAGAAGGCCAAGGCCGAGGGCGAGACGCTGCGCCAGTTGGCAAAGCTGATCCATGGTGAAGCGCGCGGAGAATCCTTTGAAGGACAGGTTGCTGTAGGCGCGGTTGTCTTGAACCGAGTGCATTCAAATGCATTCCCGTCATCAATTCCGAAAGTAATTTTCCAAAAGGGGCAGTTCACGGCCATAGACGATGGACAGTTTAATACAAAGCCGACGGCGACCTCTTATAAGGCAGCGCGTAAAGCTTTGAATGGTGTCGATCCTACGCATGGTGCGCTGTATTATTACAATCCGAAGATTGCCACATCGATGTGGAGTAAGAGCAGACCGACCTTGCTGACAATTGGGCAGCATGATTTTACGAGATGAGTTGAAGTAGAGACATATAGTGTAATATCTGAAATGTGAAATGATATGATGATGAACCTCGGCTGTACGCTGCTGAATGCAGACGTGCTACCGGGGTTTCTTTTAGCGGTAGAAGAATATTGGAATGGTGTCTGAATATCATTGAAACCGAATACGATTTTACAAAGTATATATAAAGAAGGATATAATTAGTTGCTATTTATAAATTTGTACTCGGTTACATCCAAAGAGGGGAGGACGAATATGCCGTTTATTGGGGGAATCATTTTAGTCTTCATCCTAGCATTTATTCTATGGGCATTAATGATCCCGCTATTCAATAAAATAGGTAGTAGAATTCTGAAAAAGTACGATAAATTCAAACAAGAGGAGAATGTTGATGAAAAATTCAAAGACGTTTAGGGTAGGGGCGATCACGGTTGCATTGGTTATTATCGTGGGAGTATTACTGGTGACTTTCTTTGTAACACGAATTCCTAATGGATATGTCGGGGTTGTATATTCACCCAATGGAGGTGTAAAAGACAGTACACTGAGTCAAGGGTGGAAACTCGTTGGAGCGTTTGATAAAGTGACGAAATATCCGATCCGAATTCAAACGGTTGAGTACAAAGATATTCAAATTGCGACTTCTGACGGAAAAAACATCACAATTGATTTTGCTTATAACTACCAAGTAGAACCAAGTAAAGTATCTTCTATCTTTAATACATTTGGGCCAATTAGCATTCAAGAAATTGAGGATACATATCTCAAAACACGTTTCCGTGACGCAGCTCGTAAAGGTATCTCCAAGTTTACAGTCATTGATGTGTATGGTGAAAAGTCATCCGACGCAGGAGTGGACGTCCAGCAACGTTTTTCTGATGACGTTAAAGAGTTAGGCTTTATTGTATCCAACGTTACTGTGGGTGTTCCTCAACCTGATGCCAAGACTCAGGAAGCCATCGATAAGCGTGTCGAAGCTTCTCAAGAACTGGAACGTAAAACGACTGAACTGGAGATTGCCAAGAAAGAAGCAGAACGCAAGCGCGTGGAAGCACAAGGTAATGCAGACAAACTATTAATTGAAGCAGAAGGTCAGGCTAAAGCCAATAAAGAGCTTCAACAATCCTTATCAAGTCAACTCGTTGAATATGAAACCATCAAGAAATGGGACGGAGCCCTTCCATATGTAAGTGGGTCCAATACGCCAATGATTCAATTGCCGGGTACTAAAGTAGAGCAAAATAGCAGTGCGGGAAGCGTATCTCCCTAATTAGAGGTTTGAAATGCATGCCTTGCTTTCACACCCATTTAAAGTGTTGAATGCTAATGAACAAGCCGGTCCAATCGTGGGCTGACTTGTTCTTTTTTGAGTGTTTTCAAAGGTACTATGAGTGGAATCAGTTAGTCTTGACATTGGATTTACTTATCCAATCCTGTACAATGAATAACGACAATAACAAGGTAGATTAAGGATGGATCAGCACGATGAGAATGATCATATCACCAGCTAAAAAGATGAAGATCGATACCGATCTTATGGCGATCGCGCAGATGCCGCAATTTATAAACGAATCAGAACAGCTATTAAGCCTGCTTCAAAAGTTATCCTATAACGAGCTCAAAACGCTGTGGAAGTGTAACGATGCAATCGCCGAACAGAACGTGGAGCGGATTCGGAGTATGAATATAAAAGCAAATCTTACGCCAGCCATCTATGCCTATGAGGGTATTCAGTATCAGTATATGGCGCCAGGTGTTTTTCAAAATGAGGAACTGGCGTATCTTCAGCAGCATTTACGTATATTATCCGGTTTTTATGGCATGTTGCGGCCATTGGATGGGGTTACACCTTATCGGTTGGAGATGCAGGGCAAGCTGCAAGGTCCGGGATTCAAATCACTCTATCAATTCTGGGGCAGCAAATTGGCCGATCAGCTCCAAGCGGAAAGTAACTGCATTCTGAATCTGGCTTCCAAAGAGTATAGCAAGAACATCACCCCTTTTCTGAAGGACGAAACCCGTTTTATCACTTGTGTCTTCGGACAAATGGTCGATGGGAAGCTGGTTGAAAAGGCAACTCGCGCCAAAATGGCCAGAGGTGAGATGGTGCGGTATATGGCAGAGCGGAAGATTACAGATGTGAAGGATATTAGAAACTTTGATCGATTAGGTTTTGTTTTCTCAGAAGAGAACTCGGATGAAGGGAATTATGTATTTATATATTCAGAGGGAAAATAGTCATTAGTGTGCCAATTATATATGAGAAGAGTGGTTTATTGTCGTTAATCAAAACGTTGTACAACATGAATCTTGATTTCATATGACATTGGCTTCTTCTGGCATACAAAACTCCCATCATAGTAGAGTTATTTCTACTGTCTACTATGACGGGAGTATAACAAGAATTACAGTGGGCAGTTTTTCGTATTATATACAGCTAGAAATGTAATCTTTGTTTTCTCGATTTTTAAAAATATGTGAGAGTTGGATTGGTGTCAATGTTTAGCCTCTGGCGTTTCTTCAAGATGGCGTCCCCCCATGTCGTTCCAACACGTTTAAAGCAAATGTCCGCCAGACACTTCAATGTCTTGAGCTGTGACCCAGCCGAAATCATCGGACAATACGTTCACAATGACCTTCGCAAGATCTTCAGGTTGGCCTATTCTGCCAAATACAGATTGCTCAGCCAGTGGTTTGATGAATTCGGGATGTTTATCGAATACGCCATCGCCGAAATTGCTGTGCGTAGGACCGGGAGAAACGGCGTTGACCCGAATGTTGCGAGGTGCAAGTTCTTTGGCGATATAACGAGTCCATGTGGAGAATGCTGCTTTTAACGAGCCGTAGGCAGAATATCCTGGAAATGATTGGTTCTTGGATGAACTCGTAGTATTAACGATGGCTCCATGATCATCCATAAATCGCACAAGGTGTTGTGTTAAAAAAACGGGTCCTTTAAAGTTCGTATTAAGAATGTTGTCGAAGTATTCTTCGGTCATCTCATTGAACATCATAGGTCCGCCAATACCGCCATTATTAACTAAGTAATCAAAAGTCGTTCTGTCCCAGATATCGTTGAGGTACTGCTTGACCTCTAAGGCGAAACCTTCGAATGTTGATATCTGGGTCAGATTTAACTTCAGTGCTACAGCCCGAACTCCTGTATTTTTCTCCACTTCCTTAACGACCGCTTCTGCTCGATCCTTGTAGGAATTGTATGTGAGAATCACACTAATTCCGCGCTTGCCTAGCTCCAGAGCTGTCGCTTTTCCAATGCCATTACTTCCACCTGTTACGATTGCAATTTTCATCATATCCACCCTTTCTTGTGATCGATCTGGACTTTATTTTAGTATTCTCTGCGTAAATAATATAGATCTAATCACACCTTTGAATTGCCTAAAACCACCACTTGTAATTGTAATGAGCAGAGAATATCGTTCTTTTATAACATCAGAAAAGCCTAAAAATGCTGATTCATTTCAGAGCTGTGTTGAGGGATACAGATTCATCTGATAAAATAGGTGCATGAAAAAAGTTATTGATGAAATTATCGAATTAATGAAATGTGCAGGCACTCGACCAATTGAAACCGAAGTTCCAGGGCTGAGCATGATTAAGGGAGATATTCCTGCTCATCAGCTTGCAGCGCTCTACGAGCCGATGATTGGTTTTACGGTTCAAGGAACAAAGATGCTTTCAATCGGGGAGCGCAGAACTACACTGGGAGGCCCCTCATATTATGTTCTGCCGATACATGTTCCTGCAACGGCGAGTGTGTATCCAGACAGGGATGGCGGCCCTTACATGTCTCTTGGTCTTGCGATAAATCAGAATGTTCTCCAGCGCTTATTAAGAGATCTGCCTGAAAATCTAATCCCAACTTCTTCTGCGCAGTTCGCAGCTTGTGAGATGGATCTTGAATTCATGGAGGCATGGCTACGCTTATTGCGATTAACTAAGTCAACCAGAGATATTCCGGCTCTTGCACCGGCTTATGAACGTGAAATCCTTTATCGCGTTCTGATGGGACCGCAAGGATGGTATCTGAAACAACTGGGTATGAGGGAAAGTAACTTTGCCAAGATTTCCCAAATTGTAAAATGGTTTCGCGATAATTTTATGAGGCCCATAGACATTGGTGAGATGGCATCAAAATCGGGTATGGCTTTAAATACCTTTCATCGTCAGTTTAAAAGTGCAACGGGATTAAGTCCTATTCAATTTCAAAAGCAATTAAGGCTTTTGGAGGCTAGAAATCTCATTGCATTTGAGGGTTATGCAGTAGCCAGTGCTGCATATCAAGTTGGCTATCAGAGTGCCTCGCAGTTTAATCGCGAATACTCCCGCTTCTTCGGTTTATCTCCAGCTCGAGATACGGAGAAACTAAGACGAATCGAACATGCAAGGGACTAGACAAGCCGGGGATCATTAGCATTAATCTGGACGGAAACAATGTTCCCATTAAACTGTAGGACCATAGTATGGAAGCTCAACATTGAGAGAGTGGATTAATGAATTGAAATCAGGAGGTTAGCCGGGTGAAATTGCCATTAAACTTCTGCTAACATAGTTTTATCCCATATTAAATGAGCGGTGAAAACAGATGAGTACAATTAAAGTTACCCCTGAGCAGTTACATTACTTGTCAAGTCAGGTGGATCAGGCGAGGCAACAATTGGAGCATATTCAAGATAATCTCTCCAGGCAGATTATGTTCCTTCAAGCCATGTGGATGGGTGTGACACAGGAGCGTTTTTATGATGATTTTGCGCGGTCGCGTCCCTTACTACAGAAAGCACTGGAGAGCATGGTGTATACTTCGAAAGAGTTAAAGGATATCGCGATCCGGTTTGAGAATGCAGATGCGGAGAAGAGCAGTCTGGGTAGTGTTATTGGTGCTGTTGGTGCGGCAGCAATGATGAAGAGCACAGGGAGTGATGCGGGTTCGGGTGATAAGGGCTACCAGATGAAGAAAGTCGATGTCTATGGTAGGTATGTGTGGGTACCGGTGAACGAGAATGGTGAGCTGGATTATACGGCCGTACAGGCTTATGCGAAGGATCAGGGGAATGTGAATATCGACCGGATGCAAGGAGTTCATACGGAAGCGCCAGAGGAAGATATTTTCAAAATGCAGGTTAAATCTTTGGAAAATAGAATCCATCCCTTCACAGGCGAGCCTGTCTCCGATAAGTATGCTCAGATAATGCTGACTTCTCTGAAGTTCAGCCAGATCTTTATGGCTTTCCAGATGGTTCGCGGAAGTATGCCAGGTCGCAAAGGTCCGTTTCGTTTGCCTGCTTCTGATCCGGCGGTGACGAAGATTAAAAAGAATTTGGAAGCGGCTGAAGCGAGGAAAGGTAGTAATATTAAGGGGACGGGTGATATTAGACCTGTCCAAATCATTGAAAACAGATATCCAAATGAGATTCAGCAAGGAAAGAGTTTTGACTATGTTTTGAAGAATGGGCAAGTTAAGATTCGAGATGGAATTAAAGAGGTTGACTTTGTCATAGATACAGATGGTAACTTAAATGTTGGAAGAGGACACTCTCATTTAGCAAATGGAGCTGATGTTCAAGCTGCTGGAAAACTAAAAGTCGATGCAAACGGAAATGTTAGAAGAATAACAAATGAATCAGGACACTATACTCCAACAACTGAGCAAGCTAAAAAATATGAGCAGATATTCAATAGTGCTGGAATAAAGACAGAAAACGCTTGGTTAGAGATATATCAACTAGAAGTAACGAGAAGTGGTTATGTTGATATAGGGAAATTAAAGAAAGTATTTTCAACTAAACTGAAATAGAAGGAGAGGAGATATTTTGACTACTCAAATGAATGAGGAAATTTTTTCGACTAATTTATCTAAAGCAGTTGATAAGATAAAAAAGGCTAAAAACATTTCGAGCGATATTATTAAGTTTATCATAGAGCCTGTTGAGGAACAGGGGAAAATGTTAGATGGTGGGGATGAAATGATGAAACGTCTTGTGTTGTCTAAAGAGAATATTGGTGGTAAAAAACTATTGCTAGAAGATGTAGTTGGGGTTTTAGGAGGGCTTTTTCCGAAAGCTCCTATATGGATTAATGTATCTTTTATAGAAATTGAAGGAGATACCGCTATCTTCAAGCTGGAAACCAGTTTGCGTTTTAGAAAACCGACTTTATTAAGGAATGCTGAAACAGGTCATGCTCCCTTTAAAGCCATTGTATAAGGTATGTGAAGATTATTCTTTAATCTCTTTACGTAAATTTAAGTGGAAGCTAATAAATAAGTAATGAGTCAATCATTCAAAGAATAACAGCAGGTTGATCATGGTCAAGATATCACCATGATTAATCTGTTCTTTTGTTATTTTCGTTTCTTCCCATTTACCAAAAGAAAGGATTTTAGTATCTACAACGATAGTCACGGTGGAATTTAAGACGACCACTAATATTGTTAGAACTTAAATGAACATTTCTTAACGGGGAGGTCATGTATTAGAGGCTAGTCACCTGGCCTCTAAGTTAACCCGAAATGTATGGAAAAAGAAATGGAATTAGCGTTGGGTGGATAAAAAAATATACTGAGATTTGTGGATCAATCGAATAACCAGATATTCTGCTAGATGACGAGGCTATAAAGTGGTTGCTAAATAGGGTTTAAAATAAACTCATTAACTGGAAAAGTGGCATGGAGTTACCTAATTTAATTGAATCATAATAACCAATACCTTAAGTGTTAATAACGACATGACTTCTTAAATTCAAATCCTCAAATGAATTTGTGGTACTTAGATCATAAGTTAAGGCTCGTAAAGATTATCTATTATATTTTGCAATTGCTTGAGAAAGAGTTTTAAAGTAATTTAGAAGAAAGAGGAAAAAGATATGTAAGTGTAAATTAAGATAGTATTTTGTTAAATGAATTTACAATATATAAAATAATTTTTCTTGAATTCTAAATAGGGGGTTTAAAAATGGAAACAGAGAGTGTGTATTTATTTAATGGAAAGAGATTTATTGAACACGCTAATTTTAAAGAGTTTAAAGATCAAATTCAAAAAAAATTGAATTACAATGATGATTCAGCTGAAAGTCTAACGCAATTTTATGAGAATTATTATGAGAAGAAAGGAAACGATTTCAATGAATTAAACAGAACTTTATTTGAGAATATTATGTATGGTCGATTAACCAATATTTTTGTACATAAAATAAGTGATCCATCTTCTTTGGGGATAGATTTGTTTAAAAAGGCTGCTAAAAAAATTATAGATTCGTTTAAAGTTTCTGCTCCAATTACCATTCAAGACTTAATGAGCGTTAATGGATTCTATTTGCTAGATGGAATGAGTGTTCCTAAGATTGGATCAAATTTCATTGCAGGTTTTGACTATAAGCAAGATGGAAGTCAAGTTACTGAAGTGCGTTTTTTGGTAGGGAGATCGGTGACTTTGAAAAAAGCTAAAGAGACTTATCCTGGATACATGTTAGGAGCAGTCGAAATAAACTTAAAAAAGAAAATATGTTCGATATTCGTTAAGCACACATCAAATGTACTTGATGAAGGAGATGAGGCAATCAAAAGCGTTCAAGGGTATCATAAATTTATTCTCCAAAATTTTGTTCTGCCCTTAACTATAAATCTTGTTGAAAGCGATGCTGAAGCAAGGAAAGAGATGATCGAAAAAGATCGTCAGGGAATGTTTGAATTTTGTAAGTCACTTTATGAGGAGTTGATTGATGATGTCCGGACTGAAGTAATAACTTCTGCAGAAAAAGATGTTATTTCGGTTACGCGTAAAATAGTGAGGATTCTAAAGGAGTTGGGAAAAAAACCGACATTAGAACAACAAAGTGTTCTCTCAACCAGAATTAATTATCTTATCCTCGGACTACATGTAGAAAATAATATAAGTGATAAGGAAATGGCCCAAAAGGCAGTTGAGAAAGATCTTTTGGGATTTCCAACTAACATAGATTACAAAAATAGCCGTATGAATAGGAGTTCAACTGGAACTTCTGTGAAATCGAAACCAATTGCTAAATCTGAAACTTTGTATAGTTTATTAACTGACTTTGAAAAAGCAAGAATGTTAAATAAATGGTCTTTATCTTGGTTCAGAGATCCAAAAAATAAAAATGAGGATGAGATTGAACAAACTTCAATTGAATCAACTTCATTCGGCCTTCACATTCGGTTCAAAGGAAGAAATTTTTTGGGCAAGGAGTTAATCCAACATGTCATTGGAACAATTGATCAATGCCGTAGCTGAAGATTTTAAATTGGATTACTCCGATTCATTAGACATAATGAGGAGTTTGGTAGAAGTAGTTGGTTATTCAAACTTTAGTAAAAGAACTTTGTACGGGAATTTTTCAAAATCAGAAGTGCAAATTCTACTAAAAAATATGAATGATTTTGGTTATTTGAATCAAAACATTCATTACTACTGTCCCTTTGATAACGGAGAGTCAATTACCTCAATTGATGACAAAAGATGTGAGCTTTGTGATGGGAGTATTGAGGATGAAGAACACGAAGTAACAGAAATGTATATAGTAAATGAGCAATTAATTGAATTAATAAGAAAAGCAAATCAAAATGTAGAATTCAAAGCATATTTAAATACTGCTTACAAAAAAAATTTGAAATACATTTTAAATGATAAGAATGATTTGATTCCTTTTTTAGGTTCGGGTGTTTCAATGCCTCTTGGTTTACCCAATTGGCAAGGACTTTTAGTGAAGTTAAACGATAATAGTTTCTCGAATGAGCACCTTGAAGAGGAGTTTAATATCTTAGTTAAGAATGGAGATCTCTTGACTGCTTTTGATTTTCTGAAAGGTAATTCGTTCGAATACTCAAACTATGATCAAGTGAAAGAAAGAATTATTGAGATCATTGCAGAAATGAGAATAAAAAACGTTAATGAAGTAGAACATAATTACAATGACTTAGTTGCCCTGAATAGTAACTTTTATTTGACAACAAATTATGATTTGTATATGAGTGAATTTCTTACTTACGAAAATGAAGAATATACAGCTCCAATCTGCCTAAGTGAAATAAATAGTATTAGAAAATTAATGACAGGTAATAATCAAGTTATTCATTTACATGGACACTTGAATAAAAAAGATACGATGATAGTATCGAGAGAAGATTATCAAAATCTGTATGCAAATGTAGAGTTAATGATGCGTTTTGGATCAATTATGAATAATAAACCTTTATTATTTGTGGGATTCTCTTTCAATGATGATTTTTTCAAAGAATTATTTGAAAAAATTATCACTTTAGTATCTTCCCAGCACTATATTATTATTCCTAATGCGGATAATGAATTAGTACGAAAATTCAATGCAAAGAACATAAAAGTTATTAGTTTAAATGTGAAACAAGATTCTCAAGGGAATTTAGATAGCACAGATCTAGTTAAAGCAATAAAAGTATTAATAACTTTTTTAATTGATAATGATAATGACTTGATTCCTTTTTAATCGATTTTTTAATTATATCTTACAATAATTAATATTTTGTCCAATTTTTCAGCTTAGCGCATTTCCCGCTAAATTCCCATCTCACCTCATCTTGTGAGTTACAATCTTTCTGAGGTGACCTTATCATGAAAGATAATATGTCAAACCTGATCGAAGATTTGTTTCACGGGAACCTACGGTTGGACGAGTCGATTCATCCTGAGCAGGCCGAGTATTACGAGATTAACAGCCAAATATCGGATATCATGCGAAACTACAAAACAAAGCTCCCGGATACAGAATATGATGCCTTGGAGCAACTAATTGACTTGATTGGACAATCTACATCTATGTACGTGGAAGCTGCGTTTGAGCAAGGTTTTCGTACAGGCGGCAGACTGATAATTGAGGTTTTAGCCAAATCGTGAGTATCTTTCTACCTTATGAGCCAGCAGACAATACACAGCAATTCAAAATCCCCTTCTCCATTACCACCGATCAGGCTGGCATGGGGGAGGGGACATTGCTTTATAAATTATTCTTTTATCTCACCAACTCATACCTACCGCGCCCCAATATTCTTACCCGCTGGCGTACCTGACCCAATCAGATCACTGCCACCCGCAAGCTTCAGAAAGTTACCCAATACAGGGGTGCCGTCTGCGGCACGGGTTACCGAAGGCACGAGGGAGATAAAGTCGGCTGCGCTGGCGAGCAGGCCTTTGTCGTTGACGCTTTTTTTGTTTTTCCACCAGACGTTGGTGCTGCTGACATCGGTTCCGCTGGTTTTGTCGCTGGCGCCGCCTTGGAAGGACAGATTGTTGGTGAAGATGTGGGTGCCTACATCAAAGGCGAAGTTGCTCTGCCCATTGTTATAGGAGGTGTTGTTGGTCATCTGGATCGAACCGGGATTGCTGTTATAGGTAAAGCCATGCTTTTTGTTATTAAATGCAATATTGTTCTCGACAATATGATTCACGGCAATTTTCTCGCCGCCCAGCTTGAAGCCGTTACCATCGCTGTTCGAAGTGGATGTTCCGTCGGCGGTGGCGCCGTTGCCGTAAGCGATGCTGTTACGGATCGTCACTGCGCCGATGGCGCCTGTGTCTGTTTTGCTATAGAGATCCCAGCCATCGTCTACGTTATAGGCAGCAATACAGCCGTCAAAGACGTTCCCTGGACCGACCGTCAGCTTGGCGGCAAAACCGTCTGCATCCTCGCCGTCATCCGGGTCATAGTTGTTGTGGGAGTAAGAACGAATGACTTCGTTATATGAAGGCCACTCACTCTTGGCAGCAGTGGAAGCATAACGTCCCATCTGAATACCTGTATCCCGGTTATGATGGGCTTCGATCTGCTCCAGACGGTTGTAGCTGCCCCCGATAAAGATACCGTTGTCGCCCGCACCCTTCACTTCAAGCCCTTTGACGAGCCAATAGTCTCCGAACATTTGAAGCCCACGATTGGTGGAAGCGAACGTTTGGGCCGAGAAATCAAAGACTGGTTTTTCCGATCCGTAGGCGACCAGATTTTTGCGTTGTGAGGCAGTGCCGCTGTTACCGCGTTCAATGGTAATCGTTTGCGAGAAACTGTAGGTTCCGCCGCGCAGATAGATCGTTTTGCCTGGAGCGATCTGGGTCAGAGCGTTAGCAAGTGACGTCGGACTGTTGATCGTTCCCGGATTGCTGGCAGAGCCGTTAGGGGACACATATAAATCACCCGCGGCCAGCGTAAGATTGGAACTATTTACCACTGGCTCTGATTCTGAGGCATGAGGCAATCCGCCTTCCAGCAGTTCTGCGGCACCCACTGAACCACCGCTTAACAGTAATAGAGGGAACGCAGCACTAAGACAGATGTTGGTCATTTTGGATTTCAGGGAACGTTGGGATCGTGCAGATGCATGAGTAGAATTGGAAGGGAATAATTTCATGATGCAAGCCTCCTTGGTTAATTGGAATAAGATATCGAGCTGGCGGGCAACCGTGCATGGACTGAACAGAGCGTACCTTCAACGAGAGTAAAACCTGATACGCCACGTGCTTTGTCATACCGTCCGGCTAGCTAAAGGGTAACCACCCGGACACAGGTTTATGGTAAATGTTGTAAGTGTTATCATCAATAATCATCTGATCAGATGGAGTTACATGCAGGCAGATCAGGCCTGGAAGCCTCCAATGCCTGTAATATCACTGGGTTTATGTAATCTTTCCATTGGGTGATAGCTCTCATTTAACGAAGAATCGTCTGAAATGAACGTAACGAAACACGCTTTTCCATCCTCAGAGCATCCGTTTTACCTTTGATCCACTCCTATGAACTTCACTGAATTCAAATTTAATAGCAGCATGCGTACTGAAGTGAAGATCGCCCCCGAGTTAAACATGAAAAAGCCCTGATCTCAGCTGCAATTGGCAACTTGACGATCAGGGCGATGTTTTATTCAGAATGCAATCTGCTTACTCGAAATACTCACTCCAAATACTCACACACATGCTTTAACAGTGTTGACTTATAAGTCTAAACGCGGTCCAGCTACCTTAATATCCGTCCGTCTCACGACTGCGCTTCTTCGCTTGCTCCACGCTTGGTTCATGTTTCGGTTGAACTGTCGCACTATCATCGGTTGGCACTGACGCCAGTCCTTCGGCTACACGACGACCGTAGTCGGCATCCGCTTGGGTAAAATGAGAGATCATGCGCTCCCGGATATCCGGTTTGCATTGGGCCAGAGCATCGACCATGTTGCTGATCAGCTCATCCCGCTCCCAATCCTCGAATGCCCGGTAGGTGTCTCCGGCTTGTCCAAAATCATTCGTACGTTCGATCTTCTCACGCACTAGCCTGCCTTCCACCAACGGTTCATGTTCCGGGCCGCGCGGTGTAGCTTCTTTTAACCCACCAAGAGAGGAAGGCTCGTAGTTCACATGCGGATTCTGCCCCGGTGCACGATCCACCTGATATTGCATCTGTCCGCCGCTCTGATTCGTTGCAACCCGGTTCTTCGGCGCATTCACGGGTAGTTGCAGATAGTTCGCACCCACCCGGTGACGCTGGGTATCCGAATAGGAGAAGGTGCGTCCTTGCAGCAGTTTGTCATCCGAGAAATCGAGTCCATCCACCAATACACCTGTGCCAAACGCCGCCTGCTCCACTTCAGTGAAATAATCTTCGGGATTGCGGTTCAACGTCATTTTGCCTATAGGCAGAAACGGAAACTGATCCTGCGGCCACAGCTTGGTTGGGTCCAGCGGGTCAAAATCCAGCTCTGGATGCTCACCATCCTCCATCACCTGAACACACAGCTCCCATTCGGGATAGTCTCCTTGTTCGATGGCGTGATACAGGTCGAGTGTGGCATGGTTAAAGTTCTGCCCTTGAATATCGCTGGCATCCTTCTGGAGCAGGTTGCGTATGCCTTGATTGAGCGGTTCCCAGTGATATTTAATGAGTACACCAGTGCCTTCCTGATTCACCCATTTGTATGTATTGACGCCCGACCCCTGCATTTGCCGATAGTTGGCCGGAATTCCCCAAGGGGAGAAGAGAAACGTAATCATATGGGTAGCTTCGGGACTTAGCGAGACAAAATCGAAAAACCGCTCCATATCCTGTGCATTGGTCAACGGGTCTGGCTTGAAGGCATGCACCATATCCGGGAATTTGAGCGGGTCACGGATGAAAAAGATTTTTAGATTGTTGCCGACCAAATCCCAGTTGCCGTCTTCGGTATAAAATTTAACCGCAAATCCGCGCGGGTCCCGCAGCGTCTCCGGGGAATGCCCGCCATGAATGACGGTCGAGAAGCGTACGAACACGGGCGTTTGTTTGCCTTTTTCCTGAAAAAGACGTGCTCTCGTGTACTTCGATACGGGTTCATTTCCCGCCGTTCCATATGCTTCAAATACGCCATGAGCTCCAGCCCCGCGGGCATGCACGACCCGTTCCGGGATACGTTCGCGGTCGAAGTGTGTAATTTTTTCGAGAAAATGATAGTTCTCCAGCGTAGTCGGTCCGCGGCTGCCCACGGTTCGTACGTTCTGATTGTCCGTGATGGGGTGACCCTGTCGGTCTGTTAATGTGTCTGCCGCTGTGTCTGAGGAATGCTCAGGGTGTGAAGACTGATTATCCATGGAGCACCGCCTTTCCTTAAAGTGGATTCTTGTATATATTTTCCCTGTAAATTGGTTCTATACATTAAACCTCGCAAATAACCTAGCAAAAAAAAGCTTGTCACCAACCTTACTGCGTGGGATAATTAACTTTTGCCCAGCGGCCTTTTTTGAACGGAAAATGAAATTTGGACCGCTTGTCTAAGAATGGAGGCTGACCTAGGATTGTCTACACAACGTTATCCTTTTGCATATGATCCGGCTGAACCTTTTGTATCCCGTCTGGGAGAGTGGGTTGCCGATGTTTTTTACGATATTTTGCCAGAGTCCGGCTTCGAGGTACGGGATGAACAGATTTTTATGGCGTACCAGCTCGAACGGGCCTATGGAGATAAAAAGACCATTATGGCTGAGGCTGGTGTAGGGACAGGCAAGACGTTAGTCTATCTGCTCTACGCGGTCTGTTATGCACGTTATACAGGTAAACCGGCCGTGATTGCCTGTGCCGATGAGTCCTTGATTGAACAGCTGGTGAAGCCAGGTGGAGATATTGCAAAGCTCGCTGAACATCTGGATTTGGTAGTAGATGCACGTATGGGCAAATCACCGGACCAATACGTCTGTTTGAACAAATTAAGTGCGATGAGATTTGCAGACGAGGACGCACAGGTGATTGAAGAGGTGCATGAGAGCCTTCCGGATTTTGTGAACACGCCGGGTACGCTTCAGGCATTCCATCCGTATGGTGACCGCAAACAATATCCACATCTGAACGATCGTCAGTGGAACAAAATCAACTGGGACCCTTTTCAAGACTGCTTCGTTTGTCCAAAAAGACAACGCTGCGGCTTGACGCTGTCGCGTGACCATTACCGTCGTTCCAAAGACATTATTATCTGTTCCCATGATTATTACATGGAGCATGTGTGGACCTATGAAGCGCGCAAACGCGAGGGACAACTGCCACTGCTGCCTGATCACAGCTCGGTTGTATTTGATGAAGGACATTTGCTGGAAGAAGCAGCCCTGAACGCACTGAGCTACAAATTGAAACACCGTATCTTCGAGGAGCTCGTGACCCGGCTGCTTGAAGGCGAGATTCGTGAATCTCTCGCGGAGCGAGTGGATGAAGCGATTGAGAGCAGTGAACGATTGTTTGCGCTGCTAGATACGTATACGGTAGCCATTCCCGGATCGGAACGGAAAGAAGTTCGGGTAGAACCGCCGCTGCTGCGTGAGATTGAACGTCTGACCAGCGTATTGGATGCAATTGGCGAAGAATTGGTATTTGAGAGCGGATTGTTCTCGCTGGATGGTTATCAGATGCGCGTCGTGGAAGAACATCTGGATATGATTCAGTCTGCGTTATCCCTGTTCCGCAAGGAAGATGGGTACATCTGCTGGGCGGAAGAGAGCGAAGATGAAACGACATTATCGATCATGCCGCGTACCGTGAAGGAAATTCTGAACGAGCGTGTGTTCAACACAGGCATTCCGATTGTATTTTCATCCGCAACATTATCCGTGGACAATTCTTTCCGTTATGTGGCTGACAGCCTAGGTATCGACGATTTTGTATCGTTCTCGGTGGCTTCCCCGTATGATTATGCGGATAAAATGCAGATGAAGATTACCGATGAAACGGTACCTGGTCACCCGGAGAATGAAAATCGCATGCGTGATGCGGTGTCGTTACTTCAGGAGAGCGGAGGACGTGCGCTGATTCTGTTCCGTACGATGGAAGAGCTTCGTGCATTCAAGCAGGATATCGTTCATATACCTGAAGCAGAAGGTTTGCGCTTTATGTATGAGGGCGACCGGGAGATCAGTGATCTGATCGCGGCGTTCCAGCAGGATGAGGAGAGTGTGCTGTGCTCCGTCAATCTGTGGGAAGGACTCGACGTTCCGGGACCATCGCTATCTAACGTCATGATCTTGTCGCTTCCATATCCACCGCAAGATCCTGTCTTTAATGCCAAACGAAATGCATCGGCTTCGCCTTATGAAGAGATCGATCTGCCGTACATGCTGCTGCGTGTGAAGCAAGGTCTAGGACGTTTGATTCGGACGAGCAGTGATTCCGGTTCGGCGGCCATCCTGGATGAATCACTGTATACCAAAAAGGAAGCCAAAGACCGCATTGCGGCCCTGCTTCCCGAAGGTGTGGAATGGACAACCCTGACACACTAACGACTAAATCCTAAAACCATACTAAATCGTACATTAGATTCTATGTTCTAACCGGGCCGAAACGGCTCCCATCAGAAAAAGCTCTTGTTCTCTGCGGATGCATCATCCGTATGTGACCAAGAGCATATTTTTTTATTATGATGGTTCCTGCAATGTACTTCTATTCTCTTTTTTTGAGGAATTTCCCCTCACTCCACATCGCTCCAAAATTCTAACGAACCTATCACACCTTATTAGAGTGATAATGAAGAGATGTAAATTTTAACGAATCTCAGTAACGTTATCCCGCCGAAAATAGCTTTTAAGCCTGTAAATCGACTGAATTCGGAGTAATAACGTCGCTATGATTCGTTACATGTCAGACCTGCGCAAATAGGAGCGAATAGCGTGTGTCAGGTTCATTAGAACTAATAACCCATGAGCGAATAAGGGAGGGCCTCTGTCAAGCTTATAACTTATGGGCTCATGACTTAGGGGAGAGTCCCTTTTTGGTGTGTACAGACTTAGCTATGTTAAAAAATACCCATGCTCAAATACCGTTCCCCGGTATCCGGCGCAATGCAGAGCACCCGGTGACCCGGCCCCAGTTCCTTCGCGATGCGAAGGGCGGCCCACACCGAAGCCCCAGAGGAAGGGCCGAGCAGCAGCCCTTCCCGGGCAGCAAGCTGCCGCATCGTATCCAGTGCGTCCTCATCGGACACCTGGATGATGGCATCCCACACGTCGGTATTCAGGATGTCCGGAATGAACCCCGGACTTGTACCGACGAGCTTGTGTGGTCCGGGCTCGCCACCGGACAGCACCGGAGAACCTTTCGGCTCCACCGCATATATACGGATATCGGGTAGCCGCTTGCGCAGTTCTTCGCCCGTTCCGGTAATGGTGCCGCCGGTTCCCGCCGTGGCAATAAAAGCATCCAGCTTGCCATCCATTTGCTGCATAATCTCGGGAGCGGTCGTGATCCGGTGAATATCCGGGTTCGCTTGATTCTCGAACTGCTGCGGAATGAAACTTCCCGGAATGTCGGCCTGAAGTTCTTTCGCTTTGCGAATTGCACCAGGCATCCGTTCCGCAGCAGGGGTGAGCACCACATCTGCGCCATAGGCTTTTAGAATGTTGATGCGTTCTTTGGACATGTTGTCCGGCATGATTAGAATGGCCTTATATCCTTTGGCTGCGGCGTTCATCGCAAGACCGATGCCGGTATTGCCGCTGGTCGGCTCGATGATGGTTGCACCGGGAAGCAGCAGCCCTGCCCGTTCAGCTTGGACGATCAGGTTGTAGGCGGCACGGTCTTTGACGCTGCCGCTGGGATTGAAATATTCCAGCTTAACGTATACATCAGCGGAATCGTTGCCTGTAAGTCTGTTCAATCTGACGGCAGGTGTCTGGCCGATCAGTTCGGTAACATCTGCGGCAATGCCTGTATGTGCGGGTGTTTGATTTTTAATATTCAAGTCCATGAAGTACAACTCCTTGATTGATGAGACGTTGTGAGCTAATCCGGTTGAACTCAAACCCTACTGAACAAGTCTGTCCACCGTTAATGTCCGTAAGGCTTGTATTTGTTATAGGAGTGGAATTAGTCCCTGCCTGATCGGAATGGTTGGATATCTCTATTCCATCTTAATGAACAGACTCTACTCGGGTCAACTTGTTTCATTTAAGGAGAAGAGATCCAAATTTGAGCGAGCATATGAGGAGAAGATCAGCAGAACAATCAGCCAGGGTCATATTTGGGTATAATATGGTCAGAGTTGAGTCTGCGTCAAGTCCATATCGAGATGTCGACTAAGCTCTTTTTTTACTTCATTCCGCGCAAACGTCCAGAGCATATAAAATCGCTGCAAATACCCTCTGCACAGATACTGGGTTTCGATCCCATCAATTTGCCGTT
This sequence comes from Paenibacillus sp. FSL K6-0108, assembly GCF_045040695.1. NCBI lineage: Bacteria > Bacillati > Bacillota > Bacilli > Caryophanales > Paenibacillaceae > Paenibacillus > Paenibacillus sp. FSL K6-0108. The sequence continues at coordinate 5,159,992 of NZ_CP150288.1, read as the reverse complement.
TCTCCTCCAGAACCTTGACGCCACGAGTTCTCATCTGTTTGCGAAGCGTCAGCATTTCCTTAAGTACATCATTCTGAATGCGGGTTAGCGACAGAATATAGACCTCTGGCATTTTCAGCTGCAACGTATCCAGTGTGCGTATATCCCGTTCAAGCACATCCAGCAGCAGGGTGCGTACAACCATGTTTTTAATCAATCGGTGGTCTTCATCCGCAGGGGATGGGGCGGAAGGGGATGATGACATACTTTCACTTCCTTAACCTTGGATTCGGACATGTTCTTATTTACAGAACGTATGTTCTTATATTATAATCAATATATGCAATGATGATACACAATACAACCGAGAAATATTGGAAGTAGTCCGTATGTGATTTATGCTGAGGTTGCAGGCGGTTAAATAGGGACAAGCCTTCTCCAAAATAAGGTATAATTTTTGGGTTTTGCAGGAAACCTAAGGGCATAAAGAAAACGACTTAATGCATCAGAGGAAGAGATGAAGAGGTAGAGAGCTTTTGGTCCGTTGGTAAAGCGAAGGTTATGAAGGGATTTCGGAAGCATTGCAACAAAAAGCCCCTGCCTTGGGCGGCAGGGGCAGATCATCTGCCGAACCAGACGGCAGAGTTGTATATGAGCATAAAGCGGTTAGGCCAGATACTGAGGCTTTTCGTATAGAGCCTCTTTTTCCAGAATCACTTTGTAAGGTTTTTCTTTACCCTTCAGGGAAGGGCCAATCGTAGTTAGCGGTACGGCCGGTTTGTGGAAACGATCTTCTTCCTTGGGTTCCGGAACCGGTCGTGATGATTCGGGCGCAGAACTGAGGCGTACCTTTTTCTCGCTGCCCCAGCGCTTGCTTATTTTTTTCGTTTCCGGTTTCATTCCGGTTCGCCTCCTAACAAATCGTTGATCGCGTTGAACAGATGACGATTCTCCAAATCCATCTGCTGAAATATCGCCTCATCCGCTTCAATATGTCCAATAATATGGACTGTGATTACATACCTCTTGGCTACAGGATAGCATAGCAGATACTCTTTCTCAAGGTAGTCGTCGTAGAGATTGATCTTGATTTTGTTCTCCCGGTAAGAATCAATAACCAGAATTCGCTTCGGATCATCAGGTTGTTTGTCGTCGTTAGCGGACAAGTTATATTTTCTCCCCGGTTCCCCAACATTACCACATAATTGTTCAATATGACCACTGTCATCTGTACGGTATATGGCTGTCCCACGCACGGCAAATGGAGGAAGGGATACAAATGCACTACGAAGTGCATCGCTCATTCGCTCCAACATGATTGCATCTGCTTTGCGGGTACGCAGTAACTCCCTGAAGAATCGCAGCAGCTTGAGCAGCTGTAACCGCGCTTCCCCCTCAGACCTTTTATGCTTTTCGATGATTTTTTCCACTTCGGGATCGCTCCAACGTCCCTGTTCTTCGATGCTGTCGGCGATTTTGGAACAGGCCACCGAAACTGCTGGCGCCCATTTCCCGTCTGAACGAATTTCATAAACCAGTGGATTTAACCCCAGCAGGTCTGTAGGCATGCGTAAACCTTCGATCTTGGAGGTGTCTTTGATGTCCGTAATATCTTCAGGAAGAATGAAAAAAATACGCTTTCGTCCTAGCCGACCCATAAACAAACCCATTTCCAGCATTGTATTATCACGGACGGAGGCATAGTACTTCCCGCGAATTTTTGATATATCATCCGGATGAAAAATAAAAATGGCAAAGTCAGTCGTGCGGACTTCTGCTTCCAAATCGTCCATGGTATAACTGCTTGGATTAAAAACTCCGGAGTACCAAGGGGTAACTTCGGCCGAGAAACGCAAGTTTTCGTGTACTGCGGCTGCAATCGGCTTCGCTTCCAGCGAGCAGCCAATAAACACTCTTGGCTTTAACGTTTTCATCAATCCGCCTCGCTTAAACGGGTAGTGGGAATCAATTGTTATATTATACCATAAAAAGCAGAGTAAGTCTGGAAACGTTTAGCTGAATCAAAGATAAGCCGATTACATCTGCTATAGTGTATGTGCAAGAGGAAAATGATTCCTTTAAAATCCGCGGAAAAATAAAAAATGGCCCCAAATTGTCACAGTTGGGTGACTGGACAGTTATATTTGGAAGCTTCAATCATAGAATGAAGGAGCAGGTTGCACTATTAGGTAGAGAAGCTTGTCCTGGTGTGGCTGTTTGGCGGCTTATGCAGGACAAAGTGTGCTTTTTGCGCATTTTTGAAGGGTCTGCTGTTTCGACCCAATCATATCGGTGTTATATAATAGAAGAATAAGCAAGTTAGCTTTGATGTTTAAGCAGAATGAATGATTACACGTTTTGAATCATGTTGAACTCACATTCACACAGGAACGAAGAGTGCAGAACCCGTCTGTAGAAGCGAAGCGTTCGCCTTTATCAACGAATTTTCCCATTTGAAATATGGGATCAGAAAAATTCGTGGATAACAGCGATCGAAAGAGGGTACTGCAATCGAAGTGGGTTAAGTGTGATATCAGACGTTCGACTTTGTGCATAGTGTAATATTTCAATTCGTTTAACCAAGCACAGCTAACCACCAACAGACAGAAAGGATCAGGATACCATGAGTTCCCGAAGGATAATCTCCCCAAGGACGATCTGGAAACGTTACGATCTCTCTTACACTTAGCGCCCCTTGTAGAGTACACCACCGTAAAGAAAAAAACGGCTGACTCTGCGAAAGAGGGGATTGGAATGAATAATATTCGAAGGACAAATACGATGATTTCTTCCAGGCTTGCCTTTTGCAGGGTACGGTCGGTATAAACCAACCTTTACCAAACTGCGAGGGAACCTGAATGAAGAGAACATCGTTAACCTTACAACAAGTTAAGACAGAGGCGGGAAAGTTCGCCATTATGCTGCTCGGAACATTTATTTTGGCATTTGCCTACTATCACATTAATTATCAGAATCATTTATCGGAGGGCGGATTTGTCGGTCTGGCCCTGCTTGGAAAATACGCGACAGGCTTATCACCTGCGATCGGCATGCTGCTGCTGGATATTCCAGTCATGATTTTGGCTTGGTTCATCAAGGGCTGGAAGTTCATGATTCAGGCGCTGCTGGGTGTGGCCGCATTCTCATTGTTTTATGACGGGTTTGAGCGGTACTCCACCCTGGTCATTCCGTTTCACGGTAATCTGTGGATTCCGGCAGTTCTGTCCGGTGTGATCACCGGCGTGGGCGCTGGCATGGTGCTTCGATTCGGCGGAGCAACAGGCGGAGATGACATTCTGGCGGTGCTCATTAGCCGTTGGAAGGGCTGGAAGCTGGGAACGGTTTTCTTTGTCAGCGATGCGTTTGTACTGGGATTGTCGCTTTTCTTTCTACCGGTAAAAGAAACTTTATATACCATTCTGGCCGTATGGATTGCCAGCAAAGTGATTACGTACATGGTCAGTTTCCCGGCTCGCCGGACGGTTACCACCTCAGCTGTGAAGCTGCCCGTGTCGACTGCAGCCAAAGTAGTCAGCGGTGCTTCACAACGAGCCCCGGTGGCTGCTAGAGGAGTTTCGCATTAAACGAAACAGCCACCCTATTCGTAATGAATGCTGCTCGAGTAAGGTGGGCTTGCCTCATACCAAACACAAAGCCCTTTTGCATGCTTGATGGGAATGATTCCATGAGCGGCGAAAGGGCTTTTTGCTATCTTCAGTAAAGAAACAAATGAACATTGTACATTCACAATACGTCTTATTTTTAGAACAGATGTCACTCAAGGCTTGATGGAAGAAGCGATTTGCCCGTCTTCATTATGGATAATAGCCCGAATGTTCTGTTTTTCACTCTTTTCTTTGGCAGCATCCACAGCCTCGGCTTTGGTTCGGAACGTAGCCAGAGATTTGGATTGGCCTTCTTCTTTGATCGCCCAGCCAGAGTCTGTAGGAACGACATGAATATTATCATGGCTTTTGGATGAAGAGACAGGCTCGGAATGTCGGCGTGGAGATGAAGATTTTCCATGCTGCGATTTGCTATCAGCTGAAGAGTGTTTGGAGTTCTGTTTGGAATTCTCTGACTTGGGATGATTCTCATCCCACTCTTCTGCCTTTGCAGTAGCAATTGCGATGGAGCGTCCTTCCTCATAACCGTCATCCAGCAGTGCATTGGCAATTTCGATGGCCTTATTTCTGACACGAGGCTCCAGATTTTTCATGGAAACGGGATAGTCCTGTTTATTCCACGGCATATTGATTCCCTCCTGTACAATACAAGTTAGTTGTATATTACCCCATACGGAGATGGATAAACGTTTGTTTAGATGAGCCCAATGGATTTACCGTGGCTTCGTACAAGCTTGCATAGTGGATTATTGATTCACCTTTCTATACTTTTATATGGACGAGGAGTATAATGCTTCCATAGTGAAAATTGGATTCAAGGCACATATATATAAAGATAAGGAGATTACATATGTTTAGTTTGAGTCTGGCGATTCCCATGTTATTTACGATGTTGATTCATGCGGCAGATAGCCTGTCTTATGCTCTGCGCCTGGGGGGATTGCGTACTCGCAGAATAGCGCTGGCTTTATCCCTGTCTGGTATTCTGTTGCTGGTGTCGCGTACCTCCAATATGGCACAAGGGCCGATGGTAGGCAATTTGGTGGACACAGCGACAAGTGGAGGGAATCCACACTTTGCAGCACAACTGCACTGGCTTATGGGCGCGGCTACTGTAGGGACGGCTCTAGCCATTTTATGTTTCCCCACCATGGTTAAGCTCGCTTCACGCATGGTTGTTCATTTTGAAGCGGCAGGCTCCATCCCGTCGATGGTTCGAGGTATGCTCAAACGTAGCAAGATCAAAAACGCGACATATTACATTACCCCTCCATCATGGAAAATGGCAAAATTGTTAGTCCACAACGGAATGCCGAGACGTCTAATGACGATGAATATAGCGGTGACAGCCATCTATACGACTGGAGTTCTGTCCAGTCTTTACGCTGCGTATCTTTATCCAGGACAGGCTGTAGCTGCTTCGCAATCTACCGGACTCATTAACGGTGTAGCAACGATTCTGCTAACCATCCTCATTGATCCTCGTATCTCGTTGCTCAGCGACAAGTCACTGCGCGGTGAAATCCGGCTGAATCGGATGAATCAGATTTATGGCTGCATGCTTGTATCCCGTTTGTTTGGCACATTGTTGGCTCAGTTTTTATTAATCCCATTTGCTTACTGGATCGGTTGGATAGTGGGGACGATGTAACGATTCTGGTTTGGGGGAACAGTTACAAGGGATGGAGGAAAGCGGTTTGACCAATAGGGAGTTGGAAGGGGGGATTATTTTAACGGAAGATACGTCCCATGAAGGGAGACGGAGTACATCATTCACATTGACGGGAAAATATGGCTGTGTTACTATTAGACTGAATAGTCGGTTTATTTTGGAGGGGTGATATTCCATCGAAGTCAAACGAAGAAAAGATGTTGCTCAGATCAAGAAAGACATAGCGCGTAATACCAAAGAACTGTTTGCCCAAAAGGGATATGGGGCCACCTCGATGGAGGACATATGTACAATTAATAATCGGAGTAAAGGTAGTATATATTATCATTTCAAAAGCAAAGAAGAGCTTTTTATGTATCTGATTAAGCTTAATAATGAAGATTGGATGGATGCCTGGCTGGATAAAGAAGCCCAATATGAGACAGCCATAGATAAATTATATGGTCTTGCCGATCATTACGTCGATGATTTGGAGAATCCGCTTAATCATGCCATTAACGAGTTCGTCTCGGGTCAAGTTGTCAGTCAGGCGATGCTTGACGAGATGCTCTCCCTAATCCGAATTCCCTATGCAACCTATGAGCGCATTATTTCAAAAGGGATTGAAGACGGGGAGTTGAAATCGGGAAATCCGCAGGACCTTATGTATATTGTCAACGGCCTGTTTAGTGGGTTGAGTACATTGTATTATGAGAAGGATGTGGCCGATATTCGACGTATTTACCACATGGGCATGACCAGTCTGCTGACAGGAATTCAACAACGTTAACCAAGAAAAGCTGATGTAAAGTCAGTTTCTTTTTGGATATTAATAAACCGGACAGTCGGTTTAAAAAGGGGATGAAGAATGGGCACTTTATTCAGAAATAAAGCTTTTCTTATCGTTACAGGGTCGGATCTGCTGCAAAACCTGGCCATATAGATACGGAATATGGCGATCCTCTACTATATTATGAATCAGACACAGGGCAGTCCAATCGCAGTTTCCCTCATTACCGTGCTTGAGTATGCCCCTATTTTTGTATTCTCGATTATTGGTGTTCTGTCTTCCGGGTATTGGCAGATTCTCTATGTTGCCACGTTAGCCTCCTCAATTGTTAGTCAATTTTCCCAGCCATCGTCTCTGAAGATTGTGAAAAGAAATATAAAAGGAGAGCAAGTACAATCTGCTATTGCCATAACACAGAGTGCCCAATCCCTATTTTTGATTATTGGACCAATCGTTGGCACTTTTATATATACCGTGATGGGAATTATGGCTTCCATGTATGTGCTGCTCATGTTGTTTGTCTTCTCTGCCATACTCCTTACATTTTTGCCGAAGGATTCCTCCAAGCGGGAAGCAGAAACTTCATTACTGGCCGAAATGAAAGAGGGGTGGGAATATGTAGGTCGATCCCGTTCATTAAAAATGCTTGGCCTGGTATTTTTCTGTGTGGGGCTGTCTGCAGGACTTATCAATCCCCTTGGAATATTCCTGATTACCGAGCGATTGGGACTGGAGCAGACATTCTTGCAGTTTCTATCAGGTGCATCCGGGCTGGGCTTGCTGATTGGTGGGGGAATCGCTGCTGCTGTCAGTGGCAAACTGAATCATACAACGGTCTTGCTGGCAGGAGTGGTGTGTCTTGCTGTAACCACGATGGGTGAAATATTATCAAACCAGTTCTGGCTAACACTCGGGATGGGTTTTCTGGGTTCTATCAGTTTGGCTTTTATCAACATCGTCATTTCCACGTACATGGTTACCCGGATTGATGAACACTTGATTGGGAGAGTGAATGGCACCATTACACCCTTATTCATTGGGGCGATGCTGCTTGGCTCTTCTATGGCAGGCGTGATCATGAATCAGACTTCGTTATTTATCGTTTATATTATCTCAGCTTCGATCATGATCCTGAGTATTGTTCCGGGCATGAGAATTCAGTTTCAAGACGAACAGATCGCGGCTATCAACGGCAATTCGTCAAAGGAGGACGTATGCACCTAAGTCTGGAGTGTAGTGAAAGTTTATCATGGCACTAAGTAGTTTGAATGAATCCGAAATTTTGTCTGTGACACATCTATTCCAAAAAAGAGCAGCGGGATGATTCATCCCGCTGCTCTTGGCTGTATTGTAGGATTAATGACTTATTCAAACAGTACTTTGTATTCGCCATAACCTTCTTTTTCCAGATCCTCTTTGGCTACAAAACGCAGGGCAGCGGAATTGATGCAATAACGCATTCCACCCGCTTCGGCAGGGCCGTCGTTGAACAGGTGACCCAGATGGGAATCGCCTTCACGACTTCTCACTTCAGTACGAATCATGAAGTGGCTAAGATCGGTTTTTTCCTTAACATTATAGTCACGAAGTGGACGGGTGAAGCTCGGCCAGCCGCAGCCGGAATCGTATTTGTCGGTGGAACTGAACAATGGCTCACCGGACACGATATCCACATAGATTCCGTCACCGTGGTGATCCCAGAACTCGTTATGGAACGCTGGTTCGGTTGCGTTGTTCTGGGTAACTTCGTATTGCAGCGGCGTCAGACGCTCTTTCAGGCCCTCTTTATCCACTTTGCCGGACCAGTTACGTTCGATAAAGTCTTCACGTCCAGAGCCTTTACGATACCGTTTGTAATGAGCAGGGTTTTTGTGATGGTAACCTTGGTGATGCTCCTCTGCTTCATAGAACGTTTTCGCTGGCAAAATCGGTGTGAAAATGGGTTTGTCAAAACGTCCGCTTTCTGCCAAAGCTGCTTTGGAAGCTTCTGCGATCTGGCGTTGTTCTTCACTGTGATAGAAGATGGCCGTCTGATAAGATGAACCGCGGTCATGGAATTGTCCACCCGTATCTGTTGGGTCGATCTGCTGCCAGAACAATTCAACGAGCTTCTCATATGGGAAGATGGCCGGGTCGAACGTAATTTGAACAGCCTCTACATGACCTGTCGTTTCCGAGCAGACCTCCTCATATGTTGGGTTCTCCGTATGTCCTCCTGTATAACCCGATACAATCTTATGAATACCGGGTAGTTCCTCGAAGGGGGACACCATACACCAGAAGCACCCGCCTGCAAAAGTAGCTTTTTCACTTGAATGTTGTTCCATGCTATATTCACTCCATTTCTGATGAAGATCCAGCGCTCGTGCTCGAGCTGTCGCTCCGCTTGTTTTGGACAGCCGTCCAAAGCCAAAAGTCGCTCCATTTCGATCACTCACTCCAGCAATCTACCGTTGTATTTAAATTTGTTAACACAAGAATTTGTTTTACTCTTCTATTATATCCCGAATTGGCAAGCCAACCAAGCAGGATCGTAAAGAGGATGAATCTGAACTGTTTTAGACTATTCAGACATTAGACTTTTTTACGAGAGCGCAAGCGAAACAAGATCAATATTATCGTCATGAATACCAGATAACCGGCAAGGATGATCAGACTAAACCAGATTGATGATTCTGCCTGTGCACCCGCGTAGGCAAAAACAAAAATCGCAGGCAGTTTGCCAATCGCCGTTGCAACCATGAACACCCAGAATGGGGTGTAGGTAATGCCGGCATAGATATTAACCGCCATTTGGGGCACGATGGGCAGTAGTCGCATAGACATGATACCCATGAAGGGATGAGCCTCCATCCATGTTGTAAATCGATTCAAACCCCGAATGCGTTCGAGATAGGATCTGGCCTGATTTCGGAATATCGTTCTTGCTCCGGTGTATACCAGCAGTGCAGCAAATGTGGTCCCAAGCCAGCATATCCAAGCTGCTGTTGCAGTACCGTAACTGTAGCCAAAGGCAATGATGACAATTTTATACGGAATTACGGGTACAAGAGCAAACAACGTCGCCATGGCGAGTAAAAGTGGGATGGACTGATGCAGATCGGTCCAGGCCAGCAGTTCATATCTGTAAATAAACGTGACTCCGGCAAGTAAAACATATAGGAGGAGCCATAACCATTTTCGCAAAATCCCAAACGCTCCTTTCAGACTAGGAAGGACTTATTGTATCCCAATCCGCATTACACTCTCTCTAAAGTTTACCACGTTCAACCAAAGGATGGACAATTCGCCCCGCATAAGCTGTAATCACTGGCAAGTTATCGCCTGAAGGGTTACACTATAGGACGTGGAAATATAGAATTCATCTGAAGGTGGAATGAACATCATGGAAACAAAAAAGCGAACCCGTGCTGCGATCATCGGACTCGGGGATATTGCACGTAAAGTATATTTGCCGCTGTTGACTGCCCACTCGAACGTGGAAATTACGGGGATTATGAATCGTTCTCCCGAGCCGGTGAAGGAAATACAGCATACCTATAGATTAAACAATGGAACAACGGATATGAAAGAATTGTTGTCCTGGGATCTGGATGCGGTGTTTGTACATACAGCGACAGAAGCCCATTTTGACATCGTTATGCAATGTTTGGAGCGCGGGCTGGCGGTATACGTGGACAAACCGTTGTCCTATACGTTACGGGAATCGGAAGAAATGACCGCTTTTGCGGAAGCGCAAGGTCTGCTGCTGGCGGTAGGTTTTAACCGGAGATTTGCACCGTTGTATCAAAAGGCGAAGGAATGGATGAAGGCTGGACAAGGCTTTGAATCCCTGACAGTCACCAAGCATCGGACAGGTATTCAGGATCGCCCCGCTGCAGAAACCATCTATGATGATCTGATTCATATCCTTGACCTGATGTTATGGTATTCGGATCACAATGTGCAGCTGCTGCATCAGTGGATACGTAAAAATGATCTGGACCAACTGTTGCATGCGGCTGGATCAGCCAAGCTGGGCAGAACGGCATTTGGCAGATTCGATATGGTACGCCAAGCAGGAGCGGATCTGGAGAAGCTTGAGCTGTATGGCGGTGGAAGATCGGTAGAAGTGCTGAACATGGAAATAGCGAAGTATGAGGAACGCGGCGCCCAGGAGTGCAAGGAAACCTTTGGCAGCTGGGAAAGCATTTTGACCCGAAGAGGATTCACGGGAGCGATTGATCAATTTTTGGCAAATCTTGAAACCCCGGATGACTGTGCCATCAGTGCGAGTCACGTCATGGACAGTCATGAGCTTGCCGAACAGCTTATCCGCGGTTAATCTTTCAGAAGGTCATGCAGGAGGGTGAATGGAACCCTTCCGCACCAATGATTCATTAAACGATATATGGAGGAATAATATCATGGATGAATACGAAAAGGAACGCAGTAAACAGATTGAGGAAGCTGTAATTGAAACTTATAAACAGGAAGAAGAAATGATGATCCTGGTGTTTGCCCAGTGGTGCGTAAACCATGGTCTGGACCCGGAAGACATGTACCGGCAAGCCTACCCGGATCAACTAAGCAACGAGCGTTTGCAGCAAGTGCTGAAGCTGGTTGTGTCCAAGGAGGAAGCCGGTGACATTCCGGATGATACGGTACTGGGGGTCTTGTCCATGTTCGGCAATGAAGATCTCGCTATGGTTGTGTCCGAGGCGATTGCCGCTCGCAAATAAGTTTCAGCTACGTATAATGCGTATTAATGAATCAATTACATCTGTTCCCGGTGAATGACCCTGAATTCTTTGGGAGACATGCCGAACCGGGAACGGAATACCCGGTGGAAGTACGTATAGTTATTAAAGCCGGAAGATTCGGCTACATGTTCGAGTGTCATGGGACTAAAAATGATTCGTTCCCTGGCCATGTTCAGCCGCACATCCAGTGTATATTGCATGATACTTTTGCCAAATGCTTCTTTGAAGAGGTGGACTCCCCGTGAAACACTGATTCCAATATGGGTAGCTATATCCTCAAGCTTGAATAGTGAAGAAGCATTTTCCTCGATGTAACTTTTAATCTCATAGGCCACATAGTTGGTATTGGTAATCGTCGGATGCTCCGAGAGCAAACGATCCACTTCTAGACAAAGAATACGCATATAATAACTGGCAATTTCAGGGTACGGATTGGAAATACGGCGCTGCTCCAGTACGAGCTGTCGAAACAGGGTAAGAAGGCTTTCGGTAAGCTGAACCTTGATCCGGTTCGGCCGCTTGTGATGTTTCCACCACTCATCTACCCAGTCCCCGTTGAAGAAAATATGATAGTCACCACTTTCCACAAGTCGTTCACCCATTGGATTTTGTTCTTTGTCTATTCTCAGTTCATATGGCTCATCTGGACTAAACAAAAGCAGATCCCCCGCATCAACAAGCGACATCTCGCCGTCTACACGGGCTCGGCAGCGTCCGTCCGTCTGGAGCCTCATCAGGTAATTCTTTACTCCCTCAGGGTGCAAGCCTATATAAGGTTTGCGATGAAACGAAAAGCCTGCTGTAAGAACCTGGCAGGAATAATCAGTCGGCATTGGCATACTCCTTGCAATTTGAAAATTATGACCAGATAGTTCATGTTTCGATCATATTATTCATTTTAATTGAAGCCGAAACGGAATACCATAGTATTAAATTCAAGTGTAACAATTAAGTGCAAAACCATGAATAACTAACAAGAAAAGTTACAGGTTCTCACCATTCATAAGGAGATGAACATCACTGTGGAGAAAATGAAAGCAGGCATTATTGGATGCGGTAACATTAGCGCCATTTATTTGGAAAATTTAAAAGATAATCCCCTCATTGAAGTGGTGGCTGTAGCGGATCTGATCCGTGAACGAGCACAAGAACGAGCTGATGAATTCAATATCGCAAACGTTTACAATGTAGATGAGTTGCTGCAAGATAACGAGATTGAGCTTGTGTTGAACCTCACCGTTCCTGGCAGTCATGCCATGACGGATCTGGCTGTGCTTGAGGCAGGCAAACATGTGTATGCCGAGAAACCGTTGGCAATCTCTCTTGAGGATGGTCGCAAGGTAATTGAACTCGCTGAGGAAAAAGGATTGTATGTCGGTTCAGCACCGGATACATTTCTTGGATCAGGCATTCAGACTGCTCGCAAGGCTATTGAAGAAGGACTGATCGGCAAACCGATTGCGGCAACGTCATTCTTCATGGGTGGAGGGCCGGAGGCTTGGCATCCAAATCCGGAGTTCTTTTATGTCGCTGGTGGCGGACCGATGTTCGATATGGGGCCTTACTATTTGACAGCGCTGATCACCCTCCTTGGACCGATTCGCAGAATCAGTTCCTCAGCAGGTGTACAGATCACAGATCGTGTTATTGGTTCCGGGCCGAAGGAAGGTACACCTCTTGAGGTACAGACGCCAACACATCTGGCAGGAACGATTGATTTTGAGGAAGGTGCCATTGCAACCATGATCACCAGCTTCGATATCCGGGGTGCTTCGGATCTGCCACGGATTGAAATCTACGGTACCGAAGGTACGATGAGCATACCGGATCCCAACTTTTTTAACGGGGAAGTGAAGCTCCGCAGATTCGGTCAGGACACATGGGAGACTGTGACGCCTGCTTTTGAAAGCAGACAGAACGAGCGCGGAATCGGCGTAACCGAAATGGTTGAATCCATTCGAGCCGGACGCGAACACAAGGCTAGTGGCAAGCTCGCCTACCATGTGCTTGAAGCTATGCATGCGTTCCAGCGCTCCTCGCTTGAGGGCAAACATATTCAATTGGAGAGTACTTATCAAGCAGCAGCAGAAAACAATACAGATGAGAATCAGTCAGAGGCTGTACAGTCACACTAATTGATTTCGGATGAGGTGAACCAGTAAATGTTGAAGGTTGGATTACAGCTATATACGGTACGTGATGAACTGGAGCGCGATTTCAAAGGTACACTCGCCAAGGTTGCAGAGCTTGGATATCAAGGTGTTGAGTTCCATAACTTTTACGGGCATAGCCCTGAAGAAGTAAGGGCCATTCTGGATGAATTCGGTCTGGAGATCGTTGGTACCCATGTTCAGTACAATAGTCTGCTTGAGGATCTTGATGGCGTGATTGCATATCACAAAGCCATCGGAAACAAAAACCTGATTGTCCCTTACCTGTCGGAGGAACAACGGCAATGGGAAAACGTATTTGCTTCCTTGAATGAGATTGGTGAGAAATGTGCAGCACAGGACATGGTGTTGATGTATCACAATCATGATTTTGAATTTACGGAGCAGGTTGAGGGTCAGCCGGCGTTATACGCGATGTATGATACCGTAAACGCTTCCCTTCTGAAAGTGGAGCTGGATTCGTGTTGGGCTCACGCCGCGGGATACCCGCCAACGGAAGTCATCGCGAAGTATGCAGGACGTCTGCCACTGGTCCACTGGAAAGACATGCGCCGTTCAGAAGGTCAAGTCCTGACAGTGGAATTTGGCCAAGGTGAGGTAGATCTGGGGGCTGTAGCTTCAGCGTCAGACCAGGCCGGGGCCGAGTGGCTTATTGTGGAACAGGATGTATGTCAGAATCCTCCACTTCAAAGCATCGAGAGCAGTATGAACTGGATTAGAAAATATGCCGCTAATGGAGGACTTGTTCATGTCTAAAGTACTTAATATCGCCATCGTGGGTTGTGGCGGAATCGCCAAAGGTAAACATATGCCAAGCCTGTCCAAACAATCTCAAGGTCGCATGGTCGCTTTCTGTGACATTGTGAAAGAGCGTGCGGAGGAAGCAGCAGCAGAATTTGGTGCTGAAGGAGCCAAAGTATATACGGATTATAACGAGATGCTGAAGGATGAAAGCATTGATGTAGTACACGTGTGTACACCAAACGACTCTCATTCCGTCATCACGGTCGCTTCTCTTGAGGCGGGCAAACATGTCATGTGTGAAAAGCCAATGGCGAAGACGTCTGCACAAGCGCAGGCTATGCTGGAAGCTGCACAACGTACAGGTAAAAAGCTGTCTATTGCGTATCAAAACCGTTTCCGCAATGACAGTCAATACCTGAAACAAATGTGCGAAGAAGGCGAACTGGGCGATATTTATTTTGGGAAGGCGATTGCACTGCGCCGCCGAGCTGTCCCTACCTGGGGTGTGTTTCTTGACGAGGAGAAGCAAGGCGGAGGACCGTTGATTGATATCGGCACACATGCGCTGGACCTTACTCTTTGGCTGATGGATAACTATAAGCCGAAGAGTGTCATGGGATCAACGTTCCACAAGCTGGGTCAACGTGAGAATGCGGCCAACGCTTTTGGTCCGTGGGACCCGGAACAATTCAAGGTAGAGGATTCTGCATTTGGGTTTGTGACGATGGAGAATGGTGCCACGATCATTATCGAATCCAGCTGGGCATTGAATGTAGCTGAGTTCGGTGAAGCGAAATCACTGCTCTGCGGAACAGAAGGTGGCGCTGATATGCAGGATGGTCTGCGTATCAATGGCGAGAAACGCAGCCGTTTGTATGAAACCAAGGTGGATCTGAACGCTGGCGGGGTTGCTTTTTATTCCGGCAGTGCAGAAAATGAAGCAGATCGTGAAGCCAGAATGTGGCTTGAAGCGATTATTGAAGACAAGGATCCGGTTGTAAAACCAGAGCAAGCCATTGTGGTTACTCAGATTCTTGAAGCGATTTACGAGTCTGCACAGACAGGCAAAGCGGTTTATTTCAACTAAACCGACAGGTTGCCATTTCCAATGAAATAACCAGTATTCTTACGTTTAATTTCAGGATAGAATAGCTCTTGATTTTCCACAATAATGATACAATCCTGTGATCTGAACGGTATACTTATATGCAGTACCATTTTTCACAAAACCAGCAATTAATTTGATATCTAATCTAGGGAGGAATCGCACTTGAAACTCGGCGTATTTTTGGTATTATTCGGAGGACGTAAATTGGAAGATGCACTTGACTATGTTGCATCCAAAGGCTTGAAAGCAGTAGAAATCGGAACTGGTGGACATCCAGGAAATGCGCATTGCAAGCCGGATGAGCTTCTGAGCAACCCGACAGCATTGAAAAACTTCAAAAATGCAGTAGAATCCCGTGGTCTGACCATCAGCGCATTGAGCTGTCACGGTAACCCGCTTCATCCACAAAAGGATATTGCGAAGGGATTCCACGATGATTTTGTTAAGACGGTAGAACTGGCTGAGAAGCTGGAAGTGCCTGTTGTAAACACATTCTCAGGCTGTCCGGGAGACCATGAGGATGCTAAATATCCGAACTGGCCTGTTGCACCATGGCCGAATGATTTCCAGGAAGTTCTCAAATGGCAGTGGGAAAACAAAGTTATGCCTTATTGGACAGAATGGGGCAAGTTCGCTGCAGATCACAATGTAAAAGTGGGACTGGAACTGCACGGTGGATTCTCGGTGCATACACCAGCTACCTTGCTGAGACTGCGTGAAGCAGCAGGCGAAGTGATCGGTGCCAACCTGGACCCAAGTCACATGTGGTGGCAAGGAATTGATCCGGTACAAGCGATTCACATTCTGGGACGTGAGGGCGCGATTCATCACTTCCATGCGAAAGATACAACAATTGATCCAATTAACGTGAACAAATATGGTGTAACTGATATGCAGGATTATACAAACATGCTTGATCGTGCATGGCAATTCCGCTCGGTCGGTTATGGTCACGATAACAAGACTTGGGCTGATATTATTAGTGCTCTGCGTCTGGTTGGATATGATTATGTCGTAAGTATTGAACACGAAGATGGTCTGATGTCGGTAGAAGAAGGATTCTCTAAAGCTGTGCAAAATCTCCAACAAGTATTGATTGAAGAGCCGCTGGGAGATATGTGGTGGGTTTAGAGTTACACTAGGGGGAAATTGATTATGATTAACGTCACCATTTGGAATGAATTTGTCCATGAGAAAATTCACGACGAAGTAAGGGAAGTCTATCCAGACGGTTTGCACATGGCATTGGCAAACGGTCTGGGAGGCGAAGGCTTTGCCATTCGCACGGCAACACTGGATCAGCCTGAGCATGGATTAAGTGATGAAGTGCTGAATTCTACAGATGTGCTTATATGGTGGGGACATATGGCGCATGATCGTGTTAGTGACGAGATTTCACAAAAGGTTGCACAGCGGGTCCTGGATGGTATGGGGATGATCGTGCTGCATTCCGGTCACTTCTCCAAGCCATTCAAGGCGCTGATGGGCACAAGTTGTGATCTGAAATGGCGTGAAGCCAATGAGCAGGAGATTATCTGGTGTGTTAATCCATCCCATCCGATTGCCGAGGGTATCAATAGCAAGATTATTCTGGACAGAGAAGAAATGTACGGGGAATTCTTCGATATTCCAGTGCCGGATGAGCTGGTGTTTGTAAGCAACTTCCAGGGCGGAGAGGTATTCCGGAGCGGATGTACGTTCCTCCGCGGTTCAGGAAAAATCTTTTATTTCCGTCCAGGTCATGAAACATACCCGACCTTTTATAATCCGGAAATTTTAAAAGTGATCAGCAATGGCGTAAAATGGGCATATCCTGCTCGCAACGTTAAGCCGGAATTTGGCTTCAGCGAACCTGTAAGACCACTTGGTAACG
This sequence comes from Paenibacillus sp. FSL K6-0108, assembly GCF_045040695.1. Lineage (NCBI taxonomy): Bacteria > Bacillati > Bacillota > Bacilli > Caryophanales > Paenibacillaceae > Paenibacillus > Paenibacillus sp. FSL K6-0108. Next base: position 5,143,308 of record NZ_CP150288.1, on the reverse strand, counting down.
TGCTGGTTTAAGCTGCAAATTGACTGTATTAACGCATAAAATAAACGATATACCAAAGAACCCTTCTCCAAGTCATGTATGACTGAGGCAGCAGGGTTTTTTTGGTTAATAAAAGGAACTTTTTGGGTAAGATAGCTACATGGGAGTTAGACGATATTTTCCCATGGTTCCGCTGTCCTATGTGATGTATACTGATTGTATCATCGAAGTTGATTTTTGCCTTTAAAATTCTAACTTTTTAGCGGCAGACGTTTTCTTTGTGACTTAAATATGTTATTATGAAATATACTAACTAAACGTAAGTTGAGTGATCTCTAAAGAGGTGATTAATGTGGAAGGCCAAGATCTGCGGATGTGTCCGCGCTTTGAGACGGCGTTTTCTTTTCTCGGTAAGCGCTGGAACGGTCTAATTATTCAAACATTGATGAGTGGTTCGAAGCGATTCAAGGATATTTCCAACCTGATTCCATCGATGAGTGATAAGATGCTGTCAGAACGGATGAAGGACCTGGAGAGCGAAGGCATTCTGATCCGCCATGTCTATCCGGAGACGCCAGTTCGTATTGAATATGAACTGACAGAGAAAGGCAAGGCGCTGCAGCCCGTTATGAATCAAATTCAAGACTGGGCGGAGCAGTGGGTTGATTAGTAAAACATCAAGAAGTTCAAACTAAACGAACTGATGGGATAAAGGCTCTTGATTTCCAGTGGAAATCAGGAGTTTTTGTCTTAAGGGTTCTGCACATGTTGTCGCGAGTTGTAGTATAATTGTAAATAAAATGGCCGCAGGCGGCCGGAGCGAGGAGGCCACTTGTCATGAGAGAAGAAAGCTTATCCCGTGAAGTACGCTACGGCAAACAAGATATAGCAGAGCTTGAGAGCGCATCCATCCAGGTTCATCTGATCTACAAAAAAGCTGCGGAGCTATTTAATCGAACCGTATATTCCCCGTCGGTGAAGGATGATGCTGCGGGAGAGAAGACTCATTCCACCAATAGCAATGGTCAGGTTATGGCTCCGGCGGTACTGCAAAAATGGATTCAGACCACAAGAGGCTGGAAATGTATTGGATGTGAACTGAGAAAACCCGATTCTATTGGGGGTCAGGCCAAAGCAACCTTTCATGAAGAACACATGTATCTGAATGTGGGCGAAGGCCGTTTGATTCAAGCGGAAATGCTGCTCCAGGCGATTGTATGGTCACAGTATGAGAAGATTCGCATGTTCGCGCCCTGGCTGGGTGATGACACCTTCTACACGGTACAGGAGCTGGATGTGATTGCTCGTTACATTGTACCTACCTATTTCTCTGAACGCCCGCTGCATGAGCAGGGCAAGGTATCCAAGGTGCATCATTCATCTGGTCAAATTCCGCTCTATCAAGAATACGTGGATGCACCATCTTTATGTGTACAGGTGGATGGTGAACTACTTGAAGGGCGTTTGCTGACAGGCGTTTATGTGTCGGAGGAACAGTTCTTTGGGCTCAACCCGTATCTGAAGGATGGAGACGGGGGCCGTACCTACATGCAGGCTTGTGTCCAGTAACGATTTACTCAGAAGACATTATGATATTCCGGATCAAGGGGCCTGCTTGCAGGCTCTTTGTGTTGTATCAACCAGTTATGGACGCTAATGGATGAAAAGTAACGGCATTGACACTTTTTTTGCATGAATTTTGTGCCATAATAAAGGTTATGGATAACAGGGTGAATGATTTTACGCAGGGTGGTGTTCCTACATGAAGAAGAGAATCCCCGGTTACATAGGTATATGTCTGCTTATTCTGGTTATATTAGCCGGGTGTAGCGAGACACAGCCTTCCGAACAGCCAATCGTTAAGGAGACCGAATCGCAGAATACGATTACTGTGGCAGTAGATGGCAGTACTTTTTTGCCTGACGCAACGAAGTCCATTAAGAGAGATTTCAGTGAAGGTCTGACGCTCAAGAAAGCACTGCTGAACAGTGGACTTGTCGATTTTACGGCAGATGGCAAGCGGATCCAATCTGTTGGGGAAGTTTCGCTGGATTCCTCACTTATCTGGGCGGTCAAACTGAATGGCAAGGATATTGACCCGGAAAATTGGGACATGGAGCTTCATGTCAAAGATGAAGTGATCATATATGTAAAAGCCGCTGACAGTGGGGGGGACGATGTTGCTTACCAGACAACATTACTCAAGGTGAGCGGTGGAAATATTATGCCAAATCTCAATCGTCAATATGCCGGGGTGTATGTTCAGGAATGTACTGTGCGTGATGTATTGAAGTCCAGTGGGATTGTAAGAATGTCGGAGAACAACAAATTCGTCGTTTCTGTTGAAAATGTAATTCCCCGGATGAACCAACGCTGGATGATCATGGTGAATGACAAGGAACTGATGGAAAACGGTTTGGACATGAAGTTGAATCCACGTGATGCAGTAAAGCTTGAGCTGACTACTGTATCCTGAGCATAATATAAGCCCAATCTTCTTTGAGAGAAGATGGGCTTTTTATATTGGTTTGAATGCAGGACCGTTACAGAAAGGGAAAACGTCAGATTCGGCAAATCTCGTTGGGACACAATTCACAGTGACAGATGCCCTGAAGCATGTGCAGATCCTTGATGACAATCATGCCGTTATCGTATTCAATGGCGTCTTTTTTGCGCAGGTCGCTTAACATGCGGTTGACACTTTCACGGGTTGCTCCAATCATATTGGACAGATCTGTGTGCGTTATTTTTTTATGAATGATGACATGTTCTCCGTGAGGCTCGCCATAAGAATTGGACAATCGAATCAGCGTGGAGCAGAGTGCGCCCGGTTTGCCATACAACATCAGATCACGGAATTTGGTCTGGGTCAAACGGTGATGGATGCCCATCCATTTCATAAAGTCGATGGCAAAGTCACAATGCTGGCAGATCAGCATTTCCAAGTCTTTGTGCTCCAGTACACCAATCTCACTATCCTCCAGCACTTCTGCAGAAAAGCTGTGTTTCGAGCCAAAGAACGGGTCAGCCTGACCAATCATATCACCAGATTGATACATGTACATGATCAGTTCCTTGCCTTCATCCGTGGATTTGGTGATCTGGGCACGGCCCCGTTTCATATAATAAAGTTTGTCAGAGACATCCCCTTCCCAGTACAGATGGGTTCCTTCCGGATAGGTTCTGTCTTTCATTGTTACGAGCAGATGATTGAAATTTACGTCCGAGAAACAGGTGGTATTTCCGCGTTTTTCCAGTACACTCAGTTGTTCTCTCATAAGTCTATCTCCCCTTTGTGTCCATCGGACGGCCTTCTGCAGCTGGACTGGCCCCCGAGGTTCGCCGCAAACTGTTGCCGTCCTGTTCAGGCACTATCTCGGGCTGGGAAGGACGGTACAAATTGCGGTGGTTCAATTTTTAAGTTCAGTATATACCTAATCTTGCCGTTTGAGGGGCATGGAAAGGGGGCAAAAATGGCGAAATTTCAAACATTGTGATTAAATTCACTTTATAAAGGGGAGGATGAATAGTACAGCCCTATAGTTTAAATAGGAAGTGAAAATGACCCGATGAGGGACACTAAAAAACTTAAATTAAATTTGTTATACTTTGTGAAAAAAATCACATAATTAACTCTTTCCCCATGATACGATGTGAATGTAAAGAAGAGAGACAAACCAATACGAACCTTTAGGAGGATGAGGGAGATGGCTGTAAAGAACGAAGTCGCCCCAGTAAAAGAACCGACAGCAGGTCAGTATATTCAAACGTTAATTGACAAAGCGAATAAAGCACATGCAGCATTCATGTCCATGGATCAGAAACAGATTGACCGTATCGTGCAAGCGATGGCGCTGGCAGGTCTGGACAAACATATGATGCTCGCCAAGATGGCCGTGGAAGAAACAGGCCGGGGTGTGTATGAGGATAAAATCACGAAAAATATATTTGCAACAGAATATGTGTATCATAGCATCAAATATGACAAAACCGTAGGGGTTATTGAAGATAACGAATACGAAAGCTTTCAGAAAATTGCGGAGCCAGTTGGCATCATCATGGGGATTACCCCGGTAACGAATCCGACATCCACCACGATGTTCAAAGCACTAATTTCCATCAAAACGCGTAACCCGATCATCTTCGGTTTCCACCCATCTGCACAGAACTGTAGCCGGGAAGCTGCCAAAATTCTGCGAGATGCTGCAGTGAAGCATGGTGCTCCAGCGGATTGTATCCAGTGGATTGATGATCCTTCCATGGATCGTACAAACGCGCTGATGAATCATAACGATGTGGCGCTCATTCTGGCAACAGGCGGATCAGGCATGGTACGGGCGGCATACAGCTGTGGTAAACCGGCACTGGGCGTAGGACCAGGTAACGTACCTTGCTTTATTGAGAAAAGCGCAGATATCAATCAAGCGGTAACGGATCTGATTTTGTCCAAATCGTTCGATAACGGCATGATCTGTGCTTCCGAGCAAGCAGTCATCATCGAAGAACCGATCTTCGACCAGGTGAAAAAGAAAATGATCGCGAACGGCTGTTACTTCGTCAACAAGGATGAGGCAGCGAAACTGACTGCAGGTGCGATTAACGCTGAGAAATGTGCGGTGAACCCAGCAATTGTAGGTCAATCAGCAGTCAGCATTGCACAAATGTGCGGTATTGAAGTTCCAGCTGGCACCAAAATTCTCGTAGCAGAGATTGAAGGGGTAGGCACGAAGTTCCCATTGTCGGCTGAAAAATTAAGCCCGGTACTGGCTTGTTACAAAGTAAAAACGGCATCTGAAGGGATTGAGCGTGCAGCAGAAGTGGTTGCTTTTGGCGGCATGGGTCACTCCTCGGTTATTCATTCGACGAACGAAGAAGTCATTGGCAAATTCGCAGATCGCCTGCAAACCGGACGGATTATCGTAAACTCACCTTCCACACACGGCGCTATCGGTGACATCTACAACACCAACATGCCGTCACTGACACTGGGCTGCGGATCGTATGGCCGGAACTCGACTTCTTCCAACGTGACCGCTGTGAACTTAATCAACGTGAAAAGGGTGGCTCGCCGTACCGTGAATATGCAGTGGTTCAAAGTACCAAACAAAGTCTATTTCGAAAAAGGAGCAACACAGTACCTTGCCAAAATGCCGGACATCACACGTGTAGCCATTATTACGGATGCGATGATGGTCAAACTCGGTTATGTGGAAAAAGTAGAGCACTATCTGCGTCAACGTCAAATGCCGGTAGCCATTGAAGTGTTCTCTGATGTCGAACCCGATCCATCGACGACAACGGTAGACCGCGGTACGGAAATGATGCGCCGCTTCCAGCCAGACTGCATTATCGCACTCGGCGGGGGATCACCGATGGATGCTGCCAAAGCGATGTGGCTGTTCTATGAATATCCGGACACAGACTTCAACGACTTGAAACAAAAATTCATGGATATCCGCAAACGTATCTACAAATATCCACGTCTCGGTGTAAAAGCAAAATTTGTCGCTATTCCAACAACATCGGGTACCGGATCTGAAGTCACATCGTTCGCGGTTATTACAGATAAAAATCAAGGCAATACCAAATATCCACTGGCAGACTACGAGCTGACACCGGACGTAGCGATCGTAGACCCGGAATTTGTATACTCCCTGCCTAAAACCGCTGTTGCGGACACGGGTATGGACGTATTGACTCACGCCATCGAAGCATATGTATCGGTTATGGCGAATGATTACACGGATGGACTCGCGATCAAAGCGATCCAACTGGTATTCCAATACCTGGAGCAATCGGCGTTGCAAGGTGACAAACTGGCTCGTGAGAAAATGCATAATGCTTCGACGATTGCCGGTATGGCTTTTGCCAACGCGTTCCTGGGCATTAACCACAGCTTGGCACATAAATGGGGCGGTCAGTACCATACAGCCCATGGACGTACCAATGCGATTCTGATGCCGCACGTCATTCGCTACAATGCGAAAAAACCGACGAAGTTTGCATCGTTCCCGAAATATTCGCACTTTGTGGCAGATGAGCGTTATGCCGAAATTGCCCGCATTCTGGGATTGCCTGCACGTACGACAGAAGAAGGGGTAACCAGTCTCATCAATGCCATTCGCAAACTGAACAAAACATTGGGTATTGAAGAGTCGTTCCAGGAAATCGGATTCGATGCCAAAGACTTTGAGGCACATGTCGATTATCTGGCAGACCGCGCATTCGAGGACCAATGTACAACAGCCAATCCAAAACTGCCGCTGGTGACTGAACTGGCAGACGTGTACCGCAACGCATTCTACGGCAAGTTTGAATAACCACCAATGTAAAAGCAGGCTTTAGGCAAATATAGTCAGGGTTCCCCGTAAGGGGAGCCCCGATTGCCGTCTTTCCTATAAAAAAAGGTATAACGGAATCCGTGATGTTCCTTTTTGAACCAGGTATTCACACGATAACGGAGAGGGCAGAAAAAACTGAAGAAGCGAAGCGTTCGCCTTTATCCCCGGATTTTCACCTTTGAAAAAGTGAATCAAAAAAATCCGGGGGTAACAGCGATCGGAAGTTGTTCTGCCCGCGCAGTGGCTAAGTGTGAATATCGCAGGGTTCAATGTGGACACAGCATAGGTGAAGTGAGGATGGTCACAAACTTTGTGATAAAAATCACAGATGTTGAAAGAGCGAAGACGTATACTGAAAATGTAAGAAAAACATTCATCCGCGGTTCCGGTTCCCAAGTAGAGAGAACATGTTCCGGCTCATATGTGAAATTTATCACATTAATCGCGGCTCTGGGCACAGATGAGACGAGTGAAGCATCCTGTCATGTGTCCGGAAATCCAAATTTGTGGAGGGATTACTATGTCGGTGATCGAAAAAGATGTCAAACAACAAACAGGCTGGAGAAACTTTACCAAAGGAACATGGACGAAAACCGTAGATGTGAATGATTTTCTGCTACACAACTTATCTCCTTACTATGGCGACGAAGCATTTCTTGAAGGTGCAACTCAGAATACAAAAGAGTTATGGGATATCGTATCCGATCTGACCAAAAAAGAGCGCGATAACGGCGGGGTACTCGATGTTGACGTAAATACGCCAGCGACGATTGTTTCTCACCAACCAGGTTATCTGGATAAATCCAAAGAGCAGATTGTTGGTGTTCAAACGGATGCTCCATTCAAACGTTCCATTCAGCCATTCGGTGGCATCCGCATGATGATTGATGCTTGTGAAGCATATGGTTTTGAAATGCCTCAAGGCGTCATTGATATATTTACAAACATTCGCAAAACACATAACCAGGGCGTATTTGATGCTTATACATCCGAAATGCGCGCAGCACGCAAAGCAGGGATTATTACCGGTCTGCCGGATGCTTACGGCCGTGGCCGGATCATCGGTGACTATCGCCGGGTGGCTCTCTATGGCGTGGACTTCCTGATTCGGAATAAAAAAGGCGAACTGAATGCACTTGAAGTCGACGTGATTGATGAAGATGTCATTCGCCTGCGCGAAGAACTCTCCGAACAGATTCGTGCATTGCAAGAGTTGAAACAACTGGGTGAAATGCACGGTTTCGATATTTCCTTGCCAGCCACAACCGCGAAAGAAGCGTTCCAATGGCTCTACTTCGGTTACTTGGCTGCGATCAAAGAGCAAAATGGTGCGGCAATGTCCCTCGGACGTGTCTCCTCGTTCCTTGATATCTACATTGAACGTGATTTGCAAGAAGGTTTGCTCACTGAGAAACAGGCCCAGGAATTGGTTGACCATTTTGTAATGAAACTGCGTATTGTCAAATTCCTGCGTACGCCGGATTATAACGAATTGTTCAGTGGAGACCCAACTTGGGTAACTGAATCTATTGGTGGTATGTCGGTAAACGGGGAAACACGTGTTACCAAAAACAGCTTCCGTTTCCTGCATACTCTGAACAACCTTGGTCCTGCACCGGAACCGAACCTGACGGTACTCTGGTCTACCAAGCTTCCAGAAGCGTTCAAACAATACTGTACCAAAGTTTCCATCGAAACGAGCTCCATTCAGTATGAAAATGATGATCTGATGCGTCCAATCTACGGAGACGATTACGGTATTGCATGCTGCGTATCGGCGATGAAGATCGGGAAACAAATGCAGTTCTTTGGCGCTCGTGCCAACCTGGCCAAAGCATTGCTGTATGCAATCAACGGTGGTCGTGACGAGAAATCGGGAGCACAAGTTGGACCTGAATATCCGGCAATTACAAGCGAAGTACTGGATTATAATGAGGTTATGAAACGTTTCAAACCGATGATGGAATGGCTTGCCAAACTATATATGAACTCACTCAACGTCATTCACTACATGCATGACAAATACAGCTACGAGCGTATCGAAATGGCCCTGCATGACCGTGACATCGTTCGTACGATGGCTTGCGGTATTGCCGGTCTCTCGGTTGCAGCAGACTCCCTGAGTGCAATCAAGTATGCCAAAGTCAAACCGATCCGCAACGAACAAGGCATCGCAATTGATTTTGAAATTGAAGGTGACTTCCCTTGTTACGGTAACAATGAAGACAGTGTCGACAGCATCGCGGTTGAACTGGTGGAAAGCTTCATGGGCATGATTCGCAAGCACAAAGCATATCGTAATGCGATTCCAACTCAATCCGTATTGACCATCACATCCAACGTAGTGTACGGCAAGAAAACAGGTACAACACCTGATGGCCGTAAAGCAGGCGAACCGTTTGCACCTGGGGCGAACCCAATGCATGGTCGGGATAAAAAAGGTGCACTGGCGTCCCTGGGCTCCGTAGCCAAACTGCCATATGAACACAGCCTTGACGGAATTTCTAATACATTCTCCATCGTGCCGAAAGCACTCGGAAAAGAATCAGACACACGCAAAGCCAATCTGGTAGCCATGATGGACGGTTATTTTGGCCAAGGGGCACACCATTTGAACGTGAACGTATTTGATCGTCAGCAGTTGATTGACGCGATGGATCACCCGGAAAACTATCCGCAGCTAACTGTACGGGTATCCGGTTACGCAGTTAACTTCATCAAACTGACACGTGAGCAGCAACTCGATGTCATTAACCGGACCTTCCACGGTTCGATGTAACTACGGTGTAACTCAACAACACGGTTAAAGGAGTAGAATCTCCATACTAAACGCACAGCGGATGCGATACAGAAAGGAAGAGGCAGCATGGTTAATGGACATATTCATTCACTCGAAACTTTCGGGACGGTTGACGGCCCAGGCATCCGCTTCGTGCTTTTTATGCAGGGATGTCTACTCAAATGCCAGTATTGTCACAACCCGGATACTTGGGCATTGGACGGTGGAAGGGAAATGAGCGTGGAAGAGGTGCTGGCTGAAATAGAGCCATATCTCTCTTACTATCGCAGTTCCGGCGGAGGACTGACGGTATCCGGCGGGGAGCCGACATTGCAGGCTCATTTTGTAGCCGAAGTGTTCAAGGAAGCGAAACGTCGCTGGGGATTGCACACTACGCTGGACAGCAACGGTTTCAATGAACCGGATCGGATTCATGATTTGTTGGATAACACGGACCTGGTTTTGCTGGATCTGAAGCACATCAATGATGAGAAACATATCAAACTGACAGGCAAATCCAACGAGAGAACATTGCGCACCGCACAGTGGTTATCGGACAATGGACGAAAAATGTGGATTCGTCACGTGTACGTGCCGGGGATTCACAATGAGGAAGAGGATTTGCTCAATCTGGGGCGGTTTATTGGAACGCTAAATGGAGTTGAGAAGTTCGAAATCCTGCCGTATCATCAGATGGGTATCTACAAATGGCAGGCATTGGGGAAAGCCTATCCGCTCGAAGGAGTTCCTTCTCCGAGTGATGAGGAAGTAGAGCGGGCGTATCGCCTGATTGAACAAGGTCGTGCGGAAACTGCTGGCATGGCTTGCTCCAATAAGTAACAACAGTTATATCCTAACCAAGCAGTCTTTGCGAACATGTTTCGCAGGGGCTGTTTTTTTGCTGTTATCCAATGTAAATACATGATTATTTGTCCAGTGAAGGATTTTATCCCTCCATTGATGAATTGTCATCCTTACGATGTAAGCTACAACTTTTTATAATCAGAGTGTAAAGCCAAATGCTCAATATCTTGAGGGGGTCATACGAATGAAAAAAGGAATGACGTTACTGCTTTCATTATTGCTTATCACATCATGGACATTAGCAGGTTGTTCGAGTTCAACTAACGAACCGCAACAGGGAGCAGGCAATGCGCCTACGGAGACGAGCAAGGAACCGGTTGAGATGCTTCTCCGTCACACTCAGGTGGGTGCCGACAAACAAAAAAGGCTGGCCATTCTGCAGGACGTTGTGTCCAAAGTGGAGAGCGAAGTACCTAACCTCACTTTTACACTGGACGGCGTTGAATCCGATGTAAACCGCAAGGAGAAACTTCGTGGAGAGATGGCAGCGGGCAATCCGCCGGATATTTTCGAATTGTTCGGTAGTCCGGACTCCAAAGTATATGCCAAAGAGGGCATGTTGTTGGATCTCACGCCAATCTTGCAAGAGCTGGGTATCCAGGACCAATTTTCATCGCTTGAACCATTCACCTATGAAGGCAAAGTGTACGGACTGCCTATTGGCGGATCGGGCGAAGGATTCTTCTACAATAAAGAGTACTTTACGAAAAAAGGATGGAAAGCGCCTTCAACAATGGCTGAACTGGATAATATGCTCGCTGAGATCAAGGCTGATGGCAAGGTTCCACTTGCTTCTGCTTCCAAAGCAGGCTGGGTTCCACTCATGTTAACAAATCATCTGTGGTCCCGTTACGCCGGACCTGATATTACGGCGAAGTTTGCTACAGGCGAAGCCAAGTGGACTGATCCAGGTGTTGTTGCAGGATTTGCGAAGCATAAAGAATGGGTGGATAAAGGTTATTTCAAAAAAGGCGAGCTTGGCTTTGAATATGCTGAATATACAACTCAATTTACGAGTGGCGAAGCGATTCTGATGTATGACGGAACATGGAAATCGTCCGTATTCAAGGAAGGGCAGAGCGGTGAGTCACTTATCGGCAAGGTTGGTTTCTTCAATATGCCTCCGGTAGAAAACGGTGTAGGAGATCAGACAGCCCTGATGCGTGACGTCAATAACGGATACGGTTTCTCCGCAGCGGTTGCGGATGACCCTCAGAAGTTGGCGGCTGTCAAAGCCTTTATCAAAAACTTCTACAATGAAGATATGCAAGTACGTGGGCTCGTAGAAGATGGTGTGTTACCGGCGATGAAACTGGATGAGAAAGTACTGACAGACAGCATCACTGACGATTTGATGAAAGAAATCGTAGCAGTTCTGAATGCATCGCAGACTTCATTCCCGGCATTCGATGCACTCGTTCAGGCCGATGTAACGACAGAGATCAGCAACTTGCAAATTCAGAAGCTGATTGGTGGACAAACGACACCAGAGAAAATGGCCGAAGAATTGCAAAAGGTTCAGGAAGAGGCTAATGCTTCCGTAGAATAATGAACCGCCCAAACCCAGAACTGTAAAGATTAACACCATGCTGGTTTACCCCGGTTGGAACACTGCCGGGGTAAAACCCTTGGTCTGATCTAAAGAATTACACTGCTGAGGAATCTGCTCTATATATGAGCATAAGAAGTTGAAGTCACTGAAGGAGGTAGATCATGAATACTTCACTCCGCAGCCCGCTGATTTATACGTTATTTGTGTTGCCGGCACTAATCTTGTTTATCATGTTCTTCCTGTATCCGATCGGGAGTTCATTGTATTACAGTCTGACCAGTTGGAATGGGGTATCTGCAGAGCCGCGCTTTGTGGGACTGTCCAATTATGCAAAAGCATTGACAGATGAACGTTTTTGGATTTCTACTCGCAATAACGGTTTCTTTATCGTATTTTCCGTTTTGATCCAGGTGCCTCTCATTGTACTGTTTTCCCTGCTCATTGCAAACGTAAAGAAATTGAAGGGATTGTACAAAACAGCCGTCTTTTTGCCGTCCATTATGTCAACAGCAGTCATCGGTATTCTGTGGGGATTCATCTACGAGCCTAACATCGGATTGCTGAATCAGTTACTTGAAACCGTAGGTATTTCGCCAGTCTATTGGCTGTCCGATAATCGGTTCGCCATGATATCCATTCTTATAACCAATGCTTGGCAGTGGACGGGATTCTATATTGTCATGGTGTTGGCGGCAATTCTGGCTATTCCAAAAGATCTGGATGAAGCAGCAGCCATTGATGGCGCAACAGCTGTACAAAGAGCATTCAAAATTACTTTGCCACTGATCAGACCTATCATTTCCGTCGTCATCATGCTGTCCATTGCGGGAGCGATGAAGGCAGCTGATATTGTACTGGTTATGACCAAAGGTGGGCCCGCAGGCTCTACCGAAGTGCTTGCTACGTATATGATCAAATATGCGATAACCAATTTTAAATACGGCTATGGCAATACGATTGCGGTTCTGATCTTTGCTCTGACGCTTGTGCTCACTGCGGTATATCAATTGCTTGTGGCGAGACGCAACGAAAGGGTGGAATATTGATGGCAAAGAGCATAAAAGGCAGTATACCTCATGTGTTGTTGATGTTGTATCTACTTGCAATTCTGTTTCCCTTTTTGTTTGTAATCTTTTCTTCATTTAAGCAGGATAACAACGAGATTGCCCTGAATCCATTCGGTCTGCCATCCACATGGGTGTTTAATAACTACGTGGAGGCCTGGGTTAATGCCAAGATTGGAACATATTTCTGGAACAGTATGTACATTTCGGTCTTGTCCTCAGTTGGAACCATTGTGCTAGGTGCCATGTTTGCTTTTGCAATAACCCGGATGAGACACCGCAAATGGAGCATGTTTCTGTACAGTCTCATTCTGGCGGGTATGCTGATTCCAAACAATGCGCTCATGCTGCCGATATATTTACTTGTACGCAAGCTTGGCATTTTGGATACTCATTTGGCGCTCATCATTCCATACGTTGCAAATGCAATACCGTTTACGATTATTATTTTGGCTGCCTTTATGAGATCGCTCCCGGGAGAAATTGAGGAAGCGGCGGTTATGGATGGGTTGAGGGCTCCGGGTATCTTTGCTAGAATAGTGATACCTCTTACCGTTCCAGCCATTGTTACGGTGTTTATCGTGAATTTCCTCGGCAACTGGAACGAATTTTTACTCGCTAACTATTTCTTATCCACCGATAAACTGCGAACATTGCCTGTCGGCATGGTCCAGTTTCGTGATCAGTATCAGATGAATTATGCCCAGATGTCAGCAGGCATTGTATACAGTGTTGTACCGGTTGTTGTGATCTACGCTATATTGCAGGAGAAAATCATTGAAGGTGTAACAGCAGGTAGTGTTAAAGGTTAATTAACGATGCGTTATATAGGGAGAACGGGAAATGAACTTGCGGATGAAGCTGGCCATGGCATTTCTGCTGCTCATCATTGTACCGATGTGTGCGCTTGGAATCGGCATGTTCTTGGTCACGTCACATACGATTGAGAAAAAATACAATCAGCAGTCTGAATATGCACTTCAGGCGATTAGCTATAATATCGAGAATGTTTTTCAACAGATCAACAATGTCACGGACAATGGTATTGCCACATCGGTATTCCAGATGGCATTGAACGCCAAAGATCCAAGCAAGCAGGATCTTGGAACCGGTAATCAATTGTCGCTGAATGCTAGCCAGCGTAATTTCCGTTCCCTTTTATACAACTACCCGTTTATCAGTTATGCCTTCTTGTATGATTTGCGTTCGCGCTCGTCTCAGGATAACCAGATTGTCTCTATATTTACGAAGGAAAACTTTCAAGCACTCCCTTTTCAACAATTTAAAGTCCATCCTATATACAAAGAAATCCAGGAACTCAACGGCGTGCCTAAATGGCTGGCCCCCTTGGAGTATCCTGAACTCACGGGCGTAGAGCCAGTCTTTACTCAGATTCGGTTGGTCAAGGAACTCAGTTATTTTCAGAATATTGGGGTCCTTGTCGTTCAGATTAAAAAAGGGGAGATGGACCGCATCTTCCGCCATTTGCAAATAAGTGATCCTGCACAGGATACTTCGTTCCTGCTGATTAATGAAGAGGGTCTGATTGTATACGATCCTTCCGGACGATACAGCGGAGAAAAGATGGAGAATCTGGGTGTGCGTTCTGGAATTTACGGACCGGGGTTCAGCAGCACCAGAGCCGTGTTTGATGGCAGTGAAAGCATCATTTCACAGTATCATCTAAAAAACTATAACTGGAGTCTGGTCAGTGTCGCTTCATGGGAAGCGTTATCCGCAGAGACGAATGTGTTCGCAGGCTGGTCGATTATTATCATTCTGCTGTGTCTGCTTGCTGCGATGGTTTTCAATGTGTTTTTCATGAACCGAATCACCGGCAATATTGCGGTGCTCGTACGATTCATGAGACGTGTAGATGACGGGGACTTTAATGCCCGGGTAGAGGGGAAAGCTTTTGACGAAATGCAACTGCTCGCCCAAGGATTCAATGAATTGCTGGATCGCATCGGAGGTCTGTTCCGACGTGTGCGTGCAGAGCAGCAACAGAAGGCGAAGGCAGAACTGCGCGTGCTTCAAGCCCAGATCAAACCTCATTTCCTATTTAACACGTTGGAATCTATTAATGGATTAGCCATGAGGGGAGAAGGGCGTAAAGTAAGTGAAATGGTGACAAGACTTGGCAATATGCTGCGGATCAGCATCCAGGACCAGGAGGAAATTTCGCTCAGTGAAGAGCTAAGGCATTTGCAGAGCTATCTTGAAATCCAGCATTACAGGTTCAGTGATTTGTTCCGATATGAGATCGATATACCATCTCATCTCTACACCTCATCCATGCTCAAGCTTATCCTCCAACCTCTTGTGGAAAATAGTATTCAGCACGGGTTTGAAGGAATTGAATATCAGGGTGTACTCCGAATCAGCGCATTCGTGGAACGAAACAATCTGGTGCTGCGAGTCGAAGATAATGGTATCGGTATTCCCCAGGAAATGTTGGCTCGATTCGAATACATGGCAGAAGACCCGCCTGAATACATCATGGCAGAGGGGACGAAGCCCTTGTCTTCAATGGCAGAGCGCAGAGGACTGGGACTAAGAAGTGTTGCAGATCGAATACGGATTCAATATGGGGCCGGATACGGGGTATTTATATGTTCATCTCCCGGGTATGGCACTATCATTCAATGCATTATTCCACAATATGAGCAGGGGGAAGATGAATGAATCTAACCGCGTTGCTGGTTGACGATGAGCTGCCGATTTTGGAGAATTTGAGTTTTATTTTGCCTTGGGAAGACATGGGCATTGACATTGTTGGTACAGCCAGAAGCGGCTCAGAAGCACTGGATAAAGTTGCAGAATGTCACCCTGACATCATGTTATGTGATATTCGTATGCCTTCCATGGATGGTCTGGAACTGATTCGAATGCTGCGGGAACAAGGTGAGAATTGCGAGATTATTTTGCTGACAGGATATCAGCAGTTTGAATATGCCCGTACAGCCATTCGTTACAATGTCCATGAATACATATGCAAGCCAATCGATTACCTGGATCTGGAACGTAAATTGCGTGATCTTGCTGGGCAGATTCAGAAGAAAAGATTGGAAATGGAGGCTGAGCGCCACCGCAAATCGGAAATAGAAGTTTGGGTACGGCACAAACATATTATTGACCTGATGCAAAAAGAGGAGAATTCGTTGTTGTCTTCTCCACCTTCTTCTGCGGAAATACAGGCATCTTCATTGCAATATATCCTGCTGCTTATTGATGTATCCGGTTATTTCAGGCATTCGATCGGATGGTCCGGAACACGGCACCAAAGCTGGCATGGAATGATTCGTTCCAAGCTTAGGGAGATTACAGACCGAATCTGCGAGGGTACTCTGCTCATTTCGGCCCGTAAGGGAGAATGGTGCATGTTGGTCGAGGCCTCCGGTGAATGGAGTCTGAGGGCAGATGCACTAGCTCAACAGGTTCAGCTGGAATTAGATGCGATATTTGAGCCGGATTCAGGCATGAAGACAAGGGTCATCCAGGATGTTATACCCGTGAAACTGGACGAACAGATGGCTGAGCGATACCGGCACTGTCAACGCTTGCTAATCATGAATGATTCTAACCAACGTAGCGATGTACTTGAATCTGCTGAACAGCACGCCATCCTGCCATCCAAAGAACATCCCAGAAGGGCAACGATGTGGATTACAAAAGAAGATTTGGACTTGATTACCCGCTGGATCAGACAGGGAAATAAGCAGGGATTGATTGATCTGCTCGTTATGCTCAAACATCGGATGAGCGAGCATAAAAGTGCGCTGGATGGCGTAGCCGAGAACAGCCTGCGTTTTCTGCTTGTACATATGCTTCGTGAGTTGCGCGAAGTACATGTCATGGCTGAACAGGACGAAATGCACTTCTGGAGTGCACTGCATTCAGCAACTTCCATCAAGGAATTAATCGAACTGGCGGAGGCAATTGCTCATGCCTGTCATGATAAGAAAAGTGCACCTCGCCCTTCTGTATCTGAGCTGATCACATCTGCGTGCGAATATATGAACGCTAGGCTGGAATGTGATCTGGGTATTGATGAGGTAGCTGATTGGCTGGGAATCAGTCCGGGTTACTTTTGCCAGCTGTTCAAAAACCAGATGGGTGTAACCTTTGTGGAATATATGACTCATAAGCGGATGGAGAGTGCCGCCTTGTTATTAAGTACAACGGAATGGAGTATTACAGCTATTGGAGAAGCGACAGGGTACAAGGAACGGCGATATTTCTCCAAAGTGTTCCATAAACATTTTCACATGAAACCATCAGAATTCAGGTCAAACCAAAGAGCAGGTTCATAATGGGGAGGAAAGCGTGCGTATGTATTCAATCGATCAGCTTTCGTTGGAACAGCGGGTAGGACAGATGTTTATGTGTGGATTCCATGGACAGCATGCAGATGAACAGATCCATCAACTGATCCGTGATTATCATGTTGGAGGCGTTATTTATTTCAGGCGAAATGTGGAAAGTGTAGACCAGTTAAATCGATTGTCTGCTGACTTGCAAGCGATTGCGGTTGAAGCCGGGGAATTACCTTTGATGATTTCCGTGGATCAGGAGGGCGGCATGGTGGCCCGGATTGATAAAGAGGGAGTAACCCAGGTGCCGGGGAACATGGCGTTAGGAGCAACGGGTAATCCGGCGTACACCCTCGAATGTGCCCAAATTCTAGGACATGAGTTAAAAAGCATCGGTATTGATATGAACCTTGCTCCAGTGCTGGATGTGAACAACAACTTCCTTAACCCGGTCATCGGCGTGCGTTCTTATGGTGAGAATGCGGAGAGTGTAGCTGCACATGGTGCAGCGGCCATCAAAGGATATCAGTCCAGAGGTGTTACTGCGACAGCCAAACATTTTCCAGGACATGGAGATACGGCGGTTGATTCTCATCTTGGCATGGTCACTGTACCTCATGACCGTAACAGGCTGGAGAAGGTGGAGCTTCTGCCGTTCAGACGGGCTATTGAGGCCGGAGTGGATGCCATTATGACTGCTCACGTCATCTTCCCGGCGATTGAACCTGAGCCGATTCCAGCTACATTGTCACGTAAAGTATTGACGGGACTATTACGTAAAGAAATGGGCTTTGACGGCATTATTATTACTGATTGTCTGGAAATGCATGCGATATCCAAGCCCTATGGTGTAGCCGAGGCAGCCGTACGTGCCGTGGAGGCCGGAGCTGATCTAATTCTGGTCAGTCACACTCTGCAAGATCAAGTCTCTGCTGTTGAAGCCGTTGTTGAAGCCGTTCGTACTGGGCGAATTGAAGCAGCAACCATTAACAAGGCATTGGAACGTATTATTTCATGGAAAACAGCACGTTGTGGTCAGTGGCAGAAGACGTTTGTTCCTATGAGGGAGGATCATGTTCTACCGGATGGACTTGATGAAAATGGTTCCGCTATCTCAACAAAAGAGAACCAGGAACTAGCACGGTCACTTGACTCCATTGAGTCCACGTTGGACGAAATTGCTTCCAATAGCATTACGATGGTCAAGAATGATGGCTTGCTTCCCTTAAAACCTGAAAAGGATGTGTACGTCATCTGGCCCGAAGTTATACAGCGGACAGAAGTGGATGAACCATGGTCCCACACGGATTCACTTGGAATGGCGTTATCGCAACTGAGAGGCGGAGTTCGGGAGCAAAAAATAACGACACAGCCGACTTATGATGAGACGGACCGGATTCTGAAGGATGTGTCAGAGGCAGATCAAATTATCGTATGTACTTACACTTCAGCTGGACATCTTCCAAAAGGGCAGCAGCATTTGGTTCAAAAACTTAGTGAAAAGTATTCCCTGATTGTAGTCGCTCTGCGTAATCCATATGATCTATTGGAGATTCCTGAGCCAGGAAGTTATGTATGTACGTACGAGAACACTCCTGCTGTGGTTCGCGCATTATCCCTCGTGTTAACAGGTGAATTGCAGCCAAAAGGAAGATTGCCCGTCCGTTTGCGTTAGCACAAGTTCAAATCTCTAAATCTCTCTGTGACATGGTGCTTATTCAACCATCTCCTGGAGGGATTTTTTTATTGGAATTTACGGCGGGTTTTAAAACAGACTTCACTCCAAAACGAAAGTTATAATAGATAACTATTTTCATAGTATTTTCGCTCTATTAAAAGTTTACAATTGTTATCAAATATTTTTAGCAACTTTTCCCGGTAGTAAGCGTCTAATAGTATGACTTTTTGAGGGGGATATTTATAAAATGGGAGCAGAAGGAGCCAAAGACAAAGAATGAATTTGAAGAAGAAATTGTCCATACTTACCGCTTTAGCTGTATTTCAAGCGTTTGCAGCGATTCCGGCGAATGCCCTGGCAGCCGATCAAAGCGATACAACAACAGTGAATACAGCCAAAGTTAAATCCGTGGAGGTTGTGAAGAAAGAACAAACCATCGCGGAATCGGAAGTAAAGTCCGGATCGGATACAACACCAAATGATAATGAAGCCGCCGAGGGTACAAATCCGGTGACAACGGAACCAACATCTACAGATGTTACTCCGGTTGACCCCGTTACAGACCCTGCTGATGAAGAGGATGCGGGAGAGGAAACAACAGTTCCAACAGCTCCAACAGCTCCAGTTGAGGTTGAGCAGCCTTCTACAAGTGGTCAGTCTGTTGCCGGAAGTAAAGGCGGAGATCTGACCCTTTATATGAACAGCAACAAAATGGTGCAGGACGGCAAAACATATCTTGCCGGACAGCCGATGGCTGTCAAAAATGGAGTATCTTATGTAGCGATCCGCGCACTGGTTGATCGGGTTGGTTATGAAGTGAAATATGACAATACAACCAAAGAAACCATTATTATTAGTGGCGAAGATGAGCTTCGCTTCAAAACGAATAGCAGCGTTTACACAGTTAACGGTGAATCCAGAACGATGAAAGGCCCTGCCTATCAACAAAAAAATACGTTCATGGTGCCGCTGACGTCGATTACTCAGGCACTCAACATTACTTATAAAGTTAATCAGTCTGCGAAGACTGTTGTACTGAATCTGAATACCAAACCGGTAGCCAGCTTCACGGTACAAAAAGAGATTTTTGCAGGAGACACGGTGACATACAACACTAAATCCAGCTCTCCCAAAGGACTGGACATTGTAGACGAGCGCTGGACTGGGCGTCAGGATTCGTTTGACCAACCAGGTACATATACGGTAACGTATGCTGTCCAGGATTCGAGCGGACAATGGAGTGACCCGTACTCTGTTACGATTCAAGTTCAGAAACCGAATCTTCCCCCTGTAGCGATGTTTACGACAGACAAGGAAGAGTACAAAATGGGTGAAAAGATCACGTACATTGATCAAAGCACCG
This sequence comes from Paenibacillus sp. FSL K6-0108, assembly GCF_045040695.1. Classification (NCBI taxonomy): domain Bacteria; kingdom Bacillati; phylum Bacillota; class Bacilli; order Caryophanales; family Paenibacillaceae; genus Paenibacillus; species Paenibacillus sp. FSL K6-0108. The sequence continues at coordinate 5,123,375 of NZ_CP150288.1, read as the reverse complement.
ATGATGAAAATGCTATTGTTAAAACCGAATGGGAAAACAATGCTTTGGCATTTTTTGTTCCGGGACCCAAAACAGTAACGATTACCGTTACGGACAAACATGGTGCTAGTAATAGCTATACCAAGAATGTCAATATTACTAATGAAACTCTGTATACTATCTCTGATTTTAATCAGTTGTTCACACCGGTAGGGGATAAGTTCAGCTTCAACGGCAGTGAAGTTCCTGCTATGGAGAAAGTACCGTTCACTTATCATGATGAGCAAAGTGTGCTGATTCGTAGTAACAGTCCGGAAACTGTTAATTCGGAAGGGATTGTGTACAAAGAGACTTCAATCGGTCAGACCCGTTTCATGATCCACCATGTAAATAACACCGGCAAAAACGTGAAAATGTACGTTGTTGCTACGAATAATAATATGTACGCAGCAACATTAGAGCAGCAAAATATGGGCTTTGCAGGTCCTTCGCCATTCGCAACAGTAGCCGGAAGGTTATCAATTGAGCGTTGGTTCCAGTCCATGCAAGATGGCACTGGAAAATTGAATGTTGTGCTGCAGCCAGGAGAGAGCAAATTGATTCTTACTGAACTCAATGCTCTTCCAATGAAGCAAGGGCAAGTAATTTCCCTGTATTCTGATGTTTTCAGCGACTACAGGCTGGATTACAACATTATCATGATCGAAGAAAATAAAGATCCAATGGCCGTATGGTCCACACTGCCTGTTCTGGATCGTGATGGTGTGCACAACCGTGGTACGTATCCGAATGCAACACGTGTCATTACGTATGACCAGGAAGTAGGTTCGAAGCCTGCCCGCCTGCCGCTTGGGGATAATGCAAGTGACCCGAATCTGGTCGGTACAGATCCAATGGCATATACAGATGCTTCTAACGCGGGCAACTTCGGCGTACTTTACAAAATTACACTGAACAATGTGGCTCCGCGCACGCTGATCTCATTCAACCCTCGTGGTGGTAGATACTCGGGTGTGGCACTCGTTAATGGTCAGGTTGTGCAGATTTCGAATACCAGCAAATCCTTAAGTGCACCAAACGAACAAAGTGTACTCTATCGCACAGGTTCGTACGGCGAGGCTGTAACCATTGTGTTCTCGGCGGCACCAGGAAGCAATCTTCCTGTCAACTTGCTGTTCACACCGCTTCCAGCAGAGAAGTAATTGTTTCACCTGTCATCAGGAACGGACGGTTTGGAGTGAAAGCTTATATCATATATACCCGTTCACCCCAAAAGTCGCCCGAACGATTGATCATCTAAACCGTCAGGAAAGGACTCCATGTATTCATTGGAGTCCTTTTTAATTGTAATAGTAGAATCAGCTAGCCCGCTGCGCTCGTTGACTATGAACTTCATTTAAGGCATTATTAGAAGTATATAAATCAAGCATAAGTATCAGCATTTTGCATAATTTTGATTCCACACGTTTATGGGTACAATACCTAGACGAAAAGAACCCTTTAATCTAACGTATTTGCTGAATTGCAATCGCTTTTGAATCTATGCAGAATGCTCGTATGACAGGAGGTGCTTTAGGTCATGCTGTCGACAGAACAGATTATTACTACCATGTCCTCGCAAGGGCTCCGCATTACGGATCAGCGGAAGACACTGGCCCGGTTATTTGCCGAATCCCCAGGGTATTTGACACCCAAGGACGTCTATGAATATATGGGTAAAACATACAGCGGACTGAGTTTTGACACGGTGTACCGGAATTTGCGTGTCATGCAAGAATTGGGTGTACTGGAACAGGTCATCTTTGAAGATGGGGTGAAGTTCAGAGCACATTGCAGCGAAGATCACCATCACCACCATATGATTTGTCTGAAATGCCAGAAGACATATCCAATCGTTTTTTGCCCAATGCAGCTTGCAGATGCGCCCGAGCAATTCCAGGTCGTCGATCATAAATTTGAAGTTTTCGGGTACTGTAAGGACTGTGCCGAACATATGCCAGCCAAAGTGTCATCCGGACATCAGCACACTCACGGGAAGCACTGACGATGAAGTTATCCCGCAGACTGGTTCAGGCTCCCATTCGGGTGTATCGCAGCTATATCTCTCCATTGAAGCCGCCGACGTGCCGTTTCTATCCTACCTGCTCGGCGTATGCGATGGAGGCGATTGAGGTGCATGGTGCGTTCAAAGGATCGCTGCTTGCGGCAAAGCGTATTGGGAAATGCCATCCGTTTCATCCAGGTGGAGTGGATCTGGTGCCGCCGAAGACTGAAAAGTCCGTGATGGTATCCGATTAACAATCCACTGGTCGTTTTTGCCGGCTTGAGTTGATTTAAGATTGCTGTCCACTTGACAAAGGAGGCAGTATTTCAGTATATTTTTCGTATAATGATTTCCAGTGAAGGGATAAGTACAGACACACCCCCAGTGCAGAGAGCCGGATGAGCTGAGAACCGGTCTGGGAGGAGGATGGAATATGGTCCCGGAGGAACCTCTTTCGAGCGTACAGATGTTGTTTAGAACGGCTGTCGTAAGGCTGAGGCGTGATCCAGCGTTAATGGGCGGTCGAAGGACCGGCAGAGCCTGTGGTTTGTGAAAAGCACGGGGAATTTGGGTGGTAACACGTGAGAGCAACTCTCGTCCCATACAGGGACGGGAGTTTTTTGTGTTCTTTTTTAGGCAAATGCAATGAAAAAGCACGACCATATGAAGGAGGAGAAGTCATCTATGGCTGATCAAAAAACATTTTATCTGACAACACCGATTTATTATCCGAGTGACAAATTGCATATTGGGCATGCGTACACGACTGTGGCAGGAGATGCGATGGTTCGTTACAAGCGTCTACGCGGTTATGATGCTCACTATCTGACAGGAACGGATGAACACGGCCAGAAGATTGAGCGCAAGGCACAAGAGAAAGGACAATCACCGCAAGCCTTTATCGACGACATCGTAGTTGGCATCAAGGAACTGTGGAACAAACTTGATATTTCCAATGACGACTTCATTCGTACGACGGAGGAGCGCCACAAAACAGTGGTTCAGGATATCTTTGACCGTTTGTTGAAACAAGGGGATATCTATAAGGGTGAGTACGAAGGCTGGTACAGTATCCCGGATGAGACGTATTACACGGAAACCCAACTGGTTGATGTGGAGAAGAATGACAAAGGCGAAATTATTTCGGCGAAAAGCCCGGATAGCGGACACCCTGTGGAACTGGTCAAAGAAGAATCCTACTTCTTCCGGATGAGCAAGTATGCCGATCGTTTGCTGAAATATTATGAAGAGAATCCAGGTTTTATTCAGCCGGAGTCCCGCAAAAATGAAATGATCAACAACTTCATCAAGCCAGGCCTGGAAGACTTGGCCGTATCCCGGACCACTTTCGAATGGGGCGTCAAAGTTAAAGGCGATCCGAAACACGTTGTGTACGTATGGATTGATGCGTTGTCCAACTATATTACAGCTTTGGGTTATGGATCATCCGACGAATCGCTTTACAACAAATTCTGGCCAGCGGACGTGCATCTGGTAGGAAAAGAAATTGTTCGTTTCCATACGATTTACTGGCCGATTATGCTGATGGCATTGGACCTGCCTTTACCGAAGAAAGTATTCGCTCACGGCTGGCTGTTGATGAAAGACGGCAAAATGTCCAAATCAAAGGGCAATGTCGTTGACCCGGTAACCTTGATTGACCGTTATGGTCTGGATGCACTGCGTTATTACCTGCTGCGTGAAGTTCCATTTGGTTCAGATGGTACGTTTACTCCAGAAAGCTTTGTAGAGCGTGTGAATTCGGACCTTGCGAATGACCTAGGAAACCTGTTGAACCGTACGGTAGCGATGGTGGACAAATATTTCGAAGGCAAAGCGCCTGAGTTTACTTCAGGTGTGACCGAATTTGATACATCTCTTGAAGAAGCGGGTCTTGCTGCTGTGGACAAAGTGGAGCAGGCTATGGAAAACCTGCAATTTTCCGTCGCATTGACAGCGATCAGTCAGTTTGTTAGCCGCAGTAACAAATACATTGATGAGACTCAACCTTGGGCTCTGGCTCGTGATGAAGCAAAACGCAATGAACTGGCATCGGTAATGTCACATCTGATTGAAAGCTTGCGGATTGCTTCCATCCTGTTGCAGCCGTTCCTGACACGTGCTCCGCGCAAAATCTGGGAACAGCTCGGCATTCAGGAAGGGGAATTGACGGCTTGGGATTCCGCCAAGCAATGGGGCGTTATTCCGGCTGGAAACGTCTTGCAGAAGGGCGACCCGATCTTCCCACGTCTGGACTCCGAACAAGAGATTGCTTATATTGCTGAAGCGATGACTGGCGGCAAAAAAGCAGAAGAGCAGCCTGAGGCAGCTCAAGCTAATGCTGTAGGCTCTTCGGAAGCCGTCCAACCCGTCACAGCACCAGATGGCAAAGAAGAGATCGGTATTGACGATTTCGCCAAAGTGGAACTGCGTGTGGCTCAAGTTATTGCCTGTGAGCCGGTGAAGAAAGCCGATAAATTGCTGAAGCTGCAGCTGGATCTGGGCTATGAGCAACGTCAAGTTGTATCAGGAATTGCGAAGTTTTATTCACCTGAAGACATGGTTGGACGCAAGGTCATCTGTGTGACTAACCTCAAACCGGTGAAATTGCGCGGTGAACTGTCCCAGGGCATGATCCTGGCCGCATCCCATGGCGACCAGCTTACACTGGCGACGGTGCCAGATAATATGCCCAATGGCGCTCAAGTGAAATAACCTTGACCATGTAATCAACGATAGGTTTATATAGCGGTTGGTAATAAGGGTGGCTCGATGCGAATCGGGTCACTTTTTATTTTGGATGAAAGTCGGATCTGAGGCGAAGAAAACAAGCATATACTGTTATGAACTCCGTGCTCAAGGAAAGAATGAATAGGACAGAGCGGCTTGACAAGTTCGAGCAGGTTACCTATAATTCTTCAGTAATGTTTACGATTAAGAGATGCGGAGTGAATACTAGTGGAATTTTATAATGGAAGAAATCTAGACCAGGTAAACCGTACTTTAGCGACAGGTAGAAGAAGGCATATGAAATGGTTGCTTAGTGGTCTGCTTGTTCTTAGTTTGCTCATATTGTCGGCATGCGGTCAGAATAATTCGGAGAGTGCCAAGCTGGTGGAAGGCAAAGTGAATGTGATTACGAGCTTCTATCCTGTCTATGCGTTTACTTCGACAATTGGCGGGGAAGATGCAAATGTCATTAATTTGCTGCCCACAGGTGTTGAACCACATGACTGGACGCCGAAGAGCCAAGATATTGTGAATACATCCAAAGCCCAGTTGTTCCTATATAATGGTGCAGGACTGGAAGGATGGGTCCCCAACTTCCTGAAGTCACTGAATAGCGATACCCAGGTGAAGTCAGTTGCAGTAAGTGAAGGAGTTACTCTATTGACTGCTGAAGATGATGATGGACACGGTCATGGTGAAGAACAGGTGGATGAACATAGCGACGAACATGCAGATGAAGCGAACGCAGAGGACATTGCAAACCATCATGTGGACCCACATACATGGGTAAGTCCAAAATCGGCAATGGTAATGGCCGAAAATATCAAAAATAGCCTGGTTGAAGTAGACCCTGCACATAAAGAAGGATATGAACAACGTTACGAAGAGCTGCGGACCAAGCTGGAAACACTGGATCAGCACTTTACGGATGAATTGTCCAAAGTTCCCAACAAGGAAATAGTTGTATCACACCAGGCCTTTGGGTACCTTGCACGTGATTATGGATTGACCCAGCATGCCATTATGGGACTTTCTCCAGATGCGGAGCCAACAGGTCAGGATATTGTGCAGTTGGCTAAATTGGTGAAGGATGAAGGTATTAAATACATTTTCTTCGAAGAGCTGGTGTCTGACAAACTGGCGAAAACTCTTGCCAATGAAGCAGGTGTAGAGACAATGGTCCTGAATCCGGTAGAAGGTTTAACCAAAGAACAGGTCACAAACGGGGATGATTATTTCACCCTGATGGAGAAAAATTTGCAAAATCTGCTGATCGCATTAAAATAAGGTAGACTGAAGGATTCGTTTGCAATCCTCATATATAATGAAGGGCGGCTTTGCCATGCAGCAAATCATGCCATTGTGTCATGATCCAATCATAGAGATCGAGAAACTATCATTTTCCTACGGTGACCAGCGAGTAATTGAAAATCTTGATTTTATGGTCAAGGAAAGGGATTTTGTCGGAATTATCGGTTCAAACGGGGCGGGCAAAACGACATTGCTGCGGATGTTGGTTGGACTTTTGCCTCCAGCCGAGGGAGATATCAAGCTATTCGGACAGTCGATCCGCCGTTTCAAGGATTGGGAACGAATTGGTTATGTTCCGCAAAAAAATGCGTTTAACCCTTTGTTCCCTGCAACCGTGCGGGAAGTCGTAATGTCTGGTCTGTACAACAACAAAAATATGTTCCGCCGAATGTCCCGTAAATGTCAGCAGCAGTGCACAGATGCTCTGCAAGTGATGCGGATTGAGGATCTGGCGAACAAACGGATTGGACAACTGTCCGGCGGACAGCAACAGCGTGTGTTTTTGGCACGAGCGCTTATCAATCACCCTGATCTGCTGATTCTGGATGAACCGACGGTGGGTATCGATGCTGAATCCCAGGCCAGCTTTTTCGAACTGATTACCCATATGCATGAACACCATCGGATGACATTCCTGATGGTATCCCATGATATGGACCGGATGGAAAGCTACCTCGGTTCCAAAGCTGCGGTGACAAACGGAAAAATTCATTTCCATGTTCGTCATTCCCATGAGGTGGAAGATTGTGCCGAGACCAATTTGCAGCATACTACCACCCAGGTTCGTTAGACGCCAGTCGCAATCAGATTAGAGCAAGGCCGAAGGAGTCGTGTGTGTTTTGGAAATTTTAATGAGTGATTTTTTTCAACGGGCGCTGGCGGGGGGATTGCTAATTGGCATCACCGCACCATTAATCGGATTGTTTCTGGTGCTGCGGCGCCTTTCTATGATCGGGGATACCTTGTCTCATGTGACGATTGCGGGGGTTGCACTCGGATTCCTGATTGAAGTGTATCCGATTGCGGTTGGGCTTATTTTCGCCGTGCTCGCATCATTTGCGATAGAGAAACTTCGCAAGGCTTACAAAAGTTACGCCGAGTTATCGATTGCGATTATCATGTCCGGTGGAGTTGCGCTTGCTTCGTTGTTCTTCACGCTGGGCAAAGGATATAATACAGATGTTATGAGTTACCTGTTCGGCAGTATTTATACACTAGACTCCACGGATTTGAAGCTGGTTGGTGTGGTCACGCTGATCGTGATCATCGTTGTGGCGCTGTTACATAAGGAGTTTTTCCTGCTCAGCTTTGAAGAGGATGCCGCAGCGGTTACCGGATTGCCCGTGAAATTGCTTAACATGCTGATTACCGTGATGACAGCCCTTGTCATAAGTACGGCGATCAAAATCGTGGGCGCCTTGCTGGTATCCGCATTGCTGACCATACCGGTAGCTGTAAGCTTGCTGATGGCCCGAAGTTTCAAATCGGCAATTATATTATCCGTGGTCATTGGTGAAATTGCAGTGGTCATCGGACTGGTGGTGGCAGGGATCTGGAATCTTGCACCAGGAGCAACAATTGTACTTTTGCTTATCATGATGCTGATTCTTACGATGATTGGAAAAAAAGGGTTCCGAGCCTGAGTCTGAACGTGAGCAAGTGAGCCCTAGGAAGGGAGACATCCGCTTCATGCCTGATGTTAATGTGTGGCTGGCTTTTGTAGCAGGGTTAGCTTCGTTTATATCGCCATGCTGTCTTCCGCTGTATCCTTCGTATCTTTCTTATATTACGGGGATGACGGTACAACGTTTGAAGGATGAACGCAATCAGCGTGAAGTTCGCTTCAAGACATTGACTCATACGTTGGCGTTTATTTTGGGATTCTCGGCAGTATTTTATTCGCTGGGGCTGGGAGCCGGGTTATTTGGTCAATTTTTCAATGATAACCGTGACCTCATTCGTCAATTATCAGCGATCTTGATTATGTTAATGGGTTTATTCTTGCTGGGGTTGTTCAAACCTCAGTTTCTGATGAAAGAGCGTAAGCTAGATATGAAATGGAAACCTGCAGGTTACTTGGGCTCATTTATTTTTGGCATTGGTTTCTCGGCAGGCTGGTCGCCTTGTATTGGACCGATTTTGACTGCTATCATCGCCATGGCTGCGAGCGAACCAACCACCTGGTTGGCGTTGATTACGGGTTACACGGCCGGATTTGCGTTACCCTTTTTCATTCTGGCCTTTTTCATCGGTTCTACACGCTGGATCTTGCGTTATTCCAATATCATGATGAAAGCCGGAGGCGCATTGATGTTGTTCCTCGGAGTGCTGTTATTCACCGATCAGATGACGAAAATTACGATCTGGCTACAGCAAATCACACCCGACTGGATGATTATCTAGCGCAGTACCAAGGATTTTTTCTTTACTCAACGTTATTCTAAATAAGGATAAAGCAGGCTGCATGGAAACCAGAATCATTCTGGGGTCATGTAACCTGCTTTTTTAATCAATGGTTATTAATAGAAGGTGTCTACTCTGCATTTAGGTAAAATAATCAATGTTGGCCAGTGGGAAATGCTCAAAAATGCGTTCGGTAATAAATTCCCGCAGGGCATCCTGCTGATCATCCTTATACACATATTTGTACTGGCCCCAGCGGCCCCATTTCATTTTCCGCTTTTCGATATCCATCTCCAGCTTGGTTTTGGGGTATCGCTTCTCAATGGTGGCTTTTGCCGTTTTGGTAAAACGGTGCTGGATCATTTCAAAGGTTAGATCCTTGGTTGCTTCTTCAGGAAGGGTGTCAGCGAGCTTTTGTAGGAGCTCCGAGTATCCTTCTTCCCATCCGTCATACCATATGATTGGGGCAATAATAAATCCGAGTGGATAACCGGCATGAGCTATTTTGCCAGCAGCTTCGATACGTTCCTCAAAACGCGAGGTAGCGGGTTCGAAATTTTTGATCACATAGTCGGAATTCACACTGAAACGGATACGGGTATGTCCGTTATGTTTGATGTTTAATAAAGGATCAACATGATGATATTTGGTTACAAATCGAAGCCGTCCGTGTTCCTCATCTGCCATAAAACGAATCAGGTCACCGAGATTTCCTGTAATATGCTCCAATCCTACGGGATCAGATGTACAAGCTGCTTCAAAACGTGTAAGTTCAGGTGCGCGTTCTTCAATGTATCCTTTGGCAGCCTCAATAATTTCTTCGGTGTTTACATAGACACGGACATAGGGCTTAGCCCCAAGTGTCGTTTGAAGATAACAATAATGACAGTGGCCCATACAGCCTGTGGAGATGGGAATGGCATACTCAGCCGAAGGCTTCGATTGGTCAAACTTGAGTGTTTTACGCACACCGACGACTAGGGTACGTTTGGCCATGCGGTACTTCTCCTGTTCCGTCTCACCAGGGAGATTGGTGATTCGATTATGGGATGTCGTCATCTGGTAAGGAATATTTCTGGAGGTAACCCATTCCATAATCCGTTTGCCTTTCTCATATTCCAGCGCACCGGGTTCAAAATATACCAAATCGGGAATAAAGGGTTTAGTGCCCTTTGCTTTGCGAACGGGGGGTTGCGCCAAACTGGTACTCACGAAATCACTCCTTTCAATACGGAACTTAGCTTAGTTTGCCTCGTTTTGGGATAAGTCACCCTTGCCAATACTTGCGTAATGATAATGGAACTGAGAAGTGTTATGTGGACAGGAAATAGTGAATGAATTGTGCAGGACTTGTGCAGGACTTGCCAATGCGTATTGATAACATGTATCATTATAAGATAGGGACCAGGCAAGAATAGCGCTGGTCAGAGAGAAGAGAGGGAAGCAGATGCCAACGCCCAGTATGGAAGATTATTTGGAGCGTATATACAAATTAATTGATGAAAAGGGCTATGCTCGTGTGTCTGATATAGCTGAAGGTTTGGAAGTACATCCTTCATCAGTGACGAAGATGATCCAAAAGCTGGACAAAGACGAGTACCTGATCTATGAGAAGTACCGTGGGTTGGTGCTTACGCCAAAAGGCAAAAAGATGGGCAAACGACTGATGGAGCGCCATCATCTGCTTGAACAATTTTTGACGACGATTGGGGTTCAGGAGGAAAATATATACCAGGATGTTGAAGGAATTGAACACCATCTGAGCTGGGATTCCATTACCTGCATCGAATCTTTGGTTGAATATTTCCGCCAGGATGAGAATCGATTGCGTGATCTTAAAAGTATTCAGGAAGTCATGAGCAATACAGAATCCTAAGCTTTCAAATAGACAAACAACCCCAGTTCCGAAAGCCAGACTCACCTGAAATTTCCATGCATATCCATTCAAAATCAGAGGATGCACCTTCCGATAAAACGGTAGGTAGCATCTTTTTGCTTTTTCTTGACCAAAATTTGGTGATTATCCGCAACTAAACAAACGATTGAAGCGTCTATTAAACTAGCAGAATTTGCCGCGAATTTATAATTATTTTGGAGGATTGCACTGATGAAGCTTCGTAAAGGATTGATCCTGCTGCTCATTTTTGTTCTGGGTTTACAAACCTCAGGACTGACGGCGCAGGCAGCTAGTCAAAAGGAAATTGTCATTTATTTGGATGGTCAACGTTTGGAATCGGATGTCTCACCTTACATTTTGCCCAAAGTAAATGTAACGATGGTTCCTCTGCGTGTCATTAGCGAGGGACTTGGGGCGTCTGTACTATGGTCCCAAGCGACACGCACCGTTACAATCAAGAAATCCGATTCAGTCATTACGATGACGAGTGGACGCCAGCAGGCAACGGTGGATGGCACCTTGGTTGATCTTGATGCGTCGGTAGAACTGAAGCAAGGCCGTGTCATGGTACCGATTCGATTCGTCAGTGAGAACCTTGGAATCCAGGTTACCTGGAACCAGTCTGAGCAGACCATTGATCTGAACACAGGCAATGTTTCTAATCCTGCTCCAGTGACACCAGCAGAGCCTGGAGGAACGGGAACTACGCCAAATACGGATGAGATGCGTGGAGCCTGGATTTCGACTGTAAACGGAGACTGGCCTTCATCTGGTGCCAAAGGAAATGTAGAGAAACAAAAGCTGGAGTTCATTCAGCAGCTTGACACGCTGCAGGATATGGGAATCAACGCTGTATTTGTTCAAGTGCGGGCCAACGGGGATGCGATCTATCCATCAGGTCTTGTACCGTGGAATGGTGTACTGACAGGAACGCAAGGAAAAGACCCTGGGTATGATCCACTTGCATTTATGATTGAGGAAGCTCACAAACGTGGTCTTGAATTCCATGCCTGGTTCAACCCATTTCGAGCTACCAACTCGGCAAGTTCAACCGGGCTTGCGGCCAATCATGTATCCAAACTTCATCCGGACTGGATTGTTAATGCATCAGGCAAATTGTATATTAATCCAGGTATTCCTGAAGCGAGACAGCATATAATTGATTCCATCATGGAAGTAGTCAACCAATATGATGTTGATGGCGTACACTTGGATGATTATTTTTATCCTTCCAATGTAACGTTTAATGATGATGCAGCTTTCAAAGCATACAACACATTGAATACAAATGATCGTGCAGAATGGCGTCGGGACAACATCAACCAATTCGTCAAGCGGCTCGGAGAGAGCATCCACAAGGTGAAAGCTGGAGTCCAATATGGAATTAGCCCATTTGGCGTATGGCGTAACAAATCGGTTGATTTGACAGGTTCCGATACGAAAGCAGGAGTAACCGCTTATGACAGTATGAATGCGGATGTTCGGACATGGATCAAGCAGGAGTGGATCGACTATGTTGCACCCCAAGTGTACTGGAGTATGACACTAAGTGCAGCACGATATGACAAAGTGGTTGACTGGTGGGCCAATGAAGTGGCCAATACGGATGTGAAATTATATATTGGTCACTCGCCTTATAAGCTTGGCACACCAGAAGTCGGCTGGCAGACTTCACAGGAAATCATTGATCAGCTTATATATAATGAAAAATATGATACGGTGAAAGGGGATATTTTCTTCAGTTCACAGTACCTGACGAAAAATCCGCTCGGTTTGATTGCCAAATTAAAGGCCTATTATGGATTGTAAAACAATTTAACGTAATATGACCAACCCCTGTTCTCATACAGTGGCAGTAGAAGCATGGACTGCCTGGAGAACGGGGGTTTTATTGTGTTGATTAATGGAGTATTTGAAGGTGGCGGGGTAAAGGGAATTTCACTTGCCGGCGCCGTAAAAGGTGCAGAAGATCACGGTGTTGAGTTTAATCGCGTAGGGGGCACGTCATCGGGTTCCATCGTAGCTGCTTTGCTGGCCGCAGGCTACCAGGCGGAAGAGATGAAAAGCATTATCGAAAATACGCCGTTTGCTTCATTGCTGCGACGTTCTCCCATATTTGATACCAAGTGGATCGGACCTGCAGCAAGGCTGTTTTTGAAAAAAGGACTTTATTCTGGGGAAGCGCTGGAATGCTGGATTCGGGATATGCTGAAAAAAAAGGGGGTTAGGACGTTTGCTGATCTGCCTCCTGGGAAGTTATTAATTATTGCATCCGACATTTCCAATGGCACCATTTTGGTGCTTCCAGATGATATCAAACGATTCGGAATAGATCCTTCGAAAATGGAGGTGGCCAAGGCCGTACGCATGAGTTGCAGTATCCCCTATTTCTTTGACCCGGTAGCCATTCGCAGATCCCCTATCCTGTCTAAAGGTTTACGTTTTGCGGACCAGTTTGTTTACATCGTCGATGGAGCATTATTGAGTAATTTTCCACTCTGGCTGTTTGATGGGGAGCGTACAGAACGTGGAGGAGACATCATCCCTGTAGTCGGTTTTAAAATGGTTGGCAAAACGGAAGGAGAGCCAGCTAGAATCAGAGGGCCACTAAGCATGCTTCAGGCATTGGTTGAAACGATGCTTACTGCTCATGACGAGCGATATATTGAACAGATCAATCGATTCCGTACGGTAAAAATTCCTACCCTTGGGATTAAACCTACGGAATTTAACCTTTCTGTACAGGATAGTACAGCTTTATATCAATCCGGGGTGACTGCCGGTACTGAATTTTTCAGTGGATGGAATACCAAAATATATGGTGAACAGCTGGACAAACAAAAACGAGAGCTAAGAATGAAACAAGCGGAGACACCACCGCTGACTCCTGTATAAAAATGAAAAAGCAATTCTCCGCATATATGGAGAATTGCTTTTCTGTGTGTTGATTCGATATTAGCGCTTTAGTGATACTTAGGTACGTCCTCATCACTTTTACCCTTTTGTCCCTGGATAACCTGAAAAGGATAATCCTTGCGTTTTTTGGAAGAACCGCTGCTTTTTCGAGTACCAGATTGTGCATTAACTTTAGCCATGGTTTTAGCCGATGGTTTGATCTTCGGTGATGATGTCTTGCGTGCCCAACGGCGGGGCGGATATTTATAGAGCAGGAACACAACTCCGAACACGACAAGGGGGATAATAATTCGGGATAGACCTCCATTTCCCAGCCAAGTCAAAATTCCAATAGCAGCGAGTGCGATGAACGTCCAAAATATGATTGCCTGCTTGTTCATATCATTCACCCTTTCACAGGATCAAGTGTTGCAACAGGGACTTCCGATGTGGCGGATACGTTTGCAAGTTTGGCATCCAATTCTCGCATACGGTTAAATGAAGCAATGGATACTTCTACCTGTTCATTCGTTGGTTCTTTGGTTGTCAGCAACTGCAGCCACAGCCCCGGATATCCGAGATAACGAAGTACAGGGATGTCACGTACCGAATTGGTCAATTTCAACAATTCGAATGAAATACCGAGTACTACTGGCAGTAACAGCAACCGCTGTCCCATACGTTCCCATAGGTTATCGTATGTGAAGAGCGAGTACAAGAATACGCCAATAATAACAGTCAGCATAATGAAACTGCTTCCGCAACGATAATGCAAACGGCTATACTTCTGCACATTTTCTGGCGTAAGCTCTTCTCCGGCTTCGTGAGCACTAATGACTTTATGTTCTGCACCATGGTATTGGAACAGACGTTTAATCATCGGTGTCTGGGAGATGAGCCATAGGTAGGCGAGCAGAAGAATGAGTTTAATTCCGCCTTCCAGTAAATTATGCAAAAACTGATTGTCGAATGCATTTTTGAACAGAAAATTCTCAATAACAACGGGCAACAATGTCAGAACAATTTTACCAAAGAGGAACGAAAGTATAGCTACTGCGGTGACACCAATAATCATGCTGAGGCTCCAACCTGAGCCTTCTTTTGCTTTTTGCTTTTCTTTTTCTTCAGGTTCCAGTTCATCATCAGCATATGCGTCAGCAGAATAATTGAGATGTTTGCTTCCTTTGACACTCGAATCTATAATGCTGACAATCCCGCGCAGTAGTGGAATCCGCCGCAATTTTATGACCCAGGACTTGTCTTGCTTGGGAACTTCCAAATACGTAATTTCGCCGTCTTTTCTTCGCACAGCTGTAACGTTGACATGTTTACCGCCGAACATTACGCCCTCAATGACAGCTTGCCCCCCGTAGCTGACAGGCTTGGATTGTTGAGGCAAATCATTCACCTTCCTATTCTGTTCTAAGCCTTCATGTTCGAAGGCAGTTTAATAATCTTATTGTATCGAATTTTGAGAGCAATTTCTAGTTTACGAGTCGTTCCATGGGTGATGTTATTAACTTTGTCCTGATTTGTACATACTACCCGTTAGAGTTAGGACGAAAATGGAGATTTATTCTCCGTTTTGCAAACTGAACGTGAAGGAGAATATCGATGACAGAGTATACGGGTGAACGCACATCCCATAAGGAAAATCAGCCTGTTGACAGAAGTGGGAAAAAGGACCGGGGAAAACGTGCTGCCCAGCGACAAGGCCAGGCACATTATTTCACCAAACCATTCCCTTTTGCAGTGGAGTTAGGTTTTTTCGCAGGTTTTATCTGGGGAGGTTTGCATTGGCTCTTCTATCTGCTTCATTTTACGATTGTGCCACTGGGATTTTTGGCTGAACCATTTTTTAAACACAAATTTATTTATACTGCAGCAGGGCATTTGACCGGCTGGCTGTTTTTTATTGTCTTTTCGGTCCTCGCCTCGTTAATTTACACATACACTTTGAAAAAATGGAAAGGACCGCTTCCAGGCATGGGTTACGGGATATTATGGTGGCTCATTATCTTTGTCCTGGTAGGTCCCAAACTGGAAATGGTGAAGCCTTTAAACCGCTTAACCTGGGATTCAATCATTACAGAATTATGTTTCTTTTTGTTGTGGGGGCTGTTTATTGGCTACACCGTAGCCATGGAGTTTACGGATGAACGGAAACGCGAGCCTGAGCAAGCGGGAGCATAGCCGCAAAAAAGCTTCTCAATCCGGCAATAGCTGTGTTAAAATAGCAGATGGTTATTTGCAGAAAGGGTGGAGCAGCTATGAAACGGATTGTTGTAGTCAATGGCCCGAACCTGAACATGCTCGGTATACGTGAACCCGGCATCTATGGAACGCTTAGTCTGAAGGATATTGAAGACAAAATTCGCAGACAGGCGGAGGAGCTCGGCGTCTCCATCGCTTTTTATCAATCCAATCACGAGGGGGACATCATTGATCGCATTCATGCAGCGATGGGCGATGCTGACGGAATCATGCTAAATGCCGGAGCGCTGACCCATTACAGTTATGCTGTACGTGATGCTATCAATGCCGTAAAGGTTCCTACAGTAGAAGTACATCTATCGAACATTCATGCACGCGAAGCGTTCAGACATCACTCAGTAATTGCTGCAGAAACAATCGGGCAGATTGCCGGATTTGGCGAAGTAAGCTATGAACTGGGGCTGCTGGCTCTCGTGCGTCATCTGGACAAACAAACCTGAGCCGGGGACCCGGGAATGTGAGAGAAAGAAGGGTTACCGATGGAAAACAAACGAGTAAATAAGTTGCGTGAGGCCATGAATAAACATGAACTCACGGCTATGCTGATTACAAATCCGATTAACCGTCGTTATATGACGGGCTTTACAGGTTCAGCGGGATATGTGCTAATTACGGAACAAGAAGCGTATTTGCTTACCGATTTCCGTTATATGACACAGGCACCGCAACAAGCCAAAGGATTTACCGTTGTGGAACATGGACCAAAACCGCTGGAATCCGTACGTGAATTGCTTGCATCGGCGAATATCAAACAAGTTGGTTTTGAGCAGGATCATGTTACCTATGGTACGCACACTGCTTATGCAGATGCACTTCAATCCATTGAATTGAAAGCTGTATCCGGTATCGTGGAACAACTGCGCATATTCAAGGATGAAGATGAAATCGCTGTAATGCAAAGAGCTGCGGATCTGGCAGATGCAACCTTCAGTCATGTTTTGCAATTTGCAAAACCGGGTATGACTGAACGTGAAGTGGATTTGGAGATGGAGTTTTACATGCGCAAGCATGGAGCAACTTCCTCTTCGTTTGACACAATCGTTGCTTCAGGTGAACGTTCTGCTATGCCTCATGGTGTAGCGAGCAGCAAAGTCATTGGACAAAATGAGTTAATTACATTTGACTTCGGTGCGCTTTTGGATGGATACTGTTCAGATCTGACACGTACCATCGCAACGGGCACACCTGTGCCTGAACTGCGTAAAATTTACGATATCGTACTGGAAGCCCAGTTACATACGCTGGCGAACCTGAAACCGGGCATGACCGGCCGGGAAGCAGATGCATTGGCACGTGATATCATTGCAGGGCACGGATACGGAGAGCAGTTTGGACACAGCACAGGCCACGGTCTGGGTATGGAAGTCCATGAGGCTCCTCGTTTGTCCAAGCTAAGCGACGATGTTTTAAAACCAGGCATGGTAGTAACCGTTGAACCGGGTATCTACATTGATGGCCTTGGCGGCGTGCGTATCGAGGATGACGTGGTGATTACCGAGACAGGTATCCACATTTTGACGAATTCGGACAAGAAGTTCACCGTAATCGGCTAAATTACAGCCAACGGTGATATAAGACGATTTTTAATTTATGCTTTTGAATTAAGTAAACTTGGAATTACACAATAACGGAGAGGGCAGAAAAAACCTGAAGAAGTGAAACGCTCGCCTTTATCACCGGATTTCTCCCTATAAGGATAGGGATTAAAAAGAAATCTGGGGATAACAGCGATCGGAAGGTTGTTCTGCCATCGTAGTGGTCTGGGTAATATGAAGGTTTGACTTTTCAAACATAAATTAACTTATCGTCTTATATCACCTACTTTTCAACCATATCAGGAGGGATTTTTTGTGATTTCAGTAAACGATTTTAAAACAGGCTTGACCGTACAGGTAGATAACGACATTTATACCGTACTTGATTTTCAGCACGTTAAACCAGGTAAAGGCGCTGCCTTCGTACGTTCCAAACTGAAAAACCTGCGCAACGGTAACACGGTTGAGAAAACATTCCGTGCAGGTGAAACGATTGGCCGTGCCATCATCGAAAACCGTGGCGTATCCTACCTGTATGCAAGTGGTACAGAGCATACGTTCATGGACAACGAAACATATGATCAGTTCACACTGACGAGCGACCAATTGGAATGGGAATTGAACTTCCTCAAAGAAAACATGAACGTAAAAATCGTTAGCTACCAAGGTGAAATCCTCGGAATCGATCTGCCTACAAGCGTAGAGTTGAAAGTTATCGAAACAGAGCCAAGCGTAAAAGGTAACACGGCACAAGGCGCTACTAAAAACGCAAAAGTAGAAACAGGCTTGAACGTACAGGTGCCATTGTTTATCAACGAAGGCGATGTTCTGCTGATCGATACTCGTGAAGGTAAATACTCTTCCCGCGCGTAACGTTCACACGGTGTAAGCTAAATATAGCGTTATTTCAACCCTTTGCCATTTCTTTGGCAAAGGGTTTTTTCGAAAAAAGATTAGCCTATCAGACGCTTTCGTAATATACTGGGTTAAAGTCATTTTTCGGAGAGAATAATGACGGTGGACATCAATTATGCATACTGCACAAGGTAGGGAGTGGATTTGCGTTGTCATTGTACGTCATGAAATTTGGGGGCAGCTCGGTCGGAGATACAGAGCGCATGAAGCGTGTAGCCGGACGTGTTGTAGAAAAAGCGGATGAAGGACATCAGTGTGTAGTCGTGGTTTCGGCCATGGGGGATACCACGGATGATTTGATTGATCAGGCGAAACAGCTGAACAGTGAACTGCCTGCGCGTGAGATGGATATGCTTTTGACTACGGGAGAACAGATCTCGATTTCATTGTTATCCATGGCAATTCAGGCGCTGGGACGCAAAGCCATTTCATTTACAGGTTGGCAAGCGGGATTCCGGACAGAGCCGGTACACGGCAAAGCGCGGATTAACAATATTCATCCGGAACGGGTGAACCAGGCATTGGCAGAAGGGAACATTGTAATCGTTGCAGGGTTCCAGGGCATGACGGAAGACGGCGAGATTACGACACTTGGCCGCGGCGGATCGGATACAACGGCAGTAGCCCTGGCAGCAGCCATCAAGGCTGACGCTTGCGAAATTTACACGGATGTAGATGGAATCTATTCCACCGATCCGCGTATCGTGAAGGTTGCACGCAAGCTCAAGGAAATTTCGTACGACGAGATGCTGGAACTGGCCAATCTGGGTGCAGCGGTACTGCATCCGCGTGCAGTTGAATACGCGAAGCATTCCGGTGTGCCCTTGATTGTAAGATCCAGCTTTAATCATAATGAAGGAACGGTTGTGAAGGAGGAAGCAACAATGGAACAAGGCGTGGTAGTTAGTGGAATTGCCTATGACAAAAATGTGGCTCGCATCAGTATTCTGGGTGTACCAGATATGCCAGGAGTTCTCGCTGAAGTATTTGGTGCACTTGCATCAGAACAGCTGGATGTCGACATTATCGTTCAAAGCGGTGTAATGGATGGTAAAGCAGACTTTTCGTTCTCTGTTGCGCTGTCTGATCGGGAGAACGCATTGCGTGTCATTGAAGCCCTTCACAGCCGCCTGCCTTACCGTGAAGTTACTTCTGAAGACAATCTGGTTAAAGTTTCGATCGTTGGCGCAGGCATGGTTAGCCATCCAGGCGTTGCTGCGAAGATGTTCAAAGTTATCTCAGGCGAAGGTGTGAGCATTAAAATGGTCAGCACTTCCGAAATCAAGGTATCTTGTGTAATTGATGGAGAGAAGCTTCATGATGTAATCAAGGCACTGCACACAGCGTATGATCTGGATACGGAAGAGCAGGCAGTGATCGGCGGACCGCAAGTCCGCAGATAAAAACCGATATAGTTATAATGACATACCAAAGGTGTACTGTGTATCCCCAATTCGGGATCGCAGTACACCTTTTCAAATTATTTACAGCAATTTAAACAATCGCTCCTTACGCGTTCCTTTGTATGGTTGCATCCGGTTTCCTTCATCCATTTCTGGAACGCACTCCAGCAAGTTCAATTGAGTGCAATACATTACATCATGCATTCTCCCCAGCCTTTCCAGCCTTCGGCCACCCGCGGATACTCTAACCAGATCGGGTAATTTGTCCTCGGCATGAGTGGCAGCCTGATGGAGCACCAGGCCCAGATCGTTCAGCATAATTGGGAAAGGGGATTGTCGGTACAACTCCTCGATGATGCTGCCTGCACACAAACCATCTTCCAGTGCGAACTCATCCTGATCCCCAGCACATAACAATAAGATATCCCGGCGCAGTTCGCACAAAACAGCCGCTACAGCTTTCACATTGAGAAATGAGCCTGCGAACACATGCCTAGCCTTAGATGCCTTGATTAGGGCACGTGTACCATCAGTGGTCGTCAGAATAATGGTTTTACCCGCAATAGTTGGAGTCATATATTCATAGGGGGAATTGCCCACCTCGAATCCAGTGATTTTTTTATCAAAGCGCTCCCCGCCACGAATGGCATTCTTCACGTTCAATTGTTTCGCTTGAGGAACAGTTTCTACAGGAATTACGTCCGTCGCATCGTATGCCAGTGCCGTAACAATCGTACTAGTCGTTCGCAATACATCGATCACAACAACACACCTGCCTGCAATATCCATTCTTCGAACTTCATTCACATTACCTACCACGTCGACTCTCACTCCCCACAACTCCTTTCTGTATTTGGGGATAGGTGGTTCTTACCTTTTTTATCCCGGAATGAATAACACCTGTCTGCAAGCACTATATGCACTTGGATCTAGACGGGTGCCTAGACTGGAACACTAGGTTGATCTATGATTTTTAACTCTCCTCCCTATTTTGAAGAAAATGATAGATTTCAGCGTCATAAATTCAATGTACACACATAAACTTGAGATATGAACAAGCACCAGGAACGCAATAAAACCGAATTCAAGGTTGGAGGGGCCTATTCATGATGGTGAACTGGAAGGATATCTTTCCGGAACCGATTCGAACCATTCTGGGAAGAATGCCGCCCGCTTTATTAGATAAAGTGGAGGAAGTACGTATCCGTGAAGGAAGACCACTGGA
Organism: Paenibacillus sp. FSL K6-0108; assembly: GCF_045040695.1. Classification (NCBI taxonomy): domain Bacteria; kingdom Bacillati; phylum Bacillota; class Bacilli; order Caryophanales; family Paenibacillaceae; genus Paenibacillus; species Paenibacillus sp. FSL K6-0108. The sequence goes on along the minus strand of NZ_CP150288.1, from coordinate 5,102,764 downwards.
AATCAATGCAGGAGACACCTATCACTTCCTCACACCCCAGGGCAGTCCGACTTCGAAGCCTGATGAAGCCTATATTCCCTTAAAAGAGGTAACACACAGGCTGCTGGATCTGATCAGCAATCATTCGCTTTATACATTGGAAGAGGAGCTGCGTAAAGGCTTCATCACCATTCCTGGAGGGCACAGAATCGGACTGGCTGGCCGAACGGTGCTAAGTGGAGGCCGCGTCGAATACCTGCGCGACATCAATGGATTCAATGTCAGGGTGGCCCGAGAGATTCACGGAGTCGCTGATCGGATTCTGCCGTATCTGCTGGACATGAAAAGTGGACAGGTCATGCACACCTTAATTCTTTCACCTCCGCAGCAAGGAAAGACCACTTTACTGCGGGATCTGGCAAGACAGATTAGCAGTGGAACTAAACTTACGGGTGTCAATGAACTTGTTCAGGGCATACGCCCACGTCTAAAGGTTGGCATCGTTGATGAGCGATCCGAAATCGCTGGAAGTTATAAGGGCGTACCCGGATTTGACGTAGGTCCTCGCACCGATGTCATGGACGGATGTCCAAAGGCTGAGGGCATGATGATGATGCTTCGCTCCATGTCTCCCGATGTCCTGATCGTGGACGAGATAGGCCGACCGGAAGATGCGGAGGCGGTCATGGAAGCACTACATGCAGGCGTATCTGTCATCGCTACTGCGCATGGTCGTGATCTGGCTGAGCTTTCTTCCAGACCTGCGCTGAGAACCCTAATCGTCGAGCAGATGTTCCAACGCTATGTCCAGCTGCAACGGACGAGCCGGGGTATGACCTTTCGATTGGCCGATGGCAAAATGCGTGGTCTCCAGCAGACGGAAGTGGGAGGTGAGGCCTTTGGTTAACATGCTCGGTGCCGTCATCATTCTGCTGGCCAGTACCCTCGCCGGATTCTACAAGGCAAGGCAGTATGCCTTGAGGCCAAGACAACTGCGAGAATTAATCGCCGCTCTCCAGCGGTTGATGACAGAGATTAACTACGGGCTGACCCCGTTACCTGATGCCATGGGGAAAATGGGAGCCCAGACCAAAGAGCCTGTTCGGACGCTGTTTCTCCACGCAGCCAAACAGATGGAACCACCTCATGGACACACTGCTCGTGAGAGTCTTCAGTCTGGTATAGAAGAGGCGTGGGGAAGATCAGCCATGAAGGCGGACGAGCGGGAAGTCATGCTGCAATTGAGCTTCAGCCTTGGCACCAGCGATCGTCAGGATCAGACCAAGCACATCTCGTTAGCCATTCAGCAACTTATGCATGAGGAATCCCGTGCCCAAGCCGATCAAATGAAATATGAACGAATGTGCCGCAGTCTCGGGATGCTTGTCGGAGCGTTAATCGTCATTCTGATCTTCTGAAATAGCCGGGATAGTGAGGTGCCAAGGTCATGAATTTAGAAGTGAACGCAATCTTTCAAATTGCGGGCATCGGAATCATTATTGCAATGATTCATACGGTGCTGAAACAAATGGGAAAGGAAGATATGGCTCACTGGGTGACCGTGATCGGATTTGTCGTTGTATTGTTCATGGTGGTCCGTATGCTGGACAGCCTGCTGCAAGAGATCAAATCGATATTTCTTTTTCAATGAAAACGGTCATGAAGCCGGGATGGTGGTGACCTGTGGAAATTATCCAAGTTGTAGGTCTGGCGCTCATCGCAACGGTGCTCATTCTAGTTATCAAAGAACAGAAGCCCATGTTCGCTTTTCTGATTGCTGCTGCAACTGGCATCGTGATCTTCATGCTGCTGATTGGCAAGATTGGCGCGGTAATCGAAGTGTTGAAACGGCTTGCCGAGAATTCAGGTATGGAGAGCATTTATCTAAAAACCGTGCTGAAAATTATAGGCATAGCGTACATTGCTGAATTCGGAGCACAGATTGTCAGGGATGCAGGCCAGGAGAGCATTGCTTCCAAAATTGAACTTGCTGGCAAGGTGCTGATCCTTGTACTCGCGATACCGATCATCAGCATTATTATCGAAACCGTCATGAAGCTGATGCCGGTGTAGAGGGAGGCGTGCGGACTTCATATGAAAATGATGCATCATAAGCCGCAGTGGCGCCTTACCTTTGTGCTGACGCTGTGTTTTCTGTTTGCGATCATGGGACAGGTCGCTGCTGGTTCTCCCTCGGGAGAATGGATGCAGCAGCAAGCTGACCAGCTTCCCAAGGATCAGGTAGAAAAATATTGGGACCAACTCATGCAACAATACGGTGGTTTTTTCCCGGAAGGAAAAACACCTTCCTTTATGGATATGTTAATCCCCGGCAATGAAGGGTTCAGCCTGAAGTCGGTGTTTATAGCGATTGGGACCTTTATGCTGCATGAAATTCTATATAACGGCAAACTTCTGGTCACGATTGTGATGCTAAGTGTGCTGAGTATGATTCTGGAGACGCTACAGACTGCTTTTGAGAAAAATAACATTAGCAAAATCGCTTACTCCATCTGTTACATGGTCATTATTATCATTGCCATCAACAGCTTCAGTGTGGCGATCGGATACGCCAAGGATGCCATTGCCAGCATGATTAACTTTATGATGGCCATGGTGCCCCTGTTGTTTACACTGCTGGCTTCAATGGGAAATGTCATTACTGTTTCTGTGACCCATCCGCTGATCATCTTCATGATTCATCTGGTCGGTACATTGATTCACATGCTGGTATTCCCGTTACTCTTTTTCTCGGCGGTGTTACATCTCGTCAGTTCCTTGTCCGACAAGTACAAGCTTACACAGCTGGCAGACCTGTTACGGAACATTAGTGTGGCTCTGCTCGGTATATTGCTTACGATGTTCCTGGGCGTAATTTCGGTTCAGGGGGCATCGGGCTCCGTAGCAGATGGTGTCAGTCTGAAAGCGGCGAAGTACATCGCAGGCAACTTTGTCCCCATTGTCGGCAGAACCTTTGCGGATGCAACGGACACAGTTATTACAGCGTCGCTGCTGGTGAAAAATGCAATCGGACTAACAGGTGTCATCATTATCTTGTTTTTATGTGCGTTTCCTGCACTTAAAATTCTGACGTTAGCCCTGATCTACAACATCACTGGCGCGATTATGCAACCTCTAGGGGACACGCCGATTGTAGGATGTCTGCAGGCGATAGGCAAAAGCATGATTTACGTATTTGCAGCACTGGCGGCCGTTGGACTGATGTTTTTTCTGGCAATTACGATCCTGCTAACTGCTGGCAATCTGACCGTCATGATGAGATGAGGGGATGCTCAAGAGAAAGGGGCTGGAAGGATGGGGTGGCTGAGCAGCTGGCTCCGTGAATTAATCATGATCGTTCTGTTGGCAACTTTCGTGGATATGCTGTTGCCCAATCGATCCATGGAACGCTATGTCAAGCTTGTGCTGAGCCTTCTTATCCTGCTGACTCTGTTATCGCCCATAACGAAGCTCTTGAAAAGTGATCCGGTTGGCGAGCTCAAACGAGCAATGACCGCTATGGATTCGCCATCCGATGGAAATGCAACACTTGAACAGATTTTGGCTCAGGGGAGGCGATTGCAATCCAATGAACAGGAACAATCACTGCAATGGACAGCCAAAGAGCTGGCTAACGTAATGAAAGGGCAAATTGAAGAAACAACGGGGGAGCGAGTGCAGTCCGTTGAAGTAAAACTCGCGATGGATACAACCAAGCCCGAGACGGATTTGGCCACCTCGGTGGAACTTCCTGTAATCCAGTATGTTCTGGTGGAGATGGCAGGTGAGGCAGCAGGTGGGAGAGTCAATCCCAACACAGGTCAGCAGGAAGCAGCGGCAACTACAACACCAATATTCGGCTCTGACCGGCAATCCCAAACCACTGAATCACCTCCAGTTCAGGAGCCAATCCAGATTGGTCAGATTGAGGTCCCGGATGTACAGATCGAGGTGAACAGCGGCAGCAACCGTGAAAGTAGCGTGAGCAAAGGTAACTCTGACGAGCTCCAAAATGAACAGGAGGCAGACTCCACACCTGTGTCAGGTCAGCAGGCAGAGACAACCTCTCAGCAAGGACAGACGTCCTCCCGGTCTGAACGAGCCGTACAAATAATTACCCTCTTGACAGAGAAGTGGGATATTGATGCAAACAAAGTACAGGTGAAAGAAAAGAAAAGCGCCTCGGCGCTGTAAAAAGGAGGGTAACCGATGAAACAATGGCTCAAAAAGATGGAAAGCTGGCTCGGCGGAGGAGAAGGCGGGCAGCGGCGCAGTCAAACCTTTCGCTGGTTGATTATCCTAGGTTTGATCGGAGTGGGAATCATGTTGTTCAACTCCTTCGTCAATGTTAAAAAGATTGATTCCGAAAATATCGGTCGAGAGCCGCCTGATCCGGCTACATCGATGGCATCCATACAGACGGATCCGACAGAACAGAATCCATTTCAGGCGATAGAGATCGCATTTGAGGACAAGATCAAGGGTGTGCTGGAAAATATCGTAGGTGTGGGAACTGTTGATGTGATGGTTACCGTGGATTCTACAGAGGAGCTTGTTGTACAGCGTAATGTGAAGGATTCGCAGCAGCTCACCGAAGAAACGGATGCAAACGGGGGCAAACGACATATGACGCAATATACCCGGGATGGTGAGATTATCACGTATGAAATATCAGGGGATCAGACACCGATTGTCACGAAAAAACTCAAACCGCAGATCCGGGGCGTGCTTGTCGTTGCCAGAGGTGCAGAGAACAAGGTTGTGAAGGACCTGATTACAGATGCTGTGGAAAAAGGACTGAATGTTGCGGCCTACCGGATTTCGGTTGTTCCGCGCAAGCAGGATTAGTCCAGAATCATGTTTCACAAGATTTGAATGTCATAAGAATGAAGCCAATTCGAGGAGGAAGTTCTAATGAATAACAAACGTCAAACGGTATGGCTCGTATCCATGCTGAGTCTGATGGTCATTTTGTCCGCCTATTACCTGTTCACTGAAGATTCCGGTCCGGTTAATACGCCTGTAGCTGAAAGCACGCAGGTGGATGGTATGAAGCAGGGAGAAGCAAAGGAAACGGCTGGAATCCTTGATCCAACAGAAGGCCTGGTTGTGAATGAAGTGGTGAATGGCGGAGAAGTTACAGGGACTGAGGGAGATCAAACAGCTACTGAATCTGTTGATAATCCTGCGGTTGTAGACGGTAAAGAAGCCGGGGATACCGAGAAATCTCCAGCTGCGGAATCGGGAGAAAAACAAGGTGAAGCTGGTAAAGGCAGTGAAAAAGGTACAAAAGAGGGCACTGAAAAGGGAACAACAACGACTCCTGAGACAAGTACCGGATCCGATGGCAGTGCGGCGAAAACCGACGAGGATGTCCTCAAGGAGATGGAAGAGCAAAATACGGCGGCGTCTGCGAGCAGTCAGTTCCAAAACTACCAGTGGCAGCGTGAAGAGAGCAACAATCGCAAGTATGAAGAACTTATGACCGTTGCGGGTGATCTGAGCAAAACGCCAGAAGAAAACGCCAAAGCAACAGAGCAGCTTCGTACACTGGAAGAAAAAGAAGCCAAAATCAATGGCATTGAAGAAACCCTGTCACAACAGTTTGCCAATGCGATCGTTCAAGAGGATGCCGACAAGTATAAAGTTGTTGTTCTCAGTGACAAACTGGATGTAAAACAAGCGGTTTCCATTGTGGATCTGGTCATGAAAGAACTGGCGGTGTCGCAGAACAAAATCAGCGTACAATACGTGACAGAACAGTAATCTAAACAAGGAATAGCAGCCCCGAGAGCTGGATCAGATCTCGGGCTCTTTCCATTTTTAATGATTATGATATAATACATAAAGCCATATGACCGTCCTAGTGAGACTGGCATGATGCCGAAGGAGTGAATAATGGAAATGTTTAAATTGAGTGAGATCAAAGAACTGATCAAACTGGTAGATGAAAGTTCCGTTCAAGAGTTGGAAATTGAAAACGAAGGATCACGGTTGTCGATTCGCAAACCGGGTAAAACCGAATTTGTTCAAGCAGCCGCTGTTCAACCGCAAATGATTGCTGCACCACAGGTGCAACCGGCTGCAGTGGTGGCTGAGGTTGCTCCGCAAGTTGATACTACAAGCCATTTACATAAAATCGTATCTCCGATGGTGGGTACTTTTTACAGAGCTTCCTCGCCGGAAGCGGGTCCTTTTGTAAGCGCTGGTGATAAAGTTGTTGAGAAAACAACGGTATGTATCATTGAGGCGATGAAGCTGATGAACGAGCTTGATGCTGACATCAAGGGAGAAATCGTTGAAGTGCTGGTTGAGAACGGACAGCTGGTTGAGTATGGACAACCTCTGTTCCTGGTGAAACCGGAATAACGGTTATAGCCACATAACGGCAACTGCATGAGCTTCGAAGGAGGACAATAACGAAATGAAATTTCAAAAAATACTGATTGCGAACCGTGGTGAAATTGCGGTACGTATTATTCGTGCCTGTCGTGAAATCGGCATTTCGACCGTAGCAGTCTATTCGGAAGCGGATAAAGACTCCCTGCATGTTCGTCTAGCAGATGAAGCGTATTGTATCGGGCCTACACTTTCGAAAGACAGTTATCTAAACTTCACAAACCTGATGAGTGTAGCTACACTGACGGAATGTGATGCGATCCACCCAGGCTACGGATTCTTGGCAGAGAACGCTGATTTTGCAGAAATCTGTGATTCCTGCAATATTACGTTCATCGGCCCTTCTCCAGAGGCTATAACCAAAATGGGGGACAAGGCTGTCGCCAAACAAACGATGAAGGATGCAGGTGTCCCTGTAATTCCTGGATCCGATGGTCTTGTCGAAAGCATGGAAGAAGCGATTATGCTTGGCCGGGATATCGGCTACCCTGTTATTATCAAAGCTACTGCAGGTGGCGGAGGTAAGGGGATTCGTATCGCAGAAGATGAAGAAGCCCTGATCAAACAGATTACGGCTGCTCAGCAGGAAGCGCAAAAGGCTTTTGGCAACGGCGGGGTGTACCTGGAGAAATTCCTGACAGGCATGAAACACGTCGAGATTCAGATCATTGCAGACAAACATGGAAATGCAGTGCATTTGGGTGAGCGTGATTGTTCCGTTCAGCGTCGACGTCAAAAGCTGGTGGAAGAAGCACCTTGTCCGATCATCTCTGAAGATGTGCGTACATTAATGGGAGAAGCCGCAGTACGGGCAGCACTTGCCGTGAATTACTCTGGGGCAGGTACACTTGAGTTCTTGCTCAGCCCGAACGGTGAGTTCTATTTCATGGAAATGAATACACGTATTCAGGTGGAACACCCTGTGACAGAAATGGTTACAGGCGTGGATCTGATCCGCGAAATGATCTCCGTAGCTGAAGGGAATCCGCTCTCTTTCCGTCAGGAAGATGTTGTGATTAACGGTTGGTCCATTGAATGCCGTATCAATGCAGAAGATCCAGACCGTAACTTCATGCCATCACCAGGCAAAATTGGTTTCTACCTTGCGCCAGGAGGGCCAGGTGTACGTGTAGATAGTGGAGCTTATCCGGGCTACACGATCTCTCCTTATTACGACTCCATGATTGCCAAACTGATCGTGTGGGGAGCAAATAGGGAAGAGGCTATTGCGAAGATGAAACGTGCATTGGCTGAATTTGCAATTGAAGGCATTTCTACAACGATTCCTTTCCATCAGAAATTGCTGGATCATCCAACCTTCGTTCGTGGAGACTTTGATATCAAATTTCTTGAGGAAAATGAGATTTAAAAGGTATATTGGGCTTGTTTGTCATAATGTAGCCCAAATGATATAGTATGTAATAATAAGAGCGCATGTCTCCTGCAAAGGATAAGCCGCACGTATGCGGATGAAGGTTTGCAGGAGTTCCGGTAAAGCCGGACCGGAAGGGTTCTGAAGGCCAGATTGGTCTGAGTGCCAGCGCCCTGACGGATGGCCGCAAACTTATTTCGCGAAAGGTGTGTTGAACAGTTATGAGTACACTGCCGACAGAATTTGAACGAACGGATATCGGTGAAATCCAGATCGCACCTGAAGTTATTGAAGTGATCGCTGGACTGGCTACAGTTGAAGTAAAAGGTGTTGCAGGCATGAGCGGCGGGTTCGCTGGTGGATTTGCTGAATTGCTTGGTCGTAAAAACCTTTCCAAAGGCGTTAAGGTTGAAGTAGGTCAGCGTGAAGCTGCAGTGGATGTTTCCGTTATTATTGAATATGGATACCGTCTTCCACAGGTGGCTACCGAAATTCAACAGAACGTGAAACGCTCCATTGAGAACATGACCGGATTGAATGTGAATGAGGTTAATGTACACATTCATGATGTTCAGTTCAAAAGCACTGAAAAAGTGGAAGAAATCGACCTGAACAGTCAGCGCGTAAAATAAAAGAAGACAGATTCCCCCGGCATCACTGCCGGGGGTTATCCCGTCTTGGACAGGTCTTTGAGCAAGCGGAAACGTGCACCTGAGGATCACCCTTTTGCCAATGGGCAGGTTAAGCAATGTTAGTGAGCAAGGGAGGCTGTGCAGTTCGTGGCTAAAATACTGGATCGGCTTCTGTTGTTTATATACAGCATAAGCGTTGGAGCAATATCGGCAGCGGTTATACTTCTTATTAGCGGTGTGCTGCCATACGAATTGAATTACCAGCAGGAACAGAACGTCATTATTGCGGCGGTTGTAGCCGCAGCGATTTTGTTTATCCTGAGTTTGCGATTTTTCTACATCTCGGTTCGGCGTGATCGTGCTTCATTGCCATCTGTAGATCAGCGTACCGAATATGGTGATGTGCAGATTTCGATGGAAACGATTGAAAATCTCTGTCTCAAAGCAACATCACGTTTCCGAGGTGTACGTGATGTCAAAGCTCGCATTCGTGTTGTTGAATCCGGACTGGAGATTATGATCCGCGCGGTAGTGGATGGCGAGACCCCAATTCCGACGCTGACAGCCGAACTGCAGAAGGCTATACATGATCATGTACAGGAGATTACGGGTATCCCGGTTTCTTTTGTCACCGTGTATATTGCCAACGTTACCCAGTCGCCTAACTACAAGAGTCGAGTGGAATGAGGTGAGTTTCACTGATGCTGTGGAGAGAGATTTGGGATAGTCACAGAGGCCGAATTATCGGCATTGCCTTTGGCATCTTTTTTGGTTTTCTTTATGTGTGGATCGGTTTTTGGGATATGTTGTTCTTTGCACTCTTGGTGTTCATCGGTTATACGTTAGGCAGACGAAGCGACTCGAAGCTGGGCTCGTTCATTCCCTGGAGGGAATGGGGGCAATGGCTCGGTGATCGCTGGCGTCCCTTTAAGTGAGCCACCTGAACCCTGCAATATGTTTCTTCCGAAAATAGAGCTGTAGTTTAGGTTGCCCGTTTTTTGGAGGAAACGATTGCAGGTTTTTTTGTGAAAAGGGATAACAATATAATAAGATCTCTGATTCCATCAAAGATTTTATATTTTAAAATAAGCATGATGACGCTCTATAGAGAGCGCTGCAGGAGGCAGGACATGAAAAGACGTTTGGCAAGGGAAATTGCAGTACAAAGTCTGTATCAGATGGAAATGAATGAAGTTGGCGCAGCTGAAGCCGTGAATATGCTGATTAATGAAGCCGCTGAAGATAATGAAACCGAAGTGGTTATTCATGACGCAGATGTGATGCGTTCCTACGTAACTGAAATTGTACAGGGCGCATGGAGTCATAAGGACGCTATTGATGGATTACTCGTCGACTATTTGAAAGGCTGGCAGATTAGCCGTTTGTCACGTGTAGACCGCCAGATTTTACGGCTTTCAACGTATGAGATGGTGTTCCGTGATGATATCCCGGCAAAAGTATCCGTCAATGAAGCGATTGAATTGTCCAAGTATTTTGGCACCGATGAATCCGGCAAATTCGTCAATGGTGTACTCGGGCGCATGATTCAGGAAGTCGACACCATCAAAGCAAAACTATCTTAAGTTACAATTAACTACAGTGCGTGTTCAAAAAGACCGATTTTCAGTACCGAGAAGATGGGATGAAGCTAGAAATGGAGTAGCGGAGCGTAGGGAAAACTACGTGAGCAACGGACATTTCGGCTGAATTTCATATTCGATGCTGATGATGCCGATAGGCATCCTTCGTAATCAAAAGCAGACTTTTTGAACAACCTCTAAAAATATGTTCACATAAGGGAGAGAGAGTACAGTGACAGCAACTATTATTAACGGTAAAGAAGTGTCCCAGGAGATTCGTGCAGGCATCACTGCAGAAGTAAAGCAGCTTAGCGAACAGGGGGTAATACCTGGTCTGGCTGTTGTGCTCGTCGGGGAAGATCCGGCATCCCAAGTATATGTGCGTAATAAAGAAAAGGCATGTCATGATCTTGGCTTCTATTCCGAAGTTCATCGTCTGGATGCAGACACATCCCAAGAGGATTTGCTTGCTCTGGTGGACAAGCTGAACAAACAGGAATCCATTAATGGCATTTTGGTTCAGCTCCCATTACCGAAGCATATTGAAGAGAAAGCGGTTATCGATGCGATCGCCGTGGACAAGGATGTGGACGGATTCCACCCGGTTAATGTGGGTAACCTCGTTATTGGTGATGACAGCCTATTGCCGTGTACTCCTGCAGGCGTGATCGAACTGATTAAGCGTACGGGTCTTGAAATGTCAGGCAAACATGCCGTAGTCATCGGCCGCAGCAACATTGTTGGTAAACCGGTATCCTTGCTGCTTCAACGTGAGAACGCAACGGTAACGATGTGTCATTCCCGTACAGCAAATATGAAAGAGATCACTCGTCAGGCAGACATTCTGGTAGTTGCTATCGGACGTGCAAACTTTGTGGATGCCGATTTCGTCAAACCGGGTGCCGTTGTAATTGATGTTGGAATGAATCGTCTGGAAAACGGCAAACTTGCAGGGGATGTGGATTTTGAAAGCGTGAAGACGGTGTCTGGTCCAATTACACCCGTTCCTGGTGGCGTTGGTCCAATGACGATTACGATGTTGATGCAAAATACACTGATCGCGGCCAAACGCGCTCACGGATTGGCCTAGGTCGAATCTGTGGCAGATCAAAAGATCTACTCCATCAAAGACCTAAACCGATACATCCGGATGAAACTGGAATCGGATCAGGTCCTGTCGGATGTATGGCTGCGCGGAGAGATTTCCAACTTTACACATCATTCCAGCGGTCATATGTATTTTACATTGAAGGACAAGGATAGCCGGATTAAATCCATTATGTTTGCATCCCATAATCAGCGATTGCCCTTTGTACCGAAGGAGGGTGCGAGGGTTATTGCTCGTGGTAATGTATCGGTATATGAGCGGGACGGACAATATCAATTCTACGCCACGCACATGCAGCCGGACGGTATTGGTAGTCTGTATTTGGCCTATGAGCAGCTGAAAAAAAAGCTGGAGGACGAGGGATTGTTCTCTGCATCACGAAAAAGGCAGATTCCCCGTTTTCCGCAGACGATTGGTGTGGTCACTTCACCTACAGGTGCAGCGGTAAGAGATATTATGATTACGTTGCAACGCAGATATCCTTCTGCTCAAGTGATTCTGTATCCAGTACTCGTTCAAGGTAAAGGTGCAGCTCCGTCAATTGTGAAGGCCATCAACAATCTGAATCGTATGGGCGAAGCCGATGTGTTGATTGTCGGACGAGGCGGCGGATCATTGGAGGAGTTGTGGGCTTTTAATGAGGAGATTGTGGCAAGAGCGATTGTAGGCTCGGCCATTCCCGTGATCTCAGCAGTTGGGCATGAAACGGATTTTACGATTGCCGATTTTGCTGCTGATCTTCGTGCAGCAACGCCTACGGCTGCTGCTGAACTGGCGGTACCTAATAGAGCTGAACTGCTTGATCAGATTGCTCAGCGCCAGCGTCAGCTGCAGCACAGTTTACGCCAGCGTGCTGCCCATAATCGGGAGCGACTTGTCAGATTACAACGCTCGCCTGTACTAGTGCACCCAAGACGTACTTTAATGCAGCATACGGAACGTCTGGATATGCTGCAACAGCGTCTTCTGCGAACCGTAAATACACGCATGAAATGGACAGCTGAGAAGCAGGAGCGTCTGCGTGCGGCCCTGCAGCGGTTTAATCCTCGTGATCAGGTGAATGCAGCGAGGCGGGAGAATGCATCAGCCCGGCGTCAGCTGGAGGTTGCGATTCGATCCATTACGAGAGCGAAGCAGCAGCAGTGGAAATCATCTGTGCGGCATCTGGATGCACTCAGCCCTCTCAAAGTCATGTCACGTGGATACAGCCTCGTATATGACGAACAGGAACAACAATTGATTAAATCAATCAAGGATGTTCAGCCTGGAGATTCAATCAAGATTAAATTAACAGACGGACAGCTGGACTGTCAGGTTTGGGGAATGAAGGAGGACGACAATACCGATGGCGAATGAACCGGAATTGAATTTTGAAGAGGCAATGGCGGCATTGGAAGACATCGTAGGTCAGCTTGAGCATGGTGATGTTCCATTGGAGCAGGCCATCGATTTGTTTCAGCGCGGGATGAAATTATCACAACTTTGTGGGCTGAAGCTGGAACAAGTGGAACGCAAGATCGAAATGATCGTAGAAGAGGATGGGGAACTTCGCAAGAAACCGTTCGGCACTGCCGTCGACGAAAGCGGTGAAGTCAATGAGTAATCGTCCTTCGTTTGCAACGTATCTTGAGGAAGTCACAGCTGAAGTGACAGGAGAGTTGAAGCAGACTCTTCCTGTTCACTGGGATGTGCCTCAGTCACTGGTTGACGCGATGCAGTATTCACTTATGGCCGGGGGCAAACGCCTTCGTCCACTTCTGGTCGTTGCTGCGGCGGAAGCCTTCGGTGCACAGCGTACAGCTGCTTTGCCGGTAGCCTGCGCCGTGGAGATGGTTCATACGTATTCGTTGATCCACGATGACCTGCCTGCCATGGATAATGACGACTATCGCAGGGGAAAATTAACGAATCACAAAGTATTTGGTGAAGCAACAGCGATATTGGCTGGCGATGCGCTGTTAACTCATGCTTTTTATAGTATCGTTCAGGCAGGTCGTCGGAGCGGTGTCCCAGCAGATGCATTGTTGTCCATTGTAGAGGAATTGTCCGAATTGGCTGGAGCAAGGGGCATGGTTGGCGGACAAGTGGCTGATATGGAAGGGGAGCAGGGCATGACGGATCTTGCCCAATTGCAATACATTCATCTGCACAAGACCGGAGATTTAATTGTGTTTTCCCTTATTGCTGGAGCTCGTATTGGTGGTGCGACAGAAGGACAATTGGAAGCGCTGCGCGTGTTCGGCAGAGATCTGGGGCTGGCTTTCCAGATTCAGGACGATATTCTGGACCTGACGGGTGACGAACAGAAAATGGGCAAGAAGACGCAAAGTGATGTGAATCAGCAAAAGGTCACTTACCCTTATTTTATTGGTATGGATGCATCGCTTCAAGAGGTGAAGTCTCTTACGCAATCAGCGAAAGATGCACTTGATAGAGCCGGATTACCGGATCCTTCCAGACTGATGGAGATTGCAGATTATCTGATGAGTCGAGATCATTAATTTTGGTGTTGAGTGTCACTGTTTCAAATCAACCAGATTTGTGTAATCCATTTAATGTGTTTTTTCTGGCTTATTGAAGACAGTCTGTCCCAAATGATCTTGGGAATACATATTGAGGAAGATCATACGAACGATGCTGGCGAAAATGCTCGTGATCTGGAGTATAGTGCCGTAAATTATGATTCTTGTTCTTTTATGTTATAATGTTTTAATGTCATTTAATAAACTGTGTATATATCGTTTACAAATCAATCAAACAATCTAGGAAAGCGGGGAGATTCTCGTGCTGCTTCCACAAATTAAACAACCCAGTGATCTGAAGTCGATGTCTCAGGATGATCTCGTTCTTTTGTCGGCAGAGATCCGGCAGTTTCTGATTGAGAAGCTGTCCGTTACAGGGGGCCATCTCGCACCCAACTTAGGAGTGGTTGAGCTCACGGTAGCCCTGCATTACTGCTATAACAGTCCAGTGGACAAAATGATTTTCGATGTAGGGCACCAGGCATATGTGCACAAGGTTCTAACGGGGCGGATGGATCGTTTCGATACACTTCGTCAGCATAATGGCCTGTGCGGATTCGTTAAACGTAACGAGAGTGAACATGATGTATGGGAAGCCGGCCACAGTAGTACATCCTTATCTGCTGCAATGGGCATGGCGCTTGCACGTGATCTAAAGGGTGAAGATAATCAGGTTATCGCGATGATTGGGGATGGAGCGCTTACAGGTGGTATGGCCTTTGAAGCTCTAAATCACATCGGTCATGAGCAGAAAAAGCTGATGGTCATCCTCAATGATAATGAAATGTCCATTGCTCCGAATGTCGGGGCTATGCATAAATATTTGAGCAAAATCCGTTCGGATCGCCATTATTTGAAAGCCAAAGATGACGTGGAAGGAATACTCAAAAAAATTCCTGCCATCGGGGATCGTTTGGCGAAATCGGCGAGCTGGATTAAAGATAGTGTCAAATACATGATGGTTCCTGGAGTTCTGTTCGAAGAGCTTGGTTTTACCTATTTGGGACCCATTGATGGACACGACATCCCTAAATTGATCGAAACGTTCAAACAGGCCGATAACGTGGATGGTCCTGTAATGGTTCATGTACTGACAACCAAAGGTAAAGGCTATCAACCAGCTGAGGCCGATTCACACAAATGGCACGGAATTTCTCCGTACAAGATTGAATCAGGTCAAGTGCTTAAAGCTGTAGGCAAACCAATGTATACAGAAGTATTTGGTAAAACTTTGATTGATCTTGCCAAACAGGATAAACGAATTGTAGCGGTAACTCCAGCCATGCCGACAGGTTCAGGCCTCATTCCTTTCAGTAAGGAATTCCCAGATCGAATGATTGACGTGGGGATTGCTGAACAGCATGCCGCAACCATGTGTGCAGCACTGGCGATGGAAGGGCTAAAGCCGGTATTTGCCGTCTATTCAACGTTTATGCAACGTGCATATGATCAGATTGTACATGATATTTGTCGTCATAACGCCAATGTTATGTTCGCGATTGACCGTGCCGGATTTGTCGGGCCGGATGGCGAAACGCATCAGGGTGTGTATGATGTGGCGTTTATGCGTCATATTCCGAATATCGTACTGATGATGCCGAAGGATGAGAATGAACTGCGCCATATGATGAAAACGGCGCTTGAATATAATGAAGGTCCAATTGCTTATCGTTATCCACGGAACAATGTTGTAGGCGTGCCTCTTGACGATGAACTCATTCCGATTCCAATTGGTACATGGGAACAGCTTCGTCCATCTGAAGGTTATGCTATTATCGCTTCGGGATCGATGGTACAGCTTGCTGAAGAAGCTGCAGAGACGGTTAAAAGAGAAGGGATTACAGTTGGCGTAATTAACGCCCGGTTCCTTAAACCGCTTGATGAGCAGATGCTGCGGGATCTGGCAGTTCGGGGCACGAAGTTAATCGTGCTTGAAGAAGCGTCACAAGCAGGCAGCATGGGCAGTGCAGTTCTGGAATTTTACGCTGAACAAGGCCTGCATGATGTTCAGGTGCAACTGATGGGTATCCCGGATCGATTCATTGAACATGGCAGTATTGAGGATCAAAGAGCTGAAGTGGGCCTCACGGTTGAGAATGTAAGCTCGGAGCTGCGCAGCATGGCGGCCCAATCTTCATATGGTATGTCCAGAACTCGATTCCCTTCATGACTGGAACAATCAGAGAAACTGGAACACCTTATTGATTAATTAGGATTACTACATGATAGGAGAAAGACATGTCACTCCCGAAAGAACGAATTGATGTTCTGCTGGTTGAACAGGGATATTATGAAAGTCGTGAGAAGGCAAAAGCTGCAATCATGGCTGGACTGGTATATGCCAACAATGAGCGGATTGAAAAAGCGGGCATGAAGATTCCACGGGAAGCCGAACTGAAAGTAAAGGGTTCAGTACATCCCTATGTCGGTAGAGGCGGATTAAAGCTTGAAAAAGCGATTCGTCACTTCGATCTCGATATGAATGGACTTGTGATGCTCGATATCGGTTCATCCACTGGTGGGTTTACCGATTGTGCCTTACAACATGGTGCATCTCACGTATATGCCATTGATGTAGGTTATAACCAGCTGGATTGGTCGCTGCGTAATGATGAACGGGTCACTGTAATGGAAAGAACCAATTTCCGTTATGTGACTCCAGAAGATCTGCATGGTCCTACGCCGAATTTTGCGAGTATCGATGTATCCTTTATTTCGCTGAGAATTATTTTGCCTCCATTGCTGGTACTTCTAAAGCAGCCGGCAGACATTGTAGCGTTAATTAAACCCCAGTTTGAAGCAGGACGTGAAAAAGTAGGCAAGTCTGGCGTCGTTCGTGATACTAAGGTTCACAAGGACGTTTTACAGACGATGCTTCGTTTCGCCAATGAACTTGGATTAAAGCTGAAAGGTTTAACATTTTCGCCGATTACTGGCGGAGAAGGCAATATCGAATTTCTTGCTCACTGGCGTCTGGAAGAACCAGAGGCAACACAACAAGAGAACGTTCAGGCTTCGCTGGATGCACTTGCGGATCAAGTTGCAATGGAAGCGGCCCATACTTTTACAGGAAACTCATCATAGGATGGGTTTCTTTTCGCTGGAAAGGTGAATTCTAAAGGAAATCGGTTGTCGAATCTCGAATATGTCTTCGAGGTGAGCGATGATGGATGGGCAATATGACACAATTGTTATTGGTGTACTTGCTGTCTGCTTGATTATATGGCTGTTCTTTGGCTTTCGTAATTGGGTTAATCGTCCGATTCCGGTAAGCTTGTCGGGTATGCAACTGAATTCAGAAATTCAGGATTCACCGGCAGTGGATTTGCTTGAAGCGGAAGGATATGAAGTCATCGGAGGTAGAATGAAAATTCCTTTAGCCTTTGAAGTGGATGAATCCGTTTATTACAGCAGGCTGTTCATTGATTATGTAGCAGAGCGTGATGATGAGAGATATCTGGTGAAGACTTCCCGTCGCAGACAACCTCTTGAACTTAGCGGGCCGTCCCTGCGAGATCGCTTCCTGTATTATTTATTGTTATACCCCGGCTGTGAAGGGTTGCTGTATGTGGACATGGAGGAATCGGATATCAAGGTAATCAGGCTCATGGACTATCAGGAAGATGTATACGATGGAGATGATCTGGACTAAGGGTTCTTAGGGACTGTAAAGTTGTTTATATAATGAATGACGAATTACACCATTGGTAAATCTCTTATTGATTGGAATTTGCCGTCTATTGCAATACATTGAAATTTAACTGGAGGCTTGTATGAAAGGACAACGACACATTAAGATACGTGAAATCATTAGTCAAAATGAAATAGAAACCCAGGATGATCTGGTTGAAGCTTTGCGTAAATCCGGATTTCAGGTGACTCAAGCCACTGTATCGCGGGATATTAAGGAGCTTCTTTTAATCAAGATCCCCATGGATGATGGACGATATAAGTATTCGCTACCTACAGATCAACGTTATAATCCAATTCAGAAACTGAAACGTGCTCTCGTGGACAACTTCTTGCACATTGATCACACTAATAATCTGGTCGTGATGAAGTGTTTGCCTGGTACGGCTAATTCCATTGCTGCCCTACTTGACAATATTGAGTGGACTGAAGTGATGGGTACGATCTGTGGAGATGATACCATACTGATCATCTGCCGGACGGAAAGTAACAGCGTGACCGTAATTGAGCGGATTATGGGTTATATTTCTTAGCATGTAATGGTTCAAAAACATAATTTCTGAGTGAGTCTTCCGGAGGTGTTTTTGCAGATGTTAGTTACATTATCGATTCGTAATTTGGCTGTCGTAGAAGAAGTTGATGTTGTTTTCCATCCGGGATTCCATGTCTTGACTGGTGAGACAGGAGCGGGAAAATCAATCATTATTGATGCCCTGGGTTTGATAGCAGGTGGACGAAGCTCGGCCGATCTGATCCGGTATGGATGTGAGAAGGCCGAGATGGAAGCTCTGTTCGAAATGGAGCCAAGCCATCCGGTATGGGAAACACTGGAGAAGCTTGGTATCCATTGTGAGCCGGAGGAGCATCTGGTGATTCGCCGTGAATTGAATACTCAAGGAAAAAGTACATCCCGTATTAACGGCCAATTGGTCAATTTGACGATGCTCCGTGAAGTCGGAGAAAAATTAATTAATATTCATGGACAGCATGAACATCAAAGTTTGTTGCGCGCAGAAAGCCATCTGGGGCTTCTGGATACATACGGGGCAGCAGTCATCGGTCCAGTCAAAATGGAATATCAGGAACGCTACGGTAAATTTATTACTGCAGAAAAAGAACTGCGTGCCCTTCAGGAATCCAGTCAACGAGCGTATCAATTGCTGGACATGTACCGTTTTCAACTTGAAGAAATTGCTGCTGCTTCTCTAACGCACGGTGAGGATGAATTACTCGGAGAAGAACGGGTCAAACTATCCCATAGTGAGAAAATGATGGACAGCGTTGCTGGTGCATATGATCTGCTTAGCGGCCAACGTGGGTTAGAAGCTGTAAGCATCGCGCTGTCACGAATTGAAGATATATCAGGGTATGACAGCAAAGGGCTGCAGCCTATTGTTGAGCAGCTACAATCTGCGTTTTATCAGCTGGAAGATGCCACATTTCAGTTGCGTGATTATCGGGAGAAGATCGAATTTAACCCGGTTAGATTGGAAGAAGTGGAACAGCGGCTGCAGCTGATTTCTGGCCTCAGACGGAAATACGGTGACAGCGTTGAACTTATCTTGAATTATTATGAACAAATTAGCCATGAAACCGATCAGCTGGAGAACAAGGATGAACGTTTAGAGAAGCTCCGTAATGAACGTGACAAATTGCTCAAATTGGTCATGGAGTCTGCCGAGGAACTTAGTCGTGTTCGCAAACAATGTGCAGAGGAACTTGCTGCTCAGGTGGAAAGTGAGCTGAAGGATCTACAGATGGAGAGAACGTCGTTACGCGTTCAAATTACTCCTTTTGAAGATGCAAAAGGGATTGAATGGAATGGGCGTCGCATTCGTCTAACGCGTCAGGGTGCAGATAATGCGGAATTCCTGATTTCTCCAAATCCAGGTGAGCCTTTACGACCTCTCGGCAAGATTGCCTCTGGTGGTGAGTTGTCACGTATGATGCTGGCGATGAAAAGTATATTTGCACGTCATGACCGGATCCCAGTGTTGATCTTTGATGAGGTGGATACAGGTGTGAGCGGAAGGGCAGCGCAATCCATTGCGGAGAAGTTATACCGTCTTTCCTCCACTTGCCAAGTTTTCTCCATTACTCATTTGCCACAAGTGGCTTGTATGGCGGATCATCAGTATCTCATTGAAAAGCATGTCTACGATGGGCGCACGATGACACAAGTGGAATCGCTGTCAGATGAAGGCAGAGTGAAGGAATTGGCACGTATGCTCGGAGGTGTGGAAATTACAGAAAAAACGCTGCATCATGCACAGGAAATGTTGAATTTGGCGGAAGCCAAAAAAGGGTGAAACGAGCGGCCGGCGTAATGATTGACAGTAATAAAAGCCTGGGGGCGAGGTTATCTTATAGGTACGCAATTGGCGACCACCTTTCGTCAAGCGAAAGAAGCAAAGGGAGTGTGACAGCCATTGAATTCCCCCCTCAGGAAGAAATTGCTAGGTCTTTTATTTGCCTTCTTTCTATGTGTGATCAGCCAGGCCATTCAGCCTGTGCAAAGTTATGCGTCATTGCCTGATGAACTTCAGGTATTTGCAGGTAGGCAGGCTGACGTTCATCTAGCTGTACCGGCTGCTTCAAGCGCTGTTGTGGATCGTCCTGACATCGTCGGTTTTGATGGGAAGGAAACTGCGGTTCACGTAACGAAGCAACAACCTTTGCATCTTCATCCCCAACAAACGGGACATGCCAAATTAACGTTGAAGTTGTGGGGCAAAATTCCGGTAAAAACGGTTAACGTAAATGTGATTCCGGATTTGCGTGTAGTACCCGGGGGTCAAACCATTGGCGTCAAAGTGAAATCTGCAGGTATTTTGGTTGTCGGGCACCATCTAGTCCGTTCCGGACAGGATGAACGTGTGTCCCCTGGAGAATCAGCAGGCATTAAACTTGGGGATCTGATTACCCATATGGATGGTAAACGTCTTGATGGTGTGTCAGGTGTAGCAGAAGCTGTTGAACTTGCAGGCAAGAACAAAAAAGGAATTGATGTCGTATTAAAACGCGGCAAAGAAACGGTTAAGACGCGTTTGACACCGGCTTATGATGCGGAAGACAAAGCCTGGAGGCTTGGATTGTACATTCGTGACTCCGCTGCAGGTGTAGGGACATTAACCTTCTATGCTCCGGATCAGGGGGTATATGGGGCTCTCGGTCATGTCATTACGGATATGAACACGCAAACCTCCATTGTTGTTGGTAGTGGCCAGATTGTTCAATCCAATGTAACATCGATCTCCAAGAGTGAATCCGGTGATCCGGGTGAAAAACGAGCTCATTTTCTGAAAGAAAGCAAAATTTTGGGCAATATTGAACGCAATACGGCTTTTGGTATCTTTGGTAAAATGTCCGGTAATCCTGAACATAGTTTGTATTCTAAAGGCATTCCTGTTGCGTTCTCCCATGAAGTAAAAGAAGGCCCTGCAGAAATCCTCACAGTAGTTGAGGGTCAGCAAGTGGAACGTTTCTCGATTGATATTGTTCACGTAGCAGATCAATCCGAACCCGCAACCAAAGGTCTGGTACTTCGTATCACAGATCCGAAGCTGCTTGATAAGACCGGAGGCATTGTGCAAGGCATGAGTGGCAGCCCAATTGTACAGAATGGGAAACTGATTGGCGCCGTGACCCATGTGTTTGTCAATGATCCGAAATCAGGTTATGGCTGCTTTATCGAATGGATGTTACAGGATGCTGGAGTCATGATGAAGAAGGATAATGCAAAAAACCTTAAGGCGGGTTAACCTCCTTAAGGTTTTTTTGTCGAACGGAAACATATAATATCGGATCATGAAATAAATTATTAATTATATAGCAACTCGAAAAAAAAATAAAGAAAAATAATTTTCGACAGAAGGAATTTCATCTCCTATGTCGAAAATTTAACCTGTAAGGAAATGCACGAAACGATGTTTAAATTAAAGGAGGATACCGTTTTGCAAAAAATTGAGGTATTGCTGGCCGATGATAATCGTGAATTTACGAATTTGCTTGCCGAATATATATCCGAACAGGAAGATATGGAAGTGACTGGTATTGCTTACAATGGAGAAGAAGTATTGCAGTTGCTGGAGCAGACTCGCGATGTACCGGATGTATTAATTCTGGATATTATTATGCCTCATTTGGATGGACTGGGTGTACTGGAGCGTCTGCGCAATTTGAATCTGTCTCCACAGCCCAAAGTCATTATGCTAACAGCTTTCGGACAAGAGAATATCACGCAGCGTGCCGTGCAACTCGGAGCTTCTTATTACATCCTGAAACCGTTTGACATGGAAGTGCTCGCGAATCGTGTACGTCAGCTGGTTGGGACTCAAACTACCATCTCCACAAGTGGTGGTGGTGGCGGTTCATCAATGTTTATGAATAAATCCAATGTGGTGCCGATGGGTAAACACAAAAATTTGGATGCAAGCATCACGTCCATCATACATGAAATCGGCGTTCCTGCGCATATTAAAGGATATCAGTATTTACGCGAAGCCATCACGATGGTGTATAACAATATCGAAATTTTGGGTGCCATCACCAAAACTCTGTATCCAGCGATTGCCGAAAAATTCAAAACAACGCCGTCTCGCGTCGAACGTGCGATCCGTCATGCCATTGAAGTGGCATGGACGCGTGGTAACATCGACAGCATTAGCCACCTGTTTGGCTACACGATCAACATCAGCAAGTCGAAACCAACGAATTCAGAATTCATCGCGATGGTGGCTGACAAGCTGAGAATTGAGCATAAGGTGTCGTAAATACCGCTGGATCAACGTTTTCTGACGATGACTAGAACGGTTGTTCGCGTAAACTTATCGGCCGTTGGTCGCGAGATTCCGATAAACTATGCGGACGTTGTTCCGGTAAACTGCCTGATTCTCCGCGCAATTTTAGCGTAAACTTATCGGTCATTTAGCTGATAAACATAATAGCGCATATAATGAAAGAATACAAACGCATGTCTCTCCGGAGGCGTGCGTTTTTCTGCATTTTGATTCTAATTGTTCTGTTTTTAGCTGACGGGATGTGTTAGCGTAATTCTTAATACAGCGAGGAGGTTAACATAATGGACTACAAGGAAAAAAGAAAGTTGATCTTAGAGATGCGGCAAGCTAAAGATGAGTTGGATATGAAGTCAGCTATTAATATGTTTTTGAACTCACGTAAGTTGAAAAACTTGACAGAGAATACTATATCATCATACTCTCAATCCTTAGAAAAACTCAGTGTCTTTCTTGAAGATAATGAGATTATTAAGGTCAATAAGATAATTGTAGAGGACGTCCAAGAATTCATTCAAACAAGAAAGGAGCTTGGCAATAGCGCCCCTACTGTGAATAAATATATAAGGAATTTAAGGGCTTTCTTTAATTACTTATCCAGTTCTGGTTATTTAACAGAGAACCCAATGGAGCCAATAGATAAGATGGTCGAAGAGAAGCGGGTCCTTCGCACGCTGAATCGCGAGCAGGTTACTAAATTGTTGGACGTACCCGATCGCGCCACACCTGCAGGGTTTCGCAACTATGTTTTTATTTTGCTTATTCTCGATACAGGTCTGCGCATAGAAGAAGCTATGTCTTTTAGAGTTGATGATGTTCACTGGAAGGAGCAAGTCATACAGGTTTTCGGTAAAGGACGCAAGGAGAGACTCGTTCCTTTTAGCGCTACACTTGCCGTCCATCTGCGTGAATACCTAGAGTTACGCGGCGAAACGGACACATCCGTATTCTTTGTTAATATCGACGGACTTCCTCTAAAACGCCGGACTGTTCAAGAAGAGATATCCGACTATGGACAGCTCGCGAAGATAAAAGGTGTCCGCGTCTCTTGCCATTCATTACGTTATACATTCGCTCGCAATTACATTCTAAACGGCGGAGATATCGTAAGTCTCATGAAAATTTTGGGCCATAAGTCGCTTCACATGGCGCAATTATATAGTGAGATGTTCCAAGTTGATATTTCGAAGCAACACGGTAAGTTTTCTCCCGTAAACTCGATCTTTAATTAACGCGTAAAACCGCCGGATAGCTCACCGTAGCCGTCCGGTTTTTCCTCGTATTTGCACTATTATACATACGTTGTCTATCCGTTATTTCCAGCCGTCATCCCGCGCGTCAGAATTTGCGCTCCTTTGAACTTCCCGTAAAATCACCGTGAAATTACGGCGTTTATACGCTGACCCTAACGAATACCCTCGTGCACTATTTGAACAGCTAAATCCACGGCGATTTTACGGAGATTTCACGGCGCCGATTCGGAGGGATTGGTGGAGTAGGGCGGGGAGGCGTATCGTATTGTCTTTTCTTTAGTTCTGCCGCGCAATTCCATGTGTGATGCCCATCTATCCGTCACGATCACTTGTTATCGGGGCGTACGAAGTTATGAACGTAGTGAATAACTGAGTAAAAGATCTTAATCTTTAAAGTCTTTAAAAGATCTTTTATTATACACACGGCGGCGGGAAAGTCAATAGGGTGCGATGAATTAATTGCGCGGCATCCAAAATTGGTAACGTTAATTTGTACTATAATACATACTCGACTTTGGGCGGCTGATCGCGCATAGATTCGAGAGTATCGCGCACAGTTTCGTAGTCGGATTCCGCTTTACTTCGTTGGCGCTCCGCTTCCTCCCGCGCTTCCCTCTCCGCCTTGAGCGCGGCTTTAACTTCGCGCAGCTCGCGTACGGTCATCTCGTCAGGTGCCTTCGTTGCGCCAGAACTGAGTGTGTGGCCTCGCGTCCGTTCTTCGGGCGGGAGCGTTGCAATTTCGTAGAGTGCGCGGATTCCTAACGCTGCATCTCGGAACCCCGAGGTTCCCAATTCATCCGCAACTTTAATGAACCGATTTGCGTGTTGCCGGGTAATATCACACTCATCTTCGCACCAACGTTCCCAGTCGCGATACCCCTCCAGGCCGTAACGATGCGGCGTATCCCGTACTTCTTTTAAGCGAACCCCTATTTCGAATATTGCTTCGCCAGCCACTCGTTTATATGCGTTGATTTCGGCAGTTAGCGTGGGGAGGTCGGAGGAGAGTGCGAGTTCATTCGTTGTCATTTAGTAACAGGAGTTGTAGTTAATCTTATTGACAATAATAATTCCTGATTACATCAAAAGGAGGTACCTTGAATAATGGAGCACTCATTTGAATTTGCTTGGTCTATTGAAAAACCTTCGTCTGAGAAACACTCTTGGTCTTACCAAAAAGCTTGCGAAGCCTGCCTCGGGGAAGTTGAAAAGCGTCATGGGGTAGATTGGAAAGTTACTGATGTAAGTTATGATGACTTAGGTAGAGAAACACATACGGATGGTGGCAGATGGGGCGGCCCAAGAAAATGGAGTTGCACTCATAAAGTGAGAATTCACTACAACGTTGTTCGACGTGGTCCGGATGATGACTCTTTTGTGGAAACAGGAGAACGTGAACTTTCTCTAACCCGCTAGAATGATGAATACTGCCTGTACAGTCGCCCGCAGCGGAACTAATTTCCGTTCACGGGCGTTTCTTCGGTACAGGAGCGCATCGCTGCAACTATTAATTTCGTATATCCGCGTCTATTGTATAATCCGTCGCCTCCGCGCTATACTAAGAACAAACGTTCCGCTCTCGCGGATTCAAACGGAGGCCCACCGCCATGATCGATATCACCCCGGAAGACCGCGCGCTCATCAAATCGCATATCATACTGCCCCGCGTCCTCACCGCATTCGAACGGGACATCGCGCTCATCAACACGACGCTCAAGACGCCGGGTCCGTATGTAGACGTCATTGCGGAAGCTCAGCGCAAGATTACCGCCGACATTTACGAGATCCGCAAGCAGTTTCGGACGCGCGGGATTAAAGTCTACGAAGAGCTGTCGGACGATGACGGAGTTGTAGCGCGCTATAAATGTCGCGGCTATGAATCGGAGATGAGGCTGCGGTGGTCGACGATGGCTCCGCAGGCGGCCGTGGTTATGCGGAAGTATCTCGGGTTGAATGAGGGAACGCGGCCTTTTGTAAGAATGCCTCCGAAGTAGACAGAGAAAAGACGTAACTTCGATCGGCTACGTCTCGGGTCTTGCTCGTGTTGGCGGTAAGCATTATGATGATAACATAAAGCAGATCGCGGTAGCAGCTCTTGGTGGGGAGGCTATCGATTTTTTGCGTTTATAAAGAAAATAACTGAAAAAACAAAGGCGAGTAGACTAAAAATAACTAATCCGAATGTTAGCATAACCATTAACGCTTCGTACGTACTCATTGTTGTCACCTCCTTGATTCAAGTTTATCCTCTAGATAAAGAATGTCCACTGTTCGCATTTATAAGGGAACGCAATGTGAACAAAACCTTCAACGCAATAGTAGCATTGTTTTGAAACCTTGTATTACTAATAAACACCTCTCGAATTAATCTTTGCTGAGTTCGTACATACATAAAACTATCGGTAATAGGGATTTATTAAGTTTTTCTACGTAACAGACATCATCCTGAACCGCCGAATTTCCCACCTCAAATATATAACTTTACGTGCGTAGTGAATGAAAGGATAATTGGAATGAGTACTCGTAGACGTGGGAGATCATTATTGCGTCTGAATATTAGCACTGGACTCTAACTTGATTCCTTACGCGTAGTATCCGATCTTTTAGAACTGAAGGAGAATAGGAGGGAATTTGAGCCAATTTGTCGAAGTATTTACGTAACCCAGAACGAAAGGACTACGTCTATATGCGCTCAAACTCCCGGTCCATACGCGCCAAGTCGCGTTTTATGCGTCCGCTAACTTCCGATATCCAACTTTATACCGCGCAATTGGACCGGACGCCTATCATTATATTTATCGGCGCGGAGCTCGTTGGAAGCGGTGTGATCAAGGACATTACGGAAATGAGCGTTGCGGTGAAGGGCGAACGTTATGTGCGCGGAGTCTGTACGTTTAAATATTCGGGATAAGGCGGGAAACCATTGAGATATTACGATAGGTTATTTATTTGGGAGAATCGGAGACATGTGAAACAACTTTACGACTATAGAGACGCAATTTTTGACTACTACAATTACATGGGTTTAGAAGAATTACCGGAAGATCCCGATGAAGGATTAGTAAGACGATCTCGTATTAATATGTTAACAAAGAGTGTTCATGATTCATTTAGAACAGCCAAAATCGCACCTTTTCTGTCCTACGACATCCCTAGAGCTGGAATAAAAAAGGACATTAACGTAATAGATAACGTGTTTAATATAAACAAAATGCAAGTCAAACCCGTCGAAGTTGTCGATTTTATCGATAGAGCTATAGGTGTCTACACCAGTGACCGGGCGAACTCTATAATCAGAACTTTAAATCCTTTCTTCTGGCTGATTCTAATATTAGAAATTGTTGTTAGGTCGCCTTTCTATGTCCTAAGAGTCGCAGGATTTAATCAAAAGAAAATGGAAGAGAGCTTTTTAGGGAGGTTAACTAAGGGAGTAATCGCCTTAGCCGGTTTAGCATTCACAGTAGTTCAGATAGCTGAAAAATTAGGTTATATAGACAATATTAAAAAATTGATATCAGGTCCGTAGTATTGCGGGCAAGGGCCGGATTAGCTCCGGTCCCTCCCGTTATATTATAAACTCGCAGAATACCGGAGTCCGCAGCATCCCCGCTTTGGTCCAGTTCCGTATCTTAACGCGTACTCTAATCCGTGGCTCAACGTACACAAACTCGCTGTCCTCGCCGGATACAATCGCTTTGCTCACGCCATAGAACGCCTTCTTATGCGTTGGTGACGCGCCGAACTCGATAATGCCGGCGGGACGTACGTTTCCGCGCTCATTCGCAACTCCCGCGAGCCATCCGAACTCACCTTTCCGATATCCCGTTATGAATACGTCGGCATACGTCCAGTTAATAATCTTGCGCCAGTCTGCAGATCTGCGACTTTCGTACGCACTGTCCTTCCGTTTGGCGACTACGCCTTCCATTTCGCGCGCTTCTATTTGCGTGAATAACGCTTCGCCGGCGCCATCTACGTATGGGACAACGCCCAGGCTTGCGTTAGGCATCGTAAGACCCGCGAGAAAGGCCTTGCGCTCGATTAGCGGCAGATTCCGGACATCGGCGTCTTTATACCGCAGCACGTCGAATACAGCGAATGTGGCCGGGTTTGTTACGGTCAAATTGCGTATCTTATCGGCTTTACGCGCGGAGAAGCGGGACATAACCGCCTCGAAGTCCGAGACTCCATTCGCAGGGTTAACGCACGCTATTTCACCGTCGAGAATAACGTCGCGGTCGAAGCGAGCTGCGGCAATTTCGGGATACTGGCGCGTGCAATCGTTATTGTGACGTGTATATAAACGGACTTCTCCGTCAATTTGCGAAAATATAAGGCGGTGGCCGTCGATCTTCGGCTCGAATATAAAGCGCGAATCCGAGAACGGTGCGTCCGCCTTTTCGAGTAACATCGGACTAATAAACATAAAAACACCTCACTCCAATTATAGCGCTTAGCTAAGCCGAGGTGAGGCGGTAAGTGTTGGTAGGTCAGATATTTTATTTTTCTTGAATTATATTTATGAGGTCTTCTCCACTCGTTACTCTCAAGTAAGTCTTTCTCAAGTAAACATAAAACCATGCATACGTCTGTTTCTTTCGTTTTCTATATTTATTCAGTATTTCTTCGAATAAGGTAAAGCTCCAAGTCAAGGCCCATGTGCTGACGGTTTTTAAAGATTCAGGTGTTCGTAGTGGCTTGGTGTATCCCGTTGAGAAAACACTATGTATAGCTGAGTTTGCATGTGTTTTTGCCGACCAGGTTCTATAGAGTAATTCATATTCTGGTAGTTGTTTTAGATGGGCAGCTAATTCGTACAATGTTTTAGGTCCGCTGAATAACGAATACCAATTAGGAGTCTTTCCCCCACTTTTTTCTTTTTTATTTCTTTTACGAGTCTTATCCCACTCATCATTTATTCTTTTGTATTTACCATTTAAAAGACTATCTAAGTTTTGAATACGTTCTGTCGCGTCTATTTCTGGTAAAGGGAAAGAATAATTACTTTCCTCCAGTGTTTTTTTGAACTTTCCGATCTCTTCTTTAGAATACTGTTTGTGTAACTTTATTCTCGATTTTATGTGTGCTACATGGTAAGAAGCGGCGCGATCAGCCGAATGCCTATCGAGAATGTATCTGATTGATAAGAAATGCTCAAACATAGAGCGAATAATAGGGATTGCAGCCTCTGTATTTCCACTTTTAATCAAAATTGAAATTCCATCTAGATATTCTAAATAATCTCTCAGCAGTAAGAAAACAGTAGAATCAGTGTACTCGTTTATCGGATGTTTTTGGATCGTGTCTAGAACCGTACCCCCAAAGTCTACACATTGTTCAAATACTCTACTAATTTCATTTAATAGGGCGTCATATTCAGGATTTAAAATTGTCCGATTTAGCATAGTAAAAATTCCTTTCTTATTTTCAATCGGAGGCGGTAGATAAAAGGACCGCAGTATTAACGGTCCTCTTCATTATCTTCCTCTATGTATTCAATTAAATCACCGGGCAGTACGCCGAGCTTTACGCATAATGTATTTAATGTCGGAAAGTCAATCCTTGCGTTGGCATTCAACGCGAGCGCCTTTACAGTATTGCGATTTATGCCGGTAATTTGAACGATGTCTTTCTGTTCAAGTCCGCGTTCCTTCATTATCTTATCAAGCGAGAACCGGATAGCCACGAAAATTCCTCCAAAAATAATGTAGTAAACTAGTTGACAAGATAACAACTCGGATGTATAGTTGTAATCAAGTAAACTAGTTGACAAGATAACCTGTTAACATCTTATACGTATATCGTAACAAAACGTTTCATCATTATCAAGCAGCATCGTACCGGTCCGCAATAAATCCCGCGAGGAGGAATGAATTATGTCTAACATCACTGTAGTTACGAAGGTCGACGACTTTGACGGACCTTTCCGTGTCGAATACGCCGGCACACTTATAGATGAGAATCACGCTATCTACATCGACTCTGATTACAATATTGCAGTTATGGAGCGCGTTAATTTCGACGGAATAGAGTACGTTACGTCATACGGCGAGCCTGCTATTTTCGACCTGACGGTTGAGGACCTGAGCTTCATTGATAACATCCGCAATATGAGCGCGATCGAACTACTAACTAAATTTATCCGTAAAGGGGATATGCAAAATGAAACTCACCGTTAATAATACTCAAACTACGTCTAACAATATTGAAACAAGAAAGTATGGCCGCCGGTTTATCCAACTTCTGCGTGCTCTGTACGCAATCCTGATCATCACGAAGGAGATCGTAGCATGAGCCGCCGCCCTGTACACCTTTACCGCTGCGTCGTCAATTTCACGCAATCAAACCGCATGTTTTACGTTAACAGTGTTCGCCAGCTTTCCGACGTCGAGGTTCGTTTCCGCGCGGTTGAGAAGGGCGTCAGTAACGCCAATGTTTCCGGGCTTAGCGTAACCGCGGCCGACATCATAGACATCGACTTCGTATATCGCGGGGTGATGTGATGAGCGCACAAGACCGTTTCGAGCTGGCATCCGTTGCTATCGGGCCATTTGATAGTGATGACGAATTTTATGAATACGAAGGATGCGCACTGAACGAACGTTACATGTTCTTCATCGATGCGGACGCGCTATGGGTTCGCTCAGTTCACCAAGATCCGGAGCAGCCGCGCCAGTACATAGACGGAGAAAGCGGAGGCATGGCGATCGGCCTTGACGCTACCGGAGACATAATGGATATCACGGCTCAACTCGTAGCTAGACTGCGCGGCATGGATGCGCTCGATTTTCTGACGCAAATATTACTGTTTACGCCTGGCCGCGGTGATTTTAATCTGCAGCTTGATGGACTCATCTCGGATCGGAGGGAGCCGCGTGGATAAAATATTCATCCTACACGTTTGGGAAGAGAAGGCGGAGAGCCACGAAATAACTCCGGCCTGGCTCGTAAACAGTGACACCGCGATCTATCTCTCGCACTGCACCGTATTCCTTGTCCGCGTCATCCCGATCCGACTCGGCCACCTAACGCGTTATTACGTCGAGGATACGGCTACTTGCGGCATTCACCTCGCACAGGACGTCGATGGCGATCCGGAATTAATCGCAGCGCGGATTATAGGAAGGCTCCGGAGTCGGACCGCGCTTGATTGGCTGGCGGATGATGTACTCGGGGGAATGACGGGATTGTTCGAATTTCAAGTATAGCCGCCTGATGAGCGCCTGTTTTAGCGGAGCAGGACGAAACCAACGGGCCCCGGTCCGGCGGTCGCGGAACTTCCGCATGTATCATGTAACAACGTACTGTATCGATATGTATTTGCTTTCTACTTAATAGTCGCGCGGACTAAAAACGCCGAGGAGGCATCCATGGAAAAAACGACAGTAATTGAAATTGGTTATGTACGCGATCATCGCACCGGTAATTTCATTGTTACGCTCATTGACGAATCATTCCATCCTAACAGTAACCGCCGCCGCCAACAGATCGTTGTGTTACCTGGCGTATTCTTCCGCATCCTAACCAAAATAGACCGCCGATCCATCGCGAACACAGTTTATGTCACGTTGGAACAAGCGGCCGACCTCGGATTCATTGTATCGAAAATTCCCTTAACCGTTGAAGCAATCGCCTAGACAGACTCGTCTCATCATCCGTACTTTCCGACGCCAATCGGAGAGATCGCTATGCGGACACTTTAACGCTGAGTAGCGCCAACTATTCGGTACATTACGCCGGTCTAGCGCCAACTA
Organism: Paenibacillus sp. FSL K6-0108; assembly: GCF_045040695.1. Lineage (NCBI taxonomy): Bacteria > Bacillati > Bacillota > Bacilli > Caryophanales > Paenibacillaceae > Paenibacillus > Paenibacillus sp. FSL K6-0108. The sequence continues at coordinate 5,071,679 of NZ_CP150288.1, read as the reverse complement.
TTCCGGCATTTCCTTAGAATATTCCGCGGCACGGAGGCGGCAACCTTCGTTCAGGCAGCGCGTTCACATATATCGAGTGTAAGCGAGAACTTACGCTCTGAATCACTTTTACAATGACGGAGGGAGCGGCGATTGGCTATCGCGTGACGCGCCCTTTTCCGTTGTTATATCCAGTAATACGCAAGGTAACGGACAAGGTTTCAAGATTTTGAACTAGTTTTCATGATCTTTTGGAGATAGGAACAAGAGAAAGAAGTTATGTAATGCTTCGAGCGAGGCAGCAATAACCGCAAAAGCTAACAGATTACTATCAATGACGTCACTTACTTTGTTTCGTCCAGAAAGTACAAACTGGAAGAAAGCATAAAAAGCTATCATGAGATATATTGATCCTTTAGAAAATATAAATAGCTTGTCCACAAAAGTCCTGATTACTGTCCACCTCCTTGCAGTTACAGATAGTAGGTTTGGGAAAAGAGGAGGAAATAATAAAAAAAAAATAGACAAACCTCTTGCATAGCTGAAAAAGTGTGCTATACTGAGATTTAGACTATACTTTTTTATATAAATATATCAATTATATCACCTTACAATAATATTATATCGCTTATCTATCTGAAAGTCAACCCTTAACTTGAAAACTGGCAATACCCAATAACATCGGCCTCGCGCCGTTAACATATAGCACTACGTCAACACCAAACTAAACGAATGGGAGAGATGTACATGTTAGCAAATCAGAAATTGGTGTTTATCGAGAACAGGATGTTGGTGACGGATAGTTTAACGATTGCCGACGTGTTTGGAAAAGAGCATTCCAAAATCCTAAGAGATATCCGAGAACTTGACTGTAGTGAGGAATTTAGAGAATCCAATTTTGGACTCTCCTCATATCAGTCAGAACAAAATAGAAAAATGCCTAAATACATCATTACTCAAGACGGGTTTTCATTTCTAGTAATGGGGTACACGGGCAAAGAAGCTGCGCGATTTAAGGAAACGTACATCGGAGAATTTAATCGCATGCGGGAACAACTCCAGCAGCTCTCCACACCTTCATACGCGATCGACGATCCCATTGCGCGGGCCAAACGTTGGATTCAGGAGCGCGAAGAAACGGAGCGCATTGAGACGGAGCGATTGCTGCTTGCGGAAAAGGTAACGGAGCAGGACGAGAGAATAACCGTTTTACAGCCAAAGGCAGAGAAGTATGACGAATTCCTTGATTTGGACGGTTATGTTACTTTCTCAACAGTAGGTAAACAGTTCCTTGGCGGGATGTCCGCAATTGAACTTCGTAGATGGTTACAAGAGAATGGGATATTGTACCAGCGTACTGTTGACGGGTACTACCCTCCGACTAAGGGACATGAGCCTTATTTTAAGATCACTGTATTCACAAAAGACCACATTACAAGTAAAGGGTTGAAAATAACTCCGTCCGGAATTGATATGATGGTCGACCTTTTCTATCACGGAGTTAAGCCAGAAATTAAACGGGTTTCGAAGTTGAAGCCAGCGGAGGTAATCGAGTTTCCGCGTCAAACCGCACAGAGCTCATATAAACCTTGGACTCCGAAAACTACGCTCAACCTTCGTCCGGAAGCGCAATAATCCAATTAACGGCCGTACTTTTATCGTGCGGCCTCGTTTTTCCTACTATAAAGGAGGCGCAATATGAATCTAAAATACGGAATCGCAGCGTATCAGCAAAACGGAGACCTTACGATCGTCACCCGCATTATGGAGGACGCGGACGAAACGGATTTCCTCGGCAATCCAACGCGCCGTTACAGATTCGTAGAGGGAAACGATATCTCCATAGATCTCGCGCATCCTCACCAATATATAGCGTACCGAATACGTGCGATCCGTGAGAAGGCGGTTAAACACGCTTGGTATGTTCGCGGGCCTATTCGCTGGGCATATGACGAGCTCAACCGGCAGCTTTCGATTTTACACATAGATATGGGCGTTAGTATACCGTTCGAACCGGTAGACTGGGAGAAACACATCTACAAATACGACATTAATCCGGAGCTACTGGAATGGCTACGTAAATCAGACGATGAGATCACGCGGTCATACCACGAACTCGGAACTGTTGCGAATTACCGCCTGTATCGCGGCGTGTTGTCGCTGATTGAGCCGACAGAGGTGGCCGCTCGCTGCGAAGAGGCGCGTATCAGATCCGAAGTGATGATCGATATGGAGGCGGCGCTAAAGCATGTGCTCCAATACGTAGACGTCGCGCGGTCCGACCAAGAAATCGTTAAATACGTCAATCAATCGCTGATGACACGCTACTATGATGCACAGGCCAAGAGGAATGGATTGCGTAGACTTCGGAAAGGTGGCGCCGACCGAATGGTACAACCCAATTTTATGACTCCACTCGGAACAGTTCTAGGTTCAGAGGTTGCGGAAGAGACAGTATGGCAACGGGTAGGCGGACGCCAGGCTGACTTCTTGCGTAAATTGGCCGAAGCTGCCGAAAAGGATATGGTAGCGGGTGAGATGGGAAAGTACGGACTGACGAAAGATAGTTGTTACGTGATGACCGGGGAGAGGGCAAAAGAGATTAGCGGACTTTCTTACGATGCTGCGAGAAGGAGACTAACGCGGATTAGAAAAAAGTTTACACCCAGGGTCCATTAATCGTCGCACATTGACGGTATATTTAGAACTTATACAGGGCAAGTAAACGGAATATCCCATTATTATTTTACATCATAATTCCACTCAAGTAAAGCTGATGCCGCGCTACCACAGGCGGTATACCCTTTGGGTAAATAAGTCCTTTAAAAACGTGAACTTTTGCCTTACTTTGCGGGCAATAAGGGGAAACTATTTTTCGTACTACCCTATATTTTGCACTGTTTTGCGGCTATACGTTATGAGGAAGTAAAATCCCGTCAGGGAAACGAACGATGCGGGTATACTCCGCACGCCCTTACGTTAATCCAACGTTAAGGAGACGATAACATGGCCGATATTAGACGATTGTGGATGCACATTGAGTTTTACGTTAAGAAACGGGTAGATTTTGTAACGCTGGACCGGTTGAGTCCGGAAAGCTACGAGAAGTTTCTCACAAGAGCAGCGATCGAGGTATCGCGCGAAACGTTTCCCGCTAAAGTTTTCGGTATTTCACGTGACGAACTGCGCGAGATGGTGCGTGAGGTTATCGTGGATATTAGAGCGGATAAGATTGTTCGCCCCGCGGTAGATAAAGTCTATTCGTATATCAATAGCGTCGGCGAAACGATCATAGTATACGCGAAGACCAAGAAGGAAGCCGGCGAGCTTATGGGGCTTGCATCGTACGTGAATCCGCTCTATTGGGGTAAGAAGAGCACGATTAAACGTATACTGCAGGTTTACGAGGGCGGCCGGGCCGAGCTAGACAACGGAGAATATCGCCAGATCCCGCACAGCGGACAATTCATAAATCTGTACGGTCACGGAGGTGCGGCATGAGCGAGGTAGTCAAGCCCCTTCCGAACGACAAACGCGAGCTACTCGACAGTTCCGCGGGCTACGAGACGTACAACCGTGAACTGGTGCGCAAGGTATTCCCGCGCATCATAAACGAGGCATACGACGTAGTTTTTGCGGAAAGCAGACGTAAGCCGGAGATTCGCGATATCGTTGCGTTTTACTTCCTCCTGCAGTCGTACATTGACGGTAACCATACGCGAGCTGACGGAACCTATAACGATAGGTTCGGTGCGTGTTTCTTATCGTATGAAGCGATAATGGGCGCGCTTAGGATCGAGAGGAATCGCGTTAAACTGCTTGCGGATATACTCGACACGAACGGGATTATCCGTAGTGCGAGTCATTACGAAGGCACGCGCCGCTTCAAGTGGTACTTTCCGTCATACTGTCCGCGTATCACGGACGATGGGCATATTGTGGACGAGGACGGCATCGTAATAATGCCGGATCACTCCGTATACAAGCCGCGTCGGACAACCGCTAAAGTTGCTTAGTATGCGCTAGACATACTACCGGTGATATGCGCTAGACATACGATCCATAGTATGCGCTAGGCAGACGGTAAAGATAGAAAGATGTAAAAGAGAAAGATGTAAGAGAGAAACAAAACATTACCGCTCAGTTGATTTTGCTATCGCAAACTAAACTTCGCGGGACGAATAGAACTATATACCTTTATGCGCGTTATCAATTCAATAAGATACAAAGTACTGACAAGCAGGTGCGATCATCGAAAGATGTGAGCGCGAGGGCAAAGCCTGAGCTTGTCTTTTTGTTTGTGCTTATACATGAAGATAACTCGAAGAAGAGGCTCATGTAGGCAATATCAAAAGAATAGCGCGGTATCTCTTACGCCTTGCCTGAGCGTAGGAGGCACGTACTATTCACGTAAAGGAGACGGTACGTATGGCACTTAAACGCCTAGAGACGCATCACCTTATCGCGTTGAGTTATCTCGCGCAACCTAAACGCGCAGGTCTTACGATGGAGCAGATCGCAACAGAAGCCGGAGTTAGCCGGCAGGCTCTGTATGACTGGATGAAAGATCCGTTGTTCGAGCGTGAGCTAAAGAAACAGATTACGCGCAATGTACTCGATCGGATACCCGCAGTGACTGACGCAATGGCGCAGGCTGCTATCGAAGACAGGAACGCAGCGGCCGCGAAATTACTACTCACCATGACGGAGATGCTTACGGAGAAGATTGACGTTACCAAGACGGATGCAACTACGCTTGACCGCGAAGAGCTGGACCGTAAGCTTGCGGAGTACCAAGCAAGACGCGGAGTGTAAAGCGAGTAGACGGCTGTGTTTGGCGCGTCATTATATGAAGGAACGCGATGGAGTGCGTATGTACTGCGGTTGACAAGACGTCAATTACATCTACTGCGACCTCCTGGCGCGTGACTCTTCGGAAATTTTCATTTCGCCTTCGCGATTCACCACGTCACTGTAGCGCAGGTTATTCACTCCTCGGTGAATGACGCTGCATAACCGCCGTATAAGTACCGGCAGACCATACGGGAAATAGGCGTATATCCTTCCAGTTGCTAACGGGCATAATCCGCATAACGGCGCGGGTTGTACGCGTTAATAACTGGAAATGTATATGCGATGTATAAGGCGCGTTTATGCAGCGTAAATAAACGCAGGCGGGGCGCGGGTTTGCGGAGCGGACTATTACACCGTATACGGGATTTTGTGCACATGTCCGTGCATATCCGTGATTAAACGGGAACATTACGATTATGCAATGCGGATGAATAAACGGAGTGATTGCGGAAGGGTCAGCGAGTGAGAGGGCGGCCCACCCCCTCAACCCCTCAGCGCCGCCGCAACTGGTGCCGGAAAAATCCGCGGAGAAAAATTAACTTTGGACTTTACGCAAGCAGGCTATCGGAAAGCTCACGTAGTTTTACCGTGGTTTTAGCGTGCATTTAGCGCTTTTAACCAAGGCCGAGTGTATTCGGTAGGACCACATAGTAATAGCGTTATTTCACGCTGAAATTAAACGATGAGGAGGCGGAGTCATGGCGTGGGTAAACGATCGGTGGGTCGATAGAGATGAGCGCGAACAGATTATCGATAGATTAGACGCGTTAATTCACGCGATGACTGCGGAAGGTGTTCCGGAGTTGCTTACGAGTGAAGAAGAAGCAGAACTGGCACAGTACCTCGACGAATCTAAGCGATTGTCACGTATTCATAGAGCGGAAGCCGACCTCTTATACTTCGCTCTCGAATATTTCTCGGAGGTACATAATCCAGGCAACGCGGGTAACTGGGACGGATTCGACGTCGAAAGTGTTGAAGATTCTCCATCGTTTCACCGTGAAATCTGCGAGACAATGGACGATGTATCTATGCGGGAGATAAATGCTAAGGTAGTGCGTGCTGCGCCTCGTTCTCACGCGAAATCATCGTACTTATCAAAGGCGTTCCCTCTACGCGAGATCGCTTATAGACATCGTAAATACATCATCAACATATCGGAAACGCCCGCGGTATCTACCGGTAACCTTGAGTGGATTGCTAATCAGCTCAAAAGTAACGCTAAACTACGGGCAGACTTTGGTCCGCTACTGAATCCGAAACAACAGATGAACCCGAAAGATAACTCCTCCGAGTTTGTTGCGTGGGAGCCTGGTCCAGACGGAGGCCAGCGTCAGTTAACGAAGATGGAGGCGGCTTCCAGTAACCAAGCATTGCGCGGACGTAACTGGGAGGGTGTCCGGCCGGATCTGATTATCTGCGATGACCTGGAAGACATACGTTCTAACGCGGCCACGCCGGAACTGCGGCAGAAAATGCGCGACTGGTTCTCGCAAACGGTGGTGCCGCTCGGAGATCCGAAAGGTAAGCGGACGGCTTTCGTATATATGGGAACGGTTGTGCACGCGGAGTCGCTGTTAAGAACGGTTATGAAGCGGTCTGACTTTAACTCGAAGCTATACAAAGCGCTGATTGAAGACCCGGAGCATACGGAACTATGGGAAAAATGTCGCGCAATATATCTGAATCCTGACGTGGAGGATCGTGTTAAATTAGCGCGGGCCTTTTACGAAGCAAACCGAGAGGAAATGGACAGAGGAGCGGTCGTACTTTGGCCGGAAGTTCAGCCGTTGTGGGCATTGATGACGTGGAAATGGGCTAACGGATCAAAAGCGTTTAATACGGAATATCAGAATACGCCGATTGATGAGGAATCAATGATATTTAACCCAGAGTTATTCCGTTATTACGATGAATCTGACCTTATTGATTCATTTGGACGCGAACTTCCGCTTGATTATTACGCTTTCTGGGATATCGCTCAAGGAAAAAGTTCTCGATCTGACTATAACGCGATCGTAACAGTCGGAATAGACAGGAACACTCGTGCAATGTACGTAATTGATGCATGGGCGAGAAAATGCGCGGCTCATATAGCGTTAGAGCAGGCGGTTGAGATTATCAAACGATACGGGCATAAGGCGTTTGCGGTCGAGACGGTCGGCGCACAGCACGATATGTATCGGCAATTGAGCGAAAGGTTACGCAAGGAGCGCATCGGAAGCGTACGCCTCAAGGCAGTTGTTTCTCGTACAAAGAAAGAAATACGCATTGAATCATTGGAACCGCTGATCGAGAGCGGTTTTTTGCGTTTTAACAAATCGCACAGGTTGTTGCACGAGCAGATGGAGCAGTTTCCCTCAGGAACTCATGATGATTTACCGGATTCACTTGCTGGCGCGGTTGAGGCTGCAGGAGGCGGGGCAAGAAGGGGAAGATCGTGGAGCAAAAAACCTAAAGGACTATAAGGGAGGCGTCGCATTGTTTGAGGTTGGTAAGATGTATCCACCAAAAGACCACAAGGAACGGGTAGACCGATACCGGGAAAACGCGGAGCTTGTCAGATGTAACGCTGATTTGATAAAGAGGCTGAGCGAAGAAATAGAAGTTGAGCCGAAACGCTATATTTACGCTAATTACGCGGGATTGATATGCAAGAAAGCTGCCGACTTGCTATTCGGAGACTCTCCGATCTATAGCGCGGGAGAAGAAGCTTCAATCGAGCAATCCGCACTGGACCGGATAGTCAAGGACAACACGCTTAATACGACAAACTATGAAATGGCTCACGGAAATGCTTACCGCGGGGACTCGTTTTATAAGATCAAATGGGCGCAAGAATACCGCGGAATCTTACCGGAGTCACAAGATCCTTACCGCGCCGTAATTGAATCACAGAATGCAGCCTACGTTTTTCCCGAAACAGTGCCCGGTAATGCTAAAAAAGTCGCGGCATACCACATAGCCGTTCCGATTGCCTTTCACGAAGAAGGACGAATTCGATGGGAGCTACATGTTGAAACGCATGTTCCGGGAGAGATTACGTTTTCCAAGTTCGAAATGACCGCTCTGACTACGCGAAATGATGAAGTTACTTCGTGGACTATTACTGAGGAGTTGGAAGGCGTTGAGGCTCCGCTGAAAACCGGGGTGCCCGCGCCTCTTATCGTACATGTACCGAATTTCTCTTTCGATGATTCCTGGTGCGGACTGGATGATATAAGCGAGCATAGAGCTTTGTTCCGTGAGATCAATAACCGATTGACTCAAATTGCATCGATCCTAGATAAGCACGCTGACCCAATATTAACGGTTCCGTCAGGTGTTTTGGAGGACGGCCCGGACGGTGTGCCTCAACAAAGAGCTGCATTCGCTAAAGTCTTTGAAGTCGTAGACTCTGGCTCAGTCGTTCCTCAATATGTTACCTGGGACGGTCAGCTTGAGTCGGCTTTTAAGGAACTCGACAAGCTCATAGACACACTACTGACCACATCAGAGCTTCCACCCATTGCGTTAGGAAAAGAGAATGCAGGCACTAGCGGCGCGACAGGACTTGCTGTCAAATATCGCATGAACCCTTTACTTTCTAAGATAGCGCGGAAACGTCAGTACTTCGATAAGGCGCTCACAGAGGCACTTTTTATCGCGCAACTCCTTGAACAAGCGCAATCGAATGGTAGCATCAACTACGCGCCAACAAAGCCGCACATTATTTTCTCTGACGGACTACCTACAGATGACCGCGAGCAGGCCGAAATAGCGCAAATACGTACCGGAGGCAAACCGACGATGTCCGTACGTGATGCTGTTAAACGCCTTGACGGGCTGACCGACGAACAGGCGGAGCAGGCGATGAGCCGCATTGACGACGATGAGAAACGCGTTAACGGAACGGTCGCCAGTACGATATTTAACGAGGTTGTAGCGTAATGGAGACGATTCCTGATCCGAACTATGACCGCGACATCAACCGTCTCGTCGACGCATATAAACGCGGAATCCTCGCAATTGCAACAGAGTTATCCCGCTTGGATGTATCCGATATATCACGCGCACATGCAAAGGCCGCTCTCGCTGAGACTGCGGCTATTTTGCGTGATCTAAACGCGGAGTCGGCCGCCTGGGTTGCGGAGTATGTGCCGAAAGCTGCAACGGACGGAGTAGCGCGGGCAATCGTTGAACTCGGAGCTGCAAGTACGCTAGCCGAAGCGGAGAAGATCGTTAAATTTAACCGGATCAACCGCGAACTTGTTGCGTCGGCAATCGCGGACACACAAGCGGATTTGCTTGCGGTTACACAGAACATCGACCGCCGAGTCCGTCAGGCCGTCCGCCAAGCTACTGCGGAATCCTTTCGCGCTAATATGGCATCTGGAATTAACGGCCGCCGCACGATTAACGCGGACACGCTCGCAGGCATCCGGAGAACGCTCGGACAGGCGACAGACACCGGCATAATTGACGCAGCTGGTCGGCGATGGAAACCGGAAGTATACGTCGATACCGTAACACGAACGAAGCTTAACTCCGCGCACCGAGACGCAACGATTAACGAAGCGATCGGACGTGGCGCTTTTTACGCGCAGATATCGAGTCATGGCGCAAAGGACGCGTGCCGCAACTGGGAAGGCCGCATTGTCAAGTTAACGCCGGATGCTCCCGGAGATTATCCGTATTTAGGCGATCTACCTCGACGAGAAATATTCCACCCACGCTGCCGTCACGTACTGTCTCCGGTCCGCAATGTCGTCTGAGGCGAGATGTCCGAACGTACACGACACTAAACTGCTACGGAATCCACGCGCTACGCGGCGCTAAAACGCGGGAGGATACAACCATGAAAACCGAACATATTCGCACTAAGTTTCCGATGAATCTGCAGCTCTTTGCGGAAGGAGATCCGGAACCGACACCGCAAGAACCTGAGAAGACATTTACGCAGTCTGAACTAGACGCTATTGTCCGCGAAAGGTTAGTGCGTGACCGTAAAGGCCGCGAGGATTACGAGGAAATTAAGGCTAAGTTAGCGGAGATGGAAGGTAAACAGCCGGAATACGCGGCGGAGAAAGAAGCCGCTGAGAAACGCGCGCAGGAAGCTGAGGAAGCTCGCAACAACGCGTTAAGAACGGCGAATGAACGCTTAGTTAAAGCCGAGTTCAAAGCTCTAGCAGCGACCGGCGAGCAAAAGATTCGGCCAGATGCGCTTGAAGATGCGTTTAAGCTAGCGGATATATCGGGAGTTACGATCGATGAGTCGGGCAATGTGGCGGGAATGTCTGCCGTAATTAGCGAGCTTATCACATCCAAACCGTATCTTACGGAACAAAACGTAGGCTCACGGCAAATCGGAGGCGAGACCAACGGAGGTAGCCGTAAGATTGATACTTCCGGGATGAATCCACGCGTGAAGATGGCTCTTGGTTACTCAAATACGGGCAATAAATAAGAACCTTAGCGGTTCTGTTTCTATTTAAACTAAAATAATAGGGGGATTTTTAACAATGGCATTGACACTTTTGGAATCTGCAAAACTTTCACAGGACACACTTCAACAAGGCGTTATCGAAACATTCGTTCAAAACGCTCCAGTCCTTCAATACCTGCCGTTTATGGAGATTCAAGGTAACGCTTATGCATACAATCGCGAAGCTTCCTTGCCTGGAGTAGCTTTCCGCGGAGTGAACGAAGGTTACGTGGAGTCCACAGGCGCGGTGAACCAACTGACTGAATCTCTGTCCATCATGGGCGGTGACGCTGACGTCGATAAATTTATCCAGCAAACACGCTCCAATGTTAATGACCAACGCGCAATTCAGACTGCATTGAAAACAAAAGCGGCGGCTTTCAAATTCCAGGATACCTTCTTCAATGGTGATATCGCTACTGACTCCAAATCCTTCGATGGATTGAAGAAACGTCTTACTGGTTCTCAGGTGATCACAGCATCTACAAACGGCCTAAATATCGAGGACGTTGGTAACTATGACTTGTTCCTTGAGGCACTTGAAACGTTGCTGTATCAGACGCGAGGACGTGCGGATGCATTGTACATGGACTCCAAAACTAAAATCCGTTTGAGTACAATCGCAAGGAAACTCGGATTCCACGAAAACAGCGTGGATGTATTTGGCAGACCGGTAACTGCTTTCAACGGCGTGCCAATCTTCGACGCAGGAGATAATGCTGCCGGCGATAAGGTAATCGGTCACAACGAAACTACCGGCACAGCTTCTAACACAACTTCTATCTACGCGGTAAAATTCGGAGCAGACGAGTTTACCTCCGGCCTGACAAACGGCGGCGTGATGGTAACTGACCTGGGCGAAGTGCAGGATAAGCCGGTTCTGCGTACGCGTATCGAGTTCTACACAGGTATGGCGCTGTTCGACGGCAAATCTGCAGCTCGACTGTCCGGCATCATCGTCTAATTAAGCGGGAGGTGCGCAGATGTTCGTAATCAAAACGCCGAATCCGAATTATGATGGAGTTACGTGCGGCGTAAAATTCGAAAATGGCACGGCCGTGGTTGAAAACAATAACCTGCGCAGGGTTCTCGTTAACGACTACGGCTATTTGTCGGAAGCAAAATCGGAGGAAAAGCCACCGCAAGAAGAGGCCGCGTCCAAAGCGCCTAAACCTCGGAAAGCAGCAGCCAAACCCTCCACTAAATAAACGGAGGTGTGAGGCATGGCTTTAACAATAACTGCAGCAGACGCGTACATCGGCCTTAACGTGATTGACACGGAGGGGTGGGAAGATTCAGACGCCGCCAAAAAACAACGAATGTTAAATGTGGCCGAGCGAACACTGAATCGTCTCTACTCAAAGTATACGATTCCGGACGCGGCTGTGTACGAGTTCGCTGCGGCCTTGTCTGTCATCTTTAGCGATACGATGGTGCAGGCACAGCGCGGCATTCAGTCGACATCAATAAGCGGAGCGGTTTCAGTCTCGTTTGGTGTTGGCGAAAGGAAATTAACGCAATTAATTCCGCAATCATGTCGCGATATTATCGGAGCCGAGAATGGCGTTAAGCTTTCTGCGCAACGCTTCGGGAGGTTGATTCCTTAATGCCAGCGATCCCTTTGCGTCAGACCGTCATCATATCGCCTTTCCTCGGCAATGATCCGGATTACAACGAGCCAATTTACGGAGACGATTACGAAGCGAAATGCCGCTTTTCCGAAGGCGTTAAACTCGTACGTAATAGTCGCGGAGAAGAAGTCGCCAGTGTCGGCGCGTTCCTGTTCGATAAGCTTCCGCGCATTGATATCTCCGACAGACTCACGTACACCGACGAAAACATGCGGACGATAACGTACACACCCATTTCGATAAGCGTAAAACGGTGGTTCGGCGGTAAGCCCGCATTAACGGAGGTGAACGTGTAATGTCAATTGAGTTCGATATGGGCGGATTCTTTAAAGCGCTGGACTTTTCGAAAGATACCGTACAGGCGGCGGCAATCCGCGGAATGCATGACGCAACCGACGCTCTGCTTGCGGAGTCGCGCGATGAGGCGCCACTAGATAAAGGTACGTTGAGGGAAACGTCAGGTAAACGCGTTACTGCGAATGCGACCGGCGTACGTGGCGAAGTTTATTTTTCCGCAGTTGAAAAAGGCAGCGGAGGTAACCGTGTTAACTACGCGCTGATCGTCCACGAAATGAGCGGATATCAGAATCCGACTACGCCCGGAACGAAGCCGAAGTATCTCGAAGACCCGTTAACGCAAAACGCGTCGCTCTATCAGCGTCTGATTGCGGACGCGATACGGAAGGGGTTGGCGAAATAATGGCGACTCTTGGGATTACGGACATTACAGCGTATTTGCGCGTAGCCGTTCCGTATACGTACGTTGCTAATGAGTTTGCGGCGGGGAATCCGGACGACTGCGCCTACGTGCGTATGAGCGGCGGATATGAACCGAGCGAATGGACGAGTAAGCGAAGGCCCGCGTTTCAAGTTCTGGTGCGCGCCAAGTCATCGGCTAAGGCTACGCAAATAGCTGACGCAATATACGAGGATCTGGCAAGTAAAGGCGAGTTTTACTTCGGGACTGTCCGCATAGTCAAATGTCGTGCGAATCAGTCCTCTCCGATATACCTCGGAAAAGATGCGAACGATCGTACGATGTATTCATTAAATTTCACACTGACAACGATTTAAGGCGGCTCTTAGTGGGCGGCCTTTTTGCGTTGTCCAAATATGAGGAGGAACCTATTAATGGCACAAAACTTTTCCAAGATTGAGCTCGGCCCAGCCATCGTTGAGTATGGCGACGGTGTCAGCAAAGTAACATTCGAGACCACAATCGGCGGTGTATCCTTTACAACTGAAACGACTTACCGAGATCAACTGACGGACCAAACGGGCGAGACTGTCGTAGGTAAACGGATCACCGGCCGTAACTGCAGCGTGACTATCCCATTCGCGGAATATGAGCTATCCGTTATTCCGAAAATCATGACCGGCGCCTCTGTCGTAACGGATGGTACAGATTCGAAGATCGAGATTAAAACGGGCGTCGGTATGAACTTGATTGATACCGCGAAGAAAGCCGTAATCAAACCGCTGGCGAAGATCAACGATCCTAACTTCTGGGTTACGCTGCCACTCGCTTACTCCGAGACGGACCTCAGCTACGCATATGACAACGAAAACGAACGGATCACTAACGTCACATTGCGGTCGACCCCGGACGAGGACGGCGTAGTTGCGGTACTGGGCGACGAAACAATCACGGCAACACCGTAATAGCGCGAAATAACGGGCGGTCCTTCGGGGCCGCTTTTACTTTAACGGAGGCGATAATATTGCGATTAATCGGCGCGAACAAATACAAGATCGGCGGCAAGACGGTAACGCCACGCAAGATCACGATTGCACAATGGCGCGACCTTTTCGATAGTATCCACGCAGTACCGCAACTCATCGTGAGTGTAATGACCGCTGCTCCCGGAGACAAGGCGGCTTATTTCGTTGCAGCTATCCGCGAATCCTTTGACGATATCGTGCGCGTGACGGCCGTCCTGACGGGCATTGACGAGGAGTACATCGAACAAAACGCGTCAATCGACGAACTAGTTGCGTTCTATGGCGCGGTAGCTAAAGCGAACAATTTCGGTGAACTGTTAAAAAACGGGCGGGGCGTCCTGAGTCTGGCGGGACTGAGCGGAGTAACGGCTCCGGACGCAGTGAACGCCGAGTAACGATAGACGAGTTTTTCATAGAATGCGCGGTTCGTCTCGGCAAGACACAGATCGAGTTCGAATCGGGCTATTTTGTCATGGACATTTTTACCGCGCTAGAAGCTAAGCGGAAAGTAGATGCAGAGGATTGGCTGACGTCATTGTCCGTTCAACACTCGACGGGCGACGACATGAAGAAGCTAGTCGGAAGTCTCCGGGAACGCGCGGGCATGAATATCGCAAGCAAAGCGGAATTTGACGAGTCCGGATTTGAGGCTATGCGGAGACAATTGCGCGGCCACTAAAGAGAGGTGATAACGATTAGTACAGTAGATGTCGGAGGAATACGCGCGGTAATCACAGCGGATATCAACGGCTATAATCAAGCGATCGATAAAGCGAAGACGAAAGCGAAGGAACTCGGGGACGCCGGAAAATCGGCGTCCTCTTCTTTTTCTGCGCTTAACACGCGGCTATCAGAAGTAGGCGCATCGGCCGCGCAGATTGAGAAGATTAACGCAAGTTTGCGTAAGGCTAATCCGGAATTACTACGGAAACAACTCGAAGCCGTCCGCGCAGAGATGAAGCGACTCGGAGCTAGTAGCGCGGAGATCGATAAGGTTACGGCCGGACTCGAAAAGAGCGGAAAGGCAGCCGGAGGCGCGTCACTAGAGATTACGAGATTAGGCGGCGCGTATATCGGTCTATCCGTAGCAATGGCAGCGGTCATTACTAAAGCGGTACAAACAGCCGCGACGTTCGAGCAGTCCATGGCGAAGGTAAAGGCGCTGTCCCAGGCTACCGGAGAAGAGTTCGAACAGCTCCGTGCGCAGGCGATCGAGCTCGGTTCGACAACGGTTTACTCTGCTTCGCAAGCGGCTGAGGGAATGTCATTTTTGGCTCAAGCGGGATTTAAGACGAGCCAGATCATGGGCGCGATGCCTGGCGTACTTGACCTCGCTGCAGCGGGCCAGATGGAGATTGCGCGGACGGCCGATATCGCTTCGAATATCCTTACGGGATTCGGTATGAAGGCGGAGGAGACCGGCCGAGCTGCGGACGTTATCGCGAAGGCTATGTCGTCAGCTAATACGGATATCGAGCAGATGGGGATGGCGATGAAATATTTGGCTCCGGTTGCCGCGTCCGCAGGCGTATCGATTGAAGAATCTGCCGCAGCCGTTGCGTTGCTCTCTAACTCTGGTATCCAAGGCGAAATGGCTGGTACACAACTTCGCGCAATTATGCTCCGTCTGATCGCTCCTACGAAGGAAGCCGCGGGCATGATGAAGACGCTCGGCATTAGCGTAACCGACTCGCTCGGTAACGTTCGCCCATTCGGAGAGATTATCGGTCAGCTCGAAAAATCATTCGGCAGATTGACGCAAGCACAACAGGCGGAAGTATCGGCAACGCTCGCCGGTCAGGAAGCTACCGCGGGATTCCTCACGCTAATCAATAACGGCCAAGCGGCGTTCGAGTCGTTCACGCAGTCGCTCATTGATTCCGGAGGCACCGCGAAAGAGATTGCGGAAGTCCAAATGGATACGCTGAACGGATCAATTAACGAGCTCACTTCCGCGCTCGAAGCCGTAGGTATCTCCGTCGGTGATAAGTTCGCGCCGGCTATTCGTCAGGGTGCCGATGCACTCACCGGAATGCTTCTCGGATTTAACAATCTGAACCCGGCCACACAGAACGCGATTGTGACGTTCACAACCGTAACACCGCTGATTATGGGCGCGGTCGTAGCTATCCGGTTGTTGACTACCGCGTTGCGAGCTCTGACAGCGGCTAACCCGATTCTGCTCGCGATCTCTGTAACACTCGGACTCGTTGCGGCAGGAGTATCCGCGCTTGTATCAAGCAATAACGAGGCGGCTGAGGCGGTTAAGAAGCACGACGAGGCGCAGAAGAAGCTTAACGAAACGCTGAATCAATCGCCGATGGATCGTTCGGTAGCGGAATTGCAGGAGTTGCAGAAGCAGACCGCGGACCTGAATACGGAACTTGAGAAGCGCGCCGAGCTGCAGAAGCGACTCAACGAGATCGAAGCGCTCCAAAGTGACGGACTCGGAACCCCGGCGTTATTGACCGAAATGCTTGAGATCAACGATCAACTCGAAGAGATGGACGATAATCTACGCGGTATGGGTTATGACGGAGTTGAGGACGCGACAGCCAAACTCGAAGAGATGAACCAAGCGATCGATAATTCCACGCCTGCCCTTCTGAAAATGAAAGAGGCCGAGATGCAAGACCTCATCGCGAAGAAGGAGAAGATCGCAGCGACGGAACAACTGGTCGCCAGATACCGCGAGTTGGAAGGCGTTCAGAATATGGACGCGTCGCAGAAACAGCAGCTTACGGACCTGACGAACCAACTCCGCAAAGAGTATCCGGATCTCATCCGCGAAATTGATTCCGAGGGAACGGCGCGTCTTACGAACATTGGCATCGTTGACGACCATATCTCCGCTGAAAGGAACTTCGTTGATGAGTCTGCGCGCATGATGGCTATTTACATGGACAATCTCGCGGCAACTGCCAGAGCGCAGAAGGCGTCGATTGAGGCGCAGATCAGCAACTATCAGGCGTTGTTACGTACCTTAAGCGCGGTTGCCGGAGCCACTAACGGTATGAAGCAGAAGGTAACCGGCATTGGCGGCGTCAGCGTGAACCCTACGATCGAGGGCCACATTCAGAATAACGCGAGTGATTACGCCACTCAGGTACAGCAGAAACTCGGAGGGCTGTCCGGAGACCTGTACGACCAAACGCAGCATATCCGCGAGGTTGAACAGTATAAGCAAGGACTGACGGACGGGTCGGCGCTTATCCGCACCAATACGTCTACTGCAGGCGGCGTTAACTTGAGCGGAGATAGTAAGAAGAAGTCCGGAGGGAAGAAAGCCTCTACCGCAAAGGCCAAGAAAGAGAAATCCGCGGCCGAAGTTGCTCAGGAATTGCGAGACAAAGCGTATAACGCTGAGCTCGCCACGATCCGTTACCAAGCCGACATGTACGATTGGTCCGCCGAACAACAGATCAAAGCCTATGAAAAGCTCAAAAAGGCCCATGCGCAGCACCTCAAAGAAACAGTAGAGGACGCGCGTACGTTAAATCTGCAGCTCAAGCGGCTACAGGAAGACAGCGTCAAGGCCCGTTATGACTTCTCATCGACTTGGATCGATAAGGACCAACGCCGTATGGAGGATGCCGGTAAATCCGAAGTTGAAATGGCTAACTCAAAGCTTGCCGCCTGGACTCGCGTAAGGGATCGCTATAAGAAGGATTCCGAGGAGTATAAGAAGGCCGACGAACAGGTATATCAAGCGCGGAAAGACTTGGCGCGAGCTAACGAAAAGGCTATAGCGGACGCGTTCGGAAACTCCGAGAAGTGGATTACGAAGGAAGAACGCCGCATGGAGGCCGCAGGTAAATCGGAACTTGAGATTACGCAAATGAAGATTGCCGCATGGACACGCGTCCGAGACCGCCACGCTAAGGATTCGGAGTATTACGAACGCGCTGAGGAGCAGCTTTACAGTCTCCGTAAGAAGCTCGCGCAAGATACCGAGAAGCTAGCGGATGAGCTCGTTAAGGTTCAGAAGGCCGGGGTCGACAGCGCGAAGAAAGCCGAATTGGATGCGATCGAAGAACGGAAGAAGGCGTACGTTAGCGCCCAGGATGAGAAGATCGCAGCAATCGACGCGCTCATAGCGAAGGAAGCCGAGTACAATTCCGATGCCGATTACGAGACACAGCTTGCGGAGAAGAATGCACGGATCGACTTGCTTGGGTCGGCGGTAAGTCCGGAAGGTATCCAGGAGCGCGAAGACCTGATTAAAGAACGTGACCGGATGATCCTTGAACATGAGCGTGACCTGCGTAAACGTGAGCTCGAATCTCAGAAGACAGCGCTGCAGGACGAGAAAGATGAGCGTACAGCCGCGTTTGACGATGAGAAGACGCAAGTCGAGGCCAAATACGACGCGCTTAAATCCGCATTCGAATCGTATTCCGACGATATCAAGGTCATCGAATCCGCTATCTCCGAGTTCCGGAAGAATGCTAACGCCGCAGCTAATGCGGATATCTTGGCGCAGCTTGACCGCTTCGTATCGGATTACAACGCCACACTCGCAACGTTAGCGGCTCCGGTAGGTGGAGAGAACGCAGACCTTGCGGAGTATAACGCGAATAAGGATGCCTGGACGGCCGCCAAATCACGCGGAGACACTGCCGAAATGGCGAGACTCAGCGCACGTAACGATGAGCTGCGTAAACTTTACGGCATTGAGAAGGATACCGGGAAGTTACAGGCGTTCGCTACAGGCGGAATCGTCCAAGGCGCTGCAGGATCGGCGGTACCGGTAATTGCTCACGCGGGAGAAATGATTCTGAATGACGCGCAGATCGGTAACTTGTTCCGTATGATTGCGGACGGTCCATCGGATAGCGTTGCAGCACCTACGCAAGTTGTCAATCACATCGACATGTCCGTTAATGACGTGACACTTACGGATAAGGCGGATACTGAGACGTTGTACGACGAGAGAGCGCGCGCGGTTCAACGATTACAGACGCAAGGGGTGAAGACGCGCTAATGACGGAATGGGGCATAAAGATAAACGAGATTGACCTCGAAACGATCGGCTTCGCTTTAACCGAGCGGAGCCTGCCCGTTCTTCCTGAAACGGAGGACAATACGGTTAAACTCGCGGGGTCTGACGGAGTTATTGATTTCGGATCAACGTTCGGTCCGCGCGTAATTAACGTTACGCTATATTGCTTCGCGCAGGATTATCACGCAGCGCTTGCGCAATTGGCGGCGATGATGAGCGTACACGGTCCGCAGATATACGTTGAGTTTCACGATTTGCCCGCGAAAAGATATCCGGTGGTGTATAGCGGAACACTCTCGGTACAGGCAACTGGAAGTCGCACGATTAACCTTCCGCTTAAAATGAATGATCCGTGGCCGCAGTCCTTACGTGATACCGCGGTCAATGAGTACGGGCAGGGACTTTCGTATGGGCAAGGCTACGTATATTCAGATTACGCGCAGTTTTTTAATGCCGCGGGTACAATGCCGGTCCGGAACGAAGGGACCTTACCGCAATCGCCCGTGATTAAAGTGAGCGGAGCGTTTACGAATCTTACGTTGTCTAACGGAAGCCAAACGATAGTAATCAACGCAACGAGTACTGCGTCCGATTTATGGGAAATCAATTGCGAAAAATATACGGTTAAAAAGAACGGAGTCAACGCCTACGGTTCTAGTAACGGCGTCTTTTTTGCGTTGAATCCAGGAACAACGACGATTACGGTTGGAGGCGCGGGTCTTGCGGTATCACTTGCGTTCGTCTTCCGTTACAAATATCTCTACTAACGAAGGGAGCGCGGACAATGGCATTTAATCCGCAGACGATTAACAAAGAGCTGGATATGGCGAACCTCGCGAAGCATAACGTAAACTATTCCGCTATTAAAACGGAACTAGACGCACACGACACGCACATCGCCGCACAGACCGCGCACGGATCTACGCCAGCAGCAACAGCAGGGAAGATTATGCAGCGGGATAGCACAGGACGTGCGAAGGTAGCTGCGCCAAGTGCTTCGGATGATATCGCGCGTAAGGCAGAAGTTGATGCGGTTCAGGCGGGACTTGTTGAACACGAAGCGGACAATGTCGCGCATTTAACTAGCGCAGAGCATACGAAGCTGGCCGGAATTGAGGAAGGTGCAGAAGTTAACCAGAACGCATTCGCACAGGTGAACAACGTCGTGGCTGGCGCGGAATCCGATACGTTGACTATTGCGGGCGGTATAGGAATTACTGTGTCCGCGAATCCTGCAACGAAGACGCTAACTGTTACAGCTACGGGAACAGCTACGCCCGGTGAGCACGGTGCTGGTCATACGGAGCACGGAGCAGATCCTATTCCCACTGCAACAGAAACAGATGGCGGTATCATGAGTGCTGCCGACAAAAAGACCCACAATAACATGGCAGATCCGCCACGCGCAAAATATACGACTGCGACAGTAAAGCCCTTGCCATATTTAACTTGGACAACTCCGAACTGGGATACAAAGAATTTTGATACAAACGACTTTGTGTCTCAGGGGAATAACGGCGAGATCATCATTAATGAAGCTGGGACGTATTTGATTTATGCGAATATTGTATTTAGCGCCAATGCTGTGGGTTTTAGAAATATCATGTTTGAAAAAAACGGGAATTATCTTGCATATCAAACCAATAACGCTAAAAATGATTCTGGGCAAATACCGGCAATCAGAAGTTCTTTATCTGCCTTAGAGCAGTGCGAGGTAGGTGATGTTATTAAAATCTCTTGCTACCAAGATGCTGGACCGGAAGTAACGCTGAATATTAACGCATTCAGCACGTTTTCTATTGTGAAGGTAGCGGGATTTTCTTAACTAAAGTTTATCCGCATGATCGGCTTTATGTGCCTACTCAGATTAACAAACTAAATGATAAGTATTTTATTGTTGACTGCTACCACCATCGAATCATATACAGTAGTAATATCAATCTGGAAATTGGTAAATGGAATGAGGTCAACTATGAATTTTCCGGTCCTCATAGTATTGCTACAGATGGTAATATTTACGTAGTAGATAACGCCGGGCGTCATGAAGTTTTAGTATTCGATTCAAGTTTTAGGAGAATACAAACCATCCCTAATGTTGGATATCGTCCGCACAAGACGTTATACACAAATAGTCGGTTTTATGTTATTTCTTCCCAAACCCAAACCATCTATTGTTATCAGAAAGTGAATGGGTTGCTTGTAGAGGAATACCACAAAACACTAACGTTTCTTGGTAATTCATACTGCAGATCTATCAAAGTTATTGATGGTTACATGTACTTCCTGTCAGGATCGAATAAAATATTTGTTACAAACTACAGGACCGGTAACTTTGAGATTGTAGACCAATTTGTTATCCCTAATGAGTTTACGGGACTAATTGACGTTGAAAAATACAACGGAGATTACTACCTCACATCTATGGGGGACGAGCGATACTCCATTGCCCCTAATATTCTACGATGCACGAGCCTGACCGAATTGGCCCTGGGCAACTATATAAACTTGTACGATAAGTTTTCAATGTTAGGGGCTCCTTATTTCATGGAGATATTGGATGGTCTACTTTTCCTAACAGAAGTGGGAGAAGTCAGTAACTCGATTTTGTCGGTAGACTCCAACGACGACGTAATCATCTATCATACGTACCCAATCTTGCTTCCTGATTCGGTAGTACGCAGAGAAACATATCCACGTTAGAAATGATCGGAGGTGAATCGCAATCTTACGCATATACGATAAATCACGCAATCCCATCGGAGTCCTCCCGTCCGCGTACGATGTCCAACGCCAGCGCCGTATCAACTCGGACTACACACTGACGTTTAATATACCGATGACGTCCGATGAATATCGCGAACTTATAACGTTAAAAGGCCACGTTCAAGACGAGCGCGGCCAACTCTACGTTATCAACTCGCGCAGACGTAATCGCGAAGGTAAAACGCTAACCGCGCAAGTGTCGTGTTCGCACATTATGTTTAAACTCGCGGACTACAAAATGCCGTACTCTTCGTATATTTCGGAGGCGTACGGCGTTCATATTTCGCGGCTTACCGATACGATTAGCGCGGCGACTGGTGGGCGCTTTACGTTCTCGATCGACGATACGTTCGATTTGTACGACGTTAAGGACTGGGGCCGTACGAACGCGCTCGAAGCGTTGAACGCGGTAATCTCGATGTATGTTGTAGAAGTTGATCCGGATAATTTCGTCATCCACTTGCGGAAGAAGATCGGCGGCGACTTTGGCCATCAATACCGCATCAATAAAAACATCGTATCCTCTTCGTATGGTGACGATGGCAGCGCGCTAGTCACCCGTATGTACGCGCAAATGAAAGATGGCCGCACGTGGATCGGACAGCCTGCGACTATACTAAACGCAGATGAGCGCGCGAGATTGGCGGCAATTCCAGGCGCCATCGTTAACGGCGTGCTCCAATCGAATTATCTCGTGTCTCAATACGCAGGCGCCTGGGCTACGTCTGACATCGCGTTTTATGACGGGGAGATCATCGAGCAGAATATTACGGATGTTGCGGAACTCGTACGGAAGACGCGTAAGGCTCTCGCGGATAACGAGGTGCCTGCGCTTGAGCTTTCCGTAAGTGCAGCGGACATTCACAAAATCGACGGCACGGAGTCCCGCGCGGCTCTCGGCGACGTCGTTTACTGTTACGACCCGGAGATGGGCCTCGCGAATATTACGTCACGCGTTACGGAGCTGACCGAGTATCCGTTCGATCGCGATAAGCACACGCAGGCAACGGTGGCTAACGTAATGACGCGTGATTTCAGCGATATTATTGCTGATCTTGACCGGGCCAAGCGGATTGTTAACGATATTATGAGCGCGGGGACGATTCGTACGGAAGTGTTTGAGAGCTTCGCGAAGGTCGCCATTGCGGATATTAACAACTCGAAAACGGAGCTCGTATACCCGCCAGAAGGCGGAATCCTTGCGCGAGACAAGTCGAACCCTTTGCGCCAGGTTCGGTTAACGTCCGCTGGCCTAGGCGTATCTACTGACGGGTGGAATACGATACGAGCCGCGATTACGGCTGACGGAATTATGGGCGAGAGGATTATCGGACAGATCGGTAACTTCTCGTCTCTTAGCGTTGGTAGCGGAAATAACATAATCTTGCTGAACCAAACGGCGGGAATGTCGGCGGGCCACGCTAATTTTAACTCCGCGCCATTCCGTCTAGACTTCCAAGGTAACGTCACGATGAATCGTCTGACCGCAACCTCCGCGAATATCTTCGAGTCGAACCTTAACGCGTCTACGTGGAAGGACGGAGTGTTCTCCGGAAACATCACGGCCCAGGGCGAAATCACTGGTGGTACGCTGACAGGCGCGTTAATCCGTACAGCTACAGGTGGTCGGCGGATTGAGTTGGATTCGCAAGGACTCCGAAGCTATGACGCGTCCGGTACGGCTCGTATCCGAATTAGTACGAGTTCAGATAACGGAATGGCTGCGTTATCTTTCTTCGGATCGGGCGGCGCACTGGCTGGCGAGATTAATTCGTACCAGAATAGTGGGCAACTTACGATATTTAGTAACGACGTGTTCATCGGATCGAATAATACGGGGAATCCGATACGGTTGCAGGGTGCGCCAATTATCGCGGGGCCTGCGGAGTTTAGGAGTAGCGCCCAATTCAACGGAGCAGTGACAGGGTTGCAAATTTCTATATCTGAGGTTGTCGGACTACAGAATACTTTAAACTCGATGTGGACCGCTATTAACGGAAAGGCTTCGCTAGGTCACACACATACCGTATCCGTACCAAATCACAACCACGGCAACACGCAAAACCAAACATCTGGTGGCGGAACCTTCACAACCTCGTCCGCGTAATGGTAGTATAGGAAATATGAACCAACTACTAGATTCGCGGAGGGTTAAGCATGAAAAAAGTAGCATACATTGCCGGCGGTATTTTGATCGGATTCGTTCTTTCGACATCTGCCGGCGCATTTGCGGACAGCGTTAAGTCACTCGTCGGTAAGAAGGTATCCGGAGAGTACACCGTCATTGTAAACGGGCAGAAGCTCGCGGATAAAGGCGCGATTATTGATGGAAAGGCTAACGTACCTGTTCGCGGAATATCTGAGGCGATAGGAGCGGATATCAGAGTGGAAGGAAAAACTATTACAGTTACAACGTCGGACAATGCTGTATCGCAGTCCGAAAATACTGAGATTTCTTCTGAGAACAAATTCGCTGGCCAGTCTAAAGCGAGTATAGAGTCATCCCTTGAAATCTTACGGGAGAGAATTCTAGCACCTACACTAAAGGGGCGCGAAGAGATAGTCTCTGAGATAGATCGGTTAACCAGCGCGGGAGCAGAAGCTAGTGTTATCCAGTCACGCAAGGATCAGCTCGCGTTGTATGACGCAGATATAGCGCAAGCCAACGCAGACATCGCGCAAGCCGAAGCCGCACTCGCCGCGCTTAAATAAACGAATAAACTACGCAGGGTCTCGCCAACATCGGCGGGGCCTTATTTGCGTTAAAGGAGAATCGCGATGAAATCACGCACGTTACTCGAATGTACGATAGACCTGGCGCAACCTGTTCCGGAATTGTCCGCACCTCGCATATCATCCGGACAGTCAGGCGGAAATACTCCGCGCAATAGATCACGAAATCGGCTCCGCGCTTGCGGCGATTGAGGCGGAAGAGGAGGCGGATTAGTCGATGGAGCAAGCGGTATTTAATAGCGCGTTGAAGGAGGGCCTATTTGCGGTCCTTTTCGTCGTTGTCGGATTCCTACTTTGGCGTCAGATGGCGCGTATACAGGACGACGGTAAGGCGCGTGAGGAGCGTATGTTAGCGGCGGCCAAAGAGCGCGAGGATCAGATGTATTCGGACGCGCTACGTAGAGAGGAGCGTCTGATGCGTCTGGCCGAGGATTTAACGGGGCGTTTCGAAACGTTGGCGTCTCAGTACGAAACGCTTGCGATTGATGTAACGGAAATCAAATCCGTAATGAAAGGGGAGCGATAATATGAATTACCGCAAGGACTATATCCCGAAAGGTACAGCGAATAATAGACGGCCGTCTCTCGTTATGAATGCGACGACGATTACGATACACAATACGGGAAACCCGTCAAGTACGGCAGCTAACGAACGCGCATGGCTGACGAATCCGACCAATACGCGTACGGCATCGTTCCACATCGTAGTTGATGAGCGCGAGGCAGTCGAGTGTATTCCGCTGAACGAAAACGCCTGGCATTCCGGAGATGGCAGCGGAGCAAGTTCTGGCAACCGTACGTCAATCGGCATCGAAATCTGCGAGAGCGGCAGCTACGCGAAGACGCTAGATAACGCGGCTACTCTCGTTGCGTCGATGTTGAAAGAGCGCGGCTGGGGCGTAGATAGATTGCGCCGCCACTACGATTGGTCCGGTAAAATCTGTCCGCGCCTAATGTACGATGGTGGTGCGTGGACCGGATGGGGCCTATTTAAAGCGGCGGTGCAAGCGAAATTAAACGAAAAGGTGGCGGATGCTGACGTGAAAAAGGACGTAATTGTTAGCGTAGTAGTCAACGGTAAGAAAGTGACGGAGGGCGTGCTTGACGGAGGGACTACGTATACACCGGCGCGGGCAGTCGCCGAGGCGTTAGGCGCAAAGGTAACGTGGGACGCGAAGACTAAAACGGTGACTATTACGAAGGAGGGCGTATAGTATGTACGAAATCGGCGTAGTGGTTGCGGTGATTATTGCGGTTGGTGAGTTCGCGAAATTGTATGTGCCGGCGAAATGGATTCCGCTACTATCGATGGTGCTCGGACTAGGCGCGGGGCTCTTTTACATTCCGGTGGATTCCTTGGCTGACGGGATTATGACGGGTATCATGACGGGACTGGCCGCGTGTAAGTTGTATGATATCGGGGCGAAGGCGATTAAGAAAGCGGAATAATACGTAACAAATAGGCGTAAAGTCGACGAATGAAATGAGGCGCAGTTCTCGCGGATTAAGTTCCGTTGAGGGCTGCGCCTTTTCTGCGTTTATTCGAGGCTGTTTTGAGTACGTAGCTGTTCTTTTGCCAATTCAAGTTCCTTTAAGAGTGAGCTAGTTCTTTCATGAAGTGTGGGGAGATATCTATCAAATAAATCGGCGTACTTAGTAGAGAGATAAATGAAGGATTTATTATTAATAAACACTGTAGCTCGAATGTTTGAATTAATTCGTTTAGTCACACAAGCATGGTGAAGCACATAATTAAAAATTGATATCTCTTCTAATAAATTTATTAACATTGCTGGGTAAGCAGTAGTAACATTTCCGAATTCCTTTAAAGGAAGCTCTCCTCTAATCGTAGGAGTAAAGTAAGTTGCAAATGCAGCATTAAAAGAAGAGTGTAATGATTCCGACAAGAATTTTTGCTGTGTTTTTCTTTTTTCATTGTAAAAATTGAATTGATCTTCTGTTCCACTTGCATCCGTAAACATTTTATGTATCTTAGATTTGATTCGGTCATACTTAGCATTCTTATACCAAAACTCATTATTATCATACATCTCACTTATATTCCCATAAGCTTGTCGAAAATCAGTGTCAACTAAACATACATAAAAAGTATCAAAAGCCTCAGTCAATGGCCTGAACAAACACTTAAAAGCGTCAGGCAGACCAGCTCGAAGTATTTTCCTCAAGGCAATCAAAAGATTCGTTATCTTAGCTGATAATATCAGGTAGGGGAGTTGATCTTGATCGGTTGGAGTAGTTGCATCGAGTATTGAGCGCACCTCAATAGTTAGATTTAACCCTACATCAAAGAGCTCTAAGTAATCATCGAATGAAAATTCGTTCATTGTAGTAAGTATTTCCTTTTCAGAACTTTCAAGTATCGCATCAAAGTCCCTTCTTATTTGTATTCCAGTAGAGTATTCGAAATTTCTATCTCCAGTAATTGACTCATTTAAAAGATTAGGGTTCATTAAGTAACCTCCTATAAATAAAATCTCCTCTCTATTATATTAGAAAGGAGAAGTTTGTATATATTGGGAGGTAATTATCTGAATATTCGTTTACCGCGTTTTTTCTCGTTACCTTTATCGATCAAGCTCGAAATTGGACTTGCCTTATCATGCTGTTCGCGTATATCTGTCCCTGTAAACTTCGCGTATACCTGCGTCATATTAAGCGACGTATGACCTAGAATTCGCGCCAGTGTCAATGCATCTCCGCCTTCGCGTAAGAACTTCACTGCAAAGTAATGCCGAAAAGTATGCGGCGATACTCGCGGTCCAGTTACGCCAACACGCTTCGCATAAAGTTTAAGCATTTTCGCGAAAGTATCTCCGAAATAACGTTCCCCGAATTGTGTGAGCCAAAGCGGATCATCCTCGCTGACGTCCATGTACGATATTAGATTCTCAAGCTCACGGGCGGTCAGCGGGGAAATAGGGACCACGCGAGTCATATTCGTTTTTGACGTTTCAGCGCGGACTATAATTTGCCGCGTCTTAAAGTTAACGTCTGATACGCGCAGACTCGTCAGTTCTTTAATACGTAGACCAGTGTCACAGAGGAGAAGCATCATACAATAATCGCGGCGGCCTGTGTATACTCGTCGATTGGGAGCGCTGAGTAGCTTGACCACTTCGTCGTCTGTAAATATATCGAAGGTGTCTTTCGCCTCTGCTTGGTACTTAACCGCCTCCATCGGATTGTATGAAATTACTCTTTCTTCTATTAAGTAATTAAAGAAGATGCGCATATTCCGTATGACGTTGTTTATCGTCCGAGGGGAGAGTCCTTTTGCACCGTTTGGGCTCGTCGGATGATCGTCCCACCGTACCTTCCCGAACGAAAGATATTCGATGTACTCACGTAGGATCTCCGTATTAATTTCGTCATACTCGCGCTCAATATACCACTTCTCGAATTGATTCAGAACTTGCGCGTAGGCGCTAATCGTTTTTACTGCGCGGCGCTCTCTGCGCTTAGAATCGAGAAACTGCGCAATGCGATCTCCCAACGCAAGTTTAAGCGGCTTACCCTCTTTTGATACAAACGTAAACTTCGGTGTTTTCTGCGCCATTTATCAGCGCCTCCTTTAGCGATAAATTTACGCTAAATGTTCCGATAAAGCTGCGAAATCTTTATCGCTATAGCGACAGACTATTTCGCGTATGTTCACGCTAAACTTTGCGTCACGTTGACCGTTTAAACTAGCGGATTTCTGTATCCAGCGATTGCCGAAAAATTCAAAACAACGCCGTCTCGCGTCGAACGTGCGATCCGTCATGCCATTGAAGTGGCATGGACGCGTGGTAACATCGACAGCATTAGCCACCTGTTTGGCTACACGATCAACATCAGCAAGTCGAAACCAACGAATTCAGAATTCATCGCGATGGTGGCTGACAAGCTGAGAATTGAGCATAAGGTGTCCTGAAAGGATCAGGAATAATAATTATGAAACATATAATTTTTGAACTTATTTACACATAAGCGAACACTACGTTTTTATTGAGTCTTCCAGGACCCATAGAAAACGTGGTGTTTTTTTTCGCAAATAATGCACAATTCCAATAAATAAATTGAAGTAATGTGATAAACAGGAGGGCTGCAGTGAGACTTTCTTAGATATACATCTCAAATGGTGAAACTTTTTACAAACTTTTACTTGCAGTTAACGCTTTCTCGGCAAGAAAGTGGTACGATGTGACCACTGACAAGATCACATTATAGGTATAAAGGATGAATAATATGAAGAGAACGACCCTTCTCTGCACATACATAAATGAACTATACCATTCTTTGAGATATGTACATAAATCCCTTCAACAATCTATGCTTAGTTACAGGCAATTCACCGGACTGCAAAATATTATGCGCAATAGAATGCTTACTACATATTTTCAACCAATCTTGAATCTGCAAAGTGGGAGCTGTCTTGGTTACGAAATATTGAACCGTCCTCCCGTATCCAATCTTTTTCCAAATGCAGAATCTTTTTATCAATTCATTGGTCATACGGATCAGGTGTTCACATTTGAGCGCTTCTGTCGTGAGATTTCGATTGAAAGATTTAGTGCCTCTTTAACGACAGAGCGTTATCCCGACAATACCGTCGTTTTTTTAAATATACATCCTCAGGTTTTAGCGGATTCCACTTACCGCAGCGGAGAAACAATCACTCTGCTGAACAGTTATGGTCTATCCCCTGAGCAAGTGGTCTTCGAGCTAACCGAAAAACAGGCAGTCCAGGACTATTTAGAATTCGAACGCATTCTCTCGAATTATCGCTCACTGGGCTTTCGGATTGCCATTGATGATGCGGGTTCGGGGTATAGCAGTCTGAAGGCGATTGTAAGTCTAAAACCGGATTTTATTAAAGTGGACAGAGCGCTGATTAGTCGAGTGGACACACATCCGGATCAGCAACACATTGTAAGGATTCTTAAACAATTTGCTGTCGACTCGGGGACCAGTATCATCGCGGAAGGTATCGAGCGTTACGAGGAAATTCAATTTTTGCGTCGTGAAGGTATCGAATACGGTCAGGGTTACGCACTCGGAAGGCCTGATACAGTATTAAGGCCGTCTCCCTTATTTTTTCCATAGGGGTGATTAAAGATTTGAAAAGTAGATGGTATGGCTAGGTATAGAGGAGGCGAATGGTATATTTACGCAGATAGGTGAGATAGCCGATACGATTCCTGTAGTTGCGCCTGAAACAAAATGTGATATCGTCTACAATCTTTTTAAATCAAATCCCAATCTGGAAGGTGTGGCGGTTATGGGGGAACAAGGTGTGTCATTAATGATGCGAGCTCGTTTCTTCCAGCAGATTGGTACACAATACGGCTATAATTTGTATATGGGACGCCCTGTGGAACTGGTTATGAACGCTCGGGCACTGGTTGTCGATTACGCTGAACAGATTACGGACGTAAGCGTTCTGGCTATGAATCGATCTGAAGAAGAGTTATACGATCTAGTGCTTATAACAGCTGAAGGCGTTTTGTATGGAGCAGTTAGTATCCGGCGTCTGCTGCTTGCTGTTGCGGATGTTCGAGCCGAGATGGCGATATTCATGAATCCCTTGACAGGTCTTCCAGGCAACCGAATTATAGATGAACGATTGGATCAGTTACTGCAGCTTGATTATTTTAGTGTTCTATACATAGATTTGGATCAATTTAAATCCTACAATGATAGCTATGGATTCAAAATGGGGGATCAGCTTATTCAAGCTACTGCTAACCTGCTCCGGAAGCTTTTTGTTTTTCCAGAAGCTTTTCTGGGCCATATCGGGGGAGACGATTTTATTGTGATATTAAATCATCATGACTTTAGGTACGTTTGTGAAGAGGTAATAACAGGTTTTGAGAAGATCAAGCGAATGTTTTACAATCAGGATGACTTGGATAATCAATATGTTTTGGGGGAAGGGCGTTCTGGACTGAACCGACCCATACCGCTTGTATCGGTGTCGATTGCTGTGGTCACAAACCGTAGACAACAGTATGAAAACATTGATCAAATTGTGAGTGAGGCGACCCGGATTAAAAAAGTATGTAAATCGGTAAATGGCAGCGTTATTTGTGGGAATGAGGAAGCTGTATAACCATCACTGTCGGGAAAATGACCAAATTCGGAAAAACCGTTATTTATCAGGTAGAAGAGACCTGGTAAATAACGGTTTTTTATTGGAGAATAGCTATCTATTATGTAATCTAATTAAACCCGAATGTCGAGCGATGTATAGGATGGGACAGGGGATGCATTGGATTGTGTTTCTTGAATTTTCCCTGGGTCGTTATGATTCTGTGTACCTTTGGAAATTTTCGATTTATTTTCAGCTTTGTTTCCCTCAACGACTTCCTGATTTTCCTTTTCCGCAGAGGATGAAGGTGTAGAAGACGAAACCGATTCTTTGGGTTCAGGCTGATGTATCTCTTTCATCAGTTCTCCAATCTTCTGACCTACTTTGCTCATTTGGGAGCTGATGTCCTGAACAACTTCTCTTTTTTTCTGGAATACGGTACGTTCAGCATTCTCAAGCATCATTGATTTGCCAGCATCATTACCAGCATTAATCTCCAGAACCAGTCGGTCAAACTTGGTTTCCCCTTCAATGGTCTGTATGGAACTGTTCATACGATCTCGCAAACCGACCAGTTTACCTAACTGATCATAAGTCTGACTATGCTTAATTAGATGGTCCATGGATGGGGTTTGAGCTTCATCATTACGCTGAGGTTGTTGTTCTTTGGTCTTCTCAGGCTGTTTTAATTTGTTCTTTTCCTCCATTTCTTCTGCTTTGATCTGGGCAATCTGCGTATCGATTTGCGTAATGGAGCTCGTTAATGATTTAATTCGTGCTGCTTTGGTTTTGGTGTCCAGTTCATCATTGGATTTTACAGCTTGTACTTCTTCATTAAGTCTGACCTTCTGCTGCATAAGTCCCTGAATTTCCTTCTCTCTGCTGGAGATATGGCTTCCGGGGGTGAAGCTGCTTTTAGCGGCAGGTGAAATTGAATTCATAATTTTCTCCTTATATTCGTTATATCGTGGATCTACTTACATATATCGGATGTTTCGAGAAGCGAGTGAAGATATGCTGGAGAATAAATTGACTGTCACTTGTATGTTGCTTACTTGCTGAGAATAATTGATAATGGTTATCAATGAGTGAAGGACAGTTTAGTCAATTTATTAGACGGAGTTGGGTTAATGAAATGTGGAATAATTATTACATACTCTGGAACTATGCTGCTGTGAGTATTGCGGATATTCGTTATATGGAGTTAGGGCCAACGGAGGAGCTAACCTATAAATTTCCTGCAAGCACGTTTGTATTCACCATCCAGGGTAAAGCCTATGTGACCATAAACGACCAGAAGCATGAAGTGAGTCGTTTTTATGTTCTTCATGGTGGAAAGGGAAGTGTGCTGCATATTGAAGCTGGACAATCCGGACTGAATCTGTTTTACCTTATGTACAAAGTAAGTCTGCCAAGTGGAGGAAGAACCGATTTGGGCAACATGATGGAGCGCATGAATCCATTTCAGTTAACCTATGGTTTTGCCCCCAAGTCACCAGTTGTGCTTTATGAGCAAGTAAAACAGATACACACGTTATGGAATCAAAAGAACCCCTTACATCATTTTCAGGCCAAAAGCCTGTTTTATCCTTTTGTAGAGCAAGTATCAGCACAAATTCCTCATGCTGCAGCTCGCTATTCTGTTACGGATCAGGTCAGCAAAGTCATCAAAATAGTGGAATCCTCTTATGCTGAGCCGTTGACGTTGTATGTTTTGGCCGAGAAGGTTGGCAGCAGTCCCAGAAGTCTGTCCCGCAAGTTCAAACAGGTTACGGGTTATAGTCCAATCGACTATTTGATTCAGTTCCGTTTGTTCAAGGCCAAGGAGATGCTGCTGCGTACCGACGCTACATTGGATGAGATCGCAGCAGGCATCGGTTATCCGGACGGATATTATCTGGGACGTATGTTCAAAAAACATACAGGTGTTTCTCCGCTTCAGTTCAAGGAGAAAACATCTGGACCCCTTAAATGGCCTGATCTGACATCGACCTTGGCGCGAAATGACATTTCCAGTGGAAGAGTGGAAAGGTATGTTTATAACGATGATGATAATCATTATCAATATAAACACGGAGGGTCATTGTACATGAATAGACAGACCAGAACGGGAATGCTGTTTAGTATTTTATTAAGTCTTACTTTACTGCTGAGTGCCTGCTCGCCAGGGGCAACTAGTAATTCTGGGGGAGAAACAGCGGGAAGAAATGGGACTTCGAGTACCACTAGCATAGTAACGGCAGATAGCCAATCGAGCACTTCCGAGCCTCGGATCATCTCGACAATTAAGGGAGATATCACGGTACCGGCTGAACCCAAGCGAATTGTAGTTGATTTATATTTGGGAAGCCTGATTGCTCTGGGAATCAAGCCAGTCGGTACACCGGAAATGAATCTGAAGAATCCGTATTTTATCAAATCACTTGAGGGCGTAGAGAATATTGGTGAATACGAAACCATTTCTCTTGAAAAGGTATTGGAACTTCAACCAGACCTGATTGTCACGGGTGATCCTGACTTGTTTGATTCGTTTAGCAAAATTGCGCCTACGCTTGTTGTTCCTTATGGTGAGTTGAAAAATACCTATGAAGAGATCGCTTATTTCGGTAAAGCGTTGAACAAAGAAAAAGAGGCTGAGTCATGGTTGGCCGATTACGACGAACGAATTGCGGATGCCAAGAAACGTGTAAGTGAAGCAATCGACGCAGATGCAGAAGTATCCGTTATGCAATTTTACGATAAAGCCCCATTAGCCTTTGGTGATAATTTTGGGCGTGGAGGTCAAGCTGTGTACAGTGCTCTCGGATTGAATCCTCCGGCTGCCAAAAAAGAGATTTTAATGAAAGATCAGCTTGTTGAAGTTTCGTCCGAATCCATTCCCGAATTTGCTGGTGATTACATTATTCTTACGGCAGACAACCTGACTGTAGAGGAATTGAAATCCAAGCCGGTATGGAGTTCGCTTGATGCCGTCAAGAATGATCGTGTGTTTATCTGGAGTCCGGATCGTTCATGGTACTTTGACCCCATTGCAACGTTGGATCAGACCGAGGAATTGGCAGCATGGTTCACGAAGATAGCGAAACAAAAGTAAATCTTTCGGATCATTGGTTGGTAAAATTGAATTCTGGTCAAAATACAGTTGATAATGAAAATTATTATCATCTATAATATAGGGATAATAGCAAATTGATTTTGTTGCCGAGCATCTACTCGCAGCTCCCAAAGTAAAGTAATCAACAGATAAATAACCGATGGCAGTTTTGTATAAGAAATGTTTGAATTTTAGCCATTGTAATTTGATAAGTTTCCCAGTAGACTAGGGAAAGAGTGATAATGAGAATCGATATCAAATAGTCGAGTGCTTTGGATCGAACTGATGGAGGTAACTACATGGATCAGCATTTGGAATTATATGATGTAACAATTATCGGCGGGGGACCTGCCGGCATGTATTCTGCATTTTACAGCGGGATGCGTGATATGAAGACCAAATTGATTGAGGCGCGGGATAAATTAGGTGGTCGCATGCTCTTTTATCCAGAGAAAATGATTTGGGACGTTGGCGGCGTTACCCCAATTTTGTGTGAAAATTTGATTAAACAGCTGGAAGAACAGGCTAGAACTTTTGAGCCAACGATTGTGTTTGAACAGCAAATTGAAGGATTCGAGCGTCAGCCTGATGGCACGATTCTGCTGACATCGCATACAGGAGAACAACACTGGACACGTACCGTCATATTGGCGATCGGGTATGGTATATATAAAATGGCGAAGCTGGAGCTTGAGGGCGCTGACCGTTATGAGGTTACCAATCTTCACTACACAATACAGGAGCTGGAACCTTTCCGTGGCAAACGGGTACTGATCTCTGGTGGGGGTGACTCCGCTGTCGATTGGGCCAATGAGCTTGAAGCACTGGCAGAACAAGTGACAGTGGTGCATCGTCGTGACCGCTTTGGCGGGTTGGAGCGCAATGTACTGCGGATGAGAGAATCCTCAGTGGATATTCGTACACCATACGCCGTTGATACCCTACATAGTCAAAGTGGGGAGATCATTGAACAGGTGACAATATCCCATGTGGAGACAGGTGAGAGTGAAGTTCTTGATGTGGATGCGATTATCGTCAACCATGGAATGAAGAGTGATTTTGGCCCGATCCGGGATTGGGGACTTGATCTTGGTGAATGGCATGTCACCACAACTGAGAAGCTGCAAACGAATATTCCAGGCGTCTTCGCTGCAGGAGACTTTGTAGATTATGGAAGTAAACTGTATCTGATTGCTGGTACATTTACGGATGCAGCTCTCGCGGTAAACAGTGCAAAACTGTATGTGGACCCTGAGGCGGAGAAAGTTGCCTATGTGTCTTCCCATAACAGCCGTTTTAAGGAGAAAAATAAAGCACTTGGTGTTGTGGAAGAATAGAATCTCTTCATATAGTTCCAACTCAAGTTTAATTCAAACGAAGTAGTTCTGGCTAATGCCGGAACTGCTTTTTTTTTGTTTCCATTTTCGGTATGAACCTCCTCAAATTGCACAACATAAAACAGGCACCGGAATTGAACATGCATCATCAACTGTCTATAATGAGCGTTAGAAGTGGAGAGAAACTTCAAGAAATGTCAAACAGATTAGAGTGGAGTGCAGAATATGAAAAAAGAATCTCAACGTATATCCACATTCATTCATCGGTGGTTCAAAGGCCCTGAGAAAAAACGCATCAAATGGTCGGAAGTTTATCTCGCTGTTGCTGGAAAAATGCATCGACTATTGGTGGAAGGCAGACGTGAACGTTCAGCGGCCAGAAGACTGCATCAGGATTTGCCTATTATCGCTTTGGGCCAGATGGAGCTGGAGCCGGGAGATATTTTGTATACACCAAGTTCGGAATCGACCTATTACGCAGGGCATATGGGAATTATTGGACTCGACGGTAAAGTGTATCACGTTCACCCTTACGGGCCCGTGTTTGCCGATTCGTTGGATTGGTACATCACTCGCTTTTATGAGGGAGATCGTTTCATTGTATTTCGTTCCCGTTTAAATCAGGCTGGTGTGAAAGCAGCTCAGTGGGTACATGATCATTATAAGCAGGTGAAATTTTATCGATTGCAGACGAATCTGCGCAGTATTGAACGGAACTATTGTTCCAAATTTATATACCAGGCGTACCAATTTACATCTGGACTTGATCTGTGGAGTCGCAAGTTTGTCAAGCTGAATCAGGGGTATATCTATCCGTTTCGAATTGAGCGCTCACCCGCGCTGGAGGTTCTTGGAACGTTTTATAAATAGGTACGTTAACCGACAGAGCTCCTTTCTTTATCAAGAGGTAGGGCAGGTTCTGTCGGTTTTTTTTGTATGTGTAGAGATTAAAAACAGGAAAAAGACCCAAAACGTCGAATAGATTATGAGATAGGCATGCACAACTTGGAATCGTATACATAACCTTTGCAGGACCAATTTTTGCCCAAACAGAAGCAATTCACTGCTCAGAAGGCAAACAAGGAAGAGAGAGAAAGAGATGAAATGGCTGAATTTTATACACAGATTCAAATCAAACTCCAAGGTAGTAAACCTATCCGATTATACTCCCAGGAAGGAAAGGAGGCACCATTGTTCCATTTGTAGTAAAAAAGTGAAGTCCATCGTGCATTACGCGTCTTCCCAGGGAAATGTTGCAGGTGTATGCAGTTCGTGTAAATCATTGGCAGAACATCGAGGAATGTTACCCATTTAATAAGGAAGAGATACGCTCAGGAAATAACAATGTTTTGATTTATGAGCGTTTTTGTAGTACATTAGCAAATGTATTCGAAGGAGGATTCTAATGTACTCAGGTAGACAAGACGATACTTTATACATCATGACCTACACCTTAAACAGCGGTATCAAGGGTACGGTTCCACTGTCAAATAAGCAGATTATTGAGTGGCTGGATTGCTACAGAAATGAGAAGCGCTTCGTGACCGAAATCGGCAAGGAGTTTTTTGGATTGAATGCAGGATTGGTAGCAGATTTCAAAGTTCAGAATCATTTATCGGATTATCAGCAGACAATTATGCCTACACAGCAGCAGGATAACATGGAACGCTTGTCCAGCGCATATAAATCAACTGAGTTATTAATGAAGATTGATTGCAAATGTGGTACGGCATATGTTACAGAATCACCATATAAGCGGACCAAATGGTACTGCACCAAGTGCAAAGAGATTGTATTTTTGGATGCCAAAAAAGGAATGGTAGAAACGTCGCGTGGCGACGCTTACTACATGACCAACAAATATTTTGTTTCCCGGGACTAGCGGGAGATGACGAATGGAAAGCATCGCTGTGAGGCGATGCTTTTTTGTGTGCACATTAAGGGTATGCTTTTTAAAAAGGAACTGCAATAATAAAAGCCCTTAAGGGCTTTTAGCATTCAACTTTGTGAGGAGGAATAAAGCAGCAGCGACAGCGCGGTTCGTAAGCTTCTGAATCACCAATCATGACAACAGGTCCAAGGGTGACAGGCTCTCCAT
This sequence comes from Paenibacillus sp. FSL K6-0108, assembly GCF_045040695.1. Lineage (NCBI taxonomy): Bacteria > Bacillati > Bacillota > Bacilli > Caryophanales > Paenibacillaceae > Paenibacillus > Paenibacillus sp. FSL K6-0108. The sequence continues at coordinate 5,034,911 of NZ_CP150288.1, read as the reverse complement.
TAACGATACGCTGGGTGAAAGCTGCATCCGGGCTTCCGCATACTGCGCAGAATGCCGACAGTTTCTCAATGTCATCCGCCATGGCGAGCAAACCGCCTATATATCCAAATTCCTTGCCACGGTAATCCATATTCAGACCATCCACAATGACATGTTTGCCACAGTAGGCAAGCTCGGAGACCAGTTCCATGATGGCGCTGCTAAAAAATTGAACCTCGTCAAATGCAACAACATCAGCATCTTTGGTCTGAGTCAGGATCATCTCTACGGACTCCGGGGTCAATTGCCGGGGAATGGAATGGGCAGGCAGACGATAGCCGATACGGCTAACGATCTCGTCTTGGGCAAACCGATCATCTTCGGCGGGTTTGTAGGCAACGACCTTTTTACGGCCAAATTGAATTAATTTCTGACAACGGCGAATGAGTTCACCGGATTTTTCACTAAACATAGGTCCTGTAATTACGGTAATTCGTCCTGTTTGCACAGTTCTGTTACTCCTCTCACATACGGGATTCAACAAAAAAAAGCGACCATTACAGAGTACCACAAAATCTTTAGTAAGAGCCAGAACTAATCTGAGCAGCTTTGTGTTACTATATGGATTGTTAAGCTGTTGGTTACGATAGTGCAGTGCATGAACCAGTAGCGATTGAAAAGAGGTGTTTACGATGAGTGAAGCATTATCCGAATTACAGGAGCGATATGAACGTTTGAAAGGACAGTCAGTCCTTGACGAAGCTGCGCAGGCGTTGTTTACAGACTTGTTCGCTGAAGCGGAGCGGCTGCAAGCCAGTAATCTGACGTTGCGCAGAACGATACTGAAGTCCTCTTCCAAAGAGTCACGCATGTCTACCAAGCTGCGGGATGCATTATACGAATAACCCGGAGACTACTCCGGGTTCTCTTCTGTCTGCAATTTGCGGGGAAATAGAATACCTGCTGTAATTCTGGGAATCATGGCGAAGGTGAGGCCAATGCCAGCAAACATATAGATGATTGTAAATGCCTTGCCGAATCCGGTCGACGGTACGAAATCCGGGTGTCCCACTGTCGTTAGAGTTACTGCGCAGAAGTAGAGTGCATCAATCCAGTGAAGGCCTTCAACACGGGTATAAAATAACGTGCCCGAGAGAAGTGTCGCCGCAGTCAATACAAAAAGAGCCAGGAACTTCTGGTCCTTGAAGGCATGAAAAATGCCTTTAAGCAGTCTTTTCAGCGTAATGATAAACGATACCATATTGATCCATCCTGTCTATGGAAGAGTGGGCATTGTGCATATTCAAGATGCTAACTCTGAATTTATGCAAAATACGTGTTTGAATAAATAAGCATTATACCTGATCGAGTACCGTATATAAAGGCAGATGTAAAGTTCGGAAGTTGAAATGTTGCGTAGCCAGAAAAAATGACAAAAAGCCCGGACTCAGGAAGTCGTACCGGGCGTCTCTGCTTTGTCGGCTGAGGGTGCGCTTTTTGAACGAAAACGGGGTCCTACATAATTACGCTTGCGGTCACGGAACAGAATCCAGCCTCCCAGAAAACTCATGCCTGCGGCGAACAGGACAAGTCCTCCACCAAAGGAGAGCCATTGAAAACCTGGTGAGATCTGCTCGTTCCCATGCTCGGCATAATACAGGAAAAGGGCGTCCTTCATCATCAGAAAACCCTTCATTGCCATTAACCCGGGAATGACCAGAACAATAATCGCTACAAATCGTGCAAAGATCAGTCTAGTATTCATCACCATTAAACTCCTTCTGCCTGAGGTTGACGTAAAATAAAGGTTGCGCTTACAGGTCATACCTGATTCCATCATAGCTTGGTTTCCAGAAGCTGTCCATGCGTTTCAGGGTCAAATTTTGAGTTGACTGCTCAAGGGGAGTACAATGGAATATAGATAACGTCTATGAAAAAGAGAATCATTTGAATTATCATCTTACAAATATATTGAAATTGTATTGAAATAATATGGATAGAGGAGAACATTAAAGATGCCAATTACATGTGATGTTGCCATTCTTGGAGGAGGAACGGGAGGGTACGTTGCTGCCATCCGTGCCGCACAATTAGGAAAACAGGTTGTTATTATCGAGAAGGATAAGCTCGGAGGCACCTGTCTGCATCGTGGCTGTATTCCGAGCAAGGCGTTGCTGCGAAGTGCGGAAGTGTATGCAGAGATCCAAGAGAGCGAAATGTATGGAATTGAAACAGCTGGAGCGACACTTGTATTTCCGAAGGTTCAGGCGCGCAAGGATGCAATTGTGGAGCAGCTTCATCAAGGTGTGCAGTATTTAATGAAAAAAAATAAAATTCAGGTCGTACATGCCAAAGGGCGCGTGATCGGACCTTCCATTTTCTCTCCTCAGAGCGGTGCAGTGGCTGTCGAGTTTGAAGATGGCGAGATGGATACGGTTGTGCCAACCAATCTCATTATTGCTACCGGGTCTCGCCCGCGGGTACTGCCGGGTCTTGAGCCAGACGGCCGATACATCATGAGCAGTGATGAAGCTTTGCGAATGGACGAATTACCGGCATCCCTGATCATTGTTGGTGGTGGCGTGATTGGCCTCGAATGGGCCTCCATGCTGAATGATTTTGGCGTCGAAATTACAGTTGTTGAAGCCGCTGCTCATGTATTGCCAGCAGAGGATGAAGATGTAGCGAAGGAAATGCAGAGACTGCTTGGGAAACGCGGTGTTCGCTTCCTAACAGGCGCTAGCGTTCTGACAGAGACATATAGCATACAGAAAGACGGTATTCAGATTGATGTCAAGCTGGGGGATGAGAAGCAAGAGACCCTGAAAGCGGACAAGATGCTGGTGTCGGTTGGTCGTCAGGCCAATGTCGAAAATATCGGACTCGAAAATACGGATATCAAACTCGAACGCGGATTTATTGCTGTGAATCAACATCTGCAAACGGGTGAGGGACATATTTATGCAATCGGCGATGTCATCGGCGGATTACAGCTGGCGCATGCAGCGAGCCATGAAGGCATTTTGGCAGTGAATCATCTGGCGGGTGAAACGGTACATGCCGTCGAATCACATCGAATCCCGCGCTGTGTCTATACTCGTCCGGAAGCAGCGAGTATCGGATTCACGGAGCGCGAGGCCAAAGAGCGTGGTTATGAAGTGAAGACAGGCAAGTTTCCGTTCCAGGCGATTGGAAAATCTTTGGTTCATGGAAGTCGGGATGGGTTCGTGAAGGTAATCGCGGATGCCAAAACGAATGATATATTGGGTGTACATATGATCGGTACCCATGTGACGGAACTGATCGCAGAGGCCTCTTTGGCTCAGATGCTGGATGCCACACCGTGGGAAGTGGGACAGACGATCCATCCTCACCCAACTTTGTCGGAAATCATGGGTGAAGCCATGTTGGCAGTAGACGGAAAATCGATTGGAATGTAAGCCGGACAGGCTTATGAGAAAGGTCCTTTCCTTTTTTGGGCAAATGGGATTATAATAAGGTTAAGCCAAGTCTTAGTACCAGGTTATAAGATCGGGTAGTAAGACGGGCATAGGCTTTGATTAAAAGGAGGTACCTCATATGAGTTCAAAAGGTACTGCAGACGCGGTCCATCGGCATGAACAGCTGGGACTTAGCGATGGTGAAGTATTGGATATGTACAAATACATGCTGCTCGCACGCAAGTTTGACGAGCGCTGCTTGCTCTTACAGCGGGCCGGCAAAATTAACTTTCACGTATCCGGTGTAGGACAGGAAGCTGCGCAAGTAGGCGCTGCATTTGGTCTCGACCGGGATCACGATTATTATTTACCGTATTATCGCGATTATGGCTTTGTACTGGCGGTCGGCATGACTCCACGTGAGCTGATGCTGTCTGCTTTTGCGAAGGCGGAAGATCCGAATAGTGGCGGACGGCAAATGCCGGGTCACTTTGGTCACAAAAAGCTGCGGATTGTAACGGGCTCCAGCCCGGTTACCACACAGGTTCCGCACGCTGTAGGGTTTGCACTGGCTGCCAAAATGAAGAAGCAAGAATTCGTTTCTTTTGTAACTTTTGGCGAAGGGTCGAGCAATCAGGGTGATTTCCACGAAGGTGCCAATTTCGCAGGTGTTCATAAACTTCCTGTGATCATTATGTGTGAGAACAATCAGTATGCCATCTCGGTGCCAATTCACAAGCAGCTGAGTGGTAAAATATCGGATCGTGCACTTGGGTACGGGTTCCCCGGACTTCGTGTGGACGGAAACGATGCGCTGGAAGTATACGGTGCAGTCAAAGAAGCTCGCCGCCGCGCAATCGCTGGTGAAGGACCTACACTTATTGAAGCAATGATGTATCGTTTGTCTCCACACTCCACTTCTGACAATGATCTGGCATACCGGACCAAGGAAGAGGTTGAAGAGAATTGGAAGAAGGACGGCGTGCTTCGCATGAAGAACTATCTGATTGATTGCGGCATCTGGGACGAAGCCCGGGATGCGGATCTGGCTTCCCAGCTTGCGCTGGAAATGAAAGAAGCGACTGAATACGCAGACAACGCGCCATATCCGAAACCTGAGGACACTCTGACGCACGTTTATGCGGACAGCGAAGAAGGGGGACGGTAAGTATGGCGGTTATGGAATATATTGATGCAATCCGTCTCGCGATGAAAGAAGAGATGGAACGGGATGAAAATGTTTTTATCCTTGGTGAAGATGTCGGACTCAAAGGCGGCGTGTTTACTACAACCAAAGGATTACAGGATCAGTTCGGCGAAATGCGTGTCATGGACACACCTTTGTCCGAGTCAGCCATTGCAGGTGTAGCCATTGGCGCTGCGATGTACGGTATGAAACCTATTGCCGAGATGCAATATTCGGATTTCATGCTGCCTGCAACGAATCAGATTATTAGTGAAGCGGCCAAAATTCGCTATCGCTCCAACAATGACTGGAGTTGCCCGATTGTTATTCGCGCGCCGATTGGCGGCGGTATTTTTGGTGGGCTGTATCACTCCCAATGTCCGGAATCGATCTTTTTTGGCACACCAGGTCTGAAAATTATTGCTCCATACTCGGCATACGATGCGAAGGGACTGCTCAAAGCAGCGATTCGCGACCCGGACCCGGTTCTCTTTTTTGAAAATAAAAAATGCTACAAGCTGATCAAGGAAGATGTGCCGGAAGATGATTACATCGTTCCAATCGGGAAAGCCAACGTGCTTCGTGAAGGAGCAGATATTACGGTTATCGGTTATAGCCAGCCACTTCATTTTGTCATGCAGGCTGCCGAGGAGCTGGAGCGTGAGGAAGGCATCACTGCCCACGTACTGGATCTGCGCACATTGCAGCCACTTGATCGCGAAGCCATCATTGCATCCGCTCGTCTGACAGGTAAAGTGTTGATTGTGCATGAAGACAATAAAACTGGTGGTGTAGGGGCGGAAGTTGCGGCTATCATCAGTGAAGAATGTCTATTCGAACTGGATGCGCCAATTCAGCGTCTCTGCGGACCGGATGTGCCGGCAATGCCGATTAGCCCAACATTGGAGAAATTCTATATGCTGAGCAAGGATAAAGCCAAAGAAGCGATGCGTACACTCGCCGAGTATTAATTCGTGTAGTGAGATAGTTTAAAAGCAAAGTTTGGAGTGATATAACCAATGAGTATGAAATGGATCGAGGTCATTATGCCGCAGCTGGCGGAATCGCTGGTCTCGGCTACCATTGCCAAATGGTTGAAAAAACCGGGTGACCGGGTTGAACAATACGAACCGATCTGTGAAGTGATTACGGATAAAGTTAACGCAGAGATTCCGTCAACCGTTGATGGAATTATGGGTGACCTGTTGGTCGAAGAAGGTACGACCATTGCAGTTGGCGAAGCCATCTGCCGTATGCAGGTAGCTGCTTCTGATGCGGAAGCACCAGAGCAAGTAACCCAAGCTTCGCAGCAACAGAATGGTGATCATGTTCACGCACAACAACGTGCGAATTACGCACCTGCTGCGGGTGCAGCGAGTACAACAAGCCATGATCCCAATCAGCCGATGCGTAACCGCTATTCTCCTGCGGTTCAATCCCTTGCAGCTGAACATGGTCTGAACTTGCAGAGCATTCAGGGCACTGGAGCAGGTGGACGGATTACTCGTAAGGATGTACTGGCAGTCATTGCACAGGGTGGAAACGCTGGCGCAGCGTCTGCACAGTCTTCTCCTGTAGCAGCACAGCAGGTCTCTTCGGGAGTGCCTTCTGGTTCTCCTTTCAGCGGATTGAATCGGGGAAATGCAGACGTGGGCGCATCTGCGGGAGAAACCGTTCCAGCAGCCGACGCAGGCGTTCCTGTGAGACATTCCGGCATACATCTGACCGAAAGTCCGAAAATTCCACAAATCGAAGTAGAGGGCGGCGGACAGGGAAGATCCGAATACTTTATCGACGTCACTCCTGTTCGTAATGCCATTGCTCGTAATATGCGCCAAAGTGTATCGGAAATCCCGCACGCGTGGACGATGATCGAAGTGGACGTGACGAATCTGGTGATGCTGCGCAACAAACTAAAGGATGAGTTCAAGCGCAAGGAAGGCATCAACCTGACGTACTTGTCCTTCATGATGAAGGGGGTCGTTAATGCGATTAAAGACTACCCGATCATGAACTCGGTATGGGCTGTTGACAAAATTATTGTCAAACGGGATATCAACCTGTCGATGGCAGTGGGTACAGAAGACTCTGTATTGACCCCTGTCATCAAACATGCGGATCAGCGCAACATCGCTGGCCTGGCTCGTGAAATTGATGAGCTTGCACGTAAGACTCGTGAAGGCACGTTGAAGCTGGACCACATGCAGGGCGGAACGTTCACGGTTAACAATACCGGATCATTTGGTTCGATTCTGTCGCAACCTATTATTAACTATCCGCAGGCGGCGATTCTTACCTTTGAGTCGATCGTCAAGAAACCTGTGGTCATCAATGACATGATTGCTGTCCGTTCCATGGCGAACCTTTGTCTCTCCCTGGATCATCGGATTCTGGATGGAGTCATTTGCGGACGTTTCCTGCAACGTGTAAAAGAGAATCTTGAAGGATACACGATGGAATCGAACGTGTATTAAGAGAGAGCAAGTGCATCATTTCAATGAGTTACGAATGATGCCAAGCGCTGAATAGATGGATAATGGGAAAGTGTATGTGCCAGTGGCCGTGCACTTTTCCCGTTTTCTTCAATGAATGCTCATCATGCAATAAACATTGAAACAGAAGGGTGTGGGGGAATCATGAGCAAGCCGCTGGATGTTGTGTACATACCGATGCTTGATTATGAAGAGGCTTGGAACCGCCAGAAAGCGATTGTGCAGCAACTGGATGAGGGAGAAGGCGCGGAACAGATGCTGCTGCTCCAGCATCCGCCGACGTATACGATCGGTTCACAGAACCACCCGGAGCACCTGCTTCTCAGTGAAGATGAGCTGCGGGAGCAAGGCATCTCCTTGTTTCAAATTGACCGTGGCGGTGATATTACGTATCATGGCCCTGGCCAGTTGGTAGGTTACCCGTTACTTGTTCTTGGGCGGGATGAAGCCTTGGATTTACACGGCTATTTACGTCGCCTAGAGCAGGTGATTATTGATTACCTGGCTGATCAGGGTATCGAAGCGGGACGCAAAGAGGCGTACACAGGAGTGTGGATCGGAGATTTGAAAATTGCCGCCATCGGCGTAAAGTTCAATCGGTGTAAACATCGGCGCGGCTTCGTGACGAGTCACGGATTTGCTTTTAATATTACCTCGGGGATTCAAGAAGCAGGCTTTCAGGGGATTGTACCTTGCGGGATTGAGCAGTATGGTGTGACCTCGTTGGAGGATATTACAGGCAAGACCTATACTGTAGAGCAGGTTGCGCAGGATATCGTTCCATACTTTAACCGTATTTTCCCGTATGAGATTACCTGGATTACAGAAAAAGAAGCCCTTCCCCGTCTGTAAATCAGACAGTACAAGGGCTTCAGGTTTCTATCCGAACAATAAAGGTTCGAGCGCAATGAAAAGGGTGGACCCAATCATGGCGAGCAGCATGAGATAGATAATGATGCGAAACCATTTCTTTTTTTGCATGATGAGAGAACTCCTTTCAACAAATGAATAAACAGACCATAGTAATTGTATTGTACCGTATCGAAGAAAGGTAGGAAAGTCCTATGATAAAACAGCAGCGTGTTATTGATCAGTTTATGGAACTGGTGCAGATTGATAGTGAAACAACCCATGAACAGAATATATCAAACGTGTTAAAAGAACAGTTTACTCAGCTTGGCCTCAGCGTATATGAGGATGACACGATGGAGAAAACCGGACATGGCGCCGGTAATCTCGTCGTTACCTGGGAAGCCGAGGGTGCGGAAGAAGCAGCACCCATCTTTTTCACATGTCATATGGATACCGTAACGCCTGGACAAGGAATTAAACCTGAGCTGGGTGAAGACGGCTGGATTCGCAGTGATGGCACGACGATTCTGGGTGCAGATGACAAGGCGGGGATTGCCGCTTTGTTTGAAGCGATTCGAGCTATTCAAGAGAACAACATACCTCATGGGAAAATTCAGTTTGTGATTACTGTTGGGGAAGAGTCGGGTCTGTTTGGTGCACGTGCCATGAATCCGAACGATATTGAAGCCGAGTTCGGTTACGCTCTGGATTCCAACGGAGCTGTGGGTACAATCTGTGTGGCAGCTCCGGCGAGAGCCGAAATTCAAATGAACATCTATGGGAAATCCGCACATGCGGGCGTTAATCCGGAAGACGGCATCAGTGCCATTCAGGTGGCGGCCAAAGCAATTGCGGCGATGAAGCTGGGACGAATTGATGATGAGACTACGGCGAACATCGGCAAATTCCAGGGCGGATCAGCACTGAACGTTGTTTGCGATTTTGTGCAGATTGAGGCTGAGGCACGCAGTATTGTGCAGGAGAAGGTAGAACTTCAAGTGGCCCAGATGCGTGAAGCACTGGAAACGACATGCCGTAAATATGGTGCAACCGCTGAATTCCGCAGTGAGATTCTCTATCCTGCATTTGGCTTCCATGATGAACACGAGGTTGTTCAGCTTGCACAGCGTGCGATTCGGAGCCTGGGGCTGGAGACCAGCACGTTTGCATCCGGTGGTGGCAGTGATGCCAACATCTTCAATGGCTTCAACATTCCTACGGTCAATCTGGCTGTAGGCTATGAAGACATCCATACGACGAAAGAACGCATCCGCGCCGAGGATATTGTGAAATTATCTGAAGTGGTTGTGGCTATTATTCAGGAAACGGCTGCAAGTCAAAAGTAATCCAAAGAGACTGAGGGGCGAACCTCCCCGTGCAACAATTGAAAAGTCCGAATCCGGTACAAACCGAGTTCGGACTTTTTGGCAAAATCATGGTATATTTCATGGGTATTGCAGACCAAGAACAGTATCATTTACGTCCAGCGAGCATATCAACTAACTTGGCATCTGGACCCCACTCACGCACCCATTGCTTGAGTATGAGCTGGACTTGTCTGGCTTGTCCGACCACGTGTACGGATTGCGGTGTTAAATAACTGTTCATTGGTTGTCCCCCTGATTCGCTATATTTGTTTGAAATCGCTATAAGCTCACCATATGCCAAAAAACAGAGGTTTATACGTATAAGAGAACCAAAATTCGAAGAAGTGGAGTTGAAGAACAGATGAACCCAACCAATCCTAAACATCCTGCCAATCCAAAACTGGACGAAGAGACGATATCGACAAAGCCCATCTTCGAGGGCAAAGTCATTTCCCTTCAGGTCGACACGGTCAAGCTGCCTAACGGTCAGACCGCTACCCGTGAGATCATCCGTCACCCTGGAGCGGTAGCTGTCCTCGCGCTGAATGGCGATCGTATGCTGGTCGTTGATCAGTATCGTCAGGCTATGGGACGTACCGAAGTCGAGATTCCGGCAGGCAAGCTGGACCCGGGAGAAGAACCTGAAGTGGCAGCAGCGCGTGAATTGCGCGAAGAGACTGGTTATTTAGCCAAATCACTGCGGCATTTGCGTTCGTTTTACACTTCGCCAGGATTCGCGGATGAGATCATTCATCTGTACATCGCCGAGGAGCTCGAAGCAGGAGACATGGCTTTGGACGAAGATGAATTTCTTGAAGTGTCCGAGATCACAATTGAAGAGGCTTATCAGTTGATGGATCAGAATCGGATCAGTGATGCCAAAACGATGATGGCAGTGTATGCATGGGATCTTTACAGAACGACAGGACGGTTTTAATGATGAATGAGCAGCAGACAGCGTCTGCAGGGTGGGAGCCTTGTTATGCTGACCTCCATATTCACATTGGGCGAACTTCGCGCGGTGAAGCTGTTAAAATCAGTGGCAGCCGTGATCTGACATTTGAGAACATTGCTAGAGAAGCCTCGGATCGCAAAGGAATCCACCTACTCGGCGTCATTGATTGCCACTCCCCGGTTGTGCAGATGGACATTGAACAGCTGCTTGAGAACGGCACGATGTCCGAGCTTGAGGGAGGAGGCATTGCGTATCAGGACACAACCATCCTGCTGGGTACGGAATTAGAACTGCGTGAGCCAGGAATGCGGGAGTTCCATATGCTGGCCTACTTCCGTGATCTGAAAACCATGAAGTCCTTCACGGACTGGATGAAACGTTATATGAAAAATGTGAACCTGAGCTCACAGCGGGTATATGTACCTGCGCTTGAGATGCAGGGCGAGATAAAGGCGCGTGGCGGGCTTATTGTGCCAGCGCATGCGTTTACCCCGTATAAAGGCATATATGGCAGCACAGCTCCTCGTATGGCTGATGTGCTGGATACGAGCCTGATCGATGCGGTTGAGCTTGGGCTAAGCTCCGATTCATCCATGGCCAGTTATATTCGGGAACTGGATCAAGTTCCTTTTCTAACGAACTCGGATGCTCATTCTCTGGGCAAGATTGGACGGGAGTACAACCAGTTACAACTGGAGAAGCCTTCCTTTGACGAATTCAATATGGCACTTAAACGACAAGCAGGCAGAGGCATTACGGCCAATTACGGTTTGAATCCAAGACTTGGCAAATACCACCGAACCTATTGTGCATCCTGTGGAAGCATTATGGACGAGCATGCGATGTCGGCAGAACGTTGTCCATACTGTGGCAGTGTGAAGCTTGTGCAGGGTGTACTCGATCGCATATTGGCAATCGCGGATCGGGAGAGTCCTCAGGTTCCCACAAACCGACCTGCTTATCACTATCAGGTACCGCTCGAATTCATCCCGGGTTTGGGGAAAGCCAAACTGCGCCAGCTGCTGGATCGCTTTGGTACGGAAATGAACGTATTACATCGTACAAGCGAGGATGAACTTGCAGAGGTCGTTGGACCGGTTCTGGCAGGTCTTATCGTTGCTGCGCGGAATGGTCAACTTGAATTGTCATCTGGTGGTGGTGGCACTTACGGAAAGGTGTCTAATAAGGAAAGATCAGAGTAGAGAAGTCTGCAGTAGGCTACAACGTGAGTTAGCGTAATTGGGTGTGGGAGAGGTATTTTGTCATGGGAAAGGGAATCTGAATCTGGACAAGAAGTCATACGTGTGCATTCCGGTTCATAAGAATGACTATGGGGATTTCACTCGATATCCTTGCAGCATGATAACCGGAAAGGGGACCCGTACCTGTATGCGTTCTGCCTACTTCACATTCAAAGGCCAAACCTCTTTATATGTATTCGTGGCTGTCTTGTTTCTGGTGGGTGTCATTTTTGGCGCCCTAATGGTTAATGCACTATCCCTTGAACAACGTCAGGATCTGGAAGGATATCTTGGCAACTTCTTCATGACGGTACAGCACAGCGGACAGGTGACTGAGACCGGAACCTATTGGGACATTGCCATGCTTCATCTTAAGTGGGTGGGTCTAATTTTCATTCTGGGCTTGTCGGTCATCGGCCTGCCGGGCATATTGGTTCTGGATTTTCTGAAAGGTGTGCTCATTGGTTTTACAGTGGGTTACCTTGTTGGACAGTATTCATGGAAAGGGCTGTTATTTGCCCTCGTTTCCGTTGCACCTCACAATTTATTTGTGATTCCGGTACTTCTGATTTGCAGTGTGTCTGCCATGACCTTTTCCTTATACATTATTCGCAATCGTGTTCTGATGCAGCGGACGCCAGGCCGTCAGAAGCCTTTTGCATCATATATCGTGTTAACTTTGGTTATGGCAGCGATGCTGTTAGGGGTGGCGTCATTTGAAACATGGGTTACACCTGCAATGATGCGATGGGTCACACCAATGTTACTACCTGCCTAGCTTTGCGCGTGATAGTGTAAAATGTTGACTTTAATTATGTACTCCCCCTATAATGAAAGAAGTGGGTTAAGTTGCAGTGTGCAGTGATTTCCTAGGGGGAGGGAGAAAATGGAAGCACGGATCGATAAAATTAAGCAGCAACTACAGTCCCAAGGATATAAATTAACGCCCCAGCGGGAAGCCACCGTGAGAGTACTTCTTGAGAATGAAGAAGATCATCTGAGCGCAGAAGACGTATTCATGCTCGTGAAAGAAAAGGCTCCCGAAATCGGTCTGGCAACCGTGTACCGTACCCTCGAACTGCTGAGTGAGCTGCATGTTGTAGAGAAAATCAACTTCGGCGACGGTGTAGCGCGTTATGATCTACGCGGAGATACATCCAAGCATCACCATCATCACTTAATCTGTGTTCAGTGCGGAAGTATGGATGAAATACGTGAGGACTGGCTTGGACCGCTTGAAGAGCGACTAGAGCGGGAATTTAATTTTTCAGTAGTAGATCACCGTCTGGATTTCCATGGGATTTGTTACCGTTGCAAAGCTAAAAATGACCAGAAGCCCAAAGATGAAGAATAACATAGCATATCTTCAAGCTCTCACCGGCGGTTTTGACGGGAGAGCTTTTTTGGTCCAGCGTGTGATGTAAGGTTTACCCAGAAAGTCATATTCCTGCGTTGGCGGACATACCCTGATTCTAGACGAATCAGTTCGAACCAGGAGGGGATAACCTGTGATTATATCACTGCGGAGAGGGCTCCGTTTTATTCGATTTATCGTATTTTTTGCTGCATTAGTTTATCTGTTCTATCATGTTCTGGATTTGTTCAACGGATGGATCTCACCTGTGGACCAGTATCAAATGCCAACAGGAAATGCGGTTAAAGTATTTCAGGAAACGGTTTGGCCCATTAGCGGGGAAGGACGTCCTACGATGGCAGACCGTCTCCGTTTATTCTATTGGTACGGAGAGTAGTTGAACAGCCAGGGATGCAAATACGGAGACAGGTTGCCCGAGTGGCAGTTCTGTCAGATGAGGAGCGTTGTGCATGAGGCAGACGATACACGCATATGCCTTATACTTGGAAGAGGATAAAGGGATGTCGAGCAGCACGCTGGAATCGTATCTTCGAGACGTGGACAAGTTCATCGAATTTGCGGAGAAAGAATACGGTATCCGGGAAGCGGAGCAGGTACGCCGGACTCATGTCATCCTGTTTATAGGTCAGCTGAAACAGACGGGACGTGCGAATGCAACCATTGCCCGCAGTGTCGTATCCTTGCGCTCCTATTTTCATTTTTTGATGAGGCGTGGTGAGATTCTGCAGGACCCTACGTTTGATGTGGAGGCTCCAAAAGCAGACAAGACACCACCGCAGGTATTAACCATCCAAGAGATCGAATTGCTGCTTGCGTCCCCCGATACCCGTTCGCCGCAAGGGGTTCGTGACCGGGCCATGCTTGAGCTATTGTATGCCACAGGCATTCGTGTATCTGAACTGATTGCACTGGATGTGCGGGATGTACAGCCAGGCATGCGCTTTATCCGCTGTGGAGGTGCTGGTAAAGAACGAATTTTGCCGATCGGTGCGCCTGCCGCACAGTGGGCGAGTGTTTATGTGAACGAGTACCGCAACCTGCTTATCAAACATGAGACGGACGAGCAGGCTCTCTTTGTTAACGTATCCGGCAGACGATTAACCCGGCAGGGCTTCTGGAAGCTGCTCAAAAAAGCAGCGATGGATGCCGGAATCTCGGGCGAAATTACACCACATACGCTGCGTCATTCCTTTGCCGCTCACCTGATTGCCAGTGGGGCAGATACACGTGCGGTGCAGGACATGCTTGGTCATGTGGAGCAACCTGGGCAGCAGTACGGCCATCATGGTCGCAAAACAATGAAAGAAATTTATGAATCTCATCATCCACGGGCAAAATAGTTTACGTATGGATACAAATCTGCAAAAAAGAGCGGAACAATAGCCCGAATTAGGATAAAATAAATTGAACACATCTAAACGCCGTTATACATAAGCAAATGCGTCAATTCAGCGAATATGTCTTGGATTGATCTCATTTGCGGATACAGGACGGATCGTTTCAACTCAAGGGGGAACATCTTATGACAGCATTAAATCAACAGATGATTTTGGAAGCGGCATCTTACATTCAAAGCAAAATTTCCATTAAACCGGAAGTCGGTTTGATTTTGGGTTCAGGACTTGGCATTTTGGCAGAACTGATAGAAGATGGCGTGAGCATCGCTTATCAGGATATTCCTCATTTTCCGGTATCCACAGTTGAAGGACATGAAGGCGAATTGCTGGTGGGAACCATCAAAAGTCGTCCGGTTGTCATGATGAAAGGTCGCTTTCACATGTACGAAGGATATGGTCCGGAGCTGACGGCCTTCCCGGTACGTGTTATGAAAGAACTTGGCGTAACTTCCCTGCTCGTAACGAACGCAGCAGGTGGCGTGAATACCTCTTATGAAGCGGGTGACCTGATGCTGATCTCGGATCATCTGAATCTCACAGGCAAGAATCCGTTAATCGGGCCGAATGATTCCGCCCTTGGTGTGCGCTTCCCGGATCTTTCTGAAGCCTATAGCCGCCGTCTGCGTGCACTTGCGAAGGATACCGCCGCTTCACAAGGTTTTGATGTACGTGAAGGTGTGTACGCCGGCATGCTCGGTCCAAACTACGAGACACCAGCTGAAATCGTGATGCTGCGTACGCTGGGGGCGGATGCTGTCGGCATGTCTACCGTATCCGAAGTCATCGTGGCACGGCACGCAGGACTGGAAGTACTGGGTATTTCCTGTATTAGTAACATGGCTGCCGGCATTCTGGACCAGCCGCTGTCTCATGATGAGGTTATGGAGACGACAGAGCGTGTTCGTGAATCTTTCCTGGCGCTTGTGCTGGCTGTTATTCCACAAATGTAACTAACAAATTAGCAAGAAGTAAGAGGTAACCTGTCCTAATATGATCTATTGGGAAGGGGTTACCTTTTTTAATTTTCCTTAACGGGGCGCTCACTAATGCAGTGAGTTCAGGCTCGTTTTTTTTGTGTTCCGTTTGGATTACATAAAAAGTTCGGGAAATCATTCTTTACATGGAATAATTTACTTCATTCGGGCCGACAATGATTAGCAGTACATGCATGGAACATGCAGTAAGCAAGTCATTTGAGGAGGTAACCCTAGTGAAGAAACGAATAATGGCATCGTTCATGACCCTTTGTATTCTGCTGCCCCTGATGGCATCAACAGCGCTGGCTAAAGAAACTCCTAAAGCAGCGGGAGGAGCAGATTTGGCCCCGTCGGCACGCTCCGCCATTTTGATGGATGCAGATACGGGCACCGTCATTTTTGAAAAAAACAGTCATGATCAGCTGCCTCCGGCGAGCATTACGAAGATTATGACCATGCTGCTAACTATTGAAGCCATTGACTCTGGCAAGCTGAAGCTTACCGATAAAGTGAGAACGAGTGAATATGCCGCATCCATGGGTGGATCCCAGATTTTTCTGGAACCTGGGGAAGAGATGACGGTCGATGATATGTTAAAAGGGATTGCTATGGCTTCAGGTAATGATGCCTCAGTAGCGATGGCCGAGAAAATTGCCGGCTCGGAGGAAGCCTTTGTGCAGCTGATGAATGATCGGGCAAAGGAGCTCGGCATGAAGGATACTCATTTTGCCAACTGTAACGGCCTGCCGGTAGAAAACCACTATTCTTCCGCCCATGACATTGCGGTCATGAGCCGTGAACTGCTGAAGCATTCCGGAATTACGAAGTATACGGGTGCATATCAGGATTACCTTCGTAAAGATAGTGAGAAGCCATTCTGGCTGGTGAATACAAATAAGTTGGTTCGTTTTTACTCCGGTGCGGATGGGTTGAAAACAGGATACACTTCCGAAGCCAAGTTCTGTCTGTCGGCTACAGCGATGAAGGATGGACTGCGTGTCGTTTCCGTGGTGTTGGGTGAACCAAATACCAAAACTCGGAACAGTGAAGTTTCCTCGATGTTTGACTATGCTTTTGGGCAATACACGATGAAAGCTCTGTACAAGTCAGGGGATCTGCTGGGCAGTCTGAAAATTGAAAAAGGGGAAGTGGCCGAATTGCCCCTGAATGCAACACAAAATTATAGTGTGCTGATGCGCAAAGGTGCGAAATCGGATGAGATTCGTCATGAATTGCTGATGGCAAAAGAAGTGAAAGCCCCGGTCAAAGCAGGTCAGAGTATAGGTAAGCTTGTTGTCTACCAGGGCAATGAAGTCATCAAGGAATTCGACATTCAGGCTCCACAGGATGTGGATAAGGCAGGCTGGTGGAAGCTGTTCAAACGCACGACCTCCAAACTGTTCGATTAAACGGCGATTTATGCAGGTTACGTACATCCGTTGAACAATATTTTGTAGTTAAATAGGGGTTTTCTTCTAGTTTTGTCGGGGGGCAGGAAATGCCTTCGGGAACGTAGAAATCCTTGTTCAAGACAGGGAGGAGAGTGAGCAAACGTGAACTTGCATGTGGAAATGGAACATCACCGCGGGATTCTGATTGTGCGATTATCCGGGGAGCTTGATCACCATACAGCTGACATGGTACGGATGCAGATGGATGAAGCCATCCAACGCAGACAATGCGAGCATCTGGTACTCAGCCTGAAAGATCTGCAATTCATGGACAGTTCGGGTCTGGGTGTCATTTTGGGAAGGTACAAGCTCATTAAGAATAAAGGCGGCAAAATGGTGGTCTGTGATGTCAATCCGCCAGTGTATCGTTTGCTGGAAATGTCGGGTTTGTTCAAGATTATGCCGATTTACGAAAATGAGGGAACTGCTCTCTCGGGTCTGGAGGTCGTCTCATGAATGAAGGAACGGGGACAAATTTCATGAATCTGCAATTTGCGGCCAAGTCGGAGAATGAATCGTTTGCACGGGTGACGGTTGCTGCCTTCATCTCCCAGCTTGATCCTACGATGGACGAGCTTAGTGATCTGAAGACGGTCATTTCGGAAGCCGTAACGAACAGCATCATCCACGGTTATAACAACAATCCGGAAGGTGTTGTGTCCATTCAAGCCGAGATTCGCGAGGACATGATCACCATCATTGTGGAAGACCGTGGTGAGGGCATCGAAGATCTTGAACTGGCCAAACAGCCGCTGTACACGTCCAAACCCGAACTTGAGCGCTCGGGCATGGGCTTCACCATTATGGAAAACTTCATGGATGAATTCGAAGTCAGCAGTGAGCCCGGCAGAGGCACCTCCATCAAGATGAAGAAAAGGATTGAATCCAAGAAAGCATTGTATAATTAGGGGTTGGTGGTCTTATGGATGCTGAAGTGAAACAGTCTTCACAGACCTATTTGGACGATGCCGAGGTCAAACGGCTGATTGCGCTCAGTCAGTCGGGTGACCATGTCGCACGGGATACGCTGGTGAACTGCAACATCAGACTCGTCTGGTCCGTCGTACAACGTTTTATGAACAGGGGATATGAGCCGGAAGATCTGTTCCAGATTGGTTGTATCGGCCTGCTTAAATCGGTGGATAAATTCGATCTAAGTTATGATGTAAAATTCTCCACTTATGCTGTCCCGATGATTATCGGAGAAATTCAGCGCTTCCTGCGGGACGACGGTACACTTAAGGTTAGTCGTTCACTCAAGGAAATGGCGAATAAAGTCCGTAAGAAAAGGGATGAGCTGTCCAAAAACCTGGACCGTCTGCCCACGATCAAGGAAGTGGCTGAAGAGCTGGGGGTTACCCCGGAGGAAGTTGTTTTTGCACAGGAAGCGAACAAACCGCCTACCTCCATCCATGAGACGGTGTTTGAGAATGACGGCGATCCGATTACGCTGATGGACCAGATTGCCGACGAGTCTCAGGAGCGGTGGTTCGACAAACTGGCGCTAAACGAAGCGATTGGCGGTCTCAGTGAACGGGAACGGCTGATTGTGTACCTCCGGTATTACCGGGATCAGACCCAGTCCGAGGTAGCCAGCAGGCTGGGTATATCCCAGGTGCAGGTGTCACGGCTGGAGAAAAAAATACTGCAATCCATTCGCGACCAGATCGCACAGTGATTTTGGATTGCAGATAACAATATTGGTGTGAAATCACCAATATACGACAACTAACAACCTTCTATCGCGCATTAATGTGCGAAGAAGGTTATTTGTCGTTAACCTGAACGGGTTTGGGATGACTCGACTGCAACAATAACATCAATCCAATGATACATGCGGTTCCCAGCCATTGGAATAACCCAAAGGGTTCATGCAGCCAGATCACAGTGGTGCCAACAGCAGCAAGCGGCTCCGCGCTTCCCATCAGACTTGTTTCTTTGGCTGTCAAGCTTTTTAAACTTTCGATATAGAACCAGAATGCAATCATCGTCCCTAAAATAATGGTAAATGCCAAATATCCGTAGGTTTCCAAACGCAAGCTGGCAAAGCCCATTTTCCAAGGGGGATGGATGATACTCATAGCGGCCCCTCCGATGATCATTGCCCAGCCTACTACTACGAGTGAATCAAACTTTTCAATCAGTTTAACGGCGTAGAGAGTATAGAAGGCAGCAGCAACCCCGGATAACAGCCCCCACAATACCGCAGGTAATGGCACAGATAATTGGGAGAGAGAACCATTTGTTAGGAGGAGAAAACACCCGCTCATAGCCAGAATCGCCGATATCATATCCTTTCGGGTAAGAGCAGCTTGTTTTCGCCAGATCATATAGACCATAATCATGACTGGAGACAGATATTGTAGTAGTGTCGCCACCGCTGAGTTGCCATGATGAATGGACGCCGTGTACGTATACTGAACAGCGAGCATTCCGAATAATCCGAAAATGATGAGCTGAAAGGCTGTTTTTTTCTTCTTCCATACATCGAAAATTTGCGAGCGTCTTGTTGTAAAGGATTGAACCGCTAGAAGCAGAATGCCAGCAATCAGTAATCGTATTGTTACAAACCAGTTGATATCGATACCGTACTGTTGAAACAGCTTTTGTGAAACGGTTCCACCAATACCCCAGCTTATTGCTCCTGTAAGAACGAAGAATATGCCCGATTTTCTAGATCTTTGAATAAATAATTTCATGGATATTTCCCTCACCTTAAATATAAGAATAGTGTTATATTAAAATGAAATGGGCTATAATAATATCAATATTGCACAGATAAATATAACTATATTAAGATGAGGAAAAATGATTAAGAAAGAATTTGGGATTGATCAAAACGGAAGGGAACTGACGGAGCATCGTACGGTTACACTGCCTGTTGCGTGTTATGAAACCACAATTGTATGCCATGTTCACGGGCATATTCCTTTGCACTGGCATGATGAATTGCAGTTTGTCCTCGTTGTTCAGGGAGAAGCTCTATTTCATGTTAATGATCAAAAGATCATTGTGGCGCAAGGCGATGGCTTGTTTATCAACAGTGGTTGTATGCATATGGCAGAGGAACAGGGTGAGTATGAAAATTGTATTTATCTCTGTCTGAATGTCTCTCCGCATTTTGTTGTGCCATCCGAATTATACTTGAAGTATGTATATCCCTATATCTCAGCGACCAATTTTCCTTATGTTCAAATCAAAGGGGAAATTTCCTGGGGAGCTCAAGTCCTGGGCGCCATCCGCCATGTTAAAAAGGATCTGGATGAGCAGCCACCATTTTACGAAATGAATGTGGCTTCAAGCCTTTTAACGATTTGGAAACACCTGATTACAGGCGGATCGGCGCTGGAATATGATCCATCCGAAATCATCAGAAGCAGGCGAATGAAGGAGATGCTCGAATGGATTCACCGGCACTTCGCCGAACCGATCAAATTGGAGGATATCGCAAGGGCGGGCCAGCTAAGTCGATCGGAAACATGCCGATATTTCACGCAAATGTTAAATTCAACACCCATGCAATATGTTATCGATTATCGTATCCAAAAGAGTGTGGAGCTGTTGCAACTCATGGAACGCAGCATCACCGAGATTGCTTATGAAGTGGGTTTTAACAGCACGAGCTATTTTATTCATCAGTTTCGCAAAAACAAGCAAATCACCCCGTTAAAGTTCAGAAGACAAATGGAGTTGAGAAATAAGGAGGGTATGAAACAGTAAACAAAAAAATGAAGGTACTGTTATCGACCCTGCTGATGATCACTGCGCTTGTCTTTGTGTATATGCGTTATTTCCATCCGTTCCCCATATCTATTGAAGTCATCCAAACCAATCCTTCTTCAGAAATCACCACTTCACAAGAAGTCCTGACAACCATGCGTAAAGCTTTCCCGGAGATGCCTGATCTCCAAGTTTCTTACCAGTCCATCCATAACACTTTCTCTTCTCACTAAGTCGCTATATGAGGGGCTTTTTTTTGTTTGAGTAACAAAAGGATCATGACAAAATATGGTCCAAATTCCCCAGCTGTTATTTCTCCTACTAACAACCACACAGCATATTTATTGCAGACCTTTGGAAAAAAGGGACCTGTGCAGCGGAGGGATGGAATCGGACTAAGGAGCGAAACGTGAGGGCTCGTCTAAGGATACACATTAGCAACGCAGGCGGCAGATTAGACCTGAAGAAGCGAAGCGTTCGCCTTTGTCTCCGAATTTCTACACTAGTAGAAATCAATCCAGAAAATTTGGAGACAACAGCGATCGAAAGGTTGGTCTGCCGTCGGAGTGTCTGCGTGTATCCTCCCCCCGAACAACAGCGACCGATGGCCGATCCATCCCGAAGCGCCTGTACGCACTCCTAACCTTTTTCCAACCAGAATGTAATAAATTTGCACATTCTTCAAATACTAACCTAAATTACGCAGTAAAGGAGTGTTTCGGATGTCCCTGACACCCACTCCAACGGTTTATGTTCGTTTGCGCAGCCGTATTCGTATCCAAAGGGGCCGCAGCGTCAGGATTGGGGATGTAGCTCATTTGCTTACCTCTCCCGAAGAACAGGAAGCAAGGTTGCTTGAGCTTGAATTGCTGCGCCCCGGACCGGAGGACGGCAATCTGATCCTCGTTGATATATTGCAGATCATTCCCTTGATCCGTCGGGCCTTGCCAGATGTCACGGTTGAATTGATCGGATCGGGTCATACGCTTGTTGAGGTGGTTGTGGGAAGTGGCAAACCCTCCAAATCTCTGTTCATCCTGGTATGGCTTCTGCTTTTCTTTGGATCAGCATTGACCATTATGAATTTCCATGCGGATGTAAACATGCAGGAAGTTCAGATTCGAATTGTAGAGATGATTACAGGCCAACGGGATGAGCACCCGTATCTGTTTCAGCTGGCATATTCCATCGGAATTGGGTTTGGCATGGCGGTGTTCTTCAATCATTTATTCAAGAAAAAGTGGAATGAGGAACCTACCCCTTTGGAAGTGGAGATGTTTTTATATCAGCAAAATGTAGACAAGTATGTGGTGATTGAAGAAACCGAACGTATGCATGAAGAGGAACGCAGGGAGATGAATGCGGATGAGCGTTCTTAACGGAGCGATCAGCATTGTGTTGGGTATTGCAGGAGGAATCGCCGTAGGAAGCGGTGTGATTGCGCTTATTCTCGTGTTAGATATGATCCCCAGACTAGCTCAGCTAACGCGTTCTTACGACAAAACCCATTGGTATGAAGGGGCATTGATTGGAGGTTCGCTGCTCGGTACTGTTGCGGATTTTTGGCACTGGAAAATGCACGGCGTGCTGTTGCTTAGTCCGATCATCGGACTGTTTTGCGGTGTGTTCATTGGTCTGCTTGCCGCGGCACTGACTGAAGTGCTGAATGTACTGCCAGTTCTGGCGAAACGACTGGGCATGAAATCTTATCTGTTTGGACTGCTGCTTGCCATGATTTTGGGGAAGATGACAGGATCCTTGTTTGACTTTTTTGTATATCAGCGTTAACACGTTAGGCCTAAGGAGGATGGGAAATGGATGTAAGATCGGACAACGATGGGCAGGACTCTGGCCAAGGAACCTCCGAAGAGGTAATGCACAAATTTCCTAATGAGATTCAGAAGGAAGAGGGGAAGAAGGCATACGAGAAAAAGAAGCAAGATGAAATGTCGGACAGTATTGAAGAATCCGTAGAATATTGGCAGGAAAACGACGATATTTCCCCCCGCATGAGTGATAACAAATATACGCTTCAGCAAGTGCTGGGACTCGGAGAGTCCTTTGATGTAGATATGAGGGAAATGGTTTTGGGCGGTAAACACGTTGGATTGTTGCTGCTGACTGGATTTGCGAAGGATGAGATTCTGCTTGAAGTGTTAAAAAGGTTAACTTATCTAACACCGGAGCAAGTGTCTGGACATGCGTTGAAATCGTATTTCGAATGTTACATTCCCCATATTCAGGTTGAGCGCGTGGAGAAAATGAGCGCCGTTATTAACAAGGTCCTCATGGGAATGAGTGCCATGTTTGTCGAAGGGGATCGTTCCGTTATCATTATGGATACACGCAGTTATCCGGTACGCTCACCTGAGGAACCTTCGTTGGAGAGAGTGGTGCGTGGTTCTAGAGACGGGTTTACAGAAACGCTTCTGACCAATGTGACGCTAGTGCGTCGCAGAATACGTGATCCTGGATTAAAGTTTGAACTCATGCAGGTCGGCCGGAGATCACAAACGGATGTCTGTGTAGTATATATTGATGATATCGTGGACAAGGTTCAGGTGGATTCCGTTCGTGAAAAAATCAAACGGGTGAATATCGATGGCATTCCTGCTGCCGACAAGCAGTTGGAAGAAGCGATTATTAATAAGGGTTGGCACCCATATCCGTTGGTTCGTTATTCGGAACGGCCAGATGTGACGGCTTCTCATCTGATGGAAGGACGGGTTGTTATTTTTGTAGATACATCACCCAGTGTGATGATCCTGCCCACGACTTTTTTTGACCTGTGTGAGCATGCGGAAGAGAACAGGCAGACTGCCTTTATGGGGACCTATTTGCGCTGGGTACGATTCGGGGGAATACTGATTTCACTTTTCCTGTTGCCGCTGTGGTTGCTGATGGTCATCGACCCTGCTATCAAGCCAACAGGGATGGAGTTCATCGGTCCTCATGAGAATGCAAAGTTACCGCTGATTCTACAGTTTCTGTTAATTGAATTCGGCGTGGACTTATTGCGGATGGCTGCTGTTCATACTCCTACGCCACTCGCGTCAGCCATGGGTTTGATCGCTGCGATTCTGGTTGGGGATATCGCCGTCAAAACGGGCTACTTTGTCAATGAAGTTGTATTGTATATGGCCATTGCCGCTATTGGCATGTTTGCAACGCCCAGTTATGAGTTAGGCTTGGCAAATCGATTGGTCAGATTGTTTTTGCTGGTTGCTGTGGCGATATTCAAGGTTCCTGGATTCGTAGTCGGGACCACGCTCATTATTGTGGCTCTGACTCTGCATCGCTCCTACAATTCTTCTTATCTCTGGCCATTCATACCGTTTAATGCAAAGGCTTTGGGTAACTTTTTGATCCGTTTGCCTCTGTTGGAGAACAAAAAACGTCCTTCAATCAATAAAACACGTGATAATACCAAAATGGATGATGATCCGGACGGAGAAATGCAAAAAAGTAAAAAACACAAATGATCTTCCGAAAAATCCATTCTTCTCATTCACTAATTTGATATACTGGTGTAAAATCATTGGAATAACAGCTGTTCCAGTATATAAAAAGTGAGGAATGCAGATTATGTATTTACATGGTACAAGTAAAATAAATGCACAGGGCCATCTCGAAATTGGTGGCGTGGATACAACGGATTTGAAGGAACAATTTGGAACTCCACTGTACGTTGTGGACGAGCAATTGGTTCGCGAGCGTTGCAGAGAGTACATGGAAGCATTTCGCGCTTCCGGCCTTGGATTTCAGGTTGCTTATGCAAGTAAAGCGTTCTGCGTGATGGCCATGTGTGCTCTTGCAGCCGAAGAAGGACTTTCCCTGGACGTCGTATCCGATGGTGAATTGTTCACGGCCCTGCAAGCCGGTTTCCCGGCAGAGCGCATTCACTTCCATGGCAACAACAAAACGTTGGAAGAGATTGAAATGGCGCTTGATGCAGAGATTGGCTGTTTCGTTGTGGATAACTTCAATGAGCTTCACTTGCTGCAAGCTGTAGCCGCGGACAAAAATCGCAAAGTCAACATTTTGCTGCGTGTGACGCCTGGCGTTGAAGCGCATACCCATGAATATATTTCAACAGGACAAACGGATTCCAAATTTGGATTCGACATCGGCAATGGAACGGCATTTGAAGCTATTGAACTGGCTTCCAAACAGTCGAACTTGGTGTTACTCGGTGTGCATTCACATATCGGATCCCAAATTTTCGAAGTGGAAGGATTCCAAATGGCAGTTCAACGCGTTGCGGAGTTTGCAGCAAATGTGTATGAGCGTCTTAACGTTGCGTTTAAAGTAGTTAATCTGGGCGGTGGGTTCGGTATCCGTTATATTGATGGGGATACACCGCTTGAAGTTTCACAATACGTAAAAGCCATCACCGATGCGGTGAAAAATCATTTTGCTCAAATCGGCTATGCCGTGCCTGAGATCTGGGTTGAACCGGGCCGCAGCATCGTAGGTGAAGCGGGAACAACGATCTACACTGTTGGAACAAGCAAAGATATTCCAGGAGTTCGCAAATACGTAGCTGTAGATGGCGGAATGACAGACAATCCGCGTCCGGCACTGTATGAGTCCAAATATGAAGCCGTATTGGCAAACCGTGCAAATGAGGCTGCTCAGGAAACGGTATCTGTTGCTGGTAAATGCTGTGAGAGCGGCGATATGCTGATTTGGGATCTGGATCTGCCTAAAGTGCAAAGCGGCGATCTGCTTGCAGTAGCTTGCACAGGTGCGTACAACTACTCTATGGCAAGCAACTACAACCGGATTCGTCGTCCTGCAGTTGTGTTTGTCAAAGACGGCCAAGGAGACGTTGTGGTACGCCGTGAGACGTATCAGGACATCATCCAGAATGATCTGGTACCTGAGCGCATTGCAAAACAGCCAGTTACTCGTTAATGTAAGAACCAAATAGCGGAGTTCTACATGGAGAAGACAAAAAAGGGTTCAGCCTTTTTTGTCTTCTTTTACTCTTAAGGGCCGGATTTTGAAAAAAATCTTGCTGATTATTTTGCGATCCATCCATTTTCGGTGTACACTAAGAAAAGTGCTATAAAGCTTGGCCCAGGGTCATGCGTTCTGGCACCATTAACGATGGTCAATACGAAAGGAGTCATTTACATATGGCGAAACAAGCGAAAATCAAAATGGCAAACGGCGGAGAAGTTGTAATCGATTTGTTCGATCAAGAAGCTCCAAACACGGTAGCAAACTTTGAGAAACTGGCTAACTCCGGTTTCTACAACGGTCTTGTATTCCACCGTGTTATTCCGGGCTTTGTAGCTCAAGGCGGATGCCCTAACGGTAGCGGTGCAGGCGGTCCAGGTTACACAATTAACTGTGAAATCAACCCGAACAAACATGAGCGCGGAACTTTGGCTATGGCGCATGCAGGCCGCAACACAGGCGGAAGCCAGTTCTACATCTGCTACCAACCGCAGCCACATTTGGATGGACAACATACTGTATTTGGTAAAGTTTCCAAAGGTATGGAATTCGTGGACGCTTTCGAAGGTCGCGACAAAATGGAAACTGTTGAAGTTGTAGAAGCTTAATCCAATCTACAAAACTTCAGACGACTGAGCAAACCCTGGTACTTCTGTTACAGAAGTACCAGGGTTTTTTTGCATTTTCTAGCCTTTTTGCATATATGACTGGTCCCAAATAAGCTAAAAGGAACTGGCATGAAGGCCCATTCTGGGTTATTCTGGCTATAAATCAAGCTGGGAAACCAAAAGTGTGTGTTTCGTCTGCCATCGGGTTTACCATCAGGAGAGGATGTTCTGAAACATTGGATATTGTTCAACAGCTTAAACTGCTTCAACAAATTTATAGTGAGAAAATGTTGTGGGACGAGGAGTTGCAGGCTTCAAGACATGTCGTTCCAAAGAGCATTTCCAGCCAAGATCTCGAAGGTCTCAAGATGGCTGGCCATCTTCCGAATCAATTTGTGAAGCCACAGCATGATGAGACCGTTAGTGAACTGAAAACACTGGCTAAGCGTTGGACGCTTCAGGAAACAGCGCAGTGCTTCGTGGCTTCTATGTGGTCGGCACCCATGATCTGGCGTTCGCTCCTGACAGGCAAACTCATCGCGAGCAGTATGCCGGACCATGAACTTACCCCATATCCATCCATGAATACCTGTCAGGTCTGCGGATTGTCAGCAGATGAGGGAGTAGACACGTCGCTGCAATGGTATTGGCGGATGACGAACGGTACACCGCTGGATGGTGATATCCTTGGACATGTACTCGCTCTCAGAGAGCTGTCTGAATCGCAGGAACTGCCTGTTCCAAACGCATACGATCGCTGGACATTCCGTGCTGTGTTGACTGTGCTTCGTAACTTGCCTCCCAACACACGTTATAGCAAGGCAGCAGAATTACTGAAGAAAGAACGTCTCCTGCCGGCTAAAAAGATATATGTGTACCGTGATCTGCTGGAAACGTTAGCTTTAATCGGCATTCTGGATACGCCCGAGCATCCAGGCATGATCACGTCATTCACGTTGTACGTCAATCGGGACCAGCGGCCAAACGTTCGGGTTGAAGTGCAGGCACCTCTGGCCTGGTGGAATTCGTCTGTTGGCGTGAATGAAAAAAATCTGATCAACATATTCGGTGATTATGACTGCAGTGATGTTTCCCTTGAGGAGAGGCCAGGACCATATCCACCGCTGAAAGAGACGATTGTCGGGGCTTTTGAAAGCAGAAAAGTAGTTTATGTCAAAGCGCCCAAAAAGTCTCCTGACGCCGGAATCGGTGAAGTACAGCCCGGAGACGTATATGCAGTTCGGGTACGTGAAGGCGCATGGATTACTGTATACTGTCATGAAGTTAAGGAAAAGCGTGCCATTGTCGAATATTTGGATGGTGTTTTTGCTGAGATGCCCGGAAAAGCAGATTTGATCCTGACCGTTCGTCCACGACCGGATGAACGATGGCAATGTTCGGCAATTGCCATCGATTCCACGAGCTGGGTCAGAAGGGTTGCCCGGGATATGCCAGCCCCTGCGGCGTCTCAGCCAGAACCGGATCGGATTCCGTTTCATAACGCCAAGGATTTGAAACATATGGCAAGCTGGTGTTTTCCTGATCTGTAGCTTCGTATCTCGGAAGAGTTGCGGTTTTAGGTATGTCAAAGCTTATTAAAAGTTAGTATGTGACAAAAAGGAACAAAAAACAATTGATTTTTTGGCATTAAAGTGCTAACATCCAATTAATAACGAAAGCGAATCCTTCAGGGCAGGGTGCAATTCCCTACCGGCGGTGATGCAGTATGTGAGGATATCTATCCAGCATTGATGCAAAGTCCGTGACCCGTCTGCCTGTGGCAGATGGCTGATCTGGTGTAATTCCAGAACCGACAGTATAGTCTGGATGGGAGAAGGAGAGGGTGCAGTCCGCAGGACCGCATTCCGCAGTAGTGTTGCTGTACAGTTTTTGACGAATTCATTTCCTGTGCAGGGAGAAATCCGGTTACTTTTCCGGCAATCTTCATACATATGCCACATCATAGAAGCTCTTTACCTGTAATTAAAGTTCATTTAAGGTATGTGTCTGTTTTCACTTGCCAGAAATGAAGTTTGGGCGAAGTGTTGTTGGTGCTGTATCAAAGTTACTGCTGGTGACACATGTCTCTCATCATCCCCATCGAACGGATTGTTCGACGGGGATTTTTTTATAATATCAGTAATGTAAAAACTTCGAAGCATGATGTTCCTGATATTGCAAGAAAAAATTCCTTTAAACGCGGTCTGGCTTCCTAGGAGTACTTCGATAGACGTTTTTCTTATTGGATATGGAACATGCCTCTCTGTTGGAAGGGAGGTCTAAACTCAAGATTTTAACCGTGGGGTGAACGGATTTGGAAATGATTAATGATGAATTTTATATGGCGCTGGCACTGGATATGGCAGAACGGGCCCAAGGGCAGACTGGAATCAATCCGGTCGTAGGGTGTGTCGTTGTAAAAGAAGGGCGAATCGTGGGCCTTGGAAGTCATCTTAAACGGGGAACGGGTCATGCTGAGGTTCATGCACTGAACATGGCGGGCAGTGATGCTGAAGGTAGTACCGTGTACGTTACGCTTGAACCTTGCAGTCATTACGGAAAGACTCCACCATGCAGCGAACGTCTCATTCATGAGAAAGTGAAACGTGTCGTCGTGTGCTGCGAAGATCCGAATCCGCAAGTCTCCGGCAGAGGGATCAGCATGCTGCGTCAACAAGGGATCGAAGTTGAAGTTGGAGTGTTGCGTGAGCGCGGAAGACGGATGAACGAGAAATTCATTAAATACATTACAACAGGTCTCCCTTTTGTGACTCTGAAGACGGCATCTACACTGGATGGCAAAATTGCTACGCGCAGCGGTGACAGCAAATGGATCTCCAACGAGTCAGCTCGCGAGATCGTCCATGCTCTTCGCCATCGTCATCAGGGAATTATGGTTGGTGTGGAAACGGTCATTGCTGACAATCCGGAGCTTACAACCCGCTTGCAAGTGGAAGGGATCAGCCCGGTACGAATCGTGGTGGATTCCAAGCTGCGTCTGCCTGTAGGGGCCAAAATGGTCAAGGATGGTCTTGCACCAACCTGGGTGCTTACAACGGATGAGGCTAGTCCTGAAGCGGCTGAGCGGCTGGAAGCCTATGGTGTGGAGATCATACGCTGTGGTCCTGGACCACGTGTCGATCTGTTGAGTGCACTCAGCAAGCTTGGTGAGCGTGAAATTGGTTCGATTCTGCTTGAAGGCGGGGGCACTCTAAATGGTGCCATGCTGGAAGCGCGGTTGGTAGATCGACTGCTCATGTTCATTGCTCCGAAAATTGTCGGAGGATACGAAACACCAGGCAGTTTCCGCTTCGAGGGTGTAGAGCGCATGAGTCAGGCGATTCAATTGCATCAGCTGGAAATTGAGCAAGTTGGAGATAATATTAGCATTGGCGGAATTCCGGTTTGGCCTGAATAAATGAATTGATTGAATTAACAATAACGAAATAAATAAAGGAGGCGGTAGCATGTTTACCGGTTTGGTGGAAGAAGTCGGTCAGATCCGGCGTATTGGTCGGAAAGGTGAAGCGATGGTCCTGAATATCGGAGCTTCCGCCATCATGAACGATCTGAAGATTGGCGATAGTGTAGCTGTAAACGGGGTATGCTTAACTGCGACAACCCTGGAGGGTGGCGGATTTACTGCTGATGTGATGCCTGAGACATATCGACATACCAATCTAAGTCAATTGCAATTCGGCAGCAAAGTTAATCTGGAGCGGGCCATGCTGTCAGGTGGTCGTTTTGGCGGGCATATCGTTCAGGGCCATGTCGATGGCACTGGGGTCATTGGCAGCATTACACGTGACCAGAATGCAATTGTTTTCGAGATCAAACCTGATGATACGCAGCTGTTCAAATATCTGATACCCAAAGGGTCTGTAACCCTGGACGGAATTAGTCTGACCGTTGTGCATACTTCGCAGACTGCATTCACTGTATCCATTATTCCACATACCATCGGTGAGACCGTATTAAATGTGAAAAAGACGGGTGACACCATCAATATTGAGTGTGATATTTTGGGCAAATATGTGGATCATCTGCTTCATTATAGCAAGGGACATGAAAAGAACGGTGCGGGTAAACCGCGAAGTATCAGTGAGGAATTCCTGTCTAATCACGGATTTGCTTAACTAATCGTAATTGATTTAATACAAATATAAATTGAAATGGAAACTGGAGGGTGACCTATGTCAGAGCAATCCATTCTGAATCCTATTGAGGAAGCCATCTACGATCTGATGCAGGGTAAACCTGTTATTGTGGTGGATGATGAGGATCGGGAGAATGAAGGCGACTTTATCGCTTTGGCCGAAAAGGCTACACCTGAAGTGATCAATTTCATGATTACTGAAGGCAGAGGTCTGGTATGTGTTCCCATTACACAGCAACGTGCCGATGAACTTAACCTGAAACCTATGGTTCAGCAAAATACGGACTTTCATGGAACGGCTTTTACCGTCTCTGTAGATCATAAAGACACCACAACGGGCATCTCGGCTCATGAACGCTCCATTACAGTCAAGGGTCTAATTGATCCCGAAGCGAAAAGCGGAGATTTCCGCAAGCCTGGCCACATGTTCCCACTTATCGCCAAGGATGGCGGTGTACTGCGGCGTGCGGGACATACGGAAGCGGCTGTAGATCTAGCCATTATGTGCGGTTCCTACCCGGCAGGTGTTATCTGTGAAGTGATCAAGGAAGATGGTACAATGGCCAGACTTCCGGATCTTCAGGAGATCGCCCGCAAGCATGATCTGAAACTAATCAGCATTCAAGACATGATTCGGTACCGGAATGAGAAGGAACAGTTGGTTCAACGCGAAGTAGCTGTGCGTATGCCAACGGACTTTGGTGAATTCCAGGCGGTGGCGTACACCAATGCGGTGGACAACAAGGAGCATGTCGCTTTGGTTAAAGGCGAAATTGATGGATCGAAGCCAGTACTGGTCCGCGTACACTCCGAATGTCTCACAGGGGATGTATTCCATTCTCATCGATGTGACTGTGGTCCACAATTCGATGCAGCATTGAAACAGATTCATGACGAAGGCAATGGCGTCCTGCTATATATGAGACAGGAAGGCCGCGGTATTGGACTGATTAACAAACTCAAAGCTTACAAACTGCAAGAGGAAGGTCTGGACACTGTGGATGCCAATCTGAAGCTTGGATTTGCAGCTGATCTGCGAGATTACGGCATTGGTGCCCAAATTCTTAAGGATCTAGGTGTTCGACAAATTCGGTTGTTAACCAACAATCCACGCAAAATTAAAGGACTTGAAGGTTACGGACTTGAAGTGGTGGAACGAGTTCCGATTCAGATGGAAGAGAATGAGGATAATACGGTCTACCTGCACACGAAGCAGTCGAAGCTTGGCCATATGCTGAAGTTCGACGATATTGAACAAAATGAAGAAAAAAATTGACAATTAGGGAGATGACTTGAATGCCACACTTTTTTGAAGGACATTTGGTATCGGAAGGATTAAAATATGGAGTGGTTGTAGGACGGTTTAACGAGTTTATTACAAGCAAATTGCTCAGCGGAGCATTGGATGCGTTCAAACGTCACGGAGTACAAGATGATGAAGTGGATGTAGCGTGGGTTCCAGGAGCCTTTGAAATCCCGTTGATTGCCCAAAAAATGGCCGAAAGTGGAAAATACGATGCTGTCATTACGTTGGGAACGGTTATCCGGGGTTCAACGACACATTATGATTATGTGTGCAATGAGATGGCGAAGGGTGTAGCTGCAATTAACCTGAAAACAGGCGTACCTACGATCTTCGGTTTGGTTACAACAGAGAATATTGAACAGGCCATTGAACGTGCTGGAACAAAGGCAGGAAACAAAGGCTGGGATGCAGCTACTGCCGCTATTGAAATGGCGAACTTGACGAAACAGCTAAAATAGTGCTTATTTAATATAGTGCCCTGCTCTGCGCAGACGAAAACGGGAGACCGGATTCGGCGGCTTAGCGGGGGTTTTTATTTTTCTGGCGGGAGGATTCGTCTAGTGACGGTAGTTACATACAAACTGGAGACTTTTGAAGGGCCTTTGGATCTGCTGCTTCATCTGATTGATAAGGCAGAGATTCATATCCAGGATATTCCCATCAGCGATATTACCGATCAATATATGGCGTATCTGCATTCGATGCAGGAGCTGGAGTTGGATATTACGAGTGAATTTCTGGTAATGGCAGCAACACTTCTGTCGATCAAGAGCAAACTATTACTGCCCAAACCTCCGGTAATTGAGGACTTCGAGGATTATGCATATATGGAAGATGAAGATTATGATCCACGTGCAGAACTGATTGCACGTCTGATTGAATATCGCAAATACAAGGGAATTGCGCGGCACTTACATGAACGGGAGTGGGAACGCAGCCTTATTTTCTCAAAGGAGCCCGAGGATTTGCGACCGTATATGCCTGTAGAAGCACAATCGAATCCGGTTGAGGGTTTGCATACCTCGGATCTGATTGCTGCGTTCCAGAAGGCGCTGCGCAAGGCGGAGAAGCGGACAACTGTAACGAGGATCCAACGCGATGAAATCTCGGTTAAAGATCGCATTCGTGATGTCGTTGGCGCTTTGGAAAGTATGGGGCCGGGAGGCAGGCTGTTATTTTCGAAGCTGTTGGATAACCAGATCTACCGGCATGAGATTGTCGTCACGTTTCTGGCGGTGCTTGAGCTCATGAAGATGAAGCAGATCGTATGTTATCAGGAGCGGATGTTTGAGGATATCGTTATGGAGTGGAGAGGGGAAACAAAGAATCATGGATTTTCCGAAATTGAAATCGATTATTGAAGGCCTGCTGTTTTTGTCCGGAGAAGAGGGGCTGAGCATTAAACAAATCGCCGAAATCGTGGATCAACGAACCGAACTGGTGTCGGATGCGATTGAGGAAATGATCGCTGAATTTGCCAACCAGGGGCGAGGCGTACAAATACTTAAAATTGCAGGGGTCGTCCAATTGGGTACCTTGCCTGAACATGCGGCTTATTTTGAGAAATTGGCTTATTCACCTGCACGTACCTCTTTATCCCAAGCGGCTCTGGAGACGTTAGCGATTGTGGCGTATCGTCAACCCATCACACGGGTGGAGATTGAGGAGATTCGTGGCGTAAAGTCGGAACGTGCCATTCATACACTTGTGAACAAGGATCTGATCCAGGAAGTGGGACGGGCTGAGGCCATTGGACGCCCCATTCTATATGGCACGACCAAGTCTTTTTTGGATTACTTTGGATTAGCTTCGCTCAAAGATCTACCTGAGCCAGGATTGTTTGAAGATTCCGAAAACCTGGAGGAGGAAACGCAGTTGCTTTTTGAAAAATTGGATGTGCAGCATGCGGACCTGAACCTGGATAGTACAAATCTTGAAGACGATGCAGATGCAAATGATATAACGGATGAAGATGATGCTTTGAATTCATAGCTTTGACTTTGGACTTTGGATGATTACAAAACCGGTACCTTTTTAGGGATCGGTTTTTTTGACGTGGTATTAAGAATGTATTTCAAGGTGGACCGCCCAAAGATTTATGGAATTTTCAGGTCGGACGTGAATTTTTTGCAATATAGAGTGCCATACTAGACGAGAAAAGAATTGAGGGCTTGGAGGTAAGGCCTGTGTGGATTTGGCTTGGAGGAATCGGCTTGTTGATCGCACTGCTTCTTGTCGCAGTCCTCATCTCGTATGTTCATGTGCATTTTACATTTAGGAAACATAATCATGATGATTATGCAAAGATTACGGTTCGTCTGTTATATGGCACTGTGCGTATTAACTATGAAATTCCCAGTATTGTTTTTCGTAATATGAAGGAAGGTTTCCTGGTCAAGACAGAACAGCGAATGAATCATTCAAGGGGAGAAGCCCAGAGCAGCGAGCGTGTGAATAAACGTAAAGTCAAAAAATGGGCAAAAGATGTAAAAGTCATGCTTCGGGCAACGGAGGCACTGAAACTCTGGATCAAACAAACGCTAACTCGTGTACATATGACTCATTTATTCTGGTCTACCCGTGTAGGAGTCGGTGACGCGGCGTATACGGCTATTCTCATTGGTTGGATATGGAGTATTAAGTCGATTATCGTTGGATACCTCTCTTATCAAATCCGTTTTGAACAAACGCCAATGTTACAAGTTGAGCCGGTGTGGGAAGACGAGATGGAGTTCCAAACCGAGCTGGATTGGAAACTAAAGATCCGTATTACAGCAGTCATGGTTGCAGTGCTTACGTTATTAACCCGAGTGCTTCAAGTGGAGGGAGGATGGCGGATGTGGTTCAAACTCTTAAAAGAACAACGGCGCAGACGCAAGCTGAAGCTCAAGAGGCACAGCAAATCCGATTTATAGCTGGGATTTGCTGTGTTGTCCTTATACCCTGTTTCGGCTATGTGTAATGTATGCTTTGCCATGTAAACGATATGAATTATTTGATCACGGTGTAGTTAATGCTATTTACATAAGTCCCATTAAGTTTGGGGATGATATGGTTAGATCAAACCTAGTTTAAAATGAAACTGGAGGGAATTTAAATGTCAGATCATCCAATTCAAGGCTTAATGGAAACCGCAATGGAGAATATCAAGGCCATGGTGGATGTCAATACAATCGTGGGCGATGCGGTTGAAACACCTGATGGTACTGTAATCCTGCCGATCAGTAAAGTCGGATTTGGATTCGCTGCAGGTGGCAGTGATTTTCATGTAAACGATGGAAGCAGCAAAGGTGGCAACGGAAGCAGCTCTACCGAGCATGCAAGTTCCGCATCAGTTCACTCACCATTTGGAGGCGGAAGCGGGGGCGGCGTATCCATTCGTCCTATCGCGTTCCTCGTGGTTGGCAAACAGGGCGTTCACATCGTTCCGCTTGACAATTCTACGCATCTTTTCGAGAAACTGATTGATTCCACACCTTATGTGATGGACCGGATTCAGGACATGTTCCGCAATCGGAATGCAGCAAACCCTACAGAGTCAGGCATTCCTGTCACACCTGATCCTTCTACGTACAGCTAAAAAAATCGGTTGAAATCCCTTCCGCAGCGCATATGCGAGAGGGATTTTTGCTGTTTTTTAGTGATATGCGGTTGAAAATAACCCAAGTGATCATTATCTAATGAGACTAATCCCTTTGTTCCGCCTAACCTAAACATGAAAAAGATGTTGAAGGGGGAAGGCTAATTGCAAAAAGATACGATCTTTACCGTTTTAATTGGATGGTTATTGTCTGCTATGGTGTACTTGGTTGGAGGGATGGATCACCTGTTTATTGCAGTAACGATTTTTGTGGGGCTCGATTACATCACCGGTGTGTTATCTGCATGGTACAAAAAAGAACTTTCCAGCAGGATTGGATGGTGGGGGCTTGCACGCAAGTCGTTGACATTTGTATTCGTCATTATTGCTCATCAGCTGGATATCGTTGCTGGCAATTCAAACGACTTTATGAGAGATGCCATGCTGATGTTTATCATCGGTACAGAAGGGATAAGCATTCTCGAGAATATGGGGAATTTGGGACTTCCTGTTCCGAAATTTATTACTTCTGCTCTTTTCAAGCTCAGGGGTGAGGAAAATCAAGCTGAAGGCAAGGAGAAGATATAATGCTCCCAATCACAAAGGACTACATACCTGTTAATAAATACAGTCGAGCTGGCATAAAACTGAAGGCTAAAAGAGGAATTGTTATGCATTATACAGCTTCTCCCGGAGCATCGGCCAAAAACATCAGTACATATTTTGCAAGCTTGGCACAGCAAGTTGGAAAAGGCCGTTATGCGAGTGCACATTACTCTGTAGATCGAACCTCTATCTATAACAGCCTGCCAGATGACGAACTAGCTTACCATTGTGGTAGTGAGACCTACACGAAGGAAGCTTTAGCCCATCTCGGAACGTATCCAAACAATAGTACGGTGGGAATTGAAATGTGTATTGAGAAGGATGGCAGCATTCACGAGGATACATTTAATAACACTGTAGACCTTACGGCATATTTGATTCAAGAACGTGGCTTTCCCAATGTATTTTTTACACATAAAGAAGTTGTTGGATGGAAGGAATGTCCATTACCTTGGATCAAAGCCCCTGAGGAATATGAACGGTTTAAACGAGCAGTCGATTCTAAATTGAATCCACTTGAGGAAAAAGTGGTCACGGAGGATGAAGATAATATGAATAAAGTGCTGGATTATGCTCAATGGACATGGAATGAACTTGATCAATACATAGGAGATGCCTATAACGACAATATCATTGACGAATGGGCCTGGGTGGAAAAAGTACGCAAGAAGAAGCTGACCTACGGAGAACTGCTGATGTTGAAGGTTCTAATTGATGAACGCAGACGAAAAAAAGCTAAATAGGTCGATAAAGTAAAGAGGGGATTATCCCCAATGTTCTTTTAACCAAGCATTAAAATGAGCTGCATCTTTCAAAAAATAATAATTTTGTATGATTACAATTTTGTCAGGATGTTCATGTTCATATTGTGAGTGAGACAAAGCAGAATCCCCAATTACCGAGTGATTTACGTCCTTTGTAACAAATTCAAGAATATCTTGGTTCATACAGCTATCCTTTCGTTAAATGCGTCATGTAGTCATGTAGAAGAAGGAGATATCCATGATGTCTCCTACATGTTCTATACGATCTCAAAAAAAGGATGTTAAGGCCGTCAGATATAAAATTGCAAAAAAATAGAGCCAAAGTCCAAGGGACTTGAAGCTCTACTTTTTTGCATTTCCTTCTTAAAAGAAACATATATCCGGTTAGATTATTACTGATTACTAAAACGGTGTAGCTACTCTTGTGAAAAAGCGGAAAGGGCCTCATCTGTAAGATCGAGTTCAGCAAAGGCTCTGCACACTTGCTGGAAAGATCTAATGGTATTGGTCTCGTATAGAATGTTAATGGGATCGAAACCTAGCATAACTAGCGAATCCACAAGTTCTGTCTGGTCCACTTCGATATGGTGCAGTGCTTCAAGCATGGTCTCAATGACTACTAATAATAAAATTGCCTTATTTACTTGATTCATCGTGTTGCTCCCTTCGTTAGTTCCTTTTCTCCTGTCATTCGGCCAAGGTACATTCTTAGAATAAGCAGGGAGAGATGGAAAATAACGCGAAGCACATAAACGAGCAATATAAACTAAATAAATCTGAAATGAGGAGAGAACAATGACGAAAAAACAATCAGATGATTTTCAATGAATTTCCCCTTGTATGTATGTTCAGGCGTTCTCGTTTACTTCATTGATGATTGAATCAATCAACTCGTCATCAACCAAAGTACTGGCTTTTTCAAGTGCTGATAAAATGCCTTCCGGATTATCAAAAAACACGTTAAACAGAATGGGAGCTACATCGTCTATGTTAATTTTCTGGGCTTTTACCATACTAATCAGTGCAACAACGATCTCGTGCCCTTCTACATTACCTTCCATGAATCTATTTCTTAAGTGAGTTGACACTGCTTCGGTCTTTGACTGCGAGTATGCCATTACATTCCCTCCAACGATTGAATAATCTAAGTAGTGCTCCTCTTTTTTATGCAAGTCTAAACCAGGATAGATTAGGAGTTATCTTAACCATAATAAGTCAGTTAGTTCAATTTATCAATAACTACTACAGCAATGAAATATCACTTGAACCCCATGTATACTCAACAAAAAAGACCCTGGACGGGTCATTTTTTCGGTCTTCCTTCCCAGTAATCCGGGAATCCCTCGTAGTCCCAAGCGTACAAGTTTTCGTTGTCTGCCTGGATGGCAACATCTGCTCCTGAGCCAAAATCAATGCCTACAGATCCAAGTTCTTTTGCTTTAATGGCTAATACCTTACCAGGTGCACCTGCGCATACGAGAGCCATTTTCCAAGGTGTTTTTTTGTAGATGTCTTCCATCTCTTTGGAGGCTGCGCTCACATGAGACCATGAGGGACAATCCAAAGTAGCTACGATACTGGTCCAACCGTATCGGCGCTCCAGAACTTCTTTGTATTGAACCGCCTTGGCTCCGCAGAGCAGAATGGGCATGGTCTGGAACGTTTCATAGAACAGCTTAAACCGGGCAATGTAATTATTTTCAAATGCGTAGAATGTCTCCTTGGGCTCAATCTTGTAATACGCGAGACACATATCAAACAAAGGTCTGAAATACCAGTGGTCCGTCTGTGTCAAATGACCAACGTAATCGGCTTTTCTCAAGCAGTGTACAATAATTTCTCTTGCACCTGCATTGGGTAACGTAATACCACAGTATGTGGGATCATTCACCCACCCGTAATGGGACTTGATGAAATCCATGGTTAGGACGGTTCCATGGGCCAGAATGGTATTGGAAGCATCCCCAAATCGAACGGAAGCATGAGCTTCTCCATCTGAAGCTTTTTGGAACCAGCTATGAATTAATTCAATACTACCGAGCACACTCTTCACCCTCTTTTGGTATGAAACGATTCAAGTCCTTGTTGTACATATTCATCAACTCCTTCTTTTATAGAATAGAAGAAATGGTTTATTCTCTCTCCTCTTTCAGTGAAAAGTCTTTTTTGTTGGACGCTGAAGAATGGCAAAGATCGGTCTACACTATGTGAAAGGGGAGGGATGAACGGTGGCTAAGGTATTCATAGGTGCTCCTGTGAGAAACCGGGCATGGATTATGGAGCGGCACTTGCAGTCGCTCAAACAACAAACAGTACACAAGCAATTTTTGTACATTTTAAATGATAGTGAAGATCAGACAGAACAAATTTTAAATGATCATCAGATCTCGTACTTGACTCATAACTTGGGTAAGACATTCGGTCATTTGCGCGGTCAGTACTCCTATCACAATCTGGCGCTACTAAGGAATATTCTTGTGATGGAGTTTCTTAAATCCGATTGTGATTATCTGTTCTCCATTGATACAGATATCATTATTCCTGAACAGAGCCTTGAGCAGCTTATTGAAAATGATAAGGACATCTGTGCCATGCTGATTCGAAATCACCCAAGAATTAAGGCTTATAATGCAATGATTGGTGGAAAGCACATTTCAGATTTCAGAGAGGGAGTCATACCCGTGGATTTGACAGGTGCCGTATATCTGATTAAACGTGAAGTTGTTGAAGCGGGTGTACGATATGGTTCACATTCGATCGGTGAAGATGCTCCCTTCTGTGAGCAGGCTCAGCAACTTGGTTATGAATTGTATGTGGATACACGGCTTCGTCCAGTTCATGCCTATGAGAAAGGAGTGGAGTTGGTTGCTGAATTGGCTAGTACATAGAAATAGGGAGAAAAACGCAAGTTTTAAAAGCATTGAAATGACGATCATATATCCGCCTGCACTCGATTGGAATTTGTTATTTCAACGTCCACAGCAATTAATGACTGCATTCTCCAAGATTCCAGGGGTACGCGCTATTTTTGTTAACGAGGAGACGTATAAGAAACAGAACCACCCGATCGAAAAGTTGAACGAGGACCTCTTCCTTGTACAAAAAGGTATTAACTATGACCATCTGATCAAAGGGAAAAAGGTACTCTGGTTCTCCAGTCCGGGCCAATATAATTATGGGGATGGTCGCAATTTTGATTTTACTGTATTCGATTACTTGGACAATTCAGCCGATGAATTTGCGGTTTGGAAGGATTTCATTCCAAAATGTTTTGAACGAGCAGATCTTATTGCTACAACGGCTAAGGTGATGTACGAAGCACATAAAAATGATGGTAAACCGATCTTTATGTGCCCGAATGGGGCGGATTATGAGCACTTTAAGAAAGCGCGCGTACCACTCCCCATACCGGCAGACTTCCCCGATGTTGAAGAGGGGCAAAAGGTGGTGGGATTCCATGGGGCAATGGCCTCCTGGGTGGATTATTCACTTATTACCGACATTGCAGACAAAGGATATCGTGTAGTTCTGATAGGGAACAATGCCCTGTATCAAAAAAACATTATGCATCCCAACATAACCTGCCTTCCACATAAGGATTACAGAATTCTTCCCGCATATATTGCCCAATTCGATGTTTGTATCGTGCCATTCAAGTTGACAGAAATGATTCGTGGATGTGACCCGATCAAATATTACGAATATTTGTCTGCGGGCAAGCCTGTTATAACGACTCGTATGGAGGAAATCGTTAATAAGTACAGTAACGTAACCTACTTTATGGATCGTCATAATTGTGGGCAGGTGCTTCAAAAAGCAATCCGTGAGAACAGCGAGGCCAGGATCGCAGCCCGTACAATGGTTGCAAGAGCTAATGGCTGGAACAGCAGGGCCATGGATGCTGTCAAAATGATAAATCAGGTGATGGGAGGCAAGTTGGATGAAACAGATGTTCAAACGAATTTTCGGTAGCCAGGCGGCCAAGCTACCAGTTGAAGTCGAAAAAGTAGAGGTTGAGATGAATGAGTTCAATTTTTCAAAATACGTACCCAAACTCAAAACAACCATTGTATATTTGCCTGCTATAGATTTTCATAGTGAACGATTTGGGCGTCGACCACAACGAATATTAAGAGAACTTGCGGCAATTGGTTATCATGTGATTTATATAAATTCCAGTGATGAGTTTTATCAGGTGGATGCATTGGAGTATCCCCACCCTGAGCTTCCAAACTTTGTCGTGGCTCGTATTGGTCAGAACGTTCGCTCACTGTTTGAGGGTGAGAGAGTCATCTATTGGGTGAATGACAGCCGGTTGGCAAGTTCGGTCGAGACATCATATCCTAACCTGGTTGTATTTGATTCGCTTACGGATCCCGACCTGCTCGAAAAAGACAAGCACAAGATGGAAGCTGTTGCTGACGTTGTGTTTATTACACCGGAGCGAATTTATGAGCATGGCAAATACTGCGCTCATGTTCATCTGATTACTGCCGATGAATTCGAAATAAGGGAAAGAGCAGAACAAGTCGCCCAAATTATAGATGAATTGCCCAATCGATCGGCCCCTCTTATGTAGGGGTCTTTTCTTTTTCTTTGACAGTGTTAGGGAATGAGCTTTGCGTTCTACACTATGAAAAGCAGAGACAGCCACCAGCCAAACTGCTTGGAGGAATGAAACTCAAATCTTTCCAATCCTTCGACCAGATGCAGGCTCATGTAAGTCTCAGTAGCTAAATAATTATATACCAATCTAAGGAGTGGACTGTTCAATGGCTAAAAAGATGATTATCAAAGGTGTAGGTACATTCATGGCGAAGCGTTACCCTACAGACCCGCTGGGTGCAATTGAAGTAATTACACTGGGTACGCTGCAAGATTTGAAAATTGACCTCAATGTAGAGCTGGAGGACATCTTTGGTGGTGATGGATTGTTTGCCATCGACGTACTGGTGAAGTCCAAGTCCATTGAGGTATCTGCTACAGATGCCAAATTCGATCTGGATGCGATTCAGCTGATGATGGGTTCAACCGTACAGGAACAAGTGAAGTCCTACGTATGGGTTTTGAATGAGCAGGATACTGCAGCTGCTGGCGCAGCCAATTCCGGATTTGCTGAAGTCAAACCAAAATATGCAAGTTCAATCTATGAAAATTACGGAGATATTACCGTTCGCCTTAAAGAGTCCAACAAGTTGCTGAAACAACTCAAATCGAATGCTGCAACTGTGGCACCAGATGAATTCTTCTACGATGAAGCAAATGATGTTGTTGTACTCAACGCTGCGCATATCAGTAAGGAAATTGTGCTCAACTACAAACGCGAAGAAACGGTAGACATGGTCGATTTGCTGGTTGACGAAGTGCCTTTCCCAATCTCTGTAATCCATCACGGTACATTCCAGCAAAAAGATGGCTCTTTTGCAGGAGTTGAAACTGAACTGTACATGTGCCGTGCCAAAGGTACATTCAGTATCAATGCTCAGCGTGCAGCAGCATCAGCGTCTGCGATTTCCTTGCAAATTCTTGATCCTGAACGTGCAGACGGCAAATTGGGAAGTATCAAACGCTTTAGCGCGACAAGCAAAATCTAAGATCTCATACGATGTTCCATTGCTCCTGGCAAGGTATAGTACGGCGTCTGTGTCCTCCCCTGCACAGACCCTTGCCTTGCCAGGTTCTTTATTTTACAGGGGAGAGAATATTCAGGGGAGGCTCTAATGATGGTGGAAACAGAACAGGAAAAGGCTGAGCGTGAGCTGGCTGAAAAATTGAACGAGGAAGCTGCCGAACGAATCAAAAATGATCCGGCGAATAAACGGGTAACTCCGGAGGAAGCTGAGGCTGCTGAACGGGCATTCTTTGAAGACGATGAGATTATAACGCTTCGTGATCGGCGGAAATACCGTATCCCTCCATGTAACCTGAAGGATGCACGTCGATTAATGAAACTGCTGAAAACGGTGAATATTGATGCCATTATTCTTAACTTTATTCCAACAGAGAATGATGAACTGGATGCAAAACGACAACAGGATTTATTTGATGTGTTGGCCATGGCATTTAAAAACTATCCGCACATTGTGACCAAAGATGAACAGGGTGAGTATATCATCAATCGGGAATATCTGGATGAGTACCTGGATTTAAATACGGCCCGTCAAGTTATTGATATGCTCATTGGTCTAAATGGTCTAAAAAAGTAGAACGCGCCGAGGGTGAGCCTCTGGAGGGAACCGAAATCCGTGATGAGGAAACGCAAGAGCCAATTCACTGGGGAGAAATCTTCTTTACCCTTCACAAGCACTGTGGGCTGAACAAGTGGGAGATCTGGGAGTACACGCTCCCTCAGGTCGCGGAGCTGTGCAAGTCAGCCGAGAAATATATTCAGTTTGAGGTTGAATTAATGACAGCACCTCTTCGCATGTTCGGTGGCGGCAGAGAGGAAGAAGCAGTCGGGGAAGATGGAAGTATTAGACGTAAACGGACCTTTGATGACGCGGACTACACCGAAATATCCGAGGAAGACATCGGTTTGCTTGCACAAGCGCTTGGAGGATAAGTGAGAGACGTCCCGTTTTGCCTACACTAAGGTAGAACGGGATTTATGTATAAAGGTGGTGATGAATTTGGCTGACACAGAAGAACAAAAACACTCTTTAACCAGAGAGATATTAATGGAGGTAGAGCAGTCTGGTATCGAGCTCCCTGACATGAAAGATGGTAATCGATCAGGCTTTCAATCACTCGTTAATCGTCTTGAAGAGATGAGGGACGCTATGCAGTCCCGAATGATTGCAACGTTAACCAAGGATTTGGAAACATTTTATCGTGGGGCCTTCAACGCAATGAAAGATCTGCCGGAAGCCGATTCACAGGAGTTAGTGGACTCTATGAGCAGCATGATGAAATATATCTCCTCAGGTGAAGCCAGAGGGTACTCACCCACTATGCTGAAGGAATCACTTGAGTCGTCACGTCAGATGGATGACCAGATGACCAAGGCCAATCAAAATTTCGAGATTAGATCATCAGGTGAAACAGGTCAAACAGACGGGACCATCAAGGAACTACAACGGATTGCATTACAACATGGTATGGACCAGGAGGATGTGGGTCTCGCATATCGCATTGGTTCACGCTCCTATGATAATTCTCAGGAAGCCACAGCCTTTGCTAAAGAAGTCGCCAAGTTGCATTCGTTTGACAATGTGGATGTAGAGAAGACTGCTACGGGCTTGGAAGCCGTTTCCTCTGTTTGGGGAATGAGTGGTTATGATCTATCCAAGGTAACGGACATGATGCTTAAGGCTGCAACGATCTCACAGGTAAACATCCAGGATCTGATCAAGGCCATGCAACATACGGTGCCTGCATCGAGTGATAGTGAAATTGAATTAACAAAAGAAGATGCACTTGCCCGTTTGATGGCGACGTCTTCATTGTCTCTACAGGAGAAAGGTCATTCAGGTCTGGGTAGTGGTTTAACCCAAGATCAGGCTTCAGTGGGCGCTCTTGTGGAGCAACTTAAGATCGTTGACGAGGATACAGCTTCCATGGTTCCGCGGACAGACGCAAGAGACAACTTGCAATTTCGTCAAAGTCAGTTCCGTACTGCGTTCCAAATCTCTACATATGAAGCCATGAAAGGGTTAAAAGAAGAATTTTCTGGGCTCCAGACCTATCTTATTTCATTCTTGCGATTAATTGGAGACCAATCCAGCGGAATTGCAGATCATATGGAACTGATTAATCGGATTATGGAAGAAGCAGGTGTTCAAGTGGCCTGGGACAAGTTCGCTGATGTGATGAACAAAGGAGAACTGACGCGTTATGGTATGGGTGATACAGGTACAGTGAAGAGCGAAAGCTCAGGAGG
This sequence comes from Paenibacillus sp. FSL K6-0108, assembly GCF_045040695.1. NCBI lineage: Bacteria > Bacillati > Bacillota > Bacilli > Caryophanales > Paenibacillaceae > Paenibacillus > Paenibacillus sp. FSL K6-0108. The sequence goes on along the minus strand of NZ_CP150288.1, from coordinate 4,990,615 downwards.
CAACATGTCCAACCCAATCGGAGTTGCTGATGTGCACCGTGCGGGTGTAACCCAGGAAAGGGCTAGACAGCAAAACCGTCTTCGTGTTCAAGGTACCCGTAAAGCAGAGATACAGACAAGAGCAACCGCCAAGCAAGAAGAAGTGCTCAAGCTACATACTAGACGAGATGAACAACAATCACTCTATAAGCAGGCAATCCAGGATGGTAATTCAGCATCTTCCTCCTTTCACGAAGGAGAACGTGACCAAGCGGAGAAGGAAGCCAAAGCCAAAAGCAGGGAACTTCGTCTGTTGCGTGAGGAATTGGATTCACTCGATGAACAGATGGCGAAGACAAAACGGAGTCTTGATTTTCTAAGACGTGAGTTGGATGAGAACGGAAAAGCGATCATGCAGCTTGAACATCAAGCGAGAATATTGATGTTAGCGATGGATGATATGGATCTGGATGCAATGGAACTTCGAAATAAGTTATATTTCCTGAATGCCGAGTTCCTTTATGGCGCAACCGATGTTCAGCGTTACGAATCCGAGATCCAGAAACTGCGCAAACAATCGATTCTATTAAATGATGTGCTATCCAAATTAAGGAGTGAAGTGAATGCACTGAATTCCTCATTCAGACAAGGTTCAATGGACGCCGCGGCATATATCTCCAAACTGAAGGAGCTTGAACAGGCACAATTGGCTGCGATGATGAACTCTTCCGGAGGATTCCTCGTAGTTCCGGGTTCAGGAAGTGCGGGTGCCGGATCAGCTGCAAAAGATGATAAAGAGAAGGATGATTCGGCAAACAAAACCTTCGTGGCACGTCATGAAGACCTGATCAAGGATGTCATGAAAGATGCGATAATGGATGAATTCAATCCAGGGGGTGATTCCAAAAAGGAAAATCAAAAGACCAAAAAAAGAGGCCTTCTTTCCAGATTTAAAGACATGAAAGAGACAGGCAATCGCAAAGCATTTTTTGACAGCCATGCCCCGACTCGTGATAAAGGTGGAAATATTCTTCGAGATAGACAAGGTAATTTGATTACTCAGCGTGATATCAATGCGGAGCGTGCTGCACGTGGGATTAAAACACCGGGTAAACTTTCGAAATTAGTGAAAACCGGCTCAAGATTCTTAAGACCTTTAAAAGCCGTACCAGGCCTTGGTGTTGCGATGGGGGCCATGGATGTCATTTCAGGCCTTGTTGATCCGCTTAGTAATATGGGCAAGTCTGACGCGGAGAAGCAGAATATTCGGGCAACGAACAAGGAAGAGCTGGCAAAACAGTTCAAAGATGTGGAGCAGTCATCTTTTATAGGAAAAGTATGGAAAGGACTTAACCTGGGGATGGATGCCGCTGTATCCGGAACAATGAGTACGATATTTGGGGATAATGCCACCAATAATAAGTTTGGCGATTATTGGAAGGGATTTAAAGCGATGTGGTCCGAAGATGGCGGAGATGCGGTCGAGAAAAAGCTGGCCAAAGAGTATAACTATGAGCAAGAGAAAAAAGAGTCGCAGCTTCAAATGGACAAGGAGTCCAGCAAGACGCCCGAGCAGAACAGTCAACCACAAGTGCAATATGTGCAGCCTCAGATTCAGTACATTCCTGCTGCTGGCGGAATGGGTACCATTGCTAACGGATATACACCTCAGCCGCAAAGCAATGGTATTGATGAAATGATCGCCAAGATTAATCGTCAACTCAACAAGTCAACAAGTGACAATGAAACGAATTATCAAGTCGCTCGATCCCGTCTGTTGATCAGCGGTGTCCGCGAGGATTCTGGCCAGATGCGCACCTTGATGGAGAAATATTTGCAAGAAAATATCAAGTTCTTTGATAAGGCGATTGCTAGTTTGCAAAAGACGTACGACAAGATGGCAGAGGGCAAGGAAAAAGATGAACTCGGTCTGGAGATTAATGAGAAGAAGCAGCAAAAGGCACAATCAGAGCTTGAACTGAACGGTGTTAAAAACAGTAAAATTGACGAACTCAGACGCAAGATGAACGACCAGCTTGAGCTGACACAGTTGGATTACGACAAACGAATGTACGATCTTCTGGCGGCCAATGGGGGCAAGGAAGATGCACCAGAATTGGTTGCATTGAATAAATCCCGTGCATCTGAGCTGAACTCAAAAATAGGTTCATTCCAGAAGGAATGGAAAAATTTGCTGAATAGCGGTGTATTCAAACCTGGCTCTGATGAATATATGGAAATCTTTAAACAAATCCAATCATTAGGTGTAGAACAGTCCAAGAACTTGGCCGAAATCAGCAAAAAAATGGATAAACCCATATCTACATTCAACATTCCAGCAGGACTTAAAGTCATGGATTACTTTGATTATATGACGACAAACAATACACATAAAAGTGTGATGGTTGGCGCGGGCGATGTCACGGTGCATGTGAATATCGACAATATGACAGGCAGCACAAAAGATGTGGAAAAACTGACGTCGGCACTGGATAAGACACTGCGGCAGAATAATCCGGGTCTTGTAAACAGGATGGCTAGTAATGTCGGTGCAAGAATGGGGAGTAATTACCCCGTATCTTTTATTAGATAAGGAGGGCATCTGATATGTCTCAGCAAGACCCGTTTGGTTCAGCTAATGACCGGTATAAAAGAAGGCTATATGTGGATACAGGCATGAAGTTTGAGCCTGTGATGGGTCGGATTATTGATCCGTACTCTTCACCGTCGCCCAATCCGCAAGTGAGGGAAATTAAAATGATTAATGCTCCCTCGCATTTTCATCAGATGGGTGTGTCTTCGTACAAGTCCATCATTAACATCCTGTTTAAAGACAAGCAATCCTATCATGACTACGCCATGTACGTAGGCTGGACGCACAAATTTTATGATGAGAAGGGCAATATTTATGTTGGTGTTGTAGAGTCCATCAAAGTCGACCCAATTTTCTATCATCAGGATACGATGGATAAAGATCAGAAGGGTTACAAGGTTGAATTGACCATGACCCTGATCAAGAAAGATGGATATGACCGCAAGAGTGCGGTTCAGTTTCAGGATTTACAGACGACGGAAGGCAAGAATCACTGGGCAAGAGACTCCATTGAGCGCATGGCTGACTTGGGGCTGACGGTTGTAACAGAATTGGATGGTACCCCCATTCTATACTTCAGGCCTGAAGATTTTATAACCAGAGCAGAGTTTGTTACTTTCCTGATGCGCACGAAGCGTCTGCTGGAACGAACCATTCGAGAGTAGGGTGACCTACTCTCTTTTCTGTCTATTCTAAAGATAGGGGGTGTTTATCATACGAAAATGGGTTGATGTAAACGAAGGGGACTGGTTCTATAACGATGTTATGGAAGCCACGAATATGGTTCTGGAAGATGGTGAAGTCTTTGTTGCCGGGATCAACTATAACAAGTTTGAGGAAGGCAAGCCTTTTGTATATGAGGAAATCAAGGGGCAAGCGGGGCAAACCTCATTTAGTCTGCCTGTTCTGATTAAGCCGACAGATGACAATCCACTGTATGTGTTTATTGATGGTGTTCAAACGATCTACGAAACGGCTGAAACCAATAGTAAGGGGTTAACTGATGTAGAGTTGTATACCGGTGTGAAAGCAGGTCAGATGGTGTCCTTCTGTAGTTATGGAGAACCGTTGCTGGATAGTGATTGGAAAAGGCCACCGGTCTCCTGGACTGGAGATCTGCCCAGAGCTGCACTTAGTGCAGCGACGACCTATTTCTACGATCCATTCAGTCGTAATCATCAGGAGTATTTGTATGCAGCAGGCCAACCGCTTCGGAGACTCAGTATTCCTTCCGAGGTATGGGCAGACACCATGGGGGATGCGGCAGCGGTAACCAAAATTGCAACAGCGGCAATTGGCTATCGAACAGATGTATATTGTGTCAGTCCAGGGGGTTCAGTCTTCCTCCCATTTAATCTGAACGGTGTCACCTGCAAGTTCAACTATTGGACGAAGAATAGCGGTGGTGCATTCAAATTCAAGAGTGAAGAGATCAAAGCGAAAACGAGTAATCCGGCATACAATAACTGTTTCTTTCCTAATGCCATTATTCAACGGGGAGAAGCCTTTCATCTGATTAACAAGCTACGAAAGGTGTTCTATGCCAGATTTACGGACAAGAATGCCCCTACTACGGGGATTAATGAGAAAATTACCGCTTTTCAAGGGCAGCGAGTGTTTAGACTGAATGGTAATTATCCGGCAGGTAAAAAGAAACTTACAGTTACAGTCAAATTCAAAGAAGAACAAAAAGATAAAATCAAAGAAACACCAGGCTATTCGGAAATAGATAACCATACGGTTGTCTTTAATCAACCTTTGTCAGAAGGCGACGAAGTGACTTTCTATTATTTCAAAGATGTGAGCGAAAGGTTTGCAGACGTCGGAAAAGATTCGGCCATTTATTATCAGAACAAAGATGAGCGAGTCGTACAGAACAAGGATGCATTCTGGAAAATAGCTGTCTCTGAGATGGAAGACGAAACATTTGCTAATAATGATCCGCTGATTGCAGGTATCAATATAAAGAAAAAGCTGGATGGTGCAGCGGTGGTAACGAATATGGGCAGACCTGTAGGTGGTACGGAACCGGATGAGACATGGTTTTTGGGTAACTCTGCTATGACACGGGCTGAAGCCGTGGCCTTCCTGGACCGATTCATGAAGTGGACCATCGAGCGATTTAAGTAGGGGGAGATACAATATGATTCCAATTTCGGATGAGGTTATGAATGTGCTGTCCCAGCGTCTGAAGCTGGGGGAAGGAGCACTTCCCAATATCCGGGTTGAAGTGGACAGGCTGGCATTTATCCCGGGACGGACAGAAGAGTTCAGGTATATGGTTTCCGAGCAAGTACCCATCATCAGTACACAATCCGTATGGGTGGATGAGTCGAGTACCGGAATTTATAATGGCTCGACCGAAGATAACGCCCAAGACATTTGTTTTCCGGTCAAGGGTAAAACGATTGACACGATTAAAGTAACAGATGAATTTGGATCTCCTCGTGATAAAGGTACAAGAATTCATCAGGGCATTGATTTGTGGGATGAGATTGGAACTCCGATTCTGGCTGCTTGGGCAGGAAAGGTAGTTCGAACATCCCGGAATAAAACAGAAGGTGCCGGAAATGCCGTAAACATTCGACATGCGAATGGTGTAATCACCAAGTACTTTCATTTAAAAGAAATTCTCTGTTCGGTGGATGATGAAGTAGCTCAAGGTGCTGTCATTGGAACACTAGGCAATACAGGGGGGGTATATACCAATGGCCATAAGGTATCTGCTGCTGAACGTGCAGCAGGTAAAGGGCGACATCTGCACTTTGAAATTTGGGAAGGAGTTAATCCAACAACGAAAACTGGAGAAGGTGGCAAGGCGGTTAACCCCAACTTGTATTTGAAGGGAAAGCGCAAACTGCACGGAAATGCGAAAACAACGTTTACTGATGTAGTGCCGGTTCAGGTTGAAGGATATCCAGGAGAGATCAAACTGAATGAGAAATTCGATAAACGGAACTGGTATGAGAAAAGCGTGTATACAACCGGATTGAAATTTTCGGATTATGCCAAGATCGAATCAGGCTGGACTTTATTTGATTCGGGAGGAAAGCTGCTGTATACGTTTGAAGGCAAAGCCGCGGTAGCCGAATTTGAGATTAACGTGACAAAACTGAGCATGCCTACGCAAGGGCTTCTTAGTATTGGAATGGGGACTAATTTTAGTGAAGCTGAAGGGGATTCGTTCGCTGTGGTGATCGATGGTAAAACGTATGCCTATGTCAATAAGTTCAGCGGGGCATACGACCTGACCAAACTAACGGAATTGAACAATATTGTAATTCCCGCAAAAGCCAAAAGCATCAAAATTAAGGTGACTTATGGAGGCAAACAAAACACCACTGTTCCACCCGGATCGGTTCCTGCTTCGAAGGTGAAATATAAAAAATTCGCCATTGATTATATTCGTATACAAGAGTTGTTGCCTGCTCCGTTGAAGAATCAAAAGAGTGAAGAAGGACTTGATCCGTCCAAAGGCTATTATCAAACGAACAGTTATGAAAGCTTTGTCATGAACAATAGGCCAGAGTCGGATGTTATTCAGGTTGGATCTTTTGTCTATATGGATACGCAGGTTCTTCCCAATATCATTAGTGCCGAAATCGATGATCAGTTTGACTCTGAAGCCAGGGAAGCACGGCTGACCATCTCTAATCCAAGAGGATTCTTCTCCCCGGATTATAATCCTGCCCATTTTCCCGAGCTTGGGGGCGTCCCATCTCCATGGTCTTATTTTGCCAACGGATTCCATGTCGGGGTTCTGAGTGAAAACACACCGATACGTATCTACATGGGCTATGGTCAGCATATGATGCGGGTATTTACCGGACTGATTGACAAGGTGGACATCAATGGTGAGGGCTCCACGCTGGAGATCACGGCTCGAGATATGTACAAGCGCATTATCGAGAAAGTCATTTCGGAGAAAAAAGCTTATCCAGAGGTAGATGAGATTGATAATGTGCCAGATCCGGTGCCTCCTGCAGCAGTAGGGACGGACCGGACATCTTCCATTATTCAGGCTGCCCAAGCTCAAGCTGCGGTGTATGGCGTGCCGGATCACAAATTTTTGCTTGCAATATGCAAACATGAGACCGTACTTGGCACACAAGGTAAGGGTAAAGAAGAGAACGGCAGCTTTATTCTCGGATACGGCTGTCCTAGTACAAAAGCTTGTAACCCCAGCTACAAGGGAATTCAGGAGCAGATGAAGCGCGGCGCAGAACGGATGTCCAAAGCACTGGCTTCAAGAGGAAAGAAAGTAACTTCCAAGGCGGATGTACTTTATTTCCATGATGGAGGAGACATCGCTCCGATGACCTGGAGTGCGGATCGAGATAATTGGGTGAACAAGGTATGGACCTTTTATCAGGAGATGCTCGCAGACCCTGCAAGCTGGACCATTACAGCAACCTCCACACCGGCAGCTACACCGACACCAGCTCAGCCTGTGGAGCTCGAAAAGCCGGCTTGGGTTAAATCTACGGTTGTGCTAGATCTGGTTAAACACGCAGGTTTGGTGGGTTGGAGGGCAACCAGTGAGGATCGCTCTTATCCTGACTATGTGATCGACGAGACCTATCTGATTGAGGTGAATCAGAAGACGGGCAGAGTCATTGTTCCGGTACCGGGACAGGAAGGTGAGTTTGAAGTCAAGGATGCAAGTACGGTGCTTACACCCAATGGATGGCTTAATCCATTCATTGAGGAGTACGGCAAAACGTTTGAACAATGGTCTGCCAAAGTTACGGAAGCCGTTCAGGATATTATTTCGGAGATTCCTTATCGAAGCTACTGTGACCGTTATGGTACATACCGATTGGAGCGCTTGAATTATGACAAACCGGTCGTTGCGGAGTTTTCAGAGAACGACAATCTGATCTCCATTACCAAATCGACGGATTGGTCCAGAGGAAGAAGTCATATCGTTGTTATCGACTCGAATCAGAATCAGAGCAGTTTTGTGGACAAGGAGATTTTGCTCGAACTGAAAGGTGAGATCCGAACCATGGTGCTTGCGGTACCTTGGGCCAAGACAGTTGAAGCTAAAAGACAGGTGGCAGAGCGAGCTTTTTTTGATATGAAACGTATGTGCCGTACGCTGCAGGTATCCATTCCTGCGAATCCTGCTCTTGATCTGCTTGACAACGTTATCGTGACGGATAAAACGACTACCACCCGCTCCGTATACACGATTAAAAGTATCAAAACTAGCTATTCCGTGGATCGGGGCATGCTTCAGGTCATTGATATGATGTGGGCAAGAAAGGGAGTGATGGTGTAATGGCCGGCATCGTGAATGAAAATATTGTTTTTCCTGTGCTGGATCTAATCCACCGGGAATTACGCAAGTATAGCAGTACTTCAAATTCGAACAGTTCTCCTCTTGAGGGGGAACCTTCCGTTACATTATATCGGGAACATATGCAGGACCCGGACAGGGTGACTGGAGCAGACCTCTTCTACGAATCGGAGTGGAAGGTTTCGATCTGGATGAAGTTTGGCTCCGAGGATGAAGAGGACTTTCCTACCGGGGTGGGCTACTCCCACCCGGATTATGACTATTATAAATTTTTTCGGTTAACACAGGTAACTGCCCGCACATTTGATCCAGGCGGAGAGGCGATGTTCACCTACAATATTAGTCTAAATTATGATGACGAAGGACGCTTAACTGGAACGAGCGTAAATCGTATATAGCATGTAGGAGGTGGTTCCATGGCATTTAATGTTTCTTACATCGCGGGTGGCGTCATCGACAAAGTGCGCGAGCTGCCGTACCCACACTTCAGTAAAAAGACGATCCCTTTCATTCGGGGACAGATGTTGGACATTCCGGCGGCAAAGACCACCAAGTCCGATACGTTCACCTTGGCGTATGACACGGAGTTCCTGAGCATTGCGTTTGCTGCGAGTCACTACTGTGTCGGCGATTACTGGGAACTGACGATCGGGACCGAAAAGGTGTGCAACACCATTTATACGAAGGAGCTTCCAGAGTCGGTATCCATGGGTAACAGTTTCGGAATAGTCTACCCGATTCCGGCGGGAACGACCATTAAGTTTGACTTCGTAAGCGTGGTGGCTGAAGCCAAGTCGGTCTGGTACAACATCAAATTTTTGAGATAAGGAGGGTGACGATGGAACAGACTATACCATTAACCAAATTTAGTGGGTTCGTGTCCGGTGAAAGTAAAGCCGAGGATATTATTTTCGACTTGGCGGATGCCATTGTAGGGGCGAAAATTCCGTCTGCAGATGGTTCAAATGTAGAGAACAAGTGGAAGAAAGTGTACGAATCCATGTCAGATGTATGGGTGACTTACAAAGAGATGACCCGTACAGGCGTTCAGGGGAAGTACAAGCATTCCGATGGCAAGTTGTATGATGTATTGAAATTGGCGAGCAATTTGCAGAGTATCTCAGCAGCAAAAGATGGAAGATTGCTTATAGATGAGAATGGGTACATATACGAGGTGCTTGGTTCTCCCAATATTAAGACCAACAAAAAAATTCTTGTAACAACACACCAGTATCTTAATAGTCAAGGTGAAACTGCATATCAAAATATTCCGAATGCTTTGGTTGTGATTATACCTGATGAAACCTCTGTTCAAGGTAGCCGTGTGTATTTTGTTAAACAAATTCAAACCAAGAGTAATGGAACTAAGGTCGATAGCATTGATTGGAACCAATTCGAATTGGTTACGGAAATGCCTGGTGATTGGGCATATGCATTGAATAAGACGGGATATAAATTTAGGGTTGAAAATGAAGCTTATTCAAGTGGTAATTCTACCTATTATCATAGAACTGAACCCGTTCTCGCAACAAAATATACGTTCACCGAGCGATATTACGTAGCTGAACCAACCAACTATACTACATCAAAAGTTGTGTTAAAAGCTACACCAGATGTACCAGAAGGTATTTCCTCACGTGATTACTTTATCATGTTTACGCAGCCCCAGAACTTTGCAGGCGGAGATTATAATTACTTTGACTGCCAGCATGGTGTAGGATTTGTAGGCGAATTAAGTCAAGGTGATCCGTCAGCTACATACAAAGGCATCTGCAGTACTTCAACCGTCTCACCTGGGTCGACACCAGTGGTGGTGGATCAGACTGCAGCAGAAGCGATGTACGAGCAGTGGAATGATCCCGAAGCAACTAAATTGTACACACCGCCAACCATCACATGGGATAAGGATTTCGATGGTGTTACAGAATTGATAAGTCCCGCTTCCCATTTCTTCTACGGGCGTAATTCGACCGTGAAATGGCTACCAAACAAAAAACGGAGACCTGATTACTTGGTAGCCTACCATATTTCGGTCAATAACGACCGAGCTGCGGTTGTCATTGAAGGAGATCCTTCTCCAAACATTCATGGATATTACCGCAGTTTCGGTTATTTTGGGAAAATCGTACCTTTTAACGATCATGATCACATTGGAAACTTTGGTTTAACCGTAGGTATGGGAGATTTGAAACAGGATCTAACAGGATATACAAAAAATGATATTCGAACGGATTTAAATCCGGATAAGTATGCTCAATATGGAGAGTATACTTCGAACGGGATGGACTCGGTATCTCTTCTCCGAACTCGAGGTAACGTATTGTATCAAGCTCATTATCCAGCATTTATTACCCAGCTGCCGAATTATCCCGATGTGGGGAGTATCCCAAAAGAACTGTCTAAACTAGTGTTAGACAAGGATGGTTTCCAAAAGTCACTATGGACTGGGAAATACCATGCAAGTCCAGTTTATCTGGTGCATCAGGCGGAAGGTTATCGGGGTTATATGGATGGGGTCGTTGCGATATATGATCAGAATCTGGTGAATCTGGACGAACTGATTGTAGATACAGAGATCCCCAAAGACAGCAGTAATCCTGCAGGCGGTAATTGGACAGAAGTTTACAAGTTTTTTAGCATCAAATCGCCGATGAATTTTTTCAAGCAGTCGCCTGCTCCTGACCTGGTAACAATTGCAATACTCAAGGAAATTAAATAAGGAGGATTAACATTACATGGCAAATTTTAAGTATGTGGAAACCATTACAACATCTCAGGATCTTTTGAACAAGTTGAAGGAGGAAATTACGGTTTTCGAAAAATTCCCCTTCGAATCAACAGCGGGTGAAACGGCTGAGAATAATTCGTGGAAGGTGTTTTATGAAGAAAAGGATGCTGAAAATCGCATCAGTCTGCTGATCCTTCAAGGCACAATGACCATTGGAACAACGGAAACACCAATTAATAAAAAATATTATGTTCAGTTCACAAATCACGCCATCGTTCCACGAGTAATCACACCAACACCTAAATATGTAGAGCATAGTACATTGACCGTCCAATTGCTTGAAGGACTCGAGGGAGAAGAACCAGCTGCTTTGCCAGTGAAGACACTGCCAACATTCAAATTAACAGGTCATCCTGTATTGTACCAATGGGCACTGGAGAGTCATACACCAACGGATCGAAACAAAGAAAAACCGGTCTATATGTATATCAATGTAATGAATAATCGTCTGGCCATGGTTCTGGTTGCAGATCCGGCTGTAAATTTCCTGGATTACAAAAAATCATTCCTCTATGTAGGTGCTCTGAAGCCATTCAAGTATAACCTGAATGATGTCGATGGAAACGTTATGCTGACGGCAGGTGCAGTTATTGACGAACCGGACATTGCAACAATCGCCAAAGACGGTACATACTACTACGGTCAATATACTTCTGCAGGTAACAACACATTGCAGATGCTTAAGACCAAATCAGGCATTGAATTCCAAAGCCATTATCCTTCTTTCATTACACAAGCACCACCGGTAGGCAAAGCCTTTATTGATCCTGAACTGGGGGATACCGGCCTTGAACTGGAACCGCAGGGTTTTCAGGCATCCAAATGGACATCCAAGTATCACTTGTCCCCAATTTACGTTGTCCACCCGTATGAGGGATATCGTGGGCAGTTTGACAACTGTATTGCGGTAACGAAACATAATATCCTCCACTTGGATGAGCTGATTATTGACGTGGAAGGAAAATCTTGGCATCAAGAGGTTTACCGTTATTTTGATACAGATACACAACAGAACTTCATGAACTTATCAGCTAATCAACGTATGGGCGTAGCGATTCTGAAAGAGGTACGTTACTCAAGTAAACAAGCATAGACCTGAATCGTATAGATTCAGTAGAGGGAACCCTGACTCCGCTCAGGAGTTCCCTTTTTATTTGGAGGGGGTGATGCAGTGCTCACAACAAACGAATACTTTTTCAGTATCAGGGATATTGTTCAGACAACACAGGGATATTTACTCAAGGTAGGCAGCACAGGAAGCAGACCTCTGGACTATATGTTTGTATACATTCCTTATAGTCGTTATGCCAGCATATTGATGCTTGATTTCTACATAGCACGGAGTACCGCTGAGGATACGATAAAAGACGAATTGATTGACTCCATCAAGAGAGATTTGGAGGGAGAAGAACAATTCATCGTTCTGTCTGATGTACAAGCAAGGGATAATGCTTCGATAAGCGAGCTGCCTATTGGAGACAAAAGATATATGGTACAAGGTGATGTCGAAGAAGGCATAAAGGCCATGCGTGAACGATTCCAAGAGAGTGAGGTGCAAGGAGGGATTGAGGGCTCCCTAACATCTCTTCGTAGTAGCGATCTTATGGACAGCTCTGAACAAAAGGTCGCTAATCGAATGCAGCGCCTGCATAATGGAGAATTACATACGGAAGATGCAGCATGGCGTGTTGATAATAACAAAGAGTTGAGAATATTCAAGAATGTTACGGTGACACGCAATTTGCTGAAAAATCTGGACAAAATTCATCCATCCCAATGGGGTGTTCGTTTCTCGGATCAGGATGTCATTCTGGATTATCTTGGAGGTTATGATCGAGATGATGCAGTTGAAACAGTAGTTGAACGAATCATGGCGTCAGCCAGAGATCATCAGAAGCATACCCGGCTTGAGATTTTAGCGATAGCCAATCGGACAGTTTCAATGCTCACAGAGCAAATGGTGATGGATGGTGCTTTGAAAGAAACAGAGCGACACAGCATTTTAGTGAGAGTAATCGACAGTGTAAAAGAGAGACTGAAAGACACTGCGATATCCAAGCTGGACTTGGCTTTATCAATGACTCGGCGTGAACTCGATGTTTCATATGGAAACATGCTAAAAGCTGCAAAAGCCCATAATCGGAACACCTCCAAGGAGCTTATGAGTAACTCCCAGCGTTTCTATAGACAGCATTCAAGCATAGATCATGAGATACTAATAGGGAATTCTTCACGTTCCCTGCAAGAAGAATATATGAAAATTGTACACGAGCAAATTCTCGCTTCAATAGATCATTCGAGAGAAATCAGTGTTTATAAACCAGATCAGGGTGAAAGAAATCTCCGGGTTGAAGGACAACTGGCTCAGTTCAATCAAGCTTTGCGGCATATTGATTTTGAAACGCAGATGCAGTACGTACAGCAATTGGCGCAACGTAAAGATTTCGAGAACGGATTAATCATGCGTCCACCTGTTTTGGCAAAACTGAAAACACGCCAATTCCCAAGTGTGGTGCATCAGTCTCTCCAAATGGAAAGAGATACTACTAAAGAATTACTTTTAGCGGAAACACAGTTATATAGACGAAGCACAGAGCACGATATTATATCTTTAAACGAAATCATGAATCTGGATCGGAGTCTAGTGACTGCACCTACCTTGATCAATAAGGATGATATATGGGGAAGCAGGGCCAAGGGTGTGCAAACCTATATGGACAAATCTACAACGAATAGGTATCATCCCGTATCTGCGTTAAGAGATATTCGTAGTGATCCCTGGGTGATCCAAAGTGCTTTTCCAAAAGCGCAACGTATTATAGGTCATAATTCAGCAAGAATAGATCAGGAATTCCCCTGGGGCAAAAGAATCATGGATCATAATCCTGCCTATATTGAAGATGTAAATACGCAAATCAAGGTTCACCGACTTATTGTTGTACTTGGGGTGGTTGAGGACACCAATAAGCAAATTATTGCATCAAGGAATTCTACGGAGTTCGGGAATGTCTTGCGAGATAAACCCGATGCATATCGGGATAGAGTAGAATCTGCTTATGTCGAAAGGAATAAACCTGAAGGCACTCGGGTAGATAAGGAAGCTGCATATCTGCTTCGAGAATATTCAGCAGGGCGCAGGATCGACAAATTTGAATCGTTTGTATTTAGCCAATTCGATACGGGCCATGTTGGTCCACGAGCGATATATCTTCCAAAATCAGAAGTACATGCTGAGCGAACAGATACTTATGGGATAGAATTACGATCCACAAGCGCGGGTGACCGCATTACGGAACAAGGCATCTGGTTGCCCCAGCCTTTACGTGGAGGGCGTGGAGATAAGACATTGACGATTGAGGATACTGTCTACGAGGCGCTGAAGAGTAGGGATAGTAAAAACCTTTTTCTTGACGATGAGATGTATGTGGCACTTAAAGGCAACAAAGAGCTCAATGTAGAGAAACTGTGGCAATCCCTAAAGAATATGACGCAGAAGCATATGGTTTACTTGGATGAATTGCTGAAAAAGTTCATCAGTGATGGTGGAACGATTGGAAACAAGTTATATCCGGGTCATCTGGAAGATTCATTGCTGGCAGCAGAATTATTGGATCGCCCTGCGATTGTGTTGGAGATGATGATTGATGCGGTGCATCAGACCGACGATGTCGCCTTTATCGATGAAAACCTTCTTACTGGAGTTCGAGAGAGAATCGATGCATTAGTTGAAGTGGGTATCTTGTGCTCAAGTAAACAAAGTGATAATGGACTCATTACGTTCAGTTCCGAAGGTATCAGGGAATTGAAACAAGTTATCATCGACTTGGACATGCCAGAAGCATATCAAGAGCCTGATGATGCATGGACAGACACAGCATATCTAGATGCAGAGCAGCACTTCCGTGATGGGAATGTAGAAGATAAAATGTCCGAGTCCATCAAGGAAAAAGATAGTGAGTATAATCAAGTAGGGTTGCTGAATGAGCAAAATACGGGTTCAAAGTTTGATCGGCGTGGAGAAACCATCGAAGTGACTTATGCGGATTGGGATGTCAAACCGATTACTTTTAATTTTGATACTCCACTTGGATTTGTTCATGCATCACCGGGCTTTTTCGAAGAGGATCTATCAGAAAAGAAGTTTGCTCACTCACAGGAAGAATCCGGGATGCTGAATGAAGCAGTCGATGGCTCTAATCACAAACGAGATGGATTATTTAACGAGCAAGATTATGTCACAGGAGGTTACATCTTACGGTCAGGCGAGGACTCTAATATATATGTTGCGGGTTCAACAGATCTGCGAGAACTGCATGTTAGTGAAGAATACTCCATCGGTGCCCGTTTCAGTCAACAAGCAGATGTGAGTGAGGAATATAATTTAGGAAGTGCTGTTGGTCGTGAGCTTCAACAGACTGGAGAGATAGTTTCAGGAGCTTCTTCACAAATGAGAAAAGGACAAGTCATTCAGTTGCGTACCTCCAGCACTTCTGGAATTCGTCAAGCAAACATAAGTGAGGGTTATGAATTAGGAGCTCCACTTTTACGCCAAGGTCTATCTAATGAAGGCTACGGGCTTGGATATCAGGATTTGCATGAAATGCTATGGGATGATAGTTATATGGGGGAAACAAATCATCGACTGGGTGTAACGGAAGAAGGATCATTTTACAGTTATATGGAATTTAAACAGGGAAACATGAATGACGGAATGCAATTGGCCATGAACTTAGAACGACTGGCAGGGCAATCAGGTCGAGTTGAATATGCAACTCAACTGAAAGTTTCATGGGTGAATGAAGATTTTCTGGGTCAGGTATACAAACTCGGCAATCTGGAACAACAGTGGATAGCTGAAAAGCCACAACAGGGAAATCTGGAAAGCCAATGGGTTGCTACCAAATATCAATATGGTTTGATGGATCAATATCTTGATAGCGGGGATAAACCTAAATACGCAGATGTGCCAGTACAATCTATTGGAGGCTTACCACTCAAATATGGACAGATTGAAGAGGAGTTGCAGGCAACTAAATACCAGTATGGCAACTTGGAAGAGCAGCTACTCGGAATTAAACCTCAGTATGGAAAAATCGAAGAAATGCTGTTTTCTACCAAGCCTCAATATGGCAACTTGGAAGAACATCTTCTCGCTATCAAGGCGGGTAAAAGTTCCGAATATCACTGCACCAACAACGGAGATAAACGTCTAAGAGATTCATATGTTGAAGAACAATGGAATGGATCAAAGAGCGAGGTAGACACAGGTCTTGAGAAAGACATAGCGGGTATTCTGAATCCTCTTCAGGCTACATTTGAATCCGGTTTGTTAAGCGAAAAAGGCAACTCTCAGGCTGATTGGGAGCAATCTTTCATCAGTGACAAGGCGAGCACTGATTCCTCAATCGTTACTATATCTGAAGCATTAAAAATCCAACAACATGGGCATGTGGGAGAGCAACTGAATGCTAGCAAGTTGGATCAAGATGCTTCCCTTCTGGATGGTTCAGAAGGAATGAAAGAACATGTGGATGGTGAGTTAATTCATCATACATCGATTGGGACGAACTCAGCGCACAACGCTAATGTTGGGAGAGAATTATCCGGTGAAGCCGGACCACTTCATTCCATAAGGCAATACGAAATAACGACTGCATTTAAGAATAGTCTTAATGGTGAATCAAATTCAGAAGATACTAACATGTCAATCAAATTAAGTGGATCAGGACAAGAAGTCGATGATTTTTCATATGCAGATTTTGAGGGCAGAGCGGCACTTGTTCAACAGGATGTCATCACTGCAGAACGAGAGGATGAACGAATAGCTCATCTGGAATACCAGACAAGAGAGGCAACATTTGCGAATGCTCGTTTGTCTGAATTGCAGAATCCAGAGGATACATTCGCAACCTTTGAGGAACGATGTACGCAGGTGATCACGGGCTTTATTTTCGCTGAACGACCTGAGATGCGGGCAGAGTATTTGGAACAGCTTTTTGCATTTTTGCCGGAACGAACAGCTCATCTTATGAAGATCTATCACGAAGCCAAAGCGGAAGGACAGGCTTCTGAGATTGAAGTCGATTCGGTGTTGGCTTATCGGGATCGGATTACTGAGGGATATCTGCCTCTCGTGGATACTACCGCGCAGGGACTTGTTTTCGATTATACCGATAATCTGTTGGACCACGGAATGAATCCCGAAGATTGGGAGGGTGGTTTTGGCGTGCCCGAAGAGTATGATCCTCATGATCCGTTCAACGTTTATTTCCCATACTCCAAAGAGATGGATGCACTTGAACTTGTTCAGGCAGATGATTGGGTTCAATTCGGAGGCGGCGATTGGAAACGGGATGAGCTCCTCGGCAAGTTTTACAGTAAAAATGAAACTTCTCAAATCAACGGATGGTACCGGAATAATTTTCTGGGTGATCAGTATAAATTCTCTGTCGATTTCAAGGTAGATGAGAACGAGAAGGGTGACGACGGCGTTGGTATTATTTTTAAAATGCAAGATATCAATAACTATTGGATGTTTATGGTCAATGGTGGCGATTCGACAAATGCTCTGGACATGAGGACACCGATGCAGCTGTATCATGTCGTCGCGGGGAAAAGAGAGTATGTAGGTTCTCCGATGCAACCTTTTAAATGGGAGAGGAATCAATGGTATACAATCTCAGTATCCATCATGGGAGGAAAACTACAAATTTATACTGATTCCAAACTACAATATGATTTAACGGGCACTGATTAACTCAGTGTTCTTTTTTTCGTATAGAGCGAGTACGAGGTGATTTTATGGGTCATACATTTGGATTGTTTACAATGTCTCAGAAAGGCGTATTGTTCGCCAATATGAGAGCTAAGATAGCTGATAAAGAGGATTATGCCAATCCTAATCATCCAGAGCATCTTCCGCAGAGTCCCAATGCACCAAGGAGCGAAACCGTTCGGCATGGTGATGAAAACAACCCTATACTGGGTGATCCAGGTTACGGTCAAATCGGACGATGGCAGACGGTTCAATTGGATGCGCTAGAGAACAGTATTGATCAAATCATTGAACAATATCTGAGAGATAAGTCATGGTATGCGAGTGTGCGATGTCGCGAAGCGTTATGGAATATGTACCGCAGGATTGAATGGTGGGTGGAGCAGCAGCAGCCTCCAGACAAAACACAATATCAGCGAGTACTGCAAATGATTAAAGATTGTATTCACAAAATTCTTGAAAATGCTCAGAAGCCTGGAGGAAGCCATCATGGTGTGTCATTACCAGTCTGTCCGGCACCCTACTACCATCATTTTAGTGGGAATTACTTCAATCATTTTGATGCTACCGTATATGAGATACCGCTCTTTTCGATGAAAAAGGACGTAACCTTCTCAAACAAATTTCCTGATTTCTTTAGATATGTCTCATCGACAGAGGATCAGGAGTGGGTGACTGTTCACTCCGTAGGCAAAAATGAACAATCCGGTTCCGAAATGATATTGAAGCTCGATCTAGGGCTTTTGGAAATTGGCAACTCCTCCAAAATTACATTTAACTGGCGTGTGAAGCGTTATGGACAGATCAGGTTCAAGTACCTGGCTAGTGCCAAGCGTGGTAATGGCATGCTGTTCTATATCAACGGGCAGCAAGTCGGAGGCGAATGGAGTGAGAATAACGGTTGGCAGGAAGCCGCATTTACGCTGCAGCCAGGACAGATGTATAAGTTCGATTGGCTAATTCGCAAAATGCGACCTGAAGTGTGGCAGAACAATGGCGTTTACATCAAGGATGTTGAAGTTGTTGAAATCGTGGATACACGCAAGCCACCTGCGCCGAAGGATTACGATTTGGATGGCGAGGACGTATATGAGTATGGAAACTGGGTTGTAAGATCACCACAAAGCGTTGCCCAGGCCCATTTTAAAGGACAGTTCATTACGGATGATTTACGAAAGAAAACGATGACGATGGATTTGGATAATGAATGTGATGGCACCATTTCATTTGCTTACAAAATGGGTGTAGATGAAGAGCCATATCCGGATCATGATTATCAGTTGTTTTTTGATGATGAATTCATTCAGCGGTCCCAGCACGGTGATGGAGATCATGGTAGTAATGCTCGCTCAGCGCATGGTGTGGAATGGATACTGAATGGGGAGTACTCAGAAACGGAGTCCAATCAGGCCAAAATTGAATATGAAATTGTTGCAGGGCCTGATACGACCATTGACCTGAAAGGTGCACTCGAAGTAACTTGTCCTCCGCGAGAGATTGATCATTGGGAGCCATCTCATCGTGGACAAGGGATTAATAAATATCAATGGTACATGTCGGGAAATCCGAGATGGATTGATCAAGGAGATGTATTGCGTCTAGAGGAGCCAAAAGAAGGGGATATGATCGCTGAAACTTCAGTGAATTTGCCGGATGAGGGGTGGTTCATATTCAGTTATAAGCATCTGTTAAGGCCTACTGAAGCGTTTGAGGTAACGGTAAACGGTATGTCCGTTCATTATACAACGATGCATGGTGACGGCGAACAAATACGTATACCTCTGCAAGCTGGAAACAACGTAATCCAATTTCGAATCAGAGATAGTTTAACGGAAGAACCCTTTAAATATCAGTTGGACAAGTTGTTTACTTATGGTAATAACACGGGCAATACATACCGGACAACGTCTCCGTTAGGTTCTTATGTTGATGTGACCCGTGGATGGGATGTAACCGATGCTGGTGCGTCTACCCAAACAAGCGGAGATACGATTACATACAGTGCAGAGCTGAATCCTGGTGCCAAATTAAATATTAAAGAGCACATGCGTATTTATCCCGCGATGGATTCCAATTATGACCCAGACAAAGGGACTTCGAGAGATATCATAGTATTTGAAGAGTTATTTAATAAAAAGGATGTTTATAAACCGTCTTTGAAATTTATTGGTGGTTGGAATTGGAAAGATATCAAACCTCCACAATATAACCCTGACAATCCTCCAGATCCAATCCCTGTTGGAGATGGTGTTATGTGGGCACAAGGACATAACCAAGATTTTATTTGTGAATTTACAGCTGCTATGGACAATTCCGGATATATTTGCTGGCAGTATGGTGGCGACTTTGATTTGGGGGAGAAGTTGGAATTACAGATAGATGGCATCAGCGTTTGGACGGGGAGTCAATCCAACGGCGATAAAGGTACGAATTGTATGTATCCCCTACCTGCTGGTAATCATAAATTCCGCTGGATATACCGGGATGGCAAGGCGTACGTGCCTAGCGACGGTAATCCAGGTGGATCTGGCAGCGGATCTGCAAATCCAGGCGGAAACGGTACCGGAAATGGTCAGTCAAATGGTTCGACTACAAGTCCGTTTGGAGAAGTATGTTTTCCCGGTGGAGTGAAGAATCATGAAATTCAGTATGGACAAAGTTCTTATTCAGGACGGTCTGACCAAACGAGTTTGTGGGGGTGGAAAAATGAAGGGGCAACCTATGACGGTAGTCATAGACTTTTAGATGAAGGAAAATATATTACCCGGGATTTTTATGCTCCTCACATTGGTAAAATTGATTATGTTGAGACACTAAAGGTATACCCTATAAAGAAATTAAACAACACGGGTTTACGACCCATTCGAACTTCGGACATGATGAGACAATATTATGCCGAACCAGGTACCATTTATCAAAATAAAGAAAGTAATTATTACGGATTAAATGTGAAAAGCCTATCTCCTGGGGAACCAAAAACGGAGTTTGATAGTCCACATACCAAAATGATTTTTCAACGATTTTACTGTGAAGGCGAGTTTAGCATTGATTTTAGATATATTTGTTATCTGAGAGATAAGGATCAACAAAAAGCGAGATTTAGGGTGTATTTTTATCCTGAATCTGGTACAAAACGAATACTATTAAACGAAATTAATAACAGAGGGAAAAATAACGGGAAAGTGAATTACAAGAATATAAGTGCTACTGACTGGAATACAGCAGCGACCTTTTCTGAAACAGTTACTAATTTGAAAGCAGGATATTACTATATCTGCATTGGCATTACGGATACTTTTGGTGACAGTGATCAAGATAAAGATGGTTTTCTCTACCATGCTTCTATTAAGAATCTATCCATTAAAACAAAAGATTCTGCTGGATTGAACGGCGGCAATCTGGTTTATCCTAACAGAACGGATAGTGAGACGTATGTATTGGTTGATTTGATCGATAAAACTGCAGGTTCAACGTTATACTCCTATCGTTACCCAGCAAGTAATGGAGAGATACAGACGTACGATATAGACTTCTCTGCTTATACATTACCTGGCAAGGCATACACGGTAAAATACAGTTTACACAAAGCTTCAGGTGCTTCAGGAGGCAGCGGTTTAGATGCCGGTGGGTTCACGCTCAGCGGAGGGCGCTTCAAAGAAACATGGGGTGCTTACTGTAAAGATGCTCAGGGACTATTGTATCGAGAAGGAGGGTCCCCTCACCCAGGGGAAGATTCATGGAATCCACCTGGGCCAGGTACAACTGCGCCGGATGGCGGGAGTCACGCTTGGCTTGATGTCATTCGGTTATACAAAAATACGAGCAGAGCTTGTCCGGGCACAAGAATTGTCATTGAAACCTTTGAGGACGGTCAATTACTAGGTTCACCACAGAACGTGACGAATGAAGATGATCAGATTATCTCCATTGAAGTCGAAAACACCTCAGATCAGAAGAAGAAATACGAGGTTCGCGTTCGATTCGAGCAGGGATGTGCAGGAGACGGTGCAATGATTTGGGGTGGTTCGCTGCACTTGGATGATATTGATAAACTTGATCCATCATGGGCAGAAGTGACCCATTTTGAGGTGTGGAATAATAAACCGATCTGGATGGGCGGCTGTGATAACAGTCACATACGCGTAAAAATTACCCGTGAAGACGGAAAAGTGTTATGGGATGAAACGTATTACGGGGATGGATACCGGGGCTTCGAACTGAATGATCTGGCTCCCAAGCCATATAGCAAATATAAAGTGGAGATTACCACAGATCAGAAGGGGCAGATCAGCGACTGGACGGGAAAGCGATACATGACCACCTTCCGTGTGCATGACTTCAAAGCTTACGAAAGATGGGTATGGGTACCTGAGCCGTTTGATTGTCAGCTGGATTTCTTCATCGATAATGTACTGATCAAAACATTCACCCAAGAGGGTGGATACTATTCCTTCTCACATCCGGTGCCCAAAGGCAAACATGAGTTCAAATGGGTGTTCACCTCACTTCAGGAAGTAGGTACACGTAGTTACGAATACGCGAACCTGGACTGGATGGAACTGACCAACTGGATCTGTGATGACGTCTATGTCATTCCTTATTGCGAAGGCGGTGGTGGAGACCAGTGTGTAGAAGCTCTCATCAAGTGTTTGCTGGAAGTTTGGAAAGCAAGGCCTAAGATGTGTGTGATCGGTAAACGTATCTGGCTATTCACGTAATGAAAGGAGGATCTTTATGGGTGTTGTGAAACGTCAGGAAAAAGGGCTAATCTATTTTGAGGAATTCAATAAGTCAGGTCTCGATTCGGGGTGGGAAGTTCTGCCTGACGATCCTACAAGGTACAGGACGGATGGTGGAATGCTGGAGTTAAAACATGGGGCTTCTCCAATATATATGTTCTTCACGGAATTGACCGAGATCAAAGAGTTCGTAATGGATGTGAAGAACGAGTACAACCCGACAGTTGAGGGGGATACAGGAGGCCTAATTGTTTATGCGGACGAAGAAAATGTTGTAAAACTCGAAGAATACTTTGATGTCGAAAAAGGTGTTGCCAATAGCTACCCATGGATCCGACTTGTCCGGAGCTTTAATGTATATTCAGCATACTGGTCGGATGACGGGAAGATATGGCGATTCATTGGTAACCAGGAAGTGATATCTTCTGTGCCCAAGATCGGTCTTTTTTTAGAAACAGGAATAGAAGGTCAATCATTATTAATCAAACAAATACGAATTCAAAGAAGTACCAGGGTAAAAGTGGATAATCTCAAACAAGGATATCAGGTTGATCTTCTGGATCAAGAGGGCAAGTTGCTTGAAACCAAGGCATGTCAATATGAGAATACATCAGTCTTGTTCGACCTTCAAAGATATGGTTATCCGCTTAAAGGCAGCTTTGCTGTGACTTTGCCTGATAACAATAGATTTGAATCATTGGAAAAGTTAAGCATATACGGTGGGGATACGTATTATTTTGAACCCAGACTAGATCTCTACTATCGTGAGTATAACGAAAATGGAGCTTATTTCGATGTCAAACTGCAAGATAACCAGGAACGTTTCCTCGGTTATATGTCTTCCGGGCAATCTGTAACGGAAAATGTGCTGTTCATCGCTAAAAATTCATTGAAACAGGGTGTTTTTCAAAATGTTAACTTTGAGCTTGCGGCTTACCGGGGGGATCAGTATCAAAATGTAGTCCGTTTAGCACCCGACGTTCAAGGAGAACCAGGGGCCTGGAGTTTGCAAGTTAACGCAGTTGAGATCACACCAGCAGATCCTTTTCATTTCTGGGTGAGGGTAGAGAGACTGGATACAAGCACAAATTACGAAGCCCAGGTTACGTTCGGAATCAAAGTTTCTTCAACGTATGTATAGCTCTAAACTTTGAGTGCTCGACCACGTATAGATTCAATAAGGGTTGAGTTGGAGGTGAGAACATGTCTGTCCGCTTTAGTGGGACAAGTTCAGGGACGAACAATGGCAAGTTACTGGACCATAATAGCTTGCTGAACAAGGGTACCCGGTCCCATCAGGAGATAGATGAACATCTGTCAGAGATAGAGGAAGCTAGAAGTAGTTATAATAGTCTCCCTAAACGTTTGGATGAGATGGAGCTTATTGGAAAACTAAATGATACACGTATAGCTGGTCAAGAATTACGTATTGCTGATCTGGAACCTAAAGTACTTAATCATGGAATATTGCTCGAAGACCAAAAGTCCAAGTTGAGTGAATATGAGAAAGCCATAGCTGAGGTCAGTACAGATGTACATGAACAAAATGAAAGATTGGAAAGTTTGGAAAATGAATTAGGAAATGCCCGCGGAAATCATGAATCAATCGCAGATGTTATATCTGATATTGAAGATTCCATTGATGATCTGAAGACCATCCCATTATCTGATTTGGCAATCAGTAGAGTAACTATGGAATCTGATGGTCTGCTTAAAGTCCTGATAAACGGCGGTTACGCAAGCATAAACAGTGCACTCGTTCAAAAAGAGGAGTCTTTCTATTCATTCATTGGCGAGCTGGACACTAGATATTATGTGTTTCTGAAGAATGATGGTACATTCATGCATCTGCTGGATCGGGATGAACCTGATAACGCCATGATTCTGGGATCTATTGCTATTGGCGCCACTTCCGATGCCATTTACATCAAAGACCATCGCTATTTTTTAACTAAGACTGTGTCAGCAGGTAATTTCAAAGATCTCCAGGGAATGGTCGCAGATGCTCAATCGCACATTATTGAACTGGATGAAGAAGTTGTCTCATTAACAAATAATACCAAAGATCTATCCAAACAAGTTGAAGACCTTGGTGAGATCAAAGCTGAAGTGTCCGACTCCAGAACAGACAAAGATGGCTTTGTATTTGATAAGCTGCCAGATCGTTTAAACCATATGCAATCCAAGCTGGAGCTTGCTGCATCCAGGGGAACGATGGAAAACCAATCGATTTTTCGTATAGAGTATCCACCGGATATAAGGGTTACAGATCAAAAGAGTTTTTATTGTCCAAAGTATAGTATTGGCTCTGACAGTGTTGAAGTACTTCTGGATGGCATCAGGGTAACCCCTGGGGAAGACTATATCGAATATACGGATACGGAAATCCGTTTTCTCTATGACATTCCCGTGGATTCACGTGTAACACTTCTTAGCCGAGGGTCGATCATCAATACGTCTTCAACATCAGAGTATGAATATGACTCCAAAGGCAGAATGAAGCGTGAGATTATTACCGGAGGCATTAACCGTATTATTGAATATGAGTATGATCTTGAGGGGAATCTTCTGGAAGAACTTATTACAGAAAGTGATGGGCAAGTCAAGACGATAACCTATGAACGAGAAGAAGGCAGAATTAAACGTAAGTCTAACAATGGAGCCATGTACTTTTATTTACAAGGCAGCTCAACCTATGATGATCGGTCCATCAAGCATCGGCTGTCAACTTTGGAGGACATGGAAGAACAGGATGTCTACTTTGAGTATGATCCGGAAAATGGCTTGATTATTAAAGAGACTACATATAACAACGACTTAAAGGCATCTTTGGTAAAAATGATCGAATACAGTTATAACCCTGATGGCAGTGTGGATACTGAAATTGTTGAGTTTAATGGTTTGAAAATTTCGAAAAAATATCTATATGATTCGGATGGAAACATCCTTGGTGTTCAAAAAAGAAAGGTAGGTTGATGAAGTGGAATCACATTTCTCAATGACCAAAATTAAAACAGGGTTCCGTCCTTTATTTGACAAGATGGTAGGTATGAGCCTTATTCCAATTTCACAGGAAGAGGTGGAGCTCTTAATCTTTATGTTGCGGAGCGATATTATCTTCGATGGCACAGGACAACAATACATTCCGATGCTTGAAGCGCTGGACAAGGTGATCCCTCTTGAGTTAACAGACGAAATTAGTCAGGAGCTTGTGGATCAGGATACACAACGTCAAGAGCAAGATAGACAAATGCAGATCCGTACCGTATTTCTGACAGCAATGAAAGAGTCGATGCTTCAGGAATTGAAAGTTCGTTATGGTATTTAAGGAGGTGGAGCAATGACAGCAACTATGGTTCAAGGTTTTAGGAGGTATGAGTTTACGAGCACGATTACCAATTTTTTAAGCACTTTGACAATTGAGATGAATACCTATCCATATGAGGATACCAATTGGAAAGTATCTTATTATCCGAAAGATCCATATTCTCAGCCAAAGGCATATAACTCACTGAATCAAACATATGGCACCCCGCTAGGTTCTTTGACGCTAGAGAATTTGAATGATACATCGCTATTTTTCTCCTTGTGTCTAAACCATTCAGTTTCGTATGGATGGACTACTTATGGTTACCAATTAAGATGTGGGTTAAACCGTCCTACTGTTGGGGAGGCCCCATATCCTGATGTTTCACTTGCAATTGGAGAAGAAAGCAATATTCCCTTTCATACTTCGTCTAGTAATGTAACTCTAAATATCACATATAAATGGACGGTATTCCCTTTAAATGAGGCAATATTCATTTTTGGTGAAGCATTAAACAATATCGGAAATGCCTATCCATTCAGATTATACTTAGGAAGAATGTCTGCTTATGAGGAAGAAGACCCTGTAGTAAAAGGGAGTTTTGTAGGTATATTTTCTCACGCTCCTATAGGTAGTGATACTAATTGGGCAAATAACAATTTGTACAGTGTTGGTAGAGGAGTCGTCAGAACTTCACGTAATAACAAAAAGTACGAATTATATAACTTCTGCACTAGTGCCCAAGCTACCTCGCCTGGTTCAGGCAATCGATATTTTGTCTCCCCGTGGTATGTTTTCCAATCTAAGGAGGGGGTTCGAGGTGAGTTTCAACAAATGAGGTCTGTAGTATTCAAAGACGCTAACCAACATCCGGACGGAACGATGATTGACTTGGATGGTAAGAGGTACCATGTTTTTCACGTTAACGACCAACAACAGCCAACCAGTTATAAATATTGGATAGACACGGCAGGTCAGACCAGATATATTCAACCCTACTTCTTTGATAGCAATACGCTATTAGGAGATGGACAAAGAGCCATATTATTCGAATTACCTTCGGAGGTGTCCAAGTAATGGCAGTACCAAAACGATACTCCTGGGTGAGTACAATATCAGAGTTTTCGAATAATGCTGAAATACAGATGGCGGGGGACTCATGGTGGGAAGTGAAGAAATATGTCCAGACAGCTGTTACCAGTGGCGGTAACTGGGGAAACACTGTTTTCAAAAATCTAGCAGATAATAGTCTGTGTTTCACTATGGCATTTCATGCACAATCATATAATGGGGTTATCAGATGGGGCATGATGAATAATGTGACACCTAAGGTGGATGTATTCACAGATTCACTTGATAAAGGTTTTACAGAAACTCCATTTTCATGTGACACAAGCCAGTATAATATCACATACAAATGGACTGTATTCACTATGAGTAAAGGTGTTTTCATTCACGGTGAGTATCAAAGTCACATTAATTATGCATATCCTGTCCGTATATATATGGGCAGACTTGCTTCATTGGAGCCAGAAGATCCTGCGATTTTAAACGACTTTGTAGGCATTTTTACGCATATGCCATCTAATGTCAGTAATAGTAATGCGGCTACTTATGGTGAATACAATGTGGGTAGAGGTGTTGTTAGAAAATCTCGTAACGGCACTAAGTATGAGTACTACAACTTTACAACAGATGCCCAACTTACTTCTCCGGGTGTAGGTGGCCGATACTACGTTAACCCATTTATGGTATTTAATCCATCAGAAGGTGTTCGGGGACAGTTTGATGACATATATACAGCTTGTTTTAAGGATGCTTCACAACATCCGGATGGGTCCATTCTCGATTTGGGAGACAACAAATATTACGTTTTTCATGTTGTGGACCAACAAATGCCGTACAACGGTAACTACATCCGCTGGTATACATCTAGTAATAACGTTCGATACTGCGTTCCTTGTTTCTTCGGCAGCAACAACGTCATGGGTGGACAACGAGTTATTCTATTTAAAATATAAGGAGGGTTCCTATAGATGTCATTCTTCAGTGGTAAAGTCAAAATGAATATGTTATTTCAATCAATAATTAATGGCTTCAAAGGGATCGCATCCTCTCCCTGGACTATTTATTTTGAGACATCGGATTTCTTTGTTATCAAATCAATCGGTTCATCAGGCAAAGACAAGCTATTTATCAAGTTTGAAAAAGGAAATACGAAGGAAACAAACGGCAACTATATTATTGTGACTGTAGCCGAAGATGTATTACTTGCTGACGGAAGTATCCCAGAAGGGAAATTGTATACCACGAGGAACTTCTATTGTCATACCTCTGTTGTTGATTCCAACCTGCTTACTGACTATCAAGTATCGGTTACAGCAGATCGTGTCATCATGTGGTTGGCGGGTGATATGAATTCCGTAACTGGTATATCCAATTTGGGGTATTTCGGTCTGATGTACCGCTATTCCCAAGAAAATCACTCTGGTGCTCAGGGGATTGGAGTGAGCTACCAGGGATTCAATGGTATTCGTACAGTTAAGGATGTGGATAACATTCAAACCAATAATGTGTACAAATCTTATTCGGCAATGGTGCCGACCAACCCGGGCTGGGGCGCACTCTATCATCTCTCGCCATGTATTATGGCCAATAATGCAGAAGGTCCTCGAGGCGAACTGCATGATATTTACTTTGCACCAGCGGCAGGTGTTAGCCACGGGGATGAAATAACAGTAGCAAATAAGACTTACAAAGTATATTCATTGACAACAGGAGGTTCAAGCTTCCTTCCAGGTAACACCGTAGCCGTATTGATGCAGTAGAGGGGGAAAAGTATGGCTGCAGCAGGGACAGAAAGTACAATCTATAAACCTCACCAGGCAGGCAGACAACAAAGTTCGGGAGTACTATTTAAGTACGATCAAGGTCAATATCGTTCGAGAGCAACGCAAAGATTGTCTCTGTATACGAGCAAAAGCTCAGGGGTGGCGGGTCAGATGAAGGTGGCAGGAGTGCAGTGCATCTTCCAGGTTGGGGAACTGTATCATCCTGTAGATGACGTACCATCCGAACACCACATCTATTCCATCTGGGGATATGATCAGGAAGACCTTCCACAACTCTTCAACGGACGTCTTATGCTTACCGACACGCATGGAATAATAGTAAGCCATAGCAGAGAATTAAGTATATATGATACTACGAGTTATATTCCAACACACAACACGCCAGAAACCAAATATAAAGGTAGACTCGGCAGAGCAGGTGCACAAGGATATTTAATTAGATTAACGAATGGTCGATGGATACATACCACCAAAATCGTTTTTTCGTCCAAGGATTCGTTCAGGGGGGTTATTCGTTCCTATGCAGTAGGTAGAAGAAGCTTAGCATCATCAGAGCGCATACCCCTTCAATATATTGTAAGTCAACTACATCATAGTGAGATGGATAATCTTAAGGGGTATCTTTCTGGCCAATCGGGAGGTAATGGGGGTCCAACGATACCTACCACGCTGTCACCTCGAAGGTACCCTGCTACTTATATTCCAAATCGCAGGAGGAGTGAGAAATGAACAAAACATGGCGAATCATGCAGGAGTTGAAAGACGTGTACAAACCAGTAGAATTGTCCCATACCGTTGAAGGATTAAAAGGTATGGGAGAGTCTTTGATTGTTTCGATTCCCATGAAAACCCCTCGTTTTCTGATTAAAACCGTACGTGTTATCCCTGCAAAGGAAACGAATGTCGAGCTTCACATTCTTGACAGTGCGGACAAAACAAAAGCCCAACTTCTTTATTTTAATACGGCAGAATATAGTACAGGCAACTTCATAGACGGAATATACGACAATGTGGATCTTCCGTATGACGATAAAGACGGTACATCCCATTTCCACTTTGAGATTATTAATCCAGGTTCAATGCATTCAGGTTTTGTCATTGAGGTTACTGGTTTGACGGTTAGATAGGAGTGAGCGGTCATGGATATCATTACTTATGGCAAAGTGGTCAAGATTTCAAATGAGATTAAGGAAGCCAGAGAGGGTAGTGTTACACTTGATGCACGATTGGATAAGATTGCTCTAGGCGGCATAACGACAGTTAAGGAAAAAGTGGACCTTCCTTCGCCTGGTGTACCTGGTGCATTTTATGGTGTTACTGTGGATGAGACCAATCAGAATCTTTCTACGTTATATATTTACAGTGACGGGTACAGACGTATCGTAGGATCCAACGTTTCATCTAACTCCAATGGAGTACTTACAATAGACGGCGTGAATGTCACGGTTTATGAGCACCCCGCTTTCCACAGCGCAGACATCTTGATGGATGGGGAACACAACAAAGCGTTTACCTCTCAGGAAAGACTGAAATTGTCCGGAATTGAAGAGAAAGCGAATTTTTATGAACATCCGAAGACCCATGTGGCGGACATGCTTGTCGACGGCATTGGAAAAAAGGTCTTCACTTCCATTGAGCGAACCAAGTTAGAGAATATCGAGAATGAAGCCAATCATTATATCCATCCTGATACACATAGCGCCGATATGATAATCGATGGTGCAGACCATGTGAGCATGACTGTATCTGAGCGCAAGCGCTTGAGTGTGGTGGACCCTTGGGATGCAATCAGCGATTTGGTGGATTATACAGACGTAGTTACTTACTTCGCTTTTGATATGCAAGGCCGGGTCATTCGACAAGTCGTCACAGACAATTACACCGAGCAAGTAGTCACAGAACCATTGCTGACCATGCCGATTTCGACAGATGGGTATGCGCAAAATGATTCGTTCTTGGTGGTATCTGTTGGTGAAGTTCATCGGTTGGATGGACAAGTATTCGTGCAGCTGCCGACCTTGGTCGATGTAATATATCAATATGATGGTGAAGGAAGACTGGATTCAAAGTCCATTACCAGGATGGCAGCAACCCCAATTCAGACCAGCTTCAAATACATCTATGACTCTTTGGGCAATCGCATAGCGGTTAAGAAATATTAAGGGATAGCTTAAGCTGTCCTTTTTTTGTTCCAAGAAGAGATACGACTGAACAGGGTTAACATCCTGAGGATTAGGACGTATAGAGAGAATAGTGATGGTATGATGGCTAACACTCGAAGTTTATTCTTTATTTCCTAGTATGTTAGAACATGAATTTATCCAGGAGGTATTACTAGATGATTATTGGACTCACCGCTCATTTCTATTTCAAGGGAAGTGGCAAAAAGAAAACAGTGACATGGATTGAGGACAATCCCCGTCTGCAACAGAAAGAGAAAGATTCCGATAAGGTTGTTCGCGAGATTCCTTTAACGGCTGATGAAGTCAAGCAAGAGTATCGCAGGCTTTTTACCAAACATAAAAATGAGGGAAAGTCGATCACTTTAGAAGATACAGATCAGGTTGTGCACATCATTGATCTTACGGACGTTCGTAATATAGAGCTTACTTCGAAGGAGGAGAACACCGATGATGTACAGACTGACCTTCGCGCTGAATCATGAGGAGATTGTCACGATGGAGATAACAACAGAGAAGGACGATTTAGTTGGTGCAACGGAAGAGGCATTCGATGTGATCGAGCAGGAATATGGTGCCAATGTGGTTTTGAATCTGGTGGCGTTCAGCCTGCTCAAAGTTGATGCAACCAATAAACAATAAGGTTATAAACAGGTGCTAAATTGAAATAATATAGTTCTAAGCGTAATGTGCTGCTTTATTTGCATCATTGTAAACCATAGTAAAACCAGTGATAAACCCCAAGCCTACTTCTGGGGTCTATTCCTTTTTCATGAAAAGATAATGGGGACTTTAGTCCATAAATGCATTGAAACTTGTCTTGTATAAGGAGTTTTGATTAAATTAGGTTTGATTATTGTATTCAGGGGCAATAGGAGGAAAAAGGATGATTGTAGGGAGGGATGTGAACATTGAGATAAAAGACTTGGAAAGAGAACTCGCGAAAATGGCATCAAGAATAAGAAAAGATTTTACTGAACGCGGGCCAGTAGATACCAGAGTCGTCATTATGAATCATTTTATCATCCTGAAGTTTACAGCGAAATTCACCAAATCTGAAGCGTTCATGCTTGAACACATGCAATCGCATTCCAGTCAGATCTTTGCCGAATACAAGCTGAAGCTTGCACAAATAATGAGAGAAGATTTCAGTCCTGTTTTCTCCTATATTCACCTGGGTTTGAAAATTGAAGATATAGAAACCATGTTCTTTGGTACTGATTTTGCAGAACAGGTAACTGTCTTTAAAATGAACAAGGATGTTGAGGGGCTGCTAAAAAATGATGCTATAAACATGCCTTAAGACCCATTGAAACTGATTTTTCTATTGGATAGGTTCTTCAGAACTAATTTTGGTGTTGACAATTTCCTACATATTTCCTTATACTATCCTTATGGCGATCAGATAGAATTAATAATCTTGACGAAGCCTGTGATTGTATTAAAGGGCTTCAAGACCATACCTTCGGTAATTGGAACGAAATAGATGTCAGACCAAGACCGACACATTCCACCATTTTGGTATTTTCCTAGTGGTGCGCTCTGTGTTGGTCTTTTTGTTTGCTAAAAACGGGCTTTACGTTCCACATTTGGCTTCGTATATAGTGAGTAAATGGTGTACGAAAGAAGCTGATAAAAATATGTTGCGAACATTAGTTCGTATTTGTTATTCTGAATGTAATAGGTTGGAAAAGTATCTCTGGCAAAATTGTGCCATTGCTGAGTTTTGAAGGTTCGTTTTTATCTTAATATGGATCGGAAAAGGAGGTGAATCATCTACGCAATTGATATGCAGCAGAAGACTTATCTAGCTTTAAGCTTTGCCTGAAGATGAAGTTTTTATATTTACGAAGAAGTGATAACACTACATATTAGATATAGTTTTTTTTGGACAGCGGCAGCAACATTTAAAGTTTGTTACGGTAAGAGGTTATAGATTGCTGAGTGAGCAAGAATTGATCAAAATTTAACTATAGAAATGCAAGTTAGAGTTTAAACAAACAACTAAATAGTCATTGGGGGAAAATGATGATGTCTGCTACAACTGCTATGGGGTTTGATGATTTATTTGAGATTGGGGATATAGATACGTTCTTAAACAAAGCACAGGAAAAATGCCGCCACAAGCTAAGAGGCAAAACGTTTGCCGGGATGGAAAAAGAGGATGTAACGCAGGAGATTATGATAAAGTTGTATAACGCGCTGGACAAGTATGACGCTGAAAAAGCAAAAATGTCGACGTTTGTTGATCATCTGATCGAAAATAAAATCAAGGATATGTACCGCAAATGCATGTCTGAGAAAAACCTCAGTGTCGTTAACGCTGTCCAGCTTGTGTGTACTGATCTTGGTGCCAGTGATGAAAGTGATGGAACAGATGCAGCGCTAACCCTGGGACATGCCGGGTTTGCCTTTGAGAATTTTGAATTTGTAACTGACATCATGGAGAATATGAAGCTTAATGACCGGGAAAAAGAGATTTTTAAACTTCGAACCTCCGGTTACGAGTTTGTAGAAATTGCAGCAATATTAGGGGTATCGAAGGCACGCATATCACAGTTATGGAAAGCGATTCGAGAGAAATACGAAGCTCTGTAGTTTTTATTAAAGTGGCAATTCATAGCCAAAGTTTGTTGCAGATTGATCAAAACGTTACATAGAACTAAAAGCACCCTTAACGGGGTGCTTTTTTTATCGTATAGAGTCATTAATCGATTGAATAATGGAAGGAGGCAGAAGAATATGCTCAGTGTTGTAGTGTTGGGATATACGTTGGGAAGTCTGTCGGGATTTTCTGATATTGCTTGGGCCCACCACGATTCAGCTAAAGCGTCCAACCTAAGTAACCGGGAGTATGCGTTGATAATTGAGAAGGTTGTCTCTCAAGCGGATGCGCTGCTAGTTAATCTTGATATGGAAAAACTCACTCCTACTGAGGTAGTAATCTTGCATCATGCGTATATTCAAAACAAACCGATCATGGGTGTAGGACTCAGAGTATGGGAGCCTGTCATTGAGGAGATGTTGTCCAATCGTATACATGATCTAGAGCAGGCTGTAAAGCATATTCGAACGCATTATGTACTCATAAGTGCACCCTAAAAGTCTCTCCTGTAGTAAATCGTTAACTGCGAATAATATAACGCGTATAGAGAAATTGAAGAGTTGGATAGCCGGTCCAAGATAATATAAATATATGGAGGAATGACTGGATGACACAAATGATAAAAGCAAAAGAAGATACATTAACCGAAGAATTGGTTGCAAGTCTGATTGGGAAATGCGTTCACGCACCAACGAATGTGCACGAGATTCAAACGCCAACAGGCGCAACAACCAAAGCCAATGTATGGTTTGCAGGTATTGTAGCTGGCTATGAAAAAGCGGTTATTGGATTCAACTACGAAGCGGGCGATTTTCACGAAGAGCCGCAAACTTATTACAACGTTCATTTAACGGATGGTATGGGATATATTCTCACAAGTGCATTTGAACTGGAGATCCATGAGCTGACACAAGAGGAGTTTGCTCAATTGATCGAGGAGAAGAAGAAAGAGGAGAACACCCCAGACCCTGAGCTTCTTATAGGAAATGAATAAATGGACATGAAAAATTATGCTTTAGATATCGCTGTAAAGATGTTTACATCACCATCTCCAATGGACCTAGAAGAGCAGGTTAATACTTGGATGAGTGACAAACCCAATGTGATGGTCATTGGACTGGATGTTACTTCCTCTTACGATTCAGCAAACAGCAGGATCGAGTACACAGTAATTTTGGCATATCAAACCAGCGAAAGAGATGAGTCTTAATAGGAAAGAAAAGCCTTTAAATTTCAACACAGACCCTCTAATACATTGGGACACAAGATCGTAAAAGCAGTGAAAAATTGCGGTTTCCTTCTATTATATAAGGCTTAACCTAAGGAGGTGAGTAATCCCGTTGGTCACATTTGAAAAAATCGGGATGATCATTACGGCGGTACTGACATTGATAACGATGTATGGAGGGCTTATTGTACCAGCTGCTTCTAATCCGATTGGAGAACGAAATACTAAACAAACCTTAACGCAAGTGAAGTCAGTTCCGGACTCTACGTCCCGTAAAGAAATGGTAGATATGCTGGAGCATTATATCAAAACTTATCAAGAGAAGACGGTAAGCCGGACCAAGCTGTTGAAGTATGTGAAGTGGGTGGATCAATATATTGAAGGCTCCAATATGGATTCCGTATGGATCATGGCCATGATGTGGCAAGAAAGTCGCTTAATAGAGGATAGCACATCATCTCATGGAGCCATTGGACTCCTTCAAATACTTCCAAGTACAGCCAAATCGTTTGGTGTTAGCGGCAGTGACTTATACAAGCCGGAAGTCAACATCAAAACCAGCATTGAATATATGAAATATCTGTTGGAAAAGTATGACGGAGACCTCCGTATAGCAACTATTGCGTACAATCAAGGGGAAGGAAATGTAGACAAAGGCAAGGCTCGCCCCTGGTATTACAACCAAGTGAAGAAACACCATAACAATATGCTTCAGATATTAAAGAAAATCAATAAAGAACGTTAGGTTGTCGGTGAACTTCCACAACATTTACATAGGGAGATCTAGATGGATAAATTTTCAGAACATATCAGCATGAATTTAAAGTTAGACAAGAAATTTTACTCAATGGACCTTGTAGGAAATATTGAACGATGTAAAGTCGATGAACATTTTCTGGGAGATAGTATTTTGGTTAATGAAAACTTGATTTGGCATTCAGTACATAAATACGTTGGAAAACCGGAAGTCCTTATCAAAAATCATTGTGTAGAAAAAGACGATATTCTTCAATTGGGTCGACTTGGATTCATTAAAGCGGTCAAAGCATTTGATACAGGGCGTGGCGTGAAATTCAGTTCGTTTGCTGTTACTGCGATTGTAAGGGAAATCCGATGTTTTCTTAGAGACAGCGCAAGTATTATTCGCCCCACTCGCACGGCTACAGAATTAATTAACCGAATCAATCGGCTGGAGCACGATATGGGGTATCTTCCGGCAGCTCATGAAATCGCCTTGTTGCTTGACGAGGAAGAGGAGAAAATCAACAAGGCGCTCCAAGTGGGAAAGGGAGTCAAATACCTGGATGAACCTGTTGGAGCAGATGATCAGCAAGCACAAGCGGTTACATTACTGGATACCATCTATAGCGGAGAAAATATTGAAGATGGAGTGGTGGACAGAATTTATGTTGACGCTGTTATTGAATCAGTGAAACGAAAGTTAAGCGAGAAGGAAGTTACTGTCCTGAAGCATCGAGTAGAGGGCTTTAATCAAACACAGACAGCAGAGATGGAGGACATTAGCCAGATGAGAGTCTCACGAATTATGCGAAAAGTGGCCAAGATGCTGGAGAAAAACTAAATTTAGTCATTCCTGGGAAATGAAATATAAAAACCAAAACATCCCTTCCGCAGCGCATATGCGAGAGGGATTTTTGCTGTTTGCTAACACTGGGACATACTTCGGGTTGTCCAGACATAAGCTAGTACAAGATTCCAAGTGACCCGGAGGAATGAATCGATGCGAAAATTAATGAAATTTATGGCTTGCATGCTTGTTCCCTTGTTTCTGTTTCCCTCATTTGGGCTTGCTGAAGCCCAGGGAACCATACCTGGCCCCTCAAACCATGCGCAAAGCGCTGCTCTCATTGATGTGACGTCGGGCCGAATATTGTACAGCAAGGATGGGGATAAGGAACTCAGAATTGCCAGCTTAACCAAAATCATGACAGCAATTGTAGCGATTGAACACGGTAAACTGGATGACAAAGTAAAGGTAACTTCCACGGCTTTTGCCAAAGAAGGCTCGTCCATCTATCTCAAGCTGGGTGAAGAAATGACGCTGGAAAACATGCTGTATGGGCTGATGCTGCGATCAGGCAATGATGCGGCCTCGGCGATTGCTGAACATGTCGGTGGATCTGAAGAAGGCTTTGTGCTGTTAATGAACAAAAAGGCAGAGCAAATTGGTCTGACCCATTCCCATTTTATGAATCCCCATGGACTTGATGCAGACGGTCACTACTCCACCGCCAATGATCTGGCACGCTTAACCGCGTACGCGCTCAAGAATCCGGTATTCAAACGAATTGTAGCTACAGAGAACAAATCGGCTCCAAATCCCAATGAAAGCTGGCAGTACTCCTGGCAAAACAAAAATAAAATGCTGAGGTTGTACGAGGGAGCCGATGGCGTAAAGACCGGATATACCAAAAAGGCGTTCCGTTGTCTCGTCAGCTCGGCTACTCGCAATGGACAACAGCTTGCTGCAGTAACCCTGAACGACGGCGATGACTGGAATGACCATGCACGTATGCTGGATTTCGGTTTTGAAAACTTCCCTTTGGTGGAAATTGCGAAAAAGGAACAGCCTGTACAGAACACGGATGTAGTCACAGGCCGCAGGTTCACCTATCCTCTGGCGAAGAGTGAGACAGCCTCATTGACAAAAAAGCTGATTTTACTCGAAAACCGTGCCCAGAAGGGTTCGAAGGGAGATGCAACATCGACAGATCCTTCCTTTGGACTGGCCGGTCGAATTGATATGCAGCTTGACGGAAAACTTGTGGGTTCTATTCCTGTGTATCGCAAAGGAAGTTATATTCCGCCGGAGCCGAAGACAGAGGATGCAACTCTGGGGGGGATTGGTGAAATTTCTACCTGGGCTTCCGCATGGCGTGCAGTATTAAGCCATTTGTTATCTCCATAATGAGGGGAGGGTTATCCTTTGATCAATGTAATCTGGCTTCTCATGATTGTAACCGGCTTTGCTTTTGCAGCAGCACAAGGCAAAATTGAAATTGTTACGCAGGCGGCTTTTGATGGAGCAGCAACCGGAGTAACGGTCTGTTTTGGGCTAATCAGTGTGCTTGTGTTCTGGATGGGCATGATGAAAATGGCTGAGGATGCCGGGCTGCTGGGCCGGATCGCAAAACTCCTGAGTCCGGTTGTTGGTTTTTTGTTCCCGGATGTTCCACGGAATCATCCAGCCATGGGCTACATTTTATCCAACATGAGTGCTAATCTGCTTGGCCTCGGCAATGCAGCTACCCCAATGGGGATCAAAGCCATGCAGCAACTGCAAGAGCTGAATCCGGATAAACAAACGGCTTCCCCGGCCATGTGTACTTTGCTGGCTCTGAATACAGCGAGTATCACCATTATTCCTACAACCCTGATAGCCATTCGTCTGAATTATCATTCCGCGAATGCTACGGAAATTGTAGGCACAACGCTAATGGCAACCATTATTGCAACATTTGCAGCCATCGCGGCCGATCGCTGGTATCGAAACAGGGCACTTCACAGGCCGCCGCGTGTACATAAAAGTGACAATCCCGGTATGAAAGGATGAGCAACATTGTTAACCTTCATCAACTGGATTTCCGTCTGGGCCATTCCGGTTATCATCGCGTTTGTTCCATTATATGCGTTTACCAAAAAGGTCCCGGTCTACGAATCTTTTGTTGATGGGGCCAAAGATGGCTTCTCTACCGCAATTAGCATTATTCCCCATCTGGTAGGTATGATGGTAGCGATCAGTGTATTCCGTGCTTCCGGTGCATTGGATTATGTGATTAGCCTGTTTACACCACTCGTATCCTGGATGGGGGTTCCGGGAGAAGTATTGCCACTCGGTATTTTGCGCCCTTTGACTGGAACCGGCTCGCTTGCCTTTACGACTGATCTGATCAAAACCTATGGCCCCGACTCGATGATTGGCCGCATGGCTTCCACGATTCAAGGCAGTACGGATACAACACTATACGTATTAACTGTTTATTTTGGGGCTGTAGGTATACGTAACGGCCGCTATGCCCTCAAAGTCGGGTTGTTCTCCGATGTGGTTGGTTTCATTGCAGCCTTGGTCATTTGTTTGATTGTATTTGGTTAAAAATATGTCCTCTCCTTCCGATATACGAATTATGCTAGAATGATAGCGGAGGAGAGTGAGGATCATGCAAAATAGTTGGAAACAAATGCTCCGCTTTGGAATGTCAGGTATGCTTGCGATTGCGTTGCTTGCAGGACAGACGGGGCTGGCTGCGGCTCAAGCCGTCAATACGATTCAATTTACCGGTTACTTCAATCAACAACTACGTGCTCAGTTGGCCGTTACAGCGGATTCTTTTCCAGTTGTGAACGTACGTCTGGTCAAACAGGATGAACCCGATTCAGTATATTATGATGTGGGTACATCAATACTGATTTCCAAGGATGAGGTGCTAACCAACTATCATGTCGTTCAGGATTATGCTGAACTGTCTGATGGGGATGAAGGCACACTGACTGTAGCAAGCCCAGGTCATCTGGACAAGCCGGTTAAAGCCAAAATCATTAAAACCGATCCGGTGACAGATATGGCGTTGCTGAAGCTGGACAAAGAAATTGATGCACAACCAGTGACGTTTGCTAATGCTAAAGATAATCAAATTGTCTTTACGATTGGATTTCCCAAGAATTCCTCCGGGGAACTTGTGCTGCTGGACGAAGAATTCCCTTCAACCTATAATACAATCGCGAAGAGTCGAGTATTTAATTCACAAGATTCGGACGTCCCAGGCAAGAAGGGCATTGGCAGTATCGTAAAATCAGTGGCACAAGGCAATTCAGGTGGCCCTGTTCTGGACCAGAACAATCGGGTTATTGGCATGATGACCTTTGTATACGGAGGACGTACTTATTTTATTACTTCCAAAACGCTGCAAGCCTTCATTAAAGACAGCGGAGCACTTGCCAAAAAACAGGTTGTTGTTGCTGGAAAAGTAGCCAATTAACCGTATTATATTGCGTGGTTACATACAATTGAAGTTTGAACCTTGGCTCACCTTAACGCTCCTGTTGCACACAGGCAGTGGGAGGGTGAGCTTTTTTGGCCTGAATTCATAGCTATAATGCAGCTCAAAAGGAGTTTAAAGCACTTGCGTTAACAAAATCGATGGATTATCCTTGTGATTTCGGGCCTTGATGGGTATCATTAGTGTGAGGTGACATGACAAACATGGAAAGATTACAAAAAATTATCGCACAGGCAGGCATTGCATCCCGCCGCAAGAGCGAGGAACTGATCCTGTCCGGCAAAGTAGAAGTTAACGGGGAGGTCGTAACCGAACTGGGTACGAAAGCGAACCCCGAAGAGGATATGATTACGGTTAATGGTAAACCGATCCGCAGTGAAAAGAAAGTGTACATGATGCTGAACAAACCGAAGGGTGTTATCACAAGTGCTTCAGACCCGGAAGGTCGGAAAATTGTATCCGACTATCTTAAAGGTGTCAAAGAACGTGTGTATCCCGTTGGTCGTCTGGATTATGACACAGAAGGTTTGCTCATTCTGACCAATGATGGTGAATTTGCTCATTTGCTCACGCATCCGAAGCATCACGTACCGAAGACGTACCTGGCAACGGTTAAAGGGGTTCCGCATGGTACTGCGCTGGAGAAATTAAAGACAGGCATTATGCTGGATGACGGCATGACTGCTCCTGCTGAGGTTGAGTACAAGGATGTCGACACTGCTGGAAATGAAGCTGTAATCTCCATCACGATTTACGAAGGTCGTAACCGTCAGGTTCGACGTATGTTCGAAGCGATTAACCATCCGGTAACACGTCTGAAACGGATTTCGTTTGGTGGTATTTTGCTTCAAAACCTGAAACGCGGACTCACACGTAATCTAACCAAAGAAGAAGTCAACAACCTGATTACGCTCGCAAAATCAGAACCCGCCAAAAAAATGAAAAAAAGGTAATGTGAGGACACATAATTTTCATAAAAGCGCCGCAGTTTTGTGACGAAATTCGCTATAATTGTTCATAGGATGTTCACAGTTGTCCGAAACCGTTATAAGCGAATGCTAGTCACTTAAAAGGGGAGCAGCACATGGGGAAATCAAGAAGAGCGGTGCAAATCGTCATTTTGTTATTGATCCTGGTGTTGGGCGGATATGCGATTACTACATCGGTATCCGGCTCGAACGGCAAGCCAAAAGAAGGGGATAAGGCTCCTTCTTTTGAACTGCTGGGCCTGGATGGAGAAGTTCATACGTCTGAGGAATACAAAGGCAAATCCATGGTGATCAACTTCTGGGGAACATGGTGCGAGCCTTGTGTCAAAGAGATGCCTGCGCTACAAGCACAAGCGGACAAATGGAAGGACCAGGGTGTTCAATTCGTTGGAATCAATGTTGGGGAAGACCAGATGACTGTAGAAAATTTTGTTCGACAGGTGGGCGTTACGTTTCCGATTATGCTCG
This sequence comes from Paenibacillus sp. FSL K6-0108, assembly GCF_045040695.1. Taxonomy (NCBI): domain Bacteria; kingdom Bacillati; phylum Bacillota; class Bacilli; order Caryophanales; family Paenibacillaceae; genus Paenibacillus; species Paenibacillus sp. FSL K6-0108. Next base: position 4,949,792 of record NZ_CP150288.1, on the reverse strand, counting down.
ACCGTGACAAAAACTCGATCCGGGATTATGGCATATCTCCTATGCCAACGACATTTTTTGTCTCGAACACGGGTAAAATCTCCACCATTCATATCGGTCAACTTGATTTGGACACACTTGACGCTCAAATTTCACAACTGGCGAAGCAGCCCTGACAGGAGGTCTAGTCGTGTTCCAAAATACGAAGTGTGAGTGTGGACACCAAAATCCGGTGGGCACTGTGCTGTGTGAAGCATGCGGCAAGCCGCTGCAGGAGGCTGAGGTCAAATCGGGTGAAGTATTGGAAATGCGTTATGATGGCATGGCTCGTCGTTCGCAACGTACAAATCCCAAAATAATTGATCGTATCTGGAATTTTTTCTCATCGGTCAAAATTGCTGTTTATATGATTGTGTTTACGCTTGTAGGTTCCATGCTGGGAACGATCTATCCACAAGAAAGTACATTTCTGAATATTGATCCATCCGTATATTACAAGGACACATACGGTCAGTTGGGTCATATCTATTATCTGCTGGGTCTGTCACATACATACGAATCCTGGTGGTTTATTTTGCTGTTAGTGCTAATTGGTGCTTCCTTGGTCATATGCAGTCTTGACCGGGTACTTCCACTGTACAAAGCGCTGAATAAACAGAAAATACGCAAACACATGCAGTTTCTTACACGCCAGCGACTGGTGTACCAAGGCTCCATAGATGAGGCATCAGAAGACTGGATTAAGAAAGCGGTTACGCCGCTTAAAAAGAAAGGTTATCGTGTGCATACCGAGGGTAGTGCATTGCTGGCTGAGAAACAGCGATTCAGTCGCTGGGGGCCTTATGTCATCCATATCGGTTTGATTATCTTTCTGCTGGCAGTACTTGCCCGAGGACTTCCCGGGCTGAATCTGGATGAGCATGTTGCTTTTCCCGAAGGGGAAATCAAGAAAATACCGAATACCTCCATGTATTTGAAGAATGAACAGTTTAATGTTGAATTCTACAGTGAAGATGAGGTTCCGGAGCAATTCCGTAATTTGAACAAAACCGTTCCAAAACTGTTTGAAACCAAAGTGGTGTTGTACGAATGTACGGCAGATTGCTCGGATCCTTCGAAAAAGCCTCAATTGACAGAGGTGGATCGGCATGATGTTCGAGTGAACCATCCACTGAATTACAAGGGATTAAAAGCATATCAGTTTGATTATGATCTGACGCCGACGATTCGTTCGGTAACGCCTGATTTGGTTAATGCCCAGACAGGTGAGAAGTACGGAGCAATTCAAATTGCTATGGTGGATACGCAGCGAACGTTTGAAGCTGGACCCTATAATCTGACTGTAAAAGAAAAATACATGGATTTTGGGCTGGATGAAAATGGAGAGCCCAAATCAAAATCCCCTTCACCTAATGCACCTGCCTTTCTATTTAACATCAAGGGGCCCGATTTGCCCGAAGAGGGAATGCAGTACTTGTATTTTGCAAAGCAGATAGATAAACAGCGTTTTCAGCAGGACGCAATTAACAAACAGCTGAATGGAGGAGAAATACCGTTGCAGCTAGAGGTTGACAGCATGGATAAAGTTGACATCATTCAATCCGTGAGTTACCTCAATATTCGTATTGATAAGGCCATGCCTTTTGTGTGGGTCGGAGCAGGAATTGTCATGTTGGGTCTGGTTATGGGCTTTTACTGGCACCATCGACGTATTTGGATTCGGATTGATGATAGACAGCTCACCCTAGGCGGCCATACGAACAAAAACTGGTTTGGCTTCAGGCGTGAGGTTGCAGCCGTGTTAAAACATATGAATGTGGAAGTGGATGAGAAGTCGTTGGATAACGGGGGGAACCAAACATGAGTTTATTGGATTTCAGCAGCGACGCATTTATCGTATCTTTTTTTCTATATTGTGCTGCATTTATATTATATGGCGTTGCCGTTATGGGCAAAAAATGGAGTAATCGTGATTCACAGGCTCATGTAGAACGTTGGGGAAAGCGGGCTTTTATCGCTTCAACGGTTGCTCTGGCTGCACATCTTATCTTTTTTGGCACACGCTGGGCTGGAGCAGGCCATATTCCAGTAAGTAATATGTATGAGTTTATGAGTTTTCTATCGATGATGATTATGGTCGCTTTTATTGTAGTCTACGCCATTTATCGCAAGTCGTTGCTAGGACTATTTGCATTGCCACTGACCATCATTATTATGGCGTATGCAGCCGTATTTCCACAGGAAGTACAGCCGCTGATTCCTGCTTTGCAATCCATATGGCTCAAGATCCACGTGACGTTGGCCGCGCTTGGAGAGGCTTTCTTCGCCGTAGGGTTTGCGGCGGGATTCATGTACTTGTTACGTACAGTCGACTTTAGTGGCAAGGACAAATCATCCAGGCGCCAGCGTGGATGGATCGAATTCACAATGATTACGATTGTGGTCGTCGTGGGATTTATCGGGTCGGTATTTGCATTCCGCGCATCCGGGTATGAGGCGGTTTTTGTTCAAAAGACCACTAGCATTGACACAGAGGTACAGGAAAATAGTACAATAGAGAAAGTGATTTATCGCATGCCTCCTATTTTTGCACCTTATCAGAGCGAAGTGGAGAGCATGAAACCGTTTCTTGGCATGAAGGAACCTTTGCTTGAGACACCTTCCTGGATGAACGGAGTTAATGCTGGACGTAAACTGAATACGGTAGTCTGGTCTTTGATTGTAGGGCTGATCTTATATGGACTTATTCGTCTAATTGTAAGAAGACCGCTTGGACAAGCAATGCAGCCAATGCTGGATGGCATTGATGCCGATGATCTTGATGAGATTAGTTACCGCGCCATTGCTATCGGATTCCCTATATTTACATTGGGAGCATTAATTTTCGCTATGATCTGGGCCCAGATTGCATGGAGCCGCTTCTGGGGATGGGACCCTAAAGAGGTGTGGGCACTGATAACATGGTTATATTATAGTGTGTACCTGCATTTGCGTTTGTCCAGAGGCTGGCAGGGCCGCAAGTCTGCCTGGCTAGCAGTACTTGGATTTTTGGTCGTGATGTTTACACTCGTTGGTGTGAATTTGATCATCGCCGGGTTGCATTCTTATGCAGGGGCAGACTAGGATAGGTAGTTTCGTGAAGTTCTCGAGAGAAATCCATGAAACATATACGTAAGCCCCTACGTCCAATGGGGCATTCAAATATTGTTCGCCAGATCGAACATAATAGAAGTGATGAGGAGTTATTGCAAAGGGGCTGGAGTGGAATGGCTGAACATGAGAACCGCATATTAGTCGTGGACGACGAGGAAAGAATCCGACGGCTTTTGAAAATGTATCTCGAAAAAGAAGGTTATGAAATCGATGAAGCAGAGGATGGGGAAACTGCACTGCGGAAAGCAACTGCAGGCGACTATGGTCTGATTTTGCTTGATGTGATGTTGCCGGGAATGGACGGTGTTGAAGTATGTACCCGTTTGCGTCAGGTGAAATCAACCCCGGTTTTAATGCTTACTGCAAAAGGCGAAGAAATAAACCGCGTTCAGGGCTTTGAAGTTGGAGCAGATGATTATGTCGTTAAACCGTTCAGTCCACGTGAAGTGATTTACCGGGTGAAGGCGATTCTGCGTCGATCTTCTGCGACAGCGTATCTGTCCAAGGAGAGTAATTCAAGCAACAATATTGTGTTTCCCCATTTGGTTATCGAACATGATGCTCATCGCGTAACCGCAGGTGGGGAAGAGATCAGTCTAACACCGAAAGAATATGAACTGCTGCATTATCTTGCGACATCTCCAGATAAAGTTTTCTCCAGAGAAGAGCTGCTGAAGGATGTATGGAACTATGAATTCTTTGGTGATCTTCGTACCGTGGATACGCATGTGAAGCGTCTTCGCGAGAAGTTAAACAAGGTTTCGCCAGAATCAGCGGCGATGATTACGACGGTGTGGGGTGTGGGTTATAAACTGGAAGTACCGAAGTAGTTTTAGTTTCTGGAGATCGCTGGTCGGGAAATTATGGATTACGATTATTTGCCTTGTGGGTTGTGTACTCATAGCATTGGGTCTTTTTTTGCTGCCGTATATCGATACGAATTTTGCGGAGTCTGAATCGAGAGATATCAAACGTTTGTTCACGTATGTTTGTATTATCGGATTCAGCTTGACGACCTTTTTTGCTCTGTTTCTTTTTACAAAAATTACACAGCCGATGCAGCAGCTAATTCAGGCAGCTAATGCGATTCGGAAAGGAAATTACGGTACACGTCTCTCCCTTGTGACGAGCGATGAGATTGGAGAATTAGGCAATACATTTAACCATATGGCTGCACAACTGGAAGATAACATTCGCAACCTTAACCACGAGAAAGAACATCTGGCGAGTGTGCTCCGAAGCATGACCGATGCGGTAGTTACATTCGACGGTGAGGGGAAAGTGATTTTGACGAACCCACCTGGCGAGAAAATCATGCAAGCTTGGTGTGATTTGGACTGGGCACAGATGGGTGAGAGACAGGATTCGGAGAATGCTGTGAGTTCTTCACGAGAGGTGCCGGAACCACTCGTTCCTTTGTATAAAATGGTGATGGAGCAAGGTGGCGACCAGAACTCTAACGTGCATGTGCAGCAGGGAGTCTGGTCTGTTCAAATGGCGCCTTTATATGCGGATAGTGTCGTACGGGGTGCAGTTGCTGTCCTTCGTGACGTAACGGAAGAAGTGCGACTGGAGAAAATGCGTCGTGATTTTGTAGCAAACGTATCCCACGAAATACGTACTCCGCTCTCCATGATGCAAGGTTATAGTGAAGCTCTTTTGGATGGAATGGCGGCTTCTCCAGAGGAAAGTGAAGAGTTAATTCAAGTGATTCATGATGAGTCTTTGCGTATGGGCAGATTGGTTAAAGATTTGCTTGATCTTGCCCGAATGGAAGCGGGGCATACGGATATGGCCGTGAAGGAAGTAGACCTGGTCGAATTGCTGGAACGGATATACAGAAAGTTCACTGTACGCTCTAAAGAACAGGATATCCATCTTCAATTTGAGTGCAGACGGTCTTCGATTGAACTTCATCAGGCCGATGAGGATCGACTTGAACAGGTATTTACAAATTTGCTGGATAATGCGTTTCGGCATACTCCATCGGGCAAAAGTGTTGTCATATCGGCAGAGTTGTTAACAGATATAAGGACACCTTCAGCCAGGGTAATAGTAAAAGATGAGGGTGTAGGCATTCCATCCTCAGATTTACCTTTCATTTTTGAACGATTCTATAAAGCGGATAAGGCTCGTGTTCGAGGTGAAAGTGTGGGTACAGGACTGGGGCTTGCAATTGTAAAAAATATAGTAGATGCGCATCATGGGACCATTAACGTTAATAGTGTAATTGGCGAAGGTACAGAGTTTATTTTACAATTTCCTGTGGATTCTTCGAAATAGCCCGATTTCATACAAAAAGTGCGAAAGCATCCTCATGCTGAGGGTGCTTTTTTGTTGAACAATACCGTTTAATCTTGTTCAACGTGGAACAGTATGTTCACTTTTTTTGAATCAAAAATGTGTCCAAGATAAGTTCACCTCTTTTGAAACATAAGCTTGAAGAACGAAAGAAGCTAAAGGATGAGTGGATTAGGCATGTCTGATGAAAGAAAAAGGGTGAATATTAAAGCTTTTTTGGAAGGTAGATCATTTCGAACGGGGTCACCGTTTATTCCAATAACATCGAGTGAAGTAGAGCAGTTTGAATCCAGTTTGACCTCATTGGCAGTGACTATTCCTGCAGCTATCAGTCAACCTAATGCGACTAATATTCTCGCGTTACAAAACAGTTTGCGAAGCCTACTGCATTTTATTACTGCCTCTGGTTTCCGAGCTGGGGTAAAAGCGGAGTTGCAATCCGTTCTGGAACTAACCATCGCAGGTTCTGAAGTTTTCCCTGTACCCGTTATTAATCTGGCTGGAAATTTACAAAATTTGCTGGATGATTTATTAAGTGTGAGTTTGCTTCTGGAAGTTCCAAATGTCGAAAAAGACAAACTGGTCGGATTGATTCGATCTATATCCGTATCATTGAGTCGTGCTACCAGTTCATTTGGTACATCAGGAACCCCTGGCCCTCCAGGTCCTCCGGGGGTTCCAGGGGTTCCTGGCGTACCCGGAGTGCCCGGTCCTGCCGGGCCAGAAGGAGCAGCAGGGCCTGCTGGTCCTGTAGGGATCTGTAGGCCCCCAAGGCGTACCAGGTCCAAAGGGGTTGCCTGGAGTAGGGCTATATGATATTTCAGTGTTTGATCCGAATCAGGCACCTGGCTATGTACAAGGTCAAGTGGTTTCATATATTGGCAGTCTTTATGCTGTGAATGTGAATGGACCTGCAGGTATACCAGATAGTTCTCCTGACTATACCTTGTTTTTATCAGGAGGGACAACTGGAGCAACAGGGGCAGGTTTAACGGGTTCTGTTCCATTCGATCCGGCTCTCGCACCAGGTTATCAGGCAGGACAAATTGTAACATTTGGCGGTAGTACCTATATTATTAATGTGGCATCGCCAACAGGAATACCGGGAAGCTCACCGGATTATACTTTGCTAACAGCAGCTGGGGCTACCGGTGCAACAGGAGTCGGCATAACAGGATCGACCGGAGCCACTGGCTCAACAGGGGATACCGGTGTAACGTGAGCAACAGGTGTCGGCTTGACGGGCATTGTCCCATTCAACCCGGCAGTAGCACCAACGTATCCCGCGGGCCAAGTGGTAACGTTCGATGGCAGTACGTATATTGCGAATGTCGCGTCGCCAACAGGAATCCCAGATACGTCGCCGGATTATACGTTACTAGCTGGCGCGGGAGTTACTGGTGCGACAGGTGTAACCGGAGTTGGTGTGACTGGCGCAGCAGGAAATACGGGGGTAACAGGAGCAACAGGCGTAGGCCTGAATGGTGTCGTTCCATTTGACCCGGCAGTAGCGCCAACGTATCCAGCGGGCCAAGTGGTAACGTTCGATGGCAGTACGTATATTGCGAATGTCGCGTCGCCAACAGGAACCCCAGGTACGTCGCCGGATTATACATTACTGGCTGGCGCGGGAGTTACTGGTGCGACAGGTGCAACCGGAATCGGTATAACGGGCTCAACAGGGGATACCGGTGTAACAGGAGCAACAGGCGCAGGCCTGAATGGTGTCGTTCCATTTGACCCGGCAGTAGCGCCAACCTACCAAGCGGGTCAAGTGGTAACGTTTGATGGCAGCACGTATATTGCGAATGTCGCGTCGCCAACAGGAACCCCAGGTACGTCGCCGGATTACACATTACTGGCTGGCGCGGGAGCTATCGGTGCGACAGGAGCAAAAGGAGTTGGTATAACGGGCATAACAGGAGTCGGCGTAACAGGCTCAACAGGGGCTACCGGAATAACAGGAGCAACAGGAGTTGGTGTGACTGGCGCAACCGGAGCCACCGGGACAACAGGAGAAACAGGAGTCGGCGTAACAGGCTCAACAGGGGCTACTGGGATAACAGGTGCAACAGGAGTCGGTGTAACAGGCGCAACCGGAACCACTGGGATAACGGGAGCGACAGGAATTGGTTTAACCGGCGCAACCGGAGCCGCCGGGACAACAGGAGAAACAGGAGTTGGCGTAACAGGTTCAACCGGAGCCACCGGGATAACAGGAGCTACAGGAATTGGTGTAACGGGTTCCACCGGAACCACCGGCATAATAGGAGCGACAGGGGTCGGTGTAACAGGATCAACAGGGGCTACCGGGATAACAGGAGAAACAGGAGTCGGCGTAACAGGTTCAACCGGAGCTACCGGCATAACAGGAGCTACAGGAGTCGGTGTAACAGGCGCAACAGGAGCCACCGGAGGTACAGGAGCAACGGGTGCAACAGGAACCTCAGTAACATCTAACTCGGCTTACGGTGAGAACACAAGTGGGACCATTCTAGTAATTTTGGGTGGAACACTGATTCCATTGCCGAATAACCAAAATATTGGCACTGGCATAACCATTAATGGTGGGAATGACACCTTCACTCTGGCCAATGCAGGACGCTACTATATCTCATATAAAATTAATCTGACAGCCGCACTTGCCCTCCAATCCCGTATCTTGCTTAACGGGACAGCAATTCCAGCAAGTGTTGTATCACAAGTGCTCTCTCTCAGTCAGTTGCAATCTGATTTTATTGTAACGGTTACTGCTGGATCTACAATCCAGTTCCAATTATTTGGGTTAGTTGCTACTGCTGTTCTATCTCCTCCAGGAGCTACAATTAACATCATTCAATTAAGTTAATAAATCCAAATTACGCTCTTAAAAGGAATTTTAAGTTTATAAAAAAGAGACGAACCCGGTAAAGGTTCGCCTCTGTTGTCTTATAAGTGAAAAGTCCAGTTTAATTCAATACAATTTCAACGGCTGTATTTATTTCCTGAAGTGCTGCGAGTTGCACAAGCACATCTTTTGGAACTTCTTTGTCAACAGTCAGAATCATGATCGCTGCCCCGCCAATGATTTTACGTCCAACTTGCATGGAGGCGATGTTAACTTCGTTCTCTCCGAGTAAAGTCCCCACGCGTCCGATGATACCCGGTTTATCATTATGCGAGATCAGAATTTGATGACTTTCCGGAGCAATATCCACTGGGAATTTGTCCAGACGCACGATCCGCTCTCCGTAACCGGCAAGCAGTGTACCTGCAACACGACGTTCTTCTCCATCTTGGTTTGTTACAAGTGTGACCGTGATCAGATTGGTAAATCCTTTAGTAGTCGATGTTTGGCTAACCACTACGTTGAGATCCCGCACTTTAGCCAAATGCATGGAGTTGACAATGTTGGCTTCGCCGCCTAAATGTCTTGCCAGAATACCCTTTACAATATAACGAGTCAAAGGAGAAGTATCCACTTCCGACAGATCTCCAGCGTAGTCGATCCGAATTTCCTGAACCGCATTTTGAGTGATCTGAGCTGCAAAGCTACCCAGTGTCTCGCCCAATTTAAAGTACGGCTGCAGTTTGTTCATTACAGTTGGGGCTACTGCAGGCATATTAACTGCGTTTTTGAACGGTTCATTGCGCAAAATATGCAGAACTTGCTCGGATACGTCGATTGCTACATTTTCTTGTGCTTCAACTGTAGATGCACCAAGGTGAGGCGTTACAATAATGCTAGGATGATTCAGGAACGGATGATCAGCAGCTGGTGGCTCGCTCTCGAATACGTCAAACGCTGCCCCAGCCACGATACCTTCATCAATGGCTTCTACAAGTGCCAATTCGTCAACTACTCCGCCGCGGGCACAGTTGATAATACGCATGCCTTTTTTCATTACTTCGAATTGTGGGCGGGAGATCATATGACGTGTCTCGGGTGTTAATGGTGTGTGGACTGTCATGAAATCGGCGTTGCGAATGATATCATCCACGCTAGCGAGCTTAACTTGAAGTTTCTCTGCACGATCTTGTGTGAGGAACGGGTCATAAGCAAGGATGTCCATACCGAACGCTTTTGCACGTTTGGCAACTTCGCTACCAATCCGTCCCATACCGAGTACGCCCAGTGTTTTATTTCTTAACTCCACACCAAGGAAGGTTTTACGATCCCAAGTACCTTGAATCGTTTTGGCATAAGCTTGAGGAATATGTCGCGCAAGTGCCATCATCATGGCAAATGTATGCTCACATGTCGTAATGGTGTTACCGTCAGGGGCATTAATTACAATGATACCACGTTGTGTCGCGGCTTCCAGATCAATGTTATCTACACCTACACCAGCACGTCCGATGACTTTAAGGTTTGTACCCGCAGTCATAATACGATCAGTAACACGAGTCTGGCTTCGAACCAGAAGGGCATCATAATTGCCGATAATTGCAACAAGCTCATCTTCGCTAAGACCTGTTTTCTTCTCAACAACAACATCATTTGCATCCACCAATTGCTGGATACCCAGATCACTAATAGGGTCCGACACTAACACTTTGTACATGGTTTCTTCCTCCTTAGTATGTGTATCTATATCGTCAAGGTCTGACCTCTATAGAGAGGTATTCCTTAAAACCATTGCAACTCTTCCTCCCAACAACGCGGTGTCGCAGCAGAGGAGGAGGGTGTAACAAATAGGGCGATTACCACTTCTGTACTCTTAAAATAAATCAAAAAACTCTCAATCCACATACTGCTTGCGCAATAAGGGACGAGAGTTGTCGTGGTACCACCCTAATTCACCGCCGTTTCACAACGACAGTCTTAGCGGTCAATGAAGACCGAAGAGGATAACGGGTCTAAACCGATTGCACCTACTCCAATTTCAATGCAATAACTCAGGAACGCTCAAGATCATTTGCCCGCCACCGATTCACACCATCCCATCGGCTCTCTGTAAGACAAAGCAACGTCTTTTTTCCATCATCGTGTTTAACGTGACTAATTTTTTCATAATGTATCATGGCTGACATGAGCATGTCAATAGGCTTAAATGTTTTAATTCGATTTACTAATGTCAGCTTCTTCAATGAAAGATAAAACGCACAGATGTTAAGAAACAGCATGATTCTTAGGGAAAGATAGCTCGATAATAAGCTGTTTTGCGAACCCGATTTTAATGCATTAATGAACTAATCCATTTGGTATCGCTTCAACAAAAAAACCGGGACTTGGGGCAGGCCTTGAACCTATTTGGTTTTTTGGCTATCATTTAGTATACTATCCGATTGGACAACGAATTTGTTATCCATCAAATATAAGTCAAGAGGACAGACACAGGCGATGAAAAAATTAAAGTTTCCCAAGTTCAAGCTTCAGAAGGCTGAGCCACAGCAACTTACCGAGCGTTTGCTTCTGATCAATCTATACTTTACACAAGGGTTAACTTTGATCATTGGGGTTGTATGGATTTTATTGCAGAAGAGAAATCTTTTTGATGTGCTTGCGTGGCCTGACAGTTACCATTTCATCTGGTGGGGGCTTGGACTTGCTGGCATTATGCTTGTGATGGACCTGGTTCTTTCTTATGTTATTCCTCAGGAAAGCATGGACGACGGGGGAATTAACGAGATGCTGTTTCGCAAGCGTCCAATCTGGCATATTGTATGCATAGCAGCTATCGTTGCTGTTTGTGAAGAATTGTTATTTCGTGGAGCAATACAGTATGTGTTAGGTCCCTACTGGACAAGTATTTTATTTGCGGTCATCCATGTACGCTATTTGCGGCACTGGATTCCAACTGGCTGGGTATTTGTTTCGAGTTATGGATTGGGTTGGATTTATATGCAATCCGGCACATTATGGGCGCCTATATTATGTCACTTTATTATTGATTTGGTGTCTGGATTAGCGATACGTTTTCGGAGGGGATCATGAATCAGCAATTAAGTAGAATGAAGACTTACGGCAGTCAGCGCCATCGCCACTCGGATAAAAAAGAGACATCTGAGCGTCCAGAAGCTTCTCAAGTAAATCTGGTTGTTGAATCAGCTGCTGCTTCAGAGGTTGGAGGACTCACACCAATTACCTCAGTCTCCATACCTAGATCACAACGCAAGTCTTATACTTCATCGCTGGAAAGTCCAGTACTTCCCCGGCGGGCGCCAGCGCGTGTGAATAAAACGCAAAAACCATCAGAAGAATCCGTTTCCGAAGCGGGCACACTTCCTACACGGACGGAGCTTCATCCTTCTCGTCGTTTACGGCTAAGTAAACGATTTGTTAATTCACTTATTTTTATATTTGTTTTGCTCACGATGAGTCTGGTTTGGTGGGGAATAAAAGGAGCACCTCCTTTGAATACTTTCCTTCCTTGGCCATGGTAATACTAGCTTGGTTCGTTGCTGTTATATTGGCTGGGATTGCCTTGCTGATTCATATGTGGCGTGAGGCGCATGTTCATCATATTGTTTCGGAAGAGGTTGATGTGCCTAATTTGCCCTCATCTTTTGATGGTAGCAAAATCCTGTATTTATCTGATATCCATAAACGCAAGCTGAAAAAGAATGATCTGGAACATCTTCGAAGTCGGGTGGATTGGGTTATCATTGGGGGAGATGTGGCGGAAAAAGGAATTTCATGGCCCATCGTCAGACATAATATGAGCTTGTTATCTTATATTGCACCTGCTTTTGCGGTGTATGGGAACCATGATAAAAGAGCAGGGACTGTGCATCTCGAAAGTATATTTCGAGATACTGGCGTTCAACTTTTGAAGGATTCTATCGCTTACCTTCGGAAAGGCAAAAGCAAACTTTGCCTGGTCGGAGTTGATTATCGTTCACGGCGAGGGGATTCGCTGCTTGCAGAATTGGATACAAAAGATTGCAAGATTGCCATTGTCCACGATCCCTTAGAGGCTCTTCATTTAAATGCACCTGTTGATCTGATATTGAGTGGTCATACTCACGGGGGGCAATTGGTATTTCCGGGATTCGGTCCAGTCTTTCTTAATAAGGCGTATAGAACTGTGTCTAGCGGGTGGTTCTCTCTGAAAAAGGACGGCAATGATACCGAGCAAGAAGGGAAAATGCTGGTTAGCAAAGGCTATGGAACGAATCATTTGCCGCTCAGACTATGTTGTCCCGCAGAAATGCATCTTATTACATTAAGAGTGCTCTCATCTGAAAAGCCTTGATCCCTTAAGGACCAAGGCTTTTTGATATTTCATTTATGTCTTTATTTCAATTTAATTCATTAAAACTCAGCGTGCTTCCAGTTCAATGGAGCGAGGGTCGACAAATGTATAGCCTTTTTGTTCGAGTTTCGATAATAACTCTTCCAACGCTTCAACCGTCCAGGGTAACTCATGCATCAAAATATTACTACCTGGATTTAATTGATCAAGCACATTCTGGATTACTTTCTCCGGTTTGTTTTTGGTGCTCTTATCCCAGTCCAGTGAGCCATTGGACCATGTCATATATAACATGCCGTTTTTCTTGACTGTGGCCTTGAGTGCATCATTTCCAGAACCGAAAGGTGGGCGGAAGAAATGAGGTTCCACACCAATCGTTTCTTTCACAATCTTTTGCACATCGGTTACCTGTTTGGCGGCAGCAGTACTGGACATTTTTTTCAGATCCTCATGATCCCACGCGTGATTTCCTACCACTTGACCTCGCTCATGAATAATCTTCAACAATTCGGGATGACTTTTTACTCGGTATCCGTTAACAAAAAATATCGCTTTCGCGTCATGTTTATCCAATGTGTCAATTAATGCGTTAATCATTTTTTCTTCTTTGGGCCCATCATCAAATGTCAACAAAACCACCTTGCTGTCACTTGTTTTATCGTTGGGTTTGATGTAGTAATTTGAGTTCATGTGGTACTTTTTTTCAATAGGATTTTCGGTTGCTTGTGAGCCGGAGCTCTCACCCGTGTCTTCTTTTTCTGTCGAAGATATTTCTTCATCATCAAGTGATTCTTGATCCGAATGTGCGTCCGTTGAGGTAGGGGTTGAGGATGGGGAGTCCGTGGTTTGAGTTTCTACTGTGTCATTGGCATTTGACTCGTTCTGCTGCTCCTGCGTCGGAGTAATCGAACCAGAACTGGACCCTACGTGCTCAGAGGTTGATTCGTCCTTGGTTCCACACGCTGACAAGAGCATGCATGCGATCATAATTAAGGCGGTGGTGTGTCTAATCATGATTTCAACTCGCTTTCCTGTATTTATGCGGAATGAGATGACGCACTACCGCAAACACTAGTTGTGATTTTAACATTAAAAGGAGGTTGGTGTAATGAAGGCGTCATCCTTTTTCTGGGGTGTTGTAATTGGCGTAGCAGCCACTTCTTGGCTGTCCAAAGGTAAAATGTCAATGCTGTCTTCCGGTTCATCCCGCAATATGATGAATCAGGCCAAACACAAAATGATGGAGATGACATTCCCGGGTATGGACGGATTCAGCTCCAAGTCAAATGATCAAAGCGGAGATTCCCGTACAAGCATGCATAAAAAAAGTGCTAAGCCGATCACTCCGCAGGAAAAAGAAGAGAACATGAATATGCTCAAGGATTTTATCCGCACCAATCCGGATGTTAAACATGAAGTTGAGCAAATTTTAACTCAAACAAACACTACAGTACCGGGTTTATAAACACAAACTCCCCATTAGAATCATCCACAGTCCTGTTTTGATGTGGAATGATTCTTTTTTTGTCGATTTTACTTCGTGCATTTGCAGGTATAAAATGATAACATAACTACATAGATTTATTTTCAGCACATATTGTTTTGTGCTTCATAATCTGTTATAAGACTTGCTTATAAAGGGGAGATCCTGTATGAAAATAGAACGATTAAGTCACGATAAGATACGGATTTTCCTGACCTTTGACGATCTGAGCGAGCGCGGAATACAAAAAGAAGATATGTGGCAGGAAATACCTAAAGTTCATGAACTGTTCACTGAAATGATGGACCAGGCTTATTCCGAACTTGGATTTGATGCTACAGGTCCACTTGCTGTCGAAGTATTCGCACTTCCCGCTCAAGGGATGGTTGTCATTGTCACCCGGGGGAAATATGATCCGCAACAATATGGTTCAGGTAATGAGGATGATCTGCCTGAAGAAGTATATGAGATGGAAGTTACACTTGAACAGAGCGATTCCATCGTCTACGCATTCAAAGATTTTGAAGTGCTAATTGAGGCTGCACATATGTTGCATCAGCATGTAACGGATGCTGGAAGACTTTATTCCTATAAAGACAAGTGGTTTTTGCATTTTGAACCCGATGACTTGGATTCCACCAAACATGCAGCATTGATTGCCTTGCTTGCTGAATTCGGTGAAGGATCTTCCGTTACCCCTGCCGTCATGGAAGAGTACGGAAAGGTTGTTATGCCTCAACAAGCGGTTGAGGTTATCTGCACCCACTTCAAACGTCAGGATTAAGCTCTAGTTGTAATCGCGTCTTAGTCGGAGGAGGGAATTTCGGTGCTTTTGTTTTCGGTTTTAGCGGCAGCAGTAGCTCCGGGTCTCGCCTTGTTAACATACTTTTATCTGAAAGACCGTTATGACTCTGAACCTCTTCACATGGTATTTCGAGTCTTTCTTATGGGGATTCTGATGGTATTGCCTGTGATGATTATTCAGCGTGGTATGATGATTTGGCTTGGAGATAATCCTTATGTTGAATCCATCCTCATTTCAGGTGGGGTTGAAGAATTCGTCAAATGGTTTGTCATATACCATATTATTTATAACCATACTGAATTTGACGAGCCCTATGATGGGATTTTATACTCCGTTGCTGTTTCACTTGGGTTTGCTACGGTTGAGAATGTGTTGTATGCCTTTGCGGGGAATGCTTCCGTCACAGCCATGTTCATTCGTGCGTTGCTTCCTGTATCTGGTCACGCCATGTTTGCGGTAATTATGGGTTATTACATGGGGCGGGCCAAGTTTACGGATGGTAAGAAAAAACGTTGGTTTCTTATGCTCTCACTCGTTTTGCCGTTCTTCTGGCATGCACTTTACGATGTCATTATGAATACCATGGTGAATCATTGGCTGTGGTTCATTGCGCCGTTGATGGCAGGATTATGGTACGGAGCGATGGGCAAGATTACAAGGGCCAACAACCGTTCTCCGTTTCGTTTTGTGAAGCGTGAGGAAGAGATTAAATTATAAAAATACGGACACACTGGTGGACATGAAGCGCAACCTGCGCCTGATGCCCCGGTGTGTTTTTTGTTGGAACAAAAAAATTCCCGGGCAAAGACAAATAGAAACGGGGATAAGCATGATGAGAATCAAAATTAAAATCAGATGCAAACAATGTGGAGAACGTTTTACGCTAAGAGGCAAGCAGGAACGAGGAAGAATTGAGACCGGTTTTAAACAGTGTTTGTGTGATAATCGGGATCAGTTCGAAATTGAGGGAGATGACGGTACAACCTGGTTGCAATTGAATTAGAGAAGCAATTGGGGCATGCGTGAAAAGCCCGTCATTGGACAGGCTGGAAATCGCATGCATAAGAGGTCTTTCTTCGATCCACAATAGAGGTAGTGGCTTAGAAGAAAGGAGACTCAACCCGATGTATAAACGATTAAGTTCAGTTATGTTTCCGATATTTGCGGTTTTGTTAATCGGTGCTCTTGTATGGGGGTACCAAGAGAATCAGGAGAAAAATGCTATCCTGATCAAGGCAGAGAATCAATATCAGCGTGCTTTTCACGATTTATCATTTCATATGGACAAATTGCATTCGGAGATTGGGAATACACTGGCAGTCCATGCCACGTCCCAAGGAATGCACCGCAAAGGTCTGATGAATGTATGGCGACTTACCAGTGAAGCACAAAATGAAATCAACCAATTGCCGCTCACAATGCTGCCATTCAGTGAAACGGAGGAGTTTCTCTCCCGCATCTCCAACTTTGCTTATCAGGCGTCCATGCGTGATCTAACAAATGAACCTTTAAGTGAGAAGGAAATGGGCAACTTGAAAAAGTTGTATGCAAATTCATCCGAAATAACTAAAAATCTGCAGGATGTGCAGCAGAAAGTCATTTCGAATCGTTTACGTTGGATGGATGCCGAGTCGGCTATGGCAACAGAAGAGCAAACGATGGACAATACAATCGTGGATGGATTCCGGACAGTCAACAAAAAGGTACAGGAATATCCTGAACTTGACTGGGGTCCTTCGGTCTCCAGTATTTATGCCAAACGTTCGGTGAAAAAGCTGGATGGATTACCAATGACTAAAGAGCAGATCCAAAGCAAGGCTGCCAAGTTTTCGAATGCTGAACACGGCAAGATTCAAATACAGGAAAATGGAAAAGGTACAGATTGGGAATCGTACACAGCCACGGTTGATCAATCCAAGGACAGTAAATTAAGTATGGACTTTACCCGTAATGGCGGTCTGCTCATCTCATACAGTGACACTCGTCCAATCGGGACAAAGAAAGTAACACGTAAGGAAGCGATGTCCAAGGCGGATCATTTCCTTTCCAGTAAGGGTTACAAAGATATGAAAGCAGTCAATTATGATGAATTTGGTAATCTCGGGAACTTGACCTATGTGCGCAAACAAGGCGATACATTGATTTACCCAGAGAAAATGTCTGTTCGGGTTGGCCTTGATAATGGGAATGTTACCGGTTTCCAGGCAAGTGATTTTGTATATGAGCATCAGAAGAAGCGAGAGATTCCAAAAGCTAAACTCACAGTTGAACAGGCCCGCAAAAAGCTGAATCCGGATTTTAAGGAGAGCTATGCTCGCAAATCACTCATTAAGAACGATTACAGTAAAGAAGTACTGTGTTACGAGTTTGGTGGACGCATCAATGGTACAAAATATAAAATTTACATCAACGCCGATACAGGTACGGAGGAAGCTGTTGAAGAAATCAAACCGGTGAATGAGACCACATAACATCAAGAATCCGGTAGGCTGTAAAATTGCAAATAAATTACTGAACAGACCACATCGTGGTCTGTTTTTTGTTATCCACTATGAGAAAGGTCATGGTATAATAGTCCTTGTACATACGATACGAGATAAAAAGCTAAGGTGGCGGTGAACAGCTTGTTTCCCAAAATAAATGAAGTTTTATACATTCAAATTGCCTCTGCAGATGAAAAAGAGGAAAGCAAAGAATATAAATCGCGGATAGCGGATGTGGATGACAATAGTTTCCTGATTGAAGTTCCAATGCAGCAGGGAAGCAGCCGGTTAAAAAGGCTGTTTTTTGGTGAGGAATTGTCCATTTCTTATATTACGGAAGACGGGGTTCGTCATTATTTCAACACGTATGTGACCGGATTTGAAGAAGATGTAGTTCGGCTTGTACGGATTCGCAAGCCTTTGCCGGACGACATTACCAAAATCCAGCGTCGCAGTTTTCTGCGTGTTCACGCAAACCTTGAACTGGCCATCCAGAGCGAGGATCTGACCCGAGTGGTGGGCTTGACTGAAGATATTGGCGGCGGGGGACTGTCCATTTATGGTGAACCCGGTTTTACTATTGTTGAAGGACAGAAATTGAAATGCTGGTTACTTATTCCTTATCGGAATGCAGCAATTGAACATTCGAATTTTGAAGCTGAAGTGGTACGGGTCAAAACACTGGAAACAGGCAGACAGCTTTGCATGTTAAAGTTTGTGCAGATTACGGATTCGGAACGGCAGAAGATCATCAAGTTTTGTTTTGAACGCCAGTTGGATTATCGAACGAAATAAAAATGGTGTTCATTTGGGATAAAAAGATGTGACGATGGGCACTGTAATGGGAAAATGGAGGTTCTGACTGTGAACAATCGCCATGCATCCCGCAGATACGAGCGTTTATATTATGTTTTTTCCAAGCGAATGGAAAGAAGGGCTCTGAAACTTATTACAGCTCTTCTTATTCTGCTTGTGATCTATCAGGTATTACTTCTTGTCCCTGGTATGAAAAAGAATATGACCTCCATTGATCGTCTGGAAGGAACACCAATACAGATGCAAACAGTACATGAACAATAGCGGTATTGTTTTTGTCTGTTTTTGCATCCATGTGTATAGTGTGGTATAATTTTGACGATGCAGGCAATGCCTGTTTTTTTATTGAGGCTTATCGTTTGAGGAGGAATGCCCCGTTGGCAAGCCAGAACACATCAGAGAACGGGAAGATGAACGTTGCAATTGACGGACCTGCCGGTGCCGGGAAAAGCACGGTGGCCCGATTGGTTGCAGAGGCGCTCGCGTATATTTATGTCGATACTGGCGCAATGTACCGTGCGGTAACCTTGCATATGCTTCGGAAAGATATTTCACCGGAAGATGTGCCAGAGGTGCTTCAGGAAACCCAAAAGCTGGTCATTGATTTACAACCGGATCCCGACGGACAGAAAGTGTTCTGTAATGGGGAAGATGTAACCTCGGAAATCCGCTCCCGTGAGGTGACGGGAATCGTGTCCCGATATGCGCAAATCGAGGGGCTGCGTACGCAGTTGGTGGATACACAGCGGCAAATGGCTTTGCGCAAGGGCGTCGTCATGGATGGACGCGATATCGGAACGACAGTATTGCCCGATGCGGAAGTGAAAATCTTCATGACTGCCAGTGTGGAAGAGCGTGCACTTCGCCGCTTCAAAGAACTGGACCCCTCAGAAGGACTGACGTTGCAGCAACTTGAGCGAGACATTGCCACCCGTGACAAATTGGATGAAAGTCGGGAAGTATCCCCGCTTCGTTGTGCTGAGGACGCTATAGTGCTCGATACAACCAAGATGAACATCCATGAAGTGGTTGACAAAATCGTGTCTTATTGCACAATGGTCAGAGGAGAGATCGGTCTATGATTTACACATTTTGCAGCACATTACTGCGGATCATTTACACCATTCTTTTCCGCCTGGAGGCAGTTGGACGGGAGAACATCCCGAAAGAAGGCGGCGTACTTTTATGTTCTAATCATATCAGTAACTTTGATCCTCCAACGGTTGGTATTAAAATTCGTCGTCAGGTGCGCTTCATGGCCAAAAGCGAATTGTTTGATATTCCGGTCTTTGGCCGAATTATCAAAGCCGTAGGCGCTTTCCCCGTTAAACGTGGAGGCGTGAGCAAGGAATCCATCAAGACCTCACTCAACATTTTGCGTGACGGTGAAGTGCTTGGCATTTTCCCTTCGGGAAGCCGACACAATGATGGAGGCATCGGCAAAAAAGGGGCAGCGAGCTTTGCTCTCCGAAGTGGTGCTACAGTTATTCCTACTGCTATTATCGGTAACTACAAGGTTTTTCGTAAGATGAAAGTGGTTTATGGAGCACCAGTGAATTTGGACGAGTTCAAGGAAGATCCTTCCGGCGATGCGTTGGAGAGAGCGACGGAGAAGATTATGTCCAAAATTAATGAAATGGTGCAAACTGGCGTGCCTAGCAAATAACGGCATCGTCGGGCAGCTGAGTGCATGTTTCCATATTTTTGAGGGAAACTAAAGATGTTCATTTCAGCGATGAAAGTGTTTTGAACTCTGCTACAGGCAGGTTTGAATATAATGGGGTTTTTGAATTGAGGAGGGTATTTGACATGTCGGAAGAAATTAAAAATCAAGAAGCAACCCAAGATGAGTTGGATCAATTCGTTTCCTTGAAAAAAGGAGATGCCGTAAAAGGAACCATCGTCAAATTGGAAGATAACCAAGCTTATGTGAGCATTGGATATAAATATGACGGTGTAATTCCAATTCGTGAACTGTCTTCCCTACACGTAGACAGCGCGTCGGATGCAGTTGAAGTGGGACAAGAAGTTGAAGCTAAAGTACTCAGCATCGACGACGAGAAAGAAAAACTCGTTCTGTCCAAACGTGCAATCGACAGCGAAAACGCTTGGGATCAATTGCAAAAGCATTTTGAAGACCAAGACGTATTCGAAGTTGTTGTAGCTGACGTTGTTAAAGGCGGTTTGGTAGCAGACGTGGGTGTACGCGGATTTATCCCAGCTTCCATGGTAGAGCGCCATTTCGTTGAAGATTTCAGCGATTACAAAGGACGCACATTGCGTGTTAAAGTGAAAGAGATCGACCGTGAGAACAACAAAGTGATCCTTTCTCAAAAAGACGTACTTGAGCAAGAATTCGAAGCAAACAAAGCTACGGTTATGGCTGGTTTGCAAGAAGGCCAAGTGATCGAAGGTACAGTGCAACGCTTGACTCAATTCGGTGCTTTCGTTGATGTAGGCGGAGTAGACGGTTTGGTTCACGTATCCGAGTTGGCTTGGACACACGTTGACAAACCATCGGACGTTCTGTCTGAAGGCGATAAAGTAAACGTAAAAGTGCTGAAAGTTGATCCTGAGAAAGGTAAAATCAGCCTGAGCATGAAAGCTGTTCAACCAGGTCCTTGGGAAACAGCTGGCGACAAATTCAACTCCAGTGATATCGTAACAGGTGTTGTAAAACGTCTGGTTGACTTCGGTGCTTTTGTTGAAATCGCTCCTGGTGTTGAGGGACTTGTGCATATCTCGCAAATTTCCCACAAACATATTGGCACTCCGCACGAAGTGCTGAAAGAAGGACAAGAAGTTCAAGTTAAAATCTTGGACATGAACCCTTCTGAGCAACGTGTAAGCCTGAGCATCAAGGAAACGGAAGAAGCTCCTGCTCAAGCGCCTAAATCCGAAAGACCTGCAAGAAACAACGCTCCACGTGAAGAAATCAACAACCCGAACGTTTCCTTGAACAATCAAGGTATGAGCACTACGCTTGGCGAACTGTTCGGTGACAAACTCAGCAAATTCAAATAAGTTATACATGCATGGTTCTTAGTTATATACTGCATATTTTGCTGAACAATAAAAGCAAGATCGGCGAGCCCCAGCGGGTTCGCCGATTGTTGTTATTGCGAGTATAACGGCATGAAACGTTAGCCAAGACAGGTGTTTTTTGCTATGATGAGTATCGTAAGTATGGACAGGAGGAGTGGAATGTATGGCAAGACCCGTTGTGGCAATTGTCGGGCGACCGAACGTGGGCAAATCCACCATTTTTAATCGGATTATCGGCGACAGATTGGCCATTGTGGAAGACAAGCCGGGCATTACCCGTGACCGTATCTATGGAATCGGCGAATGGAACGGTAAACCATTTAGCATTATCGATACTGGTGGTATCGAAATCGACGGCGAGGACGTCATTTTAAAATCAATCCGGATGCAGGCAGAGCTCGCCATTGAAGAAGCGGATGTTATTGTATTCATGTGTGATGCAAAAGCAGGGATTACGCAATCTGATGAAGAAGTCGCAGAGATGTTGTACCGCTCAGGCAAGCCTATCGTTGTAGCCGTTAACAAAGTGGATAATATCGGGCGCAGTGAGCTCATTTATGAGTTTTATGGATTTGGATTTGGTGATCCAATCGGTGTATCGGGAAGTCATGGTACAGGTGTAGGCGATTTGCTCGATGCCATCGTAGAGAAATTGCCTGAACTTGAGGAAGAGACATACGATGACGATGTCATTCGTGTAGCTCTGATTGGACGTCCTAATGTTGGTAAATCTTCACTGGTGAACGCCATTTTGGGCGAAGAACGTGTCATTGTCAGTGATGTTGCTGGAACAACGCGGGACGCGATTGATACACCGTTTGAAAAAGACGGCCAACGCTATGTGCTGATTGATACAGCGGGTATGCGTAAACGTGGCAAGGTCTATGAAACGACGGAGAAATACAGCGTGATGCGTGCCATGCGTGCCATTGAGCGTGCAGATGTTGTTCTGATTGTAATTAATGGCGAAGAAGGCATTATTGAGCAGGACAAGCATATTGCAGGTTATGCATTTGAAGCAGGCAAAGCCTCTATGTTTGTCGTGAACAAATGGGACGTTGTGGAGAAGTCTGATAAAACAATGAATGAGTTTGAGAAAAAAATTCGGGATCATTTCCTGTTCATGACTTATGCCCCGGTTGTCTTTTTGTCAGCAAAGACAAAACAACGCTTACAAAAATTGCTACCTGTTGTGCAGCGTGTAGCACAGCAGCATTCTATGCGTGTTCAGACGCATTTGCTTAATGATGTGGTATCTGATGCAGTGGCGATTAATCCACCACCAACAGATAAAGGTCGCAGAATGCGAATCAACTATGTGACTCAGGTTGCGGTTAAACCTCCGACCATGGTTATTTTTGTGAACGATCCTGAATTGATGCACTTTTCGTATGAACGGTACCTGGAGAATAAAATCCGTGCAGCGTTTGATTTTGAAGGGACGCCAATTCGTATATTTACTCGGAGGAAGTCCGACGAAGGTTAGGGGAGAAGTTTGTGATTTTACAAATCGCAGCGATTGTACTGAGCTATCTTCTCGGTTCAATCAGCTTTAGTGTCCTCCTTGCAAAAGCTCTACGGGGGATCGATATCCGTCAACACGGAAGCGGAAATGCAGGAGCTACCAATACATTGCGGATATTGGGTAAAGGGCCGGCCATTCTGGTACTGCTGTTGGATGTACTCAAAGGTATTGCGGCCGTTTGGATTGGGGTTTGGTTCAGTAATGGTTCCGATTGGATTCCTGCACTTAGTGGTATAGCTGCTATTGCAGGACATAACTGGCCGCTGTACTTCCGTTTCCGTGGAGGAAAAGGAATCGCGACAGCGATTGGGGTGCTCGTGACTCTTGCACTGGTTCCTGCACTGTGCGCCGGAGTATTTGCCATCCTGTCCATCGTATTGACACGATATGTTTCATTGGGTTCCCTGATTTTTGTAGCTTTGACACCGCTCTTCATTCTTGTGTTGCCCGGATATTCGATGAGTATCTTCTGGGGAAGTCTGATTATTTGTCTGTTTGCGTTCTGGAGACATCGTACCAATATTGCGAAGCTCGCCAAAGGACAGGAAAATAAATTGGGATCGAAAAACCCTGGAGGGGGAAAACGCGTTGTCTAAAAAAGTTGCAGTTCTGGTTGCGGGCAGTTGGGGTACTGCACTTGCCAGTGTATTGGCTGCCAATCAGCTAGATGTGATCATGTGGACACGTGGTGGAGACCAAGCCGCAGAGATCAACAATAAACATACAAACCAACGTTTCCTTCCCGGTGCAGAGCTGTCACCCCGTATTCAGGCAACAACGGATATGGGAATGGCAGTTGAAGGGGCTTCTGCTGTATTAATTGTTGCTCCCTCATCGGCAATGCGTTCGGTTGCTCATCAACTTAAAGCATATTACAAACCGGAAATGTTAATCATTCATGCAACCAAGGGTTTTGAGACAGAAAGCCTGAAACGTATGTCCACAGTCATTTCGGAAGAACTTGGATGTGAAGAAGGACATGTCGTTGTACTTTCTGGTCCTAGCCATGCGGAAGAAGTAGTTAAGCGTTGCCCAACGACGGTTGTTGTGGCATCACTGGATAAAGCTTCTGCTGAGGCGGCCCAAGGCTTGTTTATGAATGCTTATTTCCGTGTGTACACGAATCGAGATATGGTTGGTGTAGAACTGGCGGGAGCATTCAAGAATATTATTGCACTGGGAGCAGGTATGTCAGACGGGCTTAATTTTGGTGACAATGCCAAAGCAGCGTTGTTAACACGCGGGTTGGCTGAGATTACACGCATAGGTGTGGAAATGGGAGCGAATCCGCTCACGTTCTCCGGTCTTGCAGGGATCGGCGATTTGGTCGTGACCGCGACGAGTCAGCACAGTCGAAACTGGAGAGCAGGTTCCATGCTGGGCAAAGGACAGAAACTGGACGATGTGTTGAATTCCATGGGCATGGTTGTGGAAGGCATTCGGACCACCCAGGCAGCCCACTTTATTTCTCAGAAATACGGTGTGCAAATGCCGATTGCAGATCAGCTTTATCATGTTCTTTTTCAGGAGAGGCAGCCGCGGGATGCAGTTGAAGCTTTGATGGGACGTGATCCCAAGACCGAAATGGAAGTCATGACGCTTGAAACTTGGGAGCAATGGCATTCCTGATGGTAACACAGGCAGCTTTCCCGAAATGAGAAGCTTATTCACCTTTTTTGCGGTGCACTCATACTATACACATGAGTATTGCCGGAGGAGGGGAGACGAATGGGTAACAACATTTCCAAGGAAGCGCTGAAAGCGATCAACAAAAAAACAGGGAAAACGATTACGGAAGGTGCCGTCAAGAAATTGGCGAGTACAGTAAAACCGTCCACCATGCAGAATGAAGCTCAATTGCGCCAACTGATCAAGCAAGTATCCGCCATGGCAAAAGTGCCGGTATCTGAGGATACAGTTCAGGATATCGTGAGTGCCGTCAAAAAAAGCGGATTAAACCCAAACAGTATGGAATCATTAATGAAAATGATGATGAAAAAATAATAGATCGCGCCTGTTATGCAGGCGATCGAGCAAGACAAAAAGACAAGTCGGCATCTGCCGGCTTGCTTTTTGTCTTTTTTTTGGAAAGCTAAGCAAAGTTTCGTGTTATAATAGTTGCAATTGTCACAGTGTCAGTGATGAATAACGGACTGAAGGGGAGAATTCTGGATTATGAACGCGATGGACAAGATGTGGCTTTCATTGGTCGCAATCCTCATTATGGGACTATCTGTATTCCTGATTACGTTTGCTCGATCCAAAACCAAAGGTATTGTACGTGGGATTCTTTCTTTAATTGCTTTTCTCATTATGCTGATTGGCTTTTTCGGCGGAATAGCTTCTCTGACCTGATCTTTCTCGCCTGAGAGATAACATCCGCATAAACACATCATAGAAACTGACACAACGAAAACGGATGAAGGGAAGGTGAGCCGATGAGGCAGCACGAAACGGAGGATCGGACAGAGCGCTACCCGGAATTACACGCGGCTTTGCTGGAAACGGCGAAAGCCTGGGGTACAGAGCCGGGCACATGGTTGCTTGGGGGGAGTTGTGGGTTGCTGCTTCAGCAGGTGGAATTACAACAGCCTCCCAGAGATATTGACATTTATGCTGATATCACCGCCGCGAAGTTGCTTCATAAATCTGCGCCTGGAAGGGTGCTGGACGAGCCTGTCGTAGATAAGACGGGACCTTATGCCTCGCTGCTCAGTCATTATCAGGTAGGGGCTTGTGCGTTGGAACTGGTTGGTGGTTTTGAAGTGTGGTCACGTAAAAGTTGGTACCGTATTGAAATTGAGCATGTACTGGCCAAATATGCACCTGAAGCCAAAGTGGGTTCTTACACACTGCGTCTAATGCCGCTTGCTCATGAGCTGTTGTTCAATTTAATGAGAGGCCGTTCCGATCGTTATGAACCCATTGCAAGACAGATTCGGCAGATGCCCGAATCACATCAACCTCTAATGACTTTATTGGGGAAGCAAAATATATGGACAAGCCGATTCAGAGCTGAAGTGGAAGAGCTTGTTGGCTTCGAATGGCCTCAGTAGGTTGGGAGGAAGAATGATGGATTACAATATTACGTTTTTACCGCAAAATAAAACGATTCGGTTAAAGCCAGGGGTAACGCTGTTAAATGCTGCACGCCGTGCAGGGGTGAAGATCACAACGCGATGTGACGGAAAGGCAGCCTGCCTGATGTGTAAGGTGAGAGTAGATTCGGAACATCTTGCAGCGCTGTATCCACCAACAGATGCGGAGAAGCGTAAGTTAGGTTCTCTGCTGGATGCAGGCACTCGGCTGTCATGTCAGGCAAAGGTGCGGGGATCGGTGACGGTTCATGTTCCGGAGGACCCTCTGAAGGCAGCAATTCGTAAACAATTGGAGCGTCAGCAGCAGGAAGAGGACGATTGGTTCTAAGAATACCTGAGTGGAACGATTCAAGGAGGATACGGATGAACGAGAATATGACGAAGAGCGTAAAAACAGGCGGACAGAGGCGTCACTTCCAGAAGATGTCCTGTCTACTCTTATTCCTATTGTTTGCTTTTACAGCAACGGGGTGTATGTATCAGTCCCAGAGTAATCCCGATCCCAAAATAGCTTATAGGGAAAGCGTAAGCCGTATACAAACTGCGGTAGAAGCATTCCAACAGGATCAGGGGATATTGCCCATGATCAATGCAGATATGGAAACACCGAAATATGAAAAATTCAGAGTCGATCTGTCCAAGCTGCAACAGCAAGGGTATCTGGATGAAATACCGAGCACTGCGTTTGAGAGTGGTGGTAGCGCTTACTTTCTCATTCAGGACGAAGAAGTGAAGCCCACCGTCAGAGTCATGGATCTTCAAACCGTGCAGAAAGTAAATGATGTTCAGCGAATGGTCAATCAGTACAAATCCGTACATAACAATCAACTACCAAGTGGGGAAGAATTGTATCCGGGTCTATACGCTGTAGATATGGAACAAGCCGCACAGGCTGGTGCCCCAGCGGTTACACTGAATAGTATATATTCGGGTCAGGAACTGCCGTTCATGATGGATGACGAGGGCAATGTCTATGTGGATTATGCTTTTGACATTATGCAGGCTGTAGAGAAATCAGATAATGCTCCAACAAAAGTGGAAGATATGCGTGAATTCTTGCTGGAGCATTCTTACTTTGTACCTGTAAAATCGATCGCCTACACCTGGCAGAATAACACCCCGGTTGCAACAAAGTAATCATGAGCTTTAATTCGATTCGAACGTGCAATCCAATGATTATCCTTAAGGTAAAAAAAGAGATATTCCGCATCACGGAACATCTCTCTTTTTTATGTTGGTTTATAGTTCACATCACATGGTCCATTAGCTATATTCAGATTACTTTTTTGTTCAGACCTTCACCTTATAACTCAAGTCAAGTTCATCCCCGGGTAATCCCCGAATCCCCCAATGACTGCGCGGTGTTTCAAATATGGTAATTTCCACATCATTGGGCGACAATTTCAACTGTTCGTTTATCCGTATGAATAATTGCTGAATCAGTTCTCGCTTGACTTGATCTGTTCGGCCTTCGAACATGCTGATTTCAATAATGGTATAACGGAGTGTATGACCTGTGAAAGCTGTGCTTTGAATGGGTTCAGGTGCTCACCTAGTCCATATACTTTGATTTGTGCCATGCTCATCTCACCTTTCTCAGCTCATTATCTCTGCTCTTCTCTGCTAAAAAATGTCTTACCCCCACAGTATACCTAATGCACGGTTTGAACGGTACCCAAAACCAATTCAATCAATCGGCATAAAAGTTTCGGCACGCTCATAAAGTAGATTGAAATAAAGACGCGCAGTCCGAGAGCGGGACGATTCTCTTAAGGCCACTACCTTGAGAAAAAAACAAAAAAACGCGTCATAATGCTGCATACGGATACATAAGATGATACTAGTCCAATTGCATGTACGAGTTAACGCCGCTTTCGCCGGTTTCATCAGAATGCAACGTTCGGCGGCGGACGACTTCCGGGCACTCACAAAGGCGGCTCTACCGTTGCAGGGATTTCAGTCTTCTGATTGAAAAAACGAAGCGGATGCTCTTTAGCATTTTTCCTTCGGAGTAATTTAGGGAGGGGATTTCATTGGAGAAAGTGGACATTTTTAAGGACATAGCCGAGCGGACCGGAGGGGATATCTATCTCGGGGTTGTCGGCGCAGTCCGGACAGGTAAATCAACATTTATCAAACGTTTCATGGAAACAATCGTCTTGCCTAACATCGCAAGCGAGGCTGATCGTGCCCGTGCAGTGGATGAACTTCCACAGAGTGCCGCAGGCAAAACAATCATGACTACGGAACCAAAATTCGTACCGAATAACGCGGTTCAAATCAAGGTCGCCGAGGGACTTGATGTCAATGTGCGCCTTGTGGATTGTGTAGGTTACGCGGTGGAAGGAGCCAAGGGATACGAGGATGAGAATGGACCACGCATGATCTCCACGCCTTGGTTTGAAGAACCGATTCCTTTCCAGGAGGCTGCCGAGATTGGTACACGCAAAGTTATTCAGGAGCATTCCACACTGGGTGTGGTGGTCACAACAGATGGTACGATCGCTGAGATTGCCCGGAGTTCCTATGTGGAATCAGAGGAACGTGTCATTGCCGAACTGAAGGAAGTGGGCAAACCGTTTGTGCTGGTGATCAACTCGACTCGCCCTCGCAGTGAAGAAGCGCTGCAGTTGCGCAGTGAGCTTGCTGCCAAGTATGACATTCCGGTTATGACCCTCAGTGCAGCTACAATGACCGAAGATGATGTGACAGGCGTGCTTCGCGAGGTGCTGTATGAGTTCCCTGTACATGAAGTGAATGTGAATCTGCCGAGCTGGGTGATGGTGCTGAATGAAAACCACTGGCTGCGCAGCAACTACGAAAATTCCGTTCGCGACACGGTTAAGGATATCCGGAGGCTGCGCGACGTGGATCGGGTTGTTGCTCAGTTCATGGAATATGAATTCATCGATCGAGCCGGACTGAGCGGCATGAACATGGGTCAGGGTGTGGCAGAAATCGATCTGTATGCACCGGATGAATTATACGATCAGATCCTCGTGGAAGTTGTTGGTATTGAAATTCGAGGCAAAGATCATCTGCTGCAATTGATGCAGGAATTCTCCCATGCGAAGCGGGAGTACGATCGCTTCGCTGAGGCGCTGGAGATGGTCAAAACGACCGGCTACGGCATTGCGGCTCCATCCCTCGCCGAGATGGCACTGGATGAGCCAGAACTCATCCGCCAGGGCACCAAATTCGGCGTCCGCCTGAAAGCAACCGCACCATCCATTCACATGATCCGGGTCGATGTGGAATCGGAGTTTGCACCGATTATCGGAACGGAAAAACAGAGTGAGGAACTGGTGAGGTACTTGATGCAGGACTTCGAGAACGATCCGATCAAGGTATGGGATTCAGATATGTTCGGTCGTTCATTGCATTCCATCGTGAGAGAAGGCATTCAGGGTAAAATTGCGATGATGCCAGATAACGCACGATACAAGTTGCAAGAGACACTGGGACGTATCATTAACGAAGGTTCAGGTGGATTAATCGCCATCATTCTGTAAGTCCAAAAGGCCGTAGGGGTAAACCTCGCGGTCTTTTTCTTGTTTTATTTTCATGATTCTGGATGAACTGGATAAGATACTTTAGTTTCGAATAAAAACTTAGCGAGTTTTAGCTTTAAATTACTAAAACCCATTTACATACTAGGGATTAGCCGTTATATTAATATTCAACTATTGTGATCGAGATCACAGAGAGTGTGAACAGGGGGAGAAAGAGATGAGAGGAAAAAATTCAAAATGGGTATGGTTGAGTGTGCTGCTTGTATTTACATTGGCGCTGTCCGCTTGCGGAATTAAAAAAGAGCCTGCTTCAACTACAGCTTCCGGCGCAACGGAGGACAAGCCTCAAACCGAAGCGGTAACAGGTCCACTCAGCGGAAAACGAATTGCACTGATTATGGAATTTAACACAGGTACGTTCTCACAACAATACGTGCAAGGGGTTAAAGAAGAAATCGAAAAATTCGGTGGACAACTGACTACGTTTGTCGCCGATAATGATAAAGCCAAAATGGTATCGTTGCTCGATAGCGCAATTAACCAGAAATTCGATGCCATTCTGACGGATCACGGGGATTCTCTACTGGAGCCGGGTGTGAAAAAGGCAGTAGAACAAAATATCCCGGTTGTTGTGTTTGATGCAGACATTAGCGTTCCGGGAGCAACAGTGTTGTCCCAGGATGACCAGAAGATGGCTGAACTTACACTGGAACAAATGAAGAAAGATATTAACGGACAAGGCAATATCGTAAAAGTATGGGTGGCTGGCTTTGCACCAATGGAACGTCGTCAGGTTGCTTACGGCAAGTTCCTGAAAGAGAACCCGGACATCAAGGAGATTGCCACGTTTGGTTCAGCACAGAACCCGGCGCTGGATACACAAGCCAAAATGGAAGCGATTCTGAAACAATATCCAAAAGGTGAAATCACGGCGGTGTGGACTGCATGGGATGAGTTCGCCAAAGGAGCGGCGCGTGCCATTCAGCAAGCAGGACGTGACGAGATCAAGGTATATGGTATCGACATGAGTGATGAAGATTTGCAGATGATCCAGGACCCGAAAAACCCTTGGGTAGCTTCCGCAGCGGTTGATCCAACCGACATTGGACGTGTTCAGGTTCGTTATGCATACCAGAAGCTGAATGGGGATGAGACTGAGGATCAAGTGGTTCTCAACCCGGTTTATGTACAGCGTGATGCGCTGCCAGACAAACAAATCTCTACTTCAGAGCTGTCCGAGTATGTGGAGGGCTGGGGAGGAAGTACACAGGGAATCAAGGATTGGATGTCGGAATACGGAGTTACTGCTAAATAAACAGCGTAATGGGGGCGCGCCACAAGGCGCGCTTTTTCCAACCATGATGAAAATAACGACATGAGAATGGGATACTCCCGGAGGGGAGCGATTGGAGGTTGGCGTCATGAGTACTGCACCGATTCTGCTTCAAATGGAACATGTTCACAAGCAGTTTGCAGGCATTCCTGCACTGAGAGACGTGGAGTTCTCTGTCAAAGGTGGGGAAATACACGCGCTGCTTGGTGCAAATGGTGCCGGCAAGAGCACATTGATGAAAATTTTGTCTGGGGCCTATCAACTGGATCAGGGCACCATCCAATTAAATGGGCAAACGCTCCATCTGAATTCACCAGGCGATGCCAAAGCGAGTGGTATTCATTGTGTGTATCAAGAGGTGGATGCTGCGCTGGTTCCCCAATTGACAGCTGCCGAGAACATAATGCTGGATCAATTGGCGTCGCCGAGCGGAGGTTGGTGGAAAAGTCCGCGGAAACTGCAACAGCGTGCGGCTGAAGCTTTGCAGGAATTGGGAGCGGCTATATCCGTTCACAAAAAAGTAGCCGACCTGACGCTCGCGGAGAAGCAGATGATTCTGCTCGCACGTATCCTGATTCAGGATGCCAAGGTCATTATTTTTGATGAACCTACTGCACCGCTGAGCCAGGAAGAAACGGACGCTTTTTTCCGAATTGTACATTTGTTGAAAGAACGCGGAGTGGCATGTATTTTCATTACGCACCGCCTTCCAGAGGTTACGAGTCACTGTGATCGCGTTACTGTGATGAGAGATGGACAACATGTCTTTACGGGTGAGGCAAAAGAGCTTACGATCAATGATCTGGTGACGCAGATGCTCGGAAAACCGTTTGAGGAAGAGTTCCCCAAGACAGAAGCACCGGTTGGTGAAGTGCTGCTGGAAGCAAGAGGACTTCGGCGTGGAGTCCGTGTCAAGGGAGTGGACCTGTCTGTTCGTCGAGGCGAAGTGCTTGCTGTGGTAGGGCTTGTAGGTGCTGGGAAAACGGAATGTTCCCGCTTGTTGATTGGTGCAGATCGGCTGGAGAGCGGAGAGCTTCGGCTTAACAATCGTGAACTTCAACTATCCCAACCTGCTGATGCTGCGGCTCTGGGCATTGTTTCAGTGCCGGAGGAACGGCGGAAACAGGGGATTCTGATTGAGGAAAACGTGGAACGCAATTTGAGCCTGCCTTTGCTTGGACGTCTTAGTAGATTGGGTTTTGTAAGTCGAAAGCGAGAGCGTGAGAATGCGGAATCTTTAGTACGGCAACTCGGTATTAAAGCATCGTCAGTGCGGCAGGAAGTGAAGTATTTAAGCGGCGGCAATCAGCAAAAGGTGGCCATTGGCAAATGGCTGAATGCGGATGCAGACGTCTTTATCTTTGATGAACCGACAAAAGGTGTCGATATCGGCGCCAAAAGTGACATTTTTCGTATCATTAACGAACTGGCTTTGGCGGGTAAAGCTGTTATCTATTTCACGTGTGAATTGGATGAAGGATTGGGCATTGGTGATCGGATTGCAGTCATGTGTGAAGGGACGATTGTAAAGGAATTCAAACGGGGCGAGACCAATCAAGAACAGCTGCTATACTACGCAAGCGGTGGACAAGAGGTGGAAGCATGAAGGATAAGTCATTGGATTTTGCGTTCCGTTATGGGGCGATTATCGTTATTATTGGTGTTATCGCATTTTTCGGTATTAAATTGCCTTATTTCTTCACGTATAGTAACTTGACCGATATTTTGGGTTCAATCTCTATCGTGACATTTGTGGCGATAGGTGTTACCTTATCTCTCATTGTAGATGGATTTGATCTTTCGGTGGGGGCAACCGTCTCGTTAACTACTGTCGTTACCGCTTCGTTGATGATTTGGTATCAGCAGCCGCTGGCAGTTGTTATTATCGTCCCATTGATTATTGGGGCTGTGATTGGTTGGCTTAATTCCCTGCTCATTGTGAAACTGCGTATTCCTGATCTGCTGGCTACCCTTGCCACGATGTACATTATCGGTGGAATTCATAAAACGTATGCTCAAGGATACACGATCTATAATCATATGCAGTTTCCAGACGGAAGCAAGGCTGCTGGAGAGATGGACCCTACATTTCTGCAGCTGGGACAGGGGAAATGGCTGGGAATGCCGATTTCGGTCATCCTGCTGCTCATTGCGGTTATCGGTGTGCATATCTTTTTGACGTATACGAAGTATGGGCGCCAGATGTACGTTACGGGGGGCAATGAAGAAGCGGCACGCCTATCCGGTATTAAGGTGAAAAAGGTGCGTACACTCGCTTATGTAGCTGCTGGAGTGTTTGCTGCAATCGGCGGTATTATCTATGCATCCAAAGTAGGTTCAGGGCAAATTGATGCCGGTTCTCCGTTGTTAATGGAATCTGTGGCCGCTGTATTTGTCGGATTCTCCGTATTTGGTGCAGGTAAACCAAACGTGATCGGAACATTCATAGGCTCGGTTCTGATTGGTGTTCTGGTGAACGGTTTGACGATGATGAATGTTCAATACTTCACCCATGATATTGTAAAAGGCGGGGTGCTTGTGCTTGCTCTGGCAGTTACATTTTACGTGTTAAACCGCAACCGCACTTGAAATTGTGTGCTGTCTGTATTAGTATAAAATTTGTTCGGCGTCTGAAACAACCTTTGTTTCAGGCGACATTCTGCCGGAAATGACTGTTGACCGCAGGCCGAGATTTGTGTTCATCACGCTCAAGATGTTCGTAGATTTTTTGTGTATGAACGTATATTTCGCTATAAAACGGAAACACAGTATAACATTCAGGACATTGATTCAGGAGGTGAAAAAAACAAATGAACAAATCAGACTTGATTACACACGTGTCCGAAGCTACTGAATTGTCCAAAAAAGATGTAACGAAAGCGGTTGATGCCGTATTCGAAGCAATCTCTGAGGCTCTTCAAAGTGGAGACAAAGTACAATTGGTTGGTTTTGGGAACTTCGAAGTTCGCGAGCGCTCTGCACGTAAAGGACGCAACCCGCAAACAGGTGAAGAAATCGAAATTCCTGCGAGCAAAATTCCTGCATTCAAACCAGGTAAAGCGCTCAAAGACGGAATTAAATAAGATTTCTACATATTCCATATGTTGACAAAAGACCGTGACTTGTTCACGGCCTTTTCTTTTGCCTTTTAATCATTGTTCTTCCTGTCGTCTAGCGACTTCGGCTCATCCGGTTGCTGCGCATAAGCAATCAGAATCAGTTCTTCTCCAGCAGCTGAGGACAGTAGCTGCTCGGTTTCTTTTAACTGGTGAATATGCTCGTCTGTCAGTGCAGCGGGAATGTATTTCATAGAGACTCTCCTTTCTGTGGCTGAATCACTTGTAGTATGACCTGGGAGTAACAAATTATTGCGCTCCATTCACATAAGGGCTGGTTGACAAATGGAACAATCTTAATCATCATTAACGCTATTGAACAAGGAGAGGGGATGTGCGTGATGGATCATCCAACCGGCAGTGATTATATCGTAATTAAGGCGGAGGAGAACGGTGTTCAGGTGATCGGCTTAACCCGAGGTCAGGATACCCGTTTCCACCATACCGAGAAGCTGGATAAGGGAGAAGTCATGTTTGCCCAATTTACCAATCATACTTCCGCCATTAAAATCCGTGGAAAAGCCACGCTGATCACCAAGCATGGACAGATTCAGTCGGAATAATGAAAATTGCAGGCATAGCCTGCTTTTTTTCATTGTACAATGAGGTATGAGCCTTTACCGGACAGACTACACTAACAGGTAAGGGCAGGGAGGCATTTATGAAACCGCGGATGATTGTGACTGCTTCGCTGCTGGCAACGGTTGCGGCGGTCCTTCTGCTTGTTGCCATACAAACCTTACATATGCGTACCTTGGGCGGTGAAAACATACAGCCCGTTTCTGCAACGCAGCATCCAGTCCAGCTAACGGAAGACAATCTGGTGGATGTGCTGAGCACCATGAAATTATCGACACCCATTGCCAGGGTGGAGTGGAAACAATCCATTTTGACACTTGATCTAAAGGTTACCGGAACCAGCACAAGTTACACTGAAATCTATCGTAATATGGCTGCTGTGGCAGATTTGGGCTTTCGAAGTCTGGATAACGTGGAACAGGTGATGCTGCGTGTTATGGCAGAGGATGAATGGCTTCACAAAAGACATTTGTTGCTCGCTGCTGATTTTCGGAGCGGGGAATGGCCGATGTATGCGATCGAAACGCTTCGAGACTGGAATAGCCCGATCCTCTCCGACGAATTGAAGGATTGGTTTCATATGATGGAGACCGAACTTTGGAAGAAGCAATTCGAAATGTCAAGTCAGGGGTAATAGAATAGCAGGATTCAGTGCGTGCCCGATAAACATATGCTATAATATATAAGATTGTAGTGCAGAAATGGTTTAACAATGCAAAGGCTCGGAGGCTGAGAATGAATTCATATCGCGTACCCCAACTAGCAAAGAAATATACGGATTACGACATGATTCGACAACATACGGAAATCCCATCATTTCCGGATAGCCGGGCTCGTCTGCTGCAGGTATTTGTGGGCCGCACAGACGAAAAGGTGCATGATGAGCTGTATGCTCTTGCAACCTCGCTCGTTCAGTTGGCCATGGATACGCATGATCGAATCGATACGATATCCGGAGAGCGTAGAGAAGTGGAGATGCGTTCACGTCAGCTGAATGTGCTTGCCGGAGATTATTTCAGTAGTCGTTTCTATCAGTTGCTTGCCCATGCAGGCAAAATTGAAATGATCGGTAAACTTAGTGGTGCTGTATCCGAAGTGAATGCTCGCAAGATGACGCTGTATGAACGGATGAAAAAGCTTCTCGTTTCGGCTGAAGAATACTTGCGTGAAACAGTACAGCTGAAGATGCAGCTGTTTCTTTCTTTTACAGGCTTGATCCGCGATAACGAAGCATCACTATGGAACGACCTTTTGGCCGAATTCAGCTACTGCGAGGCAATTATGGAAGAGCTGCAGCGGATGAATGACGAACAGAACTTCTATCACAGTTATGCTTTCTGGCAAATTTACGAGTATGGCAACGATGATGAGCGTAATTTGCTGCGTCAGCAGGAGCCGGATACAAGAGCATGGAGTGGTATGGTGCACAAGTATCGGATCGGTGAGTTATTGCTGGACAAGCTTCGTGAGTGTACACACCGTATACAACTATTGCTGCAAGACGAGGAAGGTCAACGGGGACTGCAAGAGATTAATGCAATCCTGGAGCCTTACCTGATGTATTTGCAGCCTTCACATGCGGCAGTAAGGGAAGATTGAGGGGGAGACAGACGAATGGGGAGCGGAGAGACTAAACCTAAAGAAGAATTTGTCCATTCTGTTTTTCAGAGTATAGCCGGTAAATATGACGTCATGAATGATATTCTGAGTTTCCGCAGGCACAAGGCTTGGCGTAAATTTACCATGAAGAAGATGAATATGTCCAAGGGAGACACCGGTCTCGATTTGTGCTGCGGCACATGTGACTGGACGCTTGCGATGGCTGAAGCAAGTGAAACAGGTCACATGCATGGACTGGACTTCAGCAGCAACATGTTGGAGGTTGGACAAACCAAGATTGACGCTGTAAATCGGCAAAAACAAA
The DNA here is from genome assembly GCF_045040695.1 of Paenibacillus sp. FSL K6-0108. NCBI lineage: Bacteria > Bacillati > Bacillota > Bacilli > Caryophanales > Paenibacillaceae > Paenibacillus > Paenibacillus sp. FSL K6-0108. Next base: position 4,913,462 of record NZ_CP150288.1, on the reverse strand, counting down.
TTACGTTGGTACAGGGCAATGCGATGTCGCTTCCCTTTGAAGACAATTCATTCGATTATGTGACGATTGGATTTGGACTGCGCAATGTACCGGATCTCAGACAGGTTCTGTCGGAGATGAAACGTGTAGTGAAACCGGGTGGCATGGTGGTGTGTCTGGAATTGTCCAAGCCGACATGGCAGCCGTTTAAAGGTATTTATTATTTTTATTTTGAACAAGTATTACCCAATCTTGCCAAATTGTTTGCCAAACGTTATGAGCAGTATAAATGGCTGCCGGACTCACTTGCACTTTTTCCAGGAAGGAAGGAACTGGCCGACATTTTCGCAGAAACCGGATTGCAGCAAGTGCAGGCCTACCCTCTAACCGGGGGCATCGCGGCACTGCATATTGGAACCAAGGAGAATCAGCATGTTTAGGAAAATTCGCATCTTTTTAGAAATGATCAAGATTGAACACACGCTTTTCGCTTTACCTTTTGCATTTATGGGAGCTATTCTCGGTTCCATGGTAGTGAAAGATACATTCCCTACCTGGATGCAGATTATGTGGGTATTACTTGCGATGATTGGTGCACGAAGTGCGGCATTTGGTTTGAACCGCATGATCGACCAAGCGATAGATAAGAAAAATCCGCGTACTGCAATGAGAGCAATCCCTGCCGGTTTGTTAAAAAACGGTGAGGTCGTTATTTTTATCGTGGTATCATTTGTATTGTTATTCTGGGCCTCTTCCAACCTTAATGTGTTATCCATGCAGCTGTTGCCAATAGCTGTATTTATGCTGGTATTGTATTCGTATACCAAGCGATTCACATGGCTGTGCCATGTTGTTCTTGGCATGACCATTGGTCTTGCGCCGCTTGGAGGATGGGTGGCGGTTACAGGTACGATGGATTGGACAGCGATTGTGCTGTACGTTACGATTGTATTCTGGACTGCAGGATTTGATATCATCTACGCATGTCAGGATCTGGAGTTCGACCAGGGAGAGGGGCTTCATTCCATTCCTTCCCGTTTCGGTCTTAATAAATCATTACAGATCGCCAAGTTTTTCCACGTGATTACAGCAATTGGTTTCCTTGCATTGTTACTGATGACAGATCTGAGCTGGTGGTATGGCGCTGGAATGCTGATTACTTATGGTATTCTGTTCTATGAGCACTATATCGTATCACCAAATGACATGAGCCGTGTACAAACAGCATTCTTTACGATGAATAGTGTTCTGAGCCTGGTTGTATTTACGTTTACCCTGATTGATTTGGCGGTGAAATAGAGATGCAGCAGCCGGACAATAAACGACTTGTTGTCGGAATTACCGGGGCCAGTGGAAGTATATATGGCGTTAGATTAATTGAAACGCTGCTTGATCTTGAATACACCGTGCATCTGGTGATCTCCAATGCCGGGTGGCGTGTATTGAAAGAAGAAATGGACTGGGATGTTACGAATCGGGACCGTTTACTGGAAGAAAAATTCGGTAGTCGTGCCGGTTCCCTGATCTATCATCCTGTTAGTGATATTGGTGCCTCCATCGCAAGCGGTTCTTTCCTGGCAGAAGGCATGATTATCATGCCTTGCTCCATGGGTACTCTTTCATCCATTGCACAAGGGTCGTCGGAAAACCTGATGTCCCGAGCTGCCGATGTCATGATGAAAGAAGGAAGAACGCTGATCCTGGTGCCACGTGAGACGCCACTGCATGCCATCCATCTGGAAAACATGCTGAAGCTTTCACGGCTTGGTGTCCGCATGATACCGGCCATGCCGGCTTTTTATTACAAACCCCAAACGATGGACGAGTTGATTCTGTTTCTAGTGGGTAAAGTGCTCGATAGTTTGCGCATCCCGCATCAACTGTTTACAAGATGGGGTGAACCGGATGAACGGGGATAGCTTCTGAGCTTCCTGCAATTTTAAATCTGCTGACTGTGAATTGCAGGGGGCTTTGTTGTCCCCCAATCCCGGGGTATTGGTGAGCGCTGATGGTGATGTTTGGTTGGACCACAGCCTTGACCCATGCTCCGGCAACTTCTGTACTTATGTTTCAGAACAAGTCGCAGAGTTTAATTCCCGGATGTCGGCCTTGACATTCGAAGAAGATTAGAACGTAGAAGAACACAAGCAGGAAAGGCAAGCCCTGGTTTTTCGTTATGCCTGCAGGCCCGACTTGCTGGAGGGGAAGGTAAGCATGGATTTATGGACTGACAATACGCTGACACGGGTGAACGAATGAAACTATTGGATATTTTCGGGTTGTTAAAAAAAGACATGGACTACATTGAAAAAGAATTGTATCGCAGTGTTCAGGGAGAACAGAAGCTGCTAAGCGAAACGTCACTTCACCTGCTCAAGGCAGGGGGTAAGCGTTTGCGTCCGGTATTTGTGTTACTCGGTGGGAAATTTGGTACATATGATATTGAACGTTTGAAGCTGGTAGCGGTTCCGTTGGAATTGATTCATTCGGCTTCTCTGGTTCACGATGATGTTATTGATAATGCCGCGACGCGGAGAGGGAAACCAACGGTGAAGTCCAAATGGGATAATCGGATTGCCATGTACACCGGAGATTATATTTACGGCAAGGCCCTTGAGATGACTGCGGGCCTGTCCGATCCGGCGATACACCGTATTCTGGCCAAAGCAATGGTGCAGATGTCCATTGGTGAAATGGAACAAATTCGGGACTTTTTTAATACGGGACAAAGTGTACGTAACTATCTCTTGCGAATTCGTCGCAAAACGGCGCTTCTTATTGCTGTCAGCTGCCAGCTGGGGGCACTTGCTACGCGTGCACCGGAGAAAGAATCTTCGTTGCTGTACACCTACGGTTACAACGTGGGTATGGCGTTCCAGATTCAGGACGATGTACTTGATCTGGTTGGTACTGAGAAACAGCTGGGCAAGCCTCCAGGCAGTGATATGAAACAGGGAAATATTACGCTGCCGGTACTGTATGCATTGCAGGAACCAGACATGCGTGAGTCTTTGCTGGAGGAGATAACCCGCGTCCAGCATGAGGAGGGACGGGCGAGTGCATCCGATGCGATTGGAATGATTCGCCAAAGTCAAGGAATTGCTAAAGCAGAAGCCTTGGCTGACCGATATATGAAGAAAGCGCTCGATGCTCTGGATCAACTGCCTAACATCAAGACCACCAAAAACTTGCGTGATATCGCTCATTTTGTGGTCAAACGTACGCATTAATATGTTTGAACATTACGATAAGCTGCCAGGAACGGACATCTTTGCATGAACGCAGTTCCACATGCAGCTGTTCTTACTCAAAAAATAACGTTCATGTGATATTCCTCATTGGGAGGATTTGGACATGTATGTTACAATCAAAGGGATTGCGTTTACATAATGAAATAACTTTGAACCGTGAGTGAGGAGTGAGCCTATGGATCGTACATTTTTGATGGTGAAGCCGGATGGTGTGCAGCGTGGTTTGATAGGGCGTATCGTTAGCCGTCTGGAAGACAAAGGATTTAAGTTGGTGGCAGGCAAGCTGGTGCAGATGTCTCAAGATCAGGCCAAACGCCATTATGCTGAACATGAGGGGAAACCGTTCTTCGATGATCTGGTTCGTTTTATCACATCTGGGCCTGTATTTGCTATGGTCTGGGAAGGTGACGACATCGTCGCGCTTGCGCGCATCGTAATCGGGAAAACCAATGTGAAGGAAGCGGCTCCGGGTACCATTCGCGGAGATTTCGCCAGCCACACACCGCATAATTTGATTCATGGGGCGGATTCACCGGAAAGCGCTGCTCGTGAAGCAGCAAACTTCTTTGCTCCAGATGAGCTGGTAACGTACGACAAGAGCATCGCAGCCTGGTTGTAATTTTTTAGCCAGAAGGGTGATACGATGCTGGAGCAGGAACAACTACTAGACCCGGATTACACCGGATTTATTCGGAAAATCAAAGAGAGCACAGGCATTGATCTTGCTCAATACAAGGAAGGCCAGATGAAAAGAAGGCTGACCACACTTCGTAACAAAAACGGATTTCATACGTTTTCTATCTTTTTTGATGCTATGCAAAAAGATAAGTCCCTGTTTTATGAGTTTTTGGATCGCATGACCATTAATGTCTCGGAATTTTGGCGTAACCCTAATCGCTGGGAAGTACTGCGGGATGAAATCCTCCCTGAGCTGCTGGGTCCGAAGCGTGGTGTTAAGGTGTGGAGTGCTGCTTGTTCTACAGGCGAAGAACCTTACACTCTGGCGATGATTCTGGACACGATGGGCATTCTCAAGGGCAGCTCCATTACGGCAAGTGACCTGGATGAAGGTGCTCTCGCCAAAGCCAAGGAAGGGCGTTATATGGAACGCTCTCTCAAAGATGTACCAAAGGAAACAGCAAATCGATACTTCAAGCAGGATGGCTTGGTATACCGTATTGATGAACAACTGAAAAGTTCGGTCAAGTTCATGAAGCAAAATTTGCTGTTGGATCGTTTTGACGAAGGGTATGATTTGATTGTGTGCCGAAATGTCATGATCTATTTTACCGAGGAAGCCAAAAATCTGTTGTATCACAAGTTTGCAACAAGTTTGCGTCCAGGCGGTATTTTGTTCGTGGGCAGTACGGAGCAGATCTTTTCCCCAGGACAATATGGTCTGGAGACTGCGGAAACATTTTTTTATCGCAAAAAATAAGTTCAATGGATTTCATAACCGTCTGGCGCGCACATTCACACGTGTCCAGGCGGTTATTTGCATAACGGATGAATGATGTTTCTCATACACGCGGGAATCTCAATGAATCCGAATCAAGTCCCATCCATTTTAGGACAAGAAACGAGCGGCTTTCTTGTCAAAGCCGGTCAGCTATACTATAATAAGCAAAGAAATTATGGGATTTTAGCAATGTGAAGTTTAACAGTTTAAAGGGGGAACGTATTATGAGTTTACGGTATTTAACCGCAGGGGAGACGCACGGACCCCAATTAACCGCAATTATTGAAGGGTTGCCAAGCAATCTGAATATTGACTTTGAAGAGCTGAATTTTCAGCTTCACCGCCGCCAGAAGGGATATGGCCGTGGACGCCGCATGCAAATTGAGAAGGATCAGGCCAACTTTGTTGGTGGTATCCGTCACGGATATACAACGGGTGCTCCCGTAGCGTTGGTTGTGCAAAATAATGACTGGAAACACTGGCAGAATATTATGAATATTGAGCCAATTGAAGGCAGTGACGAAGAGAAACGTCGCGTTCATCGTCCGCGTCCGGGACATGCCGATTTGAATGGCGGGCTGAAATATAACCTGAAAGATTTGCGTAATGTACTGGAACGTTCCAGTGCCCGTGAAACCACGGTGCGTGTAGCATGTGGTGCTATTGCACGTCAATTCCTTGCTGAATTCGGAATCAAGGTAGCTGGGCGTGTGCTGCGTATCGGAGAAATTGAAGCTCCATATCAAGATCTGCCGATCGATGAACTGATCGAAGTGACTGAAGCTTCCTCCGTACGTGTAACCGATGCAGAAACCGAGAAGAAGATGGAAGCGTACATCGACCAGATCAAGCAGGAAGGCGACTCCATCGGTGGAATCGTTGAATGTATCGTTGAAGGTGTGCCTGTAGGTCTTGGTAGCCACGTACAATATGATCGTAAACTGGATGCACGGATTGCTCAGGGAGTAATGTCCATTAACGCATTCAAAGGTGTGGAAATTGGTATCGGGTTCGAAGCCGGAACGATTCGTGGTTCTCAGGTGCATGATGAGATCGTGCATAGTGATGAGCGTGGTTATCACCGAGCTACCAACCGTTTGGGCGGATTCGAGGGCGGAATGACAAACGGTATGCCAGTTGTGGTACGTGGGGTTATGAAACCTATTCCTACCTTGTACAAACCACTTCAAAGTGTGGATATTGATACCAAAGAAGCATTCACAGCTCAGGTCGAGCGTTCTGATGCATGTGCTGTTCCGGCAGCGAGTGTCGTGATGGAGCATGTGGTAGCATGGGAAATTGCAAAAGCTTTCCTGGAGAAATTTGGCGGAGATTCCATGGAGGAAATCCGTGCGAACTTTGCCAACTACAATAATCAACTGGAGAATTATTAAGATGCGCCAGCTGACAGTGCAGTTGGAGGAGCGCTCTTATCCTATTCTGATTGGCAGCGGCCTGTTGGCTCAAGCTCCTCAATATTTTGAGCAATATGGCTTAACGAAAAAAAGCCCCTTACTCATTATTACTGATGAGCATGTGGCACCCAAATACTTGTCTGGTCTGGAACAAACACTGCGTACGGCTGGTTTTACCGTCGTTTCCGCAGTAGTTCCATCTGGTGAAACCTCGAAATCCCTTTCGGTATATCAAGATATGATGACCGTTGCCATTGAAGGCAAACTGGATCGCAGTTCGGCTATTATTGCTCTAGGCGGCGGTGTAGTGGGGGATCTTGCTGGCTTTGTCGCTGCTACATATATGCGTGGAATCAAGTTTGTACAAGTACCTACGACGATCCTGGCGCATGACAGCAGTGTTGGCGGCAAGGTAGCTGTCAATCATCCGCTGGCTAAAAATATGATCGGTGCATTCCATCAGCCAGAGCTGGTGCTCTATGATGTCGATACGCTTCAAACTTTGCCGCCACGGGACGTCTCGGCTGGTTTGTCAGAGATGCTGAAGCACGGTCTGATTCGGGATGAAGCTTTTGCATACTGGTGTGAGGAGCATGCGGACGAACTGCTTGCTCTTGATCCGGAAGCGCTGGGATATGGATTGGAAAGAGGCTGTGGGATCAAGGCAGAGATTGTATCACGAGATGAACGTGAAAATGGAGAACGTGCATTGTTAAACCTGGGTCATACGATTGGTCATGCCATTGAAGCGATTGCCGGATATGGTGAATTTCTTCATGGTGAAGCTATCTCAATTGGTATGGCGGGTTCGGCATTGCTTGGCGAGAAGTTAGGGGCCCCAGCAGGACTTTATGACGATACGGTTCGCATGCTGCGTTCACTGCGTCTTCCGGTGACGATGCCAAAACATCTGGATACGGATGCATTAATGGATGCCATGATGCACGACAAAAAGTTCCGTGAGGGCCATATGGTCTTCATTATTCCTGACCGGATCGGCGCTGCCAGAATTGTGAAGGATGTACCGGTAACGGCAGTACGTGAAGTCATAGAAATGCTCAAGAAGGGAGATTAAAAGCGATGGTTACACGGGGAATTCGCGGGGCTACTACGGTCACGCATAATAACGAAGAACATATTTTGAAAGAAACGGCTGTACTATTGCAGGAAATCGTGGATCGTAACGAGATTCAACCCGAAGATATTTGCAGTGTGTGGATTACGATGACTGGAGATCTGGATGCTGCTTTCCCGGCAAAGGCAATTCGCCAGTTGGATGGCTGGGAGCTTGTACCTTTGATGTGTGCATTGGAAGTTCCAGTTGCAGGCGCTTTGCCACAGTGTATCCGTTTTATGGTACACGTTAACACTGCAAAAGGTCAAAATGAGATCAACCATGTGTATCTTAACGGTGCACAGTCTCTGCGTCCCGATTTGGCGGCACCTTCCAATTCGTAAGATTAGAATGGTTGTCAAATCATTCGGAATGATGTATAGTGAGAACCAGTTGAGTAGAGTAGAGATTGAGCTGAGAGCAGCTGAGATGAGTGGAGTATATAGCAGAGTCCAGCGGGTGGTAACCGGAGCAACAGAAGCCGGTCAACTGATTCGCGGTACGTCGTGCTACGGAATTATTTGAAACAGGATGAAGGAATGCAAACGTGTCTAGCGACATCGTTTTGTTTAGGTATAATGCGACTGAACTCCCATACATTTCATGAGAGAATGAATGCTTTGGATGAGAATCAGTGTATGCCGCTACATTTCCTTCGTATTTGATGGATGTATGAAACATCCGTACAACAACCTGTGTGATAATTCGGTAAGGATGCATGTATAGGGACTTGTTATTTATGAAGCACCAACCTGTTGAAACAGCTTATAACCAAACCTCTACCTGATGGTAGAGGTTTTTTGTTGTATATTGAATTGTTTCTTCTACCCATATAGGTTCAACTAAACTTTTTACACAAAAACGGAGAGGACAGAAATAACCTGAAGAAGCGGAGCGTTCGCCTTTATCACCGGATTTTCCCTTTAGAAAGGGAATCAAAAAATCTGGGGATAACAGCGATCGGAAGGTTGTTCTGTCATCGGAGTGCTCAGTGTAAACCTCTTTAGTTGAACTTATATAAATCTGAAAGGACGTGATCTGATGATAACGCCAAACGTTAATCAAGTACTGAAAATGTCGAATGAATATAATCTGATTCCGGTAGTCAAACGGATTCTGGCAGACATGGAGACCCCGATTCGGATTTTCCGCCGTTATGCTGACAACGACCGGGCATTTCTGCTGGAAAGTGTGGAGGGTGGAATTCAATGGGCGAGATATTCCTTCATCGGTACAGATCCGTTCCTGATGATCTCCGCCAAAAAAGGCCGGATCGTGGTAGAAGAAGCGGGACAGATTCGAGAACTACCGGGCAAGCCAATTGAAGAACTCAAAGCATTGCTGCGTAAGTATCGTAGTCCGAAAGATGATGAACTGCCGCCATTTACAGGCGGGGCAATAGGTTTCTTTGGATACGATCTGCTGCAATATTATGAGAAGCTTCCGGGCCACGCGCTGGATGATCTGAAAATGGATGATATCCGCTTCATGTTCTGTGACCAGATTATCGTGTTTGACCATGTGAAGCAGCAGATGCTGCTTGTGGGCAATGTACACGTGAAAGACGGTGCAACGGATGATGATATCCGTCAAGCGTATGCTTTAACTTCTGAGAAGCTGGAACAGGCGGCTGAACGCTTGCAGCAGCAAGGACCAGGGGAGAACCTGAACCCACGTTCCATTCCAGGAGACGTGGAACTGGGGGATATTCAATCCAACCTCACGAAGGAACAGTTTATCGGGAATGTAGAACAGGCCAAAGAGTACATTCGGGCAGGAGATATTTTCCAAGTCGTATTATCCCAACGTTTCCATATTGATACTGAAGTATCTCCGCTGCATGTATATCGCGTGCTTCGGACACTGAATCCGTCACCCTACATGTATTATCTGAAGATGGACGATGAAATTATTGTGGGTACTTCCCCTGAAGCATTGGTAAAAGTGGATGGAAACCGCGTAGAGACACGGCCGATTGCGGGGACTCGCCCAAGAGGAGCAACAGAAGCGGAAGATCGCGCATTGGCCGCAGATCTGCTGCAGGATGAGAAGGAACGTGCAGAACACCTGATGCTTGTCGATCTGGGACGTAATGATCTGGGACGCGTCTCTAACTTCGGAAGTGTGAAATGTGACATGTTCATGGAAATTGAACGATATTCCCACGTCATGCACATGGTGTCCAATGTTACAGGCGAGCTTAGAGAAGACAAGGATTTCTTTGATGCATTTCTTTCATGTTTGCCAGCGGGTACGGTATCCGGTGCGCCGAAGCTGCGTGCGATGGAGATTATCGCGGAACTGGAAAAAGAAGCACGGGGTGCTTATGCAGGTGCTATTGGTTATCTGGGTTTCTCGGGCAACATGGATTCCTGTATTACGATCCGAACGATTATTTTCAAAAAGGGAAAAGCTTATGTGCAGGCTGGAGCCGGAATCGTATGGGATTCGGTGCCTGAGAATGAATATGAAGAAACCGTAAATAAAGCCAAAGCGCTGCTGAAGGCGATTCGTACAGCAGAAGCGATGTTTCCTGCCAAAGAAAAGGATCATACCTTGAAACTTGCCAACGCCGATTATTTTGTTACCCCAGCCACGGCTGTACAAAACTGAGAGAGGAGAGACCGGAAATGAATATGAACCCAGTCATGAATGAAGAATCCGAGCGATTCAAAACTGAAGTTAGTCATGTGGAAGGCATGAAGAATGGCCTTGCCAAAATTTTGGAGGGCAGCGATCTGGAGCAGGCGGAAGCACGTGACTTGATGTACTCCATCATGAGAGGTGAGGCCACTCCGGCTCAAATCGGAGGTTTGCTTATGGGCTTGCGGATGAAGGGGGAAACGGTGGATGAAATCACGGGGTTTGCTGAAGCCATGCGTGGACAGGGCGGAAGAATTCTGACCGATGGTAATGGACTGCTGGACACCTGTGGAACAGGGGGTTCAGGCATTCATAAGTTCAACATTTCAACGGCATCTGCGATCATTGCTTCAGCAGTTTCTGTCCGGGTGGCGAAGCATGGTAATCGCTCTGCCTCAGGCAAGGCAGGCAGTGCGGATGTACTTGAAGCATTGGGCGTGAATATTCATCTGGACGGAGAGCAGGCGAGACAATGTCTCGATGAGATCGGAATCTGTTTCTGTTTTGCTCAAGTGTACCATCCTTCTATGAAACATGCTGCTGCACCAAGAAAAGAGCTGGGTGTGCGTACGGTCTTTAACATGCTGGGACCTCTAACCAATCCTGCGGGAGCGGATCGACAATTGCTTGGTTTATACGACCGCAGCCGGACACCGATGATCGCTGAAGTGCTAAATCGTCTGGGGCTGAAAAGAGCTTTAGTCGTAGCGAGTCATGATGGACTGGATGAAATCAGCATCTCTGCACCTACACAAGTATCCGAACTGCGTAATGGTGAAGTGCGTACGTATGACATTGATCCACGTGATATGGGATTATCGTTACATCCGCTGGAATCGGTTCTTGGAGGAGATGCAGCTCAGAACGCCGAAATTATTAAAAGGATCTTCCAGGGAGAACGGAGCGCATACCGCGATGTCGTTCTGTTGAATGCCGGGGCGTGCATTTATGTATCCGGTCTAGCGAATACCATCGCAGAAGGTGTGTTGATGGCGACAGAAGCTGTAGACTCCGGCAAGGCTGCCGGGAAGCTGGAACAGTTAATTCATACAACGGAGGCGTACAGTCATGTATCTTGATCGAATCGTAGCAACCAAACATAAAGAAGTTGAAGTTCTCGCACAAACATTTCAGATGGACGATGCGCTGAAAAAGATAGAGACATTACCCAATACTCGTGGATTCGAACGTGCTCTATCAGAGAGACGTAACCGTAAGCTGGGTCTCATTGCCGAAGTGAAGAAGGCTTCTCCATCCAAAGGACTGATTCGTCCTGATTTCCATCCAGTAGAAATTGCTTCCGCATACGAACGGGCTGGAGCGGATTGTATATCTGTATTGACCGACGTTTCTTATTTCCAGGGAAATAGAGAATATTTGCAGGCCATTCATGAAGCTGTGAACATACCGCTACTGCGCAAGGATTTTATTATAGATGAACGACAGATTGCCGAGGCAAGGCTGCTTGGCGCGGATGCCGTTTTGCTGATTGCGAGTATTCTGACACCCGAACAGATGCGTCAATATCTGACATTTGCTAAAAGTCTGGGCCTTGATGCATTAATTGAAGTCCATGACCGTGTTGAACTGGAGCAAGTGCTCGATATTCCGCAGGCAACACTTGTGGGCATCAACAACCGCAATCTGAAAACGTTCGAAACGAGTCTGACCACCACGTTGGATCTGATGAACTTGATTCCGGATAGTGTAACATTAATCAGTGAAAGTGGAATTGCCGGTCCTCAGCCATTGGAATCTCTTATTGAGGCAGGTGTGCATGGTATCCTTGTTGGGGAGCATCTGATGCGCAAGGACGATGTTGAGGCTGCGGTATATGAACTGATGGGACCAAAAGCATGAATGCATTCAATCATGACGGCACAAGCAGCAGAGACGTGGATCTGCAAAACCGGCCGGCAGCGGCTGTAAAAATATGTGGACTTCAGGACGTTGAAGTGCTAAAATCGATGATAAACTTGCCTGTGGATTACGTTGGTGTTGTTTTTGCCCCATCCCGTCGCCGTATTACACCTGAACAGGGTGCGGAGCTAAGAGAGGTTCTCTTGGACTGGACGATGTTCGATCGGCCGAAGCTGACGGGTGTTTTTGTGAATCCCGCACTCGTAGAGCTGGAAAGCATCATGCAGATTTCACGCCTGGATGTCATTCAGCTGCATGGACAGGAATCGCCGGAATTTTGTGAACAGGTGAAGCAGCGCTTCGGTACCGAAGTGTTCAAGGCTTTCTCTTTTCCCAAGGATGAAACGGGTTCATTAGCTGACCATACTGCCTTATTGGCACTTGATCCATATAAAAATGTGGTGGACGCCATATTGCTCGATACGTTTGACCCGCTCTATGTAGGGGGCTCCGGTAAAACCTTTGCTTGGGAACGAATTCCTTTCTACGCCAAGTGGGCAAGAAAACATGGAATCGCGTTGTTCGTGGCAGGAGGATTACAGCCGGATAATGTGCAACAACTGATACAGACATATGCACCGGACGGCGTCGATGTATCCAGCGGCGTAGAGTCCGAAGGTGTGAAGGATATTGCAAAAATAACAGCATTTGTAGAAAGGGTGAAGCAGGCATGACACATCAATTGCCGGATCAACACGGGCGTTTCGGTCCCTTCGGAGGCCGCTTTGTACCTGAGACATTAATGAACGCTCTGATCGAACTGGAGGAAGCGTACAGCCACTTCTCTGAAGACGAGGAGTTCAACAAGGAACTGAATTATCTGCTAAGCGAATATTCTGGACGGGAAACACCTTTATACCATGCGGAGCAACTTTCCCACCGCTTGGGTGGACCCAAAATTTATCTGAAACGTGAAGACCTGAACCATACGGGAGCGCACAAGATTAATAACGCTATTGGACAGGGTTTGCTGGCCAAACGGATGGGGAAAAAGAAAGTCATTGCCGAGACGGGTGCAGGACAGCATGGTGTTGCCACGGCAACAGTTGCTGCTCTGCTGGGTCTTGAATGTAAAGTGTTTATGGGTGAAGAAGATACGCAGCGACAACAATTGAACGTATTTCGGATGAAACTGCTTGGTGCAGAAGTCATTCCGGTGACATCTGGAACGCGGACATTGAAAGATGCCGGTAATGAGGCACTTCGCTACTGGGTTAGTAATGTAGAGGATACTTTTTACGTACTTGGATCGGTGGTCGGTCCTCATCCTTACCCAATGATGGTACGAAATTTCCAGCGAGTGATCGGTGATGAGACACGACGCCAGATTCAGGAGATCGAAGGACGGCTGCCGGATGTGATTGTTGCAGCTGTAGGCGGCGGAAGTAATGCTATCGGCATGTTCTACCCGTTTATTGGCGATCAGGATGTAAAGCTTGTTGGTGTTGAAGCAGCAGGTAAAGGAGTGGACACCGAGTTCCATGCGGCTACGATGAGCAAAGGCACACATGGTGTATTCCAGGGTTCTATGAGTTATCTACTGCAAGATGAATATGGACAGGTTCAGCCAGCCCATTCCATTTCGGCGGGACTTGACTATCCGGGTGTTGGTCCGGAGCATTCATATCTCAAAGATATTAAACGTGCCAAATATGTCCCGATTACGGACCAGGAGGCATTGGATGCTTTGCAGTTGCTGAGCCGAACAGAAGGCATTATCCCTGCTTTGGAGTCAGCCCATGCTGTTGCACAGGTTGTCAAGCTCGCGCCTGAACTCAGCGCTGATGATATTGTTGTAATCTGTCTTTCCGGTCGTGGTGACAAAGATGTTGAATCAATTATGAAGTATACAGGAGGGGACTTGGCATGAACCTGATGGACCAGACCTTCCAGCAATTGAAAGAACAGAACCGTACAGCACTTATTCCATTCCTTACGGTTGGAGATCCAGATGTGGACACCACGGTGGAAATCATTAAAGAATTGGAACTGGCAGGGGCGGATATTTTGGAACTCGGTGTTCCTTATTCTGATCCGCTCGCGGATGGACCTGTAATTCAGCGCGCTTCCGAGCGTGCATTGAAAAGTCAGATCACCATCCGGACTTGTATGGAGACAGCTGCAAGAGCTCGTGCTGCGGGTGTAAAACTGCCTTTTGTACTGTTCACCTACTATAATCCGGTGTTACAGACAGGATTGGATGTATTTTTTGATGAGTTGGTGAGACATGAGATCAGCGGCATGATCATCCCGGATCTTCCAATTGAGGAAGCGGAGGATATGCGACGCCGTGCGGATGCAGCAGGTGTGCATCTGGTTCCTCTTGTAGCCCCTACGTCCAACGCTAGAATCGAGCGTATTGTCACGGGAGCACGTGGTTTCATCTATTGTGTCTCTTCTCTAGGTGTTACGGGAGAGAGAGCTTCCTTTTTCGATGGGGTAGAGAGCTTCATTGAAACTGTAAAGAGTCTGACAGATCTTCCGGTCGCTGTTGGCTTTGGCATTTCCAGTCACGAGCAGGTCGCTCGTTTCTCCCGCATCTGTGACGGTGTGGTTGTAGGTAGTGCTATCGTTCGTCAGGTGGAAGAAGCCATACCTCTTCTTGAAAACCCGGATACGCGTCAGGCGGGACTGTTGCAAATTCGCAACTTTGTGGCACAATTAAAAGGATAGGGATTCAACGATGTTACATCCCCGGGGCATGCTCAGCACAGGCTGAGGCATGTCCATAACTATTTCAATAACAGGAGGCGGTCGGGTTGAAACCGAAGTCCCAGATTGTCAATCTGCCTGTATACAAACCGGGCAAACCGATTGAAGAAGTGAAACGTGAACTGGGTTTGGAGCAAGTAATCAAGCTGGCCTCCAACGAAAATCCATATGGAAGCTCCCCTGCTGCGCTTGAAGCGATCACCAGGGAGCTGGTCAATGTAAGCATATATCCTGATGGCAGTTCAAAGGAACTGACTGAAGTGCTGGCCAAGCATCTGGGAGTGGAGCGGAATAATTTGATCTTTGGATGTGGTTCGGATGAGATTATTGCATTGATCACTCGCGCATTCTTCCTCCCGGGTGACGAGAATATCATGGCCGACCAGACGTTCTCTGTGTACAAAAGTAACGCGGACATCGAGGGTGCGGTCAGCATTGAAGTGCCGCTTAAAGAGGGAACTCATGATCTGAATTCGATGCTGGCGCAAATCAATGATAAGACCAAAGCGGTCTGGGTGTGTAACCCCAATAATCCAACGGGTACAATTATCTCTGAGCAGGAATTGATAGCATTCATGGATCGTGTGCCTTCTCATGTCATGGTTGTTTTGGATGAAGCCTATTATGAATTTGTTACGGACGAGGAGTATCCACAAAGCATTCCTATGATTGAGCGTTATCCTAATTTGGTCATTTTGCGGACATTCTCCAAAATCTATGGACTGGCTTCATTGCGTATTGGATATGGTATTGCACGTCCGGAAGTGATTGATCTGATAAACCGCGTGCGTGAACCGTTTAACACTTCGCGCTTCGGTCAGGCAGCCGCGAAGGCTGCACTTGAGGATCAGACTTTTGTTCAAGAGTGTGCGGAGCGTAATGCGGTAGAAAGAGCGTATTTGCAAAATGAATTCACACGACTAGGACTGCCGTTTTTCCCTTCTCAGGGTAACTTCATTCTGGTTGATCTAGATATGCCTTCGGCAGAAGCATTCCAATCGCTCTTGAAACAGGGCATTATTGTTCGACCTGGATTCCATGTATATCCAACATACATTCGTGTGTCCGTCGGAACATCAGAACAGAACCGTGCGTTTGTCACGGCACTGGAGAACACGCTGGCTGAGAAGGCGGTAGCACGCCCTTAAATCTGGCGATGAAAAGAGTGAGGACCCATGAAACTAAAAATTGCAATGATCGGTGTCGGGCTCATCGGCGGTTCACTGGCGCTTTGCTTCAAAGGCAAGCCTGGTGTAACGGTGATGGGCTATGCCCATCTGCCCGAACTGAAGGACAAGTACATAGCCAGTGGTGTAGTGGATGACGCTACGCTCTCTCTGGATGAAGCGGTACAGGATGCCGACTTTATTTTTTTGTGCGTACCTGTTGGGCTGCTTGAATCCTATTTTGAACAATTGGCCAAGCTCCCCCTGAAAAAGGGATGTATCATTACGGATGTAGGAAGCACAAAAGCGTCCATCGCAGCTTGTGCTGAGCATGTCCGCATGAGTGATGCATACTTTATCGGCGGTCATCCGATGGCCGGATCGGAGCGTTCAGGTGTGGATGCAGCCTCGGCTGTGTTATTCGAGAATGCATACTATGTCTTGACCCCTTCAGAATATGTGCCTGAGGAAGCGTATGACAGGTTATCTGACCTTCTTGCATACACACGTGCCCAGATTGTTCGTGTAGAACCGCTGCTGCACGATGACATTGTAGGGGCAATTAGTCATTTGCCACATGTTATTGCAGTTGCGCTGGTGAACCAGGTGCGCGAATATAATAATTCAAATCCATTGTACAAAATGCTGGCAGCGGGCGGATTCCGGGATATTACCCGGATTGCCTCCAGTGATGCCATTGTATGGAGAGATATCCTGTTGAGCAACCGTGAGGTGCTGCTGGGACTGTTGAAGGACTGGAACGGGCAGATGAAGGCTTTCACCGAAATGCTGGAGCAACAAAATGGTGAGGGCATTGAGGAGGCATTCCGTCAGGCACGCGAGTTCCGCAGTGTGCTGCCAGAACGACGCAAAGGCATGATCTCGTCGTTGTTTGATCTGTATACAGATGTGCAGGATGCTCCGGGGATGATCGGCAAGATTGCCACTGAACTTGGGGCGAATGATATTAACTTAAGCAACATGGAGATTATAGAGAACCGGGTCGATGTACCGGGCATTATGCGTCTGTCGTTCCGGCAGGAAGAGGAAATGGAACGTGCCAAAACGCTGCTGGATTCCCTGGGGTATCAAGTGTGGGTTTAGTCTTATGGAAGGGGGCGAAAGCCTCCTTTCTTTGTGTTGAAAACCAGCTGTTACAGTAGGTGATTTAAAAAAAAGTAAAAAAAAGACCGCTTACATAAGCGGCCATTGCTCACGTGGAGCAATACAGTTATTGGATAGGAGTGGAGAGAAACCATACTGTACTTTTATTATATGTATACGTTTTCATTTTGTCAACACTTTGAGTAAAATTGTTTGAATTAATTATAACATTCGTAAATTAAGGAAATATAATCCTTGCTTAAAGTGAGATTGAAACTTTTTGAGGCTTTCGCTCGTCCAATATAAGAGCGGCTTCACAAAAGGGATAAAATAGAAGTCATGGACGAGAAAATGGCTGCATAATAATGACTGGTCGGGCTTTGATGCAAGCCAAGGATTTGCCAGGATGATGCAGACCGTTGTACAATAAATACTGTTAATGTAGAAACGTTGGGGAAATTGCCATTACATAGGGGAATTTGGCGGGAAGGCCTGTTTTGGCGCTGAACGCTGTTTTATGCGGTGAAAACCGCAACTTTTTTGTGCCTGTTCGGTAATACATGGATAGAGTCGAACGGGGAGAAGCACATGGATGGGCGAGGAGGGGTCGCACTCAAATGACGGATTCCCAGTTGATTCGAGAGATCAAGGAAGGTAACCTGGAGTTATATTCCGAGCTGATGAGTCGTTATCAGCGTAAAATACTGGCTTTCGTATATCATATGTTGAAAAGTTCCAATATGGAGCTGCTTGCGGAAGATCTCTGTTCTGAGACTTTCTATAAGGCGTTCCGCAGTCTGCACTCATTCCGAGAGGTGGATGCCTCATTCTCAACCTGGTTATATACCATTGCGAGAAATACGGTGCTGAGTGAGCTTCGCAAACAGCGTAGTGGGAGCGTTCCACTTGAAGAGAGCGGTATTGTACCCATTGCTCCTTCTGAGAATGCGCCAGAGCATGCTGTATTGCGCAGTGAGCGGGTGATGCTGGTTAGGGATGCAATTAACAATTTACCGGAGAAGCAGCGTTCTGCCATTATACTCCGTGAGTATGATCAACTAGACTACCAGGAGATAGCAAATATTCTTGGGCAGAGCGTCAGTTCTGTGAAATCGTTATTGTTCAGAGCAAGGTCAAGCGTAAAAACTCAATTGGAACCTTATTTCTTCGAACCGGTCTACGAGCCATATGAAGGGATGAAGAACCGATGAATTGCAATGAAGCCCAGGAATTGTTTGCACTGGTCTGGGACTTGCCGGAAGCTCATCCTCAGCGGATTGCATTTCATGCTCATCTCGCTGATTGTGAAGATTGCTCGCAGCAATTTGAGGTTTGGGAAGAAGCTCAAATTCTGCTGCACAGCATACCGGTTCCAGTGACAGAACAGCAGGCAGAGAGAGTGAACCGTAATGTTATGGACCGGATCTACGCGGAGTCTCCATGGCTATTGCCGGAAGAGGCAAAGGTTAATCGTTTCTCTGCTGTGATTCGCAAGCATATGTCTTTGTGGATTGCTGCGTTCCTGGCAATTTTCTTATGCAGCTTTTTGTACATGGCGATGTTTAAGCCAGATGTAACAGAAGCTGAGCAGACCAGCGTGGTCTCTACAGGTATTTTGGAGACAGGGGTAGCGGGCAGTGAGCCTACTTCTTCCGGATTGTACAAGTACAACATGACGGGAGCAGACAGAGGGAGCATTATTGAGCCCTTCGTTGTGAGCATGGGCCCGGCGTATCCTCAGTACTGGATGGCGTTGTCGTTGCTTGCAATTGGTATGGCTTTGTTCTCTCTTGGGCGTATGCATCGTTCAACGAACAAACGTAAACAAGGTGCGCGTGCTTAGGTAAAGCTTTCGTTCACCGTATAGAGAAATGAGGGATGAGATGCGGATTGGGCTTATTCGTCACGGTCTAACCGACTGGAATGCGGCAGGACGTATTCAGGGACAGACAGACATACCTCTGAATGCAGAAGGTCGTGAGCAAGCTGAGCGTCTGGGTAGACGTTTGCTTACCGAGGAGTACCACTGGGACCACATCATTACGAGCGGGCTGTCCAGGGCTCAGGAGACAGGAGAGATTATCTCCGGGCTTTTAAATGTCCCTTTGCTGGAGCCAGATGCACGCTTGAAGGAGCGTGCTTTTGGTCAGATTGAAGGTCTGACGTCCGAAGAGCGTGTGGCTCGCTGGGGCGCTTCATGGGAGACGCTGGATTTGGGCCAGGAACAGATTGCGGATATTCAGACACGTGCATTGGGCTTTCTGGAGGATTTATGGGAGGCTCATCAGGACCAAAATGTGCTGATTGTCTCCCATGGCGCTTTTTTAGCCAATCTGCTATCAGCTTTGTACAAAGACCGCTATACGGAACGAATTGGAAACCTGTCGCTTACAATTCTGGAGAAGGAACGTGACGATTGGAGCCCATTGCTTTATAACTGTACACGACACCTTTCATTGGATCTGGCCAAACAACCTGAGTGATTACTCAGGTTGTTTTTTTTGTGTTATAGCAATGTGTAGGGTGATAACAGTGATCAGAAGGTTGTCCTGTCATTGGAGTGGCAAGTGTAAATATTCTTTAGTCCAATTTCTATATGATTTTGAACCTCTCATTTTTCTTCTGAGCAAGCAACTTCGGGCATAGTATGGTTAAAACATAAAAGATTTGCAAAAAAGAGGTTTAGATCATGGGAAATCCGTCAACGATGTTTACAAAACCAAACTACTTCAGGCCCCGAATCAATAGCCAAAAAGTAGTCAAGGGCGAGGCGATGGACCCATGAATCTAGCGGATATGCTTACTTTTGCCGATATCGGCCAGCTTAATCGAATAGCAGACTATTACCAGTGCGAGTGTAAGCCCAATTCCAAACATGAACTCATCCAGAGTATTCTCACTACATTGGGTAGCAGACCTTTTTTTGAGCAGCAGGTTCGCGAACTAAATCAAGTAGATCTGCGATTTTTGAACAATTTGCTGTTTGATTCCCGCCAATACTTCGGTATGGAGGAACTTGTCGCCATTGCTCGTCAGTCGATGGATAAAAAAGATAGCGAGGCTGGAGCCAGTCCACGTGATCTTATCGTTCGCTTCACGAAGAGTGGATGGCTGTTCAATGGCACAACTCAACAGACTAGATACCTGTATCAGGTACCCCAGGATTTGCAAATGAGATTTCGGGATGTGTTATCCACCCACCTGAAGGCAGGCATTGAACAGACGAGCGAGCCTCCCGTTTACAGGGATGAATACCATCTGCTCGCAGATGATCTGAAACTGTTTCTCCAATTTGTCCAGCAGCATGAAATAGCCTTGAACGCAGAAGGCATGATGTACCGTCGCTCTCAGCAGCAGATCATGGAGCATTTGCATGTGAGTGAGACACTGGTGGGTAAGGCTGGATGGAGATTCGGTTATGGTCGTTCATTCAAAGACTACCCCGACCGATTTGCGTTCATCTATGACTACGCTTTTCATCATCGTCTGGTCCGGGAGGAGCAGGGCAAGCTAAAATTGTCACCTTCCGGTGAAGACAAGCTGGGGGCGGAGAAAACAGCCGAGATGATACAGCTATTTCGGTTTTGGTTAAGACTTTATAAAGGTGCTATTCCGAATCTGTCCTCCATCGTGTACTGGACAGGGGAATGTGCAGCTGGCTGGTCCACAGCAGAGTCTTTGTTCCGCCAGATTGGTCCCTACATTCAGCCGTTCTATTATGACACTGCAGAGACAATTTATGACAACAGGGTGCTTAAAATGATGCTGCATCTGGGTATGCTTCGCATTGGAGAACATGCATCTGGGCGAACAATACAAATGACAGCATGGGGTTCACGCCTTGCGTCATCCTGTCGCTCGCTGTCCGGGGATATTACCCCCGTTATGTTTGACAAGTGAAGGACAAGTTGCTAAAATCACTCCCAAATTAAGGAGTGATACTTATGATAATTCCATACAAAGGTATTCAACCACAGTTACACCCTTCGGTATATATGGCCGAAGGTGCCAAGCTTATAGGTGATCTGACAATGGGTGAGGAATCTACGATTTGGTTTAATGCCGTATTACGAGCCGATTTGGCACCCATTGTGATTGGACGGCGCTGTAATATACAGGATAACGTGGTTGGACACGTCAACACGGATCAACCTTTGCTATTGGATGACGATGTGTCTGTAGGACATTCTGCGATTATCCATGGATGTCGTATTGGAAAAGGTTCGCTAATTGGTATGGGCGCTATCCTTCTCAATGGAGCCGAAATTGGTGAATATGCGCTGATCGGGGCCGGTTCTGTTGTAACTGAAAATAGTAAAATTCCGCCCTATACCCTTGCTTTGGGTACACCAGCCAAAGTGATACGTGAGTTGACTGATGCAGATCTTGAGCGGATGTCGAGGACTACACTAGGTTATGTTGCCAAAGGAAAGGAGTATAGGAGCTCTTAAATCCGTTTTGGAGGTGCATCCTATTGGATAAAATGAAAGTTACGTATGAAGTCATGTTGGGGCTGGCTGCTGAAATGGTGTGGGACGACGCGCTTCGTAAACAGCGCAGCGAGAAGCTGTATATGGAAATCGATAAGGCATTGGCTACCGGAGACGAAGTAGCTTTCCGGAATCTGACGGATGAACTGAAGGCCATAAACTGATGAGCATATAAAATATATAAGACAGGAAATGCGTGAAATACGCATTTCTTTTTTGTGTTCTTCATCAGATTTACTCGGCCAAAAGTATGAATCTCTGGATTTATAATATATGCTCATATATAATATGGGAATAAAATGGATAGAGAGGGGAATTAGGGAATTGAAATTCAGTGAGATGACTCATGACAGCTGGGCGGAACTGCAACTCTATCTGGATACATGCCTTATTCCATACACAGCCCTGACAGGCAAGCAGTCCCCGGTTGAAGCAACCGAGGCATTGGAGCGGCTTAGAGATTTTTTGGATATGGTAGAGATTCCTTTTAAAGGACGTATCATGACTTACCCTGCATTCCATTATGCATGTCCGGATATGTCAATGGCATTAAATACCTTATCTGCACAGCTCAAATCTTCAGGTTTCAAATATGTGGTTGTAATGTCAGCTGATGGTGCGTTGGAACAGAACCAAATTACTTCTGCAGATTTAGTATTAAGTCGTTCAGTTTTAATTCAAGAGGTGGGAGAAGAGGGGATTTCGCGTTTGGTCGGGGAAAAAATCCGTGAGTTATGGAAAAGATGACCTACCTGTGGCAAATGTGACAATTTACCAACATTTTTTTAATAACGCTTACAAATGAAGCTTAAAAATGTGTGACAAATTCTTGACGGTGTTCTAGGGCTACTATATGATTATGTATGTTCTAGTAAGTCGTGGAATTTCTGATAATGAAAACGATTGAGAGAGTTGGCTGAAAAAGGGGGTTGGAGACAGTATGAGCAGTGAGCATGACCAGCACGAAGCTTCGATGAAATTGCCAAGCCGCATGGAAATGTCACGCAGGCAGTTTTTGACGTACACGCTTGGTGGAGCTACAGCCTACATGGCCGCCGGTGCAATACTCCCTATGGTCCGTTTTGCGGTGGACCCAATTTTGCAGCACAAGGGAGAAGGCACCTCTGTCAAAGTAGCGGAAATCAGCAAAATTACGAATGAACCTCAAGAATTTACGTTTGAATTGAAACAGCAAGACGGATGGTATTTAAGCAATGCTTCGTTAATCGCCTGGATCAGGAAAGATGAGCAAGGCAAAATCTATGCGCTTTCACCCATTTGTAAACATTTGGGCTGCACCGTAGGTTGGAACAGTGATAAGCAGTATCCCGATGAATATCATTGTCCGTGCCATGGCGCGCATTATGACAAAGAAGGTAAGAATCTTGCCGTAGCCCCGAAGCCGCTTGATGAGTATGTGGTTAAGGAAGATCAGGGTTGGGTTTATCTGGGCGACATTGTTCCGAACACCCGAGTCAAATAGGAGGCGTGAACGCAGATGTTTAAAAATGTCTATGACTGGATTGACGAGCGTCTAGATATCACGCCAATTTGGAGGGACGTTGCGGATCATGAAGTTCCAGAGCACGTAAACCCGGCTCATCACTTTTCCGCATTCGTGTACTGCTTTGGTGGATTGACGTTCTTTATTACTGTTATTCAGATTTTGTCAGGGATGTTCCTGACCATGTATTATGTGCCTGATATTATTAATGCTTACGCCAGTGTCGAGTATTTGCAGACCAAAGTAGCCTTCGGCCAAATTGTACGCGGGATGCACCATTGGGGAGCCAGTTTGGTTATCGTTATGATGTTCTTACATACGATGCGTGTATTCTTTACCGGCTCTTACAAAGCACCACGCGAGATGAACTGGGTTGTCGGCATGCTGATCTTTTTTGTCATGCTGGGTCTCGGGCTTACCGGGTACCTGTTGCCTTGGGATAACAAAGCGTACTTTGCAACCAAGGTTACTCTGGAGATTGCGAATACGGTTCCTTGGCTGGGACCGATCATTAAGGAATTCCTGCAAGGCGGAACTATTGTAGGTGCACAGACGTTAACACGGTTCTTTGCCCTGCACGTCTTCTTCCTTCCGGCTGTGCTTCTGGTGCTTCTGGTCGGTCACTTTATTATGATCCGCAGACAGGGCATTTCGGGACCACTATAATCTGAGAAGGGAGGAATCGACATGGCTCACGGACACAAGTCAGATGACCAGGAAAAGATTATCTTCGTTGGGGACTCACGCGTCCGTAAAGGAGCGGGGTTTATAACTCCACCGGATTACACGGCGTATCCCGGCAAATCAGAGGCTTTTATTCCTAACTTCTTGCTGAAGGAATGGATGGTTGGTGTCGTTGTACTGGTTGGTATTCTGGTATTAACGATTTCGGAACCTGCACCACTGGGCTATCCGGCCAATCCAAGTGCATCGGTTATCCCGATGCCGGACTGGTACTTCCTTTTTCTGTATCAGTATTTGAAATACCCATATGCCTCAGGTGATTATGTCCTGCTCGGGGTACTTGGAGTCAGCGGAGTTGCTTTCGGCGCTTTGTTACTTGCCCCTTTCTTGGATACAGGCAAGGAGCGGCGTTTCTACAAACGTCCGATTGCATCATCACTTATGATTCTATCGGTGATGTCCGTTTTCTACCTGACGAATGTTGCGTGGACACACTACGAGCATGAGTTGGAAGCAAGCGGCCAGAAGCCGGAACATATTCAGCGTGAAGAAGAAGCGCGTGAGAAACACGCGCAGGGTCTTCCTACCTCAAATGCGCCAGGTCAAAAAGAAGAAGTGGCGATCGTCGAGAAGGATGACCCTGCAATGGAAACCTTCAAAAAGGCCGGATGTATCGGATGTCATGCGGCTGATATGAAGGGAGCGGGTGGACCTTCGCTTCGGGGTGTGGGCGACAAACACAGCCAGGAAGAGATCCTGACGATTATCAAAGAAGGATATAACAGCATGCCTGCTCAGTATGACAACGCCATAGCTCAAGGGCTGACAGATGATGATATCAATCACTTGGCGGAATGGCTTGCGAAACAAAAGGCAGAACAGTAAAATTGAAATAAGCAATGAAACCTGATCGTTTATGCGGTCAGGTTTTTTTGAGGCGTTTTACGCAACACCTTCTTTGAAACGCAGAACACAAATGATGGAAGGGGTAGAGCATGTGGCTTTATCGTACTTTTGGAGCCGGGAATTTCTAACGAACCGTTATTTCCTGTGGCTTCTTTTTTGGTGTAACGCATTAGGAACAGTATATGGATACATATGGTACGGGGATCAATTGGAGTATACGCTGGCACAGCAACCAATGTGGCAAATTGTGTTTGTGCCGGACAGTCCAACAGCAAGCCTGTTTTTTACACTTTCCTTGTTGTGGATTTTGTACAAGCCCAAATCGATGCTTATGAATCGGATTGGACATGTCATACAGGCGCTTGCTGTGGTTACTTCGGTAAAATACGGCGTTTGGGCAGTTTCCATCATTTTTGCAGGCTGGATGCAGGGAGGCGCACAGAACTGGCAGGATTGGATGTTAATTGCGTCGCATAGCGCCATGGCTATTGAGGCTCTGCTGTATGTGAGGTTCTTTGGGTTCCGTTGGGGCGCCTTGGTGATCGCTGCCTTGTGGACACTGCTAAATGATACAATGGATTATACATATGACATCTTCCCTTGGCTGCCTGCATCGCTGATGGACCATCTGGATGGTGTACGCAATTTCACTGTTGGACTGACGCTAGTGAGTATTCTCTGTGCGTGGCTTGCCTTGAGACAGGCCAAACGGACCTGATTTCATAATCTAAGCTTGTTCTAAGGGGACCTTCCCTGCCATACATTGATGGTGGGAGGGATGTCCATGAAGAGAACGTTCAGGATCAAAACTGGATTTATGGTGGTGTCGTTCATGACTCTGCTGTTCTGGACGAACTTGTCATACAGCGTATCAGCGGAAAGTACAGGTACGAACGGAAATACAGATCAGCAAGTCTCTGTCCAAAATTCAATAGAGCAATTAAATGAAGAAGCGGCTCTGCTGTATCGTCATGCCTTGGACAATGATATCGAAGAGGTTAGAGGTAGTATTTTGCGAATCAGTAAAGGGCTGGAGCATATCTCCTTTGCGGGTCAGACGACAGTAGAAGGCATTCATGCCCTATCTGAGACTATTGTTGAAGTGAAAGAAGCTGCAGTTAGAGTAAAAAATGATGATGCTTCCCTCCAGCAGGCCTCGGCCAAACTTCGACTTGCGGCAGACAGTCTCGCCAACCCGGCCAAACCTTTATGGCTCCAATATTATAAAATCGTTAAAAATGATATCGATGCGCTGTCAACCGCAGCAGATCAGCAGTTAAGTACGGCGATCATAGCAAGCCGCTACGCCTTGCTGGAGGAGCATTATGAGACCATTCGGCCTGCGGCGATGATCCGCCGTGAACCTTACGAGATCGCCCAGCTGGACGCCTGGTTGTCTCATACCAAAGGTCTGAGTGAGGCCAAGCGAACTGACATTGCCCAATTGAAGAGTATGTTAACCCATGGTGAAGAGTTGGTGAATCAGTTGTTTGGTCGGGAAAAGGACGAAAGTGCCTTCGTACCGTTTGTTCAGGGGCCTAATCGTAGGGCAGCTGGAATGCTCATTACTTCCATAATCATAGCAGCGCTAAGTTATGCAGGTTACCGTAAATATCGGGCACAGCAGCAAGGCATTTTTCCTTTTCGGCGTTAAGATGTTTATGCATCACGACATGACAAAGACCTCTGTCTACAAGAAAGGCCGAACTGTGGCTCTTCTCTTGGGGAAAGAGGTTTCTTTTTGTACAAATAAAAGTCAGCTTTCCTTGAACCCTTCTCCGTGTACATCATGGACATCGCTAATAATAACAAAAGCTCTAGGGTCAACCGAACGCACAATGGTCTGCAAACGTCTGAATTCCTGCCTGGAGATGACACAGTAAGCAACATGTTTGGCTTGCTTCGAATACGCACCAATGGCGGGAATGAGCGTTACACCGCGGTCCATATCACGGGTAATTAAATCTGCAATTTCGGGTGCATGATCACTGATGATCATAAATGCGCGGGCCGAATAGGCTCCTTCCTGAATGAAGTCAATCACTTTCGAGGCTATGAATACAGCTACAAGGGTGTACAGTATTTTTTCTTTGGGAATGTAGACGAGGGAAATACCGATAATGATGAAATCGATACCTAAGAGTACACGTCCCATGCTCCAGCCATATTTTCGATTAAGAATGCGGGCAATGATGTCAGAGCCACCTGTCGTTCCACCCCAGCGAAATACGATTCCAAGTCCTGCCCCCAGTGTAACACCGGCGTAAAGTGCAGCAAGTAAAAGGTCATTCTCGGTATGCAGCGGTTCAATCCAGCCGAGATGAATCATTTTTTCAAATAACCAGAGGAACAGAGTAAGTGCTCCAATACCAACGCCTGTATAAATCATCTGTCTGCCGCCCAAAATCTTGAGCCCTACCAGAAAAAGCGGAATGTTAACAACCAAGGTTGTAAGCGAAGGAGAGATGTTGAAGGCATAATTCAACAGGACTGTAATCCCGGTTACGCCACCTTCCATGAGCTGATTGGGGATAATGAAGTACAGAAGTCCAAAGGCATATAATGCCGTACCCAATAGGATGGGGAGAATCAATTTGAATTGAACCCAGGTTTTGGATGTGCTCATAAGTTCCCTCTCCATTTTACAAATTAGAATGAGAAAGCAATCATTCCCATCTTAGTATACCTGTTTATCGATTCTTTAAAAATGATTTGTCTTTTATGATGGTGGAAGTGAATCTAAATAACTGATATATTAGGTAACAAATACGACACAATTTCAAAAGGAGAATCCGTTCTCATGGAGAAAAGCATTGCAGAAATGCAGCGTGAGGTTGATCTGTATATTTCTCAGTTCAAAGAAGGATACTTCAGCCCGCTGGCCATGCTCGCCCGTATGTCTGAAGAAGTGGGGGAGCTTGCAAGGGAAGTGAATCACGAATTCGGTGAAAAACCGAAAAAATCTTCCGAAGCAGACAATTCCATTGAGCTTGAGCTTGGGGATATTTTATTTATCACGATTTGTTTTGCTAACTCTCTCGGGATCGATCTGGCAGAGGCGCACGACAAAGTCATGCATAAATTTAACACACGCGATGCAAATCGGTGGACGCCAAAAAACACCGATTAGGCGTAGATTACATATGCTGTACCATCACCTCAATGGGGAGGGACAGCTTGATGATGACACCGGAAGAGTATATGCAGCATGCTTACCGCTGTATTTTGCAAAATGATTTTGAGCAGGCAATTCGTTGGTTTGAATCTGCCATTATTGCTCACCCGGAACAGGCGGAGCTTTATTATCGTTGTTCCATTACACATGCCCGCAGTCAACACTTGGGTCCAGCGCTTGAGTATGCGCGCAAGGCTGTTGAGCTTTCACAGGGGATCGAGGAGTATGTTTTGCATTTGCAGACCCTGGAAGCCAAACAGTTAAGCATTCAGGCCAAGTCGCTGCTTGAACAAGTCGGGAATGAAACGCATGAACGGTATGTGGAGGCAGCCGGTCTACTGAAACAGGCAGTTAAACTTGACCCGTTATATGTGGAAGCGCATCTTATGCTTGCTCTTGCGTACATCGACCTAAATGAGTTCGATCTTGCAGCCCGGTCCGTTCATGACGCATTGTTGCTGGACCCGCAGAATGAGCAACTGCATCTATTGTTACAGGAAATTAAGCAGCGTATGAAATCCATTCAATAAGAGTCTATTTCATTAAGGGATGGAGCTCGGTTGAGATGGGTTCAACCAAACGAACCAACATTAGTGAGGAGATGCAGCCAAAATGAGTGAAGTAATAAGAGTTGCCGTAATCGGAGCGGCCGGCCGGATGGGCCGTGAAGTAGTAAAACTGGTGCTTCAGGATCCTGAACTGGAGCTCGCCGCAGCGGTCAACCGCTCCGGAGTAGGTACGGATGCCGGAACACTTGTCGGTCTGCCTGAATGTGGGGTGCTTTTGACCGATGATATCGAGATGGCTTTTACAGAGACGAAACCACAGGTTATGGTGGACTTCACAGTCCCTCAATATGCTTTCGCTCATACAGAGATTGCGATTCGTCATGGAGTTAGACCTGTAATGGGTGTTACCGGCTTTACGCCGGAGCAGATTGAACAGCTGGACAAGCAGTGTCAGGACAAAGGCATTGGAGGGTTAATCGCCCCGAATTTCTCGATCGGTGCTATTCTGATGATGAGATTTGCCGCACAGGCTGCCAAACATATGCCGAACGTGGAAATCATCGAATATCACGGTGATCAGAAGCTGGATGCTCCTTCAGGTACAGCAATCAAAACAGCCGAGTTGATAGCGGCAAACCGCGAGGAGATTCGTCAGGGCAATCCGAATGAAGAAGAGACGATTGAAGGATCGCGTGGCGGATATTATAACGGATTCCGAATTCATAGTGTACGGTTGCCTGGTGTATTCGCTCAGCAGGAAGTGGTATTTGGAGACTTTGGCCAATCCCTCAAAATTCGTCATGACTCCTATGAGCGTGCGGGTTATATGCCTGGTGTTAAGATTGGTGTACAGAAAGTTATGGAATATACAGGACTTATCTACGGATTTGATCACTTTATCGACTAAAAGAGGTAGTTCAAAAAGTTTTTTGAACACACACTAAAAGGAGATTGTCATGTTGAAAATTGCATTTATTGCCCATGATCGCAAAAAAGAAGAGATGGTTAACTTCGTGACAGCTTACGAAAATGTATTTACAGGCCATCAGCTATACTCGACAGGTACAACAGGTCTTCGCATTATGGAAGGAACCTCATTACAGATCCATCGGTTTGAATCGGGTCCGCTGGGCGGGGATCAACAAATCGGAGCCTTGGTTGCGCAAAATGAGATGGATTTGATTATTTTTCTTCGCGATCCATTAATGGCACAGCCGCATGAACCAGATATTAACGCTTTGCTGCGTCTGTGTGATGTACAGGGGATACCGCTTGCTACCAATATTGCAACGGCAGAGATACTCGTTAAAGCGCTCGATCGCGGTGATTTTGGCTGGAGAGAGCTTGTACATAAATACAAGCCTGAGGGTGGATTGAATTCAGGTGATGCTCAATGAGTCTGGATATTCTCATATTTGGTGCACACGCCGATGATGCAGAGATTGGGATGGCAGGAACGATTGCCAAGCATACTGCAGCTGGACTGAAAGTAGGCGTGTGTGATCTGACCCGGGCAGAGATGTCTTCCAACGGGACGGTAGAGCGCAGAGCCGAGGAAGCGGAGCAAGCCTCCAGCGTCCTCGGTCTTTCGTGTCGAAGCAATCTCGGTTTGCCTGATCGGGGACTGTATATGACTCCTGAACACATCGAAGCTGTGACTGCCGAGATACGGCGTCATGCCCCTCGAATCGTGTTTGCGCCTTATTGGGAGGATCGTCACCCGGATCATGTAATGTGCAGCAAGCTGGTGCAGGAGGCTGTCTTTAATGCCAAGCTTAGAAACTATAAGCCGGACATGCCCGCAGTTCAGGTGAAAGAATTGTATTTTTACTTCATTAACGATATCGGACCAACGGATTTGATTGTGGATATTACGGAACACTATGAGCAGAAGGAAAATTCATTGCTCAGTTATCGTTCCCAGTTCGAATTGGGAGAAGGCGCAGTTGCCACTCCATTGACTCAAGGATATATTGAACGTGTAAAAGCCCGGGATTCTTTGCTCGGACAGCGTAGCCTTATTCCATTTGCAGAAGGATTCGCTAGTATTACACCATATGTAGTTCATCAATTTGGCCAAGCTGCCAAGTCATAAAACGATTGAACTTGCTCGTATAAATCATTTATCAATTGCAATTCCGTTGCATTACATCAACCTGCACATGCGGGAGATTAAAGGAGCGTCCACCGGATGGATCAAAAGCTAAAAATTGGTATAACCTGTTATCCGTCCCTCGGAGGGTCTGGCGTTGTCGCAACGGAGCTGGGCAAATTGCTTGCCGAACAGGGTCACCAGGTTCATTTTATTGCCAATAGTATCCCGTTTAGACTGGGTAAATTTCAGAAAAATATTTTCTATCATGAAGTTGAGGTCAACGATTACTACGTCTTCCGTTATCCACCGTATGACCTGTCATTGGCCACGAAAATGGCGCAAGTAGCCAAAGCACAGCAACTGGATCTGCTGCATGTACATTATGCAGTGCCACATGCGGTGTGTGCCTTCTTGGCAAAACAAATGGTGGGTGAGGATTTAAAGGTGGTCACAACGTTACACGGAACAGATATTACCGTACTGGCGCAGGATGAGTCGTTGAAGGATTTGATTCGACTTGCCATCAACGAGAGTGATGCGGTTACGGCCGTTTCCCAGGATTTGATTCGTGAAACGGTTGAATTGCTGGATATAAGACGTCCAATTGATCTGACCTATAACTTTATTGATAAACGAATTTATTATCCGCGTGACGCCGCAAGTCTGCGTAGAGACTTCGCAGCACCTCACGAAAAAATACTGATGCATATCTCCAACTTCCGTCCTGTGAAGAGAACACAGGATGTGGTAGAAGTGTTCCGTCAAGTACAGGAGCAAGTACCTGCCAAACTGTTATTTGTTGGAGAAGGACCGGATCTGCCGAAAATTCAATGGAAGATTAATGAGTTTGGACTGAATGACAAGGTTCATTTCCTGGGTAAGCAGGATGATATTGCTCAAGTCATTTCGATGGCTGATGTGCTTATGCTGCCGTCGGAGAAAGAAAGTTTCGGACTGGTGGCACTTGAAGCTATGGCTTGCGGTGTGCCTACCATTGGATCACAGGCCGGTGGTATCCCGGAACTGGTATTGCACGGCAAAACCGGATTTTTGTCTCCAATCGGCGACACGCAATCAATGGCGGAGAATACGATTCGTTTGTTGACAGACGACCGTTTGACAGCGGATTTCAGAGAAGCGTGCTTGAGACGGGCACACCATGATTTCTGCAATGATGCCATTCGGCATGAATATGAACAAATATACTACCGGGTACTGGGACGTGAGGTTCCGAATCTGAAGCCGATTTGTGGCTGATTGTCAGATCAGGGTGTTCCATCTTGGAAATAGTTCTGTGTAAGCCACACCAAGCAACACGTAGTTATGGGGTGAGATGAAGTGGTTCAATGGACACAGGTAGATCATGAAATGGCCAGACAAAGTGAACAGGTACTGCGAACATTAAATGAAAAAGGGCATGAAGCTTATTGGGTCGGTGGTTGTGTACGTGATGAACTGCTGGAACGCAGCGTGGATGATATGGATATCACCACGTCCGCTTCCCCTGAGCAAGTCATGGAACTGTTCGCCGATTGCATTCCTACAGGCCTCCAGCATGGAACGGTTACTGTTCGTTCAGGAGGCTTCTACTTTGAAGTTACAACCTTCCGCACCGAATCTGAATATAAGGATAATCGAAGACCCGCTGCCGTTCAATATGTGCAGGATGTCAAAGAAGATTTGCAGCGGCGTGACTTCACTATGAATGCTCTCGCTATGGATCGAGACGGCAATATCGTTGATCCTTTTGGCGGGCAATCGGATATTCAGGATGGGCGGGTCAGATGTGTGGGATCGGCAGCAGAGCGCTTTGGTGAAGATGCACTGCGGATGCTTCGCTGTGTTCGTTTTGCTTCGGTATTTAATTTCAAAATTGCCTACAACACCTGGAAGGGGCTAGTTCGACAAAAGGATCTGCTCCAACATATCGCCATGGAAAGAGTACGTACCGAAATGGTGAAAATGATGGCAGGACCCCATCCGCTGCGCGGTCTGGAATTGCTGTTTCGCAGCCAGGCGCTGGAGCATGTGAAAGCACCGATCCATATGGAACGATTCAATAAATCCCTCATGTGCAATATGGAACAATTGAAGGAAGAAAACGTTTTATTGCGCTGGTCCATGATGCTGTTTGCAGGCCATTATACCCGAGATGAAGCAGATGCTTTGCTTCGAAAATGGACGTTTTCTAATGACGATCGTTCCCGCATTAGTGGAGTTCTCCAGGTCGAACAGTTAATTCAGACTGTCGTACAGGAGCTGAGGGATGAAGAGACACTACGATCAGAATGGATCGTGACTGTGCTAGCTTGCGGACGTCAGGCAACAGAGGACTGGCTCATCGTTCAACGACTGTTTCCAGCAGGTTGGCGAGATCAAGAGGTTCTGCACGAAGAACAGATCGACATAATACAATCCCGAGGTGCTGCATGGAGTCAATCTATGAAAGTGCATGAACTGAAAGATCTGCAAATTACAGGTGAGAACGTTCTGCAGCTGCTTGGACGTAAGGGTGGACCATGGCTGGGACAATTGATGAAACATCTCTTAAGAGAGACTGCGATCGGAAATATAGCGAATCAGCATGACATGCTGACCAACGAAGTAAAGCGGGTGGCTGCAGATGACAAAGCATGAGGAACTGTTACATATGTTACTGAATGCCGAAGGAGAGTTTGTGTCTGGTGAGGAGATCAGTCGCAACCTTTCCATTAGCCGTACGGCCGTGTGGAAGCACGTAAACAAACTGCGCGATATGGGTTATGAGTTTGAAGCAGTATCTCGCAAAGGGTATCGCTTGGTGACGAAACCGGACAGTATCGATGCTACAGCGCTTCAGCTGGCTCTGGAAACGACGGTGTTTGGTCGGAAGGCGATCATTCTGAATTCCACGTTGTCTACCCAAGGTGATGTTCAGCACATGGCTGAGCAGGGGCAGGGCGAAGGGGCAGTGGTTCTGGCAGAAGAACAGACGGGTGGACGAGGTCGCTTTGGACGTAAATGGTACTCCCCACCTGGACGAGGCATCTGGATGAGTGTTCTAATGCGTCCGGAGCTTGCACTGCAAAATACACCACAGCTTACGTTATTAACGGGTGTGGCGGTGTGTCGTGCCATTCGGTCATATACAGGTGCTGATGCCGGGATTAAATGGCCTAATGATCTTTTAATTGATGGTCGCAAGGTATGCGGGATTCTGCTTGAATCGACTGTTGAAGACCACGAATTACGCTACTGTATCGCAGGCATAGGCGTAGATGTGAACTTTGATCCTAAGGATTATCCTGAGGATCTGAGTTCAATCGCAACTTCACTTAAGATGGAAACGGGACAAACCGTAGACCGAACCAAACTTGCAGCGGCCATTCTCTCAGAATTGGAGCGTTTGTATTTTTTGTATCAAAAGGAAGGGTTCGATGTGATCTCTTCGCTCTGGGAAGCTTTGTCCGTATCCATGAATCGTGAAATTAAGGTGGCTAATCCACAGGGGATCATCGAAGGTACAGCCATAGGCCTTGATTCTTCTGGCGCATTGATTTTGGAGAAGAAAAACGGTGAGCGTGTATCGGTTTACTCTGGTGAAGTTTCATTGGTAAATTAAACAATTTGTCGAATTTACACCGTTAAAATGAACATAAGACGTGAACTTTGGGCAGAACTTTGGTATACTGTGTTCGTGAGGCGATATCGGCTAATGCAGACCGAATTGCACTCCGGCAGTAGTATGCTTTGTTCTGCTTCAAAATGTTGCAGTGACAAGGCAGCAATGGTAATAAAGTGAGTTGTTGGATTCTGCTCTGAGCCGAAGAGGACCGAGACAGAAGGGACGATCGCAAGTGACTCTTTTTTGACTTTTCGGGACTTTTTAGTGGAAACTAAAAGGTTTTTTTGTTGTTTTTAAATTGAAAAGATGAGAGGAGCCATGACGAAAATGGCAAACAAAGCAGCGTTGAATATTGTGAAAATGAAAAAATATAAACAGGACGGCGTGCCGCTTAGCATGATTACAGCTTACGATTATCCGACAGCCCAATTGGCCGAGGAAGCAGGTATCGATCTGATTCTGGTGGGTGATTCACTGGGAAATGTGGTACTGGGTTTTAACTCAACCTTGCCTGTTACGATTGACGATATGGTGTACCATACACGTTCTGTGGTACGTGGAGCGGGAAATACGTTTATCGTTGCTGATATGCCCTTCATGACGTATCATGGCAGCCTGGATGAGACGCTCAAAGGTGTTCGTCGCCTGATGCAGGAGGGGCATGCACAAGCAGTCAAGATGGAGGGCGGTCTCGAAATCGCGGATACGGTAAAAGCGGTTGTGCAAGCCGGTGTACCTGTACTTGGACATATCGGACTTACACCACAATCCGTGAATCAAATTGGCGGTTATCGTATTCAGGGCAAGGATGCTGCAGATGCCAAACGGCTGATGGACGAAGCCAAGGCGCTTGAAGCAGCCGGAGCTTTCGGCATTGTACTCGAGCTGGTTACGGAAGAAGTGGCTAGAGCAATTTCGGAAGAACTGTCTATTCCTACGATTGGTATTGGTGCAGGTAGAGGGTGTGATGGTCAGGTACTGGTATTCCATGATGTGGTTCAGTATGCTTCCCCATACACGCCAAAACGCTTTGTCAAATCGTATGGAGACGTAGGTACATTAATTCGTAATAGCATTGAGTCCTATGTAAAAGAAGTCAAAGAGCGCTCATTCCCGGCAGAAGAGCATGTATTTACCGCCGCTGACGGCGTTCTGGATCAACTGTATGGACATCGCAAAGAAAAGGTGGAGACGAACGCATGAAAGTGATACGGACAATCGCAGAATTAAGACAAGAACTGAGCTTGAAACGTCAGTCGATTCAGTCCAGAGAGTCCGTTGTAGGACTTGTGCCTACGATGGGATTTCTTCATGATGGCCATGCAAGCTTGATGCAAGCCGCCAAACAACAGAGTGATATCGTGGTTTTGAGCATATTCGTAAATCCCATTCAATTTGGTCCGAATGAAGACTTTGACAGTTACCCTAGAGATGAAGCCAGAGATGTGGAAACAGCACGAGCAAAAGGGGTGGATATCGTATTTATTCCCTCTGTTGAAGAGATGTATCCACAGCCTACACAAACGACCGTATCGGTTTCTCGTTTAACAGATCGATTGTGCGGTGCTTCTCGTCCAGGGCATTTTGACGGAGTGACTACGGTCGTGTCGAAGCTGTTTAACATTGTACAACCGCAGCGTGCATTTTTTGGCATGAAGGACGCACAGCAGGTAGCTGTGATCCAGCAGATGGTTAACGATTTGAACATGGCAGTTGAGATTGTACCTTGTCCTATCGTTCGTGAAAGTGATGGATTGGCGCTTAGTTCGCGCAACGTGTACCTCAGTACAGAACAGCGTCAGGAAGCTCTCGTTCTGTCCAAGGCGTTACGTGAGGCACAGGAAGCTGTAGATGCGGGGACGGCGTTGACGGCAGCGGATATCCGCGGCATATTGCGTCAGAACATTGAACGTTCACCAATGGCTGTGATTGATTATGCTGAAATTCAGGCTTTTCCAAGTCTGGAGCCACTTGCGGATCAGGAAAAAGTTCATGGTCGTGACGATTTGTTGATCGCACTTGCAGTAAAATTCGGCAAAACAAGATTGATTGACAATATAAGGCTGCAAAAATCGGAGGTACTGTCCCATGTTTAGAACACTAATGAAATCCAAAATTCACCGGGCAACCGTTACGGAAGCAAACCTCAACTATGTGGGTAGCATTACCATTGATGAAGATCTAATGGAAACTTCAGATCTGATGGAAAATGAGAAAGTGCAAATTGTGAATAACAACAATGGCGCACGTCTGGAAACCTATGTCATTCCAGGTCCACGGGGAAGTGGAGTAATCTGCTTGAATGGAGCAGCGGCCCGTCTGGTACAGCCTGGGGATACCGTCATTATCATTTCCTATGCGATGATGTCTCAAGAAGAGGCAAATAATCACAAGCCTACCGTTGTATTTGTGGATGGACAGAATAAACCTGTGCAAACGATGAAGCAAGAAGTTCATGCGACGATTATGTAATCGACTGGTAAGGGGAATGAAATCGCCCCATTCTACAAAAAATGAGTACAGGTCACTGCACTAATCCATTTTTTCAAGGGTGGGGATGCATCGATGTTCCAGCATGTTTTCGCAGAAATGAACGACATGTTAGATGAAATTATCAAGCGCTACCCTTCTGCTGAAGGCCTAAACAAACAGGAATTGCTGCAAAAGTGGAATTTGCTGAAGCGGATGAGTGACGGGATGATTGATGAGTGGCTGATGTTTGAAGAAAAAATGAGCCAGGTAAGGGAAAGGGAGCTGGATAAGCCCGCTTCCCTCGAACCTGAACAGGAAGCTGTTACCGCTCTGCCGGAACTGCATCTGGAGTGTTTCAGTCGCGGTCAGGGATATTTCAAACTGCAAATGTATCCGCAGGCGATTATGCAATTTTCCAGGGTTGTGACCGACTATCCAGAAAGTGCATTAACTCGTTTTTACCTGGCTCTCGCTCATCTTAACCTGGAACAAACCGAGGAAGCAGGAATACACTTGCAGCGGATCATGCACCTGAACGGTTCGCCGAGATTGAAGGGGCTGGTGTGTAACGTCCTGGGCTGTATCGAGGCCAAGCTTGCGAACCCTGAAGGTGCATGTTCACTATTTGCTCAGGCGCTTCAGTATGACCCCACGTTGACCGAACCGCTGTATAACATGGAAGCCTGTCGTTTAAACAGCGGAAAATTGCAATATGCAAATCAGCTGACTGCCTTAAATTAAGGGCTATTCGGCGGCTAAAAGACGGTGTTCCCTCCTCTGGCATAGCGGCGGGGACACCGCCTTTTTTGTCAGTTAATTTTCAAATGCCCTTTTTTTTGCTATGCTGTAACATAGACTGGAATGGAAGGGACCGTACATTGCAATGAAATTTGCCGTATTGGATTTCGAAACAACCGGCACGCAGTCCGACGGTGAGATAATACAGGCCGGACTTGCCATCATAGATCATGACTACAGCATAACTCAAATATATAGTTCTTATGTGAACCCAGGTGTACCGATTCCTCCGTTTATTACGGGGTTAACCGGTATTACTGATGAAGATGTGGCGGATGCTCCCTCATTGGAAGAGATGATGATGGAGATGGTTCCGCTGCTGGACGATGTTGTACTTGTTGGACACAACGTTGCTTTTGATTTTCATTTTCTTCAAAATGCACTCGATCGCTGTGGTTACTTGCCATTTACCGGAAGGATTCTGGATACGATTGATTTCCTGAAGATTTCGTTCCCGTCACTGGGCTCTTATCAACTCGGTTATGTGTCTTCAGAATTCGGATTTCAGCACGACCGCCCTCATCAGGCAGACAGTGATGCTCTTGCGACAGCTTTTGTATTACTGAAGTGTCTCGATGAGCTGCGTGCATTGCCTCTCATCACGATTCAGCGCCTCAGTGACCTGTTTGCGCCAGAAGACAGTGACTTGGGTTGGTTTTTCGACGGATTGCGTACAGAGAAAGAATCAGAGCCGATTCAGGATCTGGATGGTCATACGTATTACCGTCAGCTCGCCCTGAACGTGAGTGACTGGACCGATATAGGCTCACCACGCGATGAGCGACAGGGTAACCCGCTGGAAGGCGTAAGCTTTGAACAGTTTATGGATCAGGTTAGAGATAACCTGAAGGAGACATTGGACCATTATGAGGAGCGTGAGGCGCAAACTCAGATGTTCAGCAGTGTACGACAAGCTTTGGATGAAGAGAAACATCTATTGATCGAAGCTGGAACGGGTACAGGTAAATCACTTGGTTATTTGTTGCCTGCCATCTATGAAAGTGTGAAACAGGAACAGAAAGTCATGGTCAGCACACATACCATCAACCTGCAGGAGCAATTGAGAGAACGGGATATACCTATGCTGACCCAAGTGGTTCCGTTCCCGTTCAAGGCAGCGGTGTTCAAAGGACGGGGGCATTATCTGTGTCTTCGCAAATTTGAGCATAAAATCAATAAACGTGAATTTGCTACACCGAAAGAGGATTATTTTACAGCAGCTCAGATGATTGTCTGGCTTACCCAGACGGAGTCTGGAGACGATGAGGAGCTTAATCTAAGCGGGCGCGGAGGAGACTTCTGGGAGACGGTACAGAGTGAGTCCGAATCCTGTCTTGGACGTTCCTGTCCTTGGTTCCGCAAATGTTTCTATCACCGGGCCAAACATGAAGCCGGGCTGTCCGATATCGTGATTACGAATCATTCGAAATTGTTTACAGATGTCAAAGCAGCACATCAGCTGCTGCCAGCCTACGAAAGTCTTGTCATCGATGAAGCACATCATCTGGAGGATGTAGCCGGTAAACATCTTGGTCTTCATATGAAATATTTCACGTTGGTTCATACACTGACCCGATTGTTTAAAGATAGCCGTAATGGCCAACTGCCTATGCTTCGTTCTCAATTGTCGGGTCATGAAAATTCGGTACAGTGGGGCTCCATGATTGATCAGATGTTCCCGCTTGCCGTCGAAGTTAAAGAAATGTGGGATCGACTAAGCGATACCTTGTTTGGCCTGCTGCCTGAACGCAGCGATGCTTCTCCTGGCGAGACAGGACAATTCTCTCTTCGACTGAAGCCTTCGCAAAAACCAGCCAAATGGCAGGAATTGCAGGATGCTGAGAACCAAATCTATGTCACTCTAGGGGATTTGATTCGTAAAGGCGACAAGCTGCTGCTTGAAGTAAAAGAAGATCAGGACGATTATCAGTCCGATAGTCTGATTACGGATATCTCAGGGCTTCTAAAGGATTTGGCGACGATCAAAGATAATCTGCGTTTCTTCATGCGCATGGATGATGCCAATACCGTGTACTGGATGGAGGCCAGCGGCCAGTTCCGCAGTAAATCACTGCAACTTTATGCTGTTCCTGTCGATGTCAGTGCACAATTGAAGGATATGTTCTTTGATAAAAAGAAAAGCGTTGTGCTCACATCGGCTACGCTCTCCGTTGACAAGTCATTTCAATTCATGATCGAACAGCTGGGCTTGCAGGAAGCTGCCGAGAATAACCGTCTGTTAACGTCCATGCTGCCGTCACCGTTCAATTATCGCGAACAGGCTCTGCTCGTCATTCCGCGTGATTTCCCAAGCGTGAAGGGCAGCGTAGGCGATGCCCACTTTGTGGATATGCTCGTGCACTCTCTCGCGGAAACGGCTATCGCGACTCGTGGACGCATGATGGTGTTGTTCACCTCCTACCGTATGCTGCGTCAGGTCTATGACCCGCTCAAGGAGGCCTTGTCAGGCAATGATATATCTTTGCTGGGGCAAGGGGTGGACAGCGGCAGCCGTTCCAAGCTTACACGCCGCTTCCAGGATGCAAAAGCGACGGTTCTTCTTGGCACAAGCAGCTTCTGGGAAGGGGTGGACATACCCGGAGAGGCTCTGACCTGTCTTGCGATTGTCAGATTGCCATTCCAGCCCCCGAATCATCCATTGGTCGAAGCGAAGAGCGAGCTTTTGCAACAGCAGAAGAAAAACCCGTTTATGAAGCTGTCCGTGCCACAAGCTGTCATCCGCTTCAAACAGGGATTTGGCAGACTGGTTCGTACAGGCAAAGACAGAGGCATTGTAATTGTATACGATACACGCGTTATTGAAGCGTATTATGGCAAGTACTTTTTATACTCATTACCTGGTCCCAAAATGGAGCACATGCTCACTGAGCAGATGGTTCCACGCATTTCGGAATGGCTCGAGAGACCAACCGATGAACAGCAATAAAATAACAGCTATAATCTGTAGCTAGCATGATTGCATGCCGTCATGGATTGGCGGTAAAATTGAGTAACCTCATTCATTCGTTTCATGGATATACGAGTAAAGTGAGTTAAGCAATTATCCATTCTATAACAAGGAGCACCCTGTTTAATTCAGTAATCATTTTTGCATCGTTTTAGACAGGGTGCTCCTCTTTTCATCTATCTATCGTGGCCTTGGTAAGGGGGAGCATTGAATGAAATCAGATAAAATTTCGGAAGCCGTGGTGCGTAGATTGCCTGTTTACTTGCGTTATTTGAATGAACTGCATCAGCGCGAAGTCAATACGGTTTCTTCACAAGAACTTGGACTGAGGCTGGATTTGAATCCTGCCCAAATTCGTAAAGACTTGGCTTACTTCGGTGACTTTGGTCGTAAAGGGATCGGGTATGACGTTTCATATCTCATCGAGAAAATCCGCCATATTTTAAAAATAGACCAGCAGATCAATGTGGCTCTTGTCGGAGCAGGTAATTTGGGACATGCTTTGTCCAACTATAATGCCTATCTCAAAGACAACATGAAAATAGTTGCTGTATTTGATGCCTACGGTCCGAAGATTGGGAGTCAAATCAACAGTCTGACGGTGCAGCCGATGAATGAATTAACGGATGCGGTCAAAAAGGATAATATTCGGATAGGCATTATCACGGTTCCCGATACGGAGGCCCAAAATGTCGCGGATCAGCTAATTGAGTCAGGAATTGAAGCAATTCTTAATTTTGCGCCAACCATCCTGAAGACTCCGCCGCATATTCGCATTCACCATGCCGATTTTACGACAGATCTGCTTAGTCTTGCTTATTATTTGGAAAATGGAAAGGACGACGAGGAAGATGACGACAAATAGATGGGTCATTCACAACGGCAAATTTGCCGTGAGTGAGGGCACGGATTGGAAAGTAGTCAAAGGTTACATGGTCATAGAGAATGACAAGATTGTGCATATTGGTGAGACGTTGCCGGAAGGAGACGAAAACCTGACAAAGGTGGACGGAAAAGGACTGCTCTTCTTGCCGGGTCTGATCAATACGCATGGTCATGCAGCGATGTCGCTTCTGAGAGGTCATGGTGATGATCTGGCGTTACAAGTATGGTTGCAGGAGAAAATGTGGCCAATGGAAGCCAAAATGACGTCTGAAGACGTATATTGGGGCACGTCGCTATCCGTGCTTGAAATGTTGAAGGGCGGAACAACGGCGTTTCTGGATATGTATGATCATATGGATCAGGTGGCGAAAGTGGTGGAACAATCCGGCGTTCGGGCTGCTCTGGCACGTGGAGTAATCGGTCTTT
This sequence comes from Paenibacillus sp. FSL K6-0108, assembly GCF_045040695.1. Classification (NCBI taxonomy): domain Bacteria; kingdom Bacillati; phylum Bacillota; class Bacilli; order Caryophanales; family Paenibacillaceae; genus Paenibacillus; species Paenibacillus sp. FSL K6-0108. The sequence goes on along the minus strand of NZ_CP150288.1, from coordinate 4,872,183 downwards.
GCTCAGAAGAAGAACAACAGCGCAAACTGGAAGATTCCGCAGCATTTGCCCGTCAATGGAATGGACAAGCAGATGGAAGAATTACAACTGTAATCTCTCCACACGCACCTTACACTTGCCCTCCGGATTACATAGAGAAGCTGGTACAGGTAGCTCATGACCTGAATCTGCCTTTGCATACGCATATGTCTGAGACGCTTCGTGAAGTGGAGCAGAACGTGGCTGATTACGGACTGCGTCCGGTTGAACATCTGGAGAAATTGGGCTTCTTCTCCCGTCCATCTCTGGTTGCGCATGCAGTGCATCTGAATGATGAAGAGATCGAGATTCTCGCACGGCATGATGTAGCCGTTTCCCACAATCCAGGCAGTAACCTGAAACTAGCTTCGGGTGTTGCGCGTGTACCTGATCTGCTGAAAGCAGGCGTGACAGTGTCCCTGGGAACAGACGGTCCGGCAAGTAACAATAACCTGGATATGTTTGAAGAGATGAGACTGGCTGCATTGATTCATAAAGGGGTATCCGGTGACCCTACGGCAGTTCCAGCAGGGGAAGCGCTGCTGCTCGGAACTTCGTACGGTGCCAAATCCATTTTCCTGAATAATACAGGTGCTCTGCAATCAGGCATGAAGGCCGACTTCATCGCGCTGAACATCGAACAAGCCCATTTCTATCCGCATACGGATCTAATTTCCCATACGATCTACTCGGCATCGGCCAAAGATGTGGAGCATGTGTGGGTAGATGGTAAACAAGTGGTTAAACATGGGGAGTGTCTTACAATGGATGAAGAGCGTATTCTGCGTGAGTCTCAACTGGCATTTGACAGTCTGCTTGCCCGTTAATTACAAGGACAGCAGCGTCATAGGGAAAGGAAGTTCGGCTTTTGAAGAAAAAAAAGAAGTGGATATGGATTTCGCTGCTGCTCCTGGTTCTGATTCTGTTTGGACTTCAGCGTTATTATATCTATGTTACCCAGGATCAGCGCAAGGAAGAGGCATTGGCCATACAGGCAGCCCAGGAACAGCTGGGGATTACGTCACACGAAGACCTGCGTAAGTATGTTTGGGGGCAAAAAGACGGTGGAGACAACATATACTGGACCCTGATTGGCAAAGATAAGGATAACCAGGATGTCTTGGTGTGGATTAAGTTCGATGAGAACAACAAACCTGTGACGGGGACCAATGCGGTGCACGGTGAACTGTTGAAGAACGGCATGTCTGAAGCTCAGATTCGAAATCGGTTCAGCTCAGAAGTTCCAGGTGGAGAGATCAAACGAATTATGCCAGGTGTTGTGAATGGAATCTATGTATGGCAAGTGTATTATAACGATGATACTCATAACTATTATCGGTTTTACCGCTTTAGTAACGGGGAACAGGTAGATCTGGTCTATACGATCCCGAATAGCTAGAATCAGCAAGCTTACTATCATTTGAAAAGAATACATTAAAGAACCGGCAGACGGAAACCCGACTGGACCGGTTCTTTGACGTGCTTTCCTGATCATTTTGGATTTGAATAGTTAAAATTATTAATTTATTCATATTTTCGCCTTAGATATTGTATATACGATGTGATATACTCAAATATGTATTCAAGGATACATCATACACAAATAAATCCTGTCAGGCACATCACAGGATATTACATGCCTGTATTCATATTCTTGCCTACAAGCTACAAGATGGGCCAAAATTTAGGAGGGGTAACTCACTTGAAGATAAAAGTATTGCCTATTGCTCTGACTGCCGTCATTTCAGCCGTTGTGTTGTTTGGAGGTTGGTTTGTGTATCGTCATGTGGCTTTGCAAAGCCCAATTGAAAAGATGGTTACCCAGTACGATGGGGTCAATAATGTTCAATTAACTATTAACCGCAATGATGTACAATTGAAACTCGATTTGCAGCCGGATGTTGATCTGGGCAGGTTGGTACAATATATTCACAAAGAAGGACAGACCTTGATTGGTTCTCGTTCGTTGAAGCTGGATGTGGTGGATCATTCCAACGAAGCGTTGGAAAGCTGGTGGGGAAGCGCGATGTTTACCGTAGCTCAAGCGATGGAGAACAAGCAATACACCGAGATTACACCGACCTTGTCTAAAATGGCTACAAATGGGATCAAGGTAAACACAGCCATGGATGACAATAATGTTTATGTCAGTCTCAGAGATGGAGATGCCAGCAAGTTTATTATTCTGCCGCGTGTGCCCGGTCAGATAGGAGTGTGGCCTAATGCCTAAATGGACAAAAGAAATTGCCATTGGATTTGTACCCGTATTGATTATTTTTCTTGCTTTTATCGGTGTAAATATGATTCCCATTCTGATCGCAGCAGTGTTTGTGGGTGCTCTACTGTTCATGATGCAAATGCGCGGTGGAATTACGGTAGGAGCGGGCCAGGAACGCAAACGCAAGAAAAAAGGGCCTTCCAAGCTGACGTTTGAAGAAATTGGTGGTCAGGAGAGTGCGAAGCAGGAACTGCGGGAAGCGCTTGATTTTCTTATTCGACATGAGGAAATTCAGAAGTTTGGTATTCGTCCTTTGAAAGGTATCCTGCTTACTGGCCCTCCAGGGACAGGTAAAACCTTGATGGCCAAAGCTGCTGCACATTATACGGATTCTGTTTTTGTAGCTGCTTCAGGCAGTGAGTTTGTTGAGATGTATGTTGGTGTAGGTGCAGGCAGAATACGGGATTTGTTCCGTGATGCAAGAACACGTGCCGCTAAAGAAAATAAGGAAAATGCCATTATATTTATCGATGAAATTGATGTGATCGGTGGAAAACGGGAAGGCGGCCAACAGCGTGAATATGATCAGACGCTGAATCAGCTGTTGACAGAAATGGATGGCATATACTCTTCCGACACACCGCGCATACTCGTGATCGCTGCTACGAACCGAAAAGAAATGCTGGACAGCGCGTTGACACGACCAGGGCGCTTTGACCGTCATATTCAGGTAGACTTGCCCGATAAGAAAGGCAGAAAACACATACTGGAGCTGCATGCAGTCAATAAGCCTCTTATGGAAGGGGTCAGCCTTGAGAAGACAGCAGAAGAATCTTACGGATTCTCTGGGGCACAACTGGAAAGCGTGATGAACGAAGCTGCAATTTACGCGATGAGAGACGGCCTGCTCAACATTGAACAGCGTCATCTGTCCCTTGCGATTGACAAAGTAATGATGGGTGAGAAGACAGACCGCGAATCCAGCGTAGAAGAGAAGAAAAGAGTGGCTATTCATGAATTGGGACATGCCATCATGGCTGAGCTGGTTCGTCCTGGCAGCGTGAGTCAAGTTGCTCTCAGCCCTCGTGGACAGGCTCTGGGATATGTACGTCATAATCCGCAGCAAGAGCAATTTTTGTACACGAAGCGCTTCCTGGAAGAGCAGATCATGATTGCTCTCGGAGGTGCAGCAGCGGAGGAAATGTATTACGGTGGACGCAGTACAGGGTCACGTAATGACTTTGAACAAGCAACGAATGTGGTACAGACGATGATGGCTTCCGGGCTCACAACGTTGGGTATTGTTAACATGGATATGGTAACTACGGAAGAATTGATGCGGGAGAACAAACTGATCCTGCAAGATCTGATGGAACAGACCAAACGATTGCTTGAAGAACAGCGGACAATTTTCGACAATTCCCTCGACACACTCCTCAGGGAAGAAGTACTGTCTGGCGAACAATTTCGTTGTCAATTTCGTGACAGCGCCCTTCTACCGGCATAATTTATTTATGTCGGTTATTTTTTTTTACATTTCACTCGTGCTAAGATATTATTATATGTTGGGTCGAAATTTGTAATTTTCGGCGAACAGGGTACAATAGAGAAATAGAGAACCGAAAGGATGGAGCAGAACCATGTTTTTCAAAAAGATAGGAGTTGTCGGCGGCGGCACGATGGGGCAAGGTATTTCCCAGATGCTTGCAGCCAAAGGACTTGATGTGCTTCTGGTGGAACACACAACGGAGAAGCTGGATCATGCATATAACATGATTGAGACCAACCTCGATAAACAACTGGAGAAATGGGCTATTACGAAGGCTGAGAAGAAATTGATTCTCTCCCGGATCACCAAAGTTGCTCATCTGGCTGAACTCGGAACTTGCGATATGGTCATTGAGACTATTTCTGAAGATCTGGAAGCAAAAAAAGCGGTATTCAGTCAGCTTGACCAAGTTTGCCCAAGTAACGTAATTCTTGCAAGTAATACATCCACGCTGAGTTTGACTGAGCTTGCAAGCTCAACCAAATACCCAGAGCGTGTTATTGGTATGCACTTTATTCACCCGGTTTCCCGGGTTGACCTTGTAGAGATTATTCGTGGTCTGAAAACATCCGATACCACTTTTGAAGAAACTAGACGTTTTGTGGAGGAAGTAGCAGACAAAAAAGGCGTTATGATCTATGAATCGCCTGGATTTGTTACGTCCAGACTGATCTGTCTTTTGATTAACGAAGCACTGCATGTATTGCAGGAAGGTGTCGCTTCCGCTGAAGATATTGATGACGCTATGCGTATCGGATATAACTTCCAGCACGGACCGCTTGAGATGGCAGACCGTTTCGGATTGGATTCGGTAGAAGCTGCACTCGAAAGAATGTTCCGTGAATTCGGTGAGTTGAAATATCGTCCTTCGACAGTCCTGAAAAAAATGGTACGTGCAGGACACCTGGGTGTCAAAACAGGCGAAGGATTCTTCAAGTACGACAAGGATGGTGACCGGCTGTGAAAATTCTCGTAATTAATGCGGGGAGTTCCTCGCTCAAATATCAATTGTATAACATGACGGATGAATCCGTACTGGCTAAAGGTCTGGTAGAGCGGATCGGGATGGACTCTTCCATTCTGACTCATAAACCTACAGGGCGTGAGGATGTTACGGAAGTTAGCGAAATTCTCGAACATACTACTGCGATTCGTAAAGTTATTGACATCCTGACAGACAAAGAAAATGGTGTGCTTGGTTCCGTGGATGAAATTCAGGCTGTGGGACATCGTGTGGTTCACGGTGGTGAAGCATTTAAGGAATCCGCGTTGGTTGATGATGCTTCCAAAGCAGAAATCCGTCGTTTGTTCGATCTGGCGCCACTGCATAACCCTGCAGCAATGATGGGTATTCGTGCGGCTGAAGCCAATATGCCAGGCGTCCCGCAGGTGATGGTCTTTGATACGGCTTTCCATCAAACGATGCCTGAAAAAGCATATCTGTATGCTATCCCACGTGTGCTCTACAAAAAATATAAAGTGCGTCGTTATGGAGCACACGGTACTTCCCATGATTACGTAAGTAAAGCAGCAGCTGAATATCTGGATCGTCCATTGGAAGATCTGAAGATCATCACATGCCACGTTGGTAACGGTGGTAGCGTAACGGCTGTAAAGGGCGGGGTATCCGTAGACACGTCCATGGGCATGACTCCACTTGAAGGATTGATGATGGGAACACGTAGTGGTGACCTGGATCCGGCCATTGTACCTTATGTTATGAACAAGGAAGAATTGAGCGTGAGCGAAGTAAACTCCATGTTGAACAAACATAGTGGACTTCTTGCCATCTCCGGCATCAGCAGTGACATGCGTGAAATCACGGAGGGTATGGAGGCTGGCGATGCTAACTCCACGCTTGCTTTCGAAATGTACGAATACCGTCTGCGTAAATACATCGGTTCTTATGCAGCAGCGATGAACGGTGTAGACGTGATTGTATTTACGGCTGGTGTAGGTGAAAACTCCGTTGTTCTTCGCCAAAAAGTATGTGAGCAGCTCACGTACCTGGGTGTTGAACTGGATGAAGCGCTGAATGCAATTCGTTCTGGGGAACCACGCCGCATCACAACCACGAATTCCAAAGTGGACGTTCTCGTCGTTCCTACGAACGAAGAATTGGTAATTGCAAGAGATACACACCGAATCGTATTGAATTCTCTGTAATCTAATTGTAAAGTGAATATAGCATGACAAGGAAGTGCAGGGGACAGGCATATGCCTGCCCGCTGCATTTTCAAATTCAGGATTCCAAGGAGAGATATGGGCATGAGTACGGATTGTGTAATTCGTAATGTGAGCGAGCATGTGGGCGAGACGGTTAAGATCGGCGCCTGGATTAACAACAAACGTTCCAGCGGCAAAATTCAATTTTTGCAACTGCGTGATGGAACCGGATATATTCAAGGGGTAGTGGTTAAGAGCGAAGTCAGCGAAGATATCTGGAATGCTGCGAAGAGCTTGACTCAAGAAAGTTCATTGTATGTAACAGGTATTATCCGGGAAGAACCACGTAGTGCATCAGGTTATGAGATGACAGTTACTGGTGTGGAAATTATTCATCTGACTGAAAACTATCCAATTACTCCGAAAGAGCATGGGGTAGACTTCCTGATGGATCATCGCCATCTGTGGCTGCGTTCGACAAAACAACGTGCAATTATGGTGATTCGTGCAGAGATTATCCGCGCTGTTCAGCAGTTCTTTGATGGTAACGGATTCACGCAGGTTGATCCTCCGATTCTTACACCTTCATCTGCAGAAGGAACAACGAACTTGTTCCACATCAAATACTTTGATGAAGATGCTTATCTGACACAAAGTGGACAGTTGTATATGGAAGCTGCAGCAATGGCGCTGGGCAAAGTATACTCCTTCGGTCCTACGTTCCGTGCCGAGAAATCCAAAACACGTCGTCACCTGATCGAGTTCTGGATGATTGAACCGGAAATGGCGTTTGTGGATCACGAGGAAAGCCTGCGCGTGCAAGAGAAGTTTATTGCTCACGTGGTTCAAACGGTTCTGAAAAACTGCCGTGCAGAACTCGAGTCCATCGGACGTGATGTATCCAAGCTTGAAAAAATTGTAGCTCCATTCCCGCGCATTACGTATGATGAAGCGATTGAATTTCTGAATGGACAAGGCTTCGATATTCCTTGGGGAGAAGACTTTGGAGCCCCACACGAAACGGCGATTGCCGAGAAATACGAAACACCGGTCTTTATTACACATTATCCGGCTGGAATCAAGGCATTTTACATGAAACCTGATCCAAATCGTCCTGAAGTGGTCCTCTGTGCAGATATGATCGCACCGGAAGGATACGGAGAGATCATTGGCGGTTCCCAGCGTATTGATGATCCTGAACTGATGCAGCAGCGCTTTGATGAGCATCAGTTGTCGGAAGAGGCATATCAGTGGTATCTGGACTTGCGTAAATACGGATCGGTTCCTCACTCCGGCTTCGGTCTGGGATTGGAGCGGACGGTAGCATGGATCTGTGGATTGGATCACGTACGTGAAACAATTGCATTCCCACGTATGCTCTATCGTCTGTACCCTTAATGTTTAACCGCGAGTCCATGGAAGAAACTGGATCCAAAGCCTGGTTGAATGGAGCAGCTTACGGTATGGCATCAGGGACAGCGCAGCTCCCATATGCTTTATTGCGCTATTATCATCAGCTGGGGTTAAGTGACGCAGAGGTGCTTCTGCTGATTCAATTGTTCGGATTCCGGCAAGTCGAATTTAATGAGTTCCCTACGCTTGAAGAGCTTGCTATCCGTATGGGGCTTGCCCCGGAAGGTATCGCCAGAATGCTGCAGCGTCTCATGAGAGACGGGTACATTCACATTGACGAGCATCGGGATGAAGAGCGTGACATTCAGTATGAGCGTTATGATCTGCACGGATTATACGCGAAGCTTGCAGGATGTACAGCAGAGGGTATGGCTGTGGCCCGTAAGCAGCAGCTGGACAGTAATGCACTGCGCCCGGATTCGAACAGTGTTCAAAAAGAAGAGGAAGAACGAAATATGTTCTCTATTTTTGAAAAAGAATTTGGCCGCCCGCTTTCCCCGATGGAATGCGAGACGATATCCGGCTGGCTGGATCAGGATCGCTATCAGGAGGAACTTATTCTGATGGCATTGAAGGAAGCCGTGTTTGCTGGCAAAGTGCATTTCCGCTATATAGACCGAATTCTGCTTGAATGGAGCCGTAACCGTGTGAAGAATGTGCAGGACGCTAAGGCATATACGCAGCGGTTTCGTAACGGTGGACGTTAATACCAATGTTAGATTAAACAACAATTTCATTCAGAATGAACCAAAAACAGGCCAGAAGATATTCTGCGCCTGTTTTTTAACTTATATAGATGTTAAGTTGGACACGTTCAGTTCCCAGTGGAACTGACTTTTCAGGCAATGTGTATCCTTTTTATAAAAAAATGAATGAATACGCAGGGGTCAGCAAACAAGTTGTCGTCTATTGTAGTGGAGAGGAGGGGAGAGTCATTGATGAAGCGCGCTTAATCGAACAAGTCCGTCAAGGCGACACATCCCAGATGCGCTTGTTGATCGAAAAGTACAGCCAGCATGTATACCATGTGGCCTACTCCGTATTGCGGAACGATCAGGATGCACAGGATGCAGCGCAGGAGGCGTTCATTCAGATGGTTAAATCTCTCCCTGATTACCGATCCGAAGGTTTCAAAACGTGGTTAACCCGAATTGCCTTTCACAAAGCAATTGATGCTAAACGCAAGCTGGGCAGACGAAGTGCTGAGGATTTGGGTGGAGAAGAAAAAATAATAAACATGCCCGGTCGTGAAGAAGATGTTCTTGCCCGTCTTGTGCGGGAAGAGCGTCAGGAGAAGTTGCGCGAGCGAATCAACCAGCTGCCTGCCCAGCACAGGGACATTATTACTGCCTATTACTTGAGCGAAAAAAATTATGAGCAGATTGCCCGTGATGCACAGGTGGCAGTGAAAACCGTCGAATCCCGTCTGTATCGTGCCCGGCAGTGGATTCGAAATCATTGGAAGGAGGATGAATGGCGTGATGAATAAAAGGATGTATACCGTCCAGGAATGGACTGATTATATTGAAGGCCGAATGACTGCAGACCAGGCTAGTATGATGGAACAGATGCTTATGGACGTGCCGGAAGCAATGGACAACTATCTCGAAGCACTCGGCATTCATCGGGAGTTGCCACAACTGAAAGACCCGGCAGGCTTTGCCGATTCGGTCATGAATCAAATTACGGATATGCAATCCTCCAAGCCAAAGCGTAAATCGCGTTCAGGCCGAAGCCGGCTCTGGTTGGATCACAAAGTATTTCATTATGCTGTAGCGGCTTGTCTCACGTTAATCTTCCTCTCCTCGGGACTGTTTGACAAGGTAGCGCCTTATCATAAGTTCCAGGACGGTGATCACAGGGGGTCATTTACGGAAAAATGGACGGAAGCAGCCACTTCCTGGCTGGATCATTTCAAGCCTAGACCATAAATTGTTTCGCATTGCCCTGAAAAGAAAGGATGACGATTGTGCAATCTGATCGTAACAAATTACTTGCATTTCTATTAAACCTGATACCGGGTTTGGGTTTTCTCTATTGGAGACGGCCTACCAGAGCTGTGGTCTATCCATTACTCTTTTTTGGCACAGGCATTGGCTTTGTCATGTTGGCATTGTTGACTGATGAAAAGAATTTGTTGATTGTCGGGTTCCTAGGAGCCGTATTCTTCTGGTGTATCAGCATGCTGGATATGATTATCGTTCTGCTTCGTGCCCCTTCAATGCATGATGCCCGATACCATGGATATGGCACACATTACGGTGGTCCCCATCAGGGGGCGGCATATCAGGGAGCATACCCTGATCAGGAAGGCCACTTGGGACAGATGGAGATGGACCAAGAGGGAATACATCAGCATCAGGGCGTTCAGTATGGTGGCCTCGAAGGGGGCTACGATCAACCGATCTATCGGAAAGGTAGTGAAAGCGAACGATTTTTTACGATTTTGCTTTCCTTTGTTCCAGGTCTGGGACATCTTCATCTCGGACTGTTACATCGCGGTTTATCGTTCCTGATCGCGTTCTTCGGTTCATTTGCCATGATGGTTTTTGTAGCTTCGATTACAAATGAATCGGTATTTCTGATGTTCTTGCTCATTCTGCCTGTCATCTGGGTGTACTGTATGTTTGATGCAGTTCAACATGTGCATCGCAAGCAGGCCGGTGAGGTATTGCAAGATCGTACGTTGTTCGAGGAACTGGAGATGGGCAGGGCTTCTGGACGGCGAAGTAAAGTGCTGGCAACCCTGTTATCAGCTTTCCCGGGTGCGGGACATCTGTATCTGGGACTGCAAAAAAGAGGCATGCAACTCATGTTCCTGTTTCTTGGCAGCATCTACATTCTGGACCTGCTTCATTTATCGGTGTTCCTGTTTATGATTCCGTTGATCTGGTTCTACAGCTTCTTTGACGGACTTCAGTGTTCGAGCCGGTATGGCCGTGAACCGTTAACAGATCAACCCATTTTCAAGGACTGGGCTCGTCACCAGCGCCTGATTGGATTCGGAATTGCTGCATTGGGATTGTACTATCTGTTTATCCGCTTGGTCATTCCACAGCTGAATGAGCTGTTCCCGGATGCATTTCTGACGTACGAGATTCGTTCGTATGTGAACACCGTCATTGTGTCCTTGCTGCTCATTTTTGGCGGTCTGAAGTTATTGTTCGGCAAGCAGCGCGGGGCGAGTGCGAATAGTGCGGTTCATCGAAATGATGAGGGAGCAGACAGTCTCTTTTTATTCAAGGATCGGGATGATCGATTGTAGAACTTTACAGATTTTTTCCGAATGGGAACAAAGAAATCATAGAAGACAAGGAATTCTTCAAACATAAAAAACACGCCGGGGCCTATGTATTTCAGCCTTGGCGTGTTTTTGGTTATACAGTTTTATTACCAATGAATGATTGCTATTTGGTAGCACCCTTCAGCAGAAGTTGACGGTACATCACTTCAAACAGGAACTCGAACGCTTCCAGATGACGTTTCGCTTCAAAAGCATCTTTGCCCCAGGCATAAATCCCGTGGTTACGCAGCAAAATTCCCGGTATATTGGCGTCAAGTACATCTGGCACCAATTCAGCGATAGATGGAATATCCGCAAAATTAGGAAGAACTGGTACACGAATCTCCGCATTTTCTTCCCAGATGTTGAAAGCTTTGATCAATTCGATGCCTTGAATCGGTACGTGTCCATCTACTCCAAAGAATTCACTGATCAGGTTGTTAAATACGGTATGCACATGGAACACCGCGCCGCAGCCGGTTAAACGATAGATTTCACAGTGAATCAACGTTTCAGCGCTCGGTTTCAGGGTTGTGGTTTCAATGGCTTTACCATGCTTGTCCACAAACAGAAAGTCCTCCGGTGTACGGAGAGATTTATCTTTGCCCGATGCAGTAACGGCAAAGTAGAATTGCTCCGGATCGAAGTCGCCCACACGCATGGACAGGTTGCCACTTGTCCCAGGGAACCAGTTACGGCTGGCAAACAGCGCTTTGATATCAGCCAGCTCTTCGAGCACCTGGCGTTTATGTTCCAATGTAATCTTTTCAAAACCCATTTTATAGCACTCCTTGTGTTTGCTTCTGTTTCATATCTTCCATAATATCGTAGAAGGTTGCGAATGGGACATGATCCACACCCAGTTCAATACACTTATCCGTCAGGATAGAGCGGGAATAGACAAGATCAGCGATTTTGGCACCTTCAAAATCCGTTAAACTGTCTCCAATGAGAATACGATTATATTGTTCTTCGGGGAATGTACGAATAACCGTTGTTTTACACATGCCGCAGCCATTTTCACAAGGAGGCTGGCATGGATTAGGCCATTCAATACGTATGAATTCATCTGTGAAATCCGCCCCATTGCAATAAACGTGGTCCTGTGGAATATCGAATGGAGCGAGTAAAGGCTCGATAAAAAAGTCCATTCCTCCGCTGGTGACATTGAATTCAATGCCCTCGTCCCGAACGTATGCAAGAAATTCGCTGAACCCTTCTCGGATGCCAGCCTGTCCAAGTACAAATTCCACAATCTCATCTTTCTGCGAAGAAGGCAGCAGAGCGAACATCGCTCCCACACCTTCACGGAGCGAAATTCGCTGTTCAATCGTGTCTTTCATAATTGCTTCAATACCTGCGGGTTTAAAATGCTTCATAATCGCTACGATATTGTCCGAAAGGGTGATCGTGCCATCAAAATCACAGAAAATGACCGTTTTTTTATCACTTCTCATCGTTCGCCACCCCACAGATCCAGTGCACTTTTCAGTTCGGGATGTTCGACTGCATATTCTGCCAGTGGAATGGAACGTTGGGCTGCCTCGATAGCCTGCAAGAATGCCCGGCCGCCTGCCTCAGTGCCCATGGGATGGCCATGAATGCCTCCGCCGGCATTAACAATCACATCAGTGCCAAAATCACGTAGAATAAGCGGTACAAGCCCTGGATGTATACCTGCAGATGGTACAGGCATACTGACTCTGACCGGAAGTTCAGGAGACAGCAGTTGTTCTGTAATGGCCATATTCTCTTCTTTTGGCATCGTTACAGATCCGTAAGGGGAAGGGAAGAGAACCAAATCCGCTCCAGCAAGTCGCATCAGCTGTCCCAGCAGGACGGATGCCGAGATACCATAGTGTGGCGAAGGATACAGTGCACCTGCAAGCGCAGGGTGAGCCATGATGGGCACGTTGATGTCCGGATCACTGCTTAGTTCGTGCAGCACGTCATATCCGTAAGACAAGACATTGAACAACAGCGCATTTGCTCCTGCACCTATCGCGCGTTCAGCCTGTTGTTTCAGACGTGAGGTTGGTCCGGTTAAATTTGCGGCATAAAGAAGTTTCTTACCCGTCTCCTTGCGTGCCTGCTCCGCAGCTTTCATGCAGACCTCGACTCTTTTCTCAATCGGAGTCAGTTTGTTTTCAAACAGAATTTCATCGTCTTTAATCAAGTCTACTCCACCGAGAGCTTGGCGAATAAATTGTTCCCTCAGTTCGTCAGCATCCAGTCCAATAACTGATTTAAAAATACTCATTAACAACGGACGATCATGTACACCTAGCAGATCACGAACACCATTCAATCCAAACTTGGGACCGGGGAATGCGCTGAGGAAGCCGTCCGAGAATCCAAGCCGTGTCAGTTTGATGCGTCCATCCATTGAAATTTTGCCAAAGACCGTCACGAGCAGGGCAGGAATATCACGACTGAAATTTACATCCGGATAACCGATGGTAATATCAGCGTAACGCTCACCTGGGGCCATGCCCTCAGCTTCATGCACCTCAACGCTGATGACTTCCCCCAGATGTTTCTGCATCGCCTCACGCTTGGCCTGAGGCAATTCGGTCCAACTGCCAACGGTCATGCCGACAGCAATGGACTCTGCCTTCTTGCGGAAGTCTGCACGATCATCATGCAGACGATATGTGGCTGTGCACATAGTATTCATCTTAAATCTCCCTCCAAAGCAGCTCCCATCTCCCGTGAGCGCTCTGCACAGCGGTTGACGGCTGCGATTACATTTTCAAAGAAATCTCCCTCGTCCAGCGTTTTTAGTGCTGCCTGGGTTGCGCCTCCCGGGGAGGTTACATCACTACGAAGTTTCATTGGCTCTAAACCAGTTTGCTGCACCATGCGTGAAGCACCCAGCACGGTCTGAACAGTCAGATCGCGGGACTGTTGGCTGGACAAGCCACCACGAATGCCTGCGGCAATCATGGCCTCCATCAAATAGTATACATAAGCCGGACCACTTCCGGAAATGCCTGTGAGCACTTCGAGTTTATCTTCAGGCACGATGGTCACGATTCCAACCGCTTCGAACATCGTCATGACTGTACTGCGCTGTTCATCCGTAATCTCTTCAGAGAAGGCAAGTCCAGTCGCGCCGAGCCCGATTGTACTGGACGTATTCGGCATGGTGCGGGCGATCGGTTGCTTGCGTCCCAGTAGGGATTGCATCGTACGGATCGATAATCCGGCAATAACGGAGACAATTAATTGATCCGGAGACAGGAGCGGCCCAAGTTCACGCAGCGCTGCGGCAGCATCCTTCGGTTTCATGCAGAGTACAATAACCGGAGAAGCGGCGAGATGATCCAGCGATTGTGAAGCAGTTCCGGTATGTACGGCATAACGGGTGCTGAGCTCCTCCTGACGTTTCTGGTTGCTGCGGTTCAGCATCGTAATATCCTGAGGACGAACGACAAGGCGGGAGATCAATCCCCGGACGATGGCTTCAGCCATCGCACCTGCTCCATGAAAAGTAATCTTTTGTTGTAATAACGTCTGTTGTTCTTGACTCATATTTATCGTTCCTCCTATATAACTGTAGCTGCGATATTATTGCCGGATTTGTCCATTGCCAGTGATACGGTATTTGGTTGACGTTAAGGCAGGCAGACCCATAGGTCCACGAGCATGCAGCTTCTGGGTGCTGATCCCAATTTCGGCTCCATAACCGAATTCAAATCCGTCAGTGAAACGTGTGGAAGCATTATGGTACACAGCAGCTGCATCAACATCATGTAAAAAACGTTCTGCGTTGCTCGTATCCTTGGTGACGATACACTCTGAATGCTTCGTGCCATAACGTGCGATATGCTCCATCGCTTCATCCAGGTTCTGAACTACACGGATATTTAAAATATAATCATTGTACTCTGTCGCATAATCTTCTTCCGTCACAGGAAGGGCAGATGGAACGAGACGGCGAACCGTGTCACACCCCTTCAACAGGACATTGGCCTCACGCAGTTGTTCAGCCAGTGTCGGCAGATGCTTCTCGGCGTAAACAGCGTGCAGCAACAAGGTTTCCATGGAGTTGCAAACGGATGGACGCTGTGCCTTGGCATTAACAGCAATCTCCGCAGCCATGACCGGATCGGCAGATTCATCCACATAAGTATGGCAGATCCCTGCACCGGTTTCGATCACAGGCACGGATGCATTGGCAACCACATTACGAATCAGTGAGGCTCCGCCGCGCGGGATAATGACGTCCAGCAGTCCGTTCAACTTGAGCATTTCGTCCACCGAAGAGCGGTCTGCATCCTCAACAAGCTGCAAGGCGTCCGCTGGCATGTCTGTTGCTGCCAGTGCCTGATGCAGCACCTCCACAATTTTGCGATTGGAGGAGAGGGCAGAGGAGCCGCCTCGCAGCAGTACAGCGTTGCCTGTTTTGAGGCAAAGTCCGGCTGCATCTACGGTAACATTTGGACGTGCCTCGTAGATGATGCCGATCAGACCGATGGGCACTCTCAACTTTTCAACATGCAATCCGTTCGGACGAGTGAATGTCTCCAGCACTTCACCCACAGGGTCCTGCAGCTCCACGATCTGACGCAGTCCTTCAGCGATACCAGCGATACGCTCCTTATTCAAAGAGAGGCGATCCAGCATCGATTCTGGCGTGCCTTGCTGTCTGCCACGTTCCAGATCGTCAGCGTTTGCTGCAATAATGGAATCCGCTTGGGCAATCAATGCGTCCGCCATGACCAGCAGGGCTTTATTTTTTTGTTCTGTGCTCAGTCGATTCAGCTGCGGAACGACGGCTTGGGCCTTACTCGCTTTTTCCCTGACTTCACTCATGATAAAATTCCTCCCATATATAAAGTGGAAACAAAAGATTATTTAATGGCTATTTCATATAAACCTGAGCAGTACATTCGGTAGGATTATAGGTTTTCTATTTTAACGTAATCCACTCGTCCCGGTGAACAACCTCAAGTCGATGGATGCTGTTCAACTGCTTCATTACTTCGCCACTTGGCAGTCCTGCGATGAGCCGTAGCTGGTCATCATCATAATTGACGATACCACGACCCAGCAAGGTTTCATCCATGCCCAGTACCTCTACAACATCTCCGGCGTGAAAAGTACCCAGTACACGTTTGACACCCACAGGCAGGAGACTATGACCTCCATGGACCAGTGCTTCTTCGGCACCATTATCTACAACGACGGTGCCCAGTGGAGTAGACATGAAGCCAAGCCATTGCTTTTTGCGAGAGAGTGCCGCAAGGCGAGTCTCAAAATAGGTTCCTTTGCCGATGCCATCAACCGCTCTCTGCATATCTCCAGCTTCCTTCACACTTCCCACAAAAACAGGCACGCCGCCACGCGTTGCCACTTTGGCTGCATCCACCTTGGATCGCATACCGCCTGTACCTACAGATGATCCAGCACCTCCAGCATAGGCGTAAATTTCTTCCGTAATTTCGGGAATGCGATCATAACGCACGGCAGATGGATCTTTGCGTGGATCGGCCGTGTACAGACCATTGGTATCCGTAAGAATGACCAGATGCTGTGCCTTGACCAGATTCGCTACCAGAGCAGACAGGAGGTCATTATCTCCAAACTTCAATTCATCGACAGATACGGTATCATTCTCGTTAAAGATCGGAATGACGCGCTGCTTGAGCAGCTCTTCCACGGTCATGCCTGCGTTGCCCATACGTTTCCGGCTGTGAAAGTCGGTACGGGTGAGCAGAATTTGTGCTGTAGTAACGCGGTGCGCTGCAAAAGCCTGTTGATATGCCTGCATCAGTAAAGCTTGCCCAACAGCCGCTGCGGCTTGTTTTTCATGTAACTGCTTGGGACGCTGCGGGTAACCGATCTCCCGGAAACCGGCAGCCACCGCTCCCGAAGTGACCAGAAGAACTTCATGTCCTTGCTCAGCCAAGGCAGCCATTTCTCCGGCAAAAAAAGTAATGGCACTTCGATCGAGCCCGCCTTCTTCCGTAGTAAGCGAACTGCTTCCAATCTTAACTACAATACGTGAGGTCATGTTTTCACTTCCTTAAACAATATTAATGTTTGACCCTGAAGCAGACCGTTGGGTACAAAAAAAACTCCCGCCCTTTTTAGTTAAAAAGGACGAAAGTTCGTTACTTCCGCGGTACCACCTTTATTGATGATTGGATCATCCGGCTTCATGCCCTGTAACAGAAGGCACTGTCCTGTGCATCACAGGCCGCTCAGGGGTAGGTTTCGGAGAGAAGCCGCGGTAAATTCTTGCAGCCGGGTGGAATTTACTCTCTGGGCGCGGCTGATCCTCTCGTACTGGTCCCGTCATCACGTTTCGTTCAATATTTCCTTATAACATACCATGGAAACTTGGTAGATGCAAAGGGGTTATGCACCTGTAAATTACTTGAATAAATTCAACTTGCCAATCCGCTCAGCAGCTTCCCTTAATCGATCTTCATCACTTAACAGTCCTGCACGGACATAGCCTTCACCATGTGAGCCGAAACCAATACCCGGCGCTACCGCGACTTTTGCTTCACGCAGTAACACGTCGGCAAAGGAAGCAGAAGTAAAGCCTGCTGGAACAGGCAGCCAGCTAAAGAAGGAACCTCCCGGTTTAGGGGCCTGCCAGCCGATGGATGAGAGAGCGTCATAGAAAGCATCGCGCCGTGATTCATAACGTGCAACCAGTGAAGTGACACATTCCTGGGAAGACGTAAGTGCTGCCGCAGCAGCGGCCTGGATGCCTCCGAAGAGACTTACGTAGATGTGATCCTGCAGCAGATTGATTTTGGAGATGATGTCCGCATTGCCCAGAGCAAATCCGACGCGCCAACCCGCCATATTGTAGGTTTTGGATAACGTGTAAAACTCAATGCCCACTTCTTTGGCTCCTGGTGCCTGTAAAAAGCTTACTGGACGATGTCCATCGAATCCAATTGCACCATAGGCGAAGTCACTGGCTACGACAATTTTATTTTGAATGGCGAACTCTACCGTATCTTCATAGAAGGAAAGTGGGGCGGTTGCCGATGTTGGATTGTTGGGATAGTTCAGGAACATCAGCTTGGCTTTTTCCCGATCCTCTGTAGAGATCGCTTCATAATCAGGCAGGAATGCATTAGACTCCAGCAGTGGCATAAAAGACATGTGTGCTTTTGCTAGTGCTACGCCGGACCAATAATCCGGATAACCTGGATCAGGTACAAGACATACGTCGCCGGGATTGAGCAATACCTGAGGCAATTGGACCAAACCCGTTTTTCCGCCAAACAAAATCGCAACTTCCGTTTCGGGATCGAGGTCCACGTTGTAATCTTCCTTGTACCGTTTCGCAACGGCTTCTTTCAGGAAAGCATGCCCGCTAAAAGGCGAATATTTGTGATAAAGCGGATTCTCAGCCGACTCTTGCAATGTTTTAACAATATGGGACGGGGTAGGTGTATCCGGGTTACCCTGACCCAGGTTAATCACGTCGTGACCACTTGCGATTTCGCGGTTTACATTTTGAACTAGGGTCGCAAAAAATTGTGTGGGAAGCTGTGTCATTACATCGGATGTAGGTATGGTAAAGGCTGAACGACCCGATGTTTTAGGCTGATTAGTCATGCTATACATCACTCCGGTTATTAAAAATGGCAATATAGTACTCATTAATTTATCACGTCAATCCCGAGCTGTATAGGGGGAAAACGCTTCATGAAGACTTGAATGGAGCCAATATCCGAGTTTTGTACAAAAATGAAATGAGGTATTTTGTTTTGTCCATTGAGATTAGGATAAAGCCTGTTTTATGATAATATTCGATAATGATAATCAATATCATTTATGAAATAGGAACGAAGCACTTATTAGGGGGAGAAATAGAAATGAAAAAGGGTATACGAAATACGGCAGTATTATTGACGCTTACATGGTTGTCCATTCTTCTGCTGGCTTGCGGAAATCAGGCTTCAACTCCATCTGCCGGGACGGATGATTCCAAAACGGTCAGTGAAACACAGACAGAGGGGGAAGATGGGGATCGGTCCAATCAGGAACAGACGTCATCGGCGGATAACAGTGAGGGTGAAACCCGGATGTTCAAGGACTGGACGGGCCATGAAGTTGAGGTTCCGGTTACGCCAAAACGTGTAATTTATCATGGTGAAGTTACAGGAGATTTGCTGGCGCTGGGCGTTATACCTGTAGGCATTCTTCGTCAGGATGGAACGATATTTGATGATCAGGTAGCCCAAGCGGAAGATGTGGGTTTCCCATTGAGTGTTGAAAAAGCGCTTACCTTAAATCCTGATCTGATTATTTTTTCGAATAGCGATGAGGCACAATATGATCAAATCTCGAAGGTTGCGCCAACGGTTACCTTTGATTCATTTGCTTCATTGGACGACCGCATGCGTACTCTTGGCGATCTGTTGAACAAAAAACCGGAAGCGGAAGCGTGGATTACAGCCCATCAAAAAGCAACGGAAGATATGTGGCAGCAGCTTCATGAGAATGGATTGAAAGAAGGCGAAACGGCTTCAGTATTCACCATGTATCCAGGTAACCGTCTGTTTGTTATGGCGGGAGCAGGTTTGCCACAATTGTTGTATGGAAAAGACGGGATGAAGCCAACAGCAGAAATTCAGAAAATTTTAGAAGAAGGCATGGGCTTTGCAGAAATTTCTACGGAAAAGCTGCCTGAAATTGCAGGTGATCGGGTGTTTATTCTTGATCCTGTGACGGATGATGCCAAGCAGTCTACAAAAGAATTGCTTGATAGTACGATATGGAAGAGCCTGCCTGCTGTAAAAGAAGGAAAAGTATATCGCTTTGATCTGGTCAAGGCTTCAAGTGATGCCACTTCAAGGGAATGGCTTTTGAAAGAGTTGCCGAAACAGATAATTCAATAGTCGAATAGTCGTTTATGGATTGAAAATCATAATAATGCATTGCATGGGGAACGAAATTGCCGACTATAAAGGAGCCTTCAACATTTCGTTGAAAGCTCTTTTTTTGCTGATTACAGCCAGATCTGGATTATTGATAAAAGCTCGCTTATAATCAGTTCATACAGATTTATTGATAATCATTCTCAACATAAAAACGAGGTGGACCAACATGCAAGCTCTGGGTGACGATGCAGGAGGGTTGTATTTTTCAGCATTCATGTTTCGGCTGGATCATCTGGAACAACGAATTGAACAACCAGAACAGGTGATGTTGGAAGTAACATGTGACAAACATACATTTTTAATCTGCGAAGAGGGGGAAGGTCGCTTATATATAGGATATGAACAGTTTCCCTTTACCACGGGATGTATTTACCCGCTTTCTCCTGGTGAAGGGTACCAGATTGAACATGGGAACCGGTTGGAATTGAAATATATCGTGATGTCCTTTGAAATTATTCATGTATTGACGGGTGATCCGGAACTGTATACGACGCCTGTTTTTGAAAATAGAAATCAATTGAACGGTTATCCCTATGCCCCGTTAAGCGGACTGTTGGAGCAGTTGTATGCTGTTCGGGATTTTAGAACAGATGCCGAATACAGTCATTTGAATGCACAGTTTCAGAGATGGATGGAGATGATCATCACTCGGTACACTTCACCAAAAACAGAGCATAGTATGGAATCCAGACTACACAGCACGATTCAGTATGTAGAAGACCATTATGCTGAAGAAATTACAGTACAGAAACTGGCCCGTCTTGCAGATATCCGACCCGTGCAATATACAACCCTGTTCAGACAATTAACCGGCTACAAGCCACTAGATTATGTGAACCATGTACGGATTAAACATGCCAAGGATTGGCTGCGCAAATCCGATGAACCGCTCCGGGATATAGCTACCCGGGTGGGATTTAAGGATGAGTATTATTTTAGCAGGCGTTTTCGTCAAAAGACCGGATTATCGCCTCGTCAATATGACCGATCCATTCAGCAACAAACACTGGTTCAGGATTGGTTGGGACATGATGTGAATATTCCGTCACAGCCGGAGCGAATTATGTTTTATGGTGATTCCGGTGGAGATTTGCAAGTGCTGGGCATTGGTTTATTAGGAGATCAGACATATGATGCTTGTGCCCCGGTTAATGTTGAAGAGGCAGTCCGGATGAGACCAGATCTGATCATTTTCGATAGCACTAACCAACACCAATATGAACTATTTTCCCGAATTGCACCCACACTGGCATATAACTCTCATGCAACGCTGGAAGATCGAATTTGTAGGGTGGGAAGCTGGTTTGGCAAGCAATCAGAGGCTGGAAAATGGCTCTCCTCCTATCAGCACTGTATGGAAAAGATGTGGATGAAGATTCAAATGTCGGTTGAACCAGGGGAAACGGCATCCGTATTTACCTATCATCGGGGTGCACGATTGTTTGTCATGGGAAATATCGGACTGGCCTCACTGTTGTATCACCCAATGGGGTTTAGACCCGTTAAGAAAGTGAAAGAGGCGCTTGTCGCTGGCAGAGCTTATAAGGAAATTTCGTCTGATGCAATTCGTCAGTATGCCGGTGATCATATATTTGTTTTGCTTCCTGAAGAGATTATTGCAAGGCAGGCGACAGAGAAATTGATGCAGAGTCCAACCTGGCGAGCGCTTCCAGCCGTGCAGAAGGGGCAAGTGTACGGAGTGCAGGAAACAACATGGAATTTGGGCGATGCACTGACGAGCAACCGATTGTTAACATTGCTGCCCGAGTTATTATGTAGGAGTTCAACACGAAAACAGGTTGCAGATGTTTGAATGATCAAGCTATGATTACAGGTATTACGGTTCAGAGGAGTGCTGGTTATGACAGAACAACAACAAGGGGAAATGCGTGTGGCCCTGATTCAGGGTAATATTCAGCTCGGAGACCCTGAGGCCAACCATAAACATATGCAGTCTTTGCTCGAACGAGCGGTAGAACAGTATCCCGATCTAGGATTGGCTGTGTTGCCGGAGATGTGGAATACAGGCTATGCTTTGGAACAAATTCATGAGCTTGCTGACCCGGAGGGCCAGAAATCAAGAGAGTGGCTCGCGGCTTTTGCCCAAAAACATCGAATCTCCATTGTTGGCGGTTCCATTGCGGAGAAACGTGATGGCCAAATCTTCAATACAATGTACGCCTATAATAGTGAAGGAAATCAGGTGACACGTTACGATAAATTGCATTTGTTCCGCCTGATGGATGAAGAGAAATATTTGCAGCCTGGTGCAGAACCGGAAATATTCGAATTGGAGAACGGCCTCACTGCGGGAGCTTCGATCTGTTACGATATCCGTTTCCCTGAGCTTGCTCGAACACTTGCCTTGAACGGAGCCAAAGCATTAATTGTCCCCGCTGAATGGCCGAACCCGCGTTTACATCATTGGCGCACACTGCTTACAGCAAGGGCCATCGAGAATCAGATGTATGTTATTGCCTGCAATCGCGTAGGGAAAAGTGGAGACACCGAATTTTTTGGGCATTCCCTCATTATTGATCCTTGGGGTGAAATTGTGGTTGAAGGCGGAGAAGGAGAAGAGATTCTGACAGGAATTATCCGTCCTTCGCTTGTGGATGAGGTTCGTGGCCGTATTCCGGTATTCGAAGACCGCAGACCTGGCATTTATTTTGGTAGCAAATAAAAATCGGTAATTTTCCAATAAAGTGTTTATTGTTCCGGGAGGCGGGTAATGATAACTATCCCGTCACCAAGGAGGATGATCAATCAATGGACAACCATGTGAAAGATACGCTCAGGAGACTGGAACAGGAAAACACTAGGGTAGATCACTTGAGGCCATTCTTAGAGAATGGGGCAGGAGGACTATCACCACCTGAACAAACTGTTCAGGACGAAGGCCGCCTTGTGAATCAACAGAACAGGCTGACAAGTGAACGTAATTTGCGAAAATGAACCGCCATACTTGAAATTCCCATATGTACGTTTTTACGTTAACAATTCAATGATGATTTAGCAACATTGTGCTGTAACGATGATGTACTGCTGATACCATGTAAGAACTTTATCCTGCAGATGCGGGAGACGAGTATAGAACAAAGGCTTGGCCCTTACGGGTCAAGCCTTTGTTTATTTTATTGCCATGTATGGCGGGCTAATTCGCTGACCGTCCAATTATTCTCCTTGAGAAAGCTCGGCAACGGTTTGTTGAAACGTATGAATAAATGCCTCCGCGGCTTTGGAGAGAACCCGTCCTTGGCGGTATGCAACTACAAGGGTACGACTAGGCGTTGGCTCAGCTAGCGGTACATAAACAGGAACGAATTCACTGCGGGGCGCGCGGGCAATAAAGCGCGGAACGAGCGTAATGCCCATACCTGTAGCCACCAGTGACTGCACTGTCTCAATATTTGTACTCTCAAACACCACATTGGGGTCAAACCCGGCTTCCTCGCACAGATCAAATGTAAGTTTACGGAAACCTTGTCCTTTTTTTAGCACAACAAAGGGTTCATCTCGAAGCTCTTCCATCCGTACTGGAACCGGATGCTCCGGATCTCCTCTGCGTGCCAGAGGGTGATTTGGAGGAACAGCCAAGTCAATTCGCTCTTCACCAATCGTTACATAAGATAGGCTTGGCTCCTGCAATGGGAGGGAGAGCAAGCTTAAGTCTGCCTTGCCACTGGCCGTCAACTTTTCAAGCGTCAGCCCGGAATCTTCCATCAGGGTTACTTCAATCTCGGGATAGGCCTGCTGAAATGCGGGAAGCACATGCGGAAGCAGGTGGGAGCCAGTAATCGGCATGCTGCCTACAACGACTTTACCTTTACGCAACTGAGAAATGTCTGACATTTCCTGTCTGAGCAGCTCGACTGCATCGATAATTTTCTGAGCCTGCTCTACAAAAGTCACCCCTGCATGGGTCAACTCCACGGTGCTGGTATTACGCTGGAATAACAGTACGCCCAGTTCCTTTTCAAGTTTGGATAGCTGCTGACTTAAAGAAGGCTGGGCGATGTGCAGCTTCTCAGCTGCCCGGGAAAAGTTCCGCTCTGCCGCGATTTGCAGCGTATATTGAAGTTGTCTTAATTCCATACCACACGTCATTCCTTTCGTTATGCCATCATTATATCACTATAGATGAAGAAATCATTATTTTCAGTGGAGGGCCTGTAACTGTTTAAAGGAGCAGGTGTACTGTGTCAGAATACTGTTCAAGGTATTCGAATGAAACTGTAGATGCGCTGAAAATTCCAAGTCATTCAGGTGAAATACATTCGTTGGAGGAGTACGAATCACTCTGTTTTTCTTCTTTTCACATAAAAACATTGACAGCAAAGAGAATGAAACGTAGTATAAGATTCATATGATAATGATAATTGTTATCAATTGAAGCCTCTGTGGAGAACAGCGGTTTATTTGCTTTTCCTCATTATAGGTTAAACCTATTACATCTATAGATATTATATCTTGGAACAATGAAGGACAGGGTGATATATTTATGTCATTCAAGAGCTTCACTTTTAAAGGAACATACGAGGCTCTTCCAAGGACCGAACTTATGATGAGGTGAAAATGATGAGTAAAAAAACAATGTTTGAGAAAATCTGGGAAAACCACGTGATTCATCAGGAAGAAGGCAAACCAAGCATTTTGTATATCGATCTGCATCTGGTGCATGAAGTAACATCCCCACAGGCATTTGAAGGTCTGCGTCTGAGTGGTCGTAAAGTTCGTCGCCCTGAGTTGACGTTCGCAACAATGGATCACAACGTTCCAACGAAGGATCGTTTCAACATTACAGATCCGATCTCCAAACAACAAATTGACACACTTTCACAAAACTGCCGTGACTTCGGCGTAAAACTGTATGACCTGGATACCATTGATCAAGGTGTTGTACACGTTATGGGACCTGAACTGGGCCTGACTCATCCAGGTAAAACGATTGTATGTGGCGACAGCCACACATCTACTCACGGTGCATTTGGTGCACTCGCATTCGGAATCGGAACAAGTGAAGTAGAGCACGTTATGGCAACCCAATGTTTGCAGCAAGCCAAAGCCAAAACAATGGAAGTTCGTTTTGTCGGCAAACGTAACCCCGGCGTAACGGCGAAGGATATGATTCTCGCAGTCATCGCCAAATACGGTACAGACTTTGCTACTGGATATGTTATTGAATATACAGGCGAATCGATCCGTGAACTGAGCATGGAAGAGCGCATGACCGTCTGCAACATGTCCATCGAAGGTGGAGCAAGAGCGGGGATGATCGCTCCGGATGAAACCACATTTGAATATCTGCGTGGACGTGAATACGTACCTGCTGATGGCAAATTCGATGAAGCTGTTGCTGCCTGGAAAGAGCTTGTAACTGATGAAGGTGCTGAATTCGACCGTGTGGTTGAAATCGATGTGGAATCATTGATTCCACAAGTGACTTGGGGCACAAGTCCAGGCATGGGAACCGACATTTCTTCGAAAGTTCCTGTACCGGCTGAACTGCCAACAGAAAACGAACGTAAAGCTGCTGAAAAAGCGCTTGAATATATGGGCTTGGAGCCAGGAACGCCAATCTCCGAAATCCCGGTTGATTATGTATTTATCGGTTCATGCACCAATGGACGGATTGAAGATCTGCGTGCTGCTGCACAGGTAGCCAAAGGTCACACGGTATCCAGCAATGTTACAGCAATCGTTGTTCCAGGTTCGGGACGTGTTAAAATTCAAGCCGAAAAAGAAGGTCTGGATAAAATTTTCACTGAGGCTGGATTTGAATGGCGTGATGCAGGATGCAGTATGTGTCTGGCAATGAACCCGGATGTATTGAAACCAGGACAACGCTGTGCTTCGACATCCAACCGTAACTTCGAAGGACGTCAGGGACGTGGAGGACGTACTCACCTCGTATCTCCTGCAATGGCGGCAGCAGCAGCGGTTAAGGGACACTTCGTTGACGTACGTGACTGGAATTTCAAAACAGAAGCAGCTATCTAATCAACGAACGGATTGAAGGGAGAACGAATGATATGGAAGAATTCAAAACACTGCAAGGCATCGTTGCACCGGTAGACCGGGTCAATGTAGATACAGATGCAATCATTCCGAAACAATTTTTGAAACGGATTGAACGGACCGGATTTGGACAATTTTTGTTCTACGAATGGCGTTTTGACGAAGAGGGTAACAATAATCCTTCTTTCGAAATGAATAAACCTCGTTACGAAGGGGCATCCATTCTCATCTCACGCGCCAACTTTGGCTGTGGATCTTCTCGTGAGCATGCACCATGGGCGATTATGGACTACGGATTCCGTTGTGTGATCGCACCATCGTATGCAGACATCTTCTATAATAACTGTTTCAAGAATGGTATCTTGCCGATCATACTGTCGGAAGAGCAGGTTGAAGATCTGTTCCAACGTACAGCGACACATGAAGGCTATGAGATGAATGTGAATCTGGAGAACAAAACAATTACAGATGCATACGGACTGCATATTGATTTTGATCTGGATGAACACCGTCGTCAGTTCCTGCTGCAGGGATTGGACGATATTGGTCTGACACTTCAACATGATGATGAAATTACAGCTTATGAAGAACGCCACGCGGCTAAACTATTCGGTTAATTGCTAAAGTGTTGTATAGTAGGAAGCTTCTGTCTCCCGAAAGGAACTTTGTTCCGATCTGTGAGACAGAAGCTTTTTTTGTACTTCCAAAAACGAAATGACAACTATACGAGTCATCTATACATAGAATTCGAGACCCTTCTTGGCTGAATATTTTAACACATATTCCCCGTCACTGTTCAGTTCCCTGGATGCAATTTTGATCCTGGTATAGTCAAGCCGTGTCTCTTTAAGCACACGCTTAATCGCTTGGATCCCAAGTTCCTCATCCATGACAAAGCAGTATATATTCAAGGCGTACTGGGGGCCCGGATTTGCCGTCTTGCCCATATCGTGCCCATCTACAAACCCCAGTCCTTTCCAACCGAGTTCATTTGTTAATGCTTCAGTCGCCTTGTCCTTAAGCCACAGATCACGTTTGCTTCCTGCCATGCTCTTCATGGGGTATTGGACGAGCAGAATGTAACCGTCCAGTTCTGAAGCCTGTCGACTAAATATGACAACGTTGTAACCGGATGAAGTGACAATATCTGATAAACTGATTAGTAGATTATGGAAGGGTAGATAGAGTCGAGTGTTGCATCCCAGCGAATCAGGTCGAAGGTTCAAAAGACAAACAGAATGGTGGTTGATGTATGAAGAAATGGTCGGCAGCAGTCTTTGTTTTTCTGTTCCTGTGTTTATTTCCTGTTATGGCAAATGCCGATTCGTCTCCCTCGATTGTGCTGGACGGTGTGACCATTAACCAGCAGTCGGGAGCTCCAGCCGAGAATACTGGCAAAACCGTGATGGTGCCCATTCGGATCGTCTCGGAAAACCTCGGTTATCAGGTGAAATGGGAGAAAGCTACCCAGACGGTTCGCATTCTCAAAGGCAACAGCAGTATCCAGATGACGGCAGGCGAAGATGCGGCCACCGTGAATGGAAATCGGGTAAGTCTCGATTCTCCGCCTCTAATTAAACAGGGGACTACACTGGTTCCGTTACGTTTTGTTGGTGAAGGCATGGGTCTTCAGGTGGGATGGGACAATGGAACCAAGACAGTAAGCCTATTAAGTATTCCTCCTGTAGCAGGTACGGAAAGTGAAATTGACCCCGCGGAAGCTCCTGAGCCGGAAGGTCTTTCTGAACTTCAAAGCATCAGCTTCGGCGGAGATCGTTTGATCTTGGCCGCGAACGGGAAAATCACACCAAAGGTTTCGAGTCTAAGCGGACCTGATCGGATCATCGTAGATTTGCCTGAAACCACATTTGCCGAGGAGTTCATCCAGGGGCAGGCTACCAATCCGGATGGCAGCGGAACCCTTCTGGTTACAGATTCATTGCTGGTTTCCAAGGTGCGATATGCAATGTTCAGCCAAACGCCTTCAACGGTACGTGTGGTTCTTGATCTGAGCCAGGTAGCGACTGCCAAATGGTCATTAGGCGAGAACAACGTATTGCTTGTTGATCTTGCGGCAAGTAATGGAGAACCAACAAGTCAGCCTGCTGTACCAACCAATGATGGTAAAAAGGTTGTCATTATCGATCCAGGACATGGTGGGCGACAGTCGGGGGCTGTCAGTGTCACAGGCGCCTATGAGAAGGATTTTAATTTGGCAGTGGGACTCAAAGTTCAGACACTTTTGCAGCAGCATACGGAGATTCAAACGGTAATTACAAGACAGGACGATACGGAACTATCATTGCAGCAGCGTGTGGACATCGCCCAACTGAATCAGGCGGATATTTTTGTGTCGATTCATGGAAACAAGTTTACAACGCCTGTACCTAATGGAATTGAAACGTTGTACAGTCGTAAGGAAAGCAAGGATTTGGCCGACATTTTGCACAAGCATGTGCTGCCAATTACAGGCTTTAAAGATCGGGGAGTCAAAACGGCAAGTCTGCATGTAACTCGTGAAACAACGATGCCCGCGGTTTTACTTGAACTCGGATTTCTGAGTAATCCTGCGGATGAAGCAATGATGCTTACCGAAGATTATCAGAACAAATGTGCACAGGCCATTGTAGACGGAATTGTAGAATATTTGGGTCTTTAATGTGGGTTGTGCGCAAATATGAAGGTCAGGGTAGTGCGTTGTTTCGAGATGCATATTTGATAATTAAGGAAAAATTCAGACAATAAAATGTAGAAAAAGCTTGATTTGACAACGTTTTTTTTCTGTTATGTTGGAATATATTCGCAACTTTTGAGAATACGAGGCGTCTAATAGGTGTCTGGTAATGCCTCAGTGGTCAGTCGGAGCTGAAGCTTCACAACATGCGGCAAAAAAATATGAGAATGGTAGGGGTGAAGGATGAAGAAGTTCGGTTTTTTGGTACTGTTATTTGTCTTTGGGCTCGTTTTCCCGGGCTATAGTCATGCAGCAGCAGATACGCACATTATCCTAGATGGAAAAGAAATTGTGCAGCCTTCGGATGCCAAAGCGGAAATCATCAATAGCAAAGTGATGGTTCCGATTCGGGTTATTTCGGAGAGCCTGGGATATGGTGTGGACTGGAAACAGGCAACAAGCACCGTGACTATTAGCAAAGACAACACTGCCATGCAGATGATTGTTGGACAGAAGACGGCAACGGTGAACGGCAGTAACGTGAACCTGGATGCCCCGCCACTCGTGAAAAACGGAACCACACTTGTACCTTTAAGGTTCATTGGTGAACAAATGGGTCTTAAGGTGGGTTGGAACAATACAACGAAGACGGTAACATTAGTTACCCAGAATTCAGGTTCCGGAAACGGGACAACCACTCCTCCGAACTCTGGCAATGATGGTGGAGGATCGGATCAGGAGGGTCTTGTACTGGTGAACGGCATCAGCTTTAGTGATAACCGCTTTTTGATTGCAACAAGCGGAAACACGAAGCCGAACGTCTTCACGATGACAGGACCGGATCGAATCGTTATAGACTTGCCAAATACCGCTTTCGCTGATTCTTTCAGTGAAGGACAAGCTTTGGACAGTAACCAGAATGGACAGCTGGTAGTAAGTGGGTATCCGGATGTTTCAAAGATCCGTTATTCTCTCTACAGCAATAGTCCTTCGACCCTTCGTTTTGTCATTGACTTGAGTAATGCCAAAGGTTATGACGTGCAAAGTGACTCCGGTCTCGTTATGATTGATTTGAACAAAGAAGGCACTACAACACCGCAACCTCCTGTTGGAAACAACGGCAAAAAAGTAGTTGTTGTAGACGCTGGACACGGTGATCAGGACCCAGGAGCCACCGGTGTAACCGGCAAGAAGGAAAAAGACTTCAATCTGGCAATGGCTCTGAAAGTGGAAGCATTGCTGAAAAAAGAATCTAACATTGACGTTGTGCTGACGCGCAGCGATGATACATTTTTGGCTTTGAGTGAACGAGTAAAGATCGCAGAAAAATTGAAGGCGGATATCTTTATTTCCATTCATGCGAACAGTGGGTCTGCAGCGGCAAACGGTGTGGAGACTTACTACACCCGTTCGAATAGCAAGGCATTGGCTACGGTGATGCACAAGTATCTTCTGCAATCATCTGGCCTGAAGGACCGCGGAGTAAAAACGGCAAGTCTCCACGTAACCCGTGAAACAACGATGCCGGCTGTTTTGCTGGAAGCTGGTTTCCTTAGCAACAAGAGCGATGAAGCTGCATTGTTTACTGAAAGTTTTCAGAACAGTGTAGCCAAAGGAATTGTTGCAGGGATCAAGGAGTATCTGGGAATTAAATAAGGGTTCAACCCTTATGATCAGGAGGCGGAGTTAGAATGAACAAAAAATTATGGATTGCAGCGCTGCTGGTAACGGTTATGACAGTTGCTGCTGGATGTGGAAGCAAGCCAACAGCTGCTCCAGCTCCAAATCAGACTCAAGGTGCGGGAACAGAGAATAATGCGTCTGAAGATCAGAATGAGACGGATATTACTGAACCTGTAACCGTGGACCCGGAGGATACAACGACAATGACACCGGGTACGACAGTAGACAGCACGGAGGGTACAACGACTCCATCGGGTGGAACTACATCGGAGAAACCTGGAACTTCCGAAAGCAATGAGAAGAAAACCATTGATGTGTACTACACAGATCTGGAAGAGTTGGAATTACACAAAGCAACGGCAGATATCACTTACGCTTCGGATGATGCCAAGTACAAGGCTGCATTTGCAGCACTGCAACAAAGCAAGGACGACAAGCTCGTTCCGCTTTGGGCGAAAGAAATTGAATTGAAATCTGTTCAGTTCAAAGACGGTGCGCTTACGCTGGATATCCATATGCCGGACACGGCACGTCTTGGTGCAGGTGGTGAAGTATTTGCCATTGATGCTTTGAAGCAAACGTTCTTCCAGTTTGATGAAGTCAAATCGCTTGATTTGCTGGTAGACGGCCAGAAATCCGAGAGTTTGATGGGACATGTGGATCTTGAGCATCCAATGACACGATCCGAATAGGCTGTACAGCATGTTGTTTTACCGTGAATCTGCGGAATATCGGCCGTTTTACATGAGAGAGGGGAATCACAGGTGACTTTTAAATATAACAATCCATCACACTCTAAAAAAGTAGTTTCAGCCGTGCTTGCAGGCATGATGGCCCTTAGCGCCGGCGGAGCTGCCATGGCAGCAGAATCAACAGATACGGGGCAAGGCCAGACTGCAACTGTAAGCAATACAGCTGCACCAACCGGTTTGTTCAGTGATATCAAGGTCGGATACTGGGCTGAGAAACATGTGTACAAGCTGGCCTATCAAGGCATTCTTCTCGGTAATAACGGCTTGTTCCGTCCGGGAGACGCGGTAACGCAGCAGGAAGCTGTGACGATGGCGATCCGTTTTATGAACAAGGAGGACCAGTTGAACGGCAGCACGGCTACGGCATTACCGACAAATATGGAAGTGGGAAACTATTTCAAGCCATATGTCGCTTTGGCGCTTCAACTGGGACTGATTGATAAAACGGAAGAATCCACTGTGGATGTGTCCAAAACATCCTGGGGACAGAAACAGGCATCACGTGAATGGATTACAAAATTGCTGATCCGTTCGTTGAACAAAGATGCTGAAGCGAAGGCGCAAAACAATCAATCTACCGGATTTGCTGATAATGATAGCATTTCCGAAAGTGGTAAAGGTTACATCAATCTGGCTGTAAGCCTGGATCTGGCCAAAGGCGTAGATGGTAACAAATTTAATCCAACCGGTTCTGTAACGCGTGCCCAACTCGCTACATTCTTCAGCCGTGGCGAAATGTTAACGGATACGAAGTATGCGAACACATTCACGGGTTATGTAACTGGATTAAAGGATGGGCAGATTACGCTTGTTGTGGACGGAAAAGCTGTCAACTTTGCAGTGAACAGTAGTACGCCTTACTTTACAAAAGACAGTGAATCCCGTGCATCGTCTGCGGATGTGAAGCTGTATACAAAAGTTCAGATTGTAGGTACTACCGGTACGGCTTCGTATGTCGAAGTGGTTGATGCTACACCACAGGTAGAAAGCGTTGAAGGTACGTTTGCCCGTTCATTGTCAGGGAATAAAATTGGCTTGTTTGTAGGCGAGAATTATGAAACGTACGGCTATGATGAGGCAACGGCATTTATCGATCAAAACGGAAATGCAATCAAACTGTCTGATATAACAGCAGACAGCACCATTGAAGTACAGCGTGAGACGTTCTCTGCTGACAAAAAGACAGTTGTTATTCGTGTGAAGTCCGGTATTGTCAACAAAAGTGATAGTGGCGTTGTTGCGGAAGTAACGACTGCTGCCAAAACGATCAAGCTTACGAATGCTGCCGGAACTACAGAGCAATATACCTACAACGATAATCTGATGATTCGTTACCAGGACCGAATCCTTTCCCTGGCCGAGCTCAAAGCGGGAAGTGCAGTGAAGTATACGGTGAAAGACAGCATCCTGCAAACGATCGAATTGTCGCAAGGTGTAGAGCAGTCTTTACGCGGTACACTGGTGGAGATCGGTGGTAACCAATCGACACTGACGTTTAAACGTGAAGGTGGATCACTGGAAGCGAAGCTGCTTGCAGAAAAGCCGGAAGTCATTATTAACGGAATCCAGGATGCTGCGCTGAATGATCTGATTACGGACGCAACCAATGGAGATCAGGTTGAACTTACGCTAAACTCTGAAGATCGTGTGACGCGCATTCAAGTGATTGGACGTCAGATGGAGCCAATGAACGGGGTTTCCGTTGTATCCTACAACGGTAAAACAAAAGTATTGACGGTTCTCGACAGCAATAAAAAACCGTTTGTGTTCACGCTCGATGATAAAACGAAGCTGGACTACAACACATCGAAGCCTACACTTGCTGGATTGGAGTCTTTGTTGAATGATGGTCGCAAATTGGATCTGACGTATGTGGGAACTCGTGCGTTATCCGTTAAAGTGATCTACAAATACGAAGGCACAATCAGCAGTATTGATACCTCGGGCAGAAAAATCAGTTTGTTGTCTGGAAACCAAACGATCACGGTACCGTACTCTACAGTTCCAACCATCGAGATCTACAACAAATCTGGAGCAAGTCTTAGTGATCTGAAGATCGGAGATAATGTCACAGTTACGCTGGGTTCGAATCAGGACTATGTGCAAAAAGTGGCTTTGAACACCGTGGCTCAATTTGAAGTAGTTTCTGTAGAGACTAATGGTCGTGTTCGTGTGAAATCGGATTCGCTGACAAGTCAGTTCTACGTTGATCAAGCGGTACTGACAGGAGAAAGCGGTCAGACTATTACCGCTTCACAATTGACAGCCGGCAACCTGATTAACGTTACATTTGAGGGAACGACGCCTAAAGCGGTCCAAGTTGTTAAACGTACGCTTGCGGAGGTTACATCTGTTGATGCTTCGTCCGTTACACTGAAACTGTTTAATGGTCAAAGTGAAACGGTTCCTGTTAGTGGTTCTGTAAAAGTGGTCAAATCGGGATCTACGTTAACCACTCTTGGCAGTCTTACTGTAGGTGACCGTGTTGAGATGACGAAGGACACGGATAATTCCACCCGTTTCAGAGTGTTGACAGTGATGAGCAAACAATTCTGGTCTTATGATGGAGTTGGCAACCAAATTTTGGTTAAACGTGAGTCCACATCGGACACGAATTATCGTTTTGCACTGGGTACAGGCGCATTTGTTCACCAGGGTGACAACACTTTAAGCGTGCAATCTCTCAAAGATAATGATAATATTGTATTGTATCTCCTGAACAATGTTGTACTGGAGATCCAAAAACAGTAATCGTTTCTTTTCGAGGATCAAAAGAATGACCGTCTTGATGCGGGATCTTTCCCGTATCAGGACGTTTTTTTTGCAAGATTTTTGGGGTCCCCGCAAAGTACTCGAAAGAAGCTACGAAGTAAGGCTCCACCGCGTGGAGTCATTTTGTGGGAGGTAGCTCTTCATGAATGCAGCCACTGTTAGGCATATACTCGATACAATGGAAGCAATGTTTCCTGATGCACATTGCGAATTAAATCACAGCAACGCGTTTGAATTGACTGTAGCCGTCCTGTTGTCTGCCCAGTGCACCGACGAAACGGTAAACAAGGTAACTGCAGACTTGTTCAAAAAGTACACCAGTCCTGCCGATTATCTGTCCGTTCCTCTCGAAGAGCTGGAGCAGGATATCCGGCGGATCGGCTTGTACCGAAACAAGGCCAAGCATATTCAGAACATGTGCCGAATTTTAATAGAGCAGTATGGCGGTGATGTACCTCAGGAACATGATCAGCTTGTGACCCTCCCTGGTGTCGGGCGGAAAACTGCAAATGTCGTTGTATCCAATGCATTTGGAGTCCCGGCAATTGCGGTGGATACGCATGTTGAACGAGTATCCAAAAGGTTGGGACTGGCAGGTTGGGATGATTCCGTACTTGAGGTCGAGAAAAAACTAATGAAGCGCGTACCCCGGGATGAGTGGACTTTAACTCATCATCGGATCATATTTTTTGGACGCTACCATTGCAAGGCACAAAACCCGGGGTGTCATGTTTGTCCATTGCTGGACAGATGCAGAGAAGGGAAAAAGCGTATGAAAACGTCCCAAATCAGGAAAGATAAGGAACGTGCCACAACCCCAAAACGAAAAATAAATTAATGAGCAGAAGAGGATGAGTAATTATGAAATGCATTTCCGTGTACACTGACAATTTTGAGGCCTTCTCCGATATTTTCGAACAAATCGTTGAACAGGAAATGGCTGAAAACGAAGAAAAAGAAGTAGAAGGCATCACTGTAAGCCATTCTGGCGATGTGCCGGAACATTATCTGGAGCGTATGTCCACGAAACCAGAAGTGGTTGTTATGAGAGACAAAGGTCGTAACATTACGATTTTGCAGCATGGACAAGTATTTGAAATTTTGCTGCCTTCGATGGAGAACGCTGTTTCTTAAGAGATTCGCAATAATAAGATATGCTGCTTCTATGTCACAGGCTTTACCTTTTGAAGGTGATTCCATGGGGCATGGACGCAGCAAGCTTATGGAATTCAATCGTTTCACAGATAAAACCGACAGCATCGGTTTTATTTTTTTATGTGGAAAATAGCAAACCGTTCAATTTCAAACTTGATAATGGTAAAATAAATGAATTATAAGATAAAGACATCGGAACAGATGTCAAATTAGAGGAGCCAGGGGGAAGGCCAGTCATGTCCAGAACAGATTACCCAGTAGAGATGGCTATACCTCTGCTTCCACTGCGAGAAGCGATGGAGCAGACAGGGGACCATACAGCTGTACAGGCTTTAACGGATTTGATCAGTAAGGCGGAAATGAAACAGTTAACGATTGCGTTTTGTGGACACTTCTCTGCAGGCAAATCGAGTCTAATTAATAGTTTATGTGGCAAGCGTGTTTTGCCTTCGAGTCCTGTACCTACAAGTGCGAATGTTGTATCGATCCGTAACGGTGAGCCGAGAGCACTCATTTATACGTCATCGAACGTAAGCGCTGACAATTCCGCGGGAGTTCTTGAGGTTTCGCCCGAACAATTGGAGGAGTATTGCAAGAATGGTGGGGCATACACCTCCATTGAAGTATGGGATGACATTCCCCTACTGAAAGATGATGCGGTATTACTGGATACGCCAGGCGTGGATTCGACCGATCAGGGCCACAGCCTTGCAACACATTCAGCACTGCATCTTGCCGATGTGGTGTTCTATGTGATGGATTATAATCATGTGCAATCGGAAAGCAATCTTTCCTTTGCCAAAAGTCTATCGGATTGGGGCAAACCGTTGTTTCTGATCGTAAACCAGATTGATAAACATCGGGAACGGGAGCTTTCGTTTGACCAATATGTTGAAGGTGTAGAAGCTATTTTTGCAGCCTGGGAAGTTCGGTATGATGGTCTGCTGTTTACTTCGCTTCGTGACAAGGAGCATCGTTACAGCCAGTGGGCGCAGCTTCCTCAACTGATTGAACATATGATGAAGGAGAAGGAAGGGTTAATCAAGCACAGCCTTGCAAGCTCTGCGAGCCATGTGACGGAGCAGCATCTGACAAGACAGGCAGAAGAACGCGAAGAGGAAGAGACAGTGCTCCTGAAGGAAGTTGGGGGCAAGGAAGGTATCGAACGTCTGGAACGGGAGCTGGGTCTCTTGGATCAAAAGGAAGCAGAACTTCGTTCCAAACCCTCGCGTGAACGTGAAAAGTTCCGGGCAGAGTTGGAACCCCTTTTGGCGAATGCGAACCTGACCCCTGCCGATATTCGTACCTCAGCCGCGGCCTATTTGGAGAGCCGTAAATCTGGTTTCCGTGTAGGCTTATTGTTCTCTGGTGGCAAGACCGAACAGGAGAAACAGCGTCGTGCTGCTGAACTTGTTAGACTTTTGCAGGATCAGGTTTCGGGACAAGTCGAGGTTCATATCCGTACGATGCTCAGACAGCTGGGTGAAGCCCATCAGCTATGGAGCGCTGAGTGGGAGCAGGCGCTGAACGCGGAGCTGCCTGTGATAGATGAAGCACTGCTGGAGATGAAGCGGAGCGCCAGCGCAGAGGTATCTCCCGAGTATGTGCTTCAATTCAGCAAAGATGTACGGGGCGAGATTGAGGCCCGTTACCGCAGGTCGGCCATGATGCTGGCCGACCGCTTGCTTGAGGCGCTTGGCGGGCAGGGCGAAGCCGCGCTCCAGGCGCTGGACGCCAGCCGCGCAGCGCTGCTGGCGCAATCCGCGTCGGCGGCGCGCTACACGGCGCTCCAGCGCGCCGCCGACGCCGAGGCAGCAGGGCTGCGCAGCCTGCTGCCTCCTGCGGGCCCCCTCACCTCCGGGCTGTTGCCGGAGGTGCAGGGCCCGCCCGTGCCCGCGCACGAGCCGGGTGAAACACCCGGCCCGCACACGGGCACGGCAGAGTCTGTGGCTGCGCAACCACAGACTCCAGGGGCACCGCCGCCGCGCACAGCGGCGGTGCACGGGCAGCCGGCGGCTGGCGCACAGCGCCGCCGGCGCCTGGACGCAGCGGCGGCACGGCTGGAAGCCGCTGCTGCGCTGGTAGAGCCGTACCCCGCCATGGGGTCGGCGGTACGGGATCTGCGTGCACGCGCGGCTTCGCTTGCGGGCGGCACGTTTACACTGGCGCTGTTCGGAGCGTTCAGCGCCGGCAAGTCCTCCTTCGCCAACGCGCTGCTGGGCGAAGCTGTGTTACCGGTCTCGCCGCATCCAACGACAGCGGCAATTAACCGGATCATGGCTCCGTCCGGTGGCACGGAGCATGGAACTGCCCGTGTCCGGATGAAGACCCTGGATGCCTTCCAGGAGGATCTCGCGTATTCCTTCCGGTTGCTTGGACTGGGCGAGCCTGGGGCAGACTGGCAAAAACGGGTCAGAGCCCTTTCTCCACAGGATGTGCATCCGGCGGGGCGTCCACATTACAGCTTTTTGCAGGCAGCCGCAGCAGGCTGGGAGAGTACCGCCAATCAACTGGGCCAGGATGTGCTGGTGGATCTGAACGGATATCGTAACTTTGTCGCCAATGAGAAAAAGTCTTGCTTTGTCGACAGTATCGACCTGTACTACAGTTGTGATGTGACAGAACAAGGCATTGTCCTTGTAGATACACCAGGGGCAGACTCCGTGAATGCCCGTCATACGGGCGTAACTTTCAATTATATGAAGAATGCGGATGCACTCATTTTCGTAACGTACTACAACCATGCCTTCTCTCAGGGAGACCGACAGTTCCTGAATCAATTGGGACGGGTGAAAGACAGCTCGGCAATGGATCAGATGTTCTTTGTCGTTAATGCGAGTGACTTGTCTTCCTCTGATGAAGAGTTGGAGCAGGTACTGGACCATGTGAGCACACAACTGCGCAGTAATGGCATTCGGGCACCACGCCTCTTTCCTGTATCGAGCATGCTGGCAATGGAAGGCAAGACAGGCAACGATGCGAAATTGCTGGAGCAATCCGGCTTTATTCAGTTCGAGGAAGAATTTAACCGGTTTGCAGGAAGAGAGCTTGCGGATCTTGCGGTCGGTGGAGCTTCTGAAGAGATCGTACGGGTGATGAAACGTCTTAAGACACGTGCCGAGGATGCAGCCCAGGGAGAAGAGGTACTACAGCGACGTCGGGATGAGCTGGGCTCAATCCAGGAACAGTCTCTTCAGAGGGTACATTTGCTCGCAAAACGGTCCATGAAGGCAGAGTTGGCTCAGGAAACGGCTGAATTGCTGTTCCATGTGCGACAGCGCCTGGGTTATCGTTTTGGCTTGTTTATGGCAGAAGCGTTCCATCCATCCGTTCTTCGTGAGGATCGCGGAAACCTGAAAGCAGCCTTCGCTGCATGCGGTCGCGAACTGCTGCGCATGATTGCCATCGAACTGGAACAGGAACTGCTTGCGACTACACTCCGACTCGAACAGGCGGGTCAGTCTTGGCTGCTCAAGCAAGTGACCGAATGTGTAGATGAATTGAAACGATTATCCGGAGGCATGGATCTGTCGTTGCCGCTGGACGAACGCTGGAGTACACCTGTTTTGGAAGAGGTGCGTTTGGAAGAACCTTCGGGTTGGAAAGCGTATCTGAGTTATTTCCGTAATCCAAAACAGTTCTTTGAAGGAGATGGACGACAGCGGCTGCAGGAGGCACTTGACCCCGTTATTAAACAGATGGTGATCGATGTTCTGCCTGCTGCGGAGAATAAGCTGGTCCAGTTCTATGACAATAAGCTTGGGCAGTCTTTGCAGCATAAATCCCGTCAATTGGAAGAGAGACTCGAGGAGGCTTTGGGTGCCCTTCAGGAGACACTGACCAGTGGAATTCCTGCCGAAGAATGGGAGAGTCTGGCTGTACAACTGGGGCAAATTGGACGTGAATAAAAGGTATTCAAACCCATGTCTGTATGTAAACGGTTGTAAAACGAAATGAGTTATATAGCGATATTCTGAAATGTTGTCGTTGTACCCAAAAAGGCTCCTGCCTCTAAAGGCATACAGGGAGCCTTTTTTGGTCCGAACAACCTGAAAGGAAGAGAATATTCAAACATTTGATTGATAGGAGGGTATCTACCTCCGTTATTGACGCATTAAGGTGAAAGTAGCCTGAATATGGTCGCTTATTCGCTTTGCCGCGAATGGGGGACGGTGATAAACTTCATAAATGTTCATACTGTTTTTGAACGATATAAGAGGAGGAGAGACATGGATGTTCTCAGGCAATTGCAGATCTTTTTCTGGGAGAAACGCGCGTATTTATTTTTATCGATCTTATGCCTCGCCATAGCGACCGCGCTTGGACTGGTGTATCCGAACCTGCTAAGGATACTGATTGATGACGTCATTACTCCGCGTAATTTTGAAGACGTTCCCAAACTGGCTTTGACAGTGTTAGGTGTCGTTATTCTGAAAGCGGGAATGCAATTTTTACACGGTCTTTTTGGAGGTCGCCTCGGAAATTTCCTGGCGTACCGACTTCGTAACGCTTGTTACGAAAAGCTTCAATTTTTGTCCTTCCGGTATTATGATACGGCCAAAACGGGAGATTTGATGTCCCGCCTCACGGGAGATCTCGAAGCGATCCGTAACTTTATCGGATTTGGCTTCGCTCAAATTCTCAACATGGTTCTGATGGTCGTATTCGGCGCAATCATGATGATGACCATGAGTTGGAAGCTTACCTTGCTAACGCTCATATGTATTCCTCTGCTTGCCTTCGTTGCGCTGAGATTCGAATCCCGAATTCACCCCGCGTTCCAGGAAATGCGGCTGGCGCTCAGCTCTCTGACGACAGCAGTACAGGAGAATATTACAGGAGTGCGTACTGTAAAGTCATTTGCACGTGAGCCTCACGAAGTGGAGAAGTTTTCCGTCCGCAACGAGCGCTACAAAACGAACCAGATTCATGCAGCAACATTATGGAGTCACTATTTTCCGATCATGGAGATTCTCGCTTCTGTCAGCGTAGTTCTGCTGCTCCTAATTGGTGGAAACATGGTTATTAACAACTCGCTAACACTTGGTCAACTCGTTGCCTTTTTCAGTTTGATCTGGTACATAATCGGTCCAATGTGGAACCTTGGTTTCCATATCAACAACTATACGCAATCCAAAGCATCGGGTGAACGGGTGTTGGAACTGTTGAATACGCCGGTAGATGTGCAAGAGACAGAAGATCCAGTCATTGTGGAGGCTGATCAAGTCAAAGGGCATGTGACCTTTGAGTCCGTTACCTTTGCTTACGGCAATAAAATGCCGGCCGTAACCGATATTAACTTTGATGCGCCACCAGGCTCCGTTATCGGCTTCCTGGGAGGAACAGGCTCAGGTAAATCAACGATTATCCAGCTCCTGATGCGTGCATATAACGTGAACTCGGGCTCCATCAAGCTGGATGGCAAAAATATTAAGGACATTGGAATTCGCAGCCTTCGGAGTCAGATTGCTTCTGTGTTCCAGGAAACGTTCCTGTTTTCTTCCAGCATTCGTAACAATATTTCTTATGGACTCAAAAATGTAACCATGGACGAAATTATCCGCGCAGCCAAACTGGCTAAAGCTCATGAGTTCATCATGGAATTCCCTGAAGGATACGATACGGTTGTAGGTGAGAGGGGAATGGGCCTGTCGGGAGGACAGAAACAGCGGATTGCAATTGCTAGAGCTCTGCTGAAAAACCCGAAAATTCTCGTTCTGGATGACGCAACCAGTGCAGTCGATATGGAAACCGAGCATGAAATTCAATCCGGATTCCAGGAAGTTATGCGTGGAAGAACGACGTTTATCATTGCGCATCGGATTTCTTCCCTGCGTCACGCAGATGAGATTCTGGTATTGGATGAAGGACGTGTCGTTCAACGTGGCACACATAAAGATCTCATTGAACAGTCTGGGCCTTACCGGGACGTATATGAGATTCAATACGCAGATTATATTGCCCGCGGTAAGCGGGAGGCTGGGGAGCAGGTGAATTCATGAGTGCCGAAACGGTAGCCGATAGGCGCGAGGTCAAAGAGACCTCTGACAAGAAAATGAATGAACGTTTTGTATATCAGGACGACGAAATAATTGAAAAACCGTTTAACTGGCGTGAGTTTGGACGTTTGTTCTCGTACATGAAGCCTTACGCAAGACAACTCTTGCCACTCATTATTCTAATGATGATACTGGGTACCATAACGAAATTATCCGTGCCATTTTTGATCAGTTTGGCGATTGATAAAGCGATTGCACCTGCAACAGGGTTGCCAAGCTTGACGATGCTTTATATTATTGCTGGTTCTGTGCTTGTATTGTACCTGATTCAATGGGCGGCTAATACGTATCGAATCAAATTGACGAACATTATCGGGCAAAGGGTCATTTATGATCTTCGCTCGGATCTGTTCAAACATATTCAGAAGCTGTCCTTTAACTTCTTTGACAAAAGACCTGCAGGCTCGGTGCTGGTGCGTGTCACCAATGATATCAACTCCCTGCAGGATCTGTTCACCAACGGTGCGGTCAATGTCATGATTGACTGTGTGCAGCTGCTCGGGATTATCGTCATTTTGCTGTTGATCAACTGGAAACTGGGCCTTGCGGTCATTATTACCGTTCCGCTCATGTTTATTATTTCGACCAAACTGCGTGTGTTGATCCGCCGTGCCTGGCAGGATGTACGCATGAAGAACTCACGCATCAACTCCCATTTGAATGAATCCATTCAGGGGATTCGTGTGACTCAGGCCTATACGCAGGAAAAAGAAAACATGAAGTATTTTGACAACATGAATCTGTCTAGCAAAAAATCATGGGACAGAGCATCGGCCATGAACCAAGGCTTTGGTCCTCTGATTGAAATTACGGGCGGCTTCGGAACGTTAATCCTGTTCTGGTTTGGTGCTTACCTGATTCAACAGGATCAACTTACAATTGGATTGCTCGTAGCTTTTGCCAACTATGTCGGGAACTTCTGGGACCCGATTAACCGACTGGGACAGATGTATAATCAGTTGCTCGTTGCCATGGCTTCCTCTGAACGGATCTTCGAGTTTATGGATGAGGAGCCAAGTATTGCTGATAAACCTGGAGCCAAGCCACTTTCTTCAATTAAAGGAGATATTGTATTCGACAATGTCGTGTTTGAATATGAGAAGGGCAGACAGGCGCTGAAGGGAATCAGTTTCGCTGCAGCTGCCGGACAATCGATTGCACTTGTAGGACATACGGGTTCAGGTAAAAGTACCATTATCAATCTCATCAGCCGTTTCTATGACATTTCTGGCGGACGTCTCACCATTGATGGTCATGATGTAAGAGATGTCACGGTTGAAAGTTTGCGCAGCCAGATCAGTATTGTGCTGCAGGATACGTTTATCTTCTCTGGTACGATCAGAGATAATATTCGTTTTGGACGGCTCGATGCAACCGATGAAGAAGTGGAAGAAGCTGCGAAGGCTGTTAACGCCCATGAATTTATTATGAAGCTGCCGGGTGGATACGATACGGAAGTCGAAGAACGCGGGAATGTATTATCCATGGGACAACGTCAACTGTTATCCTTTGCCCGTGCCTTGCTGGCCGATCCACGAATCTTGATTTTGGATGAAGCAACTGCCAGTATCGACACCGAAACCGAGCTCAAAATTCAGGAGGCTTTGAAAGTGCTGTTAAAAGGAAGAACTTCCTTTATGGTGGCCCACCGTCTCTCCACGATCCGAAATGCGGATAATATTATCGTGCTGGATCATGGCGAAATCAAGGAAGAAGGAAACCATGAGCAACTTATCCAGAAACAAGGAGTTTATAATGGATTAATAGAAGCTCAATACAGATTTTTGTAAAAATTGATCGAAAAAACACAAAAAATCTTGTAAAATTCACAAGAAAAATAGGGAGCACTCTTGCATTCTTTAACCAAAACCCCGAAAATAGAGAGATAGATATAGAAGATTTCTCTTTGGGAGGATTGGAAAGAACATGTGGGGTGCTCCATTTTCGGCTCAAGCCAAAAAAATGCTGCTATTGGGCAGCGGAGAATTGGGAAAAGAGGTCGTTATTGAGGCCCAGCGACTGGGAGTAGAAACGATCGCTGTTGATCGTTACGAAAACGCACCTGCCATGCAGGTTGCGCATCGGTCTTACTGCATCGACATGTTAAATGCCGAAGCTCTGAAACAATTGATCCGAAAGGAACAACCTCATTACATCGTACCTGAGATTGAAGCAATCGCAACAGAAGCTTTACTCGAGCTTGAGGAAGAAGGATTTTGTGTCGTTCCTACGGCCCGTGCTGCCCGTTTAACGATGGATCGCGAAGGCATCCGCCGTCTGGCAGCCGAACAATTGAACCTTCCGACAGCGGCCTATCTTTTTGCGGACAACCTGGAACAACTTCAGGAAGCTGTTCGTGAATTGGGTACACCATGCGTCATCAAACCACTAATGAGTTCTTCCGGTAAAGGGCAGAGTGTATGCCGTACATCCGATGACGTAGAGGATTGCTGGAACATTGCTCTTTCGGGAGCGCGCGGCAAATCCGTACGAGTCATTGTGGAAAGCTTTGTGAAGTTTGACAGCGAAATTACGCTGCTCACGGTTAGATCTGTCTCAGGGACAGTATTTTGTCCTCCGATCGGTCACATTCAGAAAGATGGGGATTATGTCGAATCATGGCAGCCTCATGCGATGACACCCGAGCAATGGGAGCAAGCTTGTCATATTGCCAAGTCTGTTACCGATGAACTTGGTGGTTATGGACTGTTCGGGGTTGAATTATTCCTGACTTCAGATGGAGTCGTGTTCAGCGAGGTATCGCCTCGTCCGCATGATACAGGCATGGTTACTATGGTAACGCAAGATAGTTCCGAGTTTGCACTGCATGTGCGTGCAATTCTTGGTTTTCCGGTTACGGGTGTACATTTACTGACACCGGGAGCTTCAGCAACGCTGAAGGCTAATGATGAAACATCTGACTTTACTGTAGGCGGGATTGAAGAAGCACTGGCGCTTCCTCGTACTCAGGTTCGTGTATTTGGCAAACCTGAGACCAAAGTGGGACGCCGAATGGCTGTAGCATTAAGTGCTGGCCAAGATGTGGAAGAAGCTCGTAAAACAGCGGTACAAGCCGCTAATATGCTGAAAGTGGAGGTAAATCATGTCCAATAATGTTGAGGCCCCTGTACTGATGATCCGAGAGTGTGAACTGCGAGATGCTGAAGCGGTAACGGGACTGATGCGAGAGGTCAGCTATCCCACAACAGCCAATGTCATGAAAGA
Source organism: Paenibacillus sp. FSL K6-0108 (assembly GCF_045040695.1). Classification (NCBI taxonomy): domain Bacteria; kingdom Bacillati; phylum Bacillota; class Bacilli; order Caryophanales; family Paenibacillaceae; genus Paenibacillus; species Paenibacillus sp. FSL K6-0108. The sequence goes on along the minus strand of NZ_CP150288.1, from coordinate 4,828,280 downwards.
GCGCATTGAATGTTTGGAAAGCAATCCAAACGCATGCATGCTTGTTGCCGAAGTGGATGAACAAATTATTGGTGTGATTGGCTTGCAATGTGTGCAAAGTCATGCCTATCCGGAACCTGCTGCACAAATTACGTCCTTGATTGTAGGGCAAGAACATCGTGGGGGCGGAATTGGCCGTCGTCTGATGGCTCATGCCGAGGATTGGAGCAGACAGCAAGGTGGTAAACAATTGTTTGTCACTGGAGCGAACCGTGAAGTGACTTCAACAACCTATTCTTTCTACGAGCATATTGGTTTCCAGAAGAAAGGCTATCGTTTCAGTAAAGTCCTTCTATAGAAAAAGAGTTTTATTTTATCGCAATCTTCACGTTTTTAGTGTGGTGAATGATGAATAAAAGATAAGTGGCATTCGGTAAGCATTTTTTGTCCGGATGCCCTTTTTTTATGCCGCAATTTAAGGTTGATGGTTGCGATTTTGGCTGATATGCCAGCGTTTTAAGATCAGCTTGCAGGATATGGTGCAATGTAGTATAAACCGTCCACACCCATTTGAAACAGGATCTAAAAATGACAAAAAAGTAACTTTTCCATAATTTATGGGTTCACAATCTACTATTGAATTGATATACTCCTAGAGTATTAATTACAAAGTTGTCATAACTAATTTCTAAGGAGATGAATGAATTTGAAGAAGAAATGGATGAAAACCGTCGTAACCAGCAGTCTGACAGCCGTACTTGCCGTAGGGGTTATGCTCCCTGCTTCCGCTTCTGCTGCAGATGCATCATATAAAACAACTACTAAAATTGCAACGTATAAAATTACGAATGCAGAAAGCATAAGAGCGTATATTGAACAATGGCTGAAAGATAATGGTTACACTGTATCCAATGGCGAAGGGCAAACAACAGTAGAAAAGCCTGCAACACAGCCTGATCAAACTACTAAACCTGCTCAACCGACAACACCTGCTAAACCGGTAACACCTGCAAAACCAGCTCAAGAAGATAAACCGGCAACTACACCTGCCAAAGATCCTTCGAATAGTGGAACTGGGACGACTACAGGAAATACAGGCAACACTGGCAGCGAGAGCACACAATCGGATTTTGCAGCTCAGGTCGTAAAACTTGTGAACGCTGAACGTGCGAAAGCAGGCTTGAGCGCATTGGCTTCCGATGCTCTTTTGGACAAAGTGGCTGTAGCCAAAGTTAAGGATATGAGCAACAACAATTATTTTGATCACCAATCACCGACCTATGGTTCTCCATTTGACATGATGAAACAATTCGGAGTGACTTACAGCTATGCTGGTGAGAATATCGCAAAAGGGCAAAAAACACCTCAAGAGGTTGTAACAGCCTGGATGAATAGCGAAGGCCACCGTGCAAATATCATGAGCAAAAACTTTACGAAAATCGGTGTTGGATACTACAACGGTTACTGGGCTCAAGAATTTATCGGCAATTAATGAATTGTATTAAAGAATAATCTAACTTTTAGTTCAAAAGGTTATGTCATCACAGCTTAAAGCTGTGCGTGGCATAACTTTTTTTTGTAAAAGATTATTGGATATTGAATTCCACTTATATGTCGGCAAAATTTGCAAATTAACGACAGAACATTTATGTTATTTAGAAAAAGCGTCATCTTAATATGAAATCATTTTAAATTTTAGGTACCCGACCAGGTGTACATGAGCGGAGATGTGATGAATGAAAAAAAGAAATCTTGATTCAGCGCCATGGATCTGGAGAACCATTAGCACAGTATCCATCTTGACAACATTGCTGCTGTTATTTGGATTTGGATACGCCATTAAAGATGTCATTTTTCCTGAAGGAGATGCCCAATTAGGTACAGGACAACAGACAACGACACCTGCGAAGGATAATGAGCAATCAAAGCCTGCCGTGAAAGATGGCAAAATTCGAATGGCTGTGATCGGTGATTCCCTGGCAAGAGGTACGGGAGACGATGAAGGGCTTGGCTTTGTAAGACGGGCCGGTAACTTGCTCAAAAATCAGGGATATGATGTGCAGGTGCTGAACAATATGGGTGTGAATGGTTTGAGAACAGATGCATTGTTGAGCAAGCTGGATGAACAGGGTGTACGTTATGTTTTACAGCAATCCAACTTTATTCTGTTGTCGATCGGAGCCAATGATCTATTCCAGGGTGGGCAAGTTCTTCAGGGAGAGGATGCGCCAACAGCAGAGTCATTAACTGCGGCATTGCCGGAGACGTCGAAGCGTTTGCAGGAGATTTTGAAGAAAGTAAAAGAAATTAACCCTGACGCACAGATTGCCTACATAGGGCTTTACAATCCGTTTGGAGATGTGAAGGAACTCAAAGAGCCGGGAAATGCGGTTGTAGCTGCATGGAACGATGCTGCAATGAAGGTTCTGAACAACGAGGACAAGATGACACTTGTGCCAACCTTTGATCTGTTTGAAAATCATCTCGGACAATATCTGTCGTCAGATCATTTTCATCCTAATGGAGAAGGCTACGAGCAAATTGCGGTTCGGATTGCACAGGAATATCAGGCAGAGACTCCAGCAGAAGGGAGCGGGAAATAGATGGTACAAGATTTGACTCAAGAACAGTTGGATTCCGTATTGTCCGTGCAACATCTGAAGAAAAAGATTGGACGCAAGTGGATCATTAAGGATGTTACGTTTGACGTCAAACCAGGCGAAATTTTTGGTTTTCTGGGACCCAATGGTGCCGGAAAAACAACAACCATTCGGATGTTAGTCGATCTGATTAAACCAACAGAAGGTAAAATCCAAGTCTGTGGTTATGATGTCAATCGTGATCCTGAACGAGCTCTGAAATACGTCGGTTCCATAGTTGAAAACCCTGAAGTGTACACCTATTTGACCGGATGGGAGAATCTTGAGCATTTTGCCCGCATGCAGCCAGGGGTGGATAATGACCGTATTCAGGAAGTTGTGGATATTGTACGCCTCGATCAGCGGATTCATGATAAAGTAAGAACTTACTCCCTGGGGATGCGTCAACGGCTTGGCATTGCACAGGCATTGCTTGGACGTCCGCGACTGTTGATTCTGGATGAGCCAACGAACGGACTTGATCCCAAAGGGATTAAGGAACTTCGCGTCTTTATTAAGCAGCTTGCAAGCGAAGGCATGGCTGTCTTTGTTAGCAGTCATTTGCTTAGCGAGATTCAGCTTCTCTGTGACAGAGTGGCAATTATCAGTGCAGGGCGTGTGCTGGCAGTTGGCGGCGTGAATGAACTGATTGAAGACCATTCCAAATTGGCGATATGGCATGTTACTCCACTGGAAGAAGGTAAACAAATGCTGCTGAATGCAGGGGTTTCCCTCGTGGATCGGCCTGCTGATGTTATGGATGATACCATTGTTGCAGGACTTGGTCCAAATGCTGTTGTTGCTGAAATGCACGAAGATCGGATTCCGGCTCTGGTGCAGCAAATGGTGCAAGCAGGCATTCAGGTTGAAGGCGTGCAGCGGATTCAGCCTACGCTGGAACAGCTATTCTTAAAAATGACAGAAGGTGAATCCATTGAGTAACATTATGCCGCTGATTCGAAACGAAACGATCAAGATGGTAAAGAAAAAACGTCTTTATATTATTTTTATCGTCCTCGCGGTTCTGGTTCCGATGTTTACGTATGCTCAGATGAAATCTGCGGAAAATAATCGTGACAAGTTTGGCGGCGACTGGCGTCTTGAACTGCAACAGGCCATCACGGATAATCAAAACTCTCTTGGCAGTGACCGGGTACCTGAAGAATACAAAAAGTACAGGACTGTGTACATCCAGCAAATGCAATACTATCTGGAGAATGACATCAATCCGAAGGAGCCTGGCGGTGTAACTTTTACGCGGGAATTCATGAATAATGCCGTTGGACTGTTTATCCCACTGCTCATTATGGCAATTGCTTCGGATCTGGTATCCGGTGAGCGGACCACAGGTACGATTAAAATGCTTCTGACCCGTCCCGTCAAACGTTGGAAAGTGCTGCTGAGTAAACTTATCACGTTAATTATGTTCGTCTCGATTATTGTGGTGTCGGCGTACATTATCTGTTATGTCATCTCGGGAGCGGTGTTCGGATATAAAGGTTTCGGCATGCCGATCTTTACCGGATTCAAGGTTGTGGGTACGGATGTCGATATGTCAGCCGTACATGCTGTGGACCAGTGGCTATATATGCTGATGCAGGCAGGACTGATCTGGTTTGTCAGTATAATTGTGGCGATGCTCGCCTTCATGGTCTCTGTTTTAGTGCGAAGTACAGCTGCAAGTATTGTTATCATGATGGCAGCACTCATCGCAGGAACCATTCTCACCAGTATGGCCGCATCTTGGCAATCAGCCAAGTATTTATTCATGGTTAACCTCGAACTTCCGGATTATTTGTCGGGCGGATTGCCACCAATCGAAGGAATGAATTTGGGTTTTTCCCTTATTGTGCTTAGTGTTTGGGGCATTGCTTCACTCTTTGTGTCATTCATTGTCTTTACGAAACGGGATATCTTGAATTAAAATGGACAAGGATAAGAAAACATCTGTTTGCATTTCAGGCATTTTTTTAGTTGCAAGTTAAGAAGGGGGAGCATGAATGGTCGAGCAAATCGATATGTCGGCAGGTTCGACAGGCGGAGGACAAGGGTCTTCAGGCTACGACGCGGACGACATTCAAGTACTTGAAGGACTGGTTGCGGTACGGAAACGGCCGGGGATGTACATCGGCAGCACCAGTACTTCGGGTCTACATCATTTGGTATGGGAAATCGTGGACAACGCTGTCGACGAACATCTCGCCAAATTCTGCTCCAAAATCGATATCACGCTGCATAAGGACGGTTCTGTTACGGTTCAGGATAACGGAAGGGGAATTCCGACAGGTATACATAAAACAGGGATTCCTACTCCCCAGGTCGTGTTTACGATTTTGCACGCAGGCGGAAAGTTCGGTGGATCAGGTTATAAAAAATCCGGCGGTTTGCACGGTGTAGGTGCGTCAGTTACGAACGCATTGTCCGAATGGCTTGAAGTCGAGATTTTCCGTGATGGCAAGATACATCGTCAACGATTCGAGTATTGGCAGGACAAAAAAGGCATTGAGCATGTCGGAGAACCGGTATCAGGTCTCGAAGTATTGGGCAATACCAATCGGACGGGGACCAAAGTTACGTTTAAACCGGATATTCGCGTTTTCCAGAACGGCATTCAATTGAATTATGATACACTGGCAGAGCGTCTTCAGGAGATTGCTTTTCTGAATTCGGGTCTGAGAATTGTGCTCAAGGACGAACGGTCAGGCAATCAGGATGAGTATATGTATGAGGGCGGAGCAAGTCAGTTTGTTGCTTTTCTTAACGAAAATAAAGATGTGCTGCATGATGTCATTCACTTCTATGCGGAGAAGGATGATATTGAGGTCGAAGTGGCGATTCAGTATAACGCCGGTTATACGGAAACGTTGGCATCGTTCGTGAACTCGATTCCCACTAGGGGCGGCGGTACGCATGAGACCGGATTCAAAACGGCTTACACTCGGGTGATGAACGAGTATGCGAGACGCACCAGCATGATTAAGGAAAAAGATAAAAACCTCGAAGGTAATGATTTGCGTGAAGGCATGATGGCGGTCATCAGTGTCAAAATGTCGGAGGTTGAATTCGTTGGACAAACGAAGGATCAACTCGGTAGCGCTTCCGCGCGTAGTGCAGTGGATTCTGTCGTGTCCGAGAACATCCAACGGTTTTTGGAAGAAAATCCGCAGGTAGCGCAAACCTTGATTCGCAAAGCAGTTCAGGCCTCCAGAGCCAGAGAAGCTGCACGGAAAGCTCGGGATGAGATGCGGACCGGCAAAAAACGCAGTGAGAGTTCCAACCTGAACGGCAAACTGACTCCGGCACAATCCAAGGATTTTACCCGGAATGAACTGTTTATTGTCGAAGGGGATTCCGCAGGTGGTTCAGCCAAACAGGGACGTGACTCCAAGATCCAGGCGATACTCCCGCTTAAGGGTAAACCGCTCAATCCGGAAAAAGCAAAATTGGCCGATATCCTCAAAAATGAAGAATACCGTGCCATTACATCCGCGATCGGAGCAGGCATTGGAACCGAATTTGCAGTTGAAGACAGCAATTATTCCAAAATCATAATTATGACGGATGCCGACACAGATGGTGCACATATACAGGTATTGTTGCTGACTTTCTTCTACCGCTATATGAAACCACTCATTGATGCAGGCAAAATATATATCGCTCAGCCGCCATTATACAAACTTACACGCAAATCAGGCAAAATGGCTAGTGTGCGTTATGCGTGGACTGATGAAGAGCTGGCGAACTACATGAAAGAATTTGGAAACAATGTGGAGCTTCAACGTTATAAAGGGCTTGGTGAGATGAATCCGGATCAACTGTGGGAGACAACGATGAACCCGGAAACGCGGGCATTGCTCAAGGTGGAAATTGTCGATGCAGCTAAAGCGGAACGTCGTGTATCTACACTTATGGGTGATAAGGTTGACCCGCGCAAACGCTGGATTGTAGAGAACGTTGACTTTACAGAGTACGAAGAATAGAAGGTGCTTGGAATGAGTCTATCAGAACAATTTATGCCGGCCTTTCTCGAAGAGGTCGTAGGTGACCGTTTCGGTCGCTACTCCAAATACATTATTCAGGACCGGGCCATTCCCGATGTACGGGATGGATTGAAACCGGTGCAGCGGCGTATTCTTTACGCCATGTACGATTCTGGTAATACTCCGGAGAAACCATACCGGAAGTCCGCAAAAACGGTTGGGGATGTTATGGGTAACTACCATCCTCACGGGGATTCCTCCATCTATGATGGTATGGTGCGGATGGCACAGCCATGGAAAATGGGGCATATGCTTGTGGACGGTCATGGAAACTGGGGGTCGCAGGATGATGACCCGGCAGCGGCCATGCGGTATACGGAGGCCCGTTTGTCGCCCATCGCAATGGAGATGCTTCGCGATATCGAGAAACGGACTGTTCTGTTTAAGGATAATTTTGATAATACGGCCAAAGAACCGGTTGTATTACCATCCCGTTATCCGAACCTGCTGGTCAATGGTGTAAGTGGGATATCTTCTGGATTTGCAACGGAGATCCCTCCACATAATTTGCGAGAAACCATTGATGCTTGTATTGCCGTGATGGAGAAGCCTTCGATAGAACTGGACGAGATCATGATGTTCATGAAAGGTCCGGATTTTCCGACAGGCGGATTAATTATGGGTGGCGATGGAATTCTCGATGCTTATCGTACAGGTAAGGGGCGGATCTATCTTCGCTCCAAAACCGATATCGAGAATATGCGTGGCGGCAAACAGCAAATCGTGATTACCGAGATTCCTTATCAGGTTGTAAAATCCCGTCTGGTTACCGCGATGGAGAACATTCGGCTTGAGAAAAAGGTTGAGGGAATTGCCGAAGTGCGGGATGAAAGTGGACGTGAAGGCCTGCGAATCGTGGTTGAACTGAAAAAAGAGGCAGATGCACAAGGCATCTTGGCCTATTTGCTGAAGAAAACCGACTTGCAGGTCACTTACAACTTCAACATGGTTGCGATTGTAAACAAAGCCCCTCAACAATTGGGATTGAAATCAATCCTCGAGGCTTATATTGCCCATCAGCGTGAAGTGGTGACGTTCCGTACCCGCTTTGAGCTGGAGAAGGCAGAAGACCGTGCACATGTCCTGGAAGGTCTGGTCAAAGCTCTTAACATCCTTGATGAAGTTATTGCGGCTATTAAAGCCTCGAAGAACCGTCAGGATGCTCAAAATAATCTAATGTGGATGTTTGGTTTCTCCGAACGTCAGGCGGATTCCATTCTGACTTTGCAATTATACCGTTTAACGAACCTGGAGATTACTTCTCTGGAAAAGGAACTCGGCGATCTGATGAAGAAGATCGCGCAATTACGCTCCATTCTGGATAGTGACCGCAAACTGATCGGAGTCATCCGCAAAGAGCTGATGGAGATTCGTGAGAAATACGGAATTGATCGTCGCTCAGCCATTCAGGGCGAAGTGGAAGAACTTAAGGTTAACCTTGAGGTGCTGGTGAATGCGGAAGATGTGTTTGTCACATTGTCCAAAGAGGGATATATCAAGCGTACAGGCATGCAGTCATTCACACGATCCGGCGGTGAACGTAACGCAAGTGGTGTGAAGGAAGGTGATTATATCGCTCAGGTCCTTGAAGTTAACACGCTTGAGAACCTGCTGGTATTTACGAAGAAAGGCCAGTATTTTCTGTTACCTGTGCATCAGGTGCCGGAATTCAAGTGGAAAGATCCGGGGACAGCGATCGTGAATGTTATTCCTCTGGCAAAAGATGATCGGATCTCAAGTGTGCTTGCTGTTAAATCCTTTGAAGAACCGGACCACAGTCTGGTCTTTGTCACCCGCAGAGGGCAGGTTAAACGTACCGAACTGAAGGAGTATGTCACCAAGCGTTCCGGCGCTGTAGCTGCATGCAAAGTCGGCAAGGACGATGAGGTGTTATCCGTTCATCTAAGTACAGGTGGCAAGGACATCATGCTGATCACCAAAGAAGCCATGGCGATCCGTTTCCGTGAGGATGAGGTGAATCCGATGGGACGTGTGTCTGGAGGCGTACGTGGTATTCAGTTAAAAGAAACGGATGAAGTCGTCTCTGTGCTGTGGGTGGAAGGTGACGAAGGCGAGATTGCTATATTGTCTGACCTGGGTTATGGTAAGCGCTCGCTGCTGCTGGATTATGCTCTGCAGAGCCGTGGCGGCAAGGGACTGGCAACATTTGAGTTCAAGGAAGGCAAACGGGTGAAACCGAATGGGAGCCGAATTGCCGGAGCGTTCTACTGCAGGGAACAACGGAATGTAACGGTGATGACCAAGGAAGGTCAATCACATCACATTTCTTCCGAAGCTGTACCTATTACTGAACGGAAGCATATCGGTAAATTGCTTGTGCATGTGGACAAACAGGATGAAATTGTGGAGCTTATCATGGATCTCGCAGAGAATCAGACAGCTTCTTCCTGATATAAGGATTCAAGAAAGACTCTTTGCAGAGCAGGGAAACCTGTCATGTGAAGAGTCTTATTTTGTTGTTCGAACGCGGATTAAAAGAGGGTCTCCATGCGAAGTTTAACAACCTTCGTCGATTACGGTCGATCGCTGGGAAATTGAAAAAAGGCAGCAGGAATGCGGCTTTGAAGGGCGAAAACTTAAGCAGGTGAAGTGATAACCCGTTGCAGAGAGGAGCGATTCAAGATGTATAATTCCGATTTTGCCAAGTGCTGGTCGAAGCTGACCAAGGACTACAAGCTGCATATGGATCATGAGCTGGCACCGTCGTTAACAGAGGCGCAGCTGGCCGTACTGGAGGTTCTTGAGGATCACGAGAAGATGAAACCATCCGATCTGATTCCTTTTCTGGCTACAACACCCGCAGCAGTAACGATGTTGTTGGATCGTATGGAGAAAAACGGTCTGATTCGCCGGGATCGGGATGATCAGGATCGACGAATTGTATGGGTATCCTTATCTGATAAGGGACGTATGGAGACTGAACGAGGAATCACAATTCGCAATGAATTTATGAATTCGGTCCTCAGCAACATATCAATGCATAACCAGCAATTACTGGTATATCTACTAGGCAAAATGACGACGCAAAAAACAAAAGAGCATGCCTTATCCACATCTTAATTGACGAGGGATGTGCGAATAATAATAACCATGGAACTCTTGCTAAAACATTGCAGGAGGACTGTGGTTATTTTTTATTTATAGTGTAATTTGAAGATTTTTGCCTTCTCTAGAGGACTGAGAATAAATTCTAAAATTTTATATGTAAAGAGTTGACTATGTAAATATTTTTGTTATAATAAGTAATTGTTCCCCTGATATTTCGTGTACGAAATATTATATTCCATAAGTAAAAAGGGTGAATTAATGTCTGACACATACGAAGTATTTTACATTATTAATTCGTTTCGGCAGGTCAATCAAATGCTCTTTCGGGCATTCTGGAATGAAAACAAGGAAATTGAGCTCACTTCGATTCAATTTATGGTGTTATCTATTTTGAGAGAGCGCCCCTCGATTGGTATCAATGAAGTGGCTGAGCTATGTCATATGGGCAGCAGCTCGATGAGCGCTGTGGTGGAGCGTTTGGTCAAGGGTGAGTACATTGTTCGAACACGTTCCGACTCAGACCGCCGATCCGTAAAGCTTCAGATTACGGACAAAGGGGAACAGGCCCAGCAGGAAACACACCGTTTGTGGATGGAGCGTGTGTCACCCATTCTGGAGATCCCGAAGGAAGACCTTGAGCACCTGCTAAGAATTCATAATCAAATGATTGAAAAGTTAGAAGGAAGAGAGATGAACAACCAATGAGTACTACTGCAGCAGCAGCGCCATCCTCAGCGATGGACAACATTAAGAAAGGCCCGATTGTGGCCGCATTGTTAATCGGTGCATTCGTCGCCTTCCTGAACCAAACGTTGATGAACGTAGCTCTTCCTAAAATTATGGAGGACCTGGGCATCGGAGCGAATAAAGCACAATGGTTAACTACGGGTTATATGCTCGTCAATGGTGTCTTGATCCCCGTTACGGCATATCTGATTGCCAAATTCTCGACACGTCAAATTTTTATTACAGCCATGACGCTATTTACATTAGGAACCTTGGTATGTGGTTTAAGTCCGAACTTTGGTATTCTGATGGTAGGTCGTGTTATTCAAGCAGCAGGTGCAGGTATTCTGATGCCTCTGATGACGGTTGTATTCTTGACGATCTTCCCGATTGAGAAGCGTGGTCAGGCTATGGGTACGATGGGGATCGCGATGATTCTCGCTCCGGCCATAGGGCCAACACTGTCAGGTTATGTGGTTGAACATTATTCCTGGAGACTGTTGTTCTATATCATTTTGCCATTCTCCGTTATTGCCACTGCCATCGGTATTGCTTTTGTCAAAAATGTAACACGTCAATCCAAACCTAAATTGGACTATCCAGGTGTTATTTTATCCACACTCGGTTTTGGTAGCTTGTTGTACGGCTTCAGTGATGCGGGTACAGACGGATGGGGCAGTGCAATTGTTATTGCATGTCTGGTCGTAGGGGCCATTTCCCTGGTTCTGTTTGTTATTAGACAGATGACAACTGATCATCCGCTTTTGGAGTTCCGTATTTTCAAATACAATATGTATACATTAACAACGATCATTAACATGCTTGTTACGATGGCGATGTTCGCCGGTATGATTTTGCTTCCAATTTTCTTGCAAAATATTCGCCATTTCACACCGATTGAATCTGGTTTGCTGATGATGCCGGGCGCCATCCTGATGGGGATTATGTCTCCAATTACAGGTCGCATCTTCGATAAAGTTGGAGCACGCTGGTTGTCCGTTGCGGGTCTTGCCATTACCGCTATTACAACTTGGGGGCTCAGCCGCCTGACGATCGACACTACATATGGCTACATGATGTTTATCTACACAGCCCGTATGTTCGGTATGTCGATGTTGATGATGCCAATTCAAACAGCAGGTCTGAATCAGCTTCCACAGCGCCTGAATGCGCATGGTACAGCGATGTCCAACACATTGCGTACGGTTGCTGGGGCGATTGGTACTGCGATTCTCGTTACGATTATGAGTAGCAAACTAAAATCCCATTTGGCAGATACTTTAGCAGCAGGCCAAATCTCTCCGGATGATAAGGCTGCGATGCTGAATGCTACCGCTGATGCAACAATCTATGGTGTAAACTATGCGTTTGTCGTAGCAACTGCGATGACTGTAGTTGCTCTCCTGCTGGCGTTCTTTATCCGTAAAACAAAACCGGCTACTGAACCAGTAACAACGGAGCAACAAAAAGTGAATGCAACAGCTTAAGTCAAACTAGATTTCTGTTATTATCAATGAATTAATATAGGTCTTATATAACCAAAAGAGAGTTCAGGCAGATCACACTGCTTGAACTCTCTTTTGGTTATGCCTTGTGTTGACTTTATTTTTCATCGGTCGATGGACCAAGGAGAAAGTCAGGACCCGGATCATGACCGAAGAGTCTGAGGTTGATGCTTCCATCCATTTGAAATTCAACGCCCTCGCTAATGAGCTCCGTCTCCTGCATCAAACGGTAATGTTCGTCGGGAATGGATATCAGTCCTTTGGCGTTGACGACGCGGTGCCAGGGAAGGCGCTTCTTCCGGCTCATGGAGTGCAGAATGCGTACAACCTGTCTGGCAGCTCTTGGGCTGCCTGCATGAGCGGCGATCTGTCCATACGTCATGACTTTTCCTTCAGGGATTGCTGCGATGATAGCGACGACCTGTTTCGTAAAGGGTGTCATAAGAGTGAATCTTCCTTTCCATTGGAGTAAAAAACCGTGCCATTCAGATACGGAATCTGGATGACACGGTTTATGGTCAGATTGATCTGATCCTGGGAATGATTATTTTAAATATATCGATTAGTGTTCTGTTTTAAATGCTTGATCATACACAGCAGCCGGCCACTCTGCCCATGGGAATTCACGGGGAGGCAGGGATTGAAGGATAATTTCTTCCTTCGTTACCGGGTGAGGAAAAGCTGCGATGGCAGACCAGAGAGCAATCTGTTGTCCGGGTTTATTCACACCTGCACCGTACTTCTGATCTCCGAACAGTGGGCAGCCGATTTCTTTCATTTGCACCCGAATCTGATGAGATCTGCCAGTGTGCAGCTCAATATGAACCAGACTATAACGGTCGGTCTCGCCGATGACACGGTAATCCAAAACGGCATCTTTACCGCCAGCTGTACCCTTGGGCACAACGGAGACGGTATTGGTACTTCCGTCTTTCAGCAGCGTGTGTTTTAACGTCCCATGCTGTGCAGGCAATTTTCCATGTACAACTGCCGCATATATTTTGCGGAAATGACGTCCCCGAACCGTCTCGGATAATCGTGATGCAGCTTTTGATGTTTTGGCAAAAATCATCGCACCACCAACGGGGCGGTCAAGTCGATGCACCAGTCCGAGATAAACGTTGCCAGGTTTGTTATACCGCTCTTTTAAATCCTGTTTGAGCAGTGTAAGCAAATCCGGATCTCCTGATGCATCTTCCTGTGTAGGTACATTGACCGGCTTTGTAATGCCTAACAGATGATTGTCTTCAAACAGAATCGGGATATTACCGGTTCCTTGCGAAAATTCGGACATCATCAAGACTCCCAGCGACCCAAAATGCCGCATGGCAGATCCAGACCACTGCGGGTAATTGGAAGACCAATTTCGCCTGCCGTAATTTGACCCCCGTATTGGGCAGACATCGTCATTGTCAGCATGTTGCGCAGAACGGTAGAGGAAATCCCGGTTGTATAGGAATTGACCAGCATGAATAGTGGGTTATCCGACAAAATTTCCATACATGATTTCAGGAAAGGGTAGAGGTTCTCTTCCAGCTTCCATGTCTCTCCGTTAGGGCCTCGGCCATAGGAAGGCGGGTCCATAATAATCGCGTCATACCGATTGCCGCGACGCTGTTCGCGCTGTACAAATTTGAATACATCATCTGTAATGAAACGAACAGGGCGATCCGCAAGGCCGGATAATTGAACATTCTCTTTGGCCCACTGTACCATGCCCTTAGCGGCATCCACGTGAACAACTGAAGCTCCGGCATAAGCAGCAGCAACCGTTGCACCGCCTGTATAAGCAAACAGGTTTAGTACAGAGATGGGACGACCTGCCCCTGCGATTTTATCCATCATCCAGCTCCAGTTAGCCGCTTGTTCAGGGAACAGACCGGTATGTTTGAAGCTGGTTGGTTTAATATGAAATTTCAGGTTCTCGTATCCGATGGTCCAGCGTTCCGGGATCGGTTTTTTCATATCCCAGCTGCCGCCGCCCGAAGAACTGCGGTGATAATGACCGTGAACCTGGCGCCATTCATTGGTTTCTTTTTCAAGGGGCCAAATAATCTGTGGATCGGGTCTGCGCAAGATAACATCGCCCCAACGCTCCAGCTTTTCGCCGCCTCCTGTATCGATTACTTCATAGTCCTTCCAGTTCTTTGCTACGTACATAATGATTTATCCATCCTTCAAAAGTCATTTGGATACTATTGTACAACAAAAAAGGGCCTGTACGCCAGTTGTGGTAGGCCCCTGAAAGGGTACAGTGCCTAATATGGTGTTGAATTTGCTCCATCACCATATACTGAAGTGGAAACCGATTGAAAATTTAATTTGACAATGATAATCATTATCACATATGATTTTGATAAATTCTAATGTTACTTCTTCAGGAAAAGTATGACATGAACAATAAAAAGTGAGGGAAAAATAGATGGCTAAATTGTTAGTGGCTTATGCAAGTATGACAGGAAATACGGAAGAAATTGCGGAGCTGATCGTAGAAGGGATTAAACAAGGTGGGCATGAAGTGGATCTCAAGTCCGTAACGGATTGCAATGCATCTGATGTACTTGATTATGACGGGTTTCTCATTGGTGTATATACGTGGGGAGACGGTGAGCTGCCAGATGAATTCCTCGATTTTTATGAAGAGCTGGATGAACTTGATCTTAGTGGCAAAAGGGCTGCAGTGTTCGGAAGCGGGGATACTTCTTACGAGCAATACTGCGGGGCCGTTGATCTTGCGGCTGCAAAGCTGCTGGAACGTGGGGCGGAGGTATCTCCAGAGATGCTGAAAATTGAATATAGTCCGATGGAGCAGGAGAAGGATACGTGCCGTGACTTTGGTAAACGTTTCGCTGCTGCTGGATTACAGGTGTCCTAAGAACGCATGTTAAGACATAATATTCAGGCAGTTATTCAGCCGGGAATGCCAGACGAACCGGTACGGCTGCTTGAAGATTACAAATTGGAAGAGATGCTGCGCAGTCCGCATCGGTTCATCCGCCCGGAACCAGAGGCTGAACAGCGCTCTCCGCTGCAATGGAGACACCGTGTACAATATGCGGTCAGCCATGCAGTCAATGCTTTTTACAGTTTGGACCCGGATGTGCGCAAAGAAGTGCCTGTACAGTATTTACTCGAAAAGTGGTGGCCTAGAAAGGCAGCCGGCTTCGAATCGGTACTTCATTATTGGGATGTAAAAAACAAAATTACGGATGAAATGTCCCTTGCCATTGCCATGAACGATGATCTGAAGCATCCGACCATTTTGTTTGAACAATGGCGAACAGAACTTCCTGCCCTGTCGATGCAACTGTCTATGATCTTCCAGGCAGCTTGGCAGCCAGAAGGTTGGGATTCACTGCTCATTCAAAAATATATGGTTGTCCATGATCCAAACGTTGTTGAGGCGTTCCAGCATATGGTGAGCGCTTTCTGCTGGGAAGCCTTTGGCAAGTTGCCAGGCATGATCGAAATCTACTGTTTACTCGAAGGTCGCAAGATTCGATATATCCCTGGACGTCAATCGCTTATTCGTTCAATGGATTATATTCGACTGATACGGGATAGTGTTCCGAGTGCAGAGATAATGGAATCTGATCAATTTACGGTAAGGGACAAAGCCAGAGTGCATGAAGAGGTGGATCGGTGGAGAAGTGAGACGGAACCGAAAAAAAACTGGCTGATGTAAAGAAAGACAAGGGATGATGTGAACTATCGTGCAGATTAAGGGGGGATGAGCCATGTCTACCGGTTTGAGACAAGGTGCAGCAAGCGGCAAGAAACGAACAGGAACTTGTGAATTCAGCCCGTTGCCTGTGCCACAGTCGGTTATAAGACGGTTGCTGGATGAAGCAGATCCATCTTTGTATGTGATGAGTTCAGAGCCTTGGCGATTTATGTTGTTCGCCAGTGAAGGACGCCAGCTGTATCTGGAGGCGGTCAGACAGAGTTACCCGCCACATTTGGCAGATCGCTACGGGGATTGGGCTACATATCAATATACTGAAGCTATTCCGGCCCATCTGGTTGTTGTCGCCCCTTCAAGTGCGAGGGAGGACCATTTATTGCCTGCAAAAGCCTGGAGCAAACGTTTTTGCATCCTGGCAGCGGAGCAAGGCTTAAATGCCGTCTGGAAGATCAATGATTATCAACAGCATCCCGTATTTATGAATTTAATGGGTTTAACAAGTGAGGAAAAGGTATTGGGGGTATTTCATATCGGTTACGGAGACCAGTCTGCACTTCGGGACACCGACGCAGGCAGACCAGCCTCTGAACTGATGACGGTCTATGATCATCTCGTTTAAACGAGATGATCATTACTCATTCTTATTTGCCAGTCTTGGTAATAAAATTACGAACGAGCTGACGATACGATTGATCTGCGGAATATGCAGAGTACATCCGGTTCGACACGGTGATTGTGTTGCCAAAAAAGAACCGTTCGAACTGGGTCTGTCTGCCTCCGAATGATCCCGCTCCAAGCTCCCAGATTAGTCGGAACAATGCGGTGCGTTCCTTGGATTCCATGTCGGTTCCTCTCAGATACGTATTCAGGTAAGGTGCGATATCCGAGCGGAATTCTTCTTCCTGAGGTACCATAATTACGCCGCTGGAACCCAAGAGCTGCAAAATTTCAATCATCTCAGGATACAACTTGGGGTACAGCAGGTTGGCTGCCATTAATGGTTTGGGAGCGGGTAATACAAACCCCCGTTCATCCGTTATGGCACCTGCTTCTGCTGCCACTGCCAAAGCTTTTAATGATTCAAGGCCGGCAAGTATACGGGCTGTTTTCTCCACTACGTGAGTTTCCCCAGCTTGATCGAGCGTATCTGCAAGTAACTGGATTGTGCCGAGGACAAATTCCGTTTTGGCAATATATCGGGATATGACCTGATGTCCTGCGTGAATGTGGAAATGGCTTCCGCTAAAGAGGCGGCCAGACATTTCCTCATTACCAGCAAAAAATATCCGTTCATGAGGAACAAGCACATGATCGAAAATAACGATATTGTCCATCTCTTCATATCTGGAACTGAGCGGATAGTTGAAATTGGATTCGGCTGCATAGGTATCCCGGCAGATCAGACTGATACCAGGCAGGTCATTCGGAACAGCGAAGGCAAAAGCGAACGGATTTTCATCTTCGAACGGTGCCGGTGAAGGGGAGGGATACACCAGTATCTCGTCTGACGTAGCGGCCTGAGTAGCCATCATAAATGCACCATTAATGATCAGACCTTCTTCAGTCCGATCAACCACTTTGGCGGCAATGGCATCTTCGATCTCATCCAACTGTCCGGAAATTTTACTGGCATGAGGCTGGATGAAGGCGTGGGAGAGGGTGATATCATTATCCCGGCAGTAGGCATAGTAGTTTCTCAAATTTTCGGCATATTGTGGCGATACTTCTTCAAGAATATATGCCCCAGTATAAAAGGCCATAATTGCTGTGTTCATATAATCGGGTGATCGTCCCAAAAAACCATGATGAGTCCCTGACCAAATATTCATTGCTTCGCGGCGTCTTCGCAAGTCATCCACACTGGTTGGAGGCAGAAAGGACATACCTACTGGTTTTCCGTCAGAAGGAGATGCATAAGTCATCGTATCGATTAAATGTGGATCGGACTGAAGATCGTACAACTTCGCTTGTGTTTCCATCAAACCTGCAAACGCAAAATGTTCAGAACGTTTTCCGGAAACAAGCTCTCCTTTGTACCAACACGGGACTGTCTGGGCATCGATACGTTCGATGTACTGTTTGCCACTTTTTACTGGCATCGTTACTCACCTCTACGATCTATTCGTTCATGGGCAGTTTGACTGCTCTCGTAGTGTACGTTAATAGGCAGTCAAATGTGCATGAAGAGAGGGGAGTTCAGATTTTTGCAGAAAAGAGCTTGATAATAATTATCATTCTTGTTACAATAGGAAAAGAAAAAAGGAACCGCAAGGGCTCCTCAACTTGTACAATTTATTTTACTTCAAATGTTTTGCAATCCGTTTCAGCGGATTCACTTACTTTTTTGGAACTGTGACTCACGATGTAGATTGAAGATGCGTTGCATTTGTTCTCTTCAGCCCAGTGACGACAGGAGTTAACCTCGCATAATACGTCTTTTGCCATGATTGATAACCTCACTTTAATTGGATTACAGTCGTTGGTATAAAAGAACATCCAGAAATGGCAAGTTGCCGCTTGCAAATCTGAAAAAATTTGTGCTCTCTCGAGTGAATAGAGGGCTTTTTTGCGTTATACACAACGATGCACATTTAGAATAGCAAATTTTACTGTGGCTTGCAACAAATTGGAAGCGACTCACGATAAATGATGGACAAGTCACATAAACTTTGCAAAGAGGCCGTCTTATGTTATGATTTAATAGTAATAATTACGAATAAAATCATTAATTATGAACGAGAATGAATCGATACGATATAACTTGGATGACTTCCTTAAACATAGAAGAAGGAGAACGAACAACAATGAGCAAAACCAACCATATAAACCGGATACCTCGAGCGAAAGGCATCGATATGGCCGCTTTTTATTCACCAAAAGAGTGTGGAAGAAAGGCAAAGCATATTGTATTTTCCGCAGATAATGAGCGAGTTGTGGAGGAGTTTATTACCATTCTCGGCATGAAAGAGCAGTTTGCAGAGCACGATGTACCGATGCCGAACAAAATGGTGATGTTTGGTCCTCCGGGTACAGGCAAAACGTTAACTGCCTTCCATCTTGCCCACCGACTTCAGCTTCCACTGGTCCTTGTAAGGCTCGATGCCATCATTCACAGCCACCTTGGGGAGACGGGAAGCAATGTCCGTAAATTATTCGAATATGCACGGGCTAACCCCTGTGTGCTGTTTCTTGATGAATTTGATGCCGTAGGTCGTACACGTGAAAGTAATGATGAGGTCAAAGAAATGGCTCGTGTCGTCAATACATTATTGCAATGTCTGGACGAATTCGAAGGAGACAGCATTTTGGTTGCCGCTACCAATCTGGAGACCCAGTTGGATCAAGCGATATGGCGACGATTTGATACCAAAATGACCTACGGAATGCCGGATGAATCCAGCCGAAGATTGTACATTAGCAAGCTGATGGGGCAGTTTGAGCAGGAAAGCCGACTGGAAGAATTCACCTGTGAACGCCTCGCGGGATGCAGTTATGCGGATGTAGAACAGATTGTCTTAAAAGCGAAACGGAAAGCCATTATTGCAAGTAGTCCACTGCATAAGCAATTCATTAATGATGCATATGCAGAATATATGCCTCGTGTACTGAGCACATAGTGTACCGATAAACATCAGCAACCACGGTCACATATTGAAATAGCCCGGTTCCCATGAAGGAATGCCGGGCTTTTTGTTGTTTACGCACGTAATTGCTTGTTGCATGAGCTTGTCTTCAATCCTTTGGCATATGGAGAAAGCTCGCTAATACCATACAGTCATTTCGCTATGCGTTAGCTGTTGTGCGGTACGATGGCTCTACTTGTGGTTTTTCAGGCCCAGACCAGCGTGGCAAATTTAAGCTAAAAAGGCTCCCCTCGGGACCGCTGGAGGTCAGGGTTAAATCCCCTCCCTGAGCTCGAGCAAGCAAGCGACTATAGGTAAGTCCCAGTCCTAGTCCACGGGTGCGGCGTTTTTTGATCTCGCCACGATAGAACCGTTCGAAGATCTTGGGTTGATCTTCTATGGTGATTCCAGTACCGTTGTCCTGTACATCAACAAACAGGCTGTCTGCCTCCTCACGCAAACGGATATGAAAGACAGTAGCTTGGTCGGAAGCTGCTTGGAGCCCGTTATTGAGCAGATTGACGATGATCTGCTGAATTCGAAGAGCATCACCGATGGTATAAAGCGTACCCGAAGGCGTATGCAATTCAATCTCGGGAGACTTATCCTCGTACGCGATTTTCCACTGATAGATAATCTCACCCACCAGCAAATTCAGATCTATGCGTTCCCGACGAACCGCAACACCTCCAGCGCTCATGGCATTATAATCAAGCAGATCAGCGACCATGCGTTCCATTCGTTCGGATTCTTTGAGTGCGATGTCCAGAAATTCTTTCGCTTCCTCTGGACTAACGATGTCGTCCCGTACAGCCATCACGAGTCCTTTAATGGACGTTACGGGTGTTTTCAATTCGTGGGTTACCCCTGCAAGCGACAGGGCACGCCATTCCTCCAATTGCTGCAAACGGATGGACATCTCGCGAAAAGATTCAACGAGTTCATTCATCTCCCGTTCCCGTGTGTTCAGATCCAAATTGACTTCATAGTTTCCGTTTCGAATCTGCTCTGCGGCGTGGGCAACCTGGCGAATAGGTCTGGAGAGCTTACGGGACAGGAGGTAGATCGTAAACCAGCCACACAGAATTAAGGCAACAAACAGGATGCAGACCACCAGCATCGTTTCCGGATTGTATGCAATGGATTTTTTGGATTGCATGACCCACACTTTACCCAGCATCTGATCGTCATCTGTCACGTTAACCGTCACCCCAGCGAATTTTTTGTTTCTTGGTTCGCTTAGGTCGTCAGACAACCTGTAATACACATCCTGCTGCGTCATTTTCGGTTTCGAATAGATCAATTGATTATTGTTGTCGAGCACCATAATACAAAAGTAATTATCTGTATTGAAAAGCTTGGTACGCTTGTCCACCAGCCTGTCAAGATCCGGGGGAATATACAGGTTGTCTTCTGTTCCTGTTACCTTCTCGGCGATTTCCAACCCTAGCAGCTGGGCCGTTTTGAGACCTTTCTCAATGGAAGTGGTTCTGATCCAGTAGAGTGCCCCTGCAACAATAATGGTGAAACCGATACAGAGGATTAAAAAATATCGAAGCGTCCAGTAGGACAGAATGGATGTTTTACGTTTCGGTGTATTTCGTTTTAGTTGGCGATCCAAAATTGATACCCCATTCCCCGTAAAGTCCGGATTTCTCCCGTTTCCGGCAGCCAGTGGGAGAGCGCCTGACGCAGCCGCTTGATTGACAGGTCCACAGCCCGGTCACTTCCGTCATAGTCCATGCCCCATACCTGTTCAATCAGATGGTCCCGAGTAAATGTACGGTTGGGGTATTCCGATAGAAACAGGAGCAATGACAAATCACGTGGTGTCAGTGCAACCTCGGCTCCGTTTAAAAGCACCTGTTTGGCGGCCAGGTCGATGACCAGATTGCCGAAATGGCGTTTGCCTTCGCCCTCAGCTGTCCAGTGTGGATTGCGGCGAAGCACAGCATTGACCCTGGCGACTACTTCCTCGGGCACAAAGGGTTTGCTCATATAATCGTCGGCACCGGCATTCAGCCCGTTCAGACGATCCTGAATATCATCCAGTGCGGTTAGCATGATGACGGGACAAGCACTTTTTTCACGGATGATTCGCAGCAGATCCCAGCCGTCCATTCCAGGCAGCATGACATCCAGCAAGACCAGGGAAGGCACATCCGAATCAAATTGGGATAGGGCAGTGGGGCCATCCGCTGCATGACGAACATCGAATCCCGCTTTTCGAAGATAGGCAGCCAGCACTCGGGCAATGGCTTGTTCATCTTCGACGATGAGTATGGATTTCAAAAAGGTGTCTCCTTTCACATTGAGAAGCTTGTGTACTGATTTTACATGAGTGGAAGCACAATGCCAATGAGGCAATTATTTTCAGAAAGAAATGCGTTATACGTCATCTCTTGACGTCATCCTGACACATTGGGCTGTTAAAATGCTGATAAATAACTAACTTATACCGTTACCCATTGGAGGAGAATAGAGATGAACAAAAAGACAAAAAGATGGATGATTTCAGGTGCGGCAGCAATCGTCATTCTTGGGGGTGGAGGTTATTATTTCGCGAACAGTTACCTAGGCAATAACGTCGAGATTGAGCAGGTGCTTCCTGCCAGCACCGCAGCGTCCACAACGGAAGCCGGATCGGACAGCGGCACAAGTGTATCCAACGAAGCAGCGGAAGCAGACCAATTGAACGGAGACTGGAGCATTAGCGAAGGTTCGAAAGTATATTTTTCGGTAACAACATCCCGGGAAACGGTTAATTTTGCGGACGAGCAGGTCAGCGGTAGCCTAACCCTTAATGTAGACGATGCTTCCAAGATGAAAGCGGATGGACAGATTGAGATGAGTGCCATTGATTCAGGCAATAGCCAGCGGGATGGACATGTGAAAGAAGCCGATTTCTTCGATGTTTCCACCTACCCACAAGCTACATTTACGGCTAGCTCCTTTGAAGGTGTACCGACGGAATGGCCGGCAGGGCAGACCGTAGACTTTAAAATGAATGGAACCCTTACGGTAAAAGGGATTGAGAAAGAGGCTGCGTTTGACGTAAAAGCCGCTTATGAGAATGATCAGGTCTTGTTGTCCGCTACAACAATGGTTACCTTTGAAGACTTTGGTATGGAAAATCCGCATTCCGTGGTCCTCTCTACTGAAAATGACATTCAGGTTCAACTGGAGCTGAAGCTCAGCAAGTAAGCATTTAAACACACATGATCAAAATCTGTTCCATTCTGCCTAGTGAGGCCGAGGGACAGATTTTTTTGTTAGGAATGGGAATCGATCCACAGTGAGCAAGGAATTACCAATCATTCAGTTAAAATAACTGCTGTTTCCTTGGCATAATACCGTGTCTTCGTTTGTTATAAAGCGCTTACAATGATAATGATTTACAACATTCATTGTTCACTTTGAAACAAACAAATGATAAGGGGGAAATCAAGCGTGCACAAAAGATACATAAGCGGCTGTCTCGTATTACTGATGTTATTCTGTGAACTGGGTCTGGTGGTTCGACCCGCAGCGGCAGCAGCAAAAGTAAACGTTGCACTGGGCAAGACGGTAACAGTCAGCGCTGAGGATTTGAAGTGGGGAGGCAATAAGGAACATGCAGTTGATGGCAAAGGGGATACGTATTGGAGTGCGGACAGTGCAACCTCAGTAAATAATCCGCATCAGCTGACCGTAGACCTGGGAGCTCCACATCAGCTTTCGGGTGCTGAGTTGACGTGGAAGGACAAGGATAATGTCGTAAAGTTTGTCGTTGAAGTTTCTGTCGACGGGAGTACCTGGACTCCGGTAGCAGATCAGTCGAAAAACGAAACTGCCCAGAGCGTTGCCCATATGGAGTTCCAGGCTGATGAAATTCAGTATGTAAAGGTCACCATTTCTTACTATGCAGGGGATGGCTGGTGGCCAGCCATTTCCGAGTTGAATATCTGGGGCGAAGAGGAAGGTCGTGACCCGTTAGATATCACAAGTTATGATCCAGTCAACGTGTCTACCGTAAGTCGTACTGCTCCTGTTCTGCCTGCAAAAGTCACGGCGCATTACCAGAACGGGAAATCGGGTGTTGTCCCGGTTGAGTGGGAGGAAGTAGATCCTTCTCTGTATGCATCAGCAGGCAGCTTTACTGTGACAGGCGCCGTCTATGGGGCTCTCATTCAACCTGTAGCTACCGTTACGGTGGAAGGATATCGCAGTGATTTTGTCAGAGGGGTTGATATTTCCACGTTAACAGCCATTGAGGATAATGGAGGTTATTATCTGGACAGTAATGGAGCTGAGCGCGATCTGCTCGATATTCTCAAAGACCGTGGCGTGAACTATGTGCGGCTTCGTCTGTGGAATGATCCACAGAAATCGAATGGATACAACGACAAGGAAGATGTAATTCGTCTGGCCCAGCGGGTAAAAGAGAAAGGCATGAAGGTTTTGCTCGACTTTCATTATTCCGATGAATGGGCGCATCCTGGTCAGCAGCTTCGTCCCAAGGCCTGGGAGAACCTTTCATTCGAAGATCTGAAAACTGCGGTGTATGATTACACGCGTGGAGTAGTAGGCGAGATGAAAGATGCGGGCGCAATGCCCGATATGGTACAGATCGGTAACGAAATTAACAGCGGTGTGTTAAACGGATTGAAGAGCAACGTGAATTTTGATGAAAATGCGGCCTTACTTCAGCGTGGAGTGGACGGCGTGCGCGCTGTCCCAGGAGGGGATCAGGTTCAGATTATGATCCATCTCGCTGAGGGCGGCAAGGCAAGCACATTTGACTGGTATTTCGGCGAATTGGAGAAACGGAATTTGGAATACGATATCATCGGCCTGTCTTATTATCCTTTCTGGCACGGAACATTCGCAGATGTGCGCAAAACGATGAATGAAGTATCCGCTAAATATGGAAAAGAAGTCATTATTGCTGAGACGTCATATCCATTCTCATATAAAAACGGGGATGCCCACGGTAATATTATTGGCAACCCAGAAACGCTGAATGTGGGAGGAGCTACCTTCCCGGCAACCGTACAGGGGCAATATGATGCGATTGCAGGAATCATGGACATGATCTCACAAGTTCCGAATCAGAAGGGAGCGGGATTCTTCTATTGGGAACCTGCATGGATTGCAGCCAATGTTGGCTGGATTGCTTCCGAGGGAGACGCGTGGGAGAATCACGCCATGTTCGATTATGACGAATATCCGGCGAATGGCGGTTACTCGTATGAAGGACGTGCTCTGCCATCGCTGGATGTGTACAAACGTGGCCTGGAGATTCTGCCCGCAGATCGGAAAGAACTGTCGGCAGCGATCACACGTGCAAAGGCGCTTGAATCCAGTGATTTTACACCTGAAAGCTGGCTGACACTCGGTCCAGCCATATCGGCAGCCGAGAATACTTACAAACTCGCCTATTCAACTGGTGGTGTGACACAACAGGAGACTGACGCTGAAACGACTGCTCTTAATGAGGTTATGCAGCACCTTGATGTTATAGCGGCGAATCGGAATGCTCTCGAGGCAATCATTGCCGATGCCAAAACGTATAAACAAGCAGACTGGTCTGCTGCAACATGGGCTGTTCTGACCAAGGCTCTTGCTCGTGCAGAACAAATCATGGCTGATTCAAGGGCAACACAAACCGAGGTAAATACATCAGCAAAACAAGTCGAAGCAGCCATCCATGGTTTATCCAATGTGGACAAAACCGAGCTGACACAATTCATCGGTGAAACACAGCAGCTGACCGAATCGTCATATACACAGCGAAGCTGGGCAAACCTGAAAGCGGCATTGTTATCGGCAATCACGGTCAGAGACAAGCAGGATGCCATTCAATCCGAAGTGCAGGGGGCTCTGACAACACTTCAAAAAGCCAATAACAACCTTGTTTTGCTGGAGGCACTAACAACAAGTAAAACAGCTACCGCATCAAGCAGTGCCGGTACAGGTGGTGGAAAAGACAACTCGCCTGGGGGAGCGATTGACGGTGACCCCACTACTTCATGGGGAACAGACCAAAGTGTGGGTAGCTGGTGGCAGGTTGATCTGGGAGCGACAGCCGTGATTCGCAAGCTGGAGATGTCCATGTGGAGTGGAGGAATTAAATACAAGATCGAGGTATCCAACGATAACGAGAATTTTGTCAAAGTGGTGGATACAACGAGTGATGTCGTTGTATCCACCAGTCCAAGACATATCCTGCCCGCAGGCACGGAGGCGCGTTATATTCGTCTTACCGTAACAGCAGGTTCCGAGTGGGTAGGCTTTATGGATTTTGAAGCTTACGGGGTGTTCCCGGCGGACAAATATGCCCTGGAGACTACAGTGAATTCCGCTGCGAAGCTGCGTCAAAGTGATTACACGGCCGCAAGCTGGAATGTGTTCGTAGAGGCACTGTCATTTGCTCGTGTGCTTATGGAAGATGCAGAAGCCAGTGCACAGGAAATCAGTGCTGCGGATAACGCATTGAAACAGGCGGTGAGTCAACTTGAACGGCAAGAGTCGACCCCGGTTCAGCCATCACAGCCCGGTCAACCTGCACAGCCTTCCACGCCTGGATCATCGCAGAATCCTGGCAATTCTCCTGTAACGCCGCCTGTTGAATCCGGTAATCCAGGAGAAAATGGTTCCATTACATTCAAAGGGAAACGTACGGGAGCAGACACGTATGTGATTCAGCCTGATATGAAGCAGGTGTCTCAAATGATCCAAGGAATGGCAGCAGGGAGCAAAAAGCTAACCATGATTGCAGATGTTCCTAAGGATACTAAGGCTGTGACCTTTCAGCTCAACTCAAATCAACTTCAGGAATGGGCACGTAATCAGGCATTAGAGTCGCTGGAGCTGACCATAAAACAAACATCTGTCCGTATCCCCTTAAATTTATTGAAGGATGTTGGTAACGAAGACGGGGCTACAATGGATGTCATTGTGGCCGAAGATTCCATAGCTAATCTGTCTGAAGCGCAAAAGAAAATCATCGGTAACCACAACGTGTTCAGTGTGAATCTGCGGTTAAACGGGCAGCCGTTACAGTGGACAGATCGATCCATTGAAATTGCAATGTCGGATGTGCAAAATTCAAATGCAGCAGACGTAGTGATGGTTGTATACTCACTCCTGCCAAATGGTGAAATGAAACCAGTAACCTTTACTCAATATGATGAATCGACCCAGAGTCTTGCTTTCAAGCCGCTTCAATCTGGCCGTTTCGTGATTACTGAAGTGCAGGTGCCGTTGAATGATTTGCAATCGTACTCTTGGGCCATCAAAGAAGTACATGATTTGTATGGCAAAGGAATCATTTCAGGCATGACAGATACTCGATTCAGTCCGCAAGGAGAATTGACACGAGCACAATTTTTGCAAATGATCATGAAGGGGATTGGCGGATCACACTCCCCGGATACATCTACTTTAGCTTTAATAGATGTGAAGAGTGATCAATGGTATTCAGATTCCGTACGTCTTGGTTTGGAAATGGGAATTGTACAAGGTCGGGCAGATGGCACGTTTGGAGCGAATGATCGTATTTCTCGTGAAGATATGGCGGTGATGTTATACCGTGCCATACAGGTTATGAAGCAGAACGCCAGTGAAGTTAATGATTCATCATCCAGCAGTAACGGATTTAATGACAGCTCAGATATTGCTGAATATGCAAAACAAGCAGTTGCAGCCATGCAGGAGCAAGGCCTGCTTCAAGGAATGGCAAATGGCTCGTTTGCGCCTAAACAGCAAGCTAATCGTGCACAGGGTGCAGTAGCTGTAGCCCGAATGATGGAGCAGATCTATAAATTCTAAGTGTATATCTGATATAGGGATCGGGTCTTTCTGGCTCGATCCCTATGTTTATGGATTTCAATTAAAATTGTAGACAGGTAGTAACCATTTCTGCTATGATTCCAATGATAATGATAACCATTATCATAAAAAGTGTTGAATTTTAGGGGGCATCATGTTTATGTTTAAATCCAAATCAATTCTTTCCATTTGCACATTATTCATTGTGTTTACGCTAGTTCTTGCGGGCTGCGGAAATGCAGGAAAGACAACGGATGAAACGGGGAGCGGCTCAGGACAGACAACTGAGAATCAGGAATCCACTGGAAGCGATACAGCTCAGAATGAATCAGCGGATAGTGAAACACGCGAGTATGAGACGGATAAAGGAACAATTACCATTCCTGCGCATCCGAAACGCATCGTGACTGATTACTACGGGGGCGAAATTCTGTCTGTAGGTGGTAATCTGATTGGTGTGGAGCCCAGTGCTTTTGATAATCCGTTTATTAAGGACAAGCTAAAAGACACTACAGACGTGGGCTATCCCGTTAACGTGGAGAAGACGCTGGAATTACAGCCTGACTTAATCGTTGTGATGTATGATGATAACTACGAGGAACTTTCCAAAATTGCACCAACTGTGCATATCCCATATGGTACAGCGACAGATATCTACAAGACCGTGGAGCTGTTTGGTGATTTGATTGGTCAACCGGAGCAGGCGAAGTCGTTCATTGCCGATTATGAGCAAAAGGCGGCAGAGGGACGCGAGAAGCTGAAAGGCATCGTGGACGAAAATACGACCGTAGGATTATACGAGTTGACGGACAAAGGAGACCTGTGGATCTTTGGCGACAACGCAGGCCGGGGCGGACAAGTTGTATACAACGCTTTGAAGCTGAAAATGCCGAGCAAGGTGAGCAAAGACAATCAGACCGTGCAGCTATCACTAGAAGTACTGCCTGAATATGCAACAGATTATATGTTCATGACGGTGTACGATCCTGAGAAAAAAGGTGAAGCACTGAAGGAATTCAAACAGTCCAAAGTGTGGAACGGTCTGGATGCGGTGAAGAATCACCGATTCTTCGAGAATGATTTTGACACATTCTATCGATATGATCCAATCGCCATCACAGCCCAAATTGATTTGTTTGTTGATCTGATCTTAAAGAGCGCTGAGCAAAATAAATAAATGCTTAACGTTGATTAACAACGAG